>OZ223306.1:1897500-4297500 GCA_965140735.1 uncultured Fusibacter sp. | reverse complement strand
TAAGTCACTCAGTACTTCACCCATTTTAGTTTCAATCATGTCAAGTTCTTCACGTCTTATGACCAAATGTTCTGGATCTAGTTCTTTACTATTTGTCACCATTTCATACATGGATCTATCTGACTCTTCATCAAAAATCGGTTTATTCAAAGAAACATACGAGTTCAACGGAATATGCTTTTGTCTCGTAGCAGTCTTTATCGCTGTGATCATTTGTCGTTTAATACAAAGTTCTGCAAATGTCCGAAAAGAAGAAATTTTATCGGGTTTGTAATCTCTAATAGCTTTAAACAAACCAATCATGCCCTCTTGTATGATATCTTCTCTATCAGCGCCTATTAAAAAATACGTTCTCGCCTTTGATCTTACAAAATTCTTATATTTTTTAATAAGTTCCTCTTGTGCTTTAGAGTCTCCTTTTTTTGCGAGTTCTACTAGAATTTCTTCATTTGAAAAATCATAACTGGGTCTGTCCGTATTTATTAGTCGCTCCATTCAGAAATCCTCCACTGCTTACAAATGCCTTCTATTCTATTTTACAATAAAACACTTTGACCACATACTTAAACTCACAAATTATTATATATTATTAATATTCGCATCGTCAAGCAGTTTACTTTTTACAAACGGTTCTCTGTCTTAAAACTTCATACATGACAATCCCCGATGCTACAGATGCGTTTAAAGAATCCACATGACCTCGCATTGGAATTGAAACAACAAAATCACACTTTTCCTTTACAAGTCGGCTCATACCTTTCCCTTCGTTACCGACGACAACACCAATACTACCTGTTAAATTAGCCTCATAATAAGTCTGATTTGACATATCTGTCCCAACGATCCAAAATCCCATTTCCTTAAGTCGATCAATCGTTGTAGCGATGTTCGTCACTCTGGCAACCTTCACATATTCAACTGCACCACATGATGTTTTTGCCACCGTCTGATTAAGCGCAGCACTCCTTCTTTTAGGTATTATAACCCCATGTGCACCTACAGCATCTGCCGTTCTTATAATACTTCCCAAATTATGTGGATCATTAATTTCATCACAAATGATTACAAATGGGGATTCATCTTTCTTTTTAGCCTCTTCTAAAATGTCTTCTATTTCAAAATAGGCATACGCAGCCACATATGCTACAACACCTTGATGTGCTTCACCCTCTGCAACTCTATCCAAGATCTTTCTTTCTGAAAATTGAATAATGATTCGTTGTGCTTTAGCTTTATCAATTATCTTTTGAAGCGTTTTATCCCTTGAACCTTCTAAAACAATTAATTTATTAATGTCTCGGCCTGCTTCCAAAGCTTCCAAGACTGGATTACGTCCAAAAATGATATCTTCCATTTTCAAGATCCTTTCTATTTTTAACCGATTATAAAGACTCGAAAAAGGCCCTTACTGCCACCGAATTTCCACAAGTCATTTTCCCCTCTTTACATACACCTCGTACACAAGATGGTCCACTTTTTTCAAAAAGTGTTGGCGCAACTGCTTTAACTTGTCTAAGCATTTCTACTGCAAGTGCTCTAATCTCCCATTGCGCGCGTTCACAACATCTATGTTCAAAAAAATTGTGAAGTGATCTTAAATTCATCGTCAGTACAATTTTACTCTCGCAAGCATTTGGAAAAACAAATCGCGCATCTTCTATTGCTTTTTTCTCAGCTGCTGCTCTCGCTTTTTTTTCACTCATCCCTGACTGCATGTTTTTTTCTATAAGCGTCGCCTCTAATACTTCTGTCAACTGATTATAGGTTTCCTGATCTGATTGCATCGCCTTAACAAACAACGCTTTTGCAACCTCATTCTCTTCAATTGCAGGTGGTATAATATACTCGAATTGATCTAACTTTACATACCTTTGAGACTGCTGTGAGTAAGATGCAATTCTATGTCTTACCAATTGGTGCGTTAAAACTCTACTGACCCCTTCAACCGCAAAAGTAAAACTTGCGTGTTCAAGGGGCGAATAATGACCAAATGTCATCAGTTTCTCTAAGAAGACATTTGCCTGCTCTGTATCCATGGATTCAGAAATTTCTTCAACACCTACTTGAGAATAGCAGAGCTTTGCCGCTGAAGCAATTACTTTTTCAATATCAGGTGTATGCGCAATTATAGCAACATTCATAATTTTCTCCTCATTATTCTACATCTTTGTATTCATCCCCAAAGGGGAATAAAAAAACCACATATTTACGATAATGGACCTTCGTCAAATCGGTTTCTGTCTTACCCACTTGAATAATTCGTGTGGATAACAGATGGGAATCATAAAGAATGCCATTATGTTTTTTCTCTATAAAAGCCTGCGCTTCATTAACCATTACTTTTTCAGCATCCGTACTCGGCTTAAAGGCATCAAAAAATACTGATTTCACACTGATTACTACCAATAGTACCGACACTGAAATTAAAAGGATCTTTTCTCTCGTATTCATTTTCATTAATTCACACTTTCCTTTATCTCTTTTCCCGTCTCTTTAAAATCCCCACATCAATCATTCTTTGTAGATTCCACCGGATCATTTATCTGTTTCGTTGCTTCAGGCATCTCAATGATCTCAATAGCTCTTCCAATGATTTCATAGACTCTCGCCTTTTCACCTACTAGATATAGATAACCAATAAGTGCTTCGAAACCAGTTGCATACTTATAATCGCTTAAAATTGCATTTTTAGGCACACTGCCTGACTTTTGATTTCTGCCACGTTTTATAATCGTCCATTCAGAGTCAGATAATTCATTTTGCAGAGTCATTGCAATTTTCGCTTGTGCAGAAGCCTTCACATATTTAACCGCTAATTTCGACATCTCATTTGGCGTCATCGTATATTTCGATATAATATAAGTCCTTATATAAGCCTCATAGACTGCATCTCCCAAATAAGCAAGTTTAAGTGGATTGAGCATTTGCACATCCATCTGTTTTAACGCCTCTAATTTAAGGGTTTCTAAAAATTCATTCATCCACTACTCCTATGCTTCTCTATGCCATTTAACACCTTGAGGTGTATCTTCAAGTATGACGCCTTGTTGTTTTAATTCATCTCTGATCTGATCTGCAAGCGCGAAGTCTTTATTTTTTCTGGCAAGCTGTCTTTTTTCAATCAAAGCTTCAATTTGATCATCAATGGATTCTTTTTCCTTTTGTACAATTCCAAGTACATTTGTGAGTTCTTCAAACAATTCTTTTGACTGCGTTAAGAACATTTTTGAAGAATCCGAATTTGCCTCGGTATTTAAATACCGTGTCAATTCGAAGATCACTGAAATGCCATCTGCCGAGTTAAAATCATCGTCCATAACCTCAATAAACTTATCTTTATATGATTTGACTGTTTTTAAAGTTTCAGACTCATCATCTCGCAGTTCTAAAGTACTGGCATTTTCAATGAGGTATTCTAAATTATCTCTGAGATTATAAAGTCTATCTAAACCATTTTTTGCACTATCCAATAAAGCCCTACTAAAATTAATTGGATTTCGATAATGCGCTGAAAGCATAAAAAATCGAACTACATCAGCATCAAATGATTCTAATATCTCTCTTGTGGTGAAAAAATTATTCAAAGATTTTGACATCTTTTGATTTTCTATATTAATATAGCCATTGTGCATCCAATAGTTCACATATTTCTTCCCCGTTTTGGCTTCACTTTGAGCAATTTCATTTTCGTGATGTGGGAAAATAAGATCCTGCCCACCTGCATGAATATCAATGGTTTCTCCTAGATATTTAGTACTCATAACTGAACATTCAATATGCCATCCAGGTCTCCCTTCTCCCCACGGACTTGTCCAAGCAGGTTCACCTTCCTTTTTCCTTTTCCAAAGTGCAAAATCCATGGGATTTCTTTTTTCTTCACTAACATCGATCCGAGCACCCGCTTCCAAATCTTCAAGAGCCTGTCTTGAAAGTTTACCATATGATTTAAAAGAAGAAACTGCAAAGTAAACGTTGCCATCAATCTCATATGCAAAACCGTTATCTTCTAGATCTTTTATATAATCTATTATTTCATCCATGTGCTCTGTAACCTTTGGATGATGTGTCGCTCTTTTAATACCAAGTGCATCCGCATCCTTAAAATACTCACCAATATACAATTCACTTATATCGGTACTTTTTACGGAATCTTCATTAGCTTTTTTTATAATTTTGTCATCTACATCGGTGAAATTTTGAACGTAAGTGACCTCAAATCCTCTATACTCCAAATATCTTCTAAATGCATCAAACATTAAAAAAGGTCTTGCATTACCAATATGAAAAAAATTGTAAACAGTTGGTCCGCACACATACATTCTCACCTTACCAGGTTCTATAGGTATAAATTCATCCTTTTGCTTAGTCATCGTATTGTACAGTTTCATATCGATCCTCCACTTCTAATTTTTAACACAAAAAAAACCTCTCTGCAAAGGTGCACTTATGCACGGTCCCACTTTGCTCAGACAAGGTCCAACTTATATGATTATAACGCATCACCGGATTCCGTACTCACATTCAGGTCTCACTCAAAGGTGCACTTCATCTACTACCGACCAGTTCCTTCCAGCACGAGAACCTCTCTTTAGATCGTATATGCAAACTACTTTTCCCTATCTTCGCTTTAATTATATATATATTCAATTATAGCAAATATACTAATTATAGCAAGTCTACAATTACAGTCTTCATTGACATATTTCACTTTAGTAATCCTCTTCATCCAACAGTAGTATTTGGAGAGACTTCGCTCTTTCATTACGTACCAGAGCCTTTTCGTTACAGAATACTTGTATTTTTACTAAAAGATGATATCCTAAGTTTAAGAATTCAAGATGATAAGTTTTTCCAAAGCCCACTTCTTCTCCTAGACAGTGCCACTTATCATCTTTGTTTTTATTGAAAGGATGTGTGTTCAGTGTTGCATCAACTTTCGCTAAAAATGTCAAGGCATATTGTAAGCCATGCAAGCATTTTGAAAGAAGATCAAGTCGATACAATACGCTACGCGATCGAAACGCTTTTAGGTGAATTTTCTAAATTAATTTTACTATGGATCACTTTTCGCTTTATACATTTAGATCATTTATTTTTAATGGCCTTTATGATTTTTAGTTGCATACGCGTTGTCGCTGGCGGTTTTCACTTTTCGACATATCTATCATGCTTAATTGGATCGTTTATTATGTACACCGCAATACTTCTAACAAACCACTTTATCCTACTCACTTCCTATAGCAGAATCCTACTACTAACCCTCTCAATAATTGTACTCTACTTTTTTACACCAGTCATTCCACTTAACCGATATGAATATAATAAAGACTCTATCCACAGTAAACGATTGCAGACCGCTTTTATGGTATTGATCTTATTTGCTTTTGCACTTTACACAAATCAAGTTCAACTCTTTACCCTGTCACTTTTCATCTTTGCATTACAATTACTTATAGGAGGCATAAAAAATGAAAAATTTTTATAACACAATCGGTTTATTTTTCGTTGCTATCGCAGGATTTGTAGCATCTACTTCTTCATTTCTTTTCTTAGGAGAAGCTGAACCACCTTCAAGAAAATAACACTTTTATAACGATATCTTCATTCTCAAAGTACAATTCAAGATGTCCGTTGTATTTTTTAGCGATGTTTTTAATTGTCCAAAGACCAAATCCACGCGTCTTTTCTTTTGCTGATTTGGTGGAGAAATTCTTATCTGCTAATTTTAGGAGATGCGCTGGTTCAACACTATGGCCAGCGTTTTTTGTTTTGAAGTAAAAAGCTTTCTCTTGCTCATCAAATCCAATTTCCAGTGCCACCCAAGGGTCCTCATCTTCTTGAACAGCTTCAAAGGCATTATTGATCATATTATTGAGTACAAGTGATATCTCATAATCTAAAACAGATAAATTGATTAAAGAGACTTGGCAATCATATGTGAATTTGATACTTCTTTCATGGGCTTCTGATCGCTTCATAAAGAGAACTGCCTTAACAATATCACGATCAATCTGTAACAGTTCACTGTCAAATGCATCATGGACATAGACATCATTTAAGAACTCCTCAATTTTTACACTGGCTTCCTCTGGCGGATTGGTTTCTAGAATCCCAATAATTGTAGTCAAATTATTTTTATACTCATGTTGTTTGGATCTAATTTCTACAATCATTTGTTCAAGCGTTTCTCGCATCTCTTCCTGCACCTCAAGTGCTTTATTGCGTTCACTAATCTTCGCCACTTCACGATAAACAAAATAGTTTACAATCAGTAAAAGTAGCATTGCAATACCAAAATAGATCATGTTCTCTCTCACGATGGATTCATCATGGTCCCAAAGAATTTTATAAATAAATGCATAAAGAAATATATTAATAGCAATAAAGTTAATATATCTATTTTCATATTTTTGAATATGGATCTTAAAAAATTCTTTAAAATACCGGATTGATACAACAGTAACCAAATTGACCACTAAAAGTGAACTGATCGTAACAGTCACTTGATCCTTTGTTATCAAACCGATCAGAGGTATCAAGATAATTTCAAACAACAAAAGCCCAATCATAGAGGCAATAAAAACAAAGAGCACCTTAAAAAGACTCTCCCTTGTAAACCATTTCAAGACAAAAATCAACGTAAAAATATAGAGAAAAGCACCATAGCCTAGGAAGTAATGATCCGATAATATAACAAGTGCTGTCATGCCTAGATAGATCAAACTATATTGAAGCAAATCCTTTTTATCAAGTTCTAACAGTTTGTAGAATACATAGAAAAATAAGAATAGTTCAAGCAATGTCCCTATAATCTCATTTACCATAGCACTTGTCATCACCCTCACCTCCTAAGACCAATAATTTTCTCTAAATCTTCTTTTTTATTTTTACTCAGTAAACTTTTCCATTTGCAATTATAAAAAGTGACTTCATATTGCTTCACACCAAATTTTCGGATTGCTTTAACATAGTGCGTATTAATGATATACGATCTATGTACTTTTAAAAATTCCTGATCATCTTTAAGCTCTTCTTCAATATGCTTCAGTGATTTATACGGCAACTGATAATTGCCTCTAACGGTATATACAATACTCCCTCTGCCTTTTGCTTCAATAAACACAATCTCGGCATATCTGATTCTAATGAGAACCTGTTCTGCCTCAGCCACAAGAAATTTGCTCTGATTTATCTCTTCAGTTTTTTGAACGTTTCCCAATAGTTTTTTCACCATGTTCTGTAATGCCTCTTTGGGATAGGGTTTATCCAAAAAAGCGTAACACTGGACTTCTCTATAAGCCTTGAGTTCATAGCTGCTTTCCACAGTTAAAAAAAGAATCCAAGTTAACTGATATTTAGGATGAGCACGCAAGCGCAACGCAACTTCAAAACCATTCAACTCGGATTTTAGATCAATATCCATCACAAAAAGATCAATGCTCTCCTTCCACGCAAGAGAAAGTGCTTCTTGATCCGAACTCGCTGTATAAATCACATAGTGCTCATCTACTTCTTTTATCCATTTAACCAATAGATTACGTTGAGAAAGTTCATCCTCAACGATCAATATTTTTTTCACTTGTTCCATAATTTCTTCTCCTAGAATTATTATACCATTCTAGATGCATTTCATTCATATTTCCACTAAAAAAGACCGAGCCCTATAAAGACTCAGTCTTTCAATATAAATTAAATTTGATTACTTATTACAAAATGTACTCAAGCTATGTTCTATTCTCTCAATCGCATTATCTTTACCTATGATTTCAATCAAAAGTGCAATATCTGGTCCATGAACTTGACCTGTTATCGCCACTCTAATCGGCATGAACAAATTCTTGCCTTTGACACCAAGTTCCTTTTGAAGCGCTTTAAAAGTTGCTTTTACATTGGCTACTTCAAGCACATCTATTTCAGTAAATTTGAGTTTAAGAGCCTCTAATAATGCTGGTACGTGTTCAATAGAAATCATCTCTTCAGCTTCTTGATCTTCAAGTTTAAAATGATTGTTGTTTAAAAGTTCAAAATAGGATTCAATCTCATCTAACTTGTTTAATCTCTCTCTTAAGCACTGAACTACTTTTTCAAACCATGATCTATTCGCCTCAAAGTTTTCTTCAGTTGTAAATCCTGAAGTGACAAAATAAGGTTTACAAAGTTCTGTTAACTTAGCTAAATCATATTGCTTAATATAATGGTTGTTCATCCAGTTTAACTTATCGACATCAAATACACCACTTGACTTCGACACACGATCAAACGAAAATTTCTCAATGAGTTCATCCATGGACATGATTTCTTCCCCATCTTCAGGAGACCACCCAACAAGTGCAATGAAGTTTATAAGTGCCTCTGGTAAATAGCCTTTTTTTCTGAAGTCCTCAACAGCAACGTCACCTTCTCGTTTACTGAGTTTTTTCTTAGATTGGCTCAATATAACTGGAAGATGAACAAACTGTGGCGCTTCCCATCCAAATGCTTCATACGTATAAATATGCTTTGGTGTAGAAATAAGCCACTCATCGCCACGAACCACATGAGTAATCTTCATATAATGATCATCCACAATGACTGCCATATGATAAGTTGGAAACCCATCTGCTTTCATAAGCACTTGATCATCCATATCATTTGTGTTAACTGCAATATGCCCTTTGATAAGATCATCAAATTCAATCACGCGATTTTCAGGCAATTTCAATCTCACCACATGTGATTCTCCAGCAGCAAGTTTCGCTTCTACTTCTTCTTTTGAAAGATGTCTACAATGACCATCGTATTTAGGCGTCTTACCTTCTGCCTTTTGTGCCTCTCTCACTGTTTCCATTCTCTCTTTTGAACAAAAACAATAGTAAGCATGTCCTTTTTCAATAAGTTCATCTGCATGTTTTTTATATATTTCAAGGCGATTAGACTGAATATAAGGTCCGTACTCGCCTACTTCAACGATTTTATCGCCCTCTAACATTGGGCCTTCTTCATGCATAACACCAGCCCAAGACATGGCTTTTATCATGCCCTCAATGGCATCCTCAACGAGCCTTGTCTGATCCGTATCTTCCACACGAAGAATATATTGGCCGTTCTCTTTTTTTGCATATAAATAATTGTATAATGCCGTTCTTAACCCCCCAATGTGTACATATCCCGTTGGGCTCGGTGCAAATCTTAATCTAACACTCATTTGAATGCCTCCTCTTTCTTCTTCGCTATCCAAAGCGTATACTCAGTCCGCTTTACTTCCTTTTTTTTAAATAGGAGTTCATCTCCCAAAGGATTATACTAGAAATCCGATCCTCTTTCAATGACCAGCTTAATCTTACTCATGACGAAATCATAACTCTCACCCAAATGAGGTTTAGTACAGCCACTACAATCCTTAATCCCATGATTTATTACGAAATTGCCACCACACTCATCCTTGAGCATATAAAGCGGACAATAACAAAACAAACAGTTGAAAGTTTCAGGATCAGCACCCTTGTGACATGGAAAATATTCGCATTTTCGATTCTGTGTAAACTTATAATTTTCACTCATTTGTAGCCTCCTCTGTTTTATGGTACTTTAGATAATACAATCTATTAACAATCGTTGCTAATTTATTTATTTTTGAATACAATAAGATTAATAAGCCGTTTAAGGAGTAAAATATGAAAAAGTATGTTAAAGACATTACACAAATTGTTCTATTCACAAGTCTCTTTTCCGCATTTATTTCAATTTTTCCTCAAATAACGCTTGAAGGTGCTCTTCTATTCATGGGGTGTATGCTTTTCATTGCCTCCGCTTTTGCAGCTTCAGCCTATAAAAACCCAGATCGCCGCATCTTTAAATTTATTGCACCTGGCCGAAATCAAAAGTACTTCGACGAAAAAGATCAAACCAGAATCAATCGAAAAACTTCTGAGGAAGCCTTTAAAAAAGTTGTCATCTCAGGTATTATCTTATTTATTTTTTCATATTTTGCCTTTTATTTATAAAGTTACCTTTTCTAAAAGAGTCACTGCTTGAGACGAAATACCTTCCTCTCGACCTTCAAAACCAAGCCACTCTGTTGTAGTGGCTTTAATGTTGACCAAATTAGGTTCGCATTTTAGAACACGACTTATATTAGCTTGCATCAAGGCTATATGGGGTGCCATTTTAGGTTTTTGCGCCACAATAACAGCATCTATATTGCCAATTTGATAACCTTCACATTGCATCGTTTTCGCCACTTCTTCAAGTAAAATCATACTTGAGATATCTTTAAAAGTCATATCTTGATCTGGAAAGTGTTTGCCAATATCACCTTTTCCAAGAGCACCTAATATTGCATCCATAATGGCATGTAAAAGCACATCTGCATCTGAATGCCCTAACAAGCCTTTATCATAGGCAATATCAACGCCACCGATAATTAGTTTTCTATCCTGAACAAGCTTATGCACATCGTACCCAATTCCAATTTTCATCTATCGCCTCTTCCTTTAATCCTAAATCCAATAATGGATTCTACGACTCATCACTTCGATTAACGATCGCCTCTGCCACAATCAAATCAAAAGGTGTCGTCAATTTAATGTTCTCATCTCCAAAATAAACCAACTTGACTTTTCCCCCTTCTCTTTCAATCAAAGAGGCATCATCTGTGCCACAATAGCCACTCTGTTCAGCGTTAAGATGCGCCTCTAATAACGTTGTATACAAAAACAATTGCGGCGTTTGAACAGACCACAAGGCATCTCGCTTAAGTGTTCTGATTACAAATTCATCACTTGTAATCTCCTTTAATGTATCCGATACAGGCTTCCCTACAGATAGGCCTTTTATATCAGAAGCTTCTTCCATGCATGCCATCATTTTGGGAAGCCATGCACTCTTTGCAAAAGGCCTAACACCATCATGGACAAATACAAAATCTACTTTTGAAAGTGAAAGCAAGCCCTTTTTAACAGATTCCTGCCGGTTATCACCACCTGCAATAACCTTAATCTCCGTTGAAATTTGCCATTGATCTTTAATGATTTGTTGAAGCGTTTCAACTTCTTCTACACCTACAACTAAAACGACCTCATCGCAAATGGAATTTCCAAGCAAGTTTTCAAGAGTTCTCCTCAAGATAGGTTTACCACCAATCGATAAGAACTGTTTTTTGGTTGAACTTCCCATACGGCTTCCAATGCCCGCTGCTGGAATGATCATCCCTATTTTTTTACCTTTATACATCAACTTTTCCTCTTTTAACTTGATTTCATATAAATTATATCAAATCTATTTCGTTCTGAATACAAGTTTCATCTTCGCTATGAATACAAGTTTCTTCTGTTCTTCCATACTATGTACAATCCCATTTTACATTTGTAAGTCAAAAAAAGCACCTTCACAGTCGGGTTCACTTAAAAGGTGCTTCGCTTTTATATAAAATACTATTTAGGTTTTGCAAAGATCATTCGACCAGCAGCGGTTTGTAACACACTGGTTACAATGACATAAATTGTTTCGTTGATACGTTTTCTGCCTTCTTCAACAACAATCATTGTACCATCATCTAAGTAAGCAACACCTTGATTGGATTCCTTACCTTCTTTGATAATTTGGATATACATCTCTTCACCAGGAAGAACCACTGGTTTAACTGCATTTGCAAGTTCATTAATATTGAGTATTTGAATTTCTTGAAGTGTGGCCACTTTGTTCAAATTATAATCATTAGTAACAATACTGCCATTAATTTTTTGAGCTAATTTGATCAATTTAATGTCCACTTCTGAAACGTCGTCAAAATCTATATCGACTATTTTAACTTCGATTGGCATTTCCTTTTGGATAATTTTGAGAATATCCAAGCCTCTACGGCCTCTATTACGCTTTAAACCATCAGATGAATCTGCAATATGACGTAACTCCCTGAGTACAAATTCTGGAATGACAATCGTGCCTTCTACAAATCCCGTTTTACAAATATCAGAAATCCTACCATCGATGATAACGCTAGTATCTAAAATCTTAGGTTTTACAAATTCTTCTGTTACGGTATTTTTATTAGGCTTAGAAACATTTACTTTTTTAGCCCAATCCTGCAATTTGGTCGGATCTTTCATATTCTTCTGAGCCAGTGATGATCCCAAGTATCCAAAAAAGATGAATGTCAAAATTTTCAAAGCATTTGCAACCATTGGAATTGGGATAATTTCATATAGTCCACTGATTAAAAAAGCAATCACAAGTCCTAAAACTAATCCCAATAGTCCAAATAAGAAATCCTGTGGTGGAATCTTCTCAAGTTCACTTTGAGCATACTGAACCATTTTTTTACTTGATTTAATCATAAAATTGGAAAAAAAGTAGGCTAAAAAGCCAATTATAAGTCCTAATAAAGCGGGGATTATCACGCTGTAGACCATTCTGTCTACATTAAAAATATCTTTTATATACAATAGGTCAGCAATATAAATACCAAAACCGATTCCAACACAGAATCCCACAAAAGTAATGATATATTTTATTATTTTTTCTATCATTCAATTCCTCCTTCCTCTCATCTATTTTATAGCAACCATATTGATTGTAACATAGTGAGCAAAAAAGTCAAATTTTGTGAAAAAAAAAAAGGGCATCGCCCTCAATTTCTACCTATCGTCGCATTGACTAATGTCACTACTTCATCTTCTTTTAAATTCTTTGATAAAATAAGCTCACTCACTAGAATTTGCTTAGAATTATTCAACATTTTTCTTTCACCTGTTGATAGTCCTTTTTCTCTATCCAGAATCTCTAAGTTTCTTACAACAGTGGCAACTTCAAAAATATCACCCGTTTTCACAAGTTCAAGATTTGAACGATATCTGCGATTCCAGTTGTCTGGCATAATACTCTTATCTTGTGCAAGAATATCCATGACTTGACCAAAAGCATTCATGTCAACAACTTTCCTAACGCCTAGATTTTCAGCATTATCAATTGGTAACATCACTTTCATGTTTCTAATAGGAAGCTTCAGAATATAAAACTCTCTAGTCTCTCCCATTAGTTCTTTTTCTTCAATTCCTTCGATGACCCCAGCGCCATGCATAGGGTACACTACTTTATCACCAATCTTAAACATAAGCAACCTCCATGCAATAATTTTAATGTTATTTTAAGTATACACTAGTTTTGAAGTTATTTCAACAAAACTACATTTTACTATTTGTCTTAACCATTGTCAACACCTTTGTTTCGAGGACTAAAAATATTTTTTTAGAGCTTTATTCCTTTTTCTTTAAAATGATCTGTGATAAAATGTAATTAATCTAAATTTTCTAAAAACAACTCATTTGATACCAATCAATTAATAATATCGGAGGTTTTTATGAAAGATGTAATATATGACGAATTTCAAGATAAGGTTGATGAAGTCCTTATCAGACATGCTAGTTTATTGGATATCTTGAGCAAAATCAACAATGCTGAGTCCAAATCTAATCGAGCTGTTATTAAATCCATTACAAGTTGTGGTTGTATAACACTTGATGCTTCAAAATCGCCTCTTCCAGAAGGAACCGAATATGAAGCTCTAAAAGAGTATCGTGCCGATCATATAAAAGGGACGCTGTGCCCTACTTGCCGTGAAAAAATAGAAGAAGAGTTAGGCAATCTTGAATTCTATATCGCTGCGCTTTGTAATGCTCTTGATATCAACTTATATGATGTAATGCTAAAAGAATACAAAAAAATTAACACATTAGGTAAATTCAGTCTTTACTAAGATAACACTTTTTTACAAAATTATAGAGCTATACGCACAATTCTAATAAAGATATTATGCGTATAGCTCTTTTTTTAATTAAAAAAAGTATTTGAAAACTTCCTCAATATGTTGCATCCCAATAACCATGAAATTATCTGGTCTTTGAATCCCTTCAAGATTGCTCTTTGGTATAATCGCTTTCTTAAACCCCATCTTTGAAGCTTCATTGATGCGTTGTTGAACTTGATTTACAGTTCGAATTTCTCCTGTTAAACCTACTTCGCCAAAAATAACCATGTCACTTGGTATACAAACTTCTCTAAAACTCGATGCTATGGCCATTACAACAGCTAGGTCTGCAGCAGGTTCATCTAAAGACATTCCCCCTACCACATTGAGATAAATATCCTGATTATAAAGCGTCATCCCCACTTTTTTTTCCAGTACTGCTGTTAGAAGCACCAATCTGTTGTAATCTATACCGATTGCCATCCGCCTAGGCATATTAAAGTTCGTCTGAGAGGCTAAACACTGGATTTCAACTAAAACCGTTCTCGTGCCCTCTAGCGTCGGTATAATGACTGATCCCGCTTCCTTCTTTGCTGAGTTGGTCAAAAATATCTTAGACGGATTATCCACTTCAATTAAGCCTAAATTCGTCATCTCAAATATACCAATTTCGTTTGTAGAACCAAATCTATTTTTTACAGCTCTCAAAATTCTAAAAATACTCTGTTTTTCGCCTTCAAAGTAGAGCACTGTATCTACCATATGTTCAAGTATCTTTGGTCCTGCTATTGCCCCTTGCTTCGTCACGTGCCCGACTATAAAAGTCGTTACGCCGAATTTCTTCGCAATGTTCATAAATTGATTGGTTGATTCCCTTACTTGACTCACTGTCCCAGGCGCACTTGAGATTTCAGGATTAAAAACAGTTTGAATCGAATCCACTATGAGCACATGTGGTTTTAGTTGTTCCACATGATATTTAATACGCTCTATATTATTTTCTGCCATAATATAGAGTTCTTCTGTTGCCATAGATAATCGCTCAGCTCTTAATTTCGTCTGTTTTATAGATTCCTCACCAGAGACATAGAGGACAATCTTCTTATCCATGGAGAGATTATTGGCAACTTGTAGCAATAAGGTTGATTTCCCAATGCCAGGATCTCCACCAACAAGTACCAAAGAACCACTGACAAGTCCCCCGCCTAAAACAATGTCCAGTTCTCTCATTCTAGTGGACACTCTACTCTCATGATCATAGGCGATATCCTTTAGCTTTTGTGGATGTGATTCACTGTTAATATTGAGACTTGCTGCCTTTGTCTCTTTAATTTCAACATCTTCAACAAAGCTATTCCACTCACCACATTCGAGGCATTTTCCAAGCCACTTTGGCGAAATATAACCACAATTCTGACATACAAATTTTGTCTTTGTCTTTGCCTTTGACATAACGACTCCTCTAATTTACTTTAAATTCTAATTTTGAATCCTCAACGGTTACCTCAATTACTTCAAAGCCTTCATTTTCTGTGAGCATTAAATCTGCAACCTTATCCTTAATTAATCGATCTACTGCACGTTTAATCGGTCTCGCCCCATATTTTTCATCAAAATTTGTTTCCGCAATGTATTTTGAAACGCCTGAATCATAACACATTTGAATGCCCTGCTCTAACATGAGAGTTCTAAATAGTGTAAGCTCTTTCTCAACAATACAGATCATCTCTGTCAACTCAAGTGCGTTAAAGACAATAATCTCATCTAATCGATTAATAAACTCTGGTTTAAAAAAGTTTTTGGCAGCCGCCCTAATCTTCTCTTCCACAATTGATTTTGACGTATTTTCTCCAAAACCGACGGTTTTAATTGAAAGTTCTTCAACACCAAGATTAGAAGTCAAAATCAATAATGTATTTTTGAAGTCTACTTGCTTACCTCTACCATCTTTAAGTTGACCTTCATCCATAATAGACAGCAAAATATTGAGTACTTCATGATCTGCTTTTTCGACCTCATCAAAGACGATCACACTGTATGGCATTTTTTTGACTGCATTCGTTAACAGACCACCTTCCTTATTGCCCTCATATCCGGGCGGAGAACCAATCAGCTTTGAAACAGAGTACTTTTCCATGTATTCAGACATATCAAACTTGATCAAATTATTTACATCGCCATAAAAGACATCTGCAATTGACTTTGCCAGTTCTGTCTTACCAACACCTGTTGGTCCAACAAATAGAAATGTGCCCACAGGTTTCTTTTCATCTTTGATCCCAAGCCTTGATCGCTTTAAAGCATTTGAGACGGTATTGATCGCTTGTGCCTGACCAAGGACTTTTTCCGATAGACGCTGTTCTAGCAATCTGAGATTTTCTTTTTCATGTATTTGAAGCTTGGTCACAGGAATATTTGTCCACTCTGAAACCGCTTGTTCAATATCAGGCACAGCTATAGTGAGCTTTCTTGACTGCATTAAGTGCTTTGCCTTTTCATTCTTTTCAATATGAGATAAGATGCGTTTTTCTTCTGTTTGCAGTTTCGATGCATTTTCAAAATCCATGTCCAGTATTGCTTCTTCCTTATGCTCTTTGAGTATTTGGAGACGGTATTTGAGTTCATCTAGAATTTCGATCGTTTTTAAACTCTCAATCCTCTTTTTAGAACAAGCCTCATCAATGATGTCAATCGCTTTATCAGGTAATCTACGATCTGTAATATACCTTTGAGATAACCTAATGGCTGCTTCAATTGCACCATTAGAAATAATCACATCGTGGTGTTGTTCATACTGATACTTAGTATGCTGAAGTATGGTAAATGCTTCTTTATTAGTTGGTTCTTCAATTTTTAGCGGAATCAGACGTCGCATCATAGCTTCATCCGCTTCTATATATTTTTGAAAATCTGAAAAAGTGGTGGCCCCAATCATTTGAATTTCACCTGTTGTCAATAAAGGTTTCAGCATACCAATCGCATCTAATGATTTTTCTCCAGTAGCACCAACCCCTATTAAATTATGAAGCTCATCAAAAAAAGCAATGTACTTCTTGTTTTCTTTTAATGCTTCAATTAATTCGTTGAAACGTTCTTCAAATTGCCCTCTATACATGGTGCCAGATACCAATTGGCTAATATTAATTAAGATCACTTCTTTGTCTTTTAACCCCTCAGGAACTTTACCGGATGCAATTCGATTGGCAAGGCCATGAACAAGTGCGGTCTTACCAACACCAGGTTCACCGACGATACAGGGATTATTTTTAGTCTTCCGGCTTAGTATTTGTATAAGACGATTAATTTCTCTATCTCTTCCTATGATCTCTTGATAAGGAGAATCTTTAGCAATCTCTGTAAGGTTAATGCCCACGCGATTAATGACATTTGGCGCTTGAATATCGTAAGCTTCCTCAAAATCCACTAATTTAACTTGATAATTCAGTACTTTGTTCCCTTTAATAATTTTAGTTTTTTCTGCCTTTGGCGTCTCCTCTAAAATATTCAAAAGCATTTTTTGAACATCCAAACTGAGCGTTGTCAAGACTTTATAGCCTATGGCATATTTATCTTGCATAATACTCATCAAAATATGCTCTGGCATTATTTCATCACTATTAGTTTCCTGAGAATATTGATAACTTCGCTCTATACAAGCCTTCGCTCTAGGGGTGTAATCCTCAATACCAGTATTATAATCGCCTTTTCCTATCCTTTTTATAAGCTCTAATCTCAACTCATCAGTGGTTATTTTATAATAATCAAACACCGTGTGCACCTTAGAATTTTTTATGCTAGACAATCCTAAGATTAGATGCTCTGTTCCAACAAACCGATGTCCAAGATCCCTTGCCTCAGCAAAGGCAAAATTGATGACATCATTTGCATTTTCATCAAAATTATATTTAAACATCAGTTTCCACCTCTTTCAACCGTATCAATCCTCAATACTTGAATTTATATTAATACTAGTTTATCATTCATTTTGCAATCTGAAAACAACGAATCTATCTGCTCACGCTGTGCTGTTTAACTTGATAACGTCTATCACATTTCTAATCAAGTTATTGTAATTGGACTTATTTATACCAAAAAGAATCACTCAGCATTGGCTATAACCTCTCCTAGCTGAGTGATTCTTCTTGTAAAACAAATACAAACCATTTAAATCTTGTTACAAATTTCCCTTATCCTATTTCTCTCTATGCGTTCACACCTTAGATGTGATGCTCTACTTTTCATGATCTTTTTTAGACTGTTCTATAACTTTAACGGCTATTTGCATAGGCACTTCTTCGTAGCGCTCAACTTTCATGCTGAACCAACCTCTTGCTTGGGTCATAGATCTTAAATCTGTAGCATAAACAAACATCTCAGATTGCGGTGCTTCAGCAATAACCTTCTGGTAACCCATTTCATCTTGCTCCATACCAAGAATTCTACCACGTCTTCTATTCATATCGCCCATAATATCACCCATGAATTCATCAGGCACATAGATTTCAACATGCATCATAGGTTCTAGCAGAATAGGTTGTGCTATTTCCATACCCTTTTTAAAGGCTTGATGCGCTGCCATCTTAAACGCCATTTCAGATGAATCCACTGGATGATAAGAGCCATCTAGTAATGTTGCCTTTAAATTAACTACAGGAAATCCTGCTAAAATGCCTTTTTCACAAGACTCTTGAAGCCCTTTTTCTACTGCTGGGATATATTGACGTGGTACTGCGCCACCAAATATCTTTTCTTCAAATACAAATTCTTCACTTGTTGGCTCAAATTTTACGTGTATATCTCCAAACTGTCCAGCACCTCCAGATTGCTTTTTATGTTTTCCTTGAACAGTTGCGACCCCTTTAATGGTTTCTCTGTAGGCTACTTTTGGATCTTCAAGTACAACCTCAACACTAAAGATATTTTTAAGTTTACTTGTGATCACTTGAATTTGCATTGTACCTTGACCACCAATAAGTGTCTGCTTAGTCTCAACATTGCGCTCAATGCAGAAAGAAGGGTCTTCATCGATTAAACGATGTAGAGAGGCATTAATTTTTTCCTCATCCCCTTTTGATTTAGGTTCAACTGCTAAGAAGAGTGCTGGCTTAGGTAGATTAATCCCCGCATATTTTATTGGATGATCTTTATCACATAAAGTGTCCCCCGTTTCCGTATACTGAAGTTTAGCCGTGGCTCCAATATCACCTGCAACAATGCGGTCGCATTCAAGTTGTTCTTTTCCTCTTAATAAGAACAGGGGACCGATTTTCTCTTTTTGATCTTTATTTGCATTTAAAACTTCCATGTCTTTTTTCATAACGCCTGAATACACTTTAAATATAGAGATCTTCCCAACAAATGGATCGACTATTGTCTTGAATACAAGTGCCGAAAGAGGTTCACTATCTGAAACTTTTCTTTCAGTTTCTAATTCCGAATCCGGTTCTATACCTTTATAGATGCCTTCTTTCATATCAAGCGGTGTCGGCATATAGTCAAAGATCATGTTCATAAGGGTATGAATACCAATCCGCTTCTCTGCACTCCCCACAAGTACTGGTACAATTTCTCCTGAGATAACACCTTTCCTAAGACCTTCATGAATTTCTTCAGTTGTAAATTCTTCACCTTCAAAATATTTCATCATAAGGTCTTCATCACTCTCAGCAACTGCCTCTATGAGCATATCTCTAATAGGTTTTACACGTGGTAGCATTTCTTCTGGAATAGGCGCATCTACACATTCAGTTCCATTAAAGGTTCTACCGACTTCATCAACCACATTTACAAAACCGTTGAAATTTTCTCCATCGCCTATTGGAATACAAAATGGTGCAATTTTTTTACCAAATGTATCTTTTAATTCTTTGATGAGCTTCACATAAGAAACATTGTCTTTGTCCATTTTATTGATAAAAATGACTTTAGGCATTTCTCTTTTTTCAGTAAAATTCCAAGCTTTTTCTGTACCAACTTCTATTCCTGAAGATGCGTCAATTAGAATAACTGCTCCACCCGAAACCCTGAGAGCACTAAAAACATCTCCTACAAAGTCAAAGTAGCCTGGTGTATCTAAAAAATTATATTTATGATCCTGCCATTCAATCGGAACTACTGATGCTCCAATACTGAATTTATGGTTAATTTCTTCTTTATCATAATCTGAAACGGTATTGCCATCGTCAACCTTTCCCATTCTTTTTGTGACTTTAGTTGTATAAAGTAACGCTTCAGTTAAAGTTGTTTTTCCACTTCCCCCGTGTCCTAAAAATGCAACATTTCTAATCTTGTCCACCGTGTAATTCTTCATAATTGTCTTTCTCCTCTCATTATGCAGATTTATTCGAATTTTCGCATTATTTGTAATATTCTATAAACTTTCTTAAATTCCTTCTGATAATGATAAAAAAAATCTCAAAATAAATAAAAATTTATTCTGAGATTCTCTTTAGGATACATATACAGTTCTACTCTTTAAAGAATACCTGACATTTTAGTTACTTCAAGACCTTTTCCCTGCCAAGCATTTATGATTGCGTTTAGACCAATCGAATCACTTGGCATATGTCCCGCTACAATGATATTCCCTATATTTTGCTCTTTAACAGCTTTGATAACATCTTCTGGTGCATGCATTGCAACGATCGTTCCAACACCTGCATCAAAGTATGCTTTATAAACCTCAGCACCTCCGTTTGTACCCCCTGCAAAGAGTACTGCAATTTTGCCAGCATAATCCTTCGCCGAACCGCATCTGATCACAGGTGACGCCAATGCATTCTTGTAAATTTCAAGTTCATTTAATGCAGCGATGACATCTTCCAGTGTTCTTTTAGTATAACTTTCAAACTTATCGTTTAAATATTTTTGAACAAATCGTTCTCCAATTATATCAGCAGGCAAATGAATATTCATAAAAGGCATTCCAGCTAATTTCGCAAACGAAGAAATGCGATCATAATTGCCCACATGACTGGATATGCTCACTGTATTCATCCTTTTACTCAATGCTTTCTGAGCTCTATTTATTGGCACTCCAAACTCAACCATCTTATCTATTTGACGTTCCATCACTTTATGAAAATCAATCAATGATGTATTTGCTTTTGGATGATGGCTTACAACAAGATCATATCCGAGTTCTTTCGCAAGTAAAATCTCTGGATTTTCCATATCTATTCCAATCAATATTTTTTGAATCGAATCCCCTTCAACATTGATAGACGTGTCTGGTGGCATTTCTGATAATCCTGCCAGTTTTAAAGCAATCTCCATAATTTCAGTAGTAGTCATTTGATAGCCTCCTCTAATTCCTAAACTAATTCTATGATACTACTATTTTATGATTTTAGGGTGCAAAGTCACAAAATAATTTAGCGTTCCTAATTACTTTTTTGTAAAATTTAAGCTCTCATACATTGGATGCTCGGACTCAAAACAGGGCTAAAATCATAAAAGAACTGTATCCTGTGCCTTAGGCATTGAATACAGTTCTCTTGATTTATTTTATTGTGTACATCTTTTAATTCCAATCAGAATACTATCTAACAGGACATGCTCCAGTTTCACAACCGTCTGTACCAATATCAAAGCTCATTTCTTCTTTTTCATATTTAGTAATCAATGAAGGTCTAAATGGTTTCATTTCAGCAACGCGTTTGTGATATTCCTCTTCTTCAATTGACTCATATGGCAACATTTGATAAAAACTGTCATCTAGAGGCAAGAAAGACAATGCCACTGTATCATCCCAATTTTCATAAACCCAGTCCTCAACTTGTTCCCACTCATCAGCTCTTACATGAACTGTGATTGAACAGTTATGATCCACATAATTTTCCATGAATAACTTATAGTTTTCAAGTTGATCCAACGCAGTCACATCATATTTTGTTCTACCATCTGGCGCTTTAACAGGGAATTCTACAATTTTCGTTGTACAAGTTTCCCATTCTTGACCAACCTCTGGGAATACTGGATATCCAAGTTCCTCACAAACCTTAACCAGTGGATCATGTGCATTTATTCTAACACGTCTGATGAAATATGGTGAATGCGAGTAATGAACACCACTTGACACACTTGGAAGTTGTGATAATGTGCCTTCAGGTTTAACTGTTGTCACTAAAATTGGTGCACTAGAACCAAGCTCTGCAGCATAAACTTCAGCTTCTTTCTGAGCAACATCTCTTAATTGTTTAAGAATTGTTGCTTGTTCGCTTCTTGACATACCGGTTGCATTAACCATATCTTGCCAGCCAGTAAGTGAGCATCCAAGCAATTTATCTCTTTGTTGAACGTTATTCCAAAGTGGTAATTCAAGTTCGACACATGTCATTCTATAGCTTGAACGTGCTGATAATCGTTGTGCCTTCAATAAGCCTTTAACATCTAATTTATTATTTTTTACGAAAGCAAACACATTGATTGTTGTGAGGTTACAAAGACCTTTACTATCTAATAGAATCTCTCCGCATGGATTGACTCCGTTGAAATTAGGTCTTCTCTTCGCACCAGCAACTTCGTTAACCCAACCAGGTTCTCCTGAATATCTCATTTTTTCGAGCTGCCATTTAATCATTTCTCTACTTGGTTTTTCACGATAATAAATGGAGTTATTGCTCATTTGTCTATGAAGTATTTCTTCGTTAACAATCCACTTGCCATCTTCCATCGTATATAGATTGGATTTTGCTTCAATACATTCTTTATCATCTGCATCTACTAAAACGATTTCAGCTGTTCTTCTTACACCACCAACAACGACATTTTCTCCAATTATATTTGCCACATCTAAGCAATCAATTGGTCTCAATTTTACAGTTTTAGCCTCATGTAAAAGCCCTAACTTTTTAATAACTCGATCTATCTTGTGGAACATATTTTTAAGACTTGTATGGCCACTTGCAGTACCACCAAATGTCTTTAACTTCTCACCTTTTGGTCTTACGTGATCATAATCAATAATAATCGTTTTAATGTTTCTATATTCATTGGTATGAATCAGTTTTAAGAAGAAATCTAAGGATTGTACCCAACCTTCTTTTGAATCGCCAATGGTAATCTTAACGGTGTTATTATAGAAAAATTCCATGCTTGTATTATCTTCACGTTCTGATCTAGGTAACGGCGTATAATCTTTATGAACCACTTCGAAATCAGTTCTCACTTTAGGCAATAATGCCACATCGTCTTTTAAAATTCTAACACCAACACCAGAACCAATCATCAATAGGTAAAAGATATCCTTGAAAGCATCAAATGAATCGATTATTTGGAAACTACAGTTGTAGTTCGCCATTGGATAATGTTTTGCCACTGGGGTGCCACCTACCCAAAAAGTTCTTCCAGATAAGAATTGTCTTAAATTAAAGATATTATCAAACAATTCTTCTGCTTCTGAACGATTGGTTTGCGCAATATTACAGTTGTATTCAACAGCACGTCTTACAGTTTCCCACCAATATTCTCTTCTTTTCTCTTCTGGTAACCATCTAGAGTAAGTCCGATAATAAACAAAGTTACCCAATTGTTCCATAGGGGAATTCATATGTTTATATTTACTGATGAAATCATCTGTTAAAAGACGATGATCTTCTTTTTTCCTTGTAGTTCTCGTCTTGTCTTTCTCGCTTCTATAAATAATGTATTTTTTTGCTGCATCTTTACGAGGGCTTTCCATTAATAGGTCTTCCACTAGGTCTTGTATCTCATCAACAGAGATTGGAAGTTCTCTTCCACTAGAGACTTCTAAAATAGAATCTCCTATTGAGACACAAAGCGCTTCATCTATACCTACTGTCGTTTCCAACATTGCTTTTTCGATTGCCCTTACGATTTTTCCGATTTCAAAATCGACGACAGTCCCATCTCTTTTTACTACTTTCATAGGTCTTCTCTCCCACTAATTCACAATATTTAGTAATCCGTCTTTGTCGCTAACACTATATATTGTACCATCAGATAATTACACTGTAAATATAGATCATCAAAAAAACACAAAAAAAACGGACCAAATGATCCGTTTTTTAATTAAAATCATATTTGTCTCAGCGTATAAAATCTAATCCTATTTCTTCCCGAGCAGTCTAAACATATTCTTTTTATATGCTTCCACGCCTGGTTGATCAAAAGGATTTACACCTAAAACATACCCACTAACCCCACATGCTTTCATAAAGAAATAGAGTAGTTTTCCAAAATGGTAGGCATCCTTTTGAGGAATCGTTACCACTAGATTTGGTACATTACCATCTATATGTGCCTCTAAAGTTCCTTTAAAAGCATTTTCATTCACATAGCTCATCTTCTTACCCGCAAGATAATTAAGACCATCTAAATCTTTATCATCTAGTTCAAGTAAAAGATCCTTCTCAACTGATTCTACTCGAACAACTGTCTCAAACATAATTCTTGGGCCATCTTGTATCATCTGTCCCATAGAATGTAAATCTGTTGTATTATTCATCTTTGTAGGGAATAAGCCTTTACCATCTTTACCTTCACTCTCACCATAGAGTTGCATCCACCATTCTGCTAAAAAGGCCATAGACGGTTCATAATTGACTAATACCTCAATTGCTTTGCCTTTATTATAAAGTACATTTCTCATAAGGGCATACTGATAACATGGATTTTCATCTATATTCACTTCTGAATACTCTGATTCACCATCTTTTACACCTTGCATTAAAGCATCTACATCAATACCTGCTACCGCTATAGGCAAAAGACCCACTGGCGTAATAACAGAGAATCTACCGCCTACATTCGCTGGAATGATAAAAGTCTCATATCCTTCTTCATTTGCAAGTGCTCTAAGAGCTCCTTTTTCAGCATCCGTTGTTGCAAAGATTCTTTCTTTTGTTGCTGCCTTTCCGTACTTAGTTTCTAGTGCCTTCTTTAAAATTCTAAAAGCAATTGCAGGTTCTGTTGTCGTCCCAGATTTCGAGATGACATTGAGACAAACCTCTTGTGTCTCTATAATTTCTAAAAGATCCGAAAGATAAGTCCCACTAATGTGATTGCCCGCAAAATAAATTTTGGCACCTTTTCTCTTTTCTTTTGGTAATTCATTATAAAAGCTATGTGATAAGGCATCAATTACTGTTTTCGCTCCTAAATAAGAACCACCAATGCCTATTACAATTAGGACATCTGCCTTATCGTTGATTTTTTTAGCCGCACTTTTTATGCGTTCAAACTCAGCTTGATCATAATTTGATGGATAGTGTAACCATCCTATATAATCGTTTCCCTGGCCTTTTCCACTATGCAATAGCTCATGTGCTGCCAGTATCTGAGGCTTAAAGTATTCATATTCGTGTGCACTTGTTAAACTATTTGAATAATCAAATTTAATTTTACTCATTCTCTCATCTCCATCTTTAGACATAATATTTTCTAAGTTTACATGATTGTGCTTGTACTCATATTGGTTATTGCTGCATTTTCGCGTACATTGCAGCACCAATTATACCTGCATCATTTTTAAGTTTTGCAATTTCAATTTTTGCCAATGAGGAGCTTTTATAATACTTTAAATCCTCCAGAGCAATATTAATCTTATCAACTAAGAAATCGCCCGCATGAGAGATGCCACCCCCTAGTACGATAATTTCAGGATCAATCATACAAACAACATTGATAATACCTCTACTCAAGTATTTAACCAATCGATCCACTACTTTATTAGCAAGAGGATCTCCCTGTTTAGCAGCATCAAATATAATTTGACCACTGATATTGTTCGTATCCCCACTAGCTGCTGTCATGATCTGTTCTGAGGTTTCACCATTCTCTAGTAAATGCTTGGTGTATTTTATAATTGCAGTTGAAGAAGCAAAAGTCTCCAAACAGCCATTTCTACCACAATTACAGTCATAGAAATTCTCACCAATAATCATATGACCAATTTCTGATCCAATCCCATGATGTCCAGAAACAACTTCTCCGTTCACAAGTATACCACCACCAACGCCAGTACCAAGTGTCAACATAACAGCATTCGTGTATTGTCCCTTTTGAGAGACTTGAAACTCAGCAACACCAGCCACAGTGGCATCATTATCTATAAACACTGGAATGCCAATTATTGCTTCTAGCTTTTCTCTAAGTGGTACATCATACCATTTCAAATTAACACAAGCGAGTACTACCCCAGTATGTGGGTCAGCAATCCCAGGAATCCCTATACCAACACCAGTAACATCTGTTGAATGTTCTCTTAAGGCCTGTATAACCTTAGCAATGTCATCAATAATGGCGTCACTGCCTCGCTCTACCAATGTGGGAGTTGAAATACTTTTTACGATTTGGCCTGACGCATCTACCAAGCCACCTGCGATATTTGTACCACCTAAATCTATTCCAATGAACATATGGGCCTCCAATTAATAATAGTCACCCATAATTATACATCAATCTGAACAATATTCCAAATATCTTTTGCGTACTGTAGGATCGTTCTATCACTACTAAACTTACCAGCATTTGCAAGGTTAGCGAGACATTTTTTAGCCCACTCTTTTTTGTTTTTATAAGCCTCATTAACCGACTTTTGTGCCTCAACATATGCATCAAAATCATGTAAAATGAAATAATTATCCGGTTGATGCCAAGAAGCACCCATGAGCAAACTGTTGTGAAGTTCTTTAAACATATCAGTACCATCATCATCAAAAGTACCATCAATTAAAGTATCCACGATTTTTTTCAATCTCGGATGACTCATATAAATTTCAACTGGATCATAGTCCGCTTTCATTGCTTCTATCTCTTCTGATTTAGCACCAAAGATAAAATTGTTTTCCATACCAGCTTCTTCAACAATCTCCACGTTTGCCCCATCTAAAGTCCCAATTGTCGGTGTGGCATTCAACATAAATTTCATATTACCTGTACCTGATGCTTCTTTACCCGCTGTTGAAATTTGTTCCGATAAATCGGCTGCTGGAAAAAGTCTCTCACCATAAGATACCCTATAATTAGCCACAAAAACAACTTTTATGCGACCGTTCACATCTTCATCATCATTAACAAGCTTTGCAATTTCATTGATAAATTTGATAATGCCTTTTGCACGTTTATACCCTGGCGCTGCTTTTGCACCAAAGATAAACGTTCTTGGCACGATATCTATTTCTGGGTTCTCTTTAATATCAAAATACAAATTCAGAATTTGGAAAGCATTTAATAATTGACGTTTATACTCATGCAAACGTTTTATCTGAATATCAAAGATTGAGTCTGGATTGAGCTCAATGCCTTCTACTTCTTTTATATACTCAACCAATTGGACTTTTTTAATGCGTTTAATGGTCATGAGCCTATTGAGTACTGCATCATCATTTTCGAATTGTGCTAACGCTTTAAGAGATTCAAGATCTTTTAACCAGTCTGGATTATCCAGTAATTCTGTGATAAATGATGTCAATTCTGGATTACAGAGTGCTAACCATCTTCTTTGAGTAATGCCATTGGTTTTATTCTGAAATTTGTTTGGAAAAAGTGCATACCAATCCTTTAATTCTTGATGTTTCAAAATTTCTGTATGAAGCTCAGCCACGCCATTAATTGCCTTAGAACCATAGATTGCAAGATAAGCCATGTGAATCATATGATCTGATATAATTCTCATTTTCTTTATAAGATTTGGATCATAATTTAAGGCTTTGAGTTCTGATACAAACTGCTTGTCAATTTTCACTATGATGTCATAAACGCGAGGCAACAAGTCTTTATAAAATCCTTCCCACCATTTTTCAAGGGCTTCCATAAGAATCGTATGATTCGTATATGAAAAAGTGTTCGTTGCAATCTGCCATGCTTTCTTAAATGTTAGATGCTCTTCGTCAATAAGAATTCTCATGAGCTCAGGTATTGCCACCACGGGATGTGTGTCATTAAGCTGAACTGCCACATAGTCTGAAAAATGTTCAAAATCATCACCATGTGTCTTCTTAAAATTTTTCACCATATCTTGGATAGAAGCAGATACAAAGAAATACTGTTGTTTTAATCTTAAAATCTTACCTTGATCTTCAGAATCATTTGGGTAAAGTACTCTAGAAATATCTTCAGCTCTATTTTTAGATTTAACCGCCAAGTCATATTCTTGATCATTAAACTTTTCAAAATCAAAAGGTACAATGGCTTCTGCTTTCCATAATCTTAAAGTGTTGATGTTTTTCACATCATACCCTATAATTGGCGTGTCATATGGCACCGCTCTTACATCCCCATCTCCAAAGTGAACCGTGACTGATTCATCAAATCTTCTAATAGACCATGGATCACCATACTTCAGCCATTCATCAGCCTCTTCTTTTTGGAAGCCATTTTCTATAAGT
This sequence comes from uncultured Fusibacter sp., assembly GCA_965140735.1. Classification (GTDB taxonomy): domain Bacteria; phylum Bacillota; class Clostridia; order Peptostreptococcales; family Acidaminobacteraceae; genus Fusibacter_A. Next base: position 4,269,426 of record OZ223306.1, on the reverse strand, counting down.
TGCTTAAAAATACCATAATCATATCGAATCCCATATCCGTGAAGTGGTATTTTGGTAGCTGCTGCAGAGTCTAAGAAACATGCTGCTAAACGTCCTAATCCACCATTTCCAAGGCCGGCGTCTTCTTCAATCTCTTCGATCTCGTTCAAATTAAAGTTCAATGATTTTAATAGTTCTGAAAAAGTTTCAGTTTGTCCTAAATTCAATAAATTGTTGCCAAGTGCTCTTCCCATTAAAAACTCAGCGGATAGATAAAAAGCTTGCTTGCCTTTTGCATAGGCATCGGTAGAAGCTTCCCATTGATCTGTTAATGATACCATTAAGGTCTTTGACAATGCTTGATAAATTTCCTGCTTTGTTGCTGTCTCAAGTGACTTACTGTACTCAGATTTCAAAATAAATTTGATATCATTTAAATATGCATTCATAATATGCTCCCTTTCTTCTCCTTAAATTTAGGCTTCTTCAAAGCCACAAATTTCTTTAATACTCAATTTTTATAATTCAATTCTTGTTATTCTATTCATTTAATTTCATTAAGGTAAAATTAAGCTATAATTATAAATTGATTTTTTATAATATGACGCTCATGATCTGATTTGACAGTTCGATTTTCCTCGACTTCTAAAGTACTCAATATAAACTTGCCTTCTTTGAAATCAAATGATTCTCCATCATCTTCATAAAGTTCATATTTTGCACCATCAACACCATATCCAATTACGGTAAATTCATCAATTTTGAGTTTAGAAACTCGATCCATTGGTGTGACTAGTGGTAACAATTTACCTGGTCTAATGAAAATGAGCAGTTCATTTAAATCCACTTTAAGATAATGGTAGCCCACTTCGATTTCTTCAAATTGTTTCTCACTCATATTTTCAAAAGCATTGGCTCTCCAAAGTAACATTTTCTCAGGTAGATAAACCATTCTGCCCTTAGCATTTTGCTCATATATAGGTGCTATCATCAGAGAATCTCCCACTAACAATTGATCTTCAACTGCACGTGCTTCATCACCTGAATATTCAAAACAAAGTGGTTTAAATATCATATCGGAATTAATAGATGCCTTCATAAATTCAGAATATAGGTAAGGGATCAGAGCATATCTCAATCTTATAAGGGCTCTTAATTGTTCTCTTATCTTTGGCTCAAACCGCCAAGGCTCTTGCATTTTGGTTCCCAATGCACTGTGATTTCTAAGCAGTGGTGTAAATAAGCTAAATTGCATCCATCTCACCATTAAATCTGGACTCACATCATCTTGAAACCCTCCAGTATCAGCGCCTGCATACAAAAAACCCACCATATTCAAGGATGGCATCATCTGAATATTTAATTTTAGATGTTCCCACCATGAGTGGTTATCACCTGTCCAGATACCCGAGTATTTTGCCATACCAATATGTGATGCCCTTGTTAAAAGCAATATTCTTTGATTATCATTAAATTGTTTAAAACCTTCATCAGCAGCTCGCGTCATGTTATAACCATATAGATTGTGCACGTCATAATGGTTGACTTTTTCAGTACCCACTTTATGATATAATCTTTTGTAATCTTCTATTGCATTGGATAAGCCATTGACTTTTTCAATCATTTCAAAGAAAGAATAGATGTCTAAATTTTTGTTTTCGTGTTCTCTCAGCCATTCAAAAGTTTCTTTTAATCTCTTCTCTGAGTAAAAAATCGCAGGTTCATTCATATCGTTCCAAAAACCTTTGATGCCTTGATTCAATAAAAATTTATATTTACCGCCAAACCACTTTCTGGCCTCTGGATTTAGAAAATCAGGAAAATGAACTTTACCGGGCCAAACCGCTGCAACAAAAGGTTTGCCTTCTGCATCCGTACAGAAGTAGTCATTCTTGATACCTTCTTCATAGACATCATAATCCGGTTCAATCTTAACACCTGCATCAATAATTGAGATGAGTTTAATGTCCTTTTCCAGCATATTATCTACAAAAGATTTGAAATCTGGAAACCGTTCATCACTCACTGTGAAATCTTTAAACCGTTCCATATAATCAATATCCAAATAGATGGCATCACAAGGTATATCATATGTTTCAAACCCCTTTGCAATTTCACTCACAATGTCGGCATTTTCATAGCTCCATCTGCTCTGTTGATATCCAAAAGCCCACTTAGGTGGTACGTAACTGATGCCTATATTTTGTCTAAACTGTTTTACGATCTCATTTAATGTGCCTTCATATAGATATATGTCAAAATCTGTCCCTGCAACGAGAATATTCATCTCATTCATACTTGAAAATCCGATGTCATAGGTAATCTTTCCAGAAAAATCAATATAGACACCTAAATTGGATTCGCCATGAATAATAAAGAAATTATGAGCCGCATATAATGAAGTCTTTCCCGGCAAATGCTTGGGCTCATCAGAGCAGAACGACTCATATTGATAGCCTCTTTTATTGATGCCTCTTAAATTCTCTCCTAGACCATACACACAATCATCATCATCCATTTTGAATTTAAGCAAAAACTTTGTTTTTAAATCACTAATTTCTAAAAATGATTCAAGATCAAACTGTTCTTCACTAAAGGATGTCTTTAATATCGCATCTGTCGGGAAAAGTGTTCCAATACTAATTTTTTTTACTTGATTTTCATTTTTATAAGTTTTCATTTGTTTTTACCTCCATTTCTCTATGAGCACAACTTGAGTCTCTGATCATGAGTTGTGTTGGGAATTGAACATGCTTATGGTTTTCAACAGATTCCAAAAGGCCTACCATAAGTTCACCCGTGGAAATCGCGATTTCTCTGACAGGTTGTCTAACTGTCGTTAATGTTGGATTAAAAAAAGCAGCGTAGTCAATATCATCAAATCCAACTACGGATATATCCTCTGGAATCTTTAACCCTCTATCTAAAATTGCTTTACTTGCGCCTATTGCCATAATATCTGAAATTGCAAACACAGCTGTGAGTTCTGGCGCCTTATCTAAAAGTCGATTCATAGCTTCATATGCGGTTTCAAAAGTATATGCCCCCATATCAAAGTAAAGTTCATTCTTATCAATACCATACTTACTAAGTGCATTCATATAGCCTCTAGTTCGTGCTGTACCAATTGACAAATCACCAGCCCCAGTGGTTATAATCCCTATCTGTCTATGCCCCTCATCACAAAGGTATGATACTGCATCAAACGCTGCGTGTTCATTATCTATTGCAACACTTGAATATAGATTTTTATTAATGGATTCATCCATATTAGTAGATGCCACTATAAATGGTACACCTAATCTTAAAATGTCCTTTTCAGTAACATCATTAAAATCACCACCTAAGCAAATGATGCCACAGAGCTTCTTTTCCATAATAAATTCATATGCAATATCAATATCCCTCATGTGTTCATTACTCTTTAAAATATCCAACTGACTGGCAGAATTATCTGCGTTGTAGTGACTTAATAAACCATATCCGCTTTGAGAAAGAATATTTTCAATTGAGCCTAGCATTTGAGCGAAAAACGGATTATAAAGCCCTTTAATGAGTATGCCTACATCATCTGTTTCTGTACGTTTCAAATTTCTAGCACTATTATTAGGAATATAATTGTATTCTTCAATAATCCTAAGTACATTTTCTCGCGTTTCTGCTTTAACATCTGAATGTTGATTAATGACCCTTGAAACCGTACTTACACCAACTCCAGCTAGTCGGGCAATATCCTTAATATTAATATTTTTCATAATGATTCAACTCCTACAAATTTTATAAACAACATAAGTTAGGATATTTCTTATTCTCATGAGATCGTTATCCGATCAAACTTTATTTATTCTGACCGCTCTCACACTTATGTGATTCATTTTGACTAATCTTTCTGTTCATATCAGTGAGAAGATCAATAAGATAATTTGTTTTGGAAACGTTTTCGGTAACGTTTCCATTTAATTATATCACACTTCTTTTTCAGTTAAAACTATAATTTGTATTCTACGGTTTGAGATGTTGTTTTTTAAATTGATAAACTTGAGTCTATGGCACTTCAAACTTTTGTTTGCAATAAAAAAAGAGCACTCTAGCTCTTTATTTTTTTGTCGATCAATAAGTTCACCCATTGGCGTTGAGAAACAACGCTCTATATGAAATACTTCATCACAAATTTTCTAATAGATTAAATTGTTTATAATCTTGATCTTCAAAGTTTGAAAGCGTTAATCCAACAAGTCTAACCGGTTTTTTTAGCTTCAATAATTCAAAAGTATTATCCAATGTTTCAGTCAATATTCTCATATTATTCGTATAATATTCAAGACTACAACTTCTTGTAAACTGTTCAAAATCTTGATACTTAATTTTGATTGTCATAGTTTTAGCCATTAAAGACCGTTCTTCTAACGCATCATGAATCTTTACTAAATACTGATCTAATATTGTCTTTATAACGGCTCTATCTGCTGTGTCTTCATGAAGTGTTGTCTCTTTACCATATGATTTTCGATCATGATGTTCTTCAACGATTCTATAATCTATACCATGAATTCTATGAAATATTTCAGTTGCATAATTTTCACCTAAAAAGTCATTTAGAAAGCTTTGAGGATATTGATATAAATCCTCAATTGTGAAGATACCAATATTATTTAGCTTCTCACAGGTCTTTTTTCCAAGCCCATGAATTCTTATAATAGGCAGTGGTAATAATATGTTCGGAATATCATCTTTCTTTATCGCAAATATGCCATTGGGCTTATTCCAATCTGAGGCTAATTTCGCTAAGAATTTATTATAAGATATGCCAACAGAAACGGTTAGACCCGTCATTTGATTAACGGATTGCTTTAAGTTCATTGCAATTTGCATGGCAGATTGCTCACATTCAGTGATATCAATATAAGCTTCATCTATGGAGACAACCTCAACTTTTTCAAAGCTTGCTCTGATAAAATCAAATATTTGTCTTGAGATCGCTTGATATCTTTTCATATTTCCAGATACAAAAATAGCATTTGGACATAGTCTTTTTGCGACTACAGCACTCATTGCACTTCGTACACCAAATTTTCTCGCTTCATAAGAACAGGTTGCCACGACGCCTCTATCCGAGTCACCACCTACAATCAACGGCTTATTACGATATTCTGGATGATCAATTTGTTCTACGGATGCAAAAAAAGCATCTATATCAAAATGTAATATTTTTCTTTCCATGTTATGCCCTTCTTCTTATATATAAAATTGTTCATGTGCTTACTTACATATATTTTCAGTTAACCTTACATTTATTTTCTAGTACCTTCTCTATTTATTATAGAACATTTGTTCTCACATTGCAAGGCTTCATACAGCAACCCTCGCACCAAGAGTCCTCGATCACTATGTGCTCTGCGGATTGGTTTTCGGATTCCTGTATTACGCCACATGGGATAGTCACTTCAGTTTATGTCATTATTTACAAAGTCATTAAGCTATTTATACAAAAAAATAAAAAGACCTGATTTATTCAATCAGATCTCTTTGTAACCAGCAACGTTCTACTCTCCCAGGCAGCTGCCCGCCAAGTACCATCGACGCTGGAGGACTTTACTTCTGTGTTCGGTATGGGAACAGGTGTAGCCCCTCCGCCATCATCACTGGATAAATCAATGTAGTGAAGGCAGTGCTTTCTCAAAGAGAAAGTCACGTTGAACGGAATGGTCTTGATCAAAGATCAAGAGATTTCCTTTAGTCCACTTACATTTATATTAAAATGTCAAAGCTTATTGACATGCCTTCTGCATTTACTGCGTAAAAGCTATGTCGGCTTGAGATTCTTGCAAGCAAGAACTCAATGCTAGTTCGCATTTATCAAAGATAAATTGCAGACTTATACATTCAAAATTGCATATATCAGATTAACCGTTTTTCGTTCTTTTGTGGTCTTAAACCTTATAATGTCTTTGTCACATCGACTTGGGGTTCTCGGCGTTTACTACGTAAAAGCCTGTCACCCTTTGTGTTTGTTCCAAACACTTCATCATTGGTCAAGTCCTCGATCTATTAGTACCTGTCAGCTGAATGCATTACTGCACTTACACCTCAGGCCTATTACCATATTATCTACATGGGATCTTACTCCATTAAGGATGGGAAATCTCATCTTGAGGGGGGCTTCGCGCTTAGATGCCTTCAGCGCTTATCCCTTCCAAACGTAGCTACTCAGCAGTGCTCTTGGCAGAACAACTGATACACCAGAGGTTTGTCCATCCCGGTCCTCTCGTACTAAGGACAGCTCCTCTCAAATTTCCTACGCCCACAGCAGATAGGGACCGAACTGTCTCACGACGTTCTGAACCCAGCTCGCGTGCCTCTTTAATGGGCGAACAGCCCAACCCTTGGGACCTACTTCAGCCCCAGGATGAGACGAGCCGACATCGAGGTGCCAAACCTCCCCGTCGATGTGGACTCTTGGGGGAGATAAGCCTGTTATCCCCGGGGTAGCTTTTATCCGTTGAGCGATGGCCCTTCCATGCGGTGCCACCGGATCACTAAGCTCGACTTTCGTCCCTGCTCGAGGTGTCCCTCTCGCAGTCAAGCTCCCTTTTGCCTTTACACTCTTCGCGCGATTTCCAACCGCGCTGAGGGAACCTTTAGGCGCCTCCGTTACTCTTTAGGAGGCGACCGCCCCAGTCAAACTGCCCACCTGACATTGTCCTAGATCAGGATTACTCATCATAGTTAGAATAACGTTATACCAAGAGTGGTATCCCAACAGCGACTCCATGAAGACTGGCGTCCTCATTTCTCTGTCTCCCACCTATCCTGTACATGATATACCATTATCCAGTGCCAAGCTGCAGTAAAGCTCCACGGGGTCTTTCCGTCTTGCTGCGGGTAACCGGCATCTTTACCGGTACTACAATTTCACCGAGTCTATTGTTGAGACAGCGTCCAAATCGTTACGCCTTTCGTGCGGGTCGGAACTTACCCGACAAGGAATTTCGCTACCTTAGGACCGTTATAGTTACGGCCGCCGTTTACTGGGGCTTCAGTTCTGTGCTTCACTTACGCTAACACTTCCCCTTAACCTTCCAGCACCGGGCAGGCGTCAGCCCCTATACATCATCTTTCGATTTAGCAGAGACCTGTGTTTTTGGTAAACAGTCGCTTGGACCTATCCTCTGCGGCCGGATCTAGCTCTGAACCTAATCCGGCACCCCTTCTCCCGAAGTTACGGGGTCATTTTGCCGAGTTCCTTAACAATAGTTTTCTCGCTCGCCTTAGTATTCTCTACTCTCCTACCTGTGTCGGTTTACGGTACAGGCACCTGCTCCCTCGATAGAAACTTTTCTTGACAGTGTGATATCAGCCACTTCGCTACTTAATTTCGCTCCCCATCACAACTTGTTCTTACAAAGAGCGGATTTGCCTACTCTTCAAACTTGTTGCTTGGACGCACTCAACCAACGGTGCGCTTAGCCTAACCTCCTGTGTCATTCCCTCTCTCAAACGGTTCTCGGTGGTACAGGAATCTTTACCTGTTGTCCATCGCCTACGACTTTCGTCCTCGGCTTAGGCCCTGACTTACCCTGAGCGGACGAACCTTCCTCAGGAAACCTTGGGTTTTCGGCGGACGGGATTCTCACCCGTCTCTCGTTACTCATGCCAACATTCTCTCTTGTGTGATGTCCATAGGTCCTTACGATCCTACTTCGCCCCTCACACAATGCTCCTCTACCAATTACATTACTGCAATTCCATAGCTTCGGTAGTAAGTTTTAGCCCCGGTAATTTTCGGCGCAGAATCACTCGACTAGTGAGCTATTACGCACTCTTTAAATGTATGGCTGCTTCTAAGCCAACATCCTAGTTGTCTGTGCAATTCCACATCCTTTTCCACTTAACTTACATTTTGGGACCTTAGCTGATGGTCTGGGCTGTTTCCCTTTTGACTATGAATCTTATCACACACAGTCTGACTCCTGAGCATAAGATATCGGTATTCGGAGTTTGATAGTCTTCGGTAGCCGGTGAAGGCCCCTAGGACATTCAGTGCTCTACCCCCGTATCTCTCTTCTCAAGGCTAGCCCTAAAGCTATTTCGAGGAGAACCAGCTATCTCCAGGTTCGATTGGAATTTCTCCGCTATCCACATGTCATCCCAACCTTTTTCAACAGATATGGGTTCGGTCCTCCACTGAATTTTACTTCAGCTTCAACCTGCACATGGATAGGTCACCTGGTTTCGGGTCTACGCCACACAACTATACGCCCTTTTCAGACTCGCTTTCGCTGCGGCTCCGCACCTGAAGCGCTTAACCTTGCTGCATAACGTAACTCGTTGGCCCGTTCTACAAAAAGTACATGGTCGTTCTTTAACGAACTTCCATTGCTTGTAAACATAGGGTTTCAGGTTCTTTTTCACTCCCCTCCAGGGGTTCTTTTCACCTTTCCCTCACGGTACTATTCACTATCGGTCACCAGGTAGTATTTAGCCTTGGCAGATGGTCCTGCCTGCTTCCCACAAAGTTTCACGTGCTCCGTGGTACTCCGGATCAATCTCGACGTCTTCCTCTTTTCGCTTACGTGGCTCTCACACTCTTCGGCTCGTTTTCCCAAACGATTCTGCTAAAATTCAGACTATCTTTATCGACTGTCCACACCCCTTCGTCCGTAGACTTAGGTTTGGGCTCTTTCCCGTTCGCTCGCCGCTACTTAGGAAATCACTATTGTTTTCTCTTCCTTCAGGTACTTAGATGTTTCAGTTCCCTGAGTTCCCTTCCTATAACCTATGAATTCAGTTATGGATGACTGAGCATTACCCCAGCCGGGTTTCCCCATTCGGACATTTACGGATCAATGCTTGCTTGCAGCTTCCCGTAACTTTTCGCAGCTTACCACGTCCTTCTTCGGCTCCTGGTACCAAGGCATTCACCCTATGCTCTTAGTAACTTGACCATTGACTCTTTTACAAGTTTAGTCGCACATTTATCATGGTCGCGTTAGCGAGGGTCACAATAAATATGTTTTGTATAAAACGTTCTGACACATTTTATACGGTTTTTGAATTTCAACTCTTATTCATCTACAACCCTTTCTACGTTTGTAAACAAACGTTATTTTGGGGCCGAGATTTCAATAAGTTGAAACTCAGTCGGTTTCTCTTCTATATGCAATTTTCAATGTACAATTTCAATGAAGCGAAGGCAGTGTTTTCACATCGTGGAAATCACGTTGAGCGAAATGGTTTTGATCTTCGATCAAAAGATTTCTTCTGTCTTTCCTTCATTTTGAGTTCTCTCACTGAGTTTCATGTCGAACCTTTCAGTTCCTGCACTTGTTACCAAGTGCCACGTCACCCATTATTTTCGCTATGCGAAAAAATGCAAGACCCTCAAAATTGAATAGCGCAAACGTCTAGTTCTCCTTAGAAAGGAGGTGATCCAGCCGCACCTTCCGATACGGCTACCTTGTTACGACTTCACCCCAGTCATTGATTTCACCTTCGACAGCTTCCTCCCTTACGGGTTGGACCACTGGCTTCGGGCGCCCCCAACTTCCATGGTGTGACGGGCGGTGTGTACAAGACCCGGGAACGCATTCACCGCGACATTCTGATCCGCGATTACTAGCAACTCCAACTTCATGTAGGCGAGTTGCAGCCTACAATCCGAACTGGGACTGGCTTTTTAGGATTCGCTCCAGATCACTCTTTCGCTGCCCGTTGTACCAGCCATTGTAGCACGTGTGTAGCCCAGATCATAAGGGGCATGATGATTTGACGTCATCCCCGCCTTCCTCCGAGTTATCCTCGGCAGTCTGTCTAGAGGGTTCAGCTTAACCTGTTAACAACTAAACATAAGGGTTGCGCTCGTTGCGGGACTTAACCCAACATCTCACGACACGAGCTGACGACAACCATGCACCACCTGTCTCTTCTGTCCCGAAGGTCTGTAACTGCTATGTTACATTCAGAAGGATGTCAAGACCTGGTAAGGTTCTTCGCGTTGCTTCGAATTAAACCACATGCTCCGCTGCTTGTGCGGGTCCCCGTCAATTCCTTTGAGTTTCACACTTGCGTGCGTACTCCCCAGGCGGAATACTTAATGCGTTTGCTGCGGCACCGAGGTTTGACCCCCGACACCTAGTATTCATCGTTTACGGCGTGGACTACCAGGGTATCTAATCCTGTTCGCTCCCCACGCTTTCGTGCCTCAGCGTCAGTTACAGTCCAGTAAGTCGCCTTCGCCACTGGTGTTCCTCCTAATATCTACGAATTTCACCTCTACACTAGGAATTCCACTTACCTCTCCTGCACTCAAGCCCAACAGTTTCAAAGGCTTACATTGGTTGAGCCAATGCCTTTCACCTCTGACTTGCTGGGCCGCCTACGCACCCTTTACGCCCAGTGATTCCGGATAACGCTTGCCCCCTACGTATTACCGCGGCTGCTGGCACGTAGTTAGCCGGGGCTTCCTCCTAAGGTACCGTCATTTTTTTCTTCCCTTAGGACAGAGTTTTACAATCCGAAGACCTTCATCACTCACACGGCGTTGCTGCATCAGGCTTGCGCCCATTGTGCAATATTCCCCACTGCTGCCTCCCGTAGGAGTCTGGACCGTGTCTCAGTTCCAGTGTGGCCGATCACCCTCTCAGGTCGGCTACTGATCGTTGCCTTGGTGAGCCATTACCTCACCAACTAGCTAATCAGACGCGGGTCCATCTCATACCGATAAATCTTTGGCTACTAGATCATGCGATCCCGTAGTCTTATAGGGTATTAATCACCGTTTCCAGTGGCTATCCCTTTGTATGAGGCAGGTTACCCACGCGTTACTCACCCGTCCGCCGCTTTCCATTTATTCATTCACCCGAAGGTTCATTCCTAAACTTCTCGCTCGACTTGCATGTGTTAGGCACGCCGCCAGCGTTCATCCTGAGCCAGGATCAAACTCTTAATTATAATCCTTTTTTGTTTAACTGCGTTAAACAAATCCAACATAACGTTTACTTGTAAACGTAGGCCGGACTCATAAATGAGCTAACTTCCATTTTCGATCCGAAGATCTATTTGGCTTTGTTTCCGTTTTCGTCTTTCGACGTTTATCACTTGTTTCTGTTAAGCAATTTTCATCATTAAGCTTTCGCTACCTGACTTCCATAAGCTCAAAGAATTGCATGTTTTAATTCATTTGCGCTATTCAATTTTCAAGGTCCTGTGTGTTGTCGTTTCACACGACAGCTTATTTAGTATATCAGTTGTTCTCCGCTAAGTCAATACTTTTTTTAAGTTATTTTCTTTAGCTTGTTTCGCATTTGTTGCTTCGCTGTGAGGCAACTTAATCATAATACTAAATTTCTGGATCACTGTCAACACTTTTTTTAAAATTATTTGCAGTGACAATTTTCTTAATACCCATCTTCATAAATAATAAACACTTTTATGATATTATTCTACTCGAATTATCTACTTATTTCTTTTGGTTTTTACAAAAATAATTTTCTTATCTCACTTGATATCAGCGAGATACAGCTGTAAAAAACACTTGAAAATCATGTTTTATAATAAAAAAACCGTCCAGCCTTATTATAGCACGAACGGTTTTATCATTTTACTTCATATTGAGGTTAATATAAAGCACAAAGCCTTATACTTTTATTTAATTGGTTTCATTGTAGGGAATAAGATGACATCTCTAATCGTTGTAGAATTCGTCAACAGCATAATCATACGGTCAACGCCGATTCCTAATCCACCTGTTGGCGGTAAACCAATTTCGAGTGCATTAACAAAGTCATCATCCATCATATGTGCTTCTTCATCACCAGCTTCTCTTTGTTTAAGTTGTTCTTCAAAACGTTGCTTTTGATCAATTGGATCATTGAGTTCAGAGAATGCATTTGCGATTTCCCAAGTATTAACGAATGCCTCAAATCTATTTGTGATTTCTGGATTATCTGGATTTCTCTTTGCAAGTGGAGATACTTCTACTGGATGATGCAACACAAATGTCGGTTGAACTAAGTCCATCTCACAGAACTCTTCAAACGCCATATTTACAAGATGACCTTTTTTCATGTTATTATCTACTTCCATGTGTAATTGATCTTTGGCTACTTTTCTAGCTTCTTCATCTGTTGCAAAAGCATAGAAATTAACACCTGTCTTTTTCTCAACTAAGTCGTGCATAGACGCTCTAATCCAAGGTGGTTCGAAATTAATTAAAGTACCTTGGTAATCTATTTCCATTTTACCATGTACTTGCTCACAACAATGTGCAACTACGTTTTCAGTCAATTTCATCATATACTCATAATCTTCATATGCAGCATAGAGTTCAACCGCAGTATACTCAGGGTTATGTTTCATGCTCATACCTTCATTTCTGAACATTTTACCCATTTCATATACTCTATCAAACCCCCCAACAATCAATCGTTTGAGGTATAGTTCATTTGCAATTCTCATATACATGTCTATATCAAGAGTATTATGATGTGTGATAAAAGGCTTCGCTGAAGCCCCACCAGCTATTGTGCTCAATATAGGCGTATCAACTTCTAAGAATCCCTCTTTATCAAAGTAATCTTTCATTGCTTTGATGATTTTTGATCTCATCACAAATTTATCTTTAACTTCTGGGTTTACAATTAAGTCAACATATCTCTGTCTGTAACGAATATCTTGATCTTTAAGACCATGCCATTTTTCAGGCAGTATTTGTAGAGACTTGCTCAGTAAAATAACTTCTTCTGCTCTAATTGAAATTTCATTTCTTTGTGTCTTGAAAATTTTACCACTGACACCTACTATATCACCAATGTCGTAAGTTTTAAATATTTCGTACTCGTCTTCACCAATTGCGTCTTTTCTCACATATGATTGTATTCTACCTTCACTGTCAAGCACATCAATGAATGAAGCTTTACCCATATCACGTTTAGCCATGATTCTACCTGCTACACGTGCTATTTCTCCATCCAACTCTTCAAAATTTTCGATAATTTCCTTACTGAAATGAGTTCTGTCATATTTCTCTATCTTAAATGGATCTTGTCCCATTTCTCGTAACTTTGCAAGTTTTTCACGTCTTATCTGTAATAATTCATTCAAATTTTCCATTCACTCATCCTCCGATTATTATTATTTTCAGTTTATTATAGTACATTAAAAATCTAAAGTCAATTTGCTTGAAATGCGCGTATAATAATGGTTTTCACCACTTCTGGATCATCTGCCCTGTTAATCTCATTTTTAAAAGCATTTGCATGCTTTAATCCTTTAAAATACCATGCCGCATGTTTCCGCATTTCAAGAGTTCCAATTTTAGGTCCTTTATATTTTAAGAGCAATTCAAAATGTTTAAGTGCAATATTTCTTTTCTCTACTAAAGTTGGCGGAGAAATTTTCTCACCAGATTTCAAAAAAGCAGCAACCTCTCTCAATAGCCAAGGATTACCTTGTACCCCTCTACCAATCATAATGCCATCACAATTAGTCTCTGCTTTCATACGAATAGCATCTTCAACAGAGAAAACATCCCCGTTTCCTATAACAGGTATTTTAACAGCAGCCTTAACGGCTCTAATAATTTCCCAGTCCGCTTCTCCATTATACATCTGTGCCCTTGTTCTGCCATGAAGTGCTATTGCAGCTGCGCCACTTGCTTCTGCCATTTTAGCAAACTCTAGAGCATTAACGTTTTGTTCGTCCCAACCTTTCCGAAACTTAACAGTTACCGGTTTTGTAGAACGCTTAACAGCAGTTTTAATGATTTGCTCTGCCAGTTTTGGCGTTTTCATAAGGGCTGATCCTTCACCATTGTTCACAATTTTAGGTGCAGGACACCCCATATTAATATCCAGTATATCGTTATTGTGCTGATTTAATTGATCTATGACAACTTCTAATTTATCACAGTCCTTCGTAAAGATTTGAAGAGACATGGGTTTTTCAGCCTCGAGTATTTCCATAATCTTATGTGTTTTTTTATCCTTATAATAGAGGGCAGAAATACTTACCATTTCAGTGACCATTAAGCCCACATCAAAATCTTTACAGATTAATCTAAAAGCAAGATCTGTTACACCTGCCATAGGGGCTAATATAACATCGTTTTCAATTTGAAAACTTCCAATTTTCATTTATGACTCTCTTTCCGTACAATTAGAGCTTGATTTTTTTGTTCTATTCATATGATAAATCGTGTTCAACCCTTCAAGTGTCAAGAACCTCTCCACATGATCAATTGAATCGGATTCGGTTGAAATCAAAGTTGCTAAACCACCTGTTGCGATCACTTTAATACCTTTACCACCAAGTTCTTCTTTCATCTTTGCTACTAAATAATCCACACTACCTACATAACCATATATAATCCCCGCTTGAATGCTTTGGTTTGTATTTTTACAGATCACTTTGTCTGGCTTTACAAGTTCAACATGAGTCAACTTAGCTGCACGTTGAAATAGTGCATCTGATGATATTTTAATACCTGGTAGGATAGCACCACCAAGGTATTCACACTTCTCATTGATAGCACAAAATGTCGTTGCAGTTCCAAAGTCCACTATAATAATTGGACCGCCAAACTTCTTAAATCCAGCAACTGCGTTTACAATTCTATCGGCACCAACTTGTCTAGGATTATCATATTTAATATTCATACCCGTTTTAATACCAGGGCCTATTACAATAGCTTCTCTTTCAAAATACTTAGATGACATATGTTGTAACGAGTACATCACATGTGGCACTACCGAAGATATAATGACATCATCCACTTCTTTTACAGACAGATTTTCATATGCAAACAACTGGCTAACAAATATGCCAATTTCATCAGCAGATTTGGCATTGTCAGTGGCCATTCTCCAGTGTGTAATTAATTCATTGTCCTTGAAAACGCCTAAGACAATGTTTGAGTTCCCTACATCAAATGCTAATAACATTTTTCCTCCTGTTGATTTTAGACATATCCATTAACACCTCGAACAGATACCTCTCCATAGAAGATAGCCTCATTAGTGCCATCACTATTTTTTACGATCAAATTACCGTCCATATCTATATCTAATGCAAAAGCGATTTTTTTTACATTGCCTGATATAATTTCGACATCTTTATTCAAAGTAATCGATTTTCTTCTATTATATTCTATTACAGGTCTAAAATCATTTTCGTTAACTAATTGATTATAATATATTTCAAATTTTTCTACAAACAATTTTATAATATTTAATCTATTAATCCATTTATTTTTCTTTTCAATACTAAGCGAAGTCGCTTTATCCCTAATCTCGACCTCAAAGTTTCGTGTGTTGACATTCACACCAATCCCTAGAACTAGGTAATTAATATGATTAAGTTCCGCATTTAATTCTGTAAGAATCCCACAAACTTTCTTGCCATTGACGACAATATCATTTGGCCATTTAATCGCCGTTTCTATGCCTGTTTCAGTTTCAATAGCATCACTCATTGCAGCAGCAGCCATAAGCGTAATTCGAGATGCTAAATCTGGTGCAAAATCAGGTTTCAACAATAAGCTCATCCAAATTCCAGTTCCTTTTTCAGAATTCCACTGTCGCCCTAGTCGGCCCCTACCATTTGACTGTTCATCTGATACAATCAAACACTGAGGAAATTCTAATTTATTGCCAATACTCTTGGCTTTTTGATTAGTTGAGTCAATAGAATCAAAGAAAAAACACTCCTGAACTAGATTATAGTCTTTCAGAGCATACTTTAATTCAACTTCATTCAATTCTTTTATTTCTGATACCAACCGATAGCCCTTATTCGTCACTGATAGAATTTCATATCCTTCGTTTCTCAACGTATTAATTGATTTCCAAACGGCTGTTCTTGAGACATTGAGTTGCTTACTAATGTCTTCTCCAGATACGTATTCACCTTGTTTTTCCCTTAATAGTCTTATAATTTCAGCTTTCACAGCATCACTCTTTCTGTATATAATTTCGTTATTATTATAACATATATGTAGTCACACAAAAAGTAAAAGGCATGCTTTATATTTTACACAAATATAAAGCATGCCTAAACGTCTCTTAAAAATATCTAGTTCTAATTTACTTTTTTACATAAATTGCACTTAGCAGTTAAACTGCCCTGTCATCAATTTTATTTCTTCAGAAAGTTCCTTGATTTCTTCAATCATAGCAAGTGTTTCGTCATTTTTAGATTTTTGTATATTAATGCGTTCAACCATTTGATCTGATGTGCCTGCTGTTTCCCGAATCGTATCAAGCATATTTTCCATCATCTCATTGATCTGTGCAGATGCTGCTGCTTGCTCCTCAGTTACTGCACTTATTTCATCCACCGATTCAGCTGCTTTTTTAGAATCTTCTAAAATTTCATTAATTTTTTCAACTGTCTTATCCGATTCTGATACAACATTTTGAAGCATACCAGAAGTGCTCGAAAACATACCAGAAGTATCTTTGATATCGCTTTGAATATCTTTGATAATTTGAGTAATACTTTCAGCTGATTTGTTAGACTGATCAGCAAGATTTCTAATTTCTCCTGCGACAACTGCAAATCCCCTACCAGCTTCTCCAGCCCTTGCAGCTTCAATCGCCGCATTTAAAGCTAATAAGTTCGTTTGATTTGCAATCTCCATAATGGTATCCGTAATACTACCAATATCTACAGCCGATTTTTCAAGAGATTTTATTCGAGTTTCAATCATTTCATATGAACTAAACGTTTTCTGCACAAGTCCAGCTGTATTCGACATCATTTCCACACCACTTGATGCAAAATCAACATTATTTTTAATCAATATATTTAGACGTTCTGTATTTTGTGCAACATTTTCAGAACCCTTCGCCATATCTTCAACAGCGACAACTACTTTTCTAGACAGTTCAATATCATTATGCGCTGTTTCTTTGAGCTCGTCCGCACTTTTAATCATCACAGTCATTTCAAGTTGCGTTTTTTCCGAAACACTCACAAGTGTATCTGTGGTTTCATCTAAAATATTCGTTGAAGTTTTTAAACGCATGATAATTTCCTTAAAGGCCTCTATCATAACCATAAAAGATCTTGCTAAATCACCAAATTCATCTGTTCTTTTAAATGTTTTTTCATCCATTTTAACGGTGAAATCTCCACCCGATGCAGTTAGTGTACTTTCAGAAACCTTCTGCAACGGAGATGTTACATAGCGCGAGAGCAATACAGATACGACTAAACCTAAAGCTACCGCTACTAACAATATCCCTATAAAAAGAGACGTCAATAAATTTATTTCTGCATATGCCTTTGAAGAAGGAATCTGAATAACAACGCCCCAGTTAACGCCTTCAAGTCGTTGATAAGAGGTCAAATAATTTTTACCTTCAAAAACATACTCAAGTGATCCACGTTCTCCAGCGAGCCCTCTTTTAAAAGGTTCTACTGTAGAAAAATCTTTTCCTTTTTCTGCCTCAAAAGCTTCTTTATCTGAATGCGCTACGATTTGACCCGTTTGGCTGACAATTAGTGCTTCAAAATCTTCTGGTAAAACTAAATTTTGAACAACTTGATTAAATTTTTCAAGTGATATTTCACCAATTAAAACGCCATTTATAGAGCCATTGCGGTTATAAATAGGAATTGCCTTTTTTATCAGATTACTCTGACCATCTTCAGATTGAATAATCTTCGAATAAGTCGACTTGCCTTCCAATGCCGCATCGAAATAAGCCGAATCCATTGCATCAGTTTTTCCAGTAGATGAAAATACAGATTTTCCTGCTGCATCGTATATTTCAATACTGACAAGCAAATCATATTCATCTTGTACGTTTGCAAACATCGATTTTACAAGTACTGGTTGCATATTTTGGACATAATCTACTTGGGATAAAATGGTTAGTACTTTACCAACACTGTTTAACCGATTTTGTATAGAAGAATCCAGTGTATTAAGAATAACTTCATTGTTTGAATAAATATCCTTTTCTACATAATTTCTAAATTCGTTAAAGATTCCTGCGCCAGTTACAAATACTGGTAATATAATACAAATAACTAAAATAATTGCGAGCCTTTTCCCAAATTTAGAATTCAAAACATTCAACCGACCAAATTTTTTAACTTTTTTTTGTAACTTATCTTGCTTTTCTTTTTTGAGGTTTTTTTCAGATTTTGTATCAGATCCCCTATCTGATTTTTTTAATGCCCTTATTTTTATTTTTCCCATTTATTGCCTCCACAATGTATGACTACCTACTTATCATTATAAAGGTTTTAAAAAGAAAATTCAAACAAGTGTGACGAATGTTAAAAAAAATAAATTATTTTGTTATTTTTCGTTATTTTTTGTATTTAAATTTAAACATTTTATAATTATGTTATATCTTTCAGATAAAACTATGCCTATACCTCATCTGGACTAGACTTTATATGTATATAAAATAAAAGGACTAGACAACGCCCTCTATCTTGGACAAAAGCGACTGACTTATATAAAAGACTGGCCCAAGTATGAGCCAGTCTATATTTTATAGCATTCTATATTTTTTTAGAATCCAGAGAACAATGATAGTAATACCCCAGCAGATACTGCTGAACCAATTACCCCAGCTACATTAGGTCCCATTGCATGCATGAGTAGGAAGTTGCTTGGATTTTCTTTCTGTCCAACCACTTGTGATACCCTTGCCGCCATTGGTACTGCTGATACACCTGCTGATCCAATCAATGGATTTACAGGATCTTTTGTGAATTTGTTCATGATCTTCGCAAGTAAAACACCTGCTGATGTACCGATACTAAATGCTACAACACCAAGACATACGATTGCAAGCGTTTGTAAGTTTATAAACGCTTCTGCAGTTGCTGTTGCCCCTACAGTTACACCAAGGAAAATCGTTACAATATTCATCATTGCATTTTGTGCTGTATCCGATAAACGCGCTACAACACCTGATTCTTTAAATAAGTTACCAAGCATGAGCATACCAATAAGTGCTGCTGCTGGTGGCACGATCATAGAAACAATTAAAGTTACAAGAACTGGGAAAAGTAACTTTTCTAGTCTTGATACAGTTCTAAGTTGTTTCATTTTAATCACACGTTCTTCTTTTGTGGTGAAGAGCTTCATGATTGGTGGTTGAATTACGGGTACAAGTGCCATATATGAATACGCCGCTACAGCGATTGACCCCATTAGATGAGGTGCTAGTTTTGATGATAAGAAGATCGCTGTTGGACCATCTGCACCACCTATAATACCGATTGATGCTGCTTCAGGTGGTGTAAATAAACCAGATGCAATCGCACCTAAAAATGTGACGAATATACCAAACTGCGCTGCTGCGCCAAGTAATAATGATTTTGGATTTGCAATTAGCGGTCCAAAGTCTGTCATCGATCCTACCCCTAAAAAGATTAGTGGTGGAAAGATCCCTAAGTGGTCCCCTTGGTACAAGTAGTAGAGTAATCCCCCTGGCTCGGTCCCTACTGGCTCTGCCATTAAGTTTGCAAGTGGCAAGTTCGTTAAGAACATACCAAATGCAATTGGCACAAGTAGTAGTGGTTCGAACCCTTTTTTGATTGCAAGATAAAGCAATAAAAAGGATACTAAGATCATACCGACTTGTCCCAAAGTGAT
This sequence comes from uncultured Fusibacter sp., assembly GCA_965140735.1. Taxonomy (GTDB): domain Bacteria; phylum Bacillota; class Clostridia; order Peptostreptococcales; family Acidaminobacteraceae; genus Fusibacter_A. The sequence continues at coordinate 4,249,829 of OZ223306.1, read as the reverse complement.
TGCACTAAAGCCTGTACTCATATAAAAATCTTTTATCGTTTGAATCATAGTGCATCTCCTTTCAATTAATTATTTTTGGATATTATCCAATAACAATTAATACATCCCCTGAATTTACTGATGCACCTTTGTTTACATTGATTGAAACGACTTTACCAGCACTTGGTGCCATGATTTCGTTTTCCATTTTCATTGCTTCAAGGATTGCAAGTACATCCCCTGAATTTACTGTATCGCCTACTGCTACTTTGATATCGAGTACAGTACCTGGCATTGGTGCAGTGACTGTTTCGCCTCCCGCTGGAACTGCTGCCGGAGCTGCCTTTGGTGCTGGTGCTGCTTTCGCTGCTGGAGCCGCTTTTGGAGCTGGCGCCGCTGCTCTTTGTACTGGTCTTGGTGATGGTGTGCTTACGCCACCTATTTCTTCTACATCTACTTCATATGATTTACCATTCACGGTGATATTAAACTTTTTCATAAATAAGAATCCTCCATCGAATATTAATGTTCATTAAAATCTTGAATTCATGACATCACTTCTACCTGCACGTCCCCATACGGGTGTTTCGTCATTAACACGTGTTATGTTCGTTACAACGATGTTGTGCATTGAGGTATTAAGTGATGCTGCTATGGCTGCTGTGATAACCGCGATTAACGCTTCATCTTCTTCTTCGCTTATAGCCACTTGAGCTGGTGCCGCAGGCGCATTAGATTTTGGCGCTTCTGTTATTGCTGGTTTAGCGCCACCTTCAATCGCTCTTATGATTCTTGACATAAGTGCTGTTAAAGCCCAAATTAAAACAAGTGCGACAAAAGTAATCCCCATTCCAAGCAAGATCACGTAAAGTGTTGCCGTCAGTTTTTCGCCTAAAGTCATCTGCGCGAAGGTTCCAGCATGCTTAAAATTTTCTAAAATTTGCATTTTTTCACCTCTTTATAATTGTATAACCATAAAATGATTATAAAGGAATATTGCCATGTTTTTTAGCTGGTCTTGTTTCTCTCTTAGATGCCAACATGTCAAATGCATCTGCAAGTCTTGGTCTAGATGCTGATGGTTCTATAACATCATCCACAAAACCTCTTTCAGCCGCCTTATATGGTGTTGCAAATTCATCTGTATATTCTTTAATCACTTTAGCTCTTGTTGCTACAGGATCTTTAGCATCTTTAATTTCACCTCTAAAGATGATATTAGCAGCGCCTTGAGGTCCCATAACTGCAATTTCAGCAGTTGGCCATGCAAGCACTAGGTCAGCGCCTAAATCCTTAGAACACATTGCGAGGTAAGAACCACCATATGCTTTTCTAACGATTAATGATACTTTAGGTACAGTTGCTTCAGAATAAGCGTAAAGCATTTTTGCGCCATGTCTGATGATACCGCCGTACTCTTGTTCCGTTCCTGGTAAGAAGCCTGGTACATCAATAATATTTAATAACGGAATATTGAATGCATCACAAGTTCTAATAAATCTAGCAGATTTATCAGAAGCACTTACATCTAAACATCCAGCTAAGAACTTAGGTTGATTTGCAATAATACCAACAGATTGACCATTGATTCTTGCAAAACAAGTAATAATGTTTTTAGCGAAGTATGGTTGATACTCTAAACAATCACCATTGTCCACAACCGCTTTAATGATATCAAACATATCATAAGGCTTATTTGGATTATCAGGCATAAGATCATTTAATGACTCAATGATTTCATTGACATCGTGATCACAACCGTATACAGGAGCTGTCTCCATATTGTTTGATGGTAAGAAACTTAATAATCTTCTAATTTCTAAGATACAGTCTTCATCGTTATTTGAAATAAACTGAGCCACACCACTTACAGAGTTGTGAGTCATTGCACCACCAAGTGCTTCTGCAGTAACTTCTTCTCCAGTTACTGTTTTAATTACTTGTGGTCCAGTAATAAACATTTGAGATGTTTTATCTACCATAAAGATAAAATCTGTTAGTGCCGGCGAGTAAACTGCACCACCTGCACAAGGTCCCATGATAGCTGTAATTTGAGGAATAACCCCTGAAGCTAATGTGTTTTTGTAGAAAATTTTACCGTATCCTGATAAAGCATCTACAGCTTCTTGAATTCTAGCACCACCAGAGTCGTTAAGTCCAACGATTGGTGCGCCAACCTTCATTGCATTATCCATTGCTTTACAAATCTTTGCAGCATGCATTTCACCAAGTGAACCACCTACTACTGTAAAGTCTTGTGAGTAAGCATAAACAAGTCTACCATCTACCTTACCATAACCGATAACAACACCCTCAGCAGGTGCGTCAACTTTTTCCATACCAAAATTAGTACATCTGTGCTTAACGTATGCATCTAATTCAACAAAAGTACCTTCATCGAAAAGTAAATCTAGTCTTTCGCGTGCTGTAAGTTTACCGTTAGCATGTTGCTTATCGATACGCTTAGCACCACCACCAGCTATAATTTTAGCTTTTCGTTGTCTTAAATCATCTAATTTACTGATAGACATTTCAAAACCTCCAAGTTGTGATTTATTTTCTCTCGCATAATTCAACTAAAACTCTGTGTGAACTCTTAGGATGTACAAATGCAATTTTTGCTCCGCCTGCACCATATCTTGGCTTTTCATCAATCATTCTCATCCCTTTTGAATGCATATACTCAATTGCTTCTTCAATATCTTCTACTTTAAACGCAATATGTTGTACGCCTTCACCATTTTTTTCGATGAATTTAGCAATTGGTCCATCTTCAGAAGTTGATTCTAACAATTCTACTTCTGTGTCACCTACTGGCAAAAAGGCAACTTTTACTTTTTGTTCTTCAACGACTTCTGAACCATGTAGTTCAAGACCTAAAACGTCTTGGTAGAACTTAATTGTCTCATCTAAGTTCTTAACTGCAATACCAATGTGATCTACTTTTAAAGCTTTCATAAAACCCTCCGTTTAACTAAGTCGATTTTAACAACATCTCAGTTTTTTGTAAATAAATTAAATAAACACTTTGCTATCTATTTCTTATTTAAAATAGGCATTTTCATTTTTTTCTTGTATATGATAATGTTGTTTATAATTTATTCTTACTATTGTCATTTGCAATTGTCAAATGCGAACAAGAATATCTTAATGCCCTTTTAAATTATTAAGAATCATTATCCGCCAAAACTTGTTTTGTCGGACCCGTTCTCGTCTAACCACTTAGAGCAGACTGAACATTCTCGCCTCTAAGCTGGACGAAAACTAATGATTTTAAACAACATTTGAACCCTCTTTCGATGTCTCAAGCCGATTTTCACTGACGCTGTTTGAGGTTGAACACCCCTCATCTCAGCTTTTGGTTCAAATCTTGTTGTTTTAATTAAATTTAGCGATTTCATGAAATCGCTATAAATTGTTCATCATTTTAATAAAACGTCCATTTTCCCTAAAATTTCTTCCACAACTGAATAAGGATCTACGTGGCGTTTTGCGATTTCTTCAGAGTAATGATCTAATAAATCTTCTTTATTGGATTTATCTAGAATTGCTTTTTCAACCCGCTCTTTTACAAGCCCTACCACTTCACTCTTTGCATTTTCAGTTCTGCGTTTTTCGAATTTCCCGCTAGTAACCATATATGCTTTATGTTCATGGATGGCATCTAAAAGTTCCCCTATGCCCTGATTATCAACAGCAATAACCATCTTCACTGGTGGTCTCCACTCAGCATTTTTGTTAAAATCAAGCATCATGTCTATTTCTCTAGCCGTTCTCTTAGCCCCATCACGGTCTGACTTGTTGACTGCAAAAACATCTCCGATTTCCATAACACCTGCTTTTATTGCCTGAATATCATCTCCTAAACCCGGTACCATGACCATTAAAGTGGTATCGCAATTTTTAACAATATCTATCTCTGATTGACCAACGCCAACAGTTTCGACAAAAATATAGTCTGACCCATAAATATCTAAAACCTTAACTGCTGCACTCGTCGCTTCAGATATACCCCCTAGATGTCCTCTAGCGCCCATACTTCTTATGAAAACCCCTGAGTCTAAGTTTAGATCGTTCATCCTTACACGGTCGCCTAAAATTGCGCCCCCAGTAAAAGGAGAAGTCGGATCTACGGCAATGATTGCAACGGTTTTGCCTTGCTTTCGCAGAGCTTTTACCAGTTTGTCTGTTAGAGTACTTTTTCCTGCACCTGGCGGACCAGTGATGCCCACAATATAAGCATTACCACTCTTTGAATACAATCTCTTTAGAATTTCTAAAGCCTCTTGGTCCTTATTTTCTATGAGTGTAATCAACCTTGCAGCTGCTCTTTTGTCTTTCTCTAAAATACGTTTTTCGATATCCATAGCGGCTCCTATATCTTTTATCATTTGATGAATGTCTACCAATAATAAAGACCTTTAAAGTTCAGTGGGGTGATTACACCCCACTGTTCTCTGGTCTTTATGATCTTTTAATGTTTGCTCTGATATAGTCAATAGTAACTTGAGTTGGTGTACCAGGCGTAAATACTTCTGCTATGCCACTTTCTTTTAATCCAGGGATATCTTCACCCGGAATAACACCACCGCCAACGATTAAAATATCTTCAGCATTTTCTGATTTAACAAGTGCAGCAACTCTTGGTAATAAAGTGTTATGTGCACCCGATAAAATACTTAACGCGATACAATCAACATCTTCTTGAATTGCAGCGTTTACGATTTGTTCAGGTGTTTGACGAAGTCCAGTATAAATAACTTCCATACCTGCGTCTCTCAATGCTCTTGCGATAACTTTCGCACCTCTATCATGTCCATCTAAACCTGGTTTAGCAACTAAAACTCTAATTGGTCTATCCATTGTAATCCTCCTAAATATCAATCGAAATTAAAGATTTACTGATTGTTGGTATTCACCAAATACTTCTCTCATAACACCACAAATTTCACCTAATGTACCATAAGCTCTTACAGCTTCCAAGATGTATGGCATTACATTTTCAGTGCCTTCACATGCTGTTTTAAGTGCAACAAGCGCTGCATTAACTCTCTCGTTGTCTCTCTCTGCTCTTAATTTAACAAGGTTAGCTTTTTGCATTTCACCAACTGAAGGATCAACACGAAGTAAGCCTTTAGGTGCTTCTTCTTCAACTTGGTATTTATTCATACCAACGACTATAATTTCATTACTTTCAACTTTCTTTTGATAGTTATAAGAAGCTTCCATAATTTCTTGTTGAACGTAACCTGCATCGATTGCTTTAGGAGCGCCACCAATTTCATCAATTTTCTTGATGTATGCCATAGCTTGCTCTTCAATTTCTTTAGTTTTAGCTTCAACATAATAAGAACCTGCTAAAGGATCTACAACATCTGTAACACCACTTTCGTTAGCGATGATTTGTTGAGTTCTAAGTGCCACTTGTACAGAAGCCTCTGTTGGCAATGCAAGTGCTTCATCTCTTGAGTTTGTATGAAGTGACTGAGTGCCACCTAATACTGCTGCAAGTGTTTGAACCGCAACTCTTACAATGTTGTTATCAGGTTGTTGAGCTGTTAACGTAGAACCACCTGTTTGTGTATGGAACTTAAGTGCCATAGACTTAGGATTTTTAGCGCCAAATCTTTCTTTCATGATTTTAGCCCATAATCTTCTTGCTGCTCTATATTTAGAAACTTCTTCTAATAGATCATTATGTGCATTGAAGAAGAATGATAATCTTGGTGCAAATGTATCAACGTCAAGACCTGCTTTAATAGCTGCTTCAACATATGCAATACCATCAGCTAAAGTAAAACCAACTTCTTGAGCTGCAGTTGAACCAGCTTCTCTGATGTGATATCCAGAAATTGAAATTGTATTCCATTGTGGTACTTCTTTAGAACAATATTCAAAGATATCTGTAATTAATCTCATAGATGGCTCTGTTGGGAATATATAAGTCCCTCTTGCGATATACTCTTTTAAGATGTCATTTTGAATAGTACCTCTTAATTTTTCAGATGAAGTCCCTTGCTTTTCTGCTACCGCAATATACATAGCAAGTAATACAGATGCTGGTGCGTTAATTGTCATAGATGTAGAAACTTTATCTAGTGGAATACCATCAAATAAGATTTCCATATCTGCTAATGAGTCAATTGCAACGCCGACTTTACCAACTTCACCTTCTGATAAAGAATGATCTGAGTCATAACCAATTTGAGTAGGAAGGTCAAATGCAACAGATAAACCGCCTGAACCTTGTTCTACTAGATACTTGTATCTTTGATTTGATTCTTTTGCTGTTGCGAAACCAGCATACATTCTCATTGTCCAGAATCTACCTCTGTACATCGTTGGCTGTACACCACGTGTGTAAGGAAATTGTCCTGGCAATCCTAAATCTTCCATGTAATTCAAGTCTTCAATATCTGCTGGTGTGTAGTATCTCTTCACCGGCGAACCTGATCCTGTTGTGAATTCTGCTTTTCGTTCAGGACGTTTTTGCAAGCTTTCTTGCGTTTTCGCATTCTCTTTCTCTACTGCTTCTTTTAAAATCGAAATTTGATCCTCTTTAAACATCTTTTAAACTCCTCCTTTATCATGACCGCAATATGGCATTAACCTCTATAACAATACCATAAATCATGTCAAATTTCATTGTTTTTTATTAAAGTATAATTGTATACTTTTTCACTTTTTTCATTAAAACATCTATTTTTTCATTGAACCTGTTGCAAGAAATCTTGCATGCCATGAGAGCGCTTCATTCATGAGATGACTTTCGTGTTTAAACTTTGTTTGCTCCGCTCTATCAAGATAGTCTGTTAACATTTCTTTGTAGTCTGGGTGCGCACAGTTTTCAATAATGGCTCTAGCACGTTCTCTTGGAGAAAGGCCTCTTAAATCCGCTAATCCTTGTTCTGTTACCACGACTTGGACATCATGTTCCGTATGATCTACATGTGATGCCATAGGTACTATAGAAGATATATCCCCATTTTTAGCATTTGAAACAGTTGTGAATATAGAAATATAAGCATTTCTAGTATAGTCGCCAGATCCCCCAAGACCATTCATCATTCTTGAGCCCATGATATTGGTAGAGTTAACATGCCCATACATATCTATCTCAATTGCAGTATTTATAGAGATTACCCCTAATCTTCTTGCAACTTCTGGATTGTTACTAATTTCCATTGGCCTTAATACACAATGTTTCGCATAATGGGCCATATTCTCATTAAGTCTCTTTAAGCCTTCTTCAGAAGGTGTAAATGAAGTTCCAGATGCCACAGTCACTTTACCAGCATCTATTAGATCGAACATCGAATCTTGAATAACTTCTGTATAACAAGTTAAGTTAGTAAAGTTTGAATCTACTAAACCACCTAAAACTGCGTTTGCAACTGAGCCAACACCTGATTGAAGCGGTAATAAGTTTTCAGGCAATCTGCCAGCAGCCACTTCGTTTTCTAAAAACTTGATAATGTGTTTTGAAATCATTTTAGAATTCTCGTCTATCGCACCAAGAGGTCTCACTTTATCTGTTATATCCGTTTCTACAATCGCAACAATTTTTTCAGGATCACACGGAATATAAGGTGTCCCTATGCGATCACCTGATTTAGTAATTGGAATCGGCTCTCTGAACGGCGGTTTTTGTGTCATATATATATCATGAACGCCTTCAAGCTCCATTGATTGAGAAGTATTGATTTCCACAATGACTATTTTAGCATTCTTTACAGCTTGTGGTGCTACACCTACTGAGGTTGATGGAATAATACCACCATCTGCATTAATTGCAATCGCTTCAACAATCGCCACATCTATATCGCCAAAGAAACCGTAATCCATATATTGAGGCACATGGCTCAAATGTATATCTGCATACTTAACTTCACCATTGTTAATCGCATTTCTCATATTTACATTTGTTTGATATGGAAATCTTCTTTTAATAACGCCTGCTTCAGTTAAGGCACCGTCAAGTTCCGGTCCAACTGATGCGCCTGTAATTAATGTTATTTCAACTTTTTCACCATTTTTTGCACGTTCTGCCAGTGCAAGCGGAACTGCTTTCGGATATCCAGAAGGTGTAAAACCACTTGTAGCAACTGTATCCCCATCTTTTATCAATTTCGCTGCAGCCTCAGCTGTTGTTACCTTTGAAAGTAAAGCTGCGCTTCTTATACGCTCATTATTCATTGCTATGCCTCCTACACTTAATTTCTTTATATTGATGTCTCTACTCTTGATGATATCTTTCAGAGTCGACTATACCACTACTCTAAAATCTTTCTTATACGTTTATCTATAAAAACAAAAAAACCAAATAACCATCTTAATTAAAAGATTGGCTATTTGGCTCAAATATTACTAATTCATAAGATAAAAGGTTGTTTTATCTCTTTTAGTAAAATGGATCAATACCCTCTAAATCTATTCAATTTTAAATCTGTGATCGAATTATTCTTCGTTGTAGTCTTCACCACTCTCACAAATTTGCTTGTACTTCTCAGCACAAGTTTTCACAGCCGATATGATTGCTTTTCTTGCACTACCATAATAATACTTTTTGAATTTTTTTTCAATAGATTCTACATCATTTATATTGGTACCCACTAAGATTTTTTTTACAAAATCCTTCGCCAGCACTGTTGCCAATGAGCAATCCGAATCAATAATAACACCTGAATTTTTTTCTAAAATCAAACCAACTGCAATGACTGAATACAGTTCTTTCGCAGTTATTCCCTGTGGAAGTTTGGCGTAACCTGTAATCAGAATTTCATTTGTCTCCATGAAAGTCCTCCTATTTATGACACTTTTAAGCACATTATATCACATACTCAAGGTCTTATATAGGGAGTGAGTGAAGAATAATTGTGAATATTACCATTCCAAGAAGTGCAAACGGATAAGTTGCACCATAACCCGCTGCAGGATCATCTGAACCAACTGCTTCTACTGCTGCACCAAGACCCGGTGTAGAAGTCATACCACCACAGATTGCACCCGAAAGCATAATCCAATTAATTTTAAAAACATATCTTCCAATGATGTAACCGACCATCATTGCTACAACACCAACAACTAATGATACGATTGCAAGATTAACACCAGGACCAGCTAGTGCATCTACCACTGCAAAACCATATCTCAGCCCGACGATCGCAAGGAAGAATACAAGAGATATTTCTCTTATAACGCCGAGAATTTTGTTATTCATTCTGAAACTGATAAAACCGAGTTTTCCAATATAACCAAGGATCAACGAACCAATAAGTGCGCCACCTGTTGCACCTAAGCTAAAGTTACCCAGCCCAAGGAAACTTAAATTTATGACGATTGACCCTAATGTGTAGCCAAAGAAACATGCAAACACAAATCCAATCATATCAAAATCTACTTCTGGAATTTCTTTACCCGTTTTACCCGCTTTAGCCTCAGCCATCTCCTTAGTAAATTCTCTTTGTTCTTTTTCAACATCTATTCTAAAGATCTTAGGGAAGAAGTTCATCGCAATAATAACGATAAGCACACCAAAAGGATATCCTATTGCATGTCCTACTCCTATACCTGCAGCTGCATTGGCAACATATTGAGTTTTTTGTTCCTCAGTTAATGTTGTTACAGTTGTAGGATCTAAGTCCTTGTCTAATATTTTTATAAACTTAGCTTTTTCTTCTGGTGTTTTTGAATCAAATTTAGCAATTTCACCATTTGCATGCTTAGTTGCTGTTTCAATTGCAGCTGCAAGACCTGGTGAACTTGTTAAAGCGCCAGTATAAACACCTGAAATTTCATAGGGATTTTGACCTTTGAATACAAACGTCATACCATATGTTGCACTGGCCCCCAAAAGTGTAATGAGAAAACCCATGATGATAAATTTAGCACCATATTTTTTAAGAACGACATTAATGTCTTTAGCAGCAAGTAAACCAACTGCTACTACGAATAATACCAAAAATAAAGTAAAGAAACCTTTGTCTACAACACCTGTTTTAATAAGTGCAGATGCTGATTTATAAGCATTGTCGTCTTCTCCAACTTTTTTTGCAAAGTTCAGCATAAACCAACCAATAGGAAGCCCAGTAAATAATGCGCCTGATGTACCGAAATTAAATTTACCAAATTTAATCTTACCAAATAATAAACCTGTTACTACTGTGATGAACATTAAAATAAATGGATTCATCAACCACTTCATGTAATCAAAACTCATAACTTTATACCCCTTTTCATCCAATATTTTAGTTAACGAATCTTGAATGCCCCTAGTGCTCCTCATAGGTAAAAAAGCGGAAACTTTTCGCTACGGAGAACATGCAGACAATAAAAAAGGCATAGCAAATGAATGCTATGCCGGGTTATCAATACGTGTCGATGATGGGAAATCACCGGATATTGGTTTGGCGCAGTTTGTTAACTTAATAACATTATAACATAAGTTGTCTGAAAGTTAAATTATTTTCAACAACTTTTTTGAAGAATTATATTAAGCCAATAGAGCCCTGTATGGTCTTTACGAGCATCTTCAGTCTTCCACATTTCTAAAATGTTGAAACCACTTACTTCTGTCATTATCCTCTTGAATTTACACTCATTGAAATCATTAAAAAAGCGACCGTGTCTATTAATTTCGTTCTCACCATATTTGAAAGATAAGTAAATTACACCGTCAGATTTTAAAGCAACTTCACAGTTCTTGAGTGTTTCAATAATTTCAGCATCTTTAAAATGTAAAAAAACTGCACTTGCCCATATGGCATCAAATTCATTTTGATAGCGCATATTTCGAGCATCTACAAGCAATACTTCGTTGCTTAATAATATTTTACCACGCGTTACGATTTCTTCTGCAAAATCAATTGAGACGACTTTGAATCCTTTTTTATAAAACTGCAAGCTATCTCTTCCAGATCCAAAACCAATATCCAGAATTTTCTGACCATTTTCGAGGTGCGCATAGAATCTGTCATATATTGGTTTCAAATCCACATTGAGTGTATTATTTATAAATTCTTTTGCGTGCTTGTTATAATATTGCTTAATCAATTTAAGCACCTCCATTTATAACCCCATATTTTATGCTGTTTTTTTTGTTAATTTCATAACAAATATAGTTTGACAATTTACTACCCTTGGTATTTAGCTCTTTCTGTTTCATATAAATTTTCACCTTCAGCATCTATTACAACAATTGCTGGAAAATCTTCTACCACAAGTCGTCTAACTGCCTCAGTTCCTAAATCATCGTAAGCGATTACAGTACTTTCTTTAACTGAATTTGCAATTAAGGCACCTGCACCACCTATTGCGGCAAAGTAAATTGCTCTATTCTTTTTCATCCCATCTATAACGGTTTGATTTCTAGCACCCTTCCCAATCATGCCCTTTAAACCAAGTTCCAACAAGGGAACTGTCAAATCGTCCATTCTGTAACTTGTCGTCGGACCACAAGAACCAATAACTTCACCTGGTTTTGCTGGTGCAGGTCCAACATAATAAATAATTTGACCTTCAACCTCAAAAGGTAAAGGTTCACCATTTTCAATTGCTTTTACAAGTCTCAAGTGTGCAGCATCTCTCCCTGTGTAGATTACGCCTGATATAAGCACTTGATCTCCAGATTTCAATCCATTTACCACTTCATTAGTAAGTGGTGTGGTCAATCTAATTTTACTCATTTCAGCCTCCTAAATCACAGTTTCAAGATGTCTTGAAGCATGACAATTAATATTTACAACCACTGGCAATCCTGCTATATGTGTTGGGTATATTTCAACATTAACACCAAGTGCCGTGGTAGATCCGCCTAAACCTTGTGGTCCAATCCCAAGTGCGTTGATTTGCTCAAGCAATCTTTCTTCGAGTGCTTTGATATGCTCATGCTCACTTGCTGATTCCAAATCACGCATTAAAGCTTTTTTAGCGATTTGAGCGGCTTTATCGATTGTGCCTCCAATACCAACACCTACTACAATTGGCGGACATGGATTAGGACCTGCCAAAGATACGGTTTCCACAACGAACGCTTCAACACCCTTAATTCCATCGGATGGTTTTAACATTTTCGATCTGGACATATTTTCACTTCCAAATCCCTTTGCTGCAAGTTTAATTTTAACTTGATCACCTTCAACAATATCATAATAGATGACACCCGGTGTGTTATCTTTCGAATTTTGTCTCAGCAACGGATCAGTGACCACTGATTTTCTAAGGTAGCCTTCACCATAACCTTGTCTAATGCCTTCGTTTATTGCATCTGATACATTACCCCCGACGAGCATTACTTCTTGCCCAACTTCAACAAAGGCAACAATCATACCAGTATCTTGACAGATAGGCACCTGTTTTTGCCCTGCAATCTTTGCATTCTCAATCAAGTCTAGGATAATTGCTTTACCAATTGGTGAAGCCTCTGTTTCATAATTTTCTTCAAAAGACTTTTGAATATCTGCTCCGATATAATAATTCATATCCATACACATTTTCTGCACTGCTTCCCTTATTTCAGACACGTTTATTTCTCTCATACAGCCTCCTGCCAATTATTTTTCATTGACGCGCTTTAAGAATTTCTCAGAATCGATTATATAACGACCATGCGTCCCTTCACCAATTTTTTCTTTTTCGTCGAATGCTTCAACCGCAAATGTTAATTTTTTACCTTCGATTTCAGTGATTGTGGCAACTGCCTTAACCTTCATATTCATAGGGGTTGCAGCCATATGTTTAACATTTACAAAGGTACCCACTGTTGATTGATCATCAGCCAGCCCTTCTTGAGCACATTTCAGTGCGGCATTTTCCATAAGACCGATCATCATAGGTGTAGAAAACACAAAAATACTACCACTACCAAATGCTGCAGCAGTGTGCTTTTCTTCAACGACTAATTCAGATGTAAATTGATCTCCAATTTTTAACGTCATACTTTCACCTCCTTTTATCCTTTATTCTATAATAAAAAATTACCATCTGACAAGAACAACTTTCTATGTATCCTAGACAACAACATTTGAGCCATCTTTCGATGCCTCAAACCGATTTTCACTGACGCTGTTTGAGGTTGAACCCCCCTCATCACAGCTTTCGGTTCAAATCTTGTTGTTTTAACAAAAAAGCCAGTCCTATTATGAACTGGCTTTTAATCATTACTTAACTCTTTTTTTCATCATCAGTTAAAGAAATTTCTTCCTCTTTAACCGCTTCCATAGCAGAAGTTTTATCATCATTCATTTCTTTGAATTTTTCATTTAACTTCTCGTATGCTGCTTTTTCTCTTTCTTCAAGTTCTTTCGCAACACGTTTTTCCTCTTCAATTTTTACACGCTGAGTTGTTACACTTTCAGTGAGCACATCCATGCCCTGTTCAAATGCCAACCTAAACTCTTCACCACTGATCGTTTCATATTTCATGAGCGCCTCTGCAATGACATGTAACTTATCTAAATTTTCCTCAAGTAAAGTTCTCGCCTTATCGTAAGAATTATCAACAATATTTCTAACTTCTCTATCGATTTCAGCAGCAACATGCTCTGAGTAGTTTTTCATCGACGTAAAATCACGCCCTAAAAAGACTTCATCTTCAGTATCATAACTCATAGACCCCAAATTATCACTCATAGCATACTTTGTAACCATGGCACGTGCCACTTTAGTTACTCTTGAAAGATCATTTTGAGCCCCTGTACTGATATCGTCTAAAATAAGACTCTCAGCAACTCTACCACCCAAAAGAATGATTAGTTCTTTTTCCATACTTTTCTTAGTCGCATAACTTCGGTCTTCTTCAGGCAATTGCATTGTAAAACCACCAGTTCTGCCTCTCGGAATAATCGTTACTTGATGGACTGGATCTGTGCCTGGTAAAAGCTGAGCCAAAACAGCATGACCCGCTTCATGATAAGCTGTTAGTTTACGTTCTTTAGGACTTACAAGTTTACTTTTCTTCTCAACACCTGCAATTACTTTGATAATAGCTTGCTTGATCGTTTCCATACGAATAATCTTATCGTCATTTCTTGCAGAAAGTAACGCTGCTTCATTCATGACATTTTCAAGATCAGCAGGTGTAAAGCCTGGTGTACTTTGTGATAGAATTTGATAATTCACATCTTCAGCTGTTGGTTTATTTTTTGAATGCACTTTTAATATTTGTTCTCTTTCACGAATATCAGGCACACCAATCATAACTTGACGGTCAAATCGACCTGGTCTAAGAAGTGCTGGATCTAGAATATCAGGGCGATTCGTTGCCGCAATAATAATAATCCCTTGATTATCACCAAAACCATCCATTTCTACAAGCAATTGATTTAAGGTTTGTTCTCTTTCATCATGACCACCGCCTAAGCCTGCGCCACGTTTTCTACCTACTGCATCAATCTCATCAATAAAAACAATACATGGTGAATTCTTCTTAGCTTCCTCAAATAAATCTCTTACCCGAGAAGCACCAACACCAACGAACATTTCAACAAAATCTGAACCCGAAATTGTGTAGAACGGAACACCGGCTTCTCCAGCACATGCTCTTGACAGATAAGTTTTACCTGTTCCCGGAGGCCCTACCATAAGAATACCTTTTGGAATTCTCGCACCAAGTGCCAAATATTTTCTCGGATTTTTTAGGAAATCGACAATTTCCTGCATTTCTTCTTTTTCTTCTTTTAACCCCGCAACCTCTGCAAAAGTAATTTTTTTGCCACTGTCTTTCACCATTTTTGCTCTACTCTTGCCAAAAGACATCACTCTAGAGCCACCACCTTGAGAGTTCTGCATAAATACAAACCAAAATACCACAATTAACAATATCATAATAATTGTCGGTAAAATTTCAATAAAGAAAGGTGTATTTGCAGGTGGAACGCCTGTTATGGTTTTGCCTTCAAGCTCACTGATTTTTTCACCCGTGATTGGTGACAACATACTCGGAATATAGGTTTCAAATAATGTCTGATCACTCAACTGACCTGTGATCTTGTTGCCATCGATACTAAGTGTTTGCACTTGATCGCTGTTCAACTTATCATTAAACTCATTGTAAGTGAGTTCTACTGATTTAACCACACTATTTTTAGTCATCATAACGAGTATTAAAATCCCTATGAATATCGCAATATATATTGATGCATTTTTCAAATTTTTATTCATAGCACCCTCCTTACGCATCTTATAATTTTAGCACAATTCTAAAGCTTCAACAATATCATTGAAACTAATTAACAGAATGTTTTTAGTTTTATTAGTAATTTTACACTTATCATTCATTCTCATACCGTGAACCCATACTATTTTTTCATCATCACATATAAGCCATATTTGATCCCTTTCCTCTTTTGGTACTTTTTCATCAATAAAAAAGTCTTTAATTTTTTTATGCCCCGACATTCCCATTGGCACAAAATTATCACCATCTTTTCTATGTCTTAAGATCAAATCACCACTTATCGTCGCTTCATCTACAGCAATAATTTCTGAAGTATCGATATTCTGCTTTACTTGCTCATACGCTTGGATACTGATTTTTTTTTGCTCTAAAATAGGGCGTTCTTCAACATAAGAATATACTCTTTGTTCGACAATGAGTTCATCGTATGACAACAAAACTCTGTGCTTAAGATCAAGATCCACAAACGTCCCCGTTTTGGATAACAATCGTATTCGCTTGAGCATATCTGATGATATGTTGGTTAGATTGCCTCTAACCTTCGATATACTATACCTCAAAAGTTGTAATTGCTCAGCTTCATGTAAAAGATCATATTCGCATTTAGAGATTCTTACCTTGTTTTCTTCCCATTTACAACTGTTTTCAAACATATACTTAGTATGTTTTTGCCAAAACTCTTTTTCTTGCTTCATAATTTGAATTGTTTTATAAAGCGTTTGATCAAGCGAAGGATTGTAAACAGCCATAAGTGAAGGTAAAAGATCGTTTCTAATCTTATTCCGCAAATAATCATTTTCATCATTTGTGTGATCTCGACGTGGATTCAATGCGTTTTCTAGACAATAAGCTTCAATGGAAGGCCTATCAACATCCAAAAGAGGTCTGATATAAATTTGATCTCTTTTATAATCGATAGATGCGAGTCCATCAACACCTGAACCTCGAAATAAATTGATTAAAAACGTTTCAATCAAATCATTTTTATTTTGTGCAACCGCGATTTTTTGAGCGCCTTCTTTGACAAGTACCTTTTGAAAATATTGATAACGTACTCTTCTACCGGCATCTTCAAATGACGTTCCAATTTCTTTAGCATATTCTCCAACATCTATTCGATAGCTATAGATCGGAATTTCATTTAACTCACAAAAGCTTTTGACAAATCTCTCATCCTCATCTGCCAGCACACCTCTAAACATATGGTTGATATGAACAGCTACTAGATCAATCTGTAAACTCTCTTTAAAGTGATACAGCGCATGTATCAGTGCAAGTGAATCGGGACCACCTGAAAGACCGACTATAATCTTATCATTCTTTTCAATTAAATGATGGTCGTAAATCGTTTCCAGCATTTGCTTTAACAACTATATCGCCTCAATTCTTTCATAAGTACCCTCAATAAGCAAGGTCCATTACATTGTACCATTTTTTCTATTTCCAAACTATTAAAAAATAGAAAAAAGAAAAGATCCCTTAACTATAACTGTTTATCTTATCGTTGAAGGGATCTTAAATTATAATTTTCGTTCACACGCTTTTATATTAAACGTTATTCTCCTGATATAGAAAGCTTCTTAACTTTGATTGTAGGTGAACCCGTGTAGGCATCTCCCATAATGGTAAATTTTAAATCATTCCCTATCATTTCAATATCTTTAAGCATTTCAAAATAGTTACCCGCAACCGTTATTTGACTCACGGGTTTATCCAATTGGCCATTTTTAATATGATAACCATAGCACTGTAATGAAAAATCACCCGATACTTGACTAAGGCCTGCATGTAATCCCTCTAAATCAATAATGTAAATGCCATCTTTTACTGAAGTAATGATTTCTTCAAAACTATACTTATCAGGCTTTATATAGATATTGCTAGCTGAAATACCGATCGTGCCTTTATAGGAACCTTTGCTTGCATTACCAGTTGAAGCCACACCCGCTTTTTTAGCCGTTTTTAAATTGTGAAAATAAGTTTTAAGCACACCCTCTTCAATCATATAATTAATTCTAGTGGCCACTCCTTCTGCATCAAAGCTCCCTGATGAAATTCCTGTTTCAAGATGGGGATTGTCAATCAAAGTAAAGTTTTCCGCTGCAACGCGTTCATTTATTTTATCTTTAAATTTCGACAGATTTTTTTGGACGCTCTCTGCTGATAAAACACCATTAAAAGCACTTTGTAATTGTGCAAATGCATCATTCTTAAAAACAACTTCACAGCCCTTTGATTTCGTAGACTTCGCACCCAATAAATTTAAAGCTTCACGTGTAGATTCTTCCGCTAAATACTCTATCGAAAGCTTGTCAAACTCATTTCCAACTTGATAAGCAAAGCCAGTACGCGTATCATCAGCTTCTTTTGCAGAAATCATGGTATAAACAATGCAATAGTTTGCATGATTTGATATATCTAATCCTTCTGTGTTTATAATTCTTACAAAAACTTCTGATTCCTGATAAGCACTTGCAGTGACTTGGTGTATTCTAGAATCCTTTGCTTCGATTGTTTTTTCAAGTGCCATTAAAAAGTCAATTTTTTTGCTAATCGGTACTTGATCAAGTTTTGGATTATATAAATTTAGATCTTTATAAGTTTTATCTCCACTGTAAATCATGACTTCATCATCATTCTCAATGATTTTTGCATTTTGAAAAGCTTCATTGACAAGCATCTCTACCGCTTGTTCATCCATTTTTTCTGTATAGGAATAGCCCATCTTGCCATCGACAATCCCTCTATAAGAAATGCCACCATTTTCAGATAGACTGTATTTATCCAATTCTTGTTTATACACAGACATAGAGAGTTGTTTTGAATCTTGTATATAGACTTCCTGTGCTTTAAAACCCATTTGTTTTCCTTTTTCAAATAGTTGTTTAATCATTGCATCCATATTATGCCTCCTCTCTGCCGCCTATTGTTATTTCTGAAACCTTAAGTGCTGGTTGCCCAAGTCCTGCAGGAATCGAACCACTAACTGAGCCACACATGCCTTCATCTGATTCAAAATTGTTGGAGATCATTTCAATTTTCTCTAAAATCTCTAGACCTGTACCAATAAGTGTTGCACCTTTTACGGGTTTTGTAATTTTACCATTTTCAATAAGATATCCCTCTTGTACAGCAAAGTTAAATTCTCCAGTTGTGGTATTTACAGATCCACCCCCTAAATTCTTAGCGTACAAACCATAAGGAACCGATGTCACCATCTCATCAAAAGTATGCGTTCCATTTAAAATATAGGTATTCGTCATCCTTGATGTAGGTGCATATTTATAAGATTGTCTTCTCGATGACCCTGTGATATCCATGTTCATTCTTCTTGCGTTGAGCTTATCAATCATAAAGCCCTTTAGGATACCATTTTCAATGAGGACATTACGCCTTGTCGGTGTGCCTTCATCATCAAAACTTGCAGAGCCCCATTCGTTTAAAACAGTGCCATCATCTACTGCGTTTACGATTTCTGGCGCAATCCTTTGCCCTAATTTATCCGCAAAGACACTGTTGCCCTTTGCAACTGAAGTCGCCTCAAGGCCATGACCACACGCTTCGTGAAATATAACGCCTCCGAACCGATTATCAATGATCACAGGAAATTTTCCACTTGGCGCAGATTTGGCATCAATCATAGTAAGAGCCACTCGACTTGCTTCTCTTCCAAGTGCCTCGACATCAATCTGGTTATACAGTTCAAAGCCTTTTCCTGAGCCCTTTCCAGCACGTCCAGTTTGTAGTCCGCTTTCATTTTCGGCAACCGCATTAATCAAATAGCGTGTTCTAGTACGTGTATCATTTACAAATCGACCTTCAGTGTTTGCTATAAGCACCTTTTGCTCATAATCCATATAGTTTACAACAACCTGTTTTATAGACTGACTTGCACCTATAGCTTGTTCATATCCTTTGCGCATAAGTTCTACTTTAACAGATTTTTCAACATTCCGGGGCCTAATTTCAATAGGATGTATAATTTCAGGCGATGCCAATTGTAAATCAAAATTCAAATCTAACGGCATCCCTTTTATCGCCTCTGCGGCTTTTTTAGCTACTTTTATTAAATGTGCTCTATCTGAATGACTTGTATAGGTATACACACTATTTGTGCCTTTAAAAATTCGGATACCAATACCAAAATCTCTACCTGACAATGATTTTTCAACTTTTCCCATTGTCATTTCAATCGCTGTGTTAAATCGATCTTCTACAAATATTTCTGCAAAATCACCACCAGTTGAAACTGCAGCTATAAGCACATCATGAATGATATTCTTTTCGATCATACGACACCTCCATTGATCTCTGTTTCAAATTAATATATAAATAATTTTATATGGTTATTATATTGTATATCATTTTATACAATAAATACAATGCTTCTGCTATAAAATACACACTCTATTAACATCTGCATACTATTCTGTTTTAAAACTCATATCGTATTTTAAAAAAAAGTGTTCTCTTTTTTTGAGAACACTTCCAACCCTATTTTTATAATCATACCCCTGCTTAAAGATTTTCTAAACGATAAAATAAGTAACCTTCAAGGTTATCATAATCACTGATCACCATTTCTTCTGCATGAATCAGTGTCATTACACGGCTTAAAATCACACCACCTGCATCTATAATATCCGCTCGCTTAGGATCTAATCCAACACATTTTTTTCGTTCTTCCACGGTCAAGCTACACAGTCGATCACTGAGCAACTCAATATCGCCACGCGTAATCATTTGGTTGTGAACGAACTCACGTTTATAGTGCTCTATTTCTTTTAACATCGTCAAAAATGTCGTTACAGTACCCCCAATTCCAATCAAGTCAAATATCTTTTCAACTGAAATACGATCAACCACTGGTTTTAACTGTTCATCAATATATTTTGACATTGCCTTATAATCATTTCCAAACATGTTAATCATTCTGACTGCACCAATGTTAATGCTTTTTGAAAAAGCAATACCTTCAACATTGCCGATAATAAATTCTGTAGAGCCACCACCAATGTCTACAACAAGCTTTGTACGTTCAGGAGAAACTGAACCTGCAAGAACCCCTTTAAAACCAATATCAGCTTCTTGCTTCCCGGAGATCACATCAACCGTATATCCTGTTGCTCTTTCAACCTCATCCACAAAAACATTTCGATTCTCTGCGTCTCTCACAGCACTGGTAGCCATTATAAAAATATTTTCAGCAGAGAAGGCTTTCGCTTCATCTACAAATTTTTTAATGGCATTTGTGCTAGAAATAATTCGAGCCGGCTGCAACTGCTTCGTCGCATTTACCCCTTCACCAATTCGAGTCATTTCCAGTTTCTTTTCTGCGCCTATAAGCTTTCCATCTTCTATTTCTGCCAGTAGGCATCTAATTGAATTCGTCCCAACATCTATAGATGCATATCTATTATTCATAAGTCATCCTTATTCATTTTCTCATTCATCAGGATCCTCAAGACCCTTGATCATATATATGATTTCATTGGGTTTAACCATCTTTAATTTTTCTCTTGCAATCTTTTCAACTGCCTCAGTCGTCTGTGCATATTCTAAATCATCTTGAAGGCGCTCAATATCATCCTCAAGCATATTAATTTCTTGATTCAACTCACTCTGATTGGCTTGATATTCTTTTAATTTTATATCCGTTATATACATGCTATACACAAAATAAACGACAAAAATGATCAAGATAATGATCAATAGACTATTCCTTTTAAAAAATTTCTTAGCCATCATAAACACCTATTCCCAAAAATTAAAGCATTTCAATTTTTTCTTCCGATAGGATCTCATAAAGTTCTTTAGCGAGTTCTTTTTTCACATGTTCTTCTAATGCGGTTATTCTTAATGTTAATTTTCTATTGCCAAATGTAATGATCACTTCATCGCCGACAGCAACTTCTGCTCCTGCTTTAACAATTTTTCCATTTAGGCTTACACGCCCCTGATCACAAGCTTCTTTCGCTACAGTTCGGCGTTTGATAAGCCTTGCATTTTTTAAATACTTATCGATTCTCATGGATGACCTCCTATGATCGTCTTGTTATATAAAGATTTGTACAGCTTGATATCATGACTTGAGCTGCAGTAGCTTTAAATAAAGAAAAAGCAGCTAAGCTGCCTTTTCTATGCTATATTACGCATTTACTGTTTCTTTTAATGCTTTACCAGCTTTGAAAACAGGTGCTTTTGATGCTGGAATTTCGATTGTTTGTTTTGGATCTCTTGGATTTCTACCAGTTCTTGCTTTTCTTTCTCTTACATCAAAAGTACCAAATCCAACTAATTGAACTTTACCGTTTCTTGCAAGTTCATCTTCAACACTTTTCATAAATGCATTTAATGCTAATTCTGCATCTTTTTTTGTTAATCCTGATTTTTCAGCCATGCTAGCTACTAATTCAGCTTTATTCACAATAAAACCTCCTCTTAAATTATAAAGTTGTTTTAACTATAAATAGTATACGTTGAAATTTCAAGTTTTACAAGAGTTTTTGAATATTTTTTTAATATTTCTCCCATTTTTTCGCTTCATTCCATAATTTATCCATTTCAACGCGTAATTCTTCTCTTGGAACGTCATTCATCTCTATTAATTTATCTTCAATATATTTAAATCTTCGAATAAATTTTTCGATCGCCTTAGCAAGTGCAATCTCTGCATCAATTTTTAAATGTCTTGCAACATTGCTGATGATCATTAATAAATCACCTAGCTCTTCTTCCAGTTTATTAAAATCTTGTGCTTCAACTTCTACTTTAAATTCATTAAACTCTTCATCAATTTTTTCAATAGCATCTTTTACATTTTGCCAGTCGAAACCAACATTTGCTGCAATTTTCTGAACTTTTTGACTCCTAATAAGTGATGGTATACTTGTGGCAACTGCATTCATAGCTTCATATATCTTTTCTGTTTGTTTTTCTTTTGCTTTAATAGCTTGCCAATTTACAAGAACCTCATCTGATCCAGATACCTCAACATCTGAAAATACGTGAGGATGTCTTCTGATCATTTTTTTACAAATGCCATCTGTAATGTCATCTATCGAAAAATAACCATCCTCATTTGCAATCGTGGCATGAAAAACCACTTGCAAAAGGACATCTCCGAGTTCATCCACCAGCGCATTGTCATCTTCTAATGATACTGCGTCTAATACTTCGTAGGCTTCCTCAACGAGATATTTTGCCAACGACTGATGCGTCTGTTCTCGATCCCAAGGGCAACCGTCCTCAGATCTCAGTTTAATCATAATCTTTTGTAGGTCTTCAAAGGTATATGCAGACTCAGCAGCCGCAGGTATAAATAAACTTGTCAAATGATTAAAGCGTTCTGGATCACGATCCAATTCAAAGAGTGGCACACGTTCAATTTTTTCAAGAGATTCTATCCCAGCTGCATTTACAACAACGATTTCATGGTTATCTTGATATTTTGACATGAGCCTAAGTTTTACTGAAGATGCCACAATTTGATTATACACTTGTATCACAAGGCGATCTCTTTTAGGATTCAAACTTTCAAGTTCTATTTTAAGACCATCTACGATCTCAAGACCATTCACCGGATCATACCCGAGCGCTGTGATTATAGCATCTATAAAACTTACACCATGAATAATTTTAACATACTCTTTAGGATATGTTTTCATAATCAATTCCACTGTTTTTTCTGCCACAAATGGATTTCCCGGAACAGCATACACAATTGGCTTTTCCTTAGCAAGTAAAAGCACTTTGCTTGCAATGACTTCATAGGTTTCATCAAAAGTTTCAGCACCTTCGTAAACGGCATCAAAACTTTGATACTGCATGCCATTTTCAACCAGATAATCAACGACAGGATGTCTTTCAGTCCTTAGATAAACATCTTTCGATGCTGTCAACGCCTCTATTGCCTGCATGGTTAAATACTCTTTCCCACCAGGGCCCATCCCCACTATTGTTATCAAATTCATGATTGACCTCCTTCACTACTGTTATTTCAACGCTTACTGCTTCAGTTTTAGCATTTTTCTAATTTTGATCTTTTTCAAAATATGTATACTTATGGAATCTAGAAAGATTCACAAGTAACTCACACAACATTCAAATGGTATTAAAAAGGTCAGACGACTTAGCGTCTGACCTAATTGTTTTAGTTAGTTTGATTTTCTGTTGTTTGATCTTCTGTTTTTGTTTGATCTTCTGTTTTTGTTTGATCATCCGTTTTTGTTTGATCATCGGCTTGCTCAGGTGCACTTGTTGATGATTCCACAGGTGCCACTTCAATGTCTTTTACTTTATCCATAAAAGTTTCAATCGTAGCTGCCGATTTCAACTCATCCATTTTCTTTTTAAAGTATTCATCCGAAATTGCTTTTTTCAACTCATCTTTATGTTTATTGATAACCGCTTCATCTTCTCCAGCCGCAATCATATCATTAATCGTTTGAATTTCATCTACTCGAATAATATGATAACCAAAACTAGATTTAACTGGATCACTAATTTCACCAACTGGTGAACTAAAAGCAACGGCTTCAAACTCAGGTACCATTACACCTTTAGCAAAGAAACCTAGGCTACCACCCTTTGAAGCTGAACCCGGATCCTTTGAATATTCTTTAGCAAGTTCAGCAAAGTCTTCGCCTGCATTTAATTTTTCTTTAACAAGTGCAGCTGTTGCTTCATCATCCACAAGAATGTGACTTGCACTAACTTGAATAGGCTCTGATGCATAAAGCTCATTGAGTTTCGCTTCATCTTGATCAATGCTCTCAGTAATTAGGCGATCAAATTCACTTGCCAACATACTGCTCTCAACTTGCGTTTTTAAAAACGCATCATCAATTCCTAAGGTTTCATAAAGTGCTTTAACTTCATCATTTGTAGCCAATTGATCTTGTAATTCTTTGAACTTTTCATCCAGTGCAGTTTGTTCAACTACATAACCCGTACCGAGTACATAATCATGCATCAATCGCTCTGACACCAACATATCAACGATATCTTGCTTTAAGATTTCTCCGAATTTCACACCATTAACATCTCTCTCTAAGACATCATCGCCATAATTCTTTTTATAAGCAGATTCATACATGCCGTAAAACTTGTTAAATGTATCTAATTCAATAATTTGATTGTTAACCACTGCAACTGCATTCGTTGTATCCACTTTAGGCGTACTTGCCTCAGATGTTTTATCGCCTGAAGAACATCCTGTCATTACGAACATCATGATTACCAACATCACTGCTAGTACTTTTTTAAAATTTGTCATCATTCTTTCTCCTCATTTCTATTTCGAAATACAAACATCACTATTCCATATTACTATACTCACAATAAAAACTATATATTTTTTCTATGAAATTTTCAAGCATTGTTAATTGTTCTTCTTTTTTTCTTAATCTGTTTGTAATTTTAAGCTTCATAATCATCGGATTGCCTGCATAAAATTGTACGTTTTTAGGTTCGACTTCCACAATTTTACCAATAAACAAAGGATTGATTTTGGCATCTATTTGGAATTTCATATTAAAGTTAGTGCCATCTTCTGAGATTTCTTCAATCCACATTTTTTCTACCATGGATTTTATGAAAGCAATTTTCATTAAATTATTGACAGAGGATGAAACCGTGCCAAATCTATCTTCAATTTCTTCGTAAACACTGTCAAATTGCTCCCGTGTTTCAATAGAAGCTATTTTCTTATAAATCTCAATCTTCATCTGATGATTGTTGATATAATTTTCGGGAATGTAAGCATTTATTGCAATATCCATCTTCGCTTGAGGCATTTCATTGACAACTTCACCTTTTTTACGCATCATGCTCGCCTCTAATAATTTGCAGAAGAGATCATATCCAATCGCTTCCATATGTCCATGTTGCTGTGTCCCGAGCACATTTCCAGCCCCTCTAATTTCAAGATCTCTCATGGCTATTTTAAATCCAGCTCCCAGCTCAGTAAACTCTTTAATGGCTCTCAAGCGCTTTTCCGCAATTTCGTTTAGCACCTTATTGGTTTGATAAAAAATATAACAATAAGCCAGTCGGTTACTTCTCCCCACACGCCCTCTAAGTTGATAGAGCTGAGAAAGTCCAAATCGATCCCCATCATTTATGATAATCGTGTTGACATTGGAAATATCAAGTCCTGTTTCAATGATCGTGGTACATACAAGGACGTTAAATTCATTGTTCATAAAGCTCAGCATTATCTTTTCAAGTTTGTGCTCATTCATTTGCCCATGAGCAAAATCAACTTTTGCGTCTGGTACAAGCTGATGGATTTTATGCGCAATCTGATCGATGTCAGCTACTCTGTTATGAACAAAAAAGACTTGTCCGCCTCTTTCTATTTCTCTTATAATGGCTTCCCTAACTAAAAACTCATCGAATTCAACTACATATGTTTGAATTGGATAACGATCTTCTGGCGGATCTTCAATAACGCTCATATCTCTGATACCAATCATGGACATATGAAGCGTTCTTGGAATAGGTGTTGCGGATAGTGTGAGTACATCGATATTTTCTTTGATCATCTTAATTTTTTCTTTATGTTTAACACCAAACCGTTGCTCTTCATCAATAATCAAGAGCCCTAAATCCTTATACTGAATATCGTTTGAGAGAATTCGATGTGTACCAACGATCACATCTACCACACCCGCTCTGATATTCTCAATAATTTTTTCTTGCTCTGCTTTAGTCCTAAATCTTGATAACATCTCAATCTTAGCTGGATACTTTGAAAACCGCTCCACTGTGTTGTTAAAATGCTGCTGGGCAAGGATTGTCGTCGGTACTAAGATAGCCACCTGTTTCGAATCAAGTACTGCTTTAAACGCTGCTCTAAGTGCTACTTCCGTTTTACCGTAACCCACATCGCCACAGAGTAATCTTTCCATAGGGCGTTGTTCTTCCATATCCCTCTTGATCTCTTCAATGCATTTAAGTTGATCGTTTGTCTCTTGATAAGGAAACATGTTTTCAAACTCTCTTTGCCATTCACTATCTTGTGAGAAGGCATAGCCACGTTTTGCCTTTCGCTCTGCATAGAGTTCGATAAGTTCATCAGTCATCTCCTCAATTGATTTTTGGGCTCTTTGTTTCGTTTTCTTCCACTCAGTGCCGCCAAGCCGATTGAGCCTTAACTTATCATTATCAGTCCCCATGTATTTTTGAACCATGCTTGAACTTTCTACAGGGATATAGAGAAAATCATCATGCGCATACTTGATCTTCAAAAAATCTTTCCGCGTCAAATCAATTTTCATCTGCTCGATGCCAACATATTGACCGATCCCATGATTTTCATGGACCACATAGTCGCCAATGGAGAGTTCAGAAAAAGCTTTAATCACTTTACCTGTGTTTGCGCGTTTACGTGTTATCTTTTTCCCTTCACCATAGAGCTCATTTTCGGTCAAAACAATCGCTTTAAAGGTATCAAAATAAAAACCATTGGTTATATTTTGTGCCACAAGAATGGCTTGACCACTAAGTGCTCTATCATAATGTGTTTCTTGATCAATGGCAATATCATAAGATTGCATCAATTCAAAAAACTTTTGCCTTCTTTGAGAATCGCCAATTGTAACGATAATATGATAGCCACTCAGTTTCCACTTTCTTATTTCAAGTGCTATTTGATCAAATTTACCATAATACTTCGATAATTCTCTAGAAGTGATTTTTATAATCTGTTCAGGTTCAAACTGATCTACTTTTTTGATCAATAACTCATCCAGCACTAAAGATTGCTGTTTGAGCAGAGTCATAATTTGTTCAAGTTCAAATATTCTGCCATATTGTTCTTTGATAACTTCATTGCGTTCGAGAAAATCCATAAATTGTCTTGCGTATTCAGTAATGTATTGCTTGATTCTCAGCATACACTGATTGTTACTTATAATAAATACAATTGGCTCTCTTTGATATGCTAAAAGCGAATCTGCTTGATCAAACAGAACTGAAAAATAAGGATCTAAATCATCAGAGATCACACCTTCTTTAAGATGCTCTATCATGGTTTCAACACGCTGTCTCTTTTGATCTTTATAATTGCCTTTAGCTTGGTTTAACTTAATCACGGCATTTTTTACAGTCTGTTCTTCCAAGAGCATTTCACGACAAGGAAAAATTTTGATGCCCTCATATTTTTCAATTGATTTTTGAGTTTCTATATCAAATGAACGTATTGAGTCAATTTCATCTCCAAAAAACTCCATTCTAATTGGATTTTCATAGCAAGTCGAAAAAATATCTACGATACCACCACGAATGCTGTATTGACCTTTCGCTTCTACAATCTCTACGCGCTCATATCCAAATTCGAAAAAGACTTTTTGCATTTCAGAAATTTCCAAAACAGAATCCATATCCACTTCAAGTACTTTATCCATAAATTGTTCATACAAGGGATACTTAACAGCAAGATTTTTAATTGCTGTAAACAAAATTGTAGGTTCATTCGATTTGAGTTTCAATAAAGCCTCAACACGTTCGTGAGTCAATTGATTAGAATGCGCAAAAGTATCAAACCAAATCATTTCTCGACTCGGTAAATATCTAAAAGCATCCATATCTTCAGAGGCCGTCTTCGCCTTAAAATCGTCATCAAATAATACCAATATATCTCTTTTCACTTCTTCTGATAATTTTAGAATCATCCACTTAAGAGCACTGATTTCAGTGCCATGAACTAAAATTGGACTAATTCTTTGGGAGATACTCTTCTTAAGTTCTTGATATTCTTTCGAATGATCAAATAAATTGGTGATTAGTTTCATGACAACATCCTTCCTCATTTATCCGTTGTATTGATTCATCGCTTTGTCAACATCCTCCCGAATAATGGCAAGTGCCGCTTCAGCTGCTCTTGATATGGTATCACTGATGATTACTTTTTCATCTTGGCTGAATTTTCTGAGTACAAAGTCTTTAAGATCACCTCTTTCAGGCTTTCCAATACCAATTCTGACTCTAGGGAATTCATCTTTTTGTAACAAATAGATGATATTTCTCATACCATTATGTGTCCCAGCACTTCCTTTCTTACGAATCCTCAACTTGCCAAGATCTGTATCTATATCATCAAATATAACAATGAGATTTTCAATCGGCAGATTAAAATACTTCATTATTTTCATAACGGATTCGCCACTGAGATTCATAAATGTCTGAGGCTTCACAAGCATGACTTTTTCACCCTGATATAAGCCTTCACCCACAACTGCTTTATATTTTATTTTATCAACACGAATACCTAGTTTTTCACTAAGTACATCTATCGCATTAAAGCCCACATTGTGGCGTGTCTGTTGATACTGTTTACCAGGATTGCCCAATCCTACAATGACATACATAATAACTCCTCATCTTACATAGGTTTTTTAGCACATCAATTATACCATAAAAAAAGCCCGACAATTATAAAATTGCCAAGCTTTTAAAAGATTCATCTTTTAGTTACATTTAAGTTTCTTAAATTTTAAATTTAGAAATTTCTTGATTTAATACCGTTGCAAGTTCGTTTAGTTTTTCAGCAGATTTCGCAACTTCCTCAATTGCAAAAGCTTGTTGATCCATCGTTGCATTCATTTGTTGAGAAGCGGCAGCAGTTTCTTCACTAACTGCAGAGATACTCTCGATGGACTCAACAATATTATTTTTATCGTGGTTAAGCTGATCTACAGTTACCGAAATACGTTTTATACCCGTATTAATTTCATTGATTGCGCCAGAAATTTCATCAAACTGATCATTTACATCGTAAACAGCTTGGGTTTGCTCTTTAGAAATCGTTTGAACTTCTGTCATACTTGTAACCGTTTTATTACTATCATTTTGAATATTGACAATAATTTCTCTGATCTCTTCAGTCGAGTTAGCCGATTCTTCTGCTAATTTTCTAATTTCTTCTGCAACAACTGCGAATCCTCTTCCGAATTCTCCTGCTCTTGCAGCTTCAATCGAAGCATTTAATGCAAGTAAGTTCGTCTGTTCTGAAATAGATGAAATCGTATTTAAAATATTGCCTATAGACTGTGTCTTATCATTAAGTGAATGGATTGCTTCACTTATCTTTAGATTCGCATCATCATTTAGCTTTGTTTTTTCTCTTAATTGGTAAATTGAAGACAAGCCCTTTTCATTTGCGTCTAATACTTTTGCTGAAGCATCTAACATATCACTTGTATTGCTATTGAGTTCTTCAAATTTATTAGCCAGCTCATTAACATACATAGCGCCCTTTTCTGTATCAGCAGCTTGTTCTTGTGCCCCTTTTGAAATATCAAAAACACTTCTAGATATTTCATCCACAGATGCACTGGTCTCTTCTGAAGTCGCCGCAAGATTTTCTGAAGCAGTGGTCACTTCGTGAGTAACACCCTGAACATTCTTGATCATCATACCAATACTTTCAAAAGCACTCGCCATATAGTCCGCAAGATGTTTAATTTCATCGTTTGAATGAATTGTAGCAACTGCCGTTAAATCGCCTTTTTGTGCTCTCTCCATAACCCCCACAATTTTCTCAATATTGTTACCAATTTTAGTGGTGGAGACAAAGATAATGATTAGAGAAATCGCTAAAATTGCAACTCCATATAAAATAATGGTCCACGTAATAGCAAGAATATCATCTAGAATCTCACTTTCAGAAAAAGTAGCTACGATATACCAATTCACTTTCTTAATAGGCTCGATAAGCGCCATCTTTTTTATTTTTTTACCATTGCTCTCAAGCGTATAGTTAATAATGTCTTCGCTACCAGACTTAATGGCTTCATTAATTTCAGGAATAGGACCTTCTTTTCCAATAAGTGTTGGATCTGGTGCTGTCATCATGAGTCGATTGCCATCCACAAGAACCGGATAACCTGTTTTTCCAATTGTAATTGAATTGACTAATTCAGATAGTTTTTCCAATTTCAAATCAACCCCGATAACACCTATCAATCTGTTGTTTTTATCTTTAACCTTTGAAGTACAAGTTACTACAAGGTCCTTAGTAGTGGTATCAATATAAGGTTGAGTCCACACAATTCCATCAGTCTCAAGCGCTTCCTTATACCAAGGTCTAATGCGCGGATCATAATCTGAAGCGAGTTCACCATCAGGGCGCATAATCATATCGCCTGTTTCCGTACCCAAATACATAAATAGTATACTTGGATATTCGCCAACTATAGAATCAATATAATTTTTGAGTCGCCTTTGACTTGCCGCTGAGCCATCATATGCAGAAAATTCTTCAGTTATTTTTGCAGCTGCAACCAGGCCCTCATATTCAGATAAAAACCCTTCAATGACCAGTTCAGTTGATTTAGAAAGTTCTTTTGCCGTATCTTCAAAATTTGTAGTCAATACATTTTTCGAAATAAAGTACACAGAAACATTCAAAGTTGCTATCCCAATAATTAAGATTAAGCTCATAACAAAAATGAACTTTGTCTTAATTGAACGTTGTCTCTTTGCTCTTTTAGATTTCTCACGCGTCATATAATTCCTCCTTCTTCCTTTAGAGACATCCCTCACTATTTTCTCAATATTAGATCCATTATTCTAACAAACTTTTTCTAATTATACCATCGTTTTGAACTGATTAACAATCAAACATTACAAAAATTTAACAAAAGGGCAAATTATTTTAAAATTTGCCCTTCGCTAATCTGATCCTGCAATATAAAATTAATCAAATAATTTACTCACTGAATCATTATTAAAGATTCTTCTAATAGCTTCAGCAAAGATAGGTGCCACTGATAAAAGTGTAATGTTATCCAAAGCTCTGAGTTCTGGAGATAAATTGATAGTATCTAATACAACAAGTTCTTTAATGGTTGAGTTCTTAATGCGCTCAAGTGCTGGTCCCGAGAAAACACCATGCGTACAGCATGCATAGATATCTTTAGCACCCATCTCTTTAAGCGCTTTAGCTGCATTTACAATAGTGCCAGCTGTATCAATCATATCGTCAATCAAAATTACATTTTTACCTTCTATATCACCAATAATATTCATAATTTCTGAAACATTCGCTTCAGGTCTTCTCTTGTCAACAATGGCAATTGGCGCATCTAGTTTATATGAAAAATCACGTGTTCTTGTTACACTTCCGAGGTCTGGTGAAACTGCCACAAGATTCTCTACATTTTTGCTTTTAAAGTATTCAGCTAATATTGGGACACCTCTTAGATGATCAAGTGGTATATCGAAATACCCTTGAATCTGTGATGCATGTAAATCCATAGTCAATACACGATCTGCTCCAGCTGCCACAATAAGATTTGCAACCAATTTTGCTGAAATCGGATCTCTTGCTTTAGCTTTCCTATCTTGCCTTGCATAACCATAATATGGAATTACAGTTGTAATTCGTCCTGCTGATGCCCTTTTAAGTGCATCAATCATGATTAAAAGCTCCATTAAATAATCGTTTACATGTGGAAGTGAAAAAGATTGAACAACATAAACATCCACTCCTCTAACAGTTTCGTTAATGTTCACTGATATTTCACCATCACTAAACGTCTTTACGACACTGTCACCTAAAGGTAGTCCCAGTTCACCACAAATTGCTTTTGCAAGCTCTTGGTTGGCATTACCAGAAAACACCTTTATCTTTCTGCCCCTTGTATGCATTGCTTCCTCCTAAACCTTTTTTTGATATTTACTAGACCAACTGGTCTTGATTACTTGTCTCCCACGTGCAATCGCCAGTGCACCTTCTGGAACATCGTCCGTTATGGTTGAACCCGCAGCCACGTAAGCTCCTTTTCCAACTTTTACTGGTGCCACTAAGTTCGTATTACACCCAATAAATGCATTGTCTTCAATTTGAGTTAAATGTTTCTTTTCACCATCGTAGTTAACAAATACAACACCACAACCTACATTGACATTCGTTCCTACTTCACCATCACCGATATATGTCAAATGAGAAACTTTCGAATGATCGCCTACTTTGCTGTTTTTCACCTCAACAAAATCGCCAATTTTCACATGTTTTCCTATATCCGATTTAGGTCTTAAATAAGCATAAGGTCCAATAGCAGATTCATCATCTACTTTCGAATCTACAATGGTTGAATGTTTAACACTCACACCATTACTAATCGTTGAATTCTTAATATCTGCACTTGGCCCAATAACACATGATTCTCCGATGATCGTATCGCCTTGCAAAATACTATTTGGATAGATAAAAGTATCCTTCCCAATCTGAACGTCTATTTCAATATAGATGCTTGCTGGAGAAATCATCGTTACCCCTTCCAGCATCCACTTCTTCTTGATTCTCTGTTGCATATACTCATCGACAAGCGAAAGATTATAGCGATCGTTAATACCCATCACTTCATAATCATCTTCTGCTACCATGACGCCAATTTTACCTTGTTGCTTCAAAATCAGCTCAAAAATATCCGTCAGATAATACTCGTTTTGCTCATTATCATTTTCAAGCTCTTTAAGTAGCGTCTTCAATATTGGTGCTTTTACAATCATAATCCCTGAATTGATCTCTCTTATATTAAGTTCTTCTTGTGTGGCATCTTTATGCTCAACAATTCTCTCAAAACCTCTTGAGCCCCTTACAATCCTACCATAACCTTTGGGATCATCTACTATTGTAGAA
This sequence comes from uncultured Fusibacter sp., assembly GCA_965140735.1. GTDB lineage: Bacteria > Bacillota > Clostridia > Peptostreptococcales > Acidaminobacteraceae > Fusibacter_A. The sequence goes on along the minus strand of OZ223306.1, from coordinate 4,217,025 downwards.
AGCACAGTTGCATCGTTATCACCCTTTTGATGCATTGCAACAAAATCATTTAGTGTTGATTCTGAGAGCAATGGTACATCTCCAAATAATACGAGAATGTCACCTTCTACAATGTAATCATCCGCCATCATGACCGCATGACCTGTGCCAAGTTGTACATTTTGCTCAACAAACTTAACGGGTGCATCCTTGAGTTGAGATTTAACTTGTTCTTTACCATGTCCGACTACACAAACAATATGTTCGCTATTTACAGATTCCGCCACCCTTATTACATGTTCAACCATTGGCATACCAGAAACCTTATGTAGTACCTTGGGCAAATTTGACTTCATACGTTTACCATGCCCTGCTGCAAGTATCACTGTCGTTACCTTTTGCATCATTCATCAACTCCATATCTGATTTGATTTTACCACGCAAGATTATATCACTTTTATCTCCAAAACAAAACCTTTATTAAAAAAAAAGGAAAAAAAGTTCGGTAAATAAATGGATTAAGTTTAAGAATCAGCCCTCTTACTCGCATAAAAAAGTGATGCAAATGCTGCACCACTTTTTTTCTAAACAATTTTATCTAGCATCACTGAGAAGTTTAATAACCTAATGCTTTACCATCACGACGAGGATCAGCACCACCATCTAATGTACCGTCTTCTAAATATTTAACGGCATTTACAGAGCCAAACGATCTGTTCCAGTCTTCACTTGGTTTAATAATATGTCCCATGGCTTCGAGTTCACTGATAACATCTGCTGATATTCTTGTTTCAAGTGTAATCGTATTTTTGTTATAGCCTTTAATTCTAGGCGCATCTATCGCCTCTTGCATCCCCATATCATGATCGACAAGATTTGAAATTATTTGTGCAACTGTTGAAATAATTGTCGTACCACCTGGTGTTCCTAGGACTGCAAAAGGCTTTCCATCTTTGAGAACAATTGTAGGTGTCATAGAAGATAGAGGTGTTTTGCCACCAGCAATTGAATTCGGATGATCTGGTTGAGTGACAAAGTCTGCCATTTCATCATTCATGACAAAACCATACCCTGGAATTGCAACTTTAGAACCAAATAGGTAGTTAACTGTTTGAGTAACTGCAACAATGTTCCCTTTATTATCTGCTACTGAATAATGAGTTGTATCTTCATGTTCATACATCCACGGATCATCTGGCAATACATTTTCAGTAGAGACATTTAAATCAATTTTATCTGCTAATTTCTTTGCATAGTCTTTGCTCATTAAACCTTCTAATGGTACATCGACAAATTTAGGATCGCCCATATATTCACCACGATCAGCATACGCAAGTTTAAACGCTTCTGAGAAAAGGTGTAATTCTTCAGCAGAGTTATCTGCCATAGATGGAAGATCAAAGTTCTCAAGAATATTTAAGATTTCAAGCACAATTGTACCACCAGATGAAGGTGTTGGCGAAGAAACAATTTCATAGCCTCTGTAAGTCCCTTTTACTGGTTCTACAACTTCAACTTCGTAATTCGCCATATCTTCCATTGTAAAAACACCACCGTATTTATTAACGGATGCCACTACAGCTTCAGCTATTTCCCCTTTATAAAAGACATCTGTACCTTGTGCTGCAATGAGTTCAAGTGCTTTTGCATACTCAGGATTCTTAAAGTTTTCTCCGATTTCATAAGGATACTTTATGCCATCAATCTCTTTTAAGAAGAGATCACCACTTTCTGAGTAGAGTAACATTTTGTCATAGCTATTTTTCATGTCATTAGATAATGTTGGCGTAACCGTAACGCCTTTATTTGCAAGTTCAATAATTGGTGCTAGTATTTCTGCTCTTGACATTGTGCCATAGTTATCAAGGGCATATAATAATCCCGCTACATTACCTGGAATACCAACAGATTTTCCACCCTCATAGTTTTGAGATCCTATAACATGCGATTTACCCTCTGCATCTGTATAACTTTGCCACATATCTGGTGTTGCAGCCATAGGTGCTCTTTCTCTGAAGTCAATGAAGAGTGTCTGCCCATCTTCCGTTCTGAGCGTCATAAAACCACCACCACCAAGACCAGATGAGTTTGGTTCTGCAAGACCTAAAGTGAAGCCAACAGCCACAGCGGCATCCACTGCATTTCCACCTTTTTCCATGATTTCTTTACCGATTTTAGAAGCTTCATACTTACCAGATGAAACAACACCCGTGGTCCCTTTTGCATCACGACCTGTCGTTGAAAGTACGCCATCCGCGTCAAACAAAACGAAATCATCAAGCGAGGTATAAGCGTCTTCAGAAGCCTTGTCTCCTGTTGGTTCAGATGCCTCATTTGTTAATGCAACCGTATCACCAGACGTTTCCTGAGCCGCTGGTGTCTGTGTTGCTGGTGCTGCACAACCAACCAATAACAGGACAGTAAGCATAAATGCAATTATACTTTTAGTCATTTTCATAAATTAATCCCCCTTTTTTCGTAAGTGTCGAATCTGATCATTCAGACTCTATTTATAAGCATACTTACAACTAATTAGTGCAAGTATTTACCCAATTGTTTTCCACCTAAATCTTCTTTTGAAGCAGATAAAAATAAGGCATCATATGTTGGTACATTTGAAAATGTAACAGGCTTATCCGCATATTGACCCGAATATGCTTTCGTATACTCTATTATGCCCTGAAGATGTCTGCCAACACGTTCTTCTATTGGATGTCCAGATTCATCATATGGCACATATAAAAATCCAAGTTTTTGACTCTTTACATAAAACTTATCGATTCCAGTAAGTACTAATGCTTCATTTGTAGCGCCTCTAAGACGCCCCTGTGAAGCATTTGCGGTTTCCATAAGGAGTGGAATCGTATCCGTATAATCTCCAAGTTCTCGATGTGTTAACCCATGTAAATTGGACGGTGAAGGTTCCAACGCCATTTGAATGCCACTAAACTGGAGTTCCATAACACCTTCTGCGGCAACACTCATACCTTTTTCATGTGATACAGTCGCATTGATTACTGGATATTCTGGTGACGCCTCATGAAGATCATAGGTTAAATTAACCTCTTCATTTCTAATGAGCTCAGCAATTGCAAAAGCAGCTTGCTCAGTAAGCGTGCCATCTGGACGCCCCGGGTAAGCTCTGTTGATGTTTCGAGTTTCAGAGCCCGATAATTGTTGACCCGAAGCTGCGTGGACGTAGACATCAGGATCTGGCCATTGATCAATTGGATTCGACGCTCTTGAGCCGTATCTAAAGGTCCTTACACCATTTTCAGTTGGAATATGGAAAAACTGTGGTGAAGCCTCTTGTGCATCGTTATGCGTCATACCACTGTGGTTTGTATAAGGAATCACATACACAGTGCCTTCATGGACAACTGCATTTTCAATAAAAGTGATCGCACTTAAATAACCTGAGGGTTCATTACAATGAGTCCCACCAAGGATTAAAACTTTTCCACCTGGTTTAGTGCCTTCAAGCACATAAATCTCTGTATCCATATTTGTATCTTTAATCCCATCAAAGTAATCTGATAGCATTCTTACTTCTTTTACACTAGGGCCTGGCACAATCTCACCTAAATCTTTCAACGATAAAAAATTTATGCTTGAAAATACCATGACAACTATTGCTATGGCTAGGCACAAAGTACCTGTTAGATAATGTTTCTTCATCCCTTGCCTCCTACTTAATCATTAATAATCTTAAAACAAGCGGAATTATAACAAGTGCCGCATTTGCTTGATGTGTTATTTTTTCTTCATCAAAAATATTCCATACTACAAAAATAAGCACCAATGCAATTATTCCTCTATAGATCAAAGTAATCATATGTCATCTCCATTCTTACTTAAATACAATAAATGGCGCAATTTTATCTGAGAATACAATAAACAGAATCGCCCAAATAATAATGATCAGACTTGGCACAATAAACTTTTTGAGGACAGGCTTATAATCATCGAGTCCAACAACTTGAGCCGCAAATATCCCTGCAAGTGCAGTTGGCGGCATCATATCTCCTAACGATGCGATCAAAGAAATAGCAGAAGCAGTGACAATTTGGCTACCACTTAAGAATGCCATCAAGAATGGAACCCCAAGTACTGATGCTGCACCATATGAAGACACTGCACCAAATAATGGAATCGTAACCGCCATTGCAATATAGAGTAAAGCATCCGGAAGACTAATACAGGTTGTTACGATTAAGCCACGAACACCTGTTAACGTCATAATCTGTATAAACATGCCTACACCCATTAAAATACCTAAAACAGGTAAAACACTTTTAATTGATTCCTTACAAACCTTGACCACACTAATGCGATAGCCAGTAAAACCACCTACTATGGAAGCTATTATGAAAATTAACGGCATCCCCAAATTAGGTAAAGTCGGGAAAAACTTATTGATAATCATCAATCCCAACGCAACGAATATTGGAATAAATATTTTAACCCCGTATTTCTCCATGGGTTCATTATTAAGTTTTGATTTATTAAGATCATAGTCAAATTTTTTAACATATTTGTAACCAAACATAAGAACAAATAGAACAGCTAATGGAAAAGTAAGCATCGCAAGTGGTCCTTCAAATCCAACATACGGAATATCTAATCCCCCACCTATGATCATGACTGGAATATTAACTGGTGGTGCAATCATTCCAAGCAGTCCACCCATAGCTATAATACACGCTGTCTCAAGTGCTGGAATCCCCATAATCATCAAGATTGGTGCCATGATAGACCCAGCAGATAAGACTGCTGCAGTGGAAGATCCAGTAATCATACCTGGGAACATAATCACAAGCATAATTAAACAAAGGAGCAACGCTGGTGTCTTATTAAACTTTTTAATGATAAGTGCTGATAAGGCATCAAGTGCCCCAGAATCCTGTATTACCTTCATAAATATCATTGCTGTCGTTATAACTAATACTGTATCCACATATGAAAACATACCTTCTACTAGATGTCTAAGTGGAAATCCATAGCCACCGACGAAAGCACCTATAATCGCCGCTGCTACCATGGAAATACTCACAGGTAGTTTTAATACAAAACAGCCTGTAACAAACGTTATAATCATAGCTAAAAAAATGATCAATTCAATGCTCATGAAATGCCTCCCCAAAATTCGTAACAATCTGACTCGTTAAATCGACTACTTGAATGCAGCTTTGAGAGGTGCCATAACATCTGCCATTGTGTCTACAATATCTATTGGCATTTTAGAATCAGATGCTAATTGAGACATTAAACCATCTTTATCCCCTGCTGAAACAACAACAGCATAATCCGCTTTAACGAAACTTGGTTCAATAAATTTGTCTGAAAGTTCGCCTCTTCTTGCTTCTCCACCTATATGAACAGCAATAATCGTAATACCAGCTTCATCAGCAGCATCAATAAGGGCAGATACTCTTTCAAGTTCTTGATCTGCATCAATCCCTGCTGCTCCAAGCCCTTTTGAAGAACCGCCAACTGCTAATACAAGTGTTTTAATGTCTGTTAAATCTGCTTCAGTTGCTGTCGTTTTCATGGTTAAATCAATCTCGCTCTTTGTGAGCATTGTCTTTACCATTTCAACATCTGCAGATTGTCCCACAGAAGTTAACAACACAGGTTCTTCTGCAATCGGTTCTTTTAGACCCTCGATTACGACTGCTTCTTCCGAGGTCTGAGGTTCATTTGTTGTCTTAGTTCCACATGCTATTAATAGTGTCCCCAATAACATTATTAATAAAATCATAGAAATTTTCTTATTCATAAGCTTACTCCCCCTATCTTAAAATCGCTTGATTTGCCTCTATAAATGTCACAAGAGGTTTACCTATTGTTTAAATAAATGTAACATATTGATTTTGTTCTTTCTATTTTTTCTCTTATTTATCTTATTTATCTCATCACTAATTAGAGTTTCAAAAGTCAAAGAGTTGAGCAATCCTCTAACCAGAACCTAGACCATACAAAAATAGATAAAAAAAATACCAGTATCATTAAATTAACACACATGATCATACTGGTATTTTTCCATTAAAGGTCTACTCAATGTTTATTAAATAAGTTTATAAGTTTGCTTTGGTCTACCCACTTTGCCGTAAGTGCTTTTGACCTCAACTATATTTTCTGCTGAAAGATATTGTAAATATCTATACGTGGTTTGATAGGCGAGCCCAGAAATATCTGAGATCTCTTCAACTGTAATAAAGTCATCTACTTGAGAAAGTGCATCTAAGACCAATTCAAGCGTTGCCATCCCAATGCCTTTTGTAGGCACCAATGCTACTTTAGGTTTCACCGGCGTTGTCGCACGGGTCTGTATTAATTTAATGTGGAGCTTAATGCGTGATATAATATCTGGCGTTCTGATCGGTTTCATTGCAAAATCGGTGGCCCCGACTTCTAAAAAACGATCTGCCAGTTCTTGACTTTCATCGATTGTAAATACGATTATTGGAACATCCTCATCGAGAGCTCTAATCATCCTAACCCCTTCAAAGCCATTAATTCTAGGCATATGGTAATCAATTAATATCAAATTTGGCTTAAATTCTTTATAACGCTCTAGACCAACTGCAACATTTTCAGCTGTAACTGCAGTCCATCCTTGGCTTTCAATAACCGCCTTCAAAGCAAACCTTATTGATTCATCATCGTCAATTGACAGTATCGTCAATGCCTTCTCCATTTGATTGCCCCCCTTCCTTAAGTACTACTTTGATTGTAGTTCCCACATCTATAACGCTTTCAATATCTATCCAGCCTTCATAGGAATCTACAACACTTTTCACAAAACTTAACCCCAGCCCATGAGAATCTCTCGTGGAGTAACCCACATCCCATATTTTATCATAATTTTTCATATCAACGCCACAGCCATTATCAGATACCTCAAATCCTAACCAGACACTCTCTTCACTAAAAAAACGGGAGACCTTTATTTCAATATGAGGTTCTCTTTGCTTTGAAGCCTCATATGCATTTTCAAGCAAATTGATGAGCACTCTTATCATGCGTGTTTTGCTCAGAACAAGCATATGTTTTGGATAATCATTATGAACAGTGACATAAGGTGCGTATTCTGCGATAGAGATTTGTGCTAGAACAGCTTGAAGCAACTCGTCAGTCGTTATACAAGACTTATAGTCCTCATATAATATTTCCGAGATCATGCCACTCATTCTTTTGATCGCAAGTTCTACATTTTCTAAGTAATCAACATCCTTACGTCGGCCATCTGCCTCACAATTGAATTTAACAACACCCACTAGTGCCTGTGCAGATGTCAGTGGTGATTTCAAGTCATGAACCAAACTATTCATTTCTAAAAAAGTTCTATTTTTAAGTGCTGTAAATTTCGCTTCAATTTCCATCTTTCGATTGGCTTCTTTCAGTGCATTCATTGATCTTAAATTATTTTCATCTCGAATGAGCAAAAATAAAAGTGCGCCTAGAAAAAGAAGCAATAATAAAAAAACCAAAGCCATGATATCAACCGTTTTATCTGCACTTAAAAAGTGTGCAATAAGCTTGACTTCTTTGGAAGTTTCTCCTCTCCCTATAGGCAATCCTTCCATACAGGGCATAATGTCCACAAATTGAAATGCTGTCAAAAAAACCATAATCAGAGCTGACTTCTTCCATCCACTCACTCGATTATAATCACTCTTACCCAAAAGCATTAATAGAATAATTAATACAAATGCTGGCATCCCAAAATAATATTTAATGTGATGAATATAACCAATGATAAAATATACTGGTGGAATGATCAAACATACTAACGCCGACTTAAATAATTTTTCAAATGGAAAATTGTCACTAATTTCTATGGACTCTGCTATAAAAAACGCTCCTAGATAATGTGGAAGGGCACGAAGTGAATTGAGTGCAATGAGTTCTAGTCCTGCAACCATTAAAATAATAACATCTTCATTTCTAATCGCCAAATTTAACTTCTCAGGAATATTAAATGTATTAACTGTAACAATACTGGGAATTATTATCCCAGCAATCACCATAAAGAGACCATACCAAAATTTAGAATGATTAAATTTTTTGATATGAATATTATTCATTAAAGCCTCCTTTTCCTATAGAAAAAAACAAGTACCGAAACCCCTACGAAAAATACCATACTGACTAAAAATTTAGAATAGGTGATCGTATAATATATGCTGCCAACACCAATTTCATTAAGCTCAATTGGATCAAAGGGCATGCCATATGCTAACGTAATTTTTTCTATATTTAACAAGTTGATGACTTTAACTTGTTTTGAGAGATAATGTTGTATGACACCGCTTTTTTCATCAATAATGCCAGTATAATGGCTGCCCTCTAAAAGACCTTGTCCTAATGTAATGGCTTCCTCAGTAACGCCTCCATTGGTTATATTCCCACCAACTGCAATAAAGCAGGCTATATCTCCGTATGTTCTCAACCTCAATTGAACATTGCGCACTAAATCCTTTTCTTTTGAAAGCTTTAGGCCTGCCCTAACTAATCTTTTTTCGATCTCGCCAATCTTGTCAGGATCAATATTAGCCCCTATATCAAAATCTCCTCCAAGAGAAACCATGACACTATCGGTACTGATTAGCCCCTTTTGATATAAATGATGCATCATCTCAGGAAATGTTAAAGCATAGTGGTTCGCACCATAGGTAGAGGCACCTACACTTGTTATAGGGATCATTTCAAGACCCATTTCATCACCAGCACATAGAACTGCAATATTTAATGCTGGAAAAGAACCCGAAAAACCTAATCCAACACGATCACCTCTTTTAAGTCCCGCTTCATGTAACATCTCTATAATTAGCGCCGCCATATCTGGATTTGCTGTTGTACGTTTTGCTTTAATTTCACCTAAAGTTGTGGTAATTAAGTTAAAAGGTTCACCAATCATTCCAGTTTCAAAATAGTCTTCATCTGAAAGTGGAATTCCAAGGTCAGTTTTGTATGTCTTAACGGCTTCCATACAAATCTTCATCTTCTCAGCTGCATTAATTTGCTGAATGAAATAATCATTTTTTTCAACTCTGCTGGTTTGAACAATCAAAACTAGAGATACAATAAGAAAAATCAATATTGCACTTAAACGTATTTCATCCTTTTTACTTGTCATCATATTGATCCCCCCTTAAAAAGGTAAACGCCTAAAATTATACGGGTCTAAAAAGTGACAACGGGTACCCCAAGCCACATAATAACCAATAAATTTAAAATTACCACCACACCTAACGCTAATGTCGATTTTAAAACACCTTGTCTCTCCCACTCTAAAGCAATGATACCTGGAACGATCTTGCCTATAATCCCTGGGGTATGAACCAAAACACCACTTTGAATAATGATGCTGTTTATAACAAACGAAAGTAAAATCATAACCGCAAACCGTCTGCGTCCGTAGAGAATCACGAAGTTTGATAAAATCTTTGCAAGCCCCCAAGTCAATAAGACAATGCCAAATGTATACAGTATCCTATAAGGAGAATGAAAATTAAGCGCAAAGTAACCTGCTACAATAAGACCAGATGGTGAGATTCCTGTCAACTCGTAGAAAAAGAGACTAATGACTATCCCTAAAATCATAATGTTGTTATCCAATTTCACGTCCCTCTCTTTCAATTTTTTGCATCATCTGAATACCTTCATTTGCTATGTTCCCTATTGCAAATATAAAATAATTTTCATCAATTGAGTTAAAATCAATTGCATCGACTGAATCAAAAACGCTTACATCCGTTAGATTCTTTCTTAGATTTTTCTTAACCATATTTTTCATTGAGCCTATTAGCCACACTTTACTGGGATTTAGTTTTATGGCAAGTGCTATCATTTGCCTTGTCCTAGATAATCGATCCGCTCGACTATTGATTAAAAGTATGCACTTTCTGTTCTTTATGTTTTCTCTTTTCGTGATCCAGTCATAAACATACTCTGTGGAATCAGGATCGTTGATTGAAAAACCATTTATGAAGATACCACCATTTTCAAAACAAAATAAGCGGAGTGCATAAGGATCTTTCTTATAATTTAGCATCCCTTTCACTGCAACTTCTTTATCAACCCCTAGATACTCACAGACTGAAAGTGCTAAAGCTATGTTTTCTTCAAAAGGTTCATGCTCAAATTCTTTTGTACCTTCCGATAAAATAACCTCAGTATGCCTTTTTTGGGCATTGTCTTTCAATTGCGGATAAAAACGATGATCTGCAGTGAATAAAATACCGTTCTCTGGAATTGTACTTGAAAGAGCATCGCAGATTTCTGGCAATGTACCCCCCATGACTTCCATATGATCATGCCTTACATTAGTAATCACACCTATATCACTTCTCAACATTCTCTCCTGTGAGATTCGTTGTAATTCTGGTGAGATGGCCATACACTCACATACTAATATCTCTGCTCTATCTTTTACAGCTTTTTTTAATACCCAAAGTTGTTCTTTAATATTGGGCATTCCATTTCTTTTGATGCGCTTTTCAACATTGTCTGTATCAATCGTCAATGGAATTGTTCCAGTGGTTTTACAAAACACACGATAACCCGCTTGTCTAAGGCCTGCATCTATAAGTCTTGTCACCGTTGACTTCCCACGTGTGCCATTAATATAAATAACATGCTTCAATCGTCTTCGTCTATGGACCGCTAACTTATTTTCTATTACAAATCCTGCTATCATGAAAATAAAGCTTATTATGATTATATACTCCAACATCGTTTGCCTCGTTTTCTCTACTTTTAAATATTATATGTAATACTCCTAAAAAGGATACCATAGATTTTATCACACACAAATAGTATCATTAAAAAATCTTGAAGTGAACCTTATTAACCTATACTCAGGCCGCTACGCTTCCTTCGTAATCTTTTTTACAAGCCTTACGGCTTGAAAAACTAGTTATTACAAACCTATACTCAGGCCGCTGCGCTTCCTTCGTAATCTTTTTTTACAAGCCTTGCGGCTTGAAAAACTTATTCTTATTAACCTATACTCAGGCTGCTGCGCTTCCTTCGTAATCTTTTTTACAAGCCTTGCGGCTTGAAAAACAGTGGGCAGATAATTGCCCACTGTTTTATAAAAGAAGCCCCACTTTTAGAAAGTGAGGCTTCTTTTATAAAAAGATTAAATTATTCACTTAAGTAATGAGGCTCTTCCTCATCTGTTAAGAGTTTTGCTTTTTCATATTCTTCAAATATAATATCTTGAATCATGGTACGTGTTTCTTGATTTATTGGATGTGCAATATCTCTATAGTCAGATTCCCCAACCTTTCGACTTGGCATTGCAACAAACAACCCATTTTGCCCTTCAATCACCTTGATATCATGTACAACAAATGCATTATCAAAAGTTAAAGAAACGACAGCTTTCATTTTACCTTCTTCACGTAATTTGCGAATTCTAACATCTGTAATATTCATTGATTTACTTCCCCCTAATTTTGCTGTGTAAAGACAGTATTCTATACAGATTCAAAAATTCCTTCTTTTTTTTGAGAAAATATTAATTTTTTTTAATTTTTTTAAATTAAAGTGTCAAAATGCAGTTTTTGCCTAAATGCTTTAACCCTTTAAGTCAAATCACAATTTTCCATAATTAGGATGGACGATGATTTCGTTTTGTTCATCAATTGCTTCAAATTTAATCAAAGACAGGTAATCTTGTACGAGTTTCTGTGCAGGCGAAATTGTGTCCATGAGGACACACACACCAGCTACTTTACATTCCAATTCTTCAACCAATTGAATCATACCCTTTGCTGTTCCGCCAGCTTTCATAAAGTCATCCACTATAAGAACTTTTGATTCTTTCTTAATGGCATTTTTTGCGATGTACATCGTTTGAAGTTTACCAGTGGAACCCGATATAAAATTAATACTAATTTTAGACCCCTCTGTCACTTTATTTTCATGTCTTGCAATAACTAAAGGGACATTTAATCCTCTAGCAGTCATCATTGCAATGGGAATGCCTTTTGTTTCCACAGTTAATACGTAATCCACTTGATTACCATCATCCGAATACTTCTCTGCAAAAATATCTCCAATGCCTTTTGTGTAAGTTGGATTGTATAAAATATCCGCCATATATAAGTACTTTCCTGGCATGATGCGTTCTTTTTTTCTGATATCTTCACAAATTTTCTCAATCAGTGCTGTCTTTTCTTCTTTGCCCATCATAGGGACATATTTGGCACCACCAGCGGCACCAGCAAGTGTTACTACTTTTCCAAGAGATAATTCTTCCATGATCTTCTTAACAATCACCAAGTCTTCACTAATTGTTGATTTAGCTGAATTAAACATGTTGGTAAAATAATTTAGCGTAAAAACTTTATTCGGTGAATCACATAAAATTTTAACAATAGCACCAATTCTTTCATTTCGTTTTAATTTGCTCACTTCATCACACTCCGAATATTCATAATCTATATTTCTAATTTTATTCGTTTTTTCGCTTTACTTCAATCCCTTTTTATTTTTTTCTTTCAAGTTTTTAAAAATATGGTATAATCATAATGTCTTTTGCGTCAAAAGACGTACTAAATAATAGAGGTGAAATATGATAGATATGAGTACCATCCGAACCATCCACTTAATTGGAATTGGCGGGGTCAGTGTTAGCGCAATAGCTGAGATTTTACACACCAATGGCTATGAAATAAGTGGTTCTGATATGTTGTCATCTCCTACAACTGAAGCACTCAAAAATAAAGGTTTTAAAATATATATAGGGCATTCTGCCGATCATATAAAAAATATTGATTTAGTCGTTTACACTTCTGCTGTAAATGAGAGTAATCCTGAGTTATCAGAAGCTTTGGCTAGAGGAATCCCATGCATTTCCAGAGCCGAAATGCTAGGACAAATTATGCTTGCCTATGAAGATAGCATTGCCATCTCTGGTACACATGGCAAAACAACAACAACATCGATGATTACAAGATTGTTAAATGATTCTACATTTGACCCAACTTCACTTGTTGGCGGTTTTTTCTCAGATATCAAAAGTAATGTCCGAATCGGTAAAAGTGAATTGTTTATCACTGAAGCCTGTGAATATAAAGAAAATTTTTTATCTTTTTATCCCAAAGTGGCTGTCATTCTTAATATCGATGAAGATCATTTAGATTTCTATAGAGATTTGGAACATATCATCAGCTCTTTTGCAAAATTTACAGAGAATATCCATGAGGACGGTGTCCTTGTCCTAAATGGGGATGATTACAACAGCAAAAAAATCAAATCCTATTATCATGGCCGTCTCATTACATTTGGAGTCAATTCAGATTGTGATTTCTATGCTAAGAATGTCGTCTACAATCATTTAGGTTTTCCAACTTTTGATGTTTATCACAACGACCAGAAAAAAGCTCAAATTTCATTGTCTATTCCTGGTCAACATAATGTTTACAATGCACTTGCAGCGATTGCTACAGCATCAGAATTTATGCACGATTACGAGCTCATTCAAACTCGTTTGAATTCATTTGAAAATGCGAAACGTCGTTTTGAAAAAATAGGTGAAGTCAACGGAATCACTATTATCGACGAATATGCACACCATCCAAGTGAGATCAAAGCAACCTTACAAGCTGCACATAGAATTGAATCCATAAATAAATTGTATTGTATTTTTCAGCCGCATACCTTTTCTCGGACAAAAGAACTCTTACATGAGTTTGCAGGTTCTTTTAAATATACAGATGAAGTTATTCTTACAGACATCTATGCAGCCCGTGAAATTGATAACGGTGAAGTGCATTCAAAAGATCTTTTAAAGGCACTTCTTGCTGAGGGAATAAATGCATTATATTTTGAAACATTTGACGAAATTGTGAGTTACCTCTCAGACAAATGTAAACCTAAAGACTTTGTAATGACTATTGGCGCTGGTGATGTCAATAAAATTGGCTATACACTCAACGAAACTTTGAAAAGGCTTGATTAATGTGTTAAAAATAAAAGCGTTTATCCATCTGGCAATTGCCGAATAGATAAACGCTTTTTTTATTGGTATTTAAAAACTTGTTTAATTCGTTGTATTGGTTTCGCTGGTGTTCTCTTCAGCTTTCTTTTCTGAACCATAAATCTTTAACAACGTACTTTCAAGTGATGCTGGATCGTGAATCCAGTAATCAAGACCATTGATCTTTTTGTCCTCACCCTCCACAGTATAAAACGAAATTTGATCCGTTTTCATACCAGCAGCTTTGACGGCATAGCGCAAAGCCTCTTCAATCGTCATGTCTGTTTTGACATAGTTACTATTGATAATTGTATTCATAACAGTGGGTAACTGTGAGCTCAATGCTTTCTTAATCATTGAATTTACAAAAGCTTGTTGTCTCGGAATCCGTTGAACATCACCTTCACTAATTGTACCATCATTATTTTTTCTAAATCTTAAAAATTTAACAGTTTCTTTACCATCAAGTGTTTGAGTTCCCGCTTTAAGGTGAATATGAAGCTCAGGTCTCGCCCATGAATCGTCATAATCCATATCATATGGCACTTTTACTCGATAGCCTCCAAGAACATCTACAATTGCCTGTACAGCCTTAAAATCCACTCTAACATAGTAGTCAATTGGAACACCTAAAAACTCAGATAGGTATTTCTTCATGCCATTGACACCACCAACACCTTTCATCCCATAAACTGCATTCATTTTCTTTTGTCCGGGATTATTAAAGCCTTCAACATGATGGTAAGTATCTCGTGGTATGGATAAAATATCTAACTTTTGTTCCTCTGGATCGAAGCTAATAAACATCATTGTATCCGCCAGTGAATCATTAAGCCCAAATGCAAGTACATTGACTCTATTTGAACTATCTGCAAGCTTCTGTAACTCTGTTCGGTCATCAACTTCTGCTGGTGGTTCAACCGGTTTAACCTCTGGTTTAACGGGTGTAGAAGGTATATCTGTAGGTGTCTCAGCGACATTTTTTGCATGATTCTTTTCCATAAAAAGAAATGCACCTGCAATTACAGCTGTAAAGCATATAAACGATATAACAAATAACTTAATGTAAAACTTCATATTGTGTTTCCTTTCATAATGAGATCTATTTTATTGTAACATAATAGGAAAGGCAACCGTTTTACATTTATGTTACATACTTTTCAGTTCTTTTGCTTAATATTGATAAAAACCTGATCCTGATTTTCTGCCTAAGTGCCCTGCTCTTACCATTTTTCTTAAAAGCGGATGCGCTCTATACTTAGGATCTTTAAATTCATCAAATAACACATCCATAATCGCTAAGTTTACATCATTTCCAATGAGATCTGCAAGTGCTAAAGGCCCAATTGGATGGTTTGCACCAAGCATCATTGCTTTATCGATATCTTCTGCAGTGGCAACACCTTCTGCTAAAATCCCCACAGCTTCATTGATCATTGGAATTAAAATTCTATTGACCACAAATCCTGGTGCTTCTTCAACTTTTACAGGATCTTTACCCACTTTTGTTGAAAGATTATAAACCACATCATAAGTTGCATCAGAAGTTGCAATACCTTTAATGATTTCAACCAATTTCATAACGGGTACTGGATTAAAGAAATGCATCCCTATTATTTTATCAGGTCTCTTTGTAACCGCTGCTATTTCAGTAATTGAAAGAGATGATGTATTTGTTGCTAAAATGGCTTCTGCTTTAACCACTTGATCAAGTTCTTCAAATATTTTCTTTTTAACATTCATATTTTCAGTTGCAGCTTCTATGATAAAATCACAATCTTTCAAAGCCTGAACATCAGACGTAGACTGAATTCTACCTAGACTAGCAATTTTATCCTCTTCACTTAATTTCCCTTTTGTTACAAGTTTACTGTACGCTTTTTCAATCCCTTTGAGACCTTTATTAAGTGCCTCTTCATTTAAATCACGCATAACAACATCAAAACCATTTTGAGCAAAAATTTGAACGATCCCAGCGCCCATAGTACCTGCTCCTAAAATACCGATTTTCATAATCATTCCTCCTATTTCTTTTAAGTTATGTGCTTATGAGTTACTTGTTTTGAAATTCAGCTTTTCCCTTGTTTAGAAAAGCTTTCATCCCGTCTTTCTGATCAAGCGTTGCAAAGCAAAGTCCAAATAATGACGCTTCAATCTCATTGCCCTCTTCAATCGAGACATTTGCACCTACATCAATGGCTTTTTTCGCATACTTAACCGCAATTGGTGCTTGAGACGCAATCAATTCAGCTGTTTCAAGAGCAACTTCAAGAACATTGTCACTTGTTATGCCATTGATTAAACCAATTTTTTCAGCATGTTCAGCATCAATCATTCTTCCAGTGTAAATAATCTCTTTGGCCTTTGCAACACCAACAATTCTCGGCAATCTCTGTGTCCCTGCAAATCCAGGAGTAATGCCAAGTGAAACTTCTGGTTGACCAAACTTCGCTTTTTCGTGAGCATAGCGCAAATCACAACTCAATGCAAATTCAAGTCCGCCACCAAGTGCAAAACCATTCACTGCAGCAATCGTAATTTTCTCCATCTTTTCAACTGCTCTAAAAACACTCTGTCCAAGTCTGCCAAATTGCCGACCCTCTTCGGCATTAAGAGATGCCATCGCTTTGATATCAGCACCTGCTATAAAAGCTTTGCCTGCACCTGTAAAAACAACAACCGATATTTCAGAATCTTGTTCCAATTCTGCGATTAAAGTTTTTAACTCATGCAATGTTTCTTCATTGAGGGCATTCAGTGCATTGGGTCTGTTAAAGGTAACAATCCCTATTTGATCCCTCTTTTCGAATAATATGTTTTCCATATCTTCTCACCTTCCCTATGTTTTGTGACTTATATCAATGAAGCAATGCTTCGATGATAAACCCTATTATCAACATTTCCACAGCAATAATCGATGGGTATAGGCCTTTAAACGCCATCTCTTCACGATATTTTGCATCTGTTTTTGTTGATTTTGTACTTTCTTTTGATTTTGACACGTCATCATATTGATGATGTGTGAAAAAAGCAAATCTTGCTTTCGGAGATCCGATAAAACCATATGACGCTACAAGCATTGCCACTGCAGAACCTGCAAGAACAGCTATATAAGCCCCTTGCACAAATCCTTTTTTAATGAGTACACCTGCTAAACCACCCACTAGGGCAAAGCCAGCAGCATAAATCAAACCTTTGACAAGCGCTTTAACAATCCATTCCATAAGCGTCTTCATTCAATCTCTCCTTAAAATTCATACTTGAGAAAAATAGTTGCATAACCCAGTAAAATAACGCCACAAACTACTAAAACATCTGCAACATTAAAGATTGGAAAATTGATAAATTTGAACTCAAAAAAATCGACAACATAATTGAGTCTTGCTCTATCAATAAAATTACCCAATGCACCTGAAATAATGAACATATACGATAGTTTGACAATGATCGGATCACTTACCTTGATTGCTTTTGTCATCATGCCCATTAAAACGGCAATAATCAGTAATGTAACAATAATTAAAAGCAATTGTTTATCTCTCAATATGCTAAATGCAGCGCCTGTGTTCTCTGTATAATGAAATCCTAAAATACCAGGAATAAACGTCATACTCTTTTGTGGCATCAAATAAGTTACAGCCCAAAACTTCGTCAATTGATCTATAACAACTGCTACCAATATCATAAAAAAGTAGATCATAACACCTCCTATTGTAATGGGGAAACTAGTCTTCCCATTGCTTCTAACACTTTATTTTTAAACTTTCTCTTTTTAAATTGAGTCAATATAAATTCATTGCATTCACTTAGATCTTTTACAAAATCTTCTTCTAAACGTATAATCGTTGGGACGTCATATATAAAAGCGTTCACTTCAAAGTTAATTTCAAGCGATCTTATGTCCAAATTTGTAGTGCCAACAGTTGCAGAGAGCCGATCGACAATCATAATCTTCGAATGTATAAAACCATTTCTGTACTGATATATTTTAACACCAGCTTCAAGTAACTCTTCAATATTGGACTGAGATGCCCAGTACACAAAGAAATGATCTGGTTGTGAAGGGATAATGATGCGAACATCTACGCCACTTAAAGCAGCCGTTTTTAAGCCCATCATCAAACTCTCTTCTGGAACAAGATAAGGCGTCGTAATCCATATTTTATCAGTGGCTGAAGCCATCATCTTATAAAAGGCCTGCAAAATAGCTTGCCATTCAGAATCTGGGCCAGAAGCAACCACCTGCATTAAAGCTTGTTTCTCAATTGTATGTTCTGGAAAATACTCAACACCATCCACAACTTGCTTCGACACGTAATTCCAATCGTTTAAAAATATAGTCTGAAGTGAATAAACTGCCTCACCTTTTATCTCTAAATGTGTATCCCGCCAAAAGTGAAATCGATCTGATTTACCAAGGTACTCATCGCCTATATTTAAGCCCCCTACAAATCCAACCGTACCATCCACAACCACAATTTTTCTATGATTTCTGTAATTGAGGTCTCTAGAAAACAGAGGAAATGCAACTGGGAAAAACGGATAAACTTCTACACCTGCTTTTCTGAGACTTTCAATATAATACTTGGATAGCCTAAATGAACCCACGGCATCATAAATAATTCTGACTTTAACACCTTTTTTAGCCTTTTCAATGAGTAATCTTCTTATCTCATTACCGATTTGGTCGTCTTTGATAATAAAATATTCAATATGAATATGTTCTTTTGCACGTTCTATGCACCCTATTAACCGATTGAATTTACTCATACCATTTGTGAGCACATTTATTTCATTTTTTAGTGAAAAAGGCGCTTTAGCATTGTTTAAAATGAGTTGCATAAGACGCTTATTATGTGCATTTGTACTGTTGGGTAAATCAATATAATCAATCAACCCTTGTTGTACTTTTGCCGCATGTAATAACCGGTCTGAGTCACTCAAATGTTTACTCTTTGAGAGTGATTTTTTACGATAACTTCGGCCAAAGAGAATATAGCATAAAAAACCTAACAGAGGGATTAATGTCAAAACTAACAACCAAGCCACTGTACGCGATGGATTTTTGTTTTCTAGAAATATCACAATGGCGATCCATAGGATGTTAATTCTAAATAACCAATAGATTATATTGAAAGCTATTTCAATATATACATTTTGCCCCGCATTTTGAGCAAGCCAATAATATCCAAGCCATACTGACACTGTGAGTAAAACAGCTCCAACAATGATCAAAATTCGCTTAATTAAACGTTCCATAAAAACCCATCCTTTTGAGTGGTCTCTTACAATATCTTATTTTCTAAACTTCGCCTCTACTCGATAAATATGAAAGCCCTTGCTCGAAAATTTTTCTTCATACTCAGTCATAATATTGTCAGGATCATCTTGCGCATGTAAATCAAGTGAAATGTTTTTCATAATCATATCAAGTGCACAAAACTCATTGAGCGAAAACTCAAACAACGCTTTATTATCTGTTTTAAAGTGAATCCACCCCTCTTCTTTAAGGACCGATTGGTATTTTTTCATAAACTCTCTATACGTTAATCGCCTTTTATAATGTTTCTTTTTAGGCCACGGATCACTGAAATTTAAATAAATTCGAGAAAGTTCATTGTCCTCAAAAAAAGTATTCACTTCCTTTAAATCAATCATAATCATTTTAAGATTTGGCAATTTCACCTTGTCAGCGCGTTGAGCCGCCTTTAAAATAACTTCTGTAATGACATCCACCATAATAAAGTTAACATCGGGATAACGCTTTGCCATTTCAATAATAAAACGGCCTTTCCCACCACCGAATTCCGCATGAATTTCATGATTGTTTCCAAACACTTCATGCCATTTACCTTTTTTACTTGCTGGGTCCACTACAAAAACTTGATCATAAGTGATCAATTCTTCAAATGCCCCTTTTATTTTTCTTACTCTCACTTTTCACACCTCTTATTCAATCTCTATTATAGCAAATTCAAATCAAAAGAACATCCTTAAATAAAGATGTTCTTCTTGTTCTCGTCAAATGGCCTATGCCTCTGTAAACATTTTGGGATTATCGCTCCATTTTAAAAGCGTTTCTTTGCTACTTTCATCAACATAATTTTTTTCGACTGCAATCGGCAATAGCGTCTTATAATCTGTAAGCGTTTCAAATGCAATTTTCTTTTCATTAAAAATTGTATCTACTTGTGCAAAATTATAACTAAAAATTGCCATGACACTTAATACATCTGCGCCTTCTTCCCTCAATGCTTCACAAGCTTTCATTGAACTCCCACCAGTGGAAAGCAAATCTTCTATTAAAACGACCTTACTACCTGGTTTTAAATAACCCTCTATTTGCTTCCCTTTACCATGTCCTTTTGGATTACTTCTGACATAAACCATAGGTAAATCTAAAATTTGTGCAACCCATGCTGCGTGTGGGATACCTGCGGTGGCAGTCCCTGCAATCACTTCAACATCTTTATATTTCGCTCTGATTCTGTCTGCAAATCCATTTGCAATTAAATCTCTTACCTTAGGAAAACTAATTGTCATACGGTTATCACAGTAAACGGGTGATTTAATACCAGAAACCCATGTAAATAACTGATCTTCACCTACTATTGAAACCGCTTTAATCTCTAAAAGCGCTTCCGCAACTTGCCTTGATATCATCTTTCTGCCTCCTATAATTTCAGATTCAACTATTAATTCTTTTCAAATGCTTTTTCAGAATAATTGTTTTTTGCATTCCACAATAAAAATTCGTGTATGCCATTATCTTCAAGAGCCTTTATTTGAGCTTCAACTTCTTTTGCACCGTATGAGATATGTCCCTTTACCCAACCTGCTGTAAAATCTTGAATCCAAGGTCGTATATATGCAGGCGTCATCACATTAGTATTTCGATCAAAAGCATCTTTTAGCGACCGGTCTATCGTTTCATATGGAAATGCATCCGGAACAGATAATCCGAAATTATTAGGCCCATAGTGACTTGGATACATCATAGGACAAATGTAATCTACCACATTTGTTACAGCTTCCCAGTGTTGTCCTATGCCAACGTCATTAATAGAAGTTGCAGCCCATCCAAACACGTCTGCTGCAATATAAACATTATATGGCTTAAGTTCTTCATAAGCCTGCTTAAGATACTTTTGAATAGTTGCCGTTTTGGATTCATTTTCTGTATTTCTATAATCAATGTTCACTTTATTGGGTATCGCAGGGAAACGCACATAGTCAAATTGGATTTCATTAAATCCCCATTTAGCGGCTTCTTTGGCAACGCCTATGTTATAATCCCAAAGTTCTCTATTATGCGCCGATGCCCAGAGCAGTTTATCTCTATCACTGTATAGCTTTGAGGTTCCTGCATATACAATCGCTTTATCTGGATTATCCTTTGCATAAATAGGGGATTTAAAAGTTACGATCCTTGCAATTAAATAAATATCATGTGCTTTTAACTTATCCATAAAAGCTTGCATATCTTTGATATAGATATGTTCATTTGCTCTAGGATTGTACTTTTCAGCTGACTCCGAATAAAACAATAAAAAACCATTGTCATCTTTTACATCAATTACCAATGTGTTGAGTTCTGTCTGATCAAGTAAATCGATAAGCACATCCAATTTCCCAGTAGAAGCTGAATTTCCCGTCATATAAGCCCCTTTTACAACTACTGGCGGATTGTCTGCAAAGCTTTCATTTTTTTCAAAGGCTGTATAATCAGCATCATCGTAAGGCTTTGAAATCAAATCCATTGGTGTTTTCACGAGACTATCAAAGGCTACATATCCAAGTACGGTCCCTTCGAATTGATCCGCAATTTCTGCAAATGTTGTATTACCCGCTTCATCTTGAACATAAGTGTTTACATATACAGCCGTTTTAGGCGGGATCGTACTCAGTTCTTCTTGTTCACCACTATACTGATCGTATACAATTGCACCTTTTTTACCTGTGTAAAATGTATTCTCTGCAATAAGCTCTTTATTGGCCTCAGCTCTAAGTCTCGCCTCTTCCTCAGCCTTAATGCGAGCTTCCTCTTCTGCTTTGAGACGTGCTTCTTCCTCAGCTTTAATACGTGCTTCTTCTTGAGCTTTAGCTTCTTCTTCTAGTCTAGCCTTTGTTTCTGCCGCTTCAATTTTCTTGTTTTCCACATAAATAGTGTATTGATTGACACTAAAAATACCAACCAATACAACTACGATTAAGATAACACTAAATGTGATTATTCTTTTTTGCTTCATTTAACTCTCCTAAGGGTCTTCACCTGTTGTCAAATATTAAGTTAATCCACAACAATAATCATCGCTTCATCCAATACAATCCAATTGTATAAAAATTCCGCATGTGACGTTGGATTACGAACACATTTATGTGATAAAGGGATAGTTCCAAGTGTATACGAATACTCAATTAAGCCTGGATCTATTGGTTTACCAACTCTCTTTTCTTCATAAACAGCATCTTGGATAATAGTACCTTGATCATCATACACAGCGTCTGTAACGAGTTCTTCTACTTTATTCCATCTGTAATTTACAGGAAATCCATGCAGATAAGCGCCACCATTAAATCTAATCGCATAGGGTGCATAGCCATCAAGTTCTTTTGTCTTATCATCTAAATATAAAAACTTATCTTTCTTTTGAATTGCTGCGTAAGTTCCAGGTACAGTTGGTTCTTTAAATTCAGCTTCCATACCAGTAGTTGCATAAGAGAGCGATTTCAATACCCATTTGTCTTCCACAAGCTGATAACTGCTGACATTTTGATTTTTTATATCAACGAGTATAGCTTGGCTCATTTTATGGACTTGATTCTGAAAAGATAAATACTTTTTAGGAATGTATCCCTCTGAATCATGGTCAAAGACATGAACCTTATAGTAGTCATTTTCTTCACCTAATACATCTACAATAAGGCCATCTGGTAAATATCTAAATTCACTGCCACTATCTGGTGAAACGTATAGTGGCGCAGACTGATCTCTAGTATTACCAAAAGCATCTTGACTCTGCCCATTATAACGTGGCGCATACCCATTAACATTCTTATAATTACTTATTTTAGCCATATTATCATGATCTACAAAATAATTTACAAGATTATCAATTTGAGTTTTAGCAAGGTCAAGTCTAAACGTTCTAAATCTAACGATTTTCGAATATACATACCCTGTTTTAATTTCACTTTTTTCATACCAATAAACACGATACCATTCATCACTATCTGATTTTTTAAAATACTGCCCTCTTACTTTTTCAAAGACATTCATCTTACCATAGAAGCCTAATTTTTTGACTATGGGGCTTCCTGTATCTGGTCTTTTTCTGATGTTTACAGCGCTGTTTATCGCCACCACATAAAAATAACCAATATTGTATTGATTGTATTCCATTTGTTCTAAATCTACACCTTCAGGTGCTGTGACTGAATATGACTCTAATAACTCTAATCCTTCATTATTCAATAAAATTTCTTGAGTTGTGGCATCAACAGCACTCTCTGATGTACCATCGACATCGTTTTCTGTCATGTTACTTTCATCTGTCTCAATTGGCATAGTGCCTTCTTCAGCACTACTGTCACTCACGCCGTCACCCGGTGCATTAATCAGTGGTACAGACCCACCGATTTCATCCATCAACAACGCATTTTCTGCATATCCTATATTGAAATTGAAAATCAATAAAAATGCAAACAAAAGTGAAATCATTCCGTTTTTCCTAACTGTCATATAATCCCCTTCTATAATTTTAGTTCTTTGTATCTGATTTTTAAACTTTTCAGTTTTATCTCTTTATTGTACCAAAATTACAGCTTAAAAACTATCACACAACCTTTAATTTTTCATTACAACTCCATTGCAGATTCGTCCCATGCCCTCAATTTCGCATTCGACTGAATCTAAATTCTTGAGATATTTGGGCGGATCAAATCCCATTCCAACACCAGAAGGTGTTCCAGTAATGATTATATCCCCTGGGATAAGTGTTGTGCCTTTTGAAAAATCTTCAATCAATGTTGCGATCGGAAAAATCAATTGATCTGTAAGCCCATTTTGTCTCAACTCACCATTGATTTTACAGGTGATTTCAAGACTCGGCGGAAACGCTATTTCGTCCGCTGTAATAATGTAAGGGCCCATTGCAGTAAAACCATCTAATGATTTACCTCTATGCCACTGTATATGCTTTGTTTGAAGATCTCTTGCAGAATAATCATTAAAGACCGCATACCCAAATATGACATCCTCAGCATCCTTTGCAAGGACATTCTTGCATTCTTTTTTTATAATCAATCCAAGTTCTACTTCATAGTCAACCGCTGTCGTTACAGAAGAATCAACATGAAGCATATCTGAAGGCCCAAGGATTTGATGTGCCATTTTTGAAAAATAAATCGGTTCTTTTGGAATCCCCGTCAAATTGGCTGTTTTGCCTTCAAGCTCTTTTGCGTGATCTAAATAATTTTTTCCAACACAGATTAAGTTTCTAACAGGTTTTGGAATAGGCGCTAAAAATGAAACTGCCTCTATTGAAATACTCTTAGCAAACTCTATCTTTTTTTGTATTTCACTATGGATATCTGCCCAATTCTCAACAAGTTCTTGAAAACTACCAACTTCAATCCCCAAAATAGTATTTATAGGATAAATACGTTCTGATTCTATAATACAATAACCTATTTTTTCATCTTTATACAAACAATTTCCGATTTTCATTTGGCCTCCTATTATTTCTTTTATTTAAACTTTTATGTACACAATATCAAGTCAATAACATTATCTTATTTGTAAGATGAAAATACAAGATTATTTCAAATATTTTTCTGTATTTTAGGGTACAATATAAATAATCAAAGTTAAAATAGGAGGAAAATATGAAAATTAATTTTTTAGGCGCTGCAGGACATGTTACCGGCTCCATGTATCTTGTTGAAACAGAGCAACATCGTTTTTTAATAGACTGTGGGCAATTTCAAGGCACTCTTACTGAAGAACAGCTCAATTATACCCTTTTTGATTTTGATCCCAAAACCTTGGATTTTATGATATTATCACATGCTCATGTAGATCACTCTGGCAGAATTCCATTGCTCGTTAAAAAAGGTTTCTCCGGAAAGATATACTGCACCTATCCAACGATGTACTTAGCAGATATTCTTCTTAGAGATTCTGGCAAAATTCATGAATCAGAAACGGACTGGGAAAATAAAAAAAGAGAGCGTGCAGGCCTTGATAAAGTCCTGCCTCTTTTTACTGAAGATGATGCTGTGGAAGCCATCCAATACCTATACCCTTTGGATTACAACCAGACTGTTGAATTAGACCATACGCTGGCCTTTAATCTTGTAAATGCAGGGCATCTCTTAGGATCATCCTCTGTCGTCATCGATTATATTGAAAATAATGTTTCCAAACGCATCGTCTTTTCTGGCGACCTTGGAAATAGTACCAATTTTCTTCAAGAAAATCCTGAAACTATTGATCATTCTAATTTTCTGGTCGTGGAGTCCACTTATGGCAATCGACTCCATCAGGATATAGAAACTAGAACAGAAAAACTTGTATCCATTATTATAGATGCCTATGAGGAAAATGGCACTGTCATTATCCCTTCTTTTGCAGTTGGGAGAACACAAGAAATTATATTTGAACTCAATCACTATATGCGTACACATAATACAGATAAAGCAGCTTTATTAGATCGAATTCCAATTTATGTAGATTCACCTCTGGCTCTTGATGCTACTTCTATCTACTCAAAAAGTAGTCAGTACATGAGCGAATTGATAAAGAGTTACGGCGAAAGTCCTTTCATTTTAAAAAATTTGCATCTTATCAATTCCAATGAAGAATCTATTGCACTTAACAAAGATCACTCACCAAAGGTGATTATTTCTGCAAGTGGTATGTGTGATGCTGGTAGGATTAAGCACCATTTAAAACACAATCTTTGGCGTGCCTCTACCCATGTGATCTTTATTGGATATCAAGCTGAAAACACACTGGGAAGAGCTATAAAAGACGGCGCTACCAAGGTGCGCATATTAGATGAAGATATCGCTATTAAAGCTCATATTCATTCTATCTCTGGTTTTTCTGGGCATGCTGATCTCAATCATTTACTAGATTGGGTTAAACCTATTGACGGACTCGAAAAGATTTTCGTCACACATGGTGAGCATGAAGCTTCTCATTTTTTTAGAGATAGACTTGGCGAAATCAAATCTTGCGAAATTATAATTCCAAAGCTCAACGATTCCTTTGAAATATAGCTTCATTTAAAACTCAACGATATAAAAAGCACTTATAAGAGCTCGATCAAATTCTTATAAGTGCCTTTTTTATGAATTTTCAAATCTATAATTCGATGTTAGAAGTCATTCTCTCACAAACGCTCTATTTTTTTCGTTTGCCAATCGTCAACAATAACCCAAGTGCCATCGAGAGAAACGCTGCTGCAAGAACACGATACTCGCCTGGTAATAAAAAGGTTAAAGTGTGTGCTGGAATCCAGAAAAAAGGTATGGTTTTGAAAAGAACAAAAGAGATAAAACCATTCCAGTCTATTTTATCAATAACCTGACTAGGTGTTGGTTTTGTTATACTCTCACCAAATTTGAGATCAATATAGGTATCTGTGTATCGGTGAAAAGTCATCATAGTTGGTGCAAAAGTTAAGTTCATTAAACAGCTCGTAAAAAATGCGAATGCTAAGTTACTGCTCTTACCTATAAGATAACCTTTCTCAATTGCAGCAGTTGTACCCGCTGCAAAAACTTGAAAAATTAAGGTAATCACAATGCCTAAAAAACCCCAAATAAGAACTCTATAAATAAAGCCATCTGCTTTTTTATACTGTCCTTGATTTAATCTTGTTACAAGCATTTCACCCATAGTTGCAAGTAACGCAAATTTACAGAATCCCCCTGCATAAGGATGTGCAGCCGTTAAACTAATAAAAATACTATGTGTTGGTTCTAGCGATACAAAAGCCACAAATAAAACCAGTATGGCCCCCAAAATAAAATCACCTTTTCTCAAAATAAGCCTCCTAAAACATAAAATCTGAGTAACTTCACTTCTTATTATAGACGCAAAGAGATAGCGTTTCAACAAAATTAATAAAGTTTAAAATTTTTGTTGAAATGCTACCTCTTTCTATATTTTTTAACAACTCTTTTAGTCAATAATATGTTCATCTTTTAGATAATACTTAGATGCAAGTTCATTCGTCGCTGATAATTTAAAATTGAGTTTATCAATCAACATTAATAAAAATTTATTGCCTAGAATTGGATTTTCATCAATCATGTGTTCCAATTCACTTTGCTTCATTTTCAGAACTTCTGTGTATTCTTCTGCAATAGCGTCCACAAAGTGATATTCATTAACCAACGTCGTTTCTCCTAAGAGCCCTTGAGTTGCCACATGTCCAAGCACGATTTCTTCATTATTATCATCTCTTTTAGCAACTCGAATACACCCTTTTATAATGATATAGAAAGCTTCATTGACGTCACCTTTTCTAAAGAGTATCTGATTCTCTTTATAGCGTCTTGTGGATACGATATCAATGATACGTTCAAGTTCTTTGTCAGTAAAGATATTGAAGAATGAGATTTCTTTTAAGGACTTTTTGATTTCCACACGATCCACTGTAACAAATTTTTCTATTTCTTGAGCTGCTTTTTGTCTGGATAGATTGTTGAGCTCCATTTCATTTCGAATAACGGTTCTGTGGATTCCTGTGATATCTACGAGTTTTACCCACATTTTTTGAGCATCTCGATAAGTTTCAAAAGTATCAAATTTTGGTATAGCTTCATATTTGCTCAAATAGATATTCTCAATTGCACCCCGGCAATCATCCACTTTTCCCTCTGTTAGATAATCAAGTGCCAAAAGGATATTGGTTTTATAAATCTTATCTTCTAAATCTTCTGTTAAAAAATCACCTGGATAAGGCATAAAATCTTCTGCAGTTACTTTTTTCATATTGCTGTGTTCCACTTGATTGTCAATTTTAGATTTTTCATATAAGAATCTATAAATATCTTCTCGAGTTCTCTTCCAGACTGGATGATGCTTAGGCGGTGGTAAATGTTTAATATTGAGTTTATTATCTAAGAAGAAATCAAAACCATACATTTTCGCATTAATAAGATAATCAATATCCTCGCCACGAGAAACTTTTGGATCAAATGGGACAATTCTAAACATATTTTTGTGAATTACCATAAGGCCACCAAATGCAAATGGTGTAATTTTAATTCGAGGACCAGCAGAAATGATCTTATCAAAAGCTTTTGCCTTTGAACCAAAACGATCCCAATACGTCATCCAAGCCTGCATTTCTACATCATCATAGTACTCATCTTTTTTATTTAGATAGTAACCCGCAACACCATAGATGATGGAACCATATTTACGTTTTCCCATAAACTCCACAGCCATATCTACAAAATCAGGTTTCTCGAAAACTTCATCATCATCTATAAGAATAACCATATCCCCACCCAGAACCTGTCCAACATACAGACATATGTTTCTGACATTTGAGTACCCTTTAATATTAAGAAGTTCGAGTTCGCTGTCTAAGCCCTCTTGTCGTAATATCCCCTTTATATTTTCTAAGTTATTCGGTGTAAAAATATAGGTTTCAACTGTAATATTAGATTTCTCCACGATTTCTTTTGTTTTCTGCTCTGCAAGTTCTGCAATTTCATCAGTTGTAGGGCAAACAGGGATAACCAATTTAAAGTTTTTATTATTTAAAATCTTAATACTCTCCAGTGTACGACCAAGAGTGCCTTCTTCATCTATAGGCGTAGGATGGTCATAAACCGCATCCCCTTCTTGCCAGCCCTCACTTCTTGACCTTTGCCAGTAAGTCGGAATTACCATTACAATTCTCATACAGTCCTCCTTATTTTTTTGATCCTTTGGTTAAGATTTCTTGATACATTTCCGCTACTTTTTTTATTGAAATGTGTCTTGAGAAATTAAGCTCAGCATAGTTATGACAGACATCTGCCATTTCTCTTTGACTATTATTTTTGAGCATTTTTAGTATTGCTCCAGATAACGCTTCTGAATCCTCCACAGGGACTAACTCACCGACTTCATCCGTTATAAAATCAGGAAGTCCTCCTTGATTCGTCCCTACAACTGGAGCGCCACATGCCAAAGCTTCAATGGCAACGAGTCCAAAAGGTTCTGTTCTCGAGGGCACACAGCTCACATGAGCAATATTATAAAGCGCGACAAGCTCTTCTTGATATATATGGCCAAGGAAGTGCGTTTTTTGAAGTGCCAAATCATTTTTTTGATGAATCAATTCCTCATAGAGTTCTCCATTACCTGCAATCACAGTAATAACATTGTCTTCTAGAGCAATTTCATTTAATTTAGTGGCCTCTAGTAAAATATCGACACCTTTAAAGTGAGCCAGTTTTCCAGCAAAAAATACAATACGCTCACCTTTGTAGTCAATCCCGTATTTAGCAAGGACCTCTTTTGACACTAGTGATTTCATTTTAAAAAGTCCTGGATTATAACCATTTAATATCAAACTTCGCTTTGAACTAGGCACTTTTAAAAGCGTTTCAACTTCACGATCAACTTGTTTGGAAATCGTAATCACCTTTTCTGCTTTTCCAGCACCTTCAAGTGCATATTGATGATATCTTGCATCTTTCACAAAGCCTTTAAGATCGGTTCCATGTGCTGTAATGACATAAGGAATACCATAAAGACTTGCAACATAAGGGGTCAACCAGAGATGTTGTGCATGAATTATATCAGGCTTAAACTGTGCAATCGCATCATGAGTTGCTTTTTTAAAAGCATCAATATAAAGTGTGATTTCTGCTTCTGTCAGTTCATAGAAAGTATTATTACTTCTTGGATGTGAAGTGAAACACGGGAAATTAAAAGGGACATCGATAGGATCTTCTTTATTATATTCATCACTTTTAAATACAATAGGCAAGGATTCAAACTTCTCATATTTTGTTTTATAGTGCTCAGGATAAATAACCATGACTTCATTTCCAAAATTAGCGAGTTCTTCGGCTAAATTTCTCGTATAGATGCCACTTCCTGAACCCTCCAATGGAAAATGATTAATTAATAATACTTTCATCCTTTTCTCCTTTCAATCGCCTTTGTAATTTCTAACCATGCGTTTTTGACCTCTTCATAACGTTCTATCATCAATGGCAGATTCTCCACTGCACAGTCAATCGCGTGTGGTAGTTTTAAAAATCTAGAATCATTAGTATATTGCTCTAAAGCTTTTGCACCTATAATCATCTCAGCCTTTTGCTCATTTGCTATTGCTCGGAAATCTTTACCCAAGATATAGTTTAAAAATGGATTTCTGCCAATCCATCCCATAGAAGCGTAAAAAAGTCTGTTTTTAATCAAAGGATCATTTAATAAGTCTGGTCTTTTAGGATATGTACCAAAGGTGTCGTGTGTGATTTTTACATCTATGTCAATAACCTTAAGGTGATTTTGATCAAAGAAAATCCCCATGGTCGTATCTTCTCCTCTTGTCAAATAGTAGTTGTCATCCACTTTATAGAAAAACGAGAAGAAGGGGGGTATTCGATCTAAAAAACAGGTTCTCATTGCTAAATTGCCACCCAATAGCTTATTGGTAAAAGCAGGTATTCTATAAGGTTCACCTATGCCAAGCTTTAAACATTTATGAAGATTAGAACTGTTCATATAGGGAATTGCACCTTCTTTCTGAATTCCCACCAAAAAAGAATTCATATGCTCAAACTGCATAGGGGGCAAGATAAAATAACCTGAGTAATCACTTGTAGTTGCAGCCACATTTTTAAAGAGTAGATAATTTAAATGTTCTGCCACAAAATCAATTTCTTCACATTTGCCTTCGTTATAGAGCACACAGGGATGAACATCACTGTCGATAAAGTAAACAATATCCATATCATCTAACAAAGCTTGAAGAAGTACCAAATTTCTTTTTTTAGAATAAGTCACAAGTCCTGTTTTTTCAAAATCATCCATTCCTAGAATTTTTATAATCGCCTTTTCAGACACCCCAATCCCATGAAGTTTGTCATAAATCCGTTCAAGCCGATTCACATGAATAAGCTTCACCTTAACGAACGTCTTTATATTTTCAAGATAACCACGATCTATATCCTGAGAATAAATGACAATAACCTCATCAATTGTATGACCAAATTGTTTAGCGTTTAGTAAAAAATCAATTAGAGTGACTTTGTCGTCTAATCGATTTACAATGAGCCCAAAACATTTTTTCATATACATCCCTACTTTCAAAATCTCAGATTACAATGCTTTTACCCTTTTTTGATTGGAATATTCATACACTAGTTTCTCAATATGTATTATTAGGTCTTGTAACTAAAAAAAGCGATTCCAAACAATTTGCTTATATGAAAGCAATAGCTTGGAATCGCTATCTAAGTCCTTATCTCAGTCTTAATATTTACCATGCGTCTATTTTCTACATTTCATCCAGTTCTACATATTTTTTATTCGTTGTGTTGTTTGAAGTGTCAACATAAATAGGACTACTGCATATGCTAAAAGTACGACCACAGATTGATACCGAATTGGCTCTCCATAGGAGATTGCTCTAAGCAAACCACTCGCATGTGGTAAAGGTAAAAAATTAATAAAGGTTTGTGCCAATTTAGGCACTTTTTCCAGAGGAAAGAAAGTGTTACATAAAAATGTCATCGGCATAATCACAAAGGTTGAGAATCTGCTAATATCAGAATGTGTCTTTGCAATCATAGAAGCCAAAACCCCTAGTGATGAAAAAACCACACCATTAAGCAACATCACTAAGAAAAAAAGTGGTGTCACACTTACAATATTCTGAAAAGGCATGACAATAATCAAAAGCAAAATGCCTGCATACATGCCCCTAATGGCACCACCAATAATCTGTCCTATTAGATATTGCCACCACGGTGTGGGGGATATAATAATCTGCTTAAAAGATTTTTCAAACAACCTTTGGATATTTAACGACGTGCCCACAGAAGAGTAACTGGTATTCATCGTGGAAAGTGCAATAATACCTGGAATTAAAAATTGAATATACGGATGACCATTCACCATACGATCACCTAACCCCCAGCCAAAGGCAATTAGGTAGAGTACAGGACTTATAATCGCTGCAGTTGTTATCTTAACCCATTCATATTTAAACTCTACATATTTTTCCCATAACACACATACAATTCCCATTAGCTTATTTCAACCCCACTTTCCGATATTTTCACAAAGACATCTTCAAGAGATGTATTCCTGATATTAATTCGATTATGAGTGGTTGATGCAAACGCCAATGCCATCTCTTTATCTCCAAAGTAATAGCTCGTTGTAACATTGCCATCAAATACATCCACTGAAATCTCACCCAGCTCCGCAATCAATTTTTTGGGATTTTCAAGTCTTACGATCTCACCACTTCGCATCATTGCAACCCGATGGCACAAGGCCTCAGCTTCTTCAATGTAGTGTGTCGTCAACATAATCGTTAGCCCCTCTTCGTTTAGCTTTCTAAGCAAGTCCCACATTTGTCTCCTAAACATGAGATCTAGTCCTGCTGTGGGTTCGTCTAAAAATATGATTTCGGGTTCGGTTAAAAGCGCTCTACAGAGCATAAGCTTCCGCTTCATCCCACCCGATAACTTTCTCATAATTTTCTTACGATGCTTCGCCAGATCGCATGCTTCTAACAATTCATTAGTCCGACTTCGAATTAACTTGACAGGCATCCCATGTAATCTCCCCTGAAGTTCCATAATCTGATCTGAATTCATATCTGATCTCAAAGAATACTCTTGAGTGACTAATGAAAACTTCTTTTTCAAGTCAACTCGGTTTCGTGCAAGTTTTTGCCCTGATATTAAAATCTCACCTGCCGTTGGTAAAAGTAAAGTGGTCATCATTTCAATCATAGTTGTCTTGCCTGCGCCATTAGGGCCAAGCAGTCCAAAGAATTCTCCTTTTTTAACATGCATATCCACACCTTTTACAGCTGGTTCAGTTTGATTTGGATATGATTTTGTCAAGTTCTTAAGTTCTATCATTCCCATCCCCTCCTTATTAACATCAACAACCCTTCCTGTTTGTCCCAAATACATGAAGCTTCCCCATAAGTTTTATTGCAATCCATTTATTTAATCCCTTCAACGTATTATATTGGCTTATGAGTTTATCAATCTCCTTCTGTCGCCATGATTCAAATGACAATATTGAGTAACTCTTAACAAAAAAACGCCAATGCAAAAATTGCATTGACGGTTATCAACAAAGCTTCATTCGTCTTAAAAGGAGACAACACCATCGAAGTAAGTATCCTGACTTTGCCTCAACGCTCCCCTCGTCTTCCCAGTTTCCCAGTGACATATATAAGGTTCACTCTGCATTACAGTGGCCGTACCGTTCATGATTCACACATGATTCCATAACTTCAATTGAATTCTATTCAGTTTTTTGAGCTTCTAGTTTCCAAAATAAGCTTTAGCCACTTTTAAGCTTTCAATAATAGCAATATGTTGTGGACACTTAGGTTCACATGCACCACAAGCGACACAATTACTTGCCTTTGCTTCAGGTTTTAACATGCTTTGATAGTTATTATTAACGCCTTCAAAGTTATTGAACATATTCCCCCTGTTATAGAGTGAAAAAACTCTTGGTATCTCAACACCATGTGGACAAGGCATGCAATACTTACAATCCGTACAAGGAATTTGAACTTTTTTATTATAGGCTTCTCTCACCTTTGAAATCGTAGCTTGATCCTCTTCTGACAGCGTATTTGCCTCAAGGCGATCTGCTATTTCTATATTTTCTTTAAGCTGGTCTAAATTAGACATCCCACTTAAAACGACTTTCACATTTTTAAAGTTAGCAATATATCGTAGCGACCATTCCACTGGTGACCAATTTCTTGAAGATTGCTTCCAAAGCTCTAAAATATCATCTGAAGGTGTTGCAAGCATACCGCCTTTTAAGGGTTCCATAACGATCATCGGAACGCCCAATTCTTCTGCAAGCTTAACACCTCTTAAACCTGCTTGCTCATTAATATCCATATAATTAAACTGGATCATACAGACATCCCAATTGTAGCCTCTTATGATTTCATCAAAAGTTTCGAAATCATCGTGGAACGAAAAACCTATATGCTTGATTTTGCCCTTAGCCTTCATTTTTTCGATTTCATTGAAAATATCTATTTTCTTATAAGTTTCCCATCTTTTCTTATCTAAAGCATGCAATAGATAAATATCCAAACAAGAAACTTGTAACTTCTCGAGTTGTTCGTCTAAATACTTTTCAAAATCACTCGGCTCTTCCATAAGCCAACTTGGAGCCTTCGTAATTAAGGTTACCTTTTCTCTATAGCCGTCTTTTAAAGCTTTTCCAACGATAAGTTCACTATTGCCGCCATGATAAGGATATGCTGTATCTATATAATTCACTTCGTGATCAATGGCATATCGGATCAATTCAATAGCTTTTTGCTCATCAATTTGTTCTGCGTTTCCCTCTATGATCGGTAATCTCATACAACCAAGACCAAGCACAGATGCATTGATATTTGTTTTTCCAATCTCTCTAAATTTCATGAATCCTCCTCATTTTACTGTTCAGATATTTCGGTTTACGAAGTTTCTAAATCTATTTTACCTTTTTGAAAGACACTACGTCAATCTTAAAATGAGCCTCTTAAGATCGAAGCGTTAAGATCTGAATCCAAGATAATCCAATCTTTATTATAGCGCTTGCGAATTAGCTCTAGAACGCTCTCACCTATTTCTTTCAAAATAGATTCAGATAGGATCAAATCACCAACGGGCTCCACAACAAGGTGAATCTCCACACAATATTCCGTCTTTTGCATGCAGTTCATTCGATAAAAGGTAAACCGACATGGTTGTTGTACCTCATTTGGATTATCTGCATCTGTAGATCTCACCTTAATTGACCCACTCCAGACCGTAGGCTTTACACTTTCATTTAAATCACCCAGTTCTGACAGCTTTGCACTTAAAATACCGCTTTTAGTTTTTACTTCAAAGTGCTCTTCTTGAAAGATTGCTCCCCATTTTTCCATTTTATCTTTTCGCGTTAAGCTTCGATAACTTTCAAAGAGATCACAGTATAATCTTGTCTTCATTTTTACAAAATTTTTCATCGTAAACTCACCTCCAGATACTTAATTCATTATATCATGAAATTATTTAAAGAAATTGCACGCTCATGTAAGACTTGTATAAGTAACATATAAAAAATTATTCTCAATACAATTTAAATATTTAAAATTCAAAGTTTACAAACCTTATTACTAAATTTCTCAAAATCGCTATTGTGGCTTATTGCTATAATTGTTAAATTATATTTTTCTTTATATTTTATAATCCGCTGTACAATCTTATCCCTCATCTCTTCGTTTAGTGCACTCGTTACTTCATCTAATATCAATAAATCTGGCCTGCGAAGAAGTATTCTGGCTAAACCAATTCTTTGTTTTTCGCCTCCACTTACATTTTTGCCATTTTCCTCTATATAATAGTCCAACCCACGTTCATTTACAAACTTTTCTAGATAACAAATTTTAATAATTTCATCTAAATCTTCTTTAGGATATTCATCGCCTAGAAGTAAATTTTCTTCTAAGCTACCACCTATCAATATAGTGTTTTGTTCAACTTGTAATACATGCTTATAATATTCATTTAACTGATATCTTTCTAAATTTTCACCATTATACAGAATTTTTCCTTGTAATCCTTCGGTAGGCAAGAATCTAGAGATCAAATTAATCAAAGTTGTTTTACCTTTTCCACTTTCTCCACATAAAGATACCACATCACCTTTCATTATCTCTACTTTTGTGTTACTTAAGGCTGAGTCCTTTCTATTTGGATATAAATATGCTTTCAAGTCTACTTCCAATTTATCAAAATTTGAAACACACAATTTACCAGCATCCTTTTCAGCTATTTTCGTTTCAAATAATGATTTAACTCTATCATACACCTCATCAGCCGTCTTTTTTTTAGTGAGTAGCTCAGCCAATACAATTATAGGTTCATTTAATTTTTGTGTGATCAGCATTATTGCAAATGCTGATCCAACAGTTAATCTACCCAATGTTGTTAAAAAAATGCCTATTACAAAAGTGAAAAGCGGCAAAACATCTGCCAAAAAATTCAACTCTGAATTCTCAAAAGCTTTATACTTACTTAATTTTTCTATTACGGGTACATCGTTTTTACTGGATATTTGATTCAATGCATCAAGAAAATACTTATTCTTATCTAATTGTCTTATGATTCCTATACTTCGAAGACCTTCATATGATTTTTCACTTATTTTTTCTATCATTTCCTGAAATAATTTCATATTAAGAGAAGTCTTAATACTTATAAATTTAGCAAACATATAAGTGATAAAAATTATAAATACTACAAATATAGCTATTTCGGGACTGTACACGAAGAGTAAAGCTACACATACCATCAAAATTATTAGTTGTATAATTGTAGTTGTTAATCCCGCTGAAATCCAATTTGAAACTATAGGAATATCACTGTTTAACTGCGAGACAACTTTGCCAGCATTATTAGTATCTTCATAGTACAAATTCTTATTTAGAAAGCTCTTAAATGTGAATTTTTTCAAATTAATATTGCCATAATTCGTTATCTTTCTTAAAAAATATTGTTCTAAAACGATAAATACAATAGTCATTATTAACACAATAATAAAAACTTTGATATCCCTGAAAAACTTTTCTGTATTCATTTCAGTTGCGGAATCTATTAATTTCTGAAGAATACTTATAGTGTATAGATCAAGGAGAAGATAAATTACAAATGTAATGCCAAAGAGCGCTTTATAAATATAATTTCTTTCAATTTTTTTTTTCAAATGATTCATACAATTAAACCGCCTATTCAAGATTAAAGTTGATAAATTTTATTACTGTATTTTCTAAAATCCGTGTTGTGACTTATCACAATAATTGTCAAATTATATTTTTCTTTATAGCTTACGATTCTTTTTACTATTTCATCTCTTATCTCTTCATTTAAAGCACTTGTTACTTCATCTAATATTAATAGCTCCGGTTTACGAAGTAATATCCTTGCTAATCCAATGCGTTGCCTTTCTCCACCACTTATATTTTTGCCATTTTCCTTTATATAATAATTCATACCATGTTCATTTATAAAACTTTCCAAATGACAAGTATAAATTACTTCATCCAGCTCTTCCTTACTAAATAGATCGCTTAAAAGTAGATTTTCTTCTAAAGTGCCTTCTATTACTAGACTCTCTTGTCCAACTTGCAATACGTGTTTATAATAATCTTTTATCCTAAATCCCTCAATATCTTTGCCATTATATCTTATTTTACAGCTTGATTGCTCTATTGGTAAAAGTCTTGATATTAATTTGACCAATGTTGTTTTCCCTTTTCCACTTTCTCCATTTAATGATACTAAATCAGTCTTCTCAATTTTTAGCTTTATATCATTTATAGCTATTTTCTTGGTGTCTGGATATACATATTTATCTATCTCTATCTCCAATTTTTCAAAAGTTGGAACTGACAACTTACATATATCATCTTCATCATTTGGAAGTTCATATATTAATTTTATTCTATTATAGATTTCTTTAGAGGCATGTTTTTTGGGTAATAAGTTTCCCAATATTTGTACTGACTTTGAAATTCTCACTGTCAGATTCATCATTATAATAGTAGTTCCTATAGTTGTTTGTCCTAAAGCCGTAAAAATCATGCCCATAAACAAAACTAAAAACGGAATAATTTCTTGTGAAAAAATAAGCTGAGAGATATATAATGCTTGCCCCAAAATTACATGCTCAATTATAGGTTTATATTTTTGATCCATGTACGTCTCATATTTTCTCTCAAAATAATTTCTTTTATTCAACTGTACAATGGAGCCCATACTTTTTACCGTTTCAACCATTAATTGATTTAACTCAGAATTCACTATTTGCTTTTCATTATTCTTTTTGCCTAAAAAAATGCTCATTCTATTAGACAACAAAATACTTACGCCAACAAGGATAAGTACTATTACAGACAAATGAATTTCTATATACATCATAAAAATCAAAATAGCTAATAAATTCAATATTTCTAAATAATATTGCAATTGTCCATAACAATACCAAGGCATCGCTTCATATATATCACTGGTAATATTGTGAAGCAACACCCCAGTCTCTTGCTTACTAAAAAAAAGCATCTCTTTTTCTAATACATTTTTAAAAATATCTACTTGGCCTTCGAATTTTCCTTTTTTATCCATATAATTTTCTAAATATTTTTTAACGTATACCATTACAGAAACAATTATGTACATTACCAAAAGTAGTAGGCAATTCTTGGTGATAAAATGGACGTTGGCCAATATAGCGTTATCTATA
Organism: uncultured Fusibacter sp.; assembly: GCA_965140735.1. Classification (GTDB taxonomy): domain Bacteria; phylum Bacillota; class Clostridia; order Peptostreptococcales; family Acidaminobacteraceae; genus Fusibacter_A. Next base: position 4,178,536 of record OZ223306.1, on the reverse strand, counting down.
AAACTCAATGTGAGAGATTCAACTAGAATTGATGTCAAGCTTAATACAATAGAAACTATAAAAAGTAGTTTTCTATTTCTTTTAATTTTTTTAGAAAATATAATACTATAATTTTTCATACGCTAATCTCCATTTTTTTTAGACAGTATTCTAGATAGATTACAATAAGTTAGACCATTTTCTTGAGGCCAAGTACAATGAAATCTATAAACAGAAAAACAGCAACAGAACTTTTTTATTACATTCTATTGCTGCTCTCTGTATTCATCTTTTGGCTAACTTAATGACATTGCCCTTAAGAGATCGCCTTTAATATTAAATATTTCATTGAATTATAAATTTAACTGAGTCGATTAATACTCCATTTTCGCCATTCTTACATAACCTTCGTAACGATCTTTAGCTTGCTTTTCAGCAGTTGCAAAGAGTTCTTCAGCGATTTCTGGGAATTGTGTTTTAAGTGAAGTATATCTTGTTTCAGCTAAGATGAAGTCTTTGAAGCTTGCAGTTGGTTCTTTTGAATCCAATGTGAATGGGTTTTTGCCCTCTTCTTTAACTCTTGGATCAAATCTCCATAAATGCCAGTATCCTGACTCTACAGCTTCTTTCATTCTTCTTTGTGCAGTACCCATACCTGTTTTGATACCATGGTTGATACATGGTGCATAGCAGATGATTAGTGATGGACCATCATAGCTTTCAGCTTCATGAAGTACTTTTAAGAAGTGAGCTTGATTTGCACCCATAGATACTTGAGCAACATAGATATAACCGTAAGTTGTTGAGATCATACCTAAGTCTTTTTTCTTAACACGTTTACCAGATGCCGCAAATTTAGCAACAGCTGAAACTGGAGTTGATTTAGATGCTTGTCCACCAGTGTTTGAGTAAACTTCTGTATCAAATACGATAACATTTAAGTTTTCACCACTAGCAAGAACGTGATCAAGACCACCGTAACCGATGTCATAAGACCATCCGTCACCACCAACGATCCATACAGAACGTTTAACGAGGTAATCAGAATTATCAGCAGCGTATTGTAATGCCGCTTTAGCAGTAGCATCTGTTACATTGTTGTTTGCAAGAACAGCTAAAATATCTGCTGCAGCAGCTTTAGAAGCTTCTACATCATCCATGCCAGCTAACCATGCTTTGAAAGGTGCTTTAACAGCATCATCAATTGAAGGTAATTCAACTAATGCTTCAAAGTTTTCTTTGAGTGCATTTCTAATTGTTCTTACAGCAATTGCCATACCATAACCATACTCAGCATTATCTTCGAATAAAGAGTTCGCCCAAGCTGGTCCTTTACCTTCTGCATTTTTAGTATAAGGTGTAGATGGTGCTGATCCACCCCAGATTGAAGAACAACCTGTTGCATTAGCGATCATCATTCTATCACCGTATAATTGAGTTACAGCTTTCATATATGGTGTTTCACCACAACCTGCACAAGCACCTGAGAACTCGAACAATGGTTGAGCAAATTGAGAACCTTTTACAGTTGTAAGTGGCATTTTATCTGATTTAACAGGTAATCCCACAACATAATCCCAGTTAGGAGATTGTTTTTCAACTTGTGTTTCAATTGGTTTCATAACCAATGCTTTTGTTTTAGAAGGACAAACATCAGCACAGTTTCCACAACCAGTACAGTCGTATGGAGATACTTGAATTTTGTAGCTTAAGCCTTCAAGACCTTTACCCAATGCTTTTTTAGATTCAAATGTACTTGGTGCAGCAGCAACTTCTTCTTCAGTTAATAAGAAAGGTCTAATTGCAGCATGTGGACATACATAAGAACATTGGTTACATTGGATACAATTATCGATTTGCCATTCTGGAACATTTACTGCGATACCACGTTTTTCGAAAGCAGCAGTACCATGATCAAATGAACCATCTTCAATACCTTTAAATGTGCTCACTGGAAGGTCATCACCTTTTTGAGCATTGATTGGTCTTAAGATATTTTTGATAAATGTAGGTTCGCCTTTAGCTTCAACTGCAACGCCTTCTTTAGCGTCAGCCCAATCCGCTGGTACATCAATTTTAACAAGGCTTTCAATACCTGCATCAACAGCTTTATAGTTGAGTTCAACAATTGTTTTACCTTTTTTACCATATGATTTTTCAATTGCTTCTTTTAAGTACTCAACTGCTTTATCAAGATCAATAACTTTAGCAAGTTTAAAGAATGCAGCTTGCATGATCATATTGATTCTGTTACCTAAACCGATATTTTCAGCAAGGCTTGTTGCGTTGATTGTATAGAAAGCAATGTCATTTTTAGCGATATAACGTTTCATTTCAGCTGGTAATAAAGCATTTACTTCTTCAGTGCTCCATTTACAGTTAAGAACGAAAGCGCCGCCTTTTTTAAGGCCTTTTAATAAATCATATTGATATACATATGATTGATTATGACAAGCCACATAGTCAGCTTCGTTAATTAAATAAGTTGATCTAATTGGATTTTTACCAAATCTTAAGTGGGATACAGTGATACCACCTGATTTTTTAGAGTCATAAGCGAAATAACCTTGTGCATAAAGATCCGTTTTATCACCGATGATTTTAATCGCACTTTTGTTAGCGCCAACAGTACCATCTGATCCAAGACCCCAGAATTTACATCTGATTGTGCCTTCTGTTTCAGCAACGATTTCTTCAGTTACATCTAAAGAAAGATTAGTAACATCATCTTTGATTGCTAATGTAAAATCGTTTACTGGTTTTTCTTCTTTAAGTTCATCAAATACTCTTTTGATATGTGAAGGTGTTGTATCTTTTGAACCAAGACCATAACGACCACCAACAACAACAGGTGCATTGTCTACATCATAGAACATTGCTCTGATATCTTTGTATAATGGCTCTCCATCAGAACCTGGTTCTTTTGTTCTATCAAGTACTGCGATTTTCTTAACAGATGCTGGTAAAACATCAAAGAAATATTTAGGTGCCCAAGGTCTGTAAAGTCTTACTTTGATCATACCAACTTTTTCGCCTTTAGCCATTAAATAATCAATTGTTTCTTCAGCAGCTTCTACTACAGATCCCATTGCAACGATAATTCTCTCTGCATCTGGCGCACCATAGTAGTTAAATAATTTATATTCTCTACCAGTAGCTTTACTGATTTCTTTCATATAGCCTTCTACGATTGCTGGAACAGCATTGTAGAATGAGTTAGATGCTTCTCTTGCTTGGAAGAAAATATCCGGGTTTTGTGCAGTTCCTCTAGTTACTGGATGTTCAGGGCTTAAAGCATTTTTTCTAAACGCTTTAATCGCATCATGATCCACTAACTTATCAAACACATCGTAATCAATTACTTCAATTTTTTGAATTTCATGCGAAGTTCTGAAACCGTCAAAGAAATGTAAGAAAGGTACTCTTGATTTGATTGCAGTTAAATGAGCGATACCACCGAGATCCATTACTTCTTGAACTGATCCAGAAGCGAGCATTGCAAAACCAGTTTGTCTTGTTGCCATAACGTCTGAATGATCTCCGAAAATTGATAAAGCATGAGAAGCAATTGCTCTTGCACTAACATGGAAAACACCTGGTAATAACTCACCAGCAATTTTGTACATATTAGGGATCATTAATAAAAGTCCTTGAGATGCAGTAAAAGTAGTTGTTAAAGCACCAGCTTGTAACGAACCATGAACCGCTCCTGAAGCACCACCCTCAGATTGAAGTTCAGATACTAATACTTTTTGTCCAAAAATGTTTTTCTTTCCATTTGCCGCCCATTCATCTGCAAACTCAGCCATGTTTGAAGATGGTGTGATCGGGTAGATTGCAGCAACATCAGTGAATGCATAAGATACCCATGCAGCAGCTGTGTTACCATCCATGGTTTTCATAACTTTTTTACCCATTGAAAAATAGCCTCCTTTAATCAATATTGATTACAAAAACAGTATAGTATACAAAATACATGACTGTCAATTCATAAGAGTGTTCACTTATACGATATTTTGTTAACCAATTGTCAAAATTGTACAAGACCATTATATAAGAGTTTTGATCCAATGTAAACCTTTGAAAATAAGGAAAATCGGACAAAAACACACACAAATTATCCCTACAATATTACTCGGATATTCCGAAATCATATTCTGACTCATTTAAGTGATTCTTGACTGTTTTTTGAAAAATATACTGTAATGCAATTATACCACTTTTGTATTTTGTATACAATATTCAGATCATATTTTTTTGTAAATTTTTTTGACTATTTTATTCTAATTTGATATTCTTACGTTATTTTGATAAAGTAATCACAATTAAAAGGGTGATATTTTTCTTTTTTTATTTTATAATAGAAACAACATGAAAAGAATGCATTTAGAACTTATTATAAGTATAATACTGAGTAAGTCTAATCAATTAAATTAAATTATGAGGTGAAAACATGGAATGCAGATTAAACATTAAGGATAAAATTCACTGGATCGGTGTCAATGATCGCGAAACAACACTTTTTGAAAATTACTGGCCACTTGAAAAAGGCGTTGCTTATAACTCTTACATCATTAATGATGATAAAGTTGCAATCCTTGATACTGTTAAATTTAACAAAACCACTGAATACCTTGAGAAAATAAAGGAGATTATTGGAGATAAGCCTGTAGATTATCTAATCGTCAATCACATGGAACCTGATCATTCGGGGTCAATGCTTGCACTTTTAAGTACTTACCCTAATATGCAAATCGTTGGCAACAAAAAAACTTTTCCATTTATTGAAGGCTTTTATGGTATTACAAAGAATTTTTATGAGGTTGGTGATGGAGATTCTTTAGAACTTGGACATCACAAGTTAACCTTCCATCTAACACCAATGGTACATTGGCCAGAAACTATGATGACTTATGATGAAACTTCAAAAGTATTATTTTCAATGGATGCTTTTGGCGGTTTTGGTTCTCTTGATGGTGGTATCTTTGATGATGAAATCAACTATGAATTTTATGAAGATGAAACAAGACGCTATTACTCAAATATCGTAGCCAAATACAGTCCAATGGTACAACGAGCACTTAAAAAAGTGGGTTCCCTTGATATTCAAATTATTGCACCAACACATGGTCCAATCTGGAGAACTAATCCCGGTGAAATCATTTCTCTTTATGACAAATGGAGCCGTTTTGAAGCTGAAAAAGGTGTTGTTATTATCTATGGTTCTATGTATGGTAACACGGCTAAAATGGCAGATTATCTTGCACGAATTATTGCAGAACAGGGTATCAAAGACGTTAAAGTGTATGACGCTTCAAAAACGCACACCTCTTATATCTTAAGTGACGTTTGGAAATATAAATCTGTGATTATAGGCTCTTGTGCTTACAACACAAAAGTATTCTCTTCTGTGGCAACTGTCCTTGAAAAGTTTAGAAATTCTGGATTAAAAGATCGTTATGTTTCCGTTTTCGGCAACAAATCATGGTCGGGCGGTGGCGTTTCTGGTATAGATGCCTTTGTTGAAGAAATTGGTTGGGAAAAAATTGGCCCGTCAATTGAAGCGACTTATTCTCCAAAAGAGCCACAATTTATTGCACTACAAGGACTTGGCAAGCTAATCGCCAAACGATTAAACGATGAATACAAAGATTAAACTTTAACTTTAAAAGACTTACAGCTCTATTAATAAAAGGCTGTAAGTCTTTTTTTGTAAGCCACCCACTTTTAGCAACGAGACACGATCTCCTGTTTCAGGGTCTTTTACAGTTGTTGTTGCATATAAAGCAATAAAAAATTGACCCGCTAGATCCACTTCAATAGAGGTGTTTATTGAAATTATTTTATTTATTATTTACAACCAGCGTACCTGTAGTGCCCTCAATACCCTCTTTCGCTTTTTCAAGAGAAGTAATTAAAGCTTTTCTACCTGGTTTAGAATTTGCAAATTTAAGTGCAGCTTGTACCTTAGGCAACATACTACCTGGTGCAAAATGACCTTCAGCAATGTATTTATTTGCTTCTTCTGACGATAAACTCGACAACCATTTCTCTTCAGGTCTGCCAAAGTTAATCGCTACTTTTTCAACTGCAGTTAAAATAATGAGGTAATCTGCATCTAATAGTTCTGCAATTTTAGCCGAAGCAAAATCTTTATCAATAACTGCTGGGATACCAACAAGTGCATTTCCATCTCTATAGACTGGAATACCACCACCACCAACTGTGATGACAACATGCCCCTTTTCAATCAGAGCTTCAACTGTCTCTTTTTCAGCGACATCAACTGGCATTGGAGATGCAACAACTCTTCTATAGCCTCTACCAGCGTCTTCTACCATTACATAACCTTTTTCAGAAACCATTCGGTCTGCTTCTTCTTTTGAATAAAAAGCACCCACTGGTTTAGTTGGATTCTTGAATGCTGGATCATTTTTGTCTACGACGACTTGAGTAATCACAGTCGCAACTGGAATTGTCATATCTCTATTTAAAAGTTCTTCTCTGATGGCATTTTGAAGATGATATCCAATATAACCTTGGCTCATAGCACCACACTCAGGAAAAGGCATTTCTGGTGTTTTTGCTTCTGATTGAGAAGCCGTTGACATTGCTAGATTAATCATGCCGACTTGTGGTCCGTTACCATGCGCTAAGATTACTTCATGTCCAGCTGCAATAAGATCAACGATTGGTTTTGCCGTATGCTTAACGAGTTGTAATTGTTCTTCAGGATTTTTTCCAAGTGCGTTTCCACCTAGAGCGACAACGATTTTATCCTTCCTTTTCATAAAAAAGCCCTCCTATAACTTATACAATGTGTAAGCGCCTCTTACTAGAGGCGCAATATGATCATCATACAAGTTGTCTATTCAAAATACAATGTTAACGGATTACAAATTGCCGATAGTAGACACCATTATTGCTTTGATGGTATGCATTCTGTTTTCTGCTTCATCGAAAACAACAGAGTGCTTACTTCTAAAAACTTCATCTGTAACTTCCATAGCTTCAACGCCGTGTGCTTCGTTAACTTGTACACCTACTTCAGTCATTTGATCATGGAATGCTGGTAAACAATGCATGAAGATAACGTCTTCATTTTCTGTTTTCTTGATCATATCCATGTTAACTTGATAAGGCATTAATTGCTTAATCCTCTCAGCAAACATATGCTCTTCACCCATGGATACCCAAACATCTGTGTAAACCACATCTGCACCTTTAACAGCATCTATAGATTCACTTAATTCAATTTGTCCACCAGTCTCTTTACAAACCGCTTTCATTTCAGCAACTAATTCTTCTGTTGGCCATAAAGCTTTAGGTGCAAGTGCCACGAAGTGCATACCCATTTTAGCGGCTCCGATCATTAAAGAATTCCCCATATTATTTCTAGCATCCCCTGCATAAACAAATTTAACTTTGTTAAGTGGCTTTGCAACATGCTCCATAATTGTTAAAAAGTCTGCTAATATTTGAGTTGGATGGTACATATCCGTTAAGCCATTCCAAACAGAGACACCAGAATGTTGAGCTAAACTCTCTACTGTTTCTTGCTTAAAGCCTCTAAATTCAATCCCATCATAAAATCTTCCTAAAACTTTAGCTGTATCTTCGATACTTTCTTTTTTCCCCATTTGGCTGTTCGTTAAGAATGTTACCTGTGCACCTTCATCAAATGCAGCAACTTCAAATGCACATCTTGTTCTAGTGGAAGTTTTTTCAAATAACAAAACAATATTTTTTCCTTCTAATAGGTTGCCTTTAATTCCAGCACGTTTCTTAGCTTTTAAGTCTTTAGAAAGGTTTAATAAATATCTGATTTCTTCAGAAGTGAAATCTTTTAAAGTCAATAAATGTCTTCCTTTTAAATTTACAGGCATGAACTGTTCCTCCTTAAAATGGTCTAAATATAATTTAAGCATTGTGCTTAAGTGCAATTAAATACTTACAAAATCATTTTACCTTATGTGACACTATTATGCATCTCAAATATAGAGATTTAATATTTATCTTTCTACTATAGATGATAAACCTTGGAGTAACTCCAAGGTCAACCTTTTTTTATTTGTTACAAATCATTCGTTTTCATCTAGATTAGAAAAAAATTGTGAGGTAATCTCTAATTGATTAAACATAGGCAAGATCTCTCAACCTTTATAATTTCTCTCTGTAAAGTGGCATCGACATACATCTTGGACCTCCACGCCCTCTTGATAATTCCGATGAAGGGATGATGTGGAGTTTTATCCCTTCATCTTCTAACAATCTATTGGTCACATGATTTCGAGAATAGACAATAACTTCACCCGGTGCTATTGCAAGGGTGTTAGAACCATCATTCCACTGTTCTCTACCAGCATCAATCCCTCTTTTACCACCACATCGAATCAATTTAACTTGATCGCCACCTAGATATTTCGTCAAGATATCCTCTAGATTTTTCGTTTCTTTTTCGATTACATATTCACCTTTACCTTCACCTCTTTGGATGGAATATACCGTTAATGGCCCTTCTATCTCAGGATGAATTGTAAATTTATTATGATCTACCATTGTAAAAACTGTATCTAAATGCATAAATGCACGTTCTTTTGGAATATCAAATGCCAATATGGTTTCAAATGGTTGACCATCTGCAAATACACGTTTAGCGATAATATCAATTGCTGCGGCATCTGTTCTTTGAGATACTCCAATTGCAATAACTTTATCACTTAAAATAAGTTCATCGCCACCTTCTATTGAATAAGGCTGATCTCGATCGTACCAATATGGGATCTCAACATCTTTAAACATTGGATGATACTTAAAAATATACTTTGCAAAGATCGTTTCACGTCTTCTGGTTACGGTTCTCATTTTATTAAGCGAAATGCCTGTGCCCATGGTTGCAAATGGATCTCTTGTGAAATAAAGATTTGGCATTGGATCAACCACAAACGGATAATCCGATTCAATCATATCTGCTAAAGAATGTGATAAACCTACTTTAAACTCTTCGCGCCTTATCCCTGCCATCATTTTATCCACTAGAACTTGATCGTCAATTAAACTTTGGTAGTAAGCTCTAACTTGTTCCATCCTAGTTTTATTGATGATACCGGCTTCCTTTACAAACTCATCTATAAAGAGCTGCTTTACAGAAGTATCTTTAATCGTTTCGGACATTAATTTCTCAAGATAGAGGACTTCCACACCATTACGCCTAAAGACCTCTGCAAAAGCATCATGTTCTTCACGTGCTACTTTTAAATAGGGTATATCATCGAATAATAATCTTTCCATTAAGTCAGGTGTTAAGTTTTCGATTTCTTCACCAGGTCTGTGTAGTAGTACTTTTTTAAGTTTTCCGATTTCTGAATAGACTTGTAATCCATTATTATTCATGTTAACTTCTCCTTTAGTCACTACCAGATTATGGCATTTTATTCACTTTGTTGACTTTCTCATCTAGTATAACACTTCTCTTTTAAATTTATCAACCACTGTTTTTCAATGTTTTCAAGATATTGTTGTTTTTTTATATACAGCTTGTATATTCATCCAGTGAATAAAATTACATTATTTAGCAGTTCCTTGTATTCATTTACCACTTCACTGACTTATACCTTTTCAAGCATCAAAAGAACCATAACCCTATTTGTATATTAATTAATTAGATTTAATAAATTTAATCGGTATTTTTAAAAATTTTCTCACAATTCCGACGGTTTTAATGACTAGAACATCATATCGTGTATCCTTTTCTCGCTCTTTGGCTCAATTATGTCCTAATTTTAGGCAAAAAAAAATAAGGTTCCCAGCCTTATTTTCAAGATACCATTATTTTATCGGTCGTACCCAAAATTGTAACTTCAACTGACTCTGTCAATATGTCTGAGTAGCTAAATGACACTGTTCTCTCCGAATCTCTACCTTCATCTACACGAACAGTAAAAACGCTTGGAAAAGCATCTTGTATTATGCCTTCTCTTACCTTCGCTTTACGTTTTCCCTTATTCGTTCTCAGGATGACCTTTTTACCCAAACAGTCTTGAACATTTCTTTTAATATCGTCTAACGTCTGTCTAGTTGCCACTTTACCACCATCCTTATACTATAGCTAAAATTATTGTAACATTACAAACATAAATTGTCAAATATTATACAACGTCTCGTAAACATTGTCAATACTCATTTTCTTCATTTCCCTTACTTTTTTCTCTAAGAAGTTAACAAATATTTAACAATTAGAAAAATAATTTACAATACTTTTGATCCCCTCTCTATAGTACTTTTCACCCATATAGAGTGATGCGGCTTCAATGATAACGGGTTGATTCGAACTCAATATAATTTCTGATACTTCTAATGTGTTAAAAGCCCAGCCCTCTTCTGTACATTGTTCAATATGAGGCACAATATGTTTAAATTTTTGATAGCATTCATTATTGCCATAAGCCCCTTTACCTCTTGTTGTCCACAAATGAAAAGCCTCTGCTACTTTTGAAAGCTTTTTAAGTTCAGTCATAAATTCAAACGCCCATATCTGTGAGGCAAAATAAAGATGACCTGTATCTACTAAAATACCCAAATTCGAAAAGCCGAGAATTTCATCAATCCACATTTGAGGTTTATAAAAATTCACATTAGAACCAAAATACTCTAAAAGTAATTTCGCATCATATTGTTGGGCCAGAGCATTGACTTCAAAAAGAACTTTTCGAAGTCTTTTCAAAAAAAGAGACTCTTCTTCAAGAACACCAACCACGCCAGGAAAATGGATTACATAATATTCTATTTTATACTTAGAAAGCTTCTTAAAATTAAGTTCAAGCATCTCAAACGAAACTTGACTTTGATCTTGCTCTAAGTAGAAGGCATCCAAATAATCTCTATCAAAATGCTCGGGCAATTCAATTGGTAAATGTACAGACAGTGGTATCCCAAGCTTATTTGCATGCTCTATTTCATCATAGACTTTCCTTTGATGCATCGCAAAAGTACCTTCTCGTCCAAGACAAACTTCTACACACTCAAGTTTATATTGATTTAATGCTTCTATGTCAAAATAGACTGTATTCGTTCCAAGCATTTGGTCACCTCTTGATTCATTATTTAATGCTTTTTTAATACCTAATTTCTCATGAAATTTGATAAAATAGAAATAGGAAAATCACTTTATGACTTTATTATTTTATCATAATCCAGCACGAGTTTAAATGTGCCAGTTGATCTACGAAAGGAGCGATTTACTATGATTAAAAATTTAAGTATCGCATTTGTTTTTTTACTGGTGTGTATTATGGCTGCCGCTATTTCGACGGTATTTTTTCCTGCAGTACGCTTACTAGTCATCACTATCAATATGGCAGCTGTGGGACTTTTAATCATTGGAATCGCATTGATCATCAGTTTAATCATCGACCGTTATCGTGATTATAAAAAAGAAAATGATGATTACAAAAAGTATTGATAATTTTAGTATTTTCTCAGAGGAGGCGGTTTTATGTTGTTGGTTAATACACCCACTATTCCTGGCAAAAATATCATCCAAACAGTTGGATTAGTAAGAGGCAGTACCATCCGCGCAAGACACATTGGCAAAGACATTACTTCAGTTTTTCGCCATCTCGTTGGTGGTGAAATGAAAGAATACAGTGAAATGTTAAATGAAGCGCGTCAAATCGCAACTAAACTCATGGTAGATGAAGCTCTCAAACAGGGCGCAAATGCCATTATTAACATTCGGTATACAACTTCAAGTGTTGTTCAAGGTGCAGCTGAAATTTTAGCATACGGAACTGCTGTTATTGTTGAAGAGTAACCCTCTTATTCTATTTTCAGTAAAAATCATCTAAAAAAGACAATTGAGGACTAGGCTCTAAATTTTCTAACGAAAATTTTAGAGTTTTTTTTGCTTTATAAGACGATAAAAAATCTTTAAAGTATCTCGTTTTAAGCCATTCTTCCTGCTCCGCTTCTCCAATCACCAGAGGCATTCGGTTGTGTATCCGTGCGGTCTCAGCTACAGCTTCTGTGGTGATGATACTAACCGTTTTACTTGATACATCAAAGAGACCAGCCAAATTCAAAATTTCAGAATCAGCTGTGATTCTAAACTTACTTTTATGTACAGAGTCCCATTCGTAATAACCAGATGCAGGCAGAATACACGGCTTAAATCGATCATATAATTTTGAATTTAGAACTGTTTCAAGTCTTGAATTAATCAGAGTTCTCTTGGGCATAATCTTCAGTCCCCATATAAATTGATGACTTTCATTTCTTGTTCCATTATTAGTGATTGTAAGTATCAACTGTCCTGGAAATATCTCTACTTTCTTTTCATAATCTGCTCTAAAATCATCCAATATTTTATACCGTTCAATAAGTACTTCATAGTCAGCCTCTAGTAAATATCTTCCACACATTTTACGCACCTCTTCTACGTATTACACTCTAAAAAACCCTCTAATTCTAAAATATCCTCAGTCTTGATTAACATTTGAGTCATAAAAAGAAAGCCCTCCGAAATGGCTCTCAATCATTTTTTTAAAGGCGTCCTACTTTTATACGATCTTATACTATTAGAGTTAAAATTTTATGTTGATTCTCCACCATCTGCTTTTAAATGCTCAATTTCCTTGATATGCTTGAGAAACAAATCTGTAAGTGTTGGGTCAAACTGTCTCCCCTTAAACTTAAGGATCTCTTCTAATACCAGTTCCCTTTTCATCGCACGTCTATAAGGTCTATCATTTGTCATGGCATCATAGGCATCTGCTAAAGATAAAATACGACATTCTATAGGAATCTGTTCACCTGATAGTCCTAAAGGATACCCTTCGCCATCCCAGTGTTCATGATGCATTAATATAAGGTTTGCAATATGTGCAAGCTCAGTAGATGCGCTGGCTATTCTTTGTCCTATTTCACAGTGTGTCTTCATAATAGCCATTTCTTCATCCGTAAGCGGTCCTGGTTTCATCAATATATAATCTGGAATACCAACCTTGCCAAAATCATGGAACTTTGCAAGTAATCGAATACTCCCGAGTTGATGCTGAGGAAGTTCAAGTTTTTGACCAATAAAAAGTGCTATAAACTCAAGTCTTTCAGCATGTCCTTCTGTAATATAATCCCTTGCTTCTAATGCACTCATCATAGTCGTCACAATTTCATTTCTGACACTACCACTCTTGAGCAATTTTTTTCGATACATCATCTGATCTGCTTTAGCAAAAAGTAAATGTGTTTCTTTCAAAGTTTCAGAGTTAATTGCATACCCAATACTCACACTCATTTTAATTTTCTTTTCAAGCACATAAAAATGTTTGAATTTTAAATCCAAATCCTTTATCAAACGGTCTAAAATCTTTTCGTTGACATGTCTCAATATAACACCGAAGTCGTCTCCACCTAATCGCCCTATAATGGCACGATCTCTAAAGTGTCCTTTTATGACCCCTGCGATTTCTTTGATCATTTGGTCTCCAGTCAAATGGCCAAAGGCATCATTTATAAGCTTTAACCCATCAATGTCAAATAGAATAAGGCCTATATCTTTCTCACCATCTTCACAAAGCTCTAAAAGTCTTTCTTCAAAATAAGAACGATTATAAAGACCTGTTAGATAATCACGAGTTGCCATGTACTCTAATTTTTTTAAAAAATCCTTCGATTCTGTAATATCACGAATAATCATAAGAACTTCGTCTTCACCAGTGGGTACGATCCGCATCTCAAACCATTTTTTTGCAATTTCAAGTTCAAATCCCTTCGATTCAGAACTTATTAATACGTCTTCCACTGTCTGAGCAATTTTTTCTGACCAATTGGAATCAAATATAGCATCAAATACCATTTGCTTTATGGGATCTTGACCAATTTCATTTAACATAATAAGCTCACCATAGTATTCAAAAAAATTCCCTTCAGAATCACGCAAGATCAGTAGGTCTGGTATTGCTTCTAAAAGCGCAGTATTTCGAGCATTAATTTTTTCAAGTTTTCTAATGGTGCCCATCAACTCAGGATAATAATTTTTTCGATTTGAGCTATCTCCAAGACCAATAATTTTACGTCTCAACAACTCACTCTTATTTTGATTCATAACATAAAACCCTTTCAAATAGCTTAACAACATCCTCTTTTGACATCATTGTCGGATTAGTGACCATACACGGATCAAGTAGCGAAAATTCAGCCAATTTCTGTATTTCATCTGGCTTAATGAACAGATCAATTTTGCCTTTTATACCCAGTTGAGTTCTCATAGTTCTAATCGCCTCTAATAAAGCTTCTTTACTTGGATTTGTCACACCAAAAGCCTCAGCAATAATCAGATAGCGCTCTTTTGCAAATTCAAAATTGTAATCGATTACATGCTCTAGTAAAATACTATTACATTCTCCATGAGGTAAATCAAACAACCCACCAAGGCTATGGGCCATAGCATGAACCCCACCTAAACTGGCATTAGAAAAAGCAATGCCCGCATGTAAACTTGCAAGCATCATATTATTAAGGGCCTCTTCATTTGTTCGATCTTTATGAAGTAAAATTAGGTTCTGACTGACCAACATAACCGCTTCAAGTGCATGTAAGTCTGTAAATGAAGAAGACGCATTTGATACGTAAGCCTCTATGGCATGTGTAAGAGCATCCATACCCGTACACGCAGTCAAATAGTCATCCATTGTCGTTAGAAGCTCTGGATCAATCAATGCTAAATCTGGGACAACCTTTTTAGAAATAATTGCTATTTTCACAAGACTCATTGTATTCAATATGATGGCAAACTGTGATACATCTGCCGAAGTGCCTGACGTGGTGGGGATACAAATAAGTGGTGGCCCAGGATAAGGTACAGAATCCACACCTTCATAATCAACGATATGCCCACCATTTGTGGCCACTATAGCAATGCCTTTGGCACAGTCCATCGGACTGCCACCGCCAACGGCCACTATGAAATTACATTCTTCCTCTAAAAAGACATCGGCTCCGACCATAACATCAATATCTCTCGGGTTTGGAAATACTTCACTGAACACATGATGATTTACACCTGCTTCGGTTAAACTTTCAATAATCTCCTGAACCCATCCTGAATTTATAATGCCTTCATCCGTAACAATTAACACTTTTTCAGCGCCTAAGTTTTTGGCATACCCCCCTATAAGTTTTCTAGAATTAAATCCAAATATAAATTCTGGGATCACAATTTTTCTTAGTTCTTTAGTCATAAAAAAAACACTCCTTTCAGCTATTATACCCTTTAGAAGTGTTTCTTAAAATATTATTTTGTATTGAATACAAATTCTTTTAATTCATAATTATGATTGGTTAAAGTAAACACATCTTTTAGGCCAGATGTGCTATAAATCGAACCCTCATTCGTGATGAAAAGTGCTTCTACTTGATCTAATGATTCCACATAAGCATATCCCTTTTGAAGTCCCATCACAAATACAGTTGTGGAAAGGGCATCACCCACCACTGACTTTTGAGAAATGATAGAGACCGATTGTAGCTTATTATCTTCTGGATAACCTGTTTTGGGATTTAAAATATGATGATATCTCTTGCCATCTTCTATGAAAAAACGTTCATAGGTACCTGATGATACAATGGAATTATCTTGAAGTTTTAAAATACCGACAATATCTTTACTTTCTCCCTTTGGATCTCTAACACCAATCGACCATGCGTCACTATTAGGTTTATGTCCCACAGTTAACACATTTCCCCCAAGATTTATGATAGCACTTTGATAACCCTCTTCTTGGATCAAAGTCTTCACATGATCTGCAATATAGCCTTTTGCAATTGCACCCAAATCAAGGGACATACCTTCGTTTTTTAAAAATACGGTTTGATTGACTTCGTCTAAAACGATGTCGTGATAATCAATTTTAGAAATTGCATCTTGAATTTCAGATTCAGCAGGCACATGTGCACCTTTAGTCCCTATTCCCCATAGATCAACTAGGGGGCCAATGGATATGTCAAAACCGCCATCCGATATGTTGCCGTATTGAAGCCCCATTTGTATAAGTTCAAAAATAGTGTCTGAAACTTTTACAGATTGCTTTCCAGCATTTTCGTTAATCATAGATACTTCTGAGGTCAATATATTTTTGGAAATTAATTTTTCAAATTGATCAATCTCTTCAAAAATGCGATCAAACTGTTCACTCGGAACTTCTTTATCTGAATAAATGCTAATTTTAATATAAGTTCCAATTTGAAAGCTATCTTGAGTTGTGATTATACTATTAGTCTTAGAATCCTTGACTACAGTTGATTCACCTCTAACTATGCCATCATTAGCAGGTTGCCCTTTTTTAACATCCATATTAGGTACATTTCCAGAGCCATCTGCCGAACAACCCACTAATGTTAAAATCACCACCACATTCAATACTAAAACACATAAAAATTGAATGCTTTTCTCTAATCTCTTTTTCAATTTTACCTCCTTGTTCATTTCCTCGATTCATTATAACATGCTAACATGAAATTAACGATACGATATAATGAATATCAGTGAATCGAAAAAAAAGATACCCCGCCGACTTTATTGTGCTCAGCGAGGATCCATATAAGGGTGAATTACTTAATATTACAGTGGAGCAAATTTACATCAGTAGTACTTGTGTCTATTCAAGTAATGATGCGCTAAAAGGGTAAGCTATTTTTTATCAAACAGGATTTTACCAGATACAGTTGATGCTTTGATCCATCTGTCTTCTGACCGATTTGAAATATTCACACGACGTTTACTGCCCGTTTCTTTATCCACAACTGCAAATCCACTTGGATCTATACCACCAGACAATGAATCCATAGAGAGATTATACTGTTCTGGCGTTTCGACTTTAATGTCTATTTTACCGGATACAGTTGAAAAATCAGCTTGCATCATCTCATCCCCGCCATCAAATTCAATACTTCCAGAAACTGTTTTTCCCTTTGCGATCCCATGTTGACCTGTTATTTTTAACCGCCCTGACGTTGAACCATAGATACCGTTTTCACATCTAACATCTTCAGAAACAACTGACCCCGAAGTTGATTTCCCCTTAATGACTTGTGCTCTTACACCGGTCATATAGACTTTGCCACTGACAGTCTTAAAAGTAAAATCTACACCGTTCAGCCCAATTGCTGAGAGATTTCCAGAGACACTTGAAAATTTGCCTTGATCTATAACAAGATTCATCGGTAATTTTATATTGATAAAAATTGTTTTAAAAGGATTCTCCCCCGAGTCTTTAAAAAAGTTTATTAAATCGCCAAAAGAGCCATTGCGTTTTTCTTTTATTGCAATATAGTTCTCTTCTTCATAAAATTGTAACCAGTCTGGTTTTTCCACAAGTTCTCTCGTCTGAGGATTTAAAAGTTCAATCGTTACATCTTCAACATTAGATCTTTCAATATTAAGTTTGCAAGAAACAAGTGCCACATCAAAATTCTTTAGTGTTTCTCGATCTGCTTGTTTATAAGTGTAATACTCTTCTTCATTTGATGAATCCGATTCGATTCTTTCCGTCTGCTCAGCGGCTTCAATAAGTTCAAGACCTTCCTCAACGCTTATTTTTCCAGCTTCAATCATCTTTAATATTTCAAGTTTGTTATTCATCTTTTAGCCTCCTACTCTAAACTGATGGATACAACATGTCCATCATCAGTTGTTATATTCATAAATTCGCCCTCTTGACCAGATTGAATCATTTCTAGTACTGCGACCATATCAATATCAGAATCCACATGCTTAACAATTTTAGAGCCAAACAGCTTAAATAGTTTTGCAGGCAATTTAATATCTACAGATTTATCAGCCATATCATTTGTTACAACTACTCTGACCCACTCAGCTGATTCTGATGTTTTCTTTTCTTCTTTTTTTTCTGAAACAGCGTCTAATAATTTTAAGCCCTCTTCAGAAGAGATCGTCCCATTTTCGATCATTCTTAATATCTGTAACCTGTCTTCACTCATCATCATTCTCCTTTCAAACGTTTTAAAGCTTCATCAGATGTGATCTCACCTTTACTTAATTTCTCCAAAATTTCCTTTTTACTGAGTTCTTCTTCACTTGGTTTTACATTGTAACCTAGTGCACTAATGACCTGATCCAAGTTTCGCCTAACCGTGGGGTAGGAAATCCCTAAATCTTTTTCGATTTCTTTTATATTGCCTCGATTCTTAATAAAAATTTCTATAAAAAGCTTGTCCTCTTTGGATAAATAGCTAAACTTATCCAGTACAAAATCACCTTCAATACTTGTTTTACAGTGATCACAGTGTAGTTTAACCACTTTAAGTTTAGAATTACAAACCGGACAACTTCCTAAAACATCTTTCTTCAAAATACACACTCCTTTCTAATTAAAGATTCCTTTTTTAAAATTATTTTTACTGGATTACCAGTACGCTTTAATTTCTTTATTGACTAAAAATGTAAAAGCTATAATTAAAGACAATAGGCCACAAATAAGAAACAATATCCACGAAGCCACTCTATCGGCTAAAAGTCCCATGAGAATAAATCCAACTGGCACTGCAGCTTGAGTGAGGGTAGTAATCATTGAAAACACACGTCCTCGATAGGCATCCTCAATTCGCGTCTGCAAAATTGTGAACAATGGCACATTTAAAAACGAATTGATAAAGGCAAAGATGATTCCCACCACAGCCCACGCCCCTAAAATTTCGATCCCCTCAAATTGATTTAAAGACCAAGGCATTAAAGGCAGTGCAAATAGAACAAACACAAAACATTGGCTGATTAAAGAAATGGATATCAACCTAAAATAGGATTTCTTCACAGGGAGCATGGAAGCAATGATCATTCCAAGTATTGATCCACCTGCAAAGATTGCTTCAAAAATACCAAGCTCTCTGGCGGATAATAATAAATCAAATTTGATAACCCTTGGAAAAACAACCATATAAATCGGGTTGACAATCAGATTCAGCATCGTAAAAAATATGACGGTCTTAAGCAGTGCCGGCTGTTCTTTAATATAATTGATACCCGCTTTCATATCGCGCTTCATCTCTTTAAAATTAAGATTTCCAGTAGACTTTCTCTCAAGAACTATAAAAGTCTCAGATAAGCCCGAAAGTATAAATGAGATGGTATTTATGATCAGAATACCCACAATACCAATGTAATAATATAGAAATCCAGCTGCAGCCGAGCCGACAATAATCATGAGTTGTCTTGACATGCCATTGTAAGAATTCGCCTTATTAAGCTGGCTCTCATGTACAAGATTTGGCACGCTGGCATCTACTGCTGAGTTGAAAAGAGAACTCAATCCATTGCTCATAACTGTGACTACGAAAATACTTGTAATCGGATGGAAGTCTACGTAAATTGCTGTAGTTAAGATTACAAACAGCACGCCTCTTATAAAATCAGTGCCATATATAATCTTGCGTCTATCAAATCGATCTACTATAACCCCCCCTATTGGCCCCATTAAAACATGTGGCAAGATCATGCAAATACCAAATCCCGAAATAATTAAACCCACATTTTGAGCATTACCTTTACTCATGAGATACCAAATAATTGATATTGAGTAAAGTGCATTCCCTAAGTTAGACACAATCTGTCCTAACAATAAAAGTACAAAATTTCTATTTTCTAAAATTTTTTGTGGTGGTACTAATGTATTTTCACTCATTTTGTTCTCCTTCGTTACGTCGTCACATCCGCTTGATGTCCTAAGATTAATATATGCTTCTCTTTCTACAAAGTCAATGTATCAATTTAATTTCTAACCTTTTTCTAACCTTTTGATTAATATATTTAATTTAAAGATTAATTATATTCAATTTGCTTCTGTTTTTAAATAAAATGAACATTTGAAATCACTCTTGATGCCTCAAACCCATTTGCACTGACGATTTTCCCGATTGAAGCTCATAATAATACATAAAAAAAGAGTTCTCCAAAAATGATTTTTTAATCACTTTTAGAAAACTCTCTATATTCTGAATAGACACCTATAAATACTTCAGTTTTTACTTTCTGGCGATTTCCGTCAAACTCGTCACCAAATTAGCAACACCTGCTAAATCAGATGGTACAATAATCTTAGTTGCTTGCCCATCTGCAACACGTTCTAACGCTTCAAAACTCTTCAAAGTAAGAACCGCTTGATCTGCATCTGCAGCTTTAAGCATTTCAAGACCTTGAGCAGTTGCCTGTTGAACTTTTAAAATCGCTTCTGCTTGACCTTCTGCTTCTCTAATTTGAGCTTCTTTTCTAGCTTCTGCTCTTAAAATTGCAGATTGTTTTTCAGCTTCAGCATCTAAAATAACAGATTCCTTCTTACCTTCGGCCACAAGAATTGCAGATCTCTTTTCACCTTCTGCTCTTAAAATAGACTCTCTTCTTTCACGCTCTGCTCTCATTTGTTTTTCCATGGCTTCTTGAATATCTTTAGGTGGTAAAATATTCTTAACTTCAACACGATTAACTTTAATGCCCCAAGGATCTGTTGCTTCATCAAGAATACTTCTCATCTGAGTATTGATAAGATCTCTTGAAGTTAAAGTCTCATCAAGTTCTAGTTGACCTATGATATTTCTAAGCGTTGTTGCTGTTAAATTTTCAATCGCAACAATTGGCTGTGATACGCCGTAAGTAAATAATTTTGCATCTGTAATCTGATAGTAGACAACCGTATCAATCTTCATTGTTACATTGTCTTTCGTAATAACAGGTTGTGGTGGAAAATCCACTACCATTTCCTTTAAAGACACTTTCTTCGAAACTCTGTCCAATAAAGGAATCTTAAAATGTAACCCAGTTTCCCAAGTACAATTGTATGCCCCTAGGCGTTCAAGAACATATGAACTCGCTTGAGGTACGACTCTAATATTACTAACAACAAGTAAAAATGCGAGAACAACCAGTATTGTTCCTAATATAAAACCACCCATAAAATCCTCCTATAAAATTATATTATGATATATCTGAATCTCAACGATCACTCTTTATCCCTTGTAGATCATGAGGTTTCATTTACTTTTTCTTGACGATCAGTTTAACCCCTTCCACTGCTAGGACCTCAACTTCTTCATCTATATCAATTTCTTCATGTTCAGGACATTTTGCAGTCCACATTTGTCCATTAATCTTCACAAGCCCTGTTTCTTTTATTTTTA
Source organism: uncultured Fusibacter sp. (assembly GCA_965140735.1). Classification (GTDB taxonomy): domain Bacteria; phylum Bacillota; class Clostridia; order Peptostreptococcales; family Acidaminobacteraceae; genus Fusibacter_A. The sequence continues at coordinate 4,157,377 of OZ223306.1, read as the reverse complement.
TTGCCTTTGTCACATAACCTGTCTGACCAATAATAGCATCAATATTGGTTTTATTTTGACCAATTTTAAGCACTTTTTTAGCAATTGGTCTGGTATAAATTAAAAGCACTGCTGCCACAATTATAAAAACCACAATTTGAATCACGACATTAAAGCCCATTGCCGATGTTATAAGTGCCGCTAAAGCACCCACTGCAAACCAGATTGATGTAAGTCCTAAGGAAGCAGCTTCAATCAAAGTGAATACCACAATAAGAACTGCCCACATTATCGTAAAATTGTTTAATCCCATATTCTCACCTCCCAGAGCAAATTACTATGTACTACCCTAGATATAGTAATTCATGTATAATAGAGTTATCTTACCATTATTATATCCCTTTAGGTATCAGAATGTATTAAGAAACTCTTAAGAATCGAAAAAAACTTGAGTGGAGGGGGCCCTTAGATTGAAAAAAAATAAACCTCATATTCTTTCACACTTCCTTATGATCCTAGCTTTCAGTTTAATAATTGTCTTTATTGTATCCAAACTGATTCAATGGCATCCATTAATTGGCGTTTTGTTTCTCACTATGAGTTTATTTGGAAGTTACTTATTTATGGCAACACGCTATATGAAGTTTCAAAAATTGATGAATAAAACACTGGCAAGTATACGAGAAAAAATGGTCGATACGCCTATTTTCAATAAAATTGCGCCTTCTATTTCGTTTGAAGAAACACTGAAATTTTCACAATTTTTTCATCGTAGTTCTGATGAATTCGAAAAAAATATTCAAATTGTACTTGAATATATAAAGCAGAGTCAAGATACCATATTAGAATTAAATCGACTAAACTATTGCAAAGAAAGTACTTTAGATACCATTTTAGCTGTTAGCAATCATATTTTAGATCGAAATGATGATATCGATTTTTATACACTCATCCTTGAAGCTGCAATAGATGTTATAGAAAATGCCACTAAAGGTAGTCTCTTAATTTTAAATGCCGAAACCAATAGATATGAATATCAAACCGCAGTCGGATTTGATTTAGAAAGTCTCAGAAATATTGATTATGCTCTAGAAGAAACATTCTTATATCAATATACCAATGGCAAAATAGATCAACCATTGGTCGTTTCTAACGTTCAGGACTTTAGTAATGCTATACTCTCTAAAGAAACGATTGGATGGCTAACAAAAGCGAACTGGTTGGATGCAAAAGAAGCACTTTCAACCCCTATTATGATCGACAATAAACTCTATGCAATTTTAAACATTGACAGCAGCCAAGAAAATGCTTTTGATGCAGTCGATATTAATCTCATTCAATTTTTCAGTGCGCAAATATCTATCGCAATTCGCAATAAGTTACTGGTGGATGAAACCATCAAACTTTCCAAATTTGATAAACTTACAGGTGCTTATAATCGCAATTATTTCGAAAAAATATTTGAATCTCACAATGAAATAACACTTGAAAATCTTGAACCCTACGCGATTGTGCTCTGTGATCTAAATTTCTTAAAGTCAATTAACGATACTTTTGGACACACGGCTGGTGATCTTGTCTTATCTGAGTTCTCAAGTATCATTCACGATTCTATTCGTGATTCTGATATTTTCTCTAGAGTTGGTGGCGATGAGTTCGTACTTCTTCTTAAGAACATTCGCTCTCAAAAAGCTGAAGAAAAAATGGCCCGTATATTTCAAAAATATGAATACCATACCGTGAATTTTAATGGTCACAAATTACCTGTAAGCTTTAGTTACGGCTTAGCGAACTCTCCTGATGATTCAATGGTTTACGATGTCCTTGTGAAAATTGCAGACATTCGAATGTATGAATTTAAGAAGGCCTATAAAGAGACGCATCAAGATATTTTGACTTCTATATTGCATTGAATAAGCCCCACTAAAAAAAGTGGCGGCTTATTTTTTTGGCTACAAAGGTCACATAGTAAATTAAGTCATTTGATCTCAAAATTGTTTTTCTTCCATATAAATAATTTTGTATGGTATACTATTGATATTACTTCGTGAATCTAAATTTATAGGAGGCACTCAATGGATTATAATTGGAGTTTAAATGAACTTTACACTGGCTTTGACTCAACCGACTTTAAAGCAGATTTCAAATCGCTTGAAAATGAACTCAAGGCATTGAATACTGCCGCTGAATCTTTGAAAGATGGCAGTTCTCTAGAAGCTTATTTTATGCACTACGAAAAATTTAGCACTTTATTCTCTATGCTCTTTTCCTACTGTAACTTGACTTTTTCAGTCAATACAAAAGATGAAAAAGCACTTCAATACTCAGATAAAATTTTAACCCTTTACAATAATACAACCCTCGCAAGAACAAAATGTGTCACTTTTTTAAATCAGATAGAGGATATCGATTCTATTATCAAGAACTCTGAATACTTATCTTCGCTCTCTTTTATTATAATGGAACTAAAAGCATCTGGTGCACATATGCTTTCTGAATCAGAAGAAGTTATCGCCTCTAAATTATCCCAAACAGGTTCAACTGCATGGAGTACGTTACAGAGTAAATTAACTTCAACACTTACTGCAACACTTACTCTAGGAGACAAAACAGAAATATTGCCAATCGCAACTATCCGAAATTTGGCAAGCGACCCTGACCCTAAGGTTCGAAAAGCAGCCTATGAAGCTGAACTTTTAGCGTACCAAAAAATTGATGAAGCGATTGCCCTTTCATTAAACAGTATAAAAGGTGAAGTTATTACCATGAGTGAACTCAGAGGCTATGCTTCACCACTAGATAAAACACTTGAAGATTCAAGAATGTCTAAAAAAACGCTTGATGCTATGTTTAGTGCCATAAAAAAATATATTCCAGAATTTCAAAATTATCTTATAGCCAAAGGCAAATACTTGCATCATGAAAACGGACTTCCTTTCTATGATCTCTTTGCACCTATAGGGACTCATTCTAAAAAATATACCTATGAAGAAGGTTGCAAATTCGTTTTGGCTAATTTTAAACAGTTTTCAGATAAACTCTATCAAGTTGCTAAAGATGCCATGGACAACTCTTGGATTGATGTTGAACCCAAAGATGGTAAAGTCAATGGCGCATTTTGTGCAGATCAACACCCTATAAAAGCGTTTAGAGTGATGCTCAACTATACGGGAAACTTAGGTGATGTAACCACTTTAGCCCATGAACTCGGGCATGGCTATCACGCAATGTGTGCTATAGATGAAAACATTTTAAACATTGATGCACCAATGCCACTTGCTGAAACAGCCTCTACATTCTGTGAGACCATCGTGAACAATGCAGCACTTGCCATTGCCTCAAAAGAAGAAGCCATTACCATCTTAGAAAGTGCTCTACAAGATGCCACACAAGTTATTTGTGACATCTACTCAAGATTTCTATTTGAGTCCGCCTTATTTGACACACGTGTGGACCACCCGTTATCAGTAGATGAACTCAAAGAGACTATGCTAAAGGCCCAAAAAGAAGCTTATGGTAATGGGCTTGATCATAATTATCTGCATCCATATATGTGGCTCATTAAACCACACTATTACTCTGCAGGGCTAAACTTTTATAACTTCCCTTATGCTTTTGGTTTACTCTTTGCAAAAGGGCTTTACGCAAAATACCTTGAAGATAAAACCTATTTTGTTAAGCACTATGACCATTTACTTGCATCAGCGGGTAAAATGTCCATAGTAGATGTCTGCAAACTCATGGATATAGATGTTGAATCAGAGACATTTTGGATTAACTCACTTGAAATTATAAAAAAAGATATTGAGGCATTCGTAACATTAACCGCATAAATCATGGAGGCGAAAATGAATAATCGTTGGCAACTTAACAGTCTTTATTTAAGTTTTGAAGATCCTAAATTAAAGGCTGATTTACTTAAAATTAAATCATTAACCCCTAAATATGAGCTTATAATAGCTCAACTTGAATCTGGAAAAATTGATCTTAAAAAGGGCATCGAACAATTTTTAAGTTATTTAGCAGAGGATACAGCACTACTCAAAACAATGAGTGCATATGGCTTCTTAACCTTCAAAGCAAATTCTAGATCACAAGAAAGTCTTGTTTTGATCAATAAAGTTCAAGAAGCAAGCAATTCGCTTACCGAGTACATCGTAAGGTTTAAACGCTGCCTCCCTGAACATAACATTTTATCAGATCTAGCGGCGCAGTCTCAGATCATAGAGACACATCTATTTTATTTAAAAGAGCAACAAGAAAGTACAAAACATCTGTTGAGTACTCGTGAAGAAATTATGATCGCCAAACTTAGAACAACTGGTTCAGATTCTTTTGAAACACTCCAAAGCAAAGTTACCTCTCAACTCACGGGTAACATTGAAATTGATGGTGAAACTAAAACACTTCCTATTATGACCATACGCAATTTTGCTTTTGATGCCGATCCCGAACTTAGAAAAAAGGGCTACTACGCAGAGCTAGAAGCTTATAAAAAACATGATGAGATATCTGCTTCTGCCTTAAACAGTATCAAAGGTGAAGTGTTGACACTTTCTGAGCTCCGTGGGTTCGAATCCCCACTTGATGAAACACTTTATAATGCACGCCTTTCAAAAAAAAGCTTAAATGCTATGATCGAGACTATGGAAGAGTATTTGCCTGAATTTAGACGCTATCTTAAAATTAAAGCTAAAAAACTTGGACATCCTGCACCATATAGAATTCCCTTTTATGATATTGCTGCTCCGATAGGGGACAAGACAGTTCACTATACCATAGAAGAAGCCAAGGCTTTTATTGTGAAAAATTTTGCTGATTTCAGTCCAGAGCTAGCAGCGTTTGCTCAAAAAAGCTTTGATCTTGAGTGGCTAGATTTTGAACCTAGGGAAGGCAAGGTTGGTGGTGCTTTTTGCTCAAATATTCCGAGCATTGGCGAAAGTAGAGTTCTCCTTAATTTTACAGGCAATTTTAAAAACGTGCTTACGATTGCACACGAACTTGGCCATGCTTTCCATGGTGATCGCTTAAAAGATGAATCTATTTTAAATACAAGTTATCCTATGCCGTTAGCAGAAACTGCGTCTATCTTTTGTGAAACAATTGTACGGAAGGCGGCCATGAAAACTGCTGACGAAGACTTGACGCTCACTATTCTTGAAAATCGTTTGCAGAACGCTTTGCAAGTCATTGTGGATATCTTGTCGCGCTATTACTTTGAAACACAAGTGATGGCAACTCGAAAAGATCACCCACTGTCTGTAAATGAATTTAATAATTTAATGATGAATGCTCAATTAAAGGCATATGGCGATAGTATTGATCCCAATATACTTCATCCGTATATGTGGCTTAACAAAACACATTACTACTATGCTGCGCGCAACTTTTACAATTTCCCTTATGCGTTTGGCCTTTTATTTGCGACTGGCTTATACGCTCAATATCTAGAAAAAGGCGATGCCTTTATTAGTAAATATGACATGCTCTTAAGAGCCACTGGAAAAATGTCAATTGAATCTGTTTGTGATATTGTGGATATCGATCCAACTTCAAAGGCATTCTGGCGTCAATCATTAGAACTTATCAAAAATGATATTGATCTCTTTGAATCTCTCGTCGAAAAAAGTTATCCACAATAACAAGATTATGTGAAGCAAACAGACGTTTGTCAACACTATCCACAGACTTATCCACAATTACGCCTTATTCCTGTTGAAATCCTGTTAATTTAAACCGTTTACAGTGTGGATAAGTCAAATTCACACGCCTAACTGCATCCAAAAATTCTGTAAAAAAATAAGGTCTTCTATGACCTTATTTTTTTACGGATTAAATCTATTCGCTCTGATTAATGTGAATCAATAAATTTTCTATTATCGTTGGTACGATTTCTTCTAAATCCTTCTTAAAAACGCGTTCAGTCTTTTGATGCAAATCTTTACCCCAAGGGCCTATAATTGAACAAGGAATATTGAGCTTATTTAGCGTTTCAAAATTGATGCTATAACACCTGTTCATAAAAGGCATATTATTTGCTATCACATCAGCGCTTGTCTGCATGCCTTTAAGATAACTCATATCACAAATTTTCATGAAAAAAGGTTCGTTGCAATATGAAAGACCAAAATCAGAACAAACCGATTTGATAACACCATCAAATTGTGCTGAGTGAAACTCCGTAGAGTCTACAGCTGGATAGAAAGGTGCCAATAATCCAATAACCACCACCGGGTAATCAAATTCCAAATATTCAATCATAGATTTAATAAGCATAACTGTAAGCCTTTGCTCATTCATCTCTGGATGATCTTCTATGAATTGATTAATATAGTCGTCTACATTTGTTTTGGTCCCAAGTAAAGTGATCAATTCTTCGTAAAGAAGAACCTTTGTTTTAAACTCTTTGACGCATTCATAGGATTTCAATCCTTGCTTTCTTAAAAATTCGTTCAGAGAATAATTAAACTGGTTAATGGCATCTTCTAATGACCATACACACAACTCTTTTAGTTGTTTAAGTTTCACATCCAAATGATCTTTTAAAAACATCCAGTTAAAAAAAGCGCTGGCAAATTCAGGTGTCGTTACATCGTATTGTTCTTTCAAATCCCTTAGGCACAAAAAAGTCGGCGGTGGCGTCATTTTTTTATAAAGCACGTCCCCCATTTCAGTGTTGAGTTCAACAGCCTTAACGATTTCGGTTAAAATACTTATTGGATTAAGACCTGAAAAAACATCTCCAGTATGAACTGGAATACCTCTTGCCACAATAAAGGGCATCATCTTCCCCGCAGATCCAGAGTAAGTTACAAACTCATCAGCACATCTCCGTTCATGTGGTTCGGTTAAAAAAGCACTGTGGAAATTTAGTGCGTATTGAACACGTAAGCTTTCTATCAATTCGATGCAATGTCTCATGCCTGCAGATAAATTTTCTTCATCTGGCACAGCAAGAAATAAAACATTAGGGTATCCCGCCTCTACAGTTGCTCTTTCTAAAAGCTCAAGATTTATGGCAATCCCGGCCTTCATATCGCAACTGCCTCTTCCATAAATCCATTGATCTGGATCTGATTCCAAATTTTCAAATTTTGTCCTTAAAAAAGCTGAATCAAAAGCATGTGATTTAAAGTCACCGTATTGTTCAATACCAACAATATCATGATGCCCAAACAGGATAACTGTTTTCTCTGCGCCTTTATTCGCCAAAGCCCAAATGCAACTTCTTCCCAAACTATCATTGGGGAGTTTTGATCTGCCATATAAGTTTTTATTTTTCTTAAAATAATCCATATCTTCAATTAAATCAAGTAAAAGTGTTTCAAACTCTTTTTCATAAAAAGAACCTGAATCACTTCTACATGACATGAGTTTATAAAAATTATCTAATGCTATTTTTTGTGACATATTATATTCATCCTCGATCTATCGTGAAAATTTCAATTGTACATTCCATTATATTTTAACATAACTGAACTTAGATAGATACGATAATTCAAGGTTATATATCAAATTTTTCCACATGTGTCTTTAAAATTTTAGAAGTCCCTCTAACACTTCCCACTTCTTTGTAGACGGAATCTGATACTGTCACAATATCGCCTACATTATTTGCAACTTCACTTATCCCCTCAGTGCCCTCTGCTATATTCACTGCAATACTCCCAATTGATCTATTTACATCGTTAACTGAAACCTTCATATTCTGCATAGTCATATTAAATCTTGTAAAAAGATCACTGAGTGTTATTGCATCCTCATTATATTGTTCTCCAAGCCCTAGTAAAAGTTCATAATCTTTCACCACATTCTCTTCAATAAATGCAGTGAGTTCGTTTGCACTCTTACTCAAATCTTCAACAGAATCAATTACAACACCAATAACACTTTGAATTTCATTAGCTGACTGTTGACTTGTTGCTGCCAATTTCCGAATTTCATCAGCTACCACTGCAAAACCTCTCCCAGCATCTCCAGCACGTGCAGCCTCAATTGCTGCATTGAGTGCAAGTAAATTCGTTTGACCAGCAATACTCATGATCGCATCTGTTAGTACGTTTACTTTTTCAACATTCTTTGCTTTAAGCATCGCATCTGACAAAGCGATTTTAGCCCCTTTATAAAGTGAGTTTGTCTTAGCTTGAGCCTCAATTGACTGAGCTTTTATTTTTTGGCTTCTCAGTTTAATTTCACTTGCAAATTGTAAACCTTCCTGTGACTGTAAAACAATTTCACTGATTTTAACATCGATATCTTCTGTCGTAGCAGAAATCACATCTGCAGCCGAGTTTGTTTCTTCCATGCTTGCGGTTAATTCTTCCACACTTGCTGAGATTTCCTCAATGTAATGATTCAATGCTTCAACACGTTTTTCAACTTCTTCTGCCAAATGATCCAAGGTTATAGAATTCTCATCTACGTCTAGTAACACTGCTCTAAGTATTTGATTGTAAAGATTAAAAGCATCCGCTAATTCATAGAATTCATCTCTATTTCTTAACGTAATTTGTTTTTTCAAATCTCTATTTTGAGTAGCCTCTTTAAGGTCATCTTTGACAATATTAAGTGGCTTCGTTATTGATCTTAGATTTATAATTGCGATTAAAACAGCTGATAGAACGGATACCAATAAAACTTTTAAAGCATTCTCAATAGAGACATTTTTTAGATTCCCTATTGCAACAGTTTGCTTAGTAGATGCATTTACAGCACTTTTATCTATAAATTCTGTAGCATTCACTAGATCAGACTGCTTAAATCCCAAATTACTGTTTACAGAAAGTAACTTTTTAACGTACGCTGCATATTGATCTAAGTCTGCGCTCAAGTGGTCCAATGATTTTGAAAAGTCCGACTGAGCACTTAATACTTTAAGTTCATCAATCAGTGTCTTTGTATCAACATTATACTCAGATGCTTGATCCATTTGTTTTTTATCGCGTGTTCTTAAATATTTGCTCTCCAAAGTTCGAATATGCTCAATGTTACTCTGTATTCTTCCAACAAGAAAAGTAATCTCTTGATTTTTTTTGAGTAAAGCGATTGCATCCAATTCATTTGTTGTATTTGCGAGATCTTCTGTACTCATTATCATATTGGATAACCCTTCTAATCCCCCGTCTATCTGATTTCCAAATTGATCACTCAAAGCTGTAATCTCAACAATAAGGTTTTCACGATCCATCGTAAGTTTCGAATAATCTTCGAACTCCCCCTTATACTTTGTAACCCCTGTCAAAATATTTCTAAGATCTGCAGAAGTTTTAGAATCAATATTCTGACCTTTCAATGTTTGAGTTTGAACTTCGATATTTTCCAGATCTTTAACAATCTCCTCTTTTAAACTTTCGTCTGATTTGGCATCATAGGCCTGCTGAGCTATAATCGTTTGATTTAAACTTTGTTCGATATCTCGTATTTTTTCATAGAATCCCATTTTTTCATTTATAGCCATCATTTGATTGATCGCATAGCCTACAGATAAGCCTATAAGACTCACAAGTAATAAAAAAGAAAAAATAAGCTTAAACTTAACACTTATGCTGACCTTCTTAAATTTTCGATTCCCTTTTTGAGAACGTGATTTAGATGTTTTTATCCGTTTACGCTTTAAGCCACTCTTAAATTTGTTTATGATGCTATTAACCCGAGATTGACCTTTCATCTCTTGCCCCTTCCTAATACATGTGCAATTTGTCAACTTATTATGGCACCATTATGCATTCACTTCAACATTTAAGCCTAATTTTTGTTGAGTTTTAACAAGTAATTAACACGTTATTCATATAGATCTTATTAATTATATCTCTTCCTGAGTTTTCTCTTATGGATTATGGCCTTGCTATGTTATACTTAATTTGAAATGAAATGAAAGGATGACCTTATGAAAACTGTAAAAATCTTTTGCGATGGTGCTTGTTCAGGTAATGGACAAGAAACGAATGTAGGTGGATGGGGGGCAGTACTCGTCTACAACGATCAAAGTAAAGAACTCTTTGGTGGTGAAGCTGCAACAACGAATAATATTATGGAATTAACTGCAGTAATAGAAGCTCTTAAAAGTTTAAAAACGCCTTCCTTAGAAGTGCATATTTTTTCAGATAGTGCTTATGTCGTCAACTGCTTTAGAGAAGGCTGGTATCAAAAGTGGCGATTAAACGGTTGGCGTAATTCTAAAAAAGAACCTGTTGAAAACAAATTGCTTTGGGAGACTTTGATAAATCTTGTGGAATCTTTTGCCAAAGTTGAATTCTATAAAATAAAAGGCCATTTAAACTTAAATGCCCCTGCTGAAGTTCAAAAATGGTATAAAAAATTTAATGCCAATAACGGTCTGCAGTTCTCTCTTGATGAATTTATAAAGGTTAGTACCTATAATCATTTGGCAGATGAACTTGCTAACAAAGGCATGGCGCCATACAAATAAGTCACAAATAAAAAAACTGACTGCTAACCGTTTGGATCTAATAGCAATCTCCAGGTTAAAAGTCAGTTTTTATTAAAAAAAGCCTTTGATTCATATCAAAGGCTTTAAACACGTATTGACTAGCATATTGAACTTAGTAGTTTGTTTCTTTAAGTTCAAAATGAGCTTGCGGATGTAGACATGTAGGACAAGTTTGAGGAGCTTCTGTTCCTTCATGAACGTATCCACATTTGTCGCATTTCCATCTAACAGGTTCTTCTTTTTTGAAAACAAGACCCTTTTCGATATTTTCAGCAAGTTTATTATATCTGTTTTCATGCTCAACTTCTGCTTTAGCGATAAATTCAAATGCTGCAGCTACTTTTGGAAAACCTTCTTCTTTTGCTACTTTAGCAAACTCTGGATAAAGAATTGTCCATTCTTCATTTTCACCCATTGCAGCTGCTTTTAAGTTTTCAAGTGTAGTACCCACTTTACCTGCTGGATATGTTGCAGTAATTTCTAGATCGCCACCTTCTAAAAAGCTGAAAAAACGGCCTGCATGAATTCTCTCATTATCAGCAGTTTCTAAAAATAATTTTGCAATTTGTTTGTAGCCTTCTTTGTCAGCCTTACTTGCAAACATTGTGTACCTATTTCTTGCTTGTGATTCACCAGCAAATGCTTTTAATAAATTTTGTTCTGTTTTTGTACCTTTAATTGACATTAGTTTACCTCCCTATTCGTATCCTTACTTAATTACGCCTCACCATTACGCTTAAATTGTAGGTGGTGTAAATACTCTTGTTCCAAGTTCACGATCAAGCATAAGCATACCGTGTCCTTCGCCATTAATTAATTTTAACTCGTTGATGATTTTCTCAGCAGTGCTTTCCTCTTCAACCTGTTCATCAATAAACCAAATCATTAGATTTTTCGTAGGTCTATCTCTTTCAGCTTCTGCGATGTCTGCTATATTATTTAAAAGATCCGTAACATGTATTTCATGCTCTAAAGTCTTTTCAAAAACCTCAATCACATTGTTCCATTCAAATTGAGGTTTCTCAATAGCTTCTAATTTTACTCTTCCACCTCTATCATTTAGGTAGGTAAAAAATTTCATCGCATGAAACTGTTCTTCTTCAAATTGAACACGCATCCACGTTGCAAACCCAGGTAGATTTAAACTTTCTAGATATGCAGACATTGAAAGGTATAAATAAGCAGAATACATTTCCGCATTAATTTGATCATTAATTGCTTTTTCTAATTTCGAATTAATCACAACTACCCTCCTTCCTTGGTTTTAAAAAACAACATTTGAGCCATCTTTCGATGCCTCAAACCGATTTTCGCTGACGCTGTTTGAGGTTGAACACTCCTCATCACAGCTTTCGGTTCAAATCTTGTTATTTCAACTAATGAGAGTTTAGCACAATGTACTAAACTCTATAATAAATCTAATTATAATTCGTTTTTCCAAAGACCATGAAGATTACAATACTCTCTCGCTTTAACTGCTTTTTCATCTGTTTTGAAAATTGCAACTGGCTCATCGCCTGGGTTTAAGAAAGTAATTAAAGTTTCTGTTTCAGTAATTAATTCAATCCACTGAATGTAATGTTCTTCCTTCATTGGATGAAGAGTAGATCCTACAGTAACTTTATAGCCACCTGCTATGGTTTCAATGACAGGTACGTGTTTTTCAGTAGCAGAATCAGCAGATTTTTCTTCTAAAAGATTCATTTCTTGATCACAACAAACCAGTGTGCCACCACCAACATGTTCAACTTCAACAATATTACCACAAACGCCACATTTGTATACATCTAATTTTTTCATGCTTTAATACCTCCTAGGATTTATGTCTCGTTAGAATGTCAAAATCCAGTTTCGCACAAATCATCTACTCTATGCTGTATCGCGTACTTCCCGTAAACGACATCATCATAATAGATAATTGCTCAACTTTTGAATTTTGTCACTCTAACCATGTTTACATTTTTTACAGATTCCATAGTAAAACATTTGCTTTTCTCTAACTTCAAATCCTTCAAGAGCCTCTTGATTGACATCATCTATCTTCACGTCGAAATCATACACTGAATTGCAAACTTCACATTTGAAATGGCCATGAAGACTTGTGTCCGCATCAAATCGAGTTTCATTTTCATCGATGGTTATCACCATTGCAATTTCCTTCTCTATAAAAGTTTTGAGTGTGTTATAAACAGTCGTTTTAGATAGAGTTGGGATGTCGCCATTTAAGGCATTATAAATATTTTCAACGGTTGGATGTTCAACGGTATTCATTAAAAACTCGTAAATCTTAACCCTCTGATATGAAGGTTTAATACCATGCGCTTTTAAAAAATCACCTACATTTTCAACATACATACGTTCACCAACTTCATATTTTAATTTTATTTTACAGGTTCAAACATATCCTTACCTACACCACATAATGGGCATACCCAATCTTCTGGAACATTTTCAAAAGTTGTACCTGGTTCTACGCCGCCATCTGGATCGCCTAATTCAGGATCATAAATATAACCACATGCTACACATTCGTATTTCATAATTTTCTCCTCCAAAATATTATTTTGCTGAATAAAAGCACTACATTGAAGAATAAATCTCCTCAGATTTTATAATGCTTTGGTTATCCTATCCAATTCATTTTCAGATATGCCCAGCCTTCAGCAATTTAACTAGGCACTAATGGATAACGCTCTTTTAAAAGCATGACAATATGTACTTTTAGAACCATATTATCACCTTTTCTCAATTTGTAATGATTACAAATTGATAATATCACAACTCATATTACATGTCAATAAGTTGTTAATACTCATATAAGCAAATTTTTAATACAGAATCTAATTCAATCAACTTATACCCCATAAAGGTATACCTTAAAACTCTATATTTCAAAATAAATATTTTTTTATTTAGACTTATATAAACATCCAATAACGATCATTTTTTACTTACCTAAGTTTGGAACAATTTGAAATAATAAGCCTAATACGGTCACAGCGATAACAACAATACTTGCCTTTTTAGTTGATACAGCTTCAATAGCTTTTACTGCCATGATCATAACTGCCAATTTCCAGATATTAAACACATCAAGAGTAGCTAAAAGCGAATAAATAGGTTTTGCTACTTGACCGCTATCCAAAAGCACTGCTGGTGAAAATGTTAAATGATCTAAACTAAGTGCCATTGCAATTAAACTTGAAATGGCACTACCAAGCAATGGAATAAAGTAAATGTACAACGATGCACTGAAGATCTTTTTGATAGAGCCTTCACCACTTATAAAAGTGGATATGCCGTGAATAATAAGTGCTGTCAGAAAAAGGCCAAAGACAACACCCACACCTGAAAACAGTACTGTAAACTTTGTCGTCACCTGACTCATCGCTACAAACCCATCAAGTGGTATTTCTAATCCCTGAGCTCTATACGCATCTACTAAGGCAACTCTTGTGGCTTCTAAGAGAAAATCATAACTCAAAAAAGTAATTACTGTTGTCAGTATTGAAATCAAAATCATTGGAATCAGCACTTTAGGACTTCTATTGATATCCATAATAACCTCTTGAGGCTTCGTAAATATCCCAATAATCCGCTTAAAATGACCCATTTGTGGTTGAACAATTGGTTTGTTTTCAATGATTAGTTCTTCCGTCTGATGATCATTAAATTCACTCATTTTATCCTCCCTTAATAATGAAAAATACAAATCTTTTCTCGCACATATTCTACTAACTCTTTATCGCACCTGCTTTCATCTTAAAGATGATTCTATTCGTATCTTAAAGCATCTATTGGATCTAATTTAGCAGCTTTATTCGCTGGATATAGACCAAAGAATATGCCGACACCTGCTGAAAACAGCCATGCAATCATAACCGCATTCATAGGTACAATTGGTGGTAAATTCAGTTTAGATGCCACAAGCATTGCTATGCCCGAACCTATCAAAGTGCCTATAACGCCCCCTATTAATGAAATAATAATGGCTTCCACGAGAAACTGCATCAATATATCCTTGCGTCTTGCACCTAAAGCTTTTCTAATGCCAATCTCTCTGGTTCTTTCTGTGACAGAAACCAACATGATGTTCATAACACCTATCCCCCCTACAAGGAGCGATATAGCCGCAATTGCACTGATGATCCCAGTCAATACGCCAGTTACCGTATTGACAGCCTCCATTTCGCCTTCGGCACTGTAAATACTGTAGAAATCTGGGGTATTATGATGTCTTTGAGAGAGCAGTTTTTTAAGGTCATCTTGAAACCTCTCCTTATTGATATCTTGCTTCGTGTTGATTTCAACTGTGTAGACCAAATCCGCTAATCCATTCATCTTACCCAGTGTAGAATAGGGAATATAAATCGTCGGTGTACTATTGCCGCCAGAGAACAAACTACTTTTGGGGGCTTCTTCAATCCCCACAATTATGAAGCTCACTTTCTGACTGTAGAAGCTCAACGATATCTTCTCACCCAACACATCCGTTTTGCCAAAGATATCCTTTGCAAATTGTGCATCGATAACCGTGACATATCTTGAAGTGATCATGTCATTCTTAAATAAAAATCGGCCCGACTCCATATTGATTTGTTGAATCTTGTTATACTCTTCATTGACACCAGCTACATTTACACTGGTTCCCTTATCGTTCTTCTTTTGCATCTTTTGAATCAAAGTCATCGTTTCAGAATAACTTGGTGATATGCCCTCAATATCATCTCCAAGTACTTTTCTGATGACGTCTAAATCGTCAAGCCTCATTAAATCCCTTAAATTTATTTCTTCATTCCAATTGTGATAGAGAAAGAGTCTGTTGACACCAAAAGTCTCAAATTCTTTGTTGATGGCTATTTCACCACCATTCCCAATAGCAAATACGGCAATCACAGACGCAATCCCAATGATAATGCCAAGCATGGTCAATATGGACCTCATCTTGTTAACAAAGATAGCATTTAGGGCAATTCTAACGCTCTCTAAAAAATTCATATCCTTGCCCCCTTCTGTTCATGTCGAATATCTTCTATAATCTGACCATCCTTAAAAGTGACAACTCGCTTGGCTTGATCTGCAATCTCGGACTCATGTGTTACCAGTATAATCGTTGCACCTTCTTCATTTAAATCTCTAAAAATGTCCATAATTTCATCTGTTGAATGTGAATCCAAGTTTCCTGTGGGCTCATCTGCGAGGATTATCGCAGGATTATTCACAAGAGCTCTTGCAATGGCCACTCTTTGTTTCTGTCCTCCTGATAATTCATTGGGTTTATGATGCGTTCGATCTTTTAGCCCCACTCTATCGAGTGCTTCTTCTGCTCTTATAAGTCTCTCTTTCCGAGGATGTTTTGCATAAATCATGGGCAGCTCCACATTATGTAACGCAGAGGTTCTAGGTATTAAATTGAATGATTGAAATACAAATCCAATCTTAAGGTTCCTTATTTCTGCAAGTTTTTCAGGATGCATGGTCTCCGTTTGAACACCATCTAGCGTGTACTGCCCCGAAGTTGGTTTATCCAAACATCCTATAATATTCATCAAGGTGGACTTGCCTGAACCAGATGCACCTACAATTGCGACAAAATCGCCTTTGTCTACGTGCAAATCCACTTCGTTTAATGCTTTAACTTGTATAGAACCTGTATCGTAGACCTTACTGAGGTTCTTTATTGTTATCATTATTTGCCCTCTCCTAACACATTAACAGTTACACCTTCTTCAATATCCATAGAAGGATTTAAAATAAGCTGATCACCTGCTTTGATTTCTTCTGATTTAATTTCGACAGATAAATCGCCCTGTACACCCATTTCAACTTTAACTCTGTGGGCTTTGCCATCGACTACTTCAACGACATAAACATCATCGTCTATATTGAGCAAAGCTTCATAAGGCACAATCGTCGCTTCATTTGATTTAGCGTATTCAATTTCCAAATCAGCCGTAAACTTGGGTTTAAAGTCTGTTTTAGTATCAAAGGCAACCTTTACGAGAACACTCTTTTCAGTAGACTGCCCAACCTCTACAACTTCTGCAGAACTGCCCACAAAAATCACTTTTCCCGTATACGATTTATCGCCAACGCCATAACCCGTGATCTTCACTGGCATACCTACCTTGATTTTATTGATATCATACTCACCAATATGTGCCAGAACTTCTAAATCATCTACTGTTTCTATCACTAAAATAGGCGTGCCTTCCACAGTCATATCGTACTTTTTGATATCCATCTTTGAAACCGTGCCTGCCATTGGCGCCTTTATCTTCGATTTTTCCTTTTGCAAAAGCAAATCTTCATATTCATTTTTAGAGCTTTCAGCAGTTAATTTAAGGACTTTGCTGTTCTCAGATTTATTGCTTTTAATATTAACTGCTTCCATATAAGTATCGTATGCCATATCTAATTTTTGCTTTGAGACATCCAAGTCTTTCTGGCTCAAAACACCATTTGAAAACATAACTTTTGCGTCCTCATAATCCTTCTCAGCATTTTCATATGCTGTCTTAGCACTTTTTACTGAGGCATCTAAACTGCTGTAATTAATGGCGTTTTCATAGTTAATTTGAGCAATTTCCCACTGCACCTTCGCATCTCTTATTCTGTGATCCAATTTTTCGGTATCCATCTCAATAAGTGCCTGTCCTTCGGTGACCGCATCCCCTTCTTTGACAAACACCTGATCCACAATACCAACTACTTCAGAATAGACCTTAGCGCTTGCTTTAGCCTCTGTAATCCCCTTTGTTGTGATCGTTGAAGATAAATCAGATACTTCAACAGAAGTCGTATCCACATAAACCGACTCCGCCCCAGCTTTTTTATCTTGTGACTTTGATTTTAATGCGGCAGCAATTATAAATAACACAATGAGAACAATGCCAAGAATTACAAAGTATTTTTTCTTGCCTTTCATTATTTAGCTCCTTCCAAATTTTATGCATAATTGTTTTATTATTGTTAATCTTAAGTTTATATTAAATTTAATAAAATTTGATATAAACAACATTAAAAAAGCATTAAAAAAACTTGCCAAGGGAAACGTCCACCTGACAAGTTTAATGTGTTAATTTTATACAATTTAACTCAATTTTCTATTATAGCACTCCAAAATTTTATTTTGTGTAATTAAACATCAGTTTTATAAGTGCTTCCATCTTTTCTTTATCTACAGTTTCATCTTCTATAAAACAGTGCGATGCATGTTCTTCCATAACCGCTAATCCAACCTTATGAATAGACTGCTTTATTGCAGCTATTTGGATTAGAACTTCATCACACCCTTTATCGTTTTCAATCATATTTTCAATGCCTTGAATATGACCTTTAATCGTCTTTAATCGATTGATGATCTTTTTCTTAGATTCTGGTGTTGACATTGCAATCCTCCATCTCATTATTCATAAAATTCATTATAACAGATTCTTCTGCTTTGTCAAAATTAGATGAACAGACTCATATTTGAATCTTCTGCCGCACCTAGCATCGATGCAACGCCACCAAATTCAACACCGTCAATTAGTTCTTCTTCAGTGATGCCCATGAGATCCATACTCATATTGCATGCTACCATTCTAACACCGTTTTCTTGAGCCATTTTGAGCATATCTTCTATCGAATCTACATTGTGTTTTTTCATGACATTGCGGATCATACTTGACCCCATGCCCATCATGTGCATTTTAGAAAGTTTAAGTTTCGTTGTGCCTCTTGGCATCATTGCACTGAACATTTTGCTGACCATATCCTTCTTTACAGAAACTTTTTCAGGTTTTCTCAGTATATTGAGTCCCCAGAAGGTGAAGAATAAAGTTACCTTTTTCCCCATTGAAGCTGCACCGTTTGCGATGATCATCGTCGCAATTGCTTTATCTAGATCTCCGCTGAACACCACCATTGTTTTGTCATCTTTTAAAGCCACTTCAGTTTTCCCATGAACTGCAACTTTCTTCTTACCTTTTCTAATTCTCGCAAAGAATGCCTTGTCTTCTTTTCCAGAATCAATCAGTGTATTGCCAGTTTTTTCACACCATACACCGATATCATTCATAAAACCTGGATCGGTTGCTTTTACTTCTAAGACATCACCAGAGTTCATGCCCTCGATAGACTTGTGAACTTGCATAATAGGGCCTGGACACTGTAGACCACATGCATTGAGTTTAATGGTTTCTGCATTTGAATTTGAGATTTCATCTAAATCTTCCACGTCGCCAAATTCTGATACATGAATATCTTCTCCAATTAACGTGCCGCCACATTTAGAAGCATCATCTTGACAGAATACAACTGAATAAGTCGTGTAGCCACCCATTAAATTGTACACTTGATTAAAACCATTTTGTTCAAGAATTCTGGCAGCTGCATAACCTCTAATACCTACAGCACAATAAACCACTATTTTTTTCGATTTATCAAGCTCAATCATTCTATCTCGAAGGTCATCCACAGGTATATTAATAGAATTTTCAATATACCCCATCTCCCTTTCAAGGGGTGTTCTAACGTCTAGAATAATGGCATCTGAACTTAAATCTTCAAATTCATGCCATTGGAATGGTTTCGTTGTTCCATTTAAAATATTCTCTCCTACAAAACCCGCCATGTTTACAGGATCTTTTGCTGATGAATAAGGCGGTGCATAAGCGAGTTCAAGTTCTGTTAAATCATATACTGTACCACCAAATCTAATGGCCGTTGCAACGACGTCTATTCTTTTTTCAACACCATCATAGCCAATGTTTTGTGCGCCAAGTACTTTACCATCCACGCCGAAAATTAACTTAAGCGTCATTGGGATTGCACCTGGATAATACCCAGCATGTGAGCTCGGATGGATGATCGTCGTATAATAATCTTTACCATAGACTTTACCTTCACGTTTCAATGTTTTTTCATTAACGCCTGTTGAAGATACGGTTAAATCAAATACTTTTGCAACAGATGTTCCCTGAGTCCCTTTATATGAAACGTTTTTACCTGCAATATTATCCGCACATATTCTACCTTGTTTATTAGCCGGTCCTGCAAGTGGAATCATGGTTTTTTGCCCACCAATATAATCAACCACTTCAACTGCATCACCAATTGCATAGATATTTGGATCTGAAGTGAGAAGTGTATCACTTACAACGATTCCACCACGTCCATTGATTTCAAGACCCGCTGCCTTAGCGAGTTCACTTTGAGGTCTAACGCCGATAGAAAGCATCACGATATCAGCTTCCACAACCTTCCCACTTTGAAGTTTTACTTTTGTAAGTCCGTTATGATATTCAAAAGACTGGACCCCATCACCAAGGTATAAATTGACTTTCTTTTGCTTCATGTGACGATGTACAATTTGAGCCATTTCAAAATCAACTGGTGCCATCACTTGATTTGCCATTTCAACAACTGAAACTTCCATGCCACGATCATGTAGATTTTCTGCCATTTCAAGCCCAATAAAGCCACCGCCAATAACCACTGCCTTTTGAGGTTTTGTATGATCTACATACGATTTGATTCGATCCACATCTGGAATATTCCAGAGCGTAAAGACATTTGGTGAATCAATACCTGGAATTGGGGGTTTGAGCGGTGTCGATCCTGGCGAAAGGACAAGGACATCATAAGATTCTTCATACTTCTTGTTGTTGGCAATATCATTTACTGAGACCGTCTTTTTTTCACGATTAATTGAGAGGACTTCATTTTGCACTCTTACATCTATGTTAAAGCGTGATTTCATCCCTTCAGGTGTCTGCACTAAGAGAGCACTTCTTTCTTCAATAGCCCCACCAATGTAATAAGGCAACCCACAGTTTGCAAAAGAAATGTATTCCCCTCTTTCAAACATGATAATTTCAGCATTTTCATCCATTCTTCTCATCCTTGCAGCAGTACTCGCGCCACCTGCCACACCACCGACAATTAAAATCTTTTTCATGATTAACCTCCATCAATAAATTATTGTTAAACTTCTTTTAATACTCTATCCCTTAAAGCGCTTTGCTTTTATTTTTACTCAATTACTGCTATTTTTACGATTTGAAAAGCAATTTAATTTTTGAAATGCATTAAAGCAGTCATTCTCGTTGTCAAACTTTGTGATAAATATAACAAACTTATGCAAAATTCAACCTCTCCCCTGTCCTATGCTAGGGGGGTGTTAAAAAAAAAATAGAAAGAGCCCCCTTAGGGCTCTTTAATATTTCTTAGAGTCCTAATAATTCATCTAATTTTGCTTTATTAAAACCTTGAATAACTTCGTCTTCCACGTAGATTACTGGAACCCCCATGAAACCTTTAGACATTAATTCTTTTCTGGCTTCAATGTCACTAGATACGTTTCTTTCTTCGTATGCAACACCTTTTTCAGTCAAATATTCTTTTGCCATTGTACAATAACCACATGTATTACTAGAAAATACGACTACTTTTTTACTCATAATTCTTACCTCCAAATCTTATTTAACACTTAGAGCCATATCTAAGTGCCCTAATATAAAAGCCACGTGTCAGTATGAAATTTGAATAGTCAATTTCAAAGCCACCAAATTTTTCGATGTTTTCCTGACTCACCAAAACTTTTATACCCTTAATGATTTCACTATAATCATTTTCATATTGTTCATCCTGAACAATTCCAAAGACTGGACCACCTCATCCTATGCCTCTGATGCTGATACGAAACCCATTGTTCTCTTTTTTAAGCGTTTCGCTTTTTAATTTCTGTATTGCTTTCTCTGTGACTGTGATTTTCATCAAAGCCTCCATTCATTCCCCCTGCTAGGGGGTGGTTTATACTAATGATACCCTTCTCCCAATTACTTGTCAACATCAAAATATGTATCTTTTTTGTGAACAGGTTATACACACCTTTTTCCACAATCTCAACCAGCTCTGCAAAGTCGTTAGAATTGACGGATTTTTATAATTATTTCGCATATTGTTAACTTGTTGTAAATTTTAGACGAATATTTCTTAACATTCGTCCTCTTTTCATTCATATACAGATGCTCTTTAAGGTATTAAATACTTATTTCAAATTAAAAAAAAATTTATAAAGTTCGGTTATACACATTATCCACAATTTTATCCACAGGTACATTCTTTTTATTCACAAGTTGATTTTTAACAGGTCTAAAGGTATGATAGATGTAACAATATGAGGAGGTAATCATGTGGCGAAATAGAGGGCATCGAGGAGATGCACTTGAGGACTTACTCACTATGACTCACCAGTACTATCATCAGCTTAAGCTCTGCAGAATCGATAAAATTAGTACACCTATAAAAGTGGTTGCCATTGACGATATGGGAATGATCACTAAAGCCTTCTTTGAAAAAAAATCAACGGTTGACTTTCTAGGAATCATCCAAGGCGTTTGCGTCGCTTTTGACACCAAGGAGACTAATCTTAAGAGCTTACCTCTTAACAATATACATGCACATCAAATTGAATATATGGCAGATATTGAAGGTCAAGGTGGGCTCGCATTTATCATTGTCCACTTTAAATTTAATGATACCTTTTTTCTAGTCCCTTATGACATCATCAAAAGTTATGTTGACTCTGAAAAAAGACGTTCCATTCCTTATAAAGCAATGATGACAAGATTCGAAATCAAACGAGAGCGCAGTGGCTCAATTTTAAATTATATGCCGACGTTAAATGAATACGTCAAATACAAAAACGAAAATTCTGGAGGTCTTAAAAATGAAAGCTTATAAAGTAAATAGTTTTACACATCACGACAACGGCGGCAATCCTGCAGGTGTTATCATATTAGATACCCCTCTTGATGATGCTTCTAAACAAAAGATTGCTGCAAACTTAGGCTATTCGGAAACAGCCTTTGTTCTAAAATCTGATGAAGAGACGTTTGATTTCGATGTGACTTTTTTTACTCCCACAGAAGAGGTCCCTCTTTGTGGTCATGCAACAATCGCAGCATTTCACGTTCTTAACAGTTTGCATCTGCTTCCAAAGCGTTATCTCGTTCAGAAGACTAAAGCAGGCCTTCTAAAAATTGAAATTGAGGAAGGCTCATCTATGGTCTATATGACTCAAACCCCCCCTAAAGGTGAAACCCTCTCTAAGCTTTCAAAAGAAACTTTAAGCAGTATTTTCGCGATTCCAGAGGAAGACATGACTTGCTATTACGATGCTTATTCTCATCAGATTCAGCTTCCAGCAGAGATTTGGGATACTGGTCTCAGAGATATTCTTCTGCCCATAAAAAATAGAGCACTTCTCAATGCTCTATCTGTGGATTTTAAAAAACTCTCAGCACTATCTGCTTCTGAAAAAGTCGTTGGGGTTCATGCATTTACCTACGAAAACAATCAAATCTATGCACGAAACTTTGCACCTCTTTATGGTATTGATGAGGAATCTGCAACTGGCACTTCAAATGGCGCTCTTACAGGTTATCTCTATCATCACATTAAACTCAATGGTTTTAGCAAAATGAAATCATTAGAACTTAAAATTATTCAAGGTGAAAGTATGGGGCTTACCAGCGAAATTCATACCAGATGTCATGTTCAGGATAGCAGTTTTCCTGAAATATGGGTCGGCGGATGTGCTCAAATCGAAACGACTATCGACGTTGAGGTGTCAATCTAAATTCATACATGGGCTCAAATTTTTTAGAATCTTCAAAGTAAATAAGCCCCTTATAATTAAAGCCAAGCTTGTCTAAAATTTTAATCGACCTGATATTGCCACCTTCAACACCGGCAATTATTCGGTCGGTTTTTATATGCTCATGAGCATAGTTAAGACAGGCCTCTGCCGCCTCAGTGGCATAACCATTGCCCCAAGCATCAGGCATAAAGTGAAATACTAATTCAATGGAATGCTCCTTTTCTTTCACTTGATGAAATGTATTAAAGCCGCAAGCCCCAATAATATCACTACTACTCTTTAAAACAACCGCCCAATGTTGGTAACCGTTTTTGATCTGATGATCGATGCCTTTTTTAATGGATTCTAAAACTTCTTCACGTGTCATTGGCTTTTCAAGACCAATATGTTTAATAATTTCTTTGTTACCCCAAAGCGCCATACCATAGGGTAAATCATCCAGTGTCCAGGTCCTAATAATGAGCCTTTCCGTCTCTGTAATAATCATATGCTTTCACCTCATTTATGTATCTTTAATTAATTTTAACATGCTTTAGGATTGATTTATACTGTATAATATGTTTTAATATTGATATCAAATGAATATTTTAGCTAGGAGTGCTGCTAAACAGGCAGCTGAGAAAAAGAACTTATTCTTTTATCCTTGTACCTGATCCAGATAATACTGGCGTAGGAAAGCTCGCAGATCTCTTATTAAAGAGGAACAACAAGCATTGACTACGGTCGATGCTTTTTTTTTAATTATTTTAAAGGGGGCACTATGAATAAAAGAAATTACACCACACAAATGGACGCTGCTAAAAAAGGCATATCAACACCAGAAATGTTAGCAGTTGCAAACGATGAAGGCATCAAAGTTGAAGATCTTATGGCACTTATCGCCAAAGGTAGAATCGTCATTCCTGCCAATATCAATCACAAATCTATAAAACCCGTTGGCGTCGGTGAAGGCTTAAAAACTAAAATCAATGTCAATTTGGGCATCTCAAAGGATTCAAACGATTACAATATGGAAATTGAAAAGGCAAAAAAAGCCATCGAACTCGGTGTAGAAGGTATCATGGATTTGAGCAACTATGGTAAAACACGTGAGTTCAGAACTGATCTCATCGGTTTTTCTTCTGCAATGATTGGAACTGTTCCTGTTTATGATGCGCTTGGTTTTTATGACAAAGAACTTAAAGATATAGAGGCACATGAATTTTTAAAAGTCGTTGAACAACACGGTAAAGATGGTGTGGACTTTGTTACGATTCATGCGGGTATTAACCAATATACCGCAAGGACTTTCATCAATAATCCACGTCTAATGAACATTGTTTCCAGAGGTGGTTCACTCATGTTCGCATGGATGAGACTTAACAACAGAGAAAATCCATTCTTCGAATACTTTGATGATCTACTCGATATCTGTGCCAAATACGATATGACCTTAAGTCTTGGCGATGCCATGAGACCAGGTGGACTTGCAGATGCCACCGATGCCAGTCAAATTCAAGAATTGCTCATCTTAGGTGAACTCACTAAAAGAGCTTGGACTAAAAATGTTCAAGTGATGATTGAAGGTCCAGGGCACATGGCAATCGATGAAATTGAAGCCAATGTCATTCTTGAAAAGAAATTATGTCATGGTGCACCTTTCTATGTTTTAGGGCCACTTGTAACTGATGTAGCCCCAGGATATGATCACATCACAGGTGCTATTGGTGGTGCAATTGCAGCAAGTAAAGGGGCAGATTTCCTCTGCTATGTTACACCAGCAGAACACCTAAGACTCCCGACACTTGAAGATATGGTGGAAGGTATTATGGCATCAAAAATTGCCGCACATGCAGGTGATATCGGCAAAAAAGTTAGAAATGCTAAAGTATGGGATAACGAAATGAGTTATGCACGTCAACAACTCGATTGGGATAAGATGTTCAAACTTGCTCTTGATCCTGAAAAAGCACGTCTCTATCGTCAAGGCACTAATCCAGAAGATGAAAAAACATGTACCATGTGCGGTAAAATGTGCGCTGTAAGAACTCTTAACAAAGTTTTAAATGGTGAAGATCTCAACATTTTAAGAGCGTAATGGAGGTATTCTAATGAAAACAACTCAAAAATTAACCTACTCAGGCGTATTAATTGCACTTGGTGTCGTAACCGGCTCTCTATTCTACATCCCTGTTGGTGCAGCCAAAGCTTTCCCTATACAGCATTTAATCAACGTTGTATCTGCGGTATTGCTTGGACCCGCATGGGCTGTTGGCAATGCATTTTGCATTTCACTCCTCAGGAACTTCATGGGTACAGGTAGTCTTTTAGCCTTCCCTGGCAGCATGATTGGTGCCTTACTCGCTGGTCTACTCTTTAGAAAGACCCACAAAATGGTCTTTGCTCTTGGGGGAGAAATCTTTGGTACAGGTATTTTAGGCGCGCTCCTTTCTTATCCACTTGCTAAAATCTTACTCGGCATCGATAAAGGGGCTTTCTTCTTCATCGCACCTTTTATGCTCAGTACCGTTGCAGGCAGTATCATTGCATATGCCATGTTAAAAGCACTTTCTTACACACCACTGCTCAAGGTGCCACATGAAAAAGCCTAAATTATTAATCATCGCAGGGTCAGATCCTACCTCTGGCGCAGGGATACAATCAGACTGTCTCACTGCTTTTTCACTAGGGGTTTACCCCATGACCGTTACAACTTCTGTTACAAGCCAAAACGATCTTGGAGTTATTGATCGATTTGATCTCCCCAGCGAAGTCATCGCCTCTCAACTTGAGGGGCTCTTGTCTCGCTTTGATTTTAATGCGATTAAAATTGGCATGATTGGCTCTGTGGCAGCTCTCAATACAATTGTGAAACTCTTAAAGCACTACAAACACAAGTGTCCATTTATCTTACTGGACCCTGTGCTAAAAGCTTCTAATTCAGCTTCGTTGAGTGAACAAACACTTGGTGATGCCATCAGACAAGACCTCATGCCATTGCTTTCACTTATAACCCCAAATCTCCATGAGTATGAAACTTTGTTTCTGGATTCAGAATCAAATGCGTCGAATAACTGGCATACGCAGGATTACTTATCCAATCTAACACTGCCATCTTTTGAAGATCATAACTGTGCTATTTTATTAAAAGGTGGCCACTTTGCTGACGAAGCCACAGACCTTTTAATAGAATCACCCACTAAGACACCCATAAAATTTTCTGCATCTCGTGTTGAAGCACCATTTACTCACGGCACTGGATGCACACTATCCACCGCTATTTGCGCCTATATTTTAAATGGAAATACCTTGGAAGAAGCCATTAGAAAAGCTAAAGCCTACTTGCTTTCAGGCATTTCAAATCCTGTGCTTCTTGGTAATAACTACGGCGCCATTAACAAATGGAGGTAATCTTATGATGCTCAAAAAGAAAATCATTCACGTGATCACAAATGACGTTACCAAGCAATTTGTTGCAGACACAATCGCTGCTGTGGGGGCATCGCCGATCATGTCAGAAACATCCGAAGAGTACAGTTTTATTTATCCTAAAATGGACGCTACTGTGATCAATCTTGGTATGGTTAATTCAGAAAAACAAAAGGTGATTCATACGGCGTGTTCTGAAGCTCAAAAGCATGGCATTCCAATGATTATTGATTTGGTTGGCATCCACTTTAGTGCTTATAGAAAAACCTTTGCACAAGCGCTTTTAAATCAATATGATTTTGAGATTATAAAAGGCAACTATGATGAAGTTTCTGCTTTGACCTCTAAAACACAGTCGAGTTCTTTCGATGCTTCACAACCTATATCTCTAGAAAATGTTCAAACAATTTCTAAGCTTTATGCCAAATCTGTTGTTATTGCAACAGGTGCAATTGATTATATAGCTCGTAATGGTCAAATCACAACAATTTCTGGTGGTTCTGCTCTTTTACCAAAGGTATCTGGTACAGGTTGTGTCCTTTCAGGTCTGTTAGGGGTATGCCTCGCAAACCATCAGCTCAATAAAACCTCGTGTTCACCAGATGACTCGAAGATCTTTAGAGAATTCTCTTTACTGGCAGTCGAAAAATTATGTAAAGCCTATAAGTCAGCATCTATCAAAGCTGAAATATCATCTAACCATAGACTAGGACAATTTAAAATAGATTTAATTTCCGAAATATCTGAAATAGAGGTCTCATTATGAATACAAAAAAAATCTACTTAATCACCAATTCAAGCCCTTTCGATCAACAACTTAAAATTTTAAAAAAAGTTTTACCTCTTGGTATCGATTATCTTCAGTATCGTCAAAAATCACTCGATTGGGAACAAGCACTGGATGAAATCCACCAGCTTTCCATACTTTGCAACTTATTTGAAGTGCCTCTAATCATCAACGACCGCCTAGATGTGGCCACAATCACAGACTGCCAAGGCATACATCTTGGCGAAGAGGATTTACCGGTTAAATACGTTAGGCGCATTGCACGAGCAAATCTAATCATAGGGGCCACTGCTAAAACACCAGAACGTGCTCAGTTATGTGAAAATGCCGGAGCGGATTATCTGGGCGTAGGCGCTTTTTATCAATCTTCCACAAAGCATAATGCCAAATTGATCTCTGACGATATACTAAAACAAATTAGATCATCAGTTCATATTCCGATCTTTGGGATTGGCGGACTGACGCCTTCTAATATTACAGAAACCATCTTTGAAAACGTAGATGGTTTTGCAGTGTCCGATGCTGTTCTTTCAAGTGTCGACCCTGTAGCTGTGGTGAAAGCATTTAAAGCATTATAATCTTACAAATCTCAAACTTATAATGAGCAATTTAGTTTAACCCATTTTGAGGTCTTTTTTCAAAATCTCGGTGATATGCTATAATAAAAATACACTTAAAATACCATTTTAAAAGAGGTTCTTATATGAAAAAAATATTTGAAAATGACTGGCAAGATTTGCTATCACCCGAATTTGAAAAAGACTACTATCAAAATTTAAGAAAATTTTTAATCCATGAATATCGCACGCAGAAAATTTACCCCTTAAAAGAGGATCTCTATAATGCATTCCGCTTAACTGCCTATAAAGAGGTTAAAGTGGTCATCCTTGGTCAAGATCCTTATCATGGTGCTGGTCAAGCACATGGACTCTGTTTTTCAGTTTTAAAAGGGGTTAAAACACCGCCTTCACTGGTTAACATTTACAAAGAACTCGCGCGTGATCTGGGTTGCACGCTCCCTAAACATGGGAACTTGACGTCATGGGCTGAGCAAGGGGTATTACTGCTCAATACTGTTTTAACCGTTCGTGCTGGTGAGGCCAATTCACATCGTAAAAGGGGCTGGGAAACGTTTACAGATGAAGTGATCTCATTGCTTAACAAGCGTGAGGAACCCATTATATTTATGCTATGGGGAAATCCTGCACAGGCTAAAATCAAGCTTATCACTAATCCACAACATCTCATTTTAAAATCAACACATCCAAGTCCTCTGTCGGCTCATAGAGGCTTTCTAGGCTGTGGTCATTTCTCAAAAGCAAATGCCTTTTTAGAAAGTAGAGGACTTACGCCGATCGACTGGCAGATTAAATAACCTAAAGGCTAAGTACCTATGGCTATCCGTTAGATGACTTGAGTCTTCTACGTATGATATGCTCTAGTTTACAAAAAATTATTGGGCGAATTGAAAAGGGACTCTCCTATTATGAGTAACGCTCTACTTAGAGGTCGTGTTATCCACAATAGGGATTCCCTTTTTTTATAATTCATTTTATAACATTTTTTATGTCACTCAATTTATGCCTAAAAAACGCCGTTAACGTGTTTTAATTACGCTAGCTTTCACACTTAAGCCTTCATGTATTTTAAGATTTTTAAGAGGATAGATCACTTTTTCATCACTTTCGAGACCTTTTCCTATAACCACATCTTGGTCTGCCTCATAGATTTTTGTGACTTCTCTAAATTTGGCTTTCCCCTCTTTAACGATCCATACATAATCCGAATTATTCAGTGAGAATATGGCATCTTTAGGAATCACGATACTATCAGGTGCCGAAAATGATATGAAATGGACTTCAACTTTATCTCCTGGCCTCACTGAATTGGTCTGATCAGTCATAAGACTAAGCGTCACTTTGACACGTTGTTCGATAAGCCCTAGTGTGGATACGGTTTCAACAGCCGTAGGTGCAATGGCTTTTATGGTACCACTCAGAGTTTGATCTTCACCCTTAGTCTTCTTTATGATCTCTGTTTCCGCCCCTATTTTAAGATCAGCTGCATCCTCTGAAAGCACAAGTGCCTCCACTTCATATTCATCCGGTACAAAGAGTCTCATGATCTGACTTCCGGCCATAGGGCGATCTCCACTTTTTAGTGAAAATTCACTCACAACACCATCCATAGGTGCAACGATTGAACATTGATCGATTTGATACTGAAGCGCATCTATCTGTGCCTCTATTTGCTGTAAAAGGCCTTCATATTGTTTCGAAGATCCTTTTGTGAGCTCATTGGTTTTATTAAGTGAATTCAACATTGCGCTTTGAAGTTCCAAATTTTCCTGAGCATCTTTTACGAGCTTTTCTGATGCCTCAAATGCGGATTTACTAATGGCATCTTGATCAAAGAGAATTTTATCTCGTTCATATTGCGTCGTCGCTTGATTCAAATTTGATTGAGCCAGTGCAACGGCATCTTTTTGTGCTGAAATTTTATAGACATCTACTTTCTCTCCCTCAGCGAGTTTAGTGCCTAAGAGCGCACTTTTTTGACCCTTGAGATTTTCGAGTTGAAATAATAAGTTTGTTTGATCAAAGCTTAAGAGCCTATCGCCTTTTTTAACAGCTTGCCCTTCTTTAACATTAATTTCAACAACCTTTTCATCAATGGGTGCATAGAGCAAAACAGCCTCTTTTGCAGTCACTTTACCATCTTCTTTAAATAGATCATTATAATTTTTAGCCTTAATTTCAATACAGGACAGCGATACTGGTTTTAATATCGTATAGCCACCTATTATGATCAGAATTGCGATTAACACAGCTCCTGTTATCCAAATCTTTCTTTTCATATGCTTCACGCTCCATTACTCTTTCATACTTAATGCTTCAACGAGATTAATCCCATCTATTTTACGTTTAATGGCCCTTTGAGCTATAAAAACTGAAACCCCTGTCAACAAAAGGGATACTGTAATCATCTCTAGACCTAAGGCCGTTGGCATTGTGTAAACGTCATTATTCATTTCAAATGCCATGCCGACGATCAGCCCTTTCATGAGTGGAATCCCCAATACTATGGATAAAATTGAAAGCATCCATTGCTCTGTCGCCACGACGGAAAGTACTTCTTTATAATTCATACCAATAACCAACATAGAGGCAAGTTCCCTCTTCCGCTCTGAAATAGTGATGATAGAAGAAGCGTATATAACCGCAAAACCTGTAATCACACCGAATAGACATAACATCCCCATCATTGACATGAACATCTGCATCATTTCACCATATCGCTCTAAAAGATCTGTTTTCTCATCCATCCCAAAAACGATATCAGAATTCTTGTAGTCCTCTTTGATCCGCTTCATAACGGTCTCATCACCCTTTAAAAGGATTGAAGTAGCAAAAGAAGATTGATTGAGCATTGAAGGCAACGCTGCTTTATTCATGTAGGCATTGAGACCAAGATATTGAGGGACAATGGCATCCACAATCACAGGTTTATCTTCATCAGTATCTTTCATAAAAAGGCTATCTACATAAAGCGTATCTCCTACTTTTACATCTAAAATTTCAGAAAGTCTTTTGGATAAAATCATACCATGCCCAGAAGCGTATACAGGACTCCCACGATCATCGTAAAGGTGATACAGCTTACTGTCTTCACCTAGTCCAAAGAGTACAATTTCTTTTGAGAGACCCAAATGCTTAAGTTTTACAGGCACTTCCATTAAACTCTCTACAGTCTGAGTACCGCTGTATTGACTTATTTCTCTAAGTGCAGATTGTTCTGCCACTGGTTTAGTAAAAGCTATTTTCATATCATAAGTCTGAACCTTATCAAATTGATCGGTAATCATAGCATTTAACATGCCTTTAAAAGACCACGCCATGCCTAAAAGC
Source organism: uncultured Fusibacter sp. (assembly GCA_965140735.1). Taxonomy (GTDB): domain Bacteria; phylum Bacillota; class Clostridia; order Peptostreptococcales; family Acidaminobacteraceae; genus Fusibacter_A. The sequence continues at coordinate 4,126,196 of OZ223306.1, read as the reverse complement.
CCTATTGTAAAAGTCATTCCAAGTACAATGAAAATACTTCTACCTTTATTGCGAACGATACTTCTAAGTGCCAAACGGCTAATGAGATTCAAGCGCTTCACTATAAAATCAAATTTAAGCATTGCATCTGCTTTACCGAGTTTTGGACTGGCAGTTCTCATGGCTTCAGAAGGCTCTAGTTTCAAAGTGCCTTTAGCACCTTGTATGCCAGCAACCATTGAAAATACAAGAACGATCGCCATCCCCTTCACAAAATATCCCAGTGAAAATGAGGCTGCTTGAAGCGGCAAGTTGAACATTTTTTGATACATATCTGTAAATGGAATCACCAAAATATTACCCAAAATACTACCCAAAATCCCCCCTACACATGCAATCAGCATTGCATAAGAAATATAATGACGTAAAATATGCATATCTCTATAACCAAATGCTTTAAGAACCCCGATCTGCTGCCTTTGGGTTTCGATCATCCGCTTCAGCATGATGTACATAATCATGGCTGCCACCGCTAAAAAAAGTACGGGCAAGACTTTCGCCATGGTCTTCATGCCATTCAGTTCTTGATTGAAAACGAGATTACTTTTCTGATCTTTTCTTGGATATATTTTTTTTATGCCGTAAGCTTTCAGAGCAGATTTCAGGTGCGACTCTATAAGTTTATACGAAGCCCCCTCATCCATCTGAAATGAGATTTGATTGATTTGGCCGGCACTACCCGTGAGTCTTTCTAAAGTATCTGTTGGTACAAAGGCAATGCCAAAGGTCTTCGCATCTGGATATAAATCTTGATCAGTTCTAAGGGCATAAATGTATTCTGGCGATTGCCCAGTCCCTTTAATGGTGAGTGTTGTCTGCTTGCCTGAACAGAGTACATCAATTGTGTCGCCAATCTCCAAACCATTTTCAATCAAAAATTTATTGCCGATCACCATTTGATTGCCATCTGTAGGTTTTACGCCACTTAGCAGTTTAAAATCATTCAGGGGTTTTTTAACCTCTGAATCATAACTAATCAATCTCAAATAGACATTCTTATCTGTACTCATCGCTACATTTGAATCTGCGAGTTTAACATCTTTCACAAGGCGTCCATCTATTTTGCTTATGCCCGGTATCCTTGAAAGCCTGTTCATATCTGAGATTGCCATGCCTTCTATCTCTGCGAAGCCATCTCCGAAATGATAAGCATCATAATAGGCAACTTCTGAAATTCTAAAATTATCGTATCCAATTGAAAAGACATTAAAGATAATAAGCCCTAGTACTATAATGATGGCACTGGCAATATAAGTGCCTCTATTGAGCCAAATATCTCTGACCATTTTACGAAGTAACATCTACTCCACCTTTTCTATACTTTGTAATCGCCCATCTCTAATGTGAAATACACGATCTGCAAGTTTCGCGATATCCGTATCATGTGTGATAACGATAATCGTCTTCCCGTAGGTTTGATTGATGCTTTTTAAAAGCGACATCACTTGATCTCCAGTGGTTGTATCAAGCGCACCCGTTGGTTCATCACACAATAAAATTTCAGGATTCTTTATAATTGCCCTTGCAAGAGCTACACGTTGTTGTTGCCCCCCAGACATTTGCGCTGGAAAGTGATGTGCTCTTTCAGCAAGACCAACATCTTTCAAAACTTGGTCAATCGATAATGGCTTTTCCGAAAGTTCTGCTGCGAGTTCAATGTTTTCATAGGCGTTGAGTGTTGGCATCAAATTATAAAATTGAAAGACAAAACCAATGACATTTCTTCTATAATCCGATAATCCATTTTTATCAAGGCCATGGACCGGTTGATTCCTAAAATAAAATTGACCTCTTTCAATTTTATCCATCCCACCAATCAAGTTGAGTAATGTACTTTTACCAGAACCACTGGGACCGAGAACCACTATAAATTCACCTTCAAATATTTCAAAGTCAACCTCTTTCAAAGCTTCGACCTCGACTTCACCCATGATATAGGTTTTACCTAATCCCTTTGCTGTCAATAAAGGTTTTCTATTGTTTTTCATTTAGACGTACCCCTTACAAATAAAAACAAGTTTTTCACGAATACGTTTATGCATCTCATCAATGGTGCGTTCCTTTTCATAGACATACATCATAAACTCATACATAAAAGCACTGTAAACAGATTCACTTAATATCCTTGCATCACAAGGTTTAATCGCACCAGTCTCTTGAAGCTTGATGATAATTTCATAAACTTGATCCATAAATTTAAAATCTATTTCAGCCATTTTCTTCAGTAAATTAGGTTTAGATTTAGTGACATTAATCATAACTGCACCCATCTCTATCAAGACGCGTTTAGGTAAAATCAGTATCTTCTTGCCTGTTTTTTCAATTAACTCCATAAAAATATCTACCACGCCTGTGGTAAAATCTATCTGAGCTAATGCTTCATCTTCTATATTGATGAAGGATACAGATAGGATGGACATATAGATTTCTGATTTAGTTTTAAAATAGTTAAACACAGTCCCTTCTGCTATGCCTACAGACTTTGCAATTTCACTGGTACTTGTGTTTTCATACCCCTTAGAGATAAATAATTCTTTTGAAACTTCTAAAATCTTGTTTCTGATTTCAGCCTTTTTTTCAGCGCCAATACGTGCCATAACTGCCTCCAATTTATTGCTCAAAATTAATATGAGTTCACTCATATGAGTATACTCATATTATAAAGCATCTCTTCTTACGTTTCAAGTCTTTTATCTCAAACTTTGTAGTTTAACAAAAAAAACGTGGTATTTGAAATAAGAACTTCAAATACCACGTTTTTTTTAAACTCGATTTGTATAATCATGGCGTCAGATACTACTGCCTTTAATGTTATGCTTTTTTATAATACTCTACCGTCTGAGGAAATCGTGACTTCTGCATAAGGTACGATGCATTGTGCTTTGAGCATCGCTTGTTTAACCGCTTGAATCATACCCCCACAGCACGGTACTTCCATTCTAACGACAGTGATACTCTTAATGTCATTTTCAGCAAGAATCTGTGCAATCTTATCCGTATTATACTGATTATCATCTAATTTTGGACAACCAATTACGGTTACTTTACCCTTGATAAAATCTCTATGAAAATCACCATAAGCAAACGCCGTACAATCTGCTGCAATCAACAAATCTGCATTTTTAAAATAGGGTGCAGTAGGGCTCACAAGTCTAAGCTGTACCGGCCATTGCATAAGTTCTGAACCAATAGTGACATTAGAACTTACAGACGTATTAGTCGTAGAGTTAACGCCATTTTGTGAACTTGAATGTACCTGAGAAGTCACCACACCAAGTGGTTCTATCTGAGCTGTTCTCTGAATTGATTTTGCTGCCGTTCCCGGACATCCACATGCAAGTGGTTCAACTGATTCAGATTGAGTTTCAGTTTTCATTTCACTATTTGATTTTGCTTTAATATTTTTTCTAGAAGTATCGAATTGATCTGTCTCTTTTTCCACAACATGAATTGCGTCCACTGGGCACTTTGGCAAGCACATACCAAGCCCATCACAATAAGATTCGCTGACAAGTTTCGCTTTGCCTTCTATAATTTCGATGGCACCTTGCATACAAGCACCTGCACATAATCCACAGCCAATACATTTTTCTTCATTTATCTCAATGACATTTCTTTTCATTTGCGCCTCCTAATAACTTTCAAGTTTCCATCCTCATTTTCAGATCTCTTGATCTCGCTTCACATCTTATACCCTTATTATAAAGGGAAGTTTGCATTTGGTATGTAACATATGTTACGTTTTGTGATTATAATCCAAACAAGCACTTTGTAAGCTTTAAACCTTATACTCAAGAAGGTTATTTGTTAAAAACTTAACTAAGGTATAATCTTTATCAATATGCTTTGTGCTCTTATATAAAGGATACTCAGAGAGATGGGAAAAAATTGATCAAAATAAAATTTTATCCTATAATATTTATATAGAAATAGATTTAAGAACGTTCAAAGTGGCATTTAAATTTTTGACTTGTGCAGAGATTAATTGCCTTGTTGGGAGCATTATAAAAGTTATGGCTTTAATTATACAAAAAGTCACTGTCATTCATATGGGAGGTAAGAATGTTATTATCATTATTTATATTAAATATCGCAGCTTCAATTGCTGGGTTTTTGTTTTTTTTAGTACCTCTTATTTTGAGTTTGCCAATTGAGCATTCTCTAATATTCAACTTATATTTTACCACAATTATCGTCCAATCAATTTTACTTGTTACTGTTCTAAATTTTATTAGACATAAAAATGGTATCGTTATTTCGTTCGAAGATTTGTTTATTCATATAAATAGCAAAATCCGATATCTATTAATAATACTGCTAATCGTTGGCGTTTTTGTTGTTTTTAGCGGTGTCTCTGATATGTCTGGTGGTGGCCCTGAAATAATAGAAGGCAAGTATTTCCTTGTTGATAAAGGCCGAATTCTCAGAGAAATTTCTTATGAGGCATACACACGATATGAATTGCTAAATTTCAGAATTACATCTTACATGGCTTTTCTTATAAATGTTATAGATGTTATTTTAATTTATTTTGCTTCACTTATCACAACTAAAAAAACGGATTACTAGATCACTTTTATTGCGAGTATCCAAATATCATTTCGAAGGGTTAAAACCTTTTTTTCATCCAGTTTGATGTGTACCATATCTTGAGTTTTATGATTATATGTCGATTATACTCTGTTGGAAATAAAGAAAAGCACACCAGTCTCTCTTCATGTAATGACACACAAAAGTTAGACTCATATGCTTTAATCCACTCGGTCCGCTCTGCTACCCTCGTAACCCGCACCACTCTACCGCATCAGAAAATCTTCGGTTGAACAAGCCACTCGGTCCGCTGCGCTACCCTCGTAACCCGCACCACTCTACCGCATCAGAAAATTCTCGGTTGAACAAGATACTCGGTCCGCTCTGCTACCCTCGTAACCCGCTGCAAGCCCAAGTGGGCTTGCAATCAGTGGCAATTGCCACTGATTTGGGAAGAAGCATTGCTTCTTCCAGCGGGTTATATGATCATATCATTATAAATTTCATATTTTTCGGCTTGATCATACTGTTCTCGTTTTATTCTTACGGTTTCAATCGGAATGATGGCACGATCAACGCCACCGATGACTCTAGCTGGGATACCTACTGCTGTTGATTCTGTTTTTGTATCTTTCAAGACCACAGAACCTGCACCCACTTTACTACCCGCTGCGATGTGGATAGGTCCTAGTATCTTGGCACCTGCACCGATTACAACACGATCGCCTATGGTTGGATGTCTCTTACCAGTATCTTTACCAGTTCCACCTAGAGTAGCCCCTTGATAAATCGTCACATAGTCTCCAATGATTGTAGTCTCACCCACAACTACGCCCATACCGTGATCAATAAAGAGTGCATGACCAATGGTTGCCCCTGGATGAATCTCAATACCTGTAAAAAGCCTAGAGGTTTGAGAAATCAATCTTGCCATAAAAAAGAATTTATGTTTATATAAAAAATGAGATACTCTATAAGCTGCCACTGCATGTACTGATGGATATAGTAACATGACTTCGAAATAACTTCTTGCTGCTGGATCACTGTTTAATATATTGTCTAGATGACTCTTTATTCTTGAAAACATCATATGCCTCTTTTCTTAATCAATCTATAGCACCTTCGCATTTAAAATACATTATTAGAAATATACTTATCGCCACCATCTGGTGATAGGGTGAGTACCTTTTTACCTCTGCCAAGTTTAGAAGCAACTTCCAGTGCTGCAACCACTGCTGCGCCTGAAGAAATTCCAAGGAATAACCCTTCTTCATCCATAAGTCTCTTTGTCATATTAATAGCATCTTCACTGCTTACTTTTAAAACGTCATCATAGATATTAACTTCTAAAACATCTGGTACAAATCCTGCACCAATCCCTTGAATTTTATGTGGTCCTGCTTTATCTCCTGATAATACTGGTGACTCCACAGGTTCCACAGCGAACACTTCCAATGAAGTATAATGTTCTTTTAAGCGTTTACCCACGCCTGTGATTGTACCGCCTGTACCTACAGTTGCCACAAAGGCATCTAGCTCGTCAAAATCATTAATGATTTCTACACCAGTGGTTTCATAGTGAATTGCACTGTTATCTACATTTTTAAATTGCTGAGGCATATAGACATTGGCATCCTCTGCCATTAAAGTGGCTTCTTGAATGGCACCACTCATACCCTTTGTCCCATCTGTTAAAATGAGTTCAGCACCATATGCTTTTATGATATTACGTCTTTCCACACTCATCGTATCTGGCATGACAATTTTCACATCATAGCCTTTCATTTTTCCGATATAAGCAAGTGCAATACCTGTATTACCACTAGTTGGTTCTACGATGACCATTCCGGGTTTTAAATCGCCTCGTTTTTCGGCCCCTTCTATCATCCCTAACGCTGGTCTTACCTTTACACTTCCAGTTACATTGAATCCTTCAAGTTTAATGTAGACATCAGCCATATGCTCCGATGGTATTCTTTCAAGTTTAACGATTGGTGTATTGCCTACAAGTTCTCTTACATTTGATTTAATCATTTTATTCATATCCCTTCTCATAAGATATTCAGTTTAAAGTGAGGTGTCTAGATCCACTTTGGATTTAGATTCATAATTAAAAACAACATTTGAGCCATCTTTCGATGCCTCAAACCGATTTTCACTGACGCTGTTTGAGGTTGAACACTCCTCATCACAGCTTTCGGCTCAAATCTTGTTGTCCTATAAAAAAAACTCCGCCTCTTATATTTCTATAAGAGACGAAGTTTGTACTCCGCGGTTCCACTCTAATTGGCTAATCGCCCACTTTCAAGCACTTTATGCTCTATCTCTATAACGGGAGATCCCGATGTAGCCTACTGTTAGTTCGGTACATTGCTCCGAAGGGCACTTCGATCAAATTCCCCTGAAAATCTTCCACCAATGATTTTCTCTCTGTGAGTTTCCTTTGACTTACTTTCCTTCTTCAACACATTTAAACTGAATTTTAATTCCAACTGTTTTAGTCGGTTATCATTTATTGATATTAGTTTACAGCTATACGAAACATCTGTCAAGATTCTTTTTATGAATATTTTGTGAAATCCATTTAAATAGGCACACACCCACAATCATAAATCACGCCAAGAGAAAATTAATGGTCTTACTTAGAACCCGTGTCTCTATGGGTTTTTCAAGGAGTTTAAAGTTTGGATACATGTTTAAAAGCGCATAATCTTCCTCTGTAAAGTAGCCACTTATACCTATGATTTTTATTTCTGGTGATCGTTCAAAAGTCGTTTTTAAAAATACATGAAAATCAGAATGTACATTTCGATCTGAAATTAATAGTGTAATGTTCTCTAAATTAAGATCCTGTGCATTATTGACAATTTTTGCATTATTATAGCCACTTTCTAATAATACTGCCTCAATGATTTCACATACTATTTCATCATCATCTAAAATCATAATCTCATGTTTTTTATTGATTTGATTCTTTTTAATAATCGGTAAAATCACTGTAAATTTTGTACCTCTGTTCGGACGACTTTCAACCTTTATGCCACCACTATGCTTTGTAATTGTACCGTATACAGCTGAAAGACCCATTCCATGACCCTTTCCAAAAGGTTTGGTTGTATAGAAAGGCTCAAACCATTTTGTAATTTCATGTGCTTCCACGCCTTGGCCTGAATCCTCTATTTCAACGATACAATAAGTGCCTGATTCCAAATCCTGATAATATGTTGCAAGTTTCTCCTCGTCTAAAAACGCTTCATAAACAGCTATATTTATAGTACCTTCAATTTCTATCGCCTCATAAGCATTTTTAATAATATTTAAGAAGGCACTCTCAATAAAAGTCTCATCTCCAAGCACATAACAATTAGGGCTTTTAAATGACTTATGAACTTGAATCGACTTGTACTCAGGATCATGAAAAGAGGCAAGTGCATGTTCTACGACCTTCTGTACATTTACAAATTTTTCGAAGTGAATATTTTGATTTGAAAAAGTTAAAAGTTTATGGACTAACTCTGATGCAACACTTGTTTGATGCAGTATTTTTTCCACATGAACTCGTGAACTCCCCTCAGAGCTTGCAAGCATAAGGCTCGCATGTCCAGCAATACCCATGAGTTGATTGTTAAAGTCATGAGCAATCCCACCAGCCAGTTGACCTATAGCGTTCATCTTATCTGACTGTAGTACTTTCTTTTCAAGATGTCTATAATCAGTTACATCATTTACAACAATTATTCTTATGTTTAAATCACTGAAACCTTCTATTTCAATCTTAGAGATTTGATAAATGCGTTCTGCCCCTGTAGAATCTTTGTAGATGCCTTCATAAAGTGGAAACTTTTCATCAGGTCTCAATGATTTTAAAATATCAAAATCTTCAAATTTAAAAATATCTTCTGAGCACTTTCCAAATGCCTCTTCTCTAGACAATTTAGTATTATCAGAGAGCCATTGATTCCAATAATTAATTTTGCCAGTATCAATCTCTTCAGTCAACAGACCGAAAGGCAGTTCATCAAATACCATTAAAAGTTGTGTATTTTGTGATTTTAAAAAATGCATTATTTTTTCACGCTTTGAAATTTCATATTTTATTATATAAACAAGTCCCGCAACAACCGCTAGAGCCAAAACATGAAATAAATCTCTAGTAGGTCTAAATCCTGAAATTATCATTAATAGGCTGTAAGATATCGCTGTTACCAAAATCAAAACGATCAATCCTATAATAAGATTTCTTCTATTTTTTTGCCCCTTCACTGGATCACCCCTTTAGTAAATTATACGCTTTAACCGATTTGCTGGAAAGTCCTTTTTCATAGACTCAATCGACAGCTATCTAAAAAATAATATGTATGGTAAAATATTTTAAAGAGGTGATTTCAATGGATTTTAGGCAATTAGAAGCTTTTATAAATGTTGCTAAATATAAAAACTTTTCAAAGGCAGCCAAAGCACTTTATCTATCACAACCCACTGTTAGTTTGCATATTTCAAATCTTGAAAAAGAATTAAATTCGTCCCTTTTTGATAGAACCTCAAAGGAAGTCAATTTGACACCACAGGGAACAGAATTTTTAAATTATGCGCTTGATATGATCAATATGAAAAATAAGGCTTTACACCAACTGACCGCTTCGGATATTAAAATAACAGGATCATTACATATTTCCACCAGCTCAACACCTAATATTATTTTACTTCCAAGAGCCATTAGTGACTTTCAAGCGATACACCCTGAAGTTAGTTTTGTTGTGGAAGAAAAGAGCTCAAATGCCATCATTGAAGATGTCTGTTCATTGACTGCAGATTTAGGCATCGTCGGTATGAAAGTTGAAAATGATCGCTTTGTCTGTTTACCACTTTTTCAAGATGATTTGATTTTTATATGTTCAAAAAATGCCAACATCAAAGATGTAATGTCTTACTCTGAATTATTACCGTTTAATTTAATTTCTCGGTCTGAACAATCCGGATCACGAATAGATTTTCAAAGGCATTTAGTTGAACAAGGATATGATATTTCACTATTAGAAGCCGTTGTAGAAGCAGATGATCTAAGCCTCATCTTATCTTTAGTTTCAAGAGGGATTGGCTTCTCATATGTATCTCAAACCGTTTTCGAGGTTTACAGCAAATACCTTCCCATTAGAGCCTTTGAAATCAAAGGCATTCACATCGAACGCAGTATCCACCTTCTCATCAATAAAAGGCGCACACTCTCCCATGCTGCTGAAGACTTTAAACAACTTTTACTTTCTTATTATTGAGACTATTTTATTGAAAATATAAAAAGAGCAAGCTGTGAACTGTTTAGAATAAATGCGAGCCGTAATAATAATTTAGTTATTATAGCTCGCATTTTTTATTTTTTCATTCTTGTATCGCCACTGAAAGCATCTTGCGAAATACAATGATCAGTAGTAATGGTATGATCGCCACGCTCTGTGCTATCACTAAGTGTACACAGATGACCATGCAAAGAAGAGAATAAAGTAAAAGATATAATATTTTCTATTTTCGTTCACCAAGTTGCTCCTTGAATCGTCATATTTTCGACATCAGTATAACATAACCCCATGGTGAATACCATCTAAAGATGTTTAGTGCGTGAAAGTTGCTCTTAAATAAGCTTCCACTTCCTCAGATGTCCCAAGAGTCAATACATGTTCTAAAACTTCGTTTAAATATTCAAGTGTATAGAGACTTGCTATTTTTCTAGATTTTAAAATTTGACCTGGACTCATACTGAACTCATGTAATCCCATTGCAATAAGAACAGGAAAAATAAGCGGATTTCCAGCTACAGAACCGCACATGCCAACCCATATGCCACCTTCATTACCATTTTTAATTGTCGTGTGGACAAGGCGAAGTACTGCTGGATGGTAAGGTGTGTAAAGCGCCTTTATATTTTCATTCATACGATCCACTGCTGTGGTGTATTGAATTAAATCATTCGTACCGATACTGAAGAAATCAACTTCTTTAGCGAGTACATCTGAAATAACAGCTGCTGCAGGTATTTCGATCATAATTCCCACTTCAACATTAGCATCATATGCAATCCCGTCTGCATCAAGTTCTGCTTTTACTTCATCCAAAATCTTTTTAGCATTTCTGATTTCTTCCACAGATGAAATCATAGGGAACATTATTTTAAGATTGCCAAATACACTTGCACGCATAAGCGCTCTCAATTGTACTTTGAATAAATCTGTCTCCACAAGACAGTAACGAATCGCTCTGTACCCAAGGAAAGGATTCATTTCTTCTGGAATATTGAGATAAGGTATTTTTTTATCCCCACCAGCATCTAGAGTCCTAATCACCACAGGTCTTTTCCCCATGCCTTCTAGAACTGCCTTGTATGCAATGTACTGTTCTGCTTCATTAGGTGCTTCTGTACGATTCATAAAGATAAATTCACTTCTAAAAAGACCTACACCTTCAGCACCATTTTCAAGTGCTGGTTCCACATCATCTGGTGATGCAATATTAGCCCCAATTTCAATATGATGACCATCTTTTGTAACGGATGGCTCATCTTTGAAGATTAAAAGTTCCTTCTTCTTTGCTTCATATTCCACTTTTTTAAGTTCGTATTCATGTAAAGTTTCTTTATTTGGATTAATAAAAACTTCACCTGTGAAACCATCTACTATGATAATATCGCCATCTTTTACAGCTTCTTCGATACCATTAACCCCCATAATTGCCGGAATACCAAGTGTTCTTGCTATAATAGCGCTGTGTGATGTACTACCACCAATAGCCGTTATAAAACCTTCTACTTGTTTCTTATCAATTTTAGCCGTATCAGAAGGCGTCAAATCTTTTGCAACAATAACAAGATTTTCACCAACAAATCCAGAATCAGAAATATTTAAAAGTTTTTTTAGAATGCGAACACCGATGTCTTTAATGTCCAGCGCACGTTCTCTGAAGTATTCGTTGTCCATACTTTGGAACACAGCAACAAATTGATCAATTGCCGCTTGTGTTGAATAAGTTGCAGTCACTTTTTCTTTTTCAATAAGATCACAAATGGTCTTTTTAAGTTCTGGATCTTGAAGCATTGCAATATGTGCTTTAAAAATTTCGCCATGCTCTTTTCCAAGTGTTTCTACCTTTTGTTCATACTCATTTTCAAGATCTTGTTCTGCCGCTTTAAATGCATTTTCTAATTTAAGAATTTCTGCACTTACATCTTCAATATACGCTTTTTTAGGGATACTCAATTCTTTCTTAATAACCACTTTACCGATTCCGTAACCATCTGATGCGCCAATTCCTCTCATAATAAACACCTATCCTTCTATTATTTTTCTTAATAACACTTCAAATTCGACTTGATTTACAATGGGCACAAGATACTCGAGACTGACGACATCACCCTTTCTCGCTCCCAATTGCATTAAACCGAGAATACTACTCCCAGATGCTCTTTTGCCATTTACAACAAAGTTTAAAGTCACAGAATAACGATCTACAAGTTTGACAATCTCCATCGCAACTCTGGTGTGAATACCATAAGCATCACTAATTACAAACTTCATAAGCGACTCTTTCCTATAAAAGTCTTGCTGCTGCTTCATCACAAATAACCGTTACATTTGGATGCAATTGTAAAACGGATGCAGGCAACTCAGGAATAATTTTTCCATAAATCATCTTGTATACAGCCTCTGCTTTTTCAGCTCCAGAAGCGAGCAAAACAATTTTTTTAGCATGCATGATCGTTTTAACCCCCATACTAATGGCTTTCTTAGGGACTTCTTCAATAGAATCAAAAAATCTAGAATTATCTTCGATTGTCTGCTCATCTAACATCACCACGTGGGTTCTTGCTTCGAACTTGAGATCGGGTTCGTTAAAGCCAATATGTCCATTTCGACCAATACCTAAAATTTGAAGATCAAGACCACCAGATTTTGCAATGCGTGCCTCATACTCCAAACACTCTTTGTCGATATCCTTAGCGAGCCCGTTTGGCATATTGATATTGCTAAGCGAAATGTTAATGTGGTTAAAAAGGTGTTCTTGCATGTAATACACGTAGCTTTGATCGCTTTCTTTACCAAGTCCAATGTACTCATCCAAGTTAAAACTGGTTACTTTTTCAAAATCAACAATACCATTTTGATACATTTTAATGATTTCTGAATACATGCCTTCTGGGGTCGATCCTGTGGCCAATCCTAAAATGCTCTCTGGCTTTAAAATCACTTGGCTTGCTACGAATTGAGCTGCCTTAAAACTCAATTCTCTGTAACTCTTGACTTTTATAATCTCCATGTGCATCCTCCTATAGATTCAATTTATAATCAGTCTCTTTTAGATACGATTCATGATCTTTTGATCTATTCCACTTGATATTAGATACCATCAACAAAAGTTCTAATGATATTAAAATTTGCATCAAATATATTGATATCCGCTACCTTTCCAATATCCAAACTTCCATAATCAGCATCCACGCCAATGACTTTTGCAGGATTTAAGGAAACTAAATTGATCACTTCATTCAAAGGTAAATCCGTATTCCTTGAAAAGTTACGGACAGCCATATTCATCGTCAGCACACTCCCTGCTAGTGTGCCATCTTCTAAGCGACAAGCACCATCTTTTACGATGACATTTTGGCCACCAAGATCGTAATTCCCCTCTTCAAGACCACCGGCTCTCATACTATCCGTAATCAACACGAGTTTATCCTTGTCTACACATTTACTTAACCCTTTAAACAAACCCTTGTGCACATGAATTTCATCTGCAATAAGCTCTGCCGTAAAAGGCTCACTCAGCATAGCACCAATTACACCAGGTTCTCTATGATGAAGTGGTGGCATAGCATTGAAGCAGTGTGTGATATGCGTAACCCCATTTTCAAAAGCGGACATCGCTGTTTCGAAATTACTATTGGTATGACCAATGCTTAGTTTAACCTCTGGATATGCTTTCATTTTCTCAATAAATTGAAAGTGTGCATCATTTTCGGGTGCAATTGTAATGATTTTGATGAAATCCAAATATGGCTTAACCATTTCAAAATCAGGTGGTATAACATACTCACCATTTTGAGCACCTTTTTTAGCTACATTGATGAAAGGACCTTCAAGATGAACGCCTAGAATTCTAGCTGTCTTCTGGTGCACCTGACTTTTGATTCTAGATTTTACAGCCTCTAGTGCGGTTTTGATCTGGTCACTTGGCATAGTCATTGTCGTTGCCAAAAATCGCGTTACACCGCTTTTAAACACTGTATTTGAAATGGTTTCTAGTGCTTCTTGAGTCCCATCCATGGTATCACTGCCACCAGCACCATGCATGTGTATATCCATAAACCCAGGACTGACAAGTTGACCTGCACCCTCTGTAATTTCGACATCTTTGCGTGTTAATTTCAACTGCATTAATGCATTTTCAAAATCACTCATACAACCATTAGCTCGTATTTTTTGATCAAATAAAATATAGCCATTTTCAATTATGCGTTCACTTAAAAGCAATTTGGCGTTAACAATAGCTTTCATAAATGTCACCTCTTTCACCAATTTAAAAGCCGATTTTTAAATTTCATACCATAACCATCTATTCTTCTAATTTAATAGTAACCCTTTCAGAAACTAAAATAAACCTTTTTGAAGGGTATTCATTAAATAAATGCCGCTACCCTTCAAAAGGTTAACTTCTTGCTATAGAATCCAAATCAACACCTTGCTCAATAAGTTCTAAAGCTTGTTTCAGAATCTTTTTTCCGTTGATCATACCATAGTCCTTAGCGTCGATTAGTCCAACTGGTGTTTTTAAAGGATTGTACCTATTCTTTGTTTCTTCGTAGATAAATCTAACTTGTGGCCCTATTAAAATACAATCTGGCACTTCATGATTATAAATTTCATCCATTTCAGTCAAAGAAAATGCACTAACCTCTATTTCTAAATTCTGAGCATTTGCAACTTCTTGTATTTTACTAGCAAGTATAGTGGTTGACATGCCTGAACTACAAAATAGATATATTTTTCTCATTGTGTGCCTCTCTTTTTAAAACTACTCAACAAGTGTACTGACGATCTTCTCAAGTTCATGTCATTTTTGATAGAGTTCTAAATACTCTTTGGCCATAATTTTAAAAGTTTCTGCATTCATCAACTGATCTTCAACATGCATGACTAATACCATTTTAGTGATTGAATCCAAAGGTTCTGTCATTTGAAGCAATCTACAAACCAGCTTCAAATAAAGCTTCTATTGCTTTAGCCGCTTCATTTTCATCAACGCCTTCAGCAGTAATACGCAATACATCTCCAGTTGTAGCACCAAGTCCTAGAACGCCCATGATACTTTTGCTATTAACAGACACATCACCCTTATTCAGTTTAATCTCACTCTGAAATTTAGACGCTTCACTTACTAATTGACTCGCTGGTCTTGCATGAAGTCCTGTTTCACTCTTTACGGTTACTGTAAATTCTTTCACACTAACACCTCCTTTACACACTATATTAACGCATATATCATGCCAAAGTTAAATCGATGTTAATTTTTTATTTTAAAAAGCTTCTCATAAGTTGATTTTACAGTCCATATTTTTTTGAATACATAAAAAAACGCACAAAAATCTCATATTTACTGTGTAAAAACACCGCTGTTTGTGTGTAAATAAAATCGATTTTGTGTGTAATTTAACTTTCTGTGTAACTTCGTGTCTTTTTAGTGTGTTATTACACACTTGTATTTATTTCCATTAACCATGTTCAACATAAAATTTAAAGATAATATAAGCTATGTATCCGCTTTGTAAAAAAGAGCACAATCATCATTAATTCCAAATGATAATTGTGCTACATTTCGTTAAGCTATTTTGTATTGGTCATTGAATTTAAGTTGTCAGCAAGAACTGTCATTTCCATAATGCTGGCAGTGGCTTCTTCTATTGCTGCAGTCTGCTGTTCTGTCGTAATAAGTGTTGCATTTGAAGTTTTAATTGTACTATCAACAGACACTTCTATACTCTTTGTCAGTTCTTCAATCTTAATAGCTGTATCCTTTGAATTCATCGATAAAGTTCTAATCTCAGTTGCAACCACACCAAATCCTCTACCTGCTTCTCCTACTCTAGCTGCTTCAATAGCAGCATTTAGACCTAGCATTTTTGTCTCATCAGCAATGCTCTTGATAGAATCTAATATTGAATTGATTTCATTGGATACTTTTTTAACATTGAGAATTTCTTCGCTTAGAGAATGTTGATTCGCAGTCACTTCTACTGAAGAAGCCGTTAACTCTTCCATAGTTGCCGCTATTTGAGTTACATTTTCGGATAACTCCTTTGACATCTGACTAAGTCTTAATTGTTCATAGCCCGTTTTTGAAAGTGCATTTGTAACAATATAAAGTACCTCTGCTGCTGCGGTTACATTCTTTTCTTCTGTCTTATATACCTCTTTGGATGCATCGACATAACCTTGTGGATCAACCCCTATTTCAATTGCTGTTTTTCTAAATTTTTCTTCACCAGGATCCGAAGTTAAAACTTGTCCTCCAAGAATCGTTCCAAGTAAATGACCTTCGACTATAATTGGTGCCGCAAAATCAATAAGACCAGCATGACATGTGAACACATAAGGTTTCCCAGTTTGTGCTGCAATCTCACCCGCTTTACGATGCGATTCAGCGCATCTGTCATCGCCTACTTTAGTGGAATGCGTAAAATCCATACAGAATTTTGTATATGAACTTTCATTTGTAACAGGTGTCCCATCTCTATCAACCGTTACACTTGCAATATTCATCCCAATTGCAAAATTATCTTGAAACATTTGGAGTGTTTTTATATCAACAACATCTTTAATTTCTAATACGTCTATGTCTAATGTCCCATCGCTTAACATCTTAATCATATTCATACCTCCTGGCTTAGTATATCTTATCGAGTTGGTTTTCATTTAAAAACATGACAACTTCATCATTTACGTTGATCACTGAGATCTCATTATGATCATCTACAAATTCGATATTTTGTGGTTCAATATCAATGACATCTTCAATATCAGTTACAGCGAGTGCTATTTTCTCACCACGTACAGTGAGTACGATAAGCTTTTTTAGCTCATCTTGGCTAACGCTTTGCTTAACGAGCATACTGGTATCGATTACAGTAATCACACGTCCTCTACTGCTTATGAGACCCATGATTTCCTTTTTGGATTTAGGGATATAAGTCATTTCCTCTAGCTTTTCGATGGTGTCAACTCGATTAATTTCAATCGCATATGCCTTTTCTTTTATTATAAATATTAATACTTGCATATTATTTTGTATGAATAAATTTAAAGAAATTTATCATACGCCCCCCTCTCTAAGCATTTTTGACTATAGCCGGGACATCGAGTACAAGCGTTACCTTGCCATCCCCTAATACAGTTGTCCCACGAAACTCTTTAACATCTTTTATAGTTGGTGGTTTCGACTTTACCACCATGTCCACTTGATCAATAACTGAATCCACAAGTAAAGCCAAAAGCTCACCCTTAACACGGACGATAACAATTGCCGATTGTTCTTCTGACGCTTCTACATTTAAACGCTTTGCAATGCTTTCAACAGGAATTGCTCGATCTAAATATAAAATCATATCTTGATGAAATGCCTTTTGGGACTTCACATTTTTAGAATTTATGATGGTTTCAATAAAGTCTGTTGGTATTGCATATGACTGATCTCCACATTGAACTAACATGCCAGTCATAATTGATGATGCAACAGGTATCACTATATCAAGACGCATAGATTGATTAACTTCTGATTGCAACTGGATACTGCCACCTGAGTATTCAAGCTCTTCTCTTAATTCTATCAAATCATACATCACATGCTTGCAGTTATGCTCAGTGAGACTCTCCACCGCTTTTTCTTGACTAAATACCGTCAATTCATTCTTCCTAGAATCTGGAATTGTACTGATAGCTGTACTACTACTTTTGCCATTGCTTTCAATGCCTATAGAAAAATTCTTATCGTCTGAAAAAGCAACAATTTTAATTTGACTTAGACCAAGATCCGATTCATTATCAAAGATATCTTTGATAAAACCCGCTAAAATATTATGAATATGATCTAATTGTGATGCTTCAATTTCTGTATTTGCTCCCTCAAAATCAAAATCAACTGCGATTTGGTGTTCTTCAGCTTCCCTTTTTACAAGTTCTTCTAATGACGCACTTATGGTCTCAAGCCTTGCCAAACCAATATTTTTGACAATGCTTTGAATTTCTGAAACAATTCTCAATTCTTGATCTAATACTTTATTTTGTGAAATTTCGGTGTCTCCATTTTTAATTCTTTCAATACTCACTTTGTTAATCACAAGTTCTTCAACTAAGTTGATAATTTCGGTCAAATTTTTTCGGCTTACTGTCAACGTTTCAGAAACATATTTTTCACCCATTTACTCTCCCCCCTTCATCGTTTTCTTCACATCTTATAATCCTATAAAACCCTACTTCCATAAGAAAAATTTTAAGATGTTGTTCCTACTATCATATACAAACTTGTGTACATCGTAGTCTTGTGTATATTGCAGTACAGTAAGTTATATATTTTCATTAATATACCCCCAAATGTTTTTATTCAAACCATTACAAATCCATAGAAAAGGCCTACAACAATAAAATTATGTTAATTGAACCTAGAGATATTTGAACTTGATAAAATATAATGCTATATTTAATTGAAACTACAATCAAGTTTCTAAATGAAAAAAAGGATTATAAAGGAGTATTTTTAATGTATAAAAAAATAAGAAGAAATAGTCTATGCTGGTGTAAAAGTGGCCTCAAATACAAAGACTGTCATGAGGCCTTTGATGTAAAGTTATCCGAATATAAATCACGAGGCTGCATCGTGCCATCAAAAAAAATCATAAAAAACCAGGCACAAATTGAAGGGCTCAGAGAAAGTGGCAAAATTAATATTGCCATTTTAGATTTTATATCTGAAAAACTACACATCGGCATGACCACAAACCAAATTGACGTCTTAATTCACGAAAAAACAATAGAACTTGGTGGCATTCCAGCACCACTTAATTATGAAGGTTTCACAAAAAGTGTTTGTACTTCCATCAACGATCAAGTCTGTCATGGCATCCCCTCAGAGGATGTGGCTTTAAAGGATGGTGATATCATCAACATTGATGTTTCTACCATCTACAAGGGCTATTTTTCTGATTCTTCTAGAATGTTTTGCATTGGCAATACCAGCGCTGAAAATAAACGCCTTGTCGACGTGACTAAAGAGTGTATTGAAATCGGACTCGCAAATGTAAAGCCATGGGGGTTCTTAGGGGATATGGGACAAGCCATACATGAACATGCCATGAAAAATGGCTATACCGTTGTGCAGGAAATTGGTGGCCATGGTATTGGATTAGAATTTCATGAAGAGCCTTGGGTGAGCTTTGTTTCAAAGAAAGGAACTGAGATGCTCTTGGTGCCAGGAATGGTTTTTACAATTGAGCCTATGCTAAATCAGGGCACTGATGAGATTTTCATAGATGAAGAAGATGGATGGACTGTTTATACTGCAGATGGTTTACCTTCAGCACAATGGGAAGTCATGGTTTTAGTTACAGATGACGGTTATGAAGTATTGGCTTATTAAGGTATATTAAATGAATATATATGCCATTTTAATAGATGTTTTTTCTATTTTCACTTAATATGATAAAATAGATGAATAAGATATATTTTAATGATCTCAAATGAAAAGTAGGTGCTGAAAATGGGTACAAAATACGGCTTTGTCAAAGTTGCGACAGGTTCTTTTGAAGTTGTCGTCGGCAATCCAGAAGCAAATGCAAAAGAAATAATTAAGATTATAAAACAAGCCACTGAGGCTCATGTTGAAGTTTTATTATTTCCCGAGTTGGCTATAACAGGCTATACATGTGGTGATTTATTCCTACAGCCTTATCTCACTAAAATGGCTGAAGTTGAACTGAAAAAAATACTTCAGTTTCTTGGAGAAAATAATAAAAACATGATTACAGTCATAGGCAGTCCAATAAAACAAAGAGGGATTCTGTTCAACACAGCTGTAATCTTACAAGGTAATCGTCTATTGGGTATCGTCCCTAAAACTTTTTTACCTAATTATTCTGAATACTATGAAAAGAGATGGTTTAGCCCTGCGTCAGCACGTATGACTGATCGAATTCAATTCTGCGATCAAGAAGTGGCATTCACGCCTAATCTTATTGTTGAAACACCAGCCGGTTTAAGACTTGGCTGTGAAATCTGTGAAGACTTATGGGTTAGTAATCCGCCAAGTGGTGTTCACGCCATGTATGGCGCAAACATCATTGTCAATCCATCTGCTTCCAATGAAGTGGCAACCAAAAGTGAATATCGAAGAGACTTAGTCAAAATGCAATCTGGTAGATGTATGAGTGCTTACTTGTATGCGTCTTCTGGTCTAGGTGAGAGTACAACCGATCTTGTGTTTAGCGGACACAACCTCATTGCCTATAATGGTAGCATCATCTCAGAAGAAAAAGAAGGTACTGCTTTAATGGCAGCCATACTGGATCTTGAAAAACTTGAAAATGATCGCATCAAGTTTAATAGTTTTGCTGATGGCATCAAAATGAATGAAGGCAGTTTTGGTCAGTATAACTTTGTCACAGCAGAAAATACAGCTCAAGAAGAAACGCTTCCAGACTCTGTTAATCCTTTCCCTTTTATCCCAACAGGAAAAGAAAAGGAAGACCGCTGTAAAGAAATTCTGCATTTACAAGCACGTGGTTTAGCCCAACGCCTTAAAAAAACAGGTATCCGAAAATCGGTCATCGGTATTTCTGGTGGTCTAGATAGCACATTAGCGCTATTGGTCATTGCGGATGCTCATGAAATGATTGGCTTGCCTCTTGAAAATATTATTGGCATCACTATGCCAGGATTTGGAACGAGTGAAAAGACAAAATCAAATTCAGATCGTTTAATGGCATTAATAGGCATCGATGCTAGAACGATTGATATCAAACCTGCTTGTGAGCAGCATTTTAAAGATATCAATCACGATCCTAACTGCTATGATGTCACCTATGAAAATGTTCAAGCAAGGGAACGAACTCAGATTTTAATGGATGTTGCAAATCAAGCCGGCGCACTGGTTATCGGTACTGGCGACTTATCTGAATTGGCACTGGGATGGAGTACTTACAATGGGGATCATATGTCCATGTATGCTGTGAATTCAGGTGTCCCAAAGACACTTGTAAGATATCTCGTATCTGCCTATGGAGATATGCATCCCAAATTAAAAGAAGTTCTCGATTCCATATGCAATACACCAATTAGTCCCGAGTTACTCCCTTCTAAAAATGAGGGTGAGATACAGTCCACTGAAAAAACTATTGGTAAGTATGATCTCCATGATTTCTTCTTGTACCACTTTGTCCGAAATGGCTATGCAAAAGATAAAATTCAGGTTCTTGCACATATTGCATTTCCTCAAATTGAATGTGAAGAGATAGATCGAACATTGGATAATTTCTTCAACCGATTCTTTACACAACAATTTAAACGTTCTTGTCTTCCAGATGGTCCAAAAGTGGGTACAGTGTCATTATCTCCTCGAGGCGATTGGCGCATGCCATCAGATGTAAGGTACCCATTCTAAAGGTTTACCTTTGATTCGTTTAACCATCATTCAACAAAATGAGATAAAATTTTAAAAGCACTCTATCTGATTGCATAACAGATAAAGTGCTCTTTTTAATTTTATTACTCTAATTACTTTAAATAGTCCGCCATACACCAAAAGGATCTAAAATGCAACATAAGGCGCTATTTGAACATTTATTTTAAACCTCCTTCATATAAAAATCATGTGATTAGTTCTTAAAAAAATCCATCTTGTGATCCTTAAAAAGTGCATACCAGTCATTGAGCATTTTAGACGTCCAGACATCCAATGCTTTCAACACATGAACTGTAAATTCCAACGAAGCGATCCCAGAAGCTGTTATCAACTCTCCATCGGTCACACAAGGCTCTTGTTTGTAGTTTTGCTCTCCATTGTAATTGGGACAAGTCGCTTTTAAATAATCAAGGTCGTTGCTGGTATGTGCTCTTGAATCCAATAACCCTTTTTGAGCAAGTGCCAGTGTGGCACCACAAATAGCTGCAACAAGAGTTCCCGCTTTTAAGCATTCTTCTGTGTGCTTTAAAATTGAATCATGAAGAGCTGTCATCCAGGTGTCACCGCCTGGTAAAATCAAGGCATCAATATTTTCAAAGTCACACTCAGAAAGCGCTCTATCAGGTACAATTTTTAGCCCCCCCATAGTGGTAACTTGTGACTTAGAATTGCTCACCGTGATGATTTGAGACGAATTAAGTCCCTTTTTGTAGTATCTACCTGAGTTAAGTTCTGCCGTTAAATAGCCAATTTCCCAATCTGCCATTGTATCAAACACATAAAGATATATAATGTTATGCTTCATAAAATCCCCTCCTATTTCTCTTTTAATCACTGCCATATCCATCACCACAGGATGAACTTATCTCCATTATAAAATAGCATCACTGACAACTGCTGTCAGCGATGCTATTTTATTTGATAATGTTCTATTAATTCAGATGCAACAGAAACCATTTTGGCCTTTAAACTCTGTGGTTCAATAATTTGGATCGCCTTTCCATAAGCAAAGAGAAAATATGGCACATATGCATGTAGTGCTTCTCCATCCATTAAAAATACAGCTCTCCCAGACGTTCTCTCTTTTAGATGATGCCCTAAAAACCAATGAATACACAAATCATCTAGTGCTTCATCTCTGCCACTGATGACTAGTGAAACCGCACAACGATTTTCATCTAAATTGGGGAGTAAATTTTGTAGAAAAAAGGCTCTTGCTGAGAAGGCTACGGGTCTATTAAAACTCAATTGTGTACGCTTTACTTTCAAAATTCTCTCTGCTCGAAAACTTCTGATTTCATTTCTGAAATGACAATACCCCACGGTATACCACTTATTATTCCAGTAAAGTAGGCCATATGGGTCGATTGTTCTAATGCGTGAGTGTTCATCATGACTTGTGTGGTACTCTATCTCTAACGCGTACTCATTTGCAATTGCACTTTCCAGTTCTTCTAAAGTTCCTTTAACTGAGGGCGCTAAATTTCGACTAATGACTTCAAATCCAGCGAGATGTCGATTGAGCATCCTTTCTTGTTCTTCATTTGAGTACCTTTTTAATTTTTGAGTTGCATTATGTAGTGCTTCATCAAAGGGATAGCCTGCTTCGCTTGCAAATATAGCCGCATGAAGCAATGCCTTTTGCTCTTCAATATCAAAGAATAACGGGGCCTGAATAAAATTATTCATTAGAGTATAGCCCCCATTTGACCCTATATCAGAGATAATTGGTACACCACTTACACTGAGCGCATCTATATATCGATAAACCGTTCGAATATTGATCTCTAATTTTTCTGCTATTTGCTTCGCTGTTATTTTCGAACCTGAATTAAGCATCCATAAAATCGCAAGCATATTATCATATTTTGCCATCAGAAGTACTCCTTTATACCTTTATTCTAACCTATCCATGAACCTATTCATACCCTCAAAAATTATGCTCTAGAAAAAAGAGCCAAAATCCTAGTTTTTAGATTTTGACTCTTACTTATAAATACATTAATTTAAATTTTATCTAATATTGTTCTTTGACTTTATTAAAGCTCTCTTGTACTGCTGTACTAGGGCCTCCAGTGATTACACTCACGATTATCGCAGCCATCATTGCAACGATGAATCCCGGTACAATTTCATATAACCCCGTGTTTAGTGCCTTAAAAACAATGGTCGTAACACCACCACATAAGAGGCCAGCAAGTGCTCCCCATCTATTCATCTGTTTCCAGTAGAGTGAAAGTATAATCACAGGACCAAAAGTGGCACCAAAACCAGCCCATGCATAGGATACTAACCCCATGACGGAATTATTGGGATTTCTAGCGATTAAGTACGCTATAATTGCCACTGCAATAACGGTTAAACGACTGACCAATACCAATTCTTGATCACTTGCATTTTTTCTAAAGATCACTTTATAAAAATCTTCTGAAATCGCAGATGCCGTTACTAAAAGTTGTGAATCCGCAGTGCTCATAACGGCAGCCAAGATAGCCGCTAATAAGATCCCAGCAATTGCAGGATGAAAAACCAAACCCACTAAAGTCATAAAGACAGTTTCTGCATCTTCCAATGTGGGCAATAAAGCTCGACCAATGATCCCCACAAATATAGCGGCAATCAAGGATAAAGTCACCCAAATCATTGCGATTAGTCTAGCTTTCTTAATTTCATCCGCACTTCTTATCCCCATAAATCGAACCAAAATATGGGGTTGCCCAAAGTATCCTAACCCCCATGCCAAACTTGATACAATTGCCATAAAAGTTATATTTTCACCCTTAGCATTCATAAATAAGTTTAGTAAATTGGGATCAATATTTTGAATGGCTTGTGTAGTGCCTTGTAAGCCCCCCAGTTGAATAATCCCTGCAACTGGTACTATAATAATCGCACAAAACATCAGTGTCCCTTGGAAAAAGTCTGTCCAGCAAACCGCTAAATAACCACCCAAAAACGTATAAGAGATCACGATGACTGCTCCAACAAGCAGTGCCACTTGGTAATCCAAGTGAAATACATTTTCAAAAAGAGTCGCTCCTGCAACAAATCCTGAAGAAGTATAGATTAAAAAGAAAAATAAAATAAAAGTAGCTGATAACACACGGAGTATTTTAGAATGATCTTTAAAACGATTTTCCAAATAATCTGGTATTGTAATAGAGTCTCCTGCATACTCTGTATAAATCCTGAGTCTTCTTGCAATAAATTTCCAGTTAATAAAAGTACCTATTAACAACCCAATGGCAATCCAGCCCGCTTCAAGGCCACTTAAATAAGCTGCTCCAGGCAATCCCAATAATAGCCATCCACTCATGTCTGAAGCTTGAGCACTTAGAGCAGTTACCCAACCGTTTAAACTACGCCCACCTAAAATGTAGTCTGATAAATTTTTAGATTTTTTATAATAGTACAATCCAATGCCAAACATGCAAATAAAATAGAATATAAAAGTGAATAAAACACCACTATTCATAAATATTAATACCCCCCATTTAATTTTAATGACTTTAATTATAACATATAATTGTAATTCCAAGAGATCGAAATTGCATATTTATGCATTTTAAGCGTGAAAAAACAACCTCATTATTTAAGACTGTTTTGGATACTATATTGAGTATAAATATAATCCGATTTTTATTAGCACATCACAAAATGGACACCTCTATCTTGCATACTCTATTTCTTGTTGCATTTGGGTTAATAAAAGCACCTATAACATTAAATTTCAAATGTCATAGGTGCTTCTATATAAAAGGGGGATTACTAAAGTTCAATATCCTGGAATACAATTTGACCATCTTTTACTGTAAGCATTGCCTTCAATAATCTGTTTCCAGTTAGATTATCGCCATCCCAATCTTCAAAATATACTTCTCTTTCAAGACATTTGATAACGGTTATGTCGGCACAGGCACCTTCACTCAAGCAACCAATTGCGCCTTTCATACCCATTAAATCAGCTGGGACACTTGTACAACGCGAGATAATTTCATATAAATCCAATCCCATATTCAAATATTTAGATAATAAAAACATCATATTAAAAATTTGTGGCTTTTTATACAAACTCTTAATTGTCAAGTCTGTACTGATCACATCTGGTAAGAAGCCTTCACTTAACGCCGCTCTCGCAGTTTTAAAAGCAAAGTGAAACCTTGCATTTGCAACATCAAAGATTACACCTCTAGCTCGGGCATCCTTAACCCCAGACGACACTTTACCATTTTTATCCAAAATTGAATTTCCAATACCATGGTATGCATGCGTTAGAATATCACCAGGTCTTAAATATGATACTACTTCATCTATAGAAATTGGAGAGTTTGTACTATGAACGACTATTGGAACATCTATTTCATTCGCAAGTTCAATCGCTTTTACTAAGGGATCAATGCCTAAATCATCAACAATTTCTTTTGAAAAACGTATTTTCAATCCTAACAGCTCATCTGGGTATTTATCAAACAACCATTTAATCTTTTTCGAATTGAAAAATTTAGGATCAATATTTTCATGGGAACTACTAGAAGTCAATCCATCAGATGACATGTTAAGAAAACATTTTATCCTCACTTTGCTACTATTTATAAATCCACGATATGATTCATAATTCGCACAGCCAGTGCTACCTGCATCTACAATTGTGGTAATCCCAGAAGAAAAACATGTAACCTCCGCTGGAATACCAATTTCAGCCAATGGATAAACATGTGAATGAAAATCAATAAGACCAGGTGTTACAATACAGTCAGTCGCATCAATTTCCTTTTGGCATTCTACATCTTTAAAATTACCAATACTTTTGATTTTACCGTCTTGTACAAGCACATCACATATTTTATCAACGCCATTTAACGGATCTATGACTCTTCCATTTTTGATTATTAAGTCCACCATTTTCTCATCCCTTTTCTAATTGGTATCGCTCGAATTTTCAAGATTTTAAATATGAATTTCTTAAATACTTTTAATAGCTTTTGTCAATAAACTCACATTCTTTTTTCACTAACTTTTCATTTACCCAATTTTTATTGGCTGTACCGTGAATAGCAGCTTGCACTTTTTCAGCATCTTTTTCGCAAACAATTTTTGCTTCTGCTAATACAGCTTCTGCGTCAGCTTTAGGAATGACAATAACACCATCTCCATCACCTACAAGAATATCACCTGGCATTACTATTACGCCACCAATCGCAATTGGTACATTTACTTCGCCTGGACCTTCTTTGAATGGACCACTTGGCGTATATCCTGAAGCATAAATTGGTAATGGCATTTCTGAAATCTCATCTATATCTCTAATAGCGCCATCAAATACAAGGCCTTCAACTTTTCGTGTGCATCTCGCATATTGTGCCATTACTTCACCAATCAAAGCTCTGCTTCTATCACCTTCATTTGATACAATAATAATATCACCTTCACCCGCCATTTCCAATGCTTGGTGAATCATCAAATTGTCACCTGGACGTGTTTTAACCGTTAATGCTACACCAACCATGTTTTTACCAGGGTTTGACATTAATTTAATTTCTGGATTTAACCCGTAAATTCTGTTCATGCAATCTTCAATATTTGCAGCTGGTATTCCTCTAAATGCCTCAACAAGTTCTTTCGAAGGTAAATCTCTCTTTAAAAATACTCTATTTCCTACACTCATTTCCTGCCTCCACTATTATTTAATAAATTGTTTATTTACAACATACTTAAATTCTTTTCCACTACCAAAAGCGATTATATTCTCTACCATCAAAGGTACCATGTGTACCAAGAGATCTGCAGATGTACCACCAATATGTGGCGATAATGTAACGTTTGGAGCTTTTAAAATCGGGTCATTTGGTTGAATTGGCTCATTTTCAACACAATCCAATCCAGCACCTAGAATTTCTTCATTCTCAAGTGCTTCTATTAAATCATCCTCTTTAATTATGCCACCTCTTGATGTATTGATAATAATAGAGGTTGGTTTCATAAGCGCTAATTTTTCACGATCTACAATATGTTTCGTTCCTGCATTAAGCGGAAGGTGAAGACTTATAATATCTGATGTCTTAAATAGTTCATCCATCTCAACGTAAGTCATTTCAAGACTTTTTTCTTCCTCTTCGCTCATACGGAACATATCGTAATACTGAACTGTAGCCCCGAATGCCTGTACTCTTCTAGCAACTTCTTTTCCAATATGGCCACATCCAACTAGACCTACAACCTTGTTCAGAATACAATAAGAACGGTCTAGGTAGTTTGTTTTTGTCCAAATCCCTTTTCTCATTGCTTGATCTTGAATAATAAGGTTCCTATAGACTGCTAATATTTGTAAAATTGCAATCTCAGATACAGCATAAGCATTTGCACCTGGCGAATTTGCTACATAAACGCCTTGTTTACCTGCTGCTTCTATATCAACAGTATCGTAGCCAGCACCCCATTTTTGAATAAATTTTAAATTCGGATTTCTTTCGATATCATCTTTTGTGATTTTAAACAATCTTAAAACCATGACTTCTGCATCCGTTAATGCTTCATATTTTTCTTGAGTATCAATGATCTCAATTTCAAATAAATCTTTTGGTATCATTTCATCAAACATTTCATAAGTACCACTTGGAAATATACCAATTAAAGCAATTTTCAAATTGTTCACTCCTTTCAACATGTCGTTACCATTTATATGTTGCAATTAGCGTGCCAATTTAAAAACTAGGTTTTTTGCACTATTTTGAGGTTTTTTTTTCTTTTTCGTGAATATTTCAACAACACATTTCGAATTTGATATTTTCGACATTTCATTTTCGTGCAATTATTTCAAGATTGAAACTCTATTTTTTTAAGGCATTATTTAACTACAACAGATTAAATTTTTTCATTTTTCTCCATAAAGTTGCCTTGCTAATGCCTAAAAACTCAGCTACCCGCTCACGATTGCCGCTGTATTTTTCTACTGCAGCTTTTATAATTTCAGCCTCGCCCTTTTCTAAATATTTATCCATATCAAGACCCTTTTCAAAATCAGAAAATGTATTTAATAAATGCTCTTTACTAAATGTTTTTAATCCCTCTGTTTCACCCTCTACTATACCAGTATAATTTTCTCTGCTATTAAATTTGTCAATGCCGTCCTTGCTCAACATATTTTCTATAAGCCGAATAAGTTTTAACTCCATATCGGTTACTGGTGCATCCAACTTGTCTTCTTCAGGTTTTCTGAGCTTAATGTCTTTCAGAGCGTCCGCAGCTAATTTTTCAGAAATAGTGCCATCCTCGCTAATAACAATCAACCGCTCAATCACATTAGAAAGTTGCCGTATATTCCCAGGCCAATCGTATGCTTCAAACAGCTCTATCGTTTTCTCTGTAAACTTGATTCTCTTTAGTGTTTTTTTATCAATAAAATGCATCATCAGTTCTTTAATATCCTCTCTTCGCGCTCTCAGAGGTGGCAGCTCCAATTCTAAAACACACAATCTAAAATATAGATCTTCGCGAAATCTTTTTTTATGCATTTCATCAACAAGATTTTTATTCGTTGCTGCCAATATCCTAACATCAACGGGGATAACTTTATCATCTCCAATTCTTGATACTTCTTTTTCTTGAATGACTCTTAAAAGTTTGACTTGAACACTTGTTGAAATTTCCCCTATTTCGTCTAAAAAAACTGTACCATTATGAGCTAGTTCAAAAATACCGACCTTACCTTCTTTGCTTGCACCTGTAAACGCGCCCTTGACATAACCAAATAGTTCACTCTCTAGTACAGATTCCGGTAATGCCGCACAATTTATTGCAACAAAGGGTTGATTGCTTCTTCTTGAATAGTTGTGTATACTTTGGGCAAATATTTCTTTTCCCGTCCCAGTCTCACCATAAATCAAAACAGTACTTTCTGATTTAGCATACCTAGAAGCTTGGCGTATTGCCCTATTTATCTCTTGTGACGATCCAACAATATCTTTAAATGTTTTTTTAGCAATGTGTCCATCACCAAGTTGCTTTCTTCGAATTTCTCGGTCAATTGACTGGATTTTAATTTCTTCTTGAATTGTTGCCACAGCGCCAATCGTTTTATCTTCAATTTTAATTGGCACACTGCTGACAACAATTGCATCACTACCGAATTTTATAAAATCATTAAAATGTTCTACACCATGCATTGCCGAATCTAAAAGTTTAGAATTAGGGATTATCTCATTAATATGTTTTTCATTATTATAGGCAAATATTTTTTTGGCAATCTCATTAATATGCAATATTTTCCCACTATTTTCTATTGCAATAATACCATCTGAAGTACAATTTAATATGGCATTAATCGTTTCAAATTTTTCTCTTCGTTCGTGTTCAATTTTTAAATAATGTAGCGCTTCATCAATTGATTTATTGATTGCTACTGGATCTGCCTCTCCCATGATATGAGCAACATCATTTTTTTGTGCTGCTTCAAAAAGTTGAAAACCACCAATGAAAACTTCAATGCCCTTTTCTTTTTGTTCTATAAGCTTCTTTTCAATTTCTTCATCTGTATTAACAATAGATATTGGTATATCATCTCCCATTATGTCAACATAATCTGAAGCTGCATCACATAGATTACTATATCCAACAACTCCAATGTGTTTTGATATCTGTTTTGCTTGTTTTACGGAATAATAAATGTCAATAAACCCATGCCGTATATCGATAACAGGGACATCAACTCTCTCTCTTAAATATGTAGCTGTACCACCTCTACATATAATGACTTTAGTGCCCCTTGAAATTTCTCTATTTGCTACTTCTAAAGCATGTTCCATTGTAGCTTCAATAATAGGGAAATTCATTTCCCTAGATTCTATAACTTCTTTAACTTTCCGTGTCACTGCAGCAGTCGTAGAAATAATAATAATTTCATTATCCATTTGAAACAGCCTCCCATCTTATAAATCAACTATTTTATACTCCATTTTACATCTTATAATCAGATGATAGCATATTTTTATCCAACAAAAAACGACTATAAGCACATATAGTCGTTAATCTTTGTTTCAATTTTCCTATTTGCCTTGAGAGAGATTTATGCTTCTCTCTCTTTTTCAATAATATCTAACATTTCCTGTTTTTTTGATACTAACATTCTTTTCCATACACTAGAATCAATAAATTTACGTTTGTCACCACTTTTAGCAATACCTAAAAAATCATGGTCTACAAGGTGACCAACATGCGAAGGTAAAACCACATCTACCTTTTTATCAACAATTGCATCGATACTTTCTAAATAAGTAGTTTGAAGCGAAAGTGGCATATTACTATTCAATAAATTTTCTTTTCTCATCACATAAGAACCAAGGCCACCATGTATCCCGCAAGTTACCACACTATCATCCTTTTCAATATCAAAAAAGAAACTTGTTGTCCCCGGCGTATGCCCTGGACAATGAACAGGCATAATACTTATTTCGCCCATTTTAATTGGTTTTGAGTAATCATAATAATGGTCAATTCTGAATTCAGGGACACGCTCTTCGAATACAATTAAATCTCTTCTTTCAGTGAAAAAGAAAGCATCGTCTTTACCTACCCAAACTTCACATCCGCTCATTTCTTGAATCGCACGTACTGCGCCACAATGGTCAAAGTGTCCATGCGTCAATAGCAATTTGCTAATATTTCTCGGATCAAATCCAAGTCTATGAATTGAGTCTATCAATAAATATAAGGTCTCTTGCATTGCACAATCAATTAAAACAA
This sequence comes from uncultured Fusibacter sp., assembly GCA_965140735.1. Taxonomy (GTDB): domain Bacteria; phylum Bacillota; class Clostridia; order Peptostreptococcales; family Acidaminobacteraceae; genus Fusibacter_A. The sequence continues at coordinate 4,095,179 of OZ223306.1, read as the reverse complement.
GCCCCTCATCGGTATCTATTAGAAAAGATGAAACCCAAGATGTGCCTACGAAATAAACATCATCAATAACTTCAAACGGATCATGCTGTATTGTCCATGGATTATTCATCATTCTAAGGGCACGCGCAGAGATATCTTCAACTTTTTTTACTTCTTTTTCTTTCATTATGCATACTCTCCCTTCGCTTTTTTGCTATTTTTCATTGGCAGTATAATTTGAATCCAAACAGTTCTAATAATTATGATAAAAGTCACAGCTAATAATATCACAGTAAGCGGTCTAGTAAAGAACGGCACGATAGACCCTTTACTTAACTGAATAGCACGTCTTAAATTGGTCTCTACTAAAGTTCCTAATACAAAACCCAATACAAAACAAGCACGCGGTAATTTAAATTTTGACATCATAAATCCTAATATACCAAATACTAAAAGAGTCCATAAGTCAAACATATTACTATTTGCCGCATATGCACCAACAGCACAAACTGTAATAACGACTGGATATAATATTTCACGAGGAATATTAAGTGCTTTTACAATAATTTTGATGCCATAAAATTCGACAATAACCATAATAAAACTACATATAATTAAGGCAGCAAAAATTAAATATACTAATTCACCACTTGTCTTAAATAACATTGGTCCTGCAACTAATCCGTGAATCATAAATGCACCAAGCAACATAGCTGTCGGTCCATCACCTGGAATACCTAGCGCTAAAAGTGGAATCATTGCACCACCAATTGATGCATTATTTGAAGATTCAGAAGCAACTACACCATCAATAATACCGGTTCCAAATTTTTCAGGATATTTTGAAGTTTTTTGTACAGCAACATAGGCGACCTGATTTGCAAGCGATCCCCCCATACCAGGTAAAAACCCAACAATTGTTCCTATCGATGATGCTAAAATTAAGTTTTTAATTTGACCTACAAATTCCTTGAGAGAAAAACCAAAGCCTTTTATATGTTCGCGTTCCTGTTGTGCCACTTTATCAGCAGAAACTGGTTTAACCACTGTTAAAAGAATTTCTGTAACGGCAAACATACCGATTACCGATGGTAATAAGGTGAAGCCATTCATCAACTGTATATTGCCAAATGTAAATCTAACAACACCATCAATAGGTGCCATACCAATTGTTGAAAAAGCAATTCCCATAAAGCCTGCTAGCAATCCCTTGAAAATATTTTGACCACTAACACTTGCTATTAAAGACAATGCCATAAAAGATAACGCAAAGTATTCATAAGGCTGCAATGTAATTGCAAATTTCGCAAGCGCAGGTGCTGCAAATATCATGATTGATAAACCAAAAAGTGTCCCTAAAAATGAAAAAACAACCCCAACGCCCAACGCTTTATGGGCTTGGCCATTTTTAGCCATTGGATGCCCGTCATACGTTGTTGCAATAGACATAGCTGAACCAGGGATATTGATCAATATTGCAGATACCAAACCTCCCGATACACCGCCTATATACAAGGCAACTAAAAGTGCAAAGGATTCATAAGTACTAAGTCCAAATGTAACGGGTAAAAAAAGTGCAATTGCCATAGTAGAACTCAAACCTGGTATAGCCCCAAAAAGAATGCCGACAACTACACCCACAAACATTAAAAGAATATTTTTTATCGTTAAAAGTGCCATTGCACCGCCAATAAGTCCTGCCATTATCCGATCACCCCTTTCAAGAAACCAAGTGGAAGTTTGACATATATGAACCGATTAAACAGATAATACAACGATATCGAAACAATCACTGCGGTGATAAAATACGTTTTATGTTTCCAACCTTTACGTTCCACCATAAAGTACATATTAAATACCAAATATAAAATTGCAGCAATTATAAAACTAATTCGAGTCATTAGGATTATAAATAGAGCAATACTAATCAGCGCAATTGTTGCACGTTTAAACCCAATAATAGCAGCAATTAACTGTTCTCCTTCTGGTAAAGCTTTTTTATTTTCTTTAATCTTTTTAACACCTTGAAGTAATATTATAATACCTAAAAAAATCAATATGCCAAATGTAAGTTTTGGTACGAACTGTGCACTATCCATAGGGGTAATTGATTGGGCAGTTATCTTTAAATGGCTTGCATTTATATATAGCCCCGTTGATATTACTGCTACAACAAAGCCAAGTATTATATCATTATACGTATAAAAACCACGGATGATTGAACTAATCAATGCATCAATTTTTTTTGTCATGAATTAGACCTCCAAAAATAATAATTACGTGTAACCATAAAACATCCTACAATTTAAACTCTTGTAGGATATTCTATGAATTACAACGCCTATTTAAGACTTATTTTCGTTCAATTAAAATGTCTACTTTGTATATTTTTCAAAAGTTGCTGCAGCACTATTAAGTTCATCTAATGTTTCTTGAACAGATATACCTTTCACCACACCGAAGCTCATACTAGTCATTTTTTCTATAAAATCTTCTCTTGCTAATACTCTAGATATTGCTGCATTGAATTTCTCAATAACTGCTGGGTCAGTGCCTTTAGGTGCCACTAAATAAATAGCTTGGCCCGGGAATACTAAATCATAGCCTAATTCAGTAAATGTTGGCACATCTGGAATAAAAGAATTTCTCTCTTTTGCTGCAATTCCTAAATATTTAAAATCGCCTGACTCAAGATAAGGTTTTGTAACAGCTGCATTCGAGATAATAAAGTCTACTTGATCACCTAATAGTGCAGTGTTACGTTCAGCTGAGTTTCCTGCATCCACACAGTATAAATCAATACCAAGAGCATCTTCAATCGCAAGCATGTAAAGGTATGGATAACCTGTCATTGAAATACCACCTACTACAGATTCAGGATCCGCTTTAATTGCATCGAAAAGCTCATCTAATGTTTGGTACTTAGAGTCTGAACGAACAATGATTCCTGTTGAAGTTTCTGCACTAATCATTGCAACTGGATCATATGCCTCATGACCATATTCTAAATCGCCTTGTGCTTTAGAAATTAATAGACCTGTGATTGCCATTGCATAATTGTAACCATTTGGATCTTGCGTACGAACCATTTCGTACCCTGCTAATCCAGATTGATTTGTTATAACCACTGGAGCACCCGTTTCTTCTGTAATGAACTCCCCTAAAGTTCTAGAAAAAATGTCTGTTCCACCGCCTGCTGAAGCAGGTACCATGATATTTATTGGTTGACTTGGCCAATCATCCGCCTCAGATGCATCAGTTGCCTCAGATGCGGTGCTTTCTACAGCCTGATTGTTTGTATTTTCTGTAGCTGCTGGTGCTTCATTTTCTTTTTCTGCTGGTTTTTGACCACAAGCAGTAACTGTCATCATTACAAAAATTAAAAATAGAACCAAGAATTTTTTATTAAATATTTTACCCATAATAAACCTCTCCTTAATATTTTGTATACTCCACTGTTAAGTACCCGCATCAACAAACGTTTTCAATAGCATACTTGAAATTCCAGCGGGATTAAAATTATACTTAATCATAAAATAAATTACTATAACTAAGTCGTAACTTGCATCTTTTATTAAATTTATAATAAATTATGCGCTATTACTTAATAATTGAGCTATTGAATTCCCCCTTTCATGTTAGTTATTTTATAATAATCGCAAAATTGATGCCAATTAGGGTTTCAAATGAATGTATTGATATTAGTGCATTCCGAAAAAATTCATGTTAATTTTATATCATTGTGACTTCAAATTTGAAACTAAAATGGTTTCATATTTGACATACATTTTTAAATTTAGGTAATACTTTAACAAACACTCTTTCTAAATATCTATTTTACAATCAGACAATTTAGTTTTTCTCATTTAAATCTAATTCAAATCAGCTGAAATCTATGTGAATATTCACACATTTCATTTTTTATGTAAAAACGCCTTCTCTTCTAGAATGATTCATGCTAATATCTACCTAAAGTACCATGTGCTTAAAGACATCTTAATCACTACTACTGTTTATTTTCCCAATATAATGATAAGGAGATCGTCAATTGAAAACTTTATTCAAAAACGGAAAAATTGCTTCTTTGGATTCTAGCAACAGTACTTACGAATCCATTTGTATTCAAGATGGTAAAATCATTTTTTTAGGCTCAGAAAATCAAATCTTAAATGAGGAAAATTTTTACGATACCGTTATCGATTTAGAAGGTCGTTTAGTTATTCCGGGGCTTATTGATAGCCACATGCATTTATTAAACACAGGTTACACACTTACAAAATATAATTTGAACAATTGCACCTCTATCGAACAATTAATCACTGAGGGACAAGCATTCATTAAAGAGCACAATCTTTCTCCTGGAAAATGGCTTTTAGGACGTGGTTGGAATCAAGATAAATTGAGTGAACACAGATATCCAACAAGAGAAGATCTTGATAAAATTTCAACTGAAATTCCAATTTTAATAACACGCACTTGTGGTCATATTGCCATTTGCAACTCCATTGCAATTGAAATCATTGGACAAGAAAAAATAAATTCAGACGATCAAAATATAGACCTTGAAAGAGGCCTTTTTCAAGAGGATTCTTTAAATATTCTTTATAATGCAGTACCATCTCCCTCTACTGAGGATATTATGGATATGATCTATAAGGCCTCTGAATTGCTCGTTAAATGCGGTATCACCTCTGTGCAGACAGATGACCTTAGAAGCATGCCTGATCAAGATTACAAAAGGGTCATTCAGGCTTTCAAAACACTTCAGAAAGAAAACAGATTGCCAGTTAGAATCTATCAGCAATGTCTCTTTTTTGATACGCCTTCATTGATGTCTTTTCTGAATGATGGTTATAAGATGGGAGAAGGCGATAATTTCTTTAAAATTGGTCCTGTTAAGCTCTTATTGGATGGTGGTATCGGTGCTCGTACAGCACTTTTACGTGATGCATACCACGATGATCCCAAAAATTTTGGCGTCAGTTCTTTTACTCAAAGCGAACTTGACAATCTCGTCTATATTTCTGAAAAAAATGGATTTCAAATTGCAGCACATGCCATAGGCGATAAGGCCATGGACATGTTTATAGATGCCTTAAAAAAATCTTCATACCACACAGAATCTAATGTACTGAGACATGGTATTGTTCACGCTCAGATTACAACGCCTGATCTCATTAGAACGATCACAGACAATAACCTACTTGCATATGTTCAACCTATTTTCATTGACTCTGATATGCATATCATCCACGATCGAATTGGACCACGAGCTGAATACGCATATGCCTTTGGCTCTCTTCACAAAGCAGGTATTATTACTTCTTTTGGAACCGATTCACCAGTAGAGAGCTTCAATCCATTCCCCAATATCTACGCCGCAGTTACACGAAGGGACTTATCCAGAACACTAGACGCCCCTTATTTGCCAGAAGAATGTTACAGTGTACTTGATGCCCTTAAGGCTTATACAACAGGAAGTGCTTATAGTTCCTTTGAAGAAAATATAAAAGGCTCGCTCGAAATTGGCAAACTCGCCGACTTCATTATTTTAAGTGATGATATTTTTAATATTGATCCCATGGACATAAAAGATATAGAAGTCGAAATGACTGTTATCAACGGCGAAATTAGATACAGAAAAGAATAATAAATGAAATCTTCAGAGCTTAAATTTCTACCCGCAAGAATTAAATTCTTATACATTGTCACATCAACCTAAGCTATAGAGGGATCTCTTCAAAGATATGCTTTCTTTTGATAAATTTATCTAGGAGAAGTATAATACTCTTTCGTCAAAGCCTGTGTCAATTCGTCCGGAATTACATCACTATTTTTATCATAATAATGTAATGAATAATCAGCTCGTAACAGTATCGGTGATACATTTTCAAAAGGAATTTCCTTATAATGGTTTTCTTCAATTATATCTCTATAAGTATCCATTTTAAAAATAGCTTTCACCATATTATTTTTAAAATTATAATTCAAGCCTATATCTGCTGGCAGAAAATGTGTTGTTTTAAATAACTCATTTAAAATTTCGCAAATTTTTATTCTACTCCCCTTAAACTCTTCTCCAAACTCGGATACAATACACAATTTGGGTTCTAAAACTTCATTTATGCCTACTAACCCTAAGCGTCCAAGATGATTCCCATAAGTACACTTTTCTTCATCACTATTTTTGTACATAAAATTCTCTTCCTTATCCTTGAACCCACCCAAATGTGCAATTAATATAATTTCCTTATCCTTTAATTGTTGTTTTATTTTTCTATAATGTTTTTCAACTTCCTTTGTCCAGCCTGTATCCCCAGTATATATTAAGGCATTCTTCTCATGAACTAAATAAAATCCTAATGAATGTTCACTTGATATTATATCTCTGTGTTTTGCCCACATAAAATGCACTTCAAATCCATTTATAGTTTCACTTTGATTTTTTTTGATTCGAATAAATTTATAATTATTGTTACCATATAAATCTAACATTCCCTGATATTTTTTATATACACTTTCTGGAATATACAAATCAATGGTTTTTCGCCTTGAAGAAACTAAAAATTCTTTTTCAATAGCCTCTTCTCTAACATCCTTAATGGCTATATTCTCCCTTTCTGCAATATCATATCGTATCGTTCCTTTATATTTACTCTCATCGAAATCATCGTCATCAGCATCATGAAAATCCAAGCATTTAACCTCTTCATTATATTTATATAGAAGTGTTAAAATGGACTCCAGATCGGATTCATGATCATTATGAGCATGTGATACAATAACACTATCAATCATTTTGAAACATTTTCCACTACCTTTAAAATTATCTATAAAATTAAATCCAGGATCCACGACACATCCATGACCATTCAGATTTAGAAAATAACCGCCTCCTTTACTTACATGAAAATTATTAGCTATAATAGGCGTATACGAGTTCCAGCGCCTTAAAACTTCTAGTTTAAAAAGTTTTTCATTTCTCTTATCATCCGTTATAAATTTGTTAAACTCTCTTTTTCTTTGATCTATAGATCTAAATAGATGACTGGTCTTCATAATAAAATCAGATTTTTTTTCGCCCTCTTCTTTGCGTTCTCTAATTTTTATAGCTTCTAGTTTTTCAATTTCTAAATCAATTAATGACGTTTTTAGCTTGCTTTTTTCATTACTTGATATTTTCTTGGCTGATTTAAACATCTGCTCAGATAGCTCCAAATTGCCTCTAATCTTGTATAGATTGCCTAGATTTCTGTAAGCTAAAAAATAATGCTCATCTTTTTTGATTGCTAATTTAAAATATTCTTCTGCTTTTCCATATTGCTTTTGCGCCTTATACAAAATTCCTAATCCATTGTATGGATTTGCAAGATTCTCATTTTTTTTGATTGCTCTTTTATAGCTTTCTTCTGCTTTTTCATATTCCTTTTGCGCCTTATACAAATTTCCTAAATTATTGTATACTTCTGCATAATCCCTATCTTTTTCGATTGCTAATTTAAAATATTCTTCTGCTTTTTCATATTCCTCTTGCTCATAATACAAATTTCCTAATCCATTATATGCAGATGCATAATCTTTATCTTTTTCGATTGCTATTTTATAGCTTTCTTCTGCTTTTTCATATTCCTTTTGCGCCTTATACAAAATTCCTAAATTACTATATGCAGATGCATAATCCTTATCTTTTTCGATTGCCAATTTATAGCTTTCTTCTGCTTTTTCATATTCCTTTTGCGCCTTATACAAAATTCCTAAATTATTGTATGCAGATGCATAATCTTTATCTTTTTCGATTGCTAATTTAAAATATTCTTCTGCTTTTTCATATTCCTCTTGCTCAGAATACAAAATTCCTAAATTATTATATGCACCTGCATAATCTTTATCTTTTTCGATTGCTAATTTATAACTTTCTTCTGCTTTTTCATATTCCTTTTGCTCAGAATACAAAATTCCTAATCCATTATATAGATGTGCAAAATCCTCGTCCTTTTCGATTGCTAATTTATAGCTTTCTTCTGCTTTTTCATATTCCTTTTGCTCAGAATACAAAATTCCTAAATTATTGTATGCAGATGCATCATCTTTATCTTTTTCGATTGCTAATTTATAACTTTCTTCTGCTTTTTCATATTCCTTTTGCGCCTTATACAAAATTCCTAAATTATTATATGCACCTGCATAATCTTTATCTTTTTCGATTGCTAATTTATAGCTTTCTTCTGCTTTTTCATATTCCTTTTGCGCCTTATACAAATTTCCTAATCCATTATATGCATATACAAGACCCTCATTTTTTTCGATTGCTAATTTAAAATACGCTTCTGCTTTCTCATATTGCTTTTGGTCTATATTTAAACGACCAAGTAAAATCATAAACAATACTTCATCTTTTACGTCATCTTTATAGCTTTCAATTTTATCTATTAATTCACTCACTTCTAATCTATTTGTATGAGATTTAAAGTTGAAAATATATGAATCTATCAGTAACTGTATATCTTTATTTTTCTCAAATTCTGCTCCTATTTTATGTAATTCTTCTATTCTTTTTTTCCCTGACAGTTTTAATATCTTAAGTACTCTTTTTCTTACTTCTTCAGTAAACATAATACCATCCTCCATTTAATATTTATGTACCCAATTTCAACAGAACAGATTCTGATGAATATACCATGATTCGTTTTCTCTTACTTTGCATTTTAAAAAACATATTTCCGCTTCAATTCATCCATATTGCTCATATCCGAAGCTTTACCACCCAAAACGCCTCACCTCAATATTCATCTATCGGGCTATCCGCAGGCCTCGCCGAGGACTCTAGCCCTTTGGGTGTATATTGAGGTGAGGCACTCACCTTCACTCATTATTTTCTAAAAACATCTTCACAAGATAAGTCAGATCACTTGTGGAAAAACTAATCTCATAGGCTTGTTCGAGTGGTAGCAGTTCATTGTGTATAAGCTCCATCTCCAGAGAATATTTAGACATTAAATCTTCTAAATCATTTTTGGCTTTAGAGACATTTTTCTGTACTAAGTTATCTACTAAAAAACTAAGATGTAGTGCTATCCCCACTTTTACATCCTGATCAATATTGACCTTTAAAATTTTTACAGTACGCTCTATGAAATGTCTCACCTGACTGAGTAGGGTTGTGCTGTTCACTGATTGAATATGTGCACCCAGTGACTGTTCAATATTATAGAATAAGTCTTCACGCTCTATGATCTCTCTGAGCACTTCAATGCCTGTACCTGAAAGCAAATCTACTGCAGAAATATAGGGAATCCCATCTACTTCAATCTGAACCGTTCCTACGATGGCAAGTACATCATAGGCTTCTTTATAAAAATCGACCATACTGACAAACTCACGTCTATCCATCAGGTTGAGACTGATGATTTGATAAACATCCTCAAGTTCAAGGCGTTCTTCAATAATCTGTCTCAATTTTTCACTTGCGCCCTCTCCAGTAAAGCAAGCTGTGATAATCAAAGGTTTTTTTGGATGCTTGCGCGCTTTAACAGCTGTTTTACTACTCTCAAGACATGAATTATAAATTTCATTGAGGTCTCTTCCTAAAACAGCCTTCCTACAAGCATCTAAAACGGTTGGTGTACTGGCTTTATCCAGTGTCTTTGTGAGAATACCTTTCTCTTCATAGATCATATCGCCAAAGCTCGTCAATGAGCCCATATCAACTAAGATCAATACACCACGCCCATTATTAATCTTTTCAACCTTGACTTTTGCCATGTCGTACATCGCTTCTGGACGCATGTTGAGTGGCATATCCAGCGCTTCACAATGCTCTATGCCCACAAGATCATTTACAACTTGCGCCATGCTCGTAGCAGTAGAATTGCCATGCATAATCAGTAGCACACCCACTAGATCTTCCGTTTCACCTTCCATTGTATATGGGTCAGAAGCTAAAAACATAGCGAGATAGCCAATCTCATCCAGTGGTGTTTCGATTTCAAAAGTCTGATCAATTCTTTTGGCGATTTCCATTGCCACCACAAATTCATCGGGATAATTGACCCGAATCACATTGAGTTTAGGATGATAAATAGGCTGATGATTTCGTATCCTTTCGATACTGCCTTGCAAATGAAGTGCTAATCCAAAGTAAATCTTCTCATCATACACTTTATCGAGACTATCCTGTGCATAACTTAAAATTTCACCTGTGATATCCACAATTTCACTGTCAACAACCTTACTAATTTCTTCTTTTTTATATTGTTCTGGAATCTCCACAATATATTTTTGGAAATGCAATTCTATATCAAGACTCATAATTTGAGTAATTTCTTCTTCGGTCCTACCTTCCGCTCTGAGATCTTCTAGACGTTTTTCGATACTTTCATAAAAATGTGGTTCTCTAAGTGTCCCTTCGTTAAGATAAGTCTCCTCTTCGTCATAATAAAATTTATAGATATCCTCTTGATGTTTGAGTAACTTTTCAAGTTTTTGGCGATGCTCTTTAATTTTCATAGAACCCTTTTTAACCTGTTGTGGTAAATCAGACTGCTCTATTAAAATATAATTTTTACGCTGAGATTTAAAATTTAAAAAAGCCTTGGCACACGCCAATTGGATATCACTTTTAAGCTGTCCAATGTTACTTGGGCACTCATAGAGCAACATGGATTCAAGTGCATTTTTATTAATATAAATACTTTTAGAAAGGCGTTTTGACTCCTCTTTTATAAAAGTTTCTATGAGTTTGTACCGCTCTTTCAGACCACGCTCTTTAAGAGGTGGTAATTTAATCGTCATGGGAATACGTCTTGTAAACGTTTTGAGTAAAGCAGATTCAGGCTCTTCAGTAGTCGCCGCTATAATCTGTACGTCTGCATTCTGTCGCTCTTCACTATCGCCTAATCTACTAAACTGACCTTTGTCTATAAAGGTAAACAACATCTCTTGTCCTTGATTAGACAGCCTATGGACCTCATCTAAAAAGAGAATCCCATGATCAGCTTTCTTTAAAAGGCCATCACGATCTTTTTCAGCACCTGTATAAGCGCCCTTCTTCACCCCGAAGATTTGAGCCATGAGCAGTTGAGGATTCTCACCATAATCCGCACAGTTAAAACGTATAAAAGGTGCTTCCGGACTCAGCATATGGGCTTCTTGCGCAAATTGGTACATAAGCTCTGCGAACATGGATTTCCCAACACCTGTTTCTCCTAAAATCAAGGTATGTAGTCCTCTTGGCGGATATAGAATGGCTGCCTTAGCCTGTTGAATCGGGACATTGAGACTCTTACTTGCACCAATAAGCATGTCAAGAGAAAATTTTCGCTCCACAAGATCCTGTTTTACGGCATCATCCTTCTGGGTTCCCTGGCTTACATCCTTATCCATAGGTTTCTTCTTTTCAGAAGTTTTCTGTCCACTTTCCAGTTGCGAATGTGAAACACTTATACCCGCTAACAAATACTTGACTGGTCGTCCAGAAAGCTTAGTCAGTTTCCCCTCTTGACAGAGCTTGTTGAGATAACGACTTGCATTGGTTCGATCGAGGTCAAGTGCTTCTGCTATTTTAGATGCTGTAACCCCTTCATCGTGATGTCGCTTCATATAATCATAGATTTGATCCACTTTTTTCATATTTGACTAACTTCCTTTACCTACATAAGGTCATCGATTGCCTTTTCTCAATTATACCTAACCCCTCATTATAATTCAATGTAAAACAGATATACACTCAAAGACAGACACAAAAAAAACCAGCCTTAGGCCGGTCAATTCACAGATGAATATATATTTCAAATTAGTCTTTCATAATCTTTATAAAGTACTTGCGTTTACGTGGTCCATCGAATTCACAGAAAAACACCGATTGGAACATCCCCAGCTCAATGTGTCCATTGCTGATAATCAAGGTGACGGAACTTCCAAATATGGAAGCTTTAATATGAGCAGCTGAATTGCCTTCAATATGCTGATAATGGCCATCCTTTGGAATAAGTTCGTTCATTCTATTAATGATATCTTCTTCAACTACTGGATCATAGTTTTTATTGACTGTAATACCTGCCGTGGAATGTGGCACGTATACAACGATAATACCATGTCTAACACCACTCTTTGTGACGACTTCTTTTATGGTATCCATAATGTCGATCATCTCATTTTTCTCTTTCGATTTAATTTCGATAGATTCAAACATAAACCACACCTCCTAAAAACCTTTGTTATTCTATTTATACGGTTCTTTAGGCTTGTCTAATCACTTAATTTATAGGTGAGTGTGCGTACTGCTAAAATCATATAAATACAGCCCATTAAGAACAAGATGCCAAGAGCCATAAACGTTTGATTTGAAGCATGACCTGTAATCATAAGGGATTCGATCCCACTGATCGCCCACCTGTGAGGTGTCAAAGAGGCTAGGGTAAGAAGTATCTTTGAGTTTATAATTTCAAGTGGCCACATACAGCCACCAAGCATACCCATTCCAGTCAGTATAACGGGTGATATCGCACCAAGTTGAGACATATTCTTCACAAGACTCACGATGAAAAAACTCAGTGATGTCATGGTAAAAATGTACATCACACCTATGACGAGAATCAATCCCACTTGTGCCCCCCACTTTATCCCAAATAAATATTGACCACTTAAAATCATAATCATGATCTGAAAAGCACCGATTAGAAATGCCGGAATCACATTTGCCGTTAAAAGCTGAAATCTTGATATAGGCGACACCATCATACGATCTAAAGTGTGGAGTCTCCTATCTTCTAAATAATCGCCCACTGTAAAGAGCAGTGAATAGGTCACAAAAAACAAAGTCATCCCCACCATATAGTGAATTTTAGGATCATAATTTAAAAGCGGATCGGCTTTAAAAACCTGCTGATCTAAAGTGAATACTTTTTGATTGTCCTCGTGGGCTTTAACTTTCACTTTTACTGTTTGAACAAGTGAGTCTTTATCCACTTTAGCATCTGAATTATCTGAAATAATCTGATAGACTTTTTCAGAATACTGGTTTAGAGCATTTCTAGATGAAACCGTATTCTCTAACATTCTTTCGATTTGATAGCGTTCAACCGTGGGTTTTAACTCAAAAATTTTGATCTCATCACTCAATTGTATGAGCAATAAGCCCTCTCTACCCGTCAGTTTCTTGATCCCATCCTCATGAGAGACCAACTTGATATTAAAGCTACCTTCCTTTTCTAAAACATGGATCAAATCAGCATTTTCAACGCTATTGGTGGTATCTTCTATGAATATTGTCCCTTTATAATTGCCACCAAAAGCGTTTCCAAAGACACCTGCAAGCAAAAGGCTCATTAAAATCATAATCACATACAGCATGGTATTATCTTTTAAAAGTCTAAGTTTAAGTCTAAGCATAATCCCGTGCCTCCTTCTTTGTAACGAGCCAAATCGCAAGTGCTGAAAAACAGATGCTTATGAGCATTAACAATCCTATTTGTGGTAGAAGTGCATCCAATTTGACCCCTTTATAAATGCCTAAAAACAAATCGAGCACCACACCATTTAAAGCGATGAATTTAAAATTAGAAACTGCACTCGGTAAGACTTCAAGGGGAATATAGCTCCCGCCAAACAATGCAAATATATGAATTAAAACGTTTTCAAATATATTGGCAACTTTATAAGACGCCTGTGTCAATGTAATGGCACTGATGAAAATACCAAGGCCACTTACTGCAAGTGCACTAAACAAAATACCCACTGCCATCATCAAAGGTCTCTCCCAATCTACTTTTAAAACCAATTTGGCAAAAGTCAAAAGAAGTGTCATCTGAACCATACATAAAATCACAGTCATAAGAAATTTACTCATGAGTACTCTGACCTTAGTCACACCAGCCACTGTACCTCTACTGAGTGTTTGCATTTTCTTTTCTCTTAAGAGTTCACGGCCCACATAACTAGAAGCATATAGGATAAACATAGACATCATGGCGATACTATAATAAGTAAAACTGTCAATTGCTTTGTCGCCATTTATGGTTTCATGTTGAATTTGTAGATTATCCACCGCATTCATTTCACTGGTGGCACTAGCCTCTATGTCATTATCTAAAACATCTCCAAGATGTGAAAAAAGCGTTTTTGTATCCAAATAAGTAGCCCCAACTTCTATAAAAACATTCTTTTGGATTACTTTTTGATTCATGAGGTCAAAATAACTCATCATGACAGCTTCTGCTATTTGAGATGAATATTGATAATCCGGATTGGAAATCATTTTGATCTGAATTTCGTTACGATACGGCATTGTGAAATTGATGAGTTGATCGTAAATAAAATTTTTAGGCAAATAGAAAATCGCCACAATCTCATCCTCTGAAAGTGCCTTCTGGGCTTCTTCATCCGTCATAACCACACTGGTCATAATTGATTTGACATCCTTATTTTCTAAAAAATCTTGAAAAAACACCTTTTCAAAATCCATATTGTTCTGCTCTTGCATCATGGTGTCAGGGTCCACATACTCTGATATCTTTGTTTTAAAATAAGAGAGGTCTTCGCCAGCATCATAGTTTTTAACAATTGCGACTTTAACCGCATCAAATTTACCATTATCTTGAAAGTTTCCCTTAAGCGAAAAACTTAAGATTGTGGTTAGAATAATGGGCATCAAAATAAAAATGATTAAACTTCTACGTTCAGAAAAGAGGACTGCTATGTCTTTTTTGAGCATTTTTAAGATCATTTTCTCCTCCTAATCTCTAAGACCTCGACCTGTCATGTGTAAAAATACTTGTTCAAGATCTGGTTTTTGAATATCAAACGATACAAGTCCTAAGTCCATCGCCATAAGAGCATTGAGAATATCTTTATGACTGTTGCCATTCCCACTAGACCTTACAGAAACCTCATATTCATCCAACATTTGAACTTGAGTCACCCAATTGATTGTCTTGATCTGATCGATGATCTTTGACACTGGTTTTTCAAACTTAAGTTTCATGCCACTTTGTATTTTAGACTGTTCAAGCAGTGCTTCTTGAGTGCCTTCTGCTATAATCTTACCATGATCCATAATGTAGATGCGTTCACAGATCGCTTCCACTTCTTCCATGTAGTGACTGGTATAGAGTACGCTAATCCCTTCTGATTTCAATTTATTAACCGTCTCCAGTATATGATTTCTAGATTGAGGATCAATCCCCACCGTGGGCTCATCCATAATCACTAACTTTGGATTGTGAAGAAGCCCCACCCCTATGTTGATTCTCCTTTTCATACCACCAGAATAAGTGCTTACTCGATCTTTAAGGCGATCTCCTATGCCTATAATTTCAGAAATTCTTTGAATTTGCTCTTTAAGAACTTTGCCACTAAGACCATACAGAGCCCCAAAATATTTTAGATTTTCATATCCTGAAAGGGTTTCATAAAGTGCAATTTCTTGGGGCACGTAACCTATGAAAGGTTGAATCACTTTAGGATTTTTAACGATATTCTCACCTTCAAATAGAATTTCACCTGAACTGGGTTTAAAGAGTGTGGCGATCATGGAAATCGTCGTGGATTTTCCTGCGCCGTTTGGCCCCAGAAGCCCCACTACTTCTCCTTTGTCTATGTGAAGCGATATGCCATCCACTGCCGTGAACTCTCCATAATTTTTCTTGAGTGCTGTTACTTCTAACATCATATGCGTCTCTCCTTTTCTGTGGTTATACGCCCTAAAAAATGATTATTTTAAGCCCTCGCTAAAATCAAAAGTATCCATTAACTGACTGTTGCCTTCATTGATCTCTGGAAAATCAAATTTTTGCGCTTGTTCTATGTCCCAGTTCTTAGAATGGATGACAATTTCCTGAGATTTAAACAACGGCGTAAATTGATCTGTTTTAGTATACTCAATACCAATAGTTGTTGTTTCTTCTATTATATAGCCATCTAAATCCACATAGGCTACTTCTTCATAATGTGTAATAGCCATGTGGGACATCCAATTTTCAATAAGTTTACTGACCGCATCTGCATCTATTTTCATCATTTCGCTAGAATTACTAGAGCTTGTATCATCGCCTGTAGACATGCCATCCGTAGGAATGTCCTTCATAGGAATACTCTCCACCAAATATTGATTAAACACATCTGCCAGTTCCTCTGAATGTGCCAAGAGACTTGTTTTTATCTGTTCACTTATAAGTCCAAGTTGTTCAGTTGTGGGTTTAATCGTAAACTTAGTTGCTTTTACATCGCCGTCTGCATTCTTAATCGTGGTTTTTTCACCGACGAAAACATTTTCCTTTTGAATCATATCATGCCATTCTGTGTTGATTTCAGAGATAATGGTTTTAATGGCATCTGTATCTCCGATTTCGCTATTTTTAGGATTTGTTTTATTAGTGCCCTCACCTGCAAGTGATTGATCATCCAGTTTTAAGTAATCTTTAAACATAGGGATTTTAATGTATTGCTCTGCCTCTGACTTTCTAATGTATCTAACATCATTTCCTAGCCCATTATAATAATAATAAATATCATAAAGTGCTGCGTCCTTTTCATAATCAAATTGACCTGATAAATCAAATTCTATCTTCTCTAAACCTTTTAATATGGCCTGATGCGATTTTGATTCACTCTCTTCGGAGAAGGTTTGATTCATTGATACATTCACAGATTGAGCACCTCTTTGAATGGTATCTGTTTTCAAGACTGCATCTTGATAAGCCTTATAGTCTTCTTTTCCAAGACATCCTGTAAGCATCAAAGATAATAAGAAGAGCAAGATGAATCCTTTCATATATTTTCTATGAAGTGTCGTTTTTAAATTCATAATAAACCTCCTAGCAGTTCATTTTACGATTCATATCATTTCTAGTTATGGATCTTAAATTCATTTTAAACCATAAGAAGAATTTGCGCACGAGACCTTTGTCATGAATCTATAAATAAAACCATGACTTTTGTCATGGTTTAACTATAAAAATTATTCTGAGATACTTTCACCTTCACAATCTAATAATGTCGTCAAATCTATTTCCCCTAACTTGTAATTAGACCACAGCAGTTCGTATATAGAATTTAAATTGGAACTTGAATTTCTACTTTGAGATAATAATATGTATTGAATTATAAACTTTTGACCTTTTTCAACATGCCCCAATTTATAGAGTGCACGACCATATAGATTGGATAACATATCCAATAGGTATAGATTGTTGTTTCTATGACAATAATCTATACCTATTTTAGAATATTGCTGGGCTTTTCCAAAATTGCCTTCTTCATAGTAAATTCTTGAAAGATTTATAAGAGATCTTAAATAAGATGCATTAGATTCAATTGTGACACTACTCTCCGCACTTTGAATCAATTTCAATAGATATTCTTTTGCACTATTATAGTTGCCATCTACCAATAAATTATAGATCATAGTTGAAATGATTTCACTTTCAATTTTAGTGAGTGGGTCTTTAAAAATCTCATCTATAGTATCAAAATCTTTTGTTATTTTCAGTAATTCAATAAATTTTGTCTGTATGATCTCATCATATTTTTTGAGGCTATGCAGTTGAATACTGGAGTCTAGCCATAAAATCTCTTGTAAAATTTTAGGATCTGTTATATTTACATTTTGCGTCAGTTGTTTGATTACCAAAAGGGCTTCTTCAAAATTATGATTATTGTATAAAAAATACGTCTCATCTAGAATGTTTTTAATTTCATATCCAAATGATTCACAAGCATAAGGTAAATAACTTAAAAGATCAACCCCAAGTTTGTTTGAGAAACTCGTGAGAATAAAGGCACTTGGACTACTTACATTGGACTCGATTCTAGAAAGTTGTCTCACTGTACAAAAATCTTGAGCCAATTCCTTTTGTGTTAACTGTTTCTCTTTTCTCAGATTTTTTATAATAGTACCAATGTAGTGTTGCATATGATACCTCCATGCAGACATATAAGTCTGTTGTTTTATATCTAGGGTTTGTTAGTATTAGTAATAAAGGGAGGCTAGAGAATATAATTACGAATATGAATATACCATATTGTACCACTACATATGCTTAAGTAGCAACAAGTGACTGTGTAGAGCAGAAAATGATGAAGAAAATTAGATCCATAATGACCTTACTTTTAGCACTTCTATTAATGGCAAACCCAGCCTTTGCTCAAGTTAGTCAAATTAAGCCGATATCAAATGTAAACTCTGTGATAATCAATGAACAAGCATGTATCGTCAAGGTATTAGAAGCTGCTGACTCAGTTATCGGTGTACTCTCGCATGCTAATTCTGCAGAAGAATACTATGATGAAATTATTTCTAGATGTAAAAAAACAGGTGTACGTTATTGTTAACTTCTATGTTTAAAGCCTTGAAAGAAGTGAATTAAATGGATATTAGATATAAAAAAGTTAAAAATCAAAATATATTTGGATCAATTTTTATTGCACTTGGTGTGCTCTATAGTATCGCTTTCTTTTTTATCAGTATGCGATGTCAAATAACCTTTTATCATTATATATTGATCTCCGTATTATTCCTAGCTGTTGGCATATACCAGTTTACAAGTACTCCAACGGTTTATATAAAAACGGATCATTCAGAAGTTTCCGTGAGACGGCATCATATATTTATGAAAAAAATAGCACACGCTCATATCGAGCATATTTATTGTTATGATACGCACATTGAGATTGTACATCATGAGGGTCTCGTAAAAATCTGGTTCAAATACTTGAATAGCGAGGATATTCATGAATTAAAGACGCAATTAGAAAAAACGGGTAGATTGGAGGATAAACATCGAAATATTTAATAATGTTGCTCATAATGGGCACACTACTTACACCTAGAACCTTCTTATTTTCCGCTGGCGCATCCGAACAAATGGCAAGTGGCGAAGATGAAGGCTTAGACTACACTGGAAAAGCCATGTTTAGGCTCAATTGTAAACTAGAAGGTAAAAATCCACAGCTTCAAAGGAATGTCCTATTCATCCATACTGGCGGACAGTTTGGTAACTTTGCGCAAATTGATGAAATCATGTCAACATTTTCTGATCAGTGATAAATAAAAACAGCCTTTGTCTACTCTTTTAGAGTAACCGAAGGCTGTTTTTGGATATAATCTTTACATTATAGTTTTTTTACATAGATTCACATGCACTAAAATGCTTTAAAATCCAATCTACGGATAACTTGATTACTTTGTCATACTTTTCAACAAAGCTATGACTTGTACCCTCTATGATGACTAATGTTGAGTCCTGAGAGAGCAACTTTATCGCCTCTTTTGAACTAGGAGACAAAGTCTCTTCCATTTCACCTTGATCTCCATGAATCATCAAAACAGGACAATCAATCTTGCTAAAGAGTGCCTTTTGATCGATTTCTGCAATATCTATGGGCAACTGAGGCTCTACCATAACTTCTTTTCTGATTCGGTTTTCATTTTTTATCGTAAAGTAACCTTTTGCCTTAATTTCATTTAACTGTTCCTCAGTATAAAATTCATCTGCCCTAAAATCTAATGGTCCAGTCAGTGGTCCTAACAGCACCATTGTGCTTATAATCTCAGAATAAGTCTTCAGTGAAATAAAAGCACCTAAACTGTGTGAAAACAATGCGATCTTCTTATAACCTGATGCTTTTACGTAGTCAATTGCTGAAGATAGATCATCTGATAATTTATCCGCTGTAAGCGTGTCATCTTCACTTTCTCCACAGCCGCTAAAGTCAAATGACAGAGCACTTATGCTCTGTTCATTTAAGGCATGGGCAAGTTTTTCGAATCTGCCATTTGCGTATTGATCCGATGCAAATCCGTGACACATAATCACCATCGCCTCATCTCCTGCAGTGTAAAGATTGCCTATCAATTTTAATCCACGTGAATTTTTAAAAGTTATTTTTCCCATTTTGTCGTGTATACGCCTTCTAAATTTCTAGCCTGTTGGCGTATAGCCTCCCTTCCTAATTCGGTTTGAGTATTTATATCTAGACTACATCTGATGCTTAAGCATCAAAATCGCAAGTTGAGTTCGATCCCTTAACCCCAGTTTTTCAAGCACATTGGTTAAATGGTTCTTGACAGTACCTTCTGATAAGAATAAGAGTTCGCTGATTTCTTTATTGCTAAGGCCTTCTGCAATCATTTTGGCAATTTCAAGCTCTCTTGATGTGAGTTTTGCCTTAATTTCATTTTGAGCATTTTCGTCAATCCGCGAGAGATTTTTCACAACTTTCGATGCCACACTAGGCTCTATCACCGTACCGCCTTTAATCGCTTTTCTAATGCCCTCGAGTAGTTCTTCTGGTGGTACATCCTTGAGCAAATAGCCACTTGCCCCAGCTTTTAACGTTTCAAAGATATAATCATCTTCATTAAATGTCGTTAAGACCAATACCTTTGTATCAGGATATTTTTTTTTGATCAAGGTAGTCGCTTCTACACCGTTCATCTCTGGCATTCTGATATCCATGAGAATCAAATCTGGCTGCGCCGAAGTCATTTTTAAAAGGGCTTCTTTGCCATGATCTGCTGTCCAAATAATTTCCATGTCGGATTGCAAGTTCACCATCATGGAAAGACCATTTATAATGAGCTTTTGGTCGTCAACAATTGCCACTTTAATCATGATAGCCCTCCTCTAACTATTATTTGAAAGCCTGAATGTTCATCTTTTATAAACTCAACCGTTCCTCCTAGCTGTGAAACCCTTTCTCTGATAAATCTAAGGCCATTGCCTTCTTTGAAAGCATTATAACCATGACCTGTATCTTTATCTTCACTTTTGATTTTACCATTATCGATAATTTTCAAAAGCATCTCTCCTGATGTTAGTGCGTTTAACATCAGCCAAACTTCAGTAGCATTAGAATGTTTAGCGGTATTGGTGAGTGCTTCGAGAACTGTTCTAAAAATCATTTCCCTATATTCGACATTTAGTGTATCAATATTGATTTTAAATTCAAAATGTGTTTCGATCTTTGTCTGTTCTGTAAAAGCAGCCACTTTCTGCTTGAGCTTAATCATTGTGGACTCGTCAAGAGGACTGACTTGAAGCGTTTCTACAGTCTCCCTCATCGCTCTAAGTATCTCACGTGCATGGTCTGCCGCTTCCTTTGCAAGCGGATCTTGATACTGCATATTGAGCATTTCAATCTGCATGATAAGACCTGTGATTTCGTGGCCTAAGGTGTCATGTAAAGCGCTGGCAAGCTCAGCACGTTCTGCAATTCTGGTAAGTCTGATGACCTCTGTTTGAGCACGTTCAAGGGATTCATTTTGATCTGAAACTGTATTTAATGCTTTTTCAAGTGAAATACGCTTTTGTTCATTTTCATCGAGCAATGAGACAACTTTATTTTTCTCTATCCAATACGACTTCGAAAAGTAAAGGGCTGTCATCACTAAAATCAACATCATTTCAAGAAAACACATTTCAGCAATGAGTTCATAGTTGACACCATAAGGCAAGATCATATAGAAGTTAAACCCTAGTAAGCCCATAGATAAAAAGCCCACTTTTAAAGCATCCTCACGCCTGAGCACTAAAAAACTCTCCACAATTATCATCAAGTAAAAAGCGATAAAAACCATGTTGAGATTAAAACGGGATATATAATTAAGCCCCAAAACCAAACCACATTCTATAAAATAGAGCATCATACTCTTGGTTTTAATAGAGATGATGGAACTGCCCAAAAAGCTCATTAAAAGAAGCATCAGATAGGCAAACCGCATACCCGATGCTTTCTCAAAGTAAAGTGCAACAAGGGAGAGCAATATGCCTACGAACAGTCTTATCCCTATAATTTTCTTGTTCATCGTCATAGGTTCACGCCCTTTCAACTATCCAAGATAAAGTGTTTCCAGTTGATTAAGCATCATTGGATCATTTGAACCCATAACGAAATATGCAATGATCCCAATCACGATTAAAACCGCTAACACTGCCAGTGTGATTTTGATAGCACTCTTTGGATATTCACCTATAACCTTCCCTGACTGACCATTGATCATAAACTGAAAAACCTTTTCATGGTACTTAAAACTAGAAAGCCATACTGGCAATAAAATATGCTTATAGGTAACATCATTATATTGCGTTTTTATATTTAAAAACCGTATTGTGTCTCCACCAATTTTTCTCGTGATTTCTGAATGCAGATCTTGATCAATTTCAGCTTTGCCTTCTTCCCAACCTTCTTCCAAAGAAACACTGTAACGCTCTGCATAAAAACCTGAAAGGTATTCGGGTTTATAACCTTTGAGCTCACCAAGTGCAAAGGGTTGAATTTTATTAATCAATTTATTGTCTACTTTTTTTGAGGCTCTAATGAGCACATCATCAAAAAATCTTTTATAGTCACCACTTACAGGAGTCCATCTCGTTCTGCGCTCTTGATAGGTTTCTGTTTTACCATTTACGGTTCTCGTCCGCGTCACATAGTAATAATCCCCACGTTGAGCAGTGTAATAAGAGTATGTGTTCGAATC
This sequence comes from uncultured Fusibacter sp., assembly GCA_965140735.1. Classification (GTDB taxonomy): domain Bacteria; phylum Bacillota; class Clostridia; order Peptostreptococcales; family Acidaminobacteraceae; genus Fusibacter_A. Next base: position 4,072,726 of record OZ223306.1, on the reverse strand, counting down.
GTAAGTCCAATGCGGAATATAAGTGCCCAATAATTTATTTTTTTTATAGGAATTTTTCAAATCATTTGGCGCAAACCAACGTTTTGAAATCCACTCTTTAAAGTGATCTCCTGCCAATTTTTCAGTGACGGAAAAGGGTACCAAATATTGTGGCGGAATGGTATTCTCTGCTTCCTGAAAAGTAATATGCGAAGAACCACAGTAATTACAAAACTGTGCTTGAGTATGTGCATCAAAGATGAGCTCAGCACCACAATTCTTACACGAGAAACTCTTGATATCATCCTCATTCCAAGTCCGAGCACCCTCTGCAAGTGCAGACTCGAAGCAGCGTTCTTCAATCTCTTTGTTATCAGAAACAATATCCTTTTCGGTTCCACAATAAGGGCATTTTAAATTGCCGTCCTCTGGGCTAAACACCATATTACCTGCACAAGAAGGACATTGAGTCACTAATGAGTTTTCAAAATTGGACTCGTATTCACTTGCAACTTGCTCATCATCGCCATCTTCAATTTCACTTTCATTATGCTCTATCGGATTATCTATTTCCAGATTATTGTGTTTTTTCATGAGTCTCTCCTAAGCTTTCGTCGGCTGACCACAGTGCGGACAGAACTTTGCATCTGCATCTATGCTCTCGCCACATTTAGGGCATTTGATTTCAACCACTTGGCTCGCACCACATTCCATGCAAAACTTAGCATTTGGATCAATTTCATGCCCACAAGAAATGCATTTCTTAATAAAGCTAAAACCACATTCCGAACAGAATTTAGCGCCTTTTCGATTTTGAGCACCACACTTGCCACATGCCACTGTCTCAACTTGTGGCTGTGCTTGTAGTTGTGCTTGTGGTTGTGCCTGAGTTTGATTTGGTGATGCCATAGCATCTGCCATAACTTTACCGATGCCTGCGCCTGCACCCATGCCAGCACCCATACTTGCAAAACCGCCACCTTCGTTTTGAGCTGCATCTCTAATAGCTTCTGCCGTTTGAAACTTCATATATTGGTTAAGATCGCCCAGAGCGCCCATTTCAGTTCTCTTATCAATGGCCTTTTCAACTGATTCTGGTAATGATAGGTTCTCTACTGCAAAGTCAGAGATCATCAACCCGTATACTTCAAATCGGTCTGTAATTCTCGCCATAGCCAGTTGACCAATTTCATCATATTGTGTCGCCAAGTCCATCGCTGGAATTTTAGCTTCTGCAATCACATCCGAAACACTCGAAACAATCAAACTTTTAAGATGCTCATTTATTTGATCCACTGTGAAAAACTTGTTAGATCCAAAGACTTCTTTTAGGAATGTAACTGCATCACGCACTCTAAACGAGTAAACTCCAAAACCTCTAAGTCTCAATATACCAAAATCGGCATCACGCATCATAATCGGATTTACAGTACCCCATTTTTGGTTCGTAAATTGTTTCATATTCACAAAGTAAACGTCTGTTTTAAAATGATTTTCAAATTTAAATTTCCAATTGGAGAGTGATGTGAAAATCGGCATTGTTTCTGTATGTAGCTCATATTTCCCAGGTTCATAAACATCTGCAATCTGTCCTTCATAGACAAAGATCGCCACTTGTGAAGGTCTAACGATAAGCTGTGCCCCTTCTTTAATTTGTTGCTTATCTGTCATCGGAAATTTGTAGACCATCGTATCTTGAGAACTGTCTTCCCAATGAACAACCTCAAGAAATTCACCTTTAAGAAAATTAAAAAGTCCCATTCAATACACTCCTTTTATTTTAATCTATGAACTTATTGTACTGTATACATTATTTACAAATGGATGTCGCTTAATAATCAGTTACTCTGATACAGCAATAAATTAATCGCTCTAATTGATACACTTTATAATGTCTCCTTTATTTTAACATTACATAGATTATAATTCTATAAACATTGGATTAAATATTGCTATACGCCACATTCCGATCACTTTTCTACATTTGTTTTGTTTCTTTCTGGTGTTATTTTAAATCAAGCCTTATTCTAAAAAAAGAAACTCGCATGATCACTTCTGATTGGCGAGTCCTTGTCCTAATTGTCTTTTTTAAATTTACGTCTCAAATCATATCCACACTTAGCTCACAATCTTAACACTCTCAAAAATTTTCTTATAGACGAGCTTATGTGCCGAACTTACATATGAGTAAATCCCTATAATCATACCAATAGGCATAACCCATAAGAAGTATGGAGAAATGCTGTATATTTTTATACCCAAAAAGATAAAAGAAATAAGAAAGAGTATGTAAATTGCTATGGAACATGAATATATAGATAACAGATTTGGTTTAAGCACAAGGCTCAATAGCTCCCGATCAACATCGTTCCGATGTCCAACAATTGTATAAGCCTTCATGAGATTGTAATTCATGAGCGGTTTAAATTTAACCTTCAGCTCATTTGGAACTGTCAATATGACCTTTCCATTTTGGTCTGAAACAATTTGAAAACCTTTCAATAATAAATCATCTAGCTTGTACGAGCTTCTATATTTTTTTAAAACCATTTTTTCACCTCTAACGTTTCATCCTTATGAAATAAACTTGAATCTCTCCTTAATTATAGCATATGAAACTAGATAAGTACCCTTGGTAGCCTCTTTGGAACAAATAATGTAACGCCATAATAAAACTCGCATTCATCTAACGACTTTTATTGTGGATAGGTTACACTAAGTTAGACAGATTTCTTAAGGTCATATAAAATATAACCAAAAGAAAAAGGAGAATCCCCCATGTCTAATAATAAAAGAGAACGAAGAAATTTCACCGAAGAATTCAAAGAGCAAATAGTACAGTTGTATTTAAATGGAAAAAATAAAGCGGATATTCGAAAAGAATACGACTTATACCCTTCAACCCTTGATAAATGGATAAAACAACACAAAGATACAGGATCATTTAAAACAAAAGATAACCTCACTGATGAACAAAAGGAGCTGATAGAACTTCGAAAACGCAACAAGCAATTAGAAATGGAAAATGACATTTTAAAGCAAGCAGCGCTGATCATGGGACGAAAGTAGCTATCATTAAGGCAAACAGCGATAAATACTCTGTATCAGCAATGTGTGACGTCCTAAATATTCCTAGAAGTTCATACTATTATGAATCAAAAATACAAGAACCAAATTCAGACGATGACTATTCTAAATCGGTTATAAAGGCTTTTAAAAAGAATCGCCGTGCCTATGGAACAAGACGTCTAAAAAAGCATTTGGAAGAAAATGAAGGTATTATACTTTCCAGGCGTCGTATTGGTCGTATTATGCGTGAAAATGGCTTAGTATCAAGCTATACAGTCGCCAAATATAGAGTTCATAAAGATACCTGCAATGAGGCTAAAATCACAAATCTAGTTGATCGAAACTTCGATAACAGAGACTTTTTAGACGTAGTTGTAAGCGATTTAACCTATGTTAGAGTAAATGGTAAGTGGCACTATATTTGTTTAATGCTTGATTTGCACAACCGAGAAATCGTTGGCTATAGTGCAGGCGCTCATAAAGATGCAAGACTTGTTTACGAGGCGTTTTCATCTATCAAACACGATTTGTCAAAGGTCAATATTTTTCATACAGACAGAGGCAATGAGTTTAAAAACAACGCAATTGACGGTTTACTAGATACTTTTTCAATTGAACATTCTTTAAGTAAAAAAGGCTGTCCATATGATAATGCAGTAGCTGAAGCAACCTTTAAGACGGTTAAAAAGGAGTTTATATATCAAGAAACATTTGAGTCAATTGAACACTTAAGATTAGAATTATTCGATTATGTAAACTGGTATAACAACCATCGCTTACATTCATCATTAGGATATAAGTCACCGATAGAATACAAATATTTACACCTTAAAAAAGTTGTCTAATTCAGTGTTGACATTCCATTATGGCATCTCTGTTACTTCTCAACTCTTGACACTCTAACTAAATATAAGAATAAAGAGAAGCGCATCACAGCATACATGTGTCATTGCATGAGCGATCATGGCATATTGTATCCCCAGCTTTCTATAGAGCATTCCAAAAACCAATCCGAACACACCATTGAGCAACATACATCTAAACACAATTAAAAAAGTCAATTCTCCAAATAAAATAAATGTTGCGGGCAAGTGTCCTAAAGCAAATAGCAAGGCTGCCAGCACATTTGCCACAACAAATATCCACTCCGGGATTTCTGCCTTTATATATTGACGTGCTAAAAGCTTCCATAATAGTAGAGCAAAAGTCGACATCAAAAACCATCGCAATAAAATTTCTTCCACAACACCTCCGTATGCGATTTCCGAAATTAAATACTCAAGAGAAAACGGATAAGAGTTATAGTATGTCGCAACTTGTGGCAACATTTTTCCAAAGATAAAGTAATCCAGCACGAAAAACAGCACACCGCATGCACTGCCCCAAATAACAGCTGACTTCACAGCCCTTTTAGAGAAGCTGAATTGACGTACTAACCCTACCTTTTCTGCGATCAGATAGCCCACAAAACCACATATCAATGCAAACATAACCGTTTGAACTGTAACGAGCGTCACAAAGGAAGTCGAAGATATTGGCATCTGAACTGCATCAGCAAGTCCTGTACTCAATTGATAAAAACCAATTGAAATACCTGCGATTATAGAAAGCGGTAAAATGCAAAACATAAACTTAAGCGCTTTTATAAGTGTCTTTTTCATTTTTACACCTCGCTTGAATACGTCTCTATGCACCAACCTTTATGCCCACATTCTGTGCAAGTGAGCTTTCTCATCTTTGGCGTATGCTTTGAAAATGAAAACTCTTTAAATCTCGGTTTAAATTTCGCACTGCACTCTGGGCAGATATAGGCCGTATTTTTATAATACATTTTCATAAGTAGGACAGCTATCGTAATAACGATCAGCATGCTTATCGCAAAAGGCCACCAAATCCCCTTTGTGATCCAAATGAAAATTGTAACAAATTCAAGCATATTCATGGGAATTCCAATTGCAAACATCGTCCTGTAAGTTTTTTTAAGTTTTCTTTCACCATTCATAATGTGATCTATGTCATTTATTGAATTGACCTGGATTGTTTTCGAATTGCGCAGATTTTTCTTAACAGCTTCAATTATTTTTAACTGATTTTGTCCTTTCTCTATTTCTGCGTTAATTTGCCTTGCCTGTTCTTCAAGTAGCAAAAGCAGTACCTTATTCGGCGTTTCACTATTTAATACATCTTTTATGGAATCAAGTGAAAGTCCAAAAGTCTTTAATAAGCAAATCAAGTGCAGTTTTTCCAGATCATCATCTGAATAAAGCCGTCTACCGCCCTCAGAAAGTTCGGATGGCTTAAGCAAGTCTTTGGTGTCATAAAATTGAACTGTTCGAACCGAAACATCACACATTTTAGCCATTTCTCCGGTCGTGTATTTAGACATAAATTTCACATCCTTGACATCATCTTACTGCATTACGCTACGTCACAAGGAATAAGTTACGTAAGGGGATTTTTCAAAATTTACTTAATAATAGCTTTCTTCACAAGGTTTACACCATACACCATTATTGACCTTCATCCAATCCCAACATTTTGAAACAGACATTATGTATATCTCCTAATTCTAAATTCTAAAATAAAAACAACTTCTCCTCTCCAAACATGGAAATGAAAAAGCCGTTCTTTTCAGGGTAAAGTATAGTCCGCAGAGATCAAGTGACTACCAGAGCGTACCTTATATGTTACGTTTTCTACAGGGTAGGGTGTAGTCGTAAAAAAACTATGGATAGTTATCTAGAGAGATATTTGTTACATTCCCCACATGGTAGGGTGTAGTCCTTTGATGACCTCAGATCAGATATTTAAAATGTCTAGTTACATTCCCTACATGGTAGGGTGTAGTCTTTAAGTTATACATTCGATTCTGAAAAGTTGAAATTGCGTTACATTCCCTACATGGTAGGGTGTAGTCGTGACTTTAAACGAAGTTTAAATTAATTTTGATCTGGGTTACATTCCCTACATGGTAGGGTGTAGTCGTTTATAGACTTCTACGAATCAAAAGAGTGGATGATGTTACATTCCCTACATGGTAGGGTGTAGTCTTTAAAAAAACAAGGATGTAAACTCTCCTTAACAAATAAGTTACATTCCCTACATGGTAGGGTGTAGTCGATTGTATTTTTTCCGTTTATGTTGACATATTGGGGAGTTACATTCCCTACATGGTAGGGTGTAGTCCCGTGAACTCACGGATAGCTCATTTCAAGAGCTTGAAGGTCATGTTTTGTCGACCTAATTCATTTTAACAGAATTAGCAAGTCTCATCAATCTACTAAATATTAAAGTGAGTCAAATGAGTCTATACAGAGATTGTCGATCCCCAGTCCTTTTTACATTACTGAGGGTCGACAATTCTTTTATTACGCCTAATCTACTACTTGAACATATCGCATTTTGAAAGATGATTTTTGGTTTGTATCTATTGGATATGAACGCTCATTAACTGTAATGATTTCTCCCTGATTGTCATATTTTAAATAATCCACTTTTAATGTACCATCATCAATGTCTTTTAAATCCGATAGCATCATTTCATGGCCTAAAAAGAAAAATCGACTCAGTTTCGATTTGACATCTGTGCACATTTTAACGTCACCCGCGCTTGTTTTAACTGCCTTATGCGTATGCACATTGATCATTATGATTCTATCCACAGCCAAAATATGAGTGAGTTCACTTTTGATTATGAAATTGATTTTATGCAGGAATCTGCCACGCTCATCAGAAACTGCTTTCTGTAAAACGCGAGTAATCGGAATTTCATGCTTTACGATTTCTGATCGACTCATATCCAAAATTCTTTTAGTATACTTTTTTCCTATTATATCAATCCTCATATTTTTTAAAGCCTCAGGTAAATGTCGAATATCACCCCTCTTTAGAGCATTGTCGCTCTGTTCCTCTTCAAAGGCTGTTTTTAATACTTTGTAAGACGCTAAAACTGTACGGATATCCCGCTTATCCTGATCTCGCTCTTTTTGATTTTCATGCTGTTCTGTTAAGGTTTTCCCTTTGGGCTTAGAAAGAATGCTCGACTTTTTAAGTGAAAAAAGGGTTTGATCATAACGCATCAAATAGTCATTATAGAGGTCACTTCCTATTGGTATTTGATTCAATTTTAACCGTTCAGAAATCACAAACAAGTTCATTACATCTTTTTGAAGCGGTTTATATTGATCCTTTTCATCAACTTGCAATTTGTCTTCGAGCAATTCTTTCAAATTCAAATGCATTATCGCATTTCGAATTCCAACATTAAAATTGGGATGCTGTTCCCTTATTAATTCTCCTAATTCCGCATACTCTAAACAACACGCAAAATTATAATGCTTCCCACCCTTTTTCTTTGCTTTTTGCTCAGCTAGAACCGTCTTGATAGAAGCCTCTATAGAATTCAAGCCCTTCTCTTCAGCGATCTTTATCAATGTTCTAAGCTCAATGTTAGAGGCTAAATGAAATATATTTTCATAAACCTTCATTATCGGTCGAACCACCAAACCCGCCAACTTCATCTCATCAATGATTTCATCCGATAAAAAATCGTTTTTCAGTATATTTCTAACGATTTTCCTATAATAAAATAGATCTGCTTTACTTTGGATAACATCCTGTATTTCATAGTGAAAAATATCATATCTCCGAGCACCTTTTTCAAACAAACGCATATGATGAAAAAATGCATCTTTAGATATTTCGGGTGTGTGATCTTCTTTACCAATAGATTGAAAATCTACATTTTTCAGGTCATAGTAATTCTTTTTTACAAAACCCAAGAAATCGCCTTTTAATTCTTGTGGTAAAAGCAGATGAAGCAAAGCATAGAGTTTAAAGAGATTATTGCGTTTATTGGATTCAAAAATATGATCATCGAGATCTTTCATTGAATTCAATTTCCACGTTAGCTTGCCAAGGTCGAAGGCACTTTCTGTTTTAATGCCTCTTTGAGTTTTAGGGGCTTTGGTAATAAGCCATTTTTCAACCTGTTCAGCCAATCCATCATCGGTATTTAAGAAATCTAATGTTTTTCTAAACAGATCAGAATCTAAATTAAACTGACTCTTGAAAGTTACTAGATCCATATTAAATACATCTTGTAAGTATCCAAAGGCAATTCTCATTTTATATTCAAGCCGATACCTCGAATTTCGCTTTGTAATAGATTCCATCTGCTCTTTAAGACTCTTGATTACTTGGTTTTGATCGGTTATTTCAGCTTTGATAAGGTCATTATGAGGTTGCACTAAGAGCGCATTCATTTTTTCAATTGCAGATTTATGCTCATTGTATATGACTTTGTACTTTGGGTTAAGTTGAATATCTTGATAGTAGACTTCCCCATCACTTTCCTCTAACCATGCTTCAAGCGCTTCTATTTCTATTCTCGTTTCTTCCAATTTTTTTGAATCTTGTTCTTTTTCAAGAAAAGTCTTAAGCCAATTAATTCGATAACGATAATCTTGTTTTACAATCTCCTTTACGGTGAAATGCTCTATGCCATCTTGCACCATTAATGAGTTTATAAAACCATTAAAGCCATTCTTAGTCTCGCAAATTCTCTGATAAATTTCATAAATCTTCTTTAATTTTTTATTTGATCCCAGAATGTGGCATCTTTCGTCGCCATCAAGGTACATTGCTACGTAACTTTTTTTAACTTCTATATAATCGCTGAGCACTTTAAATAGCTTTAAATCCAGTAAACGCGTCAGAGTTTCATCGCCTATACCGTTGCCAGTGAGCAGATCATCAAAATAAGCATACTCAAAATGTCCTAATTTGTGTCTAAGGTCTGATAAAACAGCCAATATTTTGATTAAATCATTTCTTAAATCCACTTTGTCATAGGATTCAATTTTAGACGGCATATCAGCTTTTCTTTCGCGAATACTTGCCTTTAACGAATTTTTCTCTCTTGAAGTTTTAACTTTTAAAAGTTCAATTTCTGCATCCTGCACACTCATCTTCATTCTATCCACATGCTGATTGTGATTATTAATAAAATCATTCACCTTTAAATACAAATAATCATTGATCCTATCAATTACTTCATCCATATTCGCATTATTTGCCTTATAATCTCTTCCAACTTCCCATACTTCGTTATACTTCTCTCTCACTGGTGCAACCATAAAGTGATTGATAAAAGTATAATAGAACAAAAGACTGCTCCTATATTCGATGAAACGATTCATTTTATAAATGTTTCTAGAATCAATTTCTTTTTCATCCGATGAAAGGACGTACCTATAGTTTTGAATCGTCTCTTTTGAAAGCAGAACTCTACTTGTAGACGTCTTCTTTTCTCTGCGTCCCAAGCGATCTGCTTCAGTATCTGTAGGCCTAATGTCCTCTAAAAACACGGTTATTTCTTTTTGACGCTCCCCCTCATCAGTTGCTGTTGCGTTGCTAACATATCTCCAAGTGCCTGTAATCTTATACTTTCTAAGGATATGCTCTGGTTTCTGACTCTCTTGATCATGCGTGGCATACTTTGTAGCGATAATGCCATTTCCACCGCCTGACTCATCTATAAGTTTAAGTGAAGGAGTGCGGTATTGCATGACTTTATCCTCAAGGCTACTGGGTTTAACCGCTTTTACAGCCTTAAAGATAAGCTGTCCAAATGCTTCTATGTGCTCATTTTCAAAAGCCATTTTATCAATTTGAATCGTATCTACGCCACCTTGCTTGTGATACAAAACTTTAAGTTCTTTTATTTGTCGATCATCAAAATTTGAAATGATTACTCTTACAATGCTACTTTTATTGCCTTTCTTCCTCGTAGTAGATGCCATAATATATCTCCCCCTAAGTTTCGATGTATTACTTTTCCCAATCGTTAACTACATTTTATTCTATTTAATCCATTCTGTAAATTTGCTATAATAAACACAATTTACAAATGCTGAAATTTTAACAGCAAAAAATGTCGAGCCGTTTTTTCTTTAAAACCGTATACTGAATGCATAAGGTGGTGATGAGGCATGGATGACCAAATTGAAGCAGTGCAACGTATGCAAGATTATATCCAAATTCATTTGTACGAAGATATTTCGCTTGCCGATTTAGCAAATGTGTCCCTTTACTCACCATGGCATTCCTACCGTCTATTCGTAAAGTGGCTCAATCGAACACCCGCAGACTATATCCGTCGGTTGCGTCTATCAAAGTCTGCCCTGAAACTTCGAGACACACAGAGCAAAGTAATTGATATCGCTTTTGAAGTCGGATTTGACAGCGTTGACGGTTATCAGAGAGCTTTCTTTCGTGAATTTGGCTGTAATCCTCATGAATATGCTCAGAATCCTATTCCTCTTTATCTTTTCATACCTTACGGCGTTAAATCTGCTACTGTTAGAAAGGAAAAAACAATGGAAAATGTAAAAAATGTATTCATTCAAGTCATTGAAAAACCAGCACGCAAAGTGCTGATTAAACGAGGTATTCAGGCTACTGACTACTTTGCTTACTGCGAAGAAGTTGGCTGTGATATTTGGGGACTGCTTACAAGCATTCAGTCTATTAGTGGTGAGCCCGTAGGCCTTTGGCTTCCAAAACCGTATATCAACCCCGGAACCTCAGAATACGTGCAAGGTGTGGAAGTCTCTATAGATTATGATGGCATTATTCCTGAGGGACTAGATATCCTTGAACTCCCAGGGTGCAAATATCTCATGTTTCAAGGAGAGCCATTTGAAGAAGAAGATTATGCCAAGGCAATCGAACAAGTCTGGCATGCAATAAAAAAATATGATCCAGCCGTCATAGGATATACATGGGATAGATCAAATCCGCGCATACAACTAGAACCCATTGGCACAAGAGGTTATATTGAACTTTTGGCGATCCAATAGAGATGCCCTTTAAAAAAAAGAGCGAAAACCCTGATAGATGTTTGAACTGACTCTGATAGGTGTTCTCGCTCTTTTTTTATTAATCTGAATATGCTGTTATCCGTAAAAATCACTTTCAATATGTAAAATGCGCACTTTAATACGCACCTTTGGTCTAAAAGGTCTAAAAAGCCTAAAAGCACTTCTTCATGCACACACTCTCTATCATCCCCACATACGGTTCATAATTGGGTATGATCTCATAACCCATGCGTGTGTACAGCCCAATGGCTTCTTTTTGTTTTACACCAGTTTCAAGCACAGCAAATTTATAGCCTTTTCCTTTGATCATTTCTTCCAATTGACGGATTAGTAATTTAGATATGCCCTGACCTCTAAAATCAGCCTTTACAAATACACGTTTTACTTCTGCTGTATCCGAATCAAATGCCTTAAATGCACCACAAGCCACTGGCTTATTATCCTTATAGATGACCACCACATCTCTTATATGATCCAGCTTATTGTATTGATTATACTCATTTTGAGATTCACCATTGTTTGCTTGAAGCGCTTGGTCTAATAACTCAGTGAGTTCAATAAAATCTACATTCTGATTATCCGTTTTGACTACTTTTAAATCCAATTTCCACCCTTCTTTCACATGCTTTATTCCCGCCTGATTAAATATACTTATGACACTTTTAGATGAAAAATATTATATCATACCCTAATTATGATATGGTATAATATTTTACACATCTACAGGACTATAAATTAAAGGACGGCACACTATGAAAAATATTCGAGTTTTTTTATCACAAAATAGACACTTTTACTTCACTTTTTTATTAATGCCACTCTTAATTTGGTTTAATTAGTCTCCATAGTCTTTTATATGGCATTATACCAACTACCAAAACTAAGAAAACAATTAAAAACCACCCCTGAATTAAGTACAGCAGATGGTTCCTAATCTGAAACGATAAATACAATTTCACTCTTTAATGCCATACCCTGATTCCCTTAAAAATTCAAGGATTCGATCACTAGGCATCATCATGCCCGAAATAAATTTTCTAAATATATTTGCCTTGCCTTCGAGCTCAATACCAACGATTTCTAAATTTTGATTCAGCAGAGCGCTTCCTAAACGAACTTGTTTGCCCATTTAATATTATCAACAAATATGCAAATTTGAAAATATCAGCAGAATAATGGCGATAACAAATTCAAATCACCTGTTATCGCCATTTCGCTTCATACCTCATTAAGAGCCAGTTTTGCCCTTTTAACTTTCATGATAAAATTCAGACGTTCATTCGTTAATGCGTTAATTAGCTATTTATTAATCAATTCTGCTTTAATCAGTAAATTCCTAATAGCCGCCAATGCTTCTGAATGTGTTAAATTATCTTTTAGGCCCAAATCAGTTGCTGATCGTCCCATAAAGACTTTACCATCTAACACTTTTTGAATATATGGTTTTGACCATGTTGGCACATCTGCGTATGAATTAATATCAAAACGAGATGCGTCCTTGGTGCCTTCATAGTTTGCAAGTACCATGGCTTTTGAGAAGATGACCATTGCTTCTTCTCTTGTGATTTCTTTGTCCGCTCTAAAAGTGCTATCTTCATAACCACTGATAAGATGCCATTCACACGCTTGAGCGATGGCACATGCATTTGCATCGGTTGCCTTAACATCTTTAAATGATGTTGACACTGCCGCATCTTCTCTATAGAGTCCAAGTGCTTTCACCATGTAGGTTGCAAGTTCACCTCTTGTAATCTTTTTATTTGCTTCAAAATTGGCATAGTCTGTTAAAATTAATCTCGATGCCATATCATTAACGATTGCTTCTGACCAGTGTCCTTTAACGCTACTCACTTTTACTGGATTGCTAATCAAAGAGTAGACTGAGTTAGTAAGTGACTTAATTCGAGCATAGCTTTTGCCGTTTTCTGTTTCGATGTAGGTTGGAACTTGGCTATAACCATATCTTTGGTCAAATACAATACCTGTTGTAACGTCATTGATATTCACACCACTTGGAATTTCAATTCCCCTTGTAACGTATTCGCCAAAGGTATCAATTTCAAGCGTGTCTTGTGAACCGTCTTGCTTGGTCACCACGGCTGAAATTTTAAACGCTGTGGGTTGAACTAAAAGTTGAGCATCATTTGCTTCTATTCTCTTTGTGATTTCTTTTTCGGCTTCACCTGTCACCTGATCTATGTGAATATCATAGTGAATGCGCTTTAAGTTTGACTTATCAACATTGAGTTTATCCGCGACTTCATCCACGGAGAGTTCTTTCGCTGGTATTTTATACGTTTTGCCACCATCATTGATTAAGATATCAAACTCCGTTTGTTCCATCTCTTTCACAAGATCGCCGCTAAGGCCTACAACGGTGTTTTCACTTGTGGTATCCTTCACGTTGATCTTCATTATATTTTGCTCACGTGCTTGTTCTTCTAAGGCTTTGCCTTTTATTGCTTCAATTGCTTTTTTTAATGCTTCTTCATCTAGAGCCACTTGGGTTGTAGTTTTACCAGCTTCGATGGTTTGGGTCTCTCTTGAAATCTTTTTCTCTTCGCCATTTACAACCACTGAACCGTTGTCCGCGCTTCCTGTCCCTTGTGAAGCACCACCACTTGATCCACCTATGCTACCGCTATCCTTGTCATCGTCATCATCTCGATTAGAAGAAGATGCCGCTTTAACCGTCACTTGGACACTGGCTTTAAGTGCGTTCGGGTTGAGATACTCTGTTGTTGCTTCAATTGTGCCCGTGAAGACATACAGCCCTGCTTTACTACCCTCATAAGTTGGTGTGCCATTATCCCATACCACGATGGCACTGGTTGTCGTCGCATCACTTAATGTCACAGTGGCTTGAATTGGTAATCCCACTGCATTGAGTGCGGTCCCATTGGATACAGTAATTGGTGCAATTGGGTTCACTTCGGTTATTTCTGGGGTCTCAACTGGATTTGCTTTTACAGTGACTTTGACACTGGCTTTAAGTGCATTTGGGTTCAAGTAATCCAGGGTCTCTGAAATCGTCCCTGAGAAGACATATGTTCCCGCTGTTTCACCGCTATACGCTGGGGTCCCATTATCCCACACTACGATTGCGCTGGTTGTCGTTGCATTGCTTAAAGAGACAGTGACTCTCTTCGGTAACGCGATTGCTTTGAGTGCTGTGCCATTTGGCACTGTAATGGAATCTATATTGCTTACGGCGGTTATCTCTGGTGTCACTGTAGGTTTCTCTTTTACGGTAACATGAATGCTGACTTTTAAGTCATTTGGGTTTTGGTAATTCAAAGATTTGGCAATCGTGCCTGAAAAGATGTAGGTGCCTTCTGTATCTCCATCATAAGTCGGCGTGCCACTATCCCATTCCACTAAGACATTTAAAGATGAACGATCACTCAGTTGAACAGCCACTCTTTCAGGCAATCCAAGCTCATTCAAAGTTGTTCCCTTGGATACAGAGATTGAATCTGGATCGTTAACGGAAACGATTGTCGGGGTCACAACTGGTTTTTCTTTTACGGTGACATGGATGTTAACTTTTAAGCCATTTGGGTTTTGGTAGTTTGCTGAGTCAGCTAGTGTGCCTGAGAAGACATATGTCCCTGCTTTGCTTCCATCATATGTCGGTGTCCCATTATCCCATGCTTTAATTGCTGCACTGGTGGTACTTGAGTTATCAAGTGTAACAGTGACCTGATCTGGTAAACCCAATGCACTGAGTTCTGTACCATGATCTACCGTGATGCCCTCTAGGTTGCTCACTGATGAGACACTTGGTTTCTCTTTTACAGTGACACTGATTTTGGCCTTTAATGCTTCTTTGTTTTGGTAATCCGTTGGCATCTCTAGTGTGCCTGAGAAGACATATGTCCCTGCTTTGCTTCCGTCATATGTCGGTGTCCCATTATCCCATGCTTTAATTGCCGCACTGGTAGTACTTGAGTTATCAAGTGTAACAGTGACCTGATCTGGTAAACCCAATGCACTGAGTTCTGTGCCATGATCCACCGTGATGGCCTCTAGTTGGCTCACTGATGAGGCGCTTGGTTTTTCTTTTACAGTGACACTGATTTTGGCCTTTAATGCTTCTTTGTTTTGGTAATCCGTTGGCATCTCTAGTTCGCCTGAGAAGACATATGTCCCTGCTTTGCTTCCATCATATGTCGGTGTCCCATTATCCCATGCTTTAATTGCCGCACTGGTTGTGCTTGAGTTATCAAGTGTAACAGTGACCTGATCTGGTAAACCCAATGCACTGAGTTCTGTGCCATGATCCACCGTGATGGCCTCTAGTTGGCTCACTGATGAGGCACTTGGTTTCTCTTTTACAGTGACACTGATGTTGGCCTTTAATGCTTCTTTGTTTTGGTAATCCGTTGGCATCTCTAGTGTGCCTGAGAAGACATATGTCCCTGCTTTGCTTCCATCATATGTTGGTGTCCCATTATCCCATGCTTTAATTGCTGCACTGGTGGTCGCTTGGTTATCAAGTGTAACAGTGACCTGATCTGGTAAACCTAATGCACTGAGTTCTGTGCCATGATCCACCGTGATGGCCTCTAGTTGGCTCACTGATGAGGCACTTGGTTTCTCTTTTACAGTGACACTGATGTTGGCCTTTAATGCTTCTTTGTTTTGGTAATCCGTTGGCATCTCTAGTGTGCCTGAGAAGACATATGTCCCTGCTTTGCTTCCGTCATATGTTGGTGTCCCATTATCCCATGCTTTAATTGCCGCACTGGTGGTCGCTTGGTTATCAAGTGTAACAGTGGCTTTATCTGGTAAACCTAATGCACTGAGTTCTGTGCCATGATCCACCGTGATGGCCTCTAGTTGGCTCACTGATGAGGCACTTGGTTTCTCTTTTACTTTAACAGAGACTTTTGCTTTTATATCATTTGTATTATTATAGCTTGATGACTCAGTTAATGTGCCTGAGAAGACGTATGTCCCTGCTTTACTTCCATCATATGTCGGTGTCCCATTGTCCCATGCTTTAATCGCCACACTGGTGGTACTTGAGTTATCAAGTGTAACAGTGACCTGATCTGGTAAACCTAATGCACTGAGTTCTGTGCCATGATCTACTGTGATATCATTTATGGCATCTACCCTTGTGATCTCTGGCAATGGCTTAGGGGCCACCACAACTTTTACACTCGCTTGCTTGTTATCTGGGTTATAAATATCCGAATCCAATTTCAACATACCTTTAAAAACGTATGTTCCAGATTTTTCGCCCTCATAGGCTGGTGTTCCCTTATCCCATGAAGTGACTTCAACCGTTTTCTTTGTTGAGTCGCTCAACACTATTTCAGCAGAAGTTGGAAGTTTTAAGGCCTCTAGTGAAGTGCCATAGTCAACCTTAATTGCCGTCAAATCTCCCACGCTGAAAACTTCTATTATTGAATTCTTTACTTCTACATTTTTTAGATTCTCATAATAATCTCCTGTTTCCTTTTCTATTAGGTTGTTCATTCCAGATTTCGTATAGGAAACTTCGATGTTTTTATCCGTTTGTCTTATATTGGCATCTAAGGTCAAATAGACTTTAGAGTCTTTTACCTCAGCACTTACAATACGTGGCTTAGAAGCAATGCCACTGAGCGCAAATGCCGATGGATCTGCTGGGCCATCTCGTAAGGAAAACTTCGGTGTAATTAACACGTGGGTCTGATCTTCCACATTTGAATTATTAGTAAGTTTAGAAATATTCTTTGCATTTTCTATTACGTATATATCACCATTCTCTTCAATGTATTGTCCTGTAATATAATCAGAAAGGTGAATCACCTTCACAAGATTACCTTCAAGGTCACATTTTAAAGTATACTCCGTATAATCTGTACCATAATAGATCATATATATATAATCATCTTTTCCGGCAGTAATACCCCTCAAGCCTAATTTACTAAAAAAATCAGTTTGTGTGCCGTCAACTGCAATTTTGATAATCTTGCCATCTCCAGAAATATAAATATTATCATTACGATCTACTGTTATGCCACGACAGTGCTCCACTGTAATCCCTTCTAACCGCGTTTTATTGCTACCATCATTATCCATTCTATAAATACCATGGTTATCCTGATTAAAAGTATATATCCGATCTTGGCTATCTACTGCAACATAATTAAGTTCTCCTGAAAATCTAAATTCTTCTATATTGCCATCTGGATCTATTATATTGATGGCTTTACCATCCTTCTCTGATACAATTAAATTTCCAGTTGAATCAAAAGCTACTCCTGATGGGACATTAAGTTCAGTAACAAACGTTTCCATTTCAGTGCCATCCTTGTTCACTCTTTTAATTAGACCCTCATCGTAAGTTCTCGTATATAATTTCCCATCAGGCCCCATGGCTAAATCATCCATGGTATCGGTTCCTTTGCAAAGCATAGTTGTCTTTGCTTCGTTGGGGTTTGAAATTTTATAGAGATTTTTACTGGCATCTGTATAATAGATATTACCCGCTTCATCTACATACACGCCTCCCACCATATCACCTACTGAAGTTGGGAATGTTTGTACGAGTTTACCGGTAAGATCGTATTTTAAAATCTTCTTTTTCCGCGTATAAACATAAACATAACCGTCTTCACCAACAATAATACCATTAGCATTACCATCAGCATTTGGAACACTTACAAAATCCATTTTGGTGCCAGATGGCGTAAATTTTACAACATTCTTGCTACTACAAGTATAAAGATTATCAAATGCATCTATTGCCAAACCACTACATGAGTAAAAAGGCAACTTTGCAAACAAAGTATATTCAGATCCATCTGCATTCATTTTGTATAGTTTTCCACTATAAGTATCAAATGCAAACACATGCCCGTTACTGTCAAGAACAATTTCTTGAGTCTGTAAAATCTTGCCGATATTTAATTTTGTCGCATTGCCCTTTGGATCTATCTTTTTGACACATCCCTGATTAGAATCAGCCACAAGTAGATTTCCCGCTTTATCAAAAGTCATTGCATTAGCAGTTGGATTATTATTTGAATGATCAACATAGAAAACCTCTTGATTAGAGCCATCTCTATCCATCTTTGTAATTTCTTTCCTATTTTCAATTACATACAATTTCCCATCAGGTCCAAGTTCAATGCTTTCAGGAGAATTCAACCCCGTCGCAACCACGCTTTCAAACAAAAAACTGTCTTCAGCATATGATAAACTTCCTGCAAACTGAACCATGGTGCATAATAAAGTTATCATAAACAACATACTTATTTTCTTCATGTTTCCTCCTCAAATCCTATTTATTCACATTCTATGTAGATCATCTCAATGATCAAATCCACAAAACGAGCTCGTTTTATATGATGTCTCTTCTTTACATGATGTCCTCCTTTTTTAATTTGCTTCGAATTTTTTATCATACTATTCTAACAAATCATGCCTTACAAATTTCTTACAAGAAAAGGATTCATAGAGTAGTCATTTTTTTGATTTTTCTCGTGAGTCTTTTATCATAAAATTCAAGAAAACCGCCCAACTCTAAGGCATATAAAATTTATATGTCCTAGAGTTAGGCGGTTTTCTCAATTTCTCAACCCAAACAAACTTTGCCCGAACCAGTCTCCCAGTTCGATTCATGATGGTTACAGTAACATTAGATTTTGCCAAACTTCACCTTACAAATTACTTACAGAAAAAAGAACAGTTTCAAAATCTTCTTCTAGTAATATATTTTCAGCTCTTCTCTCTAATCGTTTCAACGCTCTATCGCATCCTTTTGATCTATAGTAAGTCATTAATCGCACCACCAGGCTTGCATATTGTCCATAGCATTTTTCCCTGTAGGCAATGCTCCAAAGCCAATCACACTTCCCAAAAAGATCCTCAGTATAAAGGTCTAGGGCTTTCTCAAAGAGTAAAACAGTTTTCTCAGTGAGTACTGGCATCTCTTCAATAAAGGCCTTAAATGCATACCAATCACAAAAAATATCCTCTAAAATCAGCCGATAATGGCCATCCGCATTTTCAATTCTTATATTGGGACACACCTCTCCCAGTGATCTTTTTAATCTAAATACAGTGGTGTACAAGTTTTGATGCGCCTTTTCAGAGTCTGAATTTGGCCAAAGCGTCTCTAGAAGGGTCCACTTGTTGACACCAAATTCTTGATGAACCATGAGTAGTGCAAAGAGTTCTTTGGACTTGGTGGTTATCCAGTTGACTTTTTTGTCATTCTGACCGGCCACATGCACATCCCCGAACAGGTAAATCTTGGCTTTCTCCTCTTTCCTTGAAAGCTTAATGATATTTTTCGCTCTTATTCTATCTATTGCTTCCACAAGAGCGCTTGAATCCACGGGTTTTAAAATATAGTGAAGCGCATTGAGTTTAAAAGCTTCAACTGCATATTGTCCGTATGCGGTAACAAACACAATCTCCATGTGCTTATCCCCTTCAAGAAGTTCTCCAGCCAATTCAATCCCATTCATTTCAGGCATTTCCACATCTAAAAAAACAATGTCCGCATCTAGTTTCGGAATTGCTTCAAGCGCCATTTCTGCATCCACAAATTCACCGATAATTTCAACCCCTTCTATGTCCAATAACCTTTTTCGCAGAAGATTCAATACCAGTATTTCATCATCCACTAAGACCACTTTAATCTTCTTCATCTGCCAGTCGCCCCCTCTCCAACAATAAAGGCACTTTAAAAGAAACACGCGTACCTCGATCTGTTGATTCTATTTCCAGTGTTTTATTATAAAAATATTGTAGTCTATTGTTAATATTGGCAAGGCCAACCCCATTTCGAACGGAAGGTGCACTTTCAAGATTTGAGACAGTCAATATGGACTCTATTTTCTCCTTAGGAATCCCATGCCCGTTGTCTTCAACACAGATGTAGATTTCAGAGTTCACTTTCTTAATAGTCAGACTCATATGCCCACCAGACTTATTCTTTAAGACCCCATGTCTTATGGCATTTTCCACAAGGGGTTCTATTATAAGTGGAATGATCTTCATATTCAGAATATTGGGATCTATATTATAGTTAATCTCAATCCTTTCTCCAAATCGCTCTTTTTCAATTTTAACAAAGGATTGAATCAGGTTGAGCTCACTCTTAATCGTGACATAATCCGACTTATAATCAAAATCAAAAGAAGATTTTAGAAAGTTCATGAGTTCTTGGAGCAGGTCTCCTGCTCTTTCTCCGTCAGTATAACAGAGACCTATGATACTACTCATGGCATTGAACAAAAAGTGAGGCTTTATTTGCGCTTGTAAAAAAGCAATCTCATTCTTGATGGCCACTTCCTCTTTTTGATCAAGAGCATAGTAATTTTCCACAAGTCTGATAGCCAACTCTGCATTCTTTTTATAAGCATCCGAATAGATGACCACTAACAGAGCAACCAGCATAACACTATAAATAACCATACTGATCATCCCAATGTGGATATCTTTTTTTAACCCCAATGCATAGAGTACATTGTCAATGACATAGATATTCATGGCATAAAGTGCCATGAGCAATATGCTATGTACCGTAAAATGAACGACATCTGTATGAGGTTTAGTGTAGAGATAAAAGACCCAAAACAATATCGCTAACGACACAATCAAATCAATGATTAAGTAGACTCCTGACAATTTCCAATAGATCTTCATGGGTAGAAACAGAACCATCAAAATATAAATCAAGAAAATACTCCCGACAACATTTCTGATTCTATCAGGTAGAAATATGCGATTGACCTTGTTGACAAAGAATAACATTGCTACAAAGAAACTGTACGCAAGAAAGTAGTACATCTTGAATAATATCTCAAATGATGCCTTTGGGATAAAATTAGCGAAGACACGTTGACTGACAAAGCCATTCGAAAGTGCCATCAATAAGCAGCTCAACGCAAAGAAAAATATAGCGGCTTCTCGCCTTTTGTAATTTCTAATGATAAAGTGTACGATCAAGTACAAGATACCAATGACAATCATGATCGTAGTCGCCACTATTTCAAACAAATTTTGCCTATAGGATCGCTCTAGAACCGCCCTTTGCGTTCCAAAGTAAATGGAGTTTGCAATTCCGCCCGAAGCGTATTCGAAGTTAGAAACTTGTATAATGATCTCTACGGACGAGGCGTCTACTTCGAAAAAAGCAATTTGTGGCATATTGCCAATCACATTTGCTTCACTCTCTTTCATAGGCGCTCCATCCGCCATGATTTGTCGTCCGTTGACAAATATTCTACAAGCATTTCGGATGTTCAACTTTTCTAGCGCGAAGTAGGCTTTAGAAGGGACGTTAATGATCTTGAGCTTATAGGTGGCATAACCAATATTGGGATAATAATTTCCGGTCATATCATGGGACCAGTTCCCGGGTATATTTATAAAAACTCGGCTTTCAGTCTCAGGCTCTACAAAGTCAGATGGTTCTAAAAGCTTATCCCAGTAGAATGACCATTCCCCATCCAGATCGATCACTGGTGTCTCTTCAAAATCAATATACTGCATATCCAAGACGCCACCTACTGCATGTCTATGCTGCTTAGTGTCCGCTATGTAGTTCATCCCCAATAAAAATGTCATGACCATCATCATTACTATAGTTATACCTTTGACCCGTCTCACTTGTATGCTCCCTTTTATCCATGACTCGTTTTAGCTAAAAGTAATTATACCATATCATAATTATGATATGGTATAATTATAGGTACAATTGAAATACATAATGAGCGCAAAGGGTGACTTTCCATGAAAAATATCAAACAATTTTTATCACAAAACAGACATTTTTATCTTTGTTTATTAATCATACCATTACTCATATGGTTTAAGTATTTAGAAATCACCATTGTTCCCCGCTTTATCATGCATACAGCCCTTGATGATAAAATACCATTCGTCAAGGCATTTGTCCTTCCTTATTTGATCTGGTTTCCCTACATGATCTATGGCGTTATCTATGCAGGGCTTCATTCTAAAAAGGACTTTTTCAAAGTTTTAATCTTTCTGGGTGGTGGTATGACAGTTGCTTATATTGCCTATATGGTCTTCCCAAATGCACAATCTTTAAGACCTGTCATTACAGCCAATGATCCCTATTCACTGTTGATACGGTTTTTATATTTCACAGATACGCCAACTAACGTTTGTCCTAGCATTCATGTGATGAACGCCATTGCCATCCATGCGAGTCTTTATCATTCAGAAGCGTTTAGAGCGAAAAAGTATGGTCGGTTGGCTTCTGCTTTCATCATGATCATGATCTGCCTTTCCACATTGTTTATCAAACAGCATTCTATCGTAGATGTGGTATGTGGCATATTAGTCTCTATTGTATTCTATTGGCCTCTGTATCAACTGCCAAAATCAAAAGCATCTACGGACCCCCGAGCATCTGCTGAGATCAATATTGATCTCAATAGCGAAGAGACATTGGAACAACCTGCTGAAATATAGCATGTCTTTCTGTTGAAGAACCATTACAAGGTCTCATTGTCATCTTCTTTTGCCACTTGAAAAGGTGTCAAGGCGATCACCTGACTTCCGTTTTCATCGGATTTCACATTGTAAACACCTGAAATAGATTTTTCTTCCAAGTCAGGTTGCTTCCCACTACGCGTCAATTGATCTAATTGATTCTGATCAGATGCTTTACTTTTAACTTTTTCTTGGTTATTCTGGCCACCTTTAGAGGTTATTGCTCTTGCTTTAAGTTGCTGAATCTGTTTATCCAGTTCTTTGATTTTCTTATCTATCTCAGCAGCTTCTTTACTTGGCGCTGTGGAAAAAGGACTATCCGCTTTCGCCTTATCCTGTTGAAGTTTCGTCTTTTTCTGCTCTAATTTTTTGATCTCTTGTTCGATGTCTTTTAAACCATTTCCAACCGAGTTTTGAGTACCCGATGCCCCTAAACCATTTATATTCACTGTAAAACCTCCTTTTTATGTTTTAAGATGTTTTAAGTATATTTAATGGCGTTTATCGTTTCAATGGATTTGTAGTCAGATGTCGCTTGAATGTCTCTAAATGAGCAAAAGGATGTTCAGTTTAAAAATTTGTGCTTTATGATCCACACTTACTGCCCCATGATACTTTTCAGCTACTGCTCTAATATTTTTAAGTCCTATTCCTGTGCCTGTGCCTTTTTTCTGCTCTTTATTACAACTGTTCTCAATCTCAATCATAAAAAAATGGCCCTTTTGAACAGCAGATATAATGATGTACGGTTCTTTTTCTTCCACCAAATCACAAGCATTAATCGCATTGTCTATCGCATTTGAAAAGACAATGCATAAATCCAAGTCATCTATAGTGCTCCCCGAGGGTATTGTCATTTTACATTCAATTTTAATACCCTTCTGCTGAGCTAATCCCAGTTTCTCACTTAGTAAAAGGTCAACTACCATATTGCCCGTTTGGCACGGAAAAGAAAAAGCATTTGTTGCGATGTCTAACTTGTTCAAATAGGTGACTGCTTTCTGATTTTCTGTACGCTCTATAAGACCACTCAACACCATAAAATGATTCTTGAGATCATGTCTAAAGCCACGCGTTTGATCGTAGCGCGTTTGAATTTCTTGCATATAATGTATTTGTGTATTAACTTGTTGCTCAAGCAGGATATTTTGAGTCTGTAATTTAAAATTATCCTCTAATTTACGATAAGCAAATAGGACTGCAAACAAGCAAGCATAAGCTGAAACTTGTATCAGTAACATGCTCCAATCATTTACATTTGGAGAAAGTCTCCTACCATCCGAATTGACAACCACAGTACTGCCATAAGTCAAGAATATCTGTTGAAGCACAAGCAAAATAAATAAGATCGGGAGCAATAAAAGACCTATATAACGCGTTGATATGTTCTGTCTTATCTTAAAAGTTCTGATTACATATTGATAAGAAAAATAGATGACTAATAGAGTCATTAAACTGCAGAGGACTAAAACCAGCGTTACGTGTGGAAATGTGGCTTCGCATAATAGACTCCCTATAGACTGAA
Source organism: uncultured Fusibacter sp. (assembly GCA_965140735.1). Classification (GTDB taxonomy): domain Bacteria; phylum Bacillota; class Clostridia; order Peptostreptococcales; family Acidaminobacteraceae; genus Fusibacter_A. The sequence goes on along the minus strand of OZ223306.1, from coordinate 4,048,798 downwards.
AAATTCCGTTTACAACTTGCATAATACTGATAGCGATAATCGCTGTAACTGCTGATAACGCAGGTGGACACTTTAAAACTAAATAACCGTATCCCAAAAGAATCAAAAGTTCTAAAAGAGTGGCCACTGGAAATGAAACTCGAAAAATTATTTCTAGTGCACATACAAAATACATAGTAAACACATAGAAAATATAATGATACGGCTTTAATACGTTTTGCGAAAATTTGCTGAAAAAAAGCAACTCCAAGATTGCAAGGCAACCGTTTAAAAAACAGAAAAAGAAAATAAACTCAAAATTTATACTTTGAAAACCCAGACTCCCCATATTATTCTCGCCCCGCTTTCATATAGTCTAAAACGACTTTTGAAAAAGCCTGTTGTCTAAGTCTTGAAACTGGAATACGCTCACCATTTTCTAATATTGTCATCCCCTCTTCATAGCCACACACATACTTAAGATTAACCAAATAACTCCGATGACACCTAAAGAAATCACAACCCAATTGCTTTTCGAGCTCTCCAATCTTAAAGTAATAATCAATCTGCTCACGCTTCGTGTGGACAAAGATCTTTCTACTGATTGCCTCACAGTATAAGATATCTTCAAACCGAATCGTCTTTAATGAGGTTTCTTTTTTTATGATGAGGCTATTTTGCCCTCTTCGCTCTATGTAATTTAAAATACGATCCATTGTACGAGATAAACGCTCATCCCTCACAGGTTTCAGCAGATAATCAGATGCTTCCACTTCAAAAGCATTGTAAACATAATCATTTAGTGCCGTAATAAAAATAATGAAACTTTCAGAACCATTTTCTCTTAATCTTTGAGCGGCTTCCATGCCTGTAATACCTCCTAATTGTATATCCAAAAAGATGATGTCAAATATAACATCACTTTTAAGCAACGCTTCAGCACTCAAAAAAGAGAACACCTGAAACTTATCGTTTTGGTGTTCCATATAGTTATTGATCTGAGCTTTTAATTTCAAAAGCATTATTTCCTCATCATCACAAACAGCAATTCTAATCAAAAGAACCAACACCACCATCGTCTCTTATTTTCATTTAATTTTATAGAGAATTTTACAACTATTCAAGTGGAGTGATATGAAATGTTAGCTCACTGTATCCAATTGTATATGGCATAAGTTTCGCCATAAAATGAGGTCCATCTATATTAGAAGAATTGCTTACTTCATCCATCTCTATCAACTCAGAAATCTCAAGCTTCATCAGATTTGGGAATGCTCTTTTAACTTTAAACTTAATATCTATCCTACGAATCCCAAGTACACTCCCCTCTTTATAGAAAAAATTTATCTTCTTGATATTGCATACTTCTCTTTTAATGCCACCAAAAACTTTCGATGAATAAACAGCATTAAAAATGTCCCAATCATCATTAATACGCCCCAAAATTCTACACCTAAAGGAAATAAAGAACTTTCTAAACGAACTTGTTTACTCATACCATTGATACTTAAATTAAGTATTTCTCTATTCTTTATTATTTCAATGTTTCTATTCAATTCATAATACGCTTTATTCTCTTCAAATTTGTCAAATACTTCAGTATTATCGATAATATCTTCAAACATTTCTACCTGTCCATTTGATATTATCATTTTACTTAACGGTCTTGAAAATAATATATGTATTTTGTTTTCGTCATCAAGGTAATACGTCGATATTTGAGCCGTTGAATTGAATAAATACGCGAATTTAAAAACACCCGCAGAATCATAAACTTGAATTCTTGGTCGCAGGTTTGAACTCACATAGTAATTAAAATCATTATCCACTTTCACAACAGAGCTGCCGTGTATAGAGCCGAGTTTTTCAGTGATCTCAAACTGACCTGTTGAAATATTGGATTGAATAAGTAAGTTCGATAAAAATCCAGTAACACCTACTAAATAAACCACTACTGCCAAAATACTAAAAATCATTTTCCTTCTCTCAATAAACAGATCGACTCCTGAATAAAACTTTTTCATCGTTCAGCTCCTGACTAAATTAGTAAATACACATACTATAGAGCAAAATGCCACAATATTTTATTTTTTGATTTATAGGTCTGCCAATTCTGCACTTCATTTTTAAAATATGTATAATAGTACATTTATTATCTCGTCATTCTATCATATAAATAGCTTTAATTCTAGCCACTTGACCTATTTGGAAGAAAAACCATCTTATTTAGATAAACTGTACTTTTAAACATAAAATACCCCACCCTCATAAACCAACTGTTCATGAAGATGGGGCCCTTTAGATACTGCTAACGAAAAATTTTATTCAAAAGCAGCTTCAGTTTGCCTATTTTTAAGTTTTTGAACAACGACTAGAGCTATAAAAATCGCTAATCCAACGGCATCTTGAGTGACACTTTCAGTAATTAATAAGAGTGATCCTATAAATACCACTACACGCATTAATGGATTGAGCTTACCTTTCAGGTATCCCTCTGTGGCAATACCGATCATAAAGACACCAATGATCGCCGTTATAGTAACCCTAATGGCTACAAAAGGTGTGGTATCAATGAGCAATAAACCCGTATTATAAACAAACATATAAGGCACGATAAAGCCTGCCAGTGCTAACTTTACCGATTGGATACCCGTTTTCATCGGATCGCCTCCTGAAATACCTGCCGCTGCAAATGAGGCCAGTGCAACTGGTGGGGTAATGTTGGCGAACATTGCAAAATAGAATACAAACATATGTGCAGCAATCGCTGGAACACCCAGTTGAATAAGTGCAGGAGCTGCCATAGTTGCTGTGATCAAGTAAGCTGGAATTGAAGGTAGTCCCATGCCAAGAACCATACAAGTTACCATAGTGAGCATAAGTGTCGCTAAGAGACTTGTATTGCCAAGTTGAATAATCGCATTTGCCATGTTGAGGCCAAATCCAGTTAAGCTGACAACACCGATGATGATCCCCACCACTGCACATGCAACTGCAACAGATACAACTGATTTTGTGCCTTCTTCAAATGCATCTAAAATATCACGAAAACTCATACGTGTCTCTGCTCTAAACATGCTCACTACTATTGTTACGATAATCGTGCAAAATGCCGAAAAGATAACCGTTCTACCACTGAATAGTAACATATAGAGTAAGAAAATAATTGGCAGTAATAAATGCCCTCTTGCTTTCATAACTTCTTTGACCTTTGGCAAATCCTCTTTTGGAATCCCCACAAGGTTATTCTTAGAAGCTCTAAGCTGCACTTGAACAATAATCCCTAAATAGTATAAAAGCGCTGGTATTGCTGCACTGACAACGATTATACTGTATTTTACACCAAGCATTTCTGCCATGATAAATGCAGCTGCTCCCATGATTGGTGGTAAAAGCTGTCCACCTACCGAAGCTGTGGCTTCAACAGATCCTGAGAATTCATCGCTATAACCGGTTTTCTTCATAAGAGGTATCGTAAATGCACCTGTAGTCACAACATTTGCAACAGCGGAGCCGTTGATACTGCCCAAGAAACCACTTGCTATAACCGCAACTTTAGCTGGTCCCCCTTTGGTATGGCCTGCAAGTGCAAGTGCAATGTCATTAAAGAATTGCCCCATACCTGATTTATTCATAACTGCACCGAATAAAATGAATAAGAAGATGTAGCTTGCCGCGACATTAACCGATGTACCGTAAATCCCTTCTGTATTGATAAATACGTGGTTTACAAGTTTTGCCCACGTATATCCTCTATGCATAAAGATACTTGGCATATGTTGTCCAAAGAGACCATAAGCTAAAAACAACGCACTTAAGATCACGAGTGGCCATCCTGAAATTCGTCTTGATGCTTCCATAACGAGGAAGATCAGCATGGTACCGACGATAATATCCATTGTGTTTGGCATCCCCATACGATTGATAAAATTGATATAATCTGACCAGACATATACAGCTACTGATATTGCCATTAATGCAAGGATATAATCATACCACGGAATGATTTTGCGACTTGATTTTCCAGTTGCAGGATAGAGAAAAAATGCCATTACAAGCATCATTGCCACGTGAAGTGATCTGTGTAGATGCGTCGCAGGATAACCTATAAATGAAGTTATAAAGTGATAAAGTGCAATCCCTATAGCTAACCAGTAAACTGCAGTTGAGATCGATTTATTACTAAACTTACGTGTTTTAGATTCCTTATCAAATTTTTCTAATAGTTCTTGCTGTTGAGCATCCATCGCACCTTCGAGGTTTTTAACTGGTGCCTTTGATGTCTTTTTTTCGTCTTTTATTGAGGCTTTCGCCATAATTGAAACCTCCTCTCAATTTTCAGTTCTATAGATTCATGATGAGGCAAGTCATCCCCTTTAATAATAGGCTCATTATTAATTGCAATATATTGATTTGCAGTTTGCGAATTAATCCATTCTATTTTTTTGAAATGCTCATGGATATCCGACATAAAAACCATACCATCCTTCACAGTAACAGTGCCCTTATTCTCTGGGATACCAGCTCCAAATCCAGCCACTCTAATCTCTTCGAGATCCAGACTCGATTCACCTAATATTCTAAAATCTTCGTACCAAGGAATATGCTCAAAAGAATGAATCCATTTATAGGTCAGTAAATCGCCTGCTTTCACAGGCATGGTCAAATAAACCTCTCCAGTTTCCTGATGTGAGATTACAAGCTCTAGTTCCTGATGAGTCCAAATAAAAATACCTAATATAATAATGCCTATGAGGATTAAAGCAATTCCTTTTTTTAGAGATGGGAAAGCCATTTTTGGCTCTCCCTTCATATCCTTCTGATTCATAATCTATTCTATACCTTGTTCTTCATAGTATTTAAGTGCACCTGGATGGAAAGGTATACCAACGCCTAATTTTGCGTTTTCAAGTGAAATATTTTTCTCTGCAGTTGCATGAGAAGCTTTGATATCATCTATGTTCTCAAAGATCCCTTTTGTCAAATCATAAACGACTTCATCTGGTAACTCTTTGCTCACAAGCATGATATTTCTAACTGTTGCTGTGGTAATATCTTCATCAGTACCATAAACATCTGCTGGGATTCGAGCACCCACAAAGAACGGATACTTAGCAATCAAGTTCTTAAGGCCTTCACCTTCAATTGGAATGATCACGATTTTAGCAGCTGTACCAAGTTCCATAACGGTTGCATTTGGAATACCACTGGTTACAAATACAGCATCCACTTGATTGTTCTTCATTTGATCAATCGCTTCGCCATAGTTAAGATAGTCCACAATACTATCTTCATAAGTCATACCATGCGCTTCATACATCATTCTTGCATTGAGTTCAACCCCTGAGTTCGGTGCCCCAATACCCACGCGTTTACCTTTAAGGTCTTCAAATTTAGTAATCCCACTCTTATCAGTTGTTACCAATTGTACATAGTTTGGATAAAGTGACATTAAACATCTTAAATCTTTTGCAGGTTCTTTACCTTCAAATGCACCAAATGCATCATACGCTTGAGCGACTGAATCTGACATCGTAATCGCCATTTCTGCACCACCTGTGAGAATCAAATTGATGTTTTCAACAGAAGCACCAGTTGCTTGAGCCGATGATTTATAACCCAATTTGTTTTGGAATACGCTAGAGAAAGCGCCGCCGATTGGATAATAAAGACCACTTGTCGCCCCAGTTGCCACTGTGATAAAATATTTGCTTCTATCCACTGTTTGTTCACTGGTAGCTTGTGTCTCTGTACCAGCTGCTGGTTCTGGTGTTGTTGCTGGTGCTGATTCTGCTGGCTTGCTTGAACATGCCGTTAATAATAACGCCCCCGTTAAAATTAGAACACCTAATTTAGAAATTTTACTTTTTAGCATTGAAAACCTCCCCATAATTTTTTAATCACAAATATATAACGCAAAGTTGATGCCAAATTAACACTTCAAATTCTTTTCACATTCTTTCTAGCAATTAGAACCGTTCTACTGATTAAATCTATTTTTTCAAAATTCAAAATTTTTAAAATAGTTCAAAAAAAAACGGCAAATTTTGCCGTAAGGCATTTTTTGCCGTTTTTATAGTCTCAATAAATCTAATTGAGACCATAATCTTGAATTTTATTTCTAAGACCTCTCTCACTGATGCCAAGCATAGTTGCTGTGGCTTTTTTATGCCCCTTATTTAATTTAAGTGCAGCACTAATCAATTCTTTTTCAGCCTCTTGAAGGGTTAAACCCACCAAGTTTTTTGTCCCTATTTTCATGCCTATCGTAAGATCTAAAGTATCTCGACTGCGTCCTTTTTTCTCTCTGAGTTCCATCGGCAAATTTTCGACTTCTATTATATTATCCTTAGATAATAAGACTGCACATTCCATGATATTAGCCAGTTCTCTTACATTTCCAGGATAATCATATTCGAGCAAGAGTGACTCTGCCTTCTTTGAAATACCCTCTACATTTTTGACCATGCTTTCATTATAAAACTGGATGAAGTTTTGAAGTAAAAGCGGAATGTCCGATCGTCTTTCCCTAAGAGGTGGTAACTGGATTTCAATCACATTGAGTCTAAAGTAAAGGTCACTTCTAAATTTCCCTTCTTTCACCATTTTCTTTAGATTTTGATTGGTTGCCGCCAAAACGCGCACATTGAGCTTAATGGCTTCATTACTGCCTAGAGGTGTGTACTCCTTTTGTTGTAAGACTCTTAAGAGCTTTGCTTGTAAAGGATAAGGCATATCTCCAATTTCATCAAGAAAAATAGTCCCGCCATTTGCATATTCAAATTTACCGATTTTATCCGTCACGGCACCTGTAAAAGTGCCCTTAACATGTCCAAATAGCTCCTCTTCTAAAAGCCCCTCTGGTATCGCCGCACAATTGATCTCCACAAACTTCTTATTTTTTCGCTTACCTGCATAGTGAATTGCCCTTGCCACAAGTTCTTTACCCGTGCCACTTTCACCATTAATCACAACACTGGTGTCTACATCTTTCAATTTCTCGATATAACTGAAAACATTTTTCATGGCTGTACTTTTACCAATAATACCCTGATAAGCGTATTCACCCTCACCATCGTATTCAAATCGAACGGCTTCACGATGCCTTTGAAGTTCCAATGCCTGCTCAATCGATTTATAAAGCAAATCCAAATCAAGCGGTTTAGTCAGATAAGTAAACGCACCTTTCTTAATCGCGTCCACTGAAGAAACAATCGTGCCATACGCCGTCATAATAATGACTTGAATCGTCTTATCAATATTTTTTATCTCCTCCAAGAGATCAATACCGTCTACATTTCCAATCCTCAAATCTAGAAGCACTAGGTTAAAGTTTTCTTTCACCAAGTATTCAAGCCCTTTTTGAGGTGACACAGTGGCCTTCACCTCATAGAGATCCTCCAGTGCAAATTCTAGAGATGAGCAAATATCTTCTTCATCATCTATTATCAATAACTTCTTGTTCATCAAATGCCCCCTTAAATAACAACTCTATTTTAGTCCCCTCAAACTTATGGCTTTCTATTCTAATTTGGCCCCCATTATCCTCAATCATCTGCTTAGAAAGTGGCATGCCAATACCACTCCCTTTAACTTTAGTGGTATAAAAAAGTTCAAAAATCAGTGAAACTTCCTCTTGTGTCATGCCCACACCATTATCTGATACGTTTATAATTACACGCTCATTTTCTTGATATGCTTCTATGATAATCTGATTTGAAGATTCAAGATGTTGTATACGTGACTCTATAATGGCATCTATTGCATTTAAGATCAAGTTGATAAAAACTTGTTTCATTTGATCTTTATCAGCCATGATCGTTAATCCCTCAGCAATCCTAGTCGTCAACTGAATGTTATTTTCACTTAAAGTTGGTGAAAACAGAACCATGCAGTATTCAACAAGTAACTGAATATCCACACGTTCGATATTTTTTTCTTTCGGCTTGACATAATCAATTAAATTTTCTATCAATTTATTCACACGCTCAACTTCATTCGGAACAACCCTTGCAATCTGTTTTTGAAATTCAGAATTGTCCTTTTTACGTGGCAATAATTCCACATAGGTCTTTATGGAAGTCAATGGATTTCGAATTTCGTGTGCGATTCCAGAGATCATGCGTAATAAAATACGATTTTTTTCTTTTTCAACCACTTGTTCCTTTAATAGTTTTTCCTCGGTAATATCTTCAATGGTGATGATGCCACCACTGGAGTTCATCAAAGGATAAATCACATATCTATAATACATTTTAATGCCAGCTGTTATGATTTCAAATTCTTTTTCTGAATGAGATTCCCCGTAATCTATAACGCGTTCAATACCATTTTTAATCATCACACTTAGTGGCATTAACGTAAATATATCTGTCCCTACAGGCATTTCAGTCAGCTTACAAAGTTCCAAAGCAGGTTCATTCATTGCCGATATTTTATAGCTTTTATCAAAGATAACAATACTTCTAGGACTGCTTTCAAATATAAGATTCTTAAGTTCATTAGAATTTTTAATTTCAATAATTTTATTTTCAAGTTGCTTATTGGATTCACTTAATTCTTCGGTTTTTTCATCTACTCTTTTCTTGAGTTGAACACTGATCATCGCCGCTATAAAAATGATAAATATCGCCAATATCAACACAAAACCCATAATTCTCATAAAGCGTTCAAACTTTTTTTGATTTGCTAAATTTTTATCATCAATCCAAGCATTATACATTTCTTCATATTCGCCATCTAATTTAACTCTTTTAAGTGCTTCGTTAAATCGAAAGAGCAATTTATCTTCCGTTTTATTCATGGCGAGATAATAATCCATAGGCGTTTCATAGCTGTTATTAAATGTATAGAGGTCCATTAAGTTATTCTTTTCAAGCAGGTACTCAGCCACATGCCTTACGCCAATCATCATATCCGCACGTTTTAGCATCATCAAATCCACTACAGCTTCTTGGTTGAAGGTGTTGTTAAAATTGGCCTTTTTGATATTCCTAACATACTCGAATTCAGCCGAATCTCTTTCCACTGCAATGAGCACTGTAGACTTACCTATAATCTTTTGAATATTCGCTTCATTTGCCTTAGGTACCACAATGGAAATCGTAGAGTTCACAAGACTATCGCTGAAATTAAGCGTTTCATCCAAATCGCTATTATACCTTAGGCCCAAAATCATATCGATTTCTCGGGTTTCAAATTTTTTTAAACATTCTTCATAAGGCAATGGCACAAATACAACATTTACGTCAAGTTCTTTGAAAATGGACTTTGTCAAATCAATTAAAAACCCTTGATAGGTACCGTCTTCATAAAATTGATATGGTGGGAGTGCTGGATCAAACCCGATTCGAATCACTTTCTCAAGACCATTGCGATCATCCTCAGAATAAGTCAAAACAGAAAAGTTTCCTATTAAAAGTGAAATTATCAATATGCACATTATGAAGCTTTTAAACTGAACATTTTTCACTTTTGCCACATGCCTTTCATCTATTTTTTACGATTAATAATGCATTTTGATCATGCTATTAACTTATATATTTTATCATTCGTTAACTTATATAATTAGTATAGTTTAATCCATAGTTCATGTAAAGATTGTCATAGAGAAAGACTATGGGAGTCTTTTAACAGAAAAAACTAGAGTCCTAACCCCTGCTTTCAGTTAAGCACCCTCGGCGAGATGCCTACGGAGTGATCTCCATATAAGGGGTTAAAATTCTAGTTTAGACTTTATCCAGCAACACTACGATCTTTTTTCAATTTCAGATTCTTTTTTTAATACAGTTTCTAGTTCCATTACACGTCTTTTAAGATCATAAATACTCGTATTAATATAACCTATGTATAGCATAATGCCCACAAGGCTCCCCATATAGAAAACAGCTTCCAGTGTCAATACTTGTTTTATACTATTGACAACTAAAAATACGATTATTACCACAATTAAGAGAATTCTATCCCTCATCGATATTCTACGCCATTTCTCCATATGTCTTTCCCTCCAAATTCTTCAAATACAATTACATTATCACAAAATCTCATAGAAATAACAAGTCACATCAACTACTTTTCCTACAAAGCCATTCTAGGGGTAAGATCTCGTATCCTTCAATAAACTCAAAATCAAATTGATATAATTATATTATGAAATGATTATTAACAAATTGTAAAATTATTGTTAAATAGAGCCAGCACCAGTAAAGCTTATTGTTTTGATATCAATACAATGCTATAATATTTCCATATACGAACAATATAAAATTATTTTTGGGTGCTAGAATTAGTTGATTCTCAACATCTAGCAAAAAAAAAATGGAGGTTGTTATGAAAAAGGGGTACATAGAAACAAGCACTATGGGCATAGTTTCTAAACTATGCATTTTGTTACTCTTCTTGAGTTTAACTATTTTCAGCAATCACACTCAGCTGGGGTACGCTGGGGAAACTTATCTTGAAATTGATCAGATCCAGTTTGATGAAAATGGTCAAGTTCGAATTGAATTTAATCAAGCACTAGATACGACTTATACGCTGAATCCAGACTTATTCAGTGTCACTTACGTGGATCACAATGGCAGTATTACTTATGTCAACACTTCAAGTAACAAAATAACGGCCCAGTACGATGGTGATCGAGCTGTTTTACTCACACTGAACTCGACGCCTCAACGCACTTTTTATGCTTCTGGGTATATGAATGCTGATATATTTAAAGAAGCCTTAAAAAGCAGCACTGGTGAATTATACACAGGAAATGAACTGATCGTAAAACCTAGTATCAACTCTTACAAAGTTTCATCTAAAATATTGGTGGGTAGCCAAGAAATCAACCCTGATAGTCTCACTTTAAGCGAAGATCAGGCTGGTGCGAGTTCGATTACAGCGAATGTCACAGTGACTGTTAAAGATCCTATTACCGATGCCGCTATATCTGGCTTAGTGATCAATGTTAAGAACTATCAGCATACTATAGTGGCTTCTGAAACAACAGATGCAAACGGTGAAGCTACTTTTTCAAGCCTTACTATTGATGGCTCTCTCAAGCGCATGGAAATGATTGGCAGTGAACCGCTCATCGTCACAATTATCCCCAATGGAAAAGGTTTACTTCATGCGAGTATGACAAATCGGACAAGGCTTACGACAACGGGTCTATATGATGCCAATGGCACTAAAATAAGTTTTACTTCGCCAGAGTATATGTTTCTTGGATATGGTGATGCTTATTATACCATTACAACAAATGCTAAAAAGCTCGTTTTGTACGCTGACCTAAATAGCATAGGCAACGATACATGGAAGTGCATATCCTCTACCCAAACACTTAATCTTGAATCTGGTAAAGTACAGAATTTATTGATAGATATTAAAAATCGAAACCTATATACGAGGATTAAAAAAGAGAAAGAGGATGACTCCACAACATTAAAATCCATTAAAAAGCTTTATATAACGGATAAAGCCACAGGCAAAAAAGTCTATACGGTTAATGCTAACACTAACCTACCTCATCCTAATGAAGTCGAATTCTGGTTACCTAATGATCAACTGCCTGATGAATTCACAATCGCTCTTAATGGTGTAATCGGCAATACAGATGAAAAACTCTACGTCTATGCACCTAAAAAAGTATTTACTAAAGGGAACACAGACAGTTTTAATATGCCAAACTCATCTCATTTGAGCAAAGTCTATAGTGTGGGGCAAACTACGTTTGATTATGGCGAAAATGTTTACGAATATCTCTATTTGAAATCCGATCAAAATGATTCTATGCCAGTTGACTTGGACGCATATTTACTTTCACTTTATTCAACCTATAAAGATTTTGAGAATAAAAGCGTTTACAGGCTCTATGAGAATGCAAATGATATTTTGCTAATCCCATATAAAGTTATAAGCATTGTACAATATGGTGCGCTTAATCATTATTATTACTTTGAAAAAAAATGGGATGACTCAGACAGCTTGCCACGTGAGGCCTCTATAGCAACGCCACTGACACTTAAAGCTGACAAAACCTCTGTTAAAAAGGGGGAATCTATTTCTTTTCAGTTTGAAAGTCAAAGCGGTTACACCCTAAACTACATTAGAAATTATGTAACTGGGATCTTCTCTTATCCAAAGGTGACAATCACAAAAGATTCTAAAACCATTGCAGTAGTAACCAATAACAAATGGGACACTAATTTAACAACAGAGACTGGCACCTATACAGCAACCATCACTGACGCTGGTGGTATGACCCTTGACAGTTCTGAAAAAACCAAGACTTTCGAGGTGTTGCCATTTAAACCGGAAACGCCTGCCATCCAATCTGTAACACCTGGGGATGAAAAAGCAGAAGTCTCTTGGTTGCCTGTTGACAATGCAACGGGGTACGAAGTTTATGCCAGCACAGATATGACAACTTCAAGTTCTGTTAAAGTCGTCAGCGCATCACAAAGTCAAACCAAGGTATTAATTGATGGCCTTACAAATGGCCAAACCTACTATTTTAGAGTATTGGCAAAGAGTGTAGACCTCAACAGTGATTTATCTGATGCTGTTTCAGGGAAACCGATGCCACCTATTCCAAATGCACCTGTTTTGAGTACACCTACAATTTCAGGCGACACTGTCTTGCTCTCTTGGACGGCAACAGATAAGACTGATCAATACAAGATTTATACGAGAACAGAGACGACGACCAGTGAAGCCATCCAAGTAGTGCCATCGACACAAACAAATGTGACACTGGAAAACCTTGAAAAGGGAAAGGGTTATACTTTCCAAGTGGCCTCAACAAATCTATCTGGTGAGAGCAATGCCTCTAATGAAGCTTATCTGTTCTATGCAACTGTCCCAAGCGCACCTGCTAGCGTAGTGGCAACAGCAGGCAATGGCACGGTGACACTTGATATCGGAGAACCGCTAGACAATGGCGGTAGTGCTCTAAAAGGATATAACGTCACTGTATTACCTACAAATGAAAAACACACATTTTCAACCTCAAGCTCATCAATCGAAATTGATCAACTCACAAATGGAGAAGAATATTCGTTTGAAGTAAGTGCCTTTAATAACGTGGGGACAGGCGCTGTAACCGTTTCTAACACCGTTAAACCTGTTGCACCGCCAGTTGATGATAAGGACGATACAGATAATCCTGACCAAGCACCTCCAACTTCACCAGGATCAAGTCAAGATACTCAAGAACCTACTCCTGCAAGCGTTTGGGTGGATGGTGTTGAGGAAAAAATCGGAAAACAAGAAACAACGACTCAAGACAATATCAAGCAAACCACTATAAGCGTAAATGAAGCTGATCTCAAGAAAAGGCTTGAGCAAAAGGCAGAGGAGAATCCAATCGTAACGTTAAAAGATAGTACATCCAGTGATTTGTTTATAGGGTCATTTGGGGGTTCCACAATTGATTTGATAAACTCATACAAGGGTACAATTGAGATGGTTACAGATTTTGCCAACTACCAATTACCTGTTGATGCAATTGATTGGTCTGATTACAATATGAACCAAGTAAAAGCTCAGGTAGAAATTAAAACTATTTCTAAACCTTTACCAGAGCAATTAAAAGAAATGGGAATCACTGAAATCATTGGCGAACCTGTTGAATTTTCAGTTCGCATCTATCAAGATGATAAAGAAGTTGAAGTCAAGAGATTTAAAAAATTCGTTGGCAGAACAATAGAAACACCGACGAGTCGTCAAATTACAACTGCTATTGTGTACGAAGATGACGGTACCTACCGTTCAGTGCCGACAGAAATCAATGTTCAAGGTGGACAATACAGTGCCAAAATTAACAGTTTAACCAATAGTCAATATACTTTGATCTGGAATCCAGTAAGCTTTAGCGATATGAACGATCATTGGGCAAAAGAAGCCGTAAATGAATTAGGATCACGATTAGTCGTCAGTGGTGTTGGTAATAAAAACTATGCGCCTGATGCAATGGTCACACGTGCAGAGTACATCACAGCCCTAGTAAAAGGGCTCGGATTACCAGTTCAAACAGAGGCCGTGAAATTTACCGATGTCGGCATAGATAAATGGTACAATCCATATGTTTTTGCAGCTGATGATTTCGGGCTTATTGATCAATGGGCTTCTGTTAGTAAATTAGAACCTAATAAAGCAATCACTAGAGCAGAAGCAGCTCAATTAATTGAAAATGCTTTGAATTGGTCCACGCTCGACAGAACTCTAACTGAAAGTGAAATCACAAGCTTATTATCTGGTTATAGCGACTATACTTCTATCCCAGAAGACTCAAGAAAAGCCATAGCACTTTGTGTGAAACATAACATCATAGTGGGCCGTTATAACCAAATTGCACCACAAGCAGAAATGACGAGAGCAGAAATGGCTACTATGGTCTTAAAACTTTTAAAAGTAGCAAAACTCATCTAGTCTAAATGTCATAGCACCATAAGTCTTATATCATAGAACCGCGAATAATCTATACCTCATTCGCGGTTCTTTTTAATTCACTCTTCTTCTATAAATGAACCGATAATTCATACACAAAAGCCCAAAAAACGATTACCCCTTCCGTCAGTCACGCCACAGGCAACGTATTTCTGCCGAGGCCTTATGACTAGAGGAAGGGATAATCGCTTTTATATACTAAAACTTTATAATTTTTGACGCAATCACATGAAAATTGACCAAATTATAACTTATTCGATGCAAACCTCAAGTAATAGTTCACCAGATTTCACAAGTTGGTCCTGCTTCACGTAGATTTTTTCCACAACGCCACCTTGCTTTGCACTGATGGTCGTTTCCATTTTCATGGCTTCAATAATAAATAGGATATCATTTTCTGCGACTTCATCCCCTTCGTTTACCAATACTTTGGTGACTTTTCCCGGTATTGGACTGCCTATTTCACAAGGATTTTCATCATCAGCAAATACCGTTTGGGCAAGGTTACTTCTAAGAGATGAACTCTCATCTTTTATAGAAACTTCCCTTCTATTGCCGTTTACTTCATAAATAATCGCTCTTGTACCATCTTCTAAGATTTTACCAATCTCAAGCAATTTGACATTTAAAATCTTACCCGCTTCAATTTCGATTTCGCAAGTTTCGCCTTCAACAAGACCATGGAAGAAAATATCACTGCCCATTCTACTGAAATCACCGTGTTTTTCTAGATACTCATAATAATCATCCACTACTTTTGGATAAAGTGCGTAACTGATTAAATCAGATTTGCTCGGTTTAATATTGTACTTATTTCTAAGATGTGAGTCTATCGCACCAAAATCCTCAGGTGGTAACAAATCTCCCGGTCTACAAGTAACCGGTTCTTGATTTTTAAGGACAATCTTTTGAAGTGGTTCTGGAAACCCACCTTGTGGTTGTCCCATATAACCTGCAAAATAAGAAACAACAGAATCAGGAAATGCTAGATCTTTACCCTTTTCTATAATATTCTCTGGTGTGAGTTCATTTTGCACCATGAAGATCGCCATGTCACCTACTGCTTTAGAAGACGGCGTTACCTTGATGATATCACCAAACATATCATTTACAGATTTGTACATTTCCTTAACTTCTCCAAATTTATGAGAAAGACCAAAACTATCCACCTGTGGTTTAAGATTTGAATACTGCCCACCTGGTATCTCATATTTATAAATTTCTGCACTGGAAGTCTTAAGATCTGACTCAAAGCCTTGATATACTGGTCTTACATTTGTCCAATAATCAGATATTTGCTGAATATGATCTAATTTAAGACCTGTATCTCTTGAAGAATTAGAAAGTGCCGCTACGATGCTGTTAAGCGCAGGTTGACTTGTAAGTCCTGACATGCTGTTGAAGGCTGTATCTACAATATCTACACCCGCTTCTGCTGCCATGAGGAGTGTTGCCACACCGTTGCCTGTCGTATCATGTGTATGAAGATGGATTGGTATTGAAATTTCATTTTTAAGTGCTGTTATGAGTTTTTTAGCCGCATATGGTTTTAAAAGACCAGACATATCTTTGATCCCTAAGATATGTGCACCCATTTTTTCGACCTCTTTTGCCATTTTCACATAATAGTCTAGGTTATATTTATCTCTTCTCTCATCTAGTATATCGCCAGTATAACAGAGTGTTCCTTCAGCTATTTTACCTGTTTGGAGCACTTGATCCATTGAAACCTTCATGCCTTCAAGCCAGTTGAGAGAATCAAAGATTCTAAAGACATCTATGCCTCTCATTGCAGCTTCATCGATTAATGCTTTAATCACATTGTCAGGATAGTTTTTATACCCCACACCATTTGATCCTCTGATGAGCATTTGAAGCAATACATTTGGTACTCTTGCTCTTATACTGTCTAATCTATCCCATGGATTTTCTTTTAAGAAACGATAAGCTACATCAAACGTTGCACCGCCCCACATCTCAAGTGAAAAGAGCTCTGGTGCAAGTACAGCTGTCGCCTTGGCGATTTTCTTCATATCCACAGTTCTCATGCGTGTTGCCATTAAAGATTGATGCGCATCTCGCATTGTAGTGTCTGTTAGAAGCAATCTATTTTGTCCTCTAACCCAATCCACAACGCCTTTTGCACCCTTTTGATCCAGTATTTGCTTTGTGCCAAATCCTCTAGCCATCCCTTCAATATTGGGCACATGAGGAATATCGAATTCTTGTTTTCTACCTTTAGTTTCATTGACCACTTTTTCTCCAATAAAATTGAGGACACGCAGTTCTTTATCTGTTTTAGATTTAAAATCCATTAAGGATTTGTTATCTGCTATAAAATTCGTATCACATAAACCTTTATGGAAAGTCTCGTGATTGAGTACATTAATAAGGAAATCTGTATTGGTTTTAACACCACTAATTTTAATTTCTTTAATAGCTCTAACCGATTTACGGATGGCATCTTCAAAACTTCTTGACCACGTAGTGCATTTAACCAGTAAACTGTCGTAATAAGGTGATATAACCGCACCTGTAAAACCGTTGCCACCATCTAGTCGCACACCAAATCCAGATCCAGTTCTATAGACGTCAATCTTACCCGTATCTGGCATAAAATCATGTTTTGGATCTTCCGTTGTAACACGACATTGAATGGAATAACCGTTTACATGAACCGCCTCTTGACTACTAAGATTGATCTCTTGAGAATCAAGTGCATACCCTTCCGCTACTAAAATCTGAGCTTGTACCAAGTCGATGCCTGTGACCATCTCTGTAACCGTGTGTTCAACTTGAATTCTAGGATTCATTTCAATAAAGTAATGTGCACCAGTTTGATCCACTAAAAATTCACAAGTACCAGCACCTCTATAGTTAACGGCTTTTGCGATCTTAATTGCATCATCACAAATGGCTTTTCTCTGCTCATCTGTTAAACAAAGTGATGGTGTGAACTCCACTACCTTTTGATGTCTTCTTTGGATCGAGCAATCCCGCTCATAAAGATGAACCACATTGCCATGCTTATCACCTAATATCTGAACCTCAATATGTTTAGGTGCTTCCAAATACTTTTCAATAAAAATATCATCGTTTCCAAATGCTTTAAGTGCTTCCGAACTCGCTGCATGAAATTCTTTTATAATATGTCTTTCATCTCTTACAATCCGCATACCTCTGCCGCCACCGCCTGATGCTGCCTTAAGCATAATTGGATAGCCTGCTTCTTTTGCAAATGCCTTTGCTTCCTCATCATTTGCTATAGGCCTTTCAACACCTGGAATTATAGGCACGCCTGCTGCAGTTGCCACAATTTTAGATTTAATTTTATCGCCTACAGAAATCATCATTTCTGGTGTTGGCCCTATAAATTCAATACCAGCTTCTGCGCACTTCTTTGCAAAATCTGGGTTTTCAGATAAAAAGCCATAGCCTGGATGAATTGCATCAACGCCTTTCTTAATTGCAAGCTTTACAATTTCATCAATATCAAGATATGCCTCAATGGGTCCTTTATTTTTACCTATAAGATAAGATTCATCTGCCTTTGTTCTAAAGAGCGAATTTTGGTCTTCTTTAGAATAGACTGCCACAGTTCTTATACCAAGTTCATGGCAAGCCCTAAAGACGCGAATTGCAATTTCTCCTCTATTGGCTACTAATACACGTTTAAATTTCTTCACGCCTGAGCCCTCCTCACGTTTAATTCATACCAATATATCAGTCTTCACATAAAAATACAACCCATTTTGTATATTTTCATTGAACTTAATGCTTTTTTATTTCAATTACACCTGTTTTTAAAGTTTTTTTTATTTTTACTTTATCAAATTCGATTTTATAGTCCGCACAAGGCGATCAACTTAAATATATTAATATACATGTTTGTATATTTATGCATTGATTTTGCATTTTTTTATTATATGTGCTTATTCATTCCTCTAACTTTCTTCTATTATATTGGTGCTTCTATTTACGTGCCATTTAAGATAAGATTATCCTCTAAATTTACAACTTGATTAAAAAAAAAATACAGATCAATCGTCGCTACCATTCTTTATTAACAATTTATGCTCAATTATAAACAATTTATAAAATGCCTTGATTCTTAACTACAAGTGACATATACTTTGATTGTCAAACGATTACAGGCGATTTTATCGCCACTATTATTCGGAATAATTTTGAAATAATAATATGAAATGAAATTTAGGAGGATCTTTAAAATGACTTTTGAAAAAGTAAGAGATATTTTAGTGGAAGAATTAGATTTAGATGTAGATGAAGTGACTATGGAAAGCGATATTAAAGAAGACTTAGGCGCTGATTCACTTGATATGGTGGATTTAATTATGTCAATCGAAGATGCTTTCGAAGTAAAAGTAGAAGAAAATGACGCTGTAAATATCAAAACTGTTGGCGATATCGTTAACTACATTGGTAAATAATAACGCATTGTTATAGTGATTATTAAAAATCAATTTACATTAATAACCTTTAAGAAAATCCTTGGCTTATGCTTAGGATTTTCTTCATAAAGAAAACAAATAAACTTTTTATAAACTTTTTGTAGTCTTCAAGGAGGCAATATGTTTAGAACTAACATCTGCGATTTACTTAATATCGAATACCCTATCATACAAGGTGGCATGGCATGGATCTCTGATGCTAACTTAGCTGCAGCTGTTTCCAACGCAGGTGGTCTTGGAGTTATTGCCGGTGGTAACGCTGAAAGGCACATCGTCGAAAAACAGCTCAATATAATTCAGACCTTAACACAAAAACCATATGCGCTTAATATTATGCTACTCAGCCCTTTTGTGGATGATATCATCGACTTAGCGATAGAAAAGCAAGTTCCTATTGTCATCACAGGAGCTGGTAGCCCAGGTAAATATATGGATCGTCTAAAAGAAGCAAATATCAAAGTCATTCCGGTCGTGGCATCCGTATCACTTGCAAGAAGAATGGAGTCACTCGGTGCAGATGCACTTATAGCTGAAGGTATGGAAGCTGGCGGTCACATCGGTGAACTCACAACAATGTCACTTGTGCCCCAAGTAATCGACTCAGTTAAAATTCCAGTTATAGCTGCTGGTGGCATAGCTGATGGTAGAGGCGCTGCAGCTGCATTTATGCTTGGTGCAAAGGGCATACAAGTAGGCACAAGATTTCTTGTAGCTCATGAGTGTAATGTGCATTCTGCGTATAAAGGCATGGTGATTAGTGCAAAAGACACGTCTTCAGTAATCTCAGGTCGATCTACGGGTCACCCTGTTAGAATCTTAAAAAATAAACTCTATCGTCAATGTGTTGAACTCGAAAAAAACAATGCGCCAGTTGAAGAGATAGATGCGCTTGGCGTAGGTGCTCTTAGAAAAGCAGCTGTTGACGGCGATATCCAATTTGGTTCGGTTATGGCTGGACAAGTGGCTGGTCTTATAAAGAAAGAAGAATCATCTGAAGAAATTATTAAACAAATTTTTAGTGAATGCGAAACTGTTATACTCAAAAACTTTAAAATGGTTGCTAATAAATAGAAAGGACGGTACGTTATGAAAATTGGTTATGTGTTTGCAGGACAAGGTGCACAAAAAGAAGGCATGGGAAAAGAATTCTTCGAGGCTTATGAAGTCAGTCGCATTATTTATGATCAAGCAAATCTCGCTTTAGGATATGATTTAAAATCACTTTGCTTTAACGGTCCTCAGGAGGATCTGAATAAAACTGAAATCACTCAACCAGCGATCTTAACGACTTCTATCGCTATGCTTAAAGCATTTGAGTCAGAAATAGATATCAAGCCTAGTGCTGTGGCTGGTTTAAGCCTTGGGGAATATAGTGCTCACGTGTGTTCTGGTTCTCTGGCTTTTGATGAAGCCGTGCAACTCGTCAAAAAAAGAGGTGCTTTCATGCAAGATGCAGTGCCATTTGGCGTCGGTGGTATGAGTGCCATCGTAGGTTTATCGCCTGAGAAAACAGAAGAAGTTGCTGAACTTGCAAGTGCTCACGGAATTGTGGAAGTTTGTAATTACAACTCTCCAAAACAAATCGTCATCGGTGGCGATCTCAAAGCACTTGAAATCGCAGGCGAAATTGCAAAAGAAAAAGGTGCAAGACGTGTGCTCCCACTTCCAGTTAGTGCACCTTTTCACACTTCTATGCTTGTTAAAGCTCAAGAAAATTTAGCAACTGAACTTGAAAATGTCAACGTTTATGATATGACTGTACCTGTTATTTCAAATGTAGATGGTCGAATCGTATCATCTGAGTCACAAATCAAGGACATACTTGCAAAGCAAGTTACCAGTTCAGTTAGATGGATCGAATGTATTGAATCCATGAAATCCGTCGGCATCGATACAATCGTTGAGTTTGGTCCAGGAAATGCACTTGCTTCTTTTATCAGCAAAATTGATAAAAGCATCAAAGTCGTTTCAATTCATGACTTAGAATCATTAAATAAAGCTGTTGCTTACTTCAATGAAGCCTTTATTGAAAGAGCGATTTAAGCAACATCGCCTTTAGTCTATTACTTGACTACTCAAAATAGTCTTTTCAAATCGAAAAGGCTATTTCTGAGTAAGCCATGTCTTATAAGAATAATAATTACATTAACATGATAATACAACGCTATAAAATGAGGTGTCCAAATGAAAGTTGCAATCGTTACAGGTGCCAGTCGAGGGATTGGAAGTGCAATCGCAATCGCACTTGCGGAAGAAGGCTATAACTTAGTTCTTAACTACCGAAAAAGTCGTGAAGAACTCGAAGCACTTGCAAGTACTTTAAAAACAGAGACGATCTTAGTTCAAGGTGATGTCAGCAATTTTAAAGAAGCAGAGAACATCATCAGTACAGCTAAATCTACTTTTGGACAGATTGATCTTCTTGTAAATAATGCTGGCATCACTAAGGATAATTTAATCCTAAGGATGAGTGAAGAAGATTTTGATTCTGTTCAAAACATCAATTTAAAAGGTACATTTAATTGTACTAAACATGTGTCAAGAATCATGCTTAAGCAAAGATTCGGTAAAATCATCAACATATCTTCCATTGTTGGTATCACTGGTAATATGGGGCAATCCAATTATGCCGCTTCTAAAGCTGGTATTATTGGTTTTACTAAGTCTATCGCTAGAGAACTTGCATCTAGAAATATTACAGTCAATGCCATCGCCCCTGGATTTATTCAAACCAAAATGTCAGAAGCTATCAGTGAAGAAGCAAAACAAGCTTCGTTATCGAGTATTCCTCTCGGCAAATTTGGACAGCCAGAAGACGTGGCGAATATGGTCGTTTTCTTAGCATCAGATAAAGCAAATTATATTACGGGTCAAGTCATCCAAGTAGATGGCGGTATGGCTATATAACTCTTTATTTATATTAAAATTTAAAATGGAGGCAATTTATTATGAGCAATAGAGTTGTTGTAACAGGAATGGGTGTTGTATCCCCTATCGGTACAGGCAAAGATACTTTTCTAAAGAATATCAAAGCAGGTAAATGTGGTATTAGCTTGATCGAATCTTTTGATACAGAAAAGTTTAAAGTTAAATGTGCTGGCGAAATCAAGGATTTTGTTGTGACAGATTATATCAATAAAAAAGACGCAAAACGTATGGATCGCTTTACGCACTTTGCCATTGCAGCTTCAAAACTTGCAGTGGAAGATTCTACTTTAACCATAGATGATGATAACGCTCAATCCGTTGGTATTTATTTAGGTTCTGGCATCGGCGGTCTTATTACGATTGAAGAAAACAGCGAGAAATTAATCCAAAAAGGTGCAGATAGAATGTCACCGTTCTTTATCCCTATGTCTATCTCTAACATGGCTGCTGGTAACGTCTCAATCGCACTTGGCGTTAAAGGCTCTTGTCTCACATACAACACTGCATGTGCTTCAAGTGCAAGTGCCATTGGAGAAGCTTTTAAAGACTTAAGATGTGGTTACCATGATGTGATTATTGCCGGTGGGTCTGAAGCTTCTATTTCTGCACTTGGTATCGGCGGTTTCCAAGCCATGACGGCGCTGAATGAATCTCATGATCCTATGAGAGCGTCTATTCCTTTTGACAAGGACAGAAGTGGTTTTGTTATGTCAGAGGGTGCTGCTATGCTTGTCCTTGAAACACTTGAACATGCTCAAAAAAGAGGTGCAACCATTTACGCTGAAATCGTAGGCTATGGTTCAACAAGTGATTCACATCATATTACAACACCTGCTCCAGGTGGAGAAGGTGGCGCAAGAGCTATAAAAATGGCATTAAAAGATGCAGGGATAACACCAGAAGAAGTAGGTTACATCAATGCTCACGGTACAAGTACACCTTATAACGATATCTTCGAAACTGCAGCGATTAAAACTGCTTTTGGCGATTATGCATATAAAGTGCCTGTATCTTCTACAAAATCTATGACAGGTCACTTACTCGGTGCTGCTGGTGCCATCGAATCAATCGTTTGTATCAACTCAATCATGGATAGCTTTATACCACCAACGATCAACTTTACAGAACCAGATGAACTTTGTGATCTCGATTATGTGCCAAATGTGGGGAGAAATCAAGAAGTCAACTATGCCCTTACGAATTCATTAGGATTTGGTGGTCATAATGCCACTCTAATTTTCAGTAAATTTAAAGGCTAATCGAAAGCAATCGTTTTATTAAGGAGACTTTAATGGAAACCCTATTAAATAGTAATCAAATACAAGAAATCATCCCACATCGTTACCCTTTTCTTCTGGTGGATAAAATCGTTGCACTTGAAGAAGGTGTAAGTGCTATGGGCATTAAAAATGTCACTGCAAACGAATATTTTTTTCAAGGTCATTTCCCTCAAGAACATGTTATGCCTGGTGTACTCATTGTGGAAGCACTTGCACAAGTCGGCGCTGTGGTCCTCTTGAAAAAAGAAGAAAATAAAGGCAAAATTGCTTATTTTGCAGGTATTAACAGCTGTAAGTTTAGGAGAAAGGTAATCCCTGGTGATACTTTATCTCTTGAAATAGAAATCATAAAATCTAGAGCTAATTTTGGTGTGGGCAAGGCCGTGGCAAAAGTTGATGGTAAAGTTGCCTGTCAAGCAGAACTCTCCTTTATGATTGGAGAATAGATAAAGATTGGCATTCAAATTCAACATCATTGTTAACACCAAAAGTTCCCCTTAGTGGGAACTTTTTTTTCAACCTTTAAGGCATACTCTGATCTCTACATTGATTCTAAATGCAATTTTTGAGAGTTTTTAAGTGCATGGGTTTACTAAAGGACATTTTTTTGATATAATGCGTCGATACAATTGTTACAGTTTCGAAATTTTATTAACTTTAGGGGGTCATTATGCGTCAAAAGGTCACTACTCAAAATAAACTTGTGATCAAGATTGGCTCTTCCTCACTCACACACGAAAGTGGGTTGATTGATTTATGGAAGATGGAATCCTTGGTCAGACAAATTGCCAATATTCACAATAGTGGTAAAAAAGTCATCGTCGTCTCTTCCGGTGCTATAGCAGCTGGAGTGGGCAAGATGCAGTTGAGCGAGCGCCCCAAATCGATCCCCGAGAAGCAGGCTGCTGCTGCTGTCGGTCAAAGCACTCTCATGCACATGTATGAAAAATTTTTTTCAGAATACGGCATCACTGTAGCCCAAGTGCTCTTGACCAAAGAAGATATGTATGAAGAAACGCGTAGAGAACACTGTACAAATGCTTTTAATGCTCTAATTGAAAACAATATTGTACCCATCGTCAATGAAAACGATGTGGTTGCTATAGATGAAATAAAAGTTGGCGATAACGATACACTCTCAGCTGAGGTCTGTAAAATGATTTCTTTTGAATGTCTCATCATCTTATCAGACATTAACGGTGTATATGACAAAGATCCACGACAACATCCAGATGCAATTCAAATATTTGAAATAAACGATATCAAAGCGCTTGATGCAATTGACGCAAGTGATTCCAATACGGCTGTGGGTACTGGTGGCATGATCACTAAATTCAATGCCGCAAGATTGCTTGCACCTTCAGGAATCAACTTACTTATCGTCAACAGCCAAGTTGATCATATTTTAGATAGGACACTTGAAGGCGAAAATTTAGGCACTTTTTTCCACTTTGATAACACATCTCAAGCAAAATGTAATGGAGGGCTCTAATGATAAAAGATTACAAAAAAATGTTAGAACAGATAGGCTTTGAGTCGAAAGAATCTGCTATAAGACTTAGGACACTCAGTTCGACGGATAAAAATAGATTGTTGCAGGCAATTGGAAACCAACTCCTCAATTTTGAATCTAAGATCTTGGCTGCAAATGAAATTGATATGAAAAATGCAAAAGAAGCAGGTACTTCTGAGGCCATGTTAGATCGCCTCAGATTGGATTCAAAGCGAATCCAAGACATGATTAAAGGCATTGAACAAACAATTGCTCTAAAGGACCCTGTGGGCTCTCTCGATAAGATGTGGGTTAATGATGCAGGCCTTAACATTGGCGCCAAACGTGTACCACTTGGTGTCATAGGCATTATTTATGAATCTAGACCAAATGTCACTGTGGATGCTGCAACACTTTGTTTAAAAACAGGGAATGCTGTTATCTTAAAAGGCGGGAAAGAAGCTGTTAATACAAATATTGTCTTGATTGAGGCCATTCAGGAAGCTCTAAAATTAAGATCACTTCCTACCTCATGTGTTCAGCTTATTCCAAGTTCTGACCGGGAACTCATAAAAATGTTCTTAGGTCTTAAAAACCTAGATTGCGTCATTCCGCGTGGTGGTGCCGGTCTCATCCAATTTGTCCTTGAACATGCTAAAGTCCCTGTGATTGAAACTGGCACTGGTAATTGTCATATTTTTGTGGATTATAAGTATCCTATAAATAATGCCAGAGATATCATTCTCAATGCCAAAATTCAAAAGCCAGGTGCATGCAATGCTGTTGAAACCGTTTTACTTCATGAAAAGAATTTAGAATCTCACTTGATTCCAATTATAGAATCTCTTCACTTAGAAAATGTAAAAGTAGCCGTTTGTGAAAAATGCTATGATCACCTCCATAATTACAACAAATTAGGCAATCACATTAGTCTAGCAACTGAGGCGGATTGGGAGACAGAATATTTAGACTATAAACTCGCCATAAAAGCAGTCTCTGACATCAAAGAGGCTATTGAACATATTGAAATATTTAGCACACATCATTCTGAAGCCATCCTTACTGAAAATTATGCGCATTCTGAATACTTTTTGAATCATGTAGATTCCGCTGCAGTTTATGTCAATGCTTCCACAAGATTTACAGATGGTAACCAGTTTGGCTTTGGCGCTGAAATAGGCATAAGTACTCAAAAACTACACGCTAGAGGCCCTATGGGACTTGAAGCATTGACTACAATAAAATATATTATATATGGGCAAGGACAAATTCGGGATTAATTCCATTATAAGGAATCGTTTGAGTTACTCTAATTGTCTAATCAAAATTATTAATTTTTAATAAACACTACTTGCAATTAAGGCTTTAAAAATTTATAATCTATTATAAGGAGTGATTTTATGAACGATAACAAGATTAACAGCATACTTAAACAAGTCATTATTTTCAATGATATCTACGAAGAAGTTATCCACTCTAGCTTTAAGAAAAATAAGCATCAAGATGTTAGTAAGCTAGAATTTAAAATGCTTCAAACCGTATATAGACATAAAAAGTTAATGATTTCAGAAGTTTCTGAATTACTTGATATTTCTCTACCAAATTGTAGCAGATATATTAAGACGGCTATTAATGAAGGCTATTTTACAAAAGAGATTGACGCTTTAGATAAAAGAATCTATTACATCTCTTTAAGTGAAAAGGGAAAAGCAATTGTTGAAACAACTCTTGACCGTTTCTCAAACGAAATGTTCCAGCAACTAGAAGTTTTAGATACAAGTGATTTAGACCGTTTAGATGAGTCTTTTTCAAATCTTAACTCTGCACTCTCTGACACCTTACTTAACAAGAACAATTAGTGTTAATCGTAAGTTCGTCATGATGTTCAGACTATTTTATGATCCAAAAAAACCTCTAATGATATCAACATCATTAAGAGGTTTTTTTAGAATTCAGCCTAAATGTAAAATGTAAATTAAATCTAAGACTTCTCTCAATCTATTAATCCCTTTTTGAATGATCCTTAACACCAAAGATCGTGTTCAAAACCATCGTTGAGATAGACATCACAACAGAAGCTAGAATTGCATGCCATAAGCTGGATACTTGAACTGTTTTTAAAAGCATGCCCAGTATGTAAACCATAATACCGTTGACTACAAATAAAAATAATCCAAATGTTACTAAAGTCACTGGAAATGCTAAAATACTCAAGATTGGCTTAACTGAAAAGTTGAGTAATCCAAAAACAATAGCTGCACCAAATGCAGCTTGCCATCCAGATACTTGAAACCCATTTACCATTTGGCCTGCTAAATAAATAGAAACTGCTGCAATAATCCATTTTGAAAGTAATTTTTTCATATTTTCCTCACTTATTTCTCATTAAAAGGACACTGAAAGACCACATTTTTTTGCTATAATCGCATATAAAGTATTTTATAGTACCTTACAGACTCTTGCTCTTATTATAGCAAAGTCAAAACACCATAACAAATATAAACGGAGGCAATTATGTCAGTTACTCCCCCTATAAGTATAAGGAAATCCTTTATACTCACTTTAATTTTACTACTTACATTTAACACATTCTCTTTTGCCGTAGACTATCCAACTCAGTGGCATCTTGAAAAAATTTTTGCTGATGAAGCCGAATTTAAAGCAAATGTAGAAAAACTCAACGTGACACTTATCCCTGACCTCAAAAAATTCAAAGGTCAACTATCCGACCCAAATCAGCTAGCAAGCTGTTTATCAAAATACTTAGAAGCTTCTATCATAGGTGATAAGCTCTACGTCTATGCTTCCATGCTTCAAGATACAGACACCACAAATTCAAATTATCAAGAGTACGTGTCTACTGCCATGGACGCTTATGCCAATTTAGAAGAAGCTGCAGCTTACATTAAACCCGAACTCATGTTGTACTCTGACGATGAGCTTATTCGATTATCAAAAGAAAAACAATTTCAACCTTTTAAAAGCTTTTTTACATCCATGATGACTGAGAGATCTCATATTTTAACAGAAGAAGCAGAGAATGTTTTGGCTTACGCCTCAGAATTTTCTGAAATGCCTGGAGAAATCTATGACCAACTCACCACATCAGACGTCCACTATGATGATTTTTCAGATCCCTTTGGTGATACGCGCCGCTTTGATTTTGATATTGATACGATTTACTTTTACAGTGATCAACTTCAAGATCGCATTAAGGCCAATGATGCCTATATAAAGCCTTATAGTATGCATGCAAATACAATTTCAAGCGTTTATATAGCTGAAGTGCAAAAGAATATTTTTCTCGCTAAATCACGTGGTTATGACTCTGTCTTAGAATATGCTACTTCTGGTGTTATTGAACCCGAGCAATATAGAAATCTCATCAAGACCACACGGGCAAATGCTAAACTCATTCAACAATTTAACCATATTAAGCAAAAATCGTTTGGTTACGATGAACTTCACAGTTCTGATTTACATCTTCCCTATGCAAGTTCTTATTACAAAGAAATCGCTTATGAAGATAGTATCAGTGATGTCCTTCAGGCACTTGCTCCTCTTGGAAATCAATATGTCAATAAACTCAGCCAATTTTTAGAAAGTGGCAACATAGACGTTTACCCAGATGACTTTAAAACCGGCTCGCAATACACTTGGGGCGCCTATGATACGCCTATTTATGTGTTACTCAATTACAGAGATGACTTTTCGAGTGAATCTACACTATCTCACGAACTTGGTCATGCCATGCATCAAATGTATACAACTGAAAATCAAGATTACTTCGATACAAACGTCGGTTCTTTTCCTTCAGAAGCTGTATCTACCCTAAACGAATTACTATTGCTTGAATCCTTAAAAAGTAAAGCAGATGACGATGACCTCAAACTGTTTTACTTAGAAAAAGAAATTGATCTCTACTATGAGACTTTCTTCCTTCAAACAATTTTAGCAGATTTTGAAATGCGTGTTTATGATGAAGCTGAAATGGGCAATCCGCTTTCACTTGATCGATTAAATACACTTTGGTTAGAAACTTCAAAAGATTATTACGGCGATAGTGTTATTCTGGATGATTCTTATCAGTATCAATGGATGCAAATTCCTCACTTATATCAAACTTTTTATGTTTATTCATATGCCATGAGCCTTGCTGCCTCAACCGCTATTAATGATCACTTAATTAATGAAGGCGATGCTTATCAAAAGAAATATCTAGATTTTCTAAAGAGTGGCTCCTCACTATCTCCAACTGAACAAATGGCAAATCTAGAAATCGATTTAAACAGTCCTGAGTTTTACAAAGTACTCTTTACGCATTTTGACGGGTTGCTCGAAGAGATGGATCAAACTCTAGATTCACTTAAATACTATGACAAGCATCCTGCACTTGATTATTTAAATACACCAAGTGAAATAAAAAGTGCATATAAAAATTACTATGCAGCTCAAGCCGTTGATACAGACAGCGACACAAGTGATGCTCAGACGGATTTAAGTACAGATGGCTCAACAGATCCAGATGAAGACCTTTCTCTTGCAATAGGTATGGGGATTCTTCTATTTGCGTTTATCCTTTTTGTATACTCGATTGTCATTACAATTCTCTATGCGTCCAAATCTAAAAGACTAAAACGCTTAGAGCATGAACTCTTACATTCACCAAGACGATACGACCCTTTTGATGATCGCTATTAGAACCTCTTAAATTAAGGTAAAGCAAATAAGTATTACGTATTAAAGCTCAATTCTACCCATTCAGAATTGAGCTTTTTTTTATATTATTAGTTTTCGTCCAGCTTAGAGTCAAGAATTTGAGGCCATCTCTAAGCGGTTAGACGAGGACGAAACTTATTCATTCAAAAAACAATTAACTCGTTCAAGAAATTCATTAGGGACTTCCATGTTGACACCATGTGAAATATGCGCCAACATAACCACCTTCGTATTTTCACGTTTTTCACTGATTTCAACAACTTGCTCATCAGAAACAACCCAGGAATTTTGTCCGTGTACTAACAACATTGGACAGTCACTCGAAAGCAATACATCCCAATGATCGCCATTTATATTTGCCTGTATTTCCGCCATGTGCTTCTTATCAAATCTGAACCCCCAGCCCTCTTCATCATTAAATGCACTTTCCCAAAAGTAGCTAGGCTCTTTAATCCCAAACTGTTTAAGGCTATCCCCCAAAGTAAACAGAGAGGGCGCTCGATGAGTTATTTGAGATGCAAAGGATGCATCCCCCTTTACAATTGCACCTATATCTTCTACAACGAGTTTTATTATATTTGAACGCTCTGCTGCTGCATAATAGGCAATAATGCCCCCTAGAGAATGTCCAATTACAATTACGGGATTCTCCTGACTAACCTTATCTAAAAAATTTAAAAAATCACTTAATAAATGTTCAATTGTATATTCTCAAGAAAAAAAGGTCTGACCATTGTTCAAAACAACATGAATTTGAGATTGAAATCTCTCCAGATTTTGTTGATCTCTATTATAAGGAAAATTACCCCTCAATCAAACTATGCACTGATAATAACCAAGTCCTTTTAAAGGGATATTATGATGATCATGAAATTCGATTTGTCACAGCCTACTTAGCCAAATTCTCCGAAGGCATTCTAAGTATTCAGCCAGAACAATTGAGGGTTGATCTCATCCTACACTTAAAAAAGCAAATGGCGCATCTTGAGCAGTTTAATCCCCACCACCTCTGAGATAACCTAAAATTTTATTGTTTATAATAACAAATCCTATTGAATTTTTAAAAAAATAGGATTATACTATATATGAGCAGTTGTTCATATATTCACATGCTCATATATTCATATTTTAGATATTGATGTATCTATGTATATAGGCCTTTAAAATAGACCAAGAAAGAATAGAGGTATTTCTATGACTGATCTAAAAGTTTGTAAATGTTCCCGTGTATTAGAAGAAGCCATTCGTAATGGTGCTGATGTTATGATTGAAAATGATATGGCAAATGCAGTCGCTGACATCTTCAAAGTATTCGGGGATCCCACACGTATAAAGATTCTACATCTCCTTATTACATCGGAACTTTGTGTACAAGCCATATCCAGTTCACTGGATATGACACAATCCGCTATCTCACATCAACTTCGCGTTTTAAAGCAGGCAGGCCTTGTTAAAAACCGCAAAGAAGGTAAAGTCGTTTATTACTCACTAGATGATGATCATGTCTTAACCATACTCACTCAAGGCATAGATCATGTTGTTCATAAATAAGCAGGTGATCTCATGACAAAAGTAAATTTATATCTAGAAGGCCTTGGCTGTGCCAATTGCGCTGCAAAAATTGAAACTAAAACTAAGGGTATTACTGGCCTTAACAAAGTTAACTTAGACTTTTCTCAATCTAAGTTAACTTTTGAATACGATGAAAGAAAACTTTCAAAACAAGACTCTACTTTGAAAATCAGTGAAATTCAGAAGATTGTAGCTGAACTTGAGCCTGATGTTAAAGTGCTTTTAAAATCGGATTCAAATTCCAAAGAAGCAATTGATGCACATAAATCACATACGATCAAAGAACTCTTTAGATTAGGGATTAGTTTAGCACTTTTCTTTGGCTCTTTCGTAGCGCCTCTATTTGAAATCAAATTGGGTTTACTAGGCATCGCATACATTATTTCTGGGCATCGTGTCCTGTACAAATCCTTTAGAAATATTTTAAAAGGACACGTATTCGACGAAAACTTCCTCATGTCCATCGCGACTTTTGGTGCAATCGGTATCGGGCAGTATCCTGAGGCTGTTGCCGTTATGATTTTCTATGAAATTGGAGAATTCTTTGAAGATTTAGCAGTGGATCATTCCAGAAATGCAATCAAATCTCTCATCAATATCAAACCTGAAAAAGCCATCCTTGTTGAAGGACATGCCCAGAGAGAAGTCTCACCAGAAGAGGTTTCTGTAGGTGATATCATCTTAGTTAAACCCGGCATGCGAATTCCACTTGATGGCACCATCGTTGAAGGGCGTACTATGATTGACACCTCTGCACTCACTGGTGAGTCCATGCCAATGAATTACGGTATCAATGATCCAGTACTCAGCGGAACCGTCGTTATAAATGCTGTGATCAAAATGAAAGTATCAAAGCTTTATAAAGATTCAACAGTTGCTCGAATACTTGACCTCGTGGAAAATGCCAGTGGTCAAAAAGCAAAAACAGAACATTTCATCACAAAATTTGCTAGAATTTATACTCCAATTATAGTTGGTATTGCCGCATTCATTGCCATCGTGCCACCACTATTAATGCCCAGTGCTCATTTTCATGAATGGCTCTATAAAAGTTTAATTTTCCTTGTAATCTCATGTCCATGTGCACTTGTATTATCCGTTCCACTTGGTTTTTTCAGTGGCATTGGTACTGCTTCTAAAAATGGTATCCTTGTAAAAGGGAGTAATTACCTAGAAGCATTAAGTCAAATCGATACCTTTGTCTTTGATAAAACTGGGACGCTCACCAAGGGACGATTTGAGGTGACTAAAGTCATATTAGCTGAAGGAATCTCTAATAAAGAGTTCATAGAAAGTGCCTATTTATGTGAACGAAATTCGAATCACCCTATAGCTAAATCCATTATGGACTATATTTCAAAACTTGAAGTCTTCTCTCAGCTCGAAACTGTAAACGGTGATACTGTGGAAGAAATCAGTGGTAAAGGGGTCAAAGTCGAATACACAAATAATACCTACTTATCCGGAAACGCTTCTATTGCAAAGCTTTATAATCTCAGTGTTCCAAAACTTGATCAAAGTGGTACACTCGTCTATCTCTTTAAAAATAGTCAATATCAAGGGACTATTGTTCTTGATGATAAGTTGAAAATAGACAGTCAAAAAACAATTGACGCACTCAATAAAATGAAACATGAAGTTTGGATGCTTACAGGTGATAGAGAATCTCAAGCAAATGAAGTTGCCCAAACACTCTCCATCAAAAATTATAAAAGTGCACTCTTACCCGAAGACAAATTTAAACATGTACAAGCCCTAAAAGAAAAAGGTAAGAAAATTGCTTTCCTAGGTGATGGCATCAACGATGCACCTGTACTAACACTTGCAGATGTAGGCATCTCCATGGGATCCATAGGTAGTGATGCTGCCATAGAAGCTTCTGACGTCGTCTTTATGACTGATGAACCTTCAAAACTCATTACAGCCGTATCTATTTCCAAATTCACAAAAAAAATCGTCACACAAAACATCATCTTCGCACTTGCGGTTAAAGTCATAATCATGATATTAGGGGTGATTGGTCTTGGCACCATGTGGCTTGCCATATTTGGTGATGTAGGTGTCGCACTACTGGCAATCCTGAATTCAACTCGTATTTTAAGTTATAAACACCAATAAAGACCTCTAAATATTTTTAAAGAAATCTCAAAAACGCCACCAATTCAAAATAGACTTAATACAAAAGTCATTTTGGGATGGTGGCGTTTTAATATAATTTTTTTCTAATCTACACAATACTTTTTTCTTCAATAACACAGTCAGGCGAACAAGCTTTTAAAAGTTTTTCAAGCTTATCAAGCGTCTGACGGATATGTGCTTCTAATGGGTTTATCTCATAAGGCCCATAAATCATAAAAAGGGCATCCTTTGTATTTGCAGTGACACGTGTTCTGTAGTCAGGCCCCTTTAAAATACTTGAAATTACAGCTTCGTCATCACTAATGTAAAAATCCTGCGCGCTTATCTTTTGTTCACGTTTGCTGATGCCAACATATTGAACTTCTTTATCTGGCAAATTACGTTCTAAAGTCAGTGGCATTTTAACCGCATCCATATCGTGACAAGCCATCAAGAGCATGCTTTCTAGCTCCGTGAGGAGCAAAACTTTTAAAAGTCTGATATCTGTTTCTAATTGTTTATCTCCCTTTAAAAACGATTCTAACTGCCCTAGCACAGGATAACTATAACCGTATCGCTTATAGTATTCTGCATACGTATCAATTGGTGCTTTCTTCTTTAATTGTTTGCGACTTAGTGCGCCATACTCTTGATTGATCTTCATTATAGTCTGGTCAACCAGTGTATCAAATTCTGACAGATCTGCTGTTGGATTAAAATTTTTGACGCTCAATAATCCTATCTGTACTTTTTCACCGTTTACTTTCAACAATGCCATTTGCCCTCCTTGCTCATCTAATTATAGTCTCAATATGATTATACAAAAAGGTCTGGTATAGTAAAGTACCAGTAATAGATGGATTACAGAATACCAGTGCTCTATCGCATCATCTTTATACTGCCCGTCAATTTGTTTACCTTTTTTTTAGGCCCGTAAATACACAAGCCTAAAAAGTTTATATTTTCATATTTTGTACGTGCAAGTTTCATTTCATAATCATCATAAGAAAGTGATTTTTGAGCCACATCTACAAAAGTGAAAACTTTTAATTCTGGATCTTTCTTTTCCAATAAGATATCGTATTTAGCCTTGATTTCATCGCTTTTAAGCGCCAGTATTGGAATCGGAATATTAGTTATTCCTTCATAAATATGACCATCTTGATCCAAAAGCCTTTTACCAGTAAGTCCCTCTACCTTACTTGCCAAACTTATGCCAAGTGCAGCCGCTGTGTTCATCTGAATACCAAGTGGCAATTCTAAATCAATAATCATTACACATTTCATATACATCACCTCAAAACTAGCATATGACAAATTAAGTATAAATTCTTGTATAGAATTGACGCTCTCACGATTGATCTAACCTATTAAGATTTTATTGTCAAAAGACCTGCCAATCTGCATAAAAGGCAATTGAATAGCTTACAAAAAGAGAAAAGAACCCACTGTCCTGTGTGAGTTCTTTCCTCATATTTAATATTGGAGTTTAAACCTATAGCTAGGCCATAGAGATTTAATAAAGTTATCGTGTCAAATACTGGTCTATTGATTTTCCAGGCGGCACGATTGGATAAACATCCTCATTCTTGCTAATTTTACATTCTATAAACATCGCTTTTCCACTTTTCTTAAAGCGCTCGACACTCTGCTTGAGTTCAAAAATAGATCTTGCTTTAATACTCTCTATGCCGTAAGCACTGGCGAGTTTGCAATAATCCATATTGCTCGAAAGCGTTGTCTCAGCATATCTGCCATCTTGAAATAGCTTTTGCCATTGTCTAACCATACCAAGCACAGTGTTATTAAACAAAATAATGAGCATTGGAATGTTGTAATCCACCACTGTGGCAAGTTCGTTGTTATTCATTCTAAAGCTACCATCACCCGTAATCAAAACCACATGTTTATCGGGATTACCCATTTTAGCACCAATGGCAGCACCAAGGCCAAAGCCCATTGTGCCAAGACCACCTGAAGTAATGAATTGGCGCTGATTTTGAAATTTGAAATATTGGGCAGTCCACATTTGATGTTGTCCTACGTCAGTAGCAATGATACTTGTGCTTCCAAGAGTTTCATGAACGGTTTCAATGACATCTTTTGGTGGCAATCCAGCGCCCATGGTCTCAGAGATTTGCTGTTCCACACAATAAGCCTTAATTTCTTTAAGCCATGGCCCACGATGCCGCTGTTTAACATTTTGATTAAAGTATTCTAAAATTATATTCAAATCACCGCAGACATCAACATCTGCATCGATATTTTTACTGATTTCAGTAAAGTCAAAATCCACATGGATGACTTTAGCATTTTCTGCGAAATCCTTGGGGTTTCCGATAACACGATCACTAAATCTGGCACCGATGGCAATAATCAAGTCCGATTTTGTAATAGCCATATTGGCTTCTGGGTAACCGTGCATCCCCACCATGCCAAGAGAGAGTTCATGCGTTCTCGGAAAAGTCCCCAAACTCATCAGTGTATTTACCACTGGGATTTCCTTATCTATACAAAAACGTCTAAGCCCTTCATGAGCCTCAGCAATCCGGATACCACCGCCTGCATAGACGATCGGTCTTTCCGATTGATTGATAAGTGCACATGCATATTTTACCTTTTCTAGATCAATTTCAGGCTGACTCATCTTGTATTCATACTCTGGATACCTAGGAAAATCTATTTCGTTGATAAATAAATCTTTAGGAATATCAATCAAAACAGGTCCAGGTCTTCCACTTGTTGCAATTTTAATCGCTTTTCTAACAATCTTTTCAAGGTCCTCTAATTTCCTTACGAGAACAGAATACTTCGTAATCGACATACACATACCTGTGATATCAATTTCTTGAAAAGAGTCCTTCCCCAGCAATGATGTCGGCACTTGACCTGAAATCACCAAAAGAGGGGATGAATCAAGATATGCAGTCGCTATACCCGTCACTGTATTCGTAACGCCAGGGCCAGAAGTTGCGAAGCAAACACCCAGTTTACCCGTTGAGCGTGCATAACCATCAGCAGCATGTACTGCACCCTGCTCATGTGATGCTCTAATATGAGTAAAGCGATCATATTGTACACCGAGCTCGTGATACAAAGGAATAACAGCTCCGCCCGGGTATCCGAAGATTGTATCAATACCACTTTCATGCAATAAATCTAGTAATATCTGGGCGCCATTTTTCAGCATATGCTCTCGCTCCTTTATCTATTTTATATAAACTTCTATTTTTTACTAATTGCACCTTGATCTGCCGAGGTCACAGATTGACGGTAACGTGTTAAATAACCTTTTATTGGTTTCTCTAAAATTTGATGTGTTGATCGTCTTGATTCAAGCTCTGCTTCTGAAACTTGTAAATTTAAAATTCCCTCTGGAATATCAATTTCAATTAAATCGCCTTCTTTGACGAGGCCAATCACACCACCTTCATAAGCTTCTGGTGAAACATGTCCGATTGCAGCGCCTCTTGTACCACCAGAGAATCTACCATCCGTTATAAGCGATACTGCTTCATCAAGCCCCATACCCGAAAGTGCAGAGGTTGGCGTCAACATTTCACGCATACCAGGTCCCCCTTTAGGGCCTTCATAACGTATAACAACTACATCTCCTGGATTAATTTGTCTTTCCAAGATTGCTTCTGTTGCAGCTTCTTCTGATTCAAAGACCCTAGCTTTGCCTATATTTTTAAGCATTTTTTCTGAAACTGCAGATTTTTTGACCACAGCACCATTAGGCGCCAATGATCCTTTAAGGACTTTTAAGCCACCTGTCGAGCTGTAAGGGGACTCTATTGAAGCAATCACACCTTTCCCTTTTTTATTAGCAAGGTCCAGTTTAGCACTTAAAAGTACGCCTTCTGAAACCGTCTTAACTGTGAGATCTAATAGATTTGCCTTTGAAAGCTCTTTCATAACTGCATCTATACCGCCATCTTCATGCAAATCTTGAATATGCCACGGACCTGCCGGACTGAGTTTACAAAGATTTGGTGTCTTTTCACATACAGCATCAAAATCAGAAAGTCCAATTGGAAGCTCAAGCTCATTGGCAACCGCTGTTAAATGCAAGATCGTATTCGTGGAGCATCCAAGTGCCATATCCACAGTTAATGCATTTTTAAGGGCCTCAGCTGTAACGATATCCCTTGGTTTTAAATCCATTTCAATCAATTCAACGATGCGCTCACCAGTCTCTTTGGCTAATCTAACACGATCTTGATAAACTGCTGGAATTGTACCATTGCCTGACAAAGCAAGTCCCAAAACTTCTGTAATACAGTTCATAGAGTTCGCTGTGAACATCCCAGAACAAGAACCGCAAGTTGGGCAAGCTGAATCCTCTATTTCATCCAGTACATTTAAATCTATTTTATTGTTTTGGTATGCGCCAACAGCTTCAAAAGCAGTGGTCAAATCAATCGCAGTATTGACAGCACCTTTTCTGATTTCGTTCAGCGTATCCATAGAGCCTGAGAACTTACCTGCAAGCATTGGTCCACCACTGACAAAGATAGAAGGTCTATCAATTCGTGCTGCTGCCATAAGCATGCCTGGCACAGTCTTATCACAGTTTGGTATAAAAACAATGCCATCAAATGCATGTGCCTTCACCATGATCTCAATACTATCTGCAATAAGCTCCCTTGAAGCAAGCGAATATTTCATGCCTTCATGGTTCATAGCGATACCATCACAAACAGCGATGGCCGGGATTTCAAAAGGCAATCCGCCTGCCATTAAGATTCCTTTTTTTACAGCATCTACCACGCGTTTGAGTTCAACATGCCCAGGTACGATTTCATTATATGAATTCACCACTGCTACAAAAGGTCTTTTCATATCACTATTTGAAAGCCCCAGTGCTTTTAATAACGAACGGTGAGGTGTTTTTTCCACACCGTTTACAATATTGGCACTTGTGTATTTATCCGATTTGTAATTAAAATTTTTCATTGATCTCCCTCTCAACTCTTAAGCCCTCATAAATGATGTTCTAATAAGGTTTTTATCCTTACTCTTTAATCCAAGACATCATACCTCTTAATCTCTTACCTACTTCAACGATTGGATGCTCGAGTTCTATTGCTTTAACTCTATTGAACATTGGTCTGTTAAGTTGATTCTCAAGTAAAAATTCTTGTGCAAATTTACCATTTTGAATTTCATTAAGCACTTTTTTCATTTCGGCTTTAGTCTCATCTGTTACAATTCTTTTTCCAATTGCATAATCGCCGTACTCTGCTGTATCACTAACAGAATATCTCATCTTCTCGAAGCCACCTTCGTAAAGTAAATCTACGATAAGTTTCATTTCATGAAGACACTCAAAGTATGCAACTTCTGGTTGATAGCCTGCTTCTGTCAAAGTTTCAAAGCCCGCTTTAATAAGTGACGTTAAACCACCACAAAGAACTGCTTGTTCACCAAATAAATCTGTTTCTGTTTCTTCTTGGAACGTTGTTTCAATAACACCAGCTCTTGTACCACCAATTGCGTTGGCATATTCAAGTGCTAAGTCACGCGCATTCCCAGTGTAATCTTGGTAAACCGCAAACAAGTTCGGTACACCTTTGCCCTCTTGATATACTCTTCTTACTAAATGTCCAGGACCTTTTGGCGCTACCATGAACACATCAATATTTTTAGGTGGTGCTATTTGTGTAAAATGAATATTAAAACCATGAGCAAAGGCTAAAGCCTTACCTTCTGCTAAGTTTGGTTTAATTTCTGATTCATATACCATTCTCTGTTTTTCATCTGGAAGTAAGATCATGATCACATCTGACTTTTTAACCGCTTCTGCCACTGTGAATACCTCAAGACCACCAGCCTCTGCTTTTGCCTTTGATGGGCTCCCCTCATATAAACCAACACATACATCTACGCCTGAGTCTTTCATATTTAATGCATGTGCATGACCTTGTGAACCGAATCCAATCACTGCTACTTTTTTGCCTTCCAAGTGTTTTGTTGTGACATCCTCTTTGTAGTAAACTTTCATTAGTTTTCTCCTCCATCAATTATAATATTTTGAATATCTATGATTTTTTCAAGCTGATATTTCGCATATTCAGCATTGAGTTTCTCCTTATCTCTCAAGGTTATGCATATATTTGCGCGTTCCTCATCAAAGCAGTCCATGTTAACACCTACTACGTCAAATTCTTTTCTTCTAAGTGTTGCTACGACCTTAATCAGTGAATGCACCCCGTAATCAGTACTCGCATAAATTTTTCTAAGCATAATCCTCACTCCTTCCAAAATTG
This sequence comes from uncultured Fusibacter sp., assembly GCA_965140735.1. Taxonomy (GTDB): domain Bacteria; phylum Bacillota; class Clostridia; order Peptostreptococcales; family Acidaminobacteraceae; genus Fusibacter_A. Next base: position 4,009,530 of record OZ223306.1, on the reverse strand, counting down.
TTTGTTACCATCGTCTTTTTTGTATAAAAAAGTCCCTATAAACAATCTCATACAATTGTTTATAGGGACGAATTATTATCCGCGGTACCACCCAATTTCAGTTTAGCAAACTGCTCTCATCAAGTCGGTCTCACTTTTTTATTGACTCCACCCTGAAATTGATTTTCATCTTCTCATAGTGTCCATAAAAAAATTCAACGAACTCAAGTCCTTTAACGGTGACTACCGGAATCATCTACATTATCGAATCATCAATTCGGGAGTGATTTTCATCTTAAACCTGTTGCTACACTTGCACCCTCTGTAGCTCGCTTTGAACAGTTTCTTTTAAGAATCGTTCTCCGTCGCTATCTTTAACTTTGTTTTAGTTGATATTGAAATTGATTATAAACATATTTGAGAATTATGTCAACACCTTAAGCCATTTTTTTCTGACAATTCTAATTTATTAAGATTCCTTCAGATTCACCTGACTGATGTGTCCGTCACGGAAGTACAAACATGGTTTTCCTTGCTACATGTTTAGTTTTTTGAACATGTCTAGCCATTTTTTCTACGGCCTCTCACGTGACCTTATAGAGGTACTTTTGGATAAATGCCATCAGGAATCGGACAAACATATGGGGTGCTTGATAATTTTTCAAGATGCTCTTCTTTTGCATGCTCAATATAAGTCTCATCTTCTAACAAGCTAATTCCTGTAAGTGCCAAAGTCTTAGCTGCCGCAATTAAACCTGCATGAGCAGTTGAAGTTCTACCTTGAGATACCATTTGCCAAGTATGCATAGCCGTTCCGATTGCTGCGCTTGCCACATAAAACTGTGCGGTTGGAACAATCCAACTCACATCGCCAACATCCGTAGATCCAAAAAGCTTATTTTGTTTATTAGTATAGGGCAAGGCCACATCTGCAAGCACTTTTTCTTTATAAGCTTTTCTGAATTCAGGTGTAGTATCGCCCATAACGCCTTCAGCCATGGCAATATCGTTATCAATCTCTTCTTTTTTAAAGGTTTCTCGAATGCGCTTAGCTCTTATATAGTCTTCATCCGTAAATTTAGGCAGTTGCATTTGCTTAGAAATAAGTCTTCCTAAAGTATCGTTTGGTATATAGTTTGAGCAAGCCTTATCAAATGTAGTTTCAACTTGAGTCCCTGTCATCAAAGCGGCACCTTGAGCAATATCACATACGCGTTCATAAAGTGCATTTACTTCAGAAATTTTTGAAGCTCTAATCAGATAGAGTACTTCCGCTTCTGCTTGAACAACATTAGGCGATCGCCCACCGGTCTCCGTAATCGCATAATGTACTCTAGCATCAGATGGCATGTGCTCTCTTAAAAAATTAGTTCCCACGTTCATAAGTTCCACTGCATCCAGTGCACTTCGGCCAAGATGTGGCGAAGCTGCCGCATGGGCACTAACACCTCTAAACTTAAAATAAACTTGGCAATTCGCAAGTGTTTCTGAACCAAATATCGCATTATGTGTCATCGGATGCCAAGTCAAAGCCACATCCAGCGCATTGAAGACACCTTCTCTAGCCATAAAAGTCTTTCCCGAACCGCCCTCTTCACCGGGGCAACCGAAGACCACAATTTGACCAGAAAGATTATGAGTTTCCATATAAGCTTTTAATGCGATAGCGCCTGTAACGACAGCACTTCCAAGTATCTGGTGTCCACAGCCGTGGCCATTGTCATGCCCTATTCGTTTAGAAAGTATCATTTCATCTGCACATTGACTCAGACCAGAAAGTGCATCGTATTCTGCCAATAAACCAATGACGGGCTTGCCCTGTCCAAAAGTGGCTTTAAAAGCAGTCTTTAAGTAATCAATCGGTTTTTCCACTGTAAAGCCGCTATCTTCAAGGGTTTTCATTAACAGTGATGCGGATTTTGTCTCTTTAAATCTAATTTCAGCAAAATCCCAAATTTCATTTTGAATTTCAATAAATTTATCTGCTCTTGATTCAATGAACTGTGAGATCCATTCTACTTTATTCATAGTTTTTCCCTTTCGATGATCATTGTAAAATTAACAATATTTGCTGTCTATAACAATTTGGAAAGGATACCCGTAAATACTTTTACCGCCCCAATCATTGCATCTTCTTTAATGTCAAAGTTAAAAGTATGGTGCCCTCTTCCCCCTTGTTCAAGTGGCGATGCTCCAACCATAAAATAAGCGGCTTGACCCCCTTGCGCTTGAACAGCTGACATCATATAAGAAAAATCTTCACTACCGCCTGCATGATCGTCAAACGCCACAATCTTATCAAATATATTTAAACCCTCTGCAACTGACTCTATAACATGAACTAATTGCTTGTCAGATTTACCACCGAGTGCTTCTCCAACCAATTCTATCTCAGTTTCAACTTGATGCATTAGACCAGCGTGTTTAATAATTTGGGTCGCATAATCCTTAACGTAGGCATTAATAGCCGTATTCGCACCGCGTGTTTCTATCTTGAGTCTTGCTTCGTCTGGAATCACATTGCGATCTGTGCCCGCTTCGATTGTACCCACATTTACGCGAGTCACCCCTTCACTATGTCTTGGAATTGCATGTATATTGAGAACGGCACTACAAGCTGCTAAAATTGCGTGATTGCCTTCATTGGGTGCAGCACCTGCATGTGCAGCTTTGCCTTTAAATTTCACATCCATTTTAGCAGTGGCCAAAAAGCCATTAGCACCACAAATAATTTTTCCATAAGGTTCATTTGCCATGAGATGACAAGCTATGACGTAATCCACGCCCTGAAGCACACCTGCTTCAACCATGGATTTCGCACCTCTAACGCCCTCCTCAGCAGGTTGAAATATCAATTTTACCGTGCCCTTATTGAAGGACTCTTTCATACTGGCTAAAATGCCAGCCACACCAAGACCAATAGCCGTGTGCCCATCATGTCCGCAACCATGCATTTGTCCCTTTATTTTACTTACAAAACCATGACTTACTGGACTATGTGCTTCGTCTGAGGATTCTTCCAATTTGATGGCATCCATATCAAATCGAAGCGCAATCGTCGGTCCTTCACCAAATTTAAGTTCTCCAACAACACCAGTAAAGCCATCTTTAAAGGGTTCTAGTTCTTCTTCTGAAAAGCCCAGTTCTAGCGTCTTTTTGTAATGTAGATCTAGAATCTGCTGATCAGGAACACCCATGCGCGCCTCTGAGTCAATCACCGAATGCCCTTTAGCAACTTTAAATCCCAAAGCTTCTAATTCACGTGCTACTAAAACAGCTGTTCTAACTTCTGTCCATCCGACTTCTGGATATTGATGGAGTGTTCTTCTATTCTCTACTATTTTGTTACTTGATTTTTCAATCTCCCTAATCATACGTTCATGTAATTGCATAAAACCTCTCTTATGTCATCTAATGTACTCATTCATTGGAGTGTTGTTCATCAGTGAGCACACACCGATGAACAACAATAAAAAATTGTCTGTCTATTGATTATAAAAATATGCTCGCACCTGGTCCTAATGGTATGTTTAAGAAAAACCAAACGGCCAAAAGCAAAATCCATACGATTCCAAAACCAATGACGTATGGCAAAGCTAACGAGAAGAAGTTCCCTACACCAATGTTTTTCTTATATTTTTGCATGAAACCAAGCGCAATTGCAAAATATGGGCTTAGCGGTGTAATTGCATTAGTGGTGGAATCCCCTATTCGATAAGCAACTTGTGCTAATGCTGGTGAATAGTTAAGCATCATAAACATTGGCACAAAAACCGGTGCAAGGAGTGCCCACTTCGCAGAACCACTACCTATAAAAAGGTTAATAAACATCGTTATAAAGATCACTGCCACAATCATGCCAAAGCCAGTGAAATGTGCTGCCTTCAATATGTCTGTAAGTGCTATTGACAACACAAGTCCCATATTGGTCCAGTTAAAAAAGCTGATAAATTGTGCCATAACAAATACTAAAACAATATATGATGACATCCCTTCAATTGCTTTTGACATGAGCTTAGGAACATCTGAACTACTCTTAACTGTTCCAACTTGTTTCCCAAAAGCAACCCCAGCAGCTATAAACCAAAAGAGTAAAAATGGCACAATCCCTTTGATAAACGGCGATGAAATAATACTACCACCTTCGCCCCTTAAAGGTGAGGTCGCTGGTATAAGTGCTATGATCACAAGTCCCCAAAAAACTAAAGTTGTAAATCCAGCATTTCTAAGACCCTTTTTCTGCTCAGGTGTAACCGTAAGATCTTCAGTGTGACCTATTAGCTCGCCTTCTGGTACATACTCGCCAGCAACTTTTATAACTATTTTAGAAGTAATCCACGTACCAACGATTGCAAGTACAATCGTAGATGCAAACATAAAATAGTAATTTGCAAGTGGCGACACCTCTATTGCAGGGTTAATTATTTTAGCTGACTCTGTTGTCAAACTCGCAAGCAAAACATCTGTACCTGCAATTACAAGATTTGCTGTAAAGCCTGCATTTGCCGCTGCATAGCCAGCAATTATACCCACAATCGGATTTTTCTTTGCACCATAGAAAATAGCACCTGCCAGTCCAGGCACAATAACTGCCGCAGCATCTGAGGCAATATTACCACAAATACCAATCATAAAGACAACAAAAATAAGCATTTTTTCTGGTGCACCTAGTATAAAACGTTTCATAAGGGCATCCATTAACCCAGATTGTTCTGCAAGACCTATACCAAGCATCATGGTTAATACCAATCCAAGAGGTGCAAACCCTGAAAAGTTCTTAACAAGATTTAAAAGAATATAACGAATACCTTCTGTTGTGAGCAAACTCTTGATCGCCACTGGTTCGCCCTTAATAGGATGCATTACGCTTACACCCATCGACCCTAATATTGCTGATAAAACCACAACAACACCTAAAAGCCATAAAAACATCGTAAATGGATGCGGCAGCTTATTGCCTGCTATTTCGACCCATTTAAAGAACTTCATCAGCAACGAAGTTTTTTCAGCAGTACTGTTCTTTGACATATTTCCCTCCCATTAATAATTTAATTGTTTTTTCTACCCCAAGTAAAAAAATTTGAATTTTACGGTCACCTTTTGGTCATGTCCGTAATTATTGTGTCTATTATACCAGTTTTTTCGGATATGTGAAGTCATTTCTCTAAATATTCACTCTATTCCGCCACATATTTCTATTTTTCAGCTTACACATTCTATCTATGGGTAAAAATGTCTTAAGCATGCTCTAATTTTTAGGAGGTCATTATGAAAAGTATACGCATTCGATATGGAATTGTACTAAGTCTAATTGTTCTTATTATCTGTTTAGGGGTAGGTTTAGTTGCCTATCGTTCATCTATTGATGCTTTAAAACGAAATTCTTCAATGCTCCTCATGAAGACTGCAGCATCTTCAGCTGATGTTGTCAGCGAAAGAGTCCACTTAAGATTTACAGAAATTGAAGCATTTGCTGATACTGAAATTATCAGCAGTTCTCAAGTCTCTATGGCAGACAAGCAAGCTTATCTTGCCAAACAAATAAAGCGATCAGGTTATTTATCTTTTGGCATTGGCGAAATGGATGGAAAGGCACTTACTTACGACAATATACCTGTAGATTTAAGTACTAGACCCTATTATCAACAGGCCTTAAATGGGATTCCTGCAATCTCAGATCCGATAATCAGTAGATCAGATGGCAAAACGCTAATCGTATCTTATGCTGTTCCTATTTATAACAGTACTGGTAAGCAAACTGGAGTGCTCCTCGGCGTAAGAAATGGCGATGAACTTTCTGCCTTAACGGATGACATTTTAGTTGGAGAAACCGGTAGAGCTTTTATGATCAATAAAGAAGGGGTTGTTGTTGCGCATGAAACGCCAGAATTTGTTACCGATGCACTGAATATTATCCAGACAACTCAAGAAGACCCAAACTTAAAAGGTCTAAACGACATTACCGTTCGCATGAGTCAAGGGGAAGAAGGCTATGGTGACTATACTTATGAAGGGATTTCTAAAATAGTGGCTTTTTCTCCAGTTAAAAATACCCCTTGGTCATTGGCAATCAATGTGCCCGAAGTTGAAGTATTGTCTGTTCTATCTAGTATGACTTCTAAAATAAGTATCATTTCCTTAGTCTTTTTAATCCTAGGCATAATCGGCGCATTTTTATTTTCATCCTATATTGCTAAAAAAATCAACAAATTTAGCCATAGTCTAGAAATCATCTCTAAAGGCGACTTTAGACACTCTGAAGATCAGTTTGAGCTTAAGGGTCAAGATGAAATTACAATTGCTTATCGTTCATTAAAATCTATGAGAAAATCTGTCCGTAATATGCTTAAGTCCGTCCATGAAGTCTCCAGTAGCATTGATGTTCAATCGGAAAGCCTTATCCAAACATCCAGACAAATGTCCAATATGTCTTCTCAGGTTGAAAGCTCTGTTCAAGAAACTTCAACTGCCATCTATGAGCAATCTGAAAACCTTATGGATATAAATAACATTATCGGCTCATTTGGCGAGAAACTAGACGATATTAGCAAAGATATAAAAATCATTGATCAAAGTGCAAAACAAGTCAATGAAATGTCTGTAGAAGGCAATCAAAATATGACTGTTATGAAAGATTCCGTCAATGTTACAGGTCGTATTTTTAATGAATTTTCTAGTAAAGTTGGCGACTTACGAGATAATATCAACCATGTAACCGATATTACAACACTTATAAACAACATTGCTGAACAAACAAATTTACTTGCTCTCAATGCTGCTATTGAAGCCGCTCGTGCCGGTGAATCTGGAAGAGGCTTCGCTGTTGTTGCTGACGAAATTCGAAAACTTGCAGAACAATCCAAGGAATCTTCACTCAGTATTGATAAGCTCATTGAAGGGATCGCTAAAGATTCTAAGCAAATTATTGAATCTACTGAATCACTTAATAGTGAACTTAAAATGCAAACGAATGCTGTTAATACAGGCATTAGTGCTTATCAAAAAATCGTAGATGCTCTCGAAGACATAAGTCTTAAAATACAATCGGCTTATCGTTATACCGTTGAGATTAACCAAGAGAAATCTTTAGTTTTATCTAAAGTATCCGATGCCTCTGCAGTTTCTGAGGAAGTGGCTGCATCCAGTGAAGAAATAAATGCTGCAAGTCAAAATCTAAAAGAAGCTTCAGAGCGTGTGGCTCATGCTTCAGAACAGCTTGGTACCGATATTAGCGAAATGATGAAAGTTGTAAATCTATTTAAAATTGATTAAAAGTTTAAACCCATCTAAATACAAATCAAATAAATGCAAATCAAAAAAACACCCTAAAATTAAACCGCCTAGAAATTAGACCTTAAACGCTAACTTCATAGGCGGTTGTTTTTTTAAAGTGGGTATTATGCCTCTGTATTTAAAAGTGCTTAAAATTTCTTAACGCTATTAAACAGTTAATCATAGACTCAGGGTGTACATCTTCCTTGGTCTTCCAGTTTGCGCTTTACTCTCTGAATAATCAATTTGAGCATAGCCAGATTCAACTAAAGTTGTTAAAATTCTACGTGCACTTCTCGGACTAATACCAAGATAATTCGCCACAGTATTCACATCTACAACTTTGCGATTAATTTTATGAATTAAGCCTTGAAGCTTAGAAATATAGGTCGGACTCAAATTTGATTTTTCTGAAATTTCGAATATAGCACTATCCTTCCCCGACATAAGATTGTATGAAAGCCATTTATTGGCTTCACTTGTAAAAGGACCTGTTAAAATACCTTTTTCATCTTTCAAATAGATACAATGATGTTTTTTTTGCATCGCGTAACTGAGTGCATTTCGTGCATTCATTTCAGCATCATACACAGTGTGTCCAAACCCTATTCCGGATGCCACAATCAAGTGTTGTAAGCTATTTGAAAATTGATTGAATTGCATTTCAAATATTTCTGCAATATTTTCGATGGCACCACGATTTGTAAAAATCAAATATTCATCTCTTCCAAATGGAAAAAGCGCACCAAAGTTTTGCTGAGTATACTGAATTAATACCTTCTCTAAATGATTTCGCATCAACATAAAAGTATAAGCCGAAGATGCATTTTCATCGCTTATTCGAAGTTTGACTACTTGAATCGCCATTTGTGCATCTTTTTCTTTTTTCACTTGCCCAAGTAAAATCGCACGGTCAATGGACTCTCTGATTAACGACTTGGTTGGATATACTTTATAGACGGATACCCCCAAGATTTTAAGGGCTTCATAAACACCCGTAAATCCAGTAATAGCAGCATCTATGGTCCCAGAATCCCAAAGATTTTTATGATATTCAATAAGTGCATTATAATCTATCCCAAAGTTATAATTAATATGATAGGTTTCGTCATAAGGAATTCCTAACTCTTCCATGGCCTCTTCAACAACTTCAGCAGAAACCACATCTGAGCTGAGTCTTTTAAAGTTACTCTGATTTCTGTGAACTTCCCAGATTGTTCTATAAAAACTAGTACCTTCTCTCGGAATAAAGACAGTTGGTTTTTCCAATATTCCCTTATTTAAGGCGACACTATAGGGTGCTTCACCAGAAAAAAGTAAGACATCACATCTTTTCTGAATCTGTAAAGTTAACTGTTCTAAATCGCTATAATCATTATATATTTCGGTCACAAACTCCGCTATTGTCTCAAATAATTTTGCAACTTCCATGATTTTTTCAACACTATCCTGAGGTCCTATTATACCTACTCTTATTTCCACAAGTACCTCCTTGATTTTATCTCCTTTATTTTACTACACATTGATTGAATTCACAACGAACCTTCAACTATAGCAATTATGATAGACATTAAATGATTAACCCAGTAAAATAGAGTTAATAAAATGCACTGAAAAGGAGAAATTCATGGCACTTAGAACAATAAGATTATATGACGACCCAATTCTTCGAAAAACATGTAGAACTGTTGATCAAATCAATAAAAAAATCGAACTTATCTTAGATGATATGGCTGATACGCTCCATCATACAGATAACAGCGCAGCTTTAGCTGCACCTCAAATAGGGATCTTAAAGAGAATCGTTGTGATTGATCTTGGTGAAGAGGTAATTGAACTCATCAACCCTGTTATCGTTGAGAGCGAAGGCGTTCAAGAAGTTATCGAAGGTTGCCTAAGTATCCCAGATAAATGGGGTAAACTCAAACGTCCCAATTCGGTTAAAGTCTCTGCACTAAATCGTTATGGCAAACCTATCGAAATACAAGGAGAAGATTTTATGGCCAAATGTCTTTGCCATGAAATAGATCACTTAGATGGAATACTTTTTATCGATAAAGTCTATGAATTTGTCGAATAAGAGATAACCTTGATACTAATACATTGCTTCTATCTAAACTATATGCAAAAATATACGCAAATTTTATCTTTATATATTCAAGAATACATTTTTTTAATTATTGTTTAAATACCAATTTGACGGGTATGATAAAAATACCCTCAAATCAATTTATTGAAATACTTACAAAGCCAAAAGAAATAGTGATCTATTTCAAACTCACATGAATATCAACCCCGAAAAAGCCCCTCATGAATGAGGGGCTTTTTCTATTTGTTTTACACCGACTTTACATTTAGATAACATTAAAACGAGCATTTCCAAACCTTAAAAGTTTGTCAATGCCATTTATATAACTTAATATTTTAAACTTTAAATTATTAAAAAAGCTTCTGATTTTTTATTTCAAAAAAACCTATAAAACACTAGTAATTATAATTTTTTCTGCTATAATTGTATTTGTGCAAAAATAGTATTAGTATACTTATGGGTTAATATTTTAAGTATTATCCATCACTTTTCACACCTATATATTTAGTGTAGTTAACAAGGAGGCCCATCCGTTGAAAGGTTATAAAAAGATTAAGCTTCATGGGTTTAACAATCTCACAAAGACTTTGAGTTTTAACATCTACGACATCAGTTATACAAAAACCGAAGAAGATCGTAAAAAATATATAGAATACATTGATGAACAATATAATTCAGATCGTTTAACACAGATTTTAAAAGATGTTACTAAAATGATTGGGGCTCATGTGCTAAACGTCGCTAAACAAGATTATGATCCCCAAGGTGCAAGTGTAACCATACTAATCTCTGAAGAAGAAGTCCCTGAAGCGGCTTTAGACGATTCTTGTAATAAAGGTATACTCGTCAATGTCCCTCAACACGTAGTAGGTCACCTTGATAAAAGTCATTTAACGGTGCATACTTATCCTGAGTATCATCCAGATAATGGGATAAGTACTTTCAGAGTGGATATTGATGTTTCAACTTGTGGTCAAATATCACCACTTAAAGCACTCAATTACCTAATTGACAGCTTTGACTCTGACATTATCACCATAGACTATAGGGTTAGAGGCTTTACAAGAGATGCTTCTGGTCAAAAATTATTTATTGATCACAATATCAATTCAATTCAAAATTTCATTGCAAAACGCACTTTAAATAAATACCAATTAATCGATGTCAATGTTTATCAAGAGCATATTTTCCATACGAAAATGATGCTCAAAGACTTTGAACTTGCTAATTATCTATTTGAAGTTCATAAAGATGATCTTACAATCAAAGAACAGCGCAATATTATCACTAAACTCAAAAAAGAAATGGCTGAAATCTATTACGGACGCAATATTCCGAAGATGTAGTCTGTGAAAGGAGTCCTTAGAATGGATCACTCAAAAACACCAGTATTTACTGCCATGAAGGCATACCATACAAAAAATGTTACGCCCTTTGATGTCCCGGGACACAAACATGGCCGTGGTTTACAAGAATATGCAGCCTTTTTTGGCAACACAATGCTTGAACTTGATGTCAACTCCATGAAATCACTCGACTTTTTAGGTAATCCCACTGGCGTTATCAAAGAAGGTGAAGACCTTTTAGCGGATGCTTTTGGTGCTGATCGTGGTTATTTTATAGTAGGGGGTACCTCTTTTGCAGTTCAAACCATGATTATGGCCACTGTAACCACAGGTGACAAAATTATCTTACCTCGAAATGTTCATAAATCTGCTATTAACGCACTCATATTATGCGGTGCAGAGCCTGTTTATATGGCACCAGAAATCGACAATGAAATGGGCGTTTCACATAATATCACACTTGAGAGTTTAAAGGCAGCTTATGCAGATCACCCTGAATCTAAAGCCGTTTTCATCATTAATCCAACTTATTATGGCGCTGCTTGTGATTTAAAAACAATTGTCGACTTTTGTCACGATAAAAATATGGTCGTTCTCGTTGACGAGGCACATGGTTCTCATTTTCATTTTCACGAAAAATTTCCACTCAGCGGGATGGCTGCTGGTGCAGATATGTCTTCTGTAAGTCTTCATAAAACAGGTGGTTCACTGACTCAAAGTTCTGCACTATTAGTCAAAACAGATCGTGTTGATGGTCAATATGTACGAAAAGTCATCAATACAATGCAGACCACAAGTCCTTCCTACTTGCTCATGGGCTCTATAGATGTAGCACGTAAAATGCTTGCAACCGAAGGCCATCAGATATTATCACGTATCATTAAAATCGCTGACTATGCAAGAGCTGAAATCAATAAAATTCCCGGTTGCTACGCCATTGGATACGAGTCAGAAAATCAACCTGGCCTCTATAAATTTGATCCTACAAAACTCAGTGTAAATACTCGAAACATGGGGCTAAATGGTATGGAACTCTATGAAATATTGCGAGACGAATATAATATTCAAATGGAAACGGGTGATGTCTACAATTCACTTGCCATTTTAAGTGTTGGTGATGACTACGACAACGTCGACATCTTAATCAATGCCTTAAAAGATATTAGCAATAGATTCCACTCCGCTCGTATTGATTACAAGAAAATAGATTTACATTATCCTGAAGTGGTATTAACACCTAGAGACGCCTTTTATGCAGTTAAAGAGATGGTAGCTCTTGAAGATACACTTGGTAGGATTAGTGGTGAATCACTTATGAGCTATCCCCCAGGCATTCCGGTCGTAAGCTACGGTGAACGCATTAATGAATCCGTTATTGAGCAGATTAAGCTCTTTAAGGCTTCACACGGAGTTGTCACTGGCATGGAAGATCCTGAAGCCAATTTCATCAAAGTCATAAAGGGATAATATGAGATGAAGCATTGATTTTATAGTTAAGGAGGCTTTAACATGGAATTATGGTACACAGAAAAGCATACAGATACAGTTGATTTTTCAATTAAAGTTAAAAAGCATTTTTATACTGAAACGAGCCCTTTTCAGCAGATTGATTTCTTCGAATCTGAAGAATTCGGTACATTTTTTACACTTGATGGTCTTATGATGGTTAACGAAAAAGATGAATTTGTTTACCATGCCATGATCACCCACGTGGCCATGGCAACTAATCCAAGCATTAAACGTGTGCTTGTCATCGGTGGCGGTGATGGCGGTACAGTAAGAGAACTCACAAGGTATAAACATATCGAAAAAATTGATATGGTGGAAATAGATGAAATGGTTGTGAGAGCTTGTCAAAAGTACTTACCACTCACTGCAGATAGACTTACTGATCCACGCGTTACACTTTACTTTGAAGATGGTTTAAAGTTCATCGAAGGTAAAGTCGCTGAATACGATCTCATTTTGGTGGATTCAACAGATCCAATCGGTCCTGGTGAGGGGTTATTTTCCGTAGCATTTTATACGGACTGCTTCAACGCACTCACTGAAACTGGTATCTTAATTAATCAACACGAAAGTCCTTATTACCCAAATTACGCAAGAGAAATGAAACGCTCACATGATAAAATAGAAAAAATATTCCCAATCAGCAAAGTCTATCAGTTCCACATGCCAACTTATCCATCTGGACATTGGCTGTTTGGCTTTGCTTCTAAATCACTAGATCCAATTAAAGATTTTAAAAAAGAAGAATGGGAAGCTTTCGGGCTTGAAACAAAATACTATAATACCGATCTTCATACAGGGTGTTTTGCACTGCCTACTTTTGTAAAAAAATTGTTATCTGAATAATGGAGGGACTTATGCATTCAAACATTCATACATTTATTGGCTGCGATTCTAATTTTGACGATGCAGATCTTGTCATCTTTGGCGCACCTTTTGACTCAACAACTTCGTTCAGGCCTGGTACTCGATTTGCAGCTGATTTCATAAGAATGGACTCCTATGGTCTTGAGACCTACAGCCCTTATCAAGATAAAGACCTTGCGGATTACGCTCTGACAGATGTGGGCAATCTTGATCTCCCATTTGGAAACGCCCAAAAGTCTCTTGATATCATTGAAGAGATGGCACGCACGATTTTAAACTCAGGGAAAAAACCCTTTTTAATCGGTGGTGAACACTTGATTTCCCTTGGTGCAATCAAAGCGACTTATGAAGCATATCCAGATCTTGTACTACTTCACTTTGATGCACACACTGACTTGAGAGAACACTATATGGGCGAACCCCTATCTCACGCCGCTGTGATCAGACGCGCTTGGGACTTCATGGGTGATGGTAAAATCAATCAATTTTGTATTCGTTCAGGTGAAAAATGGGAGTTTGAATGGGCAAAATCGCATACCCATCTAGAAAAATTTACTTTCTCAACACTTAAAGAGCGTATCGCTACCATTGGACCCGATACCCCTTGTTATATTACGATCGACCTTGATGTTTTAGATCCGTCTATATTCTCAGGGACTGGCACACCAGAACCTGGTGGTATCTTTTTCAACGAAATGATGACTATCCTACAATCTTTTAAAGATTTAAATGTCGTCGGCGCTGACATCGTAGAACTTTCACCGCACTATGATCAATCAGGTGTAAGTACAGCTACAGCTTGTAAGGTGATGAGAGAATTCTTATTGGCAATTTTATGAAATGCTAAAAAACAAATTTTATAAAAGATTTATCAAGAACTAAGCTAATTTAGCTGAACCTTGAAATAATAGCGTGAAAAAAGGACTATGTAAATTGATATGATTTGCATAGTCCTTTTTTACAAACAACAAAAGCCGAAGCTCTATATTAGCTTGTAAATATACAGAATTATCGAATTTTCTATTTTTCTGTTTTATATGTAATTTCAAGGGTATTCGATTGGTATCAAATCGTTCAATTCTTTAGACACAATGTATACTTATTCTTACACTCATTATTTACACTTAAAATCAGAAGGAGGCCCAAAATGAAAGTTAAACTGAATTACATCAATCAATCCGAAGGCAAAAATAATCCTCATATTGTTATCTTTCAAAAACCGACCAATCCAGATTGGAATACCGAAATAATTGCATGGAAAGTTATTAAAAATTGCGGTTACGGCAATTATCACCCCTTTGAATATGACTTTGATTTACAAGTCAACGCTAGCGACAGCTATGGCAATTTTACCCCTCAATTAAAGGCCTCCCCTGGAGATACTTTTGAGATGATCAAAGAAGATGGTGGCACTGTATTGAAGCTATCAAGTGACGTCCGTTCTACAAGTAAGCAAATTGTCATAGAAAATAATTTAGCTATGGGCTCTATTAACGCCTTTTGTTATAGATCCAATAGTCTTTGCGCTAAGAAGAGTAGCTTTGCTCCTGGAGAAAAGTGTTTGTTTGAACTTAAATCTACACTCTATATTGGTGTTGTAGCTCATATCGAAGAAGGCAAAGGTATAGGCGCCGCCGTTCTTAACGATATTAACACCGAGTTCTCACTATTAGGTCTAAAAAGTGCCGACATTGTAATGCACGGTGGTGGAGAGGGAGCAGAGGCTCAGCCTTACACCTTTACGCTTGAAAACGCTGTCTACATGTAACTATTAATTTTGCATTCTTTCCATCTGCGTGGATATCTGTTTTGTTCATATATTAAGCCAGTATTACATTAAAGTTAATCTGGCTTATTTTATGTGCTAATTTGAGTAAATTATGATGTTCTTGATTAGAGTGTAAACTGAAGTGTCTTGATTTAAATCTAAGAAAGGTGGTAAAAATTATAATTTCATTCTAACTTGTTTATCATGTGTTTGTTTTCTAAATAGCATTCTTAAAATAGAGTCTCTCTCCACACTAGTGATATTTGTATATTTAAAAACAAACACAGTGGCATTTTGGAAGTTAAAAAATCTTAAAATCCGTCCCATTAAGGTAAATCTATTGTGCGCATGACTAATCTCCAGATCAAACTCAATCGTCGCTGTTTTATCAATACTAGAAACTAAAATATCTTTAAAAAATTGATCTATTACTTCAAATACTAACGTATCGCCTCCGACTTTAAAGATTTTTACGTTTCCCTTCCGATTATAATGTGTCTTTAAAATCCCTGTCAATTCCCAAATTAATGAGAAGTATTTATCTGTAGGCACATATTTAAAACCAGTCATTAAAATTTGATTATTCATGATGCCCAATACTTCAACTTCATATTCTAAAAAATCATTAAGAGCAAAAAAACTTATAGATGGTTTATAAATACGATTTATTTTAAGATTTGTGAATGAATCTCCACTATGTATAATCAATTTTCCAGTTTTTTCATTCATAATTAAATTGCCCACACACGAACGTTGATTTTTAAAATTATCATAGTAAAAATTGAGAGAAACTTGTGATACAAAAGTGGTATCCTCAACGAATGCTTCCCGACTATTCTTAGTCCTATCTCGAATAAGTTGAATCATTACATTTGCAATTTCAGGGTCAAATTGTTTTCCACTTCCCTTTAAAAGTTCTTTTACCACAAAATCCTCAGAAAGCAAATCTCGATAGGCCCTTTTAGATAACATCGCATCCGTTGCATCCGCCACTGAAATTATTCGACTTAAGAGCGGAATTTCTTCTCCACTTTTATGAGCGAGATAACCACTACCATCGTACCATTCGTGGTGATATCTGATAATCGTTGGTACATTCTTAAAAAAATGCATTCCATAGAGCGTTGTTCTTGTTATTTCATAACTTTTTTCAGGTACTTGTCTCATTAAATTATACTCTTCTTCAGTCAGTTTACTTGATTTATTGATTATTTTTTCGGGAATATACACAATGCCAATATCGTGAATTAAAGACGCCACATATAATGTAAGCCGATCTCTATAATCTAAATTGAGTTCATTGGCAATCAACATAGCCCAATTAGCCACATTGGTCATATGATGGGGCATAAAGCGATCTTTTGTTGCCACAATTTCAGAAAAAAAGTCAATCAAATAATACAGTTTTTCATAATTTTCAATGTTAACTTTGATACTGTTGATTAAATAGTCAATTCTCAAAAAATTCTTTTTTTTAGCCTGTATTTCAAGTAAAAGTGACTCAAACTGCTTATCCACTGTAAAATAAACATAGCCTACTAAACTGTCTTCTTTAAATGAATCAAATGAAATCAAAGCGACTTCATAAAATTGTTCTCTGATATCATCATCATCCAAAATAGAATTGAATATAATATATTTCATATTCCCCGCGCCAATTTGCGCATCTTTTATGACGTCTACTGTTAAGTTTCTTCTTACCCGCTCAAAAAAAGCGTCCTCACAAGCTCTATAGATATATGCATTTTCACCACTTGCTTGAGTGCTAATACTAAATACCAATTGATTTGCATGAACAAGAACATCTGAATTGTCAATCATTGTTTGAATTATTTCATCAAATTTTAAGATCTCATCATATAATAAAGTTGTTTTCATTACTCTTCCTCCCCACTTAGAAAGTGTTAAGGTTATATAGAGCCATCATTTAATTTTTACCCATTTTTATTTCTATCTAACATTATAATTGTTTTTTTTTAACTTTCTCTATATCGAAAACAACACTTCTTCTAAAGACAATTTATCATTAAGAAAAAAAAAGCACTACAATCACATTTAGCCATACGTGATCGTTGTGCCTATGTCTATACACCTTGTTAACACTATAAGGCATATTTTACATATGTACTTAGTGTAGATAAACTAAATATTCTTCTTCATCCACAACTACATCTCTAAGTTTAATTTTGCCCCTAGATAGATTTGATTTCACAGTCCCAACCTTAATGCTATATTTTTCAGCAATTTCTTGATAACTCAAATCTTCAAAATAGTAACTTTTCACACATTTTAATTGCGTTTCATTAAGGTTATTTTTTATAAGAGTATTCAACTGTTGTTTCAAATCACTGTGATTAATATGAATTTCCACACTTTCAACACATTCACTAAAGAGCACAGTATCTTCTTTACTCGTTGATGCTTTTGAATAATCAAAAGGGATGTATTTGTGATTAATACGATAATGTTCTTTTGCTTTATTGGCAATTACGACATAAAGCCAATTCAGTGCTTTTTGGGGATCAACTCGATCGCATTTTTCTAAAAAAATGAGAAAGCCTTCTGATACAACATCTTCAGCTTCGGCATGATTTTTTAGGATTGAATAAGCAATGCCATAAAGTTGTTTGTAATGTAATCTGTACACATCTTCAATTTTTCTTTTCATATTTGCTTCCTCCCTTTAGAACCATAATTACCCATTTACTATTATTTATATCATCTTATACTAAATGGAACTTTTTAACGTTCTAATTCATCATCTAATATGACGCGTCAAATTAGTCTAAAATTATACTCAGAACTCAAAATGTATTGAATTTGAATAATTAAGGAGGTAATACAATGGCACAACCTGCATTAGTTTCAATGGCACAACAATTTACAGGTCTTCCTATGGACGACTTGATCGGTGGCCCTTTGACAGCAGCTGCAAAAGCCAATTCCATGATGGCGATGACTCAAACTAAATTCATGCTCGACACTTGTTTTTCACTCGGTGATGATGGTAACTATACACCACTCATGATCACCATGCAGCTTACAAGAGGGGTTCTGACCCCTGGAGAACCAAGTGAAACTGAAAAAGAAGCAGATCCCAAAATCATACCGGTCACCACTAAATTTGATTTGCCCCTCTTAACCATTATTCCATTAAATTCTTTGGGCGTAGACAACGTAGATGTTGAATTTGATATGGAAGTCAAATCAAGTTACAGTGAAGATACTAGCTCAAAAACTGAATCTAAACTGGCAGCCGAAGCTACTTTGGCAGGTAAGCTTCGATATGGCCTTATTTCAGCATCAATCAAAGGTAGTGTCAGTTATGATCTAACGAAATCATCTAGTAAGGATACACACTATGAAAAAAGTAATTCTGCACACTACTCTATCAAAGTCCATGCAGGACAATTACCACTTCCTTCAGGTGTAACTACAATTTTAGATGCTTTTGCAAAGAGTATCCAGCCTATCGAAATGCCAACAACAGAATAGATACTTAGACGAAAACTAATGATCTTAAACAACATTTGAGCCATCTCTTGATGACCTAAACCTATTTTGACTGATGATTTTCCCGATTAAAAGCCTCGGAGAAAATCTTTCGGTTTAATTCTTGTTGTTTAACTAAAGTAATCCTGACTAGACATCAGGATTACTTTTAAATAAATTATTTATTAAAGATTGGAGTACATATGAATACAAATATAAATTGCCCTAACTGCAACGCACCTATTACCATAGACCCTGTGGCACTCATTAATGGAACCCGTTTTCAGTGTACAAAATGTCAGGTAATTCTCTCAATTTCAAGCGAAAGCATTCCCATTGCATCAAAGGCACTTGATAAATTTTATGAACTTAAAAACACAATTAAGTAAATGAGGATAATATTATGATAGATTTGAGTAGCTTAGTAAAAACAATACAAGATGCTTCCCTTTCAGCAGTTGAATTAGTGTCTGCTGAGCACCTTAAGATTCTCGATCGCTATTTTGAAACCATAGAAGAGTCGGAGAATCTTAACGAAGGAAGTGCTCAGAGAAAATCGCATCCAGAAAGTCTTTCCCATTTACTTTCAGACTCAGCTGACCATTTAAATGATGAAGTCACACAAACTTTAAGACCCAAAACAGTTACGATTCAATATCCAAAAGAAACCGCAAAAGGGTTTGAAATACAAAATGTGGATGTGCCTTTACTCACACTAATGCCCATTTCGATGCCACAAATTTCAGAACTTAAATTTACAAGTGATTTAGAACTATCTCTTGATGATAATGATGTGTTGAAAGTAAGCTTTCCTACTAAAAAGAAAGAAAGAAGATTTCATAAAAACACTGAATCCTCTGATAAAACTGCATCTGCTAAACTTGAAATCATATTTAATGACGCCAATATGTCTGATGGCCTTCAAAAAATCATTGAAGGTTATGAAAAAGCACTTCGTGCACAAATTCCTGGATAGAGTAAACCTCACAATCAAACAAAAAAATTTAATGCGCTCCATAAACTAGACAGATTTCAAAGAAATAATGGTCTAGTTTATAGAGCGCATATTATTTTTTTCAAAATGGTTATTTGCTCATCTCTAAGCACAACGTGATCGAGATTTTCTGTGATTATTATTATAACTTTCTTTTTTCTTCTTGGGAGTCAACCTCTCAAAGCCGTCGCCTAATAGTCTTTTTGCCGCCTTCATCATATAAGGCGAAGTTGGCCTTAAGCCATGTTCTATGAGTGTCAACAAATGATAAAGTGGTTGGATTGACTTAAAATGCGCGTGATTTTCGTAAGCTAGTGTCATGTTAATGACAACATAATCTCTATTTGTCGCTAAAATCTTATAATCTCCTCTTACCTCTAGAACCTTTGACATATGATCACTCCTTTGCTACTCTTATGGTATCAACGGTTTGTTATATCATGTTTAAAGTTAGGTAAAAAATGCGCACTTTTTTTGTAAAACCTACAATATATTCGGCTTTATAAAAATTTATTCCTATATATAGTATATCGGATCAAATAATCGTTGACTTTAATAATTTCCAAAAATTTATTACATGAGAGGCGTTTAATATGAAAATAATCCTGTCCCCAAGTAAGACCCAACGAGTACCCTCTTCAACATCACCCCTTTGTTACATCCCTGAAAAACATATAACCTACCTTTCACCAGAGCAAGATACACTGACCACTCAAGTGATATCAAATCTTCTTTTAGAAGATCTTTTGCACCTCTATAAAGATAAAGCCACTTATTACAAAACACACTATAAAAACTTTGAAAAACATGAGCAACTTCCTGCCATTCAATCCTATACAGGTCTTGTTTTTAAGCAATTAGAAATCCAAAACTATAGTAAAAATGACCTCGACTATCTAGACCAGCACCTTATCATCTTAAGTGCTTTATACGGTATGACTTCTGCATTTGATCCTATTCGACCTCATCGATTGGACTTTCAAATGAAAATGAAAAATCTCAATTTATATATGCATTGGCATGATTATATCCAAACTTTATTTAAGGATGATGAAATCATCATTGATCTCGCTTCCAACGAATTCTCAAAAATGGTTGATCTTCCTAAAATCACAATTCACTTTAGAGAAGATCATCAAGGTAAGCTGACTAATAAGGCAACCTTTGCCAAAATGGCACGTGGTCGTATGCTTCACTGCATGATTAAATCGCAGATAAAAACAATAGAAGCATTGAAATCAGTCACCTTTGACGGCTATGCTTTCAATGCTTCTATCTCTGATTCAAACAATCTTTACTTTGTCCGCCCTAGTAAATCATAATCAAGTGACTGCCTTCACTTGAATTTACATAAAATATGCTGTTTCTCCATGAAGGACTTCGTCAAGACCAGCTTCTTGATCTTTACCATCCACTCTCACTGGTGTAATCTGATCAATTAAATAAAGGAGTCCATATGAAATAAAAAATGCATATATTGATGCAAACAAAACTGCACCTACTTCAACTAAAAAGAAATGGACACCACCATAGATTAACCCATCTGCACCAGAAGCATTAATTGATGAACTTCCAAAAATACCAAGCAATACAACACCTGCAATACCGCCGACACCATGGACACCCCAAACATCAAGTGCATCATCCCACTTCATTTTGTTCTTAAGACCTATTGCTTTAAAACAAATAATTGAAGCAACACATCCAATAAGCGCTGCTGTTTTCATATCCACAAAACCCGCTGCTGGCGTAATCGTTGCAAGTCCTGCAACTGCACCTGTTAAAAGACCCACAAACTTAGGTTTTCCAGTCGTCTTCCATTCAATTGCAAGCCATACGATCGCCGCAAACGAAGCTGAAATATCTGTGTTTAAAAATGCCAATGCCGTTACAGAATCCACTCTGAGTTCACTCCCAGCATTAAAACCATACCATCCAAACCATAAGATCGCCGTTCCAATCGCTATAAGTGGAATACTGTGAGGCTCAGTTGGTTTTGATTGTCTTTTCCCGACAAAAAAAACAGATGCAAGAGCTGCCATACCTGCTGTTGCATGTACTACAATACCGCCTGCAAAGTCAAGCACACCCCATTGTGCTAAGATACCACCGCCCCAAATCATATGTGTAAATGGGAAATATACAAGCAATAACCAAGCAATTTGGAATATGATATACGCTTTAAACCTAACACGTTCTGCAAATGCACCTGTGATTAATGCCGGTGTTATAACGGCAAACATCATTTGATAAGCTACAAACACCAGCACTGGAATATTGTTGCTTGGCGAAAGTGAATCATGAATCGATACGCCATTTAAAAATGCCATATCTAAATTGCCAATAATACCACCAATATCCCCACTAAAACAAAGTGAGTAACCAACTGTAAACCATAGGATTGTGGTGATGCCTAGCGATACAAAGCTTTGCATCATGATTGACAAGACACCCTTTTTACCAACCAATCCTCCATAAAAAAAAGCTAAGCCTGGTGTCATAAACATAACGAGACTTGTAGCAACCAGCATAAACGCTGTATTACCTGTGTTGAAATCCATAACGCTTCCTCCTTGTTAAATATGTGACGATATTATAATACGCAATTCACATGCCAATCTTAAATTGGATCAGAGTGCGTCCTTTTCAATGTATTTTTGTCTTGATGGTACTATTTGTCACAGAAAAATAAGACAGGCCTGTCTCATTGTGACAAACCTGTCTCTGTTTTTTAGCGCATGTATTTAAAAAAAGCTCATTGCCTTCTTTCTATAATCATTCATCTTTGAGAATAACCATTCATGCTCTATCCATTTAAATTATATTTATTGATTTTGCGATGAAGAGATCGTCTGCTAATGCCAAGCTTTTCTGCCGCTTTCGTAATGTTGCCACCACAATCCTCAAGGGTGCTTTTTAAAATTTCCGCCTCTACAGATTCCTTGTATGCTTCAAGCGATTCCGTCGGAACAGTATTCCTTTTTAAAATTTTAGGTGGCACATCTTGTAATTTAATCGATTCCTCTTCACTTATAATGAGAATTCTCTCTATAATATTCTCAAGTTCTCGAACATTTCCGGGCCATGAATACTGGACAAGTGCATCCAAAGCCTGTGGTTCAATCACCTTCGGTTTAGTCTGATACAATGATGAAGAGATCGACATAAAAGTCTCAATGAGTTCGCGAATATCTTCCGCTCTCTCGCGTAAAGGTGGAACTGTTAACGGGATTACATTGAGGCGATAATACAAATCTTCTCTGAAAGTGCCTTCTTTGACTAAAAACTCCAAGTCTTTATTCGTCGCCGTTATGATGCGGACATCTAGCGAAATCGTCTGTATGCCTCCAAGGCGTTCAAGCTCCTTTTGCTGTATGATTCTGAGCAATTTCAGTTGAATCAAAGGGGAGATATCTCCAATTTCATCTAAAAAGATGGTGCCACCATTTGCCAGTTCAAAACGTCCTAATTTCCGAGCAAAAGCACCTGTAAAAGCACCCTTTTCGTAACCAAAGAGTTCGCTTTCAAGTAACGTTTCTGGCAGAGCCGAACAATTAACTTTGATAAAAGGATGCTCTCTGCGATCACTGAGTTCGTGAATCGCATGTGCAATGAGTTCTTTCCCAACACCAGTTTCTCCCTGAATATATATATTGGCAACACTTCCAGAGACTTTTTTAACCATTTTCATAAGGGCTTTCATCTTTGGACTGTTAGCCACCACTGTTTCACTAACAGCGAACTGCTCATCAACATTAAATGTTGCATTTTTAATCAGCAAACTGGTCTTATGGACTGAATCCACGATTTCTTCGATATCAAAGGGCTTTCTAATATAATCTCTAGCACCCATCTTTAATGCATTTATAGCCGTATCAATCGTTGCAAACGCAGTCATGACAATCACTTCAATGGCCATATCCATCTCTTTAATCTGCTTTAAAAGTGTCATGCCTTCCACCTTAGGCATCTTGATATCGGTTAAGACTATATCTATTTTGGTTGTTTTGATGATCTCAAGCGCTTCATGACCATC
Organism: uncultured Fusibacter sp.; assembly: GCA_965140735.1. GTDB lineage: Bacteria > Bacillota > Clostridia > Peptostreptococcales > Acidaminobacteraceae > Fusibacter_A. Next base: position 3,986,178 of record OZ223306.1, on the reverse strand, counting down.
ATAAGCTAAAAGCACTTCGTATCCTTCTTTAGTCAAAACACGTTCCAGAAGGTGAGCAAGATTCCTCTCATCTTCTGCAATTAAAACAGTTAACTTCTTCATATCGTCAATTCCTTTCTGCGGATCGGGAGTTTAATAGTGATTTGTGTCCCCACGCCCTCTTTACTTTGAATTTCAAAACTACCCTGATGACTTTCGACGATTCTTGAGCAAATGGAAAGGCCCAACCCTGTCCCTTGCTGTCTTGTTGTAAAAAATGGTGCAAATACTTTTTCAAGCATCTCTGCTGGAATCCCCTCACCATTATCGGTTATATTGACTTCACAAACCTCATAAAGTCTACTTATGCTGGTGTCAATTTTTAAGAGTCCACCACTGGGCATTGCCTGAATCGCATTAATTAAAACATTGATTATGACTTGCTTCATTTGGTCATAGTCCATATAGATGTTTTCTTTTATTTGAAGATTTGATTCTACTTTAACCTGATTTGAATTTATGGATTTCGTCAGTAAATGTAAAACTTCATTTATAAGACGGTCCAAATCATTTTTCTTACGATCCGGTTGATTTGGACTTGCAAAAGTCATAAAGCGATCAATAATTTTATCAAGCCTTTCCACTTCACTTAGAACGATTTCAAGGTCTTCTTTAGCTTGTGTATCTTCACCAAGTTCGCTGAGCACAAGCTGTGCATAACCTTTTATTGAAGCCAGTGGGTTCCTAATTTCATGAGCGACCCCTGCTGAAAGGACTCCAAGTTCTGAAAGCCGTTTTGCCCTTATGACACTTTCTTCGAATTTTTGCCTTTCCTCTAAGTTTTGGATAACCACCGTCATGCCGATAACCACTTCGTTAATATCCATCTGCTTTAAAGTACTGATAATGATTTTCTTGCTAAATGCATTTCTGTCTTCAAAATTCAGCATCTCGTTTTGAGTCGCATCGCTGAGCATACTCTCTTTCAAATTATCAAATAGGACTTCGTAATGAGTTGGTGGTAACTTGAAAATATTTTCACCGACCAAGTTAACATCTAAAATTTCTTCTGCAGCTGGATTCATTGAAGTTATTTTCCCCTTGCCATCTATGGTCATGATGCCATTTGGCATATGCTCTATCAAGTTGGACATACTGCTTCTAATTTCTCTTATATAAGCCACTTCACCTGATTTTTCTAAAACTTTCTGCATCATAAAATTGAGTTCATCAAGGAGAAAATCAAAAGTAGTTGTCAGATGCTTTACTTCATCACTTGTAACCACATCGGATGTATAGAGCTTTTGATCATTCATAATCTCACCGATCTTCTGCTTTAACTGTCTTATAGGCCTTGTCACACTTTGTGAAACAACTCTTGAAAAAATATAGACGATCACAAAGGAAACCAGTATAACAATCGCAAAGTACTTTTCAATATCTCTTATAATCGCATAAGCTTCATCCGTCGGTTGACTCACCGTCAAAACCCATTGATCTTTTTGTGTCGCGTATTTAATCACAGGATAAGTTGCTGTCAAAATCATCCCTTTTTCTTTTTCAGAATATTTTTCTTTTACACCTACGATTGCACCAAGTGTCTCATGCTCTCCAAGCTTTATAAGTTCAGCACGACCTCTGGCACCTACTCTGACATTATCGATGATTTCTTTGATCGATTCAAAGTTCATCTTCTCAACCACAACCCCTAATTTGATGCCATTTTCAACGATGGGTTCTGAAAAGAAAATAGATGATTCATCTCCAATGATATAATCAGATACAAACGCTTTATCTGACAGAAAGTGTGTCTTATAAAATCTTGCAGTGTCTTCTCCAGATACAGCATTAGTGGTAATTCTTAAGTCACCAGAATTGTCTAGAACAAATATCTCATCATAAGTCTGATAGGCCTTCACGACATTTTCTAAATAATGCTTCTGAACATCTATATTTACAGTTTCAGCATTTAGGATATTCGATAATGCTAAAACCTTTACATCGGCAGATCTTTCAAAGAGAAAGCGTTCAATTTTATTGGTTGTTTCTATAGCGAGTGTCGTCATTTCTCTTTTTTTTGATTCTTTGACCCTAGAGACTGTGTTGTTATAAAATGCAGATCCTAATGTTAATATCAAGGTAATCGACATGATAATCAAAAGCCTCATGATCCGAGATTGTATTGATCTATTGTTAAAATCTTTAAACACCATCTTGTCCTCCATTAGGGTGACACATCTTATTCACTCTCTTTATTATAAGCTATCCTCTGTTGTTTTAACATAAAAAACGCACTATATCCATTAAAGACATGGCTTAGTGCGTTTCTTAATATAATTGGTCTCCTGATCAATTTTGCTCTAATGTACCCACAACAGGTGCATTATCGGTGAGGTTACTCGGTGAATGAGGTGCCAAATTATTGAGGACATCTGTCAAATCTTGTCCAGCCTCGTATTTACCTTGATGAATGCCATTTTTCCAAGCTTTTATCTTGGAGACATCATAAACCTTGCCTTCATAACCCACATATGCTGCCATTCCATCTTTACCATTGTATTTTGAAAGTTCTTCAAGTGTAAAGACTGGTAAAGTATCTGAAGCTTGAGCATCAGTTGCTTGAGCATCAGCTGATTGATCATCTGTCGCTTGAGGGGCTGTAGTTTGAGTATCTGCTGATTGAGTATCCTTTGGTACAGCCTCTACTTTAGAAGTAGCTGCCGTTTCAGCCTTACAACCTCCTAGCGTTAATGTGAATATAAACAGTATAATCATCAGCCCTATAGGCGCTTTTTTCATGGTGGAACCTCCTTTAAATTAAAAACAATATTTTGTAATCATATCATTTTTATTATTGATCCTTTCATACCCAAATCTTTTTTTTTACGCTCTAATGATTTATTTTATGATACAATGTCAATGAAAACCCATGTTAATTGATTAGAAATGAAAGGAGTGCGTGATGACATCAACAAGGACATCATGCAAAGCTTAAAATGAAGAGAATTGAAAGTTTTACGGTGAATCATATTAAACTTAAAAAAGGTGTTTATGTCTCTCGCATCGATCACTACGGCGCAGAGACGTTGACAACATTTGATATTAGGATGAAACTTCCCAACAGTGAAATGCTTGAAAATGGTTCTATCCACACATTAGAACACCTTATTGCTACTTTTGTCAGAAATGATGAAGAATTCAAATCAAGTGTTGCTTATTTCGGACCAATGGGCTGTCTCACAGGGATGTACTTAATTGTAAATGGTAATTATACCTCTAAACAAATTCTACCACTGCTCATACGTGCTTTTGAATTCGTCTCTACTTTTGAAGGCGAAATTCCAGGCGCAAGTGAAATCGAATGCGGTAACTATAAATTGCATAATTTAGAAGGTGCAAAACAAGAAGCAATAGCTTATCTCGATGTTTTAAAAAATGCAACTGACGAGAACTTAATTTATCCAGAATAGATTAATATGAAATATAAAGAACGGAGAACAATATGAAATTAGGCATTATTGGTGCTATGGATTTAGAAACAGAAATTCTTAAAAATAACATGAACGTTGAAAACACAGTGGAAATCGCAGGGATGACCTATTACTCAGGTACCTTACAAAATAAACCAGTAGTCGTTGTCACTTGTGGTATCGGCAAAGTCAATGCAGCAGCTTGTTCACAAATTCTCGTTTCAAACTTTAAGGTTGATGCGATTGTCAATACAGGTGTTTCAGGTGCTATTCACGATGATCTCAACGTGGGCGATATCGTGATCTCAACAGACTGTATGGAGCACGATGTGGACTGTACTGGATTTGGCTATGAATATGGTATTATTCCTCAAATGGAAACCTCAACATTTATCGCTGATCCCTACCTCATAGACCTCGCTTATAACTCAAGTATCGAAGAGGTTAAATCTCATAAAATTTTCAAGGGCCGAATCGTCTCAGGAGATCAATTTGTATCCTCCCCTGAACGTAAGGTGTTTATCGAAACCCATTTTGGCGCACATACCACCGAAATGGAAGGTGCTTCAATTGCACATGTGTGTCATCTCAACAAACTGCCATTTGTCATCATTAGATCTATGTCGGATAAGGCCGATGGTTCTGCTCATGTGAATTACGCTGAATTCGCAGAAGAAGCTGCTAAGAATTCAACTCAAATCATTATGAACATGGTCGGCAATATGAAGACAGCCCTCTAGAAAACATTAGAATTCAAATTTAAAAAGGACATATCTCATGCAGTTGCTCTAAGAGCCTATCATGAGATATGTCCTTTTTTATTTTACTTATTATCCATTGCTGTCAAATCTTCTTTTGTAACCACTTTAGTCATGAGCATCATACCTGCATAAGCAACTATTGCCACAAGTATCCCCACAAGTAAACTCAATCGATCCCCAAGATGTGCATGTACTAAAATAAATGAACCCTTAGCCGCTACGATCATAACCGCATTGGACATCAAGGTTAAACTTGCCTTTTTAAAAAACGATTTTGGCATTTCAACATGCTTGAGTAACACTAACATATTTAAAGTAGCCGCCACTGCGTAAGCTAATAATGTGGAAATGGCAGCCCCTTTGATATTTAGAGCAGGAATCCCAAGTAAGATGTAAGCTGTGATTACTTTTACCACTGCACCCACAAATAAATTTCTAACGGGCTTTTTATAGTGATTTATGCCCTGTAAGATCCCCGTCGTCGCTTGATATAGGGATAAGAAGGCAACGCCTAGACCTAAAATACCAAGCACTGGTGCTGCACCTAGAATCATTTCAGCCTTGTTCGGATATAGGAATACCAATATTTCTCTTGAAAAGACTGCAATACCAAGTCCCATTGGAAGTCCCAGTAACAGCGCTGTCAATACGCCAAGATAAACTTTCTCTCTGAACTGCTCGCTCTTCTGTGTAAAAGCACGTGTAATCATTGGTAACAAGCTGACTTGAAGTGCTGTGAAAATAACTTGTGCAAGATTGATAATCGGTACTGAGTAAAATGTGATAAAGGTATACATCACACCTGCCTGATCGCCAAATCCGGTTTGTCTAAGTCTCCAAATAATCATCGTTGCATCTATTATGGTGAGTAATGGCATAATGGATGCCCCAAGTGCAATCGGAAATACCATTTTTAAAATTTTTTGAATTAAAGGTTTATGATCTCTAAGAATAATTTTTTGAGAAGGTGCCACCTGCATCTTTTTATATTTATGCGCTGCATAAATCCAACTGATAAGGGCTCCAAACGCAGCCCCAGATGTACCCGCTGCAGCAAGCCATGAGTCAGGCGCTGACAAGGTACTCAAGAACCATACAATTAAAAGTCCCAGTATAACGCGCCCCATTTGTTCAAAGAGTTGAGATAAACCAAAAATTTCAAGCCTCTGTGTCCCCTGAAAATAGCCTCTATAAGCGGCATTGGAAGCCACGAAGTAAGATGCAATCGCAAGGACGAAGAAAGAATAAATACTCTCTGGATAACCCGATGACCCCGATATGATGAAAGCAACCAAGGATAGAAATATCACGGTGATAATGCCAAAGACCTTCATAAGACGCCTTGAAACATCAAATACAAGCGCCTGTTCGACTAGATCATCTTTTGCACCGTACTCTGCTGTAAGTTTCGCAATAACAGCTGGTAGTGCGGTGGTGGATATGACGATTAAAAAAGTATACCAAGGATACGCAATGGAGTAATACGTCACTGCATTTTCTGGCATGATATAAGCCAATGGTAATCTGTAGAGTGCCCCAATGACTTTTATAACAAGGCCGATGATGCCCAGTAGCCCAAGTTGCTTCGCAAATTTATTTTTCATAATTTGAATTTTGCCTCTCTCTCAATGAAATATGGTGAAAAACACCTATTATCATTATATTGTTTTTCAGTGAAAATTCAACAAGAAAAAGGATGAGCTGTTTTTATGGGAGTTGAAGTTTACCATAAATCAATCTTTTCAAGAAGATAGTGCAGTATTTTTTTGCGTTTGGTGATGATTTGCCCTTCTAGTGTCATACCAACTTTTATCGTGGATTTCTCGCCTTTGTAAGAGATGAGTGGTCTGCTGTCCACCTGTGCCTCCACTAAGTAATAACTAGTTCCTGTTAAAGCGTTATAACTTGAATCTGCATTGATGTGTTTAATTTGACCCTCAAGCATGCCATACTCTTTATAAGGAAGCGCTTGAAATTTAAACTTAACATCATCTCCCACATGGATTTGACTTATATCTCTATTTTTCACTGAAAGTTGAATTTTAAAATCCTTTCCGCCTGTGGGGACTACTGTTCCCATGACCATACCAACACTTATTTGATCACCCACAACGTAGTTTTGTTCAATATTTAGAATGCCCTCAATAGGACTTCTAATAGAAGCATTTTCTACATTGAGATCTATGCTCTCAATAGACTCATTTAAACGATCTATTTGCGTAGCATAATCTTCTAACTTACTATTAAGGTCAATTAATTGCTCATTCTCATAGTAAGCAAACCCAGATTTCGTCTAGATCATTTATATTAAAGGTATAGTCCAGATACTTTAATGCATATTCATCTCTTTGCTCAAAACAATTCTTATTCTGATCAATAGATTTTATCAGTTTGCTATAACCATCTATCACCTTTTGATAGTATTCCGACTCACTCTGAGGATCAAACAAATTCGTTTTTTCCAAAATGGAATTTACTAATTTCTGAGTTAAATTATTTTCTGTCATGGCTTTTTCAAGTTCTTTTTCAAGACCTTGCTTTTGAATTAAAAGTGGTCCATGGTCAATTGTAAAAAGTAAATCGTTTTTTTCGACCTCTTCCCCATTTCCAAAATTAATTGTTAAGAGCTTGCCACTAATCTTTGACGTTAAGGTACTTACGCCTACCGAAGGTCGCACAATGCCATCTGCCTTAACCACAATATCGATCTCTCCAAAATAAGTCCATATAAAGGCTACACTCACTAATGCAATGAAGAAATAAATAACCCAAACTGCAAATGGTTTTGGTTTATTTTCCATGAGTTCTTTAGAATCACTCAAATCTGAGAAATTACTGATTATCCCTTTCATGATGCAATCTCCTCCTGACTTGACGTGTTATCCATATAAAATTCAGGCAGTTGATCTTTCCACATCTCATAATATTTCCCGTTCCTGCTTATGAGCTCTTTATGATTTCCAAACTCAATAATTTCACCCTTTTCCATCACATAGATCGTGTCACACCTCATAATCGTGCTAAGTCTATGTGCAATTATGATCGTCGTAATCCCTTTGCCCACTTCGTTGATGGTTTTTTCAATAGCCTTTTCTGTGATAGAATCAAGGCTACTGGTGGCTTCATCTAATATTAAAATATCAGGCGCCTTTAAAATAGCACGTGCAATTGACAAACGCTGTCTTTGTCCACCTGACAAGTTTGCACCATTTTCTTCAAGACGTGTACTGTATCTCAGTGGTAGCTCGTTTATAAAATCATGCGCTTTCGCAAGTTTCGTTGCACTGATGATTTCATCCATAACTTTACCACTCGTTCCAAGTCTTAGATTTTCCTCAATAGTCCCACTGAATAAAAATGTATCTTGAGGCACATATGCGATTCGTTCTCTTAATACCTCAACAGAAATATCTTTGATATTATTATCATCAATTAATATCTCTTCTTTTTCAGGAGAATAAAGGTCTAAGAGCAGCTTCACCAAAGTCGTCTTGCCAGAACCACTTTCACCAACCAGTGCTATACGCTCACCAGATTTAATCTGCATATTGATATTTTTTAAAGTTTTATCACGTGTCCCATATCTAAAATCGATGTTTTTCAGTTCAATATCACCCATTAAACTTGCTGGTTTCATTTTCCGGTTATCATTTTCTGCTTTCTCGAGTTCGAGATCAAGTATCTCTCCTAGCCTATCGGATGCCACTATCGCAGTCTGCATCATCGGTTGAAGGTTGATTAAATTCTTAACTGGATCTATAAAATAAGCGAGTAAAGAATTAAAAACCAGTAGTTATCCAATGGTCAAATTGCCTCGCATCACATTTAATGCACCGATCCATAAAATAACAACACCACCCACTGATCCTACTAATCCAATAAGGGCACCCATCACATTACTTAGTAGTCCCATCTTAAAAGACGTCTTAAGAAGCTTTACAAATAGAAATTCGGTCTTATATTTGGAATCCCGTTCAGCGTTGAATGCTTTAACGGTTTCGATACCGTTTAAACTCTCAATCAAATAGGATGTTAATTGAGAATTTTCCTCCATTTGCTTTCGATTGATTTCTCGTATCGGTTTATTGAACACAAAAACAAGCACCCCATAGATGATCAGCATGATCACTGCACTCCCAAACAAAGAGGCGTTATAACTGTATAGGATGATGCCGCCGCCAATCGCCATGAGTGTATCAATCATAATCGTCAGTGTGGCACCTGAAATGGCATCTCTTATCTTGCCTGCATCCATAAAACGCGATATAATCTCCCCGACTTTACGTGTCCCGAAAAAATTCATAGGCAAATCCAAAACATGATTATAATAGCCAAGGATCATTGGAATATCTATCCGTTGACTTAAATAAAGGAGTAAGTAACTTCTAAATGAATTTAATATGATTTTAAAGACATTAAGTAATATAATCCCTATCGAAATCACGTGAAGCGAGTTTAATAAGCCATAAGGTAAAATATCATCCAGTAGAAATTTGAAGTAAAATGCCTCTAATATCCCTAAGAATGTATAGAGTAGAGATGCTAAAAATACATGTATCACTAAATTTTTTTGAGGGATAAGCAAACCAAGAAAACGTTTAAAAATGCCTTGTGTCATGTCCCCTTTTTCAAATTTCACATCAGGGACTAAGAGGATTAAAACGCCTGTCCATAACTTCATAAAGTCATCGGGTTCGTAGGTTATCAAACCTTTGGCAGGGTCTGCTACGATTATTTTATCTTTTGTAATTTTATGTATAACCATATAGTGTAGCAGTGAACCATCCACGACTACGTGAGCGATTGCAGGTAACGGAAACTCATAAAAAAGTGCTTCTTTATCGCCTTTGACCCCTTTTGCTGAAAAGCCCAATTCTTCTGCTGCCTTAATGACGCCATAGGCATTTGTCTCCTTTTTATCCATTCCAATGATTTCTTTTAATTTTCATTATCGGTATTTTAAGACCATACTGTTTTGAAACTGTAGCAAGACATGCTGCACCGCAGTCCGTTGTATCGTATTGCTTGATGCAATAAAACTTTTCTTTTATGAAAAACATGAAACCCTCCGATGCGATTTATGAAAATTTTAATCCAGTTTTTAAGATAATATTTTCACTTTCATAAATCAACATAATATTAAAATATTACACATTAATTAGACTTACACATTTGTATTGATTTCTTTTTTACCATCTGATACCATAAAATTAATCTTGTGACAATAATTCTGGAAAATATTGTTGCAGATTTAAAATCAATTTAGAATCTGAAAAAGAAACAAATACAAATATATTGTGGTATGAGTTGGAAACACTCACGGGAAATGACAAGAATGTAGTCAATAAGTCAATTACTCATCAATTTTATTATTCTCAATTCGAAAATCATAATGATACGAGAACCTATTTTTCAAATTGAAAAAGTATTTGTAATAGTAGAGTGTCAAAATTAAAAATTGTACAACTTGAGAGGCATTTAATATGAAGAAACCTTTTAAAATCAACACCCTATTTTACCTTTTTTTATTTGTAATTATTTCTGTTTTCGAATCATTTCTGCTCCCACAGATGATTCCATTATCTGTGATTTTAGGAATCATTGCTTTGCTTATGTATTTGTTCTCTCATTTTTTAACCAAAAAATATCTGTCAACTTCTACTGATGATAAAATAACACAAACCTCATTTTTAATCCTCACGATCTTTGTGTTAAGATTTATGACATTTAGTTCATCTGATTTAGCTAACAATATCACTAATGGTATTTTTGTAGCTGGGCAAATTGCATTCTTAATTCAAATAGTGCCCTTAAATCTCTTTATCATTCAGCATTGTATCCATATGGGATTTTCATTTGATAAATTGGGCCTTAAGTTTAAAAAATTGAACTTTCAGAAGACTTTTACTATGACTGTTGCTACCGCTTCTCTATGCTTTTTTTATGCATTAATGAGCAATCAGCTTCAAATTTTCAATCACTTATTTACAATTTCCTTTGCGTTAAATATTCTGGTAGGGATTATTACAACGACATTTATAGAGGAATTGTTGGTACGCGGTGTGCTCTTCTCACATTTGATGCGTATAACAGAGACGATAGAACCTACACGTTTAAGGTTCACAATTATAGTCTGTGTTAATACGCTCGTTTTTGTATTGCTACATAATTGGTTTCTTGTTTTCAATATTCAATGGCTATTAACCGCCATCTTGATTTCACTCTTTGGATGCATTTCAAGATTTTACTGCAACAACATTAGCTTTGTTATTGTCTTACATGCCTTTATCAATTTCGTGGTCTCTCAATAGGAGATTGTTCATGATCATCACGTTACATCAATCGCTTATAATTACTCTAATTTTATGTAAAAGAGGTTCAAACTATAATGACTCATTTTCTTAAGTCCCGAAAAAGTAATGATTTCTTGCTTTTACTTCTTGGTTGTGCCATTACAACTGCTATTTTAGTGCCACCAGCAATACCGCTGAATTTTTTGATAGTTGCAATAGTTATGATCATTTATTTAATTTCTATGTTTTTTACAAAAAAATATATTGCTACAGAAGTTGAACACCCTTTTAAACGCTTACTGTATTTGACTATCAATCTCCTATTTCTAAAAAATATCGTTTTTTCCGCGACTGAGCTTGCGCCTAATATAAGAAATGGCATTTTTGTGGAAGGGCAATTTGTTCTCCTGGCTCTATTCATTCCAATTAATTTCTTTCTATTCTATTACTGTTTGGAAATGGGGTTTTCTGTAGCTGAATTAGGCTTTAAATTTTCAAATATAAAGTTTGGAAAAACAATCATCATGATCGCTACGACGATAAGTCTTTGTTATTTTTTAATGATACTCAATCATAAGGAAATTCTTCTATCACAAATAGGCACAACTTCATTTCTCATCAGTTTTTTAATCGGTATCATTATACCTGCTTTTTCAGAAGAAGTCTTGGTTCGCGGCGTGTTTCTCACACAATTATTAGAATCTACATCAAATTTTAAATCTAAACATCTAAGGATAATATTTGTTATTTTACTTAATTCATTTTTCTTTATTATTTTGCACTCATGGCTCTATATAGGCCATTTCAATTGGCTAATAGGTGCTATTGTCATCTCCATTTTCGGTTGTATCTCAAGATTTTATACGGGAAATATTATCTATGTTATTATTTTACATGCTTTTGTAAATACTATTTTAACTTGGTAAGTGTACCTATGTTTTCATTATTGAGTCAAAATATTGGCATAAAGATTAAGTGTATTCAAAGACATTAAGTCTAAAAATATATTTAACCTGATTTTATGAAAGTTTTATGAGTATGAACACTTATTGGACACACAAAAACTATAAAATAGAATTGTTGTGCATAATATATACATGTATTGGACACACATGAAATATCAAAATTGAATATTATACAGAAACGAGGCCTCTCACAATGAACTACGGGAAAAAACTGATTGAATTTAAAACTGCAAATCAAACATTAGCACTCTATGTAATACTATCCATACCCGTTATACTGTTCTCACTGGTTGCCTTTGTCGATCCTGCCACGATAGCTTTCGGTATATTTCTCCTTCTGATTTGGGGACTCATTACAGGTTATTATGTCTATAAGCAAAAGAAAAAAATAATGGTTTTCGAAAATGCCATCATAACAAAAAAAAACGTTATTTCTGCGAATAGATTTGTAGCTTATGAATGGGTCGATAAAAACAAAGTTGATATCTTGTTAGTCATTACTATTTTAAGAAACAATAAATGCTTCAATGAAAAAGAGAACCAGTGTCATTTAAAGTTTTATATAAAAAAGAGCGACATAGAAGCTATTGACAACATTTTGAATCTCGTTATTAATGAACGTGAACAATTAAACGAGGTTTTAGATCCTATTGACATAGAAAAAGAAAATGTAAAAGAAAGAGCTTCAAAGCATTACATAAAAACGGTAATCAAAGTTTTAGGCCTTACGTTTTTACTTTCAATAATACAAATACCACTTGTATGCGCAACCAGCCTCTTTTTAAGCATTAGAAATCTATTTATGACACCCATAACTTCAGAGATATTTTTTTCTTCTTCAAATACAGTATTACTTATCATTGTAGCGGATTTACTCGCTATACACGTACTTTATGTCATTGAAAATAATAAAAAAAAAGATTTCAGAGAATCGTATTCAATGAATACCATTAAGAAAGAACATTTTGTGTATCTTGTGGCTTTGACCATTTTGGGAATTTGTTTAGAAATTGCATTGAGCACATTACTCCGTTTAGATCAGTGGTCTCCAGAAACATCAAAAGATTTACAGGGAATTGTCAGCACCAAGTTATGGCTGAGCATTTTAGGCGTAGGCGTAATTGCGCCGGTGACTGAAGAACTTATATACCGTGGCGCGGTCATAAAGTTGCTTAAAAATATAGCCCCAATTCCATTTGTTATTATACTTCAAGCTGGTTTATTTGCTTTGGGGCATTTTAACCTTGTTCAAGCACTCTCTACCTTCATATTTGGGATCAGTGCTGGATTGGTTTTTTATTTTACCAAAAGTTTGCCTGCATCAATTGTGATGCACATACTCAATAATATGTTGGTGATCGGTTTAGTCCACTTCCCGTTTGATTTTTATCTTTCAACTTTTGCAGCTGCAGCTATTGTAATCGTATCATTACCAGCAATTGGACTCCTACTTTTATCGCTTCATAAAAATTGTAAACAGGAAATAAAGACAGATACGCTTATTGAAACCGCTTTTACGAATTGCGATTAGAGGCTTTCGAATTATAACTTATAACTATAAACAATTGAAGAATGAGGACTAGTTCTACTGTTCCATTTATCATCGGCATTTTCACGATCAATCTAATTGCATATGTCATTAGGCATTTGTGATGAAAATTAGGGGGTATAGATTTGAACATTTTTACTTTAGGATTATACGTTGGGCTCTTTGTGTCCAACTATTTCAAGGAAAATACATTAAAACTATTTGTAAAACAAAGTGTACTTATTAAAGGTTTATGCCTTATAGCGATCCTTGCTCTTGGACTATTGGTCGGACATTTAGAGTTTGACAACGTTTTTGCATTAAGTGTCTATTTACATTTTTTCATGGGACTTGCTATGGGCATCACCATGCATTTATCCATTTTAATTATTTTGAATTTGTGCAAGAGAAGCTAGTCTCTTAAAGGAGGTCTTTTTCTATGAAATTTAAACCCAAAAACTTACTCTATCTTCTAATTGTAATCCCTTTTCTACCCGTTCTATTCATTTTCATCGCTCTTTTCTCATCAGGATCAGGCTTGGATCTTCTTGAAATTGTTGGCCTTAATCTTGATGTCTTTCATAAAAAGAAAGAGAAGTGATTTGTCGGACCCGTCCTCGTCCAACCGCTTAGAGATGGTTAAACACTTCTGTCTCTAAGCCGGATGAAAACTACTGATATAAAATAAAAACTTCTAGCTCGGGCTAGAAGTTTTTTTATAAATATGCTATTCGGGGGGAATCATGTGAGTGGGAATTGGGGGAAACCCACTCAAAGTTCATTTGGGGTTTTGTTAATTAATTGAGGTTAATCATGTTTAAGGGTTATGGGGTTGTTAAGCTCTCACTTAACTTATATACAGTATATAAGTTTCTTATGTACACACTATGAAGCAATTGCAAACAAATTGTAAAACGAGACAATTTATGACAAAACAAAAACTTCCAGCTCGGGCCGGAAGTTTTAAAAATAAATATGTTACTAGGGGGGAATTGTATGAGTGGGAATTTGGGGGAAACCTACTCAAAATTCATTTGGGGTTTTTATTAATTGGGGTTAATCATGTTTAAAATTTATGGGGTTTGTTAAGCTTTCACTTAACTTATACACAGTATATAACGCTCTTATGTATACACTATTAAGCAATTGCGAACAAATTGTTAAGTCAAAATTTGACGAATATATCAATGCTTATAACCCAAGAAATACACCTTGAGAGACTTCTTCTTTATTGGTATGTTCTATTTTTCCAGGTTTCAAATTTAAGAGGGACTTCCTGCAATCCCGGCATACATTGTACTAAGAGAAAATGCTAACAATTTGTGTTTAAACAAACTAACACCTATTGCTTGAGCCGCATGTTCACTTTTTTTCATGGCGATCAATGCCCTGCCCGTTGAGGATTTCATAAAATTATAAGTGGCAATCATCACCCCCACTAAAACAAGAATTACTAAAATGTACACCGATTCTTTATTAAACTTATAGCCAAAGATTACAGGAAAGCCCCATAACCTAATGAAATCTGACCCGAATAACCGAGTAAAATATTGAACCCAAGGGCTGCGATGGCGATAATACCAATAGATGCAAGCAATGTATAAGTTGATCCCTTGGCACTTAATAGTATGGGGATAACAATGGCAAGAATGCCAAATAAACTGTATTGTAAAGGTTTTCTTTTTAATAACTGCACACGGACATCTACACTTTCTTAATGAATTTTTTACCAAACAACCCTGTTGGTTTTAGGATTAAAACAATGAGTATGAAAAAATAGAAAGTTGCAAAATACAATGCCAATTTTATGCATAAAATGAACAGCGAAGAGTTGATCCTGTAAGCCTATATTTTCAAATCTTTGATAGATAAAATAGCAGAATACTTTGTAAACCTTATTTCTGTGCATAAAAAAAGAGGTTCATTCTTTGTACAAATTTCTGTACAAAGAATGAACCTCTAATCTATAATCACTTTGATCTCATGATAGAGTTTTTGTATATCTATGTTTATGTCTGAAAACCATAATTGATCTGCGTATAAAGCTTGAACGATCAACATCATTAAACCATTTGCATAGGGAATTTGAAGGCTTCTAGCCATTTTTAAAAGTAGTGGCATCGGCGGTGCGTATATAAGATCGATTACACTGCCTTGACGTTTTACCACCTGCTCACTTACAGGTGACGTTCCATCTCTACCAACAGGTGTACAGTTTACAAGCATGTCACTCCGAATACCTCTATTTTCAAGCATTTCATACGTGATGCAACGCTCGTTTTCAAAGATAGCATCCTCTTGTCGAGAGACAATCCAAATCTCTTTTGTTCCTAAATCTTTAAGCACATGATAAACTGCTTTAGCAGCACCACCAGTCCCTAAAATAACGGCACTTTGTGGTGTCTCAATAGAAAGGGACAACACGGTTTCTTTAAACCCATGATAATCTGTGTTATACCCAAACCACTTACCATCTCTATGAACCACCGTATTCACTGCACCAATCTTTCGAGAAGCCTCATCTTGATCCGTAAGATAAGGTATAATATCTTCCTTATAAGGAATCGTTATATTAAAACCATCCAGATTTTTGATAGTTTCAATTTGTTCTTCAAGAATACCATCTACGATTGTATAATCGCAATCTAAATCCAGTTTTTCATAGACATGAGCATGAATCCTTGGGGATAAGCTGTAAGTAATGCCCTTTCCTAAGAGCCCGTAATGCTTCATACAGATTCCCCCATTTTATAATTGCCTAGAAGTTTAAATGCATTAGAATAATGTTTGATGTGATCTAATGCTTTAAGGGTCGATTCATCTTCAAGATTGCCTTCAAAGTCAATGTAAAAAGTGTATTCCCAAGTTTTATTTCGAATAGGTCTAGATTCAATTTTAAGTAAATTGATATGTTCTGTTTCAAAACAACTGAGCATTTTATAGAGTGAGCCCGGTGTATGATTCACAACCGATTGGAAAGAAACTTTATTAGCCTTTGGATTAAGTACAGAGTCTTTACTGACAATGATAAATCTCGTGAAGTTATTCACCTGATCGTTAATGTTCTCTTCTATTATATGGAGACCAAATTGCTTTGCAGCAAGGGTACTTGCCACAGCTGCTTGATTTCTCTTTTTCTCTTGAGCCACCTTTTGTGCACTAAGCGCCGTATTCTTAAATGGAATTCGGTGCATATTGTCATATTTTTTAAAGAAAGTCTGACACTGATCAAACCCTTGTTGATGTGAATAAACCACTTCAACTTCACTTGGTAAAATAGGTTCAGTTGCAAGCAAATTATGATTAATGCGAAGCGTCGTTTCAGCAACAATTTGTGCATCGTATTGATTGAGTAGATCATATACAGCTGAAATACTCCCCGTAGACGAATTTTCAATTGGTAAAATACCGAGTTGACATTGTCCTGTCATCACAGATTCAAAGACTGCCTCAAACGTATCATAACAAACATAAGGTTTTGGACCATATAATTGAAGCATTGCCTCATAGCTATATGAGCCTTCAATGCCTTGTAAAGCAATTTTAGCCATTTGACATCTCCTTTCTTATAAGATCATAAATTTTAATAGCCGTCACAGCTTTGACCACAACCGCACCTCTAAGTGCTACACAAGGATCATGTCTCCCTACAATTTCAAGTTTTTCTGATTTTAAAGTTTCGAGATTCACTGTTTCTTGAGACTTTGCTATAGATGGCGTCGGTTTAAAAGCACATCTAAACCAAATCGGCATACCATTACTGATCCCACCATTGATTCCACCATTGTTATTGGTCCTTGTCTTAATCACATTTTCTTCTATTATAAACGCATCATTGGCCTCGGAACCTCTCATTTTTGGAAGGTCAAATCCCGCCCCAAAGCTGACGCCCTTCACTGCTGGAATACCGAACAAGCCATAAGAAAGTTCGCTTTCTATCGTATCAAACATGGGGTTCCCCACGCCTACAGGCATATTTAAAACTAGAGTTTCTACTACACCCCCTACAGAATCAAGTGCGTTCCGAGCGTTTTCAATTTCTTCAAGGACAGAAGCTTCATAATCTGGATGAATCAAAAGAGGCGTCTCATCGAATTGCTCTAAGATAGGTTTTAACTCATCATAAGCAGTAAGACTCTTGCAGTTAACAGCGCCCACAGATTCAATCTGAGATATAATTTGGATATTTTGTTCACTGAGCAATTGTTCCGCTATGGCACCTGCAAAAACTAAAGGTGCGGTTAATCGAGCTGAAAAATGCCCGCCCCCACGAAAATCATTTGCACCATGCCATTTAATTGTACCCGTGTAATCTGCATGAGAAGGTCTCAAAAGTGCTTTTGTCTTTTCATAATCCTTTGATCTCGTATCATGATTTTTAATCATCATACAAAGAGGCGTTCCAGTGGTTTGATCCTTAAAAAAACCACTTAAAATTTCAAATCGATCGCCCTCTTGTCTTGGTGTTGTAAACGATCCTTGACCAGGTTTACGCTGTGCCATTCGCTTACGAATCAAATCCAAATCAAGCTTTGTTCCTGCTGGAATACCCTCAATTACACAACCTATTGCAGTGCCGTGTGATTCACCAAATATAGATATTTTAAAGATTTCTCCAATCTGACTCCCCATGAATCACACCTCCTAATTTTTCATAATCTACCCAAAACATTGGATACGATTTCCTAACGGCTTCAAATCCAGTAATTTCCACGGGACCATCTGCACGTGTTGCTGCTATTGCCAGTGCCATTGCGATTCTATGATCATTCCAAGAATCAACAACTGCCCCCTTAAAGCCCTGAACACCTTTTATTTTCAAACCTTCTTCAAGTTCTTCTACTTGTCCACCCATTTTATTGAGTTCAGTACAAATAGCCTTTAATCGATCCGATTCTTTAATACGTAATCTACCGGCATTGATGATTTCAGAAGTACCATTGCCCATGCTGAGTAAAACAGTTAATACAGGTACAAGATCAGGACACTGGGATGCATCTACCACAGCAGTCTTTAGGGCTGACTCTGTTGATTTAACGCCCTCTGATTGCCATGTGATTTTTCCACCAAGTCTCTCTACAATTTCTAGGATTGCATGATCGCCCTGTAGTGATGTTTTTTGCATCCCCTCAAGGACAACATCATTACCAAGACTCCCTGCCACTAGCCAGAATGCTGCTTGTGAATAATCCCCTTCCACAGCATAAGTTGTCCCTTTATAATGTTGATTACCGTTTATGACAAATGTTTGAGCGTCTGGCATATCCACTGAAACACCAAATTGCCTACTTGTATCAATGGTTAAATCCACATAACCTTTGGACTCTAGAGGTGTGGTGAGCTCAATTTTAGAAGTTTCTCCGAGAAGTGGTAAAATAAGCATTAGACCACTGATGAACTGTGAACTCACATTGCCAGCCATTTGAAAGTTGTTTGGCTTTAGAGTTCCTGTTATCGTTACCGGAAGAAGACCTTCTGTGGTTTCATATGGAATGTTTTGATTTCTTAAGATCTTATAGAAGGTTTCGTATGGACGCTCGCCCAATCTGCCTTTCCCTGTAAAGGTCATCGGTGCACTGGATAGAGTAAAGAACGGCATTAAGAATCTAATGGTTGTTCCAGATTCACTACAATGAATTGTGGTGGGTTCAGAGATGATTTTATAATTTTGATCTTTGAGTTTAGAAATGGATTTGTTTTGCAACGTCAAGCGGTAACGCTCACCTACTTTTTCTTCACTTAAAACTTGCATCCCAAATTGTTTCATCGCTTCAATTGTGGTGATGATATCATCCGAGTAAATCAGATTCTCCACCACAGAGATGTCCTCAGATAAACCTGCACACATGATCCCACGATGGCTTAAACTCTTTGATGGCGGTACATTAACCGTACCTGATAATCTTTTGGGTTCGATTATTATACTGTTTTTCTTCATATATCACATTCCTTATTCTATATTTTTAATTTTTTGAACAATTGCTTCATATTGGACACCTTCTATTCGACATTTGCCGATGTCATCCACACAAATCCATTTGATCTCAGAACTCGTTGATTTTTTATCTAAATGAATTGCTTCTAATATAGTAGAAAACATTTTAGGGTCTTCAAGTTCAAGTGGTAAATGATATTGTTCAAATAGCTTTTCAATACGCTTGCATGCCTGTTGATCAATGCGTCCTTCGGAAAAAGCAATCTTGCTCTTAACCACCATGCCAATAGCGATTGCCTGTCCATGCGTGTACTTTTTATACTGATAGAATTGCTCAATGGCATGTCCTATGGTATGTCCCAAATTGAGTAATTGTCTTACTGCAACATCTCTTTCATCTTCATGTACAATCCGTGCCTTGATCTTGCAACACGTTTCAACGATTTCTAGTACCGCTTCCTGATGTTCCGGTGAACTCAACTTCTCTAAGTCGAGTGCTTCCAATTTGCTAAAGAGCTTAGGATCAAAACCCAAACCATATTTGATCACCTCTGCCATACCGTCTGAAAGTATTTTTTGGGTCAAGGTCTTTAGAAAATGAACATCAATATAAACCGCTTCTGGTTGATAAAAAGCACCAATCAAATTCTTGGCGCTGGTATGATTTATAGCTACTTTTCCACCAACACTGCTATCTACCATAGCAAGTAATGTCGTTGGAATTTGGATGAAATGAACACCTCTCATATAAGATGAAGCTACATATCCTGTAAGATCACCTATAACGCCTCCACCAAAAGCAATCAACACACTTGATCGGTTGAACTGCTTATCTTGAAGCATATCAATAACCTTTTCAAAATATTTAAGACTTTTAGTGCCTTCGCCAACTGGAAGTACAACACATTCAAACGGTTCTAAGAGTTCCCTATAATGTGAATAGACCGTTTCATCTGTTACAATTAAGTACTTTCGATTCTGAATAATTTTATTTAACTTATCTGTATCAATCCACCCGGCATCAATGGTAATATCATATTCTGACTGAGGTGTTGTAACTGTAATGCTTTTAGCCATATTATAGACTCCTTGTTTTTCCATTTAATGTTGCTAACCTATTATATCAAAATTGGTTCACCCTTTTAACAACTGTTTCTAAATTTACCGAACGCTCTTTTAACGGACACTGTTAAGATTCATAAGGCATGATAAATCATCTGCATTTTTTCTTTTTAGCGCTAATTGCACTGCCTTAATTTCTGTTTCAAAAGATTCTAAAATTTTGATCACATTAGATTGATTACACATCAGTAGTTCTGTCCAGAGTGCTATATTCATGTTGCCTACTCTTGTGGCATCTCTAAAACTACCCCCTACAAGTGAATTTATAGAATCATTCGGTTTATTCTTTAAAAGTAGTGATGCGATAATGTGTGGTAAATGACTTGTGTAAGCAATCATTTCATCATGTGCCTTTGCTTCCATGCAAGTCACAGAACCAAAGCCGATTTTCTGGATTAATGTCGTCAGTTGTTCAATTGAAGATTCCCGGTTCCCTCTATGAGGTGTTAAAACATAAGATGCATCCACAAAGAGTCGATCCGATGAATTTGAAAACCCTGATTTTTCACTACCTGCAATAGGATGTCCGCCTACAAAATCGACACCCTTCGCATTATGCGTAAGTTTGCTGTAAAACTTAACGATATCCTCTTTTAGACCGGCTGTGTCTGTGACGATTGCACCTTCTTTAAAATCATTGTAATGTTGTTTCACGAATTCGATGGTTTCAAAAGGGTAAAGACATAAGAACACAATGTCACTTTTACCAAGTACTTCTTCTATATTCTCTGGTGCTTCATCTATGACACCTTCAGATAATGCTGACATCACCACATCTCTTTGAAGATCAAAGCCAATAATATGATGATCTGTATGGGTTCTGACTGACTTTGCCAGTGAACCGCCTATTAAACCTAACCCGATTATTGCAACTGATACCCCAACTGAATTCCCCCTTTGTATTTTTAATGCATTCATATTCATATCACATCATCTTTCCTGTAATTTCTGCAATTTGCTCTACTTTGATCATCAATGCTTTAAATGCTTCTGGTGTTAAAGATTGCTTACCGTCTGACACTGCTTTTTCTGGATTATTATGAACCTCAATCATGAGACCATCTGCGCCTGCTGCCACAGCTGCAAGTGCCATGGATTCAACATATCTCGAATCTCCTGTTGCATGTGATGGATCAATAACCACTGGTAGGTGAGAAAATCTCTTAATCACTGGAATTGCACTTAAATCTAAAGTATTTCGCGTGTATTTTTCAAAAGTTCTGATGCCGCGTTCACATAAGATCACCTGTTGATTGCCACCTGCTAGGATATACTCTGATGCCATTAAAAATTCTTCTATTGTTGCTGACATACCTCTTTTGAGAAGGACTGGTTTATTGATTTTGCCTGCTGCTTTTAAAAGGTCAAAGTTCTGCATATTTCTTGCACCGATCTGAACTACATCTATGATATCTGCATAGTCTTCAAGTTGCTGTACTGACATGATCTCTGTAACAAAAGGCAAGCCTGTTGCTTTCTTTGCAGCCCTTAGAAGTTCTAACCCTTCCCCTTGAAGCCCCTGAAAATCGTAAGGAGATGTTCTCGGTTTAAAAGCACCACCTCTTAAAAACTTAGCACCTGAACCATCGATTGATTTAGCAATATCGATGATTTGTGAATGACTTTCAACTGAGCAAGGCCCTGCAATTACAGCAAAATGTCCATTGCCGATACTTCTGCCTTCCACAGTAACCACTGAGTCAACACCTTTATATGCTCTACTTGCCATTTTAAAAGGTTCTTTAATCCTCGCAATCATTTCGATAATTTCTTGCTCTTTTTTTTCTTTTTGTTCTCTCTGAATAGCACTTACCATCTCAATACCTCCTTGGCATAATTTATTATTTTATTGATGCTGACATAAAAAAAAGAGACTCCTATGAGTCTCCATTAATTCTTTGTTGTTGATTTCAGCATGTGGATAATACTATGCTGCTCCTAAACTCATTAGGTTATTCTTCAATATTCCATTGCAATACAAATAGTCAGCGCTAAAATAAAAATAGCTCCAACCGTAATAAAAGTAAAATGTATTGTTTTTAAGGAATTTTTTAGAAGATAACATAATGACACCACTTTCATAATTGATGAGATTTGCTCTCATGTAGTTCTTGTTGATTTGAAATTGATTATAGCACTCTCAAACTTCCTGTCAACCGCTTTTTTGAAATTTACTGTCAATTTTTTTAGCTGCCAATTTTTTAGTAATCGTGTTTAGCTTCCTAAAATAATTTGACGCAACCTTCTCAAAACGTGATAATATAAACATATAAAATAAATTTTATGGAGGATTTATGGATAAAAATCTCTTAAAAAAATATGCAGAGGTTGCCATCAGAGTCGGTGTAAATCTACAGCCTGGTCAACCCCTAATCATCAACGCACCTGTGACGGCACTTGAATATGTCAGGGCACTTACTGAAGTCGCTTATCTCTCTGGGGCAAGTATTGTTAGATGCGAATACCATGATGATCTTCAAAATAAGATGCGTTATTTGTACTCAGCTGACGAACATCTTGATTATTTTCCGACTTGGAGAGCTGAGTATATGGAGGGCTATGCACGAGATGGTGCTTGTGTCATTTCAGTTTTAGCACCTAATCCTGATTTACTTGCAGATGTTGATCCCGTTAAGATTGCACGTGTAAACAAAAGTACAGCTGTAGGCATTTCAAACTACCGTGAAATTTTCAGCAAGGGTGGTGTGAGTTGGCTTGTGATTGCTGTGTCATCTCCAGAGTGGGCACAAAAGGTCTTTCCAGAGTTGTCTGTTGAGGCAGGTATTGAGGCACTATGGCAGTTAATCTATAAAGTAAACCGTATTGATACCCAAAATCCAGTTACTGCATGGGAATCTCATGTGGCAGTCCTTCAAGAAAAGGTTAACTACCTCAATCAGTTAAATATCAAATCACTACACTATGATGCACCCGGCACAGATTTAACAGTGATTCTCCCTAAAGATTATGTATTTGAAGGTGGTGGCAGTGTTAACACATCAAATGATGCTTATTATGTCCCTAATCTTCCAACAGAAGAAGTCTTTTCCGCACCTGATAAATTAGGTGTGAACGGCACGCTTAAAGCGACTATGCCACTGAGTCATAATGGTGTCCTTATTGAAAATTTCGCCTTTACCTTTAAAGATGGCAAAATTATAGACTTCACTGCTGATAAAGGTTATGAAACACTAAAAGCACTTCTAGATACAGATGATGGGGCACGCTATCTTGGGGAAGTTGCACTTGTACCCGTTACCAGTCCCATTTATCAGAGTGGTAAAATATTCTACAACACCTTATTTGATGAAAATGCCACTTGCCACTTTGCACTTGGACGCGCTTATCCAACTACGATTAAAGGTGGCATGGATGTGTCTCCACAAGATCTTGAAAAACTGGGCGGCAATTACAGTTTAATCCATGTGGATTTCATGGTGGGTTCTAAAACGCTCAACATTACTGCGACTACCCATGATGGAAAAGAAGTTGCTATTTTCAAAAATGGCGACTGGGCATAAATATATTAAAGACCCTTTAAGTTCTTATGAAGCACTTAAAGGGTCTTTCTTTATGGATTCTATCGAAAATATTTCTATAATCTTTTTAGCTACAGCATCTTCTGAATGATGCCCAACCTTCGGATTATTAGGCAATCGCTTTTTAAGCTGCTCATTGGCATTTTCCATGAGATAGCCAGTGCCAACAACACTTAACATCTCATAATCGTTCATGCCATCACCAAAAGCAACACTTTCATCAAGTGTAATGCCTAGATGTTTTAGCGTTTCAGTGAGCGCCTTCCCTTTATTAGTGCCTTTAGGCATAATTTCAAGACATTGGGGCATAGAAAAAGCCACATCCACATGATCACCACAAAGCTTAAGCACTTGTTTTTCGATCGGTACCAAGAGTTCATGATCTCTTGATGTAAAAAACATTTTATTGATCGGTTTTGAAAGTTGATCTTTTAAATTACAAAGTGTGTAGACAAAATCACCTTCTTGATAATACTCATCAAAAACGCGGTCGATCACTTCCACCATCCAATTGTCTTCTTGATAAATGTTTTTAAAGACACCTTCTGAAATCTCAATCTCTAGTAGTCGTGCAACAACTTCAGGCTTCATAACCGCTTGATGAATAATTTCTCCTGCTGGATTAAGCACCGTCGCACCGTTAGCTGCTATAATAAAAGCTTCTACATCAAGTCGTTCCCTTATCTTCTTAGCATCACAATGATGTCTTCCTGTTGCAATTAAAAATTGTACATTGTGTTCTTTTAAAGCTTTAATCGTCTCTTTACTCAAATCACTCAAAGTATGATGTTGATTTAAAAGTGTGCCATCGAGATCAGAAATCACAGCTTTAATCTTTTTAGAATTCTCCATAATATATCACCTCCTTATGAAGTTCACCCTCAGTATAACTAAAATGCGGTTATAATTCAATCAAGGAAATGTTATATTTTATTGAACATTCAAAGTCCGCCACTCGAGGACATTTTCAACTAATAATTTGTTCTCAAAACAAATTATTAGTTTTTTAAAAATATTCTCACAATTTATATTGACAGGAGTCATGCCCCTTGCTATAATACCAATTAATATAACTATTCAGTATAAATATACTGATACTTCGCAATCAGATTTTAACCACAATGGTTGTGAATTAAACAATGAATTTGGGTAGTTCCTTTAAAGACTTTGGTATGAATAAGTGGTTCCGCAATTAGCCTCGTCCTGTTGTGAAAAAGGATGAGGATTTTTATACCCTAAATTGCATTTTTATACCATAAATAGGATTATTATTCAGTTCAGATTTCTACTCAACTATAAAAATATGGAGGTCTTATTATGAAACTAGAAGCTATCACTGTAAAAAATAATGAACCTGAAACCATTAATCAAGTTTCAGGTAAGATTGTAGAATTTAAAAAGAGGGATCAAGCCTCATATAACTATCTAAAACCTTCTGCCAACTATTTTGGTGCAGGTTTAAATAACTTAACTTCCTATCTTGATGATTAAGCGCTAGATCCCATCAATCTAACGCTTGTAAGACTAAAAAACTCTAAGCCGCAATGGTTTAGAGTTTTTTAGTTATGTCATTTTATCTAGAACGTATCCATGGTTCATTTCTCTAATTCAATTGTAAATTCAGCGTCCTCAACGAATTCTATATCGGCCATCGTATCTGTCCCTAAATAGAGTTCACGATCTGGATGGTCTAAAAATACCAATGTCAACATATCATCACTACTTTCAACAGTATAAACGACTTCATCATCCAAGATACTCTCTAATGGTTCGTTTTGATCGTCATATAAGTACAATCTGTAATCCTGAAGTTCGTACGAAATACCTTTTGCTTTAAAATCAACATAGACTCTATCGTTTCTACGTTCAACGTTATAAATTATGAGCTTACTTTTATCATTTTGTTTTAATTCAAGAGGTAACTTGTCTTTATACTCTATCGGTTTCGTTTTAAACCCTTGATCTTTTCTTTTTGTTTCATAATAAGGCATCACCGTAAGTGTCTTTGCATCCTCATTTACAGCTGAGAAATTAACCTCTCCTCTATTTTTCTTAAGCAGGGCATCTAATAGACTGCCCGTACCATATCCTGAAGTTTCTTCTATCAACACATTGCCCTGGTCATCCTTAATTAAAAACGACAACGGCATTTTCCCTCTAAATTTATATTTCAGATGTGTGGTGAGTGGTGTTATGGTTATATCCTGCAAATACATTTCCACATCATCATATATAATTTCTCTTTTGCACTTATAAGTCTTCGTTTTGCTTTCAATAGCCGCCTTTGAAATCGCGAAGTCAAAGACCCAAGGGCCCTTTATTATCTTATTATCACCATTTTGATCTTCATACGAAAAATTATCATATATAATTTTCATATTAATCTGAGAAGGTATTTTGACATCATGTACATCTATAGTGGCAATATTCACTGACATATGAGGATTTACATACTCTCCAATACCACTTCCGCCATGAGCTCTTAATTGGTTACCGTTTATAAATACCATTGGCAATGCGGTATAAAAAGTGTCATCATAGGCATTTTCACTGTGTATTGTCATGGCTATTCTAAGTTGATTGCGATCGAGCATCACCTCATTAAGTGTCATTTTAATGCCCTCTTTTTCTACTGACTTATTGATCACTTCTGTATATTGATCAAAGAGATCGTTGCCATAGCCGGAAATTTCTTTGATAATACCTCCAATCATAGGAAGGCGCGTTGCAAAAGTTGGATTTATTTTAAAAGAAACAAAGGTTGTGGCAAATATAATACTGAGCAGAACCATCGCCACTTTTGATGCATATATAAAAGGATTTTTGCGCTTTTTAATCTGCCCCTGTACTGCCACTTTAATTTTTTGCCTGTAGAGTTCATCTAAAGCATTTTCTTCAAATTCATCTAAATCTAATGTCGTTTCATTAAGAAGCTCATATATATCTTTCATCTATTTGTTCACCTCTCCAAAAATAATAGACTTAAGCCTCTTCCGACCTCTACTCAGTCTATTATTGACAGCTGTTCTTTTCATGCCAACATGCGTTGCGATTTCACCTGTACTTTCATCCCCAAAATACCTTCTAATGAAGATTTCTTGATCTTCTGAATTGAGATTAGAAAGCAATTTAACCAGTTCTGCTCGCGTTTCTTTTTCTAATACAACATCAGAGGTCAAATCTTCTTGCCCAACCACACCTTGATGATCCAGTTCATCTAAATTTTCATAACGGCGTTCTCTTATCAATTTACGTCTATAATCAATCGCCTTATACTTTGAAATAGCTGCAATCCAGCTTTTGAAACTATTTGTTTTGTTAAATTTATAGATGTTATCCCAAACTGCCAATAAAACATCATTGATGCATTCCTCAACGCCGCCACTCTCCTTAAACTCAGAAAGTGTCTTCGAAACAATCGAATAAATCAAACCACTATATTGATCTACAATGTAGTCAAGTGCTTTGGGATTTCTCTTTTTTAGCTGTGAAATCACATTTTGTTCATTTACTTTCATTAATTAATATCTCCTCTCAATAAGAGCGCTTATATGTATTAAGTCGAATAGAAATTTGATTTTATATCCATAATCTTATTATTTTGCGAAAAAAAAAGCACAATCAGCTTACCATACTGATCCTGCTTTTGCCATAGTCTCTATAAAATATTATCATCCTCATTGATTTTCTTTGCCCTCATCTTCCTAAATTCTACAATGGGCAAATCGCCTTGGATCAATCTTTCGTGCATCCTGTATTCGGAATACTTCGGTTCTTGTGTGAGCACCACGCGTTTGTCTTGTCTTAAAATGATGGTACTCAGCCAAATCCCAAATTTATTGACGATTTGCTTCAGCACTGGTAGTTTTACAAACTTTTGATAATACCGAATATAGATCACTGTGTTTTCCTCATCAACTGGCGCAAAGGCTGCAAATATTCTCAGCTTATCTGAAATAATATTTTGCCATATGTTCGGAAATTGAAATTCAAGGGCAGTGAGTTTTTCTACATCTTTAATTTCATTTGGTCTCAACGGCCTATTCTGGCCATCATCCACATCCCCCTTCACATAAAACTTCATATAATTATCAGTTGATTTAACCACAGGGCCACTGATCACTGTTTTGCCACCTCTTCCAATAGTAGAGCGGTGTACAAAAGGTAAATGAACCGCATCTAATTGATTTTCTATCGCCCTCGTGTAATGAACCGACCAATGATCTCTAAATTCACTATATGAAAAATCAGATTCGAGTAAATCTTCAAAAACAACTGGCTCACGATCAGGCTCGAAGAGATCTGACCCCCACCACAAATAAACCATACCGCCGATTTCACACGTTCTATAACTTTTAACCTTATAAACATCAGGCACTTTAAAATTCGAACCATTTGCAGGTATTTTAACCACTTTGCCATTTTCATCATAAACGAAACCATGAAATGGACATTCTAAATGCCCCTCACAAACTCTTCCCATCCCAAGAGAAGCGCCTCTATGACAGCATCGGTCTTCTAATATGCAAATTTGACCTTCGCCATTTCTAAACGCCACAAATTTTATACCAAGTCTTTTGAAAGTAATGGGACTATTTTTAGGAACTTCGTGAGCACTTAAAACAGCATACCATTCATTTTGAATCATGTGATACCTCCATTTTTTTCACTTCATTTAAATAGTACCCTTTGATTTTACTTTCTTTCATTTTTTTATGAAATGTTGTTTTTTATGATGATTTTTTTGACAATTAGACCGTAAGAGATGTATAATGTTGTAATTGAGAGTAGTTATCATTTAGAATTTCAACAAGGAGCATCTGCCATGCATAAATCATTAGAAGAATTTCAGTTACTAACCCATGTTCGATTATTCCAATATGCCGATGTAAAACTCAATAACAAGTTGCCCTATGATTATAAAACAAATTCGAGAATTATTTCAGATATAAAAGATGCCCAAAACGCCAGTTCAAAGGATACAGTGGATATGTCTTTTACTATCTATGCGGTTTATCCACAATGCTATTTTCTAATCTGGCCCAATTTACTTGACTCTGATAAGCCTGATATTATTTTTTCTGAAGTTTTCCATGTAATTGAAAGCGATTACGATCACCAAGTCATCTGTTGTGAAAAATGTAATCGTATTATTGATACAACGATGTTTAAATCTGCTTCTCACGACTATTTACGTATTTTAGGTGAACAGTTGCTCATTATGACTCAAAGAAACAACCTCTCAATCAAATTTAATTATAATTCTAGGATCATTCATTTAAACCATAGTTGTGATACACTTTGTGAAAACATCATTCTTAATGAAATTAATGCCGAAGACCACCCTGAGCAAATAGATAATCTCATCAAAAAAGTCACAAAAGCAATTGCTGTCGAAGAATATGATAAAGCACAAAGTTATTATTATAAAATTCTCCATCAAATCAGATCCACTGTCAATAATCTCTCACCGCATAAAACATTCCAGGGTCAATTTGTATACATTATGACTGCAATAATCTATGAACTTGAACAGTTACGCCCCAATCTCAGTGAAAACTTATTTCAGCTACGTCAAACTGCTCTCAGCCAATTTATTGAAAAAGAACACTATAGCAATCAGCTTATTTTTGCGCAAGACTTTCTAAGTGTTTCTATTAAACTATTATCAACTGTCCAAAATACAGATACATCGTATAGGATTCAACAAGTGCTTCAATTCATCCATAAACATTATGCTCATGACATTAAACTTAAAGATATTTCTGATAAATTTCAAATTCAAAAGTCCTACTTGTCGAGACAATTTAAAAGAGAAGTTGGTATTACCTTCAGCGATTACTTGATGACCTATAGACTGAAACGTGCGCTTCTTTTAATGGATGTGACTCAGCATTCTTTCACTGATATTGCACTTAATGTGGGATTTGATTCTAGCACTTATTTTTCAACCTGCTTTAAAAAAGTTTATAAGATGACGCCTAGTGAATATAAAAAGAAGTGTATCAAATAGCATACACTTCTTTTTGTTTTTCCATTCTATTTTCTCTCTGAGACACCTCTAAATTCAATAATTTCTGATCAATAATAGCATCACTACTACCATAGGCTTCAACCCTGCCATTCTGTAGCAATAATGTCCTATCTGAAATTTTCCTCGCTAAATATAAATCATGAGTAATGTAAATCATCGAGAATCCAAACTGATTTTGCATCCCTTTGAGCATTTTCACCAGATTGGCAGCAGTGGATGGGTCTAGCATAGCCGTAAACTCATCTGCAATCAAGAGTCGTGGTGACATGAGTAACGCCCTTGCAATCGCTATTCGCTGTTTTTCACCACCACTTAAAGACGCCACCTTTGAATTTAAAAAAGCAGTATCATTTGGCAACTGTACATTTTTGAGCATTCGACAGATGCGTTTATGTCCCTTTTGCTTACACTTATTGCGCATGTTACGCATCGGTTCAAAGAGCACTTCTTCAATACGCCACTCCGGATTCATTGCCGATGATGGATCTTGAACAACAAGTTGTATCCCATTCTCCATACGCATCATATTTTGGGGATTTATTTCACGACCATCAAAATAAACCCGGCCATCATCTTTTTTTTCAAATCCAGAAATGAGTAAAGCAAGCGTAGACTTTCCAGAACCTGAAGCACCTATTATTGTGAGCACTTCGCCTTCATTCACCTCAAAGCTTACATTAGAAACCGCTAAAACTTGACGTTTGCCTACACAATATTTTTTAGATAAATCTTCTACTTTTAACAGGTTAGCAATGCCACCCCGACAACAAGAAGTCACATGTCCCTGATTTATGTCTAGCTCATGTGGTATGAATAATTGACATGCCTCACGCGCTTGAAAACACCGTGAATAAAAAGGACACCCTGTAGAGACTTGCTCACGGATCAAATCTGGAATTCCCCAAATATCCTTATAGGCATCTATCTCCCAAGATGCGCCCAGTAAGCCTTTTGTATACGGATGTTTAGGTTGAACCATCACCTCTTCAGTCAGCCCATACTCTAATGCATAGCCTTTATAAAGGACATAAATTTCAGAACACAGTGCCTTTATGATATTCATCTCATGCGAAATGACAATCATGCCGAACTGTGACTTTGCCTGTAGTCGCTTCAACAACTCAACAATCTGATATTTGGCTTCTGGATCTAGCGACATTGTAGGTTCATCTATAATTAGCAGTTCTGGTTCACAAGCTAATGCCATTGCAATAAGAACTTTTTGACGCATGCCTCCAGATAGCTGATTTGGATATGCATCCCACCACATTTGTTCAAGACCTACTTCTTCTAATAGTAGCGTGGCCTTTCGCCTAGCGTTTTCTTTAGAACAGTTTAAATGTTTTACAATAGGTTCTGAAACTTGCTTATATATTTTCATACTTGGATTTAAAATATTAAGTGCGTTTTGAAATACTAAGGCTATCTTTTGCCATCGAATAGAATCCCAAGCTTTTATTTCATTCAAAGACAAGCTTTTATCTTGAAAGATGATACTGCCGTCTACATCTGCTTTTCCATGAAGAAGCCCCATGATTGCATGAGCAATAGTAGACTTTCCACTTCCTGATTCACCTACTATGCCCACGGTTTGACCTTTGCATACTTTTAAATTAAAGGATTGGACCGCTCTATTTTCTTCTTTCTTATATTGAACGGATAGTGCATTCACGGTTAAGATACATTGCTTCATTTCGTCACCTCAAATTCTTTACTCAATAACATTAAAGAGAGAATCAATCCCATCAATGCAACGAGTGGTGATAAGACCCACCACTTCCAAAAAGGGGTAAAATAGATTCCTGGGAAAGCCATCGCTCGATTCAACATCATTCCCCAACTTTTCGAAGTCGGATCGCCTAATCCTAAATATGCCAAACTTGCTTCCATTACAATGCTCCTGCTCATAATCTTAATAAAAGATAAGCTCAACAATTCCCTTAAAGCAGGATAAAAATGCTTTAGTAGAATCGTCATAAATGGTGTTCCGAAAAGCTTGGAATACGTCATATAATTTTGATTCTTTATAAAAATCACGCGCGATCTCAACATCCTAGCGATTTGTGTCCACGATATAAGTGCGAGCACTAAAATCAATGAAAAATAACTTGCTCCTAAAAAAGCACCTAACAAGATGAGCAATATCATCTGTGGCATGCCCGTTATGATATCACAAATCGCCATCAAAGTACGATCCACTGCACCACCAAAATAGCCCGATGCAACGCCTACTATAGTGCCTAAAACAACTGCAAAAAGAGCACTTAATCCCCCTAGTAAGATACTATAGCCACCACCATGACATAATTGCGCAAATATATCAATCCCTAAATCATCCGTCCCTAAAATATGTTCTAAAGAAGGCGCTGCCAGAGAATCATTTGTTACTACACGATGCACATCGCCACCTAATATTGTATACATTAAAAATAAGCCTATAACCAATAAGAGGTATAACTTATAAATTTTCATTATTGCCTCGCTTATTTGTCCTTTTATAAATCAAATCTGCCAAAATATTAAAAAACAACACTAAGATTGCCACATAAAAGAAAATGCCTTGAATCATAACATAATCTCTTAGCGATACGGACTCACGCATTAATCTGCCCACACCTGGATAAGCAAATACATTTTCTACTAAAACTGCACCACCAATCATCATTCCAAGTCTCATAAATATCCTCGCTATAATTGGAGAGAATGCATTGATCAATACGTGATTTACCATCACACGTTTCTTAGATAGTCCTTTCGCCCTTGCAGTCTCAACATAAGGCTCTTTAAGCACTGCAAGCATACTCTGTCGGCTCAGTAGAAAAAAATCTCCAAGACTCGAAAAGACGAGTACAAGGCAAGGCAAAGCTGCATGTGCGCCATAATCAATAAGCCACTCTAGCAAATTATCATATTCTGCAAAGGCAGTGGCTCCGCCAGATAACGGAAACCACTTTAGTTTTGCTGCGAAAATAAAAAGCATAAATAGGCCAAGCATGAAATCAGGAATCTCTGAAAGGATTGTCATAATGCTTATGAGTAAACCATCTACAACTGTTTTTTTCCCAGTATAGTATGCAGAAATCATTCCAAATAGGGTTCCAACTAGGCTGCTTACAATCAAAGAAAAAAATACCAAAGCAAATGTCCAAGTAATCCTTTCAACAATCATTTGACGCACAGGCCTATTGTAATAAATACTATTGCCAAAGTCTCCAGTGACTGCTCGTGTTATATAGTTTATAAATTGTTCTCCAAGTGGCTTATCCATACCATAATAGGCTTTATAGAATTTAATTTGATCTTCTGTCAGTGTCACAGTCACATTGCCTTCTTCCACAGAGAGAAAATCAAAAGGGTCACCCGGCATAAGCCTTGGTAAAAAGAAATTGATCACCAACACCACTATAAGTGTTCCAATAATTTTTTTTATCATTCTTCTCTTACAACGTATGACAATTTATTATGATCTAACTTACTGTGATCAAACCGTGCAAACCAACCATCATAGTGCTCTTGACGATACACAAAATTATCATCATTGGTATATAACATAATCATAGGCACATCTTCAGCAATCCGTTTTTGCATCTCAAAAATCATTTCTTTACGCTTCTCAGCGCTCTTTACAACAGCTTGTTCCTGAGCCAATTTAGAGACCTCTTGATTATAGTATCCTTTAAGCGTCGCCGCGTTTAGAGCTGCTGTATTGGCAGAAGCGTTCCCATAGATACTTCTCAAATAATCTGGATCACCGCCCATGCCACCTGAATTAATAAGCAATAATTCATAGTTTCCTTTTTTAACGGCTTGATCACGTGTCTTACTCTCAACGCTTTCAATTGTCACTGTAACTCCAATTGCTTCTAGATCTTTTTGAATAAGCTCAGCGAGTTTTGCCTCTGCTGGCGTATTGCCCGTTAAGAGTTTAAAACTCAATACGCGATCGCCTAAAAGACGTTTGCTTTTTTCCACGTTATAGTCATAAGCTTCGATATCGGGATTATACCAAGAGCTTGTACTCGGTACATAACCCATACTACTGATCTCAGCTGCACCTCTTGCTATTTTATCAACAAGTGATTGGCGATTAATGCCGTATGCCAAAGCTTGTCTAACTTCCACTGACTTAAGCGCATCAACAGCATCCATATTCATCATAAGTCGATAACTGTGATAAGAGGGTAGATTTCGAACGGTGTATTTATCATCACTTGCGTATCTTTCCAATAAATCCGGCGCAATGTTAATCAAGTCAATTTCTTCATTTTCAAAAGCCAATACAGAATCACTTACCGGCACCCACTCTATAGCCTCAACAGCAGGTTTCAAACCCCAGTACTCATCAAACGCTTCATATCGATATTCACCTTTGACAGCATCATAGTGAGTCATCCTATAAGGCCCAGAGCCCACAGCAGCACCCTCTGCTTCATATGCAATTGGATCTTCTACATTTTCCCAGATGTGTTTGGGTAAAATTCTCGTCCCACCCAATCTAGACAAATACGTATTGTCACGGGTGTTCACCTTAATATCAAAAGTCCAATCACCTGTTTTTTCTACAGATTCTACAATATAATCGCCATTTACAGTTAAATTATCTAAAACCGGAGTATGGTCCTTGTAGTAGTCAAAAGTGAAGATCACATCATCCACTGTTAACGGTTCACCATCATGCCAAATCGCATTATCCACAAGATCAAATGAATAAGTCAAACCAGATTCATCAATTGTCCACGACTTAGCAAGCCATGGTATATAACCGTCTGCGCCACTTTCTAAAAGAGAATCATATAAGATCTGCATTTTAGACATCCCAGGACCACGCGTGTGATGTCTAAAGGGATTTGGGATACCAGTATCATTGCCTGCTAGCCTAATCACCGGGCGCTCTTCGGATGAATCTTTATCTTGATCCGCATCTTGAGTCACTGATGATTCTTTAGAAGCAACAACATTATTAGGTTCCTCAACGTCTTGCACTTTCTGGCTACAGCCAACAACCATCAATAATACACCAATTCCTATTAGAATAATTTTAAACCTTCTCATGGGGTAACTCCTTCTCTAATTTCCAAATCACAATACTTGTTATCGTCTTTTTATCAATTTTACAAACGCCGTTTTGACTGTATTTCTCAATGGCATTATATTGAATATGCTTTTCTTCAGAAGTCATCTCAATATGATCTACATACCTTTCTCTTGCTTGAGCCGTTGTCATTTCAATTCTTTTATCTTCTGAAAATAATTTGATCTCTGGAGAATAGCCTCTTGACCATAGATCATTGAACAATCTTTGCACAAATTCTCGATTATTATGTGGATCTCTTTGGTGCTCAAGTTTTCTCCCCATCTTTAAATAATAATCTGCCTTATCCTTTCGAATAAATGCTTTTAGCGAATCTGTTGAAAGAATATATTGATTAATAGCGCAATATTTCTTAGAGAACTGCATCATTTTATCGACCCCTTCAACGGATTGTGTCGCAGGGCACATCGATGAAAATACCAAATCATATTTTTCTTGAACATTCACGCCCTGTGTAGGATCTCCCCAGTCTAACTTTAAAAATTCAATATTTTTGAGCCCCTCTGATTCTGCATTTTCATATGCATAGGCAAGCATGTTACTTGAGATATCTGTCATGAGCACTTTTGCCATTTGGTTACCAAATAACAGAGCATAGCGTCCAGAGCCACCACCGACATCCATCACCGTTTTAATATCAGCATAATTTTGGCCTAGATAATTTACAATTGATTCTGGAATAACTTGAATCTCATTTAATTGATTTCTATTAAATTGAAATGCTCTTTGATCCCATCTTTTTTCTTGATTACTGCCATATGATTTTTTTAACTGATTTGTCGACATCATTTATTTGAGTTCCTTTCTCGTTTCATGTTGATAATGATAATCTTTATCAATTGATTCCGCTTTAAATATAATGCACTTTCTTTAAATTTGTCTCCAAACAAGTTTTAAATTATAAAAAAACTCATGGTCTTTTAAACCATGAGCTTTTAACAAAATATCTTATTAAAATATGAATTCAATACTGCTTTTAACTAACGCGCCCACATTCTCAGCACGTCGAGCCTTGCACCCTTTGGATGGTCACTGTGTTCAGAGTCCCCACAAGAATAATCTTTCAGATTATCACAAGGCATTTCATCGCACTGCCCACAGTGCATCAACCCTTTTTCCTGAGCACAATGCGCTATTGGACACTTCCCATAAAAGGGATTGCCGTCAGAGGCTATACAGCCTTTGCAGTCGTTAGGCTCTTTAAAATCGCAGCTGTTGCACATCAAACCGCATCGACTTGTAATTTCTGTAATCTCACTAATGTTGAATTTGTAAACTTTTTGATCCACCCACATGGAAACCCGCTCTGTGGTGAACTTAACCACGCAATACTCGGGGTCTTCAATACCCCCAGGAAAATGGTCAATAAACCAATCTATCCACAATGCTTTTTTAACCGCTTTGTCTGTGATAATCTCACTTTTACCCACCAGCGAAACATTATCTCCATCCGTCCTGAAACAGACCGCTGATTTAGCATTTCTTAGAATTGAACTTGCCATCTGCCCACTGATATCTGTAGAAAAGTAGATTTCCATAATGCCGTTTGATTTGATCCTAGATCTGGTGGCAACGTTTGGATAACCACTCTCATCAAGTGCAGAAAAATAGCCAACCTCACTCGCATTGACGATGTCCGATGCTTGCTTAAAAATATCCGTATACATATTAACCCTCCTAAATTAAATTGCATTACATTTAAGTATTAAGTCATTCATGACATCAGTCTAACACACATAACACGACAGCTATATGTCATGTTTTAATTTTTTTATTCAAATTGCATCACATTTTCTTTGAGCTTCGCAATAAGATGCTTTGGTTCTAACACTCTTGCTTTGTTGCCAAAGCTGAGAAGCCAGCTGATGATGTAGCTCTCGTTTGTATAACAGCCTTTAAAGTGAAGTTCACCCGTTTCTGTTTCCACATAACAATCAGGGCCATAGCTTTCCACAAGTAAATACGCCACACTTTTATCAAATAGAACTTCCAGTGCCTTATCATCAGATAGATGAGTGCCAAGCTTTAGATCTTCTTGGTTAATCTTTCGGGGTTCAAATGTTTGATCGAGGATTTGAATCGACCATAATCTGTTGAGCTTAAAGACGCGCATGGCTTGTTTTTCTACGCAGTAAGCCAAGAGATACCATCCTGACCATTTGTACATGATCTTATAAGGCTCTACACGTCTGATTGCTTGTCCTTTTGGACTATAGTAATCAAATGTTATGAGGTTATGTAAGCTCATGGCACTTTTGAGCTTTTCAATCTTATCGGACAAGCTGTTTTTATAATACGATGCCAAATCGATGATCATATCGCTTTCATCATTACAAAGTCTTGACTGTAGGTGTTTATGTACGTGCTCTTTACTAATGCTTTCTATTCCTTTAAGACCTGCAATGATATCTTTTAATTCTTCCTTCTTAAGAATCCGTTTATCAATGGTGTAGCCTTCCATCAACGATATGCCACCATTTTTGCCCTGAGTTGTAACGACGGGGATGCCTGCTAGACAGAGTTCATCAATATCACGATTTATAGTTCTTCTAGACACTTCAAATCGCTCAGCTAACATTGGCGCTGTGAGGGTTTTATATTCTGTTAGCAGGTTTATAATGGCCAGTTGTCTGTCACTTTTCATTGCATTACCTTTCGTATCTATCTTTCTTTATTCTAAATACTTTAATGTCGCCCATATAATAGGAGCGTATTTCCTGTTGCCAAACTAAAAATAATCATGGATATAATTATGCCAACAAGCATTATTGCCCCCTGCAAAAATTCTTCATAGAGTTTTCCATTTGTTCTCCAAAATCCCGTTGGAAAATCAATATTTTTATACTTTCTAAACCATCGCGTTACCACTATGTAAAATACAATTGGAAATATGACACAAAACCACGTAATTAAAGTCATGTTTTACTCCTCATTATTCTATTTGATGCAGAGTATACTATAATGTCAAAAAGCATTATAGGTAACATTTTAATTCTAGGCATTTATAGAACTAATTTCCATCCTTTAAATTATAGAATAAATATTATGTGCATGTCAATTTAATCGTATATTGTCATGTTCCTAATCTACGATCGTGTTAAACAAAAGATCGTCTTTATGCGTAAAAGCAATAAGGGTTGATCTTAATTCATGTAATAAATTATAATTAAAGCATGGTGATCTATTAATCAATGGACAAGGAGGTATTAATAGGATGAGAGAATACAATGTGATTACCCTTTGTGGTAGCACCAAGTTTAAAGAAGAATTCATGCAAGTTCAAAAAGAACTAACACTGCAAGGAAACATCGTCATTTCTGTTGGG
Organism: uncultured Fusibacter sp.; assembly: GCA_965140735.1. GTDB lineage: Bacteria > Bacillota > Clostridia > Peptostreptococcales > Acidaminobacteraceae > Fusibacter_A. The sequence goes on along the minus strand of OZ223306.1, from coordinate 3,948,135 downwards.
ATGTTTGGTCATTCAGGTGACGATGAAGTCTGGGAAGATGGCACTAAAGAAATGCTCGATGATATGCATAGGCGTAAAATTGATATGGCAAATGAAATATTTGTAATCAATAAAGATGGCTACGTAGGCAGTAGTACAAAATCAGAAATTGAATATGCAAAATCTATTGGGAAACCTGTACGGTTTCTTGAAGCGTTCGAAAAATGAAAAGGGTGCAGATCTCTTATCAAGTGTAAGGGACAACAGCTCTTCACTTTTTTTCATTTTTCTGTATAGTAACACTAAACTCTAACAAAGCTTAAAATTTGAATGTTAATCCCCGCCACTTAAAAACCCATTCATTATCCATCTTGTAAACATTCGTCTCCATAATGAAGTCATCTCCATCTCTAAACTGAGCAGAATAAACAGTGTTCATAAGTCTCTTTTTTTCTTCTGTATTCAAAACATTAATTGAACTTTCAATATCATGAATTTCACTTACTTGTTTTCCTTTATCATCAACAATGATAATAATAGACGACTGCTCTATTAAAGCTAATAATCTTTTCGCTCTAGCGGCATTGCTAAAAAAAGCACTATACATAAAACTAATGAGTAACAATATACAAACGATTATTTGGATATAAGCGCTTTTCTTATTCATAATAATCCTCCAGTTTAATTTTTATATTTTAAAATCAACAAAGTCATATATAGATCATAAAAACTAATATTTCCACCTCCTTCATCTTCAAGTTTTTTATGCTCTATGATAAACTTAGTTCTCTTAAAAGCTTCATTAAATAGTTGGTTATTGTCTTTGTCTGGTGAAACTGGTATATTTGCTGTTAGAATTAATTCTAACAACTGCTGTTGATTCTCATAATTTAGAAAATTATCTCTGTATCCCTCTATTATTTTCTTTCTCAAATTATTATCGTCAGGAAGCATAGCGGCTCTTGCCAGTTGATACTTATATAGCATTAGAACAAACTCTTCTTCAGTAAGATCAATAGTATTATTGTCAGTAATATTAACAAATGAATTTATCTTCTTTAAATACTCTTCGTCAACCGGAACTTTAAAATCATTACATAATTCTAGAAGCGGAATGACAAGAATATAATTTTTTTCAATACTATGATTATATGCAACTTTTAATAAATTACTAACTTTCTTTTCATCATCTTGAGCGGAAATATGCAAATCATATTTCATTCTTAAATAGAGTATTTTTTCATAATCGTTAAATGTATTGTAGTTTTCTTGATTTTCTTTTATATTTTTTTTAGCATTTTCCAACTCAGCAGAATCAAATCCTAAAATATCTAACAGCTTAAAAGCATAAATTGTATCCATTAAATCTGATTCTATTATGATAGAATCATTAAAACTCCCATTTGACAATTGATTTTGATAAATCTCATCAACTTCTTTGCTCCAATCAAACTTTATATCCAAAAGTGTTGTCATATCAACAGCAAAGTCAGTGAATAATGCATTTCCGCCCGCCATTTCCTTGGTAATAAATACGCCGTTTTTTTGGAATTCAATCAAGTATTTTTCATAATTAAGTAACCAATAATCCATGTATCCTTCTTCAATTAAATATTTATTAATTATAAATACATTGTAAATATCAATAAAGCTAGCATCACTTTGAATTTCATAATTCATTAGAATTTCATAAATTTTATCGTTTTTAGAAATAGGTTTAGTATCCAATTCTGACAATTCTTGAATTGCAGCCCCTATATGACCCAATGATATATTATCATTGGATGTACTGTTATCAATCAAGTTATTATACCAATTTACAAGCTCATCTTTGTTTTCCAATTTATTGTTAAGCAATTTAAATATACGGATACCTTCTGAATTTGCTAAAATTTTAATCCCCTCATATGGTTTTGTATCGTCTGTCTGTAGAGTCGTTGACAATTTAAAATTATGACCATCATATAATTCCTTTAGCCTATTTTGAATCAAGTTTTTTGTTTCCAATGGAATATCATAATCTACTAATTTTGCAATTTCTAAATAGTAATATATATTATTCAATATCATATATATTTTGTCGTTAACAAAGAAGTTACTGTTAATATTTTTCATCCACTCCTTTGCATTTTCTGCTAATTCATCACTCAACATTTCATTCTTCGATAAAATATTAATATTTCTAAAGGTTGAATATAAGCTTGTTTCATCATCATAATATTGATAAAAGCCACCATCCTTATTTTGATACCTTAAAACCATTGATGCGAGTACTTTTATATCATCATTATTTAAAATATTTTTCTTTTCAAGAATTGATTTGTTTGCATCACACCCTAAAAGGTTTAGGTTAATAGCGATTACAAGTACCACTATTAAAAATTTTTTTATCATAGACATTTTGCCCTCCAATTATTAAATCATATAGTTTCTTACAAAACTCTGCAAGCATTTAAAATTCTTGGTACTATTTATAGTCACTTGAAGATATGCTCAAAGCATTCATTTTTTACATTTTTCTCAGTCTATCTACCATTTCCAGTTAGATGTTTCCGCATACGCAGTAAAACTATAACTACGCAGCGACAGATACAAAATATAGCAAGTAAACTTCAAGAGCGATTTTGATTATATCATATATAAATCGACGAATCCTCATCATGGCCTATTTGGAACAAACATCGTCCTAATTGGAACTCCAAATCCTATCTTAAATTTCTATTCTCTATCTCTCATATAAAGTCATCACAAGAAAAACCCCCACAAATCACGCTTATACTGCATGATCTATAGGGGGATTCTACCTTACCCAATTTCAATTTCTCTATTTTGGAAATTATATATATTTAAACACTTTTAGCACTTGCTCAAACACCTACATAAGCCTCAATACCAATTAACCTAAAAATTGAACGATATCTTCTTGAACTGTTCCAATACCATTGATCCCAAAAGTTTCAACTAAAACATTTGCCACATTTGGTGATAAGAATGCTGGAAGTGTTGGTCCGAGCTTGATGTTTTTAACGCCATTGTATTTTGAGCTGAATTATAAACTGCAGTATATTCTGACGTTTCGTCACTCGTCACGGATGTACGAATCCCTGCTACCTCGGATACTGATAAACTAAAATCATCAACTAAAGTCTTATCTGCAAATGATGTCGTACCCATTGCAAAATGAGTGAAAAACAAAGCATAAAAGATGTCATACGTTGTACATATTCTATATCAGCATACAAAAAAGCAACCATTTAGGCCTATTTAGATCAAAAAATGACTTTTGGAGAACATTTTATCATTATTTTTTATTTTTATACAACTATTATTTAGATGGTGTGAAATTAAAACTACCTAACTTGGTAGCTTATTAACCATGCTTAAAATCCCCTTTACTTCTATCTATGCATTAAAAGTCCCAAAAACGATCAAGGAGCAGGGATTCGTTGAATCCCCACCCCAACTATTAACATAGAACCTAAAAAACAATCACTTTTAGATGATTGAAAATAACCATATAACGAATGTGCATTCACTTACTATCATTTATATATAATAACTGCAACAACTGCTAGCAGAGGTAAAAGTCCTTCCACCTGACTTACTTTGTCAACAGCAAATATACTGATAGAGATTATAAAAATTACTATATCGAAATTATTAATTTGTGTCTCTCATAAAATTATTTAGCACGGGCTTTCTAAACCATTTTCCACTAGTTCAATAAACCCATGCTAGTTTTTTAAAAAATTATTTTCACTTGGTTTATCCCAATATATCCATTATCATCTGGATGGGCCAATGCTCTTCCACTTCCTGTAAGAAAAGCCTTTGCACTAACTTCTCCTCTAACAACTGCAACATATCTTTGATAGGGCTTTAATGTAATACTAAACGCTTCATTGTAAGAGTTAGAAAATCTATCAAACCCCACATATCCTAAGCTTTCATCATCACTAATTCTCAAATGTAGATGCTTCTGCTCATGATCTTTACGAACACTTTCTACGCCTTTGAGCCCTGCAATAATATCTTTCAACTCTTCTTTCTTTAAGATACGTTTATCAATGGTGTACCCCTCCATTAATGATATCCCACCGTTTTTCCCCTGAGTTGTGATGATTGGAAAACCTGCCATACACAGTTCATCAACATCTCGATTTATGGTTCTTTTAGATACTTCAAACCGTTCTGCAAGCATTGGCGCAGTAATCATTTTATATTCTGTTAAAAGATTTATAATGGCTAACTGTCTGGCACTTTTCATCTACAAGTCACTCCCATCAGGATGCAGTGTGTATATAATCTATTCATATCGGAACTTAGATTTAATGCTTGCTTATATTATATCATTCATAAAAAATATGATGCAATTGAAAAAAGGCGCTTCACTGCGCCTTTATAAAATCTCCTTTCTGTTTATTATTCTACTCAATTAACCTTCCACATATAGAAGATAGGGTGTTAAATCACCACCTTCTTCAACGAAGAGAATTTCTGTTTTCTCAGTCTCATAGATTTGAGTGCCTACGGATAATATCGTCGCATCCCATTCTTTAAAATTAGATGTAATGCCTGTTCTATTTATTGATCCGATAAGTATTTTCTTTTCCAAATTTAATGCGATTACCCAGTCCACTTCTTTCGCATTGACATATGCCGAGTTATTATAAACTATTAAATCAATACTCGGATTCGCCTTATATAAAGAAGTTGGCTTCATATTCTCACTTGTGTTCGGTGTGCCACATTCAACGATTAACAACATGCATACACAAAACAGTAAGAGTAATCTCCTTTTTTCCATTTTACACCGCCTATGTATTTATTCGTTCTACAATTTATTTTATACTATCCTATAAGCGTATATATAGAATAGTACTCGTCGGCAATAGCCATCAATTTAACGTAGACCGTTTAATTAGATGAACAAGCTGACAGCATAAGAATCAAAATAGCCCCTAAAATAGATATCGATCGTCTAGCCATACACCTTCATTTCCTGAGTCTAAAAAAACTTCAACCTCTTCACTCCACTCAGAATCGTCTTTTTTAGCCATCAATGCCGCTATCCGATTATTAATCTGATTATAATAGATTCTCAAGAGTTCATATGAAGTATCGTTGTCGCTATAGTTCCCATATTCAAGGTTATCTATATATGTTCCCATATCAAAAACTTGGTGGCTTCTTTTTATTTTCCCACGGTTCTCAAGGTTGTCTTGAAACAATTTAAGGGCCTCCATATTTGAGAAGAGCATATGTATCATCCAATGATTATCCTTTATTCTCTCATAACTATCTACTGATAAAGAGCCCACTTTTTCAAATTGATCCAGATAATACAAATTATTATTTGCTAATCTGACGACACTTAAAAGGTCTGTTTCTAAGTTTTGATTTAGTGATACCTTATAAGTTTGCAACGCCACATTTTTTAGATACAATAATACTAAAAGTGTATAAATAATCAATAATGCTATGTACTTAAAATTTTTTTCACTTTTAAATCATCCGATTAAATCTGCTCATTATTTTTTTCTTAAGCGTATTAAAATCATTATATCCAGCATTGAACTCATGTCCCCCCCTCTTTATCATCTTTATTGACAAATACAAATATCTCAAACTATATATTGAGTGCTTCCTCATCACGTAACTATTACTTGATTTAGAAAAATACCCAATACGAGTTTGGAGAATACTGTAATCCTCTCTTTTAGATTCTAAGTGTTCTCATAGTTATTCTATCATACTTAAAAACACTTCTAACATTTTAATCTTTTATTGAAATATAAATGTATTTTATACATATTTTGAAATCTGTATCCATATAAAAGTCTTCACAAATCTTATTTCTTTAAGTACTGTAAATAATTCTGTGTAAAAATATAAAATTTTCCACGAAAATAGTTAATAGTATAAAATTAATTACAGAAATGAACAAATTTCTCAACTTACATATTTTAGAATAGCGTGACAACTTCCTTGACAAACACCGATATCCGCAGTGTACTAAGTCATTGAAGGATAACTGGTCAGTACTTTCACCATTTTTAGCTACTCTGTAAATATTCGCAAGATCATGTATACGACAAATATCATTGAAAATTTGAATCGATAATATCGTAAAGTCACCAAAGGAAAGCCTATATTTTCAAGAGATGCAGCGCTTATGAAATCACTATATTTAGCGACAGGAAACGCTACCAAAAAATGAATGCCTAATCTAAATACCATTACAAAAATTATCCCCCCTCTATAAACAATCACTCTAAGTGTGAAAATTATTATTTATAGGGGAATTTTTTAGTCTAAAATCTTATATTCGTCAAATTTCATATTGATATTCTTCATTCAATTCTAATTCAAGCTTTTGCTGAGTTCCTTGATCGTCAATACTTTCTATGATCAAATCCCCATTTTGAGCAACATTATCTATGTAAATACTGTAATTGTTTTTGCTCCAAATAAGTCCCTGATCTTCATCTGACATCCACAATTCTGACTCCAAATTAGTTATGTTCAAACTTTTTACTTTTTGAATCTTATCATCACTGATTTCATATGCAAATAGTTGAATTTTCCTATGATTTGACTCATAGTTTTCATTGTATGTGAATAGAATATTGTTACTGTTTGTTTCTATAAGCTTAAAAGTTATCAATTCAAGTGGCATATTTTCTTCAAATATGATCAGTGGAGTATCATCTTTGTACTTTAATATTTTCCACGAACTTTTTCCTGAATTTCCATATAGCTCTGGAGACTGCTTGTATTCAATAATGTACACATCTTCTTTTTCAAAAACACTCATATTCTGAGATATTTTTTTGATGTCTTCTGTTATAATTTCATGTCCTTCTAAATAATCTCGAAGCATCACAATAGTTTCATTTACTATTTCATCATCTACACTGATTTGCTCAATCTGACTAAACAGTTGCTCAATTTTCGATAATTTTTCTTGAGCATCCAAGTTTTTATAGCCAATATAGCTGACACAACCAATAACTACAACTAAAATTAGTATATAATATTTTTTCAAAATATAGCTCCCCTTAATATAACTTCTATATCCTAACTTATAGGTTCTTAGTAATAACATAACCCTCGCTTAAACTCTCACCGCATATTAGAAAATTTTGAAGTAAGCGATTCTTTTTTCCAATACTACTTATTAAATATTTTACTCCCAATCATCGCCCCAATATCCTTCGAAGATTTGACAAAACAAGTAATTTCCGCCACCAAAAGTTGGTAAGTATGAACTATCAATTGTCCAAGGAGTATATTTATAGAGCACTTATTCTATCTAATTCTTTTTTATTTTACTATATCATCATGTTTTAACTATACACATGGCCTATTTGGAACAAAAAACGTCCTAATTGGAACAAAAACATTATTTATACACTATTTGTAATACAACTTATAAAAAAGCCCTCACAAATTCATGCACATACCACATGATTTATGAGGGCTCATTCTACCTTCCCCTATCTCAATCTCTCAATTCTGGAGATCATATATATTTAAACGCTTACTAACTTTTTCAAATTTGCTTATTAAGCACTTTTAGCACTTTTAGTACTTTTAGCATTTGATTTTTCATCTATCTAACCCTTAACACGACTTAACCTAAGAATTGAACGATATCTTCTTGAACTGTTCCAATACCATTGATTCCAAAAGTTTCAACTAAAACGTTTGCCACATTTGGTGATAAGAATGCTGGAAGTGTTGGTCCGAGCTTGATGTTTTTAACACCGAGGTATAAAAGTGCTAGCAACACGATAACTGCTTTTTGCTCATACCATGCGATGTTATAAGAAATCGGCAACTCGTTGATATCATTGAGTTCAAAGACTTCTTTAAGTTTAAGGGCAATTACTGCTAGTGAATAAGAATCATTACATTGACCAGCATCTAATACTCTAGGGATACCGCCGATATCACCAAGGTTTAACTTGTTATATCTGTATTTTGCACAACCGGCTGTTAAGATCACAGTATCACTTGGAAGTCCGTTTGCAAAATCCGTGTAGTAATTTCTCGATTTCATTCTGCCGTCACAGCCAGCCATGACGAAAAATTGTTTGATTGCACCTGTCTTAACGGCATCTACCACTTTATCTGCAAGTGCTAAAACTTGATTGTGTGCGAATCCACCTACGATTTTACCTGTTTCGATTTCAGTTGGTGCAGGCAATTTCTTAGCATGTTCTATGATTTGACTAAAATCTTTTGCTTTGCCATCTGCTCTATTAGGAATGTGATTAAAACCTTCGAAACCAGCTGAACCAGTGGTATATACTCTATCTTTATATGAATCTGCTGGTGGTACGATACAGTTCGTTGTAAAGATGATCGGTCCATTAAACTTCTCAAATTCTTCTTTTTGTTTCCACCAAGCATTACCGTAGTTGCCCACGAAATGATTGTATTTTTTAAACGCTGGGTAGTAATGTGCTGGTAGCATTTCTGAATGCGTGTAAACATCTACACCAGTACCTTCCGTTTGCGCTAAAAGTTCTTCCATATCTTTAAGATCATGACCCGAAATTAAGATCGCAGGTTTTGTGCCCACACCGATGTTAACTTCAGTGATTTCAGGATTGCCATAAGATGTTGTGTTCGCTTTGTCAAGAAGTGCCATAACGTTAACACCATACTTACCAGTTTCAAGTGTCAATGCCACAAGTTCGTCTGCTGATAAGCTGTCATTAAGTGTTGCAAGAAGTGCTTTTTCGATGAAATCATAAATTGTTTCATCTGCAAAACCTAAGTTTGCTGCATGCTCGGCATATGCTGCCATACCCTTTAAGCCGTAAGTAATCAATTCTCTAAGACTTCTAACATCTTCATTCACAGTGGATAAAACACCTACACCACTTGTAGATTTAGATTCAAAAGAAGCTCTATCGCCAGTCCAAACTGCTGAATCATGATATGCCTTAGCAGCAAGCTTACCATTTGATTCTAAAGTCGCTTTAATCGCATCTCTGACTTTAATGGCGTTTTCAATTTTAGATGAAATTGCATTTTTATCAAAGTTAGCATTTGTAATCGTTGCGAATAAACCATCTAGTAAAACTTGATCTGCCTCTTTCGTATTTAGACCCGCTGCTCTCGCTTGTTGGTTGTATTCAGAAACCCCTTTTAGTGTGTAGATCAATAAGTCTTGAAGATTAGCCACATTATCCGTCTTTCCACATACACCAATTTTAGTACAGCCTTTTCCGCCTGCTGCCTCTTGACATTGATAACAAAACATACTCATTTTGAATCTCCTTTCAAATTTTATAATCATTTAATTAGATACCTTTTCACAGTTGAATTCAATTCAAATCAGCAATGGATATTCCCATTATTTCCCTTTTCAGTTCATTTATATCCTTCAACCTTATGTACTAATCATATATTAATCTAAAAGAGAATTCGGTAACTTGTGTTACATTTCACAATCAATCTTTGACAAAATATTTTCTATAGGCAACTCTGTAGATGGTTTTATTTTTCTCAAAAAAATAAGGATACCCATTAAAGGCATCCTCTCTAAATTAGTTCTATGATCCATTTTATAATCTATTAATCTGCGATGCTGCATATGCGGCACCAAAGCCATTATCTATATTCACAACTGTTACACCACTTGCACAGCTGTTCAGCATAGTAAGAAGCGCACTAATACCACCGAAACTCGCCCCATAGCCAACACTGGTAGGGACTGCAATCACAGGTTTATCCACAAGTCCAGCCACAACACTGGCTAGTGCACCTTCCATACCAGCAACAACGATGACCACTTTAGCTCCTCTAATTACATCTAATCTTGCAAATAATCGATGTATCCCTGCAACGCCAACATCTATGACTTTCTCCACACGATTACCAAATGCAACTGCAGTTTCATAAGCTTCTTCAACCACTGGTAAATCCGAAGTCCCTGCTGCTACAATGGCAATGTAATCTTCTGTCATTGGCACTGCCTCATGAGTCAAAGTGATCACTCTGGCAGCTTCATTATACTTTGCATCCATGTAAAGAGGTTTGATCGCTTCATATAACGCCTCAGAAACCCTAGTTGCCAGTATATTTGCTTGTCTAGAAACCATATTCTCAAAGATTTTGATCACTTGATCTATGGTCTTACCTTCACAATAAATGACTTCTGGATAGCCCACTCTAAGGTGACGATGATGATCGATCATGGCGAACCCAAGATCGTCAAAAGGCAGTGATGAGAGTGTTTGCATGGCATCCTCTATTGAAACTTCCGATTGCTTAACCTTCTCGAGTAATGATTCCAGTTGATTTTGATTCATAAATTACTCCTTTTCAAGGGTATCATTAAAACTGCCCATTTTATAACCTGCTAAATCTAAAGTGACATAATTAAATCCAAAACTTTTTAAAGTCGTCGCTATTTTCGTCATGACTTCTGGATTGAGCATTTTAAACATTTCTTTTTCATCCACTTCAACACGTGCCAAATCGCCATGCTTTCTAACACGGATTGCTCTAATGCCAAGTCCAATGATAAAAGCTTCCGATTTTTCAATCATCTCAAGTGCTTCTGGTTCAACTAAAGTATCATAGGGAATTCGCGTCAACAAGCACGCATAGGGTGGTTTATCCCAAGTCTCAAGTGCCAATTTTTTAGACCAAGCCCTAATTTCCGCTTTAGTTACGCCACATTTAAGAAGCGGGCTCTCTATTTCAAGCTCTTTAAGTGCACGCATCCCAGGTCTATAATCACCAAGATCATCATAGTTTGAACCATCACAGACCACATCATAATTTTCTTGCTCTGCAACGGCTTTAATCTTACTAAAAATTTCATGCTTACATAAATAACATCGATCGCTAGGATTGTACTTAATAGTCTCTGGAATCTCTGCTTCCAAAATATGATGCTTCAGTTTTAAAACTTGTGTCAAATCCACTGCTTCATCGATTTCCCATGTGGCAATATAAGGTGAACGCACTGTAAGCGCCATAACACGCTTTGCCACCACAGAAGCCACTGCCACTAAAAACGTACTGTCTACGCCACCTGAAAATGCCACTACAATCGAATTTTTTTCTTCTAAATACTTGCACAACATTTCAAATTTTGGGTCCTCTGTTCTTAACACCTCTACCTTTAATTTCATATCTAAATGATTTTTTTCTTTACTCATCAGGTCAGTAACCTACCTCTCAAAATACATTTCCTCATAATTTCATTGTTTTATTGTTATCTCTATATCATTACTTGATCTGCTTTTAAAAAACTCATATATCATTCACTTTTTACTGTTTAATCACAAGTGGAGTCTTTATCAAAGCTGCATTCACTGCTTTATAAATCTCTGAAAGTGCCACATGATTTTCAAGTGCTAAAAGTTTGCATTCTTCATATTCTGCTTTTTGATTGACAATTTCGCCTTCTAAAAGAGCCGTTTTAATCGTTACTTTCCCGTATTGTGTTTCGATCTGTTGATAATCTCTACTCAGTTTTACTTTATCCACAGGATACTTGCGTAAACCTATACTTGTGGTTTCTGTAAAAATTATTTTTTGAAGGTCTTCTATATCTTCCACCTTTGCTAAAACAGTCATTTTAATAGCAGGTCTACCTTTTTTCATAATTATAGGGGTTTTGTAGACATCTAGTGCACCCCCAGCCAATAATCGCTCTTCAGCAAATACAAGCTGTTCAGAACTCATGTCATCTATATTGGTTTCCAAAATCCACTGCGATTGACTTTTTTGCTCTTCTACAATTATAGCTCTAAGACAATTGGGAATGTCCAAATTTCTTGTGCCCATACCATAGCCGATCTTTTCAGCTTTCATCTGCTTGTTCTCAGGAAAATCGGTGACAAAAGCTTTAATAATCGCTGCACCAGTAGGTGTGGTCATTTCATAGCCTTTAACTTTCGCAAGTGTCGGTACACCGATTAAAATTTCTGCTGTTGCAGGTGCTGGGACAGGCATCTTACCATGTGCGCACTTAACAAAACCTTCACCCACTTCTATAGAAGAGGCCATCATCACATCGATTTCAAGCAGTTCCATACAGATTGCAGCACCTATGACATCTACTATGGAATCAATAGCACCCACTTCATGGAAATGAACTTCATCCACTGTTTTGCCATGTATTTTAGCCTCTGCTTTTGCAATATGTTCAAAGATTTTTAAGCTGTCTTTTTTAACACGATCTGAGAGTGCACTCTTTCGAATGATTTCTTTAATTTCGCCATAATCTCTAAGGTGATTATGGTCGTGATCGTGGTGATTAGAATGCGTGTGATCATGCGTGTGCGTATGAGTATCTTCATGATGGTGATGGTCATGATCGTGGTCATGGTCATGAGTATGTGTGTGAGTGTGAGTGTGTCCGTGATCATGAGTATGCGCATGTGCATCATGATGATCGTGAGAATGACCATGTTCGTGAGTGTGTCCATCTGTATGAGCCGCATGATGGTCATGACTGTGATCATGCTGTAAATGTTCATTATTGTGATCAATGACATCTATTTTAGTCCCAAATATACCGAGTTTTGAGTCCCTTTTTATTTTTAAATCAAATTCATGATCAAGACCAAGTTTACTCAATTCTGATTTTAACACTTCAAAATCAACACCAAGGTCCACCATTGCACCCATGAACATATCGCCACTAATGCCTGCAAAGCAGTCTAAATATAAAGTTTTCACCATTACCTCCTTAACTTACACCTTATTGAAATAGAATCTCTACTCTCTATCTGTCTCTATTCCTAAGGCCATATCATCAGTTTTATTTTCAATTTCAACGCAATTATTTTGCCTCTCGAATTAATTATATAGAATTATGCTCTATCTTGTAAAGAATTAATCCTTGTGGTGGTGCTGTCTCTCCAGTAATACTTCGATCACCTGTTTCTAAAATGCGTTTGACACTCTCAGCTGTTCTTTTACCCGCTCCTACTTCTATCAACGTCCCTACAATGATTCTTACCATATTGTGAAGAAAACCATTGCCTTCAATAAAAATCTTGATTTCTTCATCAGATTCTGAGAACGTAACCGCATTGATCTTTCTCACTGTGGATTTCTTTGTTTTATCTGTACAAAAACCTTTAAAATTATGCTCACCTTCAAGAAATATAGCTGCAGACTTCATCTCACTCACATCAAGTGGCACCCCATGATACTGAGTAACCATCCTTCTTTCGAAAACAGATGGATAACTCGCTTTCCATATGCGATAGAGGTATATCTTTTTTTTAGCGCCAAATCTAGCATGATAGGTATCCGAGACCACTTCAATATTTTTTATACAAATATCTTCTGGTAGATATTGATTCATATAAGCTTTCAATTCTAAAACATCTATCACCTGTTCTGATTTAAAATTGGCAAGCTGATAGAGGGCGTGTACACCAGAATCCGTCCGACTAGCGCCGTTAATTTCAGTTTCCATATCTAAAAAACGGGACAAGACACCTTCAATTTTACCTTGGATGGTCATATCTGTATTTTTTAATCTTTGCCATCCTCTGTATTTTGTCCCCTCATAGGTGATTTCCATTTTATAATTCATAGGATTGATCTCCCTCTAGCCAAATGGCCTCCGTACCACATTTTAGTTTTTGAACACCTTCAACAAATAGTGAAACATCCGTTTGGATTACAGGGAATGTATTGTAATGCATTGGAATCACTTTTTTAGGTTTAATCATCTCCACTGCTTTTAAAGCATCTGTAATATCCATCGTAAAGTTGCCACCAATAGGCAGCATTGCAAGATCAATCCCTGCAGATTCCAATAACTGCATTTCTAAAGAGAGTCCTGTATCCCCTGCATGATAAAGTGTTTTACCCGCTATTTCTATAAGAAAACCGCAAGGATTGCCACCTTCTTTTGGTTCGCCATCAATCATAATAGATGAACCATGAAGCGCTGGTGTCATCTTCACACTGCCAAATTCAAAGCTTTTCTTACCACCAATATGCATCGTATGCGTCTTAACATCAACCTTGTTAAGATGATGGGCTAGCTCTGGATTCAATATAACGGTTGCTCCCGTTTGCTTTGCAAGTTCAACAGTGCTACCGATGTGATCCCCATGTCCATGTGTCACCAGTATATAATCTATTTGAGGAAAATCAGTCACCTTCATTTTGGTAATGCCGTTTTGTAAAAAAGGGTCTATCATAATTGTAAATTGATCTGTTTCTATTAAAAATGCCGCATGTCCTAAAAATGTAATTTTCATTTTAATCCTCCAATAATATTTATAGTGTTAAAAAGCCTTCTTTAATTTTAAAAAAGCCGACGAAAAATTTTCGTCAGCTATCTCATCCTTTATGCATTAACTTTATGAGCAAGGCTTAAACTTCATCATGCTCAATTACAAGGAGATGCTCTCCTAATTTTTCATCAATTGTATTTAATACTTCCATGACAGATTTATCAGAAGACTATGGAATCTCAACAACTGAATATTTAATACTCATTTCTTTATCCTCCAAGTCCATCAACAAAATCCACAGTAGATTCATCCCCACGAACCTTGCTGTGTTTATCATTTATTACATTATACCAAAATAACACTAAAAGAAACACTAAAATCACTTGAATTCTCAATTCAAGTGATTACCTTATAAACTTGAATTCGCAATTCAAGTGATTACCCTATAAATCTGAATTTTCAATTCAAGTGATTACCCTATAAATCTGAATTCGCAATTCAAGTGATCCCCCTTAACGCGATACAAAAATATACTCTTCCATCTCTACTAATTTATCAATATCTTTCTTTTCAAGCTTGTTATAAAGATCATGCCTATAGTGCAAACTCAGGGCTTCTTTTCCTTTAATTCCCTTGATTCTAACATCATCCCAATGCACTTTTTTCTTTTTATAGAAGAGATCATAATCCACAATGCGTTCACCGTTTTCTAAATACTCAAGTGCAAGTAATATCTTCTTAATCTCATGAGGCGTAAGGTAAGTGAAGAGAGTTACCTTATAAACCCCTACAATAAGAAAAATTTTGGCCGCATCTTCCCCCCAACCTTCTCTCAAGATAATGCCTGCACCGAGTTTTTCAAGCACATGAATCAGACGATCGTATTGTAACTTGTAGGCTTCATAACTGTCATATATTTTAATGGTCAAATCATACCACTCCTGCTTGTCCAAATTTCGGTTGATGTACTTTAAGGAATGATTATCTAATGCTTTGATGACCTCTGAAAAATAAGTTTCTGTAAACACAGCATGTCCATATAAATCACTGAACTGCACGGTTTGATTGATGTTGGCTTTAGTGAAGCAAATAATAGTCCCTTGAGTATGACCATTAAAACTCGCCCTAATTGGTTCAACAATACCATCAAAATCATCTGCTATATGATCTATTGTGGAATCCATGTTGCCTATAACTTGCATAATCACAATTCTTGGGGCTTTTCTAACTTGTCTAATAGCGCCTGCCATATTACGGTTAATTGTATACATGAGAAAATTTTGAGCACCCTCATTAATAATGATACATTTCTCACGATCAAACTTTTGGATATTTTCATTGGCATGATCCACAAGATAGACAAGTGTTTGATGCTGATTCATCTCTGAAATTGCATCGTTGAAAGTCAAAACTGTCTCTGGCAAAGGCTCACAGCTAAAATTTTCCACTATAAATTGCTTTAAAATCGCTTCATTTTCAGGCTCAATGATCAGTATCTTTGGCCCACTTCTAACGAATGACATCATAATAATCTTCTCCTTTAAATAGATCTTTATGTCTCTATTTGTAACGTTATAACACTATATGCCAATCCTCATTCGAAGCAGTCTCGAATCATCTGTTCCAATGGGATATCTTAAAAAAAAGTATTGCTTGTTGGTAATATCCATCACCGTAATTTGCTCCAGCCCATTTAAGTATATTTGCCCCTCTGTGCTCACCTCTGTCTTTTGGTACTTATTGTGCCCAAAGAGATAAATATCAGCGTCATAAGTTTTTAATAGTTCAATATAATGCGCATAAGCTATTGTAAACGACCCTAACGTTAAAGTTTCGGCCTTTTTACAAATGTGGAAAGGTGGGTTAAGTGCCATTATAGAATCATAGTGATCATGATTCCCCAGTGATATATATACCTCACTATTGGACTCTTCTAACATTCTTATGAGTTTTACAATATGCTTTCGATAGAGATCAATTTTTGAAAAAGACAATTCAAGTTTAATGTTGTCCACTAAGTCTCCTGTATGAATAATCCATTTTGGGTTGAGTCTTTTTAAGAAACGACTGATGGCATCATAACTCATCAAAGGTGTGTCACTCATATGTACAAGCAGCTCCCCCTTGGCCTCTAAAAGTTCTTTAGGAATGTATATCCCCCCAGTCATATATTGCCACTTTTCTTTAAATACTTCTTTAAAAGACATCTCATCACCCTCAACTCACTCTATATTGAAATCATTATATCATAGCCCAAATTAAATGTCCGAAATCAAATTTCAAATGTCAATCTTAAAATTCAATTAAAACCCTCATATTAATTCTAAAATTCAGTATAATACTACTAAAAG
Organism: uncultured Fusibacter sp.; assembly: GCA_965140735.1. GTDB lineage: Bacteria > Bacillota > Clostridia > Peptostreptococcales > Acidaminobacteraceae > Fusibacter_A. Next base: position 3,931,571 of record OZ223306.1, on the reverse strand, counting down.
GCAACTCTCTAAATTGGATTCAAATAACAGGAGGCAAAATGTACAAGATTATGGTAGTGGAAGATGATTTTACAATCGCATCTACACTTAAGAATACACTGGAAAAATGGGGTTATGAAGCTTCTATTGTCACTGATTTTGACAACGTGCTTGAACATTTTATCACTTATGCACCACATTTAATTCTTATGGATATCACGCTGCCTAAGTTTGATGGCTACTATTTTTGTCAAAAAATCAGAGAACACGCGACTTTACCCATACTCTTTATGTCCTCTCGTGATGGCAACATGGACATTATTATGGCCATCAACCTCGGTGCAGATGACTATATTACAAAACCTTTTGATCTCAATCTTCTGCTGGCCAAAATTACCGCACTGCTCAGAAGGAGTTACGCATATCAAGAAAACACCCTTGCACTCCTTGAATACGAACATCTCATATTAAACTTAGATCAGATGACCGCAACCTATTTTGACGCCACAATCTCATTAACTAAGAACGAACTCAGAATCTTAAAGCGTCTTATAGAAAAAGCGCCACAAGTTGTCTCAAGAGAAGACATCATCCGCACCTTGTGGGATCATGAAAGTTTCGTTGACGATAACACACTTACGGTAAATATCAATCGTCTTCGGAAAAAACTAGAATCATTATCACTAACCGATTGGTTACAAACCAAGAAAGGACAAGGGTACGCTATAAATGCTCAAAAACTACTTTAAGCATCGTAAAAATCTATTCTTACTCCAACTGATTATTGCCATTACAGTATCTTCTGTTTTTATGCTGGACCCCTTTATTAAACTCACCATATCAAGCATTGTCTATATCAATGGCCTCATATTCTTTTGGACCGTTTTATTTTTCTTCTCAGATTATCAAAAATTCAAGTCCAACCTCAACTGGCTGGACCATTTTGACTTTGATCCTCCTGCCACACTAGATCCTGTTACAAGTAAGGCCATATTGCGCATGCAGGAAACCACACGCCAAAAAGATGATGCCATTACCAAACATCAAATGGAACAGTTGAACTTTAGAGACTTTATAAACAGTTGGGTGCATGGGATTAAGACACCTCTCTCGGCAGCAAAGATGCTCCTTGAGGAATTGCCTTATGATACAGCACATCAAAACTTAAATAAAGAAATTGATAGTATGGCCTATTATATCAACCAAACGCTCTTTTATGCTAGACTCGAGAGCTTCTCAGATGATTACCATATTAAATCACATCCACTAGAAGATATTTTTAATCGTGCTTTTAAGCAATTTAAGTCTTCTTTTATTTTAAAATCTTTAACCCTTGAGCTTGATATAGAGCCTATCTACATACTCACGGATGATAAATGGTTAAAATTTATTTTAGATCAACTGATTTCAAATGCCATCAAATATGCGGATTATAAGTCCAAACTTACAATTCAAACGGAATGTACTGCTCAATTCTGTGTTCTCAAAATTCAAAATCAGGGTGTGGGCATTGCAGATGCTGATATTAATCGGATCTTTAACAGAGGATTCACAGGTTCTAATGTACGTTCTCAAAATCAGTCCACTGGAATGGGACTCTATCTTGCAAAGAAATCTTGCGAAAAACTAGGTCATGATTTATGGATCGCCTCAGAAGGACCTCTCACCACCGCTTTTCTGAGATTTAAATGTCCTAGTGACTATCATGATATCTCACTTTTTAAGGCTTAAAAGGCCCTATTTATGATTAACCCCCCTAAACTTACACAATTGTAAGAAAAGCTATACTAATTGTAAGTTCATTCGATGGTCAAAGCCCCTATAGAATCTTATACTAGAGATATAAATAACGTCATTCTATATTTTAAAAAAAGGAGCGCATCATGACCAATATACTTTGTGCAGAAAACGTCACTAAAATTTACGGTTCAAAAAACAATCAAACTCTGGCACTTGATCATTTTTCATTTGAAGTTCACGAAGGTGAATTTTTAGGCATTATGGGCCCTTCAGGTAGCGGCAAAAGTACACTTTTAAATGTAATTTCCACCATTGATACGCCTACCTCAGGCCGAATTCTTTATGAACAAATAGATATTTCTACTATTAAGAAAAAGACCCTTGCCGATTTCAGACGCGAAAAATTGGGCTTTATTTTTCAAGATTTTAACTTACTGGACACTTTAAACGTCAAAGAAAATATCTTGTTGCCACTTGCTATTAGCAACGTCCCAGCACTCGAGATTAAAACACGTATCGAAGCAGCCTCTAAGTTACTAGGTATCACTAATATCCTTCATAAATACCCAAGTGAAATCTCTGGGGGCCAAAAACAAAGAACTGCAGCAGCAAGAGCCATGATCAATAGACCTAGTCTCATTCTTGCAGATGAACCCACAGGTGCTTTAGACTCAAAATCTTCTCAAAAGTTACTTGAATCCATGAGAACTCTCAATACGAATCAAAACGCAACGATCCTCATGGTCACACATGATCCCTATGCTGCAAGCTACTGCGATCGCATTATCTTCATCAAAGATGGCAAAACATTCACTGAAATTTACAGCGATGGCAACCGAAAGCCCTTTTATAATAAGATCATCTCTACATTAGGGGCTCTTGGAGGTGGTATCAATGACCTTCTCTAGTTTAGCACTTAAGAACATCCATCGTAATTTTAAGAACTATATACTCTATATTTTTTCGGTCACAATCGCCATCACTTTTTATTACATCTTCTGTTCAATCAAATATAATTCAAAAGTTATGTTCGCCTCAGATACTTCAATGAAATTTATGGTGATTATGAACATGTCCAGCGTGGTTCTTGTTTTATTCTCCGCTGTGTTCATTTGGTATTGTAATGCTTTTTTTACGAAGAAAAGAAAGAAAGAAGTGGCACTCTATACGCTACTTGGGGTTCCTAAAAAAAGAGTTGCTCGGATGCTCTTTATTGAGAACATGCTCGTTATGATTTTGAGCCTTACCTTAGGCATCTTAGTAGGTATTCTCTTTTCTAAATTCTTTATGATGTTGGTTCTAAAGCTTATGGAAATTCCAGTTGAAGTAGGATTCTCTGTCCCTTTTCAGGCGATTTTGGATACAGGTATCATATTTGTCGTTTTATTTGTGATTGCCTCAATTCACAGTGCATCACTTATTTATCGCTTTCAGATCATCGAACTATTTTCAGCTTCTAAAAAAGTTGAAAAAGAGCCAAAGACAAGTTTTATTTTGTCTTTAGCTTCTATTATATGTTTAGGTGCAGGGTATTATCTATCTCAACATATGCTCAATCAGTATTTAGCTTTTATTGCACTGGCTGTTTTAATTCTGGTGATAATAGGCACCTTTGGGCTCTTTTCATCCGTGATTGTGACTTTTACAAAATCTCTAAAAAGATTTGAAAGTTTTTATTACAAAGGCGATCAACTGATTGCGATTTCAAATATCGTCTATCGCATTAAGACACATGCACGCACCCTTGCTTTAATTGCCATACTCAGTGCGACGACTTTAACAGCTTTCGGTGTATGTTATTCATTTTTCTTTGATTATGATCAAAACACACATAATCGCTTTCCACATTCTTATATTTATCAATACGATGATTTAAGTCAAGAAAATAAAATTTCAACAGCATTTATAGATGCAATCAATAAATCTGATCATCCTCTGATTTATGACTATCAGATAGAAGCTTCCGTTATTCCGGTTGATATTCTCTCCATGGATTCAAATTCAGATAAAGACAGTGAATTTATTATACCTTCACATCGAGATGCTTACTTTATATCCGAATCCACTGCGAACCTCTACCTAAAAAGCCAGCACCTTAATGAAATTTCTGTACCCAAAGATGAATTCATTGCGATGGACCCTTATGCAGCAAAAGGTTGGTACGATTATAACCGTATTGAGCAAATTTATACGTCTAATCAAACCACTCATGACCTTAAAATTGTAAGCGTACTGCCTTATTACCTGACCACACAGATGGAATCACCAGTTTATATTCTAAATGATGAAGGTTATAATCAATTAAATGCTTCCTCAAAAACATACTTTCATGCTTATGGTGTACAAAATGATAAAAGTGCTGGACAACTTGATAAAGATTTGAGAACAATCATCAATCAATATGATGACATTCAGCTCTTTAGTTTCTATGACACCTATATCTCTTTAGGTGATATGAAAGGTCTTATGCTCTTTGCAGGCATTTTTATGGGGATTGTCTTTCTCATTTTAACGGGCTCTATCCTCTACTTCAAAATGATCAATGAAGCTGAAGAAGACCAAGATAAATACACGATTATGCGGAAAATTGGCTACAGTCATCCCATGATTAAAAAAGCTATCTACAAGCAGATGGCGGTTATGTTCACTTTGCCAATTATTCTGGGAATACTACATGCACTCTTTGCACTGCACGCATTTGAAACGCTTATGACAACTTCACTTATAACGCCTATTCTCATATCCGTTGGCATGTATATTCTGATTTATCTGTGCTTCTACCTATTAACCGTGCAGTATTATTACAGAGCAGCCATTTCTGGAAAGTGAGCAATCTCAATATAATAAACTTTATATTGTTTAGCAGTATTTAGGATTGATTCCTTGGATACTGCTTTTCTTTTTGTGTCCAAGACTGTATAATTTAATTATCTGAAAATTGAGAACATACTGACTTATACATAACTTTTTTGTATGAACTCCATTTTTTTGGGTAAAAATGACTTGTGGTACGTCTAAATTTTAACGAACCTCAATCGTTTGTGTTAATAAAGCAACGAGAATAGAAAGGATGGTTTATTTATGGCAGATGTTTTTAGTCTTGATAACGCTAAAGAAAAACTTGAAGCACTAGATACTTTCATTGACACACAACCGTCAAGGGAAGATTCGCTAATTGCAGTGCTTCATAAAGCTCAAGATCTATTTGGGTATTTACCAAGCGAGCTACAACTCTATGTCGCTCGTAAGCTCAACATTCCTGCATCAAAAGTTTACGGTGTCGTTAGCTTTTACTCCTACTTTACACAAGAAAAACGCGGTGAGTTCACGATCAGTGTCTGCATGGGAACAGCTTGTTTTGTCAAAGGTATCGATAAAGTTGTCGATGAATTTACAAAACAGCTTGGTGTCAAATTTGGCGAAACGACACCAGATGGTCTCTTTACGATGAATGATGTGCGTTGTATAGGCGCCTGTGGACTTGCGCCTGTGGTTATGGTCAACGATAAAGTATTCGGTCATGTTCAAGCTTCTGACGTGGCTGGTATTATCGAAACCTATAAAAATAGTGAAAGGAGCGAATAACCATGCCAATTAAATCTTTAGATGAACTCAAAAAAATCCGTGATAATCAAATCAAAAAAGTGAAACTTCGTGAATCTGGTAATTCAGAAGATCAAACAATTGAAATTCTCGTGGGCATGGCAACTTGTGGTATTGCAGCAGGTAGCCGTGAAGTGCTTAATGAACTGGTAAGTATCATCAGTGCTGAATCCATTGAACATATAAAAGTCGTACAGGTGGGATGTATGGGCTATTGTCATAGTGAACCTACTGTTCAAGTCAATATACCTGGTAAGCAACCTATTATCTATGGTAACGTCGATAAAGCTACTGCAAAAGACATCATAGAGAAATATATTAAACAAGGCATCATCATTGATGATCATGTGCTTATCAAAACTTTTAACAGTGCATTATAAGGAGGGGAAACTATGGCTATAGAAAGAACGCACATAATGGTCTGTGGCGGTACTGGTTGTGTTTCTGCACAGAGCCTTGAAATGGTCGATTTATTGAAAAGTAAATTAGTTGAGAAAGGCTACGATCAAGAAATCAGCGTGGTTAAAACCGGTTGCTTTGGTTTTTGTGGTCAAGGGCCCATTATCAAAGTTCATCCTGAAAACGTCTTTTATGTTCAGGTTGGTCTTGATGATATAGATGAAATTATCAACGAACACATTATCAAAGGGAGAGTTGTTGAAAGATTACTCTATAAAGAACCAGAAACTCAAATCAATCTTGCCAAACACGATGAGATGAGTTTCTACAAGAAACAATATCGGATTGCTCTTAGAAATTGTGGTTTAATCAACCCCGAAGATATCAATGAATATATTGCCTTTAATGGCTATGAAGCGCTCGGTAAGGTTTTATCTGAACAAACGCCTGAACAAGTCATTGAAACAGTTAAAGCCAGTGGTCTTAGAGGTCGTGGTGGCGGGGGATTCTCCACAGGACTCAAGTGGGAACTCACACGCAAACCTGTGGCAGATCAAAAATATGTCATTTGTAATGCAGACGAGGGCGATCCTGGTGCGTTCATGGATCGATCTATTTTAGAAGGTGATCCACACTCAGTTTTAGAGGCAATGGCGATTGCAGGTTACGCCATCGGTGCAAGTAAAGGAATTATCTATATTCGTGCAGAATATCCACTTGCCATTTCTAGACTTCAAGTGGCTATGGGACAAGCTAAAGAATTTGGATTGCTCGGCGAAAATATCTTTGGTTCTGATTTTAGTTTCGATATAGAAATAAAACTCGGTGCAGGGGCATTCGTCTGTGGTGAAGAAACCGCACTCATTCACTCTGTGGAAGGCTCTCGCGGGGAACCTACTAAAAAACCACCTTATCCCTCAATTGAAGGCTATCATAAAAAACCGACAAGTGTTAACAATGTCGAAACCTTTGCCAATGTAGCCCCTATTATTTTAAAAGGCGCTGAGTGGTTCAGCAGTATTGGTACTGAAAAATCAAAAGGTACAAAAGTATTTGCCCTTGCGGGTAAAGTTAATAATGTTGGTCTTGTGGAAGTGCCTATGGGTACAACTCTAAGAGAAATCATCTACGATATCGGTGGTGGTATCATCGGCGGCAAAGAATTCAAAGCTGTCCAAACAGGTGGCCCATCTGGTGGCGTTATCACTAAGCTTGACCTCGATACGCCTATTGACTATGAGAGTTTAAAATCCATCGGTTCTATGATGGGTTCAGGCGGTATGATCGTCATGGACGAAGATGACTGTATGGTCAACATTGCTAAATTCTATTTAGATTTTACACAAGATGAATCCTGTGGTAAATGTACCCCTTGTAGGCTTGGTACTAAAAGGATGTATGAAATCTTAGATAAAATCACCAACGGCGAAGGGACAATGGATGACATCACCAAGCTTCGAAATCTTGGAAAAATGATTAAAGACAGTGCACTCTGTGGTCTTGGTCAAACTGCACCAAATCCAGTACTGAGTACACTTGAGTACTTCTATGACGAATACCTTGCACATATCCAGGATAAACGTTGTCCTGCTGGTGCATGTAAGGCTCTTGCTAAATATAAAATCGATGAAGTGAAATGCATCGGCTGTACTGCTTGTGCAAGAGTTTGTCCAGTGAATTGTATCGAAGGTAAACCAAAGCAAAAACATGTTATTGATGAAGAACAATGTATTGCTTGTGGCGCATGCTACACTGCATGTAAATTCGACGCAGTAATTAGACCGTAAAAGAAGGGGGTATTCTTTTGAAGATGCTTAATATCAAAATAAATGACTTAGATTTACAAGTTTCTGAAGGCACCACTATTTTAGAAGCAACCAAACAAGTTAACATAAAAATACCAACACTCTGCCACCTCAATCTGCACGAATTTGGCATTGTGAATCAAACCGCTTCATGTCGCGTCTGCATGGTAGAAGTTGAAGGGCGACCTGCTCTCGTGCCATCTTGCTCTGAACTCTGTACAGATGGCATGGTTATTAGAACCGATAATATTCGTTCTATCACAGCAAGAAGAACTGCTGTGGAATTATTGCTCTCAAATCACCCTTACGATTGTCTCGTCTGTCCGAAAAATCTGGAATGCGATCTCCAAGCACTAGCTTCAGACCTTGGCATCCGTGAAATCAGATATAAAGGTGAAAAGATGAACTACGCTAAAGATACTTCTTCTTTTTCACTTGTTAAAGATCCTAATAAATGCGTTATGTGCCGTAGATGCGAAACCATGTGTAATGAGGTCCAAACATGTGGTATCCTATCTGCTGTAAATAGGGGTTTTGATGTTTTCGTTGGTCCTGCTTTTAATCTAGATATGGTAGATACTTCTTGTACTTACTGTGGTCAATGTGTAGCAGTTTGCCCAACAGCTGCTCTCACTGAAGTCAACAATACAGATAAAGTTTGGGATGTGATAAATGATCCTAAAAAACACGTGGTAGTTCAAGTAGCACCTGCTGTCCGTGTGGCAATTGGCGAACTCTTTGATATGCCTGCTGGTACCATTAGCACAGGCAAAATGGTAAGTTCACTTAGAGGTCTTGGATTTGATGCCATATTTGATACCGATTTTGGTGCTGACCTTACGATTATGGAAGAAGCTTCTGAGCTGATTGATAGAATCCAAAATGGTGGTCGCTTGCCAATGCTTACAAGCTGTTGCCCTGCATGGGTCAAATTCTTTGAACATCAATTCCCTGATTTATTAGATATTCCGTCCACTTGTAAATCACCACAGATCATGCTTGGTGCCATTGTTAAAACTTACTACGCTGAAAAGATGAATATGGATCCCGAGGATATCGTAGTGGTTTCAGTGATGCCTTGTTTGGCCAAAAAAGCTGAAGCTGCAAGACCAGAACTTACTAAAGACGAGAACAACAATGTAGACATCGTTATCACCACACGCGAGCTTGGCCTTATGCTTAAAGAAGCTGCTGTTGATTACGCTGGATTACCTGAGAGTGATTTCGATTCAATTCTCGGAGAAAGTACAGGTGCTTCTGTTATCTTTGGTACAACTGGTGGTGTTATTGAAGCTGCTGTTAGAACTGCCTATGAGTGGATTACTAATGAAACCCTTGAAAAAGTTGATTTTGAACAACTTAGAGGTTTTGAAGGCATCCGTGAAGGCCATGTACAGGTTGGCGATCTCAATCTCAGAATCGGAATCGCTCATGGTCTCGGCAACGCTCGAAAACTTCTCGAAGAAATCCAAGCAGGTAAATCTCATTTTGATGCCATTGAAATCATGGCATGCCCTGGTGGCTGTATCGGTGGTGGTGGTCAACCATACCATCATGGCGATATGGAAATCATCAAGAAAAGACAAGCTGCGATCTATCAAGAAGACCGAAATAAAATCCTTAGAAAATCACATGAAAATCCTTATATTAAGAAACTCTATGATGAATTCCTAGGCAAACCAAATAGTCATAAAGCCCATGAACTCCTTCACACACACTATGTGCCTAAAGAAAAAATTTAGTGAGGTTTCAGATTTTAGATACCTCAACTAAGTTCTAACTTAAACTAAAAAAAGATGATTTTTGATTACTCAAAAATCATCTTTTTCTATTTATATCACTAAGTTTTGTCCTAGATAGACCTTTCAAGCTTAGCTTTTAGATCCTCTTAACGCTTTTAACTCATAAACAAAATAAGCAATTCCCAATATTGAAGCTAATAGGCTCACATAAAAGCCAAATCCAGTATTGGTAACATTGCCAACAAGTTCTCTCATGTCCGCATTAATATTGCTTACAATAATCATGGCTATGAATACAAACAAAGCAAAAGCATACTGAACTAAATGAATTCTAAAAGCTAATTTATGTCTTAACCCACTGAGAATAATGGCTACAATACCCAGCAGCGGAATTAGCAATAATAAATACCCTAGATAAATAACATTTGCTGATGCGGGAAAATTATAAGCAGTTCCAAAGGCATTGATCATCTGCACGGCAAAATTGATTCCCGTGACAAGACTCATCCCCGAAAAACTCGCCTTAGACGTAGCAAACATATTGAAATTTGGGTCCATTGTAAGCCAAGGTAAGAAAAATCCAACAACGAGTATCAAGCTCATGCTCATTAGTATGGTTTGTTTATGCTTAAGAAAATTTGACTGTCTCATACACACTCTCCTTTTTGATAAATAATACCTTATATGACTTTATTATAGCATATTTATATTCCCGTAATATGACATTTAAATGATAAATCTACCTTTATATTTCACATTCTCTTTGGTATTATTGTTATAATGAGTATGAATTCATAAGGAGGCATAAACATGATCAATGTGATCGATCATCTTAAATCTTACACAGAAACACTTTGGATTAATCCAAATCTCAAACCTTTTTCGGAAGCAACTTCACAGATTGACAAAATGGCAGTTCGCTTTCCTTCTCTTAATGAAATTAAAGACGCCGATGCAAGGCTTAGACGATTTGCCCCTTTCTTTGAAACTGCTTTTGAAGAGACAAAAGCATCAAATGGTATTATCGAATCGCCTCTGATCTCTATTGAAGATTATCAAAAAGCGGTTATCACTTTTATTGGCGGTCGAATACTGGGAGATTGGTTTCTAAAAGCAGATAGTCATCTGCCAATCGCAGGTTCTATTAAAGCCAGAGGCGGCGTGTATGAAGTGATAAAATTTGCAGAGAAAATTGCACTTGAAGCTGGGCTTATTACTTTATCAGATTCCTATGAAAAATTCCTATCTGAACCTGTAAAAGCGCATCTTTCACAGTACTCGATTGCGGTTGGTTCCACGGGTAATCTCGGTCTAAGCATCGGTACCATCAGTCGTGCTTTAGGCTTTAAAGTCGATGTTCATATGTCACATGATGCTAAGCCCTGGAAAATTCAGATGTTAAAAGATAGAGGTGCCAATGTAATTCTCTACGATTCTGATTATTCAAAGGCCGTTGAAGAGGGGCGCAAAATGGCTGAGCTTGATCCCCATTGTCATTTTATAGATGATGAAAACTCACTCGATCTCTTTACAGGATATGCCGTGGCTGGCCTTAGACTTAAAGATCAATTTGAAAAAATCGGACGCCTTATTGACGAAGATCATCCACTCTTTGCTTACTTACCTTGTGGGGTTGGTGGCGCTCCTGGTGGCATTGCTTATGCCCTAAAACTTATATACGGAGATGCTGTTCACATCTTCTTTGCAGAGCCAACGCATTCTCCTTGTATGATGCTTGGTATGTCCACAGAAAAGTATGATGCTATTTCTGTAAATGATATTGGCATCGATAACAAAACCATCGCCGATGGTCTCGCTGTAGGTAGACCATCAAAACTCGTAGGGAGAGTCATGAGTCCTCTTTTGAGCGGCATCTACACGGTTTCAGATGAAAAACTATATCGTATGCTTTATCTTATGGCGGCATCTCAAAAGCTTGGTCTTGAGCCTTCAGCACTTGCAGGTGCCATTGGCCCAATTAAACTTTTCTATGATACCGCTGGTTTTAATTATTTAAAAGACCATAACTTGCTGGACAAAATGGAAAACTGTACGCATCTCTCTTGGGCAACTGGTGGCAATCTTGTACCAGACGAAATCATGGAAGCGGATATCGCTAAAGGACAGGATTCTGATCTCATGACGCTGTAAGCATACAAGCTAGCTAATATTATTGACCCGTACGTATGGGGCTCGTATACGGCTCTACAACTTATATTTCAACACTTCTTTGATAACAACATTTGAGCCATCTTTCGATGCCTCAAACCGATTTTCACTGACGCTGTTTGAGGTTGAATACCCCTCATCACAGCTTTCGGCTCAGATCTTGTTGTCTTAATAAAGTAAAGGATTGAGCAGACATGCTCCATCCTTTATTTTTGTTTCAATAAACAAGACGTCTATTAATATATCTTAGAATCTCATATATTTCTGAGTACTATTCCCTCATCCGCATATCTTGCCCACAGGATGCTCGAAAACTCTTTTACCATTGCGAAACATTTTCAGAGGAAAAGTTAAACGATTAGATAGCTTTCCCCTAAGCATGTCAAGGTTATCATTTGATTCTCAACATAATAATTATATCAATAATGTATAGTTTTACTTATTGTTGATATTTTTAAATATCTTTACTAATAGGCTTATAATAATAATGTTTGAAATAAGTATACCTATCCCTAATATTAAAAATAGCCCGTTAAATAGACTCAAAGACTGCGATATGTTATATAAGGCTTCTTCTGCTATCATACGACCTCCCAGCTAGTATAATCATGATTTCTACACACAGTATATCATATTTTTGATAACCATTGTTTTTTAACGATTAAATAACCTACTACAAATTTGCGTAAATAATATACCGCACCAGTTGATGTGCTTGTAGAATGGCCCATCCCTATTTCTCTTTTACTACCAGCTGACATATTTGATAAGAACTCTATCTAAATTTGATTTATTGTGTCCAACCTTGTGTGTACATTATACAGGGATTCATTAATCCCCACCCCAACTATTGACTTTGAGCCACAAAAAAAGCTGATTCAATCACTTCCTTTGGAGACACGTCCTCGGCACTATGCCTGCGGAATTCCTTCAAAAGTGAATGGATCAGCTTCTTTAATATCATCTACGAAAGTTCAATTTTAACTTTTTGATTTTCAATAATCGCTTTCATGGTCATGCCATCTTTAATGAGCTTGCGAATATAGAGTTCTGCAATTTCATCTTCAATGAGTTTTTGAATAGTCCTTCTAAGCGGTCTAGCACCATATTTATCGTCAAAACCTTCTCTCAAAATGAGTGCTTTGACTTCTTCACTGACTTCCAGTGTCATATGCTTTTCACTGACTTCTTCTCTCACTTCGTCAAGTTGTAAATCAATAATTTTTCGAAGTTCTTCTTTTTTAAGCGTTCTGAATACAATGATGTCATCAATTCGATTTAAGAACTCTGGTTTAAAAGTTTCTTTAAGCATTTCTCTTATTTTATTTTCAGCTTTAAGATCTGTTTCACTGCCAAAGCCTATACCAGTTGATTTAAGATTGGTCCCTATGTTGGAAGTCATAATCAAAACCGTATTTTCAAAGAACACAGTCCTACCTTGACCATCTGTTAATCTACCATCTTCAAGTATTTGTAATAACACATTGAAAATATCAGGATGTGCTTTCTCAATTTCGTCCAGCAATATAACCGAATAAGGGTTACGTCTCACTTTTTCAGTAAGTTGCCCTCCTTGTTCATAACCTACATATCCTGGAGGCGCTCCAATTAATTTTGAAACCGTATGCTTTTCCATAAATTCAGACATATCCACTCGGATCATTGCATCTTCAGTTCCAAAAAGTTCTTCTGAAAGCGTTCTGGCAAGCTCCGTTTTCCCCACACCAGTTGGTCCTACAAACACAAACGATGCTGGTTTTCTTTTCTTTCTGAAACCAGAACGATTACGTCTAATCGCCTTAGCAATTGACTCAATCGCATGTTCTTGTCCAATCACACGACGATGTAATCTATTTTCAAGCTCTATGAGTTTTTCAGCCTCTTCTTCGGTTATTTTCTGAACAGGGATCTTCGTCCAAGCTTCTATGACATAAGCCACATCTTCAATCGTTAAAGTAACCTCAGTTGATGCTTTCCTGATGCGATCTATCTTTTCTTGCAACTTGAGTTCATCCACTCTAAGCTCAGCTGCCTTTTCAAACAAGCTGCGGTCAGTGGCATCTTCTCTAATATCTTCAAGCCGTGCGAGTTCATCTTCAAGCGCTTTCACTTCAACCAAGCCATGATTTTTAAGATTTGCTCTTGAGCCAGCTTCATCGATGACATCAATCGCCTTATCTGGTAAAAACCGATCTGTAATGTAGCGTTCTGAAAGTTTTACAGCCGATTCAATAACTTCATCGGGAATGGCCACTTTATGAAAACGCTCATAATAATCCTTAATCCCCATGAGAATTTCGATACTATCAGCTATATTCGGTTCATCTATCATTACAGGCTGAAAGCGTCTTTCAAGTGCCGCATCCTTTTCAATGTGCTTTCTGTATTCTTCCATGGTAGTCGCACCAATGATTTGAACTTCTCCACGCGCAAGTGCAGGTTTTAAAATGTTAGCAGCATTCATAACACCGCCATGAACCTCACCAGCTCCCATAATATTATGCACTTCATCAATCACAAGGATTACGTTCCCATGCTGATTTGCCTCATTGATGATTGCCTTCATCCGACCTTCAAACTGTCCTCTGAATTGTGTTCCAGCTACAATAGCAGTCATATCTAAAAGATAAATTTCAGTATCCAGTAACTTTTCAGGCACTTGTTTATCAACAATTCTCACTGCAAGACCTTCTGCTATGGCTGTCTTACCAACTCCTGGTTCGCCGAGCAAAATCGGATTATTTTTACTTCTTCTATTTAAGATTTGAACCACTCGATCAATTTCTCTATTTCGACCAATAATGCGGTCAATCTCGCCCTTTTGAGCTTTCTCTATCAAATTTGCACCATATTTTGATAGGGATTTTAACTTTATCTTTTTAGCTCTTTGACTTGATTTACGTCTGGTTTCAGTCCCTTTCGGTTCTGAATCTTCAACCTCTCCAAAATCATTGGCCTCATCATGACCGAGAAACTCTTCTTCAAAGCCATCTTCCTCAACAGCTTCATATGCCTCATCGGCTTCATAAGATTCATCAGCGTCTAAATCCTCTTGATCAAAATTCATCAAATTCATAAGTGGATTTTCTTCATCATGGGAGATATTATCAAAAAGTTTATTCATTTGTTTAGATAGATTGTCCATTTCCTCTGGACTGAGGTTGATTTGATTCATAATCTCATCCATGACAGGATAGCCCATCTTCTCAGCACATTCGAGGCATAAATCTATATATTCAGTTTTACCATTTTCTATTTTAGCGGTGCGCATCATCGCAACATTTTTATTACATACAGAACATTTTTTCATGAGTTATCATCCTTTTCTATAGAGTTTATACCCTTTCTCAACCTCATTATACACTATTTTTATATTCTAATTGCTTATAAACCTTAAATTTTCTATGAACACTTATCGAGTTGCTTTTCTATTATCAATTGCTTACAATAAAAGTAATCAAATTATATTACTTTATTCTATGGGAGGGTCATATGGATCAAAATACGAACAAGATAATGTCACTTAAAATCGATCGTACACTTAAAAATCTTGAAAAAAATCAAATGAAAGGACATTATATTGAATCAATCGCCGAATTAAAACCACTTGTCAAGTCACTACTATCTCCAGGGGATAGCATCGCAGTTGGCGGATCTCAAACTTTGTTTGAAACAGACCTGTTTGAACTCTTGCGCTCAGGTGATTACAAATTTTTCGATCGATACGCACCAAATCTGACACCAGAGTTAATCAAACAAGTTCATCGAAATGCTTTTTCTGCAAATGCTTATCTTATGAGCACAAATGCACTGACTGAAAATGGCGAACTTTATAATGTTGATGGTAGCGGAAACCGCGTTGCGGCACTTACTTATGGGCCAGATCGCGTCATTGTCATCGCTGGCATCAACAAGCTCGTCAGAAACCTAGATGAAGCTGTCCACCGGAACAGACAAATTGCCGCACCTACTAATTGTGCAAGACTTGATTGCAACACCCCATGTGTTGTCACAGGTGAATGCCAAGACTGCATGAGCCCAAGTCGTATTTGTTGCCATTATGTCACCACAAGTTATCAACGCACTAAAGACCGCATTCACGTGATTATAGTAGGTGAACCCATCGGTTATTAAACTTTCTACCTCATGCACATAAAGCAGTATTCTCGCCTTGAGAATACTGCTTTTTTATAGTCTTATTCAGAATCCTCACTTTAGTCTTTAGAATGACTTACAAGTCTCATCGAATTGTGATTTTAACATCTGATGCAATATCCTATGGAGTGCTAGAATATCACTCATAGGTAAATTTAAGCAATTTGCAAGTTTTGAAGGTATCTCTTTAACTTGATCTCTCAATTGCCAGCCCTCATCGGTTAAATAGATCTGAACCATTCTTTCATCTTCTACACTTCTTATCTTAGTAACCCAGCCCTTTTTTTCAAGCTTCTTAAGTAAAGGCGTCAGAGTCCCGGAGTCAAGATATAGCGTTAATCCAAGTTCGTTTACAGTAACACCGTCTTTTTCCCAAAGTGACAGTAATGTGATGTACTGCGTATATGTGAGTTCAAAGGGATCTAGCAATGGTTTATATAGACGAGTGGTCATTTTAGATGCTGCATATAAAGGAAAGCATAGCTGATTTTCTAATTTTAATTGATCATACTTCATAGGATCACCTCATTATTTTAAGCACAATTAAGTTTTGTACAATCTAATTATAAGCAAATATTAAATCCTTGTCAAGATTATGAAAAATTCAAAATTGAGTTGACAAGTGATGACATTACCTTTATAATAATTTTATACAATTGAATTGCACGCAATTTTTATTAAGGAGGATATTATGTCACTATATGATATTAAAGTGAAAAACATTGATGGCGACGAGGTCGATTTAAACCAATTTAAAGGTAAAGTTATGCTTATTGCAAACACTGCAAGCAAATGTGGATTTACACCACAGTATAAAGATCTTGAGAAAATTTACAATCAGTATAAAGATAAAGGACTCGTTATATTAGGTGCACCTTGTGATCAATTTGCTGATCAAGAGTTCACAACAAACGATGAAGTAAAATCTTTTTGTGAATTGAATTTTGGGGTTACATTCCCACTGTTCGAAAAAATGGATGTAAGAGGTTCATCTGCTCATCCACTCTTTAAATACTTAGTTGAAAAAGCGCCATTTAAAGGGTTTGACCAAAGTCAAGCAAGCCACAAAATGCTTGAAAAAGTACTCGAAGAAAAGTTTCCTGAAATGTTACACGGTGACAGCATCAAGTGGAATTTCACTAAGTTCTTAGTAGATCAAGAAGGCAATGTCGTCAAACGCTTTGAGTCACCTGTTGATCCGCTGGATATGGTTGATGATATAGAAAAATTACTTCAGAAATAATCCAAACCACAAAACGCCCCACTGTCAAATACCTTAAGCAGGGCCTTCCGCAGTTTACGAGGACTGGACCCGAAATAATGTGTTTGACAGTGGGGCGTTGTTAATCATACGATCAATTTTGTTTTGTTTTTTCAGGGCGTTTAAAAAAAGAGACATAAGACAGCTGAGTCATGATTACCGCAACAATAAGAACCAACACGCCCATGAGCATATTATTTTTGACAAAAAGGAACTGTGCACCTGCAATCACTGCACACAAACCCATTAATCCGAAAACAGGCGCTGGATTTTTATTACCCGCTGAACTGACCTCTTTAGAAAATGGCAATTCAAGATTAGTCATTTTATATCTGAGTAAAAGCAGTAGATAACTCATAACATCTATGATCAACAGCCCCACTAGAGAGGAGACACCACATAATAATAAAAAGAGGATATTGATAAAGAGCATTCCAGGTAATACATATTTAATATAGTAAGCTTTAATTGCCCCACTAAAGATAACCCGTTTATCTTCAATTGGAAAACTGTCATAGATAAATGAAGCTTCAAATTTTTCACTATATTGTAAGAATTCAAAATTAGAAATGAACATCACGATTGCCCAATAGGCATTGAGATACATTAATGAACCTTGAAGCTCTGCAAGCATACCTTCTATCCCACCACTTTTCCCTATAAATGGCAAAAGCATTATCAGTGGAAACACATACCCAAGGGCTTGATTCGGTAAAATCATGAGTTTTAGTTTTCTATCTCGACTCAAATTTGCATCTGCAAAATTCATAAAGGCACGTTCTTTGTGATCATGTGCTACTAAACTGTAAATAGACGCTTTTAACTTAGCTTTAAGCGAGCTCTTAGGTATAAAAACACCATCTTCTACTTGTAATTTAGAGAGATAACGCTCATATCTCGGTAAAATCCATTTAATCAAAGCTGCACCAGAAACAATAGGTACCAACACAGATAAACTCGCCATAATTACATATGCACTTGTAAAATCGCCTTCTACTAAGACCTTAAAAAATGAAGCATACCATGCAGGTGGCAATAAATAAGTCCACCACTTGATGTGAATTACCAGTTCAAAATCAACGAATTCAAAGATACGCCCTACCAATTGATAAGAGATAATCGTCGTAACTGAAAGCAAAATTTGAAATGCATTGATGATGTCCTTCAATTTTTCACCACTAAATCTCTCTAATAGAATACTGTAGAGAATTGTCGTTAGAAATACAATAAAAAAAGACAATAAAACGAGCATGATGGCGAAACCCAGTAAAATCTTCACACCAAACTGATATGTTAATATACATATTGAAATGACATTGAGTGCTAAAAATAAACTAATCATGTAATAGATCACATGAATTAATCTTGCAGCATTCATAGTCTCTAGTCCAACGGGCTTTGTCAAAATAATATCTTTATCCCGTGTATCCAGTAAAACACTTGAAAAATCGGAGATCATAAACATGACCATAAAGAACAAATCCATGGCCGTAATAATCGATATTTTATAAAAAAGATCAAAGGGCACAAACATTATAATCCCCATAAATAAGCCAAAGAATCCTTGCATGAGGAGATTGGCTTTCATCCCTGACAACTTTTGCTTCTTACCAACACCTATAGCACTGGATTTTCGATCATCTAAAGTCAATTTTAGAGCCAAAATGGTTATGAGATCCTCAAAATTGACTGATGTGTTCTTAAAAACCCCTTTAAATTTCATCAAGAGTTTAATTAAAAAAAAATTCTTCTTCATGACTACACCTCTCGCTGTGTCATAGTCTCTAGTGCATCATGCCCATCAACTGTATCAAGACCTATGGTCTCCACTAATGATTTCGCAATGGCTTCATGTTCATTGAAGCCTGTCAACTGATTAAAGATATCTTGAAGTGAACCTTCTTTACTCTTTTCTTTAAGCATCTCAAAATCTCCATCAGCTGCAATAAGACCATTGTTGAGTACAATAATTCGATCACTGATTTTCTCAACCACTTCCATGATATGTGAGGAATAAAAGATAGTCTTACCCTGTTCTGAAAGTTGTTTGATCACCTCTTTGAAAACCATAACACTGTTGGCATCAAGCCCACTAATAGGTTCATCAAAGAAGAGAATATCAGGATCATGAATAAGGCTCGAAATAATCAATAATTTTTGTTTCATCCCTTTTGAGTAAGATGAAATCCGATTATACAGTGCTTCTTTAATGCCAAATAATTCGAACATTTTTTTAGCTTTATATTCAACAAGTACAAGATCTAACTTATATAGTTCTCCAATAAAGATTAGGTATTCATAGCCTGACAGGCTATCATAGATCACAGCAACTTCAGGGACATAACCAATACGTTGCTTATAGGCCACTGCATTTGTTTTTATATTCTCACCAAAAATCTCTACATCACCTTCATAGTTTTGAAGCATACCGAGCATAATTTTTACAGTGGTACTTTTACCAGCACCATTCGGACCAATATAGCCAATAATCTGTCCAGGCATAATTTCAAGATCAATTCCTTTTAAAACGTAATCTGCTTTATCACTATATCGCATTTTTAATTGAGTCATTTTAATTACAGCATCCATTTTCCCTCTCCTATGTAATGATTTGATTCCATTGTAGCATTTATTGCTTATGATTTTAAACAAATTTAATTAAAAAACTATTAAGTCGTTTTAGATTAATTCAAACTCTACACACTATAAAAGGGACCTAAGGCAAAGCCTCAAGTCCCCAATTGTCATTCACTTAACTGTCACTTTCATAATGATCTTATGGCTACTTCTTAAAAATTCCAAGTGGTTTACCCACTGGTAGGAATTCTCTTCCAAATGTATGGTTTAATACATTCGCACCTGAGCCATAAAAACCAACTAAAGAAATAAAAAATTCACTCCATGCAGCAATTTCGTGACCTATCTCAATACCCCAAATTACGCTTAAACTTAACCCTAAAAACAAGAAGTCAATGAGCACAAAGATAACCATCAAAACTTTGTTTGTTTCTAAAGAACCAATTGTCATGAAAACTGAGAAAATCAAATATCCCAAAAATGCAAAACCTAATTGTTTTGGATCAGCACTTTTAGCCATTGCTTCGCCAAAAACACCATTTGATATCATCCAAGACATTGCCACTGCAAGCCAAAAGAAGCTGTAAGCCCCAAATGCAGTTGCTCCGAATACGTTTCCTTTTTTCGCATCGTTTACACAAGCATATATTTGTGCACAAGCACCTAAAAATATAGCCCAAGGAATGATAAATGATGTACCTGTAGTCCAGCCCAATTTTTGTGTCGATGCAACAAATGTAATCATTGCAAGTCCAAATAATCCCAACGCAGATGGGTCTGCTGTAAAGATTTTTCTTTCGTTTTGATTCACGAATGTTTCCTCCCTAAATTTTAGTTTCCATTAACAAGACTGCAAGTCATAGAGTACCATATGCGGGTTTAAAAATCAATGCTTCCCACGTATCTTTTAGGTAATAACAGTGGACTTTTTGAATAAAAAAGCGTATATTGGAGTATAAATTAATTAATCATTACTGAAAGGATGTGAAAACATGAATATAGCAGCATTTTTAGATATAGATGGTACACTTTATCGCAACTCATTAATGATTGAACACTTTAAAAAACTTGTTAAATACGAGGTCGTTGATCCTGGTCTATGGCATACAAGTGTTAAAGATGCTTTCGTAGAATGGCGCAAACGTGTTGGCGAATACGAAGATTATATGTTAGAACTTGTGGATATCTACTATGAAGCCCTTAAAGGCAGACGCGCTGCCGATCTAGAGTTTATATCTAACCAAGTCATCACCTTAAACGGTGATATTGTTTACAAGTATACCCGCAACCGAATCTTGTGGCATCAACAGCAAGGGCATAAAGTTTTCTTCATTTCTGGTAGTCCATCATTCCTTGTGGGAAAAATGGCACAAAAATATCAAATAGATGATTTTAGGGGCACAGATTATCTCGTGGATGAAGAAGGCCGTTTTACTGGAGAAGTCGTCCCAATGTGGGATTCTGTCAGTAAAAATAAAGCTATAGATGCCTTTGTTAAAGAATATGATATCGATTTAAGCCAAAGTTATGCCTATGGTGATACAAATGGGGATCTGTCTATGTTAACACTTGTTGGTCATCCAGTTGCCATCAATCCCGCTAAAGAACTACTTCTCAACATTAAGCGTTCACCAAAGCTCAAGGAAAGTGCTACCATTGTGATTGAACGTAAAGACGTGATCTATAAACTCGATGCTGATGTTGAAGTCGTCTCAGAAAACGATTTATTTCTATAAATCTCCATAAAATAAGTTGACACCTTCCAAATTCATATGCTAAAATACATTTCAACCCCCTGTGACAGGGGTCTAAAATTTGGGAGGTATCCGTTCAACATGATTACAAACATTAAAAGCCACATGAAGTGGTCTTGGATTATTATCGTCGCTTTCTTTATACTCAGCACCTTAAATATCAGATTTGGTATTTTAGGTATTTTATGTATGACAATGCCTTTGATCCATGCGTTAAGAGGTCGCGGAAAAGTACACTGTATTAAATATTGCCCAAGAGGTTCATTTTTAGGACGCTTCTTGAAGAAGATTAGTTTCAATCGCACACTTCCGAAATTTGCAAAGACCAAGCTTTTTAAAAATATACTCTTGCTTGTTATGGTCAGTGTACTTTCATATGCACTTTACCACACTCAAGGCAATTTGCTTAAATTATCGCATGCCTTTTATCGATTTATGGGGATCTCTTTTATTGTTGGCATAACAATTGGTATTATCTTTAGCCCTAGGAGTTGGTGTGTCGTTTGTCCTATGGGTCATGCAACCACATTGATCAAAGATATTCAAATTGCACCTCTTTCCAAGCAAAAATAAGATAAAAAAAGCAGATAAAAAACACCTAAAAGTCGTTTCTTATCTGCTTCTTATTTTAACTACTAATTGAATATTAGTGGCACATATAGTGACTTACTCTACAGTATAAACCTCATAGGCCTCGGCATCTCTTACATCATCAAGTGTAAATTCAATGTTTTCATAAGTGTTATTGCCCTTGTTGACTCTACCATATACTTTAACATAAGACATATCGCTTGGTAATTCAGCTGCAATTAGAACCAGTGCGTTTTTCACAGTCCCTACTTCTTGCCATATACCTTCTTCCCCCATGTTAGCCACATAATTGAGTCTCACATTTTCTAACGTACCAAATACTGAAAAGACCAATTTAGGCTCTCCATCTGAAAATCTGACCGGTATCATATTGGCTGATAATGCCTCCATATTTTGAGATGTTTTCATGGGCACAACCACGCATCGATACTTAGAATAATCTACAAGAAAATCACCTTTATCCATAATTGAAAATGTTTCGTTTTCTAAACCCTCTAATTTTGATCCGCTATTCTGATTTTCATTCGGATCGATCTCCGTTAAAACTTTTAAAGCTTTAATTTCAACACCACTACCGCCTTCAGTACCATCTTTCATAGACATGCTATATTTAGAAATCGTAGCACTGACCTCTATGCTCTCATTATCTTCAAGGTATGCCCTCTCTGCTTTAGATAACTGACTGAGTATGCCTTGATCAAAAGAAGCATACTCTGGTTTAATAAATGAATAACCGACTACTTGTATCGGGTTATCAAGCATGTTTTCTTGACTTGTAAAAACATATTCGCCCCACATTTCATCAAGCTCTATGACACCTTTTAAAGTAACTTCTCCCTCTAATTCAAACGAAGCCTCGTCATTTTTTATATAATGTACATTCTTAACGGTGTATTGCTCTACCTTTTGATCCTCATTTAGAGTTTCGATATTATAGCCGTTTTCAGAACTATTATCAGATGCCGCACTGAATTCATTCTCCGAAGATTTATCCTGAGTTGAATTTGCATTTGTATTTTCAAGTTCAGTGATCTTAAAACTGTAGTTGCTTGGATCATAAACATATTTCTTTTTTTCATAAGAAGTTTCAGTACCTGTCATCTCAACTTCATGAATAAAACTTGTATAATCATCAGGCACATCAAATGTAGTTGTTCCCACGGTTTCAGTGTCATAACCCTGAGCAGAAGTTCTAGCATTTTCCACTAGTATTGCCCCAGTAGAGACAATTTTTTCACCGTTATAAACGAGAAGGTGTCGTGTTTTTTCGTATATGCCTGTCCCACCACTTGCTGAATCTTTAATGATAAATGTGCCATCAAAATCATACGACTGCTCGTATTTCGCCCAACCTTCATCACATGGCACTAGGGTAATTTTCCCTTCTTTTACCGTAAAAAAGGCTGTATCATTAAAGCCATTATTATC
The DNA here is from genome assembly GCA_965140735.1 of uncultured Fusibacter sp. GTDB lineage: Bacteria > Bacillota > Clostridia > Peptostreptococcales > Acidaminobacteraceae > Fusibacter_A. The sequence goes on along the minus strand of OZ223306.1, from coordinate 3,908,368 downwards.
TGCTGAATAACAAACTACATCCACCACACCATCTGAAGTAAAATCAAAATAATCAAATGTCAAGCGCTCCATTATCTCTTGCTTATTCAGCAATACATTGTCAAAATTAGCCAATATCAGATCTGCTAAAAGTGCCTTATCTGTTATATTTCCGGCTTCTGCAGATGCTGGGATTTGAAATGCGTCTGTACCGGATTCGAAATCCTTTTTATCAAAACTTATAATTTCAAGATCTGCAGTTGCAGAGCCTTCTGATCTATAATAGATTGAATTTGAATAATGACTTATATTACAAGTTACTTTTATCGGTTCGCCATTATCCAGCTTTGTAATGGCATCTTGCCCCATTACACCAATAATTGTAGCCTTATCAACAGAAATTAGTCCCCCTGGTGGTGTCACTTTAAATGTCTCAAAGGCATCGCCATCTGGAAATGAAATTTCAAAAGATTCTAATGTATCATAGTATTTATCCGCCATTGAAAATCCATAGCCACCATCCATCTCATCGATGAAAAGAGAACCTTCAATATTCTCATAGACTCCATCCATTTTTATGCCAAATGCGTCATCTGTCTTTTCATATGATAATACCTTATGTCCTTCTATAATATCAGGTATCTTTGTTTTATCTTCAGAATTTGATTTGGCTTCCTTTTGACTGTTCTCATCTGTTGAAGTCTGATCTACTTTCGAATTTGAAGTTGCCTCATTCGTGCTAGCCGTTTCCTCAGATGTATTATTATGCGTTGTTTCACTGCTTGCTTGTTCCGAGTTCGGCTGTTGATCACTCTCAGCTTTAGGTGCTGAAGCACTTTCTGTGCCACATGAAGTTAGTATTAATCCCAAGATTAATAACGTCATTATTATCTTTTTCATAAAAACCCCTTTTTATTTTTTTATTCTCTTCATAATATAACAAATTTTTAACAATTGTCAACCTGTAAGCCTTCAAAACACACGATTCCTATCCAAAAAATTAAAAATATCTCAACATCAAATGTAGTACAATCTGATGTTGAGATATCCTTATCTTATATTTATCCAATTTGCTTTCTAGTCCAATCTAAAAATAATTGATATTGATTCACTTCATCTGTGGCCTCTTTGATTTCAACAGACGCCTTTTTAAGAGTACTTAATTGATCCACCTCAGCTTCAAAAGAGAATTCATGCGAAGCATTTCCAACAAATCTTGCGTGGTAAATTGCTTGATAAGCATCTTTCCCAACTTCTTCTACATTGCAGCGAATCATACCCCCATCGTTAAAAACATCTATCCACTTTGAGAACCTTTTTTGATCTCTCGCATATCTTGTGACACTTGATGTCATCCCAGTACCACATGACTTTGTTATGCCAACCCCTCTTTCGAAAGTTCTCACATATAGCTTATCTTCATCAAGCACTGTGCAGAAATTCACATTCACCCCAAGCTCAAACGGTGACTCCGAGCTATTGGCATATCCCCCTATTTCTGATAATACGACGTCCTCGGGGATTGTCTTTTCTTGTATGCTCACCACATGTAAATTCGAGATCGTAAAAAATTCGAAATCATAAGCATATTTTGAATCAAATTGATTTTCTAATGCTTTTGATTGCTCTGTTTTGCCAAACGCTTTGATATTATTTAGTAAAATTTCAAAGCCCTCTAAATACGTATTAAAATCAGGAACACGTTTTACTGAGTACTCTGCTTGAGCTGTTTCAACTCTGATTTTATCAATACCCATATCATCTAGAGTATATCTGCCAAAACATCTCAGGCCGTTGCCACACATCATCGCCTCTGTACCATCTGCGTTGAAAATACGCATTTTTACATCAGCGACATCACTTTCAAGCACAAACATCACACCATCTGTTCCAAAAGTACCACAGAGGTTTTCGGTAATTTGACTTCTTGTTACTTGATCGGATTTATATAAGTGCTCAAATTTTTCAGATTCCTTTCTTTCATCGATAATAATAAAATCATTTCCAGTACCTTGCATCTTATAAAATTTCACGCTTAATCCTCCTTTAAAACTGTTCTGAGTTCATAGGCATCTCTTCTGATGGATTGCGTTAATGGCAGCTGGGCTCTTATCTGACTGACTTCACTCAGATCAATCTCTCCAAAGAGGTAACCCTCTTCATAATTTAAACGCCCAATAACTTCACCCCACGGGTTGACGACGATAGAATTACCATATGAAATATAGTTTGATTTATAATCCCGAGCAGGTGCACAGCCTACTGTGAAAACTTGCTGATCAATTGCCCTTGATCTGAATAAAAGCTCCCAATGCGCAGGTCCTGTAGTCATGTTAAAAGCAGCTGGATAAATAAGCATCTTAGCGCCTTGCTCAGTCATGAGTCTCGCAAGTTCAGGAAATCGAATATCAAAACATATTGCAACACCAATCTTTCCAAATTCAGTATCCACAACAGTTACTGACTCGCCAGCAGTTAAAGTATCTGCCTCTCTAAAGTATTGCCCATTAATAATATCAATTTCAAAAAGATGCATTTTTCTATGCTTGCCAATTTGACTGCCATCAGGTCCAAAAATATAGGTTGTATTATAAATACGATCTACGCCCGACGTTGATTCTAATTCTGGAACCGATCCAGCAATCAAATAAATTTTCTTCTCTTTAACAATTGCAGCAAGTCTTTGATAAGTATCTCCACCCTCTACTTCTGCATATGCTGGAAAACGGTGTGTCTCATATGGACAGTTAAACATCTCAGGCAGAACAATAACATGTGCCCCTTTATCTGCCATGTAAGCAATGTTCTCAATCGCTTTATTGACAGAATCTAGTTTAGACTCACTAACTTTCATCTGAATGACACCTAATTTAAATTTTTGCTTCATTTGTGATCACCTCGTTTATGATTTGTTCAATTGCGATGTCTACCTCTTCTAAACGATCTTCTAAGGCAGTATGGTCTGTGCCACTGAATTGTATATGTTTTTTTAGTGGCAATCTTAAATTATTAAAAATTAAGGAAAGGGTCAATTCACTTCCGGTATATTGATTTTCATATGACCTCGCACCGCCTAGTGATACAATGATCCCAGTACCACTTCTCTTTTGAACAGATCGGTTTGAATAAATGGATTCATTATTCGATTCAATCTTCTCAGAATCGAAGACAAAAGGTTTTTTATGCCTAAATTCACACATAAATATCATTTGGCATCTGTCTACTAAAGTTTTAAGTTTACTCGTCACATTGTTCATATAGACAGGAGATAAGAAAATCACATGTTTATGCGCTTTAAAAGCTTCATAGACCAAATTCATATCATCCTCGAAAACACATTTTGAAAAATGTTTGCTACAATAACCGCAATCCGTACAATGTGCTATTTTAAGCTTATTGACATCAAAATAAGAGACCTCAAATGAACGTGCCTCAAATGCACGCTTTAGACGCTCACTAAAAAGCATCGTGTTCTTATTCTTACGATGGCTTCCCATGATCATCATAACCGATTTATTCATAATCAATTCTCCAAGTCTACGATATCCTTAATAGTTGAAACCAGATCAGCATTGCCTGCAATCACATTATACTTTTGTGCTTCTTCTTCATAGTAGAATGTGCCACCAGCTTCTTTAATAATCAGCATACCAGCCGCTAAATCCCATTGCGCTAGGCGAAGTTCCCAAAAGGCATCTAGGATACCCATTGCCACAAGACAAAGATCATACGCTGCAGCTCCTAAGCGACGAACACCTTTAATCAAAGGGATCATCTTTTGAATATTTTCGCTATTATTATTCCGTGCTGTGGCACGATCATATGGAAATCCCGTGCCAATAACTGCTTGATTTAACTGATTACAGTCTGAACTCTTAATTTTTTCAAGATTATGATAGGCACCTTGCCCCTTTTCAGCATAAAAGAGTTCGTCTAACATCGGCACATAGACTACACCAAAAACGGGTTCATTTTCATACCATCTTGCAATAGAAACTGCAAATATAGGGTGTCCAATACTGAAATTTGTCGTACCATCTAGTGGATCTATGATCCATTTATAAGCACTCTTTTCACCACTGGGTATATAAAGACCTTGTTCTTCTGAAAGAATCTGATCTTCTGGAAACAATCGCTTGAGTTGTTCTACTATAAATCGATCACATTTCATGTCCACTTCAGTAACAAGATCTACTGCACTGCTTTTAGTTTTAATTTTAAATGAATTGGTGCGAAAGCTTTCTCTCTGAATTTCGCCTGCTACTTTTGAAAGTTGAACAACCTCAATATATTCTGAACTGATGACTTTATTTAAAAATGAATTTGAACTAGACATTTATTCTCCTTTTTATACCTCTAAAGCTCTTGAGGCATATTGCTTGCTTTTCCAGTGATATTTTCCGGTTTAATTTCTATGATCATCGTCTTTTGAAAGCTACCTTCAGCATACTTGTAACCACTTTCAGTATACTCAGATGCATATTTATCAATAAATGATTTAAGAGGTGCTATAGTCTCTTCACCCTCCACAAGATAAGCATTTCCAAAGACGGTTACACTTTCATAAAAACTTGTAAATCGTTCCGCTATGACACCATGCGTTTTAACAATATTAAAACTCACTTTCGGTTGTTTTAATATGGCTTCAAGCTTTGCACCTGCTTTTGCACAATGAACATATATTTTATCATGATTATATACATAATTCATAGGCACACCATAAGGATATCCAGATGCATCCAGAACGCTAAGAACACCATATTCTCCTGTATTTAAAATTTCTACGATGCGTTCTTCTGTTATTTGTTTTTCTTTTCTTCTCATTTCTTTAAACATGTTATCCTCCTATATATGAATGCTTATCCACACTTTTAACCCGTTTACACACATTTTCTGTGGATAACATAATGTTTTTACACTTTTTATCCACAATTATCCCCCACTATTCACATTTTAATCCACAGCGAAGAGCCTGTATTAATGATACACTCAAATTTCTGACATTTCAACATTTTAATAAATTGTAAATTATCTTTTATTGTGTTTAGAATTGATTTAAAATGGAATGAATATAACATAACAATATTTATTAAATACAAATCATATTAAACTTACTTGGAGGCAAGAAAATGAGAGAAAATATTACAATGGGCGGTAATCCTATCAAATTGTTGGGCAACGAAATTAAAGTCAATGACAAAGCACCTGATTTTTCAGCTGTTAATAAAGACATGACACCTTTCAATTTTTCAGATCTAAAAGGCAAACTTAAAATTATTAGCGTCGTTCCTTCAGTGGACACAAAAATTTGTGAATTCCAAACCATTTCATTTAACGAAGAAGCCACTAAACATCCTGAGGTTGTAGTCTTAACGGTCAGCGTTGACTTACCTTTTGCACAACAAAGATTCTGTGTTGCAAATGATATTGAAAATTCAATCGTTGTTTCAGATCACAGAACACTTGATTTCGGTATGAAATACGGTTTTGCTATCGATGAACTTCGCTTGCTTGCACGTGGTATCGTGATCGTTGACAAAGATGATACTGTTAAATACGTGGAATATGTCAAAGAAGTTGGTACACATCCTGACTACGACAAAGCACTTGAATTCGTAAAAACACTACTTTAGGATTCAAATTACAAGATTTAGACAAGGATACTCTCACTTTTATAGTGGGACTATCCTTTTTATTTGCTTTAATTTGCTAACAAAATAGACCTCTAAATATGGCCTAAATTTAAAATAAACGGTACCAATATAGGGACTAATATAGAAAGAATTAATCCTGTCGTAAAAGATAAAATTGCGGTTTCAGCATTTGTATTCTTAGAAACAATAGGTAATGTTGTGTCCATGGCAGTTGCACCTGAAGGCGCAATAGCTTCCACAAATCCAACGTGTTTCGCAATAAAAGGGATACTCATAATGGCCAGTATTTCTCGGATGACATTGGTTAAAAAGGACAACACTGAAAGTTCAGAGCTATAAGGTGCAATAATAATTGCGGATAGTGAATACCAGCCAAGTCCAGCACCAATGGCTCCAGATTCATTCATTGGATAACCTAATACAAATCCAAGTAAAATCGATCCCAATAGACTTCCAGCTGCCACACCCATTGGTACCAGAATAAAAAGAGGTCCCGACTTTTTAATATCTTTAAAAATATCTTTATTTTTACCAATATCTATCCCTACGAAAAAGAGCAATAGGCAGAGCCCTATATTCAACATATAATCCGTCATACCAAAATAAGTTTCAGGGATAAATAAACCCATTACAATCCCTAAAATAACGATTCCGATAATTTTTAAAGTCATGATTTCACGTCCTTCCTTGCTAAGACTTTTAACAAAGCTTTCCTAAAAAGCCATACCATTAAAACGCTAAAAAGTACGGATACAAGGGCAAAAAGAGAAGCATGAATTCCCAATTTTAAGAAAGCCTTAATCACGCGATCATCCATTCCAATTCTTAGCCCCATGGTAAAAAGTAAAATAAAGAGACAAATTAACTGAATGTGTTCCAGCTTATCAAATAATTTCTGTGAGACAACACCTCTATAGCTTAAAAATCCGCCCGCTATAAGCAACAATAAATACAGCAATATACTACTCATTTCGCTTCTCCTTAATTGGTAAGATTTCTTTAAATGTAAATGCTTTAATCTGATGGTCATACAGGATCTTACATGGATAAATCTCCACACCACTCTCTAAAGCTTGATAAAAGGTATTATAAAACTTCGGATCTGTTTCATAGTTTGGCTCAAATGAGGATGCTTCACTGAGCACAAGGATTAGAACGGCACATCTCGTATTTGGCTCTGACTCAGATAACAAAGTCATTAATTCCTCTAGGTGACGTCGCCCTCTCTCTGTTGGTGCATCTGGAAATTTAGCAAGACCTTCTTCTGAAAGCGAACAGCCCTTTACTTCAATCCAAATGGTTTCATCCGATTCATTTTGGACTTTAAAATCAAGCCTAGATGTGCCTGCTTTTACTTCAGCTTTTAAAGCCTTTAAAGGGCCAAAAGGCTCAGCTCCTCTCCTAAGCAATGCTTCCGCCAGATATCTGTGATATGCAGAATGTACTAAAATCCATTCCACGCCCTTTCTAGCAAATACCATATCCCAATTTGTCTTACGCGTTTGACTTTCTACGTACTTGATTAAACAAGTGTTATTTTCAAATAACAGTTCTTTTAAACGCCCTGGATCATGAACGTGTACGAGTTCTATGCGCCCGTCAATTTCTACTTCTGATAAGTAGCGATTAGGACGACTTTTAAAAATCCCTTTTTGAAGTGTCTCAATTTGGATTAAAGGATCTGATGATTTTAAAGTCGATTTCATTTAGCCCTCCTAATTATTAATTCACTTTTACTCATTATACCAAAAAATTAAAAAAGAGCACTAAGGTACTCTTTTTATATACATCCTTATTTAATTAATTGGATCTACCTGATAGTCATTTGATTTGGCAATTAACTTGCCTGTATCGGACAACAGTTCAATCTTTAAATGATCCTCTTTTTGAATCTGTTTTGCCACAATGACTTCGTTAGCACCAATAAAATCAAACGGCACAACAGTGTTGTTTATATAAAGTGTCATTGCCTGATAAAAATTATGTCCTTTGATGATGGTTTTTTGATTAATCACTTTAGTTTGTTCGATCTTGATATTATTGAGTGCTTGATTATAGCTGTCATTTTCTTTATCAATCCAAGCACTATAGTTTGAGTCATACTTCTTAGAAGTCCAGTTTTTATACAGTAAATGATACTTAGCCAGCTCTAGTTTGTAGGTGTCATCCGATGGACTGACTTTTTTCCCAGCGCTATTGACCCCATAACTTCTCAGAATCAAAGGCATTTCCTTTGAAATATCTGAGACAACTTTCATGTAATTCGGCATTTCAATTCCCAATTTTTCAAGTAAAAAAACAGACATAAAAGAGGCATTCATAGGCTCTTTTGCTTCTTCCACTTGACTGTAGTTAGACCATAATATATAAGGCACCGACATCATCTTTAAGTCCTGCTGGAGTTCACGGCTACTTTCGTAGCCAATATAACCAGATTCTCTATAAGCTAAATAATCATCGCCAAGCATGGGCAAATGATCGCCATAAAATAAAAGTACAGTTGGCTCTTCACTTCTTTTTAAATATTTTACAAGTCGATTTAATTCAATATCCGTATAATAAAGCCCTTGAACATAATTTTTTAAAAAATAATTACTATCATAACTGAGCTCTGTTTGAACATGTACATTGATTTGATCCTCTTCAAATCTAAAGTTACCGTAAGGCCCATGATTCTGCATTGTTACAGTTATATTGAAAACAGGTTCTTCGGTCTCTTCAATCATCTTTATAATCTCATCTGTGATGTACTTATCAGAAGTATAACAACCATAGAGTTCAGGCCGATCCATGTACTCTATGGACTTAAACACATTAAAGCCCATATCTTTGTAGACTTCCAAGCGATTATAATACCAAGACATATAAGGGTGAATCGCAATGGCTTTATACCCACTATTTCTAAAAATCGTTGCCAGTGAAGGAATTGGTGATTTTATTGCATTGGGATAAACCATAAACCAATCACTCGAAAAATTTTTAAGTGTCATCCCCGTTAAAATCTCAAACTCTGTATTAGAAGTACCACCCCCCACTACAGGTACGTACATTTCACCGTGAATACTCTCTGCCTTTAAAGCATCAAAATATTTGAGTGGATTTTCACTGATTTCAAGTGCCATTTTATTGATATCCCAAAACGCCTCACTTTGAATAATAATCACATTTGGTTTTTTATAAGAACTCAATGTGGCATCATTGTTTTTATAGTTTTCTATATCTACTTGAATCTGAGCATCTGCCTCTCTGAGTGTTGCTTTATCAAAAGGTAGCTTTACCCTTGTATTATTAGACAAATGATAGATGAACCCTGTCTTCAGGATATCAAGATTACTACTATATGCAACTTGCCCTATACTTAATACTGAAATTGACAACAACATAACCGTAGCAAATACAGCCTTTTGTTGACTGACCTTTTTCTGTTTTAATATTTTGAGTATTAAAAAGTCTAGCACACACACTAAAACAATCAAAATGCCCATTACGATTACCGATTTGAAATTTGCAAGCTGTGGCATTAAAGCCCATACTTCTTTTACTAAAAGTGCATCTTCAAAATCAAGAGGCACATTTCTAAGCGCATACTTACCACTGTTGACTGCACCAAAAATCAATAAAAGATTACTCATAATTACAGTGCTCATAAAAAGTCGCTTCGTCACTATGAGTATCACAGATGCTAAAAGCATAATAGTTGCAAGATTCATTAAAACCATATCAAAATCTAAAATAAACCAATGAATTGTTTTAATTAAACTCTTTCTGAGCATCCATTCATCCATAAATATGACTGCCAAATAAATTCCGATTAACTTAAGTACTGTCCATTTATGTTGTTTCCACTTTTCTTTATAGCTCTCTATCATATATCCCCTTCGCCTTAAAGACCCCCGTCTTATGTTTGTAGCATTTTAATCTACAACTTACCCCAATTTAACTTGAGCCTAATTATATACCTTTTTCAAATCCTGTACAATAGCCTTTACTTACTTAAAAAAACTTTATAAATAAGCTTTTAATTTTATTAATTTAAGCCCCACGGGGTATAAACTATACATTAGTATAGGAGGATTTTATGGAAAATCATATTCGTCGAAATTATTTTTTAGTAGGCGGTCTATTTGGACTTATGTTTCCACTAATGGCGATTACTTTGGAACTCATTTTGAAAAAGCAACCCCTATCATTTGAGACTATCGCTTTTATCCATAACGAAAACAAGCTTCTTTTTATGATAGATAGTGCCCCTCTTTTTTTAGGTATATTTGCTTGGATTGGTGGTATCAGTAAGGCACATGCAGTGAGCTTACTCTATGAAAATCAAAAATTATTAGATGAAATGGCTGTTTCAAAGCGCGCTATTCAAAAAGTCTCCGAAGATCAAGCGATACTACTGAGTGCTTTATCGACATACTCTGAAGAACTCATTTCAAACTTTAATAATATCCAAAAGACAACTGCTCAAGTACAGGCGGAAGATCATCACATCAATCTTCATAATATTGAAATATCAGATGCTATGATCAATTTATCTGAGCAAGTCAAGCGCGTAAACCACACACTCAAAACATCAAAGCAAGACCTTGATAGTCTTAATTTAAAGTATAGTGATACCTTAGCCTTTATAGATTCCAATAATAACACACTTGAACATCTAGAGATTGGTCTACAAAGTTCAATGACATCCAATGAAAATCTCTCCAAAGTCTCTGATGAAATTAACGTTGAACTCTCCTCTATATTTCAAATTTCAAGTCAAATCCAATTACTCGCTCTTAACGCTTCCATTGAAGCTTCCAGAGCTGGTGAACACGGTAGAGGATTTGAAGTCGTTGCAGGTGAAATTCGAAAATTATCTTTGAATACTGAAACAATTCTCAGTAAAATTCAGACCGTTCAGTCTGAGCTCAATATAGAAATTAAAACAAATCGTCAGCAAAACGAATCTCTTTTATTTAATTTGAAGGATACACTTTCGGTTTCAAAAGAAAATGCCAAACAACTTGCAGAAATTTTGACGCTAATTCAACAAATTACAGATGGAGTTGAACAATTGGATGCCGAATCAAATCAGCAAAACAAAATTTATCAAGCCGTTGCAAAGCACACTGAGAAATTAAAAACACAATCTGATACGCTCTCTAAACTTCTTAAAAAAATATTCGATCAAATACAAGAAGATACTAAGATTGTAAATGCATTAGCACGAAAAAAATAGATGCCTTAAAAGCCTTTTTATCTCTCAATCTCTTCTTAGTACGCGTCGGAAACATCGAAATACTTTGACATATCAAATTTGCGTTTAAGGCCTGTAGCGTTCATATATCTGATCTTTCCAAATTTGCATCGCTCTTTCCAAGCTCTATCGTGCTTTCCGAAAATCCATGCGATCCCAGCATAACCATTGGGATCTCTGCCATCTAGTTCATATTTATCATTTAAATAAACTAATCTTTCAAATGCTTCCATAGGTGTCTTTGACCACTCAAGGACTCTCTTTCCCCAGTACATACGCATATAACCATTCATATGACCCGTGTACACCATTTCATGCTGGGCAGCATTAAAATAAACATCATCCGTTTCACCCATTTCTATTTCTTTAAGTGAATAAAGGACACTTTTATCTGATTCATGTGCTTTAAGAGAAAGCCACGCCCATTCTGGCAATACAGCTTCTAACGATGATTTATGTTGATCGTTATAATACACAAAATTCACAGCAAGTTCTCGTCTAACAATCAATTGCTCGATAAAATCGTCATTGACCTTATTGAGCTTAATCATTTCCACATAGATTGTCAAAGCACTGATTTGACCAAAATGTAAATAAGGGCTGAGCTTTGAATAGTCACTTGCATCTGGACGGCTACTATAGTGCGTTATAGTTTGCGTTAAAAACTGTTTCAAGCGCTCTAAAGCCTGATCTTCTCCGCCAATAAAATGAGCACTTATATCAGGTAACCTCTCTAAATGATTGAGATAATAATTTAAAAAGGTCTCAATGTCATCTAGTGACTCAGATATATTCTTTCCTAAAAAAGCTTTCTCAAAACTACGCTCTATTGAAACTACGCTCCCGTTTTTAGAGTCACTGATCCATGGACTTTCAACTTTGTTCAAAGTGACTTCTTGAGTAAAGTAATTTAACTGTTTTTGAATGGAAGGTCTTATGGCATAAGCCGCATAAGCTTCTTTAGGATAGGCTAAACTCACTGGTACCACACAATTCGTATCAATCATCGCCACTTGATGCTGTATGTTCTGAGCTAAAATTGCTCTTATGTCTCTTTCGTGCTTCAGATAACCTTTGTCGAATATGGTTTGTCGCGCATTTTTTGAAATATTAAAAACAATCTCTTCTGCTCGCCCAATCTCCATATGAAAATAACATCCAAGTGCTTTGAGTTTTGGCCTAATGTTTTTAAGCCCCTCAAGCATAAACTTATAATGACGCCTATTTGCATTTGGATAATCCCTAGAAACAACAAAAAGTACCACTAATGGGCACTTTAAATTGTTTGCGCACTCTATCGCATAGCTTAGCGCATGGTTATTAACAGTCCTTTGGGCTTGCTGCATCCAGTATAGTACATAATGACCGTCTGTTATGGAATGATCGTTTAATAATTCTATTCTTTCTCCAAACATGAGATACTCCTTCACTTATGCATGGACTTTAGCCTCTCTAAGTTTTTCTTCTGCATAAGCTTTTGCATCATGTATGGAATCAAAAAATGAAGTATCACCTATACGTTCAATAAACCCATCTTGTTTCATCAGCTTATACGGCTGTTCATTAACACCCGAAAATAGAAGCTTAATCTTATGCACTTTACACAGTTTTTCAAGTCGCTTAATACCATGATACGCAGTGGCATCCATTGCAGGTACATTGCGCATTCGAATGATTAGAAAATGCGTATTGTATTGGACTTCATCAAGTTTATTGATAAATTTATCTGCGATTCCAAAGAAAAAAGGGCCATTAATTTCATAAATCGTAATATTCTTAGATTGCTCTGTGAGTTCCTCATCTGTTAAATCCGTTTCTTCACCCGCTTCATACATGAGGTGATTGATCTCTGCCACATCGGACATTCTCTTGACGAATAAAAAAGCCGCAAGTATAATACCAAATTGAATTGCAACCACTAAATCAACTGCCACCGTTAGAAAAAAGGTCACTAGAAGCACGATGACATCACTCTTTGGTGCGCTTAAAAGGCCTGCGAACTCGCGCCATTCACTCATATTATATGCCACAATAATGAGAATAGATGCGAGTGAAGCTAGTGGAATCATTTGAGCTAGTGGCATAAAAATTAGAACGATTAATAGCAAAACAACGGCATGTACCATGCCAGCTACTGGTGTCCGTCCACCATTTTTTATGTTCGCTGCTGTTCTGGCGATAGCGCCTGTAGCAGGGATACCGCCAAATAAGCCCGATGCCATATTGGCAACTCCCTGTGCCACAAGTTCCATGTTTGATCGATGTTTTCCTCCGATCATCCCATCTGACACGACACAGGCTAAAAGGGATTCAATCGCACCAAGCATAGCAATGGTGAATGCCGGTTTAAGAAGTGCCTTTAATCTCTCTAGTGATATTTCTGGAAAATGTGGTGCAGGAAAACTTGATGAAAGAACCCCAAATTTTGAACCGATTGTAGGGACATCTAAGTGACCAAACATCACAACTAAAGTCGTTACAATTAAAGCGATTAAAGACCCAGGAATTTTTTTATTAACCTTTGGCCAAAAGATTATAATAAGAAGTGCCAGAATACCTATAAAGGTACTCTCCATATGGAGCGTGTTAAAATTCTCAAAATAAATGCGCCACTTTTCAACAAATTCTGTGGGCACTTCTTTAATAGAAAGTCCGAAGAAGTCTTTGATTTGAGATGAAAAAATAACCACAGCAATACCACTTGTAAACCCCGTCGTAATCGGATAAGGCATGAATTTAATCAAGTTTCCTAACTTCAAAACACCCATTAGGACTAACATGACACCAGCCATCATTGTGGCCAAAATCAATCCATCAATGCCATATTGGACTACAATGCCGTAGACAATTACCATAAAAGCACCAGTTGGTCCTCCTATGAGCACTCTACTGCCACCGAGAAGTGAAATGATAAAACCAGCTATAATTGCAGTAAAAAGACCTTTTTCAGGTGTTACACCTGAGGATATACCAAGTGCTATTGAAAGCGGTAATGCAATAATTGCGACAATGATCCCTGCTGTAACATCACTTAGAAACTGTTCTTTATTATACCCCTTTAGAGTTGTAAATAACTTTGGTTTAAACGTTGACATATATCCCTCCTATAATCCATCCTCATTTTAGCACTAACTTTGTATTTTGTATACAATATAGACACACAAAAAATTGAATATTTTTGTCATATACTGTCACTTTCTTTTTTTTTAATTGTGTCTTTAGATAGTGTATAATATAATGGTAGAACGTTAGATATATGTAAGCTTAGGAGGCAATATGAAATATAAATTTCTGGAATTAAAGATTCACCAACGCCATTTAGATAAATATAAGAATCAATATCCACTACTTTTTAAAGAAGCAGTCATGGGCAATCATATTTTTGAAGATAAAAATCTTAAAGAAGGTACACTACTTAAATTGACCGACGAAAGAGGTCATTTTATTGCCACTGCTTACTACGGTATTCAAAACAAAGGGATTGGCTGGGTGCTCAGCAGAACTGAAAAAGAAAAAATTGACGACCTCTATTTCAAAAAGAAATTATACAGTGCCCTTGAAAAACGGATTAAACTCTATAATAATCCTAAAACAAACGCTTTTAGAGTTTTCAATGGTGAAGGCGATGGGATTGGTGGTTTAACCATAGATTTCTTCAATGGTTCTTATCTCATCAACTGGTATAGTCAAGGGATTTATAGCTTTAAGGATACCATTGTAAAGGGGTTAAAAGAGATTGTAGAGTATGATGCTATTTATGAAAAACTGAGATTTGACAATGAATTGCTTGAAGAAAATAATGGCTTAGTGGCTGGAAAACCTCTGAATTTCCCCATTATTGTCAAAGAGAACGGTGAACAATTTGCAGTATACTTCAATGACGGCGCCATGGTTGGCATTTTCCTCGATCAGCGTGAAGTCCGTCGAACCATCAGAAATAATTACTCTAAAGGACAAAATATTTTAAATTTATTTTCTTACACAGGCGCTTTTTCTGTATTTGCTGCCAAAGGTGGTGCACGAAATACAACCAGTGTAGACCTTGCGAACAGAAGCCTTGAACGAACTCAAGAAAACTTCAAACTCAATAACATAAACCTTGAAGACCATGCGATTATTGTGGAAGATGTCTTTAAATACTTTAATTATTGTGCTAAAAAAGAACTCAAATTCGATATGGTTATCCTTGATCCGCCTAGCTTTGCTAAGTCTAAGGATTTTGTTTTCTCTGCCGAAAAAGACTATCCGGTTTTACTTGCAGAAACAATAAAAATAACCACTAATAATGGCATTATAGTGGCTTCTAATAATTCAAGTACAATTGATCTTGAAAAGTTTAAACAAATGATTGGCAAGGCTTTTAACCTAGGAAAAGCGCGATTTGAAATTCTAGAAATCCATCAGTTACCTAAGGACTTCAGAACAAACCACGCTTATCCTGAAAGCAACTACTTAAAAGTCGCCTTTATTAGAGTCATTAAAAAATCTAAAACACTCACCATTTAAAAGTGCTCACCATTTTCAAAATAATACGTTGGGATTAAGTCCGTAAAAATGACGGCATTCTCAGCGTATTTTTTTTGAATAAAAAAGGTATTGAACAATTCCGCAATCTGTTTACAAGCCATCTCATCTCTCTTGAACCACTCAATACTTACAAAGGGATATCCCCCTTTCCCAGCAACACCATTTTGATAAAATACTGTTGGGAGATATTCAATCGTAATATGATCTTCCGGACACTTGATAATTTCAGCCATTGGCTTTATAAGTGTTTCACTTACTTCTTTCACATGTTCTTCTAAAGCACCTTTGATAATTATATGTGGCATCGTCTTCACTCCTATAAGGTTATCGTTATCCTATTCCGTTAATGGCTAGGATCGTACAACCATTATAATACACATGTAGAAACATGTCATATATTATCGCTTATATTGTTTGAATATCATAAAACTATGCTTGTGAATCTGACTCTTTTTTGACTTCAGAAGATTCTTTACCGACCACAATCTTGTGTCCAAATAAATACGGTACTGCTAAAACGAAAATTGAAACTGGCATTGTAACCAAAGTTGCCACGGATGCTGTCAATAGAGATACATCCACAACATTTTTTTCTTTATTCTTAATTTTAAATCGTGTTTCTTTAAGGTCATTAAAAAATGATTTGCTCTTAGATTTAATCGCCTCTTTTGCTGCTCTATTCTTTTCTGATGCTGATTTTTCAGGCTCTACAATCTTCTCCGCTTTTTCTAATCGAATTAATGCCTCAAGTAAATCGCCATCGGTCTCTTCTAGCGTTTCTTTTGCTTCTTTATAAGAAACATTTGCACGCTCCATTAACAAATCAATTTTTTCTAGTGATAAACTCATGTTTTGCCTCCTCTTAATCTTAATTTATGTGCTCATTATAAGCCCTTAAGATTAAGATCCTCTTCCAGAAAGATTAAAAAGAAACTAGAAGAGGGTAAGATTTTATGCAATTATTTTTTTTCTACCTTAAAGAATTTTATCTCTTCTGCTAATTTTTCCATATCTGCAGTTAAAATATCAATTTCCGCAGTATTGTCATTGAGTGATTTTGCAATTTCTGTGAATGATTCATAAGAATCGTTGATCAAGTTCTCAATTTCTACTGAATTATGTGCTATATCACTGACTGCTTTTGTAATCTCTTCTGAAGCCTCAATCTGCTCTTTTGAGGTTATTGAAACCGCTTTAATATGTTCTAGATTTGCTTTCGCTTTTTCTAAAATTTCATTGATACTAAGCTTCACTTGATCTGAAATTGAAATACCTTCTTGAACGCTTATGCTGACTTTATCATTAGCTTCTTGAACCACTTTAACTTCTTGTTGAATGCTTTCAATAATCGATTTAATTTTATCGGTCTCTGAGCTTGTCTGTTCCGCGAGTTTCCGAATTTCATCTGCAACCACTGCAAATCCCCTGCCTGCTTCACCGGCTCTGGCAGCTTCTATGGCTGCATTTAAAGCAAGTAAATTGGTCTGCTCTGAAATCGAATTAATGGTTATCAAAATCCCGCCAATATCCTCAGATAATTGTGAGAGTCTTACGATTTGTGTATTAGCATTGACTACGTTGACATCAATTGTCCCCATATTATTATTCATCGCTTCTATACTTGAATAGCTAGAAGTTGCAATCTGGCTCGTTTTCTCAGAATATTCAAGTGCTGCTTCTGTCTTATAAAACGAATCTTTTGTAGAAGCCAATATTTCTTCAAGACCAGCTAAGGATTCTTCTGTACCTGCTGCCTGATTTTTGACATTATCTAAAACGTCACTCAATCGTCTTTGAAGTTGATCTATACCTAAAGTAATCGGTGCCTTCATTTCATTTTTATAGATGCTTTCTTCACCATGAATCACATTATCCATGCCTTTGTATATACGATCATTACTCTCTTCTGCTCTGAGAATAACATTACCGATTTCTGAAATCACTTGATGTGTTTTCTCAATAAAACCATTATAATGCTCTCCCATAACACCAAATTCATCTTTACTTTGAATATGAATTCGAGCTGTTAGGTCCCCGCCTGAACCAATTTCAAAAGCAGTTCTAAATTGCTCAATTGATTTTGCAAGTTTTTTACCCATAAAAACAGCGATTAGAGCAGCACCAGCAACTGCAATCACGCCAATAATGACAAAAATAAAGGTCAGTTTATTTAAATCTGCATAAATTTCAGATAAAACTGGATTTGCTGTTAAATACCATCCATTACTGAGTTTATAGTATGACATGATTTTCTTTTCACCTTGATAAGTATAGTTGATTAATCCTGATTGGTCACCATTTTGAATTTTATCCGCGAGATAACTGAGATCACCACCAGCAAGTTCTCTTAAATTTGTTGCGTTTTCATCTGGATGATAAAAAAAGTTAAAATCTTTGTCCATTAAGGTAACATAGCCTGTATTATAGATTTTAATTTGACTTAAACGCTCTTTAAGGGCATCAAAGAAAAACTCTGTGCCAGCAACGCCTATAACTTTTCCCTCTTTTAAAACACTTCTACTGTAAGAAATAACCGTTGCATCCCACGGCTCCCAATAATAAGGTGCGGTCCAGTTACTGCCATTATCAATAGCACCTTGAAACCATTCATCTCCTGCATATCCAGCTTCCCTGACATTATACTCATCTTCTCTTGTATATTTGCCATCATCCTTTCTTGTGAACGAAAGCGTTCCCGGATTCTCGATCACATCATCATCAAATATAATCCAACCACTTTTTGCTGTAAAAGAATCTAAAGTACCAATAAGGACTGGTTCTATACGCTTCTTATAAGCTTCCATTTCAATTTTATTGTCTTCAACTTTGTTAAGGTCCATATTGCTCACAACAATATTCGAAATCTGATTGGTTAAAGTGCTAATATCATTAATAGATACTTCTATCTCATTTGCATTTTGATTTACAATTGCCAATAGATTCCTTTCAGCATCCGAAATAAGAATTGATTTTACACTAACATAACTTACAGATCCCATAATTAATACTAAAATGATTGATGTTAACATAATTGCGAGGATAATTCTAGTCGATATTTTTTTCATACGTTTCACCCCTGACAGTATTTAATAAATTAACCCACTTATTTTTACTTTATATATACCATTTCCGAATCAAAAAAAACAAAAAACGCAGTGTATTGTCAAAATACACCGCGCTTTATAAATTAAAATTTAATTCATATTAACTTTTTACAGTTTTTTTAACACGAACTCTTTTTTTATCGCCATCAGATTTACCCTCTTTGTACGATTTTTCTTTGTATCCTCTTTTCCCATCAGAGCCTTCTTTACTTCTATATCCTCTGTGCTCTTTACCGCGATCCTTGCTTCGGCCTTTAGCACGCTCGATTGAAATTGGCTTTCCTTTAATCTGTCTTTTATCCATTCTTTCAAGAACGCTATCAGCATGACTTTCGGGAATTTCAACGAACGAGAAAGAATCATAAATATCCACACTGCCGATTAAACTACCATCAATTTTAGCTTCATTTGCAATGGCACCAACGATATCTCTTGGACGCACATGATGATTGTTACCCACGTTAATGTGCATACGAATCATTGGACCTGAATTTCTACCTTTATATTTAGAACCTGATCTTTGATTTGATCTTGAATCAGATCTTTGATTTGAGTTTCTAACTTTCTTTTCATTATCAATTGAATCGATTTCTTTTGTTTTTTCGATTTCAAGTTCCATTTGAAGCAACGCAGCTGCTATTTCAGTTGTTGAAAAAGCCTCATCTGAGAAATCTTCAATGATTTTAACGAATTTAGCATCTACACCCTCTTGAATACGTTCTTTAATCTTACCAAGGAACAATTCACGTTTCATAGCTTCAATATCTGCAATCTTAGGAATCGGATGATGAATAATATCAGATTTTGTATACTGCTTAATATTTCTAAGCAAATGATATTCTCTATAGGTTACAAAGGTAAATGAAACCCCTTCTTTCCCAGCTCTGCCCGTTCTACCAATTCTATGAACATAGTATTCTTCATGACTTGGCATATCATAATTGAATACTGCTTCAACGTTTTCAACATCAAGTCCTCTTGCCGCAACGTCTGTTGCAACTAAAAGATCAATATCACCACGTTTAAATTTATTAATAACATTCATTCTAAGGGTTTGCTTCATGTCACCGTGAATCTTATCACATTGGTAACCTCTTGCTTGAAGCATATCTGTTACTTCATCCACACGTTTTTTTGTGTTACAAAATACAATTGACAATTTGTAATCATAGATATCCACAAGTCTGCTTAGGATTTCAAGTTTATCTTTATCTTTCATTTCTAGATAGACTTGTTTAATATTTGGCGTTGTTAACGCTTTATGAGCTACTTTTAAAATTTCTGGATCCTTTTGGTATTTGTTAATGATTCTCATGATTTCTTTTGGCATTGTTGCTGAGAACAACATTGTTTGAATTTCATGATCTACACTATCAAGTACAAGTTCAATATCTTCTCTAAAGCCCATGTTGAGCATCTCGTCTGCTTCATCCAAAATAAGCATTTTTAAATCTGCTAATTTAAGTGTTTTTCTTCTCAGATGATCTAATACTCTCCCAGGTGTTCCAATTACAATATGAACGCCTTTTCTAAGACCTCTGATTTGTCTTTCGATATCTTGTCCACCATAAATAGGCATAATGCTAATGCCTCTTTTATACTTTGCAATTTTGCTTACTTCCTCAGAAATTTGTACGGCAAGCTCACGTGTTGGACAGAGTACAAGTGCTTGAACACCGCGATTTGATTCATCAATCGCCTCAAGCATCGGAATTGTAAAGGCTGCTGTTTTACCTGTACCAGTTTGCGCTTGACCTACTAAATCTCTACCCTCTAACGCTACGGGAATTGCCATTGTTTGTATAGGAGTAGCTTCCTCAAATCCCATAGCTTCAACGGCTTTCAGAATATCTTCTGAAACTTTCAGTTCACTGAATTGAATTTTATTCATTTATTTGTTCCTTTCTCAATCTTACATCCACAGAATTCTGGATGCCTTACGATCCAGAAAGATTTTCTGCTAACAAAATGGTTAAAAGATGTGCGTTCGCACATCTTTAATAATCATTTAGTCTTATTAACGGGTTGCGAAATCGGATGATTTCATCAACAAGTTATTATATCATACTTCACACACACATACTATGTCTTTTTAAATTGTTTACATTTAAATGGTCTATACACTAACCATCAATAAAATGATTCAACTTGAAAAAATGTTCCAAAATCAATGCGGAGCGTATGCTTATTTCCTCATATTCTAAAAGATGCTTTGCCTCTTCGCGATCAACGATTACGATCTCTGCCTCTTCGTGTTCCGTTTGATATGCTGTACTAGGTGTTCCCGAATAGTATCCATAGGCAACATTGACACGTTCATTCACGATACCCACGGATACGTACCTCGGTGTTGAAATACTCACAGGAGTAAATGACAGCCCTGTTTCTTCTTTAAATTCCCTAATACTTGCTTGCTCAATGTTTTCCCCTTCATCTATGAGTCCAGCTGGGAACATATACAGATACTTCCCAGCAGATACTCTGTATTCTCTGATCATAACAAGATGTTCTCTTTTCTCATCTGAGGCTACAATCATTGCACCATCTGTATAGACTTTTCCCTGAAAAATTTCAGATTCGAGACGCTCTAGGCCTGCTCTCGAAACAAGTTCCCAATAAGCCGAATTGCCTTCTTTAGTAATATAGTCAATGCCGTAGCCTTTTAAATATTTCAAAGAATCCAACTGTGTAATCTTTTTTACCTTCATAATAGTCTACTCTCACTTTCTTCTATAACAAGTATAAATATATTTAAAAATTATTTTTGCTTTTTTAACATCTTTTATTATATAATATCAAAGGACTATTGGGACTTAAAGAAAGGATTTTATATGAGTATTTTAACAGTAAAGAATTTGAGCCACGGCTTTGGCGATCGAGCAATCTTTAATAATGTATCTTTTCGACTCTTAATGGGGGAGCATATCGGACTCATTGGCGCCAACGGTGAAGGTAAATCCACTTTTATGAATATTATTACCCATAAACTTGAACCAGACGAAGGCACGATTGAATGGTCTAAACGTGTGAGAGTTGGTTATTTAGATCAACATACTGTTCTTGAAAAAGGTATGACTATAAAAGATGTACTGGATAATGCTTTTAAGTACCTCTTTGATTTAGAAGCAGAAATGAACGATATGTACATGAAGATGGGTGAAGTTGACGAAGATGAACTCAACGTACTCATGGAAGAAGTGGGGACAATACAAGATATTTTGAATCACAACGACTTCTACATTATTGATGCAAAAATCAATGATATCGCAAGGGGATTAGGATTACTTGACATAGGTCTGGACAAAACTGTTGAAGCGCTCAGCGGTGGACAGCGTACTAAGATACTTTTAGCCAAACTCCTACTTGAAAAACCAGATATTTTATTGCTGGATGAACCTACTAACTATTTAGATGAAGAACATATCGAATGGCTTAAACGTTATCTTCAAGAATATGAAAATGCTTTTATTCTCATATCACATGATATTCCATTTTTAAACAGCGTTATCAATCTTGTTTATCACATGCACAATCAAGAACTCAATCGCTATGTTGGCGATTATGACAATTTTATGCGTATCTTTGAAGTCAAAAAGAAACAAATGGAATCTGCTTATAAGCAACAGCAACAAGAGATTTCACAACTTGAAGACTTTGTAGCAAGAAATAAAGCCCGTGTTTCCACAAGAAATATGGCCATGTCTAGACAAAAAAAGTTAGATAAGATGGATGTTATTGAGCTTGCTAAAGAAAAGCCAAAACCTGAATTTCACTTTAAAACTGCTAGAACAAGTGGTAAAATGCTGTTCAAAGTAACCGATCTCGTTATTGGGTATGACGATCCACTTTGTAGTCCTCTAAACCTTATGATGGAAAGAGGACAGAAAATTGCCATTACCGGTGCCAACGGCCTTGGTAAAACGACCTTGCTTAAGAGTATTATCGGAGAAATCAAAGGGTTATCAGGCAATGTTGAACTCGGCGAATATCTTCATATTGGCTATTTTGAGCAAGAAATCAAAGATGCCAATTACAATACTTGTATTGAAGAAGTCTGGGAGTCGTTCCCTGCGCTAACACAATATGAGGTCAGAGCCGCACTTGCAAAATGTGGTTTGACAAATCAGCACATTGAAAGTAAAGTTGTCGTTTTAAGTGGTGGTGAACAGGCAAAAGTAAGACTTTGTAAATTAATTAATAGAGAAACTAACTTTCTCATCCTAGATGAGCCTACAAACCATCTCGATGTAGATGCAAAAGCAGAACTTAAAAGAGCATTACAAGCCTATAAAGGTTCTGTACTACTCATCAGCCATGAACCTGAATTCTATAGAGACATCGTTACAGATGTCTGGAATTTAGAAGAGTGGACCACTAAAATTATCTAATGATAAAAAGAGCACACTTATGCGCATTTTAATAGCTGCAATAAGTGTGCTCTTTAATATTGACTTAAAATAATCCTGTAAAGCGTTATACTGTAAATCTTTGAATAATCTCTGTTAATGTATTTGCAATCTTGCCTACATCTTCTGCATTCTCTTGAATATTGCGCATAAGGTCTGCTTGCGTATCCATAGTCGCATAAATTTCTTCTGATGCTGCGGCATTTTCTTCAGTAACAGCTGATATCCCGTCAATTGACTCTATTGCTTTATCCTTATTTTGATCTACATTTTGTACACTTGTTGTGATGGCATCAAGTTGATGGATCGTATCCACCATTGACTTCTCAATCGCATCAAAGGAAAATTGTACCTTCTGAAGGACTTCACCAGATATTTCAATTGCTTGATTTGCATGTTTCATATTGGTTTCGGTTTCATCAATTTCACCAAGAATTTCTTGAATAATTTGATCAATTTGAAGTGTAGACTTAGATGTCTCCTCTGCCAGTTTTCGGATCTCATCTGCAACAACTGCAAATCCTCTACCAGCTTCACCTGCTCTTGCTGCTTCAATAGCCGCATTAAGTGCTAATAAATTGGTTTGTTCAGCAATTTGCTGAATAGTGTTAGTGATTTGAACAATTGAAGAGGATTTCACCGTCAGTGTCCCTACATTCTCATTTAAACTTGCATTGGCATCTTTTGTTCCCTTGAATTTCTCATCCAGTTCCTTAATAAGTTTAACACCAGTGGCGTTATTTTCAGATACTTCACTCGTATAACTTCTAAGTTGTTCAGCACTTTTGACACTTTGATTAATTTCATTTGCAAGGCTCCCCATGTTTGAAGCTGCTATCTGAGCATCCTCAGCTTGTTCAGTGGCACCTCTTGCAAAATCAGCCACAGTCTGAGTAACCGCGTCAATGCCTTCTCTTCCTTGTGTAACAATACCATTGAGTTCATTATAAGCCCCTGTTAACTGTATAGAGTCGGCATTCATTTCTTTAATTAAGTCTCTAAGTACCGCTCTTAAATTAGCTATTGATTTGGCAATAATACCGCGTTCGTCCTTATAATTTATCAAATGATCATAGCCATCATCATTTTTAATGTTAAGATTTGATGTTTTATCCACAAGCTCTGCAAGCGATAAAATTGGTTTTGATATCGAATTACTCGTAATAAAGGAAACGATAAAGCCAATGCTCAATCCAATAATGATAAAGAACCCTAATAGTAAAAGGACACGGTTAATGTCTTTATTAACGATCTCTCTTTCCTGTAAAATAAAAGCATCGATATCATCCACATAATTTCCAGTACCAATGACCCAATCAAAAGGTTGATAATACTTCACAAAAGCGCGTTTTGGAAGCGGTTCTTCTTCTCCAGGTTTTGGGAAGTAATAGTCATAAAAACCTTCACCATCTGATTTCGCCACGTTAATAAACTCTTGTATAATCATGTGGCCTTTTTTATCTTCAAGATCCATTCGATTTTTGCCTTCAACCTCTTTATTTCCAAGTAATACAACATTTATCCCCTCTGTAGTATCCGCCCAAAAATAACCACTCTCACCATACTTTGCACTTCGAATTACATCTGCAGCAATCTTTTTGCCTTCTGATAAAGTAAGGGTTTTATTACTGATCTGGTTTTGTATACCATCCAGTTCTGAAACCACAATTTCAACCTGACTCTTTATATTCAGATCATAATTTGCTCTCATTTTACTTTCCAACTGATCTAAACGTCCCATATTACTTGAATAGATAAAAAAGACCGCTGTGCCTCCAACAATCGCAGCTATGAGCAACATGTTAATCAAAACCATTGAAATCAATTTTGTTCTTATTTTTTTCATACACCCCTCCGTATATTTTTGTTTAATACACAATATAAACACCTCATAATAAAGACTATTATATCCTAAATACACCCTAAAATTAATTTTTTTTAGGAGGTAATGGTATAAAAACAGACGTTTTATAGATATATTCTTCATACCCCTCTTTATGTGTCATTGCTTTTTCAAGCATCGGAACACCTGATACAAACAATAACAATAACGTAATACTTAAAGGACTTACCACCGTCCACAGTTTATTACCATAGGACATGCCTATTAAAAATATCCCCCACCACATGGTAGCCTCTCCAAAATAATTAGGATGTCTTGTATATCGCCATAAACCTTTATTCATGATTTTGCCCTTATTAGAACTCTCCTTTTTAAACTGGTTCAATTGATAATCACCAACGACTTCAAAGAAATAGCCAATACTCCAAACGATTATCCCTATCCCAGTTAAAAATCCAATAGGCCTAGCTTCAATTTGGTAAACTGAAATGACTGGCATCATTATGATCAACATCATTATAGCTTGAAGCAAATAGATTTGAAAGAAACTTCTTAAAATGAGCCATTTCCCCCAAGATTTTCGCCATGCAGCATATCTAAAATCTTCAGGTTTTCCCCAGTTCCTTTTAAGAATATGCAGGAACAAACGACCACCCCATAGTGTAATAAAGAGTGTTATAAGCCCTATCTCTAGTGAAAACTTGCCACTCATAATTATTAAGTAAAAATTAGTCAAGACAAAACCGAGTCCCCATCCAAAATCCACAATTGAATTATTTTTAAGTGGTATTGACACAATAAAAAAGATAATAAAGAACGTTATTGTAAAAATAAAAGCCAATAAGAACATGATTTAGCCTCCTTTAAGATTTGAGTTCATTTGCTTTTATAAATGCAATGGCCACTGCACCTTTGCCAGCATGAATTGTTGTAATCGATGAAATCTCAGCAATAAATTTTGGAGGACACCCTAAAATTTGTTGAAAATGTTCGCTATATTGTTTTGCACCTTCAGGATTCGCCGCATGTAAAATTGCATACTCAACAATACCCTCTTTCATAGAAATCCATTTTATTAGTCTGGTAATTTTTCGCTTGATACCTTTGCGCGTAAGTGTCAGACCAAAAGCTGTCCCAGCACCCTTTTCATTTAAGGTCATAATCGGTTTTAAATTTAAAAGACATCCTATTTTGCCAATAGTATTGGGGACTCGCCCACTTTTTACGGCATATTTAAAGGTTTCAAGACTGACAAAAATACGCGTTTTTTTTATAGTCTGGTTTAAGACTTTAACGATCTCCTCATGCGAGTCAGTTGTAAGTGATAACTCTGCTGCCTTGAGTACAAGCAACCCCTGAGCACCTGAATTCAATTTACTATCAATCAACGTCACCAGTTTGCCTTTCTGATCAAGCCTTTCTATAGATTTTTTGTAATTATCATACATCCCACTCAGTTTTGATGATACCGATATAATGATAACGCTTTCATAGTGCATCAGCATCCAGTCCAATTTAAGTTTGATTTGATTTGAATCCGCTTGGCTACTCTGTGGGTATGAACGCAATTCCAAAAGGGGTAATAATGTCTCTAGATCAAGTGTTTGCTTATCCAAATAGGTCTGATTGCTAGAATGCACATTGAGCGCAATCATATGAATTTGATACTGTTCCAATAGAGATGACGGTAAGTCACAAATTGAGTCTGTTAAGATCCCAATTGGGGCTTTACGATGGTTATGCACTTGCACTTGAAGTCTCATATCATCCACTTTAGCCTTAGAAATATGAAGGTTCTCTTTCAAAAGAAACTGCATAATCTCGGTTGGCTCATTTACATGAATATGTAGTTTAGTGACGCGTTGATTTCCTGTAATCACAATCGAATCGCCAAACTGCTCTAAACCACACGACTTCTCAAAGACTCCTTTTATTGTAAACTCACAACAATATCGTTTTTTTGAAGTCACCTCTTCATGTTTTCCAGACAATATAAATGAATCGTCAAAATAATTTGAATGATGCGCTTCTAAATGTTCAGATCGCATACCATCTGAAACTAAATTTATACCCTCTAAAAAGTAAACAAACCCCTTTGCTCCAGAATCCACTACATGGTGCTTTTTTAAAATCTCCAGGTGCAAAGGCGTTTCTTCTAAAGCTACTAAAGCCTTTTCATATGCTCTTTTGAAAAGTTCTCTGAAAGAGACATATCTATTGTATTCTTCACTAATAAACTCTGCCCACGTCCTGATAACCGTAAGCATGGTCCCTTCCATAGGATTTGATACGGATTCATAAGCTTCGTAGTATGCATTTATCACACCTAAGCTAAATGCTTCCATCGTCAAAGCATTCAAATGACCACATGATTTTGAGAGGCCATTTAGAAAGCTCGCAAATATAGCCCCAGAATTTCCTCTTGCATTTGCAATTGCAGCATCTGACATCGAATTTATGACTACACTGAAATCACTTGAAATCTCAGTTTCATCCATAATAGATGTCAATGTTATCATCAAATTTGTACCAGTATCCCCATCCATAACTGGAAATACATTAATTGAATTTAAAATTTCTTTTTTGGAAACTACTTTTCCAACGCCTGAACTGAATAATTTATAAAACTGATTGCCATCTAATGTCTTTTCATTCATATAAAAACCTTTCACTCATTTTTCAAACGCTATTTAGGCTATGCTTATCTCTGCACGTTATTTATTACTTATACCCATTCCTAATTTTATTATTGAAGAATATTTATTAGATCAGCATCGCATTTGTATTCTTTTTTTGGTATTATAGATTTAATAAAAAAGAAAACCATTAAAAAAAATTTTACTGGAGGTTTTCATTGAAAGATTACAATATTTTTGATATCATTGGCCCAATTATGATAGGGCCCTCAAGTTCACATACTGCGGGTGCTTGCCGAATCGGATACGCAGCACAAAAGATTATTAAATCGCCGATAACAGATGTCACTTTTGTCCTTTATGGCTCCTTTGCTAAAACTTATAAAGGTCATGGCACTGATGTGGCTTTACTTGGTGGATTACTTGGTTTTAAGCCTGATGATGAAAGACTCGTTGATGCTTTTAAAATTGCAGAAAATAGAGCATTAAAGTATGAATTTACGACTTCAAGTGATGATACAGAACATCCAAATACGGTCTTAATACGTGCTAGAACCAATATGCTCGAAACTTGGGAGATCACAGGCATTTCCATCGGTGGAGGCAAAATGATCATAAGATCTATCAATGGTATCGATGTTCAATTTACAGGAGAATACAATACACTTGTTTCGCATCACAAAGACAGTTCAGGTATGCTTGCAAGAATTGCCACAACACTTTCAGAAAATCGAATTAATATTGCCTTTATGAAACTTTATCGTGAAGAACGTGGCAGAAAAGCAATTGGTATTATTGAAGCTGATGAAAAGATTCCTAAAAATGTTGTGGACGAACTCATTCGAATCGATGGTATGATTTCAGTAAATGTCATCCAGAAAATATATGAATAGGAGTGCCTATGAAATTAAATAGTGCTTTAGATGCAATAAACTACTGTCAAGATAAAGGGGTCAGCCTAGATGCACTTGCACTTGCATATGAATCTAAAAAGACAGAGAAAACACCTGAATATATCGAAAGTTATCTTAAGTCCGTCTTAAAAGTAATGGAAAATGCTGTCTATTCAGGTATTCATGATGATGATAACTTAATTCACGGCAAGATCATTGGGAATGACAGCGTTCAAATGAAAAAAAGATACGAGAGTGAAAAGACGGTATGTGGTGAAACCATTGCCAAAGCAGTTGCCTATGCACTTAGCACTATGGAAGTAAATGCTTCCATGGGAAAAGTAGTTGCATCGCCTACGGCAGGTTCATGCGGTGTTCTACCAGCTGTGCTCATGACGACAAAAGAACGCTTCGATTTGACAGAACAAAAGCTGATAAAGGGACTTCTTGCTGCCAATATGATCGGTAGTATCGTCGCACGAAATGCCACCATATCAGGCGCAGAAGGCGGCTGTCAGGCAGAAGTGGGTACTGCTTCTGCCATGGCCTCAGGTGCGGTTGTGCATATGATGGGTGGCAATGTAGAACAAGTTTTTAATGCTGCAGCCATGTGTTTTAAAAACCTACTTGGACTCGTTTGTGATCCTATTGCAGGTTTAGTCGAAAGTCCCTGTGCGAAACGCAACGGCATGGGGGCAGCAAATGCACTCTTATGTGCAGAAATGTCTCTTGCAGGCATTCAGAGTATCATCCCATTTGACGAAGTGGTTGAAGCGATGTATCGTGTGGGCAAAACTATGCCGCCTTCACTTAGAGAAACTTCAATGGGTGGTCTTGCCACAACTAAGACAGGCGTTCAAATTGCAATTGATTTGTTTACGAATTCGTAAATTAGAATTGTAAAATGTGCCCCGTATAATGTGATCCATATAAATATTTTAAATAGGCTTAGCATTTAAAAAAGCGTAGACACTCGAGGATAAATCTTATCTCAATGTCTACGCTTTTTTTACTAATCTTTTATTCAAATTTAGTCAAGTTTAATATGACAATAACCACCTGGATTTTTCTTTAAATACATTTGATGATATGTCTCCGCTGGATAATAGTAATCGAGCGGTAAAACTTCTGTGACAATTGCATTTTCATATTTTTTTTGTTCTTCATTTTTGGATCTCTCAATCGTCGTAATATCCTCTTCATCGATGTAATAAATCCCAGAACGGTACTGTGATCCGATGTCACCACCTTGTCGATTTAAAAGAGTTGGATCAATAACTTTCCAAAAATGCATGAGTAAAGTCTCTAAACTTATTAGCTTAGGATCATAACTTATATTCAGAACTTCCGCATGTCCTGTGGTATTACTGCAAACTTCTTGATACGTAGGTTCTTTTGTATCACCATTTGCATAACCGACCTCGGTTTTTACCACCCCATCAAGGCGTTCAAAATAGGCTTCCATACCCCAAAAGCAACCTCCAGCTAATACGATTCTCTTCATAGATTTCTCCTTGTCATTAATGATATAGCACGAACTGATCTAAAGTGGTTTCAATAGAGCTCTTGCTGGTAATCCTTCAACTTTTGCTATTTTTAAAGGTAAACATAACAATTCATAAGGACCTTCTTCAATATCCCTCAGCGCAAGACCTTCAATAATATAAATATGATTGCCAAGAAGAATCTTATGCGTTGGATGCTCCGGTTGACTTCTTTCTATGCCTAGCGCATCAATACCTACAGATTTTATGCCCTTCTCTAGTAAATATTGTGCACCACTTTCTGCCAAAAATACAAACTCAAAATCAAATTCATCTTTAAGACAATTCTTTGTTTTCAATATAATAATCTCACCTGCTTTAATCTGTGCTTCATAAGGCTCTAAATGCGATTTTTCAATATGATTCTCTTCAATTTGAGTCAAATCTATGACAAAACATGTGCCGTTAACACGATCTAATGTAAATACATCTGATGTATCCCCATCCTTAATCATATGGAGAGGCATATCAATATGTGTTCCTGTATGCATATCCATGGCAATGCTGCTTTCATAATGCTCATGAGTTTCATAATTTGCCCTTGTAATTATCGTTGGTTTTTTTGCTTCTAAATTTTTATAGACCATCATGTTAGGTTCTATTGTCATTGTTACATCAAGCCATTTATCTATTTTCATTAGAATTCCTTTCTATTCGTATGGGGTTACCCCCGATTTATTATGTGCATTAAAATCTAAGCCGTGCATCCGTTCACTTTATAAATAAGTCAAAAAACTGCCCCACTCAGACTTCAGCTTTTCTAACATTTCTGATTCATCTTCATATTGGTATAAGGGCTCGTAAATCTTAAGCTGTTCCAGTTGATCGATTGTCTTCCAAGAACTTTCAATTTCATCCCATCTTGTAAAGAGCGATGAATCATCATGAATCACATCTAAAATTAACTTTTCATAGGCTTCTGGCGTGTTCCCAATCACATTACAAAGATGGCAGTAATCCATTTTCATAGGCATCACATAAGATTGAAGACCAGGAGCTTTCCCGTTGAAAGTAAGCGCCAATCCCTCTCTTGGTGCAATTTCTATCGTCAAAGTATTCTTTTCAGGTTGGCCACTTTCAAAAAAGCAATTAGATTCTTTAAAGGTGATCACAACAGCTGCACGTTTGTTTTTCATTTTTTTACCTGTAACAAGGTAAAAGGGGGTTCTTGACCATCTTTGAGAGTTGACAAACATTTTTAAGCCCACAAAGGTCTCTGTTTTTGAATCGCTTGGAATACCTTTTTCAGAAAGATAACCCTTATATTGACCAAAAATCATAGGACTCGAGAATTCTAATTTCTCAAGAACTTTAACCTTTTCATCCTTAATTAATCGATCATTGAGGCCATTTGGTGGGTCCATTGCAACAAGTGCTAACGTTTGGAACAAATGATTTTGAACCATATCTCTAAGCGCACCTGATCGATCATAATATCCACCTCTTTGCTTAACAGTTTCTTTTTCAAAAGCATATATTGTAATATGCTCAATGTTATCGCTGTTCCAAATGCTCTCAAAAATTTTATTTGCAAATCTTACCATCAAAACATTTTGGAGCATTTCCTTGCCTAGATAATGATCTATACGGTAGATTTGACTCTCTTCTATCAATCCTAAAAGAAGTTGATTATACGACTTCGCCGTTTCAAGATTTTCTCCAAAGGGTTTCTCGAAAATAATTTTGTCCCTCATATTACCTTTAACCACAAGCTCATTCGCGACAAGTGCATTTGCAATCATCGGGAAAAAGCGTGGCGCTGTGGCCAAATAATAAATGCGTTCTTGAGATTCATAGTCCTCGATAGTCATCATATGTGCTGCAAATGCCTCGTAAGCATCATGCTCTGTAAAATCCATTTGGATGTAACGCAAATATATTTTGAAATCATCCCAGTTTGGAAAATCGCCCTCAATTTGATCTCTTATGTGCTGAATAAAATAATCTTCTTCATAAGTCCGTCTGCCAATCAGATTAACTAAAAAGTGATTTGGAAGTTGACCATCTTCATGTAGTTTATAAAGCGCAGGTATCAATTTCTTCGTTGTTAAGTCACCTGTTGCTCCAAATATCGTAAAAATCATCCAACCACCCTATTCTTTATATATTTTATGTCCACCAAACTGGTTTCTAAGTGCTGCAATTGATTTTTCGCTAAACCGATCATCGTCTTTTGACTTAAATCTTGTATAAAGGGACTGTGTGATCACAGGCGCTGATACTTTTAATCTTAGGGCTTCTTCAACAGTCCAATCAGCTTCTCCTGATGCATCTACAATGCCTTTAATGCCTTCAAGTGTCTCACTTTCCATAAACGCTTCATGCATTAATCGCATTAGAAGACCTTCTATGATTGAACCATTGCTCCAAACTTTTGAAGTCAATTCAAAGTCTAAATCGTACTCAGATGCTTTTAATATATCAAAACCCTCGCCTATTGCTTGCATCATACCATATTCAATACCGTTGTGAACCATCTTGACATAGTGTCCACTGCCAGAAGCACCAAAATACCCATAACCGTCTTTAACCGCAATCCTCTGTAGAATATCACTGATATACTCCACTGGTTCTGGATCGCCACCTGCCATGAGGCATGCACCATAACGTGCACCAGAAATACCACCACTTGTGCCCACATCAATATAATCAATCCCAAGTTCATTTAATTTAGCATACCGTCTTTGAGTATCTTTATAATTAGAATTGCCACCATCTATGATAATATCTGATTGCTTTAACATGGGAATGAGTTCATCAATAAGTGCATCAACTGTTTCGCCAGCAGGCACCATGAGCCAAATCACCTTTCTGGACTCATCTAAACTCTCTACTAAGGTTTTTAAATCATAAAAACCTTTAATGCCTTCTTCTTTAATGTGATCTACTTTTTCTTTTGAACGGTTGTAAACATGGATATTAACACCCTGATCCCTCATATTTAGAGCAAGTGCATATCCCATTTTACCAAGTCCTATTAAACCTACTTTCATATCATCCCTCTTTTCATAAATTTCGTTTAAATACCTATTACCCAATTATTGTGATTTAAAAAGAAAAAAGAAAAAAAAGGAGCCCATTAATAACAAACCCTAAAGGTTATTATCCTAGTCTCCTTTCAAACTTTACTCTTGAGCCGCAAGCAACAAAGGCACATACTCGCGATCTGTTTTCACAATGTGAAGTACAAGCCAATCTGCAACAAAATTCAAAAGATTAAGTAGTGTTTCCTTTTGATTAGAATCTATAGCATCTAAATCAGACATAAAATCAGCCAATTTCTTTACAAATATCTTATGCTCAAACTTATGCGCCATTGATCCAAGATAATCAACCGCATCAAACAGAGCTTCTTCATCTTTAAAATGACTTACCGTATATTCTTCAAGTTCTCTTAACATCGCAACGATTTCGTCAAAATAATCTTCACGAGTATCATCATTTACAAGCTCAAACATATTCCCACCAATTTCAACTAAACGCTTGTGTTGATCATCTATTAATGGGATACCAAATTCAAATTCTTTCTTCCATACTAACATAAAAATTGCCTCCGTCTTCTCTCCTTACCAATCATAATGCTCTGTTCTTATTCATTACATAATAACTTAAATTTATGGTCTATTCTAGAGAAGAAATATAAACTTTTTGTTAAATCGAAGCAATTATATTAAGTCGTTTTGGTAAGACGCTTATCTCCATCGGGAAATCAATACCAGCTTCACCATCTAAGTCTGTGCATATAGATTCATCGCACATAATCTTCATACTTTTGGTTGAAAAATATTCAATATAGGGACTTTCAGGATGTTCACCATTCCACACCTGAATTAGTAAAGGCATAATTTCAAAAACAGGACACTTTTTGAACAGCAAAACATCTAAAATACCATCATCTATTTTAGATGTTGGCGAAATTTTTCTGAAACCACCAGCAGACTTTCCATTCATAATCAATGCAAAATAGATGGGTTCTTCATATACCATTTCATCTGAAAATATGGTCACATCAAATGGTTTTAATTTAGGAAATTCTTCAATGCCCTTCAAATAGTAAGCTAAAACACCAATAATATTTTTAACCTGTTCATTGACCTTTTGACTTATATCCACCAAATAGCCAAAACTTGCCACGTTGATAAAGTATCGATCATTAGCAACGCCAACATCACAAGCAACTAAATTTGAAGAAAGCGCATTTTCAATCATGCCTTCAATCGTTCTTGGTATCTCAAACATTTGTGCGAAATCATTTGCAGTTCCAACTGGAAGAATAGCGATAGGCCTCGTCCAATTAAGTTTCAGAAGCGTATTAATAACTTGATGAATTGTACCATCTCCACCTGCAATTATAACGCGATCATACTGTGATTCAATCTCCTCAATAAGAAAATCTTCTAACCTTTTAGTCTTATTTAATCGATAAGGCATGATAAATAGACCTCGCTGTTGAAACTGATCAATTATAAAATCCAGTTGATTTTGAAATCCTTTAAGTCCCGCCCTTGGATTGTATAGCAGCAATGCTTTCATAATTACAGTCGTCTCCTTGAATTATCACATATTTCGAGTTTGAATCACGAAGTCTTTCGTACATTTCTTACAAGTAATTTTAACTTTGCCCTTGCCTTTAGGCACTCTTGTCCTATGACTGCAATGCGGGCAAGTCTCAACAGTATAGTCAATTAAGGCGTCAATTTTATGACGATCAAGACCAACGATACTCTCGTCTCCAATGATAAAAGCAGGAACCCCCATCATTTTTCTAGCCGCCATTTCCTGTCTAGCAAATTGATCCATTTGGACATTTTTTTCTATATACTTATAGCCTTTTTCGTCTAAATAAGCTTTGGCCGATTTACAATGTGGACAAGTGTTACTTGTAAACATAATAATTTCTTTCAATTTACTCACCTCTTTTCAAAAACAATAATTTGTACCATAATGTTTATACCCAATTCACAGAGAATTAGTCACATAAAGTATTGACTCAACATCTCTAATATCTCTTGGGATAAATTTTTCTTAAATGCTGTGGGAAGTGGAAAAGCATCGAGGTTAGCGGGATCAATCCATTTTATTTCAGGATAATCAATCACTCTGGGCGAATCTATTTTGACGATAATCATTGTCATATGCCACACCAGATGTGTAAACACATGCTTTTTCACAGCTACTCTTGTGATTATCTGGCCTTCGAAGTCGTAGTTCGTGCGAATCCAAGCCAACAGTGCTCCATCTGATGTAAGTTCTAATATACCTTCATCCTCTTTATCTTTAGATGACATCATAAGATTATAGGTTGGAAATCCCCAAAGACCTTTAAGCAATAAAGCATCATTTCTTTTTTCTATCATTACTTTCCCTTGATTTACAAACAAAAATACTGAGACATTTTCATGCTTTTTCTTTATTTTTTGTGTTTTAATGGGATACGCTAATTGAGAATTGGATGCTCGTGCTAAACAGTCAGATGCAATCGGACAATTTTCACATTTTGGCATTTTAGGGGTACATATAGTTGCGCCAAGTTCCATGATTGCTTGGTTAAAATGTCTTGCATCTTCAGGCATACTTGCCATTACTTTTGATTCAAAAATTGCTCGACTTTTTGGATCAGAGATATCATTATCTAACTTAAAGTATCTAGAATATACCCGCATAACATTGCCATCCACTGCTGGCACTTTCTCATTATAAGCAATGCTCATAATTGCACCTGCAGTGTAAGGTCCAACCCCAGGTAATTTGAGTAACTGTTTATAGTCTCTTGGAAATATGCCCTCATAATGCTCAACAATCATTCGAGCACACTTGTGTAAATTCCTAGCCCTACTGTAGTACCCAAGTCCTTCCCAATACTTCAAAACTTCTTGTTCCTCTGCTTCTGCCAAACTTCTGATGTCATTAAATCTTTTGATAAAACGGTTATAATAATCAATCACCGTCACGACTTGTGTTTGCTGAAGCATGATTTCTGAAAGCCAAATGCAATAAGGGTCATGTGTTTCTCGCCAAGGCATTTCTCTTTTATTTTCTTGATACCATACCAATAATTTTTTATCCATTTTTACTCCTCAACCCTAGTCTAATCTGTTATGATACAAATAACAACACTCATCTTAAAAATACTACTGATTTTTCATTTTAAGATCGGGTATACACATTCATATGCACTTCTCATGCAAGTATTTAAATCGAAAAGAGGTCTACATGTCTCAAGACAAAAATCGCATTAAACAATTTCAAAAGAAGAAAGAACGCCCTCTTTCAGTAACCCCTTTATGGGCTTCTCTTAGAATTACAATAACATATGCTATTTTCGGAACTTTATGGATTTTATCTTCTGATAAAATTTTACTTTTTATGAGCACAAATCAAGATCAATTTTACCGCATAAGTATCTATAAAGGCTGGCTTTATATCATTGTAACTGCACTTTTACTTTTTAGCCTCATTTACAAACGTATCAAAACAGATTTTAGTCTTACTTTGAAATTAGATTCACAATTTAAAGCTCTACAAAAAACAGAATCGACGCTCTCGCGTAATTTACAAGAACTCATAATTCGTGAAAGTGAACTTAAAGCAAGTAAGGAACGTTACCACCTTTTGCTTGAAGGCATTCATGATGGCATTTGGGATTGGGATATCAAATCTGATGATTTTATAGTCTCCAATAAATTTTTTCAGATTCTAAATTATGAAAGTTATGAATCTTCTCATTTTACATTAGCTGATTTTGAAAAAATCTTGCACCCGAATGAAAAAAAGCTTGTTTTGAGTCAGCTTGATGCTTATCTCAATCATGAAACCGATCAATATAATACTCAATTCCGTTTAAGAACTCAATTAAATAAATATATTTGGGTACAAAACACTGGCAAAGCGATATGGGACAGCGATGGTAATGCGATTAAAATGATAGGCGCCATAAAAGACATTACGGACTCAAAAAAAATTCAAGAACGAATAGAATATCTCGCTTACTATGATCACATAACGGGCCTTCCAAATCGTGCAAGACTTGATGAAATCGTCAACGATTTAATTGCTAAAAATCATCAAGTTGGCTTCATATACTTAGATATTGACAATTTCAAAATGATTAACGATCTTGTTGGCCACAACCAAGGCGATCTTCTTTTAAAACAAATTGCCTCAAAATTTCAAAATTTAAATCGTCACTATCATATGCTTTCCAGAATTAGTGGTGATGAATTCGGATTTATCATAGTTGATTTTGATAACGAAGACACACTTACCACATTATCAGAAGAAATTTTCAAAATCATTAGAACGCCATGGACCCTAATTGGAAGAGAATTTCATCTCTCATGTAGTATTGGAATTTCCTATACACCAGACCATGGTAATGCCTTTGAGACTCTATTTCGAAAAGCGGACACCGCTATGTACGCTTCAAAAAATAATGGCAAGAACCAAACAACTATTTTCAGAGATTTACTTCATGATGAAATTCTTGAATACGTTGAACTCCAAAGTAATATGAAAAATGCCCTTATAGCAGGAGAATTCGAGCTGTATTATCAGCCACAATTCAATATGAGTACCAATGAAATGATTGGCTCAGAAGCACTCCTAAGATGGAACAGTCCTGAAAAGGGTGTGATTCCTCCAGATCGATTTATTGGTATTGCAGAAAAGACGGGTTTTATCATAGAACTTGGTGATTGGGTGATAAGAGAAGTTTGTAGACACATGCTCGAGTGGGAAAAAGATCATTTGGCTTTTGGAAAAGTATCTATCAATTTATCTGGTGTGCAGATCTTAAGTGCTTCTTTTTTAGATCGTATCAATGATATTTTTAAAACTTACGATATTGCGCCTGAAAAAATCGTCTTCGAAATCACTGAAAATGTTGCTATTGATGACAGCATTACAACTATTGCTAAACTAGAAGCTTTAAGAAGTCTTAATTTTGAGGTAGCACTTGATGATTTTGGCACCAATTATTCTTCATTGAGTTACTTAAAGAAGTTGCCTATTGATTATTTAAAATTGGATAAATCTTTTGTTTATTCGCTTGGCCAAGATGACAAAACAGGTGCCATAACAGAATCTATAATCTACATGGCACACCGAATAGGGCTAAAAGTAGTCGCAGAAGGTGTTGAAAAACTAGAACACATGGAAATCCTTAAAAAATTTAATTGTGATTTCGCACAGGGCTACCTCTTCAGTCGTCCAGTGAGTAAATCCGATTTTGAAGCACTTTATCTAAAGAGTTGAGGCTAAATATAAAAAAGCGACCCTCAAATAAATCCACTTGACAGACGCTCAAAAAAACAAAGGCTTCAATTCTGTTTTTATTTCACAGTAACACTATTACCACCCCTTTTTTTACTCCTCTTAACGCGATCATAGCATCGCGTTGTCAACTTAAGGGCAGTATCATCCTGATGTACCAATGTCGCCCCAACTGATACAGTTACTTCAATATCCTTAAATGTTTCGCCGCGCAAGGACGAATTTTCTGAAATCATACGAATTCTTTCAGCAAGCATTTTCAAACCTTCGTTTTTAATGCCTGTGAATACAAAAATAAATTCATCTTCTCGCCATCTTCCCACAAGATCAGCTATTCTAAAAGCCTTACTATAAGTTCTACCAAGCATAGTGATTACTTGATCACATAAATTTTCGCCATAAGTGTTGTTAAATTCTTCAAAACTATCAATATCAATCATGACGATCCCAAATGATATGCCCAGTTCTCTGTAGCCGTTCATTTTAGAATTTAAGTAATGATCAATCATTCTCCTGTTTGGCAAATTCGTAAGTTTGTCAGTTAAAACTTCTTTTAATATCCCGTTATCCATAACAGATATATTTTTCGGCTTTTTAGTCCGTTCAAAGCTTTCACTGAAAACTTCAACAGATGCAACAATTTCACCCGCTTCATAAAGTGGAAAACTTCTGATTTTCACAGGAATTCGGTGACCTCTCTTGTGCTGTAAATAAACATTGAGCTCAAGCTTGCTACCATCACTGAGTGTCTGATGCAAGGGACAACCATTAAGGCATAGATTAATGCCACATTCGTCCACATGATTGAGAATATTATCATGACAGTATTTGCCAATCACTTCTTCACTATTAAAGCCTGAAATTTTCTTAGCTCCATCATTCCAATAGATAATCCGTTTTTCTTTATCCACAATGTAAACGCCATCAAAAAGCTGATCTAAAATAGTTTTATAGTTTATATCATTTAACATTTGCTCACCTTCTCTCTTGGGTTCGTTTTTATCATATATACCCAATCCTTTAACTGAAAATAACAAATTTATACAGAATTGAATCTTTAAGTACCCATTGTGCATTACATGTATTATAATAGTCATAAGAATTAATATATAATAGCCATATAAAATTTACATAAGTATATATGCTATTAAGGGAGATCACATGAATTTAATTGAAAATCAAAAAAAAATCTATATTGTGTTTACCAAGACAGGTACATGGTTAGCACGTACATTAAAGTATTTTTCAGCCACTAAATACGTTCATACATCTATTAGCTTCGATGCCTCATTTACCTCTATGTATTCATTTGGCAGATCAAATCCTAACAACCCTTTTTCAGGTGGTTTTGTACGCGAAAATATATATGACGGTGTCTTTAAAAAATACGGCAAGAGCGAATGTCTTATATTCGAAGTCAACGTGACAGCACTTCAATACAACGGGTTACTAAAAGATGTCGAACGTTTTGTAACGAATAAAGATCTGTACCGTTATAATTTTTTAGGGCTCTTTGGCATTTTATTTAATAGACCTTTAGATCGAAATTATCATTATTTTTGCTCTCAATTTGTCTATTCTATGCTCAAAAAACACGGTATCGTCACTTTTGATAAAGTACCCGGTTTGGTACAGACGATTGATTTATTTGAAATAGACAACAAGAGCATTCTATACGAGGGGTTTATCAACGGCCTCAGGGAAGGCATCTCTATTGAATCCTCCTTTTTTGAATTTTAAAAACCATACTGATCTAAAAGAGAATTAATCCGATCTAAATATTTACTTCGATTGACTACAATAGACATTGCATGTCTCGCACCCGGCACTAGATAAAGTGCCTTGGCACCTCCTTTCAATTTGTTCAAAGCAGATGCCAAATATCACAAAAAACAACTTTATTTCTCCTAAATTAAAGCTGTTTTATTCTGCTATGATACAGTCTATTAAAAAAGAATACGACCATAATGATGCCACCGATTTCTGAAATGACAAAAGCAAACCAAATCATTTTTAGAGAGCCAAATGTTCCTAAAATCCATGCAAAGGGCAGTAGTAAAACAATTTGTCTAAAAATCGAAACCATCATACTAAGATGTGCTTGCCCCATCCCTTGGAAAGCTGTACCAAGAACAATAGATATTGCCGCAAGCGGATAACCTAAGCTGATCACTCTAAAAGCCCTTATTCCGATTTCGAGCATCTCATCTGTCCCCTTAAACCACAATATAAGCTGTTTTGGAAAGACTTGAAAAACAGCAAGACCCAGAGTCATATAGATGATAGCCATGACCACACCCAGTTTAAGCGCCTTTAGTAGACGTTCCTTTGACTTAGCACCATAGTTAAAACCAATAATAGGCATCAGTCCCTGTGAAAGCCCAAATATTGGCATAAATATAAAGGATTGAAGTTTATAATAAATCCCCAGTACAGCTACAGCTGTTGTTGTAAAACTTGCCAGTATTAAATTTAATCCCGTAAGCATTACAGAAGCCACAGCTTGCATGATTGCAGCGGGTAAGCCTACCACTAGAATTTTTCCAAGAATTTCACGATTCACTCTAAAAGAAAAAGGTTTAAATTTCACGACTTTCTTAAATTTAAAAATCATCAAAAAGACAAAGAGCATCGATATAATCTGTGCTGTTACAGTGGCAATTGCAGCACCTCTAACCCCAAGAGCCGGAAAACCGAAAAGGCCAAAAATCATAATTGGGTCTAAAATAATATTACTTATTGCACCAATTAATTGCGAAAACATCGGTATAACCATCTCTCCAGATCCTTGTAGAATACTGATGCCGGCTTGTGCAAGTATGCGCCCAAAGGCAAAGATCATAATAATCTCAAGATATTGTATTGTATACTGTATAATGGTTGGATCATCTGTGAACATTCTCACAAATGAAGGCATAACAAAAATGCCTATTAAAGCTATAAATCCATACAATATAATGGCTATAAAGAACCCATGTTCTGCTGCCAATGTGGCTTGCTCGTACTGCTTGCTACCAAGACTTCTAGAAATCAATGAATTGATCCCAACACCCATTCCCACAAAGCATGCAACAATAACCAGTTGCACAGGAAAGGCCAATGACAATGCAGTTATAGCCGCTTCACCAATCTGTGCCACAAAGATACTATCTACAATATTATAAAGTGCTTGTGTCATCATGGAAAAAATAGCGGGTAGAGACATGGTCAGTATTAATTTCGGAATAGGCATATAACCCATTTTATTCTTCTCCATATAAACCTCCACTTATAAATTTCATCTTTCATTTATCATAGCATAAAAAAAGGAAATACCTCAACTGGTATTTCCTCCTGATTCACTTTTCTATTATTGTGTTTTTCTAATTTCATCTAAAAATACATCCAATGGTTGATTGCCCACAAATTCATACTGATCGTTGATCACAATCTTAGGCACACTTGAAACATTAAACTGATTCGATAATTCACCAAAAGTTTGTGCTTCCACCATTTCAGCATTGATAAATGGACTTTCAAGAGCTAGCTTATGTGCTTTTTGAACAGCACCTGCACAGTGAGGACAGCTTAATGTGACGAATACTTTAATATTCACAGGTTTTGTCAATGCTGCAAGCTCTGATGCCAATGATTCAGGCAACGCTTCCCCTGCCCCTGCAACTTCCAAAATACCAGGTATGAATGAGTTAATTTCATGACCCGCAGGGATACCATTAAACTTGATGCCTAGGTATTCTTCTTTTTCGTCTAAGAGCACGATGCTTGGAACCATCGAAACTTCAAAAGCTTTTGCCTTTTCTGCATCCGCATTTAAATCAAATTTTTTCAAATGAATTTTATCATTTAACGATTCAATCTCTTCCATAAACGCTACTGTTTCTGTACAAGTATTACATTCACCTTCTTTAGTAAATACTGCTAATGTTACTTCTTTTTTCATTTCAGAAAAAACTTCAC
This sequence comes from uncultured Fusibacter sp., assembly GCA_965140735.1. Classification (GTDB taxonomy): domain Bacteria; phylum Bacillota; class Clostridia; order Peptostreptococcales; family Acidaminobacteraceae; genus Fusibacter_A. Next base: position 3,866,315 of record OZ223306.1, on the reverse strand, counting down.
CTAATTGTGTTCTTAGTTCTTCATTTAGTAATGCCATGTTATCCTCCTTAATTTCGCACACCATGTGCTTTAATATAATTGATTTGATTTTACTTTTAATTCAATCTATTTAGTTTTATATTGATGACCATTGTATAACTGGAATTTATTCATTTCACTATAAATGGTTTATATAATCATTAGCTGATAAGGCTGCTTTTGCACCTTCACTTGCTCCCACGACAATTTGTTTATATGGTGTATCGGTCACATCTCCTGCTGCATAAAGACCTGCTAAACTGGTTTCATTTTTTGCATTGACGATGACTTCACCTCTGTCATTTAAAGCGACAAGATCCTTTACAAGTTCATTATTGGGCAAGTATCCAATTTCAACAAAGACACCTTCTGCAGGTATGAAGAATGTTTCCTTTGTCTTCTTATCTATTGCATTTACACCTGTCACTAAATTTTCACCTACAATTTCTGTGATTTGAGTTTCCAAATGTATCTTGACATTCTCAGCCAAATTAAGTTTATCAATGACGATTTGATCAGCTCTAAACTGACTTCGATGTACCAACGTGACTGTTTTAGCGATTTTAGAAAGGTCAATTGCAGCTTCAACAGCCGAGTTTCCCCCTCCAGCTATGATAACATCACGGCCTTCGAATAACGGTCCATCACAGATTGCACAATAGGCAACGCCACGGCCTCTGTACTCGTCTTCTCCTTTAACACCAAGCTGTCTCGGTTTACTGCCTGTGGCAACAACCAACGCCTTTGACTTGTAAACAGCACCATTTCCAAGTGTCAACTGGAATGTATTCTCATTTTTCTCAATTGATTTGACATTTTCATCTTTAATGATTGGGACATTCAGCGTATTTACATGTGCAATGAACTGATGCACTAAACTCTCGCCAGTGGCGTCTTGAATGCCCAAATAATTTTCAACCGAAGATGTATCAAGTACTTGTCCACCCATTTTTGTGGACAAAATAGCGACTTCAAGACCTTTACGTTTTGCATATAAAGCTGCATTCAAACCGGCAGGTCCAGAGCCGATAATCAATAAATCATAAAGTTTGTCCCCTTGAACTGATTCACTCTTCTTTTGACTGCCAAAATCCATATTCAAATTAAAATCCATCATGGCTATGCTCCTTTGTGTACATTTCAAAACACGTCTTAGGGACGGTTCTTGAATGCTTATTTATTTTTAATTGCATGACTTTGCCATGCAATCCCTATTTTAAAATTTACTTCTGATTCAGTATTTTGCAAACTGTCGATTCTGTTAAACCACCAAATAACTGACCCAGTTCTTTTAACGATAATAAGCTATGTTTCCTAAAATAATAAATATACTGATTTCTAATCATTTTATCCTTAAAAACCTCTGACAAAGCATAACCTTCATTTGAAGCTTTTTCTAAAAGTGCTCTCTCAGCTTCTTCGAAATCTTTCAAACAGTTCTCACAAGATCGCTCATCTCTTTCTCTATTGCGATTACATACTGATATTGCATCTTCAATAACGACCTGCTCACCCGAGAGTACTGATAAAGGTTCAATATCTATTAATAGGTTCGCATCCATTTGACTTTCATAAACACAATAGCTGTTGTATTCATTGCTAGGGGTATCCTTGTGAAGCGCTTTCATAATAAGCTCTAAATCTTCTGGCGTCTCTATAACTTCACTCCTATAACGATCTTTAAAGAGTTTACCATCACATTTAGCATACATGGCATAAGCGATGTTAATGGACTTCATAATCTTCGACAAGTCACTTCCATTTGTGTCCATAATTAAATGATATTGATCAGAGGTTTTTATGCAGTAAGCATAGAGCTTAAATCCAAATTTTTGTCTAGCCTTACTTAATATTTCTAAAAACCTTTGTCTATCTTCATGTGATCCAAAAAGTGCTCTATTCTCATTGCCCGATTGATAAATATGATATAACCCATACACTTCGGCCTCTCTTGCTTTTCGTGCCATATCATCACCACTCAATCTCTTTTATGAGTTTAGTTTACCACATTCAAAACAAAATTCAAGTACCGTCCCCTATAATTCATATTTTATTTACATTTATGCCTAAGTCGGTATAAATGTAAGCACTTTATCTAAAAATTGTTTAAGCTCTGAGCTTTTAGGTTGATCCAAGATATCGCGATATCCGTGTTCTACGATTTTACCATTTTCCATAAATACAATATAATCGGCTACACTCTTTGCAAACCCAATTTCATGTGTCACTATGATAAAATCCTTTTGATCTTCTGCCAATTGCTTAATGGCACTGAGCACTTCATAGGTTAAAACAGGATCTAATGAAGATGTGGGTTCATCTAAAAGTATCAATTCGGGCTGAATAGCCAGTGCTCTTACGATAGACGCTCTCTGAGATTGTCCACCACTGATTTGATGCGGTAGTTTATGCGCATGTTCGTTTAGTCCAAACCTTTCCAGCAATTCAGAAACGGGTTTAATAACATCAGCTCTTTTTCTTTTATGCACTTTTTCAAGCACTAATAAAATATTTTCCATAATTGAAAGATGCGAAAATAAATTATGATCTTGAAAAACAAAACCTACATTTTTTCTGAATTGATCCAAATGCGAAGTCCCCATGGAATTATTATTAACTATAATATCGCCACCTTGAAAAGGTTCAAGTCCTGCGATCAATCTGAGCAACGTGGATTTTCCACTGCCCGATGCTCCTAATAACGCCAAAATTTGTATATGCTCTAGTTTCAGTGTAATATCATCTAAAACCGTCTTATCTTGATATATTTTCGTTAAATGTTTCAGCTCTAAATTCATTTTGCCACCTTATAATTCATACGTTTTTCTAAATATCTGACAAGTAAAATTAACGGTATTGTCAGCAAAAGATAGCCCAATGTGACGATAATGAACCCTTCAGAATATCTAAAACTTGCTGCCTGTACCGTTTTAATCGTGTTGAGAAATTCATCTGTAGACATATAAGAGAGTAAAGCACTCCCTTTGATGGTCAGTGCAAATTGTCCCGCAAGTGGTGGTAGAATCGTCATCAAAACTTGTGGAAATACGACATATCTATAGGTCTGTACCTTTGTGAATCCAAACATTTTAGCGGTTTGCCATTGATTGATATGAATAGATTCAACTGCACCTTTATATATATCTGCTATATACGCCCCAATGTAGAGCGCAAGCGTAATGACACCAACCCAAAACTTGGATCTGATATTGAAAGCATGTCCAATATAGTAATACGCCACAATGGCAATGACCACTAAAGGCGTTCCAAAGATAATCACTTTGTGTATTTCTTGTAGATACCTCAAGATACCAAAACGCGATATGCTCATCCAGTACAATACAAGGCCAACAACAAGTGCTAAAATAAGTGCCATAAGACTAATGGAAATCGTCGTCAGCCATCCATTAAAAATAACTTTTCTGTATTCATAATAGACTGAGTAATCTACACCCTTATCTAGCGATCTCACCATGACAAAGTAAAAAAACAGAACATAGAGTAATAATGCTGCTGAAAAGTTAACGCCTTTTTTGAATAATTTCATGTTATACCTCATTTTTATAATTAAAGCTTAAAAGAGGTACTTCTTTTAACAAAGTCTATCTCTTTTAAGCCTTTTGCTTTTCTCTACTTCATCTCAAAACAATTTAGAAGAAGAATTCAAGATTGTATTGTTCGAACTCTTGCATTTTTTCTTTTAAATAGGTTTCTCTAATTTTATCATATGTGCCATCCGTTTTGGCTTTTTTTATGAATTCATTTATTTGATTTCTGAGTTCATTTTCACCTTTTCTCATGGCAATCCCCCAACCCTTTGTATTCGGTAGAGGCTCTAAAATAGTACGCGTGGTATCTTTGTAGTTTTCGTGGTGTCTAATGATTGAAAGTGGGTCGTAGATAAAGACATCTGCATTACCTTGTGCTACTTCAAGCACTGCACTGGCTTCTTCATCTATGTTGAGTATTTTCGCATTAGGTGCATTTGCCGCAGCCCATAAAGCACCAATGGTTCCCGTTTTAGAAGCTATAATGACATCACTATTATTTAGATCATCTGCAGACTGAACTTTAGAATCTTTATAGACGAGCATCATCAGCTGGCTGTTCGTATAAGGATCTGAAAAATCAACGACTTTTTCTCTTTCCTCTGTGATCGTCATGGATGAAATAATGATATCGATATCACCCTGTTCTAAAGCAGGGATCAAACTTGGATATGCAGTTTCCACGATTTCAACTTCTCGACCAAGATATTTACCCAATGCTTCGGCAAGCATTACAGATGCACCATCTGGATTGCCATCTGCATCTTTAGTTTCAAATGGCGGGTATTTAAGTTCCATACCGACTTTTAAAACTTTATCTTCATTTGTCACCTCATTTGTTTTAGCTGCACAACCAGATAAAACAAAAACAAATATGAGTATAATTGCTAATATCTTTTTCATAAATAACCTCCAAGTTCCTTTAAGTTTTCTTCAACATTTTGTTCATGAAACTAATAAGTGATAATTGTATCCTGTTCTTACCTGATTTGTTACTGTCAATTACTTCATTTCTCTTTATCTTCTGTTTGAAACAAACTGAGATACGCACCATAACCCTGAGAAGTCATTTGAGATTTTGGAATGAACTTGACCGAAGCTGAATTGATACAATATCTCAATCCTGTTGGCTCTATGCCATCGTCAAAGACATGCCCTAGATGTATATCTGTAAACTGACTCTTAACTTCTACTCGCTTCATAAAATGACTCTCATCTAATTCGTAGGCTACTGCTTCATCTTCAATTGGCTTTGTAAAGCTTGGCCATCCACATCCTGCATCAAATTTATCTTTCGATGAAAAAAGAGGCTTCCCCGAGATAACATCCACATAAATCCCCTCTTCATCGTAATCCCAGTACTCATTGTGAAAAGGTTGTTCGGTACCTCTAAGCTGAGTAACCTGTATAGCGATTTCGCTTAATCCTTCTAAAGCATTTTGTTTCTCTTGCTCTGATATTTTCACCGTATTTTTGGGAGTTGATTGTTCATTAAGAAGTTGATTCAATGATTTTTTCATAAATTGACCTCCAGTAATAACTTAGAATACCTATACCCTAATAAATGTTAATTCTAACGCTAAATTTGAGATATTTATGAAACTTAACAACTCACATTAAAGCTTCTCCTTTTTATGTCCCTTAAAATCTGCTAATATCAAATTAGAAGTACACTGATAAGGAGAATTTATTTATGTCCGTTTTAGAAAAGAATATTCTAAAAAGAAAACCTGAATGGCTTAAAGTTAAAATTGAAAATCCGAAAAACTTGAATCATGTGAATACTTTAATTCGATCACTCAATCTCAATACGGTATGTCACAGTGCTAACTGTCCAAATCGTTTAGAATGCTTTTCTAAAAAAACAGCGACTTTTATGATTTTAGGAAGCATCTGTTCTAGACATTGTCGGTTCTGCAACATAGAAAGTGGTAAACTTATGCCCCCAGATCTCAACGAGCCCTTTCGAGTTGCTCAAGCCGTTAAAGAACTTGGGCTCAAACATGCTGTGATCACTTCTGTCACACGCGACGATCTTACAGATGGTGGTGCAAGTTTATTCGCTGACACCATTAAAGCCATTCAAAAAGTATCTCCTAATACAATCATAGAGGTACTCATACCTGACTTCAAAGGAGATTACGCTGCACTTAAAATCGTCATGGATGCCAAACCCCACATTATTAATCACAATGTGGAGACCATCTCACGCCTATATGACAGCATTAGGCCAGAAGCGAATTATGAGCAGAGTCTCACACTTTTAAAACGTATCAAATCATATGATTCTACTATTTTTTCTAAATCGGGTTTTATGCTTGGTCTAGGCGAAAACAAGGATGAAGTATTTCCCCTTATAGATAACCTAAAAAAAGTCCAGGTGGATATTTTAACGATTGGTCAATATCTCCCGCCGTCAGAATACCATGCACCTTTAATAGATTACATTCACCCAGATCAATTTATAGCGTACGGTAAATACGCAAATGAAATTGGTATTTCCAGTGTGGCATCTTCTCCCCTTGTGAGAAGTTCATACAACGCTCTAGATATTTTTAACACTTTAAATAAAAATACTATAACAACTCAAGAAAACCGTTAAGCTTCCTTTATTTTAATCCATCAACCTCTTAAACGGTCAACTTACGAATTACATCTATTGAGACACGGGTTGGCGCCATATGCGTTTCAGTTCGTGTCTTTATTTGTGTTTCAGATATCTTCAGCTCTTCTGCTAATAATGCTCTTACTCTCGGTCTACAATAAGCCCCTTGGCAGTTTCCCATTCCAGCTCTCACTCGTCTTTTCACCGCATCTGTCGTATCCACAGGAATACCTCTAATCAAGCACTCACTTACTTCTAATGCCGTTATGCTCTCACACCGACACATAATTTTCGAATCCGGTTTTTGAGCCTTAATAAGCGCCTCTCTATAGGGTTTAAACGCCTTATTAGGTGCCAATACCATGCCAGAATCCCTAAGCATTTCAACCACGTACTTTGCAATGGCAGGTGAAGACGTCAATCCAGGAGAGTCAATCCCAGCCACATGAAACAAGCCCTTTTTTTCAGAGGGTCTGATTATAAAATCTCCACTTTCAGACATTGCTCTCACGCCTGAAAAGGTCGTAAGGGCTCTCTTGAGATTAAAACTTGGAATAGATTTTCTAGCAGTACGAATCACATGTTCAAGTGATTCAATAGAAGTATCTTTGTTCACATCATCTTTTAAATCCTCTGCATCTGGTCCAATCATGAGATTACCATGATAAGTCGTCGTTACCAAAATACCCTTTCCCTTCTCGTTTGGCGTCTGAAAGATCACCTGATCCGTGAGGTAAGATTGATCTTTACCCAAGAGAATATATTGTCCTTTGCGTTTTAAAATTTCAATCCCTTCATCACCACAAAGTTTCGCAATTTCATCACTGTGGCATCCGGCAGCATTGACGATGTTCTCTGATAAAATTTTATCGCCACTTGTAGCCGTTATTTCATAAAAACCTGCTTTATCTTGATCTATTTTAGACACTTTAAAATCTAATTTTAAAGTCACTCCATTTGCAATCGCATTTTCTGTAAGGGCAATTGTGAGCTCATAGGGTGATGTAACTCCTACAGTTGGTATATAAAGTGCGCCTATGGCTTGGTCCGAAACATGCGGAAGCTTCTCTTTCAATGCTTCTCTATTTAAAATAGCATAGCCTGCTTCTCCAACTTTATGACCATTTTCAATTTGCTGCTGGATAATCTCAAAGTCTTTTTCTGAATAAGCAAGCATATAAGCACCTGTTCTTCTGTAGCCAAAATTGAGTTCTTTATTTAATATCTCAAACATTCGATTCCCTTTTATGCAAAGTTGACCTTTAAGAGTACCTGCTTTTCCTACGTATCCACCATGCACGATCCCACTATTTGCTTTGGATGCCCCCAGTGATACATCATGTTCTTTTTCTATTAAAACGGTTTTGATATTAAATTTGGATAATTCTCTTGCAATAGCACTGCCCACAACACCTGCACCTATAATAGCTGGATAGGTTACACTAAGTTAGACAGATTTCTTAAGGTCATATAAAATATAACCAAAAGAAAAAGGAGAATCCCCCCATGTCTAATAATAAAAGAGAGCGAAGAAATTTCACCGAAGAATTCAAAGAGCAAATAGTACAATTGTATTTAAATGGAAAAAATAAAGCGGATATTCGAAAAGAATACGACTTATACCCTTCAACCCTTGATAAATGGATAAAACAACACAAAGATACAGGATCATTTAAAACAAAAGATAACCTCACTGATGAACAAAAGGAGCTGATAGAACTTCGAAAACGCAACAAGCAATTAGAAATGGAAAATGACATTTTAAAGCAAGCAGCGCTGATCATGGGACGAAAGTAGCTATCATTAAGGCAAACAGCGATAAATACTCTGTATCAGCAATGTGTGACGTCCTAAATATTCCTAGAAGTTCATACTATTATGAATCAAAAATACAAGAACCAAATTCAGACGATGACTATTCTAAATCGGTTATAAAGGTTTTTAAAAAGAATCGCCGTGCCTATGGAACAAGACGTCTAAAAAAGCATTTGGAAGAAAATGAAGGTATTATACTTTCCAGGCGTCGTATTGGTCGTATTATGCGTGAAAATGGCTTAGTATCAAGCTATACAGTCGCCAAATATAGAGTTCATAAAGATACCTGCAATGAGGCTAAAATCACAAATCTAGTTGATCGAAACTTCGATAACAGAGACTTTTTAGACGTAGTTGTAAGCGATTTAACCTATGTTAGAGTAAGTGGTAAGTGGCACTATATTTGTTTAATGCTTGATTTGCACAACCGAGAAATCGTTGGCTATAGTGCAGGCGCTCATAAAGATGCAAGACTTGTTTATGAGGCGTTTTCATCTATCAAACACGATTTGTCAAAGGTCAATATTTTTCATACAGACAGAGGCAATGAGTTTAAAAACAACGCAATTGACGGTTTACTAGATACTTTTTCAATTGAACGTTCTTTAAGTAAAAAAGGCTGTCCATATGATAATGCAGTAGCTGAAGCAACCTTTAAGACAGTTAAAAAGGAATTTATATATCAAGAAACATTTAAGTCAATTGAACACTTAAGATTAGAATTATTCGATTATGTAAACTGGTATAACAACCATCGCTTACATTCATCATTAGGATATAAGTCACCGATAGAATACAAATATTTACACCTTAAAAAAGTTGTCTAATTCAGTGTTGACATTCCAAGCTACATTGAAGCACCCCATAAAGCCTCCTAAAGTTATTGAGTTCATTCACCTTAATTAACGCCATTTAAAAATGAACCTTTCTTACGCTCTAACTATATTATAATATAAAATTTGGGTATAGGATGCATAAGGAGGTGACAAAATGCGTCATGTACCCAATTTGTTAACTGTTTTTAGAATCATACTTGTCCCAATTTTTATTTTCACCTATTTAAATGATCAAGGTCCGATTGCTCTTACCATCTTTATCATAGCGGGATTTACCGATCTATTAGATGGCTATATCGCCCGAAAGTATAATCTTATCACCACCATAGGAACGCTTCTTGATCCACTGGCGGATAAACTTATGCTCTTATCTGTTTTAACTTGTATGACTTTAAAGAATATACTGCCGATCTGGGTACCTGCACTTATGTACCTTAAAGAATTGTCTTTAGTTGTTGGGAGCATTCTCCTTTATTTTAGACATGAAAAAATGACAATCCCTTCGAATATTTACGGAAAACTTGCCACAGTATCCTTTAGCTTTTTTATATTACTCTTACTTTGGTCACCCCAACAGGCAGTATTACTCTACGGCATCTATTTTTCCATGTTACTCAAGGTAACCGCTATTATTTCTTATATCAAAGATTATAAACGCACTTCTAAAAATTAAAATTTGATTAATTAACAAAATATCAAACGTCTTATGTTGAATATCCGCCTAATTTACATTAAAATAGTATATGAACTAGGAGGGTAAACTATGAGTATAAAAATTATCACTGATTCTTGCTGTGACTTACCACTTCACTATATTGAGGCGCATCAAGATATACTCGAGGTCCTCGGTATGCCAGTGCATATAAACGGTGTCGATTATATAGATGATCTAGGACAAACCCTTGATCACAACACTTTTTATAACTATTTGAGAAATGGCACTATGCCAACGACTTCACAGATAAACGCTTATCGTTTTGAGAAAGCCTTCAAAGAAAATATAGAATTAGGTCATGAACTATTATATATTGGATTTTCATCAGGCTTAAGTGGCACATACAACAGCTCTTGTGTGGCAAAATCTCTAGTCTTAGAAGATTATCCTGATGCTAAAATTGAACTTGTGGACACGCTCTCTGCTTCAATTGGTCAGGGTGCCATTGTAGTGGAAGTGCTCAAACGACTAAAAGAAGGCCATACACTTGATGAGCTCAAACATTGGGTAGAACACAATCGTATGAACTTCAATCATTGGTTTGGTGTAGATGATCTCAATTATCTTAAAAACGGCGGTCGAATTTCATCAGCATCTGCAATCGTAGGCAATGTCTTAAACGTAAAACCAACACTTATTGTGGATCATGAAGGCAAATTGAAATCATATGGCAATGTCCGTGGTCGAAAAAAATCAATGTCATTTTTGGTCTCTAAAATCGAAACGCATTTGAAGGATCGTGAAAAGGGCACTGTTATTTTAGGACATGGAAATTGTCTTGAAGATGCAACACTTCTTCGCGATATGATAAAAGAACAGATTAATCCTTGCGAGATTATTATCTCTGAACTTTCTATGACGATTGCTTCTCATGTTGGACCCAATATGATTGCGGTGGCGTTTTTGGGTGATCAGAGGGAAAATTAACAACCCGTTTTATAACTTAAACATAACCCCCCACAATATAGATTACGTAAGTTCTATATTGTGGGGGGTTAATTGCGTGGGGATAAGGCTTAATTGGACAAACACAATAAATATTAAAATAAATCCCCATTTGTATTTTGGATTTATTTTTTCATATCATTATCCATCGTACTGTTATATTTGTATCCATCACAAATTCGGACATTCATTAAATTAAGTGCTTTTTAAGCTTTCTTTCTAAAATAATCTACCAAAATACGCAATACACTAATATTGAAAAAAATAAGGGATAATAAAATCACGACGTTCTTAAAATATTCATGACCACTAATCTATCGAAATAGCTTATCTTTACAATAAATTTGAAAGCATTTTTGACCTAAAATTAAGTAAACCTAAGAAATTGGAAATTGTAAAAAATCAACTCCAGCAATGAATTGATGGACAAGCCTCTTTTATCAAGGCTTTGTCCATGGATTTAAGCTGGGAAAGTTGAGTTGTTTACTGTATATTTTTTATTGGGCTACACTGACAACTATTCACAAACTCGTTTTCTATATCATAAATTAACATATCTATTTTATTTCCATTGAAACTTAGCAAGTATGATTTTGTAATATTTAAATTTCTAATTGTCAACTAGCCCCATCTAATTACGCCTCTGAAGTTCCTTTTTTACCCATTTTGACCGAAAGCACAATGAACTATTAGAGTGATAGAAGGAGAGCACAAAAAGGTTTTTCTATAAAATAAGTAACGCGCTACCCTATAAACCTATGGATAGCGCGTTTTGAGTATGTGCTATATCTTAAAAAGTTACCAGAATTGTTTTCAATCCAGTTCAAACAGCTCCAATTTACAGGATATACAAATTGGAGTACAGATAATTATCAAAAATAGATCTCAGTGATGTGTGTTCAATATGAAGATTCTCTATAAACTCAATTAGCATAGTTTCCTCTCCAAATTTGCATATTTCTATACTCTTATCTTTGTTGCCATCATAGAAATACCAGTATTTATTTACATTTGTAATCGAATACTCTTTATCATTTAGTTTGAATTCAATTTCTCTATGATAAGATAAGTCTTCTACCAAATTGCTAAATTGATAAGTGTTCATGGATAATTCACCCTTCTTTAATTAATATGCTGGACCTCTCACGCCATTATTCCAGTCATGCCTGTGAGGAAAAGTGTGTCCAGTTCCTCCGTGCTGATAGTCAATATCAAGATCGGCATTCCCGTTTTTATCATAATATCTTCTTTGCTTTAAAGAACCTTCTTCATTGTACAGATCTTTTGAAGAATTTGGTTCTCCAGTTGTGGGCAAGGAACTTCCGGTTACTACTGCATGATTATCAGTGGGAGCGCCATCTTTTACAGCAGTATCATAATTTGTATTGAACAATTTTTCAACTGCTGAAAGTATAGAATTATACAAAGCACTTCCTGCATTAATAATCATATTATTCATTTTTATAGTATTATTTACAACTATAACAGTTAAAGTACCCAATCCAGCTACCACTATTTTCCATTCGCCATCTAAGTAACTTGGAATTCCATAACTTGAGTATGTAGACAAGCGTATTGCTTTTGCATCAACAATAGAATCTGACTTTAAATTTACATTCTTATTAGATGAGTTTAAAATCTCTACCAATTCCATTTCTGAAATCTGATATCCATTATCAAGTGTTATTAAGTCTGTATTTTCTGGCGTATTTAAGTTAACGTAGGCATCAGCAAATGATAACCCGAAAGTTGAAAAGAGCATTGCCATAATAAGTAGTAAAGTAGTAATTTTTTTCATAAATATTTCTCCTATTATTTATTATGTAATCTGCGCAAATCCAACTCAATATTACCATTTTATATTCTTTTTAGGAAGTTTTTTTCATTTTTTCTAATTAAACTTTAATTCCCCGTTCACTTCAAAAACACATTCGCATAATCACTATTCTATCAAAAGAGCTTATCTTTACACTAAATTTAAAAGCATTTTTAGGCTTGATGCGTTATAATGTCTATTGGAACGGTAAAAGTTGAACAACACTTTAACCCATATAATTATATAGAAAAAGGTAGGCTTCACATGAAAATAGCTGTAGGCATGAGTGGTGGCATCGATAGTAGCACCACTGCACTCCTATTGAAGGAACAAAACCATGAGGTTATTGGGGTAACCATGTATCTCTTTGAGCATCAACTTGAAGAAATTGAAAATGCAAAACGCGTTTGTGAGGCTCTTGGAATCGAGCATCATATCTTGGATTATAGAAAAGATTTTGAAGAAGTGATCATAGGTAACTTCATCGAGACTTATGAAAAGGGACATACGCCAAATCCCTGCCTTCACTGCAATCGCATCTTTAAATACGGTAGACTCATAGAAGATGCCATTAATCTTGGTGCTGAGGCATTTTCAACAGGACATTATGTTAGAGTTCACTATAATGACGTCCAACATGAATACGAGCTTCATCGTGCAGTTAACGCTAGGAAGGATCAGTCTTATAACCTCTATCATCTGACACAAGAAACACTTTCTAAACTCTACTTCCCACTGGGCAATATTGATTCAAAAGAGACCGTGCGCCAGCATTTTGAAAAGGTACACATTAAAACAGCTCAGAAGAAAGATAGTTTGGGCATTTGTTTTATTTCACATAAACAGCATACAAGATTCCTTAGAGAACTGAATAGCAGTGCCATGATGCGTGGATGCTTTGTGGATAAGTCCGGCAATTTCTTAGGTTATCACCAGGGTATTGCCAGTTATACACTGGGACAAAAAAGAAAACTTGCAGATGAACTCTCTGGCAAGTTTGTGGTCATAGATATATTACCTGAATCTAACGCAGTCGTGTTGGGCGAAGAAAATGATTTGCTCAAATACAAACTCACTGCCAAATCTTTTAACCTCGTGAACTCATATCATACATTTCCACTGAAAGTACAGGTTATCGTCAGTCAATGGTCGGCCGTTTATGAGGGCATTTTAACGCCATATTCAGACGGCTCTGCTGAAATTACTTTTGAATCCCCTGTGAGAGCACCTTCTTGTGGCCAAGCCATGGTTTGTTATCAATACTCACTCTTAATCGGCGGTGGTATTATCACTCAAGTAGAGTAAGTAACCATGCTTTAGTAGCATCATCTGCAAAGGCACCTTGGACACTGTTTCGATAGACTTGTTCATCAAATCCATCACTATAATCAAACGCTTCATGGACGATTTCAAACTCATGCGTCATATCTGTACTAGATACCGTCCGATTGTCCGTGTTAAGCGTTACTAATATGCCATCTTCGTAAAAGGCTTTTATTGGATGTGCCTTTATATCTAAGATGGCTTTTGTCTGCAAATTACTGGTTGGACAACACTCTAAAACCACATTATTCGACTTCACGCATGCATATGCCTCAGCATCGTCCATCATCGCAACGCCATGACCGATACGCTCTGCACCTAGCAACAAAACAGATTCTGTCATATTTTGAGCAATGCCTGTCTCACCTGCATGGATAGTCACACGGTATCCGAGTCCTCTCGCATATGAAAAAGCCTCTTTAAAGCGACTCGCAAAGAGATCACTTTCTCCTGCACACAAATCCACAGCTACAACGCCATTTCCGAGGAGAGATTGACCCGCATCAATCATCTCATAAATCCCCTGTACATCACTGTGTCTCAAATAGGATAAGATCACATTGCCCTTGATCTCAAATTCTTGTTCAGCGCACTTCACACCCTTGACAACACTTTTGATAACGGTCTTATAATCAAGCCCCTTCTTCATATGCTGTTGAGGCGCAAACCTAATTTCTATATACTTTACATTTTCCTTTGAAGCATCTTCCATAAGTTCGTAAGCAACACGCTCAAGAGCGGTCTCAGTTTGCATCACTTCTATTGGCAAGTCAAATCGCTTTAAGTAAGTATCCAGCGAATCACAATCACTCGGTGCTATAAGGGATGCCCTAACCACTTCCATACTTTCATCTGGTAATTTTATATGCATTTGCTTTGCAAGTTCAAGTACTGTCTCAGGTCTCAAACTGCCATCCAAGTGGCAATGTAGTTCTACTTTTGGCATTTTAAACGCTCTCATTTTGCGCCTCCATTTCTTATTAAAATATTAAGTCTTATCTACCCGAATAACCTACACCAATACCATGTTTGATCAAATTAGCTTTACTGTGTCTGAATTTCATATAAAAAACGCCTGATTACGAAGAAAATGCACACTGCATCTTCCTCGTAATCAAGCGTTTAAGGTGCTTGGTAGAGACCCCCATACCATATTAATGGGGTTATACGACGATTTATTACTTAACATTTTACAAAATTACCGACCCCACGTCAATTCTTTTATTGAAATGTCCTAAAACTTATATTAAGCTTAGTACGCTTTTGCCATGTAAACCATGTGCTTCGCTGGCTTGCCACAGAAAGGACACACATCGCCTAAGTTTTCTTGCTCAAACGGGATACATCTGATGCTAACACTTGTTTCTGTTTTAACGCGTTCTTCACATTCGCGATCTCCACACCACATGGTCTTTGCAAAACCAGGCGTCTCCTCCATTTTTTGTTTAAACTCATCATAGGTTTCAAATGTAAACGTCTTTGCATCACGGCTCTCACGTGCACGGTTTAACATATCATCATGAATTTGATCTAGTAATTTCACCATGCCATCACCAATGCCATCAAGTTCAACAGGGCCCTTTTCAAGGTTATCTCTTCTTGCCACCATTGCAACGCCATTTTCAATATCTCTAGGACCAATTTCAATTCTAACTGGAATACCTTTCATTTCGTATTCATTGAATTTCCAACCTGGTGAGTAATTCACATTGTCATCTAATTTCACACGAATACCTTTAGAAACAAGTTCTTTTCTAAGTTCTTCTGCTCTTTCAAGAACGCCTGCCTTCTTTTGTGCGATCGGTACGATGACCACTTGAATTGGCGCAAGTCTTGGTGGTAACACAAGACCACGATTATCACCATGAACCATGATTACACCACCGATTAATCTCGTAGATACCCCCCATGAAGTCTGATGTGGGTACTCTAAATCGCCACCACGTCCTTGGAAATTAATATCAAACGCTTTTGCAAAATGTTGAGCAAAGTTGTGTGATGTGCCTGATTGTAGTGCTTTTCCATCATGCATCAACGCTTCAATCGTATAAGTTGACTCAGCACCTGCGAACTTTTCCTTTTCAGATTTTTTTCCAACTACCATTGGGATTGCCAACAAGTCCTCAGCCATTTCTTTGTAAATTGAGAGCATTTTGAGCGTTTCAGTTTGTGCTTCCTCTGCTGTCTCGTGTAAGGTATGGCCTTCTTGCCATAAAAACTCAGAAGTTCTAAGGAAAGGACGTGTTGTCTTTTCCCATCTAACGACAGAACACCATTGATTGTATAAATAAGGTAATTCTCTATATGACGTCAACCACTTTGAATACATCGAACAAAAAATTGTTTCTGAAGTCGGTCTCACACAGAGTCTTTCAGCAAGCTTTTCATCACCACCATGTGTTACCCAAGCCACTTCTGGTGCAAAGCCTTCAACATGCTCTTTTTCCTTATTTAAAAGACTCTCAGGAATCAAAAGTGGGAAGTAGCAGTTCTCATGACCTGTTTCTTTAAATTTTTGATCTAAGAAACTTTGAATGTTTTCCCAGAGTGCATACCCATATGGCTTGATGACCATAAACCCTTTAACTGGTGAATAGTCCACTAAGTCTGTTTTCTTAATGACATCTGTATACCACTGTGGAAAATCATCTTCCATTTTGGTAATGTCTTTTACAAATTCTTTTTCTTTGTTCTTACCCATAAGATCCTCCTTATTTAACTCACGTGCAATTGCACTTAAAAATATTGTATTATAACTGTTCCTTTTCAAAATATAGTGCCTTCATATTAAAAAAATGTATAAAAAAAACCCTCATCTCTACAAAAATAGAGACGAAAGCTTCGCGGTACCACTCTAATTAACAAAGCAAATTACACCTTGTTCACTTAATCATCATAACGGGATGTCCCGTGTGATTTCTCATCACAAACTCCTGGGTAGGTTCGATCAATTTGGGGTTAGAAACCTTTCAGCCGATGAGTTTCATTCTCTTAAACATTACATTGATTTATTGGCCCATTCACAGTCAAATATCTTTATTCAGTTACATCTAAACTGTATCTAAATTACATCTATTAATATATTACGCCTTCAAATGTTTGTCAACCACATTTTTGATTAAAACTATGTGATTTCTGAGCTTTTCATAATCTCTTTAACGCACTATACTCATTTGGCCAGAAAGTCATATAATTATAGTGCTAAATATTTAAACACCTAAAATCCAATTCTTAACCAATTGAATAAAAAGGTATTTTTTGCACTACTCGTGAAATATTTTGCTATAATACCCTTTATACAGCACTAAATAATTGAGTTTGATTAATAATTGAGAGTGCACCACTGTGTTAGATTGACCAGAGGTATCAATTCTTCAAAGATGGGAGTCGTGTATGGATCGAATTAATGAATATATCGTAAAAGTGGCAGAGTATGGCAGCATTAAGAAAGCGGCGGAAAGCTGCTTTGTCACCTCGTCTGCGCTTAGTAAGCTGATAAAGAACAAGGAAATGGAATTAGGAATTACCCTCTTTGATCGGGTAGGAAAAAAATTTGAACCGACACATGCCGGCGAGCGCTACATAGATTGGGCCAAGCGAATTCTCATCCTTGAACAAAAAATGAGCGAAGAACTGAAAGAGATCGCCAACGCCACTCAAGGTAAGATCAACTTTGGTTTTCAGATGATGCAAACGGATATTATCGCTTCGGAAGTGCTTCCTGCATTTAAAAGAAAATTTCCCCATATTGAGCTGACCTTATTTGCCCATTCAAGCACTAGAATAATTAATATGGTCAAGGATAATGAACTTGATCTGGCTATCTTAGCCACGAAAAAAAAATCAAAGAGCTGTAACTACGAGTTACTGGCCGAACAAGAGATGGTGCTCGCCGTACCGGCAGGCCATCCTCTTATTGACCTTGCAATAGAAAAGAAAGACTTTAGATACAAATGGATTGATCTTAGTTATTTTGAAAACGAGAACTTTATTATGCTTTTCCCTGATCAAGAGTATGAAATCTACGCCACATCTGTCTTTGATCAGTACAATATAACGCCGCCAGTGTCTATAAGGGTGCCAACCGTTGAACTTACTCTGAAGTGCACTGCGAGGGGCTTCGGATCAACGATTACGCTGGACGGACCGCTGCGATCCGCTGAATATAGGGAGAAGATCGTGCCCTTATCCTTTGGCGAGAGTCCTTACCGCTTTGATTTCAGTATCGTTACAAATAAGTATCATCAGCTTGAAGCAGTTACAAAACACCTCATAAATATCCTATATGATATCTACGGGGAAGAGCGTTAAACAAACTGAATATGTATTTGATTGAGTCAAAGTTGATATATGTTTACATTAATAACTTTGACTCAATTTATTTGTCTCCATATAATTGAAGTATGGATTTTCTGCGCAGAAATAGAGCAAGCGCTTTAGACAGAAATCACAAATGAATCAAATCTCGGAGGTAGAAATGAAGAATTTTAAAATTGCCGTTATTCCAGGCGACGGCATTGGCCCTGAAGTTATCAAAGAAGGTGTAAAGGTCTTAAAGGAAATAGCCAAGTCGGACCCATCCTTTGATTTGGAGTTTGAATACTTTCCGTGGGGATGTGAATTTTACTTGGAAAACGGCCGTATGATGGATGAAGATGGCATTGAAAAACTGAAAAATTTTGATGCAATTCTCCTCGGAGCTGTGGGCTTTCCAGGAGTCCCTGATCACATATCTCTATGGGGGCTATTGTTGGAAATCAGGAAAAAGTTTGAGCAGTATATTAACCTACGTCCAGTGACATTATTAAAAGGCGCGCCGACACCATTAAAAGATATCGCCCAAGAAGATATCAATATGACCTTCGTCAGAGAAAACAGTGAAGGGGAATATGCAGGAAGTGGCAGCTGGCTTTTCAAAGACAAACCCAATGAAGTGGTCATTCAAGATAGTGTTTTCTCGCGAGTAGGGTGCGAACGCGTCATTCGATATGCTTACGAGTTAGCCAAAAAAGAAGGCAAGTCGCTTACCAGTATCAGCAAGGGAAATGCTTTAAACTACTCTATGGTCTTTTGGGATCAGATTTTTGTTGAAATTGGAAAGGAATATCCTGAAGTAACCACTTACTCTTATTTAGTTGATGCTGCAAGCATGTTTATGATCAAAGATCCGAAGCGTTTCGAAATCGTTGTAACATCCAACCTTTTCGGTGACATTTTAACGGATTTAGGAGCATCCATTGCTGGCGGACTTGGACTTGCAGCCGGTGCCAATATCAACCCGGAAAAGAAATTCCCATCTATGTTTGAATCCATTCACGGATCCGCACCTGATATTGCAGGCAAGGGAATTGCTAACCCATTGGCAACTATTTGGGCGGTCAGTCAGCTTTTGGACTTCATCGGCTACGAAAATCACGGCAGTAAGATCATTCGCGCCATTGAAGCGCTTTTGGTTGAAAATGATTGCTTGACACCTGATTTAGGGGGTACAGCATCCACATCAGAAGTCGGTAATGCAGTCATAGAAAAACTTCAACAGTAAGGGAGGACACATGTTTACAAGTAGTTTAAAAATCAGAGGGTTCAATGCAGGATGTGCTCATGAAATCATTCTTCCCAATGGCAAAACCATCATAATTGATCCGTTTTTTGTGGGTCCGCATATGGAAGGGCATTCCATTGATGAAATCACTGGTGCTGATTATATCCTCATAACACATTCTCACTTTGACCATGATTTCAATTTAGGAGAATTAGTAAAAAAATTCAATTCAAAGGTCTATACTGGTCCCATGGCAGCAGTTCCTTTGATTAAGTATCATCAGCTTCCTTATGACAATGTATTCCCTATCTATCCAAATCAGAGCATCGTTACGGATGATTTTACATTGACAGCATTGCAAGGCAAGCACAATCCAACAGGTGGAAGAACTTATCGTCCAGAACTTGACATCTGCATGGAAGCCATAGGAGTAAGTGGTCATAAGGAATGTGATGACATCGGAAATATCGAAACAACAGATTATATGATAACCACGAATAATAGCTTTAAATTATTAACAGTTTCTGGTCAAATGCATTCCAACGACCATCTAGAATGGTGTAGAAAAAATGCACCAAATCTTGTGTTAAGACAAGCTGGAGTTCGAAAGGGTGGTGGAGATCTCTTTGCAGGTGGACAAGTGTCCCCAGAAGAATTGGCTGAGATAATGGTAAAATACCATGGTCAAATCATCATGCCTTTTCATATGGATGTTCTTTGCCGACAACTTGGAACCGAAGAGACCAACGCGTATTTTGATAAAGTGACTCAACACGTTAAGCAACTCGATCCAGGTGCAGTATTTATCCATCCAGAACCTTGGAAGTGGTATGATATCGGAATGAGTATCTGTTAATATTATATATTATTTGAATGGGAGGGTTTTATGGATCCGTTATCAATAACGATTATTGTATTAGTTCTTACCATACTTGCTTTTTTATCGGGTAAAGTACCTTTTTCACTGATTTCAACCTCAATTATTTTCATTTTTATCATTACAGGGGTTATGGAACCAGCAGCTGCTCTAGCTGGATTCGTCAATAAAAACGTTATCATGTTCACTGCGATGTTTGTAATAGGAGCTGGACTGACCAAGACAAGTATTTTACATCGCATTCAAGGAATTGTCACCAGCTATAAGGACAATCCTAAAATGCTGATTTTTATCGCTAGCATTACAGCAGGGCTTCTCTCTGTATTGACGAGCTCCACTGCTACGGCGGCGATTATGCTACCACTGCTCGTCGGTGTTGCCAATGAAATCAATTTAAGCCGCTCAAAGATACTCTTCCCGGTGATGATTGTTGCCAATATTGCAACAGGAATGACTTTCTTGGGACAGGGCGCAAGCAATATGGCTTTCAGTGAGATTATGATGAAAGCAGGCGGTACAACACCGTTTTCAATCTGGTCCTTCACTATAGCAAGAATACCATTCCTGATTTTAGCTCTTTTCTATGTCTCGTTTATCTGTTGGCGATTACTTCCTGATAATCCCAATGAAGAGTTCACTGACAATTTTGCCAATAAAGAGAAGGTGACATTAAGCGGTACAAAGGAAAAAATCGCAATCCTCATAGTTATTGCCACCGTCATATCTATATTCTTTGCGAAACAGATCGGGTTGGACATGTATATACTCGCAACTATTGGTGCGGCATTGTTGGTTGCAACAGGTAGCCTCAGCGAAAAAGAAGCACTTGGCTCCATTCACATGCCTACTATCTTCTTATTTGCAGGAGTTCTGGCATTATCTGATGCGGTTAAAATTACGGGTGCAGGCGACGTCGTTGCAGATCTCATGATTAAAATGCTAGGCAATACGACCAATCCATATATTATTATGGCTGTTTTCTTCATCGTGCCATTGGTATTGACTCAAATCATGTCAAACCTTGCCACGATAATGATATTCGTGCCTCTCGTTTCTGCGGCAGGTGCAAAAATAGGGGTCGATCCTCGTGCCTTGGTCATGGGGGTTATGATTGCTGGATGTACTTCAATATTGACACCAATGGCCTCTCCAGCTCAAACAATTATTATGGGACCCGGCAATTATCAATTGAAAGACTATTTAAAGGCCGGTCTCCCCTTGACAATTGCAGTAACGATTATCGCCATCTTCTTTTTACCGGCAATTTTCCCGTTTTACTAATAAAATAACAAAGGGTTACTGCAAAATATTCTCTAAATAAAAATGACTAGAATAATTCTGAAAAGAATTGCTCTAGTCATTTTTTAATTGAAATGCTACCTGCATATCAATTGGTATGTTTTAAATCCCAAATGCATCAATGTATAAAAAAAGGGGTCACACATCTAATTTCCTAGATTTACAACATCCCTTTCTGTGATTGGCGGAAATGTGTGGGAATCGAACCCACCTGAGCAGCTCTTAACTACTCAAACTGGTTTTGAAGACCAGAGGGCACACCAGCACCCATCCACTCCCAAGATGTATCAGCCATAACCGAATATTACTCCATTATACCTCATTTTATAACGCAAATCCAGACACATTCTCCTTTGAATTTTGATATATCAAATTAAAATCCGGTAATCCTCTATCTTTTTAGTGACCTTTTGCTGATCTAAATACTCTAAAATTGGAACTGCATATTTTCTAGAGGTGCTCAGCATATCACGGCACTCACCTAGAGTCATTTTGCCATTTTCATGTATATAACCTTTTATTTTCGAAAGTGCTTCTTCAAATTTTTGATGATGCAAACAAATATGGGCATCCAATTTGATGAGAACAGATTGATCAATCAAAATTTGGATCAACAATTGTCCATTAATGCCCTTTGGACACGACCTAATAACCTCATCGATGTAAGGTGGCATAAAAGCACTTTCAAGGTATTGCTTTTCAAATAGGGCCAAGCATTTTTGCTCTTCCACGGTAAATGTGATTTCAAACCCTGCAAGCGCAACAATATTTTGATTAACTTCAATTACTTTTTCACCCGCAAAGTATTGAATCAATTGAGCAGATAACTTGCTCAGTTCTTTTTTGAAGACACGACTTCTAAATTCTTCTTTATCCATCCCAGCTTTAAGTGGATTTTTTTGATGATACTGCATTAAAAGTGTGGTTATGGTTTGCCTGAGTGTCTCTATAAAATCCATATGTACATAGACCTGATCCGCAATTTGGATGATGATCTCCTCTTTGAGTAAAATCTCAAGCCCTTGTTGCAGTTCAGATTTTTCTTTGCCCAACTGGATGGCAATAAAATCTATGGGTTGCAATTCTCTACTGTATTTTTTAATACTTTGCTCTAATACGGACTCAAAATCACCTGTTTCTTTAACCTGTAAAACTTCTAAGACATCTTCTCTAAAACGCTTGTGTTTATATGGGTTGGCATCTAGTACCACGCCCCCACCGATGGTATCCATTGGAGAGTAAAACCTAAGAACATAGTGATCTCCAGCTTTTAAAGCCACTGCCTCTTCTAACCGAAGTTGCGCATAAGTGCTCTCTCCAGCTTTCAAGCTATCCTTTTCAAGCAAAATCACGCGCCCAAGCACTTCACTTGTCCCGTGATGAAATCTAATGCGGGCCCTATTTTTAAGTTCTCTTGGCACATTTTTAAGTAAATTGAGTTTGACATCAAGTAGCATCGTCACTTGCATAGAATCTTGCCTTGCGAGAACATCTCCTCTGTGAATATCTTCTGTTTTCACATTGGCCAAGTTGATGGCAACCCTTTGACCAGCATAGGCTTTTTCGACGTTATTACCATGCATTTGAATATTTTTAACCTTTGTGAGCTTTTCATAGGGATAAATATTTAAAACATCACCGACAGCTAAAGTACCCTCTACTTGTGTGCCTGTAATAACAGTTCCAAACCCGCCCACTGTAAAAACTCGATCTATTGGAATTCTAACAGCTGCACTGATATCTTTTGACGTTATCTCTTGAGCGATCTTATAGATTTCTTGCTTTAAGACATCCACACCTATCCCTTTTATAGCTGATACTGGCACAATAGGAGCATCTTCTAAAAAAGTATCTTTTACATAAGTTCGGATATCACCTTGAATCATTTCAAGCCATTCTTCGTCGACCAAATCTGTCTTTGTTAAAACGATGATCCCCTTCTTAATTTGCAAAATAGAGAGGATATTCAAGTGTTCTTCAGTTTGTGGCATGACACCTTCATCAGCGGCAATAACAAGTAAAACCATGTCAATGCCCCCGACACCTGCAAGCATGTTTTTGATGAACTTTTCATGCCCAGGTACATCTATAATCCCAGCGCGTTCACCATCAGGCAACTCTAAATAGGCAAACCCCAAATCAATGGTAATACCTCTCTTTTTTTCTTCCTGAAGACGGTCCGTCTCAATCCCTGTAAGTGCACGTATTAAAGCCGTTTTACCGTGATCTATATGTCCTGCTGTTCCAATAATAATATTTTTCACTTTAGATACCTCTTTATTTTTTTAAAAACCAATCGACTGTACTGGATATATATTCAAAATCTCGCTCATGAATCGTCCTCACATCTAACAAAATATGATCCTTTTGAATTCTAACGATAATTGGAATTTGAGATTGCCTCAAATCCATCTCCAATTGTTGCACTGAAAGATCCACAGGCTTAATCTTGACAAGCACTGTCGGCAATTCTTGAAGGGGCATAGAGCCCCCGCCAACTTGTGATACCCCCTCTTCAAAACTGATATGGCATCTTTGAGTCCGATCTGAGAGTAAACGATACAGCCGCATTGCTTTTTCTCGAATCACCTCTAGAGGCATTGTCATCATCTCAAGCAAGGGAATCTGAGTCATTACTTTATCGGGGTCTAAATAAAGTCTAAGAGTTGCCTCAAGCGCTGCTAAAGTCAACTTGTCTATTCTAAAAGCTCTTGTCAAAGGATTTTGCTTCATTTGTTCGATCAAATGCTTCTTACCTATGATAATCCCCGCTTGTGGTCCTCCTAAAAGTTTATCCCCGCTAAAACATATGATATCAGCACCAGAAGCCACGCTCTCATGAACAGACATTTCACCTTCAATGCCGAATCTAGAAAAATCAGTCAGTGCACCACTACCGAGATCATGAATAACTGGAATATCATGCGTACGTCCAAGTGCCACCAATTCGTTTAAAGTAACGGCTTCTGTAAAACCAAGAATTCGATAGTTACTGGTATGTACTTTTAAAAAGGCACCTGTCTCACCAGATCGAATTGCCCTTTCGTAATCATAGAGGTGTGTTTTATTGGTAGTCCCCACTTCCACTAGATGTGCACCACTTTGCGCCATAATATCTGGGATGCGAAAGGAACCCCCAATTTCAACCAGTTCTCCACGTGATACAACAACGTCCAATCCTTTTCCCAAGGTACTCAATATAAGCATAACTGCCGCAGCATTGTTGTTGACCACCATTGCGGATTCAGTCCCTGTAAGTTTAGTGAGAATTGCCTCTACATGGTCATATCTTGATCCTCTTTTACCAGTTGCTATATTAAATTCTAAAGTCGAGTAGTTTTCTGCAATTTCCCAAACCCTATCTTTAATCCCACTATAAAGTGATGCTCTTCCAAGATTGGTATGCAAAATGACGCCAGTGGCATTGATAACACGCCTTAAACTCATTTCATTGGCCCTTTGAATTTCTTTGCCCACATCCTCTAGGATACTTTCGATATCTATGCTAATTGATTTTTTAGTGGTCTTGGTAGCTGCATTAATTTCAGTCGTACCCGCTCTGTTTCCCGACTCTGTAATCTCTAAAATTTCAGTTCTTCTTTGATCGATAACTTTTCTGATAGCATCCATGATTATTGGTCGACTAC
Organism: uncultured Fusibacter sp.; assembly: GCA_965140735.1. Taxonomy (GTDB): domain Bacteria; phylum Bacillota; class Clostridia; order Peptostreptococcales; family Acidaminobacteraceae; genus Fusibacter_A. The sequence goes on along the minus strand of OZ223306.1, from coordinate 3,841,329 downwards.
TCGTTGCCATCATATCTACTATTTTTTCATGATTAAAGACATCATCTACTTTTGGAATTGATCTCAATAACGCCTGCTTAGTTTGCATCGTAACACTCCCAGTCTTTAGTCTGCATCTTACATAACTTTGATAAACTCATTTTACCATAATTTCTAAAGCGCTACTTTATAAAATATGCCTCTAAAACATTTATTTAATTATACTTATTGGCTAGAGTGTCAGAATTTGCGTTCAAATTATAAGCATCCGTAAGTCCAAAACAAACTTTCTGTATTGACATTTCACCATCCACAACATCTATGAATTTAGGCTTAAATCTTGTTGCCTATATAAAGAAAAGAGTCCATAAGGACCCCTTTTTGCAAGCATTTAATTGAATTTACGCTATGACACTGATATCATTCATCACAATGATTGCATCGCCTTGTCTGATGATACCGCTCTTTAAAACCCTTGTAAAAATGCCTTCTTTAGGCATAATACAATGCCCAACTTGTGTCTTTATAGCACAGCCATGATGGCATTCCTTACCGATTTGAGTGACTTCTTGAATCGTCCCACCTATCATTAATTTTGTACCTACTGGGAGCTCATATAAGCAAATGCCTTCTGTTGTGAGGTTCTCAGCGAACTTGCCACTGGTTAACCCTTCAACCCCCATTTGAGTCATCTTATCAACACTTTCTTGTCCTAACAAGCTCACTTGTCTATGCCAATCTCCTGCATGAGCATCACCCACGAGACCATGATCTTCTCTGAATTCGCCCTCAGGAATCGGTTCTTTCACAACACCTTTTTCCTTACTGATGTTAATCGCAAGGACTCTGCCTTCTAGTTGCGTCATAACACTTCCCCCGATCTTTTGTAATGACCAGACTTACCGCCAACTTTCTCAACAAGTCTCACATGATTAATAACCATTTCTTTATCTACGGCCTTGCACATATCATAAATCGTAAGTGCCGCTACATTAACGGCCGTTAGAGCTTCCATTTCTACACCGGTCTTACCAAATGTCTTAACAGTCGCCTCAATTAAAATCCGATCTTCTAGAACTTCAAAATCTAATGAAACATGCGTTAACATCAGAGGATGACACATAGGAATCAAATCACTAGTCTTTTTAGCACCCATAACACCAGCTATTTGAGCGACTTGAAGCACATCACCCTTACTTATAGAACTTTCTTTAATCGCATTAATTGTAGACGCTTTCATTAAAATTTCACCTTTTGCCAAAGCCACACGGAGTGTCTCCGCTTTCTCTGTAACTTCCACCATATGCGCTCTACCTTTATCATTAAAATGTGTAAATGTCATGAATCCTCCTACAGACGAGTCCGCTTTTTTTATCTATTATCTATACACTCGTAATTCAGTATTAATATCAAATTACTTTAACCACCAACTTGAACCATATTTCTCATTACAGTTTCACCTCTGCCAATTTGGTGTTCAAGAGGTTTTTTTAAGACAGATTCCTGAATGAATTTTGTTATCTCTAATTGATCACCCATGGCTTTTTTCAGATCAAATTCTTCATCTGAATGTAAACAATATTTCAATTTACCTTCTGAAGTTAGTCGAATGCGATTGCAATTTGTGCAAAACTTACACGAAATTGGACTGATTAAGCCTACTTTACCTTTACCATTTGGCAATTTATAATACTTCGCTGGTGAAGCTGGGTCCTCGCTCGCCACAGGTATGAGTTCTGGCACTTTATCTAGAACCACTGTATTGGGTAAATAATTTGTGATAGACCACTTTGCCACTTCACCGATAGGCATGAGTTCAATAAAACGCACATCTATAGCTTCATTTTCTGTCATACGCACAAAGTCAACGATTTCATCATCATTAAAGCCCCCTATGATCACCACATTTATTTTAAGGGGTGTTAAACCTACACGCTTCGCTTCCTCGATCCCTTCAAGCACAGTTTCCAGCGAGCCTCCACGTGTCATCCTAAAATATTTTTCAGGATTAAGAGAATCCATACTTACGTTAACACGATCAAGCCCAGCCTCTTTAAGCGATCTCGCCATCTCCTTTAAAAGCAAACCATTTGTGCTCAGTGCCAAATCTTTAATTTCAGGGTGCATTCTGATCATTTTAATAAGCGAGACGATCCCGCTTCTAACCAATGGTTCACCACCAGTCACTCTTATTTTATCGATACCAAGGCTCACAAAAGAACTTACTATCTCGTTAATTTCTTCTAATGATAAAATATCATTATGGTTTAATTTCTCAATCCCCTCTTCTGGCATACAATATCGACATCTCAAATTACAACGATCCGTAACCGATAATCTCAAATAATTTATCTTTCTACCATACCCATCAATCATAAACTTCTCCGATCTCAATTTTAAGAAAATTCATTTTTTAGAAGCCTTTCTCTATTCCTTATTCAAGGGTGTAGCACATTCAGCATCATCTCCGATGAGAATCTGAATGCCATGAAAAACGGGATTCAAGATATAGTCAAGTGTCTCCTTAACGGCTTTTGGACTTCCGGGCATATTGATGATCAAGGTATTACCTCTAATACCTGAAACACCTCTAGAAAGCATCCCTTTAGGTGTAATTTGTAAACTATTATAGCGAATCGCTTCTGCAATTCCCGGTGCTTCTCTTTCAATGACACTTAAGGTCGCCTCTGGTGTCACGTCTCGCTTGCTAAAACCCGTACCACCTGTTGTCAAAATTAAATGGACACCCAGTTCATCTGCCATGTTCCGCATCGCTTCCTCAAGTGCCTTTTTTTCATCTGGTACAATTATATATTTCAAGACTTCATAGCCCGCTTCTGTTACAAGGTCGCATATTACTTTACCACTTAGATCTTCGCGTTCTCCTTTTGATCCCTTATCACTTGCGGTGATTACACCTACTGTATACATTATTTTTCCCCCTTTCTATCACAACCAATTCCTGATTACATGTGGTTAATTCAATCTATGTTATACAATTCAGTTAAAATAATCTCATACATGTTTTGAAAGATCGTGCTTGTACTTAATTATATAATATTCTATGTTCTAAAAACTATCTGATAATTCAGAAAAGTATTCCTTTTTTCATTATGCAATTTTGAATCACTCAACTTTCATTTATTGATTCATTTGAAAGCCTGTGTTACTATAAAATTAGTTATCATCAATTATGTTTTGTGGGGAGGTTTTAACGTTGATCAAAAACTTCGACAGATATTTCGAAAAAAATGATGGTCTTGAAACCGATTATATGAAGATTCTTTACTATGATTTAGACAAAAATTTCCAAGGAACTTATAATTCTTATCAATACACACGCCTTTGTACAATTTCAAGTGGTTCCAAACATATTCAAGTCAACAATGGTAAAGAGTTTATCTATACTCAATCAGACTTTATTATACTGCCACCACACGCTAGTGTGCAAATGCAAATACCTGAAAAAACCATTGCTGTGGTCTATGAACTCAGCGATAAACTCCTTGAAGATACCTTAAAAAAAGTAGAAATAAAACACGAAGTTGATGTGGATATGACTTCTGATTTTGTAAAAAAGAATTTGCTCATTCCACAGGTCAATAAACATATTGAGCGCATTAAACAATACGCGCTTAGCGATGATCCCAATAAACACTTTTTGATTGATTTATGTTCACAAGAACTTGCTTACAATCTGATCAATCAGTATCATTTGACTTTTAACGATCGCAAAAAACAAGAACCGGTCGAATATACGATACAATGTTTAAAAAGAAATTTAAATGATCCCGAACTTACGGTCAAAGAAATTGCCTTTGCACTTAACATGTCGCCTTCAAACTTAATTCTTATCTTTAGACGCGCCACAGGCATGACACCTAAAGCTTATCACAATCACTTAAAGCTCAATAAGGCAAAACAACTTCTTCTCCATAAAAACGTTTCTGAAGTGTGTTATGATTTAGGGTTCGAAAGCCTTTCTTACTTTATAAAGCTCTTTAAGAGCCATTTTGGTATTACACCAAAACAATATGCCATGAAAATATTACAAGGAAAATATCAATAACAATAGAATCTCAATAATTTTAATATAAATTTACAGTCAATACCGGAAAGAGAAACGTTGTTGAAAAAACGGTCAAAGTTTACAGACTTGAATTTTTATTTACAGACAGTTAAACCAAGTTTAGAAAAATTTAAGAAACAGTAAAGGTTTTTTTTAAAAACTAGAGTTACAATGACTTTAGTTTCAACATACAAATTCTAATTTGTATAACCCCGGAACTGCAAAACCCTTATAGTCACCGTTTTTATAAACGGTGATTTTTTTGTTGAAAAAACCAGATTTTAACCCAAATTTGTAATGCACATCATAATCTCAATAAGCTATAGACGCTACGAACCTCTAATTGGTATAATAGCATAAGACTATAACTTGGAGGTTTTCATGAAAAAAATATATCCTGAAATTCACTTTTTCAGAATAGTAGCATGTCTAATGGTCATTATCATACATACCACTGCAACACCTGTTGTATCATTGATTCCAAACAGTTCATCACAAATATGCTTTACTATCCTCAACCGTTTTTCTAAACCTTCTGTCCCGATGTTCATCTTTATAAGCGGATTCTTGCTCAATATGATATATCAGGATAAAGTGATAAACCTATTTAAATTCTGGAAAAAAAGACTCCCAAAGCTTTTGATTCCTTATATCATATGGGCAACCCTCTATTACAGCCTCTTTGCCATTAAAGGCATCTACCCTTTTGATTTTACATTCTATATCAAAGGTTTATTGCAAGGCAGCTTCATCTATCACCTCTATTTTATGATCATTATTATCCAGTTTTATATAGCATATCCTCTATTTCACCTGTTACAAAAAAAAGTAGGCGATACAAATTTATTTTTAATTGCTTTAGGGATACAGATTTTAACCCTTTTCATAACTTTGCCACTTCAAGATCGACTTTTAACCACTTATCTCAGCTATTTTGCTCTGGGAATGCTTATGAACAAAAAGGTGGATCTCAAGGTGAAATCACCCTTTTATTATCTAAGTGCTTTTGTGATTATGGGGAGTTTTTATACGCATCAATTTATTGGATACACCAATAACGGTTTAGCCATTAATTCCAAAGTAGCAGCTATGACTTACATCGTATTTAGCTTATTAACTTGTTTCACTTTGCTGATGAGTTTCAAATCTTTTACCCCTGCTTATGAGCACTATGAAGACAAAATAAACTTTTTAAGTCAATCCACTTTAACCTTATACTATGCACATCCAATGATTTTGATATTAATAGATACACTTTTAGATGTGTTTTCTATTATGTCTATAAGTCTACGTGCTTTGATTGGATTTATTGCCATATTCGCTATATTGATCCCTTTGCTCGTCTTCCATAAAGTCCTTGTCAAGAGGCTAAAATATAGTCCAAATGATTAAAGTATCGCTAAATGTAAATATTCAGTAAACCCTTTTCAAATTTGTTGACACACTTATATATCAAGCGTAGTATAAAAAATGGATATCAAATGATTTATAAGATTCCGTGCTTTATTCGTTAGTTCACCAGATGGGAGTGTTTTATTATGGTTCGAAAAATTGAAATAGTACTTGTACTTGTTGTTATTGTCTTATTGACACTTTTTAGTGCCTCATTTGCAGATCCTTCTACACATGAAGGTCAATCCGATCAGCAAGACGCATTCTACGGACGTGATATTTTAAGAGAACCTTCTGATCCAAATTCTAGTTCAGTTGATCTAAACTCTGATTATGATTCTTATTTCTGGGGGATTCCTGATTTTAGCCATCAATAATAACTTATAAAAACGAGCTTATCTTCTTTGACGTAACTTCAATGAGGATAAGCTCTTTCTTTATCTATTAGAGAATAGAAATTGTATAACACATACAAATGGGATAGAATTAGATATATAAAATTATTGGAGGGCTCTACATTGAAAAACTATTTTACAACCTTTTATCATAGGTTTAAAATTATGGATCTTGAAATGAGAATTTTAGTCACTTCAATGATCTCTGGTATGCTCATCTGTTTTTCAGCTGCGTTGGGCAATTTCTTGCTCCACTTAGGCACCATCACATTGATAGTCCCTTTTTTAATGGGCATATCCTATTTGTATTTTCTAAATAAAGTCTTTAAAGATAGACATTATGAATTTGCAGCCTATGCATCATTTCTTTTTTTAACCTTTATTGTATTTCCAGTGCTCTGGTTTTTTAATGGCGGATTATCCAGTTCAATACCTTATTTCTATATTTTCATGACTTTATTAACCGCTGTTATTTTAAATAAATTCAGATATAAATTGATGTTATGCCTTCAACTGTGTGTTGTACTTGCTCTAATTTTGATTGAATTCAATTACCCTAATTTAATTGTAGGTTACAGTTCAAAGCATAGCCAAATCATCGATATGGGATCATCGCTTTTCATTTTAATACTTCTTATCTTTTTTATGATCTTGTACATCATGAAAGAATACCATAGAATGATCACTCAACTTGAACTAACTCAAGTTGAACTCAAAGAAGTCAACGTAACACTTAGACACGCTTCAATCACAGATGAACTAACAGGGCTCTATAACAGAAGGTATATCATGAATTTGATTGAATCCAATTTAAATAGTGATTCCAGTGCCATTAAGGCCGTCATCATGATAGACATAGACTTTTTTAAAAGTATAAATGATCAATTTGGGCATAGTACAGGAGACTTCGTCTTAAAACATCTAGGCCAACTTTTTACCGACGTGTTTTCAAGTAATCCTATCGCTCGAATCGGTGGAGAAGAATTTTTAGCAGTTGTCTCTTCAGAAGATGCGACTTTATTGACAGAGCATCTCCGTGAAGCAATTGAATGTACAAAATGGGATAATCCCAAATTAAAAGTCACCATAAGCGCAGGGGTTTATGACCTCATGCCTAATGAAAACCTAGAAAGGCTGCTCGAACGCGTGGATGCCGCCCTATACAAAGCCAAATCTAGGGGGCGTAATCAAGTCCACACATACACTGAATCTTAACTTTCTCAAATGTGCATATACAACAGGCACCTTATCCCCCTTGCTTTGCCCAAAAGTCCTTGCCTATGACTGTGGATTGGGCTGCGCATGGAAGATAAGGTGCCTGTTTGAACTTGCCTCATATCTCAAATAGTTATTTTAATCTTTTTAATACTTCACATAAAAACTCATATACACGCTTAGTAGAAGATATGCTCATCTTTTCAAATGGGGTATGCACATCAAAGAGATTTGGTCCTAAAGAAATCATGTCGATATCGCCCACTTTTTCTTTTAAGAAACCACATTCAAGACCTGCATGGATAGCATCCACTTTGAGCTCTGTATCAAACATTTCACTATAAACCGTTTTCATCAGTTCTCTAATTGGTGATTCCAATTTGAATTGCCATTCTGGATAATCTGATTCTAGGTAGTTCTTAGAACCTGTCATCTCGCTGATGATTTCAAAGCGTTCATTGATTTCAGCTTTTAAAGAATTAACCGAACTTCTCACCGCATTTGTAAACTTCAAAGTCGACTCAGTTTGTTCTAAAACGCCTAAATTGTTAGAACTTTCTACTAATCCTTCGATCCCGCCACTCATAGTCTCTACACCAAATGGCGTTAATCTTATAATATTGGCAATATCTTTTGCCGATTTTTCAGTCATAACAGTTTTAGGTGTATCCACTTCCGTTAATACGAGTTCAATACCACCATCTGTTGCTAAAAACTCATTAACGAACATTTCTTGTAGCAAAGGTACAAGCTGCTCTAAAGTTTCAACGTCCGCGCGTCTCATCACAAATGTCATTTCAGCTCTCTTCGCAATGGCGTTCATCTTTTCGCCACCTGAAATATTTGCAATTTCAAATTTAAAGTGTTTCTCAAATGATTTTAGAACTCTACCCATAAGTTTAATCGCATTTGCTCTATTCTTATTGATCTCAATCCCAGAGTGTCCACCGTTTAAGCCTTGAATTACAAGTTTAAACCCTTCATCTAGAGTTGTCTTTTGAGTTTCAAATGGATATTCAATGATATTGTTGACACCACCTGCACAAGAAGCTAAGAGGGTGCCTTCTTCTTCTGAATCAATATTGATCAAGATATCGCCTTTGACATTTTTAGGATTTAGAGATACCACACCATCCATACCCGTTTCTTCAGCAACTGTAAAAAGTGCCACAAGCGCCGGATGTTCCATCGTTTTAGACTCTAAGATGCTCATGGTCATCGCCACGGCGATGCCATTATCTGCACCAAGCGTCGTCCCCTTCGTCTTAACAAAATCGCCATCAACCACAAGTGGAATCGGCTGGCTACTAAAATCAAATTCTAAATCATCCGTCTTAACACAAACCATATCTGTATGGCCCTGTAAGATTACAGTTGGACCATTTTCATAACCTGGAGTAGCAGGTTTCTTGATGATAACATTATTGGAGTCTTCCTTAATCACTTCAAGTCCTAGATTTTTTGCAAAGGAAACAAGATAATCTGCAACAGCACCTTCATTTCCCGATTCTCTAGGAATTCTTGTAAGTGCTTCAAAGTTCTTAAAAACACTTTCTGGTTGTAACCCACTTAATACGTTTTCCATTATAACTCTCCTCCCTGTACCCAAAGATAAGTTTTTTGTCTGCCTTCGATGACAAGCCCATTGCCAATCATCTCTTTTAAAATTTTGTCTAAAATTTCTGTTGGATCGTTGACGACTGCCTTTTTTTTACTCCAAAACAATGATGCTTTTGTCCCTTTGATCATTTCTGAAAGCTCAACATAGCTTAAAAGGGCATTTTTTTTGAAAGCTTTACGCACCTTTTTTTCACAATTCTGCATCAATTCACCGACAAGCTCTTCAGATTGTCTTTGCTTTTTAATATATCCCCATGCCATTAAAAACGTCACAGATATTGCAAATAGTATAATTTCAAATAAAATAGTAAGCATCTTCAAAATCCTTTCGATATCCTAATTATTACACTTTTAAGATTCCTTTTCAAGTTTAATAAATGCATTGTTTCTTAAAATATTGACATAAGACCCGAGTCTTTCGTAAAGTGGTTCCACTTCATCTCCAAAAGCTTTTTTAAACCCATTTGCTATGGTTTCAATGTTCTTTTGTCCATCAATCGCAGTCCAAATGTAGCTGCCATATTGATCTAAATCTATTTTCATCATCGTTGGTGTTTTAAATAGAACGCGCACTGCACGATCAAGCCAACTGTTTCTGTCTATTTGAATTTGAACAATTTCATTCTCAAGTGTGATCCATCGGATTTTTTCACTTCTCACTGGAATTAAATCTAAAAAATTATCCTGATTTGTAAGTTTTTTAGCCATTCTTCACCTCTTATCTAACAGTATTCATTTATACCTTTTCCAGAGATTGCTTGATCAATATTGAGAGGACTTTTGACAATCCTCTCAATATTTCAATAACAACATGTTTTATATTACTGATTTATTCTTGCATGTTTTAGACCATTAGTGAGTCGATTTTCTTAAAATAGAATAATGAATTAGTGAATATGTGAGCAGTGCAAAGAATGCCAGCGCCCCCACTTGTCCTATGCTGATCCCTACTTCAAGGTTTATTTCAAATACTGCAAACACAGCAAGTAAAATACCAATTAGACCTTCACCTGCAATCAATCCAGATGCGTAAAGGATTCCTGAGTCGATCTTAGATTTAATAACGGCCTCTTCTTTTACTTTACCTTCTGCTTTATTCATTTTCTTATCAAGGATACCTCTGACGAAGCCACCTACCATGATCGGTGTAGAAAGGTGAATTGGCAAATAGAGCCCAATTGCTATCGGAAGTACTGGTAAGCCTAAAAGCTCAATCATTACACCAACACCCATACCTGTAAATACAAGTGCCCAAGGTAGGCTACCACCCATAACACCTTCTACTACAAGTCTCATTAAAGTTGCTTGTGGTGCTGAAAGTTCTTTTGACCCAAAACCCCAAGCATTGTTTAAAAGTATTAAGACGCCACCGATAGCAAGTGCTGCTGCTACCGCACCTATGATCTCACCAATTTGTTGCTTTTTAGGTGTTGCACCTACTAAAAAACCTGTTTTTAAATCCTGTGATGTATCACCAGCCATTGCTGCGATGATACAGATAATTGCGCCCACTGTTAATGTACCAATCATGCCTGCATGACCATCGTTTCCCGATGCCTTAAAAGCAATTGCAGTGATGATTAATGTTGCAATTGTCATCCCAGAAACAGGGTTTGAAGATGAACCAACTAAACCAACGATTCTCGATGAAACTGTTGCAAAGAAGAAACCAAAGATTGCGATGAGTAACCCGCCACCAAAACCAACTGGTATAAATGGCATCATCATCATTGCAAGTATAACGGCTAATACCCCGATGATAACCACTTTCATAGATAAGTCTTGATCTGTTCTTGCAGTTCCATCGCCGCCTTGTGAAGCACCTAAATCTTTCATTGCATCTGAGAAAGTTTGAACGATCAGTGGCAATGATTTAATTAAGCTAAAAATACCACCAAATGCAACTGCTCCTGCACCGATATATCTAATGTAGTAATTCCAAACACCACCATAACCTAATTCACTGATTGGTACTGATGCAGGATACATGATCACATCCCCCATGCTTCCGATGTTTAAAATCAACGGTATAAATCCTAACCAACCAAGCACTGCGCCTGCAAGCATATAAGCAGAAATTGTAGGTCCTATAATAAACCCAACACCTAAAAGCGCAGGTAAAACATCTGCTCCTATTGCAGCACCGTGATATCCTGGAATTTCTGTTTCAATTTCACTTGGAAATAATTTAAAGCCATCTGCTATCAATTTATAAACAGCTCCAACACCTAAACCAATAAAAGTAACTGCCGCTTTATCGCCACCTTCTTCACCTGCTAAGAGTACTTCAGCACATGCAGTCCCTTCTGGATAAGGTAAGACACCATGTTCCTTTACAATCAAAGCTTTTCTAAGTGGAATCATAAAAAGTACCCCTAAAAGTCCACCACAAAGTGCAATTGCTGTAATTTCAATGATGCTTGGAGTACCCATACCCCACTCTTCCATCCAAATGAACATTGCTGGTAAAGTAAATACAGCACCTGCAGCCAATGATTCACCTGCAGAACCAATCGTTTGAACCATGTTATTTTCAAGGATAGATTCTTTTTTCATAATACCACGAATAATCCCCATCGAGATAACCGCAGCTGGAATAGATGCTGATATCGTCATACCGACTCTTAAACCAAGGTATGCATTAGCAGCACCGAATATAATTGCTAATAAAACCCCTAATACAATTGATGTCACAGTAAATTCTGGCATTATTTTGTCTGCAGGAATAAAAGGTTTAAATTCCTGAGAATTGTTCTTTGACATATTTATTTCCTCCCAAATTTTAGATTTTTGGCATTCATGATCATGCGCATAATCATGAATAGCTCATTTTGAAAATAGCATTTAATTTCATCCTATTAATTCAGCCTTGACATTAATATCAAGATGGTTCATGCTAAGAAGAACAAAATGAGAATCTTTCGGAAGCGCTTCTTATGGTCATTATAAGTTGTATTTTTCTGAAAATCAACACAGGTGGTTTCTTGCAATATTTAGACATTATTCAGTAAAAGCAATGTGTTCAGCGAGGCTACCACTTGGTAGGTTACTCTTTAATACATCAACCTACCATTAGGTAGATAGTCTGTAAAGTATGTTAAATATCGTCCCAAGTCTATATCACCCTGTTTATATGCACTTTTGGCTTTAGGATTAATCCGACAGATTTTTCTCCACTGTATTTTTATACTACCAAAGGCTCATAAAATGCATATTTATCCAATTGTTAAATTTAATTAACTTATTTTTTTTCACGTTTTAAGCCTTCATAACGCACAAAAGCCCTGTTCAACATCAAAACAACTTGTTGAACAGGGCTTTCTATACTTTAGTTCATATCAGAATAGTCATTCTTCATAGACCTTTTTAAACACCGATACTTTCATCAGTATGGCAATTACAATCAAAAAACAGATAACCGTTCCTATAGGTCCCGTGTTGATCCCAACATCTATGTTCATACCCGCTACTGCGACAAATGCCAATAAAACACCTACAATCCCTTCACCCGCAATTAGACCAGAGGCAAACAAGATCCCATTATCTACTTTTGTTTTTCTTTCAAATGTATCTATGTGCTCTTCATCTCTATCTAGCAGGCCACGTATGAGACCGCCGATGAAGATCGTAGTCGTTAACTGAATCGGCAGATAAAGACCAATTGCTATGGGGAGTATTGGCAGTCCCAGCAATTCGAAAATTAACCCTATGGCAAAGCCAATAAAAATAAGTGCCCACGGTAAATTTCCCTGCATGACACCTTCTACTATAATTTTGACAAGTGTTGCTTGTGGCGCCGGAAGTGCTGGCGAGCCAAATCCCCATGCTTGATTAAATAAAGTCAAGACACCGCCTAAAACAAGTGACATCGTTATAACACCAATCAGTTCACCAATCTGTTGCTTATAAGGTGTCGCTCCAACTAGGTAACCTGTCTTAAGATCTTGTGATGTATCCCCTGCCATGGCTATTACGATACATACAATAGCCCCCACTGTAAAGACTGCAAAAACATGATCTGACGAAGTTTTACCTAAAAGTTTAAATAGAAAAGCCGCCATAATAAGAGTTGCAAGCGTCATCCCTGAAATCGGATTTGAAGAACTCCCGATGAGGCCTACAATTCTTGAGGATACAGTAGCAAAGAAGAAACCAAAAATAGAGACAAATAACGCCCCTATTAGGCCGACGTTCATAATTGGCAATACAGCTATAGCCACAGTGATCACCAATGTAATCACAACCACAGTAGAAATAGGTATATCTTGGTCTGTACGTAGAAAACTCCGCCCCTCTAAGAGGTGATTGTAATCCTTCATGGATTCTAAAAAAGTTTCTACAATTAATGGCATGGTCTTGACTAAACTCAAGAGCCCACCAAAAGCAACTGCACCAGCACCAATATATCTTATATAGTAATGCCAGATTTCTTCTGTTTTAAGTGCACTAATTGGCACTTCAGCAGGAAAAATAGAAACAATACTCCCATCACCTACCAACGCAATTAATGGAATGATCACAAACCACCCTAGCAGTGATCCTGCAAGCATTAAACTTGATACACGCCTACCGATTATAAAACCCACGCCTAACAACGCTGGCATTGCATCAAGTCCTAAAAAGGAATGTATGGGCTTACTTATCATATATTCAATTCTAGAAGGAATCAACATAAACCCTTCTGAAATTATTTTATAAACACCACCAATTGCAAGGCCTTGAAAAGTTGCCTTTGCCTTTTCACCACCTTCTTCACCAGCAAGTAGAACATCTGCACATGCAGAGCCTTCAGGATATGGTAAATGATCATGCTCTTTGACTATAAGTGCTTTTCTAAGTGGAATCATGAACATAACCCCTAAAATACCACCACTCATACCAATCAACATAATTAACATCATCGATGGTGGCTCTATCCCCATACTTTTCGACCACAGAAACATCGCTGGAATCGTGAAGATAGCGCCTGCAGTAAGTGATTCTCCAGCAGAACCAATTGTCTGTACCATATTATTTTCTAAAATTGAATCACGCTTCATTATGATCCGAGTTATGCTCATAGAAACCACAGCAGCTGGAATTGAAGCACTGATGGTCATGCCCACTTTTAAACCCAAATATGCATTAACAACACCAAATATAATTGCCAATATGATCCCAAAAACAACCGATGTGAAGGTTAATTCTGGAATTGATTTGTGAGCAGGAATAAAGGGTTTAAATTGCTCTTTTATCATAGATCAAGATCCTTTTCGAATTTTTTCTTATACATCTTTCCACGGTTAGAGGGTTGCTCAACTTTTAGATTTGACACGCTAACCCCCATACCATTTTACAATTTTTAATCTTGAGTGTACAGTTTTGTTTATAAAATGTCTCATTCATGCTATAATTAGCCTAACGGGAGGTAGGTTATGACAGTTCATTTAACCACTAAAGACAAAATTTTATATGCTGCTTTAAAAAGTTTTTTATTGATTGGAATTAATCAAACTTCACTCAACAGTATCGCGGAATCGGTCAATATAAAAAAACCTTCTATTTACTATCATTTTAAGTCTAAAGAGGATCTCATAAATCAATGTGTTCAAAATATCCTTGACGACCTCGAATACCGACTTGAACACTCATTAGCTCAACTGGATAATCCCAAAATACAATTAGAAGCATTATATGAATGCATGATTGAATTTCATAAAAATTTATCTCTAATGGTTTATGATAATCATCATCAAATTGTGAATTTAAACTCTTTTTTACAAAGAGCCTCTGCGCTAAACATCGCTAATCAAGAACGCATTGAAACATACTATCACAATTTGCAAATAAAACTAATCCATATGCTCTCAGCAGGTCAAAAACAAGGCATCATTAAAAACAATATCAACAAAGAAATCGTCTCCATCGATCTCATCTCTAGAATAGATGGTATGATTTCTTTAAGTGCACTCTATAAAAATGCCAATATCAACACTCAACGACATAACTTATACGAAAGTGTATGGGATAGCTTAAAATCTGAAAGCACACCTAAAAAGAAAAAACGACTCGATTACAAGAGTATCGATTTAGGGCGAAAATGGTAATAAAAAGGAGCTGTTGCAAATCTAAGAAATTAGATGAGCAATAGCTCCTTTTTGATCTGTTGTGAACTTTATTATTGCCGTTATGTTTTTGTTTACGTGCTATATTCGGCCATAAAGCTTTGTAAGTGCTTGGATTTTCTCGCTTAATCCCTTACTCAAATCCTTTTCTGAAATTCTAAATCGCCAGTTCCCACCGAGAGTTGACGGCGTATTCATCCTCGCTTTAGAATCAAGCCCTAAAAAATCTTGCATTTGAGCAATTGCCAAATCAGCTGTGGACGACCAAATACCTCTGATAAAGCCCCAGTTATACCCTTCATGCTTATCCAGTTTAAGATACTCTATAGCAAAATTCCGATCAGATTTTATCACATGATCCATCCAACCCATTATTGTATCATTATCATGAGTCCCCGTATAGGCAACACACTCTTTCTCAAAGTTGTGTGGTAAATAATCACTTTCTTCCCTTGTATCAAATGCAAATTCAAGCACTTTCATGCCAGGAAATCCAGTAGCCTTCCTAAGTTCAACCACGCTTTCTGTTAAAAATCCCAAATCCTCCGCGATGATATTAACATCACCTAATTCCTTTTGGATGGCTTCAAATAATTTTATCCCCGGTCCCTTAACCCATTTGCCGTTTTCAGCAGTTAGATCACCATATGGAATTTCCCAATAAGCATCAAACCCTCTAAAATGATCTATTCGGATAACATCAAAGAGCTTTAAACTGTAATCAATTCGATCAATCCACCACTTAAAACCGTTTTGAGCCATGAAATCCCAGTTGTAAATTGGATTGCCCCAAAGTTGACCCGTTGAAGAAAAAGCATCTGGTGGACAACCTGCAACGCAAGTTGGTCTCAACTTCACATCTAATTTAAAATACTCAGGATGTGCCCAAACATCTGCACTATCCTCTGCAACGTATATCGGTAAATCACCAATAATCTGGATGTCCTTACTATTAGCCACTGCTTTCAGTGCAAACCACTGCTTAAAAAAGAAATATTGTGTAAAGATCCAAAAATAAATTTCAGACTCATGCGATTTTTTGAACTCTAAAACCGCTTCAGTATGCTTATGTTCATACCCTTCTGTCCAATCTATCCATGATTGGTTGCCATTAAAGCCTTTGATTGCCATATAAAGCGCAAAGTTTTCAAGCCAATCCCCTTCTGCTAATAAAAAGCGGTCCAGCTCATGTCTAATTTTAATCTTAGCATTTTCATAAGCTTCTTTTAAAAGAGGCATCTTTTGGCTGTATAATTTTTCATAATCCACCTTGTGTTTATGTTTGCCCAGATCTGATTTGGCAACGCGTTTTCTATCTAGATACCCCAATTGAATGAGTTCATCAAGATCTATAAAATAGGGATTTCCTGCATACGCAGAAAAAGATTGATAAGGCGAATCACCATATCCAGTAATTCCGATCGGTAGTATTTGCCAGTAATGTTGCCCAGAGCTTTCTAAAAAGTCAATAAACTCATAAGCACCTTTACCAAAATCACCAATGCCATACTCACCTGGTAGTGATGATATGTGTAATAAAATCCCACTACTTCTCTTTTTCATAGTGTCTCCTTCTTTCTATGGTTAGGGTGGCAAAACTCAGTCTCGCATGAACACTCTAACCTTCCATTGAGGTTTTAATTCTAAACCTATTTCATACAATTTATAATCAAACTATCTTTCAACTATTTTTGTTTCTATTATATAGTGATTGACATTCGTAGTCTCTTTCAATTTCCCAATGAGTAATTTTGCCGCTTTATACCCCAGCATTTCTGAATTGATATCAACAGAAGTCAACAAATTTTTATGAAACTCATTCATCGATATATTGTTAAAACCCGTTACTCTGACACCTTCAATACCATTTGTCTCTAAATAATTAAGCGCACCATGTCCTAGAAGATCATCCGTGGTCACAATAGCAGTTGGCATCCCGTTTTTGAATATCTTCTCGCATGCCATATAGCCACTATGAATTGAAATCTCAGCTTCATGGATCACCATATTCGGTTCGATGGATATGCCTCTTACATTAAGGGCACTCCTAAAGCCTTCAAATCGATCCTTCGAAAAATTGTAGGCCATACTGCCGCCAATGTAAGCAAACTTGTCAAGCCCAGCATTCACTAAAAGATTGACCATGTTATACATGGCTTGAAAGTTATCGTTATCTACCCATAATGTATGATCTGCATGTTCTGGACGACCGATTACCACAAAAGGGAATTTCTCCTCTTTTAAGTATTCAATACAAGCATCGTTCTCCATGGTAGTCATCAAAATAATGCCATCCACTAGATTTGAGTGCACATAGTCCTTTAAAAACTTGAGTTCTTCTGCTTCATTTCGCGTATAGGTATACATAATATGATAGCCACTCTTTTGAGAATATATGCTGATGCCACGCATTGCCCTGATGAAAAAGGGATTATCAAATAAATCCGTTTCAGAGTTCGGAATAATGAGCCCCAACGTATTTGTTCTACGATTAGCTAAACTTCTTGCAATGGCATTTGGTCTATAATCTAGCTCTTTCATCGCAGCAAAAACGCGTTTTCTTGTTTCTTCAGATATACTTGGATTGTCGCTAATGACCCGTGAAACCGTAGACGGCGATACACACGCGAGTTTAGCAACATCTTTTATCGTAATTGGCATACTAACATCTCCTAATAGCAACTTTTAACCTTCTAATCCATATAGTATATCAAATATTTGTACGTCTGAATAACAATAATATTAATACCCAAATATCATACGCATTCACATTCTATTTTATAGATCCCTGTGTGATCCCTTTTACAATATGTTTTTGCATCATAAAATAGAATATTATAATTGGAATCATAGCGATCACAAGCCCTGCAAGTGCAAGATGCCATTTCTTGCTAAACTGACCGAAGAAATAAAACATTTTAAGTGGTATCGTCTGCCAACCCGGTTTATTAATCACCAATTGTGGTAGCAAAAAATCATTCCAAATCCACATGACGTTGAGTATCCCCACAGTCACTGTAATCGGTTTTAAAAGCGGTAACACAACATACCAATAGATCTGAAAAATGTTACACCCATCAAGCAGAGCTGCTTCTTCGAGCTCAACTGGTATCCCCTTGATAAAACCATGATAGAGAATAATCGCAAGGCTTGAACCAAACCCGATGTACATAAAGATAAGACCACCTGGATTTAAAAAGTGCATTTTGCCCATTAAATTGATCAATGGCAACATCACTGACTGAAACGGGATAAGCATAGCGGCTGCAAATATATAATAAAGTATTGTGGCCGTTTTCGATTTGGTTCTAACCATCATCCACGCCGCCATAGATGCTAGTAATATAATCACCAAACAACTGCTCACTGTAATTATAAGCGAGTTAGAAAATGATCTTAAAAAATCAAGTTTTTGAAAAGCATCTACATAATTAGAAGGATTAAAGTATTCACCAAATGGTAGCCCTGTGATGTCAATGAATATGCCTTTTTGAGTTTTAAGCGAATTGGACAACACAATGTAAAAAGGAGATAAGAACACTAAAGCTAAAATCCAACTTAAAATAGACAACATCATTTTTATACGTCTTTCTGATTTCACTAGAGTTCCACCTCCCTACTCTTTGTCAAATATATCTGTGTAAGTGTAATCGCTGCAACAGCCAGTAAGAAAATAACAGCTTTTGCTTGTGCATAACCCAGTTGATTTCTTGAAAATGCCGTTTGATAAATATTAAGCGCCATCATTTCTGTTGATCCGTATGGACCACCACCCGTAAGTGCTAAATTCTGATCAAATAATTTAAAGGCATTAGATAAAGATAAGAACAATCCCACTGTAAATGCAGGCATAACCATGGGGATCGTTATAGATCTCAACCTCTGTAAGCTATTGGCACCATCAATTTTAGCCGCTTCATTTAATGCTTCTGGAATACTTTGAATCGCAGCAATGTAGATAATCATCATATAACCTGACATCTGCCATGACATGAGGATCACAAGTCCCCAAAAACCTGTCGTTGTAGTGGATAGCCAGCCTTCAAGAAATGGTAAATTGAAAGTACCACCAATATTGTCAAATGCCTTTACAAAGATAAATTGCCAAACAAATCCTAAAATTAAACCACCAATAAGGTTTGGCATAAAAAAAACACTTCTTTGGAAATTGGCACCTTTTAAACCTTGAGTCACAAGTAATGCCAATAAAAATCCCATTATATTAATTGTAAATACAGATATGATTGCAAAAGTTGCTGTAAATTTGAATGCTGCAAAAAATTCTGGATCTGTGAATGCTCTTTTGTAATTATCAAGACCAGTAAATGTTACATTGTTTGAGATGCCATTCCAATCTGTGAATGAGAAATAAATGCCTCTCAACATAGGAATAATGACGACAATGAGAAATGCTAAAAATATTGGTCCTACAAAAAGCCAAAACCATAATTTGGATCGTTTCATGATAAGCCTCCTCGTAAAAATGATAAGCCACGTCTAACCGCTTCTCGGATGTTGAACACTCCTGCTCTAAACTAGATG
The DNA here is from genome assembly GCA_965140735.1 of uncultured Fusibacter sp. Taxonomy (GTDB): domain Bacteria; phylum Bacillota; class Clostridia; order Peptostreptococcales; family Acidaminobacteraceae; genus Fusibacter_A. The sequence continues at coordinate 3,822,013 of OZ223306.1, read as the reverse complement.
AAGACTAATGATCTGCAACAACCTTTCTGCCATCTTGTGACAACTCAACTCTGGTTGTTTATTAAAAAAAGGGGCGTTACGCCCCTTTAGATAACATCATTATCTCATTTCCACCCATTTGTCTTTAGCGGTTTGGACGAGTTCTTCCCATGTAGTTTCGCCAGCATAGTATTTTTGAATTTGCTCACCCACGACACTTTGACCCCAATCTGTAGGATATCCCATGAACACCCAAGGCATTGTTCTGCCTTCACTTGCGAATTTTAAGATATCTTGCGCCAATGGATCTGCTGGTTGAACATCATCATAACCACTCATTGGTGGGATGAAAAACATTTCGTTTACAACGATGTTTTTACCTTCATCAGAAGTGTAAAGCCAGTTTAAAAAGTCTTTAGCAGTTGCTTTTTTAGCTGCATCTGAATCCTTATTAATTGCCCAGTACATTGGAACACCCACTGCTATTGAATCTTCTTTAACGCCTTTTAAAGGAATCGGTAAAAAGCCCAAATTATCAGCTACATTTTCATCTATCGCTTTAACACCACCGTAAATCCAGTTTCCTTGTTGAACGACAGCAACTCTTTCAATCGCAATACCTTCATCAACTTGTGTTGAGTAATCTACAGCATTGAGACCAGAAGTTTTATCTGCATTTGATGAATATTTAGCCATCAAATCGATATAGGCTTTGAAAGCGTCAGCATGTTTGAATTCAATGCTTGGTGCATCAAAAGTTTCAATAGAACCTGTGAATTCGTTTGCAAATGCAATATTTGAAGAATGTAGTCCTGTTACCCACGTTTCTTTTGCTGCATATTCAACAGGGGCTTCAAGTAATGGAAACTGCTCTTTTAATTCACCTGAATCAATTTTAGTTTGAAGGGTTTGAAGTGCATTCTCAAGCGCATCAAACGTTGTAATCGCTTTTGCATCAATACCAGCCGCTTCAAAGATCGCTTTGTTATAAGCAAGGCCATACCCTTCAATATTGTATGGTAACGCATACACTTTACCCTCTACTGTAACGCCTGATAGCACACCATCAAGTGGCAGTCCAGCCCATGGGGCATCTGTTAAATCTTCTAATTTATCCATCCAGTCTTTAACATCTTGTGGACCACCAACGTTGTAGATATCGGGCTCATTTCCAGATTGAAATTGTGCTCTTAATGATGCACCGTAGTCATCTCCACCACCTACTGTTTGAAGGTTAATCTTAACGTTTGGATGCTCTTTTTCATAAAGTGCGATGGCATTGTTTAACGCATCTACAATCTCCACTTTAAATTGGAATATATTAATTTCCACAGACTCAGCAGCTTGATCTTTATTCGCAGTCTGTTCCGTGGTACCATCGGCAGGTGTTGTAGCTGTTGACGCTGGCTCTGTTTTAGCACCACAAGCTGATAACGAAAATACCATAACTAAGATTAATAATAAGCTTAATACTTTTTTCATTTGAATCCTCCCCTTGAGTCTAAATATGGTTACATTTTATGCAACCGTTTTCATAGATCATTATATTATCTGTGCAATTATTTGTCAATTTCATTTCCTATTTATTTTCTGTTCTATTGCAAAAAATAAATATAGCGCCTTCAAGTTCTTTGTAATCAGATACTTTAAGCGCTTTAATTATTTTTATCTATTTTATTACCCAAACAATATCTTTGATATTTTTATGCAAACGTTTTCATTATTTTGTCTAATATTTCACTATTTTGAGCAACAACAATACCTTTTCCCTCAAGCGTTTCACTCATACTTTCCGATACATTTGTCACGCAACCTGCTTCTAAGCATAATAAAAGACCTGCTGAAATCTCCCAGATTCGTTTTGAAAACATGATATGAGCACCTGATCTACCAGAGGCAACAAAGGCAAAATCCACCGAAGACGCCCCCTGAATTCTAATTTTTAAAACGTCCACCATGAGTTTTGACATCAGCTGAATTTGAACAGGTCTCGACTTAGGATTCGACTTTGAAAAATCACCAAAAGTAATAATAGATTTTTGAATCGATAACCCCATATCCGCTTTTAACGGCTTACCATTTAAAAAAGCACCTTTTCCACGCTCAGCATAATATATTTCGTCCAAAAGTGGCAAGTAAATCACACAAAGAATTGGCATCCCCTTTTCATAAAGTGCAAGTTGCGTTCCAAAATAAGGCGTCCACTTCGTGTAATTCAAAGTGCCGTCTATTGGATCTAATATCCACGTGCGACTATCCGTCAAGGCTTTTTCAGCGTCTTCTTCTTCACCTATAAAATTGTCTTCTGGAAATTGCTTGAGAAGTTTTTGCTTTATTAGACGCTCAACAGCAATGTCTCTATCTGTTACAACATCTGATGCAAACTTATCTTTCACTTCAATATTTTTTCGGCTCTTAATGACGGTATCATCCACTGTTTCTTTTATCAATTCAGTTAAAAAGTTTCTCATTTTATAAAGACTCCTTTTGAAATCTTACTTTGTCTATAATCTTATGGTATATATCGATCAAATAGGGTTCATTTGAATAGGCCTCTAAGGCTTCAACTGGAACCCACTTCACACCACTGTTTTCATCGGGTTTAATTAAAAGTGCTTCTCTTTCATCTGCAATCAAGACATAGGTAACGTTTAAATGTAGATGTGATGAAACATATCGTCCTCTCTTTTTATGTCCATAAACAGGAATGATATCAATAGAAATAATTTCATCCGAAAACGGTTTTATGACCTTAACACCTGTTTCCTCTATTGCTTCCTTTATCGCAACTTCTAAAAAATCCCCATTGCCATCTGTATGCCCACCTGTCCACGTCCACGTCTTATAGATATTGTGATGAACCATCAGAATTTTATCCAATTTCTCGTTCATAATCAATCCTGAGCTGGTCAAGTGTGCTACTTGGTTTTCTCGGGTGAGAACAGTCTCAGGATGATGTGCAACAAAATCTAAGATTACAGATCGATCATTTGCTTCCTGCTCACTTGAGGGGATAAATTTTTTTATAGATTCTAAATATTGCATCTTTCACTCCTTTAGTTAAGTATCGTTTTATGTCTTTACAAAATTGTTAGAGTTCTCTCTGTGCTAACTCAACACTAATGGTTGACAAAATGTCATTTATTTGATAAATTATTAACAAATACTTTTTCTTACCTTTTGATTGTTTTTTAACTTTTATTAGGCGAGATCCATAAAGCATTCAACCTAAGGGCTAAGATATCTCTGAACTCAAAGGAAGTAGTGACATATTTATATGGATTTCCATTACTTTCACGTGCTCTTAGAAGCATTTTTTTATTTTTTTGGGAGGACATATGAACAATATCCAAAACTTAATCGACACTTTATACAATACGGCAAATTTAACAGATGATCAACTGTTATTGCTGTTAGATAAAATAGAAAAGCCTAAAGACCTTCAATATCTCTTTGATAAAGCAGTCGCCAAAAAAGCCACTCATTATGAAGATACCGTCTATATGAGAGGCCTCATCGAGTTTACAAATTACTGTAAGCAAAACTGCAATTACTGTGGCATCAGAAATCTAAACACCACTGTGGATCGATATCGCCTAGACAAAGATATGATTCTTGCTTGTTGCAAAGAGGGGTATCAATTAGGCTACAGAACTTTTGTATTACAAGGCGGCGAAGATTCTTATTATACTGATGTACGTCTCGTCGAAATTATAAAATCAATCAAAATTCAACATCCTGATTGCGCCATTACACTTTCAATTGGCGAACGTTCTAGAGAAAGCTATATTGCCCTCAAAGAAGCTGGTGTTGATCGATACCTTCTGAGACATGAAACCGCTTCAAAAGAATTGTACGATTCTTTACATCCAAATATGAGTTTTGAAAATAGGAGAAACTGCCTATACACACTAAAAGAACTTGGCTATCAAGTGGGCGCTGGTTTCATGGTCGGTCTCCCCAACCAAACCAATGTTGATCTTGTTAAAGATTTAAGATTTTTAAAATCCTTATCACCTGAAATGATCGGCATCGGTCCATATATTTCTCACGACGCAACACCTCTTAAAGGTTCTCAAAGTGGTACAGTGGAAAAAACCCTGATCTTACTAGCTTTGACACGTTTACTCGTTCCAGAAGCACTTTTGCCATCTACTACGGCAATGGGGACACTTGATCCAAAGGGACGCGAAAAAGCACTTAAAGCTGGTGCAAATGTCGTTATGCCCAATTTATCCCCTACTGATGTCAGAGAAAAATATGAACTCTATAAAGACAAAATTTGTACAGGAGACGAAGCTGCACATTGCCGTCAGTGTATTGAAAGCAGAATTAAAAGTGCAGGTTTCTCTGTAGACATGGGAAGAGGAGACCACACGAAATTTAAAGTAGCCCCCTCTTCAAACTCATTTTTTAACATTGTGGAACAATAAAACAATAAATAATTACCTTATCAACGAGTGTGCTTTAAGCTCTCGTTGATTTTTTATTGCATATCCTAATTGTTCCGCTAAAAAAGCCATAACTTCCATGTCATCATTTGAAAATACTTGATTTCTAAAAGCATCCATATTGATCAGTCCATAGAGCAGACCGTCTACAAGAATAGGTGTACACAAAGAAGATTGTATTGGCAAATCCATTTCATTATCTAAAATTGTAACGAAGCCTTCTGTAAATTTTTCTTGAAGATCATTGATGATGATCGGCTTGACCAGTTGTCCATTTGTTATATTATAGATAAAAGATTTCTCCAGTTCAATTTGATATGTCCCTGCTTTATCTTGATCATATCCTTTTGATGCAATTACTTTTATCTTTGACCCTTCTACTTTTAATATACACGCAAGATCTGCATGTGTTATATGCGTCATCATATTTTCAAGCACATACTCAAAGAGATCTGTCATTTTCATATTTTGAACCATCAAAGGATTAAGCTTTATCAAAATATCCTTTACAGCTGATAATTTTTCAATCCGCTCTTCATTCTTTTTACGCTCTGTCACATCAAACCCCGTAACCAAAACACCACTTGTATCTACTGTGGTAAACTTGACATTTAACCAAAGCTGAACATCGTTTGGGAGTCTCAGCGGAATTTCTCTTAAAATAGTACTTTCAGATGTTTTTTGCGTTGCCCTATAAGATGCTTTTAAAAGACCATAGGTTTTTTCTGAAAATATTTTTTTAAAATCACTCATGGATTTAACATGCTCAAAGCTGACACCATAGTTGTTAAAAAGCCAGTGGTTCGAATAGATCACATAATCTTCATCATCCAAGAGAAAAATAGCTGCATTTATGGCGCTGGTCAAGGCTCTAAACTTCGCCTCCGCCTCCTCTATGTTCATAAGGTGAACGGATTGTTTTAACAACTCACCATTGAGATGATAATTCACTGATTTAAGCTCTGCCATAAGTGTTTCTTGTTTTTGAGTAAGTCTTTCTCTCAAATGATATGAAGAGTATCGATCTCTACCAAAAAAAGCCGCTAAAACTGAAAGTAAAAGCAGCAAAACTATGCTAAATATTATATCATGCTCATTTGCACCATTATAAAAAGCACCTGCTAAGAGTACACAGGCAAAGATTCCTATCGGAAGAATCAACCTTACAAAGTCAAGTAGAAAATAGAATAGTATGAACACCGTCAATACGATCACTAAGACAGACTGAACCGAATTTGGTGACAGTACAAAATCAAAGCCCATTGTGATCATTAAAAAAGTGAGAAAAGCTTCTAGCCAAAAAGTACTCTTACTGACTTTTAAAGCAATTAAAAACAATAATATACTTCCAAAGATAATACCATTATAAAAGAGGCCACCCCCTCCCACATGTAATTCTCTAGCAAACACATAAAAAAACAGTTGAATGATCAAATAAAACACACCAAAATTAAAACTCGTATTTCGATCGTGTATTATCATCTCTTCATCTGTAACTTCAAAACTTTCTATCCCCAGAATTGATCGCAACTTATTGATCATAAAGCCACATTCCTTTCCTCTGCTCAAGTTCTATGATGTATTTATACCCAAATTTGATATAATAATTAATAAAATTCAAGAAAGTGAGTTTATTCTATGAAAATATCTTTTGAAAATCAACTTCCAGAATGTCATGAGAAAAGTTATATTGCAGAAGGTGCAAAAGTTATCGGCAAAGTCAAAATGTCACTTTTTAGCAGCGTTTGGTTTAATACCGTTGTAAGAGGTGACGTAAATGTAATCACGATTGGGCAATATACCAACATACAGGACAACAGTGTCATTCATGTTGCAGACGATCATCCCACTAAAATTGGAGATTATGTCACTGTTGGTCACAACGTTGTCCTTCACGGCTGTACAATAGAGAATCATTGCCTTATTGGTATGAGCGCTACGGTTCTAAATGGTGCCGTTGTCGGCGAAGGGAGCATTATAGCCGCAGGTGCTCTCGTTAAAGAGAATGCAGTAATTCCACCTTTCTCCCTAGTCGTTGGCGTACCAGGTAAAGTCATAAAAACATTACCAACAGACATTACTCAGACTCATGCACAAGCTATCAAATATAAAACGCTTTGGACTGAACGCTATGGTCTATTAAAAAATGCTGGTGGTGAAGTCTATAGAGGGGAAAAGATTGTCTAACGCGATTTTCTTCTCATTTTTTCATATTCTGTCCCCTCTGCCGACATCGTCATAAAAATTTAATTCTCTTCTGACTAAATACATGTTAAAATAGAAACTGTATTAGCTAAAGGAGTGTGTATAATGAGTACAACAACTATGATTGTTATTGGTGTATTATTAGTTTTAGCGATTGGTGGCGCATTCGCATTATACCAATACCAAAAGAAAAACATGGAAAAATTATTTATTCAAGTTTACGAAACATCAAAACAAGTACCAAAACAAAAGAAAAATAGTTTTCAATTATTAATGTTTAAGGAAACCATGTCAGCATCACTTAAAAAATCAAAAAGGGCTGCTAGTGCTAATCAACTCAACAATCCTAAATATATTGAAATTCAAATGATGCACATGTCAAGAATTCTCAAAGACACTTCTAGTGTTAAGGATAAGAAGATCAAAAGAGCACTTCAATTGCTTAAAGATTACCACAAATGGGAAGAAGCTAAAAATGCTGAAAACAAAAAAGCTTCTCAAAACAAAGCCGCGTCAAAACCTAAAAAAAGTAATTCAAAAGGAACTGTCAGCAAATAGACATCCATTAGAAAATCGGCATACAATATGTATACCGATTTTTTTATATCGTAATTATTTATTAATCAATTCTGATTTGACTAAAAGATTTCTAAGAGCCGCTAAAGTTTCAGCATGTGTTATATTCTCTTTCAAACCTAAATCGTGATTCGAACGCCCTACGAAAATCTTGCCATCCAACACTTTTTGGATATAGGATTTCGACCATACTGAAATACTTGCACCGGACTCAATATCGAAACTTGAAGACCCTATGACACCTTCATAATTCGTAATCTCCATTGCCTTAGCAAATAATACCATAGCTTCTTCTCTTGTTATTTCATTGTCCGGCTTGAATGTACCATCTTCATAACCACTGACAAGTCCCCAGCGAACTGCTGATACAATTCCTTTTACATTGTCATCAGTCTTTTTCACATCTGTAAATGAACTCTCAAAATTAGCATCACTGGTGTATAAACCAAGTGCTCTCGTCATGTATGTGGCAAATTCTCCTCTTGTCACATTTTTATCTGCTCTAAATTGATCATAATCTGTAAGAATAAGGCGCGATGCCATATCGTTCACAATAGATTCAGACCAATGCCCTTTAACTGAATTAACTGCTATTGGATTGCTAATTATTGAATAAATCGAGTTCGTTAAAGAATTTACTTCTGCATAGTTTATACCATTTTCAGTGTACAGTCTTGTAGGCACTTGATTATAATTATAGTCTTGATCAAAAACAGCTCCAGTTGTAACATCACTTAAATTTGTACCTTTTGGAATTTTAAACACTCTCTTTACATACTGCTTAAAGCTATCCATCTCAACGACTTCTGTGGTCCCATCATTTCGAGTCACAACAACTGATACTTTAAACTCAGTGGGTTCTATAATAACTTTACCATTATTCGGCACTGCATTTTTTGTTATTTCTGATTGCTGTTCTGCCGTAATTTTATCTACTTGGATATAGTAGTTTATACTTTTCAAATCATCTTGAGCCACTACTAACCTATTTGCAATTGAATCTACTGCCAACTCTTCTGCTGGAATTTTATACGCTTTATCACCTACATTAACCAGTATATCAAATTTATTTTGATCCATTTGCTTTACTATTTCACCATCAAGATCAACCACTGTGGAATCTGCACCTGTATCTTGTACATTAATTGTTGCCAAATTTCTTAAAGTTGTTTCTGAACTTGGTGCTTTTTCAAGCAAGTCAGCCATAACTTTTTTCAGAGACGCACTATCTATTGTAACTTTTACTTTGGATCTACCATTCTCAGTAGTCCTAACTTCTTTAGCAGCCTTTTGACTAACACCATTTACTTCAACTATTCCATTATCTTCAGTTACTCCAGAAGACGAAATTGATCCACCGCCACTACTGTTATCTCTATCGCGAGGTGATTGTACCGGTTGTACCACAACACTGACACTTGCCTTTACATTGTTTGGATTTATATACTCATTTGATGAAGCAAGCATACCTGAAAATACATAAGTACCTGCTGTTTGACCATCATAAGTTGGCGTACCACCATCCCAAACTACTGCTGCACTGGTTGTCTTTGAATTACTTAGACTAAACGAAACCTTTGTCGGTAGCTCCACCGAACTGAACACTGTCCCATTTGGAACCGTGATTGTATTTATAGTATTTGCAGTTGTAATCGTTGGCAATACTTGCGCTGACACTACAACATTGACACTCGCCTTTACATTATTTGGATTGATATACTTATTTGATGAAGCAAGCGTACCTAAAAATACATAAGTACCTGCTGTTTGACCATCATAAGTTGGCGTACCACCATCCCAAACTACTGCTGCACTGGTTGTCGTTGAATTACTTAGACTAAACGAAACCTTTGTCGGTAGCTCCACCGAACTGAGCACTGTTCCATTTGGAACCGTGATTTCGTCGATGTCACTCGTTGTTGTCACATGTGGATTTTCTTCCACCACAACATTGACACTCGCCTTTGTACCTTCTGGATTAGAGATATTATTCCCCAAAATCAAAGTTCCACTAAAAGTGTATGTCCCGGCAACATTGCCATCGTATGTAGGCGTTCCACCATCCCATGTCACTGCAGCACTAGTGGTAGAAGGCGTTGACTGAACTAAATTAACTACAACTGTCTCAGGTAATCCCACTGCACTTAATTGAGTTCCGTTATCTACATTAATGTTTGAAAGTGTCTCAACGCTGGACACCCCCACAATATGATTTGTGACTGGTAGATCTGAAAATCCACCAACTTCTATATTTGTGCCTTGCTGAACAAGGTTGTGAGTGCCGGTTTTAGTATAACTTACCTTTACAGCTTCATCTGTAGATTCAATATTAGAATCTAAAGTTAAATCAATCTCTGAACCATTGACTACGGCACTAGTCACTTGGGGATTGGAAGAAACGCCACTCAGTGCAAATGCCGATGCATCAGCAGGCCCACTTACCAAATCATACACCAATTTTATCTTTACATGAGTTCTGTCTACTGTATCTGCATAGCTTAAAATCTTGATAGCATTCGCGCCATTGTGAACAAAATAAATGACACCACTTGCATCAACTTGAGTTCCCCAAGGATAATAAGATCCGGTACTATATGTTTCTATTTTATTTCCAGATAAATCAAATTTTTCAATAGTTCCATTAATTCCATTCCCTGATGAAGCATACACATACCCATCTTCGCCAACTGAAACCCAACGTGGCGCACTCACAGTTGCAAAATCCGACTGGACACTGCTTGGATCAATTTTTATGATCCTACCATTTATCAAATCTGAGACATAGAGATTATCATTCGAATCTATTCCCAAACCTTGCAATGAATTTTCAATCGCTGAACTGTCCTTCTTAACGGTTACAAATACGGTGCTATTAGAACCATCCGCATCCATTTTATATATGTTACCAGTAGATTTACCCATTACAAAAATTTTGTTGTGACTGTCCACAGCAACCCCTGCCACATAATCTAAGTTATCCTCACTATATGTTGTATTGCCTCCAGAGTCAACTTTTGCAACTCTCCCCCTATAATATTCAGCTACAATCAAATTGCCATCATTATCAAAAGCCATTCCCTCGGGGTTAACCACGTCCGTCGTCACCGTTGTAATATTTGAACCATCTTTATCCATTTTCACAATTTTGTTTCCAGAGTAATCGGATACATAAAGTTTATCATCTGGTCCAATGATAATGTCCACCCCGTCATTCAAATCTGATGTCAGAATTATACCCGAGCAAGGTGTATCAGCATATGCTAAATTCCCCATAAATTGGATCATACTACACAACATTGTGACTACAAGCAGTATACTTATCTTTCTCATTTAATGTCCTCCTACACATAAATATAAATTTATGATTTCATGAATATTATAAATACAAAATTAAACTTCCGTCAACATTATAAATATAAAATTAAGCCTTTGTCAACATGTAATATCCACGTCTCTTTCAAACTAAACACAGGTCAAAATTATAAGAGGACTTGTAAGTATATACTCACAAGTCCTCTTACGCTTTTATTCATATTTCCGATCGCACTTAAAGTAAAAATACTGCACTTACAATCCTTACAGCAATTGTATAACAAAGCATAAAAACTAAAACAACAGCCGTATTACTCACTCTTGTGATTTCCACAGGCTCTGTACCATCCCTATTAACTGGAAAATAAGCCCTATAGCTCAGCCCATAATCCACTAAATTGGCAAGCAACATCAAAATAACAGTATATTTAAAAAGTTTGCCAATCATATTAAGCATTTCATTTAAAAGCGCTCTTAAAAGATCAGGGTCAAACAGTACATCTATAACATTACCTTCAACAACCTTAAGCCCCATAAGTCCTATAACAATTAGTACCGCGAACATCACGAAAAGCTTAATGAGCATACTATAAAATCGTCTACCAAACGCACTTTCTGACAATAACGCCTTTTTAAGAGGAAAAAAATACCCTCTATACTCATGAGAGTACTCTTTTACTGATATTTTAGCCACATCTTGACTTAGCAGATTACGAATACTATCCTCGTCTTCCACGATAATAGAAGTATGAGGCTCCGTGCAAAGCTTCAAATAATTATCTTTTCTTTCCTTACTGATGTCATCAATATGCAATACTTCACCATACTTCATATGTATGCTCAAAGCATGAAGCTTATGCTCTTGTCTTTTAACACTCATAAAAAAACCTCCATCGTTGTCATTACATATCATTTATAGCCTTATCAATGAGCTAATAAACATTAGAATTATTATAGCATAATGCACTTTAGATTCATATGTTAATTCTGATGCTGCATAATAACTCAATTCTATATTTTACATTCATTGGTTCCGCTTAAAAACTTCAAGTTCTGAAATAAAAGCTTGCTTCGTCTCAATCATTTCAATCAAAACATAATATGAAATTGAATTTGTTATGATTTCACTGGTTACCAATCTGCCTTTAATATCCACTAAAAGTGCATAAATAGACTTTTCAATTTCAATGGCATAATCTAACAATACTCTACGATCTCTAATCTCTGGCGCCATAAAAAGCCTAGAAAATTGATTCACAAGTGACGCGATCTTATCATAGGTGCCAAAATCAATGGCTTCTGCCATTTCATCCGTAATATTCGAAATCATATTCTGATAGTGTTTGATATCAGTATCTACAGCCGCTATCATTACTTGAACCATCATCCTCACCCTAATATCGCCACTATCTTCTTTAATTTTTTCATAAATAGCTTTCTTCTTCTTTGCTACATCAATTCCTTTACCTAATACATCTCTAATGTCATACATATGATTACCGTCCCTATTAAATTTCTATTCCAAATATTACTTTTACCGCAACGCCTACTAAAAAAGAAATCCCTGATACACCTAAGCTGATAAGTGCCATTTCAATAAACCGTTTCTTAAAAGGTACATCTTTTGCCACTGAAATATAATAATTAAAGCCAAATATAATAAGCACTGCTGTGAGTAGCGTCAAAATTAGACTTAAAAATGGATTCTGAATTAGCAAAAATGGCATAATCAAAAGTGCGACTGTGACCACATAGGCAATTCCCGTATAAAGTGCTGATTTGGCAGCCGTTTTTTGATCTTCTTCACTTTCTTCCTGCCGAGAAGATAAATATTCAGACGCTGCCATGGAAAACGAAGCTGAAATACCTGTAATAAGCCCTGTGAGTGCTATAATTTTCGTGTTTTGAAAAGCAAAGGTATAACCTGCAAGCGCTCCTGTAAGTTCAACTAAGGCATCGTTAAGCCCTAACACCACCGATCCTATATAATTAAGACGCTCCTCATCGATCATCGCTATGAGTGCTTGTTCATGTTCTTCTTCATCAGACATAATTTCCTGAATAAAGTCTCCATTTTCAAGCATCGGTGCATAGTGATATTGCGCTTGATCCTCACCCATCTCAAGCAATTTTATACCAAAAGTCAACCCAAACACAAGACTAATAAGTGTATAAAACTGTACTTTAAAAAAACTTGGAGATACCTCTGTTTGAGTTACCCGCTTAATTTGTTCATAATGTTTGAGTTCATCATCGCTGATCTTTTTTAAAATCTCTGCATTCGCTTTGTCTTTAATCCTACGAGATAGCTTTTTATAAATCAAGTGACCCGAGATTTCATTTTTTTGTTCTTCTAAAAGTGCCTTCCGAACTTGTTTTTCATCTAACATGCTCTAACTCCTTATACATTGCATTAGATATACTCTAATTATACCACGAATTAATTTCATTATAATGATAATACCCAAAAATAGACATATATCACAAAGTGATCAGCCATATAAAAATCCAGTCAATAAATGCACACAAAAGTGACATAAAGACTGGATTTCAAAATTGTTTTATAAGATCCCATTTTAAGCTTCCTTATCTGGAATCGCTTCTATCCCTTGAGATTCTACAGATTCCAAAACTACGCGCATACAGTGCCACCCTAAGGTCCCACATTTCACACGAGCAGGCATGTTTTGAAGAGATTCAAAAATCTGTGCATCCTCTAATTGCTCTAAAGCTTCATCTGGTATTTCATGACCTCTTATCATTTCCAAATAGGTCTCCACGATTCGATGGGCTTCTTCGATAGACTTCCCTCTAACCAGATCAATCATAATGGACATCGCTGCTGTACTGATCGCGCATCCATTTCCTATAAAGGATGCCTCTTTTATAAGTCCTTCTTCCACCTCCACTTGCAAGGTTAAATCATCTCCACAGTTGGGATTATGACCACGTTCCACATGTGTAGGATGTTCTAGCATATGCTTATTATGGCCTTCCTTATTATGGTACATAATAATTTCTGTATAAATCGAATCAGTTATCATATCCAAACACCTTCCTTACTTTGTAAAGCGCTTTTATCAATTGATCCACATCTGACTCCGAATTATAGATACTGTAACTCGCTCTACAAGTCGCAGTTAATCCTAAATGTTGCATCAAAGGCTGAGTACAATGATGACCAGCCCTAATGGCAATCCCATAATCATCTAAAATAGAAGCCACATCGTGAGGGTGAACATTTGCCACATTAAAGACAACAAGTGCACCTCTATCTTCTAACTTTTCAGGTCCATAGAGCGTAATAAATGACAACTCTTTTAACCGATTTATCATATATTGCGTCAATTTATGTTCATGGTTCTGGATAGCATCAATGCCAATAGACTCTATAAAATCAATTGCAGCTACCAATCCTTTCACACCACTGACATTTTGGGTCCCCGCCTCAAATCGCTTAGGAACCTCTTCATAAGTCGTCTCAAAGCAAGTGACATATTCTATCATATCTCCACCTGTTAAAAACGGTGGCATCTCCTTGAGCAGTTCATACTTGCCATATAGAACACCGATCCCTTGAGGTCCAAACATCTTATGTCCCGAAAACACAAGAAAATCTACGTCTAACTCAATGACATTTACCCGTTCATGTCCAGCAACCTGTGCCGCATCAACTATAGCAATTGCCCCCATTTCATGCGCTTTTTCTATGAGTTTTTTAGGCGCTATTCTCGTGCCTATGCCATTACTAATCCAAGGAAAAGTGACAATCTTTGTGCGCTTATTTATCTTTTCAAGTTCTGCTTCTGGCAATTTCCCTTCTTGATCCACCAACAAGTAAACCAACTTTGCACCTGTCTTTTGAGACACGATTTGCCAAGGAACTATGTTGCTATGATGAGCCGATATCAAAATTGCAATTTCATCATCTGCCTTTAAAAATGTCATCCCATAACTGTAGGCCACTAAATTTAAACTTTCTGTTGCATTCTTTGTAAACACAATTTCCCTTGGATCAGTGCCACCTATGAAATCAGTTACACGCTGCCTGCCACCATCATAAATCTGAGTTGCTGTTACACTGAGTTTATGAGCCCCTCTATTGGGACTGCCATTTTCAGAAGTCATTTGTTGCCGTATGGCTTCAATAACACTTGAGGGTTTTTGGCTCGTTGCAGCATGATCCAAATAAACTAAATCAGGATGTGCTTCAAAGACAGGAAAATGTGATCTGTACGCATGTTCTATAGTATCTTCGTTCATATTTTACCTCCAATCCACAATCTAACTTTCACCCTAATAAACTCTTTTATCCACTTCCTCAGACACTGTGGCTTTAAAGCTTTCATAAGGTACACTGCTTAGAATTTCTTCAAAAGAAGCCTTAATGACCAATTTTTTAGCTTCCATCTCAGAAAAACCTCGACTCATCAAATAAAAAAGTTTATTTAAATCTACTTGTCCAACACTGGCTGCATGTTCTCCTATAACATCATCCTCAGAGCACATGAGAGCAGGAATTGAGTCTGATTTGATAGATTCTCCCAGAAGCATCACGAACTCTTCTTCTTTGCCTTCTGATTGACTTGCGCCTGTTTCAAAGAATAAATTACCTCTAAAAACTTTTAATGCATTTGAGTCAAGAGCACCTTTTGATAAAATACTTGAGTTCGACTTTTTACCCTGATGGTTCATCGTAAACGAAAGGTCTGATTTTGAATCCTTATCACCAAAATAAATACTTTTTAGATGCGCTTCACTATGTCTGCCTTTTAAATCAGTTTCATAAGTGACGGCTTTAAAATGACCACCTACTTGGACATCAAAAACATCAACCACGGCACCTTCTTCTACACTTGCAAACACCTGATCAAAATGATGTGCCTTCTCATCTAATCTCTGCAATTTAAAAAATCTCACATGGCTGCCACGCTTTGCAATAATACGAGTTAAACCATAATGTACCACAGTTTCTAATGCCGATCCTGATGGATTATAATTTGATGGTTCCACATGATAATCTATAATCACATCTAGTTTTGTACCTGCTTCTGCAACAATCACATGATTATCAATAAGTGTATACATTTCGCCACCTAAAACATAATGAATATCCACAACAGGTGGTTTTAGCGCTTTTGAATTGGATTTTATCACATATCCCGAGTTCGAATATCCATTTATAAAATGATCAAACGCACTACCAAGATGTTTTTTAGCCGTCTTTTCTAATTGTATTATAGAATCATCCATGTCAATTGTCTCTTGAAATACAGCTATACTGATATCTTCCGAATCACTTGTAACCAAGGCATCCATTTTATAATCTGGTACTTGAAACAATCGGTCTGGTAAACTCACTCGCTTCCAAACTGGCGTTTCCATTTTATGAAATGCCTCTTGATGATATTGTCTAAAGTTCATATCTGCCTCCTACCCTATAGTTCCTTCTAATTCTAGGTTAATTAAGTTGTTAAGCTCCACTGCATATTCTAGAGGCAATTCCTTAGTAATCGGTTCTACAAATCCTCTGACAATCATTGCCTTGGCTTCTGCTTCACTAATCCCTCTGCTCATAAGATAAAAAATCGTGTCATCACTGATTCGACCTATTTTGGCTTCATGACCAATATCCACTTGTTCATTCCCTATTTCAATAATAGGCAGCGTATCTGATTTCGACCGGTTATCAAGCATTAACGATTCACAGTTCACTGTGGACTTGACATTTATTGCATTCGGCGTCACTCTGAGTAGGCCTCTATAAAAAGCATGACCACCATCTTTTGAAATTGATTTTGAATTCACGATAGAAGTGGTATTCGGAGCCGCATGAACAACTTTTGTTCCTGTATCCAGGTATTGTCCTTTAGCCGCAAAAGTAATCCCAGTAAACTCAGAGGATGCCCCTTCACCTTTCAATATACTCATGGGATAAAGCATGGAGATTTTAGAACCAAATGAGCCTGATACCCATTCAATTTTGCCATTTTTTTCTACCACACACCGTTTGGTATTGAGATTGTACATATTTCTCGACCAATTCTCTATCGTACTATATCTGAGTTTTGCCCCTTCTTTCACAAAGAGTTCCACGGCACCTGCATGTAGATTTTGAACAGAATACTTAGGTGCTGAACAGCCTTCTATAAAGTGAAGACTTGCATTTTTCTCCACAATTATAAGCGTGTGTTCAAACTGACCCGCACCTTTGGCATTGAGTCTAAAGTAAGACTGCAGAGGAAAATCCACTTCAACACCCTCTGGTACATAAACAAACGAGCCTCCCGACCATACCGCACCATGTAGTGCAGAAAACTTATGATCTCTATTGGTAATCACCGTCATAAAATATTTTCTAACAATACTTTCGTATTCTTTAACAGCTGAATCCATATCCGTATATACCACGCCTTTTGCCTTTAAATCATCTCTCATGGAATGATAAACTACTTCGGAGTCATACTGCGCCCCCACACCCGCAAGTGATTTTTTTTCTGCTTCTGGAATGCCCAAGCGATCAAAAGTTTGCTTAATATCATCCGGCACGTCTTCCCAAGATGTACTCATATCTGTATTAGGTCTCACATAGTGAACGATGTTGTCCATATCAAGTTCACTTAAATCAGCCCCCCAGGTGGGTATTGGTTTACTATTAAAAATTTCAAGTGACTTCAATCTATAGTCCAGCATCCATTCTGGCTCATCCTTCTCTCTGGAGATTTCTCTAATAATATCTGCCGTTAACCCCTTTGCTGCTTTGTATCTATGATCTTCTCTATTAATGATGTCATAGACCCCACGATCTACTTCTTCTATATAGGTTTTCTTTGCCATATGATCACCACTCTCTTTTCTCATAGCCTTTAGACTCAATCTCTTCAGCTAATGTTACATCGCCACTTCTAACGATTTTACCATCCACGAGTACATGCACATAATCCGGTGTGATGTAATTGAGAATCTTGCTGTAATGGGTGATCACCAGAATTGCATTATCTGCTTTAGATAATTTCTGAACACTTTCGTAAACCACTCTAATGGCATCAATATCAAGTCCTGAGTCCGTTTCATCTAATATCGCAAGCTTGGGATTGAGCACAGCCATCTGCAAAATTTCATTTTTCTTCTTTTCGCCACCTGAAAAACCTTGATTGAGATAGCGCTCTAAATACTTGGAATCCATATTGAGCATTTCCATCTTACTTTGAACTTCTTTCTTAAACGAAAGTGCCATAGGCATAATACCAGCAACTTCTTTCTTCGCTGTTCGGAGAAAATTCTCAACCGTTACGCCAGGCACTTCTTCAGGATATTGAAACGATAAAAAAAGACCCGCTTTAGCACGCTCATCCACTTTCATATCCAATAAATTTTTACCCATAAAAGTAACTTCACCGGTTTCAACTTTATGAGCAGGATGCCCCATTAGGACATTGGCAAGCGTGGACTTTCCAGCACCATTCGGACCCATAACCACGTGAATTTCACCGGCCTTAATTTCAAGATCAATCCCCTTAAGTATTTGTTGCCCTTCAACACTCGACTTTAAATTGCTTATTTTAATAATTTCTGATGTCATATTCGACCTCCATTTATATCCTAGTATTTTAATCGGATTTATCATTATCTACATCGTACTCCATTTTTAAAAAAGCGTCAATGATATTAATTATCATTTACAAAAGTTTTACTTTTGAAGTTGCAACCAATGCGCTGCATATGACATAAAAAAACTCGAATGCCGGTCAATGTAGCGATCCAGCTTCGAGTTTTCAACTTTTCTGTATATGCTTTTTTTGAATTGACTATGCGACTTCACGTTTACGTTCACTTATAATATCATGAAGATGTGATGCTGATTTTAAAACATAGTCCGGTTGTAACATCATGATGGTCTCTGCACCTATGCTACTCCATCCAACAATAGCATTTATGATTTCTGCATTTTTTGCCGCATAGATATCACCTGCAGTATCGCCTATATAAATCACTTCATGATTCTGAAGATTCATAAGCTCCATAACCTTTTGGATCCCTTCTGGAGAAGGCTTAGTTTCTGATACATCGTCTCTTGTAACCACATACTCAAAATAAGCTTCAAGCCCTAAATGCTTAAGCCCCATATCTAGTGATGCTGTACTATTATTGGATACAATCGCCATTCTTATACCTTTTTCATGAAGCTCTTTAATTAAACGAATCATACCTGGAAACGCACATGTTTTAGCATTATGATTGTGCGCATACCATATCTTAAAGTGATTGCTCATCAACTGCCATTTATGTGGATTGATATAAGCCATCTGATCTTCTAATGTCTTCCCAGTAAGCATTCTATGTTCTTCAGTAACTAATTTATAACCTCGATATCTTTCTGCAAAACTGTTTAAGCCTTCTTTAATGAGTTCGTTTGTGTTAATGATCGTGCCATCAAAATCAAATATTACCGCATTCATTATTTAACCTCCTAAAAATACACTTTTCATCTACTTCTATCGTAATCAAGTTTATGAGGTAAGGTTTACCCTCACCCTAATATTCTTGATATTCACTCGTTATCCATTTGGGATAACTCTATGATAGCTCAGCAACATCAAAAGCATATTAAGGAACCTTTAAGTTTATGTTTACTTCTTGCTAACTTTCAGCCAACATTGAAAATAATCAATGTTGTTAAATTCACCGGTACTCTTTGTAGTGCCACCAATCTCGATGAAATCAAATTCTAGGGTAAGCACTTCACCACTAGATGTTTTAAAGTCAATTATTTGACCACTTTCGTTTGATTTATATGCCTTTTCAGCAAGCTCATCTACGTTGATTTCACCCACTAAAAAATCATCTTCTATTATTTTCATCCCTGCAAATGTCTCTTCTCCAGAAGATGTATTTTTCCCAGATGGGTCTATTTTTTTAAGTGTAATATGCCCATCGTATAGGCTATAAGACAAAGCATCAAATCGACCAAATAGCATCACATAATCTTGACCTTGAACTTCTAAAGGTACATTCTGATCCACAAACGATTTGTTGAAATAATTTGAATGATCATAACGTGTGTATCTATTTTTGATCTCAAAACCTAGGTATTGAGCAGCTTGATCCATCTCAAATCCCTCTGGCAATAGCGTAATCTCATCTATTTCGTAATGGTCAGTCAGATAATTTAAGCCTTCAGAAATCAGCTGTTGCTGTTCCTCTGAAACGGTGGCTGGAGCAACCCAGTTCTTATTGTCTAAAGTATAACCCGCTTCAATCAAGTGACTTTCAAGTCTTCCCATCTGTTCTTTTAGAACGACTTTATCCCAAGAGAGCACACCGAAAAAACTCACTGTAAGCATACATATGGCTATTACATACAGCGGTATAGATGCATCTCTTCTCTTTATAGGCAAAAGTATATATGCAATCCCGAGATAAATCATCGCCACAACCGAAAGATATCTCACCATGGTTAAGCCATAATAATGAACTCTGATACCCATTGCAATTGCAAGCATCACCATTGGTATTACCATCGCCACTGAAAAAATCTTCATGTATTGATCAAGCCAAGAGACTTCTGCTCTTAAATCCTTAACACTAAAAAGTGTCAAAAAACTTACAAGTGCATACCAGAGCACTAAATTACCGATTAGACCTTCAGGAAGCATTCTGAGTACAAGCAGTCTAATAAAATAAGCATATAAAATTACAGTATAAATAGATTGAACTGGGATCAATATATAGAGAAACAACGTTTTAAAAATCTTTGAAAAGGCTTCTGGTTTTTCTTGATGATGAATTTCAGGTAAACTGCCTAAAAAATAAGGCACCGCAAAAAATCCTAAAACGCAGAAAAATAAATCTGCAGGTAGTTCTGATGGCAAGTCGAGTTCAAATAATCTCTCCACAGAAAAAAGGACTGCATTAAGGCTTAGATACAATACAAATGCATATAGCCCAGTTAAAAAGAATTTCCCTAACCGTTCCACAAGTGCGAGTGAAAAACCTTCTCGCTTCGGAAAATAAGGTACTATAAAGAACACGGCATAAAACAGAATTAGAAGTACAAAATATTGCCCCCAAAATATATCCGATTTAAGCTCAGGAATCACAAGATAGTAACTTATAAGTAGAATTAAGGTTAGCCCGATCTGAATCCCTATTTGGACTTTACCTGTTCTTTCATGCCACAATTTTAGTATCGCTGAAAAAGGCATTGCCAGAGCAAGTATCATAAGATAATTTTGATAATCGTCTGGATGTGTCGCATGAATCGTCATGATAAAAGTAATCACAAGAGCACACGTTGCCATCAAAGTAATGGGGAACCTCTCGAAAGACCGCTTTACTATTCGTCCAGAATACCCCAACCACTTTCCTAATTTGTGAATTAAATTTGTCATATTAAGCTCCTTTGTTGTAACAGTTGTATAAATCCTAAAAAGTGCTAAAATAAAATAGGATTATAGTATAAACGGAGGTGCTAAAATGCTCGAATTATTTATTAAAAACATAAAAATTGATTCTGAAGGTCGCATTGTCATTGCTATTCATGACCAATTTTCTGAGTATCTGGTTAAAGACGATTCTAAGAAGATGATCAAGGAAACACTTGAAAAAATATTGGATACCGACTTTATTAAATTAGAAGTTGCTAAAACCAGTGCACGTATTACGGTTACAGAAGGCAAATCAGAAGTATGTAAACAAGCGATTGAGCAAGAAATGCAAAAAGCAGCAGAAATGGCAGCAGCTTTTATGTCTCAAATGAATCAAGATAAAGAATCATAAAACCAATTATCTTGTACCTTATTATAAACAAAATATTATTAGAATAGGATTAAAATGTCATTAAATAAACCCCAGAAACAGCTTGATCATGTTGAAGTAACGACTTCATATAAAAGCTTTCTGGGGTTTATTATAATTATAAATATTGAATATCAATAGTTTAGAGTTCTTCTAGATCTATTTGATCTGAACCCAGTCCAATCTTCACAGCATGCTTGATTGTTGCCCGCCCCGATTCGAATAAAGGGTGTCCATGCTCCTTTTGGAGTATATCCAGACACGCAACGTCAATCGCCACAGGATCTTTAGATGCAAAGACACCAATATCTTTGGCAACAGGCGTCATATGTTGTCCCATACAGTCGCACTCTTCCGTTACATTGATCAAAAAAGTAATATAGATATTATCTTTACCAAGTTGTGCACCGTATGCATATTCAGCCACTTTCTCTTTAAAGTTTTCACCACTCCAATCATTTTGTATAGCACCCACAGGACAAACTGCGATACAACCCGCACAACCCACACACTTCTCAGGTATAATAACCGCTTTATCGTTAAGTTCAATTGCGTCTACATCACATTTCTTAACACACAGGCCACATGCGATACATTTAGACGCTTTTACCCTTGGACTAATCCCAGAATGTTGTGCAAGTTTGCCACCTCTCGCTGCAAAACCCATGGCAAGTTGTTTCATCGCGCCACCAAATCCAGCTACACCATGACCTTTAAAATGACTCGTCACTATAAACTGATCATAGTTTGAAAATTCACGGCCAATTTTACAAGTTTCAAAATAAGTCTTATTGACCTCAATTTCATCATAAGCTTCGCCATGATCACCATCAGCTATAATGATTGGAAGTGCTGTAAATCCATGTTCTTTTGCAAGTGCAATATGACTCTCTCGAGTCGTTCTTGAACCTCTATAAAGCACATTTGTCTCTATAAAAGATGACTTCACGTCATTGTCCTTAAGCGTTTCGATGATGCCTTCATAACAAGTCGCTGGCACAAATGTCGTGTTCCCTTTTTCGCCAAAATGTACCTTGATGGGCACTTCTTTTGAAAACACATGATTTGTTGACGTCACTATTTTTTCAAGCAATGTTTGAGCTGCTAAACTCAGTGCTTCTGAATTATTACTCGTTACCCTTTTAAAATAAACTTTACTCATCCCTATCCTCATCTCCAACTTTTTCTAGCTTTCTATAACATTTTATATCTTTTATGGTTAACCTAATCGCATCAATTGTGCCACTCTAGATTGAAGTGCATTTGACCAGTTTGGATCTGTGGCATATCGCTTGCCAATCGCATCTACAGAAGTGCCATTATAGTATTTCCCAGAAGGATTGGTATAATGATCAGATAAATACTGCGCCACTTTATCGATACTATCCCCTTTACTCGTAAACTGAGCAGCACTTGCATAAGGACTTGAATCATAAGCTTTAAATCCAAAGAGGTTGTTTTTATCTTGTGAAATTCGGCTCGTTCCAAACCCTGACTCGTGTATGGCAAGTCCTGTTAAAAACCATGCATTAATACCGTATTTTTGCTCTGCCGCAACGAAATCACCGCCCAAACCTTCAAGTGCAGTCCCTTTCAATTTTTCATTTAAGGCTTCTGCAGACACGCCACTTTTAAGCATCACATTTTGGGGATCAAAGCCCTGATCATCCGCAATGATGTGACTTAAATTAACCGTATTATTTACAGTTGGCGTCTTTGGTGTAGACGAAGCAGTTTTCACATTCAATTTATTTTCCAATATAGATTGAAATCTCGCTTGAGCTTCATAATAATGCTTACT
Organism: uncultured Fusibacter sp.; assembly: GCA_965140735.1. GTDB lineage: Bacteria > Bacillota > Clostridia > Peptostreptococcales > Acidaminobacteraceae > Fusibacter_A. The sequence continues at coordinate 3,798,892 of OZ223306.1, read as the reverse complement.
TGGTCCGATTTGACTCGGTCCGATTTGTCCTTGTGGGATATTAATTTTAAAACTCATCTCAATCACTTCCTTATATAAAACATATCTTCTCCATATCATCTTCATAATCTGGCAGTATAGTAATCTCATAGAAGAAAACAACTAAGCACATTACAATGTGTTGATTAATTAAAGGAGAGTTCCCTATGAAAAAGACAATGTTACTTACACTCGTTTTAACTTTAATTTCTGCTATGAGCTTATCATTTGCAGATATCGAAAATTATGGTGCTGCAGGTGCCTTGGAAAAAGACAATTACACTCTTGATGAAATGCTCATCTATGCGATTCAAGATGAATACACTGCACTTGCAGAATACGAACTCATCATGAGTCAATACGGCGTCGCAAGACCTTTTTCAAACATTTCAAAAGCTGAATCTAGGCATATTAGCTGGCTTGAACCTCTATTTGAAAAATATAACTTAGAACTGCCCGTAAATGAATCTGATCAACTTGTGGTCCTTCCAGCAAGCCTAACAGACGCATATCAAGCTGGTGTAGATGCTGAAATATTTAACATTTCCATGTATGAAGCCTTCTTAAAAGAGGACTTGCCAGCAGATGTCAAAACCGTATTTGAATCTCTAAAAAATGCTTCTGAAAACCATTTAAGTGCTTTTAACAATCAACTTGACAGAAGTGCAAACTTTAGACGTAATCGATAATACACTTCCCTTATTTTCCATAGAGTCATAACTTAGCTCTTACTAGAGACTAAGTTATGGCTTCTTTTATTTTGACAACGCCCTTATTGCTTCTAAACTTATTTCTTTTTATATTGATCTTAAACAAAAATAACATCATATGACATTTCTGCCACATGTGAAATCGTCTGATAAATAGAACAATACTCAGTCGCCAGTTTAGCGGCCTGTGTGAGTCCTAATTCTTTTTCGGCATTTACAATTGTAAACTTTACATTAACCCATTTCAAGGTTGTAGGCACCTCAGTCCTCTTTTCACCTGTTACGAGAAATTCTATACGTTCAAAGCCAATTCGTTTTTTCTTTGCTATCCCTAGAAAAGTGGCGTATAAGCAAGAACCCAATGCACCTAAAAGCATATCATAAGGTGCTAACATAGCATCCTCTCCACCAACAAGAGCTGACCCATGGGGTGCAATAAGTTCACCTTCAAACTCGTTTGAAAATTTTAAAAGTACCTCTTTCGTATCCATTTCGTGCCCCTTTCTTTTTATTCTATCATATCACATTTTAACAATTGATTTCTACTACAAACCTATGATATACTGTTTTCATACCCCGGGTATGAGGGGGTTGTATTTTTTTATAAAAGGAGTGCTAAATGTCAAAACTAATCCCATATCGCCAATGGATTCAACTTTTCTTTGGTTTTGTTACAGTCACTGCCATTTTTACATTCAACATCAGCCTATGGATTATCTTTGGGTTAGCAAGCTTATTGGGCATTTTAATGGGTAAAACCTTTTGCAAGTGGATCTGTCCTATGGGCTTTATCATGGAATTGATGACAAGAGGTATGTCTGAGGACCAATCCGCACAACATATGTATAACTATTACAAGATAGGCTGTCCTATTTCTTGGGCTCAGGGATTTTTCAATAAATATAGTTTATTTAAAATTAAAACAACCAAGAGTTCATGTACTTCTTGTGGTCTCTGTGATCAAACCTGTTACATCACAAAACTTGATAAATCATACAGTTTCTATAAATCTCAGAAAAATACACCCAGTGAGGCGTTTAATTGTTCTAAATGCTTGAAGTGCGTTGAAGTTTGTCCTACAAATAGTATTGAAATCAAATCAGACTTTAGTCTGTTTGATCGATAAAGGGTAAGTATTTCTTACCACCACCTCATCAGAACGCTATTTCTATTTTAGCGTTCTTTTTTTGAGTATTTCCATGAAAATATGATAAACTTTATATAAGTACTTTTTACGTCTAGAATCTTTGGAGGTCCACTTGCAATCAGAAAATAAAAAGAAAACTTTTGCCACTATAAAAAAACGCTTTTTAGTCTATTTATTCATCATTGCCATTGGTGTTATTTCCATTTTTATTATTTCGACTTACTCTGGTGAAACACTTAAAAATGATGCAAAAGTCATCAATATACTGGGAAAACAGCGTATGCTAACACAAGCGCTCTCTAAAAATGCCAGCAGACTTTATGTGATTAATGAAGAACTTCATTCTGGCGACTCTATTCAAACTGATAAGATCTTAAGACAAAAAATAACGGATATAAAGCAAACTCTTATAGAAAATGCAAATGCATATCAAACTGTCTATGACAATTTGGCTAATGGGTCCATCATATTGGAAAGTGAACTTATAACTATTCCTAAAAAGATACAAGAAAAGATTACCCCTGAACTCAAATATATTAAAAATATCTGGGGTGATTTTTATCTATCCATCCTTGATGTAACCCAATACGATTATGAGAGTTTAGAATTTAAACAAGCCCTTATTTATCTCAATGAAAACAATGAAGAACTCCTCTTGCATTCTGATTTAATGCTAAAAGTATTTGAAGATAATATGGTACAACGATATGAATTTTATAGAAATTTAACTTTCCTACTCATGATTTTCGTTATTATTATCACCAGTTTTTTAATGTATCAAATGTATTCTGATTTATTTAAAGCTTTAAATGTCTTTTACAGACATCTAGATAAACTTGGACTTGAACATGAACATTCAGCAAATACAGTCAAGGGCGTCACTGTTGCAGATGAAGTAGAGTTAATGTTTTCAGGGTTCACCGAGACGCTTGAACTCACAGAAAAAATCAATACTTATGACTCTTTTACCGATACACTTGATTACATTTATAAATCTTTTAGCCATTTTTTACCCTATTCTTACATCGGTATTGCGCTGCTTGAAAATAGTAATCCAGTTAAAGTCGTTGCATCCTATGGGATTTCAGAAGTATCTCATCAGGGACTTGCTGAAGCGCTTATTGGTTATGAAGTAATCTTATCTGAAACGAGTTTAGGTCAAATCATGACACTCAAGGAACCTCGTATTATAAATGACTTTGAAGCTTATTTTGAAAATAGACCTATAAAAAAATACAGTCGAATTTTACTAGATCACAACATAAAAGCATCTATAACTTTACCATTAGAAGCCAATGGCAAGCCAATTGGATTTATATTTTTTTCAAGTGATCGCAAAAATGTGTATCAGAAAAAGCACATTGAGTATTTAAAAATCCTCAGCAACTCCATCGCTCTATCCTTTCAAAAAAATATATTTGTAGATGATTTAGTTTATTCTAGTGTTCTTGCACTTGCAAAACTAAGTGAAGCTCGAGATGAAGATACCGGAGATCATTTGGTTCGAATGAGCCGATATGTAAGTGTTATTGCTAAAAAATTAAAGGAAAATCCTAAATTCAAGGAGACAATCACCAACAACTATATTACCGATTTAGTCAAATTTAGTCCGATGCACGACATTGGTAAGGTTGGCATACCAGATTATATTTTGCTCAAACCTGGAAAACTCACAAAAGAAGAATTTGACATTATGAAAACCCACACGATTTATGGTGCAAACGTCTTAATGGAAGCTGAAGAAAACGTTAAAAATAGAGGTCGAAGCTTATTTTCAATGGGCATTGAAATCGCTCAAAATCATCATGAAAAGTATGATGGTTCTGGTTATCCCAATGGTATTTCAGGAGAAGATATTCCGCTCTGTGCTCGTATCGTAACTGTGGCAGACGTATTTGATGCTTTACTCTCGAAACGCCCTTATAAGGAACCTTTTACTTTGGAGACAACTCTTAAAATTATCCTAGATGGTCAAGGGAAACACTTTGATCCTGATGTCGTTGACGCTTTGCTGGAGAGTCTCGACGAATTGCTTATAATAAAAGATCAATTTAAACCCGCTCATCATAAATCCAAATGAATTTTGACCATGAAAAAGACCACCTCAATCTAAATTGAGGTGGTCTCTCTATTAGGTCTATATTTTATAGAGACATAGATAGATCTATTAAATTATTTCTCAATCAAATCTGAGGCCATCAATATGTTTCGAACAACCGTAGCGGCCTCAGCACAAGTTAAGAAATCTTTTGGTTTAAATTCATTCTTAGCATTACCGTTAAAAACTTTCCTATCTTGTAAAAAGCTTACCATATCAATTGCCCACGGTGATATATCTGAGGCATCCATAAATTTAATAGGTTGATTATCTAGATTATTTTGAACCCCTGCTAACATTAAAGCTTTTGCAGTTACCATAACCGCTTCTTCACGTGTGATCAATTTATTCGGATTAAAGTAACCTTTTTCATCACCTGTAAACAGCTCATACTCTTTAGCAACTTGAATTTGCTTATAGTACTTGTTATTCACATCTACATCTGCAAAGTTTGTATCGTCTTTATTTTCAATAAGACCCAACGCCTTTGTAATGTAATCTGCAAATTCTGCTCTGGTAATTTTCTTATCTGGTTCAAAATTTTGATAATCTGGTAAAACAAGCCTAGACGCCATGTCGTTTACTTGTTGCTCAGCCCAATGCCCTTTTACAGACGCCACATTGACTTCGTTAAAAATAGTCGAATATACAGAATTTGTGAGTGATTTGATGCTGACAAAATTCTCATTATCTCTTTTGAATATTCTTGTAGGCACATGATAGATGCCATCAGCAGTGATGAGCACACCCGTTGTTATTCTGTTGCTATCCTCTAAACTCACAGGAATTTCACGCTCTACATAGCTTTTAAATTGTTTCACTTCAACGGATTCTTTAGTGTCTGATGATGTGACAACAATCTTAAAGCTTAAAGGTTTTGTTACCATTTTCATAAAGCCATTATTCGCGAACAATTTATTCGTATTATCTAAGACACTTTGAGCCACATTGTCCACTTGGATATCTATGATGATATCTTTTAAATCGACTTCTGTTTTAAAGAGTTTAGCGATTTCTGATATATTAATTTCTTTAGCTGGTAAAAGGTAATTTGCCTTTTGAGTTTGTAAAGAAATCAAAAATTGATTATCATCTAATTTTTTCACGATATCTCCACTTAGCTTGACACTTATTTGATCAGAATTACTAGATGAAGTCGTTATTTGGACGATATTTTTATTCATAGCATCAACTTTAACTGGGTCTTCAGCGAGTTTCTTTAATGCTTCATCAATCAACAAATCAATAGTCTTAGAATCCACTACTAATTCAAGGATTTTTTTATCACCCACTTGGCTAATTTTTTCTTCTCCTGCTTTTTCAGCTTTTCCGTTGATAATCACTTCGGAACCGCTCGATGGCGGTTCTGTAATGCCACTATTAGAATCCTTTTCCTCTCTTTCTACCCTCGCAACAATTGTGTATGTGCTCACTGAATTATCTGTTGCCGTTACTTTTATAGAAATTGTGTTATTACCAGTTTCAAGCACCACTGTTACTGCCGATGGGCTTGTTACCACAGTATCATTGATCTTAACGCTTGCCTCAGGAGTGACAGGTATCGCCGTTATTGCCATACTGGTTGTCCCATAAGGATAAGTGATGGTATAATTCATCGTGTCTTCATCGAATACTGGAGACAGCTCGCCTTTATCTACACTTAGGCTTGAAAGGTGATTCGACGCCACATTTGCTTTAATTGTGTATGTTCTCACTGAGTTATCTGATGCAGTTACCTTCACCGGAATACTGTTATCTCCTGCCAATAATGCCACAGTCACCGCTGAATTGCTCGTTGCCAAAACGTTATTAATCGTAACCGTTGATCCCGAATCCTCTGAGACTGCTGTAATTGATGTCGAAGTGGTCATCACAGGATAATTCACCTCATAATTGAGAGTATCTCGATTAAATACAGGGGATAATGTCCCTGAGCCTAATGTCAAACTCGCCAAATAATCCGATGCAACTACTGCCGTAACTGTATACGTCTTTATAGAACTGTCCTCAGCAGTTATCTTTATCGGAATCACATTTGATCCTACTGACAAGGCCACTGCTTTGGTTAAACTGCCATTCGACGTCGTATTATCGATTTCAATACCTGCACCACTTGTAACAGATACTGCTGTTAACGTCATACTTGCAGTTGATGTCGGATAATTTACTGTATAATTTAAAGTATCTGAATTAAATGTCGGTGATAGTGTTCCCGCGCTAACGGATAAGCTTGATAAATCATTAGAAGCCACCAACGCATCAATGGTGTATGCTTTTACTGCTGAGCCACTCGTTACTTGAACTGGAATTGTATTATGTCCTGGTGAAACATTTATATCACCTGAAGCACTTCCGCTACTCACAGAAATACCACTTACCGTGATAGCAGCTCCAGAGGTTGCTGTTGGTGTCACTTTAGTTGTTTTTGTCCCCACTGGTAAAATCGTACTATAATCTGTTACATCACTTGAAAACGATGGGGATAATGTGCCATTTTCAATACTTAAAGCTGTCAACTCTAGTTTCGCACCATCAGCTTCATCTTCAATCTTATCCAAACTTGATGTAAGATCTGGATCTAAACTTTGATAAAGTACTAAATTTACAGATTCTCCAGCGTTTAAATTTCCTTTCGCAAAAGTCATTGCAATATGCGTATCTCGACTAACTTCTGAAGTTAAGAGCGCGTCGCCATCTACATTATACATTGCACTACCGTAAGGATCACTTGATGAAGTCACAGACGCACGTGCATCTGAATCAAAGGAAGTATAGAAAAATGGCGTCCCTGTCACAGGTCCCTTTGCATAAACCAATGCTTTAGTTCCTGAAGTTGGATTTTCAACCACCTTATTCAAAGTAGAATAAGTGCCACTTAGATCCTTATCTTGATCAGGATCTAATTTTCTAAAATATCTCACATCATATAGAGTCTGAGCAGATATGTTTGTGAGTTTTACTTCGATTTTCATAAATAAGTCATCTTTTTGAAATAATACCTTCTGTTCTAGCTTTACTTTGCCATCATCTACAGTATGTACTGCTGAAAGCGTATCCCCAGATGATAAATCCACTAAAGTCATATTTTTATTAAACGATGAATTTAAAGATGGATTCGTATTCACACGTGTAATAGCAGTACCCTCTGAAGTTTCCTTATAGCCTATACCATAACCCTCCACTGGACCACCTGGTAAAAAGAAATCTCCTGACTTTACTGCCTCTCCAACATCGAAGCCATCGCCATCCATGACCATTCCAATGTTGCTTCTTGATACTGGATGAAAGCCTGAAGGCGCTGCTGTGGACGCACCAAACCATCCGTTGTTGTCGATTCCAATTTCCACATAGTTCCCACCTAAGTAAACATCCCCACTGACAGTTACACTTCTTGCTCCTGGCAGTGCTGATGGAGTCATGAAGGCTGCACCATATGGGATAACCATACTTGAGGTCATTAACAACGTTAAAACTAGGAAATATGCAAATTTTTTTCTTATTTTCATAAACCTGCTCCTCTCTTAATTTCCATTTATCGACTTTTATGTAATCCTATCTTTTATGTAATCCTGTCGTCGATTAAATTTGTACATACTGTAGGATACCCTCTAGTAGCATTCTATAAACATTTAAGTTTACCAGTGTCCACCTTATTTACAGTTTGTAAAGTCCAGAACAAAAGAAGATCCCCACACTAAATATAGCTGTAAGAATCTTCTGTAGTCATCTTGTCCTTTAATTATTCTGCCACGACAGCTGTAATCGTGTAGGTCGTTTCAGTACCATCTTCTTTAACTACTTTTATAGGTATTATATTAGTTCCTGTGGCTAAAGATAGGGTTATAGATGAATTTTGAGCAGTTACAACCTGATTCACTATAATGCTTGATTTTAAATCTGTTGCAACTGGTTTGATGATCATTCTCTTTGTAGACTTTGGATAATAGACTTCATAGTTCAAATGATTTGGGCTAAATACTGGTGATAAGTTTCCCGAACCAAGTATTAAATCTGATAATCCGCTAGAGCCAATTTTTGTACTTTCTACAATCGCAGTTATCGTATATGTTTTTGTAGACTGATCTGTTGCCGTTACTTTTATCGGGATCAAGTTTGGCCCTGAATTTAAAGCAATGGTCACAGATGAATCACTCGTTGTCACAACATTATTGACACTGACACTGGAGCCAGTAGCTACAGCCACCGCTGTTATGCCCATGCTCGTTGTACCTTCGGCGTATCTAACAAAGTAATTTAGTTTATTAGCATCGAACGCTGAAAGCAATGTTCCTGAACTGAGTTTTAAACTTAGAAGATCACTTGAAATAATTGGTGCCTCTAGTACAGTTGCAGTAATTGTATAAGTCAGAGTTGAATAGTCCGGTGCAACGACTCTAACCGGAATAACATTCACACCGGTCTTAAGGGATACCTTCACACTTGAGCCACTTGTAGCAAGACCGTTATTAACGATTATATAACCCCCTGTTGTAGTAGACACCGCTTTGATGCCCATGCTCGTCGTAGCCGAAGAATAAGTTACATAATAATTTAGTGTACTCGGGCTAAAACTTGGAGATAATACTCCCGAATCAAGTGTCAAATTTGACAAATAGTGCTCTGCCATTGGAGGTGGTGCTACCCATGCTGTGATCGTATAAATACGCTCTATATCATACGGTGTCTTTACCTTGATTGGAATCCTATTAGCCCCTGTTTTTAAAGAGACCCTTACAGCTGATACACTTGTTGCTTGATAATCGCCCACCTGTATAGCTGCTCCCGTCGTTACTGGAATTGCTTTTATGCCCATACTGGTCGTCGTCGAAGGATAATAGACACTATAATTCATTTTATTAGAAGAAAAATTAGGGGATATCCAACCAGAATCCAGTGTCAAACTAGATAAATAACTGGACCCAATCTCAGGCTCTGCGACATTTGCTTGGATCGTATAAGTTCTAGTCGTATTGTCTGTTCCCCACACCCATACTGGAATAAAATTAGTCCCCGTCTTCAACGACACATTCACCGCTGATGAACTTGTTGCATACCATCCATTAACCGATACATAAGCACCCGACACGGGAACCGCTTTAACGCTCATACTCGTCGTACTTGCTGGGTAATCTACAGAATAATTTAACAGTCTTGGATCAAAATCAGGTGATAAATGACCTGATTTAAGAGACAAATCTGATAAATAACTCGATCCCGCTATAGGTTTATCCACGATTGCTTTGATCGTGTACATTCTAATCGCTCCATCTGAGTTGATGATTTCTACCGGAATTCTATTTTCTCCTATTGCCAAAGGCACTTTTACAGACGAACCAACTGCCACACCATTATTAATTCTGATGATAGATCCAGATGCCATAGACTTTGCAGTTACCATCATACTCGTTGTTGCCACTGGGTAGCGCACCTCATAATTAAATGTTTTCGGGTTAAAGCTTGGAGATAGATTATTAGAACTTACCCCCAAATACGATAAATAGTCTGGTTCTACTGGCGGTTTTGCTACTGATGCTGTAAGGGTATACGTTTTAGTGGTATTATTTAAACCAATCACTTCAATTGGAATTATATTTTCCCCTACAGATAATGGCACCTTTATAACAGAACCCGTCATTAAAACGTGGTTAATCTTAACCATAGAGTCCGGTTCTAATGGCACCACTCTAATCGTCATACTACTTGTTGCTTCAGGATAGTCTACAGAATAATCAAACCTATTTTTATCAAAATAAGGGGTCAAAATCCCAGAATCAAGATCCAACTCTGACAGATACCCTGATTCCAATGAAGATTTTGCCACGATTGTAGTTATCGTATAAGTCTTAATAGCACCATCTTCAGCGGTTATCTTAATTGGAATCGTATTTACCCCAGATGATAACCCAATCCGAACAGGTAGTCCACGAACCACTTGAACATCCTCAATTTTTACACTTGCCCCTGATGTAACCGATACCGCCGTAATAGAAGCACTGGAAGTTGATGCAGGGTAATTTACAGTATAATGATGGATACCTGTTTGAAACTGAGGTGATAATACGCCAGTTTCCAACGTCAAACTTGATAGATCATTCGAAGCAACTAGAGCCTTGATGACATAGTCTCTAATCATCAAATCCTTCATTATGCGAATTGAAATTATATTTTCACCTGCTTTTAACGGAATGTCTTCAGATGAAGTACCACTCATCACGGGTATTCCATTCACTAAAATAGATGCACCAGAAGTTGCTATCGGTGTCACTTTAATTTTCTCTGTATTGACTGGTAATGTTATGTGATAATTTGAAATTTCATTTGTAAATGAAGGTCTCAGCAGACCATTTTCAATTGTTAAACCTATTAGTTTGGGTTCAACAACAGCTTGTTCTTCTATGTCCTTCAGGCTTGAACTCATATTAGAATCCAAACTTTGATAAAATATCATGGTTACGGATTCACCAGAATTTAAATCTCCTTCGGCAAATGTTAACGCAATTTGTGTATCCCCATTAAATTCGGAAGTCAAAAGTGCATCTCCATTAGCATTATACATATTGGGACTAAAAGGATCACTTGACGCCCCTACCGATGCACGTGCCTTTGGATCAAATGATAAATAAAAAAAAGGTGTCCCCGTTAAAGGTCCCTTTGCATACACCAAGGCCTTATTTCCTGATGTCGGATTTTCTTCAACTTTATTTATTGTTGTATATGTACCATTAAAATCACTATCTTGATCAGGATCTAGTTTTCTAAAATATCTCACATCATAAAGCTTTTGTACAGATATATTGGTTATTGTCACTTCCATTTTTAAAAATTTATCGCCTTTCTCAAAGGACATTTTTTGTTCTAATTTCACTTTTCCATCATCAACTGTGTGTATAGCGGATAATGTATTCCCGGAAGACAAATCCACCAAAGACATATTTTGTCTAAATATATCGTCTAATAATGGATTTATATTCACACGGCGAATTGGCATGCCACCTGCAGATTCTCGATAGCCTATACCATAGCCTTCAACTGGTCCTCCTGGCAGAGAAAAATCACCGTTTAAAGGTATTAACCCTTTGTCAAAACCATCACTATCCACGATCATACCAATATTGTTTCGCTGTCCCATGTATGGATGAAAACCTGTTGGAGCACCTTCTGAAGCACCAAACCATCCATTGAAATCAATGCCTACCTCTAAAAATTCCCCGCCGAGATAGAGATCATCATCAACAGTGATACTCTGCCCATTACTTAATGCTATCGCATCTGCAAATGAAACCTCACAGCGAAAGGCCACCCCTGTGCCTATCAGTAGTGTTAAAATAAGCACAAATACTCTTTTTTCTTTAAATCTCATAAACTGCCTCCATGTTATTTAAGTTTTAAATGATTTTGTATAACTCTGAATTACGCTGACACCCCCTGTTCTTTTATGATAAAAAAGCTAAATCTTTTTCTAGATTTAGCTTTTTGACGCCTTACTTTGAAGTTGATTTATAAAACCGTGTAATCGAATACGATAAGCCCAGTATTACCCAGAAGACAACAGCCACATGCACATTCGAGTCCGAAAAAAACGAAGCTATTAGATATGAAAACAAAGCGGCTGTAAAACCCAAAAGTAAAACTTGGTGGTAATCCTCATCTGGCTCAAATTGCGCCTTTCTAGATTTCACAACACTGAATACATTTTTGAAATTATAAAATACAAGAGCTAGGAATACCACTAGTGAAACTAATCCTGTAGAGATTGCAATCTGAATGTACAAGTTATGAGGTTTATCCACGAGCATATTGGTTGTATTATAAGCCCGATACTTACCCACATAATCATTTTGTGGAAAAACAAGTGCAAACGTCTCTGGACCAGATCCTAGAAGCGGTCTCTTTAATATAACTGGAAGCGATCTTGACCAGATATAACCTCTAGCTGAACCCAATCTTTCCATACCAGTAAACCCCAAAATTTCTGGCACTCTTAATTCGGTATACTTACCATATATATTTTTATATTTCAACTGTCCCTTATCATATCCAAATAGCCAAGGGACATTGTCAATTAAAACGACTAAATCAATTTTTTCATTATCGGGGTATAAAAATAGTGTTATATTTTTAAGCTTTTCATTGTCAAAATAGGCATGTCCTTCTGTGTTGACACCTGCAGGAATAACCGGTTGATCGTCTAAATAATATTTTAAAACCCAATTTTGTCCCTCATGACTGACGACGTCTATTTTAAATGGCCTTTTATCATATCCAATTAAAATTTCATTTTCTCCGAGTTCTATACTTTCAAGTGCACTGACTGCATGTGTCTCTGTTAGAATCTTTTTAAACCTTGACATCATAAGGCCACCAGAGAATAACTCAGTCCCCACAACTGCTAAAAGGATAATCAATATTAAGCCAATAAAGGTTTTCTTGTTTTTAAATATGATCCTAAAGTTTAGGAATATAAATATTGGAATTGCAACTATTACCCCTACAATCCCACCTCTTGAAATTGAACCAAAGAGATTGAACACAATCATAAAACTGGTTAAAAGATAAGTCCATTTAAGCCATTTTCTTTTTTCATAGAGAAACAACGTCATAAACAGAGGTAAGCTCAAGGCAATATATTGCCCCACATAGTTGCTGTGATAAAGTGTTTGAAATATGGTTTTATCTGCTAATGATTTCGTTAAATCAAAATTGAGATCTTTAATGGCACTTGAAGCAATAAATGTCTTAGTATGTTCATTAAAGACTAAGTCTATACCATTATATTGACTGATTCCAATAACACTCAGCACTATATTAGAAATTAAAAAAGCAAATATGAGCTTTCTGAGCATATCATCCTTCCAATTAACGGATGAACAGAGTATAAAAATCACTAAATAAGCCAACAAAACATATACATTTTCATAACGCTCTAAAAATCCATGAACAGATGTATAAATTGATATTGAGAATAACGTGGATAGTATAATCAACACACCATAGGAACCTGCCAATATATTGGAAGGTTTTCTAATTTGATTAAAACCAACTACACGCCAATAATAATAACTTATCAAAATTAAAGACAATATCCCGGTTAAAACGATTGCCTCTGATTTGATCATAGAAAAGACATCAAAAAATTCAGTTTGATTCACATACCAAGAATACTGATCCATAGGGTATTCAACAGGGATCACTCGAACAAGCAATGGTATAATAGACATTGCAAAAATGGTGATTATCAAAATCAAGGTATCCAAAACAGGATGTTCATCTATTTTTTTCTTTTTTAACTGCTTTTTAGATTGCTTTTTAGACTGCATATAGACTCCTTATTATGTTTATTATCAAATCCAGTTTATCACATTATTAATCAATGATTAATAGCATTTACATAAATTCACAACAATATCTATTTTGACAGAAAAAAGTTTTCTACAATTTCTCATTAAGAGATTTTATAATCTCATATTGAGACAAAATTTGTTTTTTATAAGCCCCCTCTTCTATTTTGTCTCATTTTAAGACGAATTTGGGCTTTTTTCTTTGGCATCATCCTTGCATTTATTATAACTAACAATGATAAATCTCAACAGAGGGAGCGTGAAAACAATGAACACATCTGTTAACCATTCAAAAGAAATTCAAAATTTAATCTTATCCACACTTCAAAAGGAAGTCGTCCCTGCAATGGGATGTACAGAACCAGTTGCAGTTGCACTTGCAGTGGCAAAAGCAAAAGAACTCTTAAAAGATACGCATGACCTTGAAGAAATCCACGTATCCGTCAGTCCAAATATCTATAAAAATGGGCTTGCCGTTGGGATTCCTGGAACCAGTGAAGTCGGACTCGCTATCGCAGCTGCACTTGGTTATACAAGTGGTAAAAGCGAAAATGATTTAAAAGTACTCTCTACAGTTACAGCGCAAGATGTAATAGCTGCCAAAGACCTTATTATCAAGGGCATGCTCATTTTAGACATAAAGGATACCTCACATAAAATTGATATTGAAGTCTTCATAAAAACGGCGAATAATACTGCAAAAGCAGTTATTATGCACCGTCACAACCAATTTGTATTCTTGTCCTCTGATCAAGAAATCATCTTAGATCAAGTTGGAGACAACACCTGTGTTGCCAAGGAAAATCCACTCTATGATCTATCCGTTTCAACCCTAATAGAAAATATTGAGTGTATGACACTGGATTCACTTTCATTTTTATTAGAAGGTGCCACTATGAACCGAAGTGTTGCGGATTATGGTCTTACACATTCAGTGGGAATGCAAGTGGGACGCACACTCAAAAACTCAAAGATGCTTGTAGATGATCTATCCACACGTGCGATGATTCTTACTGCCAGTGCTTCTGATGCACGAATGGACGGTGTTAGCTTACCTGTAATGAGTTCAAATGGCAGTGGGAACAATGGTTTAACCGCTATTCTCCCTCTTGTGGCCTATAGCGAACTGTATCCTGTTGACGATGAGCATCTTGCAAAAGCAATTGCCATGAGCCACATGATTAACAGTTATATCAAAAATGCTATTGGCAGGTTATCTGCACTCTGCGGTTGTGGTGTCGCTGCAGGTACTGGCGCATCTGTTGGTCTTGCATGGCTCATGGGTGCTTCAATCAAACAGTTAGAAGGGACAATCAAAAATATGCTCGCCAATACCAGTGGCATGATTTGCGATGGTGCAAAGGTTGGCTGTGCACTAAAACTTGCGACTTCTGCACAAGCAGCCGTTCAATCCGCAATTTTATCCACTGCTGATATTTGTGTCCCTACTTTTAACGGGATCATCGGAGATACAGTCGAACGGACCATAGACAACCTTCGCATTCTCTCAAATGAAGGTATGATGAAAACCGATGAAGTCATGCTAAGCATTATGAAACAAATGCAAGCCGAAATATTAACTCAAACTATTTAGAGAAACGTTTTTAATTCCTCTAGTGACTTTAGAGCAACTAAAAACCCAGTGTTTAAACTTTAAGGTATACTTAAAAGTTTAAACACTGGGTTTATTTATTTTATAAAGTTTGTTTTAAAATGAATTATGCACTTCACCATAAGCATGCGCTTGTAAGACTTGATCCTTTGGTAAGTCTAGATCAAAGAGTTCTTTAATAACTTCTTCTATCGTCGCCATAGGTTTGAAAACAATTGCATCCGTAACCTCACTTGGAATATCTTTTAAATCTTTCATATTTTCCGTAGGAATCAATACTTTTTTTACACCCGCTCTATGAGCTGCTATAATCTTTTCTTTTATACCCCCTACTGGCATAACCATACCTCGAAGTGTGACTTCTCCTGTCATTGCAATATCTGAAGATACCTTTCTGCCCAACACTAGGGATGAAATCGCACTGAAAAGTGCTACCCCCGCAGATGGACCGTCCTTCTGAATGGCACCTGAAGGCACATGAATATGAAGATCCTTTTTCGCGAATTCAAAATTTGTCGTTTGGAATGCTAATCTGGACTTCACAAGACTGAGTGCAATTCTTGCCGATTCCTTCATAACATCACCAAGTTGACCTGTGAGAATCATTTGCCCGCTTCCTGGCATAAAAGAGCCTTCAATGAAGAGAATATCACCACCAACAGGCGTCCATGCAAGTCCAGTCACAACGCCTATGGCATTGTTCTTACCGATTAAATCATGTCTTGCCTTTGGTCTTCCCAGAAATTCTTCCACTTTTGATTCATCAATTACAAGTGGCAACTCTCCTTCACCTAAAACAATTTTTTCAGTAGCGACTCTTGCAACGCTCGCAAGTTCACGTTTCAGCCCTCTTACACCAGCTTCTCTTGTATAATCATCAATAATTTTTAAAATAGCATCATCACTATATTGAAGTTGATAAGACGTAAGACCATGATCTTCAAGAACATTGCTTACTAAATGATCTACTGCAATATGAAACTTTTCTTGATTTGTATAGCTCGATAATTGAATAATTTCCATACGATCTAGTAATGGTCCCGGAATACCTCTTAAATTATTGGCAGTTGCTATAAAAAATACATCTGATAAATCATATGGTACCTCTAAAAAGTGATCTGCAAAAGTATTATTTTGTTCAGGATCAAGGACTTCAAGCAATGCACTTGCTGGATCACCACTGTTGCTCACCATAAGTTTATCCACTTCATCCAATATAAACACAGGATTTGTTTGGCCCGCTTTTTTCATCCCTTGGATGATTCTACCCGGTAAAGCGGCCACATAAGTTCGTCTATGTCCTCTAATTTCAGCCTCGTCTCTAATCCCACCTAAGCTCATTCTCACATAAGGACGATCAAGTGCCGTTGCGATGCTCTTTCCTAAACTGGTTTTACCTGTTCCTGGAGGCCCTACTAATAACAAAATAGACCCTTGTTTCTCTTTTTTAAGCTTCATAACCGCGAGATGCTGAATAATTCGGTCTTTAACTTCTTTTAAGCCATAGTGTTCACTATCAAGTACTTTTCTCGCTTCTTCTATATCAATTTCTTTTGCTTTATGCTTGCCCCAAGGCAATGTTAATAATAATTCTAAATAATTAACAACGACATTTCTCTCTGCACTTTGAGGTGATAAACCTTCAAATTTTGCAAGTTCATCAAAAGCGACTTTTTTAACCTCTTCTGGCATCAATGAGCTTTCAATACGTTCTCTAAAATCTTTTTTATTAGTACCACCTTCTGCTTCATTAAGTTCTTCTTGAATTGCCTTCAATTGTTCTCTTAAAAATGCTTTTCGGTAATTTTTATTGGCCTCTGTAGAAAATTTTTCTGAAATTTCCTTCTGAAATGCAAAGAGTTCTTTTTGTTTAATCAGAAGATCAATCATTTTCATCCCTTTATCACTATAACTATACGTTTCAAAGATCGCCTGCTTATCTTCCACCTTGACTTGCATATACTGGAGTAAGACGCCACACAAAAGCGGCAAGTTTTCCATTTCATCTACATATTGTATAAAAGGTTCTGATCCTTTAAAGTAAACACTTATTTCTTTAACTAAGTTTTTAATCGTCTTCATCATTTCATGAAGTGTTGCTTCATCCAAATCGATGACATCTTCTTCAAATGTATAAGTTGCTTTAAGGTCATCTTCAACTTCGAAGAATTGACTCACCTTCACTTTTTCAAGTGCCATAACATCTAATACATAAAAGCCCTGCTCAAGTTTAATATTCTTTACCGTCAATAAGACACCTGTTTTATAAAAATCATCCATTTGATAGCGATGATCTGAAGTTGTTTTTTTCACAGTGATACCAAGTGCATAATTCGAATCCGCCATTAGGCTTTTCTCTAAATCTTTATTAGGCTCTTTTGCAATTCGAATCGTAATTTCAGTGCCTTTAAATAGAACCATATCCGTTACACCAAGTACATTTAACGTTCTACTAATCTCTTCTTTTCTCATATGAAAGCCTCCTCTCACAATTTCTCTATCGAACTCATCCCGTTAACTTTTCAAGTAATAAAGTTAGTGTCTCAATTTCCTTTGTATCTAGCCTTTTCACAATCTTTTCAACTAGATGATGGTAACTCATTTGATCTATCCTGGCTAATCTCTCCCCTTTTTCTGTAAGGGTAATATAATAAATACGACCATCCATAGAGCATTGATGCTTCATAATACAATTGAGCTTTTGGAGTTTATGAATGGTCTCTGTAACCGTGGGTTTTTTTAAATCTAAAATCTCAGCTAGATTACTGATTGTCGTTGCTTCAAATTCATCAATGAGTTTTAAATACTCAATTTGCTTAACACTCAATTGATCTGCGTCTAAATCATGAATCAATTGAAATGCACATTGGCCCTTCAACTCTGTCAATGCTTCTAAAAGTGTCTCCAGTTTTAAAAGATTCTTCTCTTGACGCATTTTTTATTCACTTCCTTAAATAATTAGTTAGGATCTTACTAACAAAATATCATATAACACCATTTGCTTCTTACTTATTTCATGTCTAAATTGTTACAAATTATTGAACATGCACATTCACTTTGCTTTTTTATACAAAAACTTATTATTAAAATATACGCTAATAGGGTTTACAAATCCCCTCTTTCAAATCAACGCAAAAAAAGTCATCCAAACTGTGGATGACTACACTACATTTTAATCCATCATGGCAATGAACTCGTGATGAGTAGCTATAATGGTTTTATCTTTTTTTACTTTTTTGATTCAATTCTAAAATAGTCTCCAACGTTTCGTGATCAGAGACAAGGGTATTGATATAACCCCCTTTTAAAGCTGCATAGATTGCCTTTGCCTTACTTGGACCACCTGCTACCAACAAAATATTCTTGTGGCTTTCAATATCATCTGTCTGGATACCAATCACATTATCGTTGACATCTAAATCCAAAAACCGACCTTGACCATCGAAAAAGTGAGCACAAAGAAAGCCCACACCACCTTGCGCTTTAATTTGAGATTGCATATTATCTTCTACGTATACATCCCAAAGCACTGCGGGAATACGACTGTCGATGGCTCCAATTCCAGTCAGAATAAGGTCACAATTTTTAATCATATTGAGCGATTGCTTGATCACAGGGTTTCCAATTAGAATTTCTCTGGTCTGCTTGTCTGGCATATAGATGGGTGCTGGAAGTGGGAAAAACCGACCACTTAATTTAGAGGCAATCACGTTGCCAATACTGAGCATGTCTGTATCATCCATATCATAACTAAAAGCACCAAAGAGCTCCACAATCTTTAAATCCTTGATGGGTTTACTCGGCAATTGATTGACTGTATTTCTTACCGAACGCCCCCATGAGATCCCAATCGTCATGCCTTCTTTGATTTTATCGATCAATTCAAAGGCACCCGCTTTACCAATTTCTCTCAGAGTATCTTCATTTTTTTCAAGACTCCGGACTGCGATCACTTTTGGAATATTAAAGTTTCTCATAATTTCACTCTGTAAATATTCGAGTTCATCACTGTGATAATTAATCTTGATGTCAACAATATTCAATTCACGCGAACGCTTTAGAAGTCTCGACACTTTAGGGCGAGAAATAAAAAGCTGTTTTGCAATTTCACTTTGTGTTTTTCCCTCTAAATAGTATAGTATCGATACTTCAATTAACAGTTGTCTTTCACCTTGATCCATTATTATCACCTTATTTCATCTATTTTGTTTGCCCATAATAAGCACTTTTACCATGTTTTCTTAAATAATGCTTATCGAGCAAGACTTGATCTACCGATACCACACTATGATTTAACTGCTCTGTTCTATAAGCCATTTTGGAAACTTCCTCTAAAACTCTTGCATTATGAACCGCATCGCTGGGCGACTTGCCCCATGTGAACGGACCGTGATTGAACACAACCACACCAGGGATTTCAAGTGCTTGATAGCCTTTATTCAAGATCGTTTCAATTATAACATTTCCAGTTTCATATTCATAGTTTCCTTTAATCTCGGTTTCATTGAGCTTACGCGTGCAGGGGATTTCACCATAAAAGTAGTCTGAATGTGTGGTGCCATAACAGGGAATTGAGCGACCTGATTGTGCCCATGACGTCGCCCATTCAGAGTGTGTATGGACCACACTCTTTATCTGATCAAAAGCTTTATAGAGCGCCAAATGCGTCGGCATATCTGAAGAAGGTCGCAGTTCTCCCTCAACAATGTGACCGTCGAGATCAACGATGACCATGTCCTCAGCAGTCATTTTTTCGTAATCAACACCACTTGGTTTAATCACCACAAGACCAGATTCACGGTCGATGCCACTGACATTGCCCCAAGTATAAATGACCAATCCTTGATTTACAAGTTCAATATTTGCCTTAAACACGGCTTGCTTTAAAGTCTCAAGCATTTAATCACACATCCTTTCTTGAAGCCACTCTTTTGCCATTTCAATCTGTTCTCTAGAGCATTCTGAAGAAGGTAAAGTCGAGTCATCTGCCCACATCTCCACTAAAAACGGCCCTTGATATGCCAATTCATCTAGCACTTTAAACAATTTTTCAAACGCCACAGTCCCCTCACCAAACGGCACACACTTAAACACATTTGGCTTTGTATCTTTAAGGTGAATGGCCACAATATCTTTCATCCCCACAGCGAGTTCAAGCTCTGGCATATGACACCACCTTGATAGATTCCCAAGGTCTGGATATATTTTAAGCCATGGAGAGTTGATCTGTTCGATAATGCGTTGACATTTTTTAATCGTTCCTATAAAAGGCGTATCCATAATCTCAATCGAAAGCATGATGTTATAAGCAGCTGCTTCTTTTACAGCATATTTAAGGCCCTCTAAGAACCACTTTTCCGTCATCCAGTCCTGCTCTTCATAATAAACATCATAACCAGCAAGTTGAATATTTCTAATCCCAATATCAGATGCCAATTGAATGGCTTTTTTCATAATTTCTTTTGCTTTTGCCCTAACTTCAGGGTCATGGCTGCCAAACGGAAACCTCCTGTGCCCACTTAGGCACATGGATAGAAAACGAAATTCCTCACGTTCAAGTAACTGACTTATATGCCGGCGTTCTTCCTTCGACCAGTCCAACCTTGAAAGTCTCTCGTCGCTTTCATCAATTGAAATTTCCATGAAATCATATCCAGCCTTTTTAGCAATCTGAATTTTTTCAGCAAAGCTAAAGTGACTCGGCATTGCTTTCTCATAGATCCCAATTGGATTTTCTCTCAAACTCATACTGACCTCTTTTCACTAAGACCAATATTTTAGGATTTCAGCTTTGAGTTCTTTTGCAGCATCTCTAGGCACCTTGGCATCTCGTATACTTCTACCTGCTATGAAGCAGTAAATAGGAAGCTCTGAAAATAGCTTAATATCCTTAAGTGCAAGGCCCCCTGTCACCGTTACTTTAAAACCCATGTCACACAATTTTTTAATCTTTTCTATATCTGCAGGTCCCCAGTTCACACCAGCAGCCTGAGCATCTCTGGAGCGATGATACACCACTTGTTCAAGACCAGCTTCTCGCCACTGCTCTGCTTGCTCATAGGTCCATCCACCATAGAGTTCAATTTGGACATCTTTATCTGCACCCATTTCTTTTGCCACTGAAAGCATCCCTGTCATTGTTGGGATTTCTGCACAACAGATGACCGTCATCCAGTTTGCACCAGCGCCGAAGCACTGCTTAGCAAGCAAACTGCCTGCATCAGCGCCTTTAATATCTGCTAAAATAATCTTATCTGGATAAAGCGCACGCAAACATCTTACAGGTTCTAAACCTTCTGCCACATGTAAAATGGTGCCCACCTCTATCACATCAATCACATCACCAATATCTCTAATGGCATCTAGTGCATCCACAAGAGATGTATTATCAAGTGCTACCTGTAATTTTGGGATCATTATTTTACCTCCAATGCTAATGCTTCAGTTACTTTTTCTTTAATTTCTTTTTCTGATAATAAGTTTAAAAGACCGACAACTTTCGTTTTACTTGTCACATTAAATTCTTTAACAAAAGCTTGAGATACAAGCACTAAATCAAAATTCTTCGCATCACTCTTTGCCTGTCCAACACTAGCATGATGCACTTCAAATTTAATATCCATTTCTTTGAGAACCTTTTCAATTTTCATTTTAATAATCAAACTTGAGCCCATCCCATTTCCACACGCCGCCAAAACTTTTAACATCTTATATGCCTCACTTTCATCTCATTCAAGTTAAATACCTCTTCTTAAAGCTAACTGCCTATCCAAACTTATAGCATCGATTTAAATGGTAAATCAGGCTCTATTGCAAAAGCATCTTCAAAACCTCTTGGATGATGATATTCAAGCGTATCCTTATCATTTGGATAAATGAACTTGCCACCTACTTCCCAAATAAAAGGTTTAAACTTGTACTTTAATCGATCTTTTCTCATGTTCCAAAGCACTATAATTTCTTTTGGGTCTGCCGTAAAATTAGTCCATATATCATGGTGAATTGGAATAACTACTTCTGTATTAAGACATTCAGCCATTCTGAGCATATCAATAGACGTCATTTTATCAGTCATCCCCCTTGGATTTTCACCATACGATCCCAATGCCACATCGATCTTGTGATCATTGCCATGCTTAGCATAATAATTCGAATAATGTGAATCGCCACTATGATATATATTGCCCCCTGGTGTTTTGATCAAATAATTCACAGCTAACAAATCCATCTCTTGTGGCATTTTGTCCTTAAGGATGACACCTTTAGGTGCTGTCACAAGTTCAGTTCTATCAAAGGAATCCAGTGCTAGAATTTCTGTATCCTTAATCTTAATCGCATCACCGGGTTTCATGACTATACATCTTGATTCTGGAACACCCCAGCTGATCCAAAGATCGACACATGCCTTTGGCCCTATAAAGGGAACAGTTTCTTCACAATTTTGTAAGACTGCTGCCGCAACATTTTCATCAATATGATCGCCGTGATCGTGTGTAGAAAGTACGGCATCTAATTCTCTAATGGCAAAGGGATCAATCACACAAGGCACATTTCGAAGATTGGGCTGAAGCTTTTCACAACCAATCATACGTTGATGTTGATGTTGCTTTTTCATGAGAGGGTCTTTAGACGTTTTCTTTCCAGTTTTAACCCATAAGTCGATTAGAATATTGGCATCCCCTTCGCTTTTAATCCACATCCCTGTACAGCCTAACCACCACATGGCAACCGTTCCAGGTTTTACAACTTCATTTTCAATTTCTTCATTCAGCCAAGTTCCCCATTCTGGAAATGTATTTAAAATCCATTTTTCTCTCGTTATTTCACTGACTTTACTCATATTTTAATCTCCTAACACTTTAATTTTCTATTTCAAATTTTCTATTCTCGATTTTCTATTGAAAACACATCCCTGTTCTTCATTGCTTACGAGTTGAAGATTGCCACAATTTCAGATGCATTTGTCGCCTTAAAAAGCGCTACATTTTTCGCTTCATCAGAAAGTGTCATGACGATATTTCGTAACATCTCAAGATGCGTTTCTGCATTTACACAAGACAGTGTAATTAAAACTTTTGAATGATGTTCAACCGCTTCTGAAAAAACAACAGGCTCTTTCACACGCAAAACGCTAAATCCTATTTTTTTAGAACCTGCTTCTGGCCTAGCATGAGGTAATGCGATATCTGGTGCAATACAAATATAAGGACCGTGTTCGTTTACTGAATCAATCATAGCCGACACATACGCCTTAGAGACATAATCTTGCTCCACAAGTGGTTTTGCTGATATTCTAATGGCTTCTTCCCATGACTCTACACGGTCTATAAAATTTACTAAAGTCTCATCTAATTGAAATCCTTTTATCATATATCTGCCTCGCCTTCTTTTAATTTCTCTTTATAGCTTTATATAATATCAGTCTAATCCACAGCGTGCACATTTGTCAATTCGATCATATAATTTTGAACATTTGTTCACTCTCGTTTTAGCAAAATGTGCTCTATGGCATATGCAATCCCACCTGAATCATGATCTAAAGTCACATGGTGCACTGCCTCTTTCACCTCTGAAACTGCGTTGCCCATGCCAATGGCAACACCTGCATATTGAAGCATCTCAAGATCATTATACTGATCTCCAAATGCAACGATATCCCTTCGATCAATTCCCAGATGTGTTTCCAAAACCTCTATACCGGTCTTTTTTGAACACCCTTTTGGCATAATATCTAAAAGCCCTTCATTAGACTGAACAACTTCAAGGTCTTCATAACGATGTAACTTATCTTTTAGCTGTGTATACTTTTGAGGGTTCCGTTCAATAATCAACAGTTTATGAACAGCCTCTGCATAAGCCTTTTCAAGATTAAAATCAAAATGGACTCTTTCATCCAAAGGTAAAAGTTCATTTCGCTTTGTAAAATATGCAACGCGATCATTCATTTTTGTGAAAATAATATGATCTGTATAGGCCATGATAACATGTCCATGCATGTTACAATATTCTATGATTTCCTCTACCCTCTCTTTTGTAAAATGCTTAGAAATCAAGGTCTGTTGTGTAAGTCCATTTGCCACCACTGATCCATTACATGTAATCACAGGCATCTTTATAGACAATTTTTTCATATACTCTCTGATCAAAATTTCTGCTCTACCTGTGGCTATAGTCACTTCATAGTCATGCTTTTTCAGTTTTTGGATGGCATCAATACTCTCTTTTGTAATATTGCCACTTGAATCCAGCAAAGTACCATCTAAATCAAATACAACTAATTTTTTCATAAAAAACCTCTAATCATCTATGCATTGTCTTGTTATAAGCTGGGCGAAATTTCACTGACGCTGTTTGAGGTTAACACTCCTCATCGCAGCTTTCAGCTCAAATCTTGTCGTTTTAAAAAAAAGATTCCGAGAATGAGCTCGGAATCTTAAAGAACACTACTATTCTCTCATGGTTGTGAAATAGTTTTCAGGATGACGCTTATACTGTAGCTGAGGAATAATCATTAAAAGTACAATTAGCACAATTGGCACTAAGATACCAAAGGCTCTTGCTAACAAAGTCGTCCCTGCAAATAATGTTGCCCAGTCAAACATGCCCATCCAACCAATAACATTTGAATTGCCTTTTAACACCATGAGCACAAGAGCTGATCCAAATACTTGAATCAATCCTGCAAAGAAAGGAATAATTGCGGCTGCACGTCTACCACCAGCTGCATTTGCAAAGACTGCTAAAGTCCCATTGTCAAAGAAGAGACAGATAAAGCCTGCGATAATTAGTACTGGTGATTTTAAGACAACCAAGGTACCAATTGCTATCAATTGACCAAAGAAGCCAAAAATAAAGCCGTATGTTGGTGCATTGGGTGAATAACCAAATGTTACAGCACAGTCAACCGCTGGTACTGAGCCTTGTAACAATTTATCCGAAATACCATTAAATGAAGCTGTCAGTTCAGCAACGAACATTCTGACTCCAGTAAGAATAATTGTAATGTACACTGCAAAATAAGCTGTTGTCTCAAATATATAAGTACCAAACCAATATTTTGCTCTGCTATAGTCAAAAGAATCTGGTCCTAAGATGATCATGATCGTCCCAACGAACAGCGTCATCAAAACGACATTTGAAACGATGTTATCATTGAAAATAGAAAGCCAACCCGGCATCTCCACGTGATCTACTGAATGCGATTTGTTACCAATTTTTTTAGCGACTTTATAAGCAATCCATGCACCAAACATCTGTTGATGCCCTACCGTAAAGCCACCACCATCTGTGACTTCTTGTGTTGCTTCAATAATAAGATTGGACATTACCGACCAATAAGTCCCGATTAAAAATCCAGTTACAACCACCACTGGCATTGTGACAGCTACACCAGCGACGCCTTCTAAAACCCAGTAGAGTGCCCATAATAATACTGCTGATTGCTGATACATAATATGCCCTGTGATGAAAAGTGTTCTGATCTTTGTTTGCTTTCTAAAAGCAACCAAAAATATATTCCATGCAAAAGCAATTAACATTACATAGCCAACATATTGTAAAGAACCGACAGAATCCAAAACTTCTTGTGCTGAAGTCTGTCCAAAATAAGGGTCTATAACAAAAGCTGAAAGTCCAAATTTTGAGGTTAAAGACTCTATAATCGGCTTAAATACTGCTACTAGTCCACCTGTCCCTACTTGTAAAATCTTAAACCCTACGTATGCTTTTATAAAACCTGCTGCTGATTCGTAAATTTTCTTCCCAAGTAATAAATAACCTATAAAAACGACAGTTCCCATCAAAAGCGGTGCTTGACCTAAAAATTTATTAACGAATTCTTGAAATATAAAAACCAGTTGATCCATTAATTTTACCCCCTAAATTATTTAGAAATAAGTTTGACATCCCGGGAAACAATTCTTCAATTGCTTATGGTGATTATAGCAAAGCAATCGAACAAATGTCTATAGAATAACTTATTTTGAACATTTGTTCACTGTTTTTTTTCATATACGTCACTTTTTTTTGCACAAAAAAAGCCGATAAACATTTATATTCTAATGTCTATCAGCTTCTATGCTTTTCTACCCTCTTCAATACGGGAAATGCCATTCTTCCTTGAGTAAGCCCATATTGATCCTGTCGAAATATTGGTTTTTCACCATACAGCCCCTTCTTATCCTGCCTTCTTCAAGAAAGCCAAGCTTTTGTCCAATCTTAATCATGGCTTGATTGCCACTCCAAGTTGAAAAACCAATCCGTTGTATTTCCATGGTTTCAAAGAGATACTCAATCCAAAGCGCAAGTGCTTCAGCACCAACACCCTTACCCCAATAAGCATCTTCAGGTATATCAATACCAACCTCAGTCATGTGAGGGTCTCCATAATCGTGATATACCACAACCCATCCTAAGTGTTGTCCCTCATTGGTCTCAATTTCTAAAAACTTATAAGGCGGTTTAGAGCCTTCATTGAGCCATTTCTTACGCCAATTTATAAGTGCAATTAGATTATACTCTGACCAAGGTGCATCTAATGACCATGCCTTCAAAGAGGGATTATTCCACATTCTATAGCGTGCAATGTCAACTCTTGTTGTTTTCCTTAGCGCAACTTTTGGCCCTTTAATAATATACCTATCTGACATTTACAGCCTCCAAAGGAAAGAAGTATCTACCGAGAGATACTCCTCTTAAATGAATTCTATTATCATAAATCATTTCAATTCACTATATTTTTAAATCAATTTCATGTATGGCAAGACTTTTGCCATCCTCCTTTAAATAAACACTTGAACGTTTAATATCCGCGATTGTCTCAAGACCTTCTTTAATATGATATGGACTGTTTACAGAGCCTAAGTATATCGCTCCAACACCAGCTTCTTTTAACCCCAACAACGTTGAATTCCCCTGTGCATCCACTTGCCAAATTTTTAGACTGTTAAAGATATCATCATTTTCATCGATCCATCCGTTGTGATCCTGATCATAAGCTGCAAGTTCTCCAAAGCCTGAACCTGTTTGTGGCCCAAAGAGTTCCGAACCATCATCAATAACACCATTTTCATTTTGATCAAGTGCTAAAAAGCCACTGCCACTTGCAAGCCTTCTGAAAGTATCTTCTTTACCATCTAGATTGATATCTAACTTAATCGTATCGCCTCCAAAAGCGACACCCTTACCATCCAGATTGAGTACCAAAGGATCATGCATAATCCCAGCAAACTGGATTTTTGTTTCACTTTTTTCATAATATTCTCTTGAATAGTTTAAATTCATTTGGAAGTTGATTTCTCTACCATCTTCTGTTTTGATAACCCCTTCTGACTCAAATGACATTTTTTCAGACTCATAGACCTCGTGCGTACTTGAAAACTGAAATCCAAAACCAGATTGCTGTCCTAAAGAGGGCGAAGTCGTATTCTTAGAATCCTGGCCGAGTTTAACAATACGCGAAAATCTAAACTCTTTACCTGTCAGAGCCGAGAGAAGTTTCTCTAGCAAATGAATTTTGGAACGGTCATCCTCTGATAGGTACAACATGTCATCAACAATCGACGTTTCCCCTGAATGGTTGAGTTCTAATGCATCCTGCTGCTTGAGTTGTCTGAGCAAAACCGTCTTCGAATTTGATAACCTGAGTTTTGTAACTTGTTTTTCTTGATGAACAAACTTTGAAAAGGCACCTTGATTTAGTGAATAATTTGAAATTTTCATTACATACACACCTCCTTGTGTATCTATGACTCTAGAATCCATTCCTTATTCTGTGTATCGGTCAAAGTGTGCCAAAAGATTATATTTTAAGAAAAATTAAACGATAGGTTTTTTCTATAGTTTATTGTGTCATTGGTATTTAGAACTCATCTATTTTGTATTTTTAAACATCTTTTGAAAATGCTGATAGTCTTTTACTGAATTAAAGTGTCCACCCCAGGTCCAACCTTTTTCTGTAAAGAGCCTATAGCATAAATCATCTTCTAAAATCATGCCTTTCTCATTTTGATTTCGATCCACAAATGCCTTGCCTTCAGGTGGGAAAACCCCTTTACTTGTTATATAAGGATTTTGAAGAGGATTAATATCAATTGCCATGCCATAACTGTGCCTTGAGAGATGATCACTTCCACTTACAACTCTAAAATTGAAACTGGATGTGTTATTATCTGCCATGGACAAGTCATCATCTCCGTCGTATTGATCAATTAAATTTATCTTTTCAATGGGATACTTGGCTTCATATAGAGCTCTAAAGATAGCCACAACTTCCTCAGCTACTTCTTGATTCACTACCATTTGTCCGATGTGCGCCTTTTCGTCGAACCCATAATATGTCAGTGTCAACACTCTTAGTGCATCCACCTGAATCACGTCATTTTCTTTAAATGATTTTCCAAGCATTTCTTTGTAAAGTGCTTCATCAATCATATCAATTTCAAATTGAACTTCAAAAGGCGCTTCTACTGTAGCACCTTCCACAGGAATTTCATCAACTATAGTTGCTTCTGTAGGTTCCTGTGCGACCTTATTTTCATTCACCAAAACTGCCTCCATTGCGGATTGTGTAGCAGATTTTTCGATATCGTTATGCTTGGAAGTTATCTTTTCTGTATCGTTGAAAAATAATTTTACTAGATTTCCCCCAACCCATAATATTGAAATGAGCAACACAATCATTAACGCTATTTTTCTTTTCATTTTTTATGCCTCATCTAATTTATATGCACTGATTTTCCGATACAGTGTAGCTCTACTGATACCAAGTGCTTTTGCCACTTTCTCAGCCGACTTCTTATAAGGTTTATAGTATTCCAGTGCAGCTATAATTGCCTTTTTCTCCATTTCAGCCAATGTTGTAAACTCAACTTCATCCAAATTCGTTTTGGATGGTAGCATCTGTTCCACATTTGAGTATTCAGGTTGAGGGGCTACACCGAATGATTCAATATCAGAACTCTCGACATAATGCAATCTCTGTAACTTCTTAGGAAGACACTGTATTCTCAAAGTGTGATCATCACACATATTGACTGCATATTCAATTGTATTTTCAAGTTCTCTGACATTTCCTGGCCATCCATAATGATTTAAAAGATCAAAACAGGTTTCTTCTATACTGCCAATGGCCTTGTCTAATTTCTTGCTTGCCCTTCTAACCATGGTCCACACAAGCTCTGGAATATCCTCTTTTCGATTTCTAAGCGGTGGCACTGTAATGGGGATTACATTTAATCTATAGTATAAATCCTTCCGAAAAGCACCTTCTTCTACTTTTAATTCTAAATCTTGATTTGTCGCTGCAATGATACGCACATCTATTGCAATGGGTGTCTTGCCACCTAATCGCTCCACCTGATTTTCTTGTAGTACTCTGAGTAATTTTGCCTGTAAGTGAAGTGGCATATCGCCTATTTCATCTAAAAAAAGAGTCCCTTTATTGGCCAACTGAAATTTACCCGGTTTTCCACCTTTTTTAGCACCTGTAAACGCGCCGCCTTCGTAACCAAACAACTCACTTTCCAGCAATTGCTCTGGAATTGCAGCACAATTTATCGCGACAAAGGGCTTATTTTGTCTCTGACTGGCTTGATGTATTGCCCTTGCGAAAAGTTCCTTTCCAGTTCCGCTCTCACCTAAAATCAAAACCGTCGAAGTGCTCTTCGCAACTCTACTGGCCATTTCTTTCGCCTGTATTAATGATTCAGAATGCCCTATGATATGTTCAAATTTTGTGGTAACAACATCTAGAAGGACCTCATTCACTGTATTAATCACATCTTCAATAGCTCTAAATGTAATGACATAACCCTTAATCTCTGCTCCAATTTGAATTAAACTGACATCATAAAGGCCACGTTCATTTGCACTAAAGCTATAAGATCTATTTGGTAAAGGCTGTTTTGAACTTAAAACAATTTCAACTTCTTTAGGTTCTAATAGATCCTCTAAACTTCTAATAGTTTCTCTATGAGCCATTTTTGAAATCCTTTGATTGGCTCTAATGACTTTACCATCACTTCGAATCGCCACAAATCCAGTATCTATAGCATCAACAACGATCTCAAGTTCCTTTGCCAAAAGCGCCATCTCTTCAACTGCTTCTTGTTCATTTACTTTTGAAGCAATAAGTTCTGCCATTCGATTCAGGAACTGTAGTAAATTCTTTTGATTCTCAATGATATGATCTCGTTGTTCTCTTTCAAAGGCAATTAACCCTATGACACCGATGGTCTCATTCTCCCATTTTATTGGGCAACAAACTTCTGCATGCTCACTGCATTTATTTTTACAGTCGCACATTTTACAAGCAAGATGATCTCCAGGATTTTCAATAATAAAATCAGAACCCGTCTTTATCGCATAACTAAAAGCAGAATGATCACTAACGTTTTCTCCGATGCTTTCTTGATATCGACCTGTACCTGCTATGCGCATTAAACTTTCATCGACAATGGTTACATCTATATCTATAACACTTGCAATTGCATCACATATCATTTGAGCATTCTGAATGACTTTATCGAGTTTCATAGAACCTCCTAAAACTTATTCCTCTTAACTATACCATATTTAAGCAAAAAGACACGCTTGAACAGCAAAACATTACCGCTCTAACATGTCCTAAATCTGTTTTAAATTCTATCACCATAATGCAATGTTCAGCGAATAATACGAGTCTTTTATGACATCTTTTTTAGAGCCTCACCAGCCCAACTTACAGCCTCTATATAATCCTCTAACAAAACAACTTCATCTAACTTGAGTGTGTGACATACGTTACAGGCTGCATCCCAATCACCCATTTCATAAGCATTAATCAGTGTACAAATCGGCAATAAAACACCTTCTTTTCGAATCAGTACATCTTTTATACTCTGGGGTAATGAAATATCTTTTAAAGCCTCTTGCATAGGTTCATCCAACATGGCATCCAAGGTACTAAATAGTCCCAACATGGTAGCTTCATGCTTATACGGCGTTAACTTTGTGTGTTTAGCAATCTTTTCAGCAAATTTCATTCTCACAAGAGACAACGTCATCAATTCTTCCGGTTTTTCACCGCACAAGTCCTGTATCATCAATATGCTAATCCAGCGTTCAATTTCTTTTAGCCCCAGATATGTCAATGCACGTTTTATAGAATAGATCAAATCATCACCAGATCTTGAACTGATTACTTTCATAAGTTTATAAGCTAAACTCACATCTTTTTCAATAATCTCTGCCAAGGCTTGGTATGAAGGTTCTTCCTTTTTAAGTTCATTTAAAAGCCTTGCATACTGAATTTTTGTTGCAGATTTGTTCTTACTTGACTTACCAACAATCATAGGCTTACTAAAAAAAAAGCCTTGAAAAAGATGAAACCCCATTTCTTTTGCCTGTAAAAAAACAGCCTCTGTCTCCACCTTTTCAGCAAGAATAATCTTATTGTTATGAAGTGCTTTATAAACAGCTGAACCAATTGTCTCAAGTGGTGTCAACTTGAGATCAAATTTAATAATATCTGCATAAGGCACAAGGGGGTAGTCATCATACTTTTCAACGAAATCATCCAGTGCAATTTTATAACCAAGTGTCTTTAATACTTTGATGCGCTCAATGAGCAATTCATCTACAACCACATCTTCTAAAACCTCAATTACTAACTTACTGGGTTCAATAAGCTCAGACATATCTTTCATTAAAAAATCTGCATCAAAGTTCACAAATGCCCGCTTATTATCAATAATTCGACTAAATCCAAGTTCATATAATCCACCCACAACACCAGCAGTGGCAGCTTGAGATGATAAGCCATCAAACTTCATAGATTTATCCGATTTTCTAAACAAAAGTTCATATCCATAAACGTCTAATCTGTTGTTAAATATAGGTTGTCTTGCTATAAACATATATTGGCTCCCAAAATTTTATTTCAAAGCTATTTTAGTCTTAACTAGTTACCCTAAAACACTTTAGTCTACGCAATTCTACACCATAAAAACATATTTAATTTAGTATTCCATGCTTAAAATTGTACTTAAATAGGCCCCCTATTTTAAATTTATACATGCACTTGTTTAAAATACTTCTCAAATACGACTAAAAAAAACTTTCTTGAGTATCATTCTTGGGTATAATGATATTAATAAAGGCATTTTTATGAAAAATCATAAGCTTTATCAGCAATGCTCATAAGCGATTCGGTTTACGCTACACTTGAAAATCCATTAAAAAACCAGTTCCAATTTCAAGAATACCCAGAACAGTCTCCGGAGGTAAAAAGTGACTAGAGATAAGGAATTTCATGGTATCATCCACGAAATTATTGAAAATAAAGTGTTTCAGAAGACAAAAAAAATACGCCATCATAACGATAGCGTCTTTCATCATTCACTTCAAGTTGCTTATTTGAGCTATAAAATTGCTAAAAAGTTCAAATTAGATTATCATTCTGCTGCACGGGCAGGTCTTCTACACGACTTTTTTTTATACGATTGGCGTGCACCCAAAAAAAACCGTTTTTTTGAGAAACATGGCTTCACACATGCACGTGAAGCACATCACAATGCCAAAAAATATTTTAGACTTAATCCCAAAGAAGAAGATGCTATTTTAAAACATATGTTTCCACTTACGATTTCACCACCTAATAATAGTATCAGTTGGATTGTGACATTGGCAGATAAGTATATTTCAACAGTTGAATACTCTCAAAGACTCAAAAAAAGAACTCAAAAAAAGGATCATAAAAAGTAATAGTTTCCCCTTACATCCAGTTTTACAATTTTAGGTGATACATCTTTATAATAAGTGCTACATGTCTCACCTGATGAAAAAACGGTAAACAAAGTTTCTTCAAAATAAGATTGAATCCCTTCTTTGGCCACTTCATGCCCTCTAAAGAGAAGGGCAATACCAAATTGAGCTCTATAATTTTTAAAATCCATTTCTGTGAAATAGAATCGCTTCATGTGTGCCTTTAACTCTCCAATCCCTCTATAAGGATCACTCCACATAATGTTGTGGAGAATATTATCTGCATCCTGTTTTAATTGAGTTAAATCTGATAAACTCTTAATGTGATTAAATTTACCTCTATTGGGCCTCGGAAGCCCTCCGTGAACACACTGGATAAATCCAATTTCTTTTTTTATAAATCCAATGTATGGCAATTGATCAAAACAGTTCAAATATGCTGGCAATAAAGCAGACTCAAATGATTTGTTCTCAGAAATTAGCGCCTTTAAATACAGTGGAAAATACGATTTAGGATCATCAGCGGGCGGCAAACCATAAGGTAAAATAATCTCACCATCGCTTTTTAAGATACCTCCATCGTGATTGCCTCTTAAAAGATAAATCCGATTAGGAAACAATGTTTTTAACATTAAAACATGCTCAATAGTCCTCAAATGTTTTTGTCCCCGATCTACATAATCACCCATGAAGATTACTTTAAAAGACTCTCTCCTTGCTAAACGATTAAAAAAATCTGATTTTTCAAGTACAGTTTCAAGTGATTCATCATCTGAATGTAAATCACCAACGATAAAATGAATGCCCTCTTCGTGAAATAGAAGAATGCCATCACCGCTTCTGCCTTCATCAACCCCAGTCATCGTTTGATCTAAAATCAAATGCGTTCTAACATAGTCTTGATTTAGCCTTGATTTTTCAGCCTCTAAAACGGATGTCACACGATTTAGCAAATAAAGCTGAAATTTTGATATTTCCGTTAAATCCATGTTGAAAAGTGCATTGTTCTCAGATTCACTCCATCCAATACTGCGAATCCGCTCAAATTCAGATTCAATTTCAACGCCATTATTGAGTTTCAGCCATTTATCTTCAAATGATTTAAATGCCATTACTTTATTTTGAGATTCGATGACACAATTATCTGCGTTTAACATAATAACTCCTTTTAATCTCTTACAAGTTTTAAAAGTGCATCAAATGAAACCTCTTGTGAGGTTACTTTGGGCATTGCTAGCTTCCGAGCTGGTATAAATTTACCGTGATAGTCAGAGCCACTTGTAACAATCATATTATTTTTGATGCAATACTGTTTATAATATTCATAATCTAAGGCGTTCTTATAGTATGGGCTATAGCATTCTATACCACTCAGGCCCAGCCTTTTAAGTTTGTCTAGGATTTCTTCTGGAATAAAATCCCCTTTAAAATAAGCAGGTGGATGTGCTAGAACTACTGTATATCCCATATCCACTAGCTCAGGTAATACCTCTTCTAGTGGATCAAATATAAGTTTTCTCCCCATTTCCATAATTATCGCGAAAAAATCTGATAGTGAATGGGTAATCCCCATTGTAAATAAATAGTTTTCTGCTTTCCATCCGCCAAGGCTTGGATCCCTTATAAAAGCTTCATAACCCCTAAGCGATATTCCATCATGGCGTTGACTCACATATTCTATCACAGCCCTGTTATGTGTTTCTCTGATATCTCTGTTTTTAGCCACACGTTCTATTAATCTAGGTGCCTTCGGATCTATGCCATAGGTAAGTAAGTGAATTTCTCTTTCCATAAAAGTAGCAGAGAGTTCAATGCCGGGAATAAAGGCAATATTTTCTCTTTTAGCAACTGCCATCATTTCATCTATATGATCCATACAATCATGATCTGTCACCGAAAACAATTCGATATCATTTGCTATAATTTCTTCTATGAGCTCTTCCGGCACTAAAGTACCATCTGAAGCAGTTGTATGCATATGCAAGTCTACATATTTTTTCTTCATATCTTCACATCCTATTCCAATTTGAGGTCTCAGAAAATAACTCAAATATTGTTGTATATAACCCATTAATCTGTCTCTATAAATCATATTAAACGTTCTTTAAAAAAAAAGAAACCCTTCAGGCTTCTTATTATAATTTTTGTTCTCCTGTTTGCACTTTAGGTTTCGGTTTAAAAGAAATATTAAGTTCAACAATGAGAATTGCAATAAAGATCATCCCACATCCTAAAAGCATCACATTTGACATGTGTTCTTTAAGTAAAACCACACCAAAAATCGCTGCAAAAACTGACTCTAGTGATAGTATAATCGATGCGTGAGAAGATGTCGTATACTTCTGAGCAACGGTTTGAACTGTAAAACACAAAAATGTTGAAAAAATCGCCAAGTAAACAATAGCAAACCAAGCTCTTGGTGAAAGGGAAACTGGTATGGGCTCCGTGACAAATGCTGTAATCACAAACAAAACTGCTGCCACTGCAATTTGAACAAATGCAAGTTTAATCACGCTCATATCTTTCGCAAAGTATTCGATTGAAAGAATATGTGCAGCAAATAATAAGGCACAGACAAGTGTCAAACCATCCCCTAGATTAAGTGCAAAACTCGATGTACCATATAAACTGATAAGGCCAATCCCCATCACCGTCAATAAACTCCCCAAAAGAGCCTTTATGCCAGGGATCTTCTTATAAAAGAGCCACGACAAAAAGGGAACCATCACCACATAAGTTGCTGTTAAAAATCCCTGCTTCGACGCCGTTGTATACTGCAATCCAACAGTTTGTGCTGAAAAAGCTAAAAATAAAAAAATGCCCACAACTGAACCTTTTTTTATATCCGTCATAGACAATTTTCCAATCCATTTAAAAAGAAACAGATAAAGGAACAACGCTGCTAATACAAAACGCAAAGCCATTAAAAACATTGGTGTAACAGTATTAAGTGCATCTTTTACAGCCACAAATCCGCCACCCCATACTGCTGCAACAAATAATAAACTTAAATCAGATAAGTACTTTCGCTGATTTTCTGATAATCGGCTCATAATTTCCCCCCCATGTCTACATCATAAAAGCCTGTAGACGCTCAAAACTTGTATCTAAATTTATCATAACAATTTCTTCATATTCCATAAATAAAGTTATTTATATTTTCTCTATTTTTTAGAGTCTATTTTGTATTTCATCAGAAATAATCTGATCTTTTGATGTTTTTTTGGACTGGTAAAGAATATCATCTGCTCTTGATAGAGCTGAATCGATGTCATTTCCTTTTGTAAGCCTACTAACACCACCACTTAACGAAATTTTGATGCCTTTTTGTACATCAATCGACTTAATTTGTGTACTCATCTGATTTAGAGTTGCCATAACGCTTTCTATGTCGGAACCAATAAAGACGAGCACAAACTCATCTCCACCATAGCGCCCTGCGAACCCTTTACCGATCATACCCTTTGCCATTATGTCAGCAATTTGTTTAAGGATTTGATCCCCCATCACATGTCCCAAAGTATCATTTATTTGCTTAAAATTATCTACATCTACGAGAGCAAGTCTAATCGCCTCTTGTGTTTCTAACGACTGCCAAAGTAATTGTAGCTGATCAAAAATATACCTTCTATTATATAGCGCTGTGAGTTCATCTTTAATAGTCATCTGAAATAAAGTCTCGTTTTTCTGCATAAGTATTTGACTGTATTCACTTAACTTCTTTTGTTCCAATTTAAAAGCATTAGAAAACATAATCAGCAGTATGGCCGATGCCATAATCGTCGTTGGAATCTGTATCAAACTATCCCAAAAAATAAGTGTCTCTGAATTACTAACCAATAATTCGGGATGTAACTCACCCCAAAACAAGAGTGTCAATATCACCATAACTTCAGAAAATAAAAAAAACAATCGAATGATCCCTTCGCATACAAAGCAAACTGTAATGCAGATTAAAAAAACATAAGCTATCGTCGAAGGTTGAAATCCACCAATATTCAACCAACCATTCGGCAAAAATACAAATATAATCTCACTAAACAAGATAAACTTAATGGGCTTTATAGCGCGTTCTCTACTTTCATTTTTTTGTAATGTAAAATAGAAACCAATACTTGAAGTAATCATTAGGACAAACCATTTATAGTTCGCCACAAAGGCAAACTTAATAATCATATTGTTGACAACATTTAAACAGCTAAGTACAATTCCAAATATCAACATATAAACAAATAACCGTTCTTCTGTTTCTAAGGATTTGATTTTCTTGATCATATATTTATCCTTTTTATCCTTTTTATCCTTTTATTTTAAGCGTATTGAAACTCATATAAGATTCTAGACCTATTTTATCAGATTTATTTCTCTCATGCATTATTTTATGCGAGTATTAGCTCAAAATCGGGTATTTTCTCAAAGTCTTATAAATATTTCAATGTTTTTTGATTTTTTTTTTTAAAATCAGTTGATTTTTTTAGCCAAAGGAATACAATGAATGCTGTGACTTTAAATAAAGGAGTGTTGTATATGAACCCTTTCATTAACCTTGGGTTAGCCTTAATCGTAGGCGTTGTTTGTGGTAAAATCATGAACAGATTTAAAGTGCCAGCCGTTGCAGGCTATATCATCGGAGGATTAATTCTTGGCGCATCCGGTCTTAGAATTCTCAACGGCGACACGATCAATCAACTGTCTTTTCTAAGTGACTTTGCACTTTGTGTTATTGCGTTTAATATTGGGAGTGAACTTGAACTTTCTGTTATTAAACAACTTGGAAAATCCATTTTCATCATTGCTTTTTTCGAAGCATTTGGTGCATTTATTTTAGTGACGAGTGTCTCTTATTTTCTTACTAAAGACTTCGCCATTTCTTTGATTCTCGGCTCTGTATCTGCTGCAACTGCACCTGCTGCAACAGTTATGGTTTTAAGAGAACTCAACGCCAAAGGGCCACTTACAAGCACCTTACTTGGTGTTGTGGCAGTGGATGATGCCATCTGTCTCGTCATTTATGCAATGGCGGCATCAGTGGCAAAAGTATTTGTCAATCATGAAGTGATTACACTTCAAAAGGTGCTTATATTGCCCATTCAAGAGATTGTTTTTTCTGTCATTGCAGGAGCAATACTAGGACTGTTGATGACTGCTTTGATCAAATACTCTAAAAGAGATTCCGAACTCTTACCATTTGTAATTGGTACACTTCTTCTTTTAGATGGTATTGCAACTCATTTTGGCCTTTCACCTCTTTTAACAGCAATGTCAATGGGTGTTATTGTGGCTAATGTTTCACCTCAAAAAATCAAAGCATTTACAATTTTAGAACATTTTTCACCACCTGTTGTAGCTGCTTTCTTTGTCCTTGCAGGTGCGAGATTAAACTTTGCTTACATTCCTCAAATTGGCTTACTAGGCGTTGCTTACCTCGTTTTTAGAATTCTGGGCAAAATATTGGGTGCATCACTGGGTGCTACGATATCTAAAGCCCCTGCCAATGTAAAAAAATTTATTGGATTTGGACTTTTATCTCAAGTCGGTGTTGCAGTTGGACTTGCAATTACAGTTAGCAGAGAATTTCCTGGCACAGATATCGGTTCAATAGTAGTTACCATATTACTTGCTACAACTATTATTACAGAAATTGTTGGCCCAATTGCCACAAAACATGCTATTACCAAAGCGGATGAAGCACGTTTATAATTATTTTTAAAATTTCATTCGGTAAGGGATAGTTATCAGATTTAAAATATGGTAAAATCTTATTTAAGGAGGATGAATCCTATGAATTATGCATTATTCCTCGTATTAAATGATGTCGACAGACTAAAGGATATTCACAAAGTTTTCTTTTCTTTAGGATGTGGGGCAACAACTCTAGATAGTGAAGGTATGGGCAGAGTGTTAATAGAGCACAATGTTGATGTTCCAATCTTCGCAGGCCTTAGAAAACTTGTTGAAGGTGACAAACCTTACAATAAAACAATCATAAGTATTATACACAGTGAGGAAAAACTTAGAAACGTGATCGATCGCATTAAAGAAGAACTTAAAATGGATACGGTCAATAAAAATGGTGTCGGTTATATTTTCGTATTACCAGTTCTAGAATGTCACGGATACCAAATACCAGATAAATAAAAAAAAGATGCCTAGTGCCCTTTATCATTAAAGGGTGTTAGACATCTTTTTTACTTTATTTTATCTTGTGAAAAATGTTCTAAGTCAAGGAAAGAGAAAGATACGGACTCGTAGCGTATATAGACATACGTGAGAGGTCTAGCTTTTCGAATTGACGCAGAGATAGAGCATTTAATGTACACACCCCATTTTAACTTGCAGAAAATGCTCTAGGTCAAGGAAAGAGAAACGCTAGGACTCGTAGCGTATATAGGCATACGTGAGAGGTCTAGCTTTTCGAATTGACGCAGAGATAGAGCATTTAATGTACACACCCCATTTTAACTTGCAGAAAATGTTCTAAGTCAAGGAAAGAGAAAGATACGGACTCGTAGCGTATATAGACATACGTGAGAGGTCTAGCTTTTCGAATTGACGCAGAGATAGAGCATTTAATGCAAGTTAAAAGGGTACACCGTTTGGTGTACCCTCCGATAGCAGCAGGAGATTTGAACCTTAAAACAACTTTTAAAAACTTAACTCTGAAAATCTAAAATCTATCAAACACTTAAAACTTACCTTTTTGTTACTAATTTCTCATTAATACATTAGTGACTCAACATATAGTTCTTGTTTGACAATAACTCTTTTCGAAAACTAATTTCTTAAAAACAACTTCAAAACTGATCATGCTCTTACAAATCTGTGTTTCAATTTGTAAGTATTGAAAAAAACTATCAATCTCCGCTCTATCTAAGAAGAATTTTCTTCTTGGTTCATTAATACCCCCTATTCTTAAGATTAAACATTTTTTTATTAAAAAATATTCCTACTATGAAAGCTTCCTTACAAAAGAAAATTGTTTTTCTTTTTGTAATAGCACTTGACATGGCATTGCAAAAAAGATAACCTTTATAAGGTTAACTATATTGATTTTTATAAATAGAAGGAAGAAAACAATGTCAAATACAAACACTAGTTTTATTCACGAAGTTAAGCGAAGACGAACTTTCGCAATCATTTCGCATCCGGATGCTGGAAAGACAACTTTAACTGAAAAATTCTTGCTTTACGGGGGCGCTATTCGAGAAGCGGGATCGGTTAAATCTAGACGCGCACAAAAACATGCGGTATCCGACTGGATGGAAATTGAAAAACAAAGAGGCATCTCAGTAACATCAAGTGTACTTCAATTTGAATATAATAACTATTGCATTAATATATTAGATACCCCTGGCCATCAAGATTTCAGTGAGGATACTTATCGTACACTTATGGCTGCTGATAGTGCTGTCATGGTCATTGATGGAGCCAAAGGGGTTGAGGCCCAAACCAAAAAACTTTTCCAAGTCTGTAAGATGAGAGGTATTCCCATTTTTACATTCATTAATAAAATGGATCGCCAAGGTAAAGATCCTTTCGAACTTATGGAAGAACTTGAAAAGGTATTAGGCATTAGATCATGCCCTGTAAATTGGCCTATTGGTTCTGGAAAAAACTTTAAGGGCGTCTATAATAGACAGAAAGAATTAATAGAACTTTTTTCTGAAGGAAATCATGGACAAGCCATGGCTAAAACCATTAAAGGTGACATTACCAATGATGAATTCAAAACACTTCTTGGTGAAACTTTGCACAACCAACTTCTGGAAGATATTGAACTCTTAGATATTGCTGGAGATGATTTTAATTTAGAGCAAATTTTAAAGGGGAATTTGACACCTGTTTTCTTTGGAAGTGCACTCACAAATTTTGGTGTTGAACCGTTTCTTGAGGATTTCTTAGAAATTTCTACATCTCCACAAGCTCGAGAAAGTAATCTTGGACATATTCCTCCTGAGACAGAAGATTTTTCAGGCTTTATTTTCAAAATTCAAGCTAATATGAATCCTGCTCATCGCGATAGAATTGCATTTCTTCGCATCTGTTCAGGTAAATTTGAAAAAGGTATGT
Source organism: uncultured Fusibacter sp. (assembly GCA_965140735.1). Classification (GTDB taxonomy): domain Bacteria; phylum Bacillota; class Clostridia; order Peptostreptococcales; family Acidaminobacteraceae; genus Fusibacter_A. The sequence continues at coordinate 3,758,157 of OZ223306.1, read as the reverse complement.
CTGTTAATCACGTGCAAAAAAGAAAGAAAGTGAAACTCGCACAACCACAACAATTTCTCGCTCAAGATCGCGTTATTGTTGAAACTGCATATCCTGGTGATATCATTGGTATTCACGATCCAGGTATTTTTAATATTGGCGATACACTCTCAGAAAAATCAACTGAACTCAAGTATGCTGGTATTCCTCAATTTGCTCCAGAGCATTTTGCGAAAGTTTCCATTAAAAATTCATTAAAACGCAAGCAGTTTATTAAAGGCATTACACAACTCTCTGAAGAAGGTTCCATTCAAGTTTACAGAAGACCCAATATTGGCGTTGAAGAATTAATCATTGGGGTTGTGGGAGCACTTCAATTCGAAGTGCTCGAGTATCGACTTAAAAACGAATACGATGTGGCTATTTTAATGCAATCACTGCCCTACCGTTATATTAGATGGATTGAAATGGATCAATTTGATGCTAAAAAATTTTCAATGACTATGGATACAATGCTTGTTGAAAACGAAGATGGCCAACCTGTTCTCTTATTCCAAAACGAATGGTCTATTCGACAAGTTGAAGAACGCAATAAAAAAGCAAAATTACATGAAACATCTATCTTCTAAAGTCATGTGATTTATTATACTGAAAAAGCCAAATACCTAGTTGCTCACACAGGTATTTGGCTTTTTTAATTTAGTCCTAAAATCTCATTTTCCAACTAAAATAATCATTATCTTCATTCTTTTCATATCTTAAGAAGGCTGAAAATTTGGTCCCTTTTTTATTGACGAAATTGTTGCTAAAAACTTCTCCTGTCTCTAACAACTTAATAATCGTCTTTCTGTGAGGGGATACCCCCAATGCCTTTAAGAACTTATCTTCTTTCCAGACAACAAACTTACACCCTGACTTCCAGTTCGTACAACCAAAGCCCTTTTTGCCTTCAATTACATCTGAGCCACAACTTGGACACTTCCCAAGTGATCCTTCATGTGGCACTTCTAAATCTTGAATCACATGAAAATCATCTCTTTTGATGTCATCAACTGCCGCTGAAGTAAATTCAATAATGGCCTTTAAAAAATCACTTCTTTTAACTTCTCCTTTGCCAATATCTGATAATGTTTTCTCAAGCCGACCTGTATACTCAAGGTCAAACAGCGGTTTCACAGGAAACAACTCAACGAGTTTACGTCCCATATCAGTACAATATAGCGATTTTCCCTTCACATCAATATAGCCAACACGCTTTAACTTGGTAATTGTTTCAGCCCTTGTGGCTGGTGTCCCTATACTAAAGCCACTTAAGATAGATTGAATCATTTCTTGATCATCACTTTCATTGACATCTATACCTTCATCTACATCATCTGAATCATCGTCTGAATCCTCATTCGAATTAGGTTCGTCTTCACGGTCATCCTCTTTGACTTTCTTTTTTTGATTCTTAAACTTTTTACCGCAAGTTTCCATAATTCTTAGAAGTGTCTTCTCAGTGTGTTTTTTAGGAGGAGAAGTCCCTTTCGTTTGAATTTTAAGTTTAACGATAGCCACAACATCATCTGCTTCAACAGCTGGTAATTCTTTCTCTTTTGACTTTATCTTTTCGATCTGACGCCAGCCTTCAACAAGCTGTCTCCTGCCCTTTGAGATAAATTGACCCGCTAGTTCTACATCAACGCTCCCAGTAATGATCGTCATCTCTTCGTGCTCTGCCACTGGCATAAACTGCATTAAAAATCGATTCTTAACGGCATCATATACAATTTTTTCATCCCCAACAAGTCCTTTAGCCACCACATAAGTTGGCATAATAGCACTATGACTTTCCACTTTAGAATTATCAAATACACGCTTATGTGTATGAAATTCTATTTCATTTTCATATGGCAAGCCCCTTTTATGGACATTTAATACCTTTTGCGTCTTCTCTACCAAGGATTCTTCAAGTGCCATACTTGCCGTTCTTGGATAAGTAATCAGTTTTTTTTCGTAAAGGCCTTGAGCCACTTTTAAAACTTTATCAGAAGTCCATCCCTTTTGCTTACTTGTGACATAGCCTTGTAATCCAGATAAGTTAAAGAGTGTTGGTGGATATTCTCTTTTGAGTTCAACAATCCGATCTTTTACAACACCCTGCTTTTTTGTAAGCGTTTCTTTAACGGTTTCAAGTGCTTTAATATCTTCGAATTTATCATTGCCATCAACCGTATAAGTGCCTTCATAGCTCTCACCGCTAGGCGTCTTAAAAGTCCCTATTAATTTATGGTACTCTTCTCTAACAAAGTTTTCGATCTCAATATCTCGATCATATATTATTTTGAGTGTCGGCAATAAAACACGACCGATATTCAGAGCTTTACCCGATCCTCTCTGATATTTCAGCGTTGCAACCGAAGTGAGATTAATACCAATTATCCAATCTGCCCATTGCCTACTAATGCCTGCATCTTTGAGTGGAGACATCGTTTCGTTAGACACCATCTTTTGAAGCCCTGATGCCACTTCATCTGGTGTCCACTCATTTAACAACAAACGCTCAATCGGTTTGCCAACTTTTAAATAATCTAAAATGATATCGCCAATAATCTGACCCTCACGATCATAATCGCAGGCGGATATAACGCCATCCACATCTGCACGTTCAATGAGCGTCTTTATGGTCATGAGTTGCTTTTGAGCCCCTTGATCAGGTTTATGTCGATCAGCGGGGTCAGATTTAACTTTATATTGAAAGGCTTCAGGTACAAATGGAAAGTTCTCCATGCGCCATCCTGCCATTTTTTCATCATAATCTTTGGAATCAAATAACTCTAGAAGATGACCAAATGCCCATGTCACTAGATATTCTGGGCCTTCATAGTAACCGTCTTTTCGCATTTTTGAATTTGTAGCATCAGCAATATTTTTAGCAACTGATGGTTTTTCTGCGATGATGACTTTCGACATGATCTCCTCCTTAATTGAAATTTAAACAATACTCTTCTAAAGAGCATCCTATAAAATTTTATCACAAATTACGATACTCTCAAAGGCAACTCTAAAAAAAGATCTAAAAAAGCTCTCATATCTTACTATGAGAGCTCTAGATCTATATTTGTAAACAATCTTACATCAATTTATGCTAAATAACTAAGGTATAGACATCTACGACTGCCTTTTCTGCTCTAAGTGCATTAAGTTGTGGCACAAGTCGCTTAACATGAGGCATTTCCTTATGTCTTAAAAATGTTTCTCTGTCCTTCCATGTTTCAATCATTGTAAAAATAGATTCATTTTTTTGATCTTGATACATTTCATAGCGAACACAGCCTAGTTCCTTTCTAGATTCTAATACCAATTCTTTGGATAGTTCAATAATCTCAGCTTCTTTCCCTTTAATAGCAATACTTTTTGCAACTACTTTTATCATACAGCCCCTCCGTCATTCTATTTAAGTTATTCCAATCAGCATCATCCGGTTCAAAAGTTACATTCATAATAAAAACTGAACGTGCAGTTGGATTAAAAAAAATTACAACTCAAAAACATACTCGCAGTATCTATTGTATCGGCATCTGAAAAAAAAAGCAAAACAAATTTCAAAAAATGAAGCAATGAATTAAGCCATTGCTTCATTTTTTTTATCTATTCACTTTAAACCCCCATATACACCGTTTTGTCGCTTCTTGTACTGCACTTGGCAAATCATAACTGCCATTATGGTAACACCAGTCTAATACAATCCCATCATAGACGACTATCAAAAAGTGAAAAAAATGCTCAAATGAGAACTCTAAACTGACTTCTCCGATTTCTTGAAGTTCATTGTATACCTTTGCAAAGGTTTTTAAAAGAGGTCTATTTTGAGGATTATAGAAATCACCTTGATTTATATTCCAATCTTCAGAATCTAAATTGTTTCGAAACTTCTGTTTCATAATTTCTACACCACGCGTCACTGTCATTTGAGCATATAAGTATGATAGTTCTGAAAAAAGATCAAGCGATGGTGGTTTCTTTAATATTTCTGAGATTTTTTCTTCAACTTGTTTATCGGTATCTATGTGCAATTGATCTAATATGGACTCCTTTGACGAAAAATGATGATAAAATGCACCTTTTGTAACATTACATTTCGCACAGATTTCATCCACGGTAACATTCTGAAACCCTTTAGCTGTAATGAGTTCCAGAGCTACATTAAGAACAAGTTTCTTAGTTCTATAGCCTTTGGCATATTTTGTTTTGGGCGTTAGTGCCATAAATATACTCCTTGTTTTATATAATTAGAAAGATAAATAAAAGATAACATCATTTGAACAAAAAATCTAGATAAAGTCAAGTCTATGAAATAATAAATCTTGACAAAAGAATCTAATAATTTTATGATTATATTAAAACGTACTCTAAGTATGTTTTAATATAAGTACATTTTACTAAATATTACTCAAAATTAATCGAAAAATAGAGTTTAGGAGGGTTTTTGTAATGAAATGTCAACCACATCCAGGTTATGAAATTTTATGGGGTATCCAAACGGAATCGGACAAAGAAAACGGTGGTAATGTCATACGCGATCTTATGGCAAATTTTGAACTTCCAAATAATATGGAAATGTTTGATTCAGCAGCACCAGGATTAAAAGATGCTCCAGATGTTCCAATAAGAATTTATAAGCCAAAAGGTATGAAAAATATGCCTTTAATAATCAATATTCACGGTGGTGGTTTTATTAGTGGCGATCTCAACAACGATAATATTAGATGCACCTTAATTGCTCAAAATGTATCTTGTGTTGTGGTTTCTGTTGGTTACCGTTTAGCACCCGAGAATGTTTTTCCAGCTCAGTTAGAAGATTGTCTTGCAGCACTTAATTACGCCCTTGAAAACGCAGATGACCTTGGTATTGATAAAGAAAAAATCGGTGTCTTCGGTACAAGCGCTGGTGGGTGTATCGCTGCGGGCTTGTGTTTATATTTACGAGATCATGTGGGCCCTAAAGTTACGGCTCAAGTATTAAATTTTCCAGCGTTAGATTATTTACAATCTTCACTTTCAGCACAGCAGTACTTTGAAGATGCTCCACTCGTCAAAGGCGACGGCCTTGCTGGCGTTTGGGTCAAATATCTGGGCGGGTTCGATGGCTCTGTGCCTTCTTATTACGCGGTACCAGCGCTTGCTAGAGATTTAGCAGGATTACCTGCTACCTGTATGATTGTGAACGAGTATGATCCTCTACGTGATGACGGTATTGACTATGCCAGAAGACTGATGGCGTTTTCCGTTCCAACTGAACTCTATTCTTTGCCTCGAGTACCTCATGGTTTTGATCTTGTACCAAATCCATTGACTGACTGGATTCGAGAAGCGATTTATCGTACTTTTAAAAGAGAATTTGGAATGCTTTAATATCATATATGATTATTCATGAATAGAATGATGAAGCCATCGCCAAAATATTATTAATAGTAAACAATTAGAACATTAAAGTATAACAAAAGGGTGAAGATTATTAAAATCTTCACCCTTTTATTAAGATAACAAGATTTGAGCCGAAAGCTGTGATGAGGGGGGTTCAACCTTGAACAGCGTCAGTGAAAATCGGTTTGAGGCATCGAAAGATGGCTCAAATGTTGTTAATTAAAACCATTCGTTTTCTAGAGCTAAAAATATTCAAATTATCTGAAAATATATTGACATACTTTATTATTATGTTATAGTTGAAAAAACAAATACAAGAACAGATACAGAACTTCTATTTTATTTATTACATGGAGGACAATTCAAATGTCAACACTTATAAATAGTAAAATCACTTCAAAATTTTATTATTTTAACCTTTACTGGGGCTTCTTTTTTAGCGCTGGTTTTAAAGCATGTAAAAAAATAGAATTGCTATGTTGAGTTTAAAATCATTAAAGATGCTTGATCAAAGAGAAGACTCAACTCAGAGTCTTCTTTTTTTATATTAAAATATGGAAGAACATGAGGAGGTTCACTATGAATACAACGATAACCCAACAAGAAACCACAAGACTTACGACATCACTTTTAGAATTCAATCTAATTAATGCGTCTTCGCTCTATTTCGAAAAACTCAATCGAATAAAAAAAAGCTACGTCAAGCCCTCTAGTTCTCTGAATATAGGAGAAACAGGTCTAAATGACGCCTTAGAAATAATGTCTAAAACTTATAAATTGAAAGGACTCTTTAACAGCATTATTACATTTGAATCTTCGAAGAAAGTTGAAAAAGTGAATCAGATTATGAGTATCTTATACGCTTCAGGTGTTGAAGTTCAAGGGATCAGATTAAGCCAAGACCAGACCACCATCGAAATGGGGATTTCAAATTCAGCGGATAAATATAAAGCCCTATTGACTTTAGAATCTATAGGACTTTAAAAGCGTTTTATGCTATTCTATTGAATCCATTCGCTTATAATAACCATCATTGGAATCGTTATTATACTCAGTAATGTGGATATACTCAGTAATCCTGCTGCATAATTAGAATTTTTATCAAATCGCAGTGCAAACATGGTACTCGTTGAAGCCATTGGACATGATGTTGCAATCAATATAATCGTTGGCACCATCCCCACTTGGTCAAATACTTTAAACACTATAATCAAGACTAAGGGCACTATAATTAACCTTAGAAATGTGACATAGTAAAGTCTCAGCTTGCTGATCATCTTTAAAAGATCACTTTGAATTAAAGTGGCCCCAATAACGAGCATTGCCAGTGGCGTATTAACCAAGGTAATCGTTTTAAAAGGGTCTAGAATTAGCTCAGGCACTCTTAATCCTGTCACAAATAATATAAGTCCTATAAAAATTGCAATGATATTAGGCGATTTAAGCACGCTTATAATATCTCTTTTTTTCACCCTACCAGTCATCAATATCACCGCATGACTCCATACAAACAGATTAAATACAGTCAAATATGCGGTTACATAAAATACACCCTCAGCACCATATAACGCGTATAAAAGAGGGATTCCCATAAAGCCACAATTAGAATAAATTGTCCCCATGCGTTCAACTTGGTAATCTGGATTATTACTCTTCCTAATTGCAATTGAAGAAATGATAATTGAAATAATATGACTTAAAAATGACAGGCTAATGGCCAATAAGAGCCCATGCAATTTATCTGCACTGTAATCAACTTGATACGAAACGACTATTAAAATAGGGGTCACAATAAAAAGCAAAACATCTGTCATGGCTTTGTTACCCTCTTTAGAAATTAGTTTTGTAAGAGAGCCGATCATCCCCACAAACATCATTATAAACATTTTTAAAATCATAGTGCCTATTATTAGTGCCAATGTCATCTTGAGCTCCTTCTTATCTAATCGTTTGTAAGCTTAATTTAATGCAAATGCATCCCTAGCACACCTTACATTTAAAAAAGTGTACACGAATGTACACTTTAAATCAAGTCCTTTCACTTACCAAGACCCATTGCACTAGAAATATCCTTGGCGAGCTTTATGACAATATCTATTTTTTCGTTAACATGTTCATCCATAAATCGAACCGAAGGCCCTGACATTGAAACTGCTGCAATAGCTTTTCCTTTTGAATTCATAACAGGGGCTGCAATACCGATTAAACCTTCTTCTCTTTCACCAATACTTAAAGCATAGCCGTTTTTCTTAATTTTTTGAAGTTCTTCTTTTTTAGGCCATCCCTCTTTATCGAACTCTTTCCAATCTTCTGGTTCCATAAAGGCTAGGAGTACTTTACCGATGGCACCTTTACTCATGGTGACTCGATCACCAATATCAATAACATGCCTTAATGCCTTGGTAGACTCCATTCTTTCGATACATAATTTGCAATCTTCATCTTGAATATATAAGCCAATGTTTTCATTCGTCTCCTGAAATACTTTCAACATATAAGAGTCTGCTATATTTTTCAAGTGTTCATTCGCATCAATATGGTTTAAATTCACCAACCGGTTTAATTGGCTACCTAAATAAAATCGCTTGCTTTCACTATCCCGATACAAGTAATTTCTGTTTGTCAGTGTCATCACTAACCTATAGACTGTGCTTGATGACAAATTTATTTTTAACGCAATTTCGTTCAAAGTTAACCCGTTATCTACATTTATAAACGCTTCCAAAATATCCAAAGTTCTATCTACTGATCTATTTTGAACAGACTTATCGTGCATAATTCCTCCATTTTCTCAAAAATAATTTGATTCTAGTCCGTATTCGTTCCACCTAAAAAGTCGTATTCGTCAGCGTGTCAAAAGTAAATTACTCAACTTTTGACACAATAACTCGTATTTAAAATTCATAAAACTATCTCTTATTATACTACAACTTAAAGATAGAAATCGACAATTGTTCATTGAGATCATATGAATATTACATTATGGACACCCTTTCATTCAAAACTTTAATTAATTATTTTGCTTTTTAGGTTTTTCTCTAATCAGATCAGATGATTTTCCTGCTTTGAGCATATAACTATCAACCTCATGTCCTACTAATGATTGTACTTTCTTTGCAATCTCAATAGATTTATCCAAGTCAATACCAGTCTCAATGCCCATTAATTGAAGCATATGAACAATATCCTCAGAGGCAACATTACCCGATGCACCTGGAGCATAAGGGCATCCACCCAAACCACCAAAAGAGCCATCAAAACGATTCATCCCCGCTTCCATCGCCGCAAGAATATTGGCAAGTGCCATCCCTCTCGTATTATGGAAATGAATATTCCAAGTAACTTCTGGATATTTATCTTTGAAGTATTTACATTTTTCGAAGACTTCCTTAGGGCCACCCATACCTGTTGTATCCGATAGAGAAATCTCTAAAATGCCCAAGCTGACAAATTTTTTAACGATAGGTTCAATCTGTTCAATCGTAATAATACCTTCAAAAGGACAACCAAATGAGGTCGCAATTGCACCTGATACTTCTAGACCATTCGCTTTTGCAAGATCATATGAAGCCTTAAAAGAATCCATAGTTTCAAGTGGCAATCTATTAAAATTACTCATATTGTGAGATTTACTTGCAGATACAGTCAATTTTACTTTCTTGATACCTGCTTCTATTGCACGTTCTGCTCCTTTTAGATTAGGGACAAGTACTCTTAAATCCACGCCTTCTTTATGCTTAATTAGCTTATAGACTTCAGTTGTATCTGCAAGGGCTGGAATCGCCTTTGGATGCACCATTGAACCCACTTCAATCACCTTATAGCCAGCTTCTATTGCTTGATCAATTAAATCCGCCTTTTCAACTGCTGTCAATATTTTATCTTCGTTTTGCAAGCCATCTCTAGGACCTACCTCGCAGATGACAACATTCTCTGGATACTTCATATTCTATTCTTCCTCTACTTTCATATATATTAATAGTAGTTAGAGTGTCAAAAGGTGAACAACCCTCTCCCTTATGATGTCCTTCACGGAAGTGTACGATATAGAATGGGAGGAGATGGGTTACGCAAAGCTGACTTTTAAAACTCTAACCATGGATGACCCTTTAAATGGATTTCATCTATGTATTTCAACAACATATACTCACTTCTAATGATCCACTATTGAAACTTCTGTAATATCTGTTGATGTCAGTTCAAGTGTTTCTCTAAAAACTTGTCACCAATGGATTAAAACACCAACAGATTTTACAGTTCCTAAAACCTTAATAGTTCATTTTTTTCAAATAATCTTTTGCAGTTTCTAAACATCTTCTTGCATGTTCAGCATAACCTAACTCAGCGACTCTTTTTATATGGGGGAGTTCTATTGAAAAAACAACCTTTTTAGGAATTCTATTGATGATTTCGTCAATATTAATGCCACCCTCACCGACATAGTATCGCTCATCTCTGCCTGTAAATATAAGCCCCTCATCCGTTGTCGGAATTTCACTTGGCCCATCACAAAGATGTACAAAATTAAACCACTCCGTAGGCAAGCCATCAAGTTCTTCTAATGCCACTCGAGATCGATTAAAATGAAGCGTATCTACCATCAATCCCTTATTAGTTGCAGGCGTTGAATTTAAGAGTTCTGTCGCTTGTTTTAAATTTTTAACACCTGACCATGTTACAAACTCAAGATCAACACTCATGCCATAAGGTTTTACCAATTCACATAATTCATGGAATTTCTCTGTATAAAGAATCTTGTTATCAGTCCAAACACTGCTTAACAAGCTTTTCGCTCCTAATTCAGCACCTGCCTCTATTGCAGGCAAATACTGCTTAACATCAATGTCATCTACAATTCTTGCAAGTTCAATATCATGTACACCAATACCCGTTGTTTTAAGCGCCTTTTTAGTTTGTAAAAACATCTCTTTCTTATGCGCCAAATCATAATTGGGTTCACCAGGTAATCCCATATAAATAGGTCTTAGACTCACATAATCATAGCCACACATTTTTGCTAAATAAATCATTTCTGGTGGCGCACATCCCAACACCGTTAAGTGTGCTAAAGAAAATTTTGTTTCCATATTGACCTCTCTTATCTCTGATTCCATCATTCCTATTAAAAATATATATGTTCATATGCCTATATTAGGCATTTAAAGACTCGATTATTTCAGTTACTGTTTTAGTCATATGTTCAACTGGTGCTTTTATATCCGTCCATATTTCAAAAGCTTTTGCACCTTGATGAATTAACATACCCACACCATTATGAGTAATACAACCCATTTCTTCGGCTTCTTTTAAAAATCTTGTTTTCATTGGGTTATATGTGATATCACTTGCAACCATTCCTGGTTTAAAGAGACATTTATCAAGTGGTGTCACATCAATATTTGGAATCATACCTGCTCCAGTTGCATTGATGATAACGTCACTTTCTTCGATAGCATTTTTTAGGTTTGATTCGCTTAGTGCCACATATTCTGAACAACGCTTAACTCCTGCGTTGATTTCAGTTGCCACTTTTTCACCACAATCAGTTGCTTTATCAAAGATCACAATTTTCTCTGCACCCTCACTTGCAAGCGTAAATGCGATTGCTCTTCCAGCACCGCCAGAACCAAGCAATACAAACTTCTTACCTTTAACTTCACCAATAATGGTTTTTAATGATTCCACATAGCCATAACCATCTGTATTGTATCCAATTAGTTTTCCATCTTGAATTTTAACTGTATTGACGGCACCGATTTTGCTCGCCAATTCATCTATCTCATCTAAATATCTTAATACTCTAACTTTGTTAGGTTTTGTAACATTGCATCCGATAAAATTCATTCTGCGAATGCCTTTAAGTACATCTTCAAGTCCCTCTTTACCAACTTCAATTGGCAAATAGAAATGATCTAAACCTAGATGTTCAAATGTACTGTTGTGCATCGTAGGTGAAAAAGTAAATGTCAATGGGTAACCTAGTAGACCAACGAGTTTTGTATTTAAAGTAATCATAATTAATCCCCCTGAATTTTAAATTGCACTAAATGAATGCTTTTCAATTTATTAAAATACTTAATTTACGATAAATGTCTCCTCATAAATGAGCTGCATAAACTCATCTATGAGAAGACCAAATCACATAAAAACAAATTTATTCATCAATCGTCAGTGCTTTAAAAGTCAATTTTAACGTAGAGTGCTTCATTGAAATAAACTGCTTTCATCAACTAACTATAAATTGTTTCTATATCTTTTCAGACTATTGAGCCTTATCTAAAGCATCTAATAAACTATTATTTTATACGCTTTTAACAATATGTTACATTTCCCTATTGCCGACAAATGCAACCCTCTTAGGTTGCATTTGTCATTAATATAAGGGGGGTTTACTTCGTTGAAACGTGTTTCGATTTATAAGCTTCTCCATACATCAGTTTACCTTCAACGACATTGTCTTTTGGTGTATAGATATCATTAATGTTCCAAATACCATCTGTTGGTACTGGAATGTTTTCCATTGGCACATCGATTAAATAAGGTTCATTTGAATCCAATGCTTCTTTAAGCACTGTTTTAAACTCATCTGCTGATGTGATCTTTTTACTCTTAATACCATATCCTTGTGCGATTACAGACCATTCTGGATTATATGAAGAACCATCTTTGCGTTTGAATATCGTACCAAATGAATGATCATAATGAGATGCAGTTAAACCTGCAATAGTTCCAAATGCACCATTATTCATTACAACCCAAACCACTGGAATATTCTGTTCAACAGCAGTTGCAATAACAGATGGATTTGTACCAAATCCGCCATCGCCTACAAGTGTAATCACTTTTTTATCTGGTGCTGCAAGTTTTGCACCCAAGATAGCTGCTGGTCCAAAGCCCATAGTTGCTAAACCACCTGGATGAAGAATTGTACCTGGTATAGTGATTTCAAATTGTTGACCCATACCATTTTTATTCCAGCCTACATCAGTTGCTATAATACCGTCTTCAGGGAATACTTCTCTGACATCTTTGAGAATTCTCTGTGGTGTCATAGGAAAACGGTTGTCATTTGATATTTCAACATTAGAAGCTTTAAACTCTTCTTTATTTTTTGCAATTTCAGCTCTTAATGCTGGTCGATCAATCCCTTCTGGTTTAATCTCTTTAGCTGCTTCTAAAATAGCTTCAAGTGCCAATTTAGGATCAGCAACAGCACCAATTGCCACAGGATAATTTCTACCGATTTCAGCTGGCTCTAAATCAATTTGAATTAATTTACTTCCAGGAATATTAAAGGTAACGCCTTTATACCATGAACTTGAATCTGCTTCTGCAAATCTTGTGCCTATGCCCAAAATCACATCGGCTCCAGCAGAAGTTTCATTGACATAATCAAGTCCCCAAAACCCAGTCATACCAACATGAAGTGGATGATTATCTGGAATTGCACCTTGTCCCATTAACGTTCTTGTCACAGGGATATCTAAAAATTCTACGAGTTCAGTTAATGCTTTTGATGCATGTGTGTAAATTAATTGTCCCCCAGCATGAATCAAGGGCTTTTCTGCATCAATTAACATCTTCGCGATCTCTGTAGCTGTTTCTTTAGAAAGTGTTGGTTTAGCTGTGAATGATGAATCATGAAAAGTTCTTTCAAAATGTACTGTGTCTATTGATCTTGAAAACATGTCCATTGGCACTGAAATCAAAACAGGTCCCGGTCTTCCCGACTCTGCTAATCTAAATGCTTTATCTAAGATTTCTGGAAAAAGCTCAGGCTTGTCAATTCGCCATGCACGCTTCACAATTGGCTTATACAAATCATATTGAGAACCATCGCAATGCATATTTACTTCTTGATGAGGATGTTTTCCATAATAAAAACTTGGCACATCTCCAGCAATTACAACCATCGGTACAGAATCTAACGATGCATTAGCGACACCTGTCATAGCATTTGTAAGACCCGGTCCAAGATGACAAAGAACGACACTTGCTTTATTGGTAACCCTTGCATAACCATCTGCTGCATGAGCTGCTAATTGTTCATGTCTCACCGACACAAAATTCAGCTCAGAATCCTTTAAAGCGTCAAGCATTGCGATTACCGTATGACCACATAGTCCAAAGATATTTTTGACATCTCTTCTCACTAAATAGTCTACGAGCTGATGCGAAACTAATTTCTCCATTAATAAATCCTCCTATTACAACACAAAACATACTTTTATAGCCTAAAAACATACTAGATGCTCTCACTTATATTACTACATAAATAGTTAATTCTCAAACATTAATTTACTTTTCGAATTCTGGATTATAGAACTCACCAAATAACTCTTCGAGTGGTGGGCGATCTTCTGCAATAGGTCTAGAAACCCATGTTATATTCATATAATGTTTCAAGTTAACATTTTCTGAAATAATATTGCCACCCCAAGTTCCACAACCTAAGCTTGAAGTCATTGGCATACCATTTGTAAATGAACCCGCATTTGCTTTTGATTGAGGTTGTCTAACCATAATTCGGCTAACTGGTGCTTCTAAAGCAAGACTATGAATATGTTCATCATTGAAAGAGTAAATACCACATGAATGACCTTTACCCATTGTATTATAAACACTATGCATCATTTTGAGTGCATTCTCAAATCCACTATATTTATAAGTTGCAAATAATGTTGTTAATTTTTCTAGTGAATAGAAATGTTCTTTTCCAATACCATCACCTTCAACAAAGATGAATTTACGATCCGCTGGGATCTCAAATCCAGCAATTTTAGCTAACTTTTGTGGTGCAACTGCTACTGTATCTGGCAATCTATGACCTTCATCATCCCAAATCACTTTTTTGAGCATTGCTTTTTCTTCATCATTCGCTAAGTAACCACCTACTGCTTGTAATTCTTTTAACAAATCATCGTAGATTGTTGCTTCAATAATTAAGTTTCCATCTGCAGAGCAACCAGAACCAAAATCTGAAGTTTTACTCATCATTGTATTTTGTGCAGCTTCTTTAATATCAGCAGTTTCATCAATGATCATAGTTGAATTACCTGCACCTACGCCATAAGCTGGTGTTCCTGAGCTATAAGCTGCTCTTACTAAACCTTGTCCGCCAGTTGCAATAACTAAATCAGATTCAGCCATTAAAGTTTGTGTCATTGTCATATTTACATTTTGGATACATTGGATAATATCTGCTGGAGCGCCTTCTCTCTCTAAAGCTTCTCTCATAATTTCAACAGCTCTAAATGCTGTTTTCTTTGATCTTGGATGTGGTGAAAAGATAACGGCATCTCTTGCTTTAATTGCATAAACTGCTGTCCCAGCTGGTGTTAAAACTGGATTTGTTGTTGGTACAACTGATGCAATAATACCTACAGGTTTTGCATATTTTGAAATACCTTTAACAGTGTCTTCTTCTATTAAACCGACACTTTTTTGTCTTAAAGCATCTCTTAAAATACCATGCACTTTAAATCTTTTTCCAGGACGACCATTTGCATCGCCAAGACCACTCTCTTCAACGCCCATAATAGACAACTCAGTAAATACTTTCTTGTTAGATATTGCTGCAGCAACTGCTTGACATAATTTATCTACTCTTGCTTGATCATATGTTTCAAATATTGCCAAAGCCTTTCTTGCTTTTTCAAAAGCTAAATCTAGTTCTTCTCTTTGAATACTTGTTAATTCTTTTGCCATGTCAAACCTCCAAATTATTTCACACAGTGAATTTTGATTTCATTCTGTGGTTTATTTGAGTAAAGATTACCACTAACTTGTTTAAAAGTCAATACATTTTTATCCGTATTTCCACTCATAAAAAAACTATTTTAATGGCTAATACTTCAAATTTAAACTCATTATAAAAATTGATATACACTCATAATCGTTGTAAAACAAACGTCTACATTAATTTTTCTTATTCTTATAAGCATTTTAAAAATACTTATTTTAGAATTTATTCCAAAATTAAAATTGAGAATATATTCGAAAATTTATCTCGCTCAAGTTTTCATTAAGTAAAATTCAATTTTATTTTTTCTGTTATATTTTCTTTTTTTGACTTTGAACAGACAAAAAAAAATGATCTGAATTAAAAATTCAGATCATCTTATACTTTGATATTTAGTTTTTGATTCTACTTGTCCCTAATTCTTTTACATTAAATTTTGGGTTTCACTACTTGAGTTCCGAAAATGGAATTGGTCTCTTTTCAGAAGAATTCGGTAAAATCAGTCCAAGTTTACTTGCAACTATACTTGCTGTAGTCGCTTGAAAAAGTAAAGTAAACAAAATAGTCATAAACACAACTGAGGACACCATATTCGCATGGGGCAACTTAAGACTCACAATTAACCCCGAAAGCGCTGCTGGAATAACCCCTGTTTCTCTAACCCACATCATAAATAAGATCTCATTTTTATGCCATTTCACTTTACGATCAGGGAGCGTACAAACTAGCACAGCTATTGGTCTTACAACAAATACAAGCGCTAGAACAATTAGCATTGATTCTTTCCAATACATCAACAGCGAATTAAAGTCCACATGCATCCCTAACAATATAAAGATTGCAATTTTCATAATTGCAGTAACTGTTTCTCGCACATTCTTTTGAACTTCAAAATCTACCGTTGGCACCCAAAGATGCAGGACTTTCTTATTACCACAGATAAGGCCTGTTATAAAGGTGGACATATATCCACTGCCTCCAAATGATTCTGCTAAACTGTATGATGTCATTACAGCCAAGATGGATATAATAGGCGCAAACTCCGTAAAAAGGCCAAACTTTCCATCTGAAACACTGAGCGAAAAGATAAAACCTACTATTCCACCACTAATTACACCAAATACAATCATTTTGAAAAGTGTTATGGCATTTTCTTCAAGTGAAAATGTGCCCGACTGTATAATCGTTATAATCGTAAGCACCAAGATTGCACCTACAGCATCGTTAAATGCAGATTCGCTGATAACAGTCTGTTTAACTCTATCCACAATTTTTATTTTTGAAAAAACAGGTACAAGTGCTGCTGGATCTGTAGACGCTATAACTGATCCAATTAATAAAGCATAAATAAAGTCTATATGAAAAACTTTCATTGCTATAAATCCTATGGAAATCGCACTTATAAAAACCCCTACAGAAGCCAACAGCGCAACTGTCCATTTTACACTATTCAGTATTTTAAGCTTAATCTCTCTACCACCATCGTACAGTATAAAAGCTGCTCCAAATGTGAGAATAAACTGATTAGCACTAGAATTCGTATCCACATCCACTAAATTTAACATCGCAGGCCCCACAAGAACACCTGCAAACAAATAAATTACAATATCCGGTATTTTTATAATTTCACTGAGTTTTGACGCCACCACACCTACGAACAAAATTAGCGCAGGTACCATGAGCGAATTTGCTGTTTCTGCCACAATATAACCTTCTTTCATTTATCTACCCTACTAAATAGGACATACACCAGTATACGCCTATTAGAAAAAATTTCAACTTTTTTATTTTAGAAATAAAAAAATCATTGTTAATTTTTTGTATTAATCTACTGTGCCTATTCTAATCATTGTCTTCCCAAATTCTACATTGTCTAGTTCAGCTCTACTAATCTACTCGCTATTTTTCATTGACACAACCTCCTTACTCTAAACTGAATAAAACGAATAAAACCTAATGATTCATCATAAAATATTGAGTTTCGAATGCTTCCTTGGTAAGAGGTTTACTGTAATAATACCCCTGAATTTCATCGCATCCAATTGACCTGAGATAACTCAATTGTTCAAAGGTTTCAACACCTTCAGCAATGGTTACAAGTCCCATCCCCTTTGACATCATTGTAATGGCTTTGATAATCAATCGATCCACATGATCCGTAGCGATATTATCGACCAACTCTTTGGCAATTTTAAGACGATCAATATCAAACTGTTTAATATAGCTCAGCGAAGAATAACCCGTTCCAAAATCATCTATAGAGATGTGAATACCCAGTCCCGAAAGGGCTGTGAATATCTCTTCCATTACGACATTGGAGTTCATGGCACTGTTTTCTGTAATTTCAAAATCAAGATTATTTGTATTAACAGCAGTTGCCTTGACGGTTGCTACAATATATGAGAAAAAGTCAATACTGTCAAATTGTACTGGAGAAATATTGATGCTCAACTTAAAAGAAGCCTCATATTCGCGATTCCAATAGGCGAGCTGCTCCATACCCTTTTTAAGCACCCATTTTCCTATTGATAAAATGCTGTTTGATTGCTCTGCAATAGGGATAAATTCTGCTGGTGAAACCTGCCCTAGAACTGGACTCACCCATCTCAATAGAGCCTCAGCACCAATTAATTTTTCTGAACCCGTCTCAATTTGTGGTTGAAAATAGAGTTCAAATTCGCTCTCATAATCTGCTGACTTTAATAATAACTCTACTTGATTTGTTCTTTCAATTCGTTCAGAGAGATAAGTCTTATAATAAACGACTTTATCCCTTGAAGTCATTTTCTTCGCTTGAAGCATGGCTATATCAACATATTTTAAAAGCTGTACACGATTATCTGTATCCTCTGGGAATCTTGATATTCCAACGCTTGCCTCTAATGTAAAGATATATTGTTCTAACTTTATAGGGGTTCTAATGACTTCAAAAATTTCTGAAATCACCAGATTAATATCACATTTATTATCATAGAGTTGATAAACAATACCATACTCATCTCCACCAATTCTATAGATCGACATTTCTTCGGGCTTCCAAATTTTCAGATTATAAGAAAGAGCATGCAGGACTTGATCTCCCATTTCATGTCCATGAATGTCATTAATTACTTTGAATCGATCAAGATCCACACAAAATAGCGCAAAAGGTTCTTTATTCGCCACCAACTCTTCTATTTTTCTTAAAAAGGATCTTCTATTGGGTAAGTCACTAAGTGTATCCATACTCGCTAAATAGTTTAAACTTTCATTGCTCTTTTGAAGCTCTGAAGTCCTTTCTTTAACATGTTCTTCTAAATAATCATTATACTTTTTTTCTCTTTCCAATAGGTCTTCAATTTCTCTGACTTTGCTAAAATATTGACTTACAAATTGATGAAATCCAATAAACAAGACCGCTTTTAAAACGACCATTATCCCCACATACCCTCCCACTAAAAATAAGAGGGGCATTACGATTACCCATTTCATATGATGTTTTTTAACGGGTTCAACTTTAAAAAGAAAGGCCTCCTTTTTTACTGTTGATTTAGTTCTGATATAATATAAGGCCGTACTCGAATAACCAAAGAATGAAAGTGAAATCATAAAAAGCACATCTGAAATATCGTTGGGAATATATAAATTATAATAAGCCATATAGGCGTATAATAAATCTGCCATTGGATACAAAAAAGTACCCGCAACCAAGAAAAATATACCAAGATTAAAATTGTTTTTTTTCCTTACTTGAACCCTTCCAGCCACAATACCAAGCACAAAAATATCTGTACTAATATACAACATTGTGAAAATAAACTCTATATTAGACAAGTGATTTCCACTTATTATGTTTATAAGACTTGCTCTTATTGTAAAAAATAAGATGAACATCACAAGCATTATATCTGTTATAATTTGAATAAAGCGCCATTTTTTTAAGTATCGATAAAAATAGACACCACAAGTTGCTGTAAGAAACAAATTTGGAATGAAATATAAAATTACATAACTTATACTTTCTTCAGGATTTCCTTTGAGTACATAGGAATCAAATAGCCATAGTGTGTCCACAACAGCCCACGAAAAAACCATGTATGTGGTCAGCTTCCAGTATAAACTCACATCCTTTTTATTATGTGTACCCTTTAATATAATAACTGTAACAAAAAGTAAAATAGGTGATAGTATGTTTGAAATAAGTTGCTCACCTATTAAAGCCACTATGCTGTAGGCTATAAGTAAGAACAATTGAATTAGACTGAGGTATACCCATTTTTTCTTCATAAAACTACCTTCACATGCCAGATTTTTATTTTTTCCAAAATGCATTATGTTATTTAATACCCCAATTCAAACAAATTATATGTCTATTTTATAATAAATGTGCTTGATTAATGTACGCATATAACGAACAAAAGTTTTAATCTTTTTTCGAACATGACTTTTTTTTGCGTTTTTGTAACAATTGCGCTTTTTTTTGCTTTTTTACACTTGACTGTGAATTATAGAATAGATATACTACCTTTTAAAAACCGTTAGAAAGGATGATGTTATGAAGATCTTAGTAACAGAAAACATTGCCAAAGAGGGCATTGCGTTTTTAAAAGCACAAAATATGGACGTCACTGTCGATTACACACTTACCCGAGAAGCGTTACTATCCTCCATCTCAGAATATGATGCTCTGATCGTCAGAAGCGTCACAAAAGTAAATGAGGAGCTCTATGCTCATGCTAAAAATTTAAAAGTTGTTGGCCGTGCAGGTAACGGTGTTGATAATATTGAACTCTCTGGTGCAACAGAACGTGGGATCATCGTGGTAAATACACCTGATGCAAATACAGTATCTGCTGCTGAACACACAATCGCATTGATGCTCTCCCTATCGAGAAATATCCCAAGAGCAAATCAACATATTAAATCAAAACAATGGGATCGGACACTCTTCAGAGGTGTAGAACTCAAAGGCAAGACACTTGGTATTGTTGGTCTCGGTAGAATCGGAACGATGGTAGCCACAAGAATGCAATCTTTCGGTATGAATGTAATTGCTTATGATCCCTACATTCGTTCAGATAAATTCGAAAAATTAGGTGTTGAAAAGATGGATGAATTATCTGATTTACTCCCTAAATCAGATTTTATTTCTGTTCATACACCAAAGACAAAAGAAACTATTGGCATCATCAATTCAGACTCTTTTAAACTTGTTAAAAAGGGCGTACGCGTGGTTAACTGTGCACGTGGTGGTATTATAGATGAAGCTGCCTTATATGATGCACTGACTCAAGGTATCGTTGCAGGTGCGGCAATAGATGTTCTTAAAGATGAACCTCACCCAATTTCACCTTTACTTGACCTTGATACGACAGTGATCACACCTCACCTTGGAGCAGACACCTTTGAAGCCCAAAAAAATGTTGGTGAATCTGTTGCCATTGAAGTCTTTGAAGCGTTAAAAGGAAAGCTCGTTGCCAATGCAGTGAATTTGCCAACACTTTCGCAAAATGAATTAGAACATATGAAACCTTATCTGACTTTACTAGAAAGAATGGGGAAAATCTATCATCAAATTCATCATGATGCTGTGGAGCGTATTGTTTTTACTTATAAAGGAGACTTCACGCATCACAACACAGATCCTTTTGTCTTGGCCTTTATCAAAGGGCTTTACGAAACCGTCCTAGATACGCCAGTGACCTATGTCAATGCCAAGTTAATAGCTGAAGCTAGAGGTGTCACAATCGCAGAGAGCAGAGTAAGCACTACCGAAAATTTCAATAGTTCTATCAAAATTGAAGTTCACTCTAAAAACCAAACTTTTGAAATGGAAGGAGCCCTCTTTGGGAAAAGCGATCCAAGAATTGTTTCGATTAACAGTTACCCTGTGGATATGACCCCTAAAGGCAACATGCTCTTGATCGAAAACAACGATAGTCCAGGTATGATTGGTTCAATTGGTTTGTTATTAGGTCAAAATAATATTAATATCTCAACGATGAATGTCAGTCTTTCTAAGACACATAAGCCTGCTCTTATGATGTTGACAATCGATAATCCTTTAGATGACACAGTTTTAAACCAAATACAAAATCAAAAGGGCATCTTAAAAGCTTGGGCACTTAAAATATAAGAACGACAAGGAGACTATTGGATATGAAAAGAATTGCTGTAATTCCTGGAGATGGTATTGGAAGAGAAGTCACAACAGAGGGCATAAAGGTTTTACAACACTACTTAGCACTCCGAAATCTTAAAGAAGCTGACCTTACTCAATATCCTTGGGGGTGTGAGTACTATCATGATAAAGGTGAAATGATGCCTCAAGATGCACTGGATACACTTAAATCATATGATGCTATACTACTTGGTGCTGTGGGCTATCCTGGCGTTCCAGACCATGTTTCGTTAAGAGATCTACTGCTAAAAATTCGTCAAGGGTTTGATCAATCGGTGAATCTTAGACCTATAAAACTACTAAAAGGAGCACCTTGCCCCTTGAAAAATAAAAAACCTGAAGATATCGATTTTGTAGTTATCAGAGAAAATGTTGAAGGTGAATACTCTGGTGATGGTCATTTTGAAAACATGGATACTGAAGAGGCAACTGCTTATCAAACGGGGGTCTTTACTAAAAAAAATACCGATCGTATTATGAAGTACGCTTTCAACTTAGCCCAAAAGAGACAGAAATTCAACAAAGTAACCAGTGCGACGAAATCAAATGCACTTAATTACAGCATGGTTTTCTGGGATGAACGCTTTAAGTCAATTGCAGCGCAGTACCCAGATATTAAAACAGAAGTCAATCATGTAGATGCCATCAGTATGTATTTTATTCAACGTCCCGAAACATTTGATGTCGTTGTGGCTTCAAATTTATTTGGAGATATCATTACAGACCTCGGTGCAGCACTTCAAGGTGGTCTCGGATTCGCTGCAAGTGCTAATCTTAACATAGAAGGCACCTATCCTTCTATGTTTGAACCTGTACATGGCTCTGCACCCGAAATTGCAGGACAGCAGATCGCAAATCCCATTGCAATGATTTGGACTGTAAAAATGATGCTTGATCATCTCTACCCAGACTTATCTCATGAGGTAATTGTAGAAGCACTCGAAGCAATACTCATGGAAAAGAAATATCTCACAAAAGATTTAGGTGGCACAGCTACTACATCAGAAGTAGGTACTGCTATTTGTCATAAACTTTCTACTTTAGTCACACATCACAGGCTTTAATTTAAAAATAAATTTATTAAGCGCTATGATAATAATTTCAAGTTATTATCATAGCGCTTATTTGTGATTTCCAATAAAAGAGATGTCTTTATTTATTAGATGATCTAGCCATAATTATAGATCACATATATAAGCGTATGATCTGTTTCTACGTTCGGTATTTAAAACATCCCGATCCTAATGCCATTTGCACCCTCTATATCATTTTATGCAAATTTATAAAAACTCAAAGCAAAAAAGCCAGCTTACCTTTATGAAGGAAATCATATAGGCAAATATTCTTCGAATCTTTTACACTCATTTATGTTATTTTTTGTAATTTTTTACTCAAATTATTGTAACTTTTTAATAAATTTGTTATATTGAGATTACTGGATTGCTCTTGTTGATCTTATTCAGATCAGTTTCAAAATAAGGATTGTAATTTAAATATACAATCCTTATTTTGAGTGATCCACCACATAAATACAACATCATAGAGGAGGCCAACATGGACATTAAATTTAAAAGATTCAAAGCAAAAAAGTACATAATTTTATTACTCACTTTTGTACTCACCATTGGAACAACTAACATACCGTCAAATGCAGTTAGTACAACTAGCACTGCATCTACAATCAAAGAGGTTTTAAAGCTTGAAAGTGGCACAAAAGATGTAACTGTCAAAGGGCAAATCGTTTATTTTGCGACAACAAATGATCCTAATAATACAAATCCTATCAGTTACCATGATGATATTCTTGACATTGATGATCTGCAGGCTGTATATGGCAATCCCGTCATCCAGTCTGTAATTGATGGGACTACCTACTCTCTTTATATCGATGGTCTAGCGCCGCTTTTCTCTAAAATTGGAGATCAGGTAGAGATTAAAGGCACCTATGTAGTTGAAAATGGATTCCCAATGCTTAAGGGGATTACTAAGAAAATAGTGATTGGTTCCAATCATAAAACGAACCCAACAGAGGTTACTGTTGCAGATCTAAAGGCAAATGGTTTAAATATGCTGGGCCGATACGTCAAGATAAAAGATGTCACTCTTGGTGCTTACAAGGCGTTCGGACTGACAAAAGTATCAGATGCCACTGGTGATATTAATATTTTTAATACCTCTCCATATCCAGCTGCTGTAGATGAAGGCGATATCATAGACTTATACGCTATAGTTGCATGCTATGATTCGACCATTTACTTATATGCAGGCACTAAGGAAGCAAATGGCTATAATACCTTCGATAATATCAACGACATCGAACCCCCATTGCTTACACTCCAAGATACGCCCGCTGAAATTCAAACAGGTATGTACCTCTACATTACAGCTATCGCTGAGGATAATCGTGGTATTCAGAAGGTTACCCTTGATTATACCATTGGAGATAAAACCGTATCTGATCAAGTAATGAAACCTGATCCTAAATCTAATGAATATGAATACACCATTCCAAAGGAACAAATTACAGAAAAAACACCACAAATTTCTTATAGAATTACTGCAACCGATTTGACAGGCTTAAAAACGGTATCGGAAACAAGGAAAGTTGTTATCAATAATACGCCTAATATCTCATTCGTTAGTCCAGAATCCAATGAACGTACACCTTATAATCAGTTCTCCATTAGTTTTACCCATTTTAATAGTGGTAGCGCTCCACAATGTACACTTACACTTACAAAAGAGGGCAAATTACTTTATGATGGCCCAATAAAGATAGACTCTGAACAAAGAGTTGCTTCCTTTAGTCCACATTTAGGTACTTACTTCCCTGGGAATTACACCGCGACAGTAAAACTTAAAAGAATCGAAGATGGTATGAGTACAACAAAATCATGGAATTTTACGCTTACAGATACATCAGAAGAAATAAACAACCCTGAAACGGAAGCTATTGACATAAGCGGTACTCCTGAGATAGAAATTTCTTGTCCTGATCCAAACGAAACTTTCAATTATAAAACATTTATGATATTATTAACAATTTCAAATTTTGGGAATTCACCTAATGGTACTCTTACACTTACCAAGGATAATGAAACCATTGATCTTTCACCTTATGATGATAAACTATCCCTTGATAAAAAATTAAACATTGTCCTCTTCAAACCCAAAGAAGGGACATTACCTCCTGGCAATTATACTGCCACTTATACAATTATTAGATCAGAGGATGGTAAAAGCGCCACTAAATCATGGGACTTCACATTGACCGAATAGAGATTTCAAGGCACATGATTCATCATCTAACATCAAAATGGCACCTAGATTTCAATGAACAATTTCATTGAAACCTAGGTGCCATTTAACTTTTCTCTACGATTTACCTTCATACTACTTTTGATTTTCCTCAACCCATGCTTTAGCATCCTCAACAGCTTCTTCCGATGGAATAGAAACACGAGACCCTTTCTCATAATGATCTATGTCTGCCCAAGCTTCAGTAGCACCGCCACCAAGTATTGAGGATAATCTTACACCGTTTGAATCATAAACGATATTTCTGTTTTGATATTCAATGATCTGTTTCAATTTTTTCACTTCCCTTTTAATAATCTTTTATACTGTATTGTTACCCAATTATAAAAGTATTAAACATTAAATGAAAATAATTCTCAATTAGTTTTTTCTGACTTACTCAATTGAATTGATTGTCTTTCGTGAAGCATCTCTGAAAACTGCTTCACCACTTCAATATCATGCTCATTGGATCTGCCTAGAGCAAGTTTGTTTGAAAAAGCATGTTCTCCAATAAAAGCTGCAGCGCCAAGAAGCGTAAAACCCTTTTCATGTAATATAAGGCCAAGCTCATTTAGAGACTTCAAAAGGATATTCAGCACCCTTCCTGCATAGACAGGAACATCTATTAATAATATATCGAATTCTTGAATGGACTTAACTGTTGTCTCAAAAAATGATGCTAATTTTAAACATGCTGCTAGAGTTGTAAGTCATAGGTTTGAATTTCTTCATCTCTTCTATAACGAGAAAGTGTCTTACATAATGTTTCAATTATAGTTTTTTTAGTGCCAGTAGCACTAAAATAAATGCCTCTAATCACATCTTTCTCCCCATCTCTACAATCCTTATTTTACACCTTATTCTATCCTTTATTCTCTAAACAAACAAAACCATTTAAATTCTAAGTAAAGTTCTGTTAAGTTTAGATTATTTATTGTAAAGTCTTAACAAAATAACATTCTGAATATTGTAAATATTATTTTTTTTTTATATTATGAGTTTGGTAGTCATATAAACTTTTTTATATGTATTCGGCTATAAATACAAAATCAAAAAAGGTAGGTCATTCATTTGAAAAAATCAAAATACATTTACAAGTATAAAATACTATTTTTAGTTATCGTATCATTTATTTTAATGGCTTCAATCTATGTGCTCAATATGCCCATCGAAGGCGAAGTCCCCACAGCGGCAAGTAAGTTCATTTTTGAAAAAGCGCATGTCTCAGAGCTTCTAACTGAAAACGCATCCCCAGACTACTGGACTGAAGGCCTAAGATTAGGCACACAAGAAGTCATCGTCACTATAGATAGTGGTCCCTATAAAGATGAAGAACTACACGTTATGCATTATTTAAGTGCCTATGACAATGTCGATCTTAAACAAGGTACTGCCATTATTGTTCGTCTTGATCTCGATGCACAAAAACAGCCATATGTCGTCTACATTGCCAATTATGATCGAAGTTTCGTTTTAATCGCGCTTGCGCTGATATTTGCATTGCTCCTTATCCTTTTAGGCGGCAAAAAAGGCATCTCAGCACTACTTGGGCTGACCTTTACAGTTTTAAGCATATGGTTTTTACTCATTCCACTCATACAACGAGGTGTGCCTTCTATTTTTGCTTCTATTGTAATCGTTGCTCTTACAACCATCGTCTCGTTATTTCTACTCAATGGTTTTTCGCTTAAAACACTTTGCGCCGCCCTTGGCTGTATTGGTGGCGTTACAATCGCTGGTATCATGGCTTATGTTGCTGGTATCATGACGCCTATAAATGGCTTTAACATGACAGAAGCAGAAGAATTAATCCTCAGAGCTTCGGACAGCGGTCTCAAAATTAGCGGTCTCCTCGTCAGCGGTATCTTAATCGCCTCGTTAGGTGCTGTTATGGATATCGCTTTAACCATTACATCTGCCGTTTCTGAACTACACGATATGAATCCTAAGGCAAACAGAATTGAACTCTTTAAAGCCAGTTTAAACATCGGTCGAGATGCCATGGGTACAATGGCAAATACACTCATACTTGCTTTTGCAGGTGCTTCTTTAAACACACTTATTCTCTTTAGAGTCTTTGATTATCCTTACCTACAAATTTTTAACAGTGACATGATCACTATAGAAATTATACAGGGACTTGCCGGATCCATCGGTATTGTACTCACAGTCCCTTTTGTGTCCGCATTAAGCGCAATTACTTTTGGGAAAAAACAAATTGATCTAAATTAAAAATTCACTCAATACCCTTCTCAGTTGGATATGTCTGCCCTGTTAAAGCTTTATATTGCACTTAAGTATAATCTGCAATTATTAATGTTTCACTTTATCATCCAGACATAAATATAAAATACTATATTGCAAAAGGAGGAAACATGAGCATCAAATTTAAAAAAATTAATGCAAAAAGGATTCTGAGTTTAATACTGGCCTTTGTGCTGAGTATCGGCACCACAAGTATTCCCGTCAGTGCAGAAAGTGCACCCGTTGCAGATCACGTGATTATCAGTCAAATCTATGGCGGTGGTGGTAATTCACATGCGCTTTACTCAAATGACTTTATTGAACTCTACAATCCAACAAGTGTAACTGTAGACCTCAGCGGATGGTCTATTCAGTACACCAGTTCTGGTGGTAATGAGTATAAAGATATCACAGCACTATCGGGTAGTATCGGTGCTGGTGAATACTTCCTCATCCAAGAAAGCATGGGGAAAAATTCACCACCTGCACCAGCACTTCCAACGCCAAACGTCACAGGAAATATTTCAATGAGTGGTTCTAAAGGCAAAGTCGCATTGGTCTCGAATTCTGATGCGATCGCAAATATGTCCGACACCGATGTCATTGATTTCGTTGGTTATGGCGCTGCAAATGAATCTGAAGGCTCTCATCCAACACCAAGTCTTAGCAACGCCACTGCTGCTGTCCGAAGAGTTGTCGGTGTAGACACGGATGACAATGCAGCCGATTTCGAAGTTAAAGCACCTAACCCACGTAGTGGTGCCAACACTCCCGCTGAAACCAAATGTGCAACACCGACAGCTAGTGTCCCTTCAGCTGTGGTGACTTCTGGTCAAGCCATAACCTTTACAACCACTACAACAGATGCGGTTATTGCGTACAATACCCTATCCAAAGATGCATCAGCGCCTAATTGGACCACTGGCAGTAGTGTTACAGTGACAACAAGCGCTGCATATTATGTCCGTGCTACTAAATCTGGTCTAGATGACAGCGATATCGCTACTTTTTCTTATACAGTAGATAACACAACGCCTATAACACTTGAAGCGGCAAAAGCGACTGCTCTAAACACTGAAAATGTGAAAGTAGAAGGTGTTGTTACTTACATCAGTGGTAAAAATGTCTATATCCAAGATACCACAGGCGCAATTTGCTTGTATTTAACTTCAAGTTCTACACTCTTAAAGGTAGGTGATGAAGTCATTGCCATTGGTAAACGCGCGATCTATAATAATCTTATTGAATTATCAGGGGTTATTGAACCTGCAATCTTTATTAAATCACATGATCATGCGATCCCAGACAGAGGTACTACAACCATCGCAGATATCATTGCTACACCTACTGATAAAACACTTGGCTATAACCATATGGGCGAAATTATCAAAGTGAGTGAAGCCACATTGACAAGTGAATCACTGCTCACGCAAGACGGTGCTGAATTAACACTTAGTCCATCAGTTGACTTATCTAAACTCCCTGGTGTTTCTATAGGTGATTCTGTAGATGCGACCCTCCGTATATATGGTTCATCTAATGCTGTAAAAGCAGATATCATCAGTATGGTCAAACACGGTACTGAAAATCAACTTTTTATTTCAGCCTCTCCAGAAGCGGGTTCTATCAATAACAACACTAAAGTAGCACTCTATTGTAGCGATGCTTCTGCTCATATCTACTATACTTTAGATGGCACTGATGCTACTGCTAGCAGTACACCTTACACAGAACCAATCACCATCACAGGTGATATTGATGCTAAAGTGCTCTTAAAAGCCATTGCCACAGCACCCGGTAAAGCTAACAGTGCTATGCTAAGTGCTGAATACACGATTAAAGATCCAAATCCAACTTTGACAATCAAAGAAGTTTTAGCCCTCCCTGATAACTCAAAGAATTTTAACGTCACTGGTCAAATTGCTTATTTTGCAACAGGATTTTCCAATCCAGTGATTCAATCCGTCATTGATGGTAAAACCTATTCGCTTTACGTCTTTGGCGCTGCACCAGATGGCGCTAAAGTGGGCGATCTCGTTAAATATACAGGCACCTACTCAATTTACAACGGTTTCCCTGAGCTTAAAAGTATCACAGCTTCAAAAATACTGAGTTCTGATACACCTATGGAACCTGAATTAGTTACAATTTCAGATCTTAAAGCTAATGGTTTAGATATGCTTGGCAGATTTATTATCATAAAAAACGTCACACTTGGCGCTTACGATGGCGGTGGTTCAACAGCAATTACTGATGCAACAGGAACCATTAATATCTACAAGGCAACGCCATATCCAGCACTTGTAGAAAAAGGAGAAGTTGTAGATCTGTACGCCATGGTGGCATGCTACAAATCCAATGTCCAGCTATATGTTGGTACAAAAGATGCAAACGGCTATAATGTCTATGATGTGGTTAATGACACTAAAAGTCCTTTAATCACCTTACCAGACAATTTCTTAGATGCTAAAACAAATCAAGATTACACCATTTCAATCACTGCTGAGGATAATAAAGACATCAAAGATGTGACTATCACCTATACCATCGGTGATAAAACAGTGTCTGATCAAAATATGACTAAGAACAAGACCACTGGAAAATACGAATATAAAATTCCAAGTGCTGAAATTTTAGCAACTGTTCCTAATTTCACATTTAGAATAACAGCTACTGACGTAACGGGTTTAAAAACAGTTTCAACTCCAATCACAATCACGATTGACGACAACCCACAAGTAGTTGCAGTTACACCTGTTCGCAACAGTAGTACTGGTGATGATAAGACCCCTGTTATTTCTGTTACACTTGAAAATGCAGGCACATCTCCTACGGTTACTTTAACACTGAAAAAAGACAATGAAACAATCCTTACAGATCAATCTTTGATTAAGACTGCCGCTGCAACTTCTAACACTTACAGCTACACACCAAGTACGCTTTCAGATGGTAGCTACACTGCAACAGTTGAAATCATTCGATCAGAAGATAGCAAGACCAAAACAGATTCTTGGCTATTCACTGTTGGGGAATCTAAATATAGAGCTTATTTCGGACAGCTTCATGCCCATACTGCTGAGTACTCAGATGGTTCTGGGACACTTCAAGATGGTTTAAACTATTTATCAAACATTCCAGAGAGCGACAATATCGATTTTGTCTCGTTTACAGATCACTCTAATTATTTTGACACAAAAGATGCATCCAACCCTGCTGAGGCACTTAATGATAAAAGCAAGATGACTGCTGAAAGTCTTTCCAAGTGGGAAAAGTATGTTTCAACAATGGATACTTTCAACCAAAGTCATGCGGGCTCATTATTAGCTTTCTCAGGATTTGAAATGACATGGTCAGGTGGTCCAGGACATATCAATACTTTCAATTCAGATGGACTTGTGAGCCGTAACAACACCTCACTTAACAGTAAAACAGATGATTCAGGTATGAAAGCTTACTATGAAACATTGATTCAAAACACAGATCCACTTGCAAACTTATCACAATTTAATCACCCTGGTAAAACCTTTGGTACATTTTCTGATTTCGCCTATTGGTCTCCAGCCTATGATAATAAAATGGTGGCTGTTGAAGTGGGTAATGGCGAAGGCGCTATCAACTCTGGTGGATACTTCCCAAGCTATAGCGAATATACCAAAGCACTTGACAAGGGCTGGCATGTGGCCCCTACTAATAACCAAGATAACCACAAAGGCAAATGGGGTAATGCCAATACTTGCCGTACTGTTATCATTACAGATAATTTCAACGATGATGGCCTGTTGACGGGTCTTAAAAATAGGTCTGTTTATGCCACAGAAGATAACAATCTCAATATTAACTATACGGTTAATGACTTAATGATGGGGAGCATTATCAGCGAAATTCCAACCACACCATTAAAATTCGCCATTAATATTGACGATCCAGATGCAACAGACACCATTTCAAAAGTAGAACTCATTACCAATAGCGGTCGTGTGGCGAAAAGTCAAACCTTCACAAGTAATGTTGCTAATTGGACTTTTGAACTGCCTGCAATTCAAGGCTACTACTATGTGCGCGTTACAGAAGCAGATAAAAACATCGCTGTAACTGCACCTATTTGGGTAGGGCAAGCACCACTTGTTGGTATCAGCTCTCTGAGCACTGAAACACAACTGCCCGTTACTGGAGAGGCACTTAAACTTACAACCACACTCTTCAACAACGAAAGTAAGGCCGTAACACTTAAATCTATCCAGTATACTCAAGGAGATACTGTACTCTATACTGAGAACCTTAACAAAGAAATCGTTTCTACAGGGACAGCAACTCATGAATTCGATTATACACCAACTCTTGCTGGTAAAATAACCCTTGTAGCAACTGCAGTTTTCTCAATCAACGGACAAGATCAAACCTTTACTTCTAATATCGATCTCAATGTACGCGCAAGTGAAACGCTTGTTTACGCTGGCATCGATGCAAGTCATTACAACGAATATGTCGATGGCAATTACAAAGACAGCATGGGGAACTTTGCCAACTTAGCAGCCGAATATGGCGTTCGAGTCGTAGAACTCCGTACGAGCGAAGCATTAATTGCGGCTACAAAAGATTCTAAATATGAAATGCTCGTTTTAACACCACCTACTCGTCGAAATGGCACAGCCTTTTTAAAGGGTTACAAAAGCTATTCTGATGATGAAATTGCTGCTATTTCAGCCTTTTCAAAATCTGGTAAAACGGTCATCGTAACAGGTTGGGGTGATCACTATGAGGGCTATGATGAATACTCTGATGGT
Source organism: uncultured Fusibacter sp. (assembly GCA_965140735.1). GTDB lineage: Bacteria > Bacillota > Clostridia > Peptostreptococcales > Acidaminobacteraceae > Fusibacter_A. The sequence goes on along the minus strand of OZ223306.1, from coordinate 3,726,539 downwards.
GCTGAATACACTTTACCTGCTGGCGAACAAATGTCAGCTCAACAAAATAAATTACTTGCGGCAATGGGTTCAACACTTCGTGTATCAGATGATGAAATTAAAGATGATGTAGACAATGGTGGTCAGCCTCAAAGATTATATCTTAACAACTTTAATTTATCGAACACATTCTTATTCGGTGTCAAACCATCAGAACAAGTTTATTCAAATTATGGTGGCGCCACAATATATGGCGTTGGAACAGACAATCAACCAAGCGAGACTTTAGCCTCTACTGTAAGCCCAATGGTATTTGCATTTGAAACAAGCTATTCTTCAGATGATGACAAAGATGGCACCACTGGCATTAAAGACATATCTGTTCCAAAATATGATAACAAATATATGATTGCAGCTTCAGAGACAATTGCCCATGAAGGGGGTACTGATTCAACAGTTATCGTTGCCGGGTCTGCATTCATGAGCAATTTCGAGATTCAAACGACCATGGATAGTTATGCGACACCGCAATATAGTAACTATACTATTTTAGAGAACATCATTAAAAAAGTTAATCCAGTACTCATCACTAATATTTCAGATGTACAAGCTGCCTCTGAAGGAGAGTCTTTCACAATCCGTGGTATAGCAACTTCAAATGCTTCTGCATATGATAAGAGCACTGCTTTCTTCGATTGTATCTACGTTCAAGACAGCTCTGCTGGTATTAATGCCTTCCCGGTTTCTGGAGATATCAGAGCAGGTCAAACAGTGGAAATTACAGGTAAAACAAGCTCTTATAACGGTGAACGTCAAATTGCCGTTGAAAAAGTTAAAGTGATCGATGAAACCGTAAAACCATTACCAACACCTATTTCTTTAACAACTGCAAAAGCTGCCAGTGGTAGCAATTTAGGTAGCTTAGTCAAGGTAAGTGGTACCGTTGAATCCATCATAGCGCCTAATGGTGTCGTTGAAAGCATTTACATCAAGGATCATTCAAATACCACCTGTCGCATTTTCATTGACGGTTATATTACAAACACTAAAACAATCGACAACTTAGCAGTGGGTAAGGGTGTCACTGCCATGGGCTTATCCTCTATCGATACCGAAGGTCCGCGTATTCGTATAAGAGATCGAGCTGATATTAGCGTCTATAATATTTCATCCAAAGAGGATAAAGACGATAAAGATAATAACACCCCTCAAAATGGAACAACACCAAGCACAGACACACCAAAAAGTCCTAAAACAGAAAATATTTCTGATCAAGAAACTACAACAACTTCTGCCACGGTAAAAGGAAAACTAGACTCACCAAACCACTTTAAGGCTTCTATGACAGAAAGCACTGCAACAGATCTAATTGAAAGCGCTAAAAAAGCCCAAACAGAAGGAAAAAAATCTGTAATCGAAATTAAAATGGATACAACGCTAAAAGAAGGCCGTATGGAGGTTCTAATTCCCAAAGACGCCTTTAACAAAATTGCTACTGAAACAAAAGCTGAAGTAAAAGTAAATACCAGCGTAGGTATTCTTAAGTTTAGCGAGGAAGCCGTAAATCACATCAACAGTTCATCTACAGAAGGCGATGTCAGCATTAATATTTCTAAAGTTGAAAATGAATCTCTTCCAGCTGAAAAACGAAATATTGTCGGCAACAGACCTGTTTATGATTTCTCTGTCAATGTCGGCGAAAAAGAAATCTCTTCATTTGGGGCGGGTAGTGCTGAAATTAGTGTACCTTATACACTTCAACCTGGTGAAGATCACAATGCAATCATCGTATACTATGTAGATGACTTAGGCGCTCTTCAAACTGTGAGAGGCAATTATAACACCTCTACTGGTACAGTAGATTTTATGACGAAGCATTTCTCCACCTACATGATTGGCTACAATAAGAAAACATTTACGGATGTCGATGTTTCTAGCAAGTACTACGATGCTATATCAAGTCTTGCTGCACGTGGTATCACTGCCGGCACATCAGAGACCACTTACAGCCCAAATGCGTCACTTACAAGAGGCCAATTTATCGTCTTGATGATGAATGCTTATGATATATCACCAGACGAAAACAGCACAACTAATTTCGCAGATGCAGGCAAAACTTATTATACAAATTACCTAGCAGCTGCCAAACGCCTGGGTATCGCAAGTGGTGTGGGTAACAACAAATATGCACCAAATACACCTATTAGCAGACAGGATATGTTCACACTGCTTTACAATGCACTAGGTATCATAAAAGCATTACCTGAAAGCACGCCAACAATCAATATGAACCAATTTAGTGATAGTAACACTATTTCATCGTATGCATTTATGCCTACGAAAACATTTGTAGAGAGAGGCTTCACTTCAGGACATAGTGGTATGATTGAACCCAAAACATTAGCCACAAGAGCTGAAATGGCTGAACTACTTTATAACTTGCTTAAAATTCAGTAACTATCTGTTCCAAGATCAAAATTGCTTCAACTTGAACAAAATATTTAAATAAATGCTCAAAAACGAAGAGTTGACGGTTTAGGCCATCAGCTCTTCGTTTTATTGTGAACAGTAAATCATCCATTAGAATTTCATTAAAAATTTGATTTGCTATTGTATGCTTTTCTTTATTTTGTTATATTTACAATATTAGGATAATTTATATGTACATAATATTTTAAAGGGGAAAGTCATGAACATTGCATTTGAAAAATTTAAAACGAAGGCATACATAACAAGAAAATGGGGCCTACTATATACTGACTTTTATAATCAGTATTGGCATAGCAAACATCCCGGTGAATGCGAATAGCCTACTTGCTACTAACCCGGTCGATAAACCATTCGATATCAACGACATTAACGATGTGGAAGCGCCTATAATTATCTTCCCAGAGTCTTATAAAGCAGCTACACCCGGGCATGATTATCTCGTCTCAATCACTGTTGAAGACAATAAAGGCCTTCAAGATGTTTCTGTTTTTTGCTTTGTGAATAAAGAATACACTGAATACAAAATGACACGAAACGGTACAACAGGAAAATATGAATGCATTATCCCTGGTAATAAAATTCCTAAACATCGTGGTGTGAGTTTGTTTTTTATAGCCACGGATCTTGCTGGTTTAAAAACAACTTCCGCTCCACTATCGGTCGATGTAAATAGCGATCCGGATGCAATAATATCCTCAACAACAGTAAATACACCATACGGTACATTTACTGTGGATCATATTTTTGGTCGTATACCTGGTTCTCTTGTTAATACTCATAAAAGGATTACTGATGAACAAATTTATGGCGAAGGCATTCATGTTATAAATCCTACACGGTACCCTGTTATCTTCTTGCCCACTTATGGCTTCACAGCTTCTCCAAATCGTACTCATGATTATCCCATCTCCGCCTCAGCCGAAGATAATGAAGGTATTCAAAAAGTCACCATTGATTATAGCATCGGAGATCAAAAATTTCACGGTCTAGAAATGACTAAATCTTGGCCTGGAAGATATGACTTTAATATTCCCAAAAGTCAAATTGTTAGTACAGCTTCAACCATCAACTATACCATTACTGCAACAAATACAGCCGGTTTAAAAACAACTACTGATGAATTAACAATTCCAATTAATACAGATCCATATGTTAGAACGGTAGACAGCTACAAAATGTCTCTTTTTGGACACACTGATGAAAATACCTCTCAAACGGACAACGCTTTACTCAATTTACCCGATGGTGTTTCAACCCTTAAAGATGTCTTATCACTTAATGAAGACACAAAAACGTCACCGTTGCAGGACAACTCACTTATTTTGTTACAGATTCTGCCAATCCAGTTATTCAAGCAATCATTGATGGCACCGCGTATTCACTTTGTATCAATGACTCACTAGAAGATAATATCAAATTGGGCCATCAAGTCATACTCACTGGCGATTACTATATCGAAAATGGTTTGCCGATGCTTAAAAACATTACTTATGAAAAAATCATCGGTTATAATATGCCCTTCGGCCCAGAATTAGTCACCATAGAATATTTAAAATCGCATGGTTTAAATATGCTCGGATGATTCGTTAAGATCAAGAACGTCAAACTAGGTATTAACGATGCTGATGGTTTGACAGATATCACAGATGAAACAGGCAGTATATCACTCTATAAATCTACTTATCCAGAACAAATAAAATCTGGTGACTCTGTTGATTTATATGCCATTGTAACTTGTACAGATGCCACTGTACAATTACGTACTGGAACAATAGAATCAAATGGTTATAATATCTACAGTATGGTAGACAGCAAACCGACTATAAACATCAATTCAACGAGTTTATCAGGACCTCAAACTTTTGAAGATTATCATATTCAAGTCACTGCTAAAGACAACGAAGGTATTCGAGACGTTACCATTTCTTACACTATTGGAGATAAAACCATCTCTAATCAAAAAATGACTCTAGACACCGATGGCAAGACTTACGACTATAAAATTCCACATGACCAAATTTTATCAAGTGTCCCAACTATTTCATTTACAATTACCGCAACTGATATAACCGGCCTAAGTACATCAAAAATGACCTCGTTGCCCATCAATGATGACATCAATATCATGAATGTATCACCCGTTTCAGACACTAGCTTTAGTGACAAGAATCTTTCTATAAGCATTTCATTTAAAAACGGCGGAACATCACCTAAGGTTACTTATACACTTAAAAGAGATAACGAAATACTTTTTACGGAAAGAAAGCTCACGACTAATGTGGGAATGGCAATGGACTTTGTAGGCACAGTCTCACCAGGAAATTACACTGCTATTGCCACAATTGAAAGATCCGAAGATGGCAAAAAAGTAAATCACGAATGGCACTTCACAATATCTGAATAAAGCTAAAGGGATACCACTACCAAAAATTCTTGGTATTATCGTGATGATATATATTTGTCAATCAAGTACTGGTCTTGCATAAATATCACCAAATGCATATTCTACAATATAGTTTGCTAAATCTGCATCTCAGTCAATTTCTGAATCTCCGATTTAATATTTTCAAGATGCTCTTTCAAAATAATTTTCCGTTCTGTGGCAGTCTCGTCTCCGATGTATCTCTCTCAATATTTTGAATTAAACCAATGTTTTCATAATATCTCAACGTATGCGATTTTATGTTAAACCGTTCTGATACTTGACCAATTTCCATCTCATGTCCTCCTTTATATAGGCATCATATTACTTAAAGTGCGCTTTAAGTCAAGCCCTTTTTGTTATCTACAACATTTCCGCACAAACAACAACTTACCGCTATTAAACAACAAATATTTATCGTAATGCGATAAATATTTGTTGACGTTTTGTATTTAAATCTATATAATCAAGATAATTAGTAAACTGATCATTAGAGTGTCCAAAGTCAATCTCACATAACCCCACCGTTCTATGGTGTATCACGTACTTCCCGTAGACGACATCACAGGATAGAGAATTGCTCAAATTTTGACATTCTAACCAATCCTATAATTACCCAAAAGGAAAGAGGTTTTTATGAATCAATTAACGCTCTCAAAGTGGCTGAATCTAATCATTTTTGTTGTTGGCCTATGTGGCTTACTCGTCTATACATGGATTATCCCCTCACTCGGACAAGTTATGGTGATGAATTACCCAGAGTTTGCATTTAGTTATTGGCCTTGGTTAATCCTAATCATGATCACAGCAGTTCCATGTTATATCATCTTAGCCTTTGGATGGAAAATCTCTAAAAATATAAGACACGACCGCTCTTTTTCTGCTGAAAACGCAAAATTATTAAAGTGGGTCGCAGTACTTGCTGCTGCCGACACAGGATTTTTCTTCGCTATGAATATCGTGTTTCTGCTCCTTAACATGAATCATCCTGCATTCGTGCTGCTCTCTCTGGTCGTGTTAATTATTGGAATTTCCATATCTGTAGTTTCAGCCACGCTATCCCATCTTGTAAAAAAAGCCACAGACCTTCAAGAACAAAGCGATCTAACCATATAAGGAGACCGATATGAACGAAGAAATTATCTTTAACATCGATGTTATGCTTGCTAAGCGCAAAATGAGTGTTACCGAATTATCAGAACGGGTAGGGATCACTCTAGCGAATATCTCTATATTGAAAAACGGCAAAGCCAAAGCTCTCAAAATTTCCACCTTGGCAAAGTTATGTGCCGCACTAGACTGTCAGCCCGGAGATCTGCTGGAATACAGAGCAAAGGTAGAATAAGCACTAGATGGACATTTAAAAATATATAGTACAACATCAAAAAGGCCTCAATAAAACTTGTCTCCATTAAAACGAGTTTTATTGAAGCCTATTTTGATTTAAATTTATTTTATAATCACATCTTAGAAACTAACAGACTGTGCCTTCTGTTTGTCTTAAATCTTCATCAACTTCACAAGCTGTCTTCACTGCAATACCAAGTGCCTTTGAAATGCTCTCAAGTCCCATAGAAGGCATATTGGGTTTATCAAGTACTTGTTCCTCTAAGAACGGCACATGTATGAAGCCCCCTCTAATCTCTGGAAACCGAGTACTAATCATATGCATAAGTCCGTACATAATATGATTGCAGACATAAGTACCAGCTGAGTTTGATACAGATGCGGGTATTCCACCTTCTCTGATGGCATTTGCAATCGCTTTGATTGGCAATGTACTAAAATACGCCGCAGGACCATCCCTAACAATCGCTTGATCTACAGGTTGATTTCCCCCATTGTCTGGAATTCTGGCATCATCAAGATTAATAGCAACACGCTCAACACTCACTGTGAATCTACCGCCAGCTTGTCCAACACAAATTACGACATCTGGTTTTTCTTTTTCAATATAATCTTTCAAAACCTCAATGGATTTATAAAATTCTGTTGGAATTTCAACTTTAATAACTTCAATATCTTCAAATGTATCCGGAAGCATTTTCACAGCTTCATAAGCTGGATTTTTACTTTCACCGCCAGAAGGGTCAAACCCTGAGATCAATACTTTCATTTTATTAAGTCCTTTCTAAGATGATGTCTAATTTATATACTAAAAGATGCCATAACCTCTAAAATACTAAGAAATACATAAGTGCCATAAAACCAATTGCAAGTAACGCCATAACCACTCATATTATACCAGAAATTGATTCTGAGATATACTTGCCAAAAATTATAATTTTTCTGCCAAAGATCTTCCAAAGGCTTTACAACTCTTAATCGCATCTTCATCGGGATTCCATAAAACACTTAAACCTTTATCTAATATTTCAAAACCACCTTTTTCAAGTTCTTCTGTTATAATTTTAGGTGATTCACCACTCCAACCATAACTGCCAAATCCTGCGGCTTTTTTATTTTTAAATTTAAGCCCCTTTATGATTTCAAGTGTTGAAGCCATAGCTGATAAAATTCCCTTATTGACAGTAGACGAGCCTGCCACGACGAGTTTTGCCTTAAAGACTTCCGCAATGACATCATTTTTATCTGCCTTACTCACATTGAACAACTTAATACTTAGAGTGGGATCTACCGACTTAATACCCGCCGCAATCCCTTCTGCCATAGTCCTTGTGGCATTCCACATGGTATCATAGAGGATTGTCACTTGATGCTCCTGATAATTATCAGCCCATTTTAGATACTGTTCTATAATCTGTGTTGGATTATCCCGCCAAATGACACCGTGAGAAGTACAAATCATGCTCACAGGAACCTTTAGACCAAGTACTTCATGAATCTTTTTCACCACGAGTGGACTAAAAGGCGTTAAAATATTGGCATAGTATTTAAGGGCTTCTTGATGGAGTTCCCCTTGATCTACTAAATCGTTAAACATAAACTCTGAAGCATAATGCTGTCCAAAGGCATCGTTGCTAAATAGAATTGAATCTGCTGTATAATATGAAAACATACTGTCTGGCCAATGTAACATAGGGGCCTCAATAAAAACAATTTTTCCAGAGCCAAGATCAAGCGTATCTCCCGTTTTAACTTCAACGAAATTCCAATCTTGATGATAATGTCCTTTTAATGATTTAATGCCATTCTTAGTGCAGTAAATTGGTGTATTTGGAATGAGTTTCATAAGCTCTGGCAAAGCACCACTATGATCGACTTCAGCATGATTGGCTATGATATAATCAATTTTATCCAACTCAATCACAGATTCTAAATGACTGACATATTCTTTTGAAAAGGGCATCCAAACTGTGTCGATTAATGTCACTTTTTCGTCTTGAATCAAATATGAATTGTAAGATGTGCCTCTATGCGTAGAATATTCTTCACCATGAAATTTTTTGAGGTCCCAATCAATTTTACCTACCCAAGTTACTTTTTCATTAATTATATACATGTTAATCCTCCTTTAAGCTTCTATCCTTTTTACCCTCTATGATCATCAGACGATCTAACCATCCAATCCCTCTCATTCCAATGCCTCTGTATATTTATACCTCTAGGCCATACCCTTTAACCATTACAAAAAATTTACAGCTTATCTATTCTGTTATTCTTTTGAAAAGGATATTATTTTCAGAATGTACGTGCATATACATATCTGCTACTAAAGCTTTTAATTTTTCATAGACAAGTACATACGTGGTGCAGGCATTCTTCGGTAAAGTAAAATGATCTGTTAAGTCTGTCAGATTATGAAGCGCTTCTCCGGCACCATCATGTTCTGCTTCAAGTTCCCTAATTAACGCTTTTACGTCAGAATCTTCTGCAATAATCTTAGGAAACAACTTCACTTCTTCTTTTACCAAATGTGCCTCAAGCTCCATCTTTAAAAGACCAAAGATCTTATGAACCTCATATAATTCTGGATGTCCTTCACCATGGACATTTAATACTTTAAATAACAATTCTGATATCACTGGCAACTCCTTGCGAAGATAAGCATGGTGTATCGTCATAATCCGGTCGATTAACGCCTCATTATTAAGCTCACTTACCATTACTCGATCTTCTTTTTCAAACTGTTCAAGTGCTTCAAGTAGCTCCATGTTTAGACTTTCACCAATTGTGGATGAAATGTAACACTATCTCCAATACTTTGTTCAAAATCAAAATTTTTCATATTGACCTCCTAAATTTTAATTACCGCAGGTTTATTATTAACCCTTGGCTTATCTTACCTTCAACTACCTATTGGTCTTGTCTTTACTATACACACTTCATCTTTTAAAACCTGTGATTTACCTCACAGTTTTAAAGTTTCCAAACAATTTTTAGGTTTAACCTAATTTAAGGGTATACTGATAACAGAAATCCTACATAGAAAGGCGTTTGATATGACACTCTTTAAAATTATACCAGCAGATGGGTGTGCCACTTGTGGTCATGAATTATGTACCAGAAAAGTCTCTCTCTTTTCAAATATGGACGATACACAATTGCAAACTATTTTGACATTAATAGAGCGCAAGCATTATAAAAAAGGGGAAGTTGTCTTAAGTCAAGGAGATCACTTCGATCGATTGTATATTATTAACTCTGGCAGTTTAAAAGCTTGCACTTTTGGAGAAGACGGCAAAGAACAAATTCTGTATATTCTAAACGAGGGCGACAGCATCGGCGAACTTTCACTCCTAAAACGTGAAGTTGCAAACTATAACTTAATTGCCATGAAAAACAGCCATCTCTGTACGATCCCCAAAAAACGATTTGACCTGTTTTTGAAAGAAAACCCTGAAATGATCTTTTCTTTACTTGAATCTGCCCATTCAAAAATAACCTCATTAGAAAAGCTCGTCACGGCAATCTCTTCACCTGATGCAGATATACGCTTGAAATTTTTAATTCAGAGGCTCTGTAAACAAAGTGGCAAAACCACACCAGAAGGTATCCTTCTGACACTTAATTTGACGCGTGAGGACATGGCAAATTTTGTGGGTGTCACTCGGGAAACCGTTAGCCGTAAGCTTTCCAGTCTAAGCACTGACAATCTTATCGATTTTATAGATCAAAAGACCCTTTTAATAAAATCGATGACCTATTTTGATTTGTAATTTTAATCTTAAAATACAAAAAATCCACCTGTTATAAATCTAAAAACTAAAATGACCCCCATCAAATAGACGGAGGTCATTTTAATTAAATTTTATATTCAGATAGATTATACCTATACTTTAGGTTGTAATAATTTTTCAATAGCTGTAGTCATTTTTTCTGGTGGTGTCGATGGTGCATATCGCTTAACCACATTGCCTTCTGAGTCAATTAGAAACTTAGTAAAATTCCATTTAATTTCTGAACCTAGAAGAGAACTCTTTTCTTTTGTAAGGTACTTAAACAGTGGATGCGCCTCTTCGCCTTTCACCGCTACTTTATCAAATAGCGGAAATGTAACGCCATAATTAATCTCACAGAAATTTTTAATATCTTCATTATTCCCTGGTTCCTGATGCGCAAACTGATCACATGGGAATCCTAAAATCACAAATTTTTCAGGTCCATATTGCTTGTATATTTTTTCAAGGCCTTGATATTGAGGTGTAAAGCCACATTTACTCGCTGTGTTAACAACCACTACAACCTTGCCCTCATAAGCCTTCATACTCACATTTTCACCATCAATTGTTATTGCTTCAAAATCATAAAATCTCATATTGTAGCCTCTTTTCTTTACTGTTATTTATATATATATCCACTAAAGAAAGTTTCAAGCAGATATTGATTTTATTTAAGATTTATAAAGCATAACGCTGTTAGCGACTTATTATTTTACGGTCAAATAATAACCTTGTAATTGTCCGTTTTCACTCATATAGAAAGGATTTTTAAAGGTTCCAATATAATCATCCCCCAACATATCAAACAGTGTTGAAGTCACCGTAAATTCTGGTAACTTGCCAATAATTTTTTCGCCATCAAATAAATAACTGAGCTGAACAGGTGAAGCATAATGACCATCGGATGTAAAATCGCCACCTTCTGCCATTAATACAAATATTGCTGGCTTTCCATCAAGCTCTCTTTTGATATCTTCAGAATCATTTTGACATCTTAAAGAGGTTCCCGTCAAAGTCGGCATACTATCGAATTCCCCACTGGCACCTCCAGTATGTTTTAGACCATGGCTTGCAGCTGTCTTCTTATCTGTAAAGACATTCATTAACACGCCATTTTTAATCAAAACCTGTCTGTCCCCCTCAAGCTTAATGCCCTCATGATCAAAAAAGGGTCTTAACATTTCAGTTGGATTGAAATTTTGATCTATCGTAAGCTTCGAATTAAAGATTTTCTGCCCCATTCTTTGACTGAAAAGCGAACTATTATTCGCATAATTTTCACCATTAAGTGCTTTATTTAAGAAAATTTGCATTTTAGTTGAGTCCGTCATAAACACGGGAAGTTTGTCGCCCTTTGGTAGCGAAACGGCATTGTTATGTGCTCTCAAAAGCATCTTATTAAAACCTATGAACTGATCCATATCAAACGTTCGACCTTGATAGGTGATAAAGCCATCAAAAAGGCTAGAGCTGCTCTCTTCTTTGAGAATCAATTCAATTTCGAAAATAGCATCTTGATAACTGAGTTCAAGGTTCTCTGAATTATAAAATTCTACTTGACGCTCATTAAATCCTATCTTTTCATTAAAATCAAATTCTGGGAACTCTACTCTTAAAAAAGTGAGTATCTGTTCTGTTATTGACACAAGTTCTTCGGAATTGAGTACTTTAATACTATAATTTCTGTGATCCTTATCTTGTCTTGTGAGTTCATAAGGATACTTAATCCCTACACTCAAATTTTCTTTTGCCATTTCAACGAGATCTTCATCTGTAAGTTTTCCTATTGTACCAGAAATACCGATTAAACCATCCTTGTAAACACGTACACCTCTTTTAGTAAGATCTTTCAATCTAACTGCATCTATCTTTGTATTTAAAACCTTTATAGCGGTTTCTTTTTGTCTCACGGTAATAAATTCTTTTTTCATGATTCTGCCTCTCCTTATTTTTTGCGACATCAGAATGGACAAACGACTTTACATTACTGTGACTCCACGTTACTGGACATTGAGTTTTCTAACTCTCGTATATGGGCCACCAAAGCCTACTGGCAATGGCCATTGTTCCATTTTGCCACAGCCACCACCTACAAACCCAAGGAGTTCAAATTCAGAACTTACAGCATCCACTTCAGATAATGTCTCAAACACATTGCCTGTTACAACTGATATCCTCACGGGTTGCGTAATCTTTCCATCTTCAATCATATAGGCTCTTGATGGTGCCAGTGTAAAAGTAGATAAGCCTGAGCCATGTACGATAGTATCTACGAAAATGCCTTTATCGATTTCACTTATTATATCTTTGAGAGGTCTTTCTCCTTTTTCTATATACGTGGTTGTCATCCTCACAATGGGCTCGAATTCAAAGTTCATCGCTCTGGCATTTCCAGTAAGTCTTCTTCAAGAAGGGCAGCCGTCCGAGTACTATGAAGTCTGCCTGTAAGTACACCATCTGTGATAATCATGGTTTTTTTGCCTTCTGTGCCTTCATCATCAAACGGTACAAAGCCATTCCCCAAAATGTTGCCATCATCAACGATTGTGACGATTTCACTTGCAACTGACTTTCCAAGGGTCCATTCCGCTTTCATAGTTTCATCGCCCACCATAAAGTCAGACTCACTTTTATGACCAAAACTCTCATGAGTAAAAACACCTGTCGCCATAGGACTCAATAAAACAGTATATTCTCCACCAACAACTGGAACCGCATTTTTTACAAATTCGACTGCCTTTTGAATCTCATCGTGGAAGTATTTTTCAGTCATCTCTAAAGCATCAAAAGTATCAGAACCTTTTGAGATACTCACCTGATCTTTCGACTCTCCATATGCCAAATCAAAGTTCATTCTCATACCACAGGTTTGCTTATCAAAGATGACCTCTGTCCCTTTTGAAGTATATATTTGCTTAATCGTTCTGTTATCCACATAATAAGAAGTATGATTTACTATTGTTGGATCACTCAGCAATTCAATGCTCTTTTCTAAAAGAGACCTCTTCTTAAGAACCGCTAAATTCGTAATGGGATTGTTGGCATAATTGAGTTTTGAAGCTTTGTTTACTTCAAATTTTTGTACCACTGGATGTTCTAAAATATCAGGATTAGGCGTTGCCATTTCAGCAAGCTTGTCAATTTGCTCTTGAATGAGCTCGACATCTGAAATGGAGCTGTAGTACCACCGCTTACCATCAAATACTCTTATAAATGCCCCAGTATTTTTTCTAATTTTTTGTTCCATGAGACTTTTCTTTTTAAAGCTGATCTTCGTATCAAAACTTTCTTCAATTCTGACGTCCACATATAAATCTTTAGGAAATATGTACATCTCTAACACTCCTCCACACATTAATCTATTAAGTTATCTCACCTATAGTTTATCTCTTCGCAACTCTAAATAACAGTTAAAATTTGATTAATATCTTAAGGTGTAATCAAGCATTTTATTATTTTAAAGCTAACAAATTTAAAATAATTGTGTTAGAATATAGGCTAAAATACAACTTTTTAATTAGAAAGGATTTTAACTTGAGAAATAAATTAGCACTTAAAATCAACAAGACTATTTACTACGGCTGGATTGTCTTGCTCATCTCAGCCCTCAGCACATTCTTCTCTTCACCGGGACAGACCTATTCCATATCAGCATATATCAATTCTTATGTGGCTGATTTTGGTTATTCCAGAACGACAATTTCCACACTCTATACATTCGCGACACTTTTATCTGGTTCATTGATTATCTTCATGGGAAAAGCTGTGGATCGATTTGGTCAGCGACGTATGTTGGTTGTATCTGGTGTGATGCTCTCTGTGGCATGTCTATTTAACAGCTTCGTCGTGAATACCGTGATGATCTTCGCCGGCTTCTTCCTTTTAAGATTTTTCGGCCAAGGTTCTCTCACGTTGGTACCAGGCGCACTCATTCCACAATGGTTTGATAAAAATAGAGCACTATCGTTGAGTTTACTTGCCTATGGCAACATGCTTGGCAACATGCTTGCCCCTTCAATCAACACCTTTATGATCTCTAATTTCGGTTGGCAAGTGGCATGGCGTGGCTGGAGTATGCTTCTCTTATTTATATTTGTGCCTCTTGTCGCCTTTTTTATCATCAACAAGCCCGAAGATATAGGTTTACTGCAGGACAATCAAAAGGCAAAAGACCAACATGAGATCAATGCAGAACTGGATAAAATGGCTCAAGAGTCCTTTCACATCAATGAAGCTGTGAAAACCAGAGCTTTTTGGTTCGTTGGTATCATTTCGATGCTCATGCCACTAATCAGTACGGGAATGATGTTTCACTTCTTCTCTATCATGAAGACAAAAAATGTCGATGCTACAATGGCAGCTGTCGTTATTGGACTTGTGGCAATTCCCGGATTTTTCATGCCAATTGTGGCCAATGTCGTGGTAGATCGTTTTCGTTCAAGACATATTCTGACCATTACGTCATTCCTCATAGGTCTTGATTTGCTCTACATGTTATTTGTCCGCAATTTTATAATGGCATGTATCTTTATTTTAATCTATGGCCTTATTTCAAATGTTCAAAATTTAACCATTAATGTGATTTGGGTGAAGTATTTTGGCAGATTGCATCTTGGCAGCATAAGGGGTGCAGCCACTGTATTCACCGTTGTCGGATCGGCCTTTGGAACGATCCCATTTGGACTCTCTTTTGACCTTACAGGTGGATACGTCCCTGCGTTTATTGCCATGGCTGGTCTCTCTCTTATGGGCGCAATGATGTCTGTCTTTATTCGTAAGCCATCAAAGAGCCTTTAGTTACATCATCCTATAAATTTAATAAGTGCCACAGTTGCAACTCATTTTGGATCAAATATTCCGTCATGCGTCTAGGTTCCTCTATAAATTATGACTTTGGCACTTAAATTTAAAAAGTTCCCCCCTATGACTCACTTTAGAAAGGATCTATCTATGAAAAAACAAACACTTTTTATAGGCACACTCGTATTAGCTCTCTTATTTTTAAACCTTCATACTTACATGACTAAAAACAAGATTGTAGATGAAAGCTATGCGATTAAAGATCATGCCTATTCGGATAAATTTGGGGCACTAAATGTTTTTCAAGACTACGCAGCTCAAATTAAGTTTATATTAGATAAAAATCAACTCAGTTCTGATGACCTAAAATATCTGAATGATTTTGCAGATTCGCATTGACATCTCTACAATGAGACCATCCGTTATACTGCTGTTCAAGGCTGAACACCCCTCATCACAGCTTTCGGCTCAAATCTTGTTGTCTTAATAAAAAAAGAACCATCGGTTTGCATCTCTGTGCATCCGGTGGTTCTTTAATCGTTCTATCTCATTGTACCTATTTTATTTGCAAACCGTTTTCTAGAATTTATTAATCCAATCCACAAATGCAGATTTAAAATCATCTAAAAACCCTTTTAAACTATCCGCATTGACGTTGCCATTTTCATCTAATGAACTCATAATGTTGCCCACATAAGCTTCTGGCTGTGCCAGTACGTAAAGATTTAAAAATCCTAAGACTTGTTTCAAATGATGGTATGCACCAAATCCTGAAATAGCACCAGGTGACTCGCTGACAATAGCAGCTGGCTTGCCATTCCAAACGTTTTCACCATAAGGTCTTGAAGCGACATCTAGTGCATTTTTAAGTGCTGCTGGGAATGAACGGTTATGCTCTGGTGTAACGAACAATACAGCATCCACTGCCTTTACTTCATTTCTAAAATCAATATATGATTGTGGTGAATTTTCATCAAAATCTTGATTGTAAAGCGGTAAATTACCAATTTCAATAAACTTGAACTCAAATCCTTCTACAGGTTTAGACGCAATGTAATCTGCGATGGATTTACTAAATGCATTTTTTCTTAAACTTCCTACTACAATACCAATTGTTTTCATAATAAGACCTCCATTTTGTCTTCATTCGTTGTTATTTTTAAATTATTCTTATTTTGGGTCCGTTAGACCTTCTAAAATGTCTGAAAGATAAATCGAATCAAGTTCAGCTTCAAATTTACTCTTCACTTGATTATTGACATGTGCCACAACACTTCCTATTCTTGCGCCTATTGGACACGCTTCGTTTGTGTCCTCGTGAACTGAAAAAATAGGACCTTCGCTCTCCACTGCTCTAAAAATATCCTTCATGGATATGCCATCAGATGGCCTTGCCAACCCGGTTGCACCAACTTTTGTCTGTGTGTGAATCAGCCCTGCTTTTTTAAGAAGACTCATCAAACGCCTTACAACAGCTGGATTTGTGTTGATGCTCCTCGCAATGTAATCCGAGGTTATCGCCTTATCCTCATTGAGTGCAATTAAACTTAAAATGTGTATGCTCACAGAGAATTTAGTTGAGTACATGTGTTATCACCTCTATTTGTAATCATTATAGTTACAAATAGAAAGAATGTCAATACTAATTGATAATAATTATCATTAACAATTTGTGAACAAAACTTTCTGTAAATGATAATTATACGTAACATCATAACTCGAAAACCCTATTAACCTTACTTTTTATTTGTTTATCATGCGTCACTAAAATAACAGTCTTTCCCGCTCTGTTTAAATCCAATAAAATTTGCATAACAATTTCAGCATTTTCAGAATCTAGTGATCCCGTAGGTTCATCTGCTAAAATAATCTCACACTTTTTAAGAAACAATCGTGCCAAAGCTATACGCTGTTGCTCACCACCAGATAGCGTAAATACTTTACTTTTTAATTTATCCAATAACCCCACCTTTTCCAGCGCTTCTTCAATCAAGTAATCTGTTCTATATTTCTCTTTTATGATTTCAAGATTCTGCTCAACGGTTTTATTCTCAATTAATGCAAAGTTCTGAAATAAAAAGCCTACTTCCGAACGAAAGTATTCAAGTTTCTGCTTATTACTCTTGTAGAGCTTATTATTAATTAAGAGTTGTCCTTCATCATAGGGTTCAATAAGGCCTATGATATTTAGCAATGTCGTCTTTCCTGTACCGCTCTTTCCAGAAAAACATACCAAATCACCATCTGGTATTTGGAAACTATATCGATCTAAAATAAGATGATCTCCAAAGCGCTTTGTGATATTTATGCCTTCAATCATATGTGTTCTCCTTTCAAAATGGATGAAAGTCTTTCATTTTCTATCATTTTTGCTTTAATAACAATATAAATTAACGTCATCACCATTAAACTAATACCACAACCGAATATATAAAGTTTGCCCCTACCATCAACGCCCATAAGAGAGTAGATGACCAAAGTGCCTAACATGCTAAAGATTGCGCTAAATATTGTGACACTTATAATTCGGCTATTGCGTTCAAAAATCGAATACCCATATATTTTTTTAAGTGACATTTCAATCGCATTATAGCGATATTCCATACGGATAATCATTACAACTAAAAACATTTCCAAAAATATTAAAAATAACGAGAGAATAACAATCAGCTTTGCATTACGTGAATTAATGCTCCAATTATACTCATACACATCAAGTACATTAGATTTGACAACAATTTGATCTTTTAATTGAAATTCTTCAATAAATGTATCGAAATCCTCTTCAGAAATATCGTACATTATACCAGCCGCATTTGCAAAAGTAACTTGTGCCCTTTCGACATCAATAGCAGAACTCGTATTATCAAATATAATAAGGGGGTTTTCAAACAATGTACTCTTAAAAAATTCCTGATTATCAATACCGATTAATTTTATATTTTCTGGATAAATGATTTGATTGCTCTCATCTAACCTTTGCTTATCGAAATAGATCTCATAGTTTTTTTCTGCATTTTCATACGCTACAGAATTTATTTGAATATTATGAGGTCGTAAAATATATGCTTTATTTTCCACACACGATTCTAATATTGGCTCTAAAAAGAGCCATTTTTTTGAAAGTTCATACATTGATGGTCTATTAATTAAAACAATTGGATATTTATTATCGAAACTTCCTGTTAAATTTGAATATTGAAATGATTTATCCCAAAATCTATTATAAAAAATTTGATTTGTTACCCCTTCATCTTCAAAGGTTTTTTCCTCATTACCAATTTTATAGTTTAATCTATAGTAACTATAATCTTTATTCATTTCAAAAAAAGTTCTCTGTTTATATAAATTATAGCTGTCTGATAAGATTACAAGGTTACTCGATAAAATAAAGATCGTCAAAACCGTAATGATAGTTTTCAGACCATAATTTAATGTTAAGAACACCTTAAATCCACTGTTATTAGATAAATGTTTCTTAAAATTGATCAGAAAAATTGTTGCATTAATCATTAGGTTTAAAAGAATAAAGAGTGCAAAAAATCTCGCATAGTATTCCACTTTAAAGTAAACGTTTGAAATCTTTGAAAATAGAATAGCGCTCCCCAGAAAGGCTACCAGAAAAAAAACTGTATCCAAAAGTATGTTACGCATAAAAAGTGTTTTTACATCTTCACCCAAAACAATTCTAATTGCCACTTCTTTTTTCTTATAGACAACCTCATACATTGCAATAATTAAAATCAATGTAAAAATAATGAGCCAAACAGTCACTAAATTCATCCATAACTCTCTATCAGAACCATATAACTTGGGAAATCCGCCACCATACTTATTAATGAGATCAGCTTTAAATGCCCTTATGTTATGAACTTCAGACTCATCTCCAATATAATAGCAATACTCATGATTTTTTATATCTACCACTTTATCAAATTCTATAAATTGAACATCAACAGTTCCCATGAAAAGGCTATTGTATTTGCCCTCACTTATCCCTCTGCTCTTTATGTAATTAATTGCATTCTTAGTCCCAGATATTTTAATTTCTTCATGGTAAGCTGATTTTATCTTACTGTCTACCATGAAGAAGTCTACTTGATTTTCAATACCTGTACTTATAAAGTCGTCTATAATTTCGCTGTCCAGAATACTTTGTGCCATGGTATCAAACGCAAATGATGACCGATAATAACTGTCCTGAAAATTATCTAAATGAAGTATGAAAATTTCTCCATTAAATAAAAAACCGACAACAATCAATATAAATCCAATTAAGTATTTTATTTTCTTCATTTTTTTAGGACCTCTTCTCCAATTTTACTTTAATATTCTATTTTTACAATGAACTTAATTTTATAATCAAGCTAAATATTAATCTAATTTCAATTCCAAATATAAACATATTATATCAATAAAATTTGAAATGCACATCTCAATTCAAATTGAGACATACTAAAAAACAGCCGATATACTACCCCCATAGCATATCGGCTGTTTGTCTGTTACAGTTCTATTTTATAACCCTATTTAATAAACGTTTCCCCCATGAGATATTCATCCACATGTTTTGCAACTTCCCGGCCTTCTTTTATAGCTCTTACCACTAAAGATTGACCACTTCTCATATCACCAGCAGTGAATACGCCTTCAAGAGAAGTTTGATAATTTTGATCTGTCAAAAGATTGCCTCTTGGATCAAGCTTCAATCCAAGTGACTCAACCATCCCTTCATACTGTGGTGAAATAAATCCCATAGCAAGTAAGATCATGTCAATCTCCAAAGTGAATTCGCTGTCTTCAATGGGTTTCATCACCATTCGACCATTTTCATTCACCCATTTGATTCTTTCAAGAACGACTTTTTCGACATTAGACTCACCCAAGATCTGCTTCGTATTGATCTCCCAATTTTGAATACAGCCTTCTTTATGTGAAGAAGTTTCTTTATAAAGCCTTGGATAAAGTGGCCAAGGTGTTGACGCATCTCTTTCCTTAGGCGGTTTTGGCATGATTTCGATCTGATATACCGATTTCGCACCTTGCCGATTCGCCGTACCAATGCAGTCAGACCCCGTATCACCACCACCAATAACCAAGACGTTTTTGTCTTTAGCATCGATGACCACGCCACCTGTATCCACATTATTCAATCTCTTCGTGTGATTTTCTAGATAATCTACAGCATAATAGATGCCGTTTAGATCTCTGCCATCAACCTTTAAGTCTCTCGGAATTGTCGATCCCCCTGTTAAGACTAACACATCATATTCTTTTAGTAAGTCTTGAGGCAATACATCTTCTCCAACACAAGTGTTCATTTTAAAAGAGACACCTGCCGCTTTCATCACATCAATTCTGCGGTCGATCACTTCTTTTTCTAGTTTAAAATTTGGAATCCCATAGCGCATGAGTCCGCCTGGCTCAGCATTACGTTCAAATACCACACAATCGTGTCCCACTGCTGTAAGTTCGTCCGCAGCAGCAAGGCCTGCCGGCCCTGAACCTACTATAGCGATTTTCTTGCCTGTTTTCATCTTTGGAATTCTCGGTTTAACCCAACCTGCCTTAAAAGCATGCTCGATAATTGTATATTCAACTTCTCTTATAGACACAGGTTCGTGATTAACCCCTAAATTACAAGACGCTTCACAAAGTGCTGGACATACTCTTGACGTAAATTCAGGAAAGTTACTCGTTCGACTGAGCATATCATAGGCATGCTTCCAATCCAACTCCCCTGTCATCTCATTCCAATATGAAATCAGATTACCCAGTGGGCACCCAAAACTGCAAAATGTCGTGCCACAAGTCATGCATCTGCCTGCTTGTACTGCCATAACGGTCTCATCTAATGGCTTATAGACACTTCGATTATCCTTTAGCCGTTGAGAGACAGGTCTTAATTTGAAATTTTTACGATTTTCTTCGTTAAAAAGCATGATATCTTTCATTTGTCTCCCCTCCTTTATGAAATCGCTTCAAGTGTAGATGTCTTAGTGTCTTCTAAAGTTTGTTTATTTGGATTGTTTTGATTATCAAGAATTTGTTTATACGCTGGTGAAACGACCTGTTTAAAGTCTTTTACATGCTCATCCCAGTTGTCTAGAACTTCAAGTGCACGCTTTGAATCTGTATAGAGATAGTGTTTGCTAATCAATTGTTTTACGCGCTCTTGTTCAACTTCACCAAGATCATATATTTTTACCATTTCAAAATTACATTTTGTTTTCAAAGTATGCTCTGGATCATAGACAAAAGCCTCTCCGCCAGACATACCTGCTGCAAAGTTTTTGCCTGTGTTACCTAGAATCAATACAGTTCCACCTGTCATATATTCACAGCCATGGTTTCCAACACCTTCAACGACAGCTGTTGCGCCACTATTTCTAACTGCAAAACGCTCACCCACACAACCATTGATATAGACTTCACCATCAGTCGCACCATATAGAAGTGTATTTCCAGCAATATAAGTCTCACCTGCATCAAATGAAGAGTTTTTAGGCGGTTTTACGATGATTTTAGCACCTGATAACCCTTTGCCTACATAATCATTAGCTTCACCTTCAAGGATCATTGTGAGCCCCTTGGCACCAAATGCACCAAAACTCTGCCCAGCAGAGCCATAGAATGTCAAGTGAATCAAATCTTCTTCAAGGCCTGCGGCGCCATATGCATTAACTATTTTACCCGATAACATAGCACCCACAGAACGATGCGTATTTTTGATCTCAAAAGCACTCTTCACAGCTCTTTTATACTTGATTGCACTCTTTGAAATTTCTATGAGTTTATGATCAAAACTGTTTTCAATGCCATGTTCTTGTGCTTTTATGCAATATGGCTTCATTCTAAGCGGCATATCCGGTTTGTATAAGATTTTATCAAAGTTTAAATGCTTTGCTTTCCAATGATCAATTTCTTTATTCACATGAATATTATCAATGTGTCCTACCATCTCATCCACACTTCTAAAACCAAGCTCTGCCATGATTTCACGTGTCTCACGCGCAATAAAACGCATAAAGTTCATCAAATATTCTGGTTTGCCTGAAAAGTGCTTTCTCAGTTCTGGATCTTGAGTTGCAACACCGAGATCACAATTATTTTTATTACAATGTCTGAGCATTGTGCAACCCATGATTACAAGTGCTGTCGTTGCAAATCCAAATTCCTCAGCACCAAGCAATGCTGCCACAACCACATCTCGACCCGTCTTGAGTTGTCCATCTGTTTGAAGTCTAACGCGACTTCTTAAATTATTGAGCAAGAGAACTTGATGCGTTTCTGAAAGACCAATCTCCCATGGTGTCCCTGCTGTCTTAATTGAAGACAATGGCGAAGCACCAGTACCACCATCATGACCACTGATGAGAATCATATCCGCATGCGCCTTAGCCACACCTGCTGCAATGGTACCAATACCTACTTCTGAAACCAATTTAACACTGATGCGTGCTTTTGGATTAGTTGATTTTAAGTCATAAATGAGCTGTGCCAAATCCTCTATAGAGTAAATATCATGATGTGGCGGCGGTGATATTAAATCAATTCCCGGCGTGGAATGTCTTACTCTTGCAATATGGACAGTGACCTTATTACCCGGTAAATGACCACCTTCACCTGGTTTTGCACCCTGTGCCACCTTAATCTGAAGTTCATCTGCATGCATGATGTAGTTGGTATTGACACCGAATCTTGCGGATGCAATTTGTTTCGTAGCACTTCTCTTATCATTACCGCTTGAATCCACTTCATAGCGTTTATCGTCCTCGCCACCTTCACCGCTGTTGCTCTTTGCGCCTAGTCGATTCATGGCAATGGCAATCGTCTCATGTACTTCTTGACTCAATGATCCAAAGGACATAGCCCCAGTACAAAATCGTTTTATAATTTCTCCAATAGGCTCAACTTCTTCAAGCGGAACCGCTGGTCTTGTGCCCTTGAGTTCAAATAGCCCTCTTAAGGTAAATAACCCTTTAGATTGATCGTTTATTTTGGAAGCATACTGCTTGTATAGATCATAATCATTCGATCGCGTGGACTGCTGTAAAAGATAAATGGTCTCTGGATTAAAGAGATGTCTCTCACCGCCTCTACGCCATACGTGTTGACCACCAATTTCAAGTTCATAGCTCGGTCTTCTGAGTCTATTAAATGCCTTGGCATGATTTTCAAGCGTCTCACGTGCGATTTCTTCTATGCCAAGACCACCAATATTAGTAGGGGTCCCTGGAAAATAGCGATTCACAAAATCATCACCCAATCCTAGGGCTTCAAAGATCTGCGCACCCTGATAAGACTGAACGGTGCAAATCCCCATCTTTGATAGAATTTTAAGAAGGCCTGTAGAGAGTGAATTAATTAGATTATAGCCCGCTTCCTCAGCAGTTATATTTTTAACTAAACCTTGATTAACCAAATTTTTAGCCGTTTCTATCGCTAGATATGGATTTACAGCACTTGCGCCATACCCTATGAGTAATGCAACATGTGTGGTTTCTCTCACATCACCTGCTTCAACAATAATAGAAATTTTCGTTCTAGTCTTATTGTCAATCAAATGGTGATGTACTGCCGATACTGCCAGAAGACTTGGTATTGCAGCTTCATAACCATCCACTTTCTTATCACTTAAAATGAGTAAGTTATAACCTTCATTGACACGTTTGGATGCTCTTTCGCAGATTAATGTCAATGCCTTTTTAAACCCTTCTATGCCCTCATCCGCCTTAAACGTAATTGGAATTTTAGTGGCATTAAAATGTGCATTTCTCAGTGCTTTTATTTTTCGAGTTTCAGCATTAGACAGAACAGGTGTCTTGAGACTGATAAAAGGCATAAAGTTAGGTTCTTCATCTAAAAAGCCTGACTGTGTTCCCATATAATTCATAAGAGACATCACGTTCTTTTCTCTAATTGGATCAATCGGCGGATTTGTCACCTGCGCAAATAATTGTCTAAAATAAGCAAAAAAAGTTTGAGTTTGATTGGATAACACTGCCAGTGGTGCATCATTTCCCATGGCACCAAGAGGTTCTTTCCCGGTCTCTGCCATGGCTTTAATCACATGATTTACATCTTCAAGTGTATAGGCAAACGCTGCTTGCTTTTCCAGTAAATTCTCATCTCTAAGGACATAGTTTTCTTCATTTTCAGGAAGATCGCTTAAGCAGACCTTAGACTTAGCCAATTCGGCCTCATAAGGATATTTTGAAAAAACGGAAGCCTTAATGGCATCATTTTTAAAAAGCATTCCTTTTTTAGTGTCTACGATCATCATTTTTCCTGGTTCTAATCGACCCTTTTCAAGCACTTCTTCTGGGCTGAACTTTAGAACGCCAAGCTCAGAAGCCATGACCATTAAGCCGCCTTTAGTAATAACGTACTTAGCTGGTCTAAGACCGTTACGATCAAGTGTTGCCCCTACTTGTATACCATCACAGAAAAACACTGCTGCTGGACCATCCCATGGTTCTATTAATGAACCATTCGTCTCATAAAAGGCTTTGAGTTCAGCATTCATGGTTTGATCATTCTCCCATGCCTCTGGTATGAGCGTCATCATGGCTTTAGCGTTACTATTACCATGTTTTACTAAAAGTTCAAATACATTATCAAGAGAAGCCGAGTCACTCCCATTTGGCGTTACAATCGGAAACGCTTTTGAAAAGTCAGCACCATAAACACTGGATTTTAAGACCCCTTCTCGAGCATTCATCCAATTTCGATTCCCTCTAATGGTATTAATTTCACCATTATGTGCTACATATCTATATGGATGTGCCAAATCCCATGTTGGAAACGTATTTGTACTGAATCTTGAATGCACAAGTGCAATGGCACTTTTAAAATTTACATCCTGTAAATCTATAAAATATGGCCCAATCTGATCTGGTAAAAGTAGGCCTTTGTAGACAATTGTTTCACTAGACATACTACAGATATAAAAGTATTCAGTGCCCTTTTTTACGAGTGCCTTAACCTCGTTTTCTGTCCTCTTTCTAATCATATAGAGCTTTTGCTTAAAAATCTCTATGTTTTCAAGATCACCGAGACCTATAAAGACTTGTCTAATATTAGGCTCTGTCCCACGAGCGGTTTCGCCGATCATTCTGTTATCTGTAGGTACAGTTCTCCAACCAAGGACCGAAGCGCCTTCTTCTATAACAATACGTTCTAATATGCCTTCACATTGATACCTAATCGCAGGTGACTTAGGTAAAAACACCATTCCTACCGCATAAAGCCCTCTGCCTGGAAGCTCTATGCCTTTATTCTCACAAATGCCTTCAAAAAATTCATGTGGTATTTGAAACATAATGCCTGCACCATCACCCGTATTGGGATCAGATCCCGACGCACCTCTATGCGTCATGTTGACAAGTACTTCTACACCTTTTTTGACAATTGTATGGCTTTTATCTCCATTGATATTTGCCACAAATCCGACACCACAATTGTCCTTTTCAAGTTCAGGACGATACAAGCCCTGTTGGTCAGGTAATCCCACTGATTTCATTAATAATACCCCCTAAATCTTAATTGTACTTTTGTATACAGTATACAAAGAAAAAATGTTCAAAAATTAGAGACTTCCTCACTCTCCTCAAAAGTAACAGATGAAATTACTTTGGATACCATACGTTATTTTCTAAAAAATCCGATAATTTTGAATATTATATACCGAATTCTTGCAAATATCAATACATTTTCGACACATATTTAGACAATCAAATGCATTTTTTATCATTTTTATGACTGTGTGTGTCTCTTGTGGACAATCGTCTAAATGTTTGTTAAGTATTAAACGAGTTGAAAATACTGAATGCTACTTCCAGCTTTGTTTACAGGCCATTAATAACTATTCAGATATTATACACTTTTGGATAATTGTATTTTGCAATACAATTATTCAAAACTTTCATTTTGAAAATATGATGGTTTAATCCTTCAAAACTTTAGTATAACATGGAGATGCTTATTCAAAATGATCAACAGGCAAATTATGCGTTAATCTTTCAAATAAATTTAGGGTAAATTGGTAATTCGAATTAGGCCGTGAACAACTTACAAGTTTCCATTCATAAGAAAAGGTGTTCTTTTAAGTTCAGATTAGTACTCTGCACCTTAAAAAACACCTTTTTTTACTTGAACTCATGATTCCATTTTAAAGATTTTACTGCTCTACCTCATACGGCCAGCTTTGAATGCCACCCAAGTCATAGACTACTTTATACCCTAATTTATTCAGAGCACTTGCCGCCTTTGCACTTCGACTGCCACTTCTGCAATAAACCATAACGGGTTGTGTATCATCAGATACATAATTTGAAATTTCTTTCTCAATCACATCAAGAGGAATATTTACACTCCCCGCTATATGACCCTCAGCGTACTCTTCCGCAGTTCTCACATCAATCAAGAATACCGTTTCATTATCAATCATGACCTTGGCATCCTCAGCAGCTATTTTTTCATTTATAATTGCCTCACTACCACTAGCTTCTTTATCGGATTCCGATTCTGAAACCGATTCTGATTCCGAAATTGATTTAGATTCAGCTTGAGCTTCTACACGTTCAGTGGTATCGTCTGCAACATGACCTGAGTCCGTACAGCCCGAAAACATTAAAATTGCGATTAGAAGTAGTGTTATTATTGCGGTTATTTTTCTTGCTTTCATTCTATACCTCCGATTGATTAGTGCGGTTCACTTTTCAAAGTCACCTTGAGTTCAATTGGTTTGCCTTCTCTGATTACTGTCACGTTCACCACATTATCAGGTCTATAACTGTAAAGTTGTCTCGTCAATTTCGTGATGGTATTAATCGGTGTATCATCGATGCTCACGATTACATCTCCTTGAATAATCCCACTATTATTTGCCGGGGAACCACTTAAGACATCATAAACATAGACCCCTTTATCTGTCCCTAAATCATTTCCATAAGTCCTAATATATTGATAAACGTTTACGCCTTTAATCCCTAGGTAAACTTTTGTAAACTCGCCTTTCATAATAAACTCATCTACAATGGGCTTTGCAATATTGATTGGGATGGCAAAACCAAGTCCCTCTCCAGATTGAACTTTAGCAGTATTAATGCCCATGACTTCTCCTTTGATATTGAGTAGTGGGCCACCACTATTGCCTGGATTAATAGAAGCATCTGTCTGTAATAAGCCTTCTATATTATAGTTATCATTTACAGGTATTGTCCGCTCAAGTCCACTGATAATACCCGCAGTGACACTTCTCTCAAAAGTTAATCCAAGCGGGTTCCCTATAGCTATAGCCGTCTCACCCACTACAATATCATCTGAATTACCCAAAGCTGCAACTGGTAAATTTTCACCTTCAATCTTTAAAACCGCCAAATCTAAAACAGCATCATTCCAAAGAATTTTTGCCTCTTTTGAAATCCCATCGTAGAGCTGGACTTTGACAGCCTCCGCATTGCCGTCATTCACCACATGAGAATTCGTAAGAATATAACCCCTTCCATCTACAATAACGCCAGTTCCAACACTTTCGCCTTTATAGGTGCCATAATACCAGTCCTGTTGAATTGAAGTCGTCGTAACACCAACTACAGAGGGCATTGCGCTTCTAACTACTGCTGGAATATCACCTTCTGATGCAATATTACTAACTTTTAAAGGCGTTAAATCTAAATCCGTTGCCGTACTAACAATTTGAGGTTGCGATTTCACTACAAAATTGGCACCAGCAATTCCGCCTAAAAAAGCTGATAAGGGCAACATAAAAACCAAGAACATAACCAAAGATTTCTTGATTATAAAATATTTTTTGCTTTCATCTTGTCTCATCTTCAACATCCTTTCATCTTATTTGATATAAATTCAAACGCCAATTGATGGCTCTTATTATAGCACTTGTTTTTTTTAATACCGTTTCAACTTTGAAACTTTTTTGTTAACAGCTCAATCACTTGAATTTAATTCGAGTGATTACGATAATCCACAACTTATACACAATTAATCCACAGTATTTGTGGATAAAAAATATCCCATGTATAAAAGTACCCCTAAAAAGCACCTTTACACATGGGATTCACTATTTAAATCTATTTTGGA
Source organism: uncultured Fusibacter sp. (assembly GCA_965140735.1). GTDB lineage: Bacteria > Bacillota > Clostridia > Peptostreptococcales > Acidaminobacteraceae > Fusibacter_A. Next base: position 3,698,621 of record OZ223306.1, on the reverse strand, counting down.
TATTCTTCATCACCATTTGAATATTTTGCAAACCGAGGTGTTGTTCTCGGATGCACAGGATCAGGTCTGCCCCAAGGCCAACCTCCAAATCGCGTTTGATGATAATCACGATATGCTTCTTGAATTTCCTGCTCTGTATTCATGACAAAAGGACCATACTGAGTAACAGGTTCATCAATCGGTTCACTTTGAAGTAGCAACCATTCAGAGGGTTCTGTCCCATTTTGGATATTGATGGTTTCTAAAGGTTTTAGATCACCACTGTGATCCCCTTTGAGCACAGATTCATTCACCGTGAGTTCTTTCCCTTTATAAAGATAAAGAGTCCGATTAAGCGTTTTAGAAGTATTCTCAATCTTGAGTTTCGCATTTGCCTCCATTTTCACAAGCCATATAGAGAGTTTATGATTCGGATCTGCAGCCCAAGAATCAGGTGCTGGCGCCACTGCGGTATTACCTTCCAACTCTCCGGCAACCAAAGTAATTTCAGAGATATTTCCCGATTCATCCTTCTTCTTTATCTTTGGAATGCCCTCGTGCCAGAGCATTTTATAATGAGGTGGCACAAATTTATCTTTTTTCGGCAGGTTAATCCAAATTTGAAATAGGTGAAGCGGATTCCTTTCATTTGCATTAATTAACGGAAACATCTCTGCATGTTGAAGTCCGCTACCTGCAGTCATCCATTGAACATCACCCTCTCCATACCTACCTGTTGCTCCTGCTGAATCAAAGTGATCCACATAACCTTCAAGAACAATCGTAACGGTTTCAAAACCACGATGAGGGTGTTCTGGAAATCCAGGTACTGTTCTGCCATGATACATCTTCCATTTGTTTCTTTCATCAAAATCCTCACCCAAAGTTCGCCCTTCAAGCGTTTCTTTAGGCCCAAGGGACTCATTTCCTTCTGGATAGTCATCTCTATGATGCACACAATATAAAAAAGGGTCCTGAGTTTCCCAGACGAAACCCAATGGACTTATTTTAAAAAATACTTGATCCATGTTTATATCCTCCTTGAGAATCTAGTACCCAATTTATTTTAGGACAATCAAATCATTGCCTTGAGTTTATTCACATCGTAAATCAAAATTTTCTTAACCCCTTCCAGTTGAATTAAACCCAACTCTTGAAAGAGCTGAAGTTTTCTGGACATGGTCTCACGCGTAATCCCTGCATAACTTCCCATTTCTTCACGACTTATGGACAATTCCAGTAAAATGCCATTTTCAGTTTTATGACCAAAATCCTCCACCAAGTCTATAAGCAATCCTGCTATTTTCGCATCTGGACTCTTACTAGAAAGTCTTTCTACCAAAGCTTCTGCTTTAATAATACGCTCATAAGCTTTTTCAAATATCTTAAGTGTAATTTGAGGATTTGTAATAACGATTTTATCAAATTCTGCCTTTTCAAGCGTACTAATTTGTGTATCTCCAATCGCCACAGCATTAAAATCAAACTCGTCCTCTTTTAGCAAGTTAAAGGCTCCAATAAAGTCACCTTCCGAGAGAATATATAAAATCTGTTCTTTGCCTTCAAGCGAATTCTTAAAAATCTTCATTTTACCCGAGCAAATGATATAAAGTTTATTGGCCTTTTGACCCTGTGCAAAAATTACATCTCCCTTTTTATAAGTAACACTTGAAACGCCTTGTGAAATAAGGCGTGCTTCTCCATCTGTTAAAGACGATAACAAAGGAATGTTGTTGATACAAAGCATCTTGCCACATTTTATGCAGTTAACACGATTACATCTAACGATTTTTTCCATACCCATCCTATCTTGATCATAAGTTTCATTAGGAAGCGGCCTTTTTTAGTTTTTGATGTGACTTTAACCTCTGATTAATGCGTTTTTCAAAATCACTTGCCACTTCCGGCTCCATCGCAGGCACATTTTCAAGTTCGTATATCCAACCTAACTGAGAATATTTTTCAATTCCACTTTTATGATACGGTAAAATCTCTATTTTTTCAACGTTTTTCTCAATTGGCGCTATAATTTCAAGCAAACGGTCCATACTTTCCATTTGATCTGTCTCTCCAGGAACCATCACGTGCCTTATGATAATGGACCCTTTAAATTGATGTTCTTTAAGAGCTTCAATAAAACTTAAAATCCCAGTCATATCTCGCCCAGTCAACTTTAAATGATGCGCATTATCAACATGCTTAATGTCTAATAAAAGGGTATCTGTAAGCTGAAAAATATCTGAATAATATTTTTTAACACCGTATCCAGAAGTGTCCACACAAGTGGAAATCCCTTGCTTTTTTAAAGCCTCTAGAGTTTTGACTAAAAAAGCGCCCTGCATTAAAGGTTCTCCACCTGAAAAGGTTACACCACCACCAGAAGCCTCATAATACTCACGGTATCGATTTGCAATATCTACCACTTCTTTCACCGTTATATGGCTCTCACCCATAAAATGTTGTGAATCCGGGTTGTGACAATACTGGCATTTTAGAGGACAACCCTGAAGGAAAAAGATTGTCCTTATGCCAGGCCCATCCACAAGACCCATGGTTTCAATAGAATGGAGGCTCCCCTTGAATTCATCGGCATAAGCTTCCCTATTTTGATTAAAATTAACGTCCAGTTCAATTTGAGAGCCTTCCTTTTTGATTTTCATAAGTTACCTCCTCCTTTTACTTACATATGTTCGTGGAATGTTCGGTTGATGACTTCTTCTTTTTGTTCCTTGGTTAAGCGATTAAAGTGCACGGCATATCCTGAAACTCGAATCGTCAATGTTGGATATTTGCTTGGATTGTTCATGGCATCTATGAGTAATTCTCTCGACAACACGTTCACATTAAGATGAAAAGCACCTTTCATAAAATAGCCATCTAAAATACTATATAAGTTTTTGTATTTAACATCTTCCGTTCTACCAAGAGCAGCAGGCACAATGGAAAATGTGTTTGAGATCCCATCTTGACAGATGTTCTCAAAAGGTAGTTTTGCCACTGTATTAAGAGAAGCAAGTGCTCCCATATGATCTCTGCCATGCATTGGATTTGCACCTGGTGCAAAAGGTTCACCTTTTAATCGACCATCAGGCGTTGCACCTGTTTTTTTACCATAAACCACATTTGAAGTAATCGTCAAAATAGACATCGTCTGAGAAGATTCTCTATAAGTCTTATGTTTTTGAATTTCACTACTGAAGAAAGTCACCACATCTTTAGCAATCAGATCCACGCGATCATCATCATTGCCGTACATCGGATAATCTCCCTCTATATCAAATCCTGTTGTGATACCATTTTCATCTCGAACGGCTGTCACTTTCGCATATTTAATAGCGCTAAGTGAATCCGCCACAAGTGAAATACCTGCTATACCAAACGCCATATATCGACCTACTTCAGTATCATGAAGTGCCATTTGACCTTTTTCATAAGCATATTTATCATGCATAAAATGAATCGTATTCATGGTATTCACATAAAGTCGTGCTAACTTTGTAAGCACTGTTTTATATGATGCATAAACTTCATCATAATTTAAAACTGCTTCTTTCATCGGCTCGATACCGTCAAGAACCTTGATTGGCGCATTTGACTTATCTTTTTTAATTTCATCATAACCTTGATTAATACTATATAATAAAGCTTTTCCAAGATTGGCTCTCGCACCAAAAAATTGCATTTCTTTACCGATTCTCATTGGCGATACACAACATGCAATCCCATAATCATCACCATAAATAGGTCTCATGAGATCATCATTTTCGTATTGTATAGCACCTGTCTGAATCGACATTTTCGCACAATAAGTTTTAAAAGTTTCTGGTAATGCCTTTGACCAGAGTACTGTCATATTAGGCTCTGGTGCAGGATCGAGATTTGTAAGCGTATTTAAAAATCTAAACGCCGTTTTCGTGACAAGTGTTCTACCATCTTCGCCCATACCACCAATAGACTCTGTTACCCAAGTTGGGTCACCCGCAAAGAGTGTATTATAATCTGGTGTTCTAAGATGTCTTGCCATTCTGAGCTTAATGACCAATTGATCGATTAATTCTTGAGCTCCCACTTCATCTAATAAACCTAAAGCGATATCACGCTCAATATAAATATCAAGGAATGTGGTATTTCTACCTAGAGACATGGCAGCCCCATTATTTTCCTTCACCGCGGCTAAGTAGCCAAAGTAGAAAAATTGTACAGCTTCCTGAGCATTTTGAGCTGGCCTTGAAATATCCACACCATACTCACTTGCCATACTCTTAATGTCGTTAAGCGCTCTGATTTGTTCGGTAATTTCTTCTCTCAATAGAATGACTTTTTCAGTGGCCATTTCCTCTTCTAATGCTTTAAAGTCCTTTTGTTTATCTGCTATAAGTGCATCTATACCATAAAGCGCTATTCTTCTGTAATCTCCAATGATACGACCACGGCCATATGCATCAGGTAACCCCGTTAAAAGACCCACTGATCTTGCAAGTTTCATTTCACTTGTGTAAGCATCAAATACACCTTGATTGTGTGTCTTTCTGTAAGCTTGAAAGTGTTCAGACATATCGCTCGGCATTTCATAACCATAAGCTTCAAGTGATGCTTCTAACATCCTAAAGCCACCGTAAGGGTTCATGATACGCTTTAAGGGTTCATCTGTTTGAAGACCGACGATCACTTCATTCTCACGATCTAAATAACCTGCTTTATACTGATTTATACCTGAAAAAAGACTTGTTTCAATACCAATAATACCTTTTTCAATTTCTTCTTTGATGAGTTCTTCTGCTTCGCTCCAAACCGCTTTTGTCTTATCACTTTTCCCAACAAGAAATTGATCATCACCTTCATAAGGGGTGTAGTTAAGATTAATAAAGTTCTTCACATCTATAGTTTCTGACCACTTGCCTTGTTTAAATGTCTTATAATTTGTCATAGCAACCTCCATTTTTTCTTTCATTATAAGACCCTTCTGTTATTAAAGATGTGATTACACGCACATTTTGAAAATATATTTATATTTCAAAAATAACTTTTTCTGATATATCACTTGCTATCTCTCACTGGAAGTTTAATGAGAATCTATCAAGGGTATACTATTCTTAATACGTTATGAATGTGATCAAATCTTACCTTCTGTTGAAAGGTAGAACCCTAGAGGAGTTGAATCATTTATGAGCTTATCAAAGCCTTCTCAAATACTGATTGTTGACGATACGCCAGCCAATCTAAAATTGTTATCAGAAATTCTTACGCGCCACAGCTACCAAGTGAGGCCTGCTTCAAGCGGTTTGCTCGCATTGAGATCTGTGGCAGTTGAAAAACCTGATTTAATATTATTGGATATAAAAATGCCTAACATGGATGGCTATGAAGTTTGTAAACAATTAAAATCAGATAAATCAAGCGCACTGATCCCTATTATTTTTATTAGTGCTCTTGATGACGTCAATGATAAGATTAAAGGTTTTAATGCTGGTGGTGTCGATTATATTACAAAGCCTTTTCAGACTGAAGAAATATTAGCACGTGTTAAAACACATTTAGCATTAGCAAATTTACAGGAGATGCAAAAAATACGCAGTATTCAATTAGAGCAAAAAAATACAGCGTTAGAAAATGCATATGCAGAACTAAAAAAAGTCCAAATGCAATTTATACAGCAAGAAAAATTAGCGGCTATTGGTCAATTAGCTGCTGGGGTTGCTCACGAGATTAATAATCCTCTCGGTTTTGTAAACAGTAATTTCACAAGTTTATCTCAGTATACGACAATACTCAAAGAACTTATTTTACTATATCAACCATTAAAGGATCTGATTAATGCGTATTCATTTGATGATGATAAGGTGCTTCAAGCAATAGAATCATTTGAAAATCAGCAAAGGGTTGAAGATATCTTAGAAGATTTGGAAGATCTGATTACAGAATCAACTGGTGGGCTAAAAAGAATAAGTAAAATCGTAACCAGCCTGCAAAATTTTGCATGGCATGATAATCAAAATGAATACGTTCTATTTGATCTAAATCAAGGAATAGAAAACGCTTTGGTTTTAGCACACCATAGCGTAAAAGACATTGCTAACACTTCACAAGAGTTGGCAGTTCTTCCTATGATTCAAGCAATTGGAGGCTATATCAATCAAGTATTACTGCAACTCATATTAAATGCAGCGCATGCAATAAAAGCTAAAAATTTGGCTGAACTCGGGCAAATTGAAGTTAGAAGCTGGCAATCGGGAGATGCTGTATTTTGTTCTGTTAGTGATAACGGCATTGGTATAAGCCCTGAAAATCGCTCGAGAATTTTCGAAACATTTTTCACAACAAAACCTGTTGGTGAAGGCACAGGACTTGGTTTAAGCATGTCTTATGATATTATAGTTAACAAACATAACGGTGAACTCAGTGTTGAAAGTCAAGAAGGGATTGGCTCTATTTTTACGATTAAGTTGCCAATAGAAAGGCCCTAACTTTTTATACACTTTTTTTCTCTATGGGAATCTGAATCTCCGAAACATATTCATATTCCGAATCCGAAAAATCATAATCCACAATATTCTTTTCTATGGAATCCCCTGCTATGACATAACCATTTTGACGAATCCATTCTGTGAGCACTTCATAGTATCTTGGCATTTCACAATAAGGGCCTTCAAAAGTAATACAGGCACAATCTTGCTCTGGGATTTCAACAGTTTGTGATAATTGTTCTGAATCCACAGAGACGACCTCTATAAAATATCTGAACCTTGTAAAGATACCTTGATCCATATTTTCCTTAGATAAAGACGTATATATTTGACCTTCAATCAGCCACGAACTGGTTTTTAAATATTTTTCATTGGCTTTAAAAGCTTTTTTGATCTCATAGTCACTTTCAACATCATTCATATCTAAAAAAATACCTCTTCTTGCAGGAATCCTCTTAATTTTCATTTCGTCGAGCTCATTTTTAATGTTTTCAAGCAAGTCAAGTTTTGTCTGAATTTTATTTTTAAGATTCATAAGTCTATTGATCTTGTGCTCAATTTCATCTTCCTTCTTCTTGAGCAGATTCACAAGATTACTTGTATTCTTGTGTTTCATATATCGATTAATCTCTTCCAGAGAAATGTCTAAATTTTTAAAAAAGAGAATTCTACTGAGTTTAAAAAAGCTCCTAATATCATAATATCTGTAATCGTTGCTGGGATCACATTCTGGTTTTAATAGCCCTATCCGATCATAATGTCTCAAAGTGTCTGTACTGATATTAAACATCTTTGCAAGTTCACCAATTAGAAATTTCTCTTTCATACGCCCTCTTTTCTATTTATGCATGTTTTACAATATATGTAATATAAATGTCATTGTCCATTTTATAATGCTTTAAAGATAAATTTTACATATAATCAATGTCATTATACATGAGATGAATAAAACTAACAATCAACCCCCAATGAATCATTTCTTATAAAAAAAAAATTATATGCCTTGATAATTTCTGATATAATGATACAGTAGTAGTTTTCTGATAATTTAGTCAACTCAACTTTGCCATCATTTTCTACAATATTATTTCCCATTATTTTTTTGAAAGGACAATCCTATGATTAAAAGACAGCGACTTATCCTCTTCAGCTACCTTTTATGCGCCGTTACAATCGGCTTATTGGGTTCTCGGATATTGTTCAAAAAATCTCCACCTGTTATTTCTACCTTTTCAGATTCTCATTTTTCCAAGCTTTCAGCTGCCACTTATGGTGGTAGAGCAGCCGGTTCAGAGGGGCATGACCGATTTGAAGAAATGCTTATTTCTAATTTCAAAACACTAAAAATCATGCCGCATGGGGACGACTATAGACATGATTTTGTTTTTAATCAGATCCAGTATGATACAGATAGTACTTTTTCAATCGGAAATCAAACGACTTTCGAGATCAACAAAGATTTTATGACCCTCTATAGTCCAATCACTGGTCCTATTGATTATCAAGGCGACATCGTCTTTCTTGAACGCAATTATTTTAATATTGACCCTACCCTTTTAGAAGGTAAAATTGTCGTCTCCACATTCAACAAGCTCACGGATGAAATCTTGAATTATGCATATGATCACAAGATCAAAGGCCTCTTGATTCTTGAAGACAGCTATAATCGAACAGACATCAAACTAGATCCTTATTATGGCAAACATCAAATGAGTAGTCTCTATCTCGGACGGATATCTACCAATACTTATGTGCAGTTGAGAGATCTTGCGAAAAATCATCTCTTTGAAGGCTATCAATACAACGAAGATCGTCCCAACGATCCTATTTCTGGCATCATCCCAAATGTGACGCTCTCTATAAAAGACCGATATCCCGTAGCAAGTGGCCAAAATATTATCGGTAAAATTGAAGGTCAATCGGATCAGTATGTCTGCTTTTATACCACATATGATGGTATCGGTACCTACGAAGGTCAAACCTACAACAGCGCACTTGTTCATCTCTCTGGAGTTGAAGTTCTCATGAATCTCATGTCTTACTGCTCGACCTTATCGGACAAACCTGAAAAAACCATCTATTTTGCCTTCATCGATGCAGGTGCTCTAGGCAATCAAGGCGCTGAAGCACTCATGGCACAGTTACCTCCTGGTGGAGAACTGATCAACTTAGGTATTTTTGGTGCCCCTACTGACACAGGCATATTTGTAAGTTCTAGAGTGCCTGAAGATAATCCTTCTGACGAATACACCAGTACGAATTCTTCTATTTTGCTACTCAGATTATATCAATATTTTGAATCCTTAAATGTTCCAGTTAGTGACTCTCAACTCAGCAGTCACGACAGCACCTTATTGACATTAAGCCAAAATATGCCCACGGTTAAGATCTCCCAAGTACCCGATACGGATGTCTATGTTGGTCAAGAAATTCCTGTAAATCTAAAGGCTTTAAAAGAGGGCACTGATCAAGTTATTGCAATGCTTTCAAAAGCCTATTATAAAAATACTGATTATACTTTTATACCGCTTTCGATTAGAGTAACCACATTAATACTTTATGTTGTAATCGTGATAATGCTCTTGATCAGAGCTGTTTTCAAAATGAATCCAGAATACAAATGGTTTGGATATGAACTCTACTTATCTACCCCTTACATGCTTTTGACAAAGGTGCTCAAAGCGCTCATTCCAACTGTTTTGATGCTTATAATCATGCTCTTTATATTGCTCATGCCAAGCTATATTACTAAGACCAATTACAATGGCGGCTATACCAATTATGTATTTACCCTACATGCAGAACGTGTGGTACATTATTTGACTCAAATCACGACTCATTATGACAGTATCATTCCTGCAAATTTAAGGACGACTCTTTGGGCCAGTCTTAAAAACTCAGTGCGTTTATTTTCAGTGAGTATTTTGATTTCTCTTGTACTCGGCGTATGCATCGGCATCTATATGTCTATAAAGCCACGAAAGATAATGACCCTATTACAAATAATATTGTATTCAATTCCTGATGTCTTGCTCTGTCTTCTAGGCCTTTTGAGCATCATTTGGTTGTTCAAATACGATGCTCTTGGTCCATTTACCGCTGAACAACTAAGGCTGTATATTATGCCCACAATCATCATGAGCATTGTGCCTGCCATTTATATTTCGAAAATGGTTCAACTCAATTGCTCCGAACTCCTTGAACAACCTTTTGTTTATGGCGCCATTGCAAGAGGGGTTCCCTTTGGGAAAATTATCACATCACATGTATTGCCTATGGTTTTAGCCTCATTATTTTCCACCATGACTTCTATTCTTAGAATTATTCTTGTGAATTTAATTATTGTAGAGTTTTTATTTTCGAGTGTGGGCATCGGTGCTTATCTCATCAGCAAAAGAACTGATCCCACTTATGTGCTTTTAATTTCCATTTGTCTAGGCTTTATGTACCTTACTGCCAATCTTTTTTTCAAAGCGGTTGGTTTTATCATTAATCCATTAAAAAGGAGGGCGCTATGAAACAATATCTAAATGGCTATCTTATAACGGGCGGTTTAATTTTATTGCTTATGATGCTTGTGATCGCAATGCCTTCTTTATTTACCGATAAAAATCCTTATGCCACAAATGTTTTAGATAGCTACACCGATGATCAAGGCCAATTTCAACTTAAAACAGCCCCTTTTTCACCTGATGGCTTTTACAAACTCGGCACAGATGATTCTGGCCGTGATGTGCTCAGTTTCATCATTTATGGGACTCAACTCACCATTGCAGTGGCACTTATGGTCACCTTTTTAAGATTTATTATCGCTCTCATTATCGGAATCGCATCTGGTTATGAGCACGTTATGCCTAAAATGCTCATTGAACAATTTAACAATGTCTTCAATGCGGTTCCGCCTATTTTGATCTGCATCCTTATTTTAAATATCCCCTATTTAAAAACATTGACCAAGATGGGTTCCACAGGTGTTTTTATTTTAGTATTAACATTAGTGGAATGGGCTAAAATTGGTGATATTATCAGCGAACGCGTCTTAGAACTTCGCAAAAAAGATTTTATAAAAAGTGAAATTATCATTGGGAAAAGTAATCTCCATATTATCTTTGCCAATATCATACCGCATTTATTACCGGAACTCTTTGTACTTTTCTTTATGGAGATTGCCAGAGTTTTAGCAATACTCATGCAATTAGGGATTTTCAATGTTTTCATTGGTAATCTTAGAATTGTGGCATCCACAGATGGTGGTAGTGTAGTCGGCAAAGCCACCAGTTTCGAACCCGAATGGTCCAGTATGCTGGGGTCTGCCAAAAACTACATCAGAACAGCCCCATGGATTGTATTTTCAAGTGCATTTGCATTCTTTACAGTGGTCCTAGGCTTTAATCTCATCGGAGAAGGCTTAAGAATTCAACTAAAAAAAATGGCCATCTCACAAATGAGTCCTAAAAGTGCCTTACGGGGTGTAATTTCGTTGGTACTCATCACAGCACTTATCACCAGTCCAATTGTCTTCTCTGCTTTCAAATACAATCATTTTGATTTGAGCAAAAGCGAACCAGTAAACTTTGATGCTACACATGCATTGGTGGCTGATGAAACTCAAAGTAATTATGTCATAAATCGTTTAAAAGAAATGGGGATTCAACCCCTTGAAGATAAAGATTATATCGTCCCCTATCATGATATCCAGTACCGCTGGGTCGACAAGGTCTCCTTCACATGTGATAATCAGGCCCTTTCCGATATCTATCTTTACACCTATCAGTCACATGCAGACACTGCCACGGTCATAGATGGACGGACACTTGACCTTATTTCACTTGACACTAATACGATCAATTTACTGAAAGATCACTACGTGCTCATTGAACCATCACTTTTTAAAAACAACGGCTGGTTAAACTTTGCACATAAAATTTTAGAAAAAACTCAGGCGAAAGGTGTCCTTGCACTCTCTGATGAAATCAAGCCTTTAAATCGAATGGGGACAAATGTAGATCAAGGCATAATCGCTTCTATTCCAACTGCTTATGAAGAGGTCCTTCTATCCTCACCACTTAAAGTTGCCATTAAAAGTGAGCCGCAGCAAGGTACTTTGAATAATGTCGTGGCACTCATTAAAGGCCACCCAGACGAAAATGATCCAAAGTGCATCATTTTAGGATTTGACCTTGATTTTCAAGAGGAATGCGAAGGCGAACGCCGTTTTCAATTTATTTTCAATCTATTAAAACAACTTAAGGCAAATGAGGATCAATTGACCAAAAGTATAATGATCGTCTTTTGGGATGGTGCCTCATTAGGAGAAGATTCCGGAAAATCATACTATCAGGCGCACTATATGTACCCTATAAAAAATTCTGAATTTTATATCGAGCTCACAAATCTCAAATTTAATGAAGTACCCTTAACTCACAGCACATCACTTTCATTAGATACACACTTAATATCCAATTCAAAACCTGTTGCCTCTAATTTCACAAATTTGATGAAAGGCAATATTGAGCTCCCTTATGTTGAAAAATCACTATCCACCTACACCAAGGAACCCTTCTATTATAAATGGGGCATCCCAACGCTCTACATGGCTTCTGACTACTTAACACCTGAACAAGCTAACTCTATCGGAAATCTACTGATGGAGTCAATTGTATTCGAGCTTTACTAATACACCTTGGAGGTTAAAATGATATCTAAACCCATCCTCGACATTAAAGATTATCAGGTTTCGCTCTGGATTCACGAGAAGATGACTGCTGTAATTCGCGGTGTTGATCTCAGTGTGAACAAAGGGGAAATCTTAGGTATTTTAGGCGAATCCGGAAGCGGTAAATCCGTCCTTCTGAAGACTTTCTTGGGTCTTATGAAAAAATCGAGCTACAGCATAACCTCTGGTGAAGTCCTATTTGATGGTCTGTCCCTTTTAGAACTTTCTCCTGCTGAAAAAACAGCTCTTTTAGGAAAAGAAATCGCTTTTATCTTCCAAAATCCTACTCAAGCGCTTTCACCTTTCAAGACGGTCTCATGGCATTTTAAGGAAGTCTTTAGAATTCATGGTCTGGAATATAAACTTGAAAAGGTTCAAGAGGTCCTAAAGGATGTGGGCATTCAAAATATAAGTGCAGTTCTTAATATGTATTCATACCAACTCAGCGGTGGCATGGGGCAAAGGATCGCCATTGCACTTGCAGTTGTTCTAAATCCCAAGCTTATCATTGCAGATGAGCCCACAAGTGCTATTGACGCTTCTTTAAAGTTAAAAATACTCGAATTATTGAGCAAAATCAATGCTAAATACAACACCAGTATGATCTTGGTCACACATGATTTTGATGTGGTTAAACGCATCACACATAAAACAGCTGTGATGTATGGGGGGCTTGTGATGTCTTATGGCGATACAAAAGATCTCTTTGATAAAGCGGTTCATCCTTATACAATTGGTCTTATAAAGTGTGCCCTTTCGCTAAAAGGTGAACCACACGAGATCTATCAATTAGAAGGATATCCAAAGAGTCCACTGGAATTTAAAAACGCCTGCCCCTTCTTTGAAAGATGTGCTTACAAGAGCACTATTTGTGAAACCACAATTCCGAAAGCAGAAGTCTTCGCCGGGGGCTACTATAGATGTTGCAATCCCATTTTAGAGGGAGGTTTAAGTGCAAAATAAAAAAAAGATCATTGAGATCAAACAACTGACGAAAAAATACTATATTAAAAATAATCTCTTTAAAAAACGTAATATCGTCCACGCAGTGAACCGTCTCTCTCTGGATATCTATTCAGATGAGATTCTCGGTATCATTGGTGAATCTGGTTCTGGTAAGACCACCACAAGTGAACTCATTGTAAAACTCAACACACCCACAAGTGGACAGATTCAGTTTCATTTGGATGAAAAACACTTCCGGAAAGAAGTTCAAATTGTGATGCAACAGTCCAAAGAAGTCTTTGATCCGCTTATGAGTGTTGAAAAACTGCTGCTTGAAGCCATTAAAATACATCAAAATTTAACTAAAAAGGACCAACTTTTAGAAGTAGAACACCTTTTAATTTCTGTGGGTATCAATCCCATGGACCGCCACAAAAAGGTCAATACTTTTAGCGGTGGGCAGCTGCAACGCATTTGTATCGCCAGGGCACTTGCTGTAAAGCCAAAAGTGCTTGTCCTCGATGAACCAGTCTCAGCACTAGACGTGTCTGTACAAGGACAAATCATCAACTTACTCTTAGATCTACATCAAAAAATGAACCTTACTTATATTTTAATCAGTCATGATCTCAACATTGTCAGATTAATGTGTCACCGTATCGCTGTTATGAAGAATGGTGAGATTGTTGAACTCGATGAAACACAGAAGATATTTAAAAGCGCCAAGCATGAGTACACCAAAAAACTGATTGCGGACTTCGATTTATAAAATTAAAACCTTCAAAGCTCTTAAAAATCCTGATAACCGCATTTCTTTTATAAAAATAGCCACTTGCATTTTACAAGTGGCTATTTATGTTATAAGAATTACACTCATAAATTCTATTTCGTATCCACCGGGATAAAAATATCCATCACCGTTATACCTTCTACTATCTTAACTTCTTCTAGACAGTTCGCCAGATCACATCTGACAAAATCAGGTTCTTTAAACTCATGGTCTTCGAGCCAACTTACGAGATATCGCCAACCTGTACCAATGCGTTCAAACGGATCAGACATTGGATCTTCAATCCTCAATGTCGCATAGCGATAAGCAGGAATATGCTTAACTTTAATCAACGTGCCCTCAAATTCAAATTCTGTAGCACCCGGACTTAGAAACTTATCGGGTATGGTCTCATCCACAGCAAGCCAGTATTCATACCCCCTTAGCCTTGTCACATCGTCGTTGCCTTCAACAGGCACATCAAATCCAAATGCTCTATGGGGTTTTATATCATAAACTTCTGCCAACCGATTCATAAGAGCTATAATGGCATCCTCTGGTTCAGCGCCAATCATCGTACCGCTCAAAACCACCATTTTATCAATAACTTCATACCTTACATCACTCAAATACTTTTTCATATTTCTAATTCCTTCCACAGTCATATTTTGTGTTACTGTTTCAAAATTTGAAGGAAAGTCCGCAAGTATTCGATCTTCATCAGCTGTTAAATTTAAATCATAGATCACAAGACGTCTTGTTTTTAAAACCTCTTTTTTTCTAAAATAATTTGGAGACTGTCCATAAACATTAAAAATCGCTCTTGAAAATGCACGTTCAGAAGAGTAGCCGATCTCCAGTGCAATATCAATAATCCGTTTATCCGTTTTGAGTTCATCTAGTGCATACTCAAGCTTCTTTTTTCTGACATACGCCATAATGGAAAGCCCTGTATACACACTGAACATATGATTTAAATAAAATTTTGAAAACCCAATATGATCTGCAATCATATCTAAACTAAGGGGCATACGAATATGATCATCTATGAAATCAATTGCTTTTTGAAGATAAAATTTCATCTTGAAACCTCCTGTATGAATTGACCGGTCACCCTTATTATAAACGAAAATTTAATCCTGTATAGGACAATTCTTGCGATTAAGTATCTGCTTTAAATCCAAAGGCAACACCTAGTACCAAAACCCCAGATCCTCTTAGTTCAACAGTTTCAGAAGACCCAAAGTTCGTGTCAGGCATGTTAAACACTGATTACGATATGATGACTTTTCTCTCTATTTGAGTTGACACTGCTATAATGTATTTATAAACATACATTACCACCAAGCCTTTTTGTCTTGGTCATGTTAAAGGAGGAGAAACATGAAAACTATTTTTAAATCAGTACTGATTTTAGTGCTGGCTATTTCTATGTGCATCCCAGCTTTTGCAGCAACTAACGCAGATGAAGTCATTTTTTCAGATATCGATTCAACACACTATGCTTACGAAGCCATTAAAACAATGAAAACCTATGGGATCATCAGTGGTTATCCGGATGGTACTTTTAGACCGAATAACACGGTTAACCGTGTTGAATTTGCAACGATGATGGTGAAGGCCTTAAAGCTTCAAATCAATCCAAATGCCACATCTTCATTTTCAGACATGAACACTGAAACTTGGGCAATTCCCTATGTGGAAGCTGCCAAAAACTTCTTAACAGGTTATACGACCTCTACAGGGTATGCCTTTAAGCCTTATCAAGCTTCTGTCAGAGAAGATATGGCAGTAGCACTTATTAAAGCTCTAAACAAAAGTACGGATACAGAAGCCGTTTTAGCACTTTATGCAGATCAAAATAGCATCTCAAGTAATCTCAGAGGATTCGTTGCAGCCGCAATCAATAATAATCTAATGGTTGGTGAAACTATTGGTACTCAGAAATACTTCTATCCACAAAGATCGTTAACGCGTGCTGAAGCAGCTTCACTTCTTATGAATGTCATTAGAGAGGAAAAAATTACCTTTAATGGCGAGGAGAAAGTTACTTTTGATGATGATGGCAACACGAATACCAACACCAATCCTACTACATCTTATAGTGCCACAACACTTTCTGCTGAACTTGACACCGCTGGAAACAACGGTAATGGTAACGGCAATGCATATGGTAATAACAACGCCAACAGCGCTGTTGTTCTAAAATGGGATAAAATCACACACCCAGATTTTGAAGGCTATAAAGTCGTCGCTTCTATGACAGATCAAACCCCTGCTTATCCTGAAAATGGCTATGCACTATGGATCACAGATAAAAACAAAACCACTGCATTGATTAAAGCAGGTTCTTCATATAATGGCAGCGAGTTTTCCAAGTTTGAAGTGGGGAAGACTTACTATTTCAGTATCACTGCAGTCTACAAGGATAAAAAAGTACCTGGAAATGTAATTTCTATCACGATTCCAAACACACCAAGTGTAAATAACAACAGTAATCTTTATGATGATGCATTAACATTAGAAGCTCATGTTGATGGTGATACAATCAAACTAAGTTGGACTACTTCAGAATCAAGCAATTTTAAAGGTTATAAAATTGTAGCATCACAGTCTGATATGACACCTATGTATCCTGAAAACGGTTATTTAAGATATATCACCGACCGAGATACCAACAGCTTTGTCATTAAAGAAAATGATCCGTACGGCGGTGGCGATTTCCTTAAATTTAAAAAAGGTGAAAGTTATTATATAGCAATTACCTATCTTTACAATAATGACAACAAAAAATCAAGTAATTACGTCAAAATTGATTTTTAGATTTCAACCATTCTCATTACTCAGCCCCCTTAAAAAAGACAAGACTCTTCTTTTGAGCTTGTCTTTTTTCTTTTCACCTCACACCCCTACAAAGTTTTCCTTTCCAAATGAAAACGACTCATTTAAGCGTGTTACAGTCCTATAGAATAATTCTATGGAAGTCTGATTTACAATTCCACACGGCGTTTTTCACGATTGCTCTCAATTGCAGCATGTATAATTTTGATGACATTTGCGCCTTCTTCAGCTGTTACAGGAAGAGGTGCATTATTTACGATTGACTCATAAAGTGCTTGATAATACTCTCTATAGTCACCCTTTTCACTGACAACAGTCTCTCTAGATTCCAGTGTGTTTAGGATACCATGAAGTTGGTCTGGCTCTTGACCCCACTGATCATTATAAGAAATTTTGCCTTCTCTTAAAGCTGATTCCTGTACGTCTAAGCCATACTTTACAAAGGTCCCCTCAGTGCCCATGAGCATATAGCGCGGCCAAGGTTCTTTGACTAAATTGCTTGCTTTTAGAGTTACTTTGAGTTCATCATAATATAAGATCACTTCAAATTGATCATCTACTACACCACGCCTTTGAGCTCTTATATCACCATAAACTTCCTTTGGAAGTCCAAAGAGACAAAGCGCTTGGTCTATTAAATGTGATCCCAAGTCGTATAATGTGCCAGAACCAGGATACGCCTCTTCTCTCCAAGCATTGCCTTTAAACTGATTTCTAAATCGATCAAAGTGAGATTCAAATTCAACAATACGGCCTAGTTTATTTTCACTGATCACGCGTTTAAGGGTTTTAAAATCACCATCAAATCTGCGATTTTGATACACGGATAAACACCTATTCATTTCTTGTGCTACCACCATGAGCTCAACCGCATCTTCAAGCGTCACTGTAAAAGGCTTTTCAATCACCACGTGTTTGCCTTTGCGAAGCGCTTCTTCTGCCAAAGGCTTATGGCTTGTATTCGGGGTACATACGATTACCAAATCGATTTGAGGATCATCCATAACGTCCTTAGGCGATTCCACAACTTGAACACCTTTAAAGTCTTCAATCGCTTGTGCTCTCTTAACAGGATCAGAAGTGACAATTTTAGTGACTTCAAAACCTTCTACGCCTTTTATAACAGCACCATGAAATACCCTACCCGAAAGACCATATCCTATAATCCCTACTTTTAATACTTGCATCTGTCTACCTCCTAATCCTCATCTTAAAAGCCCTTAGCCTAAAATCTTTGTCTTTAAACTCTTATCTTTAAATTTTTATTTTTAAAATTTTATCCACATTTATTTCTACTGCATTTTCAAATCACTTAATCCGGTCAGTAGCAATATTGACTCTATAGTTTGCAAATAGAAGAACATCATCACAAAATGCATTAAGGGATTCGTGATCTTCAAACTCACATCTTAGAAAATAACACCCCTCTCCGCTGATTCGTGATGCCTCTAAAACTTCAGAATGCGCCCTGACAAATGATTTAACCTTCTGATGTTCCTGTGTCTTCATCGTCAAAGTAATATAAGCAATCATGGTACCCATCTCTTTGGAATTTGTATCTATCGTATAACGCTTTATGATGCCTTCATCTTCAAGCCTTTTCACGCGAAGTCCCACAGCCTGACCAGTCATATGAACTTTTTCACCTAATATTTTATAACTTAACTTCGAATTTTCTCTTAGAAGCACAATCAATTTTTCATCTATGACATCTAGTATCATTTCAAGCATCCTTTCATCCTGAAAACAGACAAACTTCATTCTTTTCACCAACCTCTTTATCAGAAGCTGATCATACAATAAAATAAACGTATGTAATACCTTTATTTTATCAAATCAAAAGACTTTTACAACGACTTAGGAGGAATAGAATGATTTATAAACACTTTAGACATGCCACTGGCCTATTAACTTACAGCGACTTAACTTTTTTACTAGATCCTATGCTTGCGCCAAAAGAAGACAAGCCCCCTATCCAAGGCAGCCCAAACGAATACCGCAATCCAAGAGTAGAATTTCCCATTCAACCCGATCAAATTGAGTTTCCAGAATTTTGTCTAGTCACTCATCTCCATCCTGATCACTTCGACGATTATGCAGAGCACCTTCTCCCAAAAGATATCGGGTTAATCTGTCAGCCTCAAGATGCTTCTAAATTTAAAGCAATGGGGTTTAGCAATCTCTATCCCATAGAAACCACTCTAATGATCGGGAACGTTGAGATCACAAGAGTACCTGGTCAACACGGTACCTTTGAAATCGCAGAGCGCATGGGCACCAGTTCCGGTTATATTCTAAAATCAGCTCATCAACCTACCGTATATCTCACCGGAGATACCATTTACTACGATGCCGTCGCTCAAACACTGGACGATTATAACCCAGAAATTATTCTCGCTTTTACTGGTGGTGCACGCTTTAAAGTAGGCGATCCAATCACTTTAACACCTGAAGATATTCAATCAATTCGCCTTAAATCACCAAAATCTACTGTTATCTGCACACATCTTGAAGCTATCAACCATTGTCTTACCACAAGAGTAAAACTCAACGCGTATTTAAGCATACATTCAGATGACATAGAGGGGCCATTTATAATTCCAGCTGATGGTGAACTGATCCAAATTTAATCCCCGCCCACATCAAGCATCTCTTAAAGACAATCTCTAAAAGATCTTTTGTATTGATGTCTTTTACTATGATTCCCTTGGCGATCCACTTCTCATTTTATATAATAAGTTATAATGTCAAAAGTCATCTTCGCATAAACCAGTTACCATATGCTATATCGCATACTTTTGTAAGGCCATTATTTAATAGCTCATTGTTCAACTTTTGACTTTTAACACTTTAACGGTTTATGTTTTATCCAAGGAGTCTCAAATGGAAATTAAAGATCCTAAAACTTATTTTAACGAAACGTATCAATCTTGGCAAAAAGAGTTAACACTTGAGAAAAGAAAAATCATTTCACAAACGTTAGCTCTTTTAAAACTTCATACCACAGATGCTGTCTTAGATATAGGCTGCGGTACAGGGGTTTTGTATGACGCACTTAATGCATTAGGCCTATATCAATACCTTGGTCTTGATATTTCAGAGAACATGCTGTTGGCCTTTAACACCGTTTTTCCAGATGCAGAAACTGTCTGCGGAAACTTTGATCAAGTTATTCACTTAAATCAATCTTTTGATCTCTGCATCATCTTTAACAGCATCCCACATTTCGAAAACTTAGAGATTGTTTTTAAAAATGCCTATAACCATCTGAACCCCAAAGGCAAGTTTGCTATTGTTCACGCACGTACTAGACAGGGCTTAAAAGAACATCATCAAAACATAAACTACAAAATGTCACGAGAAGCAATTCCTTCAGATCGTACTCTATCCCTGTTATGTGAAAACAATAATTTCAAGCTGAATACCCTTTTAGATGAAGATTTTTTCTTTTGCCTCTGCATAAAAAAATAGCCTAAAGATAGTGAACCGTATTAGCACTTCTCTTAGGTGCAGTAGTGACAGTTACGTCTTTATAGCCTAGAAGGACAACATAATAAGGTTCATGTGTTTCAGGAATCTCTAATTTTTCTCTATACACATCACCTTTAGGCCCGTTAAACAGAAAATTGACCATGCCATTCCAACAACTTCCAATATTGAATGACTCCGCTGCTAAAATCATGTTTTGAGTTGCTGCTGCACAGTCTTCTCTTGGCATCATACCGTTTTTATCACCCGAAACGACAACCATAACAGGTGCATTATAAAATACATGCATCGCTTCGTTATTTGCCATTTTTCTAACAAATTCTACCTCGCTCGTTTTAGCAGCCTCTTTTGTCATCGTGTTCATTTCATCAATTAAAGTCTTATCTTGGATCACTGTAAAATGCCATGATTGCATATTGTGAGCACTTGGTGCATAAAGACCTGCTTCGATTATAGCTTCCAATTTATTTTGCTCAATGGGCTTTTGTTGATACTTTCTTGTCGTTCTTCTCGATTTAATCGTACTTAATACCTCATTCATCATTTTATCTCCTTATTCGTCAGTAGTTTTCATTCGTTCGAGAACGAACGTAGATCGATAAAAGAAGAGACACTATGGTCTCTGTTCTTATTTCTTTTGATATTTAGTAGCATTGCGCACAACATGATCTAAATTCTTTTCGAATTCTGCTTTAGATGCCTCAGAAAGCCCCGAAAGCATTAAGTCCAGAAATTCACCTTCATACTTTTTAAGACACACTCTAATTTCGAGACCTGCTTCTGTAAGTGCAATATAAATGCTCCGTTTATCTTGTGGACACTCAAGTTTAGATAATATCCCCAAAGCCTGATACTTATTTATAATATCAGAAAGTGATGATTTTGAAATTTGCCATTTTTTTGAAACCTCATTGAACATCATCGCACTTTTATCTTCAGGCAAAATATAAAAAAGAGGAATGTGACTTGCTAATATGGGCAAATCATCTTCACTAATCCTTCTGGTCAAATATCGCTCTGCCACTGATAATGTGTATCTCATTTTTCCAACAGCACATTCAAATTTCATGTCTACACCTTTCGTTCGGTTCCGAATAAGTCTATTTTACTAAACCGTTTTATACCTGTCAATTCATTTTCAGCTCGTCTAGTCTTTGATTATAACGCCTAAAATTCTAGCAATAGACACTGCTTGAACCGGAGTGATAATAATCCCTTTTAAATCCTCTATTCGTGCGCCCAAACCTTCTATATCACAGGTTCTAAAATCAAGTCCTCGGAGCTTGGCCCCTGAACATTGACTTTCTCTAAAACTGGTTTTTTCTAATCGCACTTCTTCAAATACTGCATTTTGATAATCAGATAAATCTAGATTTGTATTTTCAAATGCTGATTTTTTAATCTGTGAAAATCTGAAATTGGCGTACTTGCCATTGCAATTCTCTAACTTAACGTTCATCAACGTCGTATTGCTAAAATTGGCACCTGTGATCTTGCAACTTTTAAAAACAGTCTTATGAATAATACTATCGGTAAAATCCGCATTTGAAAAATCACAATTCTCAAAGATCACATCTTGAAGATCTAATCTATGAAACTGTGTCCCTTTAAATGACGTATCTTTAAAAACAGACTTTCTAATATAGATACAATCTCTTTCTTCATTTTCTAATCTACCTTCAAAACAATCTACAGATTCTATCAGCTCATCTGAGTCAAATGCGATTTCATCCACACTGACTATTTTAAGATTCTTAGGTATTTGAGGGGCACTCATTTTAAACTCTTTTACCTTTTTTGTCATGTTACTACTCCTATTAAATGTCCTAGTCACATTCGGTTTTTCTTCTTCATTATATCAATTATCCTTAGAGTGTCAAAAGTCAAAAGCTGAGCAACCCTCTCCCTTATGATGTCGTTTACGGGAAGTACGCGATACAGCATAAGGGAAGAGGGTTTATGCGAAACTGACTTTTGACACTCTGATCAATTAAAAAAATAAAAGCCAAACAGATACCAAATTGGCTTAAACTGTCTGACTTTATCTTAAGAATTTCATAAAATCCTTTAACTTTCACGCTTCCATTTTCTACACTGCTCTATCTTAGGTAGCGGATCATACCCTTGATCCACGCCCATATGACTTAACATATCACATGGAAAAGTATCACATTCTCCACAATGATTATACCCTTTTTCTTCACAACATGATTTTACACCGCATTTTCCACCCCAAAAGGGAGCATCCATTTTAATGCACCCTTTGCAGTTCACCTGTTCCTTGCGCTCACAAATATCACAGCGCACGCCACATCTTGACTCAAACATATCAAATACCTCCAAACACAAATATTAACGCGCTTTTCCCCTTACTTTTTAACACCATCTTTTCAATTTACTTAATGTCTTCGTGAGCGTTTCTCTTGCAGTTTCCTCACTGACACCTCTTTTAACTTCATAAGGGATACAGCTTTCAACCATTTCTTCGAGAGTCTCATCTGGATCGTTAAACGCCCCTTTTGGAAAACAGTACTTGCAGTATAGCTCACTTTTTGAACCGTCTTTATTATTGCCAAAATCCTCTTTTTTAACCATTGGCATACCACAGCTTTGACATGTATTCATAATCGTTCTCCTTTCAAAATAATGAATCTACTTTTTATAGCTCTAAACACATTTTAAATCATAAACGGCGACAACAGTATGTCACTCTTTATGGTTCGAAGTATCTAAAAATAACTAAAAATAGTTTAAGCATTATTTTGAAGCGCCTTTTGCAATCGATCATTAAATCTTTTTTTCAGCGAAAGAGGTGCGATGATTTTAACATGAGGAATCAACTGGCATAAAAGTGTCAATAGCCACTCATCAATGGGGAAATTTAGCGTCGCAACAATCTTATCCTCTTGAACCTCACAGTTGTGATAATCAAAATAATCCGATAGTCGTCCCAATAAGCATTTATCCAGTTCCAACACTATTTTTTCACTTTTCCGATCAGAAGCCATATGATTATGCCAAGGTAATTTATCAGGCATAGCCTTCACTGTGAACGTTTTTTCACTGCAATCGCATTTTACAATTCGGCTGATTTTAAATAATCTAAAGGTATCACGTAATTCGCAAAAACCATAAACGTACCATGTATTTCCCATTAAGACTAATCTGTACGGATGGATAATGCGCTTTGTTTCATTGAGCTCAGCATCTATGTAAAGAACCGTCACTTTTAAGTGTCCATCTCTCGCTTTGGTTAATTGCTTAAACACAACACTAAAATTTTCTTGATTGAACTGAGGCATCATTTGAATAATAAGTCTATCCTGATCTGTGTCCTGAGGAAAAAGTGCCATGAGTTTATTACATGTGCTTTGAATTTCATCACTTGGCGTCGTTCTTTCTATGTCTGATAAAAAAGTGTATAAAAGATTCGACTCAGATGCATTTAGATAACTTTTATCGACTTTAAAATGATCCATTAACTGATAACCGCCACCTCTTCCGATCTCTGAGTAAATGGGGATACCAGCGAGGGTCAAGTGATCTATATCTCTTTGGATGGTTCGCTTAGAAACATCAAAATGTTCTGCTAAGACATTCGCAGAAACTCTCTCATGATTGATTAAGTACATCAGTATATTTAATAATCTTTCTACTTTCATCTTTACACCTCATAAAGTTAACGTACCACCTACTTATAATTATACCAAACCTTTCGATTACAGTCCCATTTAAAAAAGGATTTTCGGGGTATCAATAGAATAGAAAGGACGTGATGACATGGCTGAATCTAATCCTAAAAACTTGCTTTCTACTGACAGTAGTCAATTTGAAAACGCTCAAAAAAAAGATAAAAAAAAGCGTGCCGAAGAATTCTTAAAAATGGTTAATAGCAAGCTGAAGAAAAGCGAAAGAGAAACATGGATGCTTCACGATCACGATCATTTATTTGATGATCAAAAATAAGCGCATTCAAGTTTAACGCACTTTTACTTTACTAAATAACAGACCTTTATCAATCCAAAATCCGTATAGATATCTTTTTAACCTTGAGTAGCATTTTCACTTTGCTGCTCAATTATTTTTTGAAATAATCACTTAATCTAAATTTCATTTTGAACATATTCTCATTTTATTTTCCAATTAAATTCATATAGCTTTTACTATTCGATTGAATATTTCTCAGTATAATATAGCGTTTTCAATAAACAAGTATAATTCACTCCTATCTTATTATTTTCAAAAGATTTATATTGAATTGAAATTTTGTAAAGATTTTTGTTTTTATGATTGAACTTATAAATCGCCTATGATATGATGAACTCATAACAAAATATAAGTTCGGAGGAAAAAATCATGTTTGAAAAAGAAAAAGCTGACATCATCAAAGCAGGCATAACTCTAGATCGCTATGATCTCATTGCCCTTTCAGGCGGCAATATCAGCACAAGAATGCCATCTGGCGAAATACTGGTCACACCTTCAGGAATGATATACGAAGAAATGGTCCCAGAAGATGTTTTGGTAATGGATTTGCAAGGCAACATTATCGAAGGCACAAGGAAATCTTCTTCTGACACAGATGCTATACTTCACATCTTTCAAAACCGCTTAGACCTAAACGCTGTAATTCACACACACCAACCCTACGCAACTGCAATTAGCCTCATCGAAGATGAATTCCGCGCAGATCTCACCACTTTAGGAAACGCTGCTGCAGGAAGTGTAAAAGTTGCACCCTACAGCCCTCCAGGCAGTATCCACATGGGCGTAGACACCGTCAAATACATCGGAGACACTTTAGCCGTCATCCTCGCTCACCACGGCGTAATCACCGTAGGGAAATCCTTAAAACAAGCACTTTATGCTGCCGTGTACATGGAAGAATCCGCAAAATGCTACCTAGCCGCTCGAGCTGTTGGTGAAATCAAACATTTAACTGAAGAACAAATTTCTCAAGCCGTTGAAGTTTTTAAATTTTACGGGCAAGATACTGCAGCAATACCAGACGATTTAAAGAAACGCATTTAAAAAAACACTTCAATCGTTCCAAAAGGCGTATCTACAATTAATAGATACGCCTTTCTTTCGCGATTCTTATCAGAAAGTTTATCGCTATTTTATTTATTGCGATCTGTATAGGTTTTAAACCCTTCTAAAACCGCACCAATTTGAGCATCATTTAAAAGCACAGGTTGCCCCGCTGTTTTAGCACGGTAGTACAAACCCGCTACAAATTCCATTTGTTGCGCAACTTCAAACGCATAAGGCATATCACCGCCACAAGCTAAAAGACCATGATTCCCCAAAAGACAAGCATAGCGTTCAGCCATTGCTTCTAGGGCTGTTTCCGCGAGCTCATAAGTACCAAATTGTACATAAGGTATACAAGGCACATCTTTCCCGGCGTATCCAACTAAATAATGTAGCGGTTCAATACCCCAGTTTAAACAAGCAAGCGTCGTAGCGAAAGGCGAGTGCGTATGCACCACCGCATTAATCCCAGGTCTTTTTTGATAAAAAATACGATGCATATCGTATTCGCTTGATGGTTTTCGATCGCCATCAATCTTTTCACCGTCCAAAGTCAGAACCACCACATCTTCTGGTTTCATCAAAAGGTAATCGAGACCGCTTGGGGTGATCGCCATCAAATTTGACGCTTTATTATAAATACTTAAGTTCCCAAAAGAACCTACAACCAACCCTGTTTCCACTAATTTTTTACCATATGCCACTATCATTTCACGTTCCGTTTGTAAAATCATCATTTTCCTCCTTATTTATAGTTAGAGCGTTAAAATCTAATTTCGTACGAACTATCTACCGCACACCGTATCATGCACATCCTGCAAACGACATCACACGGCAGAGAATCGCTCAACTTTTTTTGAATTTTAACACTCTAATCTTTTATCGTTTTTCAAATATTCATCAACATGATATAATCGTTTCAAGAACCCAATTCACTCTACATAAACACTTAGACTATTCGTAAAGGAGTTTTATATATATATGAAAACAAAAGAAGATCTTCTAATCCGAGCTGCAGAACTTTATTACCACCAAGGGTTAAGTCAAAATGTCATCGCAGAAATTTTAAACACCTCAAGACCCACTGTCTCTAGAATTCTAGAAGAAGCCAAAACATCTGGCATCGTAGAAATCATCATCCATAGCCCCATCAAAAAAAACGCAGAACTCTCTAATACTTTGCGAACAACCTTAAACTTAAAAGACGCCATCGTCATTTCAGGAGACTACGATTACGATACTGCACTTCAAAAATGCAGCGTTGCAGCCGCCCACTTTCTAAACAGCGTTCTAGAAAACAACAACACCATCGGCATCCCCTGGGGACCAGCCATCCGTTATCTAGCCGACGCTTTAGAACCCGAAGAATATTACAACATCAACGTCGTGCAACTCGTAGGTTGCCTCGGCACCGGGAATCCAAGTTTAGATGGTTTAGAACTCGCCATGAAGATTTCAAACAAATTAAACGGCACTTACGCCAACATTTACGCACCTGCATTCGTAGATAACGAAGTCGTCTATTCCTATTTAATCGCAGAACCACAAATTGAAGCTACCTTGAAAAAAGCAGCTTCAATTGACATCCTGCTCACAGGCGTTGGTTCGCTCTACAACAGCACCTCCACCTTACAAAAAGCAGGCTACTTATCCGAAGAAGAACGACAAAACCTATTATCTAAAGGCGTGGTAGGCCACCTCTTAGCACGCATGTTTAACGCAGATGGCGAAGAAATTGATCCCGAAGGCAAATTCGTCATCTCGGCACCACTAAATTCATTGAAGACACCTAAATGGACTATCGGCATCAGCGCTTCTGAACCCAAAGCCATTCCAACTCTAGTTGCTGTAAGAGCCGGTTTTCTCAACACACTTATCGTCGATGAAACTTTAGCTCTCAAATTACTTGAACTCGCTCAAAACCAGTAACACCTTTAGCAACAACTGCACCTTTTAAAAAGCAGTTGTTGCTATGATTCTTTCAAATCTTCATTGCAGCAGATCACAGCCTTAACGCCTTCTCCTCTCATTGAAGCTTCAAACCCTTCACGCCAATCCTCTAACGACACTATTTTCGTCACTATCATTTCTGGAACCACAATACCTTCCGCCAACAATTCAATAGATTTTTTCCAAGAACTTGGTTTTTGACTACGCGATCCAATGTATTCAATTTCTTTATGCAAAATTAAATCCGTTGCAATTTCCGCTTTCTCTTTCGGAAATACGCCCATTTGAATCACTTTTCCCTTCTTTTTAACAATCCGAAGCCCCGTATTCAAAGCCGGAACCGCACCAGAACATTCAAACGCCTTATCCACACCAACGCCATTCGTCATTTCTTTTACAATTGCCTCTAGATCTTCTTTTGTCTGGTCCACTGTACGGTCTACACCGATTTTTTTACCAACCTCAAATCGTTCCACATCACTGGCAATTCCAGCTAATATCACGATCGCACCTTTTGCCTTAGCCACTTGAGCCAACAAAAGGCCAATAGCACCCGCCCCAAACACACACACGATCTCTCCAGATTGTATACTTCCTTTTTCAATACTCGCATGAACACTACACGCAAGCGGTTCAGTTAAAGAAGCAGAGAGCAAACTCACATTATCCGGCAAAATATGAACGCTTTCTTCTCTGGACAAAACATATTCCGCCATGCTTCCATTTTGTTGAGTTCCAAGCCCAATACGATTAGAACAAAGATTATAATCTTTCGACTGACAATAAACACAAGTACCACATGTTGCATAAGTCGTCTCACTTGTCACACGATTTCCAACTTCAACATTTTTCACTTCTGGCCCCACAGCCGTCACAATACCAGAAAATTCATGCCCCAAGACCACAGGTGGCTTCGTACTGCCATAAGTCCCTTTAAATGCATGAAGATCCGTTCCGCACACCCCTGAATAAGCAATTTTTATCTTTACTAAATCTCCAGACACTTCGACATCAGGAACCTCTACATATTCCATGTGATCATAACCGTTTTCCATTTTCATTACAGCTTTCATCTCCACCACTCCTTTCTGAAATTACGTTCTTTATCAGAACCATTGTTCATATCTTTTTTCATTTTCTTAATTCTATTATATGCTCAATTTAAAATTTGTCAAACAATTCGCCTTTGCAACAAAATCAATAAACATCTGTATTTTTCAATGTTTTATATTTAAATTTTGTATTGAATTTATTTTTTTATTCTTGACATCATTCACTTTAAGTGAAATAATAACATTAACATATGTTCAATTTTAATTATATTTGTTCTGTTCTTGTAAACCCTTATCACCAAAACCAAAATCTGAAAAAAGGAGTTCAAATTATGTCGAAAGAAAAACATTCAACAAAAGAAATTCAAGCAGCTGCAACTCGTGTTCGAAAGAACATATTACGTCTTGCCATAGAACGTGGAGGATGCTATTTAGGTCAAGCTTGCTCCTCAGCAGAAATTTTCACATCATTATATATGCACATTTTAAACTTAGGGCCTAGCATAGGCTCGATGGAAGCACTACCATTCCCTGGTGTCCCTAGCCCTGATAACATGGATTATCCAAAAGGCTCCTTGTACCACGGCGCTTTCGCCCCAGATAAAGACCGCTTTTTCATTTCCCCTGCTCACTATGCCTCAGTGGTATACTGCACTTTAGTAGAATGCGGAAGAATTTCTAGTAAAGCGATCGAAAAGTTTAACGTAGATGGTTGGAACATGGAAATGATCGGTGCAGAACACTCACCAGGATTTGAATGTACTGCTGGCTCTTTAGGTCAAACTATCAGTATCGCTTGTGGAACCGCACATGCTCGAAAATTAAAAAAAGAAACCGGTAAAGTTTTCGTATTACTCTCTGATGGCGAAATTCAAGAAGGACAAGTTTGGGAAGCATTTCAAGCCTCTTCTTTTTATCAATTAGACAATCTCGTCATTTACGTTGATGTGAACGGTCAACAAGTTGAAGGCTACACAAAAGACGTCATGGATATAGAGCCGTTAGACGCTCGCTTAGAAGCCTTTGGTGCAAAGGTAGTCAATGTCGACGGTCATGATATAGAGGCATTAATTAACGCTTCCACAGTAGAACACGAAGGTAAACCACTGGTTGTCCTTTGCCAGACTTCTGGAGCACATGGTATACCACTACTCGAAAAACGCATCCCATTTTTACATTTTGTCCGCATTAATGCATCAGAAATGGCTGATTTTAAAGCGTTTTATAACCAAATGTCCGAATAAAGGGGGAGAAAAATGAAAATTGAAATAAATACACATCAACGTTGTATGATCGACTGGGCTTCCAAACATCCTGAAGCAGTTGTTTTATCTGCAGATTTAGGCAGTTCATGTGAGATCAAAGAGTTCCTTCACACATACCCAGAGCGTTATTTTTCGATGGGAATTGCTGAACAAAATATGGTAAGTTGGGCAGCTGGCCTCGCTAGAGAAGGTTTTAGACCTTATCTACACACGTTCGGTGTCTTTCTGTATCGCCGTGTCTTAGATCAACTAGAAATGTCTGTAGCTTACCCAAATTTACCCGTCACTTTCGTTGGTTTCTTACCCGGTATCATGACCCCAGGTGGCGTTTCGCATCAAGCCATTAACGATGTTGCAGTCCTTAGAAATATACCTAATATGACTATTTTCGATATCGGTGATGCCACAGAAATTGAATCCGTACTTGAAATCGCCCACAACGTAAATGGGCCTGTCTTTATACGTATGTTGAGAAAAGAAGTCCCTCGATTATTTCCTGCAAATCAACCGATGATTTTTAATAGAGGTCGTATTTTATCCGAAGGGACAGATATCGCCATCTTCTCATCGAGTATTTGTACAGAAGAAGCCATGAGAGCAACTGCAGTCCTTGCAAAAAAAGGCTTGTCCATCCAACACATTCATATTTCTACATTAAAACCGTTTACAGATCCCACAGTCTTAGAAGCACTGAACAAAGTAAAATATGGTGCTGTGACCATTGAAAACCACGTCACAATAGGCGGACTAGGCAGTGCCGTGGCAGATGTTATGGCTGAAAATGGCATCGGTAAAAAATTGATCAAAGTTGGCATTACAGACACGTATACGCATGGTGCTTCTAAAATGTACCTCATGAAAAAATACGGTCTTGATGCCATGACACTTATTCAATCCATCGAAAAACTTACAGGTAAATCATTCGGCATTAAAGAATCTGACTTAGAAGAAGTTCGATTCGAAGATTACTCAGCAGTCTAATTCATTTTCAATAACATAAAAACTAAAAAAGACCTGAACATCAAATTAAAATATTCGATGTTCAGGCTTTTCTATTTAGATCATGCACACCTTATACCATACACACTGTACTCAAGCTTCACCAAATTTGCTTTCAACCAATTGAATCAGAGCCATTACAGCCTCTTGTTCATCACTACCTTCCGCTTCAATTGAAATCTCTGTACCTTCGCCTATGCCTCCTGACATAATTCCAATGATACTTTTAGCATTAACTTTCTCCCCATCATTCACAACAGAAATTTCCGATTTAAATTTCGAAGCAAGTTCCACAAATTGCGCAGCAGGTCTCGCATGAAGCCCCGTCTTGTTTTTTACCACTATCTCTTGTTTAAACATACTCACACTCCCTTTACAATTTTCTTGAAATTTGTTCTAAATTCACAACCATACTATTCTTTCCTGTGATCAAGAACTTATTGATCTCGTCCACCAACAACTTAGGTGATAAAGGTATGGCATCAACTGTCTCACCTGCAATATGTGGCGTCGCCGTTACATTATCCAAAGTTAAAAATTCACTATCCTTTGGAATAGGTTCTTCCCACCATACATCGATGGCAGCACCCGCTATTTTCTTTTGCTTTAAAACAGACAGCAAATCCGCTTCATTAACAACTCCCGCTCTGGAAGTATTAATAAAATAACTACTAGATTTCATGAGACCTAGCAACTTCTTATCAATCATATTGATCGTTTTCGGCGTCTGTCTTAAATGAATAGACACAACATCACAAGTTGCGAACAAATCCTCTATACTCACTTTTTCTATCTTTAAGCCCTCTTCTAAAAGCTCATCCTGACTCACATAGGGATCAGTACCGATCACTTCAATATTCAATGCATTCAATCTTTGGGCAACCATTTTTCCGATATAACCTAGCCCCACAAGCCCTACCTTCAGACGGTCTAAAGTCGTTGTAAATTGACTATTTGGAAAAGATTGTCCCCAGTGACCTTCTGTTATAGATTTATGTCCCCTTGCGATATTTCTAGTTTCACTAATAAGCAAACCCAATACAAAATCTGCAACTGCTGTTGCATTGCGAATACAATGCACTACCGGGATATTTCGAGCGGTTGCCGCATTCACATCAATATGCTCTAATCCCGTACGACAAGTACCGATAAGTTTTAATCTTTCAGCGTGTTCAATCAGCTTTGCTGGAACAGGACAAAAATGTGTTAAAAACATATCCGCATCACGAATAGCCTCGTATAAAGCCTCTGGAAAAGTTTCAGCCTCAGGCCCTTCAAGTTCAATATGATGTGCTCTCTTTCGAAAGACTTCTTTACTTTCGTTCTCCCAATTATAAGAAACAACCGTAATTTCTTCATCTATAGCAATTCTTTTCGCCTCTTTAGCTATCGTTTCAGGATCTACATAGATATCACCCACTGCTACGATTTTCATATATTCACCTCCATTTTCCACCACTGATTTGTAATTTAAAAAAGGAGCATCCCTATAAAGGTTTGCTCCTTAAATAAAAGAATCATTCTGCTTGTACTTCAGAACCAAACAACGCTTGTTCTTCAACAAAAGCATGTACCTTCTCTGTATTTTTTCGATATAGGAAGTATAGCACGAAATACAGAACAACCGTTATGCCGATGAACAATGGATTTTTAGTTAAGAATGCTAAGAAAATTAATCCCATCGTCGGATTACTTAATATACCAAAGCTCGTTATCATAAGTCCCACTGCTGGCAAAGTTACATTTACAGATGCTGCCACTTCTGTAAATACTGGTGCTGTAATCGTACAGAGCAACAACCCAAAAGAGAAATAGACTGCACCACCCACAACACCTTTAAAAATATTGCCATTTGCTGTGGAAATAATAACTTCAATCATAAACGGTAGCGCAATTAAATCTACCATTGGTAAAGTTTGATTGCCTGGCAATATCAAAGCAATAATAACCATAACAGGAATCAGTATAATCCCAGTAATCAACGTATTAGATTCACCATAACCTGCAGCATCATTAACCGCCAAGTACCAGACTCTTTTACTTTTACCAGAAGCAATCGATTTTCTCGAAGCCTCAGTCAAAGGTGCAAAAGCAGAAGCAAAGATCCCTGCTACTTTTGGAAAAATCGTCATAACTGCTGCTGTGGAAATACCAATCGTCGCGATTTCACCCCAAGCCGCTAACGTATTGAGTTGAGATAAATTACCCGCTATCCCTAAAGCGATACCAAACATCAACCCTAAAGTCATTGGTTCTCCAAAGAAACCTAATTTATCCTGTAGTGAATCTGCATCCAATTTAACCTTATAAAATCCCAATCGATTCATAATCCAATTGAGTATCAGAGCAAATGGGACAGCACCCACATGATGTGGTGCAGTTAAAGTACAATTCGGATAATTGTAGTACTTAGACCATCTTTTTTCGAGTACTTCTGCAAACAGTAAAATATACAGATTTTGCATAACCATAACGCCAATAGCTAAATAAAAATTCTTCGTCACGAGATAAATCATAGAACCCCACACCATAAAAGAGTAGTTATTCCACAAGTCACCCGGCATAAAAATATTAGTCCAACGCAATAGGAATAGCGCAATTTGTAGTAAAAGTGCAAGTCCAATGAAAATCATCCCCACTTGAGTAGAATACGCCACAATAGCAGTCGTTTGCCACCCAATATCCATAACGGGTAAATTAACACCTGTAGATTCCACCATGCGCTGAACCACAGGTACAATCAAAGGAATAAAAGCATTAATTAGCATGTTGAACCCTGTTAAACCAATGCCTGCCAAAACAGCAACTTGAAACGCTTTTTTTGCTTTTACTTTTAAAATAAGTGAAATTATGAATAAGACCACAGGAACAAATATAGCCGCGCCAAAAGTATCAAAAATGGCTTTAAGTGTTACTAACATATTGTTTCCTCCCTTAGTTTAAAAACATTTTACTGCCCCAAATTTTATTTTCCTAAATTTTTTAAAACCTCTAGAACTTTTTCAACAAACTCTTCCTCTCCAAATCCAGTCAAAAACCCCACTGCGTTAAGTACTGGAATATCATATTCTCCCGGAATCGGGCTCGAAAATGCAATAAAATCAAATCCTCCAGCTACAAGTTCTCCCGAAACGCCACCTGGATTTGTTTCAATTGTTTTTACGCGATAACCATACGGCTTAAACACGTCTTTAAGCTTTTCAGATAACATTGATGATGTTACTGTTCCGGATCCACATACAGTCAATACTTTAATGTCTTTCATTTAATACGCCTCCTTTAGATAACTTCTTGTAAAATTTTATAAATCTCCGACTCTGTACTCGCTTCTACAACCGCTTGAAGAATTTCTTTGTTTTGAAATAATTTCATTAAATTCTTAAGCAATTCCAATTGTTTTTTTGTATCTGAGATTGCCAGTAAAAAAACAATTTTAGCTTGAAGCGCTTCTCCTGTCCCCCCCATCATATAAAATTCAACTGGCTCTTTTAAAACCCCTATAGCAATGGCTGATTTGTGCACGTGACTTGTGTTCGTATGCGGAATTGCAACTTTCACGCCATTACTTGGTAGTCCCGTTGGATATATTTTTTCTCTTTCTATAACCGCTGGGATATAACTCTCTTTTACCATGCCACTCGTTTCTAATAGCGCTCCTAAAGATTGAATCACTTCTTCGCTACTTTTAGCTTCTACACCTATTCTAATTAAAGATTCATTTAAATAGCCCATCTGAATGTCCTCCCTGTATTTCTTTTCTGTCACACTCTATATAAAAGCAAAAAGCGCGCCACATATTTTATGACACGCTCTTTTTCACTGAATTTTTTCGCAATTTACATTTCGACATTTTTGATAATCAACGATTTTATCTGTTCCTTAGATTCAGCGTTTCTAATCATTTCAAGTACTTCTATGTTCATTATCTTCTTATAAAAATTCTTAAAATACTTTTTCGAATTATTTTTATAGGCAATTAGAAAAATAATATCAATTTCCCTCTTTTCATGCCACTCAATCGTTTTTTTCAATCGCGCTATCATTACGGCAGGTTTTGTGACATTTTTAGGGTAACCATGAGGAATAGCCACATTTCCTTTTAAAAAAGTAGGCGATATAGCCTCTCGTTTATACACATCCAAAAGGAAATCAGGCTCTACATAGCCCTGTTTTTGAAGTGTATTCACCATTTGATCTAGCGCATCATTTTTATTTTTAAATTCTACATCAAATAATATTAAGTCCGATCTGATAATCTGTCTAATTTCATTATCAAAAGTCTGACTGCCAGAAATAATGCTATTGAATCGTTGTAAACCATCACCAGCAAATATACGCTCCATGGAAATATATGGAATGCCATCATATTCTGGATCAATAGTCCCAACAAAACAAAGTACATTGTATTTATTCATAATGCGCTGGATTTCAATATCTACATCAATAGGAGAGATTACACCCACAGGAAAGACTTCTATAACTTTCTCCATTTTTTGAATAACCGTTTCCACGAATAGTCGCATTTTCTCCGCCGATCCTTCTCCAGTGATACAAATCGTAATAATGGCGTCAGGACAATCACTTTGATTATAATGCTGTTCTCGTGGCACTTCATTTCTCAAGATACTCTTTTCAACACCACCAGTAATATCCTCTAAAGTTGTTTCTGTCATA
The DNA here is from genome assembly GCA_965140735.1 of uncultured Fusibacter sp. GTDB lineage: Bacteria > Bacillota > Clostridia > Peptostreptococcales > Acidaminobacteraceae > Fusibacter_A. Next base: position 3,663,444 of record OZ223306.1, on the reverse strand, counting down.
ATCGCTTTTCTAACTGCCTCTAAAACCATCACTGTATCTACTCGATCAATGACTTTTACCACAATCCCCGTCTCCTTAGTAATGATATCACCAAAAGTAGTCAAAGACCCCATATCCACAAACAAAACACAGCCTTTACCTTCATCAATGCGCTTGATCTCTTCAATCGTTCTCTCTAAAGCAATTTTAGGACTTTCTGTCAAATCCATTTCTAGTCCAACCGCATGATTTGTGTTTAGCAATTTATTTACAACATCTGCTATGGCTTTTCCCACCATACCATGTGTTAGAAGGACGACGCCCACCTTTGATTTTTCTGTACCTTTATCTAAAAAGGTCTTAATATACATTGCAATAAAGCCAATTTCGTCTTCTGGTAACTTAATTTCAAGCTCAGAGTTGATGACTTCTGCCAATATTTTTGCCACTTTATATTCATTTGGATAATCCGCTTTAATGCCTTGCAAATGAGGATTTAATATGCACTTCCCTTGAGCGATACGTTCATATGCAGCTCCCAGGTGAATTGCCAGAGTGTAATAAAAATTTCGTTGTAAGTCAGGATAATAGTTCAAAGCAATATGATAGCAACGATCAACAATTTGTGTAATGTTTGTACCGACCACCCCTTTTAAATCAAGTTCTGTTATGTCCGTATGCTGGCTAAAACTTTTGGCCAAGTTTTCAAATTCCGTTTCTATTTCTCGTCCCATAACAAGATTGATTTCCTCTGCTTTCAAACCTTCATGTTGCAATTTTAGGGATCTTTCCTCAATAAATTGATAAATCTGATCAGAAATAACATACCGATCATCCCGTTCTTGCACCATCATGGAATCGCCTGGTCCAAAGTACAAATCTTTAGTCGCAAATTTGAGTACTTCAGGATCTCTTGTCTTCTTATTAAGCATATCAATCCGAACGTGATTCGCTAAATCTGAACTCCTGATTTTTAATACTTTTTCCTTCTCCAACATGGTATTCAAAAATCCTCTCGCGCAAGAAACTTGAATATCGCTGCGAAGTTGACCGATATTGCCTATACATTCATATTGAAGCAACATGCTGACAACATCTTTATCCACAATAATATCCTTATTAATCTTTTGAGCTTCACCTCTAAAAAAGAGTTTGATCAATTGATAACGTTCACTCAGCTGTCTCTTGTTAAGGGGTGGAAGTTCAATCACCATAGGAATTCTTCTTCTAAACGTTGCCAGAAGAGCTGATTCAGGGTTTTCTGTTGTTGCACCGATAATCATCAAACTTGCCTCACGATTAGCTTCAGTTTCACCAAGTTTTTTATAAACACCTCTATCTAAAATGGAAAACAAAATTTCCTGTCCCTCGCTTGGCAACCTATGAATCTCGTCCAAAAATAAGATGCCACCGTTCGCATACTCTATAATACCAGCTTTCTCTTTTTCAGCACCTGTAAAAGCCCCTTTCACATAACCAAAGAGCTGCGAAAGTAAAAGCTGAGGATTTTCTGCATAGTCGGCACAATTAAAAGTCAAAAAAGGTGCGTCTTCTGAAAAATTATCTGTCCTAATAGCAAACCGATGCATGGCTTCTGCCAATTGGCTTTTCCCAACACCAGAAGGTCCAAGAATTAGAGTATGAAGTCCTTTTGTGGGATATAGTGTAGACGCCTGAGCCTGTCTTATTTGGAGTTTCAAAGAACCCTTATACCCAATAATCTGCTTAAAAACATTTTCCATCTCTTCAGAATCAGCTGTTTCTACTAAAACTCCCTTTTTTTCTGTCACAATTGACTTATTGTCATTTTTAGGAGTTACAGTATCTTCCCTGTCCATTTTACTTTCTTGCCGATGTTCTACAAAGTTTTCTTTTGAGATTTCCCCAGTGATTTCTTGCAGTATTTTAAGCGCGAGATGCCTTGAAATACTGTATCCCATTGTCTTTAATATTTCTAATAACTTTCTATGAGAAATACCGGGTTGCTCAAGAACTATCTTTTTGCCATCCCCATAAAGCTGAGGGTATAATCTTTCCCTAGAATTCGGGATGTGATTACGCTCTCTGATATCCTTTACCCGATCCCTTGTCATACCCAAAACCTGAGCGATTTCCTCATCTGTCAACGGTTGCTTAGAATTCTCCGCACTTATAATCTCCTGTACTGTTTTACCCATAAATTCAAACCTCACTACAATTCATTTTTCACTCATATTATGTCATCTTATCTCTTTGTCAGTTTTTATGTAAATCCATTATACCATCTTTTTCTGAAAAATCAGATAATAATAAATTTGTAATTTCTGCCTCTTCGATAAAATTAACGCTTGACACGTGCATACAAATGCATATATAATGCGGTTATGGAAAAAAAGACTTGCGAAAAAAATGCGCTAACACCAGAACAAATAAATAGGCTCTTTCAACAAGATATCTTTAAAATTCTTGGCGAAAATATAAGGATGGAAATTATAAAATTTTTAGCCTTAAACGGACCTGCTGATATCAGCACCATTTCAGAGCACTTTCCACAAGACCGATCTGTGATTTCAAAACATCTTAAAATGATGAAAGAAGAAGGCCTCTTAATTCTCACAGTTGTTTCAAGACATCATTACTATCAACTTGACGGGATGGCTTTTCTCTATAAGATGGAGGCCGTGGTCTCAGATATAAAAATAGTTCTAAAGAACACCTGTGATGACACCTATGAGTATCTATATGAACGTCATTTAACTTATAAAGATTATTTTGAAAACCCACAAGACTAGATACGATTCTAAAATTCGAGCGATTAAATCGCTTTAATTTTCAAACAATATGTGCATTTATATGCACAAAAGGAGGCTACATGAGCACAGAACTTTACTACTTTTCAGGAACAGGAAACACCTATTATATTGCAAAAAAAATAGCAAACTCTTTTGAGAATGCTAAATTAATTCCTATTGGCTCTTTACAAGACGAAAAACAAGTTACCACTAATGCTCAAAATGTCGGCATTGTATTTCCAGTTTATTTTTATGACGCTCCCAAAATTGTGAAGCGTTTTCTAGAAAAACTTGAACTCTCAAATAAGTCATATGTATTTCTCATTGCCAACTATGGTGCTGGTGGCGGCAATGCACTTGCCAACTGTGTCTCCATCTTAAAATCGCGTCATATAGAAGTCTCAAATACAATGTCATTTGTACTACCCGATAACAGCATCATTTATCCAACACCTAAAGAAAAAATGCCTCAAATGTTTGAATATGCAGATCAAAAAATTGATAAGGCTATTCAAGCTTTGTTAAACCAAGAGAAAAGCGACCTACCAACAAAAAAATTGGGCACACAACTGGCCGGCCAGCTCATGTTGAAAGCCAGTACATCCTATCTTGGCTTTAACGCACTTAAGATCACTAAAGATAAGTGCACCAACTGTGGATTGTGCTCAAAAATCTGTCCTGTGGATAACATTGTAGCATCTGATACATGTCCACAAATAAATCACAATTGTGAAATGTGTTTCGCTTGTCTTCACCATTGCCCAGAAGAAGCCATACGCTTTAAACGCATGAAACCTAAAACAAATTATCAATATACGAATCCCAACGTCACATTAAAAGAACTGTTGCACATCTAATTTTTTAGATTTGCAACAGTCTCTAGTATACTTTTTACATTAATTTTTTTCAGAAAGCAACTTTTACACTTCCAAGATTCTCAAAGACCGCTTCGAATTCATCGCCTTCTTCTGCCGCAAGCGCTGCTGTTAGAGCCCCAGATAAAATAACTTCACCTTTTTTAAGTGCAACGTCGTACTCTGACATTTTATTTGCAAGCCAAGCCACTGAATAGACAGGATCACCCATGACTTCTGCCCCAGTACCTTCATTAGCCAATTCGCCATTTTTATAAAATTTCATTTTTTCAGCCTTTAAATCCAAATCATTTGGGCTGTATTTTTTTTCACTGAGCACATAACACCCTGATGAAGCGTTATCAGATATGGTATCCACCAATTTAATTTTCCAATTTTTAATGCGGCTGCCTACGATTTCAAAAGCAGCAACCACATAGTCAGTCGCTCTATACACATCTTCTACGGTTACATTCGGTCCGATTAAATCCTCTTTTAAAACAAATGCAATTTCAGCTTCGACTTTGGGTTGGAGTACAAAATCTTTTGGTACATTACCGGTAGTCAGGTGCATACTCTCATATAAATGACCATAATCAGGTTCATCCACACCTAACAATTCTTGCATCCCCAATGAAGTAAGTCCAATTTTTTTACCGCTGATCACTTCACCAGATGCCAGCTTCTTCTGAACATTAAGCATCTGGATCTCATAGGCATCGTCTAAAGCAAGGCCTTCTTGTAAAGCAGTCAAAGCTTCAATGGGGTGTTTCTTTTGATCAGCTTCCCACAGCATATTTGAAAGCTCTGCATTGCTATATAATCTATTCCCCATAATGTACCTCCTGTCATATCACTCCGCTAAAAAACCATCAATCAAGCGACAAAACTCACCTGTATGTTCGATTTGTGTCCAGTGTCCACATTTTCCGAAAATATGCAACTGTGAGTCTTCAAGCAAATCAAATAATTTATAAGCGTTGGAAACAGGAATTACTAAGTCGTCTCTGCCATGAACGATTAATGCTGGCGCTTTGATCTTTTTAATATCATCTTCATCTGATGCCATCATTGTAACCGAACTTTGTCTTGGATAAGGAAACATAGAAGAAAATGATTCTTGGAATCCAGGTTCCACACTTGCTGAATATCGAATTTTTGCAAGTTCGTCTGTAATCATCTCTTTATTGTAAGTAAATAAGTCCAAAACGCTTCTCATAAATTCAACACTTGCTTCATAGCCCCACACTCTGTCCAGACCATATGTCAGATTGAATTCAATTCCCATGCTGCCCATAAGTACAATTTTTCTAACTCTTTCTGGATATTTAATTGCCAGTGATAATGCCAGAGCACCACCAAAACTATTGCCGACAATATCTGCCTGATCGACCTCAAGTGCATCCATTAAGTCTATGGTCTGCTGAACCCAAAGATCCATGGTATATTTAATACCTTCTGGTCTTTCTGAGTAGCCAAATCCCAGCATATCTGGTGCAATGACGCGTTTATTTTTTTTAAGTAACGGCATGACCTTGCCCCAGTTTGCATAAGCTGTTACACCAGGACCAGAACCATGAATCAAAAAAACAACATCGCCTTCACCCACATCGTGATAGTTCACCATATACTTTCCTGCTTTTATTGATTTTCCAATATTCGGGTTTTCATTTGACATAAGTATTTACCTCCTCTAATCATATCATATCAAATTTCATGCATTCATTATCAAATGAATGCACGAAATTTAATTTTTTTAATTTAAGATACCACACTTAGGAAACGTTCGTTGAGCACTTTATCATAGTAGAAAATACCTTCTCCCACATGTTCAATATCCCAAACACGTAAAGGCATATCTGGGTAATAGAAATAACCCCCACAGAAAACTTCATTTCGATTACCTGATGGATCAAAGAAATAAATGGTTTGGCCTCTAGTAACACCGTGACGCGTTGGTCCAACATCTATTGAAATGTTATATTGGCCCATGATGTCTGCTGCATGACCAATCGCATTCCAATCTTCCAAATGGAAAGATATATGATGCAATTTGCCAGGTTTATCATAATCCAATATCGCAAGATCATGTCCACGGTTGGAAGCACTAAGCCAAACTGCCAAGTTTTCCACGCCATCTTCTTTTTTAACCACTTCAACAATTGACATTTCTAGAACCTCTACAAACCAGCGTGTTGCTTCTTTCGCATTAGGTCCGTAAAGTAGAGCATGATCAAAACAGCTTGCATCCATACCTTTTGGTTCTTCAACCCATAATTTAGGATTTAGTATTCCAGGATGCTTTTCAGCAAGTTCAACCTCTGAATATAAATCTACACGGTGCCCAGTTGGCAACTTCACTGCAACACGGCGTCCAAACCCTGGTTGATCACTATTAGGTGCAATTTCTTCAGTTTCAAACCCAAAGGCTTTTGTTTCAGCTTCAAGTCGTGCCAAGTTTTCCTCTGTGTCCACTTTTAAAGCAATGTAGTCAAGTCCCGGTGTTTCTGCTAATCGAAGCACAACGGAATGATGGTCGAATTCATCATTGCCTTTAAGCATAACTCTGCCATCTTCCGTACGTCCCACTTCTGTTAAACCGATGTGTTTTCTGTAATGGTCGAGTGACTTGTCTAAATCCAAAACTCTAAGTTGAACCAAACCTGTTCTAAGTACTCCCTTTAATGCCATCTTAAAACCTCCATTCTGATTTGACTAATGCATGTACGCATTATCGTTTTGATAATCCATGAGCAATATCGATAATCCAATCTTCTTGCCCCCCGACAACTTTCCGTTTACCTAATTCCAATAATATATCTCTCACATCAACCCCGAATCTTTTAGAAGCGCGTCTCGAGTGCAGTAAAAAGCTCGAATAAACACCAGCGTACCCTAACATCATTGAATCATGATTCGTTGATAAATGTAAGCCCTTTGACTCTAATATTGGTACCAAAACATCTTTTGAAACATCCATTGCCTTATACAGATCCCCCTTATGATCATGTTTCATCTTGTTCAGTACCGCTATCAAAGTTTCAGTTGAAGTATTTCCTGCACCAGCACCAAGACCCATTAAAGAAGAGTCCACGTAGGTGGCACCTGCATCAATTGCCGCAAGGTTATTTGCAATTGCACAGCCTAAATTATTATGCGCATGATGACCAATTGGGACTTTTAAGTTTTCTTTTAATGCGGCAACTTTTTCCCCAACTTGACTTGGAACCATGGCACCTGCTGAATCTGTAACATAGACGACATCTGCCCCATAGGACTCCATTTTCAGTGCTTCTTCAACAAGTCGATCCACATCTGTCATGTGTGACATCATTAAAAATCCAACTGTAAAAAGTCCCATTTCTTTAGCTGCTTTAATATGTTGTGCAGATACATCTGCTTCAGTAACATGCGTTGCCACTCGAACAGCCTTAGCCCCATACTTATGCGCCTGTTCAAGTGCTTTTACAGTCCCAATGCCCGGCAATAATAAAACCGTAAGCTTCGAAGTTGTCAAAACTTCTGCCGCTGCTTTTATCGTTGAGAAATCATCATATTTGGAAACGCCATAATTGATAGAAGAACCTGTTAAACCGTCCCCGTGTCCAATTTCAATAAGATCGATCCCTGCACCCTGCAAACCTAAAGCAACTTTCGCCACATCATCAGGTGAAAACTGGTGAGATACCGTATGATTCCCATCTCTAAGGGTCGTATCCGTCAATATTATTTTAGACATTTTTGCCGTCACCCGCCTTTCTTTGTGCATATTTTTCCGCAATATTCACAGCTGCAGATGTAATAATATCTAAGTTGCCCGAATAAACGGGTAAATAATCTCCGAGACCCGCAACTTGTATAATTGTTGTTACAACATCCTCTTGAATAATTGGCTCTAACATAAGTTTATATCCTGGAACATATGCCTTGATTTTCAAAACCATCTCTTCAACTGCTTTTTTTATCATTTCTAAATCTGTATGCTTCACTCTCGTATAGATTGTGTTTCTCATGTAAATTGGTGGTTCAGCTGGATTTAATACAATAATGACCTTTGATTCATCAGCACCGCCAACTTTTTTTAATGCTTTTTGCGTCGTCACTGTAAATTCGTCAATATTAGCTCTTGTACCAGGACCAGCACTTTTACTGCTTATAGAAGAGACCACCTCAGCATAAGAGACATCCGCCACTGCATTAATCGCCGCCACAATAGGTGTCGTAGCTTGTCCTGCACAGGTCACCATGTTAACATTATCCAGTTCCAACATCTGATCCGTTAAATTAACCGCTGGAATGAGCATTGGCCCAATGGCTGCCGGTGTTAAATCAATCGTGAAAATCCCCTTTTCTTTAAGCTTTGGACCGTTGTACAGATGTGCTTTTGCACTGGTACAGTCAAATACAATACTCACATCATCTGATTCAGGCAAAAAACCATCAATTCCTTCCGTTGTAGTCTTGATGCCTTTCTCTCGAGCTGTTTCAATGCCAAGAGAATCCTGAATTCCAATCATGTATACTAATTCTAGATGTGGACTTCTTTCAATCTTATAAAGCAGATCCAACCCAATATTGCCTGGTCCTATTATCGCAACTTTTATCTTTTCCAACAGATACACCCTCCTTCTATTTAGACTATTCACACATATCAAATCCGTTTTTTACGGAAGTATGTTTTTCACTGTAGCAAACGTTCGACATTATCGAACTGCATTCTCATATATTATCAAAAAATTAGGCTGTAGAAATTTCTACAATCCTTTATAGCCTAATTTCAAAGATAGCGTCTTGGCAACATCTTTCATATTTTGAATCGTTTCATCTATTTTTTCTTCGGTCATTCGGAAAGTCGGACCGGATGTGCTCATGGCGTATTTCACAAAACCATTCTGATCAAACAGAGGCGTAGCCACGCATGTCAAGCCTTCAGCAATTTCTTCATGGTCTATTGCATAACCTTTTTTTCTAATAGCATCTAGTTCCTTATAGAGCTTCTCTCGATCCACAATTGTATTTGGCGTTCTTCGCTCTAATGTTTCGGGCATGATCTCCTCTAAAATTTCTGGATCTACATAAGCAAGGAGCACTTTTCCGAGTCCAGTGCAATGAGCGGGATTCCTAGCGCCAATCGTCGTATGTATTCGCATGGACTGACTGGATTCCTGCTTATAGATATAGGAGACTTCCATACCATCCAATATACCAATATGGATGGTTTCATTTAATATTTTGCCAAGTTCTGTTAAAAGAGGGGGCGCAATTTTTAAAATATCAATAGAATGAGCAACCATATCCCCTAATTCCATCAATTTTAGCCCCAATTTGTACTTTTGATTTTCTTCATTTTGTTCCAACAGTCCATGAGCTTTCAAAGTGCTTACAATGCCGTGAACTGTACTCTTATTCAAATCTAAATGATCGGATATTTCGGATAATTTAAGTTCCGGCATTTCTTCTGAAAAACATTTTAAAATGCGCATTGCCCTGTCAACGGACTGTACAATTTTATTACTACTCAATCGAATGACCTCACTTAATTATTCTTGATCTATCTTAAATCATTGGCAATTTTGTATTGATCTTGATACAATATTATCACATCATATTATCTCTGTAAAGAGATTTTGAGAAAAAATTTCAAATAGTCAAATGTAGTTTGATATTATCGAACGTTTTAAAAGGATTCTAATTTCGAAAGTATGTAACCCTTTATCAGGAGGAGGCTTTATATGAAAAAAAATAAGATTACAATTGTTAATAAAAACATCATCTACACTTGTGGAGAAAATCAAAACCTCCTAGAATCTCTAGAGGCCAACCATAATGCTAATTTCATGGTCGGCTGCAGACAAGGAGGCTGTGGTTATTGCCGAATAAGAGTGCTATCCGGTACATATACAGTTGGGCTAATGAGTCGCGAACACATCTCAAAAGATGATCTTGACTCTGGCATTACATTAGCTTGTAGAACTTTTCCAACAAGCGATATCACTTACGAATTCTTGGGGTTAAAAAAATAGTATAAGCCTTTCTCGTCTAATTCAATAAGAATTGAACCAAAATTGATAGACTACACTTTTTTGACAAATTCAGATTTCAGTTTCATGGCACCAAAACCATCAATTTTACAATCTATATTATGGTCGCCTTCTACTAATCTGATATTTTTAACTTTCGTACCTATTTTTAGCACAGATGAACTGCCTTTTACTTTTAGATCTTTGATAATTGTGATTGTATCGCCATCTGTTAATACATTCCCATTGGCATCTTTGATAACTTTTGAATCGTCTTCAGACTCATCAGCAGTTGAAATTGCCCATTCATGTGCACATTCTGGACAAACATAAAGTGCCCCTAATTCATATGTGTATTCAGAATTGCATTTTGGGCAATTTGGTAATTTAAACATAAACAATCTCCATTCTCAATTTAATAATAATCAATGGCTTTTATATTATCACAGAGACTGTCTAATGGCAAATTTTTGCTCATGCTCAATGAGCCATTTTTTCACGTCAATCCCACCTGCATATCCTGTGAGCGCCCCATTTTTACCAATTACTCTATGGCATGGAATCACGATCATAATGGTGTTTTTACTGTTTGCATGACCTACCGCTCTTGATGCTTTTTCATTTCCAGTTCTAGTGGCCAATGTTTTATAAGAGATCGTCTTACCATAGGGGATGTCAAGCAGATGTTGCCATACCTTTTTTTGATAGTCTGTCCCTTGAGGTGAAAGCGGAATGTCAAATACAGTTCTTTTACCCTCAAAATATTCTAAGAGCTGATTTTTAGCTCTTTCTGTAATTGGATTGGGATTTATAGGTCTTAAGCCATCAGTAGTTTTAAGCAAATCCAGTTTTATTAAAAAAGATTCATCACTCACAATTTCTAAAATACCAATTGGCGTAACGAGTTCATCTCTATATACATGCGTCATATAAATACCTCCATAAATAAAAAGTCATATAAGCTTCATGCCCTTTCCAAGCTTTTGCCAGCAATTTGATTTCTTCTATTTCAGGTTTTTGTTCTCTATTTAAGATGCCTTTAAGTGCATTATGGATGCCCACATCTGCAATAGGAAAGGCTTCTTTTATATTAAGACATTTGAGCATAATGTAATCTGCTGTCCAATTCCCAATACCTCTTACTTTTAAAAGCTTAGTCTTAAGATCCGTATAAGAATGCATACATCTCAACTGAGTTTCATCCAATTCTCCTTGGCAAAACAGATTTGCTATACCGATAATATATTCAGCCTTGCGCCCTGTAAACTGAAGCGCTTTTAAGTCCTCTACGCTTAAACACACAATCTTTTCTGGTGATGGAAATAGATAATAGGGCTCACCTTTAAAGAATATAGCCTCTCCATATTTTTCAACCAATCGTTTCTTAAGTGTATAAGCAAATTTAAGGTTAATTTGTTGACCTATAATAGACCAACAAAACCCTTCAAATAAATCATTGATTTTAACAATTCTTAACCCTTTATAGCGTTTTATTATATATTGGGCAATTAAATCCTTTTTGCCAAGTTCATAAAAGGTGTCCAGTGAACTTTCAAAATCAAATAATCTTCGCACATAATTTTTAATAGCTTCTATCTCTGCATCATTTTTTACCACTCCATAGAGCACTTTTATTTTTAACCCCTTATCTTCAGGTAGGGGCTTAATACGAATCAAGTAATACTGACCAAAGCATAAAATGAGTTTGATCAATGCGCCCTCTTGCACTTTATGGAGACATTCGAGTTCTGAACGATTTAGATAGACAAGACACTCAGAAAAACTGAAATCCTCAGGTGTTTTTAAAAATATCTCATTCATGAGCCGATGTCCTTTCTATGCAATCTCGAAATTGTTTCGGAGATTTACCGGTTTCTGACTTAAAGTGTTTATAAAAACTTGATAAACTCAAAAATCCAACATCATAGGCAATTTTTAATATTTCTTCATCCGTTTCTTTTAAAAGCATACTAGCATGTTCAATTCTAACTTTTATAAGATATACTTTCGGTGTCATACCGTATTGTTTTTTAAAAATACGTGTTAGATGAGTTTGACTTAAACTATTTTTTCTTGAAAACTCATGAAGAGGTATTGGTCTCACATAATTTGTGTCCAGATATGCTTTCAATTTTTCGCTTATATCTTCCAAGCTACCAACCATTTTACCCTCAGGCTCGCAAATTTTACAAGGTCTAAATCCATTTTGTTTCGCTTCTTCTATCGTGTTATAAAATATCACATTTTTTTCTAGAGGTTTCCGCGCACGACAAGAAGGTTTGCAAAATATGCCAGTCGTCTTCACCGCTGTATAAAAAACGCCATCAAAATTTGAATCCCTTTTTATAAATGCTAGCCACTTTTCTGCATGTGTTAACGCCATGATACCTCCTCTTGTACACAATCCTTAAACCTCTTATTGCTTATATGTATTATTATATATCAAACGACTTCCTTTTTTCTTCCTAAAAATGACCAAGTAATTTTATTGTTCAACTCCTCTAATTGATAAAAATACGCCCTTTCTATTTAAAAAAAACGAGCGCTCTTTTTAGCACTCGTCTTTTAGGCATAGATTGCCACGATCTTATTTTGATTTTTTTATACGTTCAACCATTTTTTTCAGGAATGTCTTTTTAGGTGCTGGTGTTGGCGTCACTTCAGTCACCGGCTTTTTATTAGTTTTTGAAGAAATCACAACTGGTTTTTTTACAATCACCACTGCTTTCTTTTTCTCACCAGTCTGAACTGTATGATTTGGTTTCTCCGCCAGTCTACCTTGGTGCGCTTGTTTGCTCTGATATGTTTTTCTCGAATTAGATTCTTTGTGATTTGATTCTGTTCTTTTTTCTGTGGTCATAGCTGACCCAGACTGTCTTTTAGCCGATGATCCTTTAAAAGTCGAGCTTTTTGATTTTGAAGAACTACTTGTTCTGCCCGAATTACGATCCGAATGTTTGGTTTGACCACGATGAGATTGCGTATGTGGTGTTCTAGGTTTTGAAGAGGTTGGTACAACCCCCACCCATTTACCTGATGCATTTTCAACAGCCTCTCTAACAGCTTCATCCGTAGGGAGTTCTTCCTCATCTATTAAAACACCTGTATGTTCTTCGATCTCATAAAGACTTCTGACATCTGAAGTCGTCACGAGAGTGATTGCCTTGCCACCGTTTCCAGCACGTCCAGTTCTACCAATCCTATGAACATAGCTATCCTTTTCAGAAGGCACATCATAATTGATAACTAAAGTTAAATCATCTATATGAATCCCGCGTGCTGCAACATCTGTAGCCACGAGTACTTGTAGCGCTCCCTTCTTAAACTTCTGTATGGTTCTCGTTCTACTCGTCTGAGTATTGGCACCGTGTAGTGAATCCACAACATATCCTTTTCTAAGCAAAAAGTCACTCACTCGATCGACCACATGCCTTGTATTACAAAACACCATACAACTATCCGGTTGTTCCAACTTCAAGAGTCTATCCAGCTGAAATCTCTTTTCATCTGGTTTAACACGATAATACAGCTGCTTGATGGTATCTACTGTCTTTGTATCAGACTCAAGCTCTATTGTAATTGGTGCTTTCATGTATTCTCTACAAATCTTTTGAATCTCATTTGGCATCGTCGCAGAAAACAACATCGTCACACGATTTTTCGGCAATGCTTTAATAATTTTAACCACTTGATCGATAAAACCCATGTCTAGCATTCGATCCGCTTCATCAAGAATGAGATATCTGATCGTTTTAGTGGAGAATGTTTTTTTATTGATATGGTCAAATACACGTCCCGGCGTCCCTGTAATAACGGCAACACCCTTTTCAATCACGTTAATTTCTGTAGTGATATTATGCTGACCATAAACAGCAGTCGTATTAATTTTTAAATTCTTGGACATGAGCTTAAGGTCACTATCCACTTGAACTGCCAACTCCCTAGTTGGCGTCAAAATAAGAGCTTGAGGTCCTTGCGTGGTATTATCAACAGACTGCAACACGGGTATCCCGAACGCACCTGTTTTCCCACTTCCTGTCTTTGACATTACAATTAAATCTTCCGAGTTTAAAACATGTGGAATTGCATTCTTCTGTACATCAGTTGGTGAAACGAATCCCATACGATCTAGTGCTTTTACGATTGGTTCTTTTATCCCTAAACTGCTAAATTGATTTTCCAAATTGCCTTCCTTTTCTTACCTTCATCATTAAATCTTAAATTTGATCAAAATTTTGTCCAATATCTAAAGATTACCATACATCAATATAAACGTCTACTCTTAATCTACAAGATATCTAAGCGGACCTTATTCAACTATTGGAAGCTTGATTATAAATTTAGTTCCAATGCCAACTGCACTTTCCACACACAATTCTCCATTGTGGAATTCCTCAATGATTTCTTTAGAAACAGAAAGTCCCAGACCTGTTCCAATACCTTTTGCCTTGGTGGTATAAAAAGCTTCAAAAATATGCGCTTTCACTTCGTCATTCATGCCAATACCATTATCCTCAATCGTACAAATCACTTCAGAAGCTGTCGCGCTTGTCTTAATGTAAACTTCACCCATCTCATTTTGATAGCGTGCTGTGATTGCATGATTTGCATTGATAATAAGATTCAAGAATACTTGTTGAAGCTTGGAATCATTTCCTTTCACAAGTGGTAATTGTTCGTCTAAATCCAACTTCGCTACACTTGTGTATTTAATTTCATTATGAGCAATTCTAAGTGTTTGATTGATCAGTGCATTTATATCACAATCCGATTTCTCTGTTTCGTCTTCTTTTCTAGAATAGCTTTTAAGATCTGAAACAATCGTCTTAATTACATTTAAGCCTTCGTTATAACTGTTAAACACATCCTTAAGGTCTTCGAGTAACTCTAGATCGTCAAGTGCTTCTTCTAAAGATTTTTCGGACTCAAGAAGAAATTGAGTATTACTCAATAAATAGCTCAGAGGATTATTAATCTCATGTGCAATGCCTGCGATAAGCTTGCCAACAGATACCAATCTATCTTGTTCTTGAAGTGCTCTTCTTAGCTTTTCAATTTCTTGGTGATCTTTGAATTCATTTTCCTTATCCTTAAAAGTAAACAAATAACCTTTGATAAGTTTTGGATCTATATAATAAGAACCATCCCTAAAGGCATCATAAATATGGATATTATCGTTGATGTCCTTAACTTGTGCAACGCCAGACCACGATTCGTTTCCTAATGCTTCAAAATCAATACTTTCACTGTTCTGATTAATCAACTTAATGTCTAACTCTTTTATAGAATAAATATTGTATCCATATTCCGTCAAACCAAATATCTCAATCGATTTTTGATTCGCAAATAGAATTTCGTAGACATCATTTGTATAAATAATAAGTCGATCTGATAAATCGGCTGCATCACTTAATATTCTTGAAATCTCCATTTGCCGATTCAGCTCTGTTAAATCCTGAATAATTGTGAGCACTTGCTTAACCTCACCCTTATCATCAAATAAAGGCGCATTATGCCAAAGAGTCTCTCTAACAATGCTTCCCCTATCAACAATTGAAATCGTGAATTCTTGAGCATAGCCTGCAAATAGACGATTGTAATAATAAGTGAAGTCTTTAAAGGTCTCTTCATTTAGAACATTTTTAAGATTGAGACTCTCCGTTGTCTTTTCAGGATTTTTAAACAGTTGATAAGCTTGATCATTTGCCACAATAATCTTAAAATCTTCTTCCCAAACAATACTCGCCAGTGGTGAATATTCAAAGAATTTTACGAATGATTCTTGCTCTATCAAAAATTGTTGGATTACATTGGCTTGATCTGAAAGGTCTTTCAATATGCAATAAACCTTAAACTTACCCTGCTCCTCATCAAATTCTATCTTGCTGTTTACCATCACACTAATTTCTTTTCCAAGAGAGTTTTCAACATAACTTATAAAAGCATGAGCTGTTCTCGTAAACAAGTCTTCCCATTCCATTCTTTCATTTGCAGCAATGAATTTCGTAATGGGCTGATTTATAATCTTTTCAAAATCATAGCCCACAAGTTCCATAAAAGACCGACTACAGCTTAATATTTTAAGTGTTTCATCAAATTCAATAAAACTCAAATCCTTTAATTGCATGTGATCATTGACAATACCACTATCAAACTTTCGAAGCAATTTTAAATCTTCATTAAATTCTTCTGAGAACAAGCTCTCAATTTCCAGTGGCGATTCAATAAGCGATTTAACTTGAACATCGCTAATAGGATAACTAAACAAGAACCCCTGTATATATCTAATATTCTGGTTTTTAAGATAAATCAATTGCTCTACTGTCTCAATGCCTTCTGCAATGACATTTAATCCTATTTGATCTGTAAAGGCAATAATCCCATTGGTTAACAGAGTCGATTGAATAGAAGTCTCTATATTATCAAAAAACACTTTATCTATTTTTACATAGTCTGGGTTTATATTGCTAATTCGAGACAATGTCGAAAAACCGGTTCCAAAATCATCTATGGATAACAAGTAACCTGCTTCTCTAAACAGCATTAAGTTATGACTGACATTATATAGATTGTAAAAATCTTGAGTCTCTGTAATTTCAATAGAAATTTGATTAGAAGGCACACCGTGACGCTTAACTAAGTTATCTATTTGTTCAAAGAAATATTGATCCATAAGTTGAATAACGGACACATTAATCGCCATAAATACACCTGGCATTGCCTCTAGAATTTCAGATAGTAATTTGATTGCTTTATTGGCCACAAAAAAACCCACATTTAAGATGAGTTGATTGCTTTCGGCAACACTAATAAACTCAAGCGGATGAACAATGCCCAATATCGGACTTTGCCATCTCACCAAAGCTTCAAAACCTTTTATACAATTTTCCTGTATATCTACAATAGGCTGGTACAACACAAACAGTTCACTATTTATGATTGAGTCTTTCAATAACATTTCAATTTGTTTTGCTCTTTCGAATTCGCCTTCAAGTGTTTCCGTATACTCCAACAACTTTATATTTTGTTTAATTGCATATGATAATGTCGCATCTAAATAGTGCAGATCCTTTTCCATATCTTGATTGCCCATTTTAGAACGAATCCACGTTATTGTGACATCTGGATGAACTTGCTGATTTTGAATTATGACGTCTTTAATCAACTCTCGATGTAGAGCCTTAATCATTTCTTCTTTATAACCTGACGGTACTTCCTCTGTTATTTGGAATAAGACTATAATTTGATTTTCGCTCCATTGAAATAAATTGCCGCCATTAACAATTGATTCGAGCTTTCGAACAATGGTATTCATAAATAAATCTAAAAAGTTTTTGTCAAAATAACCCATAAGCAGTTTATAATCTGTTATGGTTACAAGTGCAGCCACCTGATAGGAGTAATATTGCTCATTCTGAAGTAAATAGGTGCGATTAAAAATTTTATTTACATTATCTTTAAAAGCGAGATCAAAAATAATCTCATCTGACTTTTTCTTTTCGCTAATATCAGATGCAATAGATACATAGTAGATTTCATTTGTTTCTTCCAAGTACAATCTAGATATACTTTGGCTAATCGTCACAAACTCGCCTGTCCTCGTTTTGTTAATAAACTCTCCTTGATAATATCCTTTATCTTGAATTTCATATTTCATATGATCGTAAAATTTTTGATCTACGAGCCCAGATTTAATAAAGTTAGGTTTACTTCCAATACATTCAAAACGACTGTAACCGTAAATCTTTTCGAAACTCGGATTTACATCAATAATCACCTCATGATCATCTACAATCATAATGGCCTCCACAGCATTACTAAACACAGATTCTCTAATGGCAATCTTTTTTAAAATTTCTTTCCGCTTAGTAATATCGCGTATATCTACAATGCTAAACATAAAATTATATCTAATAATCGTTTGGATCTGAATGTCAGCATAAAACTCAGATTGATCAACGCGCTTTACCTTTTGGTCCAAAAGCAAATAAGTACCCGCATTATTTAAGGCATCTACAAATTCTATGCTTAAACTGACAAAATCATCCACAGTAAAACTTTCAACACCTTCTTCTTTAAGTTGCAGCAATCGTTGCGCTTTCATGTTTAGATGCTTTATTTTATATTGTGCGTTTTCATTTTTTTGAATTAGTATAAAAGCATTAACATTCTTTTTAAAGGCTTCAAAGTAATCCAATATATAGGCTTCACTCGCTTCCCACATATCCTCTTTTAAGTTTGATATCACAAGATCGATTATCATCATATAAACAAACCATTTTAGAAAAATAAGCAGATTCTCAGCAATTACTGGATTCTCTGAAAATGAAAAATACGAAATTATGACCGCCACTAGTAATATAATCAATACAACTCCACGTTGCACAAAAAAACTCAATCCCTTGCGTTTATAGCCACGATAAAATAAAAAAGCAAAAAGAACTGCAAAAATAACCACTTCTGAGTTCACAAAGATTCTAACCAGTATATCCGAAAGATGATTTGTGGCCATCTGATAAGAAATCCAAAAATCAAAAGTCAATGCTAATGCAATCACTACACAAAAAGGAATTATTTTTTTCGTATTAGTTTTCGTGTATTCCTCATTATCAAGAATCAGAATAAGGGTTATAATAATAAACTCACCAATTAGAAGTATCGAATTGTCTAAATTGATAAAGTGTCTTTGAATGCTATAGAGGCTTGAAAACAGTAAGATTAAAAGCATCAAAAGCTGCAACACCTTAGCTAAGCTCAATCTTCTGTCTTGTATTAAAATAAGCTCATACACACTTAACACAACAATCACAGCAGGAATATAGAAATCAAGAAGAACATCATAATGTATGTATAACTGAAGTTTATAAACAACAAATGAAATTATAATCAACACAAGACTCGCAGTCCTGTATAGTAATTGTACTTTTTTCATTTTGCACCTCATTAGTAGTGTTTATTCAATATTCCATGGATACCCAATATCCACTATTGTATTCTTTCAATCTAAACTTCCACCTATATTTTATAAAACAAATGATGGTGCAATTCAAATTTAAAAGCAAGTAGCTCTGCCTTTTTACAACGCTACTTGCTCTTGACAATTTCTATAACCATCCTTTGTTGGTATATCGTTTACTAATATTTTCAAGTTCGTTTCTTTCCTGTGAAAAATATTGCACATGATATTTGATTATTGGAATCTTTAGAAGTTCTATCCAGCCTTTATAAACGCCCTCTATGAAAGCTTGACGCCACTCTGGAATACGATTTAACAGTGGACAAGCATGAATTTGATCCTTCTCAATAACGAGTGAAAACCCATTCTCATCTAAGTGTGGCTCAAAGGGATAAGTCCTACACTGTACTGGTCTTAAATCTCTAAGACAACCTTCTGATTCATGACAGAAAATATAATACATTTTTTTTATTTTAGGTGGCATATCATAAATTAGACTACTATGGACTTCATAGTCAATGGCCTTGCCCCTTTGCATATACTCAAATTCAAGTGGTAAAAGGTACATGCCAAGCCTTTCACCTGTTTTTTCTTGCCGTCTACAACAGTGATACCCACAAAGTTCACCGCAGTTCCCCTCAATTATAGGTTCGTTCATTAATTCATATGCCCTGTTAAATATACTCTGATAATCTTTTTGAGTTCGTACTCGATCGTTCTTTAACACATTTGCTCCATTTCTTTTTTATGCTTTGTCCTTATGTTTTCACTATAATTTTATTCTTACCCGTTCTTTTAGCTTCATAAAGTGCTTCATCTGCGCTTGAAACAAACGCTTCCATGCTAACTTCCTTTTCTGGCTTAAGTGAATATACACCTATACACACTAATGATTCTACTACAACAATTTCATTTTGAAACTCTACACGAATATGCTTGACAGCCTTAAAAATTTTATCTGCAACTGTACGCGCCCCTTCTAAGTCAGTATCGTTTAAAACAACTGCAAACTCATCTCCACCAAATCTTGCACAGAAATCGGTGCTCCGCGGTATAATTTCCTGAATTTTTTTTGCAAATGCGGTTAAGAAATAATCACCAAAAACATGACCATATTCATCATTAATGCTCTTAAAATCGTCCACATCAATCATTAAAATCGAGATATAACTATTGCCTCGCTTCGCAAGCTGTAGATAATCCTTTAGTACCATGTTAAAATATCGTCTATTATAAATACCTGTTAACGCATCTTTTATGGATACTGCCTCAAGTTCACTAACAGCTTCTTCAAGCTTGTCGTTAAGCCTTGCAAGTTCTAAATTACGGACAGAAATCATATGATTTTCTTTAATCTTATGCATGCTATATAAAACAAATAGAAAGATAAGCATATAAAGTATATAAGCATACAATGTATTATACCACGGTCTCTCTATTGTAAACGTCACTATTTCAGGCTTTGTATACTCACCTTGAACCGTTTTAACCCTTACTGAAAACTCATATCTTCCGGATTTTAAATTTGAATAGGAAGCATAGTTTCGATCACCACTTTCTACCCAATCTTCGTCTACACTCGAGAGTTTATAGCTATACTGAATTTGTGATAAGGTTTCATAGTCTAACGCATTAAACTCAAAACTGATATAATTTTCATCTGATTTTAACATATAATTTCGATTATTAAAAATTTCTAAAGACTCATCTATGGGCGTATTGTAAATAGAAATATTTGTGATATAAACTGGTGGCATTGTGTCGCTTATAATTTCAGTCACTGGTGAAAACTTAGTAATGCCATGTGTACCACCGAAATACAGATAGCCCTCTTTATCAATAAAACCATCTCCAGTAAACATATAGCCACCAATGCCATCTGCAAGCGTTAGATTTATTATTTTTTCCGTCTTAGGATCTATTATGGAAATACCATTATGCGTTGCCACCCATATACGACCATCTTTAGACATTTCTAAACTCACAGCCGTATTGTCAACAAGTCCATCCATTTCTGTAAAGCTTATAAATGAATCGGTTGCTTCCTGATATTTCGAAACACCACCACCGACCATTCCAATCCAAATCGATCCCTCATTATCTTCAAAGAGTGAACGCACAGTATTACTTGCAAGCGTCGTGTGATTAGCCTCTTCTTTAAAATAGGACTTCATCTCATCCGTTTTAGGGTTATAAACGTTTAAGCCATTATTCGTTCCGATCCAAATACGCCCCTTTGAATCATTTATAATATCGTATACTAAATTGTCGGAAAGCTTATTCGGGGTACTATCAACATTAAAATGATTCAGTTCATTAAAGGCTTCATCATATTCATACACACCATCTAAATATGTCCCTACCCATAAGTGATTTTTTTCATCTACATTTAATGCATACGTAATGGTCTCTTTTGGAAATACGTGAGTCGCAACAAAGCTATCGGTCTCCAAATCATATCGATCAACACCAGTGCCAGATGCAATAAGAAGTGCGCCATTGTATTCGATCAGTTTCATAACTTGATCATTTTCTAACTTTCTTGAATCCGTGTTAAAAGTATTATATTTAATCATAGTAGCTGTCTTTTCATCGTATAAATTAAGCCCACGATTATAAACCGCAATCCATAAGCGGTCTTTTGAATCCTTATAGATCGTATTAATTTTACCAGCATCTAGTGTGGTCGGATCATCTGGATCATTTGAAAATTCAAGATAATTGTTCTTTCTAGGATTCGTCTTATAGACGCCACTCCCATTAGTGCCTATCCAAAGAATGCCCGATCGATCTTGCGTCAAAGCATAAACCACAGAATGACCAATATCACCTTGCTTGCCTGTCCCTGGAAAATGATAGATTTGATTATTCTTTTTGCTAAACAACCCGCCACCCCAGGTACCTACCCAAAGTGTTTGATCTTCAGTTTTTTGAACTGTATAGATGCGATTATCCTGAAAAGTATGATGTTTTATAATGTTAAAATCCAAATCAAGTTCTAACACGCCACCATCCCAAAGTCCCAAAGTAAGCGTCCCTTTATCAAATTCTTTTATAGTCATGACATAGGTCGATGGATAGCTCATCTCAACTTTAATGAGTTGATCCTTTACGTCATCAAAATAGAAAAGACCCTCATAAGTGCCCACTAAAAGTCGGCCTTTGGAATCTAATAAAATACTTCGGACAACCTTGCCTTCCACAGGATAAGTCATAAACTTGCCTGTTTCTGGATCGAGTTTATTGAGACCATCCATAGTGCCAAACCAGAAGACATTGTTTTTATCTTTTCCAATGGCTACAACCACATTGTTGGATAGTCCTTGATCTTCGACTGTATAATTTGTAAACTCATTACTTTCTATATCCAATTTAGAAATGCCTTGATAAGTCCCAAGCCAAATGGCGTGTTCTTTTTCATCATAAAACATCGTTTGAATTAAATTATGAACAAGCCCCTTTGTATCAAAAGGGTTGTTCCGATAACTGACAGAATCCTCACCATTATATCGGAAAAGACCACCCTGTGTGCCAAACCAAATAAACCCATTTTTGTCCTGAATAATACTAGATACTGATAGATCCTGAAGCCCTTGATCTCTCCCAATCGCCTCAAAGTTTGGCATTCTGTCTTCTTCAAAAAAAGTATCTGCGAAAAACACGTTATTTTGACTTAAAAGCACTATTGATATCAGCATAAATACAAATACTTTTCTACTCATATTTTATTCTCCTCTATTGCAGTATAGAAGGTTTATACCCCGTTAGGAAGGGTTCATTCTCAATTATTTTCTGAAATCTTAGTTAAAATCAAAAAAAAAGAGCTCTATAGAAGAGCGCTGTTTTGAATTTCTTTTGCGATACTATTTTTTATCCAAAATAGTGTTGAGAAAATCCCCAAAATGTAGGCGTATCCGATGCCCTTTAGATTAAAATCATATCGGAGCCCATAATGATCTAAAAAGCTAATCTCATGAAAAATGGTTTCTATAAATGGCACTACTAATGTAAATTGAAGGATTAATGCCCCTATTAAACTCACACACAATACTAAAATCACAGGAATTATCCATAACCGCCATAAGAGTCCACCACTATAACCTAAAATATATAGGAGTTTCATATTAGAACTCAAAGTCAATATCACCTTTTTAGAAAAATGTCTCATGAAAAGCATAATCACCAAGACCAGAATCCCCACAGCTATAGCACCGCTGTTTCTGAAAAGAACTAATTTTGATCGATCTGCTTCGATCTGATGCGTAAAAACACCAATTTTATCAAAATAACTCGGCAAGCTGTAGAGCACGTCATTTCTATTTCGGAAGTCTTTAAGTAAGATATTCAAAATGTTCATCTTGCCTCCACCGTTCGTATAATAAGCATCCTCTACTTTCGACATGCTGATAACATCTCTTAATATTTGCGCTTCTGTAATCTTTTTTTCTGTTGTAATTTCAACTTGTAGTGTTCTATTGAAATAACTGTCACTTTGATTAACCTGTGTATAAAAAACACCTGTAAAGTAATAGAAGATAGAAAATAGAACAAAATAAGCACATAAGACTATAAAAGCCTGAACCAATAAATATTTACAGCTCTTATAGTCAAATATATATGCCCTTAAATTAAGTCTCTTTTCTGTATTCAAAACTTTTCTCCTCTATATTCATAAATAAATTGATAAAGAACGGTTAACCCTATGAAGAGTAAAGCCAGATACGCTGTATTCCTCATATTTAGAAACCAGCTAATCTCAATACTAGAAAAGTGAGGTTCTTTTGAAATTAAGAATAAAAGTATATTTCTAACCAGAATTATCTCTACCAACAATGCCAATATAAAATTTACGGTTAGAGAACGTACACTGCGACCTATCAATAGAACAATTACTTGTTTCTTTTGATATCCCAACGCTTTTAATAAGAACAGCTCGTCTTTAATCGCTTTATTACATTTTACAAAAGTTAATAATATAATTAAAATCAAAAATAGAATAACCCCTTTTAAAAAGACTTTTAAGTTCGATCCAAAATGAAAGATCATTACCGACTCCAAGTCAAAATTACTGCCGTAAAAGGATGCATCAGGATTAATCTTTACTAGCTGATCTTCTATAGCTTCTTTTTGCCAATAATCTTGGATCACAAAAGTGACGATATAAAGATTAAAGTTTTCATCTTCATAAATATCATAAGATTGAACTATTTTTGATTTCTCTAAGAAAGTGCTTATGGGTTCAATTTCTTGCTCTAAGGGTATCGCTGCTTTAAAACTTCTATTCTCAATATTGGCGTTAATACTCTTTTCAAATTCATCGTTATATAGAGATAAAAATTCCAATGTCATCATAAGTGCTAAGAATAAAGTCAATAGAATTATGCCATGTGATTTCTTAATTCTAAACCATTTTAATAAATTTAATAGCCTTCTTAAAATTACATTCTGCTTCATCTTATTGTCCTCTAATGAGATCAATTTCAACTTCTTGATCAAGATGTTTTAACTTACTCATGGTCAAGAGTGAAATAGTTAAAAGAATTAAAACCACTGAAATTATAATCACAAATGGATGAATGAAAAAATGTATTTGTTTAATTTGAAGATTCCCATAGGTACTCAATACATAATTCCCACTTACAAGACCAACAAAATACAGAAACACCCCTATTATTAAAGCAATTGAGCTCATCCACAAGTTCTCAAATAAAAAAATACCTTTAATCTGAACCGTATGATATCCAAGTACCTTTAATATACCAATCTCTGTGGCTCTCTGATCAATGCTCTTTAGGGTGCTCACTGAGATGTAGATCAGCCCCACCACCAGAAGCGTTAAACTTATCATGCTCAAAATAAATTTTGAAAACATAATAAAATCGGTTAAAATTTCAAAATTACACATTTCAAAGATCCCCACACGACGGTCCAAAATATGGTGAATTTCATTTTTAATAAGCTGTAAATCATCATAATCTTTTGCGATTACATAGAGGCATGTTGAAATACCCATTTGCTCTTCATCATTTACGGATTTGCTTATAGCCTCTAAATCACGAGCTGAAATCAACACTTCATCTGGGCTATTAAAACTTTTGGCATTATCATATACACCCACTATTTCAAAAGTTTCTCTAAGGTTCTTTCCATCTACACTACTCTGAAAAACGATCTCAATTTCTTTACCAATATCACCAGAGTAATCCTCAAAAACAGAATCATCTCCAAACATTTGATTCATATCCGTATTCAATGAAAAATACTTCGGCAATATAATTTTTCGATGATCGGTTCGAGTTATTTTCGTACCACTAAGCATATACGCATCATATGCATCGTTATAAAATTTAGCTCGAATAACCCCTTGTTCATTATTGTTGTTATTATTATTTTCAAATATACCAGTAACAGCGAAATGGAGGATATTTGATTCTAAAACTTTCGCCTTATCAATTTCATCATTCAGTTTTTTCAGATCAGTACCCACATCTGCATGAGGCACCCCGAAAAAGAGCATCCTAGAAGAAGGTGAGTTTTGAACAATATCTGTTTCAACCGATTCCATGGCACTGAGAAAAGTGTAACTCCCCAATAAAGCCATCACCGCTATTCCCATTAAGATGCTTGTAAAAATTACATTCTTTTTCCTACTTCGTAAGTTCAGAAATGCAATATGTATTAAATTTTTAGAATTAGGCATCACGTTCACCTAATCTACCTTGATCAAGATACACCAGTTTATCTGCATATTTTAAGATTTCCTTGTTATGGGAAACGGTGATGACTGTTTTACCTTCCTTCACTATTGCTTTCAATATTTTAAAGATTGTTTCTTCATTTTTTTCATCTAAATTTCCTGTTGGCTCATCTGCAATGATAATATCGGGATCATTTGCAAGTGCTCTTGCTATTGCCACACGTTGTTGTTCACCAGCCGATAGCTCTTTTGGATAATGATCTGTTCTCTCCTTGAGTCCCAGTTTTGAGAGCAATTGAGTTGCTTTTTCTTGCATCTGTTCTAAGGTCATCTCCTCATCTAAATACATGGGAAGCATGACGTTTTCAACAGCAGTCATGTGTGAAAGCAAATAGAAAGACTGAAAGATAAATCCTATTTTTTTATTTCTAATCAAGGATTTCTGTCTTTGGTCCAAACTTTTCGTATCTTCTTGGAACAAATAGTAGCTGCCCACAGTAGGATTATCAAGCAATCCCAAGATATTAATTAGGGTTGTTTTACCTGAACCTGAAGCACCCATTATGGCATAAAACTTACCGCTGTGAAATGTTAAGGATAGCGCTTTAAGTGCGCTGACTTTCTCATAATGCTTTTCAATTTTTTCTATTCTTATGATTTCTGAATCCATTTTAAGGGCTCTCCTTGGTGAAGATATATTTGAATACCTTTACGCCTCCTAATGCATAATAAGCCATTAATTTTGACATGACTATTATAAAACTAGTTCTAGAAACACTTGTATTGGTATATATATCTCCATTATAACATATTATTTGATTCTTCCTTTTTAAAATTACATTTCAAAACTCTTAAGATTAAACATTTCATATTAAGGGTAAATGTTTAATACATTTGAATATTAATTACCGATTTAATTATAGGAGGCAAATTATGAAAACTCTAAAACTTGCAGAAAAAAGACATTCCGTTAGAGAGTATAAGCATAAAAAATTATCTAATGATGCACTACAACATTTGAGTGATTTATTGCTCAAAAAACCTGAAATTTCAAAAACGTCCAGCCTTGAGTTTAGATTTATAGAAAATGGTTTTGACTTAGCACCACAGCTTGAGACTGTCTCTGGCTACTTTGGCAAAATGATTGTGGCACCACATTACTATGTGCTCTTTAGCCATCAAGACGATTTCAGCCTTAATATGGCGGGATATGTTGGGGAGTGGTTTATCCTAAATGCGCTTAAAGAAGATATTGGCTCATGCTGGCTTGAGGTTAGAGATAGCAATCAACTCAAGCAAATTTTATCAATTGACACGCCAAAAAAAGCAGTGGCATTAATTGCTGTGGGCTATGCTAAAAAAGAATTTCAAGGCGGCGAAATCTATGCGGCCTCGCAAAATAATAGTCTCTCTTCACTGACTGATTTGGGTTACCCTAATATTAATTCTAACCACACAAAGGGCCCTGTAAGTTATCGTAAGTCCATCACTGAACTCGCTTATCTATACGATTGGGGCAATACCCCTCTAATAAAGGAACTTGAAATAAGAGGCTTACATGAAGCGCTCTTTTATATGCGCCTTGCGCCTTCATATGGTAACAGACAACCTTGGCATTTTGTGATCTTTAACGACCACATAGATCTTGTTATAGATCAATCTGATGATCTATCCCCATATATTCAAGGTATTGATGCGGGTATCGCCATGTTCTATTTCGAAGTTGGTCTTCATGATTCAGGAATCAAAGGTAGCTGGCATATCGATACACTCGAGCCCCAATATACCTTGCCTGATGCCTACAAACTTGTTGGACAATATAAATTCTAATATCTCTAAGATTACCAAAATAAAAAAGTCAGCCACTTTAACCAGTGCCTTAATAGACACAAACTCAAGTGCTGGCCTTTTTATTTTTGACAAGATGATCTCTTTTTTTACAGTTCTCATTTTAGACGCGATTAATACTAAATATTATCTATTCACCACATTAATGGGCTCACCTTCTAAAAATGTCTTTAGATTATTCACAGCAATATTAAGTAGTCTTTCCCGAGCTTCTTTAGGTGCCCAGGCAATATGAGGTGTAATCATTAAATTTGGGGCTTCTAGAAGGATACTATCAGCCTCTATAGGCTCAACAGAAACAACATCCAGTGCAGCGGCTTTAACTCTACCAGATTTAAGTGCTGCCACGAGATCTTCCTCTACGATCAAAGGGCCTCTAGAAGTATTGATCAGAATAACGCCCTCTTTCATCTTTGAAATGGCGCATTGATCGATCATACCTTGTGTACTTTCAACCAGTGGTAAATGTAGCGAAATTACATCAGACTGCTCATAGAGTTCCTCTAAGGTCCTATAGCTAAACCGATCGTTCACGAGACTTAAATCAGGATGTCTAGCATAAGCAATTACTTTCATACCAAATGCATTTGCAATCTCTGCTGTTCTCTTTCCTATTCGACCGAGTCCAATGACACCTATAGTCTTTCCAGCCAGTTCCATAAGTGGCGATTTCCAATAACAAAAATCTGAATGCTCAGACCATTCACCTTCAAAAACAGATTTAGAATGCGTTTCAACTCTATGACATATTGCTAGTAGTAAGGCAAATACATATTGCGCAACGGCATCTGTTCCGTAATCTGGAATATTACACACAGGGATATTTTGCTTCTTGGCCGCGTGAACATCGACGACATTATAACCCGTAGCTAAAACACCTATAAATTTAATATTCGGACATGCTTTTAAAATCGTTTCTGTAAGAGGGGTCTTATTCGTAAATACGATTTCACAATCAGCGATTCTTTCAATAATTTGATTTTCCGCCGTTCGATCATACACCTTTAGATCGCCATAGACTTCTAAAGCTTTCCATGATAAATCCCCTGGATTTAATGTATAACCATCAAGTATCACTATTTTCATCTCTATTGCCTCTTTCTTTCTCATTCTAAGTTCTTCATTGAATTATATTTTTATCTATTATACCTTAATTCACAATTCAACATCCCTTTTTATGTATAAAAAAATACATTGACTTAAGTCAATGCATTATTTCATTAAAAAGCACATAATATAGATAAAGCATCTGAGCGACGCTAGATGCACCTTTAATACGTATTCTTTAACAATACATTCAATTTTTAAAATCGCCTAGGAGGTCCAATATGTCGATTCAATCTAAATCCAATTCACTTCGCTTAGCAGCACTTGTTTCAAGCATCTCTTTATTCATCATGACCCTTGCTGCTGCTTTCTCATATGGATTTGTACACAGTCAAATCCTTGTTAGTGCTGATCCGATTTTAACCCTTTCAAACCTCAAAGAATCCTCTGTCTTGTTTCAAGCTGAAATCATCGGTTGGGTTGTGATTATCATCACGGATATTTTGGTATCATGGGGTTTTTATGCTTTCTTCTTAAAAACAGATCGTAAAATAGCCACACTGGGAGCTATTTTTAGATTAAGTTACGTCGTCATGCTCATCGCTGCCGTTATAAAATTAATTCATATCTCAATGATGACTTTTAGTCCCATTAATCCAGAACAAGTAATGGCTTTATTCCAACAATTTGATCACCTCTGGTCACTTGGTCTGATTCTTTTCGGCTTTCATTTGATACTCATTGGTATCCTCGCGTTAAAAGCGAATCAGGTCCCTAATTTGCTAGGAATACTTCTTGCCATTGCAGGGCTAAGCTATGTCCTTATCCATGTTATGCATAGCTTTTTCCCAGAATTTCAAGCCTTTACTGCAACACTTGAAACTATACTAGCTCTTCCTATGACCATAGGCGAGTTAGGCTTCGGCATCTGGTTATGGCTTAAAGGCGGACAACCAATGTCTGCCAAAATCTAGTTTTGTAAAGCTCATCTTCGTCTAATAACTTAGAGATGGCCTCACATGCCTACCTCTAAGCTGGACGAAATCTGGCGTAGTCTATTTCTGCGTTCAATCTAGGCAACTCAATCCATATGCTCTTTAACTTTATAGCACTCTACTTTTTTAATCGTGCCTATTCTACTCTTTTTTTCTAGAGTAAACCTCTGACCACGCTGGAAAGAAACCGGCATTAATTGCCGTATTTCTTGAGATCAGATGTGACATTTGAGTCCCATAAAAAGGCACTATCCCACGACTTAATAACGCTTGTTTAATCAGTGCCACTAAGTTTGTACCAATTCCTTTGCCCTCATATCCTGATAAGACGTTGATTCCAATTTGATAAAGACCTTCACTGTCGCGGCTTGCTCCAGCCATGCCCATAATCTGTTCTCCATTCATAGCAGCAACTCCTAGAACATCAGGAGAATTATCGTCAAAGAGAAAAGCTTCATCGAAGCGTTCATCCTCCTTAAACTGTAGAATAGACTCTTGATCAAACCATTTTATTTCAAATAAAGGTTTAACTTCATGACATTCTGGATTAGGGAGATAGAAGTTTTGTGTTCGATCAATTTCATGACCAAACTCACCCAGTTTTTTATCAATTGCTCTGAGCACAAAATAATCAAATAGCCAATTTGCATCTCTCTCCACTAGTTTTTCCTCAATCCAAGGCCTAAGTTTTTCATCTGCACTAATGATCGCACGCCCTCCTATACAGATAATTTTTAGAAAGCAACCATCGCTTTCGTAGATGCGTCTGCCCTCTCGTAATTTATTTTCGGTTATGGTATTACCTGTTTTTTCAAAATCTGAAATATGACAATTGTAATCAAGTGCCAGTTGTGCTTTTGCGATTTCTATTACTTCTTTTTTTGTATACATAATTAGAATATCCTTTCTAAAAAAATTCCCCAAGAATTTAAATCTTCTTGGGGAGCATCTATTATTATTGCCAACTATACCCTATACTTAATTCATCCCAGTCATTTTTAGACTAGCATTTTTTAGCCTAAGAATCTATGACATTAATATTACAATATAAGTCGATTTATAGATCATCGTTTAATACTGACTTTCTGTAAATTGCCCCTTATTATGCCGTTTGGACTCATATAGAGCCTCATCTGCATAATGCAAGAGTTCATCATAACTGAGTTCTGGATGGTCCATCCACATAATACCTGCTGAAATAGCAACTGTTTTTCTTGTCCCATCTGGAAATTCGATAAAGCGCTGTTCCATTTTTTCATAAAAAGCATGGATGCACTCGCGAATAGCATCTTTGCTTTCAAAATCATGGATGAGCATAACAAATTCATCTCCAGATCTTCTCCCTAATAACTTGTGATTGTCATCTGAAATTGTCTGCAACATTTCGACGGCATGAATAATATATTGATCTCCCCACTTATGCCCATAAGAATCATTAATAAGCTTTAGATTGTCCAAATCAAACATGAGCAAGGCCGCTTCTCCAAAATGTTCTTTTTTCTTCCAAGAATCGAATTGCCGTTGAAATCCCTTTCGATTGAGTAGCTTTGTTAACGGATCTAAGTCTCGATCAAGTTTGATTAAATTCTTCTCATGGATTTCTTCTGTAACATCCATAATGATGCCATACATCAAGTCATCATCTTCAATCATCTTTATTTTTACCCATCGCGCAGGTTCAGTCATCAATCGATAGACATCACTTTCATCAGGCTCTGGATTCTCCAGTATTTTATCAATCAATTCAATGAAACTTTCTTTTGTCTCTAATATGACGGTTTCATGCTCTTCAAACTCTAAGATTGAAAAGAAATAATCTGTTACAAAAACACGCCCCGTACTCAAATTGATCTCAAAAGCACCTATTGGAACATCAAACATCTCACTGATTCTAGAAAGTCGCGAAGCAGATGCAAGCATTAACTTATTTGTGAACTCCATGGTGCTGGATAATTCATCAAGTTCCAAAAGCCCCGTGGGTTTTAGACGCATTATTTTACTCTTATCGCTCTCTCTGACCTGATTTGCCAGATTAATAATTGGTTTTGATATTTGATAGCTGACTAAAATACCGCCGAAAATCCCCACAACAACAGAGATCCAAAGTGATATCCACAGGATATGTTTAATTCTATTGACATAATTTAAGAGATAATCCGCTCTCATAAAGCCCACAATATACCACTCTTCATCTTCAAATGGCGTGTTAAATTGATAAAGTCCTATCTTTTCAACACTTGCATAAATCTTTTCAACGCCTGCATGCGTATCTAGTGTGTATATATTTCTATTTTCATCTACAACACTCAAATCTAAAGGTGCTGTACTGGAAATCATACGCTTCTGTAATGCCCCCTCCATGAAAATAGGTGTTAGCGCATCATTTAAACTGTCTTTATAAGCGATCATGTATCCCAACGAATCGCGGGGCTGCAATTCTGATGCGGGAAAAAACTGTGCTAAGTAATTTAAAGTTATTTCCACACCAATAATGCCTCTTAGTTCGCCATTTATATCAAATAGTGGCATCGAATAAGTGAGCACAGATAAATCTCCCTCTGATAGTTTAAAGGGCTTGCTCCAATAACCTAAGTAACTTGCTTTCGTCGTCAAAGGCGCATTTGTATATGGTTTTAAGTAGAAATCACTGTTCTCTTCTGTTAATTTTAGATTGTATTGCCAAGTTTGGTCAAGTGGAATTTTCAACCGTTTTGCAAGGTCAGAGGGACCACAAATCATATAGATATCATCATCGCTATTCGAATTTGTAATAGGATCGTAGTCTCTTAAATACAACGCAGGATACTTATGTGTACTGGCATCTTCTGAATCAAGAATCATATAAACCCCCGATACCTGCGTCGTTCTAAGCATAGCAATTAGCTCAGTAACCACTTCATCAAAAATAGCATCTGTCGATTCATCTTCTTTAGAGAGCACTTTTGAAATGGGGGGTAGATAAGGCTCTAAATTAATCCAACGGTTTTTCATTTCACGTTGTACAAAATCTTTTCTATTATTCACTTTTTCATAGAATGCTTGGTATGCATTTTTCTCTGCTTGATTTAAAACGCCTCCTGCAATTAAACTGCCCACTAAAAGAACTGTTTGAATCACAATAATTATGACTACAAAGAATGTAAGTCTTGAGACGATGGACTTTTTATGCCACCTTATCTTTGCCATATGAAATGCCTTTCTATTGCTTTAATATCAAATCAGCTTCATGCAACATTTGATTGTACCATTTATCAAATTCGTCTTGTGAAATTAAGGTTTCAATAACAAATTCACGATCTTCACCATCCACCACACGATTCTCAATTTGTTCTAAATCTCTCACTATTTTTTCATATAGATTTTTTTCAAGTAAAACTCTAATTTCATAACTACCAAGGAAAGGCTTGTTGTTATAAAATTCATAGTCCTTAAGCATTTGAGTCGTTGTAATAATAGACGCTTTTATCGCTGGATTCGTTTGCTTTGTAGCTTCTAAAGCACCGAGTAGCTCAGATGCCACCAAGGCTTCATTTTTTACCGGTAGATAGCCTGTAGACACTGCAAATTTGAGGTTTTGATCCGCTTCTGTAAACCATTTTAGAAAAAGTGCAGATGCATATTCATGAGCTGCATCACTTTCTGAGATGCACATACCAGCACCTTGCTGAATAGCAAACGATTTGCGATCTTTGAAATGTGGATAAGGTAATACAAGTGGATCAATTCCATAGACTTCTTGCTGGCTAAAAGTCACTTCAGTCGGAAAATATACCGCTCCTGCAGTGGAGCCAATATAGGCAAGTACAGTGCCTGTCTTCGCATCGTCAGAACTAAATCTGCCTGTTTTTACAAAGTATCCTTTTACATAGGGTACATAATAATAGTCCCATATGTGTTTCGCAACTTCAGGTGTCAAATTAAAGGTGACATGATCACCTGAATAATCAAACATTTCTGTATCTAACTGCATAGACACTGTAAGCATAAAATTAGCACTCGCATCAATTCCAAAGAAACCTTTGCCTGTTTTTTCATAATATGCTTTTGCAACGTCATAAAGACCTTCCCACGTGCTTAAGTCTTCATCCGTAAAGCCATTTTCAGAAGCGAATTTTTCCCAATAGCTTTTATTAATGAATAAATTCTCCGTTGACTTTGCAATCGGCACAATGAAAAGCTGGTTGTTTGCTGAAAAGCGACCTTCTTCTAAAAACTCATGTCTATAGGTATTGATTTCTTTTTCTGAAAAATAGTTTTCCAAAGGAACCAACTTTGTAATCTTATTTACCCTGTAGGCATTGTCAGCATAGGATGCAAATATATCAGGCATAGGAGACGCCCCGATTGATTGATTTGCAGAATCAAATACCGCTGTTGCCAACTGATTGACATCTCCTTGGCTCTTGGCTTCAACAACAATCCCCTTTTCCATCCCAATCGTTTCATTAAATTCTGTTACTAAGGTATCAAAAGATTCCTTAATGTTACCATTGTAATAATGCCAAACCGTTACGGTAATGGGCTTATTCGGATCTAATAAATCACCTTTTTCAAGTTGATTGCCGCACCCTGGTAGCATCCATATACTTATTATGAAAACAACTAGCATTCCCAACTTTAATATTCTTTCCATTGTTCCCCCTTTGAACCCCTACTAAACAAACCATTATCCGTTTTTTATACCCTAAATTTAGTCATATCAACATATTCTTTTATCACTCATTTATTAGACCTTTTCTATTTCTTTAACACTTTTTTAACCCTTTTTTGTTATTATAACTTAAAGAAACAAAAAACACGAAAAAAAGTCATTCAAAATAACATTTATTTCATAAGGAGGTATAATCATGATTGTTACAACAACAAATCAAATCGAAGGCAAAGAAGTGATTGAGTACAAAGGTATTGTCTTTGGTGAAGTTATCAATGGTGTGGATTTCGTAAAAGATTTCGCTGCTGGACTCACTAATTTTTTTGGTGGGCGATCTAATTCCTATGAAGGTGAACTGATAGATGCAAGATCCGCTGCTCTAAAAGAAATGGAAGACCGTGCTAGAAAACTGGGTGCAAACGCTGTTATTGGCGTGGATATCGACTATGAAGTACTTGGCGCTTCTAACAACATGCTCATGGTTACTGCTGCTGGAACTGCTGTAATTATAAGATAAACAAAAGCTAATACTACAAATAGAAAAAGAGACCTCGATAAAAATGCATCTTTTAAAAAGCTTTTTACCAAGGTCTCTTTTATTTTATTAAAATCTCATCTATTTAGCTCATTAAAGCAACTATCCTAAGAACATTTTTAAAATTGCTGTGGCTAAGATCAACATAAATGCGCCGCCGATTCTCGATGAAATTTGTGCAAACGGCATGAGTTCCATTCTATCACACGATGATAATACTGCAACATCTCCCGTTCCGCCCATGTTTGCCATGCATAACCCACCTGTTATAGCCGCTTCTATTGGATAAAAACCCGTGAGTTTTCCCACAAAACCAGCACCAATAACAGAGCCAAGCACCGTAAAGAACACAAGGACCACATAAGTGACCGATAAAGCCGCAATAACTGCATTAAGATCTGTATATGCGACACCTATACCCACTAAAAGTGCTGGTGTGAAGTTTGCCATTACAAATTTGAACCATTGTGCTGCACAATCCTCATACTGCTTCGGTATAACGCCTAAAGATTTGGCCACAGCCACTGAGATGATCATCAACGCATATGAATGAATCGGAATAAATTTTGCCAACATAGTCCCTAGGATGAAAAAAGTCGTTGCAAGCAATAAGCCTGTTCCCATTGACTTAAGGTTGAGTTCACTATTTACAGTCTCTTCTTTGATGTCACTTTGATTAACCATCAACTTTCCATTGCCGCTTAAATTTGTCATTTTCTTGCCAACTCGGTTGAGTAGACCTGCGATTACAATCGCCATAGCATTCCCAAGTGCAAGTGCGGGTACCATTTTAGAAAGGATTTCTGCAGGGTCTACAGCAAGCGCATCTCCAAATATTTGAGATAGAGGCACTGCACCAGCACCCATACCACCGCCCATAATAGGCAATGCCACATAAAGTGCCGCTTCTTTCGCACCATAACCCATAAGGCCACCTACTAATGCCGTGAGCCCTAAAGCCGCAACAACACCGCCCAAAATAACTGGGAAATATCTCAACGCAGCTCTGAGTAATAGTTTTTTATCCATGCCTAAAATACTGCCTGTGATCAATGCCGCAATATAAAAACTTAAAAAGCCTTCACCCTTGATAAAATTCACCATGATGTCTTTTGATGCCTCTGGCACAATGCCATAAGTGACGAGAGCTGCCGAACCAAAAATAACCACAATAGGACCGCCACCTAAGTAATCTTTAACGATTGGCGTTCTATTGCCTACCTCATTTAAAATAGCACCAATAATCATCATGATCGGAAATGCACCAATCATCCCCTTTGGTAAAACACCTAAAAGAGATGCACCTAACACAATCGCCGAAATCACTGCAAAGAGCTCAATCGGAATTCCCATAATCTTATAACCTTGTTTTGCGCTTAATTGTCCTGATAATACCGCTCCACCTGTACTCATATTAATCCCCCTTAAATAAGTTTATAATCTAGCAACGCCAGATGCACGCGCTGCTTCAGCCACTGCTTTTGAAACGCCTTTAGCAACTCTTGGATCTAATGGATTCGGGATAACATATTCACTTGAAAGTTCTTCTGATGTTATGATTTCTGCGATTGCCTTTGCTGCTGCAACTTTCATTTCTTCATTGATATCACTCGCTCTGACATCTAAAGCACCTCTGAAGATACCTGGAAAAGCGAGCACATTGTTTACTTGATTTGCAAAATCTGAACGACCAGATCCCACCACTGCTGCACCACCTGCTCTAGCCACATCTGGCATAATCTCTGGAATTGGATTTGCCATGGCGAACACGATAGAACCCGTATTCATTTCAGAAATCATTTCTTTGGTCACAATATTAGGTGCCGATACGCCGATGAATATATCAGCACCTTTAAGTGCCTCTGTTAAATCGCCTTTTTTATTTTCTTTATTCGTCATTTGTGCAAGGCTCTCTTTTAGAGCATCATTTTCGGGGTTATCTCTATATAGAATGCCCTCTAAACCGCAAACTAAAATATCGCCAGCCCCCATATTAATGATCATTTTCGTAATCGCCGATCCTGCTGCCCCAGGACCATTAACGACTACTCTGACATCTGCCCATTTTTTCCCAACAACTTTAAGTGCATTGATCAGTCCAGCAACAACCACAATTGCAGTTCCATGCTGATCATCATGAAAAACGGGAATATCCAGTTCTGCTTTTAACCTTCTTTCAATTTCAATACATCTTGGTGCTGAAATATCTTCGAGATTGACGCCCCCAAAAGTAGGTGCAATTTGTTTTACAAAAGTGACGATTTCATCGACATCTTTTGTATCAATACACACTGGAAAGGCATCTACATCTGCAAAATTTTTAAAAAGAACTGACTTCCCTTCCATAACAGGCAGTGCCGCCTCAGGACCAATATCACCAAGCCCTAAAACTGCTGTGCCATCTGAGACAATTGCCACAAGGTTGCCTTTAGAAGTGTACTTATATACATCTTCTTTATTTGCTGCAATTTTACGACATGGTTCTGCAACACCAGGTGTATACGCAATACTTAAATCATGCTTGTCTTTAAGCTCAACCTTTGAAACCACTGATATTTTGCCTTGTTTTGCCTCATGTAATTCAAGTGCTAATTTTGAATAATCCATTTACTACCCCTTAAATTTTTTGACTTTTTTCTGTTATCTATAGTGTACAAGATAATCAAGTGGTCGTCTGTTTATACAAATATAGCAACTGTTTTTTAAATAAAAAAAACTTCGATATATTATTATCAAAGTTTTTCGATGTAACCTCTCCATTATTTTCTTATGAACTAACTTTTCTGCTTATATTTAAAAGAAGGCCGTCCTCTTGTGCCATAATTCATTTGAATTTCTATTTCTTCAAGCTGTGCCAAATACTCCAGATACCGCCTAATCGTGACTTTAGAAACATCAAGGCCCTCTGCTATAGCCTCGATATCTACAAAATCCTCTGCACATATCTGAGTTGCTTTTCTGACACGTTCCAGAGTTTTCGCATGTAATCCTTTTGGCAATTCGATCAGAGGCAGGTCACGTTCTCTCATGAGCATTCGATCAATTTGACCTTGCTCAACAGTGGAACTTGAATCTAACATCTCAACCCTACTTTTATACTGTATTAGAGCTCTTTTGAGTCGCTCGAATTCAAAAGGCTTTACGAGATAATCAAATACGCCATATTTGAGTGCTCGTTCCACTTGTTCAACATCCTTAGATGCTGTGACTAAAATCATGTCTGATGAAATTGAGGCATGTCTCATCTCTTCAATCAAAGTGAGTCCATCCATTTTGGGCATATAGATGTCTAAAATCAATAAATCCACGGGTTTCTCTTTTAAAAACTCAAGTGCAGTAACACCATCACCCGCGATACCGATCACATCGAATCCTTCGGTACTATTGATAAACTTTCTGTGAATCTCAGCCAACATGGGATCATCTTCAACAACAAGAACCCTAATCATCTATATTGCCTCCTTTGGAATTATCACAGTAAAAGTACTCCCCTCACCTAAAATGGAGTCTACCTCAATTTTACCACCCAGTCTTTTGATTGTTGCATTTACAATATCAAGTCCAATTCCGTTACTCCCTGGCTTTGTCGTAAAACCACGATCAAATATTTTAGGCACACATGCCGCGTCAATACCGACGCCATTATCCGTAATCTGAATGGTAACCTCTAAACCAATATCATTTAAATAGACTTCTATACTCCCGTTTTCATCATCTTTACGTCTGATCGCTTCAATGGCATTTTCGATTAAATTGCCTAAAATGATGATAAAAGCTTGATAGTTGAGCCCATAATCTAGGGCCTTTAAAGAACTATCTTCTGATAAGTGCAGATCAATGTGTTCTTCCTTTGCTCGGTTGAGTTTGCCAAGTAGTAAAGCACCTATCATTGGATTATCAATTTTTTCAAAGACCATTTCCTTGATGTTTTCTTGAGAATGTTTAAGCTCTAAGATATAATCTCGAGTAAGAGCATTATCACCGATCTCAATGAGTCCAATAATCACATGGAGTTTATTCATAAATTCATGTGTATTCGCTCTGAGCGCTTCCACGATTTGCTTAACCCCTGTGATTTCCTCTGCCATGGCGACTACTTCAGTATGATCTCTAAAAGTTGCCAGTGCGCCTACGATTTTTTCGCCGTCTAGTATGGGCACTCGATTCGTCATAATGTTTGCCCCATTGATTTCTTGTCCTTTATCATATTCGGCGATTCCAGTCTCAAGAACACGTGTGAGTTTAGTCGTTGGAAACAAAGTCGTGACATCTTTTCCGATGACGTCATCGTCTGTAAGTCTTAATATTTTTATGGTGGAATCGTTGATCATTGTAATTTTTTGATCTTCATCAATTGCAAGGATACCTTCATGTAATGATTTAATCATGGCATCCTTTTCATGATAAAGTTGAACGATTTCATAAGGTTCAAGTCCCAAGAGACTTTTCTTGATGAATAGGGCCGTTACCACCGCACCAATAGTCCCTACGATAATGCCAATAAAAGTGTAAATGAGAATACTCTTTTCGATACTTTTACGTGCAATCATCACATCGTCAAACAAATGTGCCGCCATGACAAACCCCACTTGTTTACCCTCATAGTAAACAGGTGCAAAGACCCTCACCGATTGACCCAATGTCCCTGTAGCAATAGATGCATACGTCGCGCCTTCTTCTATGACTCTTTGCTCATCACCCCCAACAAAAGTTTCTCCTAACCGATTTGCATTGGGATGTCCATACCTTATGCCATCCATATCTGCTATGGTAATGATCTCTACATCCGTTAGAGTTTCCAGTTTTTTTTCAACATATGCCTGGATGTCATCTGAAGATTTATGATATAACCCGCCACTTATAATATCAGAATCTGCTAAAATATTTGCCACATTAAACAGATTATTTTCCATGATTTTTTCCATGCGATTGAGTTCAAACCGACTTACAAAATAACTGCTAATCCCTGTGGAAAATACAATTAGAAAAATGATCACAATAGTTAACTTCTGCTGAAGCTTCATATTTTTCAATCTTAGATACCCCCGTATCTGTATTTTTATCCTATGGCTGTTCTTATTTATATTATAGCTTAAAATACTGCTCTATATATGAAATAATGGGTTTTTTCAATTTATCCACGTATTTATGATAAATCATATAACCTGATCGCCTCGGCGGACTTGAAGTTAACTTCTGTTCAATGAATTTCCCTTTAATTGCAAGGGCCTCATAGATCGATCTTGGTACAATTGCCCATTTTGCTTCATGGTCTAGCATATCAAATATCAGATGAGCTGCATCCACTCGGATCAGGTAATCATTGGGCTTCCACCAATTATCATGCCAAACTTGATAGGCATATCCCCAATCCATAAATATTTCATCTTTACTTTCAAGTGCACTTGCCTCTATTGGTTGAGTATATTTCAAGGCATCACCATATCTGACGAGTACCATTTCTTCATCGATGATCTTCTTAACAAATACATTTGGCATGTTAAATTCACCTTTTACAAATCCAACATCGATATCTTTCGCCTTGATACTCTCATAAGTTTCAATGGTATGTTGGGTCAAGACAGAAGGTCTTACGACTTCAAAGCTTTCACAAATCCCCTTGTAGAGTTCTGGCAATAAAAATAAACTAATACTATCCGCCACGCCGATTTTCAAGTTAATCTTATAATCAGCCTCTTTGATATGATCTGTTTCATTTTTCAAGATCATAAGTTTCTCTGCTACATTTAAATAGCTATGGCCTTGACCCGTTAACGTGATGCCCTTGACACCTTGATTTCGTTCTAAAAGTTTAAACCCAAGCTCATTTTCCAAGGTCTTTAGCCTATAACTCACAGACGACTGCGAGATATGCAACAGATCAGCTGCTTTTGATATGCTGCCACTTTCTATGATGGCTAAAAAAGCCTCTATACCTATGAAATACATTTGCACACTCCTATAGTTAATTGGTCTCATCTCATATTAAATATCTATTTTTTTAATTTTTATTATCTAATATATGCAGTTGTTAAATATTATATAACAAATTATGATTGTTATATAGATTATTTATGGAGGTATTTTATGAGTTCAATTGCACTTTTACTGGTGATCCTATCCACTGTGATGCATGCCTATTGGAATTATATATTAAAAAGAGTGCAAGGCGGTATTCTCTTTGTTTGGCTATTCACTTTAATGACCTGTATCCTCTACATCCCATTAATTGCTTTTACGCTAACAAGAGTTTCGTTTGCCTTAACACTCTCCGGTATTTTATTTTGTGCTTTAAGTATCATTGCACATATTTTTTATTTTGTCTTTTTAGACCAAGCTTATAAAGTCGGCGACTTGTCCGTTAT
The DNA here is from genome assembly GCA_965140735.1 of uncultured Fusibacter sp. Classification (GTDB taxonomy): domain Bacteria; phylum Bacillota; class Clostridia; order Peptostreptococcales; family Acidaminobacteraceae; genus Fusibacter_A. Next base: position 3,622,726 of record OZ223306.1, on the reverse strand, counting down.
CTATCCAGTGACAAGGGGCGTAGCACCAGTATTTACAGTTCTATTTGCACTGATTGTCTTAGGAGAATCCCTTCAGGGTATTCAGATTCTTGGCATTGTATTGATTCTAATCGGAACCATGACACTTTCAGGATTACAAATTAAAAATCTAAAACGTAGCCCTGTCTCTATTGGATTCGCTCTACTCTGTGCCTCAATGGTTACGAGTTATACGCTCATTGATAAATATACCATGTCCGTACTACTCATTTCACCTTTTATACTTGATTTTTTAAACAATATAGGCCGTACTGTTGCTTTAATGCCTCTTGTGATCAAATCACCTCAAAAGGTATCAAACCTCTTTCGAAATCATTTCAAAGAAGCTCTCATTATCGCTATTTTATCACCGTTGACTTATGTCCTTGTGCTCTTCGCTATGAAAATACTGCCTGTAAGCTTAATCGCACCGATTAGGCAGCTCAGTATTATCTTCAGTAGCATTTTAGGCATAAGGCTACTCTCTGAATCCAGAGATTACACTAAGATTTTCGGCATTCTTTTGACCTTTTTAGGGGTTGTGGCAATGTGTGTGGTTGGATGATGGAAAAGTCTTTTTAACCGGATAAAGACACAGTATCAGATGCTTTATTAGAAGCTAGCCCCACGAGATATGGAATTAATATGGTTTCAACAAACATATGCCCCCCACAGTATTTTTAGCATTTACTGAATCTTCATTGCTATTTTATACTTTGTTTCATTTTATTGAATAAATGGTGGACAAAAAAAGATTATATCCACTCCAAAGGATGCAATTATACTTGATAACATGTTACTGATTAAATAACACTTTGGACTCATCATTTCCTTGTATACTCATAGAAATGGTAAAAAAAAACTTTTATAAAACATCTCTTGGATCTTCTCTCATCTGCTCAATCAAAATCCCAATATTTGAACCAAGGTCTGTCGCCATTATCAAAATATCTTGTTCTAACTCTTTTTCTTGAGAAATAGCAAGGTCAACACTTCTCTTCAGTTTATTAAAAAACGTTCCTGATTTAGGATTCGTTCCTGAGATTTCAGAAAATAATCGACTTGCAAAAGTATGTGAAACACTTACTTTTTTGTTTTCAAAAAGGTGATCTCTATTAGGCAGAATATACTTTGCAACAGCATCTTCATAATGCAATATCAACCACAGTTCAAAGCAGGGACTGGTCACAGCCAATATATTATCAACACTTGCTTTTTCAACAAACTCGATATAACCCTCTGCCTTTTCATAGCTATCGCGATCGAAAACAATTACAAACTGATCTATTCGTTTATCGAATTTCCCATCACGTTTTAAGGATTTTTTCTTATCTTCAATTAACGCCAATAATTTTATAGGGTGACTGAAACTACTGATGTCACCTTCCTTGTGAAGAATGACTATCTCAATTTGACTGTTTATGCCAAGCTCTTTTCTGTTGTTATCAATACCTTGAAAGTATTTTCTCTCTGTATTGGCACCTTCAAATATCAAATAATATCTTCTTAATAGATCTATTTTAACGTCTTCTTCAAATCTAGTCGTAAGTGACCTGAATTCTCTCAGCGGGCTCATTCTTCTTCACCCACTTTGTCCGAAAAGTTTTTCAGTACAGGCACTGCACCATATCTACCTTCGAGATACGCCTTGCTCAGTTTTTTATCATAACGTTCTTTAAACCGATCTAACGAATATAGATGTGAAATATTATCCTTATTTCTCTCTACAAACCAGATTTCATCTCGTCTTAATAGCTCCTGATCCATGATGGTTGATTCATGTGTTGTGAAAATAAGCTGCGTGTTATTCTCTTTGAGATGCTCGAAAAAGAGTTCCAAGAACTTATAAGTCAATTTTGGATGAAGGCTTCGCTCCAATTCATCTATCACATAAATCTTATTCTTTTCATTACTAATCAAAATATCTAGTAGGTCAAACAATCTTCTTGTACCATCAGACTCTTCCGAGAATTCAAAGTCACTAAATGCATTCCCATGTTCTAACATGATAGTCGTAATAATTGGTTCTTCACCCTTTGAGCCCTTTATATTATAAAAAGCCATATTCGTTCTTAAAGACATCATAGATTTCATATTATCTGTGGATTCTTCAAGCTTGTTTTTAAAGGATTGTAAAATATCTTCGGCTATTTTAGTAGGTATTTTATTTTTTAAGTCTGCGACTGATATCTCTTCAATTTTAACTTTTGAAATTCCTGTATCAAACAGTTCAATGATTTCATTGATTTTATCGCTGCCACCATCACCATAGAAGTATTCAAAATCTGTAATAGGTTGGTCGGGGAATATCGTTACAAGATCTTCCTCAAACCATTCAAAAACATCTCTGAAAAAAATAAGTTTTGATTCTTTATTCATCTTTTTATTTCGGTTCATTTCCCGTATAAATAAGCCTGTGTTATTATCTTCAAAATCTAGCTTATAGGTCTTAAAACGCATGCTATCAATCTCATCAAGTGTCAGACTTTCTCCAAGTTCAAGTCTATAACTGTCTGTCTCCCTTTCAAAGAGCATTATCTGAGTATTCTTTCCCGGTAAAAGTTCATAGAGCCACTCTGATTTTATGGTTTGCTCACTCATTAAAAGGCTAAACCCATAAGCATAAAATTTACCACCCTTGAAGATTTCAAATTCAAATTTACTTTCTTTTTCTTGATTTTCAGAGAAAACGCGGCAATACATTTTGTTGGATTCCAATGGAATTTGCTTTGTAATCACATGCTTTGCAAATCGAATGGCATCAATCATATTGGTTTTGCCCGAAGCGTTAGCCCCATATATGGTTGCATTACGAAGCACAGACACCTTGTTCAAAGGAATCACATGCTCTTTGTTGGTTTTAAGTTTTTTAGCTGGAATCATCACCAGTTCTTGCCTATCATTAAAGGATTTAAAGTTTTCTGCACTGAATCTTATAAGCATGATGTATCCCTCCTTAAGAGATTTTTTCTCTTTATCACTATTTTAGTCTTTTTCGATACTATTGTCAAAATTAAAGAGATTTTTTCTCTTTAACTTTGACAATGGTATCAATTGAAGATAAACACTGTACAAAAAAGACTTCTACACCCAACTTTTCATAAGTTCTGAGTATAAAAGTCTTTCTACTTTTTCTTATTTCGCATATTCATTATTGTTTGTCATTTAATTTAAATCTATAACTTTTTGAGCATATGAATGGTCTTTGAGGCATCATCATCTTCAACAGTGATCTCAAAGCCCATTTTAAGCCAGAAATCAAATCCACCCGGTAGCGATCGATGCGTATGCAGATAAAGTTGTTCATACCCACATGCCCTGCAAAAGGTGATCATTTTATGAAAAAGCTCTGAGCCAATCCCTTTTCTACGCCAAGTGGCATCTAAATAGCATCTGCCAATTTCAGCCGTTTTGCTTTCATCATAGATGCCTTTTATAGACTCAAATCGATCTACAAAATGTTTCGTGGCAATGGTTCCAATCAACACATTTTCCTTAGTAAAGGCACCGAAAATAATATGATCTTTATTCTCAATGTAAGTGGCATCAAGCTCAATAATATCTTTATGAAATATAGGATGACGGTCCATACCAAACATCTGCTTTACCATACCAAACAGAAAAGTCTGTGCTTTATCTAAATCCTCTAAATCTAACGGTCTTATATATACTTGATCTGTCATACGGCCTCCAAAACTTCTTTAATCTTCTTCATATTGAATACAGAATCTAATAGTTTCCTTGTATAGGGGTTTTCTGCACTTTCAACAATATCATCTTCCACTAAAGTTTCCACAATCCTACCCTGATACATCACATAAGTTCGATCGCAGATACGTTCCGCAAGTGCCAAATCATGTGTGATAAAAAGTGCTGAAAATTGATTGTTTTTCCTTAAATCTTTCAAAAGTTCAATGGTCTGTTTTTGTAATGAAACATCAAGCGCAGATGTGGCCTCATCACATATGATCAAGTCAGGATTGATGCCAATAGCTCTCGCCATAACGACTCTCTGGAGTTCGCCACCGCTGAGCTCATGGGGATACTTGTTGATGTAGGTCTCACAAAGTCCTACCATTTTAAGCAATTCGACTGCTTTTTTATGTCCATCACTTCTCTTCATGTGCTCATAGTGAAGAAAGGGTTCTAAAAGATAACTCCCAATCTTCATCTTGGGGCTGAAAGTACTCAACGGATCTTGAAATACCATTTGAACTAATCGATAATACGCTTTAAGCTCTTTTTTAGATAAACGAGTGATGTCTTTGCCCTTAAAAAAAATCTGTCCACTTGTCACAGGTATTAAGTGCAAGATAAGCTTCGCCAAAGTGCTCTTTCCAGAGCCACTCTCCCCAACAATCCCAACACATTCACCTGAATTAACTTTTATGTTCACAGCTTCAAGTGCAGATACATTTTCACCAGTATGTCCTCTAAACGCCTTATGAATATCTCTCATTTCAAAAATCAAATTTTCATTCATATACTATGCCCTTTCAAAACAGGTATCGCCTCTAGCAACACTCTTGTATATGCCGCTTGTGGTGCCAAAATAACTTTTGCTTTTGTATCAAACTCAACAATCTCTCCTGATCTCATTACCATGATCCGATCTGAAATCGTTGCTGCATATCCAAGATTATGCGTTACAACGATAAAACTTGTCTCAAAATCATCGCGGTAAGTCATTATTTCATTTGCAATTTGATCTTGAGTCATGGCATCCAGCGCGCTAGTGGGCTCATCTGCTATAATCAGTTTCGGTTCCATCACAAGTGCCATCGCAATAGCCACTCTCTGCTTCATACCACCACTGAGCTGATATGGATACGAGTTCATAATTTGATCTATATCTTTAAAATTCATCTTCTTTAGAACAACTTTGACCTTCTGAGTCGCTTCTGCTTTGGTAAGATCTCGATGGCTTTTAATACTTTCTAAAAACTGCTTGCCGATTTTAATAATAGGATTGAGATATGAACTGGGATTTTGAAAAATATATGCTATTTCATTGCCTCTCATTTTACGCCATTCTTCTGGACTCAGTTGATTTAAGTCCCGCTTATCAAAAATATTTTCTTGCGAAACTGCACTGGCATAATCAGGGAGCAAATTAATAATACTCCTCGCAAGTGTTGTTTTACCGCTGCCACTTTCCCCAACGATACTGATGATTTCTCTGTCTCCTATATTAAAATCAATGCCCTTTAAAACCAGTTTCTGACCATATGAAACTTTAAGCCCTTTAATTTTAAGCAAATCTGCCATACGCTTATATCCATCCTATTCGCTTTCAAATTTTTGATTGGCTAAACTTATTCCACTGTGATGCGATCATCAATATAGTAGATTTCAGAAATAAATCTATAAACGCCACCGACATTTTTACGCGTAACCACATTACCTTCTTGATAGTATAAAAAGAGAGAAGCCACATCTTCAATTAACATCTCAGAGCCTTTTACACCAAGATTTTCTCGTTCTGTTTTCGGTTTTGTATCTTCAAGTGTGTTACAGAGTGCATCAAAAGCATCATTTGAGTAATTGCCATAGTTCCCTGCACTATCCGATTTATAACATGATGTTAAAAAATATTCTGGGTCCGCAGAAGGTGCAGATGTCCATCTCTCCCATAGCATATCGAAGTCACCTGTCTTGGCCATCTCAGAGTAGTTTTCAACTTGGATAACTTCAAGGTCAATCCCTATAGCCTTATACTGTGATTGCATGGCGATGCCCACATTATTTGCATCGATACCATGATTGGTTCTAGAGACATATTTAAGCACGATATTCTCACCATCACATTCTCTTATACCATCACCATCTGTATCTATAAATCCTTCTGAATCCAACAGTTCATTTGCTTTTTCTGGATTGTAAACGTAGTAATCTTCACCCTCATATCCAAAAGGTAAGCTGTCATTAAATGGTCCCTTTGCAGGAATACCACCTACAATTTGTGTTGCAAAGGTCGCTTTATCCATGCCATAACTCAAGGCTTGTCTAAAAGCCTTGTGACTCATATAAGGTTTGTCCATATTAAGTCTTAAAATGAAAACTCTCAAGTTTGGTCCTTTATAAACCACATATTTTTCATTATTTTCAAACAAACCTAAATCCTTCGTTTGAATTTGTGTTGCAAGGTCAATTTCGCCAGATTGAAGTGCCATAGCTCTCGTTGTACCATCTTGAATATACTTAACATTCACCACATCTACAGCGATATCGCCACTCCAGTGATAACTATTTTTCTCAAGGGTCATCCCCATTTCAGGATCAAAATTAACAACTTTAAATGCCCCTGTACAAACAGGTGCAAATTTGAAATGATCATCCTTTGCTGCATCTACATCTACGATAATAAAAACAGGATCTGTTAGTTTATTTATAAGCGTTGTCTCTGGTGTTAATGTCTTAATCGTCAAAGTTTGACCATCTGCTTCTATAACGTCTACATCGAACTTCACATCATCTCTATCTGATATTTCTAATGCCCTTTCAATAGAAGCTTTACAAGCAGCAGCATCCACTACCTTTCCGTTTTGAAATTTCGCATTTTCACGAATTTGAAATACCGTTGTTTTGTCATCAATTTGCTCATACGATTCCGCTAGTACGGATTTAAAGTTCAAATTTTCATCTATTTGAACCAAGTTTTCACCAATACCACAACGTGTTAAAGTCCATCCATTCCAGCCCTCTGTTGGCTCAATATTTGAATCCAGCCAAAAGATTGCCATATTAAGAATTTTAGGGCTACCTTCTGAATCCGACTCTGATACTTCTGCCGATGGACTTGATGCGTCTTTAGTACTTGATGCTGCAGCTGCCTGAGGTTCTGCTCCGCATGCCATAAAGATAAAACTCACTGTTAAAATCAACAAACTCACTATCCACTTTTTCATAAAATTCTCCTTAAATTGATTGCATATTTTTAGGATCTAATAAATCTCTCATCCTATCGCCTAAAATGTTAAAGATACCCACCACAGTGAAGATTGCAAGCCCCGGATAAAGCAAGAGCCAAGGTGCCGTCTGAATATATGCTCGACCCTCGTTTAGCATACTGCCCCACTCTGGTGTAGGTGGTTGAACTCCAAGCCCCAAGAAAGAAAGCCCTGCAAGTGCAAGCATCATCCCACCAATATCCATCGCCAGTTGAATGATTAACGGCGATATGATATTGGGTAAAATGTATCTGAAAATAAGATTAATGCCCCAAACACCTGCCATCTTTGCAGCTTGTATATACTCAGTATTTTTCACTGACATCACTAACATTCTTGTCAGCCTTGCATATTTAGTCCACCAAATCACTGCAAGTGCTAATATTGTATTGACAATCCCTGGTCCTAATAAGCCCACCACAGCAATTGCAAATACAATGTCTGGAAAAGATAACACTGTATCCACCAGCCTCATCAAAATCATATCTACAAAACCGCCTGAAAGCGCTGATATGATCCCAATCGTTACCCCTAGTATAAATACTAACCCTAAAAGAAAAAAAGTCATACCAAGAGATACTTTTGCACCATATAAAATTCGGGATAAAATACATCTTCCCACTTGATCAGTTCCCAAAGGATACGTGGAACTCGGTTTCTCCAAAATATGTGCAAAATTAGGTTCTAAAGGGTCATTAGGGGCAAATACAGGTGCTATGATTGCCAGTAAAACAATACATAATGCCACTAAGAAAACCCTTCGATGATGTTTTGTTTCTCGTTCTAAATTTAGTTTTGACTTTGATTTTAATCTAAATTTTGATTTCATTTTCATAACCCCGTCTCTTCCTTAAGTACGGGATAAAGCATTTGCGATACAATATCCACAATATAATTGACACTCACATATATAAAAGCCATAAAGATGACATATGCTTGTAAAATCGGATAATCTCGGTTTGTTATAGCATCAAGTGCCATAGTCCCAAGACCTGGCCATGAAAATATATTTTCCACAATTGCAGTCCCTCCGATTAAAAAGGCAACCGATAATCCAAGAAGCGTCATTATACCCAGCATAGCATTGGGAAGTACATGTCCCCATATGATTCGACTTTCTCTAATCCCTCTAGCACGCGCCCCAATCACATAGTCTTTCTTGTATTCTTCTAAGACAGCTGCACGTATTTGACGGATATACTTGCCCATCAAAGGCATTGCAAGCGTAAGTGCTGGTAAAACAATACTCGAAAATGCATATTGATTCGTGATCTTAAACCAATTTAATTTGACTACGAAAAAGTAGATCAATATGAGCCCTAACCAAAATGAAGGCATTGAAATTGCCATAAAAGAAAGACCTCGTATGAGATAATCCCATACTTTATTTTGTTTAACAGCCGATATTATCCCCAAACTTAAAGACGTGACCACAAGGAATAAAAGCGCTCCCAGTGCTAATTTAAGTGTCATTCCAATGCGTTGGGAAAGTATTGTGATCACAGGCACCTTAAGTGCATACGAATCTCCAAAATCACCTTTTATAACCCCTTTTAGCCAATTAAAATATTGAACTATAAACGGATCGTTTAATCCCATTTCTGTTCTCGTTTTCTCAAGCAATTCTGCCGATGGGATCATATCATGAGATAAAAGCATCATCTCTGCAGGATCACCAGGACTCAAATGTGCTAATCCGAAAGTAAAAAAAGAAACGGTTAGCATAACCAACAGCATTTGTAAACTTCTGCCTATAAAATATCGCTTCATTTCAACTTATTCCCCTCCCTTATATTTCATTAAGTTATCCTGCGCATTCTACTAAAAAAGTTTTCTGAATAAGCCTGCCTTTATAGGCCATTAAAACAATACTTCTTGTGAGACTAAAAAGTATAAAAGCAAGCCATAAACCATGATTCCCTAGTTTTGGAATTACAAGAACATAAGTAAGTACAAATACGCCAAGTGCGATGATCAACGAATCTCTCACCGGTCCTGTAAAAGTACTTCCCGTATAAATGCCATAATACACCATGCCAACACCCACTACATATGGAAAGATCGCAATCCAAATAAAATATGTCTTGCATAACACGATGACACTCTCTATATTCGTGAACAAACCAATAATGGTATTTTGAAAAACCAATGATATCCCTGATAATAAAAAGCAAAAAACAACCGTGTAAAAATTGGAAATAGATATGACTGAATTGAACACTTCCTCATTGCGCTCACCTACACTTTTTCCAGTATAAATACTAGAGGCATTTGATAGGCCATCAAAAATATAGGAAATAATGTACTGAACTTGAAATAATATGGCATTTGCTGCTAAAATATCCGTACCCAGTTCAGAACCTTTCGTCATAAACAGGTTCGTCATAATGAGCAAACATGTCGTTCTGATCATAAGATCCCTATTGACACGCATCATATCCTTTATGGCATTACCATCAACGAGTTCATTCAAATAATTTCTAATTTTTAAAACCTCAATCTTCGTAAAAATCATGCCAGTTCCAATCAAGAAAGCATAAGACTGTGAAATCAAGGTGGCATAAGCCACACCTGCAATGCCCAGTTTAAAATAGAGTACGAATACAGCGTCCAGTACGATGTTCATAACATTCCCACTGATTTGCAAAAAGAGCGTCTCCTTGATATGTTTTCTGCCCATCAACCAACCAATATTGACATACCCTATGAGCACACAAGGTGCGCCCCAAATGAGAATTTTGAAATATGCCATTGCGTATTCAATTACTTCTGAGTCTGGGTTATAGATTAAAATAGCTAACTTAGCCAAAAGACCCTGAAATACAACAAAGAACAAGCCAACACTACCAGCAATCATCAAGGGTCTAAAATAGGCATAATATGTATCGGATTCCTTCCGACTGCCATAGGATTGAGCCGAAAAACTAGAGGTACTTACTCTTAAAAATCCAAAGAGCCAGTAGATGGTATTAAAAATAACAGCCCCTATTGCTACGCCACCGATATATGCTGAATTATCCAGTCGACCTATGATTGCCGTATCAACTGCACCTAAGAGGGGCTGCGTTACGGTTGATAAGATAAGCGGAATTGCAAGTGATAAATAAGATTTATGTGTCATGTATATGCTCCTATTGATAAATAATTTTTAGGCGAAAACCTTTTGATTCAAATTTTGCTGTTTATACTAAAAAAGCCCCTCAGCATTCGCCGAGAGACTTTTCCCATCTAAAAGTAACTTCAATTAATCAACCCGAAAAAACACCCCTTTCGATTGATCTCAACATAAAGGCAGGTCTCCTGACTTGTAGTTCATCCGCCTTCTAGCCTTCCCAGATGTCAATATCATCCAGTGACATATTTAGAATTTGTCACTACTTACAGTGGTGGGTCCGTGCCGGATTTCAACCGGCTTTCCTATTCTCCTCTTTTCAGAGGCACCTTAATGCGTTTTATATTTAATTATATTATGTCCCTATAGTTCAAAGACATTCATCCTCAAATTGTTATCTAAAGACTTCTTTTATGATTATATAGATTAATTTTAAAATTCACAATAGTTTTTATTCAATTTATATGGATGTTTTATCATTTATCCAGTTTTTTCTCAGAACAGTTTTGAGGGTTTCTACAAGTTCACCACCTAGATGAGAAGTTATTTCTGCTTCTAATTTTGCCTTTATATCAGACATATCATTGCAGTAAGCTTCACCTTTTTCAGTCAAAACCAATTGCTTGTTACGCTTATTCCCTTCAATTGATTCGATAAAAATATAACCACGATCCACTAATCTTTGAGTACATTTATGGGCTGCTTGTCTAGAGATATTAAGTTCTCTAGCACTCTCAGCCATTGTAACTTGGCTTTTTTCAATTATGCCAAGTAAGTGCGATTCTGTATCGTTTATAGGTTCACCATTTTCCTCATGCCATAATTTCAATACTTCTTCTCTCAACTTTTTATGTTTTTCACTCATTAAATCCACGAGGTTCAAATCATTTAAATAAGCCTTCATCACTCTACCCCCTATTATTTAAACACTATACCATGATAAGGCTAATCTTCTCAACTTAAATAACAACCTCTGGTAGCAATTTTCCCACTTAATTAAGTCAACTTAGTTGACAATCATGATGTTTCAATGCTATAATTCATTGTCAACCAGATGGTTTGGATAATTTTTATCCAATTAAATTTGGCAATATTTCATTTTAAGGAGATCTATTTTGGGAAAAAACAAGAAGGAAAATTTTATATTCACATTAATCTGCTGTTTCTTAATGGTTTTAGGCATGACTTTTTTTAACGTCATCTTAAGAGAAGGTATTCATAACCTAAACTTTAAAGATATTATGATAGGCTTTGTTCCTATTTTTTTTATTGCACTTGTAACGGACTGGTTTTTAGTCGGCAAAATCGCTAAATCAATTGCTGCAAAAGTATCTAAAGAGCATTTTCCAATCATTATGAAGGTGCTCATTATTTCATTTTTCATGGTTTGTGGGATGTGTTTCTCAATGACACTGATCACCTCAATCCTGCATACTGGGATTTCTGCTAACCTACCAATCCTATTTGCTAATGCTCTATGGAAAAATTTCTTAGCCGCAATATTACTTCAATTTATAATTGTTGGACCCATTGCAAGGACAATATTTTTTAAAGCGTTTCCTATAGAAGTGCATCATGAAGCTAATTGACCATTACGCATAAAGAGAGTCCTTAAATAATCTCACTAATCAAGATTATTTAAGGACTTCTTTACTTTATTGACACTCTATCAAATCTCCTATAGCTTCAATCCCGACGGCTATGCGAATTCCTCAATATAAAATTTCTCCATCAGCGTCAACGCACCCATGCTTAGTGAAATTTTGATACCAACTGTTAAAATCATCATACAACTCTATAATCCTTTTTATAAGCCATATTGCTTGTTTTGTTTTATCCATATGTTATCATGAAAGTGCTATAAAAATATTCAATTGATCATTAAGCAAACTGCATCTAGGCTGATTATGATTTATGTACAATAATTTTTTAAAATTGGAGAATTTCAGATGAAACTTTTTAAACGGTCGTTAATCTATATGATCATGATCAACACGATAATTTATATGCTCCTTATCGCTTTTGTATCTTATGAGGCAAAACAAACAGACTATGATAGATTATCTAATCAACTGTATTTTGATAATATACTCATTCTAAATAATGCACAGGCCGTTAATTGGGAACAAAAATTATTCAAAGGTGCATACAGAGTATCTGTTGAAATTAATGAATATTGCCGTGCTTTAATTATAGACACATCTAGCTGGATGCCGCCCATGATATCTGGATACTATCCAAGTACAAGCGAAGACGGGCTCAAAGCAGTGGTTGGTAAAAATATCTACTCTAAAAAGGTCATAGAAGAAAATGGTGCCAACTGGATATCTCTTTTAAATCAAAAATTTGAGGTAACAGGTGTTGTGGGTACAGATTATATAACATCCTCAGATGATGTTGTTATTTTATTTGGAATCAATTTTGACGATCTTAACCCCCTTGAAGAAACCATAATAATAGATGGTGAAGACGCCAAATACATAGATTATATTTCAAAGAATCTTGCTATAGAAAATCCAGAGGTAGTTGTTCATAGGGGCAACGCAAAAGGCACTTCTAGACTTACAAAAAGTTCTTACTTTTATAGACTACTTTATATAGAGACTGTTTTTCTGGTGGCACTTACTTTGATTATCTTTACTAAACACGCCTATGAGCAATATAACAATACCCGTCAAGTATATAGGTTGCTCGGTATTCCAATATCTCAAGTCATTATGTGTGAACTCGAAGAAGTGCTTATAGCAAATCTCATAGCCATTGCAATCTCTGTTTTTATAGGAAACCTGATGGGGATATTTGAGATGAGCCAACTCAATCCTGTATTATGGCATGGTACCGTTGTTACACTTTTTTCATGTACTCTGGTTTTTATTTTCTTGTTAATAGATAGCGTTCATGATGTAAACAAGGGACATAAGACGGGAGGGTGGCTAAGCAAATGATATGCCGAGAAATTTATTACCATTATCGCACCAACAAAGTCATAATGACCTCACTCACATGTCAAGCGACTCTTTTTTTCATATTCTTAGGGACTTTTATGGCATTTTCAACTGAAATGCACAATGGCAAGGATAATCTTGAAAAAATATATGATAATAAAGTGATCTATCAACTCATAGATGGCTATTCTGATCCAGATGAATTTTCTGAGTTTCTAAGGCAGCCAGACACCTTAACGACTTTAAAAAAATTCTATAATAAGTTGAACACAGCAAACCATTTTCAATATCTTGCAATGTTTAATCAAAAAATCCTTGTTGATGACACAGATTTAAAGTTTTTAGACGTTCAACCAATTGATGGCGGCACAATGAAGAAAATTAATGCCTTTCAACTTAACATGCGAGCACAAAGTTATTTTAACCTCGATGTTACAGAAGGCAAACTCTTTTCTTTAGAAAGCTTTAAAGACAGGGGGGCAATAATGCCTGTTCTTTTAGGTAGCAAGTATGCAAAGTCTTTTGCTGTGGGCAATCATATTGTAGCATCATATTATCAGAAAGAGGTCACTCTTGAAGTCATGGGTATTTTAAAAGAAAATAGTTTGATCTATTTTAATACTGATCCAGAATTTTATTTAGATGAATACATCATTTTGCCATATGTCAATTACACCGATCCAAAGACAAATCTAGAAGAAGAATTTCAAAAAATAGATTATTTTGCGATGATCAATGGCTATATTTCAGTTGAAATGGGAACTGAACCTTCTCAAGATATGATGTCTGAAATTGAAGTTATTTCTCAACAAACAGGATTTTATAACTATCAATTTATTGGATCAAATCCACATATTCAACCCTACAGAGGATTGGTTAATGTCATCAATTTAAATTACAGTCTTGTGAGATGGCTCTTTATTTTTTCTTTTTGCCTAAATGTAATCACAATATGTTTTCAGTTGTATTTCATGCAAAAGAAGCGCCTCCCAGCACTTGCTATACATTATTTAAACGGGGCATCACTCTCAGATTTAGTAAAACAATTCAGTTGTGAAGTCATGCTTATAATACTCATTTCATATACGATTAGTCAAGTTGTATTAAGTTACATCTTAAAAATTGCAGATGCTCAAATACTGGTATTTTTGTTCATCACCGCCACAGTGTTAATGCTTAGTGTCTCGGCATTTCCCATTTATAAACTGACACATTCTGAACTAATTGCTCTACTAAACACCACGGAGGATTGATCATGATAGAACCTATACTCAAACTGGAAAATATTAATAAAAGCTTTAAAAAAGCTGGTAGTACGCAAACGGTTTTGAAAAATGTGATGCTACAGATTCGTGAGGGCGAAATCGTCGGAATAAGAGGAAAAAGCGGTAGTGGAAAATCGACATTACTCAATATATTATCAGCAACACTCATGGCCGATTCTGGAAAAATGATTTTCAATGGAAAAGATATGCACACTGCTACAAATAAAGAAAGAGCAAGGTACAGAAGTTCTTACGTGGGGTATATCCCGCAAAACTTGTACTTGCTCGATGATCGAAATGTCTTTAACAATATAGCTCTACCATTGCAATATTTAAAACTCGATAAAAAACATATTGAAAAGCGCATCCACTCATTGTCTTCTGAATTGGGGATACACGCGCTCCTAAAAAAAGAGATTAAGACATTATCAGGCGGTGAAAAGCAACGCGTTGCACTTTGTAGAGCTATTGTAAAAAAACCAAAGCTTTTATTTGCAGACGAACCCACAAGCTCACTCGATGCCGAAAATATAACATTGGTATTAGATCTATTTCACAAAATGCAAAATCATGGCACAACGCTGATCATTGCAACTCACGATGACATCGTTTCTAATATTTGTGACACAACTTATATGCTTCAGATAATGTCATCTTGAAAAGGACGTAAATATGTTAGACTCAACTATACTAATTTTCACGCTTCCATTCTTTTTAATTTTTATGTTTATTCAATCTCTGAGAAAAAAAGCCTGTATCTAAGCTGGTTATTTACTTTCTTATGTATATTTATGTTTTGAAAGTAATATCACTCACATTATTTCCACTCCCTATACAAAGAGAATTCATTGAATCTATGTGATTAGATGAAATTCGTAATATTAACCACAATATTATACCTTTTAAGGATATAATATCAACACTAAAAAATACTATCGTCCTTTTTACTCTGATTTTATATACTGAAATGGTGTCATCCCTGTGGCCTTTTTAAACTCTCTTGAAAAATGAGCTTGATCGTAAAAACCAGCTTCTAAAGCAACTTTTACAAGATCATTTTCACTTTTCAATAAATGCTTTGCATGATTAACTTTAAGTTGTAACTGATAAGCACTCGGCGTCACGTTATAAAGTCTTTTAAAACGTCTTATGAGATTAAATTTATTAAAGTTGAATTCAGTCGCAATGGCATCTAGGCTTAAACTATCCAAAAAATGGGATTCTATATAAACTCTAATGCGTTCCATCACAAGGTCCATTTCTTTAGAAACTCGAATATCAATAGAATCCACTATCATATTGATACAATCTACGATTTCAACTTCTTTTAAAAACACATCTTGTTCTGATTTTAAAATACCTACAAGATTTTTGATCTTATTATATTCTGGTTGTCCTAGTTTAGCAATTCCTATTTTTAAATCTGGACTCAATGAAGCCATCAAATCCTCACGAAAACTATCCTCTAAATAGATCATTGTGAATGCCCAATTGTGAATATTTATAGGCTGACAATTGTGAACGACATAAGGCATGATTATAACCGCATCCCCTTCGCCGAACTCATAGTCAACTTCATTAATGGTTAAAACTGTATCCCCTTTTTGAATAATACCAATGGAGAGTTCAGAATGTAAATGCGGTTTATAAGCATGAGGATGTGAATCATTGACTTTTACTTCAATCATGTCATAAAAACGCGTAGTTTCGAATTTACTTTTACCCATGAGTTCACCTTCTTTCTCAGATCCACATCCATTTTGCTTAAATTAAAGTAGCCATTATATATGCTTCCGCTTTAAAAAACATACCCTGTTATTAAAATCATCTAATCTATCCATTGGTTTTGGGCACCAAAGTCATAAATAAGACATTGCCCTCTTTATCTGTTGTGCGTTCAATACCATGAATATCTCCTTCGTATCCTGGAAAATCATTTTCGAAAGCTTGACGCATAAGTAAATAATCTAGCACGGATGAATTTTCAATAAATTCACCTTTTTCTTTGTCAACGTAATTTTTATAGGTATACTTAAAAGACTCGCCACCCATGATCATAGGAATTCCAGGTGGATATGGCACTAACATGACACCAGCAGTATACTCTTCATCACTCGCTTTGATCTCATTTAAAGTCTTATAAGCCACCATTCCTTTTACAACTTCATTATAAGCTGCTCTTGGCGTCTTCACTTGTTTAGGCAGTGCTCTAAAAGCAGCTTCCATTTTCTCAAGCAATTGTAACTTGCAAATACTTTGATGCATCTCATCACAATGTGTTTTAAGCGTCTTCTGTGCGTACTGCTTAGGATATTTATTAACAAGTTCTGGGAAAACTTCTGAGAGCAGTGCATTTGAATCATATAGAGCTTTAAATTTTAAAAGCTCTGCAATTAAAGTGCCCTGTTTTCCCTTAGTCGTTCCAATCGAATTGAGCAATAACCATGAGTAATAGTCTGATTTTTCGCAGACAATACCTTTATCGATTAAATAATTCGTCACTACTGCTGCTGGAATGCCTTGAGCATCTGCTTTTACCCCTTCAACAGCATCGAACCCCGGACATGTAAACGTTATTTTGGTGGGATCAAGCATTGCATAATCTGCCTTTATATCGAATCCATGCCATGCTTTATTATTCGGTCCTATGAGCCATTTGTCTTGAGCAAAAAGAGCTTCAACATTATCCGCTTCTCCAATTTCTGGCGGTTGCCATAGATCAAAGAACCACTTTTTCGCCTCATCTGTATTAAGGGCTTGTTCTTTTTTGATACTAACAATTTTTTGTCTAAGTTCAATGGCTTCACGGATGATGTTATCAAATACGACTTCACCATTATCATGCATCATCTTCGATGCAACTTCAAGTGAAGCCACCATATTATATTGTGGCGATGTTGAACCGTGCATCATATAGGATTCATTGAACCTAGTCTTATACAATTCTGTTTTCTCAGCATTATCAGCAATATCATTTGGCAATTTAATATGAAGCATAGACGCCTGGGAGAAAGCCGTTAAGAGTTTATGCGTTGAATGCGATGCAAAAATAAGTTTATGTTCTTGGGGCTTCACATCCATAGAAAAGTGATCTTTGTAAATTGGATGAAATTTCGCATAGGCATACCAAGCCTCATCAAAATGCCAATTTTGAGCACAATTTAGTTTTGGAACCACTTTGGTTACATCGTAACAAACACCATCGTATGTTGAGTTTGTAAGTGCAGACATTTTATAATAATCATCACTTTTATTAGGGATCAAATCAAATTCAACTGGTCCGATGATCCCCATCTTATTTCTTAATGGCACCATATAATCTGGTTTTGCATCTGTAATTACCATTGCATAGTTTAAAGATTTATGACAATTACGGTCTACCAATGTGTTTTCATTAGCAGATACTTCACTTCTCCAGATGATTTGATTTACGGTGGATGTGCCATTTAGCACATAATACGTTTCACTTGAACCAAAGACTTTTGCCGAATATTTTTCTGCATCACCCGTTAAACCACTGTGATCCAATAGTGACCCCAATTCGGGTACAGAGATCGATAAATCTGCCCTGAGAACTTCTTCACCAAAGAACTTGTGAAATGCAGTGCCTGAAGGACTTCTTAAAAAGCCTTGTCCACCCATATGCCCTGGCGTATGCCAAGCATACTTATATTCATTTACATATCTTATAAGTTCCAGGAAGAAAGGCGGTATTACCCCATCGGCATAATCTATAACATTCCGCTCTATACGACCTGATAAGAACTCAGGTGTATCTGTGAATTTCCATATTGTACCGTTGATTTGACTAAACACTTCGCTTGGTATTTCTTCCACTGAACCGTGAGAAGTCATTAGTAAGATTGGGACGTTTTTATTGATTTTCCGGATCAGTTCAATAAGAGCACTCGCATGTATCCTTCCAGATGCCTCGTTATTTTGATTATGCTTTAGAGCCATTTGTTCTAGCCAAATGCTGTTCTTTAGACTTGTTTTTTCAGAGTTCTCTTTCAAATCCCAATCCATTAAAACAGTCCCCAAGTCTTCTCTTGATCTGACGATATCACAGGCATCCGTATAAGAGGATGAGTAGATTATACTACAATCCTGATCCTTAACCAATTTCTCCGCGATGCGATCTAACCAAATTCCCGAATCATTTTTCATGCCAATTTGATCTGACACGATCAATATCGGCCATGATGCTTTGTCAATTTTCTTCATCATTACACTCCTTATGTATCCATATTCTATCGGCGTAAAAACACACCTAATAGTCGCATATTCTATACCCTTATTTAGACAAATATACACTCTACATACATAAAAAGCTTCATAATTTTTTACAATTTTTCAAGCACCTTTAAATCGTCCACCGTTAATGCCACTTGGAATCGATAACCGTCAAGCACTTTAACCGGCGTGAAATCGTTGAATTCATGTTCAGAAGACACCACAAAATCAAGCTGAGCATCTCCCTTGGACACTGGTGATACTTTCACATCTCTTGATTTCAACTGAACGAGCTCGTTGATGAGTGGCTCGTGATGCTTTCCCTTTTCTAGATTTGGAAAATACCTTAGCAGCGCAGAACCTGCAAATGTAGGCGATGGCATTTTTGCGTTTTCTTCGTTTATAAGCAACTGACTCTCAATATAGCGTTTACCATTAACCGTTAATGTAGCACCAAAGTGTCCTGTGGGCGCCGCCTTTGACTCTATTGTAAATCCTTTGGAGATATGAGTTTCTCCAAGTTGTTTCGGCCATCCTTGGATGAGACCTCTCAAAAAAGCTTTGTCTTGATCCACCCAGATGTAGGGACAATATGCCATGGATTCCTCTTTGTAAGATGCGGACATCAAGATAATGGTCTCTTTATATTGACTCTCAACTGGATCGAGATATTCTTTGCCATTTTCAGAAGCGTACTGCCAATCTACAAAATAAATACAACACTTCGTAGACTCCAAAGTCAACGGTTCAGGCAAATAAGCTTCAATTAATGCCCGGTCAGCAATGTATTCAATAGCAACAATATTCCCCACATAATGCCATGGCGGATGTGGCACGAGACTTGAAGTGCCCTTAGGTGTTCTTGGTAGTGTAAACCCTTTAATCATAATAGACCTCCTTTTATTGCAATCGCCCCTCGGCATAAAAGAGAGGCCATTTTAGTGTTAGTTAAAGGAAGTCTATCAGATTTAGATTTTAAGTTATTGTATGAAATTGATTTAAAATCGTAAAAATAGCGCCTCATATTTATCCAAATTGACAAATATGAGACGCCATTATTGAATTGAATCAAATTAAATGCAACGATTTACAATATCTTACTAAAAAATGCCTTCGTTCTCTCTTCTTTTGGATGATCAATCACATCTTCGGGTTTACCCTCTTCACAGATCACACCGCCATCCATAAAAATCACGCGGTCTCCTACTTCCTTGGCAAAGCCAACTTCATGTGTCACCACAATCATGGTCATGCCTTTTTTAGCGAGATCCTTCATAACTTCTAGCACTTCACCTACGAGTTCAGGATCAAGTGCAGACGTCGGTTCATCGAAGAGCATAATCTTAGGCTTCATCGCAAGTGCTCTGGCAATAGCAACCCTTTGTTGTTGTCCACCCGAAAGTCTAGAAGGATATTCATCCTTTTTATCATAAAGCCCTACAGATTTAAGCAATTCTTCTGCATCCTTGAGTGCTGTGGCTTCATCCACTTTTTTAACAAGCATTGGCGCCTTCATGACATTTTCAAGTACCGTTAAATGTGGGAAAAGGTTAAATCTTTGAAATACCATCCCCAGTTCCATACAGAGTTCCTGTGCATGCACTGGACTTATTTTAATCATATCTTTATCATTTTCTCTTTTATCTGCAAGTTCCCCATCTATGAAAATTTCACCAGATGTAATGCGTTCTAAATGATTCATACATCTAAGCATAGTCGACTTGCCCGAACCACTAGCCCCTAAAATACAGACCACTTCGTTCTCATTAACTGAGAAATTAATGCCTTTTAGTACTTCTAATTGTCCAAATGATTTATGCACATCTACCACTTGTATCATCTCTTTACTCATAAGCCCCCACCTTCCTCTCAAGCTTATCAAATCCAAACTGAATAATAGAGGTCATCAGCAAATAGATACATGCTGCATAGACATAATAAATCCAATTGCCCGATGAACTACTCATAGTCTTAGTTGTTCTGAGAAGATCTGAAATCGCAACTGTTGAAGCAAGCGAAGTGTCTTTGATTAACATGATGAATTCATTGCCTACAGAAGGCAACAACCTTTTATAAGATTGCGGAATAATAATCTTAAACATGGCTTGATTATAACTCATACCCAAAGCTCTTGAAGCTTCTAATTGTCCTTTATCGATAGATTCGATCCCCGCTCTAAAAAATTCCGCCATATAAGCCGTAGAATTGAGACCAAAAGCGATAAAACAAGCCAACAATGGATTTATTGGAAAAGGATGCCCAGTCAGATCCTTAATGATCAAAGGCATCGCATAATAAATCATAAACAATTGTAGCAATAACGGTGTTCCTCTAAAAAACCACACGTAAAGCCATGACACCTTATTGAGTATTCTGTTATGTGATATACGTCCTAAAGCAACAAGCATGCCCAATATAGTGCCTAAAATAACAGCTACAACTGCAATAATGATGGTATATTGTGTTCCTTTAATAATAACTTGAATTTGTACTTCATTTAACATTTAACTCCCCCCACCTTTTTAACCACCTATTATTAAGATGACCTGCCACCAAGAGTGACAGGTCATAAGTTTACATCTATTTTTTTACGATTTCTCTAAATTACCTCATATGCAAATATAAGATTTATTCGATTACTTTGATTTCAGCATCAATATTAGTTGCAAAATCTGCTGAGAACCACTTTTGAGAAAGTTCTGTCATTTTACCACTATCTTGAAGTGCTTTTATACCTGCATTGACTTTATCCAGTAATTCAGTATTTTCTTTTGCAACACAAACGCCTATTGGTTCATTCGATAGAAGTTCTGACGTAATATTATAAGACTCTGGATCGTTTGAAATGTAGAAACCGCCAACTGAACTATCTACTAAAACATACTCAACAGACCCACCTTTAAGTGCTGCAAATGCTTCCATTACGGAATCATATTGTGATAATGAAATATCTGTACCATCTGCAATGAATTTTTTAGCTGCTATATCCGCAGTCGTTTCAAGCTGAACACCTACTTTTTTACCTGCTAGTTGGTCAATCGATGTTGCTTGTTCGCCATCCGCTGCAGATACAATGACGATACCGTTTGAAAGGTATGGATTACTCATTCCAAATCCCTTGATACGTTCTGGGGTAATACTCACACATGATATAATCATATCGTATTGTCCAGTGTTAACGCCGTTAAAAATACCATCCCACGCTGTAGGTACATACTCAATTTCAACGCCTATTTCCTCAGCAAGTGCTTTGGCAAAATCCACATCAAAACCTATTAAATCATTTGTTGCTTCCTCGTGATATTCAAAAGGTGGATACGCATCATCCGTTCCAATCTTGATTACCATTTTTTCTGGTGTAGCTTCTGGTGCACTTGCCTCAGGCGCTGCTGCCTCTGTAGTTGCTGCTGGAGTCTCAGCTGATTCCTTCGGTTTAGATGCACACCCCACAATTCCCACTGCAAGTAGCATAATCATAATTAATGCTAAAATCTTTTTCATATTTCCCCCTCATTAATTTAAATACATGTTTAAGCATGTTTATACAACTCTTTCAATTAATATACTCGCATATTAAGGAAATATCAAGTGTTTTTTGTATTTTTTTGAACAAACTTAAGAAAAAGTACCATTCTTTGTATTTTATACATGAATTTAATTCCATTTAAATGTATAAAAATTCACAGAATGATACTTTACTAAACCTTTTAATGGTATCTATAGCTTTATCAATAGCTTTCATATACGCTATTTTATATCTTGCTCTTTGCCAAGACAACAATTTCATGAATATGCATTGGTGTGGTTCTGCAACACCCTCCTATGATCTGAGCCCCTTTTTGATGCCATTTCATCGCATCAACTGCATAATGCTCTGATTCAGAACAGCCATGCCAAACTTTTTCCACGGCATCATATTGTTCGCCAGAATTAGGATATACGATGATCGGTTTATCTGTTCCCGCCCGAATGGCCTCAATAAGAGATTCCATATATTCAGGTGCTGTGCAATTAACACCTATAGCAGCAACCTGAGGCTTATCATTCAGCCATTTTGCACAGTCTTCTATGCTCTCACCACTGTTAATATGTGCACCATCTTTGGCACTAAAGCTGATCCAAGCATACATCCCAGGATGGGTTTCGAGGACATCCACAATCGCTTGAGCTTCTACTAAGCAAGGAATTGTTTCACATGCAAGGATATCTGGGCCAGCCTCTACAAGGGTCTGCATCCGCTTCTTATGAAATTCTGACAATGCCTTTCTATCAAGTCCATAATTGCCACGATATTCTGAACCATCTGCTAGATAAGCGCCATATGGGCCTACTGATGCCGCAACAAGTGGTTTTGGTCTTCCCTTTCGATTTGCTTCATTAGACCAAAATCGATCTCTAACCTCTTTTGCAATTTCAACTGACGAGGCGATTAATCTACCTGCTTCATCTTTACTTAACCCTCTTTTCATAAAGCCTTCATAAGTGGCTTGATAACTTGCTGTAATCACACAATCTGCACCGGATTTATAGTAGTCTTCATGTACTGCTGCGATCAAGTCTGGATTTTCGATAAGTACTTTGGCGGACCAAAGCGGATCATTGAGATCGCATCCCTTTTGTTCTAACTCTGTTGAAAAAGCACCATCCAAAACCATCATTGGATAATCCTTTAAAATAAGCTCAATTGGATTCATATCAGTCACTCCTTTAAGTATATTTCAGAATATTTGTACCTAACATCGTATCATATCGCTCTGATAATTTCATCGCAATTCTCTCTGTTATTTCATAAATCCCTTATTTTCTGCCCCCCTTGTTTAACAGAAATAATAAAATCATCATTCTCTTAAATCATCTATAACTTGCAAGTGCTTCTCATTGGTTATTTTTCAGATTTAAGTTTGATACAACTTATATCGAGGTATCAATTTAATATACTTTCAAAACAAAAGCACAAGAAATCAAAAGACTTTTTTTCAAACCTATCCAAGGAGGGTTTACCTATGAACTCCATATTTAAAAAATCTATTGAACTCAACATGAAAATCGAAAAATTCCTTGACACTATTTCGCAAAGTCTCTTACTCCTTGAAAAGGCCATTGCAGCTTACCTTTTGGAAGACTATGAAAGCTTTGAAGAAACCTTTGACCGTATTCGCACCTTAGAGACAGAAGCTGACAATCTAGAAATAGAGATAAAGACTTCACTTTACAGATTTATGCTTTTACCAGATACACGCGCTGATGTGCTCTCACTTGTAAAAAGCCTTGATAATATCATCGATGCCACAGAGGAAATTTCAAAAGAATTCCATATTCAAAAACCTACTTTCCCAAATGTTTTAAATACAGATATTCTTGCACTCGTTGCTAGCACCATAAAATCAGCTGAATTTCTACTGTTAGCCGCCAGAGCTTTTTTAAGTGAATTATACATGGCATCCTCCCATATCAGTAAAATCAAATTCTACGAGCACGAAACCGATATTCTAGAGGAAAAAATAAATTATGCCCTTTTCAACGATCAAATAATCTCTTCTCTTGCAGAAAAAAGACAACTTAAAGAATTTACAAGTATGATCGCTGGCATCTCCGATGAAGCTGAATTGATCGGGGACAAGCTTTCTATTTTTATTATAAAAAGAGAGATTTAGGTGATTTTATGAATATGAATCTATTTTATATCTCAAGTGGTTTATTTCTCGGATGGTCTTTAGGTGCAAATGATGCTGCAAATCTTTTCGGCACAGCTGTTGGCGCTAAAGTCATCAAATTTAAGACAGCGGCTGTTATTATGAGCGTCTTTATTATAATTGGCGCTGTTAGTAGTGGCGCTGGTGCCAGTCATACACTTGGTAAGTTAGGTGCCATTACGTCTCTCCCAGGTGCTTTTATAGTTGCGCTTGCTTCTGCATTCACGGTTTTCATCATGACCCGATATGGACTCCCTGTATCAACCTCTCAGTCCATCGTTGGCGCAATCATTGGTTGGAACTTATTTTCTTCCAATCCAACCAGTATTACAGTGCTCACGAAGATCGTATTAACTTGGGTTTTATGTCCTGTGCTTGCAGCCGTATTCTCCATTTTCTTTTATAAACTCTTCATACGAAAAACTAGAAAACTCAAACTCAATATTTTCATGAGACATTATTATATACGTACAGGACTCATTATCGTCGGTGCTTTTGGTTCTTACTCTTTAGGTGCAAATAATATTGCAAATGTTATGGGGGTTTTCACCAATTCGATTACACTGCCTTCTGTGGATCTTTTCATCTTTACAATCAATCAGACACAAGTCTTGTTCTTCTTAGGTGCTATGGCAATTGCAGTTGGTATATTCACTTATTCACATAACGTTATGGCAACAGTAGGTAATAGCATCTATAAGATTTCACCTTCCAGTGCTCTTATTGTGGTTTTATCAAGTTCATTTGTCCTATTTTTATTTGGTTCTGTGTCCCTTCAACATTTACTCATATCTCTACACCTGCCGACGATTCCACTTGTACCTGTATCAAGTTCTCAAGCAATTGTGGGTTCCATCATTGGGATTGGTCTTGCCAGAGGGGACAGGAATATCAATTTTAAAAAACTTCGCAACATCTCTTTTGGATGGTTATTTACACCCGTACTTTCAATGATTCTCGCCTATATCAGTTTGTTTTTTATGCAAAATGTATTTATGCAAGGAGTTTATTGATTTCCATAAGTCAATATTATACGCTTTTGGTGTAGAGTTTTTTCTCTGTGATCAATGTGGATAAAATGCATCTAAAATGATTTTATCCACAAACTATTCTAGAAAATAGCCGTTAAAAAGAGCTGATTAGCCATTATATAACTTAATGTCAAATCAACTCTCTTTTATGCAATAAATACAGCTAAATAGAACCCTCTATTTCATCTATTTAAAGATCCAAATTATTGAGCAAGTTTTTTAATTGAATCAATTCTTCCTTTGAGAGCGTTATACCCTTACCCATCTTTTCATGTTCTGGTGCCCAGTCTCTAAGATCGTATTTAGGAGCTCTGTCATTCCAACTGATGAGATTTAATTCTTTAGACCAGCCTTTGTTATTTTCTGAGACAACGCCTATTGTTTCTGTGATTTCATATTTTATATTTGCCATTATTTTAGTCCTTTCTTATTTATTGTACCCCTTATACTGTTTTACAATTTGATCCATAACCCAGCTTGTTCTAGATGCGCTTTGTCCTGTACTTGGACATTTTGACACTTTATTGAGGTCGTTCACAATGGTTTGAATTAAAGGTTGCTGAATATGTTTTGGATTTTCGATTGGAAAAAGTTCTGTCTTATCAGCAGTCCTGAGCACGATGGGTTCAGAGCCAAAAGTTGAGAATTCAAGCTTGCCTTTACTGCCTATGATTTCATTCATATCGTATGCTTCAAATGCTGAAAAGCACCATATGCCAATCCCGTGAACCCCTGATTCAAAGACAAAGTTCCCTGAGACGATATCGTCCGCTCTGTATAAATGCGCTTGGTTATCAATACTCCCTTTGACCTCTTTTATTGGGCCTAAAATATAGTCTAATATGTCCAGCGTATGACTGCCAATATCAAGGAAGATGCCACCGCCAGAAATCTCTGGAATCACACGCCAAGGCAGGTCTTTTTCAGATAATCCAGCTTCAATCGGCTTTTTATAATTTCTAGTGGTTACAAATCGTACTTCACCTATAGCACCACTCTCTATAAGTGCTTTAATTTTATGAAACCTTGGCAGTCCACGTCTATAGAAGGCCACATAAAGCGGTACATTTGCTTTTTCACATGCAGTAATCATACTTTGACATTCATCATAATTAAGTGCCATGGGTTTTTCCACATATACAGGTTTACCCGCTTTAGCACACTTAAGCGTGTATTCTTTATGAAAAGCTGGTGGTGTGGCGATGTACACTGCGTCTACTTCGGGATCATTTATAAGATCATCTGCACTATCATACCATTTAGGCACATTGTGTCTTTCAGCATAGTCCTTGGCAAGTTCACCATTTCGACGCATAACGGCCACAAGTGCTGAGTTGTCAGCATTTTGAAATCCAGGACCGCTTTTGACTTCTGTTACTTTGCCACATCCGATGATGCCCCATTTTATGGTTTTCATTTGGATTACTCCTTTTTCAATAAAGTATTCATTATTTTAGTCCGCTATTAATCACCCAATCCTGTGCTTTTACTGACATATTTTTGCTTAGAACTGTTGGGTTTATCAGGAATCGTTAGCATGAGTTTCCCCTCTTCAAGAAGCGGTTTTAATATCGTGCTTCTAAAGTATTCACGATCTTTCAACCCTAGTTTTTTTTGCATTTCATCTCTTGTTCTAGGTTCTTTACAATATTCAAGTAATAAACTTACACGATCTTCAACTTGCTGGGTAACTTGCTGGGTAACTTTTTTTGTTCTAAAAATAATTTTGAAAATATTGCCTTCAATCAATTCTGGTTCAAAACCAAAATATGCATTACTGTATTTATAGATATTTCTAACGCCCGATCCGAGCTCATCCACAAGTCCCATCTCTTTAAAGACTTTAGCGATAGTCGGATTTTTAGGATAAGGCGATAAATTGTCTGGATCGATAATCCCGTATCCATTTGGTTTATTTGCATTCTCTGTTGAAATCTGAGCATTACCTTCTAAATAGAACTGATCAATTAAGTATACCCTATTTTATTTAATTTTATAATGTTCAAATAGTTCTACTAATTCAACCTGTGGAGAGTTATGAAAATATTCGGTATAGGATTGATTGCTAAAATGCTCCATTTTCTCAAGACTTAATACTAAGTTCGTATCAGCTTCCGATCCCATAGATACATTATGATCTATTCTCGGTAGATAGCCATCAGCATATGAAATAATCGTATATCCATATGGGTATTTATTTTTTTCACTATAAGAGTTGGGCTTTTGTGGCAACTTAATAGTATTTTCAGATGAAGTAATCACGAATGTTTTATCTAAATCAATCACTACAAATTTAGACTGTTCTAATACCACACCCGTATCACTATCAACCACTTTTATTTGCCATGTACCAAATGATGTTTTATTGGAAAATACACTATTTTTCAATATAAAGAAGATCAAAAATAGTGCACACAACATTAACAACATAATACTCAGATTCCTTAATTTATTTTTATCCATTTAATGCCTCTCCAGTCAACCATCAATGAGTATATCACCTCGGTTTAAAAAACCTCTATAAAAAAACTTTATACTATTAAATTTAACGCCATTCGTGTATTCTATATTATATATGTGTACACTTTTCTTGTCTATTACAATAAGATGGTTAAGGTCCCTTCACAACCATCTATACATACCCATTTAAGGAGGCCAAAGATGATTCTTTGTATTGATTTATCTCCATGCAAGGTCAAATAGGACCACAAGCATGGAGATCAATTAGGTCCTATTGAGACTTTGCATTTTAAATATTTTAATCTACTCATTAGAGTATCCAATATTAAAAAGGAGCAAAGTCAAAAATGAATTCATTAAAAACAAGTCTTCACGACTTAAAATATTTTATCATCCTATGGTTATCACAATCTTTTTCTGCTTTAGGCAGTGCCATGACTAATTTCACACTGGTTATTTGGTCATATCAGCAATATGGCTCTGCATTAACCACAGCACTCATCACGATTTGTTCATATGCACCATATGTGCTCATGAGCATATTTGCAGGTGCTTTAAGTGATCGATGGAACAAAAAAATAACAATGCTAGTCTGTGATACTTTTGCGGCTCTATGTACAGTATGCGTTTTTCTGCTCTTACAAGCAGGGATGTTAGAGATTTGGCATATTTATCTCTTAAATGCCCTAAACGGTTTGATGAATACTGTTCAAAAGCCATCTGCTGATGTTACCATCAGCTTATTGACACCGAAAAAGTACTATCAAAGAACAAGTGGTATGAGGTCTTTTTCAAATTCGCTGACAAATGTTCTAACACCTGTTCTTGCGACAGCTATATTTTCATTATTTGGCATGAACATTGTCATATTATTTGATTTACTTTCATTTACAATTGCTTTTCTATGCCTGATGTTCTTCATAAAGATTCCTGAAATCGAGTATACAAGTAAAGCCAAAGAAACTTTACTTGAATCTACAAGATCAGGCTTGAAGTACCTCAAGAAAAATCGAGGCATTTTAGATTTAATCTTGTTTTTAGCAAGCATAAACCTAATTGCATCTATGTATAATGCAGCACTTCCCGCTATGATCCTTTCAAAAGATAACGGCGGTGAGATCGGTCTCGGTATTGTAAATGCCAGCATTGGCATAGCAACTTTAGTGGGTAGCGTGGTCGTTTCCATACTACCAGCACCTAAAAGCAGAGTAAAGGTGATTTGCAACACGCTTTTATTTTCCATGAGTACAGAAAATTTCTTTTTGGCTTTTGGAAACAGCATTCCCCTATGGTCTATAGGCGCTATTATGGGATGGCTTTTTATCCCAATGATGGTCGCAAATATGGATGTCATTTTGAGAAATCATATTCCTCTTGAAATGCAAGGGAGAATCTACGCTGCAAGAAATACACTTCAATTCTTTACAATCCCAGTAGGCTATTTTCTTGGTGGGGTTTTGGTAGATCAGGTATTCGAACCTTTTATGAAATACCAAAGTTCAAGTGTTTTGAATACCTTGTTTGGAGAAGGCAAGGGTTCTGGAGCAGCATTTCTGTTCTTATTTCTAGCATTTGCTGGGATTGGCGTCTGTTTGTTTTTTAGACAGGATAGACATCTCTGGCAGTTAGAAGAATAATCATAAATAAGATGCCTCAATCTACTTGTTGAATTGAGTAGATTGAGGCATTTCAATTTTATTATTCTTATTCAACAGTGACCTTTAGCTTTACATGTTATTTATAGCACAATCATTATTTTATAAAGGATCTTCCACAAGGTATCATGTACTTTATTGCCACATTAATAATATAAGTCTATAATCTCTTCATAATATTTTGCCAACTATAATGCTTCATTTTCAAAAGCCTCAAGTGCTGTATTTAAAAATTTTTTTGAGATAGGTAAATACTTCTCGTTGTTTAATACAACATAATAGTACCCATTTTTACTAATTATTTTGCTTACAAATTTAATGTTAACGATAATAGATCTGAAAATTAGAATAAAATTGTTTGGAAGTGTATCCATAAGTTTATTCAGTTTTAAGTTCGAGTGAAAACAATCTTTTTCAGTATATATATCAAGTCTACGCTTTACAGTGTCTGTTTCAATGTAAAGAATCTTAGAGAGTGTTATTTTATAATAAGAATTTCTATATTGAAATTGTAAAAATTTTAGAGCAAAAGAGTTCCGATTAACAATTCCAAGCTCATAAATAATTTGTTTCATAGACGAGTCCAATTTTTCATAAATTAAAGGATCCCCTTTGAAAATAAAATTTATCGGTTTCAAATTAAAATTGAGGACTTGTCCCATTAACTCTAGCCTTGATGTTAAGAACAATAGATAAGAATCTGGATCATAACGCCTAATTTTCACAGCAATATCTAAACCGTTTATATTGGATTCTAAACCAATATCTAATATATATAAATTTTTAATCTGAGGGTCAAATGACTTTTTATCAATATAATCTATATAATTACAGCTTACAATTTCAATTGCTTGAAAATGAGAATATTCTATATTCACATAGTTGGTTTCTAAATATGACTTTAACTGTTCTGCAAATTTAATGTCATCTTCAATTATTATTATGTTATTCATTTTTTCTCCAAATTTGTATATTGTTTAAGTTCATCAATTGTATTTAAAATCTGTGGTATTTCCTCTTGATCTATCGCACTTTTCAAAGAAAGCATAATATTAATATAGTCATGCCTAAAATACAAAAAATCATCATACGATTGACAGACCTTCTCATATTGACGTTTGCTTTTTTCATAAGCACTCATCAGTTCTTTTTTTATACTCTGATTCTTTCTGGACAAATAAAATATAATGACAAAAAGAACTATCAAAAATATTTGAATCTCGAATATTTCATATTTTAGAATACCCTCTTTTTCAATAAAATCCAATAAAAAAAAGATAATTTCAATTAAAGGCAATAATACATTAATTATAACTAAAATGAACCGACATTTATATATTGCATTTTTTAAAGCGTATTTCATCTTCATAGAAAGTATTTTAACGTAAAAACTCCAAAATAAAGAATATGTAATTATATCAGAAATAGCAGGAAAAATTTGATAAACTACATTTTGATAATCGTTATTGAAAACAGACTTCACTAAAAATAAATTTGGGATCTGCAAGGGCAATGTAAGAATAAAAAAGAAGCTCATCGTGGAAAAACCTATCAAGTATTTTGGTTTGCTAACAAACAAGATTGCCCCAAAGTATAGAGCATTCTTAATTATTACAAATAATTCAAAAAAAGGATATAAAACTGGCACTGCCATTAATGTCCATGCAATACCATTAACAGTGACTAAAACAAAAAAAGTCCTTTTAGATTTATTAAAAAAATCTGCTTCTAAAAAGATATCCAATAAATAAAACATTAATGCAATATCAAGAAAATTTAAAATAAAAAATATGCCAAAAATCATGATGCCTCCATATATTTCTAAATGGTTCTAAATAATAGAACATATTCAACATAATCCTCTGTTTGTAGTTGCTGCATTATCACATTTTTCCCTTGTATGGTTTTTCTAAGCGATCTGATACCATACCCTCTATTTGTACCTTTTGCAGAAGCCGAATTAGTGATTTTTTTACCACTGGAACTACTATAAGCGTTTCTTATTTGGATGCACCAATCATTTTCACCTTCGTACAGTCCTTTAGCGATGAATATTTGAAGCCATTTTTCATCACTTTGTTCTGCCGCCTCTATGGCATTGTCAATTAAAATACCACATATCCTGCATAAATCGATATCGGATATACCCAACGCCTTAACTTCTCCAGCAATTGCCACTTTAAAATCAATCTGGAGTTTTGACGCTCGATTCCCCTTATTTAATAGAAGTCCCCTAAGGGGTGCAATTTTTAATCCATTTAACTGAGCAGCAATTGAATCCTTCCCATTTGAGTCCGCTATAAAATCAATAACTTTCTGTCTGTAGAAATTTTGTAAAGCCTCAATCTGATCATTTTGTGCAAACTCTTGTATAGTCTCTAGATCTCTTGTATATTTATCAACTAAATCTTTCTTCTCTATAATGAGTTGATCTATGGACTCTTTCGACTCTTGAATTTCGTGAATCTGCATCTCTAAAGTTTTAACCTCATATGCATTTTTAAAAATATATTTCCCCATCACAGCGAAAACGCACATAAAAGCAAATCCAATTACTAAATGAAACCTCAACATATTTATCTCTACCTTATCTATAATTATAAATTAATTTATTCTGTTCAAAATTGATTATATCAAAATTAAAACTTTAGCGCACTTCAATTCTAGAAGGTTGCACCAAATAGCATAATCAAATACAAACTCTCTTTATTGATATGCTTAAAACACGCGTTTTTATGCTTAAGACGACAGTAATAAGCACAAATCTCGTGCTATTCTATTGTTATATAACAATTTATTATTTACATCTAAAGGGGGTTTTACTATAATGTATGATTACGATAATCCTACTGAAATCAGAAAATTGACATTACTTAATGGAAATACTTATGAAGGTGAAGTTCAGCACAATTTGCCACATGGTATTGGAAAAGAATACAATCATTTAAATGAAATTGTGTATGACGGTAATTGGGAAATGGGGTCATATCATGGTGAGGGCTTGCAATATGTGAATATATACGATGTCATATACCGAAAAGGAAATTTTAATAATAATTATCCAGATGGTATAATCACTTATTACGATTTTAACGATACTCAACTCGGCTATATAGAGTACCAAGATGGATGGCTTAAAGAATGCCATTTGAGATATAGCAATGGCGCAATCGCGCAATTCAACTCATTTTGCTATGATCGTCAACAGACACTCACACATATATTATGTTCATGTGGAGAATATGTATCAGAATTTTCACATTCTTATACCGGGTTCATTTTTAAAGCTTCACAATATGCCTTTGACTGCCCAAATTGCAAAAAACATATTGTATTGGGATTAGATGAAATTGCAAAGTAATTATGTTCTATTTTGTTATCCCCAAATTGATTATTAGCTATTTAGACCACATTATGATAAGGAGATTATTAATGAAGATCCATAAATATTTCTTAGGAAAAACTATTTTGAAATACTCTAAAAATTTAAATTTTATCATGACGATTACAATATTTTGCATTATTTTATTCGGTCTAGCAAGTTGCATTCCCTCATTTGCTGAAACAACTGCTTCAGATGAAATTAAAACTGAAGCAACAGAAAGCGATTTGCTTAACAAATTTATTGATATTGATGAGACCTATTGGGCTGCTCCACAATTGATCTGGGGCGTTAATGATCTAGGGATAACAGGCTATCCCGATCAAACTTTTGGACCAGAAAAAACACTATCTGAAGCAGAGTTTGCTGTATTGCTAACAAAATACGCAAAAGATATATCGATTCCAGCGCCCATATCAACTCAATTTCATTGGTCTCAAAAATATTATGATGCACTTCAGAAATATGATCTTCCGTTCATAGGTTACCAAAATGACTCTGTTAAAGATGCTTCAATAACGCGGAGCCGTGTTGCAATGATTGTAGCAGGATATTTAGGATTCAATTTAACAGAAGAACAAGCCGTATACTTTATGTATGAAAATGAATTGAGTGTCGGTTTAGAAGCTGGTAAAAGAAGTTATTCCTCTTATGGTCCTGAAAAGCAACTAACTAGAGCGCAAGCAATAACCTTTTTTCATAATATGGCTCAAAATAGCAACAAAATAATTACTTTCAAAGGCGCAAAATCAAATAAAATAAATGCCTTCTATAGAAATATCATTGGCATTGTTGGTATTGAAAAAAATACTGCGCTTGTTGACTTTCATGATTTTGATTCTATTGCGGAAAAGGAAAAAAACGAACTTTTGATGAAAACAAGCGACATTTACATTCCATTTAAAGTTTTGCCCTATGGCGGAAGCGGTTTTATCCAAATTGGCGTTTATGATTATCAAACAAAAAAATTGCTTCACGAAGAAACAAAAGAAATATCCTATTTCAACAATAATAAACCAGAAAATGCATTTATATTTAATAATGAAGATGTAAAAAGCAACAGATATCTTATAAAACTTATCAAGGAATACACTTCATCTAAGGATGGTATCTTCCATCAATACCACTCATATTATCGTATCGGAGAAGAATTGGGTGAAGTTGAACTTTGTTCACCTTCATTTTCCTCACCAAATCCTCACATGGAGAAATATGATATTGATGTATCTGCTAAAAAGAATGTATACAATTTTGAACTTACCTATGATGCTTTTACTTGCTATTCTAATGATCCAAAGACGCCAACTCCAGATGCGGATGACCGAAGAGTAATAGAATTCAATTTATATCAATTAGATGAAGAGACACCTCTTCCAGTTGAAAAGATGATTTCTAGGATTTCAACTTCAATTAATAGAATTGATAATATAACTCAGTCTTGGCCATATGCAGACAGCCAAGACTGGTGGGCAGATGAAAATTCTTTTAAACTTCTTGATGAAAACTTAATGCCATATTACTATTATTCTAGAGAGTGTGAAATCAGCTCGTATTCTTATTCTTTAAATGAAAATAATAATATCGGAGATATTGAGTTGGAGTTTTCGGTAAAATATTTTTATGGAACTGTTGAGGACTATAAATTGGTACTTGATTCAAGATTGTTGAAAGATATAAGATATGTTAATTTAAAAGACGGTGAGATTGAAGTTGTTATATCAGATCGTAATGAGAAAATAAGAATCCATAAAATCGCAAAAGCTGATTACTATACTGCTACAGAATGGGAAGCAATGACTGGAGAGAAAATTTCTAATTATGAAAACTCAAATTTTGAAGATTGGTGGAAAGACCTTCATACAATTGGGTCTGAAGAAAATGAATATGAGTTCAGTGAAGGAACCGCTTACATGGCTGACCTATACTTGAGGACAGAGGAGTATAACAGGCACTAATATAAATGGTCTTTTAAAGTACAACACATTGATCCGTTAACCGGCAATGCGTTGTACTTTTTTATTTCAGATGACTTATACTTTATTTTTTCTCTTATGCATATAATAAAACGGGAGTCCTATAAGCGTGATCACGATTCCAATTACAGCACTATGCATATCACCAAGGAAAGTACTCACAATTACATAAAGGCCACCAATAATGCCCACAAGTGGAATCACAGGGTATAAAGGCACTTTGTAAGTCGTTATCAAATGGCTGTGTTTTTTTCTCAATATAAAGATCCCAGCAACTGCCATGATAAAAAAGACCCATACCATGAACATCGAGAGATTCGTCAACATTTCAAAAGACCCTGTGAGGACATAAACAGATGCTAGAACCCCTTCAAATAAAAGAGCATTCGTCGGTGTATCAAACTTAGGATCAATCTTTCCAAGCACCTTTGAAAAAGGCAACATATTATCTTGTGCCATGGCAAATGGAATTCTAACGCCTGTCATCAAATAACCATTTAATGCACCCAAGATCGAGACCATAATCCCTACAGAGATAAAACTCGCTCCAACGCTGCCAAATAGACTCACTACAGCATCTGTAGTCACTTGCTTTGACGCGATTACAACATCGTATTTAAGGACATTGATAATTGCTGTGTTAATTAAAACATACACACTGATAATGATGAACAAACCCAAAATAATTGCCTTTGGCAAATCTTTACCAGGATGTTTCATCTCTCCAGCCATATTCCCTACGCTAACCCAACCATCATAAGCCCAAAGCGTGCCCAAAATCGCAACACCAAATCCAGTGAGGCTAAATACACCTTGGCTTGTATCTGCTATGGCAGAAATACCAGAAGCTTTTCCCATGACCAACCCTGCCACAATGATAATCGCTATTGGTATGAGCTTGCCAATAGTCGCCACAAGTTGTAACTTTGCCCCTAATTGTGTGGACAATACATTCAAAATAATAATAAAAAAGATAAAAAAGATCGCGCATAATTTTTGAGTCAATGCACTCATTGGTACAAAAAAAGTAGCTTGAGTCACAAGCACGATTGCAAGTGCCGCACTGACGCCCGGAACATATAAAATCGATTGCATCCAGCCAAATAAAAAAGCAATACGATCATCGTATAACACTTTTAGATAAGCAAATATCCCACCCGTTTCTGGTATCGCCGTTGCAATCTCAGAAATCGTAAGAGCTGATGCCATTGTGATAATACCACCCACAAGCCAAGCCATAATGCCCCAGAAAGGTGCACCTGCATTTGAGTAAACGGGTGTCGCTTTAAAGAAAATCCCTGATCCAATAACAATACCTACAACCATTGTCATTGCTTCAAATAATCCAATACTCTTTTTCAAAGTATTATGTTCCATTTGGTCACCTCATAATTTATTTTTTTAGGCACAACATTGCAATTTTACCAGAGGTGTAATCTCACGTCAATCCTTAAATTTTCAAATATATTGTCCTAAAAAAAGAACATCAAGCCCAATTCTTTAATCAGACTTGATGCACCTTATAAAATTCAAAATATCACAATAATATGCTTTAAAATTTACATCTTATCAGATGTTTTTTTACATACCACCTCTACGTCTGTTACAGCTTCCACCACCACAGCCTTTTTCTTCTCCATCACAAAGCTTATAGTCGCCCCCTTCAATTCTAAGCGTCTTTCCATTCACTATAGACTCTGCTATTTTTCTTCTAGCTTCAACGTATATGCCCTGAACAGTGGTACGTGCAACATTCATTTGAGTTGCACACTCCTCTTGTGTAAAGCCTTCCAAATCTATCAATCGAATTGTTTCATATTCATCAACTGTCATCGTAATAATAAATGCATCATTTACTAATGTATTTAATGGTCCATACTCGTTACACTCTGGAAGGCAACACACTTTTCGCCACTTCCTAGGTCTAGCCATATGCTTTACCTCCTTTTATATTTTATGAAGAACTCTTGTTATCTTAAATTATAAAGCATTTTAGACATATGTCAATAATTAGACTGAATATTGACAGCTTTTCATTTTATTATTGACATATGTCCTAAAACTATATATAATTCTCATTATATTGGGCATATGCTCATAATTATTTTAAGGAGGTATTATGTCTAGACCTAAAAAATACAGAAGAGTATGCAGAGTACCATCGCCTCTTTTCTTTGGTCCATTAAATGCATCTTGTGGTGAATGCATCGTCCAAATGACAGTTGAGGAATATGAAACCATTCGTCTTATGGATATTGAAAATCTCACACAAGAAGAATGTGCCAATCATATGAATACTTCTAGGGCAAGTATTCAACGCCTTTATGATTGTGCCCGAAAAAAATTAGCAGATGCCTTTATTCACGGAAAAGTCATAAAAGTCGAAGGTGGACACTATCGCATCTGTAACGGCGAAAATGTACAGTGCTGTGGTGACAAGTGTTGTCAAAACAATAAAAAAATCAAGGAGGCAAAATAAATGAAATCTCTATTCTTTCTACCCTCTAAAAAGTTGGTAATCGCAATCCCAATAATATTGGTGATCGGTTTTATCACGGGGCTTTATGCAGATACTCACATTTTAAAATCGTGGATTCTGCCATTTACCTTTTTTATGATCTACCCAACAATGATTGGCTTCAAAATTAAAGAAGCTGTCGATCTTTCTCATATGAAAGTGGTCATAATTTCCGGATTGATGAATTTCATATTCATCCCAATCATTGCTTTTATATTTGGAAAACTTTTTCTTCAGAACAGCCCAGAGCTCTTTGCTGGCCTTATTATGATCTCTTTATTCCCCACAAGCGGTATGACCATCTCGTGGACCATGCTCAGCAAGGGTAATGTTCCTGCGGCTATTAAAATCACCTCATTGAGTTTACTTATTGGCTCTTTTTTAGCTCCTCTATACCTTTATGTACTCGTGGGAACCATAGTAGAAGTCAATATTCTCAGTACCTTTTTAACCGTTATCCAAATTGTTATTTTACCAATGATTTTAGGCAACATCACCTATCGATTGATCCTAAAAAAATATACAGTTGAACAATTTAAAAAAACACTTAAACCAATCTTGCCTAGCTTAAGTGTTTGGGCTATGATGTTTATCATCTTTACAAGTATCAGTATGAAAGCTAAAATGCTCGTTCAAAATCCAGGTTTATTGCTCAATTCACTGTTACTACTTGTGATCTTCTACCTCGTTAATTTCGGATTAAGCACTTTAATTTCTAGAAAATTCTTCGAAAAATCAGATGGTTATGCACTTGTTTATGGGACGGTTATGAGAAATTTATCCATTGCTCTCGGCCTGGCAATCGCTTCATTTGGCCCTGACACAGCACTCATCATAACTATAGCCTTTATACTACAAGTTCAAAGTGCTGCATGGTACGGTAAACTTTCAGCTAAATACGACTGGTTAGACCGTCCAAATGCAGCACTTGTAAAAGATGTTCAAATTTAAATCTTACGAAGTGATTATTGACTCATTTTTTTCAAGATAACTTCTGCGGCTTTAATGAGTGGATAACCTGCAGGTGAAGCGGTCAACATAGGTTGCGTCCCAATTTGAGCCACTAATAAATCGGTTAGCGTATAACCTGCTTGAATAATAAAGCCAATTACGTTAATCAATTCGCCTACACTGTTGCCGCCAATCACTTCACCACCTAAGATTTTACCACTGTCTTTTGAAATGATGAGTTTTACGGTTTGTTTATGCGCATTATTGAGTTTGCCAGGATGTCTGTCTATGCCTGAAAATGTACCAGATATAATATTAAAACCTTCTTTTATAGCAGTCTCTTCCGTAAGACCTGCAACACCATAAGAAGTTTCTCCTATATTAGTTGAATAAATCC
The DNA here is from genome assembly GCA_965140735.1 of uncultured Fusibacter sp. Classification (GTDB taxonomy): domain Bacteria; phylum Bacillota; class Clostridia; order Peptostreptococcales; family Acidaminobacteraceae; genus Fusibacter_A. The sequence continues at coordinate 3,584,143 of OZ223306.1, read as the reverse complement.
CAATCGTTCCTGTAAAAGATCTAAAGGTTGAAAGACCATATAAGTTGAGACCTGCAACTCTTGCTTCTGCACATGCTGTGGAAGCAAGCATTGTTGCTGATAATTTACCAGTGGCAAAATCACGCTTGCTTGCACAATCCCCCACTGCAAAGATGTCAGCAGCTGAACTTCGCATGTATTCATCTACTGAAATAAAACCCTTTTCATTGATACTTAAGCCTGCATTTTGAGCTAGAGCTACATTTGGTCTATAGCCCATGGATAAGATAACCGCATCCACAGCGAGCTCATCTCCATTGCTTAATTTCACACCAGTCACCTGGCCATCTCCAAGAATCTCTGCAACGCCAGTCCCTGTGATGATATTGACACCTCTGCTCTTTAATTTTTCTTCTGCTTCTATTGCAACTTCTCCATCAAAAGCCAATCCCAATATGTGAGGCTGAATTTCAATAAGAGATACTTTTTTACCCATTTTATTGATTTCATCCGATATTTCAACACCAATAAAACCAGCACCAACAACTGCTATGTTATTAAAATTCTTAAATTGATCAAGTAATTGATCTAAATAGACTTTATCTTTCGGGATTGTAAAGACATTATTCAAGTCGCCACCTTTTAGCCATGAAGGTTTAACGGGTTGAGATCCTGTTGCAATAATTAATTTATCATAATTAATGATGCCACCAGACTCTGTTTTACAAACTTTCGCTTCTTTATCAATCTCTAAAATTGTCTCTTTTTTAATGGTTACATCTAGATTAATCAAGCCACCATCAGGCAATATGTTGTCATTTGAATTTCCAAGTGTTCCAAAAATATAAGGGATACCACAAGGAATCATGACATGTTCTTCTTTTCTAACCAACATGACACTCTTTTCTGGGTTCTTTGATTTTGACGTCATTGCAGCAACGAGTCCAGCTGCGCTACCTCCAATTACTAGAATATCAACTTTTTCCATCTTTCTCTCCTCTTATTATTGGTTAGAATGTCAAAAGTCCGTTTCACATTAACCCTCCACCATATGCTGTACCTTGTACTGCCCATAAACGACATCATATGGTAGAGGGTTGCTCAATTTTTGGATTTTGACATCCTAACCATTATTATTTTGTCTTTATACCAACATAAGACCATAATAACTTATTATGGCCTTACAAAAATAAATCTCTAAATTTTAACTATTCACCACAGGTATCATGATGTTGATGTTCATGACAAACAGATCCTGTAGATTTTAAGTTACCTGCTAAATAAGACTGTGCTGCTTCTGCTGATAAACCTTGAGCGCCAACAATAACCTCAATATTTTTTTCATTGAAGATATCAATAGCGCCACCGCCCATGCCACCAGAGATGATCACATTCACACCTAACTCATTGAGATAATTAGGTAAGAATCCTGGTTTGTGACCTGGATTTGGTACTTTTTCACTTTTAATAATCTTTTGATTTTCAGTGTGATAAATATGGAATAATTCACAATGTCCAAAATGTCCTGTTACAACTTCACCATTACTTGCTACTGCAATTTTCATAAAACGCCTCCTACAATTTATTAATTTTAAACAATTCATCTTCATCTGCTAAAAGCATCGCCATTGATGCTTCATAGACTAATTCAACAGCCGCCTTGGCAGCAGAATCTACATCGGCTATACTTAATCCTGCATTCACTGCTCTAACGACACCTGAATCAAATGGTATCTTACCTACAAATTCAAGTGCCTCTTCTTTACAATAAGATTCAATTTTATCGGATAACTCTACATTGGTGTCATACTTATTAATACAAACTGCAATTTTAGGCTGAAAGGTTTTGGCAGTCTCCACAATACGCTTCATATCACTGATTCCAGAAACAGACGGCTCTGCAACAATTAAAACCATATCCACACCACTAATCGATGAGATCACTGGACATCCAATCCCAGGTGACCCATCTATAATAGCAAAATCCACATCTTCAATGCCTTCTATAGCACCCTTTAGCTTCTTCTTCACTTCTGTTACCAGCATTCCACTAGTACCACTGCCCATTTTTAACTTCGCTGTCGAGAAAGTAGCTGAACCCTTAAAGACCTGCAAATCACCTGCCTTTGCCGGGTGCATTTCGATAGCATTTACTGGACATATCCGCTCACATACACCACAGCCCTCACAGGTCATTGTATCTACTACATAAGCATCTTTTTGGCTAATGGCATCAAACCTACAATGCGTTTGGCATAAGCCACATTCCATACAGAGTGCCTGATCGATCACCGCTTTATCCATCCCAAAGTAATCAAAATGAGCTTCTTGATCAAAATTCCTTTTAATCAAGTGAAGATTAGGGGCATCTACATCACAATCTGCGAAAGCTTTTGCATTTGATAGCTTAATAAACGCAGATGCAACAGTCGTCTTACCAGTGCCACCTTTACCACTTAAAATCAGTAATTGCTTCATCTGGACACCTCTTCTTCAATTTTATTTAGAATGATCTTAAATAAATCTGAGTATTCATCACTCACTCGAGTTACAATAGTCCCATTTGAGTTGATTGCGCCTAAATTTTTATCAAACGGAATTCGCCCAACAATGGGAATATTTTTATCCGCACAAAATGCTTCGGACGGATTTTCACCCTCGATGCATTTATTCAGAATACAACCAAAAGGTTTATTAAAAAGCGTAACAAGATCATACACCATGCTGAGATTATGACGACCAAATAGAGTTGGCTCCGCTACGAGTACACAATAGTCAGCATCTTTTATACTCTCCATAACCATGCAAGAGCTCCCAGGCGGACAGTCAATCACAGTGCTTACAGCCTTCTGTTTATTGAGATTAAGCAGTTCTTTTATAATGGGGACTCCTGTTTCTTCTCCTGTATTTAATCGACCCGTGATCACTTTTACATTCTTAGACTGTCCTGATTCAATGACGCCGATCACTTTATCTTTTTCTTCAATTGCTTGCTCTGGACAAAGTAAACTGCAACCACCGCACGCATGACAGATTGAATCAAAAACTTTCACTTTTTGATTGATAAATGCAAGTGCATTAAATTTACAAAACTCAACGCAAGTTCTACAACCAACACACTTATCGTGATTCACAATAGGTGACTTAACTAAAATTTCTTTTGTAACCACATCTTCCGGCTTAAAAAAAAGGTGTCCATTAGGTTCTTCAACATCACAATCTATGTAAATAGATGTCTCAAAAGTAGATGCTAAATTAACCGAAACAAGTGTCTTTCCTGTACCACCTTTTCCACTTAGAACTGCAATTTTCATACAGATCCTCCAATTCTATTATTTATGCTGATGTAATCCTGCATGAATTTCTGTAAGAGTGGACAATCCATTTTGTTTAAATGATTCAATATTCTCTTTTATAGAGGTTCCATTTGTCTTATAAATCGTCACACCTGCTTCAACAAGCACTTCAGAAGCATTCTCACCACATCTCGGCGTTAGTAGAGCATTAACCGCTTGGTCTACCACTGCTTGTGCTGCCTTTATACCTGCGCCACCTTGACTCGCTGCTGCACTGTTGTCTAAGAATGAATGTGCTTCATTTTCTGTATTATAGATTAGAAAATAAGGTGTTCTACCAAAAGACACACATACTGTTGAATCCAAATGCTTCTCATCTACTGGAATTGCTATTTTCATACATAACCTCCTATGTTTTTGGCATATGCCATTTACAACTTGATTATACACCATTATAGACATATGTCAACAACTTAAATAGAATCTTCTTCTATATAAAGAGACCCTTTAGCATATTGCTTTTAAGTTTTTTTGAGCCTTAAATTTTAAAGTGATAAAAATAATAAAATAGTTTATTGACATATGTCATAAATAGAGTATAATAAAAGTATATTCGACATATGTCATTAACTAAAGGAGGTGAAAAATATGCCAAGAAGAGATGGAACAGGACCAATAAATGAAGGACCTTTAACAGGAAAAGGTTTAGGCGCTTGTGAAAATACAGAAAATTTAGCGTCTAATACGATCGATCAATCTACTGCTAAAACTGCAATGGGATTAGGTCGTGGCAGAAATTGTTCAGGTGGTCAGAAAAATGGACATAGAGGTGTTCATGGTCAAGGTCAAGGTCAAGGTCAAGGTCAAGGTAATGGTTGTGGTTGTGGTAAAAAAAGCAACCGAAGATTCGGTAGAAATATGGATAATCAGTAAGATCTTCACGTGAACATTTAATCGCTTAATCCATATGATTAAAAAAAAGCTATATCAAAAGGGGCTGTCTTGAAATAGACAGCCCCTAGAAAATGGTGTTCAATTAGCGCAGGGTTATGAAAGAATAACTGTTAAAACTACCTATGTAGGTAAGCGTCAACTCACCCACACCTATCTAACGACAAAAGCCTCTGCTACACTTTGAGGTGACCTCTTAAAGTTAGACTTTATAGCGTGGTAGTTAATAACTGCTACGCTATTATTTTATGCAGCATTAAGATGTGACCTATACTCAATTGGACTCATCCAACTGATTCATATCGCTTAAATCTAGATTTGGAAGTTCCTCAAATAAAAATGTGAGATAATTCATCAGCCAGAAAAGTGATGAGTTTATCTCATTGTTTCAGCGAGTACTTTATCGCTTCACCAAGTTTGCTCTTTAGCAAAGTTCTCTTCACTTCGGTTTCAAGCCAGTTTTTATATGCATCTAAAATTGATTTAGTCTTTTCTAGTCGCAAGTCATGACGGGATTTTGATTCCAGATCCTTAAATTCTTTTTCGAACTTGTAAATCTGTTTGAAGAACTCTAATTGACCGTATATTCTTTTTTTCCCTAATAATGTATGATATACTGATAAAATTATATGGAGGCGACACAATGAAAAGAAAACTACTTATATTAACAATTTTATTAGCGATATTAAGTGGGGCGGGCATTTACATAAAATTATCAATTTCTAATACTGTGGTATTTGAAGATATGGCATTAGAAAATGCAATTAGAAAAGTCATAGATAAACCAGAAGGAAGAATAGTGACGTCAGATATCGCAAACATTGAAGTTCTTGATTTGAGTTATCTGAGTATCGAAAATTTAGAAGGAATTCGGTATTGCCTGCATTTGAAGCATCTAAATTTGGCAGGAAATAAAATACATAGCATTGAACCATTGAATGAACTAAAATCTTTAATTGAACTAAATCTCTTTTGGAATGGAAATATAGATGATATCACTGCAGTTGAACAATTGAAATTACTTGAGCAGTTAGATTTAGAAGGAACATCTGTAAACAATATCGATGCCTTGAAAAATTGTCATAACTTAGTTAAGTTGAGTTTGAAAGATACATCTATATCCGATATCTTGCCATTAAAGAATCTTAAAAAGTTAACAGATTTAGATCTATCAAAAACAAAAGTCAATGATTTAACTCCGATTGCTAATCACGCAAGTTTAAAAATCCTATATATTAACGACTGCGAGAATCTCAATAGTGATTCAAATCTTAATGCGTTAGGTGGGATATCAAGTTTGATTGAACTTCACGCTCTTGATTGTGAGGGGATTGGTCAGATTTCCTTTCTAAAAAAGCTACAGCATATTGAAAATCTTTCGATTACGCTAAAACCATCATATATTACTGCATTTTTCAGTGATTTGAGTATTCGTAATTTGACAATAACGTTTTATGAAGATGTTGATTTAAGTTTTCTTTCGAGTATGAAAACAGTAACTGAGTTAACAATTGTGTATGAAGGTAAGTGTGATTTAATGCCTATCAGCCACATGAGACAACTTAAATCACTAAAAATAGGAGGATACCCTCGTGGCGGAAAAGGTGAAGTCGATGATTTATCTTTTTTAAAAGATCTATCCTTACTTGAAGAGTTAGATTTGACAAATAATAATATCAAAGATATAACGCCAATTCAGAATTTAATACATTTAAAAAAGTTGAGTTTAAGCATAAATCAAATTAGAGACGTTTCAGTAATTAGTAACATTAAAGAATTAACTTATCTTGATCTTTCAAACAATAGGATTACGACAATAGAGCTTTTAAAAAACTTAAGGCGATTAGTCTATTTAGATGTATCAAATAACTTTATTAACGATATGAATTTATCGAAAACGTTCGATTTTATTGAATATTTTAGAACAGAATAATAAATCGTGCCTCCGGTATAATACATCACAGCACTTTCTCCTTCATAAGTTACTCGATAAGCAAAATAGTTTAGTTTATTTTTTATCGTTTCAATATCCGATTGTATGGTTTCAATAATCCCAAGACTATCTGTCAATTTACTAATTATGTAAATAAAGCCTCCGCACATAGAGTATAAAAACGCCACTCTATAGAGAATGGCGTTTTTAAAATTGTGTTTTATGAAATTATAAACTTAATGTACTCATTGCATTTTACGTAATTTTTCTTGCTTAGTCCGTTCAACAAACCTGCCCATGAGAAAAGCCATAATCCCCACTCCAATACCCGTTTGAACACAGAATAATAAGCTTTCAACTTCGCCAGGGAGTTCACCGTGAATCCAAGTTTCCATAACAGGTGTAAACCAAGGTTCATACGCTTTACCCGTGATCTCAGAGATTGCCACACTACCTGCGTCATCTGAGCCACCAAATTCAGCCCCTTTTAATACGAACAACGGCACAACTGCAATCAATAATGCGATGGCTAATAAAATAACGACTGTCAATTTCTTGTGCTTCACTATTTCTCACCTACCTTTAAAAAACCAATTCCTTTTAATTCTGATTGCGCATAGGTTTCAAGACCGATAATAACAAGAACACTTAAAATGCCTTCAATAACCGCAAGCGGGAGTTGTGTGGGTGCAAATACAGCTAAAAACTTCACAGCAGAAACTTGTATGCCCCCTACTGGTGAAGGATATGCAAGCGCAAGCTGTAAACTGGTTACACAATAAGTAAATAAATCACCTATAGATGCCGCTAAAAAGATACTCACATATTTGTTAATTTTTAATTTTAAACCCAATTTATAAATTGCAAATGATACAAGTGGACCCGCAATTGCCATAGAAAATGTGTTAGCACCAAGAGTGGTTAAGCCACCATGTGCCAGTAGAATGGCTTGGAAAATAAGCACAATAATGCCTAATATACTTACAGAACTAGCACCGAGTAAAATAGCGCCGAGTCCAGTTCCAGTCATATGTGAACAACTACCTGTCACCGAAGGGATTTTCAGAGATGAAACCACGAAGATAAAAGCACCTGCCATTGCAATAAGTGTTATAGATTTGCGATCTTTTTCCACTATTTTCTTAATCGAAAAGTAACCCATCACTAAAAAAGGCACACAAATAGCCCCCCACACAATGCAATACATCGGTGATAAATAGCCTTCCATAATATGCATCGCATTGCTTACAGGTGTTATACCGAAAATAAATGCAATTGCAATCGAACATGTGAATACAATCTTCTGTCTAAAGTTCATTCGATTCTTTCCTCCTTTTCACGTTTTATATTTTTCTAAGTTAAATTATTTAAAAAAACAACGTTATCATCAAGCATCTTCTTAAACGCTTGTGTTGTTTTAGGATATTCAGCAGTATCTTCTAATAGTTGCTTTTTGACGAGCATTTCATAAACTTCAAGCATTATAGGCTTTTTTAAGTTTGCTCGGTCTAATACTTGCTGATCTTTAAAAATATCTAGCGGCGTACCATCTGCTATAATCTTACCTTCGCTAAACACCAGAACACGTTCTGCCCATCGATAGGCTAAATCCACATCATGTGTAGAAAGCAGTATTGTTTTGCCCTCGGCATCAAGTTTAGCAAGTACATCCTCAAGCATCATAGCATTTAAAGGATCTAGTGCTGCTGTTGGCTCATCAAATATTATAATCTCCGGTTTCATCGCTAGGATACTTGCGATACTTACACGTTTCTTCTCACCACCACTGAGATAATGAGGTGGTCGATCTTTAAAATCTGTAATATTCATATAAGCGAGCGATTCTTCCACGCGCTCATGTACTTCTTCTATAGGTAACTTTAAATTCATTGGACCAAATCCTACTTCAGCCCTAACTGTAGAAGTAACAATTTGATTATCTGCATCTTGAAAAACAATACCAATATTTTTTCGAAGTTCTTTCAAATTTTTTTTAGTGACAAGTGTCTCTCTGTAGGTAATTTTGCCATGTTCAGGTGTAAATACGCCATTCATATTAAGGAAAAAAGTGGACTTTCCAGATCCATTAGAACCAATAACCGCAATCTTCTCGCCTTCGTGTATGTCTACACTGACATCGTCTAATGCGATTTTTCCATTCCAGTAGGCATAATGCAAATTTTCTACCTTTAATATCGTTTTCTTCATGACAACTCCTCACAGCTTTGTATAGTGCCAAATGACGGTCAAAATCACAATAAATACAACCGCTTTTATAATCAACATTTTCTCTATTGCTTTCTCTTCCTCATAAAATAAAAAATCACCATCATAGCACCTTGATTCCATTGCATCATAATATGCATTTGCCTTCTTCATAGAAATCACAAGCAAATTGGCTCCAATACTACCAAAAGTAGAACAAGACGTTTTAAAATCACAATTACCAAGTCTTGAATCTGCCGCATTTTTCATTTTAGTGGATACTTCTAATAAGATAAAAATATAACGGTAAATCATGTTCATAAGTTCAATCACAAGCTTGGGGACATGTGCTTTTCGCAGTACAGAAATGATTTCGGATGATGGTGTTGAAAGTGTCATCATCTGGAGCGCACTAATTGCTGCAAAAACTTTTAGCATTAAATACACCCCTGCTTTAATCATTGCACTTGAAGTGAATAGATAACCAAAACCAATATAAAAATCATATAGACCCATTGGCTCTCTTGAAAAATCAAAAATAATGGCCACAACACTGAGTAAAATAAAAGTAATCGGAATTGTAAGCACCCTTAAATATTCACGCAAAGGCAATTGGCCTTTAATAATTGTGGTATAGGCCATCGAAGCAATCACTACCATAGAAACATATGGATTGTCATAGGCAATACAAAGTACCATTGTTACCAATGAAAAAGACACTTTAAAAGTAGGATTCCAATGCTTAATTTGAGAAGCATAGGCATAATAATCAATCGAACCCCCTTCACCATGGTTGTGTTTAAATTTAGGTCTATGAGACTGCCCCACTTTATTGGGATTAAAAGAACGCCAATTAAAGGAACTGAATAATATAAAAATCATTATAAAAACTGTGCCGATCACGACAATTTTCTCCATTAATACACGCCTTTCTCTTGTGCAATTCTGATAAAAAATAAAACCTCTTAATCAAACACTAAGAGGTTTTGTAACCATAATACGGTAAAGCTACACTTATAAACATCCCCTCCATCTTCCGTAGAGTCATTGATGATACGGAATAGGCAGGCTTTCTGACTCAAGCGTCATCACCTTTTCCACCTTCCCGGTTTCCCAGTGGTATTTTGGAAAAGATTCTTCTTTTACAGCGGCGGGACCGTGAGAGACTTACACTCTCTTTCCTTTTAATAGTTGATTCTATAATCAACGGCACCTATTCTAAATATTAAATTCACTACTTGGTTAGAATGTCAAAATCCAATAGTTGAGCAACCCTCTACCATAGGATGTCGTTTACGGTAAGTACGCGATACAGCATATGATAAAGAGTTCGTGCGAAACTAGATTTTGATGCTCTAACTCTATTTATTATAGAGAAATATTTAACAAATAACAATACATTTTTTACTGCTTTATCGTAACATTATGTCAATCAGATTTATTTGTTAAAAGTGACGCCTTGTATTTATAAGTTTGTACAGTTTTCTCGTGCTAAATCATTTTCCCAAAACCAATGTTGCTAACGCTTTCACATCCTTAAAATAGTAATCCGAATTCTGTCTCATATAGGCCTCAATACTTGGTATCATATGCGACCAACCTGCACAAGCAAAGTCAACGCCACAACTTCTCGCCATATCAAGGCCTGGTTTTAAATCATCCACCATGAGCAAATCAGCTCTATTGAGATCAAATCTTTTCATAATCGCCTCAAGTGGATAGGGATTCGGTTTTCTTTGATGTGCTTCATGCTCCCACCCGAAAATCATATCTGGTTCTATATTTAGTGTCTTCTGGTAATCCCTTAAAATATTATTTTTCTCTGAATGTGACACTACACAAATATAGCCTCCCGACACTTTAAAATCTAAAATCAATTCTGAAAACCCTTCGTAGAACTGAGGGATGACATTTCTCGTGTATTGTCTCCATATCTCTTGTTGCGTAGATACTTCATCGTCTGTGTATCTAAGAATACCTCTACACAAGTCATTAAATCCAGGATCAAAACAATAACTCACAAATTCTTCAAGCGTATAAGGCGTTACTTCAGGACGTAGTGCCTTCATCGCTTCAATAAATGAAGGATAGTGAATTGTTGGTGTGCTCTTAACGACGGTATCATCATGGTCTAAAACTAAACATTTGTATTTCATTGAATAGACGCCTCCTATGCCTCTTTTAATCAACTAATGATTCAACTAATGATTCAACTAATGATTTTAATAACGAATCTCTTTTCCCATCCATTGAGAAATATCTCTATAATAAAGGGCTCTCGAACTGATTTTCACCTCACCAAAATCAAGTGAGATCATACGATTATCATGCCCCTCATCGCCTTCAATTTTGCCTTCTGTCTCCATTACTATATCAGTAGCATTGTCATCGTGTCTCAATTTAAACGCTTGAATGTTCAAAAAAATCATTTCTATGGCAGATGGCTTCTGATATTGACGCTGAATCAAAAGACGTACATGATAGTTAAACGCGCAATGCATCCTTAATTCTTCATCCACATAAGCATCATTAATCATATGGCACTCTTTAATAAGACCATCATGAAATGAACCCACGTAAGTCAGTAATTTATCTAATTGATTTTGATCATTAATTTCTTTATATAGCTTTAAGTCATACATGCAATTACCGCCTCCTTAACATTGAGATGACGCACAGATGCGTTCAGATCACTATGTATCTATGGTAAATTTCGTTTCCCTATTAAAAGGAATTCCAATTCTTTAGAATTTCATTTTTGATTTTTTTGCAAGTGTATACCGTGAATGCAAGTGTTATCAATGTGACTCCGTGTAAAATCAAGTTAAAAATATTTATGAGCTCAAAGAACTCTCAGTTAATTACACCGCATTTATCTTGAAAATTCATTCAAAATGCCCTTTACGACTTCTCAAAAATTGTATATACTCTTTTTATTTAAGGAGGGCACATAAGATGAAACCAATAATCGGCATTACAGCAAACTACTCAACCAAGGACACATTCGGCATCTCCGAGGGCATTGGTGCAATAAAACAGGAATGGCAATTGCTCGCGGACGACTACATCTACTCAATAGAAGCTGCTGGCGGTATCCCTGTCATCTTACCCGTTCTTAAGGACTTAGATATTCTAAGTGACCTGCTTAACCGTCTTGACGGCATTATCTTCACTGGCGGCAAAGACATCGATCCTAATTTTTATGGTCAGTATCCCACAAAAGAGTTGGGACAATTGATACCTGAAAGAGATCGCTTTGAAATAGAACTGGCTAAATTAGCACTTTCTAAGTCCGATATACCGATTTTAGGCATTTGCAGAGGCTGCCAACTTCTAACAGTAGCCACTGAGGGCACTCTTTTTCAAGATATGAAATATCAGAAGTCGACATTATTTAATCACGCTTGTATGAACTCTCCAAAGCATCATCCTATTCATACTGCTAAGGTGGATGCGAATTCTTTGATTCATGATGTTTTTAATAAAGATCAACTTAATGTAAATAGTTTCCATCATCAAGCTGTTGATCAATTGGGAAAAGGCTTTAGAGTCACAATGTCCGCTGATGATGACACTGTAGAAGCAATAGAAATGTCACCCGACCGCTATGTCGTTGGTATCCAGTGGCATCCTGAGATGATGACAAAAGAACACCCTGAATATTTAAAGATTTTTACTGATTTCGTTAAGAGATGTTCAAAATAAAAGATTTTGATAAAGGTTCCCAGTCAATAAATGCTATCCGTTTAATTTAAAGCAAACATAACGCTTTAAAGCCATCGGCACTCTTTCACAAGTGACTCGATGGCTTTTTTTCATTTTTGCAATTCTACAATTTAAACACTTCAAGAACTCTAGTATTATTCTAGAGTTTTCGGCATAGGATTCTTCTTTAAAAAGTATGCAACTTGATAATATTCAATTTCATATCCTTTCTCTTTCAGGACTTTTGAAATTTTTCTTGGCCCAAGACCTTCCAAGTGCAACTGCCAAATATAAGTTTTCAAATCACCTTTGATGACATTTTTAGTTTCTTTACTTTCATCTTGCTCAAAGGATTCTTTCTCATCTAATATTTCAAAAGGAATATGTTTGACCTCTACATACGTGCTAATTTGATCTCTACCTCTGATATCGTCAATAAGCGGTGCTGCAGCATCAATGCTAAAATTAATGATATCTCTAAATTGCCTAATATTACGTGGATACTTTGCCTTCAACAAAAGTTGTACTGCTTCACTCGAAAAATAGACAAGATATTTGATTTTATGAATCTTTTCAACCGCTTTTTCATAATTTCTTATGAAATGCTTAAGCAAAAGGCTTTTTTCTTCATAACTCCGTTCATCTAATGAGGGCACATATATTTCGTATTGAGCCAACCTTTGATAAAGTTCTGGCAAAAGCTCTGTTTTGAGATCACGCGTTGAAGCTGCAATAATAATAACATCCACTCTAAATTCCTTAACGCCACCTATTCGCCTAATCTTTCCAGATTCTATAACTTTAAGTAATAGATTTTGATAGTGATCCAGCGCATGTGCCTCGTCTAAAAAAAGTATGCCCCCATTGGCCTGTTCAAAGAGACCTCGTTTTTCTTTGGAACCCGTATAAGCCCCCACTTCACTGCCAAAAATTTCAACTGCTGCAATATCTGGATTCGTAAACTGAGCACAATTGACCTCAATAAGAGGTGCACCTGCATCGATCACACCAATCTGCTTTGCATAATCAAAGATAAGATTGGCAAGCATCGTCTTACCCGTTCCCGACTGCCCCGTTATAATAGAGTGTCTCGGGCCACCTAGAGAACCTACAGTTCTCTTCGCCTTAATGAGCACATTTTCAAGACTCCCTTTATTGCCTATGATATCTAAAATATTTTCATTGGATTTATTGAGTTCAAGATGTAATTCTAAGAAAGAAATACGCTTGTTGAGTTCTTCAATATCGCGAATATCTTTAAAAATAGAATAGGCACCTACGAACTCACCCGACTTATAAAGTGGATAAGAATTGACAACATATTTCTTGCTACCAATGTAATGAATTCTTTGATCCAAAACAGGCTTTTGACTTTCAAGAACTTGCAGTAAAACCGCTTCTTCATAAAACTCCGAAATATGTTTGCCCAGCATATAGATCTTAGTGGAATTCGCATAATCCGCAGATACTTTATTCGTATAAAGGATGTATCCTTCTTGATCAACAATGTTAATCCCATCATTTGCTTTATCCATTACCTCAACAATCAATTCATCTTGAAATAAATCTTTTCTCGAAATCGACATCTTGCCTTCTCCTTTTATAACACTTTATAACGTTAGTATAACGCTAATTATAACATTTTTATTTTTTATAAAAAAGCATTCTGTTGCAAATAGTGGTTTTCTAAAGTTGGCACGCTAATTGCGTAATTGTATGCTATAACACATAAAACCTTTCCAAATGAAGGAGGCTGAAACATGTCAAAACTAACCGAGATAAGATGGCACGGTCGTGGTGGACAAGGTGCCAAAACAGCATCATTACTTTTAGCAGATGCTGCTTTTAACACAGGTCAATATGTTCAAGGATTTCCAGAGTACGGTCCTGAGAGAATGGGCGCACCTATTACAGCATATAACCGCATAAGCGACACCAAAATTAGAGTTCACTCCAATATCTATGAGCCTGACTTTGTAGTCGTGGTAGATGAAACGCTTCTAGCATCCATCGATGTCACTGCTGGCTTAAAAAAATCTGGCGGCATCATCATCAACACATCAAAATCGCCAGAAGAAGTACGCAAATATCTAAAGGGATATGAAGGCCGTGTTTGCACAATTGATGCAGCTACCATTTCTGAAAAAACACTTGGTAAGAATTTTCCTAATACGCCAATGCTTGGTGCAGTTGTTAAAGTCAGCGGCGTCATGGATCAAGATCAATTCATAGAAGATATGAAAGCATCATTTGCACATAAATTTGCAACAAAACCACAAGTTATCGAAGGCAATGTGGCAGCACTGAAAATGGCAATGCAGGAGGTAAAAGGCATATGAAAAATAAAAAAGGTCAATTAATTACGCCTGAAATTTCTTGGCAAGAAATCACACCAGGTGGTACCGTTTATGAAGGTGGCACAGCACATCATTTTAAAACTGGTGATTGGCGCACTATGGTGCCACAATTTAAACCAGAAAATTGCAAACAATGTCTACTCTGCGCACCGGTTTGCCCAGATAGTTCAATCCCAGTAGTTGATGGCAAACGTCTTGATTTTGACTTTGATCACTGCAAAGGCTGTGGCATCTGCTTTAAAGTTTGTCCTTTTGGTGCCATTGATTTTGCAAAAGAAGAAAAATAGGAGGAGAACCATGACGATAAGAGATAGATTATCCGGAAATGAAGCAGTTGCAATTGCTATGAAACAAATCAATCCAGATGTAATGCCTGCTTTTCCAATTACACCTTCAACAGAAATTCCACAATACTTTTCGCAGTATGTCGCTAATGGTGAAGTGGATACCGTTTTTATTCCTGTGGAATCTGAACACAGTGCAATGTCAGCTTGTATCGGATCAGAAGGCGCAGGTGCTCGTACTTTTTCAGCGACCTCATCATGTGGTCTCGCTTTAATGCACGAGATGCTCTATGTGGCTTCATCTTCAAGACTCCCGATTACGTTAGCATGTGTAAACAGAGCACTTACAGGTCCAATCAACATTAACAACGACCACAGTGACTCTATGGGATCAAGAGATGCAGGTTGGATCCAAATTTACAGTGAAAACAATCAAGAAGCTTATGATAACTTTATCCAAGCTGTTAGAATCGCTGAACACAAGGACATTATGCTCCCAGCAATGGTTTGTCAAGATGGTTTCATCACAAGCCATGCCGTTGAAAATATAGAACTTATAGAAGATGAAAAAGTAAAGGCGTTTGTAGGCGAATACGAACCAGAGGATTTCTTATTAAATCCAAATAGCCCGATTGCAATCGGACCTTATGATACTGCTAGCTTCTATCTTGAACATAAAAGACAACAAGCTGAAGCGATGATCAAAGTTAAAGACATTGCACTCGAAGTTGCTGCAGAATTTGAAAAAATCACAGGCAGAAAGTACGGTCTATTCGAAACTTATAAATTGGAAGATGCCGATACAGCCCTTGTAATCATTAGCTCTACCGCTGGTACCGCTAAAGATGCTATAGATAAGCTCAGAGCAGAAGGGAAAAAAGTTGGTTTACTTAAAATTAGACTTTTCAGACCTTTCCCAAAAGAAGAAATTGCTCAAGCATTAAAACACATCAAAGCGATTGCTGTTATGGATAAATGTGAAGGCTTCTCAGCAGCTGGCGGTCCACTTTTTGCAGAAGTACGCTCTGCACTTTATGATTTAACCGAAAAACCAATGGCAGTCAATTACATCTACGGTCTTGGTGGTCGTGATGTGAGAACAACCGATATCGAAAGTGTTTATTCTGCTTTAGATGCAATTGTTGAATCAGGTCAAGCAGGCGAAACATACAGATACCTTGGTGTTAGAGAATAGGAGGTCAAGCTAATGGCTTATAATTTTAAAAATGAAATGTGTAAACCTGAACGTTTGACAGGTGGACATAGAATGTGCGCTGGCTGTGGTGCACCAGTAGCAGTCAGAGGTGTTTTAAGAGCACTTAAAGAAGAAGACCAAGCAGTCATTGGCAACGCCACAGGTTGCCTTGAAGTTTCAACTTTTATGTATCCTTACACAGCATGGCAAGATGCTTATATACACAGTGCTTTCGAAAATGCAGGTGCTACTATGAGTGGTGTTGAAGCCGCTTACAATGCAAAGAAAAAAAGAGGCAAATTAGCAGATGACACTTACAAATTCATTGCTTTTGGTGGTGATGGTGGTACTTATGACATCGGATTCCAATCACTTTCTGGCGCAATGGAAAGAGGACACGACATGGTTTATGTCTGCTATGACAACGGCGCTTATATGAATACAGGTATTCAACGTTCTTCTGCGACACCTAAATTTGCAGATACAACAACAAGTCCTGCTGGTACAGAAGTTCCTGGTAAAACTCAAAATAGAAAAGACTTAGCAGATATCATGGCCGCACATAATATTCCTTATGTGGCACAGACAACTTTTGTTAAGAATTTTAAAGATCTTCATGAAAAATCTGAAAAGGCTATTTACACAGAAGGTGCTGCATTCTTAAATGTACTTGCCCCATGTCCACGTGGCTGGAGATATGATGAATCTGAACTTATGGAAATATGCAGACTCGCAGTGGAAACATGCTACTGGCCACTCTTTGAAGTGATCAATGGCGAGTGGAAACTTTCTTATAAACCTAAAAACAAATTGCCAATCGAAGATTTCTTAAGACCTCAAGGTCGCTTTAAACACATCTTCAAACCAGGCAATGAACACATGATCAAAGATATCCAAGAAGAAGTAGATCGCAAATGGGATCAACTCCTTAAAAAATGTGGCGAATTATAGTTAGTTAAAATATCAAAATCCAATAGTTGAGCAACCCTCTACCATAATGATGTCGTTTACGGAAAGTACGCGATACAGCATATGGTAGAGGGTTCATGCGAAACTGGATTTTGACACTCTAACTGTAGTTTAAATCTCCTTTAAATTATGAACAGGCAACGCCCCTAACACACGACTCACCACCGTGCATGTTAGGGGCGTTGTTTATTTGGGGTTGATCTCAATCCACTTTGTTTCCAATTAGGACAGGTTTTGTTCCAAATAGTAAAGCATACATTTACATTCTAAATTAAAATTCATATCTAATTAATACTAAGGTCTTAGATTGATTTCTAAGTTCTCTAATTATATTTCAAAAAAATTTCTTGGTGATTTATAAATGTACTTATTCATCCGGCGATATTATACTGTTTCACCAAACGTCTCGAAAACCATCCGTGGAGCAGATTTAAAAATATTTTTGAATCTTTGCTTTGAACGTTCTCAGTATTTTTCATTAAGAACTGCCAGTTGGGCTTCTACGGCCTCCTATGATATCAGAAAAAAATTAGAATCGTTCCTTGTTAAGCAACTCCTAACTGATGACTTGTTTGAATACTCTTGGTCTCATTTATAGACTCTATAAAAAAACTAGGTGATTGGACATACGAGGAAAATAACTCATCGTTTCCTTTTTTAGATCAGAAAATTATAGTGTAGAACCACCATTCAGTCACTTAAAGCAAAATCATAGTCAATGACCTCTAACAAATAATTGAGATTACTCAAGCACATCGCTTAAGCATTCCACCTTAATTATAGAACTGTTTTCATGATCAATTGAATAATAAGTCTTTACTTCTGCCAAATAGAGCAACTGATGTTTGATAAACAGTTTCTCTGATTTTACCAACACTCTTTTTGGCAATAACTTTACCGTCATCATACTCTAAAATCATCATTTCTGAAGAATATACCGTACCACCTAATTTCAACTCTACAATATATTCTATTCAAATGGAAAATGGGCCGTCACTTTGACAACCCATTTCTTTATGTGCATTAAACTTTATTAAGTTTTTACACTAAAGTGTCTAACCTATTCTTCTAATTGTAACAGTATAACTCACACCAAGGTTAGGTGCATCCATATTCCAAAGTGTTAGTACATAGTTATTTTGATACGTGCCAGTGGCAGCCACATCAATTGTAAATTTGCAACTACGATGAGTGTCCGTTAAATTATCGTACTGTTGTTTACTAGAATTATTTGAGTCTGTATATATTACAGCAACTTTATCACCTGCTGTTACACTGATCTCATATTTACCACCATGCTTAAATGCAAGACCATAGTACTCACTTTTACTACCATACAGCACATTTTTTTCTTGAACTGAATACGGACCTACTGTCACATATGAAAAATTTCCAGCTGTATACAATGAAGCATCTACTTTTAGAGAAGATACAGACTCTGGATATACCTCTACTACATATTTCACATTTGGAATAAAGCTCCATGCCACCATATTTATCTGTCTATAATCACCTGAATCATAAGCAATCTGGCCTTCACCAAATCCAATTGGATGAATAACCATTCTTGTTTTAGCAGTACTAAAAATTTCAATAGTTCTCTGATTTGGATCAGGCGCAGTAAGGTAAAACACTGCTGGATCATTAGGGGAAGCATATTGAGAACAAGTAGCATTATCAGTTAAATTATAATTATCTGGATAGCTCGCCAAAGAAGAAACTCCGGTCGTATTCGTTCCTGCAAATGTAGGTGCAACATTGAATAGAAATATAACTGTAAAAACCAATAGTGTAGATATTTTTTTATTAAGTATTTTAGACATTTTTTTCTCCTTATAAGATTTTAGATGGCCAGTCCATTTATTAGTTATAACTATGTCCTTATGATATCCTTTTGAAATAATATTTGCAACCTTTAGTTTACATTTATATTATATTTTTTTATAAATTCCATATAATAACTTTTATTCTATTTCTATTTTACTGTATAGACCATAAGAAACACCCTGCCCTTGAAGTAGTTTGATCCAAAAGTTAATAGCCACTCTAACCATCACTAGATTCTACTGAAAACGAAGACGTGCCAACATCGCCAATAACTGAATCAATGTAACTGCGCATAACAATAACTTTTTCAGCAAAAATCGCTTCATAATTGGATATAATGTCTTCATTTCTTATGACTAATAAAAACCATGTGCTTCTCACCAATACAAGTAATTTTTTAAATTTTTTTTCGTCCTCTATTTAGTACTGCTACAACTTGTTTTTTAGCTCTGAAAGAACAAACTAGTTAAACATCAAGGCCGAGATGACACACAGCTATATTTTAAATCAACTTCGTCTTTTACAATTCTAACTGTTCGAATTCAAAAACCTAGCCTCTATATTTAATATACCTGAATGCAATAATTTTGTAATGAATTTGGACTATTTGGAACATATTACGTCTTAATTGGAACACTAGATATCATTTTAACCATTGTAGATTAATCATTCCTGCCTTATACTATTTTAAAATCTCTTGAACCGCTTTAATAATTTGTGCTAAATCACCTGTCAAGAGCTTTCGTCCCTTCATTACCGTATGTCCATGAATCATAGAAAAGACCACATCCAGAGGATACGCCCCATAGACCAGCGCTGAGTAATAATCATAAATTGGCTGTAAGTGCGGTGCATTTGTATCTATGATGATATCTGCCAGTTTACCCACTTCAAGTGAACTCACTTGATCTTCCATGTGAATTGCTTTCGCACCTAAAATCGTGCCCATCTCTTATCATGGCAGCACACAATATCCCTTATGTAGCACAGACAACTTTTGTTAAGAATTTTAAAGATCTTCATGAAAAATCTGAAAAGGCTATTTACACAGAAGGTGCTGCATTCTTAAATGTACTTGCCCCATGTCCACGTGGCTGGAGATATGATGAATCTGAACTTATGGAAATATGTAGACTCGCAGTGGAAACATGCTACTGGCCACTCTTTGAAGTGATCAATGGCGAGTGGAAACTTTCTTATAAACCTAAAAACAAATTGCCAATCGAAGATTTCTTAAGACCTCAAGGTCGCTTTAAACACATCTTCAAACTAGGCAATGAACACATGATCAAAGATATCCAAGAAGAAGTAGATCGCAAATGGGATCAACTCCTTAAAAAATGTGGCGAATTATAGTTAGTTAAAATATCAAAATCCAATAGTTGAGCAACCCTCTACCATAATGATGTCGTTTACGGAAAGTACGCGATACAGCATATGGTAGAGGGTTCATGCGAAACTGGATTTTGACACTCTAACTGTAGTTTAAATCTCCTTTAAATTATGAACAGGCAACGCCCCTAACACACGACTCACCACCGTGCATGTTAGGGGCGTTGTTTATTTGGGGTTGATCTCAAGCCACTTTGTTTCCAATTAGGACAGGTTTTGTTCCAAGAATAAATCTTTAAAGAAGATAATTCATCGATTCCTTATTTTAGATCAGGAAATTATAGTGTAAAACAAAATTCAATTATCTATTTTCAGTTTAAAACCATTCTATTAATAATCATGTTCCTCATCTTCCACATGACTTTCCCATTCATTTTCTATTTCTTCAATCTTACTTTCCAGCTCATCTCTGACGTATTTTTGATTATCTAAATTTTCTTTCAGAATTTCTATATTGTCTTGTGCCTCTTGAATTAAGTCATCAATATCGTCTTCCAACATTTCATTTGACGTATCTTCCTTTAAATCCTCAAGATGCCTGATTTCACTATAAAGTCCATCTATGTCCGATTCAATTTCACTGAGTATTTCATCTAATGCTTCATACCTTTCTTTTAGAGCTTCACTCTTTTCTTTAAACTCCTCACAAGTTTTACAGTTATCCGAATAGTCTATACCCGAAAACGACGCCACTTCTACACCTAAGTTTTTCAATATACCACCTTGATTTTTCATATTCATTGCTCCTTTCCTCCTGTCTCTAAGTAATAAATTCTTTAAATTAAGTATCTATGCATATATTTAACCACATCGAATTCTCTTTAAACTAAAATTTTTTGATCTATTGTTTAACTAGAACTGCTACAGACTCTTTTATAAACAAAAAAGGAAAAAGAAAATACAGGAACTTAATTTTACCAATCACTCAAGAAGTCTAATCCCAATATACTCAAAAAATAATCTGGATGAGTAAATCCTTTTTAAAATCTCAAAACGCGTGATCCAAAATCTATGGAGTCACGCATTTTGAGATTTACTATTCTTTCCTATAAAATTCTTCTAATCCAAAGAATCACCTATATTACAAAATTATTATGACCACGTTGAACGCCTCATTGCAAATAAGACTTTAGAAAAATTGCTTCAACATTAGGTTCATTAAACCGAATAGATATAAGCAGTGAAATCCTTTTTTATGTAAGTACTTCGATCAATACCACAAGCCAACCCACAAAATCAGGAAAAATACTTTCGACAAAACTGTATGCCTTAATAGCGAATAACTTTTACATCCAAGGTAATTATAACGCAACATTAACATACACGAATATTGGAATAGATTATTGTTTAAAAAATGATTTAATAATAATTTTACCAGTAAAATGGAAATAATAAATCTTTCTGTCGTTGATAAAAATCTCGAAATTATTATCAAATCTGATAATTCAATGTATGTTGTAAGAAAAATTAATCTTGCTTCAAATGTGAATCGAGACTATTATTATAATAGATATTGGTATAATGATTTTATTCAAGGAAAATACGAAAAACAACCTAAACTATACAGAGGTTCATACACTACAAGTTATAACATTCCCTTTTCTAGAAGTTTTTCAATATATGGCGATCAGTACACAGAAAAGATAACACTTAGAGTTTCTTATAACTGGCCCTATGATGTGTATCAACCAGCTGATTTTAATACAGTATTAGAGATTAAAGAAAAGTCTACAACAATAAATTATATGAATGGCGGAAGCAGAACAACATCCGATTGTAGTCTACAAGCAGTTGGTGGTAAAGCTCATTTTGCAGCAGATGCCGGCGAATATTTTGAGTCAATGAAGCAACAATTTATAGCAAAACAAATAGGTAGAACAAAAGTAATTTTTGGAATTTGGTTAGGAATTCCTAAAACACCTTTTGGATTGACAACTGTTTATGAACAGTCTGGTATTTCCGCTTCAACATTAGGCGAACAATCATTTCGTAGTCAAAATGCTCAAGGTAATAATAAATGTAAAAATGCATCAGCATATTTTGATCCGTACAGTATTCATATGACTACACCAGGACACTATTTAAAAGCAACTGCAAGAGTTCAAAATGATAGTCCATCTAATTTGACAGGAAATAAATATTTAAAAATTCGTTGGGATTATACAATAATTAGCAGTGGCAATAATAATGGTACTTCCGTTCCAACGTTTAGTCATAGCGGAAATTACACAAATACCTTGTATTATTGCGAACATTAAATTTTCAAAAGAAGGTCTTACAATGAAAAAATATCTAAAACACTTAGTCCCACTTATTATTTTGATAACCATCCTATATCAATACCAAGAGATAAATCAATTCAAAATCGCTTTTAATCAAAGTCTAAAATTACATCTTGACTCAATCCAAGATTTAGTTAATCGTAACTTAAGCTACCTTGATAAATTTGATGAAGATGGCTATTTATCCGAAAAAGATTATCTTTCCATGATAGACAACCAGTCTTTTACTATCGTGATATTTCAAAACATGGAATCTTTAGATCAATTAATGCCAAAATCAAATGAACAATATATTGGTGTCAATAGAAGTTATCAAAGCAGTGAAATGAATGATCGTTACTATAACTTCGAGTACGAAAAGAATCAATATAAAGACGCTTCGGGTGAGATTCTAAGAAGCTATTACACCAAACTCGATAATGAACTCTCTACTTTACTTGAAAAAAGCGATTCAACAGATTGGTACAAAGAGGTTAGATTATTTTTATACTCTGGAACTACACATTTCCCATCTGAAAAATAAATTTTAACCCTATACAACAACATTTGAGCCATCTTTCGATACCTCAAACCGATTTTCACTGACGCTGTTTGAGGTTGAACACCCCTCATCACAGCTTTCGGCTCAAATCTTGTTGTCTTAATCAAAACGGGCTATCCAAAGATTTATCGGATAGCGCGTTACTCATTTAATACTCATATTAAGACGGGTTTTGTTCCAAATAGGCCACATCTACCAATTGTCAGTTTTCGTATGATATAATTCATTGAGATTTGAAAAGAGAGATACTTGTCTTTATAGGAATATATATAATATCGAATTTTTATTGACTTTAAATGTATATTTAAGTGTATTATAGGAAAAACTTACAGAATTTATTCTATTGGTATATTGGATGGGCTGAGCAAAGCACCAAATAGTACAGCATACATTTACATGCTAAATTAAAATTCATATCTAAATTAATAGCAAGGACTTAGATTGATTTCTAAGTCTTCTAATTATATTGAAAAAAATTTCTTGGAGTTTTAAATGTACGAATTTGTTACTTGGAACTACGATATTTCTGAGAATACGCCTCAAACCATCAGAGGAGCAGATCTAAAAGTATTCTTAGATCTTTGCTTTGAGCATTCTCAGTATTTTTCATTAAAAACTGTAAAATGGTCTGATATCGCTTTAACTGTCTTCAGAAAAGAATTAAAACCATTCTTGGTTAAACAATTATGCCCCCTAACAAATAATTGAGATTACTCAAGCACATCGCTTAAGCATTCCACCTTAATTATAGAACTGTTTTCATGATCAATTGAATAATAAGTCTTTACTTCTGCTAAATAGAGCAACTGATGTTTGATAGACAGTTTCTCTGATTTTACCAATACTCTACCAAATTCACTATCCAAATAACTATAATACACAGTTGATTGTCTCAACAGTTTATATGCTTTATCAGTTGTTATTTTATCTACTTCACTTAAAAAATTATCATCGATTTTATATACTTCAGTCCCTAAATCATTTGATATTTTAAATGTACTCTCTTTAATCGAATACTTATTATCAGGTAGTTTTAGAAAGTCGTCAATCTTTTTGGCAATAACTTTACCGTCATCATACTCTAAAATCATCATTTCTGAAGAATATACCGTACCACCTAATTTCAACTCTACAGCAACATCAAACTGTTGATCATCGTTATAATCAATAATTTTTGCATCACTTATAGAACCGATAAGATCAATTTTACCATCAGTATTAGCAATCGAGTACGTCACTATCGATTCATAATTTTTATTGTTATAAAAGGCTATTTTATCAGATAAACCATCATGATCTAAATCAATATCTAAACTAAATAAGAATTGATAGGAATCTAAATAGTCTTTTGATTTATCAACATTAGTAGTCTTTTGACTACAAGCTGTTAGTGTTAAACAGAGTAATAATAGCAAAATTTTTACGTTCATCCTTTTTCCTCTCTGTGTACAAAAAGTGCCTTTTCATGCACCTCTTGCTGACTGATTTATTTATCAAATGGGGTTCAGGGTAGTATCCAATTACATATGAAAAATAAAATTGTATCAGTGCTTATGCTCAGCATGCTTTTTTTACAAATTATTACACCTACTTTTGCATCTAACGTGGTCGGCGTATCAGAAGCCTATAAATATGAAAATTATTGTCAAATCTGATAATTCAATGTATGTTGTAAGAAAAAATAATCTTGCCTCAAATGTGAATTGAGACTATTATTATGATAGATAGAAGTATACACGCATAGAATTCAGAAATGGAACTACTCGAAAAATTGGTGATTATAGCGTTGTAAGCACTGGTATAAGTAGCGGCGTTGGAGTACCTACTTACTCTTACAATAACAGCTTTACAAATGCATTTTATTACACGGTACACTAAAACAAAAAAAGGATAAGACAATGACAAAGAATTTAAAGTTTCTACTGATATGCATCATTCTTTTACTTTCAATATACGGTTACATGAAGAGCACTGAGTTATCAACCTATAAAGCTTCATTAAATCAAAGCCTAAGCACGCATTTTGAATACGTTATGAAATTAGCAAATGCAAATTTAAATTATCTAGATCAATATGAACGTGAAGGATTTTTATCACTTGATGACTATCAAAAGATCCGATATAATCATACACAGATTTTTGTTACATTTCAATCAATTGAAGCATTTGATTTATTTTTGGATGACCCAAAAGAATCCAAACCCACTAAAAGAAGTGATCAATGTTTTTACATGAAGGATTATTTGCAGAGATTTGTATATGAAGATAGTCATTATGAAGATAATTCAGATGAATATCTAAACAGCTACTATGCTCAAATTAAAGATACACTTTCATTATTGATTGAAAAAGAGGCATCTGCCAAGTGGGATGATGATGTTAAAGCATTTTTAAATTCGGGAAATGAACTCGTAGAAATAAATTAGTACTGCAAAGAAACTACACATTTCCCATCTGAAAAATAAATTTTAACCCTATACAACAACATTTGAGCCATCTTTCGATACCTCAAACCGATTTTCACTGACGCTGTTTGAGGTTGAACACCCCTCATCACAGCTTTCGGCTCAAATCTTGTTGTCTTAATCAAAACGCGCTATCCAAAGATTTATCGGATAGCGCGTTACTCATTTAATACTCATATTCACTTTTGTAAACGACAGCTACATGATCACTTCTCCATCATCACATTTCTACCATCTCAGCTTTAATCCTCAATGAAATCTTTTGAACGTCTTTGATTATTTTAGCTAAATCACCCGTCAAGAGCTTCCGACCCTTCATCACCGTCTGTCCATGAATCATAGAAAAGACCACATCCTGAGGATACGCCCCATAGACTAGCGCTGAATAATAATCATAAATTGGCTGTAAGTGCGGTGCATTAGTCTCTATAATGATGACATCTGCCAGTTTACCCACTTCAAGTGAACCTATTTGATCTGCCATGTGAATTGCTTTTGCACCCAAAATCGTGCCCATCTCCACCACTTCACGTGCGGTAAGAACTGTATTGTCCTGAGCACTTATCTTTTGAACCTTTGTCACTTGATCTAAAAGACCGATGACATCTAGTGTATTACCACTCATGGGCCCATCCGTTCCAAGACCAACTTTCACACCCTGTTTTAGCATCTCATTTACTGGCGAAACGGGACGTCCACTCTTGGCATTTGCCGCCACACAGTGAACCACACCCACATCATGCTTTGCCAAAAGCGCAAAATCTGCTTCATCAGCATAGACCACATGCGCCGCAATGAGCTTGTTATTGAGAACACCAATGTGATCTAAGTATTGAACTGGCGACATTTGATATGCCTCTCTAAATTTAGAAATCTCATACGTCATTTCAGAAACATGCATCAGTACAGGCACATCAAGTTCCTTTGACATTTCACATATTTCTTTTAGATGCGCCTCATCATTCGAATAAGTGGCGTGAGGTGCCAGAGCGGGCGTAATCCATTCATCACCATACCATTTTTCAATAAGCGCTTTGGCATGTTCTATCCCTTGGTAGGGTGAGTCAGAATCAGGGGCAATTCGATCAATAATCGTCTCCCCCACAATAGCACGCATCCCCATTTCCTTAGCGGCTTTGGCCACCTCATCTTCAAAGTAATACATATCCACAAAAGTCGTCACACCACCCATGATCATTTCAGCAATGCCGAGCAACGCCCCTTTGTAGACATAATCTTCACAGATCAAACGGTCTTCAAGTGGAAATAAAAACCGCTGTAACCGATTGGGGATATCCTCACCTAACGTTCTGAAAATAGACATGGACACATGCCCATGACCGTTTATAAATCCCGGCATGATGATACCACCGTGTGCATCTATCATTTCTTCGAATTCATATTCACCCATTAAAGCTTCGTTACCCACAGCCACAATACGTGCATCCTCTATAACAATAACGCCTTTTTCAATAATTTCACTTGATGCATTCATTGTCATGACTACACCGTTATAAATGCATTTATAACCCAATCCTATCTGCCACCTTCCTAAACTCAACCCTTTTATCTACATAAGTTCTTGCTTGCCATTTGTACTTATCTCATGCTTATCAGTACTATCCCAGTTGTTTCTTTTTGCGAATGAGTTCTCTTTTATTATTGACAACTGAAATCACAATAAAGCCTAAAATTGTAATGACGTAAGGGATCATGTGTATAAATTCAACAGGAATCTGAACCGATTGAAGGTAATTGGATAACGTATCTGCAAACCCAAATAAAAGAGATGCAAACAATGCGCCCACTGAAGAATTCCCTGCAATCGCTCTAGCTGCAAGTGCAATATAACCACGTCCAGCTGTCATACCTGCTGAGAACCAAGACATATAACCCATGGATAAAAAGGCGCCACCCATACCTGCCAATATACCACTTAAAATAAGCGCAATAATCTTAATTTTAAACACGTTAATGCCAACCGAGTCTGCTGATTCAGGCGCTTCACCTACTGCACGAATTCTAAGCCCAAGTGCTGTATGGTTGAATAAAATATGCACGATCACAATACAGACGAGCACTAAATAAGTTAAAACGTTGTGCCCCGATAAGATTGACCCAATCACGGGCAAATCCGCTATAAAAGGGATGTCGATATTGGGGAGCACTTTACTGTTTAAAGAAGTTGAAATTCCTTTATCTCCTGTGATTGTGGTGAGTAAAAAGATCGTCCCACCTGCACTTAAAATATTAATCGCAATCCCAGTTAAAACGATATTACTCTTCATTTTAAATGCAAAATAAGCGAGCAATGCACCTAATATAGCCCCTGATATCATAGCTGCCAAGAGACCAATCCAAGCACTTTGAGTAATTGCACTGAAAAGTACACCCATCAAAGCACCAGTCAACATCGTGCCTTCAAGTCCGATGTTAATCGCACCTGCCCTACTGGCAATTACAGCCCCTAAAGTTGCGTATAAGATCGGGGTTGTCACTCGAATTACTGCGAACCAAAAGGCATCGTTCCAAATCATATGCATAATCATATCCATCTTCTCTATCCCTCCAAGTTTGCTGTAATATATTTATCTTTTGCCGTTTTATTTTCTGATTTCAAACGCCATTTTGCCAAGAAATGCTCTGCTGCAATGAGCAATATAATCACCGCTTGAATGATAGCAATGATCTGATTGTCCACATCGCTTCTTCTGGACATTAAGTCCGCCCCAATTCTAAGATAGGAAAGGAAAAACGCAGCAAAAGGCACATATTTAGGATTGTTTTTTGTGAGAAGTGCAATGATCACCCCATCCCACGCATAAGATGTAGATGAATCCCATATAAATCGCTTATACATACCCGACATTTCTATTGCGCCACCGACACCTGAAAGTGTGCCTGCGATAAATTGTGATACGATTAAAACTTTAGCCGTGTTAATCCCTGAGTACTTCGCAAAATTTAGATTATCCCCTACTACTCTCAGTTCATAACCCCATTTGGTTTTATAGATATAAAAGTAAACAAGCACTACCGATGCCATTGCGATCAAAAATCCTGCATGTAATCTTGTGCCCTCAAGAATCCTTGGTAATGCAAATGTAGGATTGAATTTATAAGATGCAAATACACTTGCTTGCGGATCTCTTAAAAAATAATTAATGATATAAAGCCCTAAAAAGTAAAAGATATAGTTCATCATCAATGAAGACACCAGTTCATTTGCCTGCCACTTGATTTTGATAATCCCTGGTAAAACGCCAATGATTCCACCCACAACACCGGCGATTGCCATTGCCACAAAAGGATGTAATCCAGCAGGTAAAACAAATTTAATCGCAACAAACGAAGCCACTACAGCTCCCATATAAAAACAACCATCTGCAATCAAACTGAAGTTTTTAGACTGATACACGATACAAAGCGAGAGCCCTGTGAAAGTTAAAGGAACCATCATTTCCAGTACATTCGAAAAATATTTTAACTTTTCAAAAGGTGCGAATAGAAAAACGCTTAAGCTGTAGAAAGGTGTTTCACTTGTGATCAAAATCAGCAGCGCAGAAACGCCGATTGCGATTACAAGCGCGAGTAATATCCGCAAAAGTTCAAATAAATCTACGTTATGCTTCCACTTACGCATGACATGCCCTCCTTATTTCTTCAGCTGTTTGTGTTTTCACACCTAACATGTAAAGCCCCATTTCTTCCTCTGTGATAACACTTGCATCTGGAAAATAGCCCACGATATGGCCAGAATTCATCACAATCAATGAATCACTAAGAGATAAAATCTCATTCAGATCTGCAGAAGCAAGCAACACAGCATTGCCAGCACTTCTTCTTTCTATTATTTTCTTACGAATAAATTCGATCGCGCCGACATCGATTCCCCGTGTCGGTTGGTTGATTACCAAGAGTTCACTGTCAGAGCTAAATTCACGACCGACAACGACCTTTTGAATATTACCACCTGAAAGTCCGCTCACTAATGTTTTTTCATCTTCTGTTTTAACATTAAAAGCTGAAATCAAATCCTTGGCAAATTCAGAAATTTTCTTATAATCGAGTAAAAATTTATTTTTTACAAAGGGGGCATTGTCGTATTTATCTGCAATAAAGTTAGATTCAATATCCATTTTAGGTGCAATACCTGTTTCCATACGATCTTCTGGAATATGAGCAACGCCCAGTTGACGAATTTTTTTAATGCCTAACTTGGTAATTGGTTGTTGCCTCACATAAATCTCGCCTGTTGCGGGTTTCTTCATGCCTGTTACAAGTTCAATCAATTCTGACTGTCCGTTACCTTCGATGCCAGCAATCCCTAATATTTCGCCTTTTCTAATACTAAAGGAAACTTTATTGACTGCTGTTTTTCCCAGTTCGTCCACATAAGTAACGTCCTTTACTTCAAGGAAGGTTTCGTCTACATGCTTTTTAGGTTTATCAATGTCCAGTTTCACATCACGCCCCACCATGAGCTTTGAAATTTCTTGTTCGGTTACCTTTTCTACTTCATAGACACCAACCGAGCGTCCATCTCTCATAATGGTCATACGATCACAAAGCTTCTTGATCTCATGCAATTTATGAGAAATAAAAACAATCGTATGGCCAGATTGCTTTAACAATTTAAGTTGTTCAAAGAGTTCCACAATTTCTTGTGGCGTCAAAACTGCTGTGGGTTCATCTAAGATGATAATTTTAGCGCCTCGATAGAGTGCTTTTAAAATTTCTACTTTTTGCTTTTGAGATACAGAGATATCGCGCACTTTTACATTCGCATCAATTGCCAGTTTATACTTTTCAGCAAGTGCTTTGGTTACCTCAATCGCCTTTTTCTGATCTAAGAAAAATTTGCCTTTTATTTCACTGCCAAGAACAATGTTTTCAGCTACAGTTAAGCTTGGCACTAACATAAAATGTTGATGCACCATGCCAATACCATAATTCAAGGCATCTTGAGAGGATTTCATCACAATCGGATTTTCCTTTAAATAAATCGCCCCCTCAGTTGGTCTTTGCATCCCAAAGAGAATCTTCATCAATGTTGATTTACCAGCGCCATTTTCACCTACAAGTGCATGAATTTCTCCTTCTTTAAGTGAAAAATCAACTTGGTAATTCGCAACTACCCCACCAGGGTAAATTTTAGTGATTTTGTCCATTTTAATGATTTCAGACACCTTGCATTCACACCCTTTCAAATCAATATCGTATTCATAAATACTCATCTGTGCTTAATAAGATTCTTCGCACATCAAGTCATCTGTTTCTTATCCGTTTTCTAAGTGATGATTATATTCAATAAAGAAGCTTGCAAAACTGCAAGCTTCTTTATGAAGAAAGATATATTAGCCGTTATTGAACCGATGCTTTAATGGCACTAAGTGTATCAGAATCCATACCGATTGCAGATGGTACGACGATGTTCCCTTCAATAACTTGTTTCTTTAAATCTTCAACTTTATCTACGACAGCTTGAGGTACAACGCTTGTTGCTGGATCATAAGGTGCAAGACCAACCCCATTATTTTCAAGACCAATTTCTTCAGCCTTGCCAAGTGGAAGCGTCCCTTCGAAGTACATATCAGCTGCTCTTAAAAGTGAGTTATCTACACGTTTAAGCGCTGATGTGAAAATTCTCGCTGCTTTTTCAGGACTGTCTGCGAAAAGTGCTGCTTGATCTGAATCGACACCAATTGCATAACAATTTGCTTCATTTGCAGCTTCGATTTGACCTAAACCTGCTCTACCTGCAACATTGAAGCCAATATCTACACCTTGATTTTGGTATTGAATCAATGCAAGTTCTTTACCTTTTGCCGCATCACTGTATGAATCAATATATGAAATATCCACTTTCATATCTTCATCAATGTATTTTGCACCTTCAATATACCCCACCAAGAAGTCGTTGACAACAGGAATATCCATGGCACCTAAAAAGCCGATTTTCTTCTCTGGATTTATATTCTCAATATCAGTCATTGTTGTCATTTGAGCTGCAAAAGCCCCTGCTAAGAAGCCTGCTTCATTTTGCTTATACGTAATCGAATAAACATTATCAAGGCCTTCAATGCCCTCGTAATCTACTGCCGTATCAAATAACACATAAGTCTTATCTGGATAAAGCGGCGCCACTTCTTCAACTGGCTCTTTCATATGGAAGGTACCCGTTACGATGATATTCCAATCTTCATCAGAAACGTCTTCTAATGTTGGAATGAATTTTGTTTTATCAGAACCCATTTCAATCGTTTTGATTTCTACTTTGTCACCATATT
Source organism: uncultured Fusibacter sp. (assembly GCA_965140735.1). Classification (GTDB taxonomy): domain Bacteria; phylum Bacillota; class Clostridia; order Peptostreptococcales; family Acidaminobacteraceae; genus Fusibacter_A. The sequence goes on along the minus strand of OZ223306.1, from coordinate 3,552,472 downwards.
TTTCTTTAATCATGTCCATGCCCGCTTGAGATGAATCGTGGAATGATTTATCTCCAAGTGAACCCGAAACTAAAAGTACTATTTTAGTGACTTCTGATGGTGCTGTTTCTGGTGTCGCTTCTGGTGCTGTTGCCTCTGAAGAGGTCTCTGCTGGTGTTGCTTCTGGTGCTGCTGGCTTAGAACCACATGCAACCATAACTGTTGCCAGTGCAAACACAAGTATCAAACTTAAAATCTTTTTCATTTTCTTATTGTCCTCCTACATTTTAAACAATCTCTACTATATAAAGTACCCCCTTAGTCAGTGGCACTAATATAATCCCTTAGCTATTTTGAACTCGACTTTAACGCCATGTCTAACAACCCATTTTTTAACCAACGTTCTACATAACCTGCCTTTGTATCTGAAGGCGGATTATCTTTTATAATTTTCTTTGCCAATACCGCATCATCACGAAGCAAATCGTAAAGTGTCATTACAATGGCTTTCGCTGGTGTAATATAAGCCATTTCTTCATCGACGATACAAAAGTTAGGACCGTGGATGTTGCCGCTAAAACCGCTGAATCCAAATTGAATTGTGGGTAAAATAGCACTTAAATCACCAATATCTCCAGATGCCGTGGATTCAAACCCATCGATTATATTTTCTTCACCGATTAAACTCCCTAAGTTTTGCTTCACAACAGCAGATAGGTCAGCACATTGATGAAAAGGTAAAAAGCCTACAGCGTCAATGATCTCACAGGTTGCGCCCACTGCATAGGCCCCTGCATCAAACGCACGGTTTACCTTATGATTTGCCTCTATTAGTGCTTCCAACGAGTTCCCTCTTACCATGGCTTCTAAAACCACTTTACTGGGAATACTATTTACCGTTTCGCCACCTTCTTTTATAATGGCATGAACCCTGATTTTATAATCTTCGTGAAATGTCTCACGTTGTGCGTTCACAGCACTAAGACCAATCGTCGCTGCATTTAAAGCATTTATACCTAGATGAGGTTGAGCACCTGCATGCGCAGTTTGACCATGATAAATGACTTGTTTCGAAATAAAACCATTTAAAGTTGCATTTACATCCGCTTTTTGACCTTCTATACCACCCATACTATGGCAGGAAATTACTAGGTCTACATCATCAAATATCCCATTTGAAATCATATCTTGTTTGCCAGAATAATATGAAATTTGACCTTTTTTAACAAGCTCTTTTCTATATTCTAAATCTGTAAATTCCTCAGCTGGTGTTCCTATTATCGTAATCCTGCCACCCGTTTTTTCAAGCATCCCGGTTTCAAAGATTGCCTTCATCACACCAAGCATAATCGCAACTTGATTTGAATGTGCACAAGCGTGAGCTGCATGTTGATCTTTTGACGCAAAAGGGTGACCAAAGGTTGGAATGGCATCCATCTCTGCAATTAAGCAGATATTGACACCTTCTTTGCCAAGCGCACCTTTTAAACCCGTGATCGCTATATTGTTTTCAACTTCTATTCCCATCTGCTTCAAATAAGTTGTCATTTTTTCAGCAGTCCCAAATTCTTTAAAACCCAGCTCAGGATTTTTAAAAATAGTATTGCCTATATTGATAATTTCTGCTTTATGTTTTTCAATGGCGGTCACTAACAATTCTTTCATTATAAAACTCCTTATTTTATAGAAATCGGTCCCTTAAAGTTCGTGATTCCTCTTTGTTTATCTATATTAACAATTATTAAACATCACATAAACTAAGCATTAGCAATTGTTTGTTGCTATTACAATTTGTATTTTTCAAAAAAATGTATATTTCTTCTTTTTGAGGGAACGGTTTCTATGATATGATTATAGCATCCTAATATATTTCCGTAAAGTCATATTTGATTAGAATATCAAAAGTCACAAGCTTAAGTGCTCAATCCAACATAGGCGTGTAGGTTTATACGTATTCTGACTTTTGACACTCTATCTGTATTTAAAATATTAATCAACAGGAGGCATTTATGAACATCAAAGATGTTGCAAAGCTCGCCAAGGTTTCTAAATCAACCGTTTCGAGAGTTCTAAACAATCCAGAGCGTGTAAATGCTGAAATGCGTCAACGAGTTTTAGAAGTGGTTAGAGAAACCGGTTATCGCCCTAATGCTCTAGCAAAAGAATTGGTTATAAAGGAAACACGATTGATCGGCGTTATCGTTCCTCGTATCAATACAAATGTTTTTGCAGATATCGTAGAAGGTATTACACTGCGTTTATCCGAAAATGGTTATAACGTGATTCTACTCTGTTCAAAAGCAGATGAGGCTGTAGAAATCAATCACTTTGAATTTTTACAAAAAAAACAAGTAGATGGCATCATCTTCTTTCCAGGTAACATGACACTTGCTTTGAGAAAACTTATTAACACACTTCCTACACCCTTGATTATTATTGGCTTAGACGATCCTCTAATCAAAAGAAGTGTGGTCTCTTATGATGAATACAAATCCTCTAAAGCAATTGTAGAACATTTTATAAGTCAAGGTCATAAGCAGATCGCTTTCATCGGCATTGATAAAGACCGGTCCCCAGTAGGACAAGAACGTAAAATGGGCTATGCGGATGCACTCAAAGCACATGAGATTCCACTAACTTCCGATTATATTTACGAAGGCTCTTTCGAACTTCAATCTGGATTTGATGGTGCAAAGCATATCTTTTCAAATTCTGAAATACAGCCCACTGCTGTTTTTGCAGCAACTGACTACTTGGCCATCGGCACTATTAATTACCTCAAAAGTCAAGACTTATCCGTCCCTGGAGATGTTTCAGTTGCAGGATTTGATGATCTCGAAATTTCAGTTTTCTTTAATCCTTCGATCACTTCGATTAAATTTGATTATTTTCATTCAGGCGAAGTTGCTGCTCAATTTGTCATTGAAAACATCCAAGATCCTTCGATTATTCGAAAATATATGCTTGGATTCCAAATCATCAATCGAGATAGTACAAGTAAGCTATAGCACATGCATTCTATAATTTCAAATATTTTTGTACCCTCTCACAACTAAAACAGACGCTAAAAAAACTGACTTCACATGTTGAAGTCAGTCTCAATATAAGCCTCTTTTTTACTTTTCTAACGCATCCAGTGCAGCATTATTGCCACCGAGACGACCAGAAGTAAATGAATAACCAATGCCAACACCATTGCCAACATAAGTGTCATTAAAAAGGACCCCTTCTGATTCTAGTCCGACTGCATAAAGCCCTTTAATCGGCACTCTTTTGTCATTTAAAACTTGGAAATCTTTATTGACTAAAAGACCTCCAACTGACCCCAAGTTGTTTATCTCTGCAACAATTGCATAATATGGACCAGATTCTCCCATGGATACAAGGTATTCAGAGGACTTTCCAAAGTCATTATCCACACCTGTCTCAATTGCTTTTTGGTAGTTATTAAAGGCTTCCATAAAGTAATCCACATCCATGCCTGCATTTTGTGCAAGCTCTTCAGGTGAATTTCCTTTAAAACCATCTCCGTTTGCAACCATTTTTTCAAAGACTTCTTTTACATCAGTCCAAGGTGTATCCAATGCGTATTGATCTCTATATGACATATAAAATTCTGGTGGCATTCCTGGAAGTGCCTTTGCACCAACACCAGCCATCCCATTTGATTCAAGCGCTTCAAGTTGAGATTCAGATACGATTACCAAATGATAAGCACCATTAAAAGCACTTGTATTTGCAGCAGCCACAGCAGTCAAAGTTGCAGTTTCATCTCTAAACCGATTCCCTGCTGGTGCCACATTCATAAACGAAGGTAGATAAGTCAGCATTAATGGATAACTTGCTTTAAAGGGTTCGTAAACCTCTTTTAATGCCTTTGTAGATTTTGCAAGGGTTTGATGAAGCATTTGTCCACCAACATTATCAGGTACCTTTGCGCCTATATCCCATGCCATTTTTAGACCTTCACCAACATTTTGACCCAGACCACCATTGATGCCTTCAAAGCCAAAGAGCTCTTTCACCATTTTGGAATTAGCCGCATAACCCCCTGTTGCGAGAACAACTGACTTAGCACTAATTTCTAGAAGTGTACCATCAGCTTTTTCTGCAACAACGCCTATAACATTGCCATTTTCATCTGTCATCAATGACTTTCCTGTAGTTTCAGTTAATACTTGACCGCCATTTGATTCAACAGAATCTGCAAGCATTTTTCTGAGAAGCCCTTGTCTCTCTTCATAAGCTGGTAACATATGAAGGGGTTCACCACCAAAGTTGAGAAATTGAGTTTGATAACCTTTCTCTGCAAGCCAATCATATGTCTCACCTGATTTTGTGACATACTGTCTTATAGCACTGGCATCCACACGCCAATGGTTATTAACAATCCAATTTGCAATCTCATCTTCGACAGCAATATTCAATCCATTTTCTACTGACGCACTTGAATTATAAAATTTACCTGCCCAAGATAAATTGCTAGCACCACCGATGGTTGCTGTCTTTTCTATAAGAATAACCTTTGCACCTGAATCAGCAGCAGAAACAGCCGCCGAAGTGCCTGATGCACCTGCCCCGATCACCACAACATCTGCCGAAAGCTTCTCGGTAATATCCTTATTTTCTTTTTCAACTTTAACGGCCTTTAAAGCCTCTACATTTCCACCCGCTTGTTCTACTGCTGTTGCAACTGCTTCAAGCATCCCATAACTCGTCTCAGATGCACCAGATACAGCATCAAGCCCAAGCGATTGCGTCTTTACTATCTGCTCTTGTAAAGTTTTTAAAGCTTCTGCGCCAATACCTTCCGTTTCACTTTGAGTAACGACTTCAATTTTCTTTATAGCCGTTTCATCGAAAGTGACATCAACTACAATTGTCCCCTCTTTGCCTTTAGCTTCACCTCTGTAAGTTCCTGGTGTATACACTTTATTTTCTGAGGCGTCGGCACTTTCAGCCGCCGGTTCAGAAGATATTGCTTTTGTGTCAGCTACACTTTCTGACTGATCAGAACATCCAACCAACGATGTCAATAGTAACACAAAAATCAAGCTTAAAGCAAAATGTTGTTTAACTTTAAATTTCATATATTCATCTCCTAGATAATTATTTATCAATCTCATTTTAAAGTCTCGTGTTGCACTAGAGTCAATAAATTATCTCTAAGAGTATCCTCATGTTTTATCTTGTTATCGGTATTGCCATTTCAATATAGGACAATCGTTTTTCGCCCACTCTTTCTGTAACAATTAACCTGCCGATTAAATTACCAACGATGTGAAACCCTCGCCTAATGCATTCATCGTAAAGCGGTTCAAATAAGCACTTTTGAAATTTGTGATCATACTCTGCACAAACAGTCGTAACTAAGTATTCATTTTCTTCAAAAAGATCGAAGTCAGATTTATCTTTGAAATCTAAACGCTCTAAATCCGAATCATATATTGCAAGTCCCCAATCATATCCATCAATTTCTTCAGTAGACTCGTTGATTTTATTTGCTTGGGAAAATATTTTTTCATCTACCTTCACAGAATAAAAAGCATGAGGCAATGCCGTCATAAGTACCTTAATCACCTTTTTGGATTGCCCTTTTTCAATGAGTTCATCTTGAAAGGTTTGTTTAATTCTATAAATTTTAGGCTTTTTAACGATTTTATATTGTCCTAAAGTACGCTTTAGATTTTTAAATTCTGTTTCAATTGCATTAATTCGATTTAACAAATACTGCTTTTCTTCAATTTCCAATTCAAGTGACTTTTGTTTCTTCCAAATCTCTTGGTATATCTCTTCACAGTCAGACTCTAAAGTGAATTTTGCAGAATTTTTTAGTGAAAAATTAAGGCTTCGATACCATCTGCTCATCAAAAGATTACGTGCATCTAAATCGTCAAAATATCTATAGTTGCTTTTATGATCTTTAATTGGACTGATAATACCGTAAGTCTCATACAGTCTTATGGTATCAATTGTAATCCCTAGTAATTCAGAAAACTCTCCAATCGAATACTTCATATATCCCCCACAGCATTTGAATCCTTCTTAAGTACCTTAAACCCATTCTCTCTGATATTTTTTCTAATATTCAACATTTACAAGCGTAAGTGCATCTGAACTCGCTTTATGTCCAACAAACTTTGTATCTTGAGATTTTAAAGCTTGTTCAACCGCATTTATTGGCAACTGACCGAGTCCCACTTGAACAAGTGTACCCACCATTAATCTTTCCATATTGAGCAAAAAACCATTCGCCGTAATCGTTATGATAATCTCATAATCAGTGTTTTCTATATCGAGTTCAAAGACCTCTTTAATAGGATTCCTTACTTTTTTATTCGTAGTAAATGCTGTAAAGTCATGTTCTCCTAAAAAGTCTTTTGCAGCCTTTTCAATTTTAGAAACATCTAATAATTGATTCATCAAATTAACATAATTTCTCTCGAATAAAGGTCTATTTGGCGCATCTTTCTTCCACAAGTGATACTCATAAGTCACTTCTTTAGAAAGATATCGGCTATGAAATCTTTCATCTACTGCTTCTATAGACAAGACAATGATATCATCTGTTAAATATTTCTCAAAATAAGCCACAATTTCTGCTTCATTTAAACGGTCATCGATTGCTTTGAAATTAACAATCTGACCAGTGGCATGCACACCTGCATCTGTACCAACAGCACCAACGACTTCTACTTCTTTTTCATAAAGTTTTAATAAAATAGCTTCAAGTTTGCCTTGGATACTCTTTTCCGTATCGCCTTTTATGGTATTAAAGCCTTTGTATTTCCTACCATCATACGCAATGGTCATTTTATAATTTTGCATTTGAATTCTCCTATCCTTAACAAGATCTCGTAAGGCTCTTATGATGTCTAACTTAAATTGTGCGCTTTCGTTTTTTTATAAATCGTTTCACATCATTATAACTTTGTTAAGCCTATAAAGCAATCCGTCAGATAAGGACATCCCGCGAATGGAGCAGCTCATTCTAATCGCTAATTCCTAAGATATATCCGATGTACGGTATAATGTGCTAACTTGTATCCATTTGAAGAGGATGGATGGGCTATACTAAACTAGACAGAAAAGAAAAGGTACTGTAATCTAAAACTATAATAGAAATTAGGAGAGATTACTATGTCTAGAAGAGAACGCCGAAAATTTACAGAAGAGTTCAAAAAAAAAATAATACAGCTACATTTGAGCGGTAAAACGCGTAAAGATATTTTAGCAGAATATGATTTAACAGGATCTACTTTTGATACCTGGTTGAAACAAAGTAAAACCACTGGATCATTTAAAGCTAAAGATAATCGCACCCAAGAGGAAGAAGAACTTATTAAACTCCGCAAAGAAAACCAGCAGCTTAAAATGGAAAATGATATTTCCTAAAGATAGGTTTACTTGTAATCTATCGCATAAAGCAAGCCGCGCTGATAATGGGACGAAAGTAAATGTGATTAAACAAAATGCTCACAAGTACAGTATATCAGCAATGTGTAAGCTCCTAAATATACCACGAAGCACATATTATTATGAACCAAAACAAGTAGAAACGGACTCAATTACGGAGCATATCATAAAAATATTCCATGAGAGCGATTCAAATTATGGCACCCGAAAAATCAAGAAAGAACTTAAAAAGAAAAACATAATAGCTTCAAGAAGACGCATTGGCCGAATCATGAAATTAAATGGATTAGTCAGTTCATATACTATCGCTCAATTCAAACCACATAAGACGACCTGTAATGAAGACAAAATAAAGAATAAACTAAATAGAAACTTCAATACAAAAGAACTCTTAGAAGTAGTCGTGAGCGATTTGACATATGTTCGAGTAGGCAATCGATGGAACTATATTTGCATCCTTGTTGATCTATATAATAGAGAAATAATTGGTTACAGCTCTGGTGAAAGAAAAGATGCTGAGTTGGTTCATAGAGCTTTTGCTAGTGTTAACGGCAATCTCAATAACATCAAAGTATTTCATACTGATCGTGGAAACGAGTTCAAAAATCAAGTGATTGAAGATGTTTTAAATACCTTTGACATAAGTCGTTCGCTTAGTATGAAGGGCTGTCCATATGATAATGCTGTAGCAGAAGCTACTTTTAAAATATTCAAAACTGAATTTGTAAACAGGAAACGATTTAACAATTTGAGAGAATTAGAAACTCAGTTAGCAAGTTACATTGATTGGTTCAACAATAAAAGAATTCATGGGACACTTGGCTATTTAAGTCCTTTTGAGTATAAAATGCAGTCACTTAACTAATTTGTCCAGTTAAGTGTTGACTATCCAAGGACTTCCTTTATAATGTAATGTGGCAAAGTTAAAGTATTAAATGGACACCAATATAAATTTATGTTAACATCAAGGAAGTAATTTACATATTTTCTATTAGATAGTTGCGAAATAAAAACTAAAGTTATCCACAAACAAAAATGAAATATCTAAAAAAGTTCAAAAAAAAAGCGCAACTGAACAAGAGCTTACTCAATGTCGCAGTAAGTTATTCTATGCAACCATAGTTTTTATAGACAAATGACCAGTGGTTATTTTACTTTTATGAATGATAATGAAAGCAATCAATTGTGTGATGCCAGCTAAAAAGATGTTTGATTTCAGGATTAAGGTTTTATTGACTTTGGAAATATTGATTTGCATAAAGGATTTAAGTTGTGCGATGGTTCTTTCACAAACCGTTCTTATTTTGTAAAGATTTATCCATTCAATATTACTTCGAGGCATAGCCGTATTGAATCTGAAATTGTTGTGAACAGTGATATTTTTAATTCTTCCATAAGGTGAGTTTGTACAAGGATTGTCACAATCAAGAATAACTGATTTTAATGAATTGGACATCACAACAGATCTTTTGGGACAAATAAACTGAATACGATCAGCTCTATTGGCTCCTTTAATCACCCCAGCATAGGTCATTGGTAAATCGGGATTGTTGGGACAAGTTGGGATACCATCTTCGTTAAACAAGGGCTGAGGTAGAGTAGAATTATTTCGAGGATTAAGGTTGATGATGGGTACGATGCCTCTTTTGTAAAGATATGCATAGTTATCAACTGCATCAAAGCCTGAATCTCCAAGAAAGTAGTTAAATTTAGATCTTGGGTGCAAATCGAAAAATGTTTCAAGTGAAGGAATAAGTGATTGAGCATCATATTCATCTTTGATTTCTTGAGGCGTAAGGTTGATCTGAAGCGTATTGTCAGAATTATAAAAGTTAATATCCCGAATTAATCCAGACCCGTTGGTAGCGAGGATGACCTTTTGATAGTATCTAAAATGTCCATTGAGATAAGTCAGTTTAGCCCCAGAGTTAGAAGAACTATGTTTAGGCATATTTGACTGGGCATATTTTTCTACATCAAAGGCTTTATCATACTTGTGAGTTTTAGCGTAAGTTTTAACTGTTTTAAGAATAGATTGATAGAATTTAGGGTTGTTTTCCTTAACGTATAACTCGAAACCGGTGGTATCCGTAATGAGTATTTTGGAGAGGTATTCATCCGCATCAATTGCAAAATCGGAAGTACAATCAACAAGATGATGAAACATCTCGATGATTTGGTCATAAAAGAGAGTCTTGAACCTAGAAAACTGAGAGGGATGAGGTGCTCTGGAAAAGCCTAGAGATTTTCTAAAATCACTTGAAATGTTGATGATAAAAATGAGAGTGGAAATGGTAGGTAGACCAAGCAAGTTGTAAAAGATGAATGCTTTGAGCATACCTTCAAGTGGAAAATCTCTGTTTTTACCAACATTAGAGTAGTAAGCACTGTAGAAAGATTTTGGAATAACATCATCTGTGTCAATAAACTGGTTAAAAAGAGAAAAAAGTTGATCTGATTTGTGTGAAGTGAGTTCATCAAACTCAGCATCAAGATCAAACAGAGAAACCTGATTAGAAGCAGAAATTAGCATTATTACCTTCCTTTCTTTTGGGTATGAGTTATCAACAGGATCACACCTTATTTATACCCGAAATGGAGGGTAATATGCTATTTCTATAAATAATACTAAGCATTTTCAATACTTGCAGAGTTTCGCAAGAAACTATTATCTATTTGTAAAGGAGTGATTTGAATGTCTATACCTTATTCAGATTTATTAAATAATCTCAGTAAGAATGAAAAAAAATATTGCTTATTCTGAGCGATAATGATAAGTTAAATAATTCTTCGCTTAGTGCTGCACTAAAAGGTTCGAGAATAGCTTATGATCTTTCAATTGCAGGTCTTTTGACCGCTTTATTAATTACAAAATGCAAGGATTGTGATAATTATAGAGAAGTCTATTTCACGTTAACTGAACATGGCAAAAACATCTCTAAAATGCTTTAAACCCTTCTGCTATATTCTATGGGAGCATTTGTCTCTCTTATATATATTTGCTTATGATATGTCATCATGATATAATTTGCATATACATAAATATGTACGAGTGAGCGACAAATTACACTTACACACATTTATGTGTATGCAATTAGGTATTTTTTTCAAATATCAAGTTACTTTGAATTAGCTATAACAATATACGCAATAATTAAAGCACACAATGTATGTGTGCTTTTTTATGCGTAGGGGTGAGATTAAGGATTTTTTATGTTCACACATAAAAAAAGCTGTGCCGATTCGTTTCAAAACTCAACTTGTTGAGCTTGATCCAAGAGCAAAGCGAATGGATTTTTGAGAACGATATAACTTCCCAAAGTTTTCTTTCACTTTGGTGTAAGTTATAATGGGGAATCTCACCCCTACGTGGGAAAAATAAAGGTATCCCCAGTGTCATAAAACTTGAACGAGAACCTATTTTATTATTCATTCAATCCTTTACTGTGATTTTATTTAAAACTTAATACAGTGCAAATGTGAGACTTTCAATAACATAAGAATATTTTGTTGTTATTGATATTATTAGCAATTTATGTTATTTTTTTACTGCATTATAAATTAAAAGGAGGTGCCGCTATGTAAAACACTTCTAGGCGGTAAGAGTATTGAAAATTGTTTGTGGTTAGAAAATAAACGTAATAAAATGAGAGGAGAGTCTATGAAGTTAAAATCATTTATTAAGAATCACCAGACATTATTTTTCATGACAATAACAGGAATTATTTACATACCAATGATTGTATCAGGGGTGTTCACCAGTCATTATATTTCACCAGGAATAAAACTTTTTCCAATATGGATTATTTTTTTAATAAGGATGTATGTATATAAAAAAAAATAAAAGAACTGATTTCCAATATAATTAGAGCAAAGGCTCAACTTATTGGAAATCAGTTTGATTTTTATTATACAGTTACCCAGTCGCCATTTTTAGTTTTTAATCCAATGATGTCAAATTGGCTAGGATAAATATAATTTTGGCCATCTCCAGTTCTAATAGAAGAAGTTGTTAACCGCATTTTCACATCCGTAAATGTACCAGAAGCTAATGTATTGCGATATTTGAGAATTTTAATAATACTTTGATATACAAGAGTTTGCATTGAGTCTGCTGAGCATGCAGAGTAAGTCGCTATAGCTCCAGCAATTGCGAGTATTGGAATTGCTAGCTCAGGGGCGAGTATTCCAAATATTGCGAAAAAACCTCCTCCAATAACCATTTGTTCTTCTGTTTCGGCATAGTTCTTATTTGCGCCTTCTAGTTGCTCTACAATATCGAGTAAACTATACTTATCAAATGTTCCAATGTAAGTAGACATGAACATCCTCCTTTTTATTCTACAGTAATCCAAGTACCCGTTCTAGTTTGTAGCCCAAGAACATCAAGTTTACTAGGATAAACGTAATTGCCACCATCTCCACTTCGAATGGAAGAAGTGGTTAGTTTCATTTTTACTTTGAGGTACATTGGTAAACCATCAGAAGTTCTTTCTCTTAATAAATATATTTGAGAACTTTAATGGTAGTTTCATATACCAAAGTTTCCATACTATCTGAATAGAAGCTCGCGCCTGTTGTAAGTGAACTTGCGGTAGTAACTGGAAATGCTAGTTCAGGAGCAAGTATTCCAAAAATATTAAAAAAAACTCCTCCAACAACCATTTGTTCTTCTGTTTCAGCATATTTGGAAGTTGCTTTTTCTAGTTTCGATTCAATAGCATTTAAACCGTTTTCATCAAATGTTGCAATGTAAGTAGACATAAATATCCTCCTCATTATTAAAATATATTATTCAATTAGCTAACTTAACTTTAAAAACGATTAAGTGACTCAAAAGTAAACGTATTTCTAAAATTTAGAGTCATACAGTTTTATTTTTAATATGGATAATATCTTTTCTTATTTCCTCAATAATTTCAAGACGATCTGTTAAACTGCTTATGAGTTGCTGATACTTCTCTTCTCGCTCGGATTGAAGCTGATCTCTTTTTTCTTGAGCTTTTAATATATAAAAAATAAGAACAATTGAAAGTGCAGCCCAAACTCCTTGAGAAGAGGCTAATTTAAGTACTTCGGATTCCACGGCATCTCCTTTCTAAATTAGATTTCATAGATTTTTTTTAGTTTTTGAATAGCTCTTCTTTTTGCATTTAAAACAGATTGTTTTGAAAGGTTCTTTTCTTTTGCTATATCTGATTCTCTTTTTCTATCTATGTATATAGCTGACATGATTTCTTTTTGAAAACAAGGCAATTGTTCTAAAAGCCATCTGATATATAATTTTGAAATAGAATTATTTACAGGATCTTCTGCTGATAATTCGGATATCAAACTCTCATTAAAAGGGGTTTGCATATTTGACTTTTGAGATGACTTTTTTATTAAATCTATGTATTTATTCCGAATTACAAGAGATATATAGTTGACTAAAGCACCTTCTGAATCTTCTTCAAATTTTGATAAATCAATCTTTTCAATTGATTCAAGTATTCCTATGATTAAATCAGTTTTAATGTCATCGTTGAAATAGTGACGATTATATTTACTTATCAAAGGGTTAAATTTAGTGATCAAATCTAATTTAGCAGATTGATCTCCTGCTTTAGCTTTTCTAATACACTCATAGATACTCAATTGTTACCTCCACATAATATTTATTTTTATATTAAGGAATGATTGTGAAGTATAATTAGTAAACCCATAAAATGCAATAAAAGATAAAATGTATCGAGATATTACTATTTTGATAAATGATGGTATAATGAACTAAGATGTATTCCATACCGTACTTTTTGTGTCAGTGGGCGACGAGTTGATTAAACCTAAAAAGCACGGTATGCTATGGTGTCTTGCCATCATACTGCAAATCGCTTTATTGTAAGCGAGAACAACGCTTTTGTTTTTTCTCCTTAATGTCATCATTGCGCAAAAAAGACTGCAAGAGTGAGATGCAATTGGAAAAGTTTAAAAACGAGAACATCGTCCTAATCTTATGATCAGAACAGTAATCACTCTTTTTTAAACTTTTTACCAGAACTCAAAATGTGCAGCTAAAATGCAGCTGCACATCAAGCTCAACAAAGTTGAGTTTTAGTCCGTCAATTGCATCTCACCCTTGCCGAAAAACAGTCTATAATCATTTTTTCATTCACGCCCAAATAACATGCTTGAATGAAAAAAAATCCAATACAGATCAAATTTAGGTGAATTTTAGAAAATATAAAAGAGTTTGAACTAGAAATTATCTGAAAGGCAGGATAAGGGCGATGCATTTTCAATGCACAAAATACAGGCAAAGCCTGTATTAACAAGGTTTTACGTAGTGATGCAAATGATCATTTTTGAAATAGAAAGTGCATCATTTGGGGCTATAAAAGGAGTATGATGTTGAAATTGTAACGATTATGAGTGATGCAAAACTATACTTTGGAGGTTTAATGCATGATTAATGAATTTGAAAAAGATATCCGCCAAAAGGAAGTTGAAAAGGCAATTGCATATAATAGCGTAGATGGAATACCGCCATCTTATGTTCTAAATGAGCTGTTTAATCGTTATATAGATAGTTGCGAAATAAAAACTAAAGTTATCCACAAACAAAAATGAAATATCTAAAAAAGTTCAAAAAAAAGCGCAACTGAACAAGAGCTTACTCAATGTCACAGTAAGTTATTCTATGTAACCATAGTTTTTATAGACAAATGACCAGTGGTTATTTTACTTTTATGGATGATAATGAAAGCAATCAATTGTGTGATGCCAGCTAAAAAGATGTTTGATTTCAGGGTTAAGGTTTTATTGACTTTGGAAATATTGATTTGCATAAAGGATTTAAGTTGTGCGATGGTTCTTTCACAAACCGTTCTTATTTTGTAAAGATTTATCCATTCAATATTACTTCGAGGCATAGCCGTATTGAATCTGAAATTGTTGTGAACAGTGATATTTTTAATTCTTCCATAAGGTGAGTTTGTACAAGGATTGTCACAATCAAGAATAACTGATTTTAATGAATTGGACATCACAACAGATCTTTTGGGACAAATAAACTGAATACGATCAGCTCTATTGGCTCCTTTAATCACCCCAGCATAGGTCATTGGTAAATCGGGATTGTTGGGACAAGTTGGGATACCATCTTCGTTAAACAAGGGCTGAGGTAGAGTAGAATTATTTCGAGGATTAAGGTTGATGATGGGTACGATGCCTCTTTTGTAAAGATATGCATAGTTATCAACTGCATCAAAGCCTGAATCTCCAAGAAAGTAGTTAAATTTAGATCTTGGGTGCAAATCGAAAAATGTTTCAAGTGAAGGAATAAGTGATTGAGCATCATATTCATCTTTGATTTCTTGAGGCGTAAGGTTGATCTGAAGCGTATTGTCAGAATTATAAAAGTTAATATCCCGAATTAATCCAGACCCGTTGGTAGCGAGGATGACCTTTTGATAGTATCTAAAATGTCCATTGAGATAAGTCAGTTTAGCCCCAGAGTTAGAAGAACTATGTTTAGGCATCTTTGACTGGGCATATTTTTCTACATCAAAGGCTTTATCATACTTGTGAGTTTTAGCGTAAGTTTTAACTGTTTTAAGAATAGATTGATAGAATTTAGGGTTGTTTTCCTTAACGTATAACTCGAAACCGGTGGTATCCGTAATGAGTATTTTGGAGAGGTATTCATCCGCATCAATTGCAAAATCGGAAGTACAATCAACAAGATGATGAAACATCTCGATGATTTGGTCATAAAAGAGAGTCTTGAACCTAGAAAACTGAGAGGGATGAGGTGCTCTGGAAAAGCCTAGAAATTTTCTAAAATCACTTGAAATGTTGATGATAAAAAGGAGAGTGGAAATGGTAGGTAGACCAAGCAAGTTGTAAAAGATGAATGCTTTGAGCATACCTTCAAGTGGAAAATCTCTATTTTTACCAACATTAGAGTAGTAAGCACTGTAGAAAGATTTTGGAATAACATCATCTGTGTCAATAAACTGGTTAAAAAGAGAAAAAAGTTGATCTGATTTGTGTGAAGTGAGTTCATCATACTCAGCATCAAGATCAAACAGAGAAACCTGATTAGAAGCAGAAATTAGCATTATTACCTTCCTTTCTTTTGAGTATGAGTTATCAACAGGATCACACCTTATTTATACCCGAAATGGAGGGTAATATGCTATTTCTATAAATAATACCAAGCATTTTCAATGCTTGCAGAGTTTCGCAAGAAACTATATTTTTTATAAAAAGGAGAGTTTTATATATTTAACATGTTGTGAAAATATACTGGCTCATCTAGTATAGTAGCCTATATTAATAGCTCGATTGCATATAAAAGCAATTTGGTTGGAGCGATCAAAACCCCAAAGCCAGTAGTCGGAGCGACTTCAAATGTCTATAGATGGAAAGAAAATGGTCGCTATATAGATATTATAGGTTATAATGGATTCGACAAAATAATCAGTTACGGAGGAAGTTATTAAAAATATGTCCTTAAATCATGAATTTTATCTTATAAAATTAAATCATAAAAAACCTTATAAAAAAACAACATTTGATTATCTTCTAGATGATCATTATGAATTTAAAAAAGAAGTTGATGTTATCGATTGCATCACTATTCATGATGATGTTATTGCTTATTTTATAGATATAATACAGCTTATTCCATCTGTAAATCTCAGTAATACTTACAAAAATCAAATGGGGATTTGTATATATGGTATCACTCTATTCAATAAGACTTCATCAAAAAAAATATCAAATTTGATAACGAGTTTAACCCATCTTGCTGAAGAATTCGATGAGGATATAGTATTAAATGGTGGGTGGAGTATAACTAATTGGAATGTGACTAATGAGATTCAAGAAAATCCGTTGAAGATCAAACGAGTTGACGCAATAGCTTATCTAAATAAGATTCTAGAATTCTCAAAGAAGATATGTGATGAAGATTACGTTATCGTGCACTTTGGAATATGATACCTATCCAATCTACTCATCTCATTTCAATAATAATAGAATTACAAAGAGATGAACAAAAGACAAATAATATTATTACGCTTTATTTAGATGCGTTATTCCCAAAATGGAATAATTGACAACTTCTATTTCATTTTGAGAATAACACTGCCTTGTTTTGATTTTTTACTCATATGTTCATGTGCTTTTTTTACAGACTCCAGCTCATAAACGGCTTCAATCTGAGGTTTGTATTCGCCCTTTTCTATCAACTCTAAAAAATAAGTCAAATCAGAAGGGTGAGCTTTGGTGATATCGAAAATCACCTTTTTCCCATGGCGTGATGGTAACATGATTCCCAACAAAACAGATAAATTCATCGCTATAGTGATATATATACCGCCGTTTGTAAGCAATTTTTTAAATTTTGAAATGGCAGTATTCCCTACTGTATCTAATATGATGTCATACTTGTTTTCCGATTCAAATACAGTCTGCTTTTTATAATCTAAGACAAAGTCTGCCCCTAAGCCTTTAACATACTCTATACTTGAATGACTGCACACCCCTGTGACAATCGCACCGTGATGTTTCGCCAATTGAACTGCTGACGAACCCACGTTGCCAGAAGCGCCCACTATTAAAACACTTTTGCCTCTTGAAATTTGAGCCCTTTCTAAAGTGGATTTAGCAGTTAGAGCACCGAAAGGCCATGCTGCAGCTTCTTCAAAGCTCAAAGATTCATTTTTCAAAATGACAAGCCCATCCTCAGGCATAGTCACAAATTGAGCGTGTGCACCAGATGCCATACCTCTAGAGGCAATCACCGAATCTCCAATTTCAAAATGCGTGACCTCTTGCCCCTTATTGACAACTACTCCTGATAAAACAGTCCCCAATATTTTTTGTCTTGGTTTAATCGGCCCTGCGAAAAGTCTTGCAGCAAAAGGCGTTCCACTTCTCATATGACAATCTCCTGAAGTTACCGTGGTCGCCACTACTTCAATCAAAACTTCATTATCCTCTGGAACGGGTTTTTCTATTTCTTCTATTTTGAGTACATCCGGCGCACCGAATTTATGATATAAAACTGCTTTCATATAATTCACTCCATTCTATAAGCACGGTTTACAATATAATCTATTTCAATTATAGAGCCTCCCTATTTAATCTGCATTGACTTAAGTCAACACTTTGTTAGAGTGTCAAAAGTCAAAATTGATCTCACCATGCTTAGAATTGAGAATATATCATCTATTAAAGCCCAACTCTATCTCGTTTTATCTTTTTCGATTCTTTTTTTTATACGACTGAGTGATTCTGGGGTTAGCCCTAGATAGCTTGCCAACTGATGCTGAGGCACCCTTTTAAACAAGTCTGGTCTATTTTGTTTAAGTGCTTTTACCCTCTCTTCTGGGCTTGATGACATAAAACCAGAAAGATCCTCTTTAATCTCACCAATTTTCTCTTCTAACATCCTATAAGTCATATCTTTTAAATGAGCGTGTTGGCTAAACATCGCTGTTTTGAGATTCACATCGCCCATCACTAAAATGCAATCTTCAACACAGCTCAAAGAGAACTTAGAAACCTGATCTTGATCTCGCTCATAAAATATAGTAATCCATTGCTCTTCAGTATAAAAATCGCTTGTCAACTCATTGCCTAATTCATCCACTCTATACTGACGCACACAACCTTGCATAACAAAAATGCAATTCCGTGGTTCATCGCCCTGCTCAAGTAACACAGTCCCCTTTTTAACACTTACTATCGGAACCTCTTTCACAAGTGCTTTTAAAGAAGCATCGTCCACATCAGTGAACTTTTTCATAAATTGGATTAACAAATTTTCTAAATAATCTTTGTCCATATGATCACCCTTATCTACTTTTATATCTCTATTTTAACTTTAATCCCAATTCTTATCAACTAAACACAATCCTCAAGAGTGATGAGGTTCCTAATTATTGCGAATTTGACATAATTAAATTATTATGATAAAGCTTTAGGGAATAGTACGGTCAGAATTGTGTGAAGTAAGCTATTTGAGTAATTGAATTTCGAGCATAAATACGCCTTTGGTGGATTCATGTAAGCTTTTCGTTAAATGAAATTTTAGCAGAAAAACAAATATTAGAACTGGGGTCTGATTAGGACGGCAACGTCATGATCTTTGCTACATATACGTGGCATAAAATGAGCTTTATGCGAAATTTAGACACTCTAACTCTATTTTTTTAATAGAGTCAGAGTGTCTTTTTTTACGATCTATTTTCCAGTTTTCTAGAAGAACTGGGAATTTGTATTTTTAAGGAGGAAAGAATGACGTTAGGATTACTTGTGAGTATGCTTTTACTTACAATGTTCGGATGCCAATCGAAAACCGAGACAACTTATGACAAGGTTATGGCCTCAAAAGAAATGACATTTGCCATGACTGGTGCCTATCCACCTTTCAACTTTATCGACAACGATGGCAATCTCACTGGATTTGATATCGATATTGCCAATGCGCTTGCAGAGCAATTAGGGGTTAAAGCCGTACCGATTACAACTGCTTGGGATGGTATTATAGGTGGCTTAACCAGTAAGCGCTTTGACACGATCATTGGTAGTATGGCCATCACAGATGAACGGTTAAAAAAAGTGAGCTTTACAGATCCCTACTACTATGATGGTGCACAATTCTTCGTGCCTGGTGATTCTACGATTGAAAATTTAGACGCCTTACAAGAGGGTACAGTGGGTGTCGTAACAGGTACGACATTCCATGATATGTTAAAAGAAAAAGAGAATATAACCAATATTATGCAATTTGAAAGTGACGTGGATAATTTCATGGCACTTGGACAAGGCCGTATGGATGGTCTAGTGACCGGTAAATTCGTCGGTTTACAAATATAATGTGGACATTAAACCCGCTGGTAGCTTACTCTATTCAGAAAAAATTGGGATTGCAGTCAGAAAAGATGATGAAATGTTACTTCAAAAACTCAACGAGGCTCTTGCTACAATCATTGAAAATGGCACCTACCAAGAAATCAGCGAAAAATGGTTTGGCGTCAATATTTTAGAGCAATAGGGTGATGAAATGACAGTATTTTTAGAACATCTAACCCTATTTTATGATGGCGTCATTTCATTCTTTGAGGTCGCCCTAAAATTTGCACCAAAGTTTTTACCAGCGGTTGGTTTGACCCTAGAACTATCTGTTTTTTCAATCTTTTTAGGCACAATCTTCGGATTGCTCGTCATGCTGTTAAAGCTCACACGTCTAAAAATTCTAGAAAAACTAACAAATGTTTATATCTCAATTGTTAGAGGAACGCCTTTACTCTTACAGCTCTATTTCATATTTTATGGACTGCCAATGATGGGCCTTAAATTTAGCGGTTTTACATCCGCTTGCATAGGTCTTGCCTTTCACAGTGGCGCATATATCAGCGAAATCTTCAGAGGTGCACTTAATGCAGTCCACTATGGTCAAATAGAAGCCGGTAAAGCTATCGGCATGAACAGACTCCAGATTTTTTATTACATCACATTACCACAGGCTGTAAAACAAGCCATACCCGCACTGGGTAACCAATTTATCATTGCTGTTAAAGATTCTTCGCTTGCCAGTGTCATTACCATTACAGAAACGATGCTTATTGCGAGACAATTCGTTGCAGCAACTTATGATCCGTTCCCTATTTTATTTGTGGCGGGTTGTTATTACTACCTGATTATTACACTCCTCAGTTCTTCACTTAAAATTGTTGAAAGGAGGTTAAGTGTCAATGAAAGATAAAGTTGTTTTAGAAATTAAAAATCTTCACAAGTACTTTGGCGATCTCGAAGTACTCAAAGGCATCGATCTAAAAGTTTATGAAGGTGAAGTAATTAGTATTATAGGGGGCAGTGGTTCCGGTAAAAGCACCATGCTCCGCTGTATTAACGGCTTAGAAAAGCGCAATAAGGGCGATATTATTTTTGAAGGTGAAAATGTAAAACACGGCCAAAAGGGCTTTATAAAATTACGGGAACGTATCGGTATGGTATTTCAACACTTTTACTTATTTCCACATAAAAAAATTATTGACAATATTACTTTAGGTCCACAAGTCGTTCAACACATTTCTAAAGTGGAATCCAATGGACAAGCCCTCAAATTACTCGAGAAAGTTGGCCTTGAAGATAAAGCCGATGTCTATCCAGCAATGCTGTCTGGTGGCCAAAAACAACGTGTGGCAATTGCACGTGCACTGGCAATGAAACCCGATATCATGTTATTCGATGAACCCACATCTGCGCTTGACCCAGAATTAGTTGGTGAAGTTTTACACGTTATTCAAAAGCTTGCTAAAGAAGGAATGACCATGCTCATCGTAACACATGAGATGGGATTTGCACGCGAAGTATCTGACCGGGTAATCTTCGTAAGCGAAGGTCAAATTGCCGAAATGGGCACTCCTGATGAAATTTTTGAAAATCCTAAAGATGAAAACTTAAAGCGTTTCATTCAAAGTATATATTAAAATAATCTCTAGTTTATTAATAAATCGCCCCTGTAAAGTTAGACCTGAAAATCTAATTTTATAGGGGCGATTTATAAACTAGGGATTTTTTGGAGAATAATAATCAAATATATGCTATTTTCCCAATATTAAGGGTATACTATTTCACGTTAACTACTTACCTTTATAATATGGGAGGAAACGAACATGAAAGATAATCTTTTAAAACCTAGACATGGCCGTCTAGGCACGTGGTTGCCTGCAGATCACAAACAACTGGCGAATTGGATGACCCAACAAAAACAGAAACTTCAAAGTTCAAATCAATCCAGCTTACATCCTGTAATCGCTGACTTCAAGGAGGCAATTCGTACAGATCCAATCATGCGAATGGCACTTACCGAAATGATCTATCAAGTCCCTAAATGGCACAAAGATCATCAAATTGAAGGTTGTGACAATGCATACCTTGAGAGCATTGATCAAATGCTTGAGATGATTAATCAAGTTTTAACCGAAGCACCAAAATACAATAACACCGAGTTAGTCGGCTGCCCCATCAATGCCATCTTAGATTGGTGTATGTGCACACCGGCTGGTGGCGAAGCCTTCAGAAACAAAAATGTGAACATCCACTTTCAAAACATTTTGAATGTGTGGGGGAAATATCTCAACAGCTCCGATTCTGTCTCCGTTCTTAATTCATCTCCTGACGGTTGGATGTGTCCAGAAGCACAAGAAAAGCTCAAAATGGACCAATATGAATATAAACCACACGAACCACATTGGGGATTCACCTCTTGGAATAATTTCTTCACCAGAAGCCTCGCACCTAACGTTAGACCTATCGATGGATTACATAATAGCAAAGTTATTGTAAGTGCCTGTGACTCTACTGTTTATAAAATCCGTCGAGATGTTAAGCTCACGGATGCGTTTTGGGTTAAAGAGCAACCTTATTCACTCATTGATATGATGAACAACAATCCACTTGCAAGCCAATTTGAAGGTGGCGATGTTTATCAAGCTTTCTTGTGTGCCTTTGACTATCATCGCTGGCACAGCCCTGTAAGTGGCACTATAAGAAGTACGGAGATTGTGAATGGCACTTATTATTCTGAAACGCTCGCTGCAGGCATGGACGTCGGCGGCCCCGATTTATCTCAAGGCTATATCGCTCATGTGGCAACGAGGGCAATTCTCTTTATAGAAGCGGATGATCCTAAAATTGGCATGATCTGTGTAGTGCCTATAGGCATGGCCGAAATCTCATCATGTATTATAGATCCTAAAATTAAACCGGGTTATAAAGTTCAAAAAGGTGAAGAATTAGGCTACTTTCAATTTGGTGGCTCTACACATTGTGTTGTATTCAGGCCAAATGTTATCGAAGCCTTCACAGTAGAGGAAAATGATAAACCAAATATGGGTAAACAAATCGCAAAGGCGTATTAAGGTGATATGATGAATCAAACTAAATTAGATATGAATAAGATGGCATGTACCACAATGATCGTTGGTAAAAATGCCACAATTGACGGTAGTGTCATCGTTTCGCATTCTGATGATGATGTTTCAGATGCAAGAATTGTTTTAGTGCCTAGACAAAAAGGGGGCAAAAATACAATGCGCCCTGTCTATTATGATAATTGTAGCCTCGGCTCCAATACAGACTTTAATTCTACAGATATTAGAAGATATATCGGTAAATCTCGAGGTCCCGTCTATGATACAAAAGATTATGAGGATAGCAAAGCCTTAGGGGAAATTCCACAACCCGAGGAAACTTATGCCTATTACGACGCTTGTTATGGCATCATGAACGAACATAATCTCATGATCGGCGAATGTACTTGTGGCTCAAAAGTAGAAACTGAACCTGAAATAAACAAGAGGATTTTTTACTCCGCTGAACTTTCGAGAGTTGCTCTGGAAAGATGCAAAACTGCAAGAGAAGCCATAGAACTTATAGGAGAACTCATGTTCACATATGGTTATTATGGCACTGGTGAAACGTTGCTTCTAGGCGATACAAATGAAGCCTGGGTAATGGAAATGTGTAGCTATAATACAAAAAATATTGACGCAATTTGGGTTGCTAAAAGAGTACCTAACGATCATTTCTTTGTAGCTGCAAACGAGTTTAGAATTAGAGATATCTATATCAATCCTTCGGATCAAAAGAAAATCACAAATGAGCCACTTTATTTTACTGGATACGATAAAAATGGCAAGGAAGATCCCACTTTACTTTATTCAGCAAATCTATTTAAAGCCTGTGCAGATAATGAATGGATTAAGTCAGATGCCAATTATCTAGACTGGTTACCTACAGTCAGCGACGGCGAATATGGTCATCCTTACTACTCTCTAAGGAGGGTTTGGCGCGCTCTTTCCAAAGCAAATCCAAGCCTTGAGTTGCCTCCTAAAGTCGAAGATGGTTACACAAGGGCTTATCCTTTTTCAATAAAACCAAGTCAAAAATTATCGGTTTTAGATATTGCCTCTATTTATAGAGATCACTACGAAGGCACTGAATTTGACCTTACAAAAGGACTTGCCGCAGGTCCATATGGCTGTCCTGTGAGATATAACGATAATCCTGACCTCGGCCCATCGGAGAAACTGACAGGCGCTTGGGAGAGACCGCTCTCAATCTACCGCTGTTCGATGATGTGGATCAACCAAGCCAAAATCGTTGGAGACACACAGGTTGGAATCTCATGGAATAGTCTAGACCGTCCATTTACAAATTGCTTATTGCCTCTTCTAAGCAATATGAACAAGATTCCAGATCTTTTAGAAACCATGAATCTCTTAGACTTTAAATTTCAAGGTAATAGTGCTTGGTGGGCTTTTAACTTTGTTGGTAATTATGTAAATCTAAACTATAAATACATGATTGAAGATTTGAAAACACCCCAATCTGAGCTAGAACATGACGCACATACATTGATTCAATCTTATCTATCAAAAGATGTATTCGATCCTCATGATCATGTAAAACTTCAAGATTTTTGCACAGAAAACGTGTATACGACGGTTAACATATGGTGGAAACTCGCCACAAGTCTTATCGTCAAATACAATAATGGTTGCATAACCACCGGTCCTAATAAAATTATGGAACCTATAAAATATCCTAAAGAATGGCTTAAAGCTACAGGATATTACGAAGGTCCAACTCATTATTAATTGAGATAGAAAAAAATCACCTCAAGTGGGCTTTAATCAATTGGCCTCACTTAAGGTGATTTTTAGGTTAAACTCAATGCAAATCAAGGTACAATGACAACTTGATTTCTACCCTTTTCCTTAGCTAGATAGACAGCACTATCAACTCTCTTAAATAAATTGTCGTAGCTCTCGTGTTGAATATATTCTGCAACACCAAAACTAGCGGTTATTTTCAAATTGTATTCAAACACGTTATGCTCTATTTTTAACCTCAATTTCTCTGCTACTTGCACAGCCTGCTCGGCACCTGTATTTGGTAACAAAATAATAAATTCTTCTCCACCCCAACGGGCTAAGTCATCCGAGGCTCTAATATGCTCAGACATAATTTTTGCAAGTTCTTTTAAAACCACATCTCCCACATGATGTCCATATTGATCGTTTACATCCTTAAAAAAATCAATATCAAGCATAATGACAGACATGTTCGCATTATAACGAATGGCTTTCTTTTGTTCTCTGATCACCAATGCTTCAAAATATCTTCTATTATGACATCCTGTCAAATCATCTTCCAAACTCATTCTTTTAAGTTCTTTATTCAATTTTTGAATTTCTAATGTTTGTTTACGCTTTTTAACATCAAACCAAATAAAAAACAGTGCAATCAAGAGACCAAACAAGTAAAAAGCAACATGCATCTCTATGAAATATTCATCTTTTTTAAGCGACATTTGAATCCGCCATTGACCACCAGGGACAGAAATAGTACTCTCAGATTCAAAAATACCAGAATACTTACCATTTTCATAAATAATCGATTCTGCCTCACTATCTGGATTGTTGCCTATAACTCTATAATTGTACATTTCATCATCAATTAACTGTCTAAAACCGATATCTTCTACATTGATCACAACTGTGGCAAATCCCCAGAATACTTTTTGGGATTCTTTTTCAGTAAAAATGGGGCGTCTACTAATGATTGCTTTTTTCCCATTTTGTATTAATGTAATAGGTCCTATAAAAGTTAATTCTTCTGCTTCAATAGCCTGTTTAGCACCATCATCTCTATTTTTATCTTCAAGCAAATTATGTCCTATGGCTTTTTCATTCCCCTCCAAAGGATATATATGACTGACAATTCCATCAGGTGCAAGTTGAATGGACGAAATACCTGGTTCAGCTTCAAAAATATGTGGTGCCCAATCCTCAAATTTAGATACATCATAATCTGTTAATTCTAAAATGACCTTTAAGGTATCCACAACATAGATTTTACGCATAATACTCTCTTGTATTAACTGTGCACTCTTCTGAACACGATTATCCAATTCCATACGATTTGTTTTATAATGTGTATCTAAATAGTACCGAAATAAAAACTCAACTAAGAGAAAAATAATTATAATGACAATAATCATATATAGACGATGAAGTCTACTGGTCCAATTTATTTTTTTCATAGAATTCATCTCCTCCACTAGATATACTCATCACTACATTTTTTCTATATGTCATTATAACATGATTTTACCTAATTTCATTAGGGTGATTTTAAAAAAAAGACACTCTTATAAAACAAAAATAGCCTATAACCAATTTAATGATTATAAGCTACTTGATTTTAAAGTATTTTCATTTTAATTTTCATTTAGCCACGCCATTGCAACATAGGCATACGTTGCTGCACCTTTCCAAAGCACATCCTCATTAAACCTCACTCTTGGATGATGTAATGGATAATGATAACCGTCTGCTAATGTTCCCGCTATAAGGCCCACCATCAGTGTAGGCACTTCCTCGCTTACAAATCCAAAATCCTCAGATCCTGTGAGCCTTGCAAACTTGCCATCATACGCTTCTTTCGCATCTTCCACATTATCTGTCATTATTTCATCTACATATCTCATAAAATCATTTCTCAGTTTAAGATCATTGATAACACTTGGAGCTTCAAACTCAAATACAACCTCAGCTTCAGCACGATATGTCTTTGCCACAGATTCAGAAATTTCCACAAGGCGTTTTCTTAAAAAAGCACGCATTTCTTTGCCATAACTTCTAATGGTACCCCTCATATAGCCACTATCCGGGATAACGTTAAAAGTATCGCCACACTTAAATTCACCTATAGTGAGAATAAACATTTCATTCGCATCCACTTCTCTTGCATTTAAAATTTGAAGTGCCGTATGAATATGAGCACATACGTTGATCGGATCAACCGTCTCATGTGGTCTTGCACCATGTCCCCCTACGCCCTTAACATTAATTCTAAAAACATCAATATTGGCACTTGCTGGACCATCTGCCAAAACCACAAATTGTCCATCTTTATCACTTGGTATGCCTGAAAAGACATGCATCATCATAGCCGCATCCACATCCGGATTTTTTAAAACACCTGCTTCAATCATGCCTTTTGCACCGACTGCAAGCTCCTCAGCTGGTTGAAACATCAATTTAACAGTGCCTTTTATCTGATGCTCATGCATTTTAAGAAGTTCTGCGCTTCCAAGTAACATCGATGTATGAAAATCATGGCCACATGCATGCATATTGCCATTAGCTGAACTAAAAGCTTCGCCAGATTCTTCCTTTATAGGGAGTGCATCCATATCTGCACGAATCAAAAATGTCTTTCCTGTTTCACCCGTTCCACATGTTGCAACAATACCGCCACCACACATTTCGGGTTCATAGCCTAATTTAATCAATTCATTTTTCACATATGCAACTGTCTTTGGTAAATCCACTCCGATTTCTGGGTTCTGATGAAGTTGTCTTCTATGAACAACTAAGCTTTCTTGAATTTTTTCTGCACTTTCACTGATTTTAATCATATTTTCCTCCTTTAACAAAGCTAGTGGTCTCATCATTATGTTCTTTATATCCATCATAAACCGATCTCATATAAATTTGTAATATTTTTTTTTTATATTTAGGTATAATCATTATTTATACCTTTTAAAACGTGCTATTTGTTCAGAACCTATTTCTCTTTTAATTAACGCCATGCTTCACCCAGAAGTGTAATGCCATCCTCAATTTCATCAAAAGTCATATGCCCATATCCTAAGAAAACGTCATTATGATTCATAAGCTCACTTAAGTCTGAACGGTAAAAAGAAATCGGGTATACGGCTACTTCCACCTTTTTCGCACGTCTAATAAGCTCTGTTTCTGAATAAGGGCGTTTAATGCGAAGTGCTAAATTTACACCTGCATGATCTCCTATGACGCAAGCTTGGCTTTCAAAATGCTCTTGAATCGCCGAGACTATCTTTTGATGCTTTTTGCCATAAAGTGTACGCATCTTCCTAATATGTTTTTCAAATAAGCCCGATTTCATAAATCCCGCTATGGTGAGTTGATGTATTTTAGAAGCAGTTTGGTTATAGTAGTGCCCTATTTTTGAAAATTGATTTGCCAATTTAGAGGGTAAAACCGTATAACCTACATGCATCCCTGGAAATAAAGTTTTAGAAAAAGTCCCCATATAGATCACTTGATCGAACTGATCCAAGCTAAACAATGTTGGTACAGGATGAATATCATATCGAAACTCACTGTCATAATCGTCTTCAATGATATAAGTCTCTTTATCCTTCACCCAGTTCAGTAAACTTAGTCTCTCCGAAACGTTCAAAAGGCCACCCATAGGATGTTGATTTGAGGGCGTTAAATAGATTGCCGATAAATTCATCTCAACATTTTTCAGTGCCAAAATATCAAGTGCATTGCTTTTTAACCCCACAGGGACAAGATCACATCCATGCCATTCAAAAGCCTTTCTAACTGCTGTAAATCCAGGATCTTCAACGGCCACGGTTAGAGCACTCCTCTTCTTTACCTTCCCTTCTTTTAATAGAAGGCAAAGCAAACCGATTAGAGTTTGAGTCCCTGCACCTACAATAATTTGATCTGGATCACAGAGCACACCTCTTGAACGTTTCAAATATTCTGCAATTTCAATGCGAAGAGCTCTCTCTCCACGCGGATCTGAATACATCAAAATAGTCTTATGATCTGAACTCATCACGTTATGTGCGATCTCATTCCACTTCTTAAAAGGAAATTGATCATGCTCAACAGAACCTGGCTTAAAATCATACTTTATATCCGATTTAATTAAGTGCAAACTTTCAACAGGGCGTATAGAAACGCTATTCTTATCAGCGTTCTTCTCAGAATAGTCAAACTGTGCCACATTATCCAGTGCTGATACAAAATAACCACTGCCCTTTTTACTAAAAATAAAGCCCTCAGATAACAGCTGTAAATATGCCATTTCTATCGTATTTCGACTGACACAAAGCGACTGTTTAAGTTGCATAACAGACATCAGCTTTGTATAAGGCTCAATTTCACCACTTAATATCGCATCTCGATAAGCTTCATATACCTGGATATAAAGTGGCACACGACCGCTTCTCTGTAGGTCTATGTAAATTTCCATAACACTTCCCCCTTATAAAAGGTCAAAACCTTCCCTTTCTATAGGGATAGTTTTATTGTATAATTCTATCAAATTAATCATAAGCTTTCAATCTACTTGTGCCTCTTTCAATCTATTTCGAATGAGCCACAATAATACCAATTATTTTATATAGGAGGTCCATCATGTTCAATTTAAGTGCCTTTTTATCTTATGTCTTCGTGGTTACATTTACGCCCGGCCCTAATAACATCATGTCCATGGCAAATGCCAGCCGTTCGGGTTACAGACAAACACTCAACTTCATTTTAGGCGTCACCACAGGTTTTTTCTTTATTATGTTATTCTCGAGTTGTTTCAATATAATTCTCTCTGCCTATTTGCCAAAAATAAATACTTATATGAGCGTTATTGGTGCACTTTATATGCTTTACCTAGCACTGAACATCATGGGGGTTCATCTGAAAAAAAAATCCTATGAAGATCACAATGATCATGAGGTGCCTTTTGAAAAAAAGAATGCCTCTGGTGTAAATTCATACAAAGCGGGTATGCTTCTTCAGTTCATCAATCCCAAAGTAATCCTATACGGCATCACACTGACATCTAGTTTTATAATCCCTTACTTTTCTATGGTCTATCAACTGTTACTCTTTTCTGCTTTTTTAGCGTCAGTTGCTTTTGCATCTAATTCCTGCTGGGCATTATTTGGTTCACTCTTTAACAAGTTTCTTTCTAAGTATAGCAAGCCATTCAATATCTTCATGGGCTTATTGCTAGTGTATAGCGCCTTTACGATCTCTGGCATATTGCATTAAAGCATTAGGCATTAAGCATTCTCAAAAAAGTTTTATAAAAAATGAAGTTTGCCTCCCTTGGTGACGTATATTATATATACAAATTCAACGGAGGTTAACAATGTCCATACCGATCATGTTTTTAGGCACCATCAGCATTATCCTATATACACTTTTTCTAAATACGATCCTCTACAAAAAAATTAGAAGCATCTATAAAATCCCTCAAAATACGACTAAACAAACGATTATTAAAATACTTCTTGTTCTCGTAACCCTCATCTTAATGATTGCGCTTTCCATGACTGGGGCTCTTTTGATGATCTGTTACAGTTCAATTGCCATTATAAGTGTGTATCTCATTTTTAAGTATAGAACTTACATACATTGTAGGGACTCCATAATTTCAGCCCTTCTCAGCGGTATTGTTTTAGTCACAACTTATGTAATCACACCCAACCTAAACTCTATATCATGGCTGATCATCAACACAGTACTCACTGCACTTGCATACTTAGGTGGTGTTGCCTTTATCAGGTTTGAAAATCTGGGACATCTCTGTCAATTCAATAAGAGTAGTTTTGGAAAATTCTTTTTAGGCATGTTATTGGTCACACCACCTGCTATTTTAAATGCATTTGCCACTTTTAATGACACACATATTACATCATGGTACCACACGTTGACAGCTATTAAGCCCGCTATTTTTGAAGAGCTTTTATTCAGGTTTGTACTGACCACTGTTTTAATATTCATTGGCAGTCATAAAGAAAAGAACAAAAACACTTACCCTGTACTGTTTGCCTCTTTTTTGAGCAGTATCGTTTTTGCACTTCTTCATGGGTTTAATCCAGTGGGAAACTTAATCATCGTTGTTCTATATGCACTCCCACTTGCTTTCATATATCTCCTATACGGTCTTGAAGCTGCCATTGGAGCACACTTTATCACAGATTTCATACGCTATGTCAGTGTATTCATTAAATGATATAATAGCGTTAATGTATAATAGGAGCAAATCATGCTACATTCTTTAATCAAAGCGTCCATTAATGGCGATCACGATGCTTATCGAAAAATTGTAGATCAGTACACACCACTTATCCTAAACCTTTGTTATAGGTTTGTTCATAATGAAATGGATGCTCTGGATATCACCCAAGAAGTGTTGATTAAAGTTTACAAAGAGCTTGATGCCTATAATCCACAATACGCATTTACCACTTGGCTCTATAAAATCACAACCAATTCTGCACTTGACTACATCAGAAAACAAAAGCGTTATCGATTGCTAAAAGATCGGTTCTTTCACGAAATAGAATTTCGAGAAAATAACTCATATGAATTAAGTGCTGAGGCCTACATCATCAAAGAAGAACGCTTCGAACGCATTCAATCTTATATTCATTCACTCTCCATCAAATATCAATCGGTGATTATTCTCTACTACTTTGAGAATTTAAATCAAGGGGACATTGCAAAAGTATTAGAAATTCCAATAGGAACAGTTCACTCAAGGCTGAACACGGCAAAAAAACAACTTAGGAAAATCATAGGCGAAGAAATGGAGGCATTGCTATATGAATAAAAAACACCTTGATGCCATCTGGCAAAACGTCGAATCTGAGCTGAATCATACTCAATTAACGAAATCGCTAAGCCGGTTTTTTTATAAAAAACCACTTTTTACAACTTTACTCTTACTCGCATTTTTTGCCTTGGCATCATTGATCATCATCAAACTTTTTCACTTAGAAGTATGGTTTTTCGACTGTTTCAGTCCATTTTTTTAGAAAGGTTATGTCATGAAAGATTATCAAATTGATATTTTATTCAACAAAAAAACCACTTATCTAAGCAGTCTCATATCGTTGCTATTAGGGACCAGTATGTACATCAAAGCTGGAGCCTATTTTCCGATCGTCTTCTTATCCGCTTATGAACTGCCTTTATTCATTGCGTTTAATTTTATTTTTGCAATTATACTCTACCTGATCTTTTCATATATTGTCTTCATACTTACCAGACGTTTTGCATGGGATATAAGTTATCGTTCTATCGTTTCAAAACTAGGTTATATTGGTCTTCCAAGGCTTGTTATGGCACTTTACTTTTATATTTATTATTATCTCGGAGATACCACCAAATTTACAATTCTATTTTTATTGTTGGTGATTATCGCATTACTTGCACGGCTCTTTCAAGGCCTGATCTACTACCGGTTTCTCCATTATTACGTAAGTCTAACCCCTAAAAAAGCACTCCTTGTCATGGCTCTGTCCCTACTTATTATGGGCGTCCTTACAACACTTTTGAATCCATCAGCAATAGATCATCCCTATACAGATATCATTATTAAAAAGATTGATCTCTAATTTTTAAATATTCTCAATGCCCCTAAATAGCTCATAATAAGTCTTTATGTTTTCAAGTTCCAACCAGTTTTTGATCTCCACTGGGTCACTGTCAAAATCATATATTTTCGCCCCTTTAATGGATAGTAAAAAAGGGGAATGTGTAGACATGACGATCTGACATCCAAAGTATCTCACAGCTTCCTCAATAAAAGATTTAAGCTTTAATTGCATCTTTGGAGATAAACTGTTTTCAGGCTCATCCAAAAGAAAAAGACCATTTTCTGTGATCTTTTCTGTAAAGTATTTAAAAGCATTTTCACCATTGGATCGACTTCTTATATTTGATATCAAATTATCTCTAACGTACCTAGATTGTGTTTTGCTCCGAGTTTGGTTCACCTTTTTAAGCTGGTCGTAATCTTCTAAAGAGTTCATCCTAAATTTAGCATATTTTGTCTCCAAATAATCATCAAACATCTCTGTCCGCTTCTGGTCTATTCCAAGATTTAAATTTCTAATATTCAAGGCATAGTCAAAGACATCATCGCTCGTGATGATTGCGCTATGCTTTGGAACTTCTGCCTCTAATCGATGACTACAGAATTTCAAGTAATCTTCAAAAAAATTGGATTGATTAAAGACAGATTCCCTTTTAATATTCAATTTCTCTGCAATCACATTAAGGGCTGTAGTTTTGCCAGAGCCATTACCACCATATAAGATCGTTATCGGTTCAAAATCAAGTTGCAAAACATTGTGATAGGCAAAAACCTGAAATGGATAAAAGGTGCTATAGCAGTTTCTTTTAATCTCTATAAAAAAACCGAATTCATCGTCTTTACTTGGAAAAACGAATTTTTCTAAATAGATCAACGTCTGCCCTCTCTTTCATAATAATTAATGTTGTATTTTCCCCTGTAGATAACTTTGTAATTTATTGCAGTTATACACACCTTTTTAATATTCTATGTGGGTACTGTGGTTTTGAACCCTTGAAAACACAACATAGACCTTCTACAACTTTTTAATTGGGAAAAACATATATGCCTGCCCATTTTCTTTTGGACAGTTGTAATCATGAACGGCACCCACAAGCTCAATTTTATTTTCTGCCATATACGAAATCATCTTTGAAAAGACATCCGATTCATCACATTTTACATAGAGATATTCATATGAAGGTACCTTCCATTTTACCCAACCTGTGGGTACAGGTGCATCATCAACAACTTCAACACCTGCTAGATATAACCCCTTCGTGAAATTATCTTGCCAAGGTTTAAACGATCGTGTAAAATCTGTCATCGCCCCCCATACGCCTAAAACATTGCCAGCTTCATCTTTCTTTGCCAAATGAGCGATCTCATTAAAGTGTGTGTTTGCATCTTCCCATAACTTTGAAACAAAACCACTCCCAAGGTCTGTAGACCCTTCTTTTCCAATAACTTCAAATGATTTTTTGATGCATTTGTTAATTTTCAAAACAATATCCCTCCAAACAAACATTTAATGCTTCAAACTTCCCAAAGTCTCCATTTCACTACCATCTGTATTCATTCTATAATAACGAGTCTCTTCTCCACCATAACAAGAAAAAATGATTTTCCCAGCATGTATTTCGAAGCTTATAGATACATAAGGATAATTGCCATTTTCATCTGGTTTGTTTTCATACTCGAAAAGCGTCTTCTTATCTGTACCATCTATATTTTCTTGATACAAATACGTGAAAGCCAGTTCATTTATCGTCCCCTCTGTATCGTCACTCTCTGCATAAGTCACATTTTCAGAGTTATAGCCATTATAGTAAATATAGCCTTGATCAATGACTACATTATCAAATTTAGATACCCAGTCACCATCTGATCGCTCATATCGGTCCACTACAGTTGATTGACCCAAGTTTCTATCATAAACCACTAGATTCACAAATCTTTCATCTTCACTGTTGAAAGTATAGGCGATATAATCCTTATCTGTATAGCAGATCTGTTCGATAGGCTCTGCTTCTTGTTCTAAAACAGTCACTTGAGTATCAGATAAGTTCAGTGCATCTGAAACAATCACCTTTTCTGCGCGTTTATCTTTAATGCGATCTTTTTCACGCTCATTTTTTGCACTGAAATCTTTCAATTTAGGGGGTGCTTCAAGAGCTATATCATACTCTAAATCATATGCATCCCAAGACATCCCTCTTTCCATCATAATCTCACTATTTTCACTGTTATAACTTCTTTTCCCAACGCCCAGATCATAGTCATCTTCTCTGTAACTTGTGAGATATGGTCCTTGTCCATAGGTCTCAGTAGCTTTGATTAGGTACCATTCACCGTTTCGATAACTATACGTATTATCTTCTGACCACTTCCATGAACTACCACCGAAAGCATGTGTTGAAAAATTGTTATCTGACACATCCATCTCTAAATAGGGATCGCCAAAAATACCACCCTCAAATCGGGTTCTTATTAAATTTGGATCTTGAAAACTCAATTCATAATGCTGATCATCGTTATTTTCTATAGCAAATAACAGCCGTGGCACATCATATAGTTCATCCTCAGTCATATCTGAACCATCGATTTCAAGTACACCGACTTTATCCATAAAACCATCTTTATTAAAGTCTACATCTACGGCGTCGAGTAGTGTCCATCCACTTGGAATAAAGGCATCAATCGTCTTGCCTTCGCTTGCTAACAGCGGTATATGATCACCTTCTGTCAACTTTAAACTATCTTGATCATCAGAATCATTCCCCAAAGATTTATCTTCTTGTGAATCATTTTCTTGTAAATCATTCTCTTGTAAATCATTTTCTTGTAAATCATTCTCTTGTAAATCATTTTCTTGTAAATCATTCTCTTGTGAATCATTTTCTTGTGAATCAGTATTTAAAGAATCCTCTTTCGTAACGGTTTCTTGATTGTCTATTTTTGATAAATCCACAGGTTGTCCTGCTGGTGGCTGTTCCTTACATCCCGTTAGAATTAGCACCATTGTTAGCATGATATAGATTAATGTCCTTCTGTTTCTCATTTTGTGTTCTCCTTACTGTCATTTTGCTCTGACTTTAATCAAAACTTCTGTTCTAATGTCGTCTCATCTGTCCATAAAATATTTTATACCTAGCTGCTCTCTCTTTCCACTAGAGAAGTGTCAAAAACAATGTGCTGTATACTTGGTTTTCCACTCGAATGTGCTTCGATCGCTTCAATCACCATATGGGTTGCTTTCTCCCCCATTTCCTTGGCGGGAATTTCCAATGAAGTCATAGACGTCTCTAATAAACCACCTATTGAATGTCCAGTCAAGCTGATCACTCTTATTTGTTCAGGTACACGTATATTTCTATCCTTTAATGCTCTCATTACCCCCATGCCCTGTATATCCACAGCAGCCATAATAGCATCTAAATCCGGGTTTTGATTCAATAACTCATTAGTGCATTGGTAGCCATACTCAAAACTATTATATTGTTCTTTGGATTCTGCACAAGTTTCAAACAAACCCAATTCTTCAATAGCACGATGATAGCCAAAATAACGCTCTCTGTAAGGTGCAAGATTTGTCGAGCCATTGATCAGACCAATTTCTTTACAGCCCTTTTCAGCTAAATACTTTACCGTATCATACCCACACGCATAATAGTTAGCGATCACACTGCTAATGGTGTTTTCTTGCTTTCGTACAACTTGTGTTACAGCAATACCACTCGCATGAATATCTCGAATCAAGTGTCCATTCTTGCCTGTCCCAGCAATAATAATGCCATCAACAAAGCCATTTCGCAATCTATTTAAGCATTCCTTTTCCATAGAGGCATCATCACATGTATGGCAGATAAGAGTTGCATATCCTAGCTTCCGTGATTCCACTTCAATGCTTTGGATGATATCAGCAAATACCGTGATTTGGATGTGAGGAACAACCACGCCTATAGTATGTCTCTTTCCTTGACGAAGAGCCTTTGCAAGTACATTCGGTTGATAGCTTAGTTCTTTTACAGCTTCAAGAATTCTGGCCTTTGTTTCTGGGTGCACATAAGACGTATTATTTAATGCGCGTGAAACTGTGCTGATATCAACGCATGCCAACTTTGCAACATCTTTTAAAGTAGCCATTATCTTCCCCCTTCTACTAATCTACAACATATGCAAACGTTTGCCATAATTCTAATATAATGCATAAGAACAAAATCTGCAATACTTTGCATATTATATGCAAAGTATTGCAGACACGCCAAGTTCCCTTGACCCCCAAGATACATATAGTATAAATTAAATATGGACATGCAAACAAACGATTGCATATAAGCATTAGAAATAATTACGCGCGGTATTATTCCTAATTTACAAGTAAACTGATATGTCAAGAATTAAAGTCTAAATGAAAATATTAAACAATAACTTTCTGTGTGAAAAAAATAACTTTTGTGCGAAAAAGGAGAAAAGCAAATGGCTAAAGTAAAGAACTTTAAAACAATCTTCCCTGCAGTATCAGTCCCACTTAACGACGATTATTCGATTAATGAACCTGAATTTAGAGAATACCTTCGTTGGCTTAAAACATTCTACGGAAAAGGGATGGATGGCATCGTTTGTAACGGTCATACTGGAGAAATTACAGGTCTTACAAGAGTTGAACGAAACCGTGTCATTGAAATTTGTAGTGAAGAATGTGGTGATGTAATGACGATCATCTCAGGTATTAATTGTGAAAATACAATTGAATCCATTGAGATGGCAGCTGAGGCTAAAAAAGCTGGCGCTGATGGTATTCTATTAATGCCACCACATATGTGGTTACGTTTTGGCATGAATCCTGATGCACCTTTTGAATACGTTAAAGATGTCGCTGAAGGTGCTGATATTGATATTATCATTCACTTATATCCTGCAACATCTAAAGCATTCTATCCAGTTGAAACCTTAATTAAAATGTGTAAAGAAATCGACCATGTTAAATGTATTAAAATGGGGACTCGTGTCACTTCTATTTATGAACACGACGTGCGTCTTCTTCGTCAAGAATGTCCAGATATTTCATTGATCACATGCCATGATGAAACGCTTTGCGTAAGTTGGTTCCCTGGAATGGATGGTGCATTAATAGGATTTGCGGGTTGTGTTCCAGAAATCATCTGCCCAGCTCGTGAAGTATTTGCAAATCCAGAAAAACACACATTAAAAGAAGCACAGGATTGTTCTGACCGCATCTACCATATCTCTCAAGCAATTTATGGTGGTGGTCAACCTTCAGGTGAAGCACAT
Organism: uncultured Fusibacter sp.; assembly: GCA_965140735.1. Classification (GTDB taxonomy): domain Bacteria; phylum Bacillota; class Clostridia; order Peptostreptococcales; family Acidaminobacteraceae; genus Fusibacter_A. The sequence continues at coordinate 3,515,566 of OZ223306.1, read as the reverse complement.
GCACGTTTGAAAGAAGCTCTTGTTCAAAGAGGTATCTTCTCAAGTGGATTAATGCGTAAACCTGTATTACCATTAGTTCAAGAAGATAAAGATTGGATCAAAATAGGATTAGAAAGAAGTAAGATGGAAAAAGTGGATATGAAACAATTTAAATAGTCTATTTAAATTTTATAAAGGTGGCTGCTCGGATAAGGCCACCTTTATTTACGGGAGGTAAACCTATGGGGCAACAATTCGACCAAACTAAGGTCAAAAAGGTATCTTTTTTAGAGTTGTTAAAACGAATCGGTCCAGGTATTATTCTAGCTGGTGTGGTCATCGGTCCAGGAAACATTACAACATCAGCAATGCTTGGTTCTAATTATGGTTATTCAATGATTTGGCTTATTATTCCAATTGCATTTATGGGCATTACATTTATGCTCACAACCTATCGTATCGCCATGCTTACAGACATGCCAATTATCCACGCCATACGCCACTATTACGGCAAAGGCGCTGCCATTATAGTTGGTTTGGCTACCTTTCTATCTTGCTTATTTTTCACCATGGGGAACATTACGGGTTCAGGCGCTGGTATGAATCTGATCTTTGGAATTGATTGGAAGATTGGCTCTTTGTTTATAATTGCCATTATTCTAATCTTTTACTTCACTAAAGGTGTCTACTCTAAAGTAGAAAAAGTAATTACATTTTGTATAATAGGTATGATCATCTGTTTCTATGCAACTTTAGTTGCTACAGGGGGGCCAGCTTGGGGAGAGTTCGGAACTGGATTAACTCACTGGAAAATTGCAGATGGTGGCCTAGGAACAGCTCTTGCTTATGTAAGCACAAATGCAGCCATTACCGCAGGCATTTATGGTACTTATCTAGGCGTTGAAAAAAAATGGAAAAAAGAAGATCTCTTTAATGGTATTATGTTAGCTGACGCCATATCACATGTTGTCGCAATCATCTTAATATCTGGTTCTATTGTACTTGTTGGTGCTATTGTACTTCACCCTGCAGGCACAAAAATAACAACACCAGCACAATTAGGTGAATTATTAGTACCATTTTTAGGTAAAGCTGCACCTTTCATCATGGGGATTGCACTACTTGCAGCAGCATTCTCTTCTCTTTTAGGTAATACACAGAGGGGAATGGTATTACTTGCCGCAGGTATTGATAAACCAACCTCATTGGAATCGAAGTTTATACGTTGGGGATGTCTAATCTGCCTTGCGTTCACAGCAACAATTTGTTACAGCTACGGTGGCTCGCCAACACAGCTCATATTCTTGGCAAATATCGCAACTGCAATTGCAACGCCTTTCGGTGGATTCTTTGTATGTCTTATGATTTTCCGTAAAGATATTAATGAAGGCCTTAAAACACCTAAAATACTCCAAATATGCATGTTGATCAGCTATTTATTTGCATTAGTTATGACTGGTTCAGCATTAATAAAATTCATTCCAAAACTAATTGCTTCCATAACAGGTATGTAATGGGCAGGATTCACACTTTTAGACTTAGAACCATTTTTACTTAAAACTTCAATAGCCAATTGACTCGGTAAACGACCAGTCAATTGGCTATTTTTCTAAATAGGCCACTGTATCTTCTAAACTCATAGGTTTTGCATAATAAAAACCCTGTACACGGTCACACCCAATTTGTTTCAAAATATCGATTTGTTCCTTAGTTTCGACACCTTCTGCAATCACTACTTTTTTTAGATTATGAGCAATTTCAATGATACTCTTCGTGAGAAGCATCTGCTCTTCATAAATCGCAATATCTTTGATAAATTCCCTGTCAATTTTCACCACATCAATCGGAAGATGTCTTAGATAATTTAGAGAAGAATAGCCTGTTCCAAAATCATCTAAATGAATTTCGGTACCTTTATCTCTAAGAAACTCTAGTTTTTTCAGATGTGTTTTTGATATTTCAAGAAGACTGCTTTCTGTAAGTTCCACCACAATATGAGATGGATCAATCTGATGTGCCTCTAATATTTTCATAAAATCACTTACAAAGTTAGCCCTTGTCAACTCAATCGCAGACACATTTACAGCGATTTTAACACGGCTATAAGCTCTTCCTTTAAAATGATGAATATCCTCACACACTTGATTCAAAACCCATTGACCTATTCGATAAATAGTGCCCAGCCGCTCTGCTACAGGGATAAAGTCCAAAGGTGAAGTCATGCTACCGTTTTCTCTCTGCCATCTTATCAGAGCCTCAAAACCACAGAGTTCTTCGTTCTCTAATTCAATCTGAGGTTGTAGAAAAAGGTGAAACTCTTTTTTTTCAAGAGCATGGCGAATACTATTTTGCATTTCCAAAATCTCTTCCATACCAGAATGCATAACCTCACTATAAACAATCGCACGAGCACGCCCAGTATCTTTTGCTTTGTACATCGCAATGTCTGCTTTCCTTATCAATTCGGTTGCAGAACTACCGTGCTCTGGAAATTTAACAATACCCACGCTACAGGTTAGATAAAACTCTTGCTGATCTACATAAATCACTTCTTCAATCATCTTAAATAGATGATCTATAAATTGACTATCAATTTCGTGATTTTTACTAGGTTCATGCACAATGAGCACAAATTCATCGCCACCAAGACGACTTGCAATAATTTGGTCGTTCTCCATAGATTTTAATCTTTCACCAACAGTGCATAATACCGCATCACCTGTTAAATGTCCCCTTGAATCGTTAATATATTTAAACTGGTCTAGGTCAATAAAATATAGAGCCCCAGAAACCTCGTTATTAGCAATCAAATGATTCAAGGCACGGTATATAGCAATTCGGTTATTGAGACCTGTTAAGACATCACTATAGGCAAGTTCTTTATAACGCTTTTCACTTTCACTTAACGCCTGTCTACTTTGATTTAGTAGCTGATTTTGTTCTCTCAGTTCTTCCTCAGAAGACATCAATTCTTCAAATAGACCAGACAGCTCTAAATTTTTACTTCTGAGTTTCAGTTCAACAAGTCTACGCCTGTGGTTGTCAAATATTAAAGCCAACACAACTACAATAAGGAAACTTAAAACACCAGCAAGGGGTATTAGGAGCCAACGGTATTTTTCATATAAACTAGGTGGTTCATTGATAAGTATGGTTTCCTTAGGCAGTACAGCCATATTTAAATTAAATCTTTTCATGACGTTATAGTCAATCACATATTGATTTGGCCGCTCACTTATAAGAGAGTCCTTAGGCATTACTTCTCCGCTAATTATAGAAACAGCTACTTTAGCAGCAATACGCCCTTGCTTTTCATAAGATTTCATATAACCACCCAAAAGCCCTTTGCCAACGCCTCCAATGGTTGGTCTATACACAGGCACACTGGCATATTGCACCAAGAGGTCAATGGCTTCATCCATGGAATAGACATTGCCTTCTTCATCAACCATCATCGTCATATATATAGGGATTTGATTAGGTTTGATATTTTGAAGCCACAATTTAAAGCGATCTAATGAATACTCTGAAAAATTGATAATTGAAAATGTCATATCCGGAAATGCTTGTTCATATTTTAAATAGCTCTTTGCATCGCCTATACCTGTGGTGGTTTTATCTGTTATAATCAAAAATTCATTTGCTTCTGGTTGTAGTGCTTTCGCTAAATTTAAATTTTCTGCAATAGACGACGTTTCATAGAGGCCATAAAAGCCTTTTAACGCAGCAGTTTCAATAATTCTATCTGTATCATTAATCCCAAAGAATACAACAGGAACTTCTTTCACCAAAGCTTCACGGTGATCTATTAAAAATTTCAAGGCATTGTCATCGCTCACCAAAATCACATCATAAGGATCACAATGATCCAAGCGGTACTTTAGAAATTGATAGTAATTCTCATAATTCTCGGCATCATCAAACCGTTTTGTATCCATATACTCAATGTCGAGTGCAATACCTGCCTCTTCCAAAACAGCTCTAATACCATCCAGCTGTCCAGGTACTGTATCATAAGCCCAATTGTAAGAATTAATAAAAAGCACGTGGTGTTTTGTTTCAGCAAAATTAGGAACATCTACTATTAGAGTTCCTAAAATCATAATTATGCTGATCCATAATAGGGCACTTCTTTTTAAGAATTTCATCATCCTAATACCTACCTTGGCATATACTATACTTCATTATACACTATTTTAACGATCTACAATCCTATAGATGATTATCTTGAAAAATTTAATTTTACTTGATTTTCCTCTAGGATATAGTCATACCCTTTATACAACGGTTTATCCAAAAAAAGAGGACAGCAGTCACTGTCCCCTTCACTTTAAGGTCTCCTATTTTCATAGGCATCTCTTATTTAATTAAATTTACCACTCAAATACTAAACACCATAATTTTCTGCTAGTGACATTTCGCCTTCAAGTTTTACTTGATTAACAGACTCTAGAGAAGCGCATTTAAATGGCGATGCTTTCTTAATCACTTTTACCCATATCATTGCATAAGTCACCATAACGAACAGCAGTGCAAAGAAAACTTTATAAATAAATAGACGCGCTTCACCTTCTGCAATATTCCAGATCATAAAAATATTGCCGAATATCCCGATATATTGCGGAATGCCATAAAGCATTAACTTCTTATTCCTACCTTCAGCATTTGGATACCGTTTACGCAAAACTAAAACGGTGATATTGACGAGAATGTATGAAGCTATCCAGAAGCACGATGCCGCAAGGAGCAATGTAGTCAATCCCGATGTACTCGTCAACCCAGAAACAAGTATAAGCGTAATTGAAGTACAAAGTAAGAACAGACCCGCAATCGGTGTCCCTTTACTGTTCTTCTTAGCAAAGATGATCGGCATCATATTAGACTCTGCCATACCGCTAAGAATACGTGTAACACTCCCAAGAACCGTGTTGATCGTACTTATAGCTGCCAAGATGGTGACAATCCCCATCCAATAAGACCCAAACTTTCCGAGTAAGTTTTCAGCGAAAACCATATGGGGTACATCACTTGTCATGAGTGTTTCAAGTGGCACATAGTTTGTCATTCCAACAGAGATCAAGGATTGGATAAGAAATAAAATGATAAGTCCTAAGATCATTGCAAGTGGTACATCTCTTTTAGGATTTTTTAAGTCTTTTGAGATTGGAATAACGAATTCAATCCCAATAAACAACCAAAATGCCAAAGCACTGAGAGAAACAATCCCGCCAAACCCACTGACAACAGGTGCTGTTTGACTTGCTGCTGGAATAACCATCCCTGTTCCAAGTTTAAATGCACTGATAATACCGAATAAAGCTAAAGAACCGATGAGCAACGCCACCACAAAGTTTTGAATCTTAGCGAAAATATCAACGCCAAGGTAATTGACAAAAGTTAACCCAAACAAAATGGCTATACTGATGACTACAGATGGCACTGCAGGTAAAAAGGTTTGTTGTAGCACCATCCCACACATGGCCATTTCCACTGATGCTGCGATGATGTTGGTAATCACATACGCCGAAAGATTAGATACGATTGAAGGTACTGGCCCAAGGCCCACTAAAGTATACTGTCCAAGACCACCTTCCACATCTGGCATTAACCCATGAAGCTCAGAAAATGAAAATGACAAGAAGATGTTGAGAATGATGACGACAAACATGGCAATGATAAAATTTTTACCTGCAAGTCCTGTTCCCAATCCAAGTGATAGCAAACAACTTGTCGCTACAATGAGACCGATACATACGGAAATCGCACTACTTAGACCCAATTTTTTTTCTTTCATAACTTTTCCCCCTAGAAAATTAGTTTAATCTACAGATTATAAGATCTGCACAATATTTTATGAGTTATATGACATTATTTGAGCCATCTTTCGATCCCTCAAACCGATTTTCACTGACGCTGTTTGAGGTTGGACACTCCTCATCACAGCTTTCAGCTCAAATCTTGTTGTCTTAAACAAAAAGATGCCTTGCATATTGCGCAAGAGCATCTTTGCTCGTTAAGAATTTAATTGTAAGTGATTCGTAGTGTTAACTTTTAGCTTTAAATCGATCATACCTAAAAGCATCTATATCCAAAACAGTTTCTTCTCCAACTGCCATTTGGGCTAAAAGCGTTCCCACTACTGGAGAAATACCGAACCCATGGCCTGTGAAGGCACAAGCCAGTATCAATCCCGGTACTTCTGGAACATGACTTATGACAGGTACCAGATCTGAGCAAACATCAATCCATCCGCCCCAAGTTCTGACGATTTTCACATCCGCAAGTGTTGGGAAATAACTCATTATACCACGGCAAGTACTCGATGCTGAGAAACTTGTGCTCACAGGTGTGCCGTTGTCTTTTATTACAGATTCAAGTCCAGAGGTACCACCGAAGACAAACGAACCATGCGTGCTCTGATGTCCATAAAAATCCGCGGCAGCCGTGCCAAGCATTTGATAAAACATGGGTGGCTGAGCCTCTGTTACAAGCGTTTCTAAAAGTGCTTTTGACATAGGAACGTCTATCCCCACTGATGCCACAATCTCTCGGCTTTCATACCCAGCTGCAACGATAATCGTCTCCGCTTCGAAAATCTGGCTCGGTGTAATTACTTGTCTTGCTTTGCCTTTTATCTTGCGAATACCTAAAACATTCGCACCGGTTATAAAAGTGACCCCTAATTGCCTTGCTTTGCGGTAGTAAGCTAAGGTCGCCAGCAAAGGATTTGCATGTCCATCTGTTGGACACCAACTTGCACCCCTAATTTCATCTGACAAGTAAGGATTAATCTCCTTTGCTTCTCGACTTGAGATCATTTTCACGTCAAGTCCAAGTGATGTGGCATTATCCGTCAAGCCCTTTAGTGTATTCAAATGAGCCTCTGTCTTACCCAACCTGAGATTGCCCTCTTGATAGTATTCAATATCCATATCAAGTTCTTCTGAAAGCGTCGGCCAAAGATTTTTAACCCCATACATCGCCAGTGGCAATTCACGTTTGTCTCTGCCCGACTGCCGAACCCCGCCACCGTTGCGACTGGAACCACCGTTTCCAATAGAATCTGCTTTTTCAAGTACAATGACCGAGTGGCCCTTTTGAGCTAGATAATAGGCTGTAGAATTGCCGATAATGCCACCACCAATAATAATAATTTCTGCCGTTGTCTTCATCATACGTCCACCTCCTTTGACTCACTTGCCAGTACTTTCATCTCAAGTGGGCGCATAGGTGCTCTCGAAACAGCAGGTTCCAACGCCACGATTGACTCGCCAAGTTCTTGTGCCACTATTTTTCTAACCAAAGCACCACAGGTTTGACCTTGACAAAGACCCATCCCTGCCCGTAAATAGCGTCTGATTTCTGAGATTGTAAACATCCCCTCGTGTACTGCCTGTCTAATCTCACCTTTTGTTACTTCTTCGCATCTACATATAATCAGCGCATCGTCAGCAGCTGGCACGAAGGGCCCAATGTCTTTTGAGCGATTATTCAAAACTGTCATCGTTTACCTCCTTCATGCTAAAAAATCGAGCTTGCATTGCCAACGCAACGGGTATTTTCATGGTTAAAAGATGTGTGTTATCATATGCTTTAGACGATCTGATTTGAACAACTTCCGCTTTACAAACTGGACTTCCACTTCTGTCAAGGGCAACACCTTGCATGCCTTTAATCGGCAATGGATGGAATTCATAAGGTAGCGTCACAGTTGCATAACCCGGCTCATAATTTTCATCTACCAAGAAAATTGCTTGACCAGAACAAGCGGCAACACATAAACCACAACCTGTACATTTACGTGATTCATCCACAATAGGCAACGCCGTAATCTTATCACCTATCTTGATACACGCCTGGCTACAGGCATCCTGGCAAGGGTTACATGGAATATTTTGTGTGCACTCAATCACAGGTCTTATGCCCTTTGAATCTGTAATCCCAGGAAACCTTTCAAGCTCATCTTCAAGGTAGCCTTTCGCTAAGAGCTGTTTAGAAATCTGGATGCCTTCATCTGTTATTTCGATACTTTTCCCTCTATTTTCAGGAGCAAACATCCCCTCGCGTAAACAGCCTAACGAGTCCTTTAATGCATTCTGCTCCAAAATCGCCTCTTCATCTGCTATGAATCCAAGATGTCGTGCTGCTTCAATACCAGAAATACGCCCTTCAATCATAGCCGCACTGGCCTCTTCAATTCCTGAAACATCACCACATGCAAAGATCCCATCAACAGAAGTGCGTCCTCCCATACGTGTTACGGGTACATAACCTGTGGCTGAATCCACCATTTCACAACCAGCCATTTTAAGGAGTTGTGACATTGGCGAGAGCCCCACCGCCAGACAAATGGTATCAGCATCAAAAGTTTTTTCAGTGCCTTTAACCACCTGCCAATTAGAATCTACTTGACCTATGGTTACACCCGTCACCTCTTGGTCTCCATGTGCTTTCATAATCGTATGTGATAGATAAAAAGGCACACCACATCTGGTAATTTTAGAAGCATGTACACCGTAGCCACCAATTTTAGGAGAAGCATCTACCACTGCTACAACCTCGCATCCTGCTTGAATCAATTGATAACTTACCACGAGTCCCACGTTTCCAGAACCAAGCATCAATACTTTGCTCCCAGGTTTGATGTGATAAAGATTCATCATCGTCTGTGCAGCCCCTGCACCAATCACACCTGGCAAGGTCCACCCTTCAAATGGCACCATATTTTCTGATGCACCTGTTGCAACGATAATGGCATCTGCTTTATAATGCACAACGGCATCTTCAATTTTTACTGTGACTTCACGGTCTAAATAAAGACCCACTACGATTGCATTGAGTACGACCTTTACACCATGAAGATTTGCTTCATCCAGTAAAGTTTCTCCTATTTTATAACCTCTTATTTTAGCTTTATGTTCTTTCGAACCAAAAAACTTATGAATTTGTTTAAACAGTTGACCACCGGGTTTGGCATTTTCATCAAAGACAATGACTTCAAGACCTCTCTTAGCCGCTTCGATCGCAGCAGATAGGCCTGCCGGCCCAGCGCCAACAACAATTAAGTCGTATCTTTTCATTTGTATTCTTCCTTTACCCAATAGATTTTGTTGTTACCCCATACTGTGTTTCTACTTTCATACCTGCCTTTAATGGTGTTACACAAGTTCTAACATTTGGTTTACCATCCACTACCATCACACAATCTGTACAGCACCCAATGGCACAAAAGACGCCTCTTGGTTTATTCGTCTTGGAAGTGTGCCTATGAACACGTAGACCAGCAGCTTGTAATGCCATCGCAATAGGTTCCCCTTCAAATCCTTCTATGGATTTACCATCACAAGTAAATGTGATGCGTTCCTTTTTATCTGCTTCACCCAATATCGGATGTGTCTGAATTCTCATAATGATCACTCCATTTTTCTAAATAATATTGAAAAGATGCCTCCACTTGAGATGAAATTATGCCAAATGTGGCTCATCCCAAAGATTTAATTTTGTCCCAATGCCATTTTTAATCGCATTTCTATAGACAACTGTCCCCCACGCAACATCTTCAATAGGCATACCACCCACAGAATAAATTATGATTTCATCTTCTTTACGTTTGACAGGTCGCTTCCCTATGATAATTTCGCCAAGATCATCTACTTGATCTTTTTGAAGCTTGCCATCTGCGATTAAATCCATAAAATGAACTCCTGGAAGTGGAATTGTATCAAAAGCTGGATAGGGCATCTCTTCCGCCCATGATTCATATAAATCAATGTTGTCCACCACAAGTCTTGCACGATTGCATATGAAATCTTCATCAAAATGTGCTGCTGCTGGGCAACAAATTACAGCTCCTGGTTTTAACCATTTTTCTTCAATAAAAGGATATTGCTTACGATCACCTGTAGGTGCAGAAGTGGCTATACTGATGATATCACTATCTATAATGGCTTCTGCCATAGTCTCCACCACTTGAATATCTGTGATTTGAGGATATTTCTCGTTGATATAGGTGATAAAGCTATCAATTGAACCTTGACTTCTGCCTTTTATTTTAACCGTTGAAATCTTATTTCGAACCGCCATTGTAGCATCAAGTGCTGTTTTGCTCATAACACCTGGACCTACAACCCCTATTGTAGTTGCATCTTCTTTTGCAAAATACTTGACACCTACTCCTGGAATCGCCCCAGTTCGATAAGCACTTAATACATTTGCCGACATAATCGCTAGAGGTGCGCCTGTATCTTTGTCATTTAAGGTCAGCATTAAAATGGATCTTGGAAGTCCCTTTGATTTATTTTCTACATTCGATCCATACCATTTGACTCCAGCCATATCAAACTTTCCCCCTAAGTAAGCTGGCATTGCCATAAAACGTCTATCCGGACCATCTGTTGGCATATTGGGAAATGGTGATTCTTCTGGAAATGTCATCATGACACCGTGTGAATTGCCATTAGCTCCACCCATACGATAATCACCTGTTCTCAAGAGTTTAAACATATCTTCCATGGCCTCTACACAACCTGCCATATCTGTTACACCCGCTTTAATCATATCTTCTTCACTTAAATATATAAAATCTACCTTTGAATTTACCATTTTTATCCCCCTTGTAATATTATTTTGATAATTCTATGCGATGACTTCACAACCGATCACTGCCATGAGTTCGATCTCAACACGCTGTGACGGCCTATTCAACTTAGGTGTTTCAACCATTGTAAAGAGTGGCTTGACCTCTTTAAAAAACTCAGAATAAGCATCTGCCACTTCCTTGCCCATTTTCATTTCTGTGATATACGCTTTAATACTCACGACATCTTTGGCTGTCGCTTCTGCCCGCTCTAGTAAAGCTATAAATTTTTCAAAGATGAACTTCGCTTGTTCATATGCTGTCTCACCATACACAGATCCATCGGCCTGTACTGATGTCGTTCCGCCTATAAAAACTTGGTTGCCTACTTTAACCATCCTAGAGTAACCTGCGATCGCCTCAAGTGGTGCACCAGAAGTATAATTAATTCTTTCCATTTCATTTCCCCTTTTCCATACGGCTCTACTTTTTTGATAATTTTTGCCGCTCCATTTAGGTTTGGCTTGATTTTTAATTATTGTATAGGGCATTGATCTTTATAGATTGTAAAAATCGGAACAATAATCTGAATATTCTTTTTAATGTTAAGATATTTGATGAATTTCTATATAATTTGAACTTATTTGTCCGTGAAACAATCCATAAAAAACATAAAAAATCAGAAATTATCACAAATCAAGAGGATAAATAGTTGTAAAAATACTTTGAATACATTATACACGAATATTGACTATTTGTCAGAATAGTGATACTATATTGAAAATTCACAACGGCGTGAGCACCTTTGTGAATTATGTTTTTTTATAGAACATGTCTTTGGGTTTTAGGAGGTGTCGTCATGCAAACGTCAAAAAAAATTGAATCCGCTGTTGCACTGAACCCTAAACAACCAGAGTTCGTACTTGTGACGGATCATTATTCTAAAATTGTATTACAAGAGACTAACATTGCGCACTTTTATCAATTTAAGACAACAGTCAATAGTATGGCCGTCATACCTGATGCATGTGTGGACATTCTTTTTACAAAAATGGGAAATCAGATAGAAACGCGTATTGCAGGTACGCGATTTGAGAAGAGCTTCGCAGAATTGCCTTTGAACAGCGACGTCTTTGGCATCAGATTCATGCCAGGTTTCAACCCTATAAAAAAACATGTCACAATAAAAGAAATCGTCAACAACGAGATGAATTTTGATCAATTTATCCTAAGTTCAGATGATCGCGAGGCGTTACTTGAGAAAATATTTTATGCAAATACGTTAGAAGAACATATAGATATCTTTATGCATTATTTTTCGATTTCAAATCCATCTTTTTTAGAAAGTGACCCCTATAGCCTTAGTACAGTCATTCGAAATATGATATTAGAAAAAAACGGCTATTTAAAGCTTGATGAAATCAGTAAAGCAACTGGCTACACGACTCGATACCTCAACAAAGTCATCAACACTGAATTTGGCATCAATCCCAAGAGTTTGATTCGATTTATTCGATTCCAAAAGGCCGTTGCCGATCTCATTCGTCACAGAAATCATGTGAACTGTACAGATGTTGCGATGAAAGTAGGCTATTATGATCAATCGCATTTTATCAGTGAATTTAAAAAACTAGCTGGTGTTACACCGATTCAGTACATCAATCATCTTTTAATTAATCATTACGATTTGAAACTTAAAGTGCTTTAAAATTAGTTCTGGGACGTAAAAAAGCCTTCCTTAGCACGTGCTGAACACATGCATTAAGGAAGGCTCTTTATATTTATAGGTTTACGATCTTCTCTTGATCACAGCTTTTTCAATTCGCTCTAGGGCTTCGTTTAAAATAGAACGTGGGCAAGCCGCATTAATCCGCTCATAGCCTTCGCCACCTTCGCCAAAGATGTACCCTTCATCCAGTGCAAGTTTGACTTCTGTCTGCATCCAATTTTCAAGTGCTTCTGGCGTCATGCCTAATCCACTGAAATCCAGCCATGCAAGATAAGTCGCCTCGGGCTTAGTAAACGTAATCTCTGGCAAGCGTAACTTGACGAAATCCTCTATATAGTCCATGTTGGCCTCAATATATTTTAAAACTTCTGTTAGCCATGCTTCACCCTTACTATAAGCCGCTTTTTGAGCCACAATACCAAAGGTATTTGGATGTCTGATAGCATTATTTTCAAGAATCATTTGATATGCCATTCTGATTTTTGTGTTCGGTATAATAATATTCGAAACTTGTAATCCTGCAATGTTAAATGTTTTTGAAGGTGCCATGCAAGTGATGGAATGCTCTGAAAATGCTTCTGAAAGACTTGCAAAAGGGACGTGTTTATAACCGCTCATGATAAGATCCGAGTGAATCTCATCAGACACCACCAAGACATCATTCGCTAAGCAGATCTCACCTATTTTTTCAAGTTCTTCTTTTCGCCAAACACGACCAATGGGATTATGTGGACTGCATAGAATAAAGAGTTTTACCCTAGGATCTTTCGCCTTTGCTTCGAAATCTTCATAATCCATAACGTATTGATTTCCTTCGCGTTTAAGCGGATTTGTAACGACTTGTGCGCCATTGTTCACAATGGCTTGAGCAAAAGGATAATAAACAGGATTTTGGATAATCACTTTGTCACCTGTGTGGCAGAATGCCTGAACGATATAGTTCACAGCAGGTACAATGCCAGGAGTATAACAGATCCACTCTCGATTGATATCCCACTGATTTCGGCGTTTATTCCAGTCAATAAAAACGTCATAATAAGCATCATCTACATCAGAATAACCGAATATGCCATGTTCTACTCGCTCTGAGATTGCCTTTATAACAACATCTGGACATTTAAAGTCCATATCTGCCACCCAAAGTGGCAAAACATCTTCTGACTTAAACATTTCTTTTAATACACTGGGTTCACATTTTACAGCATTGGTGTTTTGTCTATCAATGACTTCGTCAAAATTGTACTTCATATTGTATCCTCCTATAAATATATAATACTAAGTATTGTGAATAAAATACTGTAGCTCTGCTTCATTTAAAATCCACCGGGACTATTTCAAGACTATTCAACATCGTATATTCATCAAATATCCCCATTTCTAGAGTGAGCTTATTGTCTTTCACTGTTATTTGATGCGTGCGCTCAAGATAAGGCTGTGTCACTTCATCAGTAATAAAGGGCACACCTTCGATTGCGATTTGGTTATGTCCATATGTTTTGCCTTGCCAGCCACAGCAAACAGTCACATTATAAGTGCCATTTGGCAAATCAAATTCAAAGACCTTTTCACGTCCCCAATCATCATAGATGATACTACCTTTTAAGGCATTTGGTGCACCTTCGATGTATCGATACATTACATGTGCCATATCGCCATACCACCCATAACCAAGCGTACTGTCATAGGCGTTCCAGCCAATTTTTAAATACGTTTTACCATCCACAATCAATGGCGCATCTGTAGGGGCTCCCGATGGATCTTGAAAATTAATTCTATAAGCCGCATGAGCCTCTAAAGTGCGCTTGTGAACATTGCTGGCTTCAATCTCGGGAATCTCATCAATCACACCACTTAATTTAAGACCAATATATTGGCGTAACCGATATGCATACTGACTCTCTCTGTTGTAACTCGTCAGCCCATAAATAATTTTATCGACTTCAGCATCTGCTGTGTTAGTTTGATAGACAACAGGTTGCGAGAAGTGATTGAGTGCATAGAGATATTCATAATCTTCAAGACTATCACGCATGAGTTCAAACCTTATGGAAGTAACCAAGCGGTGGTTCGTCGCACCATATGCAATCGGCTTATTATCTCTTCCAGGTGGGTAGATCATAAAATCATCTCCATTGTGATTACTGGTCATTTGGTCTTCCCATACATTTTTGCTCCAATTGTTAAATGAATAATGGGCAATCCCTTTAATCCGATATTTCCATAAGAACCAACCGGTTAACTTTTGTTCTATCGCAGGATGGTCAAGCGTAATCGGATTAAAATAAGGCGGTTTCGTACCGTGTAAAAAATAGAGCCATGTTTCTTCATTATGATTAGCTTCTCGATCCCACGAGATATCTGGATTGTATTTATTCAGTACAGCTAACCACTGATCAATTTTAACCTCAGGAAATTTTGGGTTGTCATATATTTCTGGTTTTGGTTCCTCTGACACCATTAATTTTAGGTCGGGTGCATTTTTTTTAAGCGCATTTGCATACCAACTAACCGCATCATAATCGGTTTGATCTTGAGGCTCATTTGCAAAATAATAGTACGCTTTGTCCAAATATCCCATTTCTCTTAAATACGTTTCAATAGCTTCAATATACTTGAACCACTTCTTGTTGTAAGCACTTTGAAGATTATTGCTCTGATACCAATCCGATGATTGGCGTGTGATTCCCTCGAACTTGTCAGGACGTTGATCTGCTGATGCATCATTATTTCTAAAGGTCATCGCCATAAAAGCGGGGAATCCAACACCTTTATTAAACCGTGTATTGCCAAGATACTGGTTTAGAGTGTTAACATCGCCTTTAAGATAGCGGGATGCGGGATACTCAAATCCCCATATACCATGTAGATCAGTAAGTTTGCCTGTGGTACTGTCGTAATCAATATAAGGCGCACCCCCATTGCTTGTTAACCCGCCAGACCAGAGCGCACTTTTCGGCGTTAGTCGATGATCTATCATGAACTGCTTAACGAGTTCTACATACTTCCAATAGTTTTCAGAAGTACCTGTAACACCGTATTTTTCAAGTATTGCATTCGTCGACAAGTTGATTTGTGATTTCACATGTAATTCATCTGGAACCGCAAAGTCGAAAACATGCACACGTACAGGCACTTTGATATCATTAATTTGTACCGCAATCTCATAGTCTCCTGCTACAAGTGTCTTATCCGTCTTAAGCGTAAACCAAAGCGGTGTATTTTCATTGCTTTTAATTGCGATTGGTGTATTCATCTCAATTGGATAAAGTGGGTCTGGATACCAACCCGTTCTACCAAGACTATCGGTGGCTTTGTCCAAATAAACATATTCAACTCGATGCATTTCAATACTGAGACCACTTGGCAGAGATGTTGTATTCACAGTAACGTTCATGGATGTCGTAGGATTGAGAATTACTTGAAAAGGTTCAAACTCATTTTGGGCAATATAGACATCTATGCCATCAGCCATCTCACTTGGTACAAGGTCCTCTTTAAAGACGCGTTCACTTGGGTAATCCGTCCACAGTTTGAGCTTATCTGTAGAAATCTTTAAACTGTATCGACCTTTATTTTCTGAAAGACCGAGTGCTTGAGAGGCTGTTTTCGAAGCCACATAGCCCTTATTTTTTAAGATTTGATTTGCAATCACCAGTGCCATTTCTGTAGAGGCAACACCTTTTGGATCTACTTTATTATTACCCACCCCAGAAATAATATGATTGCTTAGAGCTAAGTAAATAGATTGCTTTGCCCAATTAGAGATTTCAGCATCATCTGCGAATTTTTCAGTTGCTACCTCATCCATATCAAGGTCTAGCAGAGTCAATATTTTCACCATCATGGTCGCCAGTTGTTCCCGAGTCAATAGCTCATTTGGACCAAACTTACCACCACCAATACCACTGGTTATGCCCACTGTGGCACCTTTTAAAGCATAAAGATCCGTTGTGTCTATAAACGACACACTCGAATCCACTGCAATCTCTTCCTTGGATAACAGTTCATAAACCCTTACAGCGATGTATATAAAGTCCAAACGCGTTATGCTACTTTTGTAAGCCTTAAAAGCATCTGCTCTGAATGCACCAGATGCCTTAATTTCTTCAACTGCTTTTACAGACCAACTTGATGGCTCTTCTGTCACTGCAAAATTAAGCGGTATGCTCGCCATGCCCAACATTAAAATCAAGATTATGGATATAATGCGTTTCATATAGCCTCCTTATAACGCTATTCTTTTTTCAATGCCATCTATATAGTCTTTCTAAGCAAACCCTTCTATATATATTAATACTCCAAAAACATCCTTTGAATTTCCTTAGTATCGCTTGTTTTTGTAAGTGCCAGCATCAATAAAATTCGAGATTTTTGGGGATTATGCATCATTGCGCTCACAAAATCTGATTGGTCATATTTTCCCATTGGAGTCACAATCCCGGCGCCAACTCTTGAACCAATTACAACAACAACACCTTTCTCACGTGCTTGTTCAAGACTTTTCAGTGTCGCATCAGGCATATTGGAATGCCCTACACCTGCATTGACAATACCTTTAGCCCCTAAAGATATAGCTGCATCAATCATTAGACCATCTGAACCCAGGGTTGTATAGTTCACATCTACACGTGGCAACATATCCAGATTTGAAATATCAAATTCTGATTGATATGTATGTTTTTTTAAAGGTGCAGAATTAAAGAAAGGCTTTGAGTTTTGCATATACCCTAGAAAACCTGTATCTGGACATTGAAATGCGGAGACATTCGTTGTATGCGCTTTTGTTACACCAAAAGCACTACAAATTTGATCGTTCATACATACTAAGACACCTTTGCCTTTTGACTCAATGCTCGCAGCCAGCGCAACCGCATTGACCAAATTTAAAGGGCCGTCCGCACTTAATCCAGTGGCTGGACGCATTGAAGCGACCAGAACAACGGGCTTGTCACTTTTAATAACCAAGTTCAAAAAATAAGCTGTTTCTTCTAATGTATCTGTCCCGTGCGTAATGACCATGCCATCCACGGCTTCTGAAGAAAGGAGTTCATTGCAGCGTTTTGAAAGTACCAACAAATTCTCAATACTCAATTTGGAACTCCCTACATTAAAGACTTGCTCTCCAGAAATATTTGCAAATGCCTCTATTTCAGGTACTGCATCTATCAAAGCTTGAATTGCAATCGGCTGGAGCCCTATTCCAGCACCATAATCTGTAAGTGCCAAACTGTTAGAGCCTTGGCTTGCAATTGTTCCGCCTGTAGCTACAATTGTAATATTGGATTTATTCTTCTTCCTTGTGTGCATGATTAGTCTCCTCATATTCAGAAGCGTTCAGATTAATATAACCACAGCCATCTACAATTTTAATTTTGGTGCCATATTCATTAGAAAGCTGAATTAAATTGTTCAAAATTCGAGCTGCATCTGCTTCATTTGCAAATATGGGTCTTCCTTTTCTCGAACGCTTTTCCTCAAAACCAAGTGTAATGGGCACAATTTTCACACAATCAATGGCATTGTTTTCAACTTCAAAAGAAATTATGACAGACTCAAAGGCCTTACGATTAGCAACTAGCCCTTTTGTACCATTTTTACTTCGTGCATCAAAAGCATCTGAAGGTGTATGCCCAGCATCTAGATCATAAATATCATAAAACTCCGTTGGTTGCCTTTCAACTGAATCATTTTGAATGATAAAATCACCTAAACTGTAGAATATAGGATGTTTCTTATAGACTTCAAACCCTCTCAAAATATGTGGACCATGTCCAATATACGCGTGCGCACCGCAATCAATGCATAACCTTGCAAAGTCACGGGCAAAATCTGCAGATATATCTTTTTCTGGGCCTTTGAACTCATGAACATGATGACTCACCAGAACTACATCTGCTTGACGTTTCGCTTCATCAATCGCCTTTACTATACGATCTGCATCCTTTTGATTATATGTCGTAACAGTGCCAGTATCACCAACTTCAAATCGGATGTTTCCGATAGCAAAGCCGGCTTCAGGTTTGACAAATCCTTCCCGCTCCAACTGCATCCTTCTAGCATTGACATCCGTCTTATTCACAATGTCTTTCAAAGCTTCTATATCTGATTCAGGCAGATAGTGTATGCTGTTGAATCTCAACATGTTAATGCCAGGACGCCCCTTCACATCGGGTCTTTGTTCACCCGCAATATGCCAGTCCCTACCCGTGGAACACACGCTAATTAAAGCAACTCGCCCTTCTGGGGTATCCAAATACTGTGGTTGACAGGCCTCGGCCATGTTATTGCCTACACCCGCATATATGCACTCTGCATTATCTAAATGCTTCATTGTAGTGAGAAGTCCCTCATGTCCCCAGTCTAGGGAGTGGTTGGTCGCACATGAAAACATATTAAAGCCTAACCATTTCAAATCCTTTATGATCGGTGGGCGTGCAACTACCCAAGTTCCCCCACTTACAGCCGACGGAGAAACTTCAAAGTCATGGAGCAGAAGTTCAAAATTGGTCAGCCGAACATCGAACGCTTCAAACATGCGTTTTATCTTCAAACAGTCTTCATCTGCACGGGGCAAACGCTGTGTCAATAAGGTGTCCCCAGTTGCAATAATAGAAATTGCCATTACATCCCTCCCAATTTCATGTGCGACTCTCAATATACTGCCAGGAGCGTCAAATACATAGACTATTTTCCCTAGCAGATCTTCCGAGTTCTAATCTCTTTGTCTTTTCCATTGTTAGCTCTAGTTTAAGCTTCTTAAATCTCTTTGCAATATTCAATAAAAATTCTAACTGAACCATTCTGCTTCTTTTTTGACTTCTGAAAAGTGATCTTCCAGACGCTTCACAACAGCATCATAAGCCTCATGTTTAAAGAATTTAGCTTTTTCTGGGCAAATGCGCTCACATGCCGTGCATCTAATACATTTCTCTGAATCTATTTCGGTAAAGTTTACCCGATCAATTGCATCTGAGGGACATACAGTGGCACACATACCACATGCTGTACAAGCATCTGATGTTAAAGGGACAAAAGGAGGCATCACCATATCAACTTTATAAGGCATCTGACCTGGAATTTCTATTGGTTCTACCTTGGATGATTTTAAATCCAGTATTTTCTTCGCTACTTGTTTGCCATATTGAACAGCTTCATCTAAATCTGCTTTATTGGGGCGATCCTTTGCCACCTTCGATGTGTAAGAATGTTCACCAATAAAGGCACCAGCTGCAATACTTACAAAACCGTTTTTATTGAATAAATTGCTTAGCTCCAATAACGCATCTTCATAGGCTCTGTTGCCATACGTTACAATTGGAATCAATAAAGTCTCATCACCCATGAATTTTTCAAGGCTCTCATTGACAATTGAAGGGATTCGCCCACCATATACCGGCACGCCTACAATAACGATGTCTTCTCTTTTAAATTGAGTCGCTACTAGTTTAAGTCTGTTTTGAGGCGATGTTAGATCGTATGTGTTCACCTGATCTGATATACCCGCTGCAATTGATTGAACTATTTTTTTAGTATTTCCCGTGGGACTGAAGTAAATTATATTTACATTTTGATTCATTTTAGACCTCCTAAATATCTGTTAATTTTATTGTACCAAAACAATCAATGATTTGCGACTATCATATAGAAATGTTAATCGCATTGAAAAATGCCTTAAGTCTCTTATTGATGACTTAAGGCATTTTTTAGATATAGCTTTAGTGACTACAAACTGATATCCTCTCACCTGAAGTTTATGCGTTTAGAAATTCCGATTAAAACAAGGGTTCCAGCGATTGATAATTCGCTTGCAGTCCATATTAACATTGAAACAAAAATCTTTGGATAGTTCAGGTTTATTCAATTTGTACCAATAGAGATAGTTCTCATTTAGTTTCACTAAACCACGTCCTATAATATTTTCAAATTTTATATTTTTATTATAATTTAAAAATTGGCTTTTTTCTAAATAAATAGTTATCCGCTTTAACTTTGTATTTAGGTCCTTTCATTGTTGTTCTTACCTTTTCAACATCAATTGGCCTCGTTCTCGCGAACTTAAAATACACCTCTAAGTTATCCATTTCGATGGTATGCGTCGAACTTACGATACCGATAAATTCATAATCATCGTCACAGTAGGCTAAAGTTGCATCGCCATGACTGTCATTACAAAGCAAAATACCACCTTCTTTGAGATATCTCTTCACCTCTTGTCCAACAAAACCAGCAAATTGAGAAATGATCAGATCCACAGGCGCAATATCATACTGGTTTCTATAATCTCCTTCTAGAAAAGTAACTCTAGAATCCGATTCATAAAGCTTTTGTGATTCGACATATTTTCGAATTACTTCGATTTCTTTAAAGAATTGAATCGTCCCTCTAAAATTATCCATATAAATCACTTTTGGAATAACAAGAGAAGGCATAATATCAATATGACTGCCTGGATATAAGGCAGTATCCACATTAAACCTCTCAGTAACAGATCTATACAGTGGTATTCTATCGCCTATGGTTTGTTTATACTCAATAAATTTTTCAATTACAGTCATCATTGCATCCCCCCAGTCCTATCAATATTTATCAGTGCATTATACTCAACAATACCACACCTACAATAGAACAGATTAAGCCGATGTTTTTTTTGCAGGCTCCCCTTTTCTCCAAGTAGTATGATCCCTAATAGATAGCTAAATACAATACTCATCTGCCTGATCACTGAAACCACCGTTAGGTCCAAATACTGCATGGAGAGCAATATGAACAGATAAGATACTGGCGAGAGCAGTGCAATTTTAACTGCAGATTTGATGTGTTTTACAGTAAGTTCTTTTATCTCTACTTTTGTAAGAACACCCATTATCACAAAGGCAATCGCCATTCCTAAAATCAATGTATAATAATAAATAAGGGGAGATAATGCCAATTGATATATAATATATTTGTCAATTAAACTGTAGCATGCGATTACAATGGCACAGAGAACTGCAAATACAATGCCCTTCGCACTGTTGAAAGATCTCCATAACGGTATGACTGGTTTAAAAAATAGAAATACAAAAGATGAAGAATAACACTTACAAAAATAAGCCCTGACTGCATATAAATGATAGAAAACAGCATTTTTCTATAACCCATGAAAATCATTGGCGTCATTCCAATTGCAACTAAAACCATGGATAAGCCAATAAGAAACTGCCCACCTTTTTCTCTCTTTAAAATAAAGTTCCATGTTGCATGTGCAACTGTTGCTGTAATAAGTATCGTATATACCATGAAATCCATTTGGCCTCCTTTTTGATTGAGTTCGTCTGTTTACACTTAAATTTTATCAATCGAAGCCAAGTTTGAATAATACATAACTTTAAGTAACATATAACTTTAGGTTATGAAAGGAGAATCCGTATGAACTTGCACCAACTCAGAATATTTTATACTGTTGCAAAGCATAAAAGCATTACAAAGGCAGCAGAAGCACTCTATATAAGCCAGCCTGCAGTTTCAAAACAGATAAAACTCTTTGAAAAGACTTACGGCATCAGCCTTGTTGAATCCAAAGGGAGAAATATTGAAATCACTGAATTTGGAAACGAAATTTATAACTTATCGAAAAAGCTTTTTAAAGTTGAATCCGAAATTGAAGATATGCTCATAAGCCAAGGGGATCATGAGATCTTCAACATTAATATTATCGGTAATTTTCCAGCAGTTAGTGTGTTCTTGCCCACTGTTCTTAAAGCTTTTTATCAATCAGAGAATAGAAGTCATATCATTATTAAAACGGGTAGTACTCACACTACCATCGAAACTTTAGTGCGTCACGATGCCCATTTGGTTATGACAGGGGCACTGCTTGAAGAAGTAGAGGCTCTCGAGCACTATATGCTCTTTTCCGATAGACTTTGCTTTATAGTCAATAAAAATCATCCTTTAGCTGAAAAACCTGTTTTGTTTCAAGATCTCATTTCAGAACAGTTTATTGGAAGGCTTTCAGAGAGTTATTCCTATAACCGTCTAAAGCAAATATTTATAAAAAAGGTGCTATTGCGCCCCATATTACAATGAGTTATGATTTAGCTTATGATGGCTACATCGCCGCAAGTCAACATGAAGCTATCTATTTTGGCTCTTATAGAGGTGCATTGCCCATGCTTGACAAGTATGAGTTAAAAATTTTAGATGTCGTTGATATTCCAGAGGAGTGGTGTGAGCAAAACATGTTTATTACCAGTACAAAAGAAGCTCTAAAAAGGCCCTCATATTCTTTTATACTTAGCTTTTCTTTCATTGATTTATTGTAAGTTTCGACTGAAAATCTAGTTTTTTCGGCTTTCATTCATTGCGGACAATCTGCGATAAAACGTGCGCCTAGATATACCTAAATAAGCAGCCGCCCTTGTTCGATTATTATTGCAAAGTCTCAAAGCTTCTTGAATATCCATTTCTTTAACTTCATGTAAACCTATCCGCAGTCTGCTCGGCTTAATCATCGGTTGTTCCAACACATCATCAAATGCCAAATAACGATTGATATCCTCACGTGTGATCAAGTCGCTCCGTTGAGTGCTAATAATGCCTTCTAACATATTTTGAAGTTCCCTGACATTCCCAGGCCAATCGTATGAGGTGATAAATGCTTTGGCTGTATCTGACAGGGTAATTTGCTCTCTTTGATGTCTCTTACAAATTTGTTCAATAAAAGCAGTTGTCAAAAGTAATGCATCCCCTGGACGTTGTCTAAGTGGCGGTATATGAATCCTTACAATCCCAAGACGGTAAAATAAGTCTTCTCTAAATAAACCTTGTCTAATTAACTTCTTTAAATCCTTGTTCGTTGCCGCAATGATATGGACGTCCACGTTTATAGGCGTACTTCCACCAATTTTCATAAAACTTTTTTCTTCTAAAACACGGAGTAGAAAAGCTTGTAAATCTAAAGGCATATCCCCAATTTCATCTAAGAAGAGGGTGCCTTGATTGGCCATTTCGAATTTTCCGATATTGCCGCCTTTTTTGGCACCTGTAAAAGCACCCTCTTCATAGCCGAAGAGTTCACTGCTAATCAGTTCTTTAGAAAGAGAAGCACAATTTAATGCAACAAAAGGCTGAAATCTTCTATGACTTTCATTGTGTATTGCCTGTGCCAAAATATCTTTCCCCACACCACTCTCGCCTAATAATAAAATATGACTATTGGACTTTGAAGCCACTTTGCATTTGTCAATAGTTTCCAAAAACGAATCACTTTTACCCATAATTTCACGAAATGTCAATCGTGCTGTATTGACAGAATACTTTGATAAAAGCGTGTTAATGCGCTTAATTGAATTAATTGCAATAATTAAACCATCCATGTGAAATTTGTTCTCTTTAAAAGCATAGGTGCTGATGGTAAGCCCAACTTGCGTCCCATTGATATTGAGCCTGATACTGATATCATTTACGATTTGCTTCTCATTTACGATGGTAAAGAACTCTCTATTTTCGTCAGAATCTTGGATCACCGCTTCAAGAAATTCATAATAGACACTTCTACTTCTAAGGCCTAAAATATGAAAAACTTCCTTGCTCATGGTCAAAATGCGATTTTCACCATTTGACTGATCTAATGAAATAATGCCATAGCCTTCAATTATACCGGTACTAATCTCTGTTATATCTAACCAAAACATTTGAAGTTCAATAAGCCTAGAAATCGTCATAGCAAGATTTGATAGATAAGGACTCCGCTCATCATAGCATGTGATCACCACAACACTTCCGAGTTTTATACCATCATCTAAACCAATATGTGCAAGATAGCATGCTGTATCCAATAGAAACGCTGGATAATTTTCTGAACCTATAAGTGAAGTCCGCTTATTCAGTTTCTCTCCAAGTGAGAATATATTGGTGCCAATTATATCCGAACGCCAAAGGCTGCCCACTTCAATATGATTCAAATTTGCCCATGTTAAAAAACTGCTTTTACCATAAAGTTTAAGCAAGCATCCATCGTTATCAAAAATTGCAACACCCATATGATCATTTTTCGTCGTTTTTTCCAAATGCTTAATGACACTATTGGCATAAACGTATAGCTTACGCGACTTATGTTTTGCTTTTTGATAAGCCGAGTGTTCTAATTTTGGTGGCAACACGTTTTTAAAGTCAATGTGGTTTTGATCATCTTCTTTCCAGAGAATCTGTAACTCTCCTCTTAATGCTGATCGTTTACTTTCTTCATGGTGCATTGCCATCCATTCTTCCCATAACAAATCATTCATGACTCACCCCTAAAACTTTTATCTTATCACCGTACTTTTCTATAATATTATTGTATCATTAACATACTAAATATCTCAACACATCTCCTTCATCCCAACCTGAAAAAGCAAGTAGACACCAAGTTGAAAACCCTTTTTCAATAATAAAAGAGTACTCTCATAAAAGACAGCACTCTTCTGTAGTGGATTGCGTTTTATCCCTATATTGATTTAACCCTTAAATAATCTTATGACAACAGTCCTGCTGCCTTTGCTTCTGCCATTAAACTTTCTCTAAAATCTGGATGTGCGATCTCAATCATAGCCTTAACACGCTCTTTAAGAGGTTTATTATATAAATATGCAATGCCATATTCTGTAACCACATACATCACATCAGTTCTTGGTGTTGTCACAATTTCGCCCGCTGGCAAATTAACATTGATTGTGGACTTTACACTACCATCTTTATTCTTGACAGTTGATGAAAGACAAATAAAACTTTTACCGCCATCTGAAATACTAGCTCCGCGTACATAATCAAGTTGCCCACCTGTTGAACTGTATTGAAAATGTCCCAAAGATTCTGAACAAACTTGACCTGTCAAATCCACCATTAAACAGGCATTAATTGAAATGAAGTCTTTATTTTTACCAATTTCCACTGGATTGTTGACATAACTAATCGGTGCGAGTTCTACTTTCCCTTCACCTACGAATTCATATAGCTCTGTGCTTCCGAGTCCAAATGCAGCCATCAATTTACCATTTACAACGCCTTTTTTAGCCAGATATACCATTGAATCTGTGAACATTTCTGTATGAACTGATAAATTTTTCTTACTTTCAAGACCATAACCGACTGCATTTGCAAGTCCTCCTAGTCCAACTTGTATTGTTGCACCATCTGGAATAAGAGGTAATAACAAATCTGCTATTTTACGGTCAACATCTGAAATTGGCGGTTGAGGCAATACAGGAAGTTCATGATCATATTCACAAATACAGTCCACTTCACTCACATGAATTCTATTCTTTACACCTTTAACTTTAGGTTGGAATTTATTAACTTGAACTATTTTTTTAGTTGCCATCTCAGCAACTTCACCGTTGACAACAACGCCCATAGGACCATAATACATGTAGCCTTCTTCATCTGGCAAAGAAACGTCTGCTAGAAGTGTATTCACCTTGTAGTGCTCTTTTAATGCTCTTGCAAGATTGGAAAGGTGAACTGAGTTAACATTGACATTACCAATCTTAAAAAATTGTCTTTCAAAGGCACCATAAAACAAAGTGTGAAAATCCAGATGTCCAATGTAATCTTTTGATTTTAAAAATTTGTAAGGATAAAGTGCCATTGCTGTAATCAGATCTACATTTTCAAGCGATTCATACCGATCACCAATCGCTTCTAAAAGTTGAATTGGTGCTGAAGAGCATGCCCCAAACCAAGCCGTATCTCCGGATTCAATTAACAATGCCGCTTTTTCAATAGAAACTAATTTTTCCTGATATATTGCTTCCCATTTCATAATAGAGCCTCCTTAAAATTTTATAAAGATAAATTCACTATTCAAATGAAGGTTTTCGTTTTTCTACAAATGCTGAAACCCCTTCTCTAAAGTCTACAGATTGGCTACATGTGCTTTGTGCTGCAACTTCAGCTTCAATATAAGATTCAAAATCAGAAAATTGACTTTGATAAATCAATTCTTTCATATGTTTGTAGGATTGTGCCGGACCTGAAGCGATTTCTTGTGCTCTCTTCATCGTTGTCCCTTCCAGTGCTTCTTTCGTACAAACTTCACTGACAAAACCCAGTGCTTGCGCTTCTTTAGCAGATACTGTTTTTCCTGTCATCCCCAGTTGAATGGCACGATTTACGCCAACTGCTCTACTCAATAGGTAAAGACCACCCGCATCTGGAACCAAGCCTATATTCACAAACGCCTGTATAAATTTGGAATCTTCACTGGCAATACAAAAATCGCAAGCCAGTGCAATATTAAATGCTGCACCTGCCACAGCATTATGCACAGAAGCAATAACCGGTTTGGACAGTTTCTTGATGGCTACAGAGATAAAAGCAATCTTTTGAACGCCACTTTCCAAATCAAGATCACCTGACTTAATCCCCCTATACATCATGCCAATATCTCCACCGGCACTAAAAGCTGGACCATTCCCTTTTATAACCACAACACGAATCGATGCATCTGCATCTGCCTCTTTTAATGCTGCTAGAACATCATCAATCATTACCTCATCAAATGCATTGAGATTTTTAGGACTATCAAGTGATATTACTGCAATAGAATCATTTACTTCGTAGCTAATTTTTGAAAATGTCATTATCGTCCCCTCCTTTTAATCCTGTAATCTTTCAAACACTGCCGCTGCGCCCATGCCTCCGCCAATACACATACTGACTAAACCGTATCGCTGATTTCTTTTTTCCATCTCTGACAATAATTTAATGGTAAGATAAGCTCCCGTGCATCCAAGCGGATGTCCCAGGGCAATGGCACCACCATTGACATTGACAATTTCTTTATTGAGACCTAACGTATGGATGCAAGCCAAACTCTGTGATGCAAAAGCTTCATTGAGTTCAATGAGTTCAATCGCTTCTAATTTCATATCTGCAATTTTTAAAGCTTTTGGAATCGCCTTGATAGGACCAATACCCATAAGTTTTGGATCAACTCCAGCCACTGCAAAACTGACAAATTTAGCAATGGGCTTTAAGCCAAGTGCACTTGCTTTTTCCTTACTCATAAGAAGTACAAAAGCTGCACCATCACTCATTTGTGATGCATTCCCTGCTGTAACAGTTCCATCCTTCTTAAAAATAGTTTTAAGCTTTGAAAGTGATTCAGCTGTAACACCTGTTCTTACACCTTCATCCATTGTAAACTTAAAGGATTCAATCAGAGGCTTTCCGTTCTCATTTTTCCCCATACGTTCTGCATCAATCGGAATAATTTCTGACTCAAATTTGTGGGCTTCAATCGCATCAAGTGCTCTTTTATGACTTTCAACGGCAAATAAATCTTGTTCTGCTCTGCTGATGTCATAAACTTTTGATACGTTTTCTGCAGTAAGCCCCATTGAGATATATGCAGATGGATTGACGTCAATAAGTTCAGGGTCAGGATGATACATATTACCCCCAATTGGAACTGCACTCATCATTTCAATACCACCTGCCATAATACAATCAGCTTGTCCCGCAATAATGCTATTAGCTGCTGTTGCAATGGTTTGAAGTCCTGATGAACAGAATCGGTTAACAGTTTGGGCTGGCACTTCATCCGGCAATCCAGCTTTTAAACCAATTATTCTTGCGATATTAACGCCTTGTTCCCCTTCGGGAAAGGCACAGCCAACAATAAAATCATCTATTTCTTTTAAATCAAATGAAGGTACTTTTGAAATAACACCTTTTAAAACTTGTGCACCAACAGATTCTGGTCGCATCTTGCTGAGGCTTCCTCTTGGTGCCTTACCAATCGGCGACCGCCCCATTGCCACAATAACTGCTTCTCTCATTTTTATCACTCCCTAATTTCGCAATGGTTTTCCACTTGTCAACATATGTCGTATGCGTTCTTGGGTCTTCACTTCACCGCAAAGACTTAAAAATACTTCTCTTTCCAAGTCCAAAATCGTTTCTTCGTCCATGATGGTATTGGATAGAACATCACCACCAGTTAGGACATAAGCGACTTTTTCTGCGAGCATCCCATCATATGCTGATATAAAATGCCCTTCAACCATCTGCATAAGCTCTAACTTTATTGCTGCAAATCCTGTTTTGCCAGTCATGTTAATTGGCATCTTCAGATTAACTCTAGAGCCTGTCTGTGAAAGATTTATAACTTCATTTTTAGCATCTGTCAGTTGCATATCTGCGTTCATGTTGAAGACATCTCCTAATCTCACAAACCCTAATTTTTTGGCATCATAGCCACTGGTAGAAACTTTGCCCATAGCAATATTTCGCCAAATCCGTTTAACATGAGTAATGCGTTCTGCTAATGAGGCTTTGGACATATCTAGCATTTCTCTTGCAAGTAATTCTTTACAACCGCCACCGCCAGGGATGAGTCCCACACCAAGTTCCACGAGCCCCATATACGTTTCTGCAGTAACCACTTGACGATGTGCATGCAATGCCATTTCAGCACCACCCCCTAAAGTCATACCTCTTGGTGCCGATACAACAGGTTTATGGCAATACTTTAATGCGAGATTTGCATATTGAAAATCATGAATAAGGGTTTCAAGTTCCTTCCAATTCTTTTTCTCTGCAAGTTCTCCAATTAAGGCGAGATCAGCACCAGCAGAAAAGTTTTTAGACTGATTTCCAATTACCAACCCCTTAAAGTCAGCTGTTTCAATGATCTCAACTGATTCATTAATCATTTCTATCACACCACGGTTAACTGTATTCCCTTTCGTTTTGAAGGTAAGACAAGCAACGCCATCCCCTAAATCCACAAGCGAAGCATCCTTATTGGATTTCAAAATAACATCTGTTTTATGATCTAGCACTATATAGGGTTTACTTTCATCAGTATCTTCGTAAAAAGTCTCATGACCCGCATTAAGACGCTTTATAACCCATTCTGGAACAGTTTCACCTTCAGCTTGCATGCGTTCAACCGTTTTAGCAACACCGAGTGCATCCCATATTTCAAAAGGTCCTAATTGCCAATTAAACCCCCACTTCATTCCGTTATCAATTTCAGTGACACGATCTGCTATTTCATGCATGCAATAAGCACTGTAGAGCAAATTAGCTTTAATTACATCCCATATAAAATGATGTTCTTCCGTATCATTCCATACTGCCAAATTAAGCTTCTCAGCCAATGTCTTGCCTTTTTTAATGTCTTTAACAACATCAAGTTCAACTTTTGAAACTTCTTTATATGTTTCAGCATCATAATCCCATACGCTTCTTACAACACCTTGTGCTGTTTTTTGTTTTTTATAAAAACCATTGCCAACTTTATCTCCGAAATAACCCATTGAAGCTAATTTTCTAACATAATTAGGTACATGATATGCTCTTGCTTCATAAGTTGAAGCGATATTATTCATCACATTATCCGCCACATGTAGCAGTATGTCTAAACCAACCATATCAATCGTTTTAAAAGTCGCCGTTTTAGGTCTTCCAATAATCTCACCACTAAGTAAATCTGCCTTTGGAATGCTATACTGATACTCTTCTGCAAGTTGCATCACAGCAACATTCGCTTGTGCACCAATCCTATTGGCAATAAAATTAGGTGTATCCTTTGCATATACAACGCCTTTTCCTAGAAATTTCGTGGCATATGCCGCCATAAATGCCACAATAGACGGTGCTGTTTCGTCAGTAGGAATAATTTCGAATAACTTCATATACCGTGGTGGATTAAAAAAGTGTGTCCCTAAAAAGCGCTTCTTAAAAGATTCATCAAAAGATTCCGCAATTTTTTGGATAGAAACACCCGATGTATTCGATGATATAATGGTTTGTTCCCCTATGTAGGGCCTAATTTTTTTAAAGAGCTGTTGTTTCACTTCCAATTCTTCTAAGACAACTTCTAATACCCAATCACACTCTTTCAGAAGGTACAAATCATCTTCAATATTTCCTGTGGTAATCAAATCACCAAAATCTTTGTGATAAATAGCGCGATTTCTTGGATTCAGTACTTTTGCCTTACCAGCTAAAGCAAATTTATCTCGAAATACTTTATTCGAATTTGATAGCCCTTTTGCAAGTTCTTCCGTACTTATTCCCCGAGGTAAAATGTCCAATAAAACGACTGGTGTCCCAGTCCCTGCAATTAAAGCAGCAATACTAGCGCCCATAACGCCTGCTCCAATAATCGCAACTTGATTCATTTGATATTGCATCCGTTTCACTTCCCTTATTAGATTTTGATACACTTTCCTATAGTGCAATATATATGCCAACAGTAATGATTCCTCTAAAGAGTTGAAATTTCAGTGTTCTTATATTTGTACAAAACTGTGCCACGTTGTGCCACAGGTGTGCGACTGTGCCATTTGGCACAATTTTGGCACAGTTCTATCTCTAATCTCCTTAAATATGAACATAAAAAAACCGCTTACAATTTTTATATTGTAAACGGTGATTATCGCCATTCATTTCTTACATCATCTGATTTCTTATTTTCCGTCTAAGATATTTAAAATCTCATTTGACATGGTTTCAGGTCTACAGAAACGTTCATGGATGATTTTTCGATCCGCTAAGCCTTCAATTTGCTTTGGTACCTCTACACCTGTTTGATGAGAGAGTTCTGCCATAAGCTTGAGCTCGTCAGTATCTGTTTGACCGAACAAGGCTTTGTAAACACTGCCTGTAAATTTAAAGGGACTTGCCGTTGATAAAATCACGCTTTTGCTCTTATCCCCTGTCGCTTTAACATAATCTTCATAGACCTTGTAAGCCACGGCTGTATGAGTATCTAATAAATATCCCTCTTCTTCATAGACTTTTTTAACGGTTTGGCTCGTATCCGATTCCGAGCAATAAGATGTCCAAAATTGGCCTTTGATTTTCGCTTTGATTTCATCAGTCACTTCATATTTTTTATCTTTTTTGAGTTGATCCATAAGGCCTGCCACATAGGCATTATCTTTATTACTCATAAAATAAAGCAATCTCTCAAGGTTACTTGAGATCAAAATATCCATTGACGGCGACATCGTTTTCTTGAAGTCCCTATTGATGTCGTAAACGCCTGTATCTAGAAAGTCGTATAAGACGTTATTCTCATTAGCCGCACAAATGAGTTTCCCCACTGGTAAACCTAAATTCTTAGCAAAGTAGCCCGCAAGAATATTACCAAAATTACCTGTTGGAACGACAAAGTTGATCTCATCCCCTAACTTAATCTGACCTTTTTTCACCAAGTCAGCATAGGTTGAAAAATAATAAGAAATCTGAGGCACTAAACGACCAATATTAATAGAATTGGCTGATGAAAATTTAAGCCCCTTAGCAAGCAATTTTGCTCTTAAGTCTTGATCATTGAAAATTGCTTTAACCGCTGATTGAGCATCATCAAAGTTACCTTCCACAGCAACCACATGGGTATTGGCACCGTCTGTTGTCAGCATTTGCATTTCTTGAACCTTGCTGACCCCGTCATTGGGATAAAAGACGATTATTTGAGTCCCCTCAACATCTTTAAAACCTTCAAGTGCCGCTTTTCCAGTATCACCAGAAGTCGCTGTTAAAATGACGACCTCTTCTTTCATTTGACAATTGCTCTGCGCCTTTTTCATCAAATGTGGCAAAATAGATAACGCAATATCTTTAAAGGCAATAGTCGACCCGTGGAAAAGCTCCATAATATAGGTCTCTCCTACTTTTTTTACAGGGACAATCTCAGGATCATCAAACTTGCTATCATAAGCATTCATAACGGCATCGTTAATCTGTTCTTCTGAGAAGTCTGTAAAAAAAAGACTTAAGATTTTTTTAGCCGTTTCATGAAAATTAAGGTTGCACATTTCTTTAATATCAAGACCAAGTCCATCAATATCTCTTGGTACGAATAAACCACCATCATCTGAAAGACCTTTAACGATTGCTTCTGATGGGCGTACATTTACACCATTATCTCGCGTACTTTCGTATTTTAAACTCATAATTCCCTCCACATAAAGCTTCTATAGTAGATGTTAATTTTTAGCCACATATTACGTTGTTAACTATAATATAATGCTTTTTCAATAATTACAAGTACATTATTATAAATAAAAATAGGAATTTTACCCCCTTAACAGATTGTCCTTCTAGAGCGGACATTTTGGAGTAAGTGAGTCTCATTTGCCCATGTATTTATTTTTATAGATTTAAAAGGTCTTGTGTTTTTTTTAGTGTGTCTAAAGTTTCAGCCATCAAACGTTCAATGATGACCTGACAGGTTTCAATTTTGGTGATGAAGTTGAGACTTTGTCCTGCGTGAACAGCCCCCCATTCGATGTCCCCTTCAATAGAAGCCCTCTTAGAAGTTCCCGTTACAAGAGCTGTGAGCTCTATTTCTAAAGCCCCTCCCTTTTCATCACTTAAGTATTTTTCCGTTAATGGATTCCTTAAAGATCTGACTTCGTGGTCATGAAGACTGCCTGTCACCCGGGTATCAGTCTCTTTGGCATCCACCAAGGCCTTTTTAGCATTGGGATGAGCCTGACATTCTTGTGATGCATAGAAAAGCGTACCGATTTGAACGGCTTGAGCCCCCATCATTAAAGCCGCTGCTATGCCTCTGCCATCAGCAATTCCCCCAGCGACAATCACAGGAATATCAACTTCTGGAATCACCTGACTCATAAGCGCCATGGTGGTGAGTTTTCCAATGTGACCACCTGCTTCCATACCTTCTATTACAATGGCATCTGCCCCGTGGTCCGCCATTCTCCTTGCGAGTTTAACGTTGGGGACGACTGGAATCACTTTGATCCCTGCATTTTTTATTTTTTCGATATAGGGCAGCGGATTGCCTGCACCTGTTGTCACAAAGGCGACCTTTTCCTCACAAACGACCTCTACAATCGAGTCAACACTTGAGTCCATCATGACTAAATTGACGCCAAAGGGCTTATCCGTTAAGGTTTTAGCCAACTGAATTTCTCGTCTCACCCATTCAGCACTTCTCCCGCCGGAAGCAATAACCCCAGCACCACCTGCATTCCCAACAGCCGCCACTAAGTGTGCTTCGGACACCCAAGCCATGGCCCCTTGGATAATAGGATATTTAATGCCTAATAAACTGGTAATCTCTGTTCTCATATCAGTCCCATCCTTTCTATTAAAAGCCTTGTCAATTGCTTTGATCTTTTCTTTACCTAAGTATACAAAAGTAAAAAGAACAATGAAAGATTTTTCATATCCCTTGTTATAATAATTTTAATTTCATAAAAAAAATGCTTTCCCAAAATCAGAAAAACATTTTTAGCACTTATAAGGCCTCCGCTGACGCTACAATAGTCATGCCCATCCGAAGCGCCTCGTCATAAAGACTTTGATTAGCTTTATTGAATTCGCCATATTCCGTAAGACAATTGATGACAATGTCACAGGTTTTCATCTTATCTAGAGCCTTTTTATAGAGATCTTGGTCAATTGAGTTAAAGGCCTTTACAGACACAATCTCACTGGCCAAATCATAGGCCAATTGATAGTCAATGTCGTTATCATGTAGAATCCCGGTGATAAAGGGAAGCCGTTTCTTTTGAAGGATTCTGTAGGTTTTAATTCCCGTGCCACCTCCTGCAATGACAAAGACCCTAGCCTCACCCTCTGGTCGTGCCATTTCAAAGCTACCAAAAGTCGGATTATAAGCACCATTTGACACCTCATAGAGGTCACGAATAAGATTTCTTTGAAAAATCTCTTCTGGTCTTCCATAATGGCTAATTTGATCGCCTTTCACGCACATAATATAGTCTGAAACCTTTTGCGCTAGCTCCAATTCGTGTAAGGACATAATCACTGTAATGCCCTTTTCCTCCGATAACTTTCTGAGAATCCCCAGTAATTCTAACTTATAACGCACATCTAAAAAAGAAGTCGGTTCATCGAGGACAATAATCTGAGGATCTTGACAAATGGCTCTTGCCAGTAAAACCCGCTGTTTTTGACCATCACTGATCTCTGTAAAATCTCGCTCTCTTAAATCCCATGCATTAACCATTTGCATGGCGGATTTGACCTTTTGCTTATCTTGTTCCGACAAAATCCCCAATAGTCCAGTATAGGGGTAACGGCCTGTATCAACCACATCTTTACAAGTCATCATTTCTGTTTTAAGGCGCTCTGTTAAAACGACTGAAACTTGACGTGCCAAATCTCCGCCTGTCATGGATTCAGTAGACTCTTGATCGATATAGACCGTTCCATGAAGGGGCTCAAGATGCTTTGTAATACTCTTTAAGATAGTAGATTTCCCTGAGCCATTCGGTCCAATTAAAGTCAATATGTGCCCTTTTTCAAGAGAAATTCCTATATCATTAATTAAGGGAATCTTATTATAACCTACTGTTAATTGGTGAGTCCTAAAAAAATAAGTCATGTGTTTCACCGTGCTTTCTTCTTCAACATAATACCAATAACAACGGGAGCTCCAAAGAGTGCTGTTACCGAACTAAGGCTCATTTCCACTGGTGAAAAAGCCGTTCTGGCAATCAAGTCACACCCCATACAGAAAATTGCCCCACCTAAAAAACAGACAGGAATCACTAAGATAGGTTTAGAAGTCTTTAAAAGAGCCTTCACTAAGTGTGGCACTGCAATGCCCACAAAGGAGACTGGACCTGCAAAAGCAATAACACAGGCACAGAGAATACTCGATAAAATTACTAAGACTAAGCGGAAGACTTTAATATTGAGTCCCATATTTTGCGCATAGTTTTCCCCCATCTGATAAGCACTGATGGGCTTGGACATGAAAAAGACAATCAGAGTCGTCGTAAAAATCACAAGTGCCATTAATCGCACATCTTCCCAAGCAGTTCCTGAAAAGCTTCCAATGGACCAATTATGCAAATTGACAATACTGGCATCATCTGCAAATGTCACTATAAAATCTGTAATCGCCGAACAAATATAGGCAATCATCACGCCACTGACAATCAAAACAGACGAACGCTTAACTTTACGCGCCACTAGCAAGACAAAACTCATCGTTATCATAGCACCTATAAAGGCCGCCGTGATAAGCATCGCCGAATTGAGCGTATAATGTCGGCTCATTGCTGTTACCATGACAATAGCCACGATTAACTTAGACCCAGATGAGATTCCAAGTACATAAGGACCCGCTATGGGATTATTAAAATAAGTCTGAAGTAGAAAACCTGATAAAGCTAATCCCCCGCCTAAAATAAAGGCCGCAAACATTCTAGGCAGTCGAATTTTCCAAATAATATCATGAGCCATGCTCGTGTGATCAAGTCCCATAAAAATTTTGAAAATTTCATTAAACCCCAACGAGATACTTCCCATATTGATGTTTAAAAACATCAAAATAACCACGAGAATCAAGAGTATGATCAGCGATAGAATAAATCTCATATAGCGTTTAGATGCCTCATTAATGCCGTTCATCTTGTTCTCCCTTGCATTTTAAATCTTATTTCTGTTGACTCAACTTATAAGATGGTTTCTTATTGAAGTTGATAAATAAAATGGCCTTCTGTGATGGCTTCCTCTTTTCCCATCAACATCTGGTGAATATCAGAAATAGCTTGTCCCAATTCTGTTGTCTCTTGATAAAGATTTTGACTGGTACACCATACATTGCCTTCTTTCACTGCTTTAAAATCCTTTAGCAAACTATTTTTGGCCAACAGCTCTTCCATAGAATAAACCTCACCACCAACCGTACTATTATAAATAATATAATCAGCATCCTTAGCTGAGGCAAAAAAGTGTTCCATTTCAAGCGTCACTGTACTTGTGGCTGTTTCCGAATCCCCAAGATCATCAAAAATATATTTGCCCCCTGCCAGTTCGATCATTTTTGACACGTAATCGCCTGACCTTCTAGTCACAGCATTTCCTGATGAGTTTATATAAAAGTAAGCTACTGTTTTTCCCGTATTATTTTCACTCGAAGCATTTTCCATATAGTGAACTTGATCTTTAAAAAGAGACTCTGCAAGTGCTTCTTTCCCTGCAAGAACGCCATATAATTTTAGCCATTCAGTACGCCCCAATGGATGTGTCTCATAAGAAGATTGGTCTACTAAAACAGGAATGCCCACCTCTTCAAGTTTTTCTTTAACTTCAGGATTATGGTTGATCATAGTGGATTCTATAGCCAATTGGCACTGATTTGCCATAATTAATTCATAATCTGGAGCATTATATTTACCCGCATAAAGAATTTGCCCACTTTCCATTCTAGCCTTGGCGTCTTCAATATACCAGCCTTCTGCCTTCGTGCCCGAAAGGCGAATCTGATCTAAGGCATCTAAACCATCAAATAAGCACATAGCAGATGTCGCTACCAAATAAATATTATCAATCGGAGACTTTAAGATCACAATATCTTCATCAATACCTTCAGGTGGCTCACTGCCTTCTGGTACTTTAAGATAACGGCTACCATCAGAAAGTGAAATTAAGGTCAGTCCCTCTTTAAAATAGTCTACCTTAAAGCCCACAGCGTAATCAATTTTCATAGAGCTCTCAGGCATCCATCCATTGCCTAGAGTTCTATTAAAACCACCTTTCAAGTTGTTCTCAATAGCAGTTTTAAGATCCATAGATTCTGTAGTTGATTGATCCACCTGCCCACTCTCGTTTGGTGCCTCAAGGGTTGATGAATTAAAATAAAGTGTGTAGGCAATTTCACGAGGTTGACTCATGGCTGTGGTATCTGCCACAACTTCCATATTGACATCCAAAGTCACTGGGATTTCAAAAGTTGAGTTGCCTTCCGTGTTAACCGGTAAGTATTTTATCCCGTCTACCAGCATATAATCATAGTTTGGGCTGGACCATTCAATGGTTGCAAGAGACTGATCTCCCTCTAAAACAAGCTTTGCTGGAGAAGTTATCGTCGTTCGTCCAGAGCCCCCACTCAGAGTGACGCCTATCTGGTATTCACCCTCTAGCGTTTGCTCTGACTCAACCGAACAGGATGAAAGTGTAAACAACATCATCAAAACTAAAATTAGAGCTAATAACTTTTTCATGTGTAACCCTTTCTATAATATGCAAATTCTGCAGGCAAAGTCTTTTCTCCACCTGCAGAAATTATACTATTTTAACTTATTGAGCGGGTTCTATATTGGCAATAGAAACTGTATGATCATACCATTTGCCTTTTGAACCTAAGATTGCTAATTCAAAATCTTGATCTACTGCTGATACGGGTACATCGAAACCGTTCACTTCTTCACTGGTCCCATCACTGTAAGTGACTTTATCAAGGCTCGGTTGCAACCAGCCTGCTTCATCCTCTTGAGCTGCCTTAGCACTTCCTCTATACAAGTTTTGAATTTTTTGAGACGCTAAACTCACATGAAAAGTCATTTGACCGTTTTCTACTGTTAGTACGCCTTTGCCATTATGTGCTTCATTAGCATGGAGCATGCTACTATCTGTAATAAAATCTGCGCTATATACACCATCAGCAATTTGACTTGCTGTTTGATTATCTACACTTGAAACCACATTTTCTGACGTTTCATCTCCAATAACTGTTTTAGTATGTGCCACATAGATCGCTTCAATTTCAGGAATTCTGCCTAACCCAGAAATTTGAGTCTCTATGCTTTCAAAGTGATTAGAGGCTTCAAATTGGCTTTTCCATGAATCTTCATCCGGACCTGCCATATCATTGTTAGCATGGTCACCTGCTACGACCATCATAGGACGAAGAATGACTTTAGTATATCCCGCTTCTTTAACTTCGTCAATGACCACATCACAAGCTGTATTCTCCGGTTCACCTTCTACAGTGCCCACATAGACATTGTCATAACCTAGTGCTGCCATTTGTGTTTGCATTTGATTATAAGTGACATTAGCTGTATGCGCTGTTCCATGTCCCATAAAGACAAATGCCGCGCCATCAGCTTTAGCCGCTTCAATACTATCATAACCTGCTTCTTTAACTGCTGCTGCAGTTATGGCAATTGCCACATCTTTTTTATCTTGATTGATCACCGTTGCATCTGCGCCAACTTCACCCAATAAAGGTTCAGACACTTTTACTGATTCAAACTTGTCTTGATACGTTTTAAGAGTTGCCATCAACTCATCGTATTCTGCTCCATGCATCAAGTGAGTTGGTTGTAGCACTAAGTTTTTAACACCGTTTGCCACAGCGCGATCTAGTGCTTGTTCAACGTTATCTATTTTTTCACCATCACGGGCTTGAACGTGATTAATAATAACTTGTGCTGTAAAGGCTCTTCTAACTGCCCAATCTGGGTAAGCCTCTTGAAGCGTTTTTTCGATACCGCCGATATCTTGTGCACGGCTGCCATTAAAAGAGGTTCCAAAGCTCACCACTAAGAGTTCATTGTCACCAATATCATCGCCATTAAGAGGATCATCTAAGCTCGCATCACCTGTATCTCTACCGAAGTAGTCAGGATCTGCAGAATCACCTTCAACCATTGATTTTTGAGACTCTGTTAAAGCATCCCAAGCCGCTTTGGCATCTGCACATTGTTGATCTGTTTGATCTGTGCGCTGTTGAACATAAATCGCATCAATCATAGCTGCCACTTGGTCAGCAGCTTCTTGGTCAGTCAATTCACTTGAAACTTGATCATCAGGTGCACTTTGATTGTCCGATTGACTAGATTCTTGAGGTGCATCTGACGCCTGGCTTTGTTCCTTTGAATCTTGTCCAGAACTATTGGCACTACAAGCACTTATGCTTAATACCATCGCCAATACCAGTAAAAGTAAACTTAATTTTTTCATATTCTTTTTCATTTCATTTCTCTCCTTCTCACATTATCCTAATGTTAGCACTGAAGAGTCGCCTTGCTTCACTAAAAACAAGACGAGGACCGGAGGCAAAATAAAAACGTCTACAGAAAATTGTAGACGTTCGTTATGTACGAAATTTAAGACTCTTTTATACGAAATGTACTCAAAATTGTCTTTTTTCATCCATAACCCCGGAGTCCACAGGGCTGTATGAACTGTACAAATAGTACAGTAGGGAAAAAAAGGCAAGTATTCTGACTTAATGCCTCGTTCACGCATGAACGCAACTTTAACGTCTTCCCAGACTCTTGTCCAGTGACTTGTGCTAAAGTTTCAGCAAATTACAGCAATTGGCCTTGTGTAGGATTTTCACCCAACTTCCATAACCTTTTATTCCTGCTTTTAAAAGCAAAGTTATTATACCACTAAGTTTAGTGTTTATCAATATGAATAGGACAGAAATAAAAATAGACCATTTCTTTATCCATATAAGTTTCTTTTCTGACCTCTGGTAAATCTGTTGCAATTTCTGAAATAACTTTTTCCCAAAACTTATATGCGCCCTCATTATTGGGTAGAACTCTCGTAATCCACTTACCAGGGTGTTTACTAACTGACAATTTAAAAGCTTCTCTTCCAACGCCTAAGTGCTTATACTTTCTAAGAATAAAAAACTGTCCCATATCAAAATACGTTTTATTAAATGGAAATTTTCTTATCATAGAAAACCCTGCGATTTTATCATCTACTAAAATTAAATACGGATAATGATCTGGATGCTCCCAATAAACATTTAGTTTTATAATACTCTCATCAACCGTAAAGGTGCCATCGGGATTCGGATCAAACTTTGTGTATTCAGACATATCATAAATATAATATTGAAATAAATTCATTATTATTTCTGATGATTCCGCTAAAACAAGTTCTACTTTCATTTAAGCCTTCTTTCTGTATACTTTAGATAAAAATTTTATCTCATATCTG
Organism: uncultured Fusibacter sp.; assembly: GCA_965140735.1. GTDB lineage: Bacteria > Bacillota > Clostridia > Peptostreptococcales > Acidaminobacteraceae > Fusibacter_A. Next base: position 3,475,553 of record OZ223306.1, on the reverse strand, counting down.
CCTAATATTATCACATAAATCGCTTTAGCAGGTCAGCAGCTCTTAACAATATAGACTGACACATATCCATAAGGTAATTTTAGCGGTTTGATCCTCATAGCTATCACTTCACCTTAAAAACGCCACCAAAAGGTCTTTTATACAAGACTCTCGGGTGGCGTTTCATATTTTTGTCTTCTGCAAAAGACTTCTATTTCACTACACTTTACAAAACAAACGATTTTCGATCGGGATCTAAATTTACATATTTTCATATCTAAATTTATTGAATTCCATTAGTAAGGTCTGTGCTGTTTCAGCTATATTTTCTGAAACTTGTGTTACCTGAGCTAGTGAGTTTTCTTGTGTCGAAGTCGCATCCACTGATTTTTGAGCATTTTTACTAATCAACGATATCTTCCCAGCAAGCTCTTCTGTGGAAACATTGATACTTTGAATAAGCTCAATGAGCTTATCTACTCTACCTTGCCCCTGATTTACATTGCTTGCTACCATTTCAGTTGATTCTGTTACACTTGTAATCAGACTCATTATTTGCCCAACCGATGTTACAATTTCTCTTGATGAATCATCTGTCTCTTCTGCAAGTTTTCTAATTTCATCTGCTACAACGGCAAATCCTCTACCTGCTTCTCCAGCTCTTGCTGCTTCTATCGATGCATTTAGCGCAAGAAGATTCGTTTGCGAAGAAATACTTTGGATTGTTGAAATAATCTCGTTTATGTTTTTTGACTTTTCTTCTAACTCATTTATACTGTTAGATGACTTATCCACCGATGAAGAAATACTATTCATCGAGGACGTTACTTCATTAGCGAATTGTATACAGTTGTTGGATATCTCTTTAAGCTTATTCGTGTTATCTAAACCATCTTTTGTTTGGTCAAGTATTTCTACAATTTGTTCATTAACCAATTGTGCAGATGATAGGATTTCTTCAGTTGATGCTGCTAACTCCTCAGAGATCGAACCTAGATGTTCGGAGTTCGTTCCAATGCTTGCTAACAATAATTGCTGATTGGTTACATCCTTTACGACTTCAACCGCAGCTTGAGGATTACCTTCTTCGTCATATACCCCAGCATTGGAAACAAGTGTCGTTAGCTTCTCTCCTTTTTTGTTATAAACGTCTACCATAGCATCTCTCAAAAATTCTCTTTTGTAAACACATTTCTGAGTAGGACAGTCCTCACAAACTGAAGCTTTGAATATATTCCCACATTTAATCGTTTTAGCTTCTGACTCTGAATAACCTGTAAGCTTTTGAATTGCTTCTGGCCATAATATCACGTTATAGTCCATATCTCTAACATAATATGGATCTGGCATAGCCTGTTGAATGCCTTTTAACATTGCAACCTCTTTTTTCAATGCTGCTATTTCAGCATTTTTCGCCTCAATTTGTTTAAGCATTTGCTCTTTCCCAACATTAAACATTCTTGCCTCCTCTGTAAATAGTCTTTGATAATCACATAATCACGTAATTCAAAAGACTTATACCCCAAACTTTCATTCAATAAATAAAATTTTTACCTAATCCAATTTTATTATAATACCGATAACTTCTATAGCTAATGTATCTGTATATATACCTTCTTTAATAAACATTTAAACACTTAATAACAACATTCGAGTCATTATTCTTTACAAAATAATTGCCCAGCGCCTTATTTTAAGGTGCTGGGCAAATCATTTTTCATCCAATATCAATAATGGTTAAAAGTGCTTTCTTTAGCATTATTCTTTCCTCATCTGAAAACGGTTCTAAGAACTTTTGATTCATTTCTCTAACCACCACTTCCACATCGTCTTTAACTTCCATAGATTTCTCTGTTGGAGAAACAATTATAATCCTTCGATTATTTTCATCAATATGCCTATCAATAAGGCCACTCTTCTGCATCCTATCAAGAATCCCCGACACCGAAGATGCTTCAAGACTCAGAAGTTCTCTTATTTTAGATGGACTTAAATCGCCATATTGCCAGAGGCAATTTAAAACACCATACTGCGACGGCGTTACACCATATTCTGATAGTTGTTTCGCAAAATACTTGAATACAACATTTTGCGAAGCACCCAATAAAAAATTAATACATTCTCTAACTTCCATTTATTCACCTCATTTTTCTATTGACAGTATACCATAGTTCTGATAATATTTGAAGTGTGAATAGTTCCTATTAAGAAATGTTTTTAATAAATATTATTTTTTCATAAGAAAAAAGGAAGGTGTAAAATTATGAATAGTGAGTTCAAAGCAATTGTTGTTCGTGAAAAAGACGGAGAGATTTCGCATGCCATTGAAAAAATTACAACTGAAATGCTCTCAGAAGGTGATGTGCTTATAAAAGTAGCATACTCATCAGTAAACTACAAAGATATGTTAGCAGTACAAAAAAATGGTGGTGTCATTCGCAACTATCCTATGATTCCCGGCATTGATGTAAGTGGCACCGTTGTTTCATCTGAAAACAGCAAATTTAAAGAAGGTCAAAATGTTATCGTAACGGGTTTCCAAACAGGTATGACACATACAGGCGGTTATTCAGAGTATGTTCGAGTGCCTGCTGAATGGGTTGTCGCATTACCTGAAGGATTATCACCTCGTGATGCGATGGTCATCGGTACCGCAGGATTTACAGCTGCGCTTTCGATTATGACACTTGAAGCCAATGGCATGTCACCTGATATGGATCAGGAAATTCTCGTTACAGGAGCTTCAGGGGGCGTGGGTAGTGTTGCAATCCAACTCCTTAAAGAAAGTGGCTATAAAAAGGTTCACGCACTTGCAAGAGAAGAAAGCGAAATCGAAAAACTTCTCTCAATCGGTGCAACAAGTGTCCTATTATCTCGCGATGTACTACCAGAAAAACCAAAGGTACTTGATAAGCAAAAATTCCATTACGTTCTTGATGTTGTGGGCGGTGAAGTCGCTTCAGGTATACTACCACAAATCTACTATGGCGGTAGCATGAGCATGTGTGGTAATGCTGGCGGTATTAAATTTAGCTCTACAGTTATGCCATTTATTCTTAGAGGCGTTAGCGTTCTTGGCGTTGACTCTGTAAATTTCCCAATCGAAAAACGCGATGCAATTTGGACACGTTTTGCAAATGAATGGCACATCATGAGTCAAGCTCTTGTTAAAGATGTGGTTATGGAAGACCTAGATGAAGTGTTTGAAAACATCAAGGCTGGTACACACACAGGACGACATGTGCTTAAAATCGTTTAATAGATTGCTGATATAGAAAACACAACAAAAACAATAAACCACTAGAAGTAAGACTTTCTGAAGCCCTTCCTCTAGTGGTTTTATTTTTACTCTAATTGTGCGTATAAGTTACGATTTTATATAGTTGATGATATTATAATAGGCAATGTCCTTAGAAACTTTTTCAAGTAGAGCATCGTCGTTTGGAATAAAGCCTTCCTCCACCCATTTTCCCAGTAGATTTGACAGTATTCTTCTAAAGTACTCATGACGTGAAAATGATAAAAAGCTTCTAGAATCCGTCAACATCCCTACAAATCTGCCAATTAATCCTTGTGATGCGAGAACACTAAGCATTTTTTCGATCCCTAATTTGTGATCATTAAACCACCATGCAGGTCCCAACTGATATTGTCCAGGTATCTCTGATGATTGGAAATTGGCAATCATAGTCGCCATTGAGACTAAAGTGGCATCGTTTAAGTGGTACACAATCGTCTTATTGGTTGCCAGATGATTGAGTAACTGATTCATCGTTTGTGCAGCAGGTAGGTCATCAACTGAATCGACGCCACAATTGACCCCAAGCTTGCCCAGCAATTCTGTATTGTTATTGCGAATAGCACCAACATGTAACTGAACGATCCAGCCTTTCGCCTTGTAAAATAGACTGAGTTTTTGCATTAAATACGTCGTCAATCCATTTGCTTCAGAAAGGGTTAATTTTTGTCCTTTTAAAGTGCGTTTAAACGCCTCGTTCAAAGTTTCCTCATCAAGCTCAACGAACTCATAGTTTTCTAAAGAATGATCTGATATGACACAGCCTACGCCTGCAAAAAAGTCAACGCGTTTTCCGAGTGCCTCCACTAAGGTGTCTAAGTTTATAATTTGTAGACCTGATACCTCAGAAAGTTGCTTGAGATAATCCAAGTATCCAGTTGAATTTACTGCAATCGCACGATCAGGTCTAAATGTTGGAACGACTTTACACAGTTGATAGCCATCAGACAGCTGCAAATGATATTCCAAATTCTCAAGGGGGTCATTGGTGGTACATAACAGCTCTACATTTGACATTTCTATCAGTTTTCTAGGCGATAATGCCTTTTCTTTAATGACAGTGTTTGCTTTATTCCAGATCTGTTCTGCTGTCGTTTCATTTAGCAATTCATCAATGCCAAAATACCTTTTCAGCTCCAATTGTGCCCAGTGGTATACTGGATTACCGATTGCATAAGGTAAAGTTGACGCAAATGCATAGAATTTTTCATAATCGGTTTTATCACCTGTTATGAAGGCTTCATCAATGCCATTTGCGCGCATTAAACGCCATTTGTAATGATCTGTTGACAACCAAATTTGGCTGAGATTTTCATAGGGTAGATCTTCAAGAATCTCTTTTGCCTCTAAGTGGTTATGATAGTCTACAACAGGTAATTCTCCCATTAATGAATGATAGATTTTTTTTGCAGCAGAACTTGTAAGCAAATAGTCTTCGTGAATAAATGCCATGGGCACTCCTTTCTTATTAGCCTTTGTAATTGTTATAGCTTAAACGCCTGAGTAAGCGTTAAAGCCACCATCCACCGGAATAATGACGCCAGTTACGAATCCCGATGCTTCTGTGTTGACTAAATACATCAATGTACCCAATAATTCGTTCGGCTTTCCAAAACGATCCATCGGTGAATTTCTGATAATTTTATTAGCGCGTTCACTGTAGCTGCCATCAGAATTTCTTAATAGTGCTTCATTTTGAGTCGTTTCAAAGAAACCCGGTGCAATGGCATTTACCCTGATATTGGTTTTTGAAAAATATACTGATAGCCATTGTGTAAAGTTGTTAATGGCTGCTTTCGCTGCACTATATGCCGGAATTTTAGTCAGTGGTGTAAACGCATTCATAGATGAAATATTCACGATAGAAGCGTCTTCCTTTTTCACCATATCCTTAGCGAATACCTGTGATGGAATAACTGTTCCCATGAAATTCAATCCGAATACGAAATCAATGCTTGATTTTTCAAGATCGAAGAACGTTATGTTATTTTCACCTGAAACTTCATCACCTGCTTCATAAAATTCTTTAGTCGTCGTGCCTCTTGGATGGTTACCGCCTGCACCATTAATTAAAATATCACAAGTGCCCAACTTTGCGTTGACTTCTTCACGTGCTTTTTCTACTTCAGCCTTATCTAAAACATTGCAAAGGATTGAAATAACTTCGTCAAACCCTTCGCTTTTAAATAAATCCACAACTTCATCACCTGCTTTTGCGTCGATGCCTAAAATGGCAACTTTTGCGCCAGCTTTTAATAAAGCTCTACAAAAATCTCTGCCTAAAATCCCGCTGCCTCCAGTTACAACTGCAACTTTGCCTGTTAAATCAGCGCCTAAATATCTCATAATTTACTCCTTTCATTTCGCACATCGTTTATTGATGATTCACACCAATTATTTATTTTTCTGTTTGTCTAAGGTATCCCATACCCCTAACATATACATGACGCCAAGTGCTCTGTCATATAAACCATAGCCTGGGCGGCAATCTTTTTCTTCACCCCATAAATGACGTCCATGATCTGGGCGAATATAGCCTTTAAAATCATTTTCATGATATGCTTTCAACACTTCTATCATAGGTACACTCCCGTCACGTTCACGGTGTGACGTTTCGATAAAGTCACCGTTGTCATAGACTTTTACATTTCGAATGTGTGCAAAGTGAATTCGATCGTGAAACTTTCTAATCATTTTAGGAATATCATTTAGTCTGCTTGCACCCAATGATCCTGTACAAAGTGTCAAACCGTTTTCTGGTTCGTCGACTGCCTTTAATAACTTCTCAATGCCATCAATACTGTTGACAATTCTAGGAATGCCGAAGATAGAAAACGGAGGATCATCCGGATGGATTGCCATCTTGACGCCAACCTCTTTACAAACAGGGATAATTCGGTTTAAAAAGTATACTAAGTTGTCGAATAGCGTCTCCGCATCCACGTCTTTGTAGGCAACGAACAAATCTTTCACACGTGCCATTCTTTCAGGTTCCCATCCTGGCATAGTCATGTCCCCAGCGCCTTCGAGCACCTTGGCTATCATAGATTCAGCACTTTCATTTTGAACAAATGCATTTTCAAAGAAGAGTGCATTTGAACCATCCGGCAACTCTTTGTAAAGCTCAGTACGCGTCCAGTCAAAAATCGGCATAAAGTTGTAACAAATCACTTTAACGCCAACTTTAGAAAGACGTCTAATCGTCTCGATATAGTTGTCGATGTACTGATCTCTCGAAGGTAAACCAATTTTGATGTCATCATGCACGTTGACACTTTCCACAACATCTATGTTAAAACCATAAGCATCTGCTTGTTTTTTCACTTCTTCTATTCTATCCATCGGCCAAACGACACCTGCTGCCATATCATGCAGTGCCCAAACGATACCTTCTACACCAGGAATTTGTTTGATATGTCCTAATGTAATCGGGTCATTACCTTCGCCATACCATCTCCATGTCATTTTCATAAATTTACCTCCCTTTCTCAATTAAGTAGCTGACCCAAGAGTTTCACACGTCAACTCTTTTACTAATACATCTTGGCTATTGGTCCCAACGAAGAATCTAAACAACCCTGGCTCAACGACATATTTCATATTTGCATCAAAAAAGCCAAGACCTTCCTTGTCTATTATCATGACAACCCGTTCATTGGTTTGAGGTTTTAAGTTGATTTTCTTGAATGCTTTTAATTCTTTTACAGGCCGAACTCGTGATGCAACTACATCTTGTACATATAGCTGAACGACTTCTTCCCCCTCAAAGTTCCCAATATTTTTTACATTAACACACACTTCTATATGATTATCCATTTCATTGATTTCAAGATCACTGTACTCAAATTTTGTGTAACTTAAACCATAACCAAAGGGGTATATGACAGGATCAATGGGCGTATCCAGATATTTTGATGTGAATTTCCCCCTACCAGCAGGTCGACCTGTACGGGGTGAACTATAATAATGAGGACATACGCCAGTTGCATATGGAAAAGATGTCGTTAACTTTCCAGATGGATTTTCATCCCCAAAGATAATATCACAAATGGCATTTCCTGCCTCAATACCAGGATGCCAAGCCTCCAATATCGCATCAGCGTGCTGAGCAATTTCAGGAATCGCTAACGGACGACCGTTAAACAAGACTACAACTATCTTTTTATCTAATTTTTTTAGTGCATTAAAAAGCTCTATTTCTACCTTTGACAACTCTATCACGGATCTACTAGCGGCTTCACCTGACAGGTCTTTTCGCTCACCAAGTGCAACGATTATAGCATCTACGGCACTATTTTTGAGTCGCTCAATCCCTTTATCATCGACTTTATCATCCAGAACACAGGCTTCATATATAAAATTGGCATTGGCATTTTTAAGGCCATCCATCAATGAAACACAGTCTTTTCCATCACCACCAAAGGACCATGCCCCTAACATTTCATCTGGAAGCGATGCCAATTCACCTGCTACACCGATCTTAAGGGTTTTAGCCAATGGCAATAGGTTATCATTTTTTAATAATACCATTGATTTTATTGCAGCTTTTCTGGCCAACGCTCGACCCGTTGGCGTTAAAGTCTCCATTTTTTGTCTTTCGTCATCTGTCTGATATGGATTATCAAAGAGGCCTTTTGCCCTCTTTAATTCTAGGACTTGGTAAACTGCATGATCTAACGCGGACTGATATTGTGGTTCTGCCTTGATTAATGCTTGAAGATTTTGTTCATAGCTAAGTGATGACATATCAATATTAATGCCTGCATTTAGTGCTAAGGCACTAGCTTCATAGCCATTACTAGCGCTTCCGTGATTGATACATTCTTTAATGGCATTTGCATCACTCACATATACACCTTGAAAACCAAACTCATCTCTAGCAATATCCTGTAATAGCCATTTGTTGATTGTGCAGGGCACGCCTGAAAGATCATTAAATGCCGGCATAATCGTTGCGCACCCGGCATCAATTGCTGCTTTAAATGGTGGCAGATATACTTCTCTTAATCTTTGTTCCGATAAATCAACCGTATTATAGTCTCTACCTGCTTCAGCAGCCCCATAAGCTACAAAATGTTTTGCACATGCGATCATGCTGTCTGGAAGACTCAAGTCATCAGTTTGATAGCCTTTAACTTTCGCCTTTGCGTAACTGCTATTCAAATGAACGTCTTCGCCTGCCCCTTCGGAAATACGCCCCCATCTGGCATCTCTGGCAACATCTATCATTGGCGCAAACGTCCAATGTATGCCACACGCAGTTGCTTCAACTGCTGAATGCCTAGCGGTTTCTTCCCATAATGCCTCATCAAAGGCACAACTTTCACCAAGAGGTATGGGAAATACTGTCTTTAAACCATGAATTACATCATAGCCAAATAGAAGTGGAATACCTAATCTAGACTCAGTTACAGCAATTCTTTGTAACGCATTGATTTTTGAAGCCCCTACAACACCATTTAAAGAGCCTAGTTTGCCTGCTCTAATTTCATCTTCATGAAAGTCTCTATCAGAAGATGCCATAGATTTCTCAAACTCTTCTTTGCTGATTTGACCATCAAACATCATATTTAACAGTTCACTGAAACTTACACCAAATGCACCTACGATTGATGGTCCCAGTTGAGTGAGCTGACCAATTTTCTCTTCTAAAGTCATTTGGTCTATAAGTGCTTGTATTTTCACATTTACCTTTTTAGATGTTCTCATACGTATTGCCTCTATTCCTTTTTTAGAAAAACGCTTAAATGATATAAATACTAACCACTCGCTTCATCTTCAAAGCGGTAGTTAGTATTATAGGGTATGCTGTATCGCGTACTTGCCGTAAACGACATCATATGTTAGAAAGGTGCTCAACTTTTGAATTTTGACACTCTAACCATTTTTATTCTAAATTTTCCTTTAATGCGTTTAAAAATATTATTTGACTGTTATTAGAAAGTTTACCCTCGAGGAATTGTGGAAGTACTTTTTCTTTTAAGTATTTCCAAGAATCGGTTTCCTTACCAGCAAGAATTGGATAGAACAAAACATTATTTTGCTCTGCAGCATAGAAATCTCCTATAGCATCTCCAACCATCATTGAGGCGTCCGCTCTATAGCCCATCTGAAGTAGCTTTTTAATACATTCGCTCTTTGTACCATCTGATTGAGAATAGAAATAGTCAACCATTTCATATAAGCCACTCTTTTGCCATTCTTCCTCTATAGCAGATAAGTTAGCAGAAGATACAACTGCAATGTCTGCTAATCCTTTTAAGCTACTGAGCGTTTCCTTTACATGCTCAAATGGCATTGCAAGAGGTAAATGACTAATTTTTTGGTTAACCAAGTTCGACCATTCTAATGCTTTTTCCATTAGTCCATTACCACTTTGTTCATAGGCTTTACGAAGTGCATCTGCTGACAATGCAATGGTTGTTATTGTCCAGTTCTTCATATCTGTGAGATCTTCAGCCACTGTAAATTGAGGATAAAGTGTCAATATTTCAACAAAACCCTGAAATCGATTGATGCCCCTGGACATTTTGTAAAGATTGATCTCGTTCCACTTTTTTAGAACTTCGTTCTGCATTTGCAAAGGCACATCAAAAACCTCTACAAAGGCGGGTCCGAAGGCTTTTTCATGCTTAATCGTCATTGAGTCTATTGCACACCCATCTGAGTCAAAACAGATTAATCTTCTCTCATTCATGTTAATCTTCATCAGAGCCTCGCTTCCCAACGATCGCAGAAATAATGATTTTTTACTTCTCCTAAAAATGGCGATTTACCACATATTTTTTCTATAACTGCATCAATGTTCTCTTCAGAGCTGCCAAATGCATTAATAAATGTTTTGATTTGTGGCACATCAATCAAGTGATTTGTTAAGTTTAAGCTGATACCAATAGTCGGTACTTCAGAAATGTACCACGGCATTTCGATACTATGGTGACTACTCCACTTAACACGTACCACATTCTCTTGAGCATAACCTTTAATATTAAATACAACAAAGACTAGGTCATACTTTTCTTTAAATTGCTCACGAGAACCTCTCTCCATCATTTTAACCATGTTCATCGGTGAAACACCATTTTGAACTTCTAGGTCATAAAAACTTGGTGCTACCGTCACATTGAAACCTTGATCTGTTAGCTTCTTTGCAAAAATCTCTTTTTCTCTATCGGATTTGTAAGCCATACTGATTGGTGCCGAAGGTATATAAATGAACAAAATATTCTTCTTATCATTCGAAGTTATAGGCAGTAAATTGGCCGTGTCTTTAACCAGAGTTGTACATCTTTGCGCAGCAAGTTTGCGATAATTTTTATGTGTCGATGTACCAATACCTGTTTGAAGCAAGCTTTGATCTGGAATACGAACGGATTCCTCAGTTAATTTAAGTTTTGCCTTTAAGCCAAGGATTCGGGTCACTGCGTCATCAAGTCGCTCTAATGTCAATTGTCCCTTTTCAATGCCTGATTTAATAAAGTTTACGTCTTCTTCAATATCATTTGCGAACAAGATCATATCACAACCAGCCGCTATGCTCAGCGGTAAAGCTTCTTCTCTGGATTTCATCGCTGAAAATCCAATCATATGCGTTGCATCCGTTAATACAAGCCCATTAAAACCGAGTTTGTCTCTCAACAAGCCAGTGATGATTTCAGGTGCTAAAGTTGCTGGCATAATTTCATGATCTTTAATGCCTGGTTTCAAATATCGACTCATATTAGGTAGAGCGAAATGTCCAGCCATAATAGTCTCTATACCATCTTCAATAAGCCCTTTATAAACTTTCCCATATGAATCAAACCACTCATCTACGGTTAAGTCATTAATCCCTAAAACTAAATGCTGATCAAGCTCCTCTTTACCATCACCTGGAAAGTGTTTTGCACAACATGCCATATTGGGATTAGCAGCTTTTGCACCTTGAATAAACGCTCTTGTATTTTTAAGGACCTGATCTGCATTATCTCCAAAGCATCTGGTATTAACAATCGTGTTTCTCCAGTTCAAATAAATATCTGCAACTGGATTAAAGAGCCAATTACAGCCAATACTCGTCGCTTCTCTTGCTGACACTTCACCCATATGGTAGGCTGTATCAACGGATTCGTGAGCAGCTGCCTGTGCTGCTGTGGCAACAAAAGTCCCTTCATTTGGGAGGCAACCATCGCCACCGTTATCACAATTTGCAGCAATTAATAGCGGAATTTTAGCGTTTTTTTGATAAGTTGTATTCTGTAGATAAACTGTTTCCTTGTCACCACCTTGCCAGCGAAGACCACCCTGATGAAATGTATCAAGTACACTTTTTATCTGAGCCTCATTGACACCAGGCTGTGCTTTAAGCATGATGAACAGTTGCCCAATTTTTTCTTCTAATGTCATTTCGTCAAGTGTTTGACATACCCATTTGAGTTGTGTTTCATTTAATTCAAATGGGGCTTTGAGTAAATTAACCATTTATTCCTCCATAATTATTATCACTTATCCCAAGTCTTATTCTTTCAGCTTTTGCTTCTTTTATTCTCAATTTTTCACGTCTTTTTCTATCTGGTACATCTTGGTTAGCTAAGAATGTAAGGAAAGCGATAAAAAGGAACATATTAATTGTGACATTAATTGAATTTGATATTTTTAATGCAAACATGCCTAATGAAAATAATTTTACAGCAAGTGAACCACTTATAATACCTATTGCTATGTTAGAGTGCCTAGCAAGATAAGTTCCTATAAACATAGGGAACGTCATCGCAATTACTGCTGAATTACTTGTCATACCCAGTACAGGCGATAATGCACCGGTAAAGGCTGCACTAAATACCCCAGAAATTGCCACTAATCCGCCAGCAAATGCATAACAAATAACAACGTGCTTAAATACATTAATCCCTGAGTTAACTGCAATCTTTTGAGAACTTTTCATCGCTTGCATCTCATATCTAAATTTAGTAAATGTAAAGAGTATAAATACAAATAAAGTTCCCAAGCCAAGCACAATTAATGTGAAATTAGGATTTACTAATGATTCAATATTAGGCACGCCAAACAGTTGTAATCCTTTCCCATCTGATCCAGCAAAGGCAACACTTTCATAAATCATAGCCATCCCTAGTCCAAGAATTACAGGCGGTACTCTAAATGTAATGAATATTAAACCCACGACAGAACCCGCTAAAAGTCCACACAATATTGCAACTATCAGTAATCCTGTTCCGTTTAACCCGAAACTCAAAGCGATGTTACCACCAATAATGGTGGCAACTAATCGCTGTGATCCTAAGGAAAGGTCAAATCTTCCGCTCCCTAAGTTCAAGGATAAGGCAAAGGCTATAAGCGCAGTTGTGCCTAACTCTCTGACTAAATTTTTAATATCAAGCATGGTGGATAATAGATGTCCGCCTGTAACAGTGTATACGATAATTTCCATGATGATTCCAATAACCAAGGGAACCAGAAGCACAAATGAAGTTTTTCTAAAATATTCCTTAAACTTATCCATTGTCTATTCCTTTTCTAATATCTACTCTATTCCTCTACGTTTTAAAATATCCTCTGTTGAGAAATCCTTAGCGTATTGCATAATGCTTTCATATGTTGCAGAAGGATTAAATGCCTTAATCATGTCTTTAACTTCATCTGCAGAATATATATATAGATCATCGCTTGAATCTAATAAAGACAGCTTTTCATACTCATCTGCACTCGCACATACCAATGGTCCTGGCGCAAGTTTAATTGCCTTGCCTTCAGGTTTAACAACATCTGAATTCCCTGAAATCCCGTTGTATAAAAGAGCGATACCATAAGCATCATTTGCTGTTGCAGCGTACATTACTGCACCGTCTAAAGTTGGATTACCCGTCGAGTCTAACGTTTCAAATGCAAGCTTCGTGTTTTCACCAAAGTTTGCCTGACAAATAACTTTAATATTTTTTCCTAAAGCTTTTTCAACTTCATCAATTGCTGTTGAAAATACTTCTGTAGTTGGATATACAGAGATTATTGCATCATATTCACCTGATTGAAGCAAGCTAGATACACCTGAAACATATCCATCCATATTTGGGAATCCTGGAACGATGGTCACTTTCACGTCAGGGTTATGAGTTGCAATCTCTGTAATTGAGTTAATTTTTACTAACTCAGCTACATCCATATCATAAGTTAAGCCGTATTTTTCTTTAAGTGTCATCAGCATTGACTGAGTCGCTTCTCTGTGTGAGGCAACGCCCATAGCTGAGCCACCTGATACGATAATGAAGTTTGCTGGATTATCATTGCTAAATTGCTTGTTTAGAATTTCTCCATATGCACCAGCAACTCTTGAAACGTCAATACCTGTAATCCCCATATTGGTTGGTAATTCCGCTAAATCATCATAGTAAGTTGATGATACAATTGCAGTGTATACACCGAGTTCATTTGCTTTTGCAATAAGTTGCTCTCCATCTGAAATATTTGATAAAATACCATCAGCACCTGCAGAGTATGAGTTTTCAAGGAAAGTAATTAAACCATCAACGTCTGAAATCGCTTCAGAAAATATAAAGTTGATCCCTAATTTTGGTCCAAGATACTCTTCTAAATATTTCATCCTCGTTTGAGTCGTCGCATCTATTGAGTTCCATGCAACTGCAATTGTATATTTTTCTTGTGATGCTACTGCGTCACCGTTAGTACTAGCTTGCTCATTAGGATTCGCTGCTCCTGTTGTTGCATTTTCCTCTGTCTTTCCACATCCCCCTATGGCAAAAACAAACATCGCTAAAAATAGAAGTGCTACAATTCTCTTTCTCACTTTACTCTTCCTCCTTCAAATTAAACCTCATTATCTGGTAAACGATTTGGTCTCTTTTGACCAATAAATATCAAAGTTAGAAAAAATATGCCTCTAACTAATTGTAAAATAGTCGGACTGATGCCAACCATTAACAACCCATTGTTTAATAGTGTTACTGTAACTGCTCCTAACGCACCGGCATAAATATACGACCGCGTACCGCCAAAGACCGACATGCCACCAAGTACTATTGCTAAGACGACGTCCATGTTTAAAGTGCTTGCGGTGCTCGTACTTATGGTTCCCGTTCTTACGATCGTCATCATCGCGCCTAAACCAACGCCAATCCCAGCTATCGCAAAGCCTATCATCAAATATTTGTTTAATGAAATGCCACTTTGTTCAGCACAATGCTTATTGGAACCCAAGAACTTAATAGATCTGCCGATACCCGTAAAATGAAAAATTACAGCACTGAATATAAAGAAAATAACAAATGCAATGTAGCTAAAATTACCTTTAGTCAATGCTGAGGTCATCGCATACGGCAATGCGATTGTACCTGCTCCTAGAAGTGTTTGCATGATTGCTTGAAACAAAACCATCATAACGATGGAGACAAACATTACAGAAACTTTCAATAAAGTACTAAGGATTGAAGTGATTAGCATAATGACTACAGCCAAGATAATGGCACTGACGACTATGAGAAATACGGATTCTGTTTTCATATAAACCATTGAAGCCATCGCAGCTGTTAATGCAGTAGTTGCGCCTAATGCGATACTAATATTACCCGTACCAAAGATAAACACGGCTCCTGTGGCAACGGTTGCAATAATCACTGCCTGATTAAGGATTAATTTGATATTATTTATGCTTCCAAATCTGCCCTTTGTCGCGATGTTGAATCCAATGCCCAAAGCTATTAACAGTACAATTGGAATTAATCGAATAAATATCTGTTGTTCCTTCAATTTTGTTAATTTTTCTTTCATACTTCCCCCTACAACATGGCGTTGATTAGCTTGTGTTCGCTTAAGCCTTCACTTCGCATAATCTCAGCTGTACATTTACCGTTTTTCATGATTATAAGTCGATCGCTCATGCCTATTAGCTCAGGTAATTCTTCGCTAATCAAGACAATTGATTTGCCACTTTTCTTCATTTCAAAGATATATTTATACATCGCTGCCTTAACACCGATATCAACACCTCGAGTAGGACAATCCATAATCAATATTTCTGAATCAACGCCCATCCATTTACCAAAAACGATTTTCTGCTTATTACCTCCTGACAAAGTATTCACTAAATGATTTTCAGATGCACATTTAATGGATAGTTCATCAATTTGTTTTTTTGCAAAGTCAGTTTCTTTCTTAAATGATATAATCGGACCAAATGAAGTGTTGATTTTATGTGCTATGCTGACAAGATTCTCTTTGACAGTTGCATTAAGTGCTAAAGACTCTTTATCACGATTTTTTGACATATAGCCAATTTTATGTGCAATTGCAGTCTTAGTTGAATTGATTACTGTACCATCACCTAAAACAACCTGTCCGTCTAATACCTTCTCTGCTCCAAACAACACTTTGCCTAAAGTATGCATGCCACAGTCTGAAAGGCCTCCAATACCCAACACTTCACCTTTATGAAGTTCAATGCTAAAGCATAGCAAGTCCTTCATAGTTGTAACGCACTCTGCTCTTAAAACAACTTCTTCTGAATAGCCTTCGTTATCCGCATGGTAATATTCGCCTTCAAGATTTCGACCAATCATCATCTCTTTTAATTTGTTGGTATCAAAATTTTCCCTCGTCAATGTTCCAATAAAATGGCCATCTCTCAATACACTAATGACATCGCATTGCGCTTCGAGCTCTTCTAAGTCATGGCTGACAAAAATAACCGTTGTGCCTTTAGCTGTAATTTTCTTCATTAATTTGTAGAGTAACTCTCTACCTACAAATGACAACGCCGTCGTGGTTTCGTCTACTATAAAAATTTTAGGTTCCCAGTACATTGCTTTTGCGATCTCAATGAGCTTTCGGTCTTGCATATCCAAACTATTTACAGAAGTCTTTGCATCAAATGTAGTGATATCGAGTTCATCTAGAATTTTCTGCGCTGCTTCAAACATTTTCTTTCTACTTATAAAGGGTCCACTGGAGAATATCATTTCTTGACCAAGAAAAATATTCTCTGCCACTGTGACGTTGTCGATTGTTCCCTTTTCTTGAACAATCATTGCTACGCCCTTCTTTTGAGCTTCAAGCACATTAGTAGGCTTCCAAAGCTCACCTTCTAAATAGATTTCACCACTAGTTTCGCTTATAATACCTGCTAGAATAGATGCAAATGTCGATTTACCACTACCATTTTCTCCTACTAAACCACATACAACGCCTCTTGGTATTTCAAAGGATACTTCATTCAAGGCAATGGTTATACCAAATATTTTGCTAAGTTTATTCACTTTTATCATCATATTCTCATGACCACTATTTTGAATTAATGCCATTTTATAATTCTCCTTAGTTATATTATCTTAAGCTCAATATATCACTTAACATTGCTATTCAAATAGAACAAAACCAAAATTACTAGAACAATCCTAAACTATTCTTATTATTTTTATGTTTTTTTTCTATTTACTTCTTTATTTTTGTCAATCTTTCGTTTATTTCAAGAATTGCTTCCTCTGAGAAAAATGCTCTCATTTTATTGAATACCCAGAGCAATGTCACTTGACCACCAGGTGTAGCGCGTTCAACAACCTTTGGTGCCAGTTCTTCTAGTACGTGCCATGCCTCTTCAGATGTCATCAAATCGCCAATTTTATCTTTAATAGAATAAACCCCCTCTGGAAAGAAGTCTAACTCGCTTTTACCTTGAGTGAACCAGTTTTCAACGACTAGCCCAGGATTTGGATCTACATAGACATAACTCATATCAGGCGCTTCAACGCGAGTAAAGTTTGCTTCATCACTAAAAAATTGTCCTTCAAACATGCCAGATACTTTCAATGAGTTTTCACCCATATTCAGTGGCACATTTTCAAATATAAACGTACCCTCGCTCTCTTGGGAAGCGATTTCAACATTATTTAGAGACAGTGTTAATTGCTTCAGTGTGCTAAATACTTTAATTGTCATCACACCTTCGGATCTATTAACAAATCTTTTTTCACAGATATGTGCAAAAGGCTCTTTTGACCATTTAGATTTATAGTAATAAAAGCTATCTTTTTTTGTCTCGCGATCAATTGTCACAAGGCCTTTGCAGTTTAGACCTTTTGTACCGCCTTCATCTCGAACTTCACTACCAAAATCAAACATGTTCCACAAAAAACTACCCCAAAGGTACGGTTTAGATTCTATGATGGCATAGGTTTGTTCATGATAACAGGTCTGATATTCTTCTGAGTAATCTTTAACTTTAGGTGTACTGGAATGAAAACTCAAGTTGCAATCTGCACCATACTCAGACAACCCCAATGGTATATTTGGATATTCTTGATGAAATTTATCAAACCAATTTGACAGATCCTGAATTTGCTCATAATACCAACCGTAGTAGAGATTATAACCGAGCATGTCAGTAATGGCGTTCATAGGACTATCGTTCTTTACATAATACATATTTGCAGATACTGAAATCGAATCAGGCAAAATATCATGAAATAAATCATTGAGTGCATGAACGCCACTGTACATGTTGAGCGTTTCACCACCCATTGCAATTTCATTTTGTATCCCCCAGAAGCAAATAGAAGGATGATGACAATTCTGATAAACAAGTTCCATCAATTGCAACTTTGCATTTTCCAAAACGCCTTCTTTGTCTGGCATTGCTAACATCGGAATCTCTGCCCATGTGACATATCCAAGCTGATCACACATGTCGTAAGTTTCCTGAGAATGTTGATAGTGGGATAATCGAATTGCATTTGCACCAATCTCATCTATTAAATCAAAATCCTTCTTTATTTGATGCATTTGAATTGCATTGCCAAGCGACCCGAAATCTTGATGCTTTGAAACACCATGAACTCTGAACGGATTTTCATTTAAGAAAAAGCCCTTTTCAGGATCTAAAAGACACTTTCTAAACCCAACTTTTAAGCTAACTTCATCTATAACGGCGTGATCACTTACTAATTTTGCTTCAATTCTATATAGATTTGGAGCTATCTTGCCGTTCCAAGACAGGCAATCGTTAATAGTAAATTGATGTATTCCAGATGTTGCTTCTGTTTTTGCTTCTAAAACACAACTCCCAAATGGATCTAATATGGACCATTGGATCTCTAATCCTTTTCCATTAACCACATGGCTCTCGACTTTAATCACGCCATTGCCTTGAGAATCCAACTCTGTACGTGGAATAATGCCCGAGCTCCCGTAAAATAATAGATCAAAATGGCTTTGAGGTACACATATTAAATTGACCGGTCTATATAAACCACCATAGATTGAAAAATCACCCATCAAAGGAGAAACATCCTGCGTTGGCTCGTTACTTACGACAACCCTTAAGTGATTATCACGATCCCAATCATAATATCTTGTTATCTCAAACCTAAAGGTAGAGTACCCACCTCTATGTTCTCCAATTTCTATATCATTCAAGTAAACACGACATACTGAATTAGCACCAAGAAACTCTAGGAATATGTGATCTTGTTTATGCATGCTATCAATATTAAGTATCTGTTCATATTGATACTCACCTCTTTGGTAATTGAAATCTGTATTCCAAGTATGTGGCAATTCAACCTCAATTGACTGATTTTGAGTATGGCTTGAGTGTCTAAATGACCAGCCACTTAACAACGCGTATGTTTTCCTCATTGTTCACCTTTCAACTTTCTTTAAATCGTTACAAAATTTACAATAACTTTACAAATAATAGAATATCATCTTTTTATGATTTCACTAAGTAGAATACAAAACAAATTAGTAATATCTTAATGTTTTTATTCTCTTTTGTTGATTTTTATACTTTTATATTTTATACTCATCCTATCAAGCCAAACTTTAAGGAGATAATTAACTCATGAATAGTCATACGCTCGCCTTTATTACTAAACTGCTTAAAGATACATTGCGTTTAGATTTTCATTTATTTCTTGAACCCTATAATGACTTTTCAATTTTTGATAGATTTCTAAGAGATAGTCTAAACGAATCCAATATTTTATATCAATCCATTTTTAATATTATAGAAAACTTTGATCGCCATGCTTTTAACGTACTTACCGATGGCTATCAACTCAATTACGTTATCTTTTACCCTTATGAAAACAGTAATGATTTTATAACGATTGGGCCTTATTTTACTGAAGCTATCACCGAAGACTATTGGTGTGAGATCACTAAAACACACAAACTCACAGTCATGAATATTCAAAATTTAAAAGGGTTTTTATATAGCATTCCCATTGAGACAAACAATCTTCAAATAATTTCAACTGCAAATACAATTCTCAGCTATATCAATCCAGAAGCAAAACCGTATTCTGTTCAACATCATAACACTGCAATGCTTGAAACTACACCACTCCTCTATCAACCACTCGAGGATTTCGATGCTTATAATGCTCATATTTCTCTTAAGTACGAACTGGAGCAGCAAATTCATAACCACATTAGTGAAGGGAATTATAAAGGTGCATTAGATACAGCTGAAAAGTTCATCAGTATCCCATCTGAGCCTCGCATGAAAAACTCATTACAGGATCATAAGGCATTATTAATCACAGCAAATACATTGTTCAGAAAAGCTGTAGAAGTCAATGAAATACATCCGATTCATTTGCATGAAATTTCTAGTAAATTCGTAAATTTAATAGAGAAAACATCTACAATATCCTCATTGAACAAACTCTATGAAAAAATGATCAAAGATTATTGTCTTCTTGTCAAAGAAAAATCAACGAAACAGTATTCCCCTGTGGTCAGACAAACCTTACATTATATCGAATATAATTTAAATAAAAAAATTATTTTAGGTGACATTGCAAAAAAATTTGGCGTTTCAATCCCTTATCTATCTTCTCAGTTTAAAAAGGAAATCGGAGAAACTATTATTCAATATACAAATCTGGTTCGCATACGAATGGCAAAGAAGTTACTAAAAACCAGTTCTCTATCCATTCAAGATATCGCCTTCCACGTAGGCGTTTATGATTACAACTATTTTACAAAACTATTTAAGAAAGAAGTCGGCATCACACCTACGGAGTTTAAAAAACACCAGTATAGCAAAGCTAAAAATAAGTAGCGCCGTTTATTAGCCTATATCGGCTAAAAAAACAGCTCATATTGGCACTTGTGCCACATGAGCTGTTCTTGTGTATTTCTACTTTTTTAAATGCCTTATTTATTTTCCAAATGTGGTTCTTGATAACCATAAGTGATATCTAAGAAAGTCAACGATAAATCGCCCCACTGAGAATAGGCTGTATAAGTCCCATGATTCCATGTAGTTCCAAGTCCAATACCATGAATGCCATCAGCAAATAAGTGCAATTCACTTCTTGTGAGACCGAAAATTTCCATATACATTTCTAAACTCAATTTGGCATCAATTGTCGTATCCTTTTCGGAAACAACAAAGAACATTTCTGGCAATTGCTTAGTCTCAGGTTCTTGAATCGCACCCGCCACAGCGCCATAAATAATCAAACCTGCATCTAAAGCACTATTCACTTGATCAATCTCATCTGACTTGTAATCAGTAAAATACGCTGTTGGTAAACTATCTGGATCAAATTTATCTATAACACCGTTAATATTCATACCACCCGCAGAAAAACCAACTGCGCTTACTCGCTCTGGATAAGCAAGTCCTAAGGCTTCACCGTTATACTTAATATACCTAATTGCACGTTGTAAATCTGCATTAGACTCAATTTGTCCATATGGTGCGACGCGATATTGAAGGACAAATGCATTGTAACCATTTGCTTGGTAAAACTCTGCCGTTGGATAGGCTTCTGACATGTTTGCTCTTTTGAAGAAAGCCCCGCCTGAAATCACAATCATATTGCCTTTTACTTTAGATTGATCTTTTGCTAAATAAGGTACTAAGAAAGGTTTAAATGCTTCAGCATCATATGACATATAGAAATCTGATGGTTTCGTTTGATTTGGTATATCGTCACCCCAAATGTACCATACATCTTCGTCAACATTTGAAGATGTTTGTACCAACTTATTGCAATAACTTTTAATTTCGTCAAGTATACCTGGATTATCAATAACGTTTAATCTACCCTGAGCATCTACAATTGCCAAAGAATCAATAAACTCGCCATACTCATGAAAAGCGTCTATATCTCCACTCCAAGCTTTTGGACGCATGGTAATTTCTTTTGCTTCAGCCATTAAATCAAAATACTCATTAACTCTTGAAATTTCATCCTCACTCCATTTAGTCCAGCCAATATATACAGTCGTATCTTCTTCAATCACAAATTTGTTGTCTGTAATTTTTTTCTGTCCTTCAGCATCAAAGCATAATAATAAGTCCCTATTATAGCCTTCTCGACTATAAAAATATCTTTTTTTAGACAGATCCACCTCTGATCCTACTGGATAGGAAGCAGTCATCACCTGCTGGCCATCATAATTTGGATCAATCGTCAATGTAACGGTTGCTTCCGTCTCAGGTTCAGTTGTTTCTGCCTCAGGTTCAGGTTCAGTAGATGCTTCCTCAGATGCTGGCACTGCTTCTTCTTGTGTAATTTCATTAGAATCTGATAAACTTGCAGTTTTCTCCTGCTCATTATTGTTAGTACACCCCGCTAAAACGAACACAAATAATAAGCACAGCAACATAAAAATTAAACCCTTACTTCTTCTCTTCATAATACCCCTCCTCATGTACTCTCATAATGCTCATATACCTACTATAGCAATATATTCCAAATCAAAATAGAACAAAATAATCTTAATAAGCACTATAAAAATATTTTTTCTCATATCGATCTAACTATACTTTTTTAACGGACATACTTTATGGATATGATCACTTATTTATAAAAAAAAAGTCCTGAACAAATTTTCTGCTCAGAACTTTTTTAAGGAATTGATTATTTTATGATTTTTTATATCTCCTGATTACATTTCTTCAACTGCTATTTTTCCAGCGATTCTACCAAATGTGAAGATATCAGTAAGTGCATTACCACCGAGACGGTTACCTGCATGAATACCACCTGCAACTTCTCCAGCAGCATATAGATTTTTAATTGGATTGCCTTTTTCATCTAATACATGGGTAGATGTATCAATTTTCAAGCCACCCATTGTATGGTGAACAGCTGGTTTTCTTGGTGTTGCGTAAAAAGGTGCTTTTTCTACTTTTAAGCTGAAAGTATCTTTGTGGAATTCAGGATCTGCACCCGCATCAACATATGAATTGTACTTTCTTACAGTATCTGCAAGAACCTCTGGGTTCATACCGACTTTTTCAGCAAGCTCTTCAATTGTATCTGCTTTAAAGAGTGTTCCTGCTGCCACTTGAAGCTCTAATTTTTCCTCGCTTGTATTGGCAGCTGTTTTCTTGATTTCACTGTCTGCGATGAGGTAGAATAATCCCCCTTGTTCAATTGCCGCTTTGGTCAATACATCTCTACCAGAAAACTCGTTGACAAACCTTTTGCCTTCTGTGTTGACAATGACGAAGTTTTCTGGTGGCACTTGAATACCGCTGAAGAGTTCGCCAGTTTCTGGGTCAGCTACAGGCATCATCTGTGTGAAGCCCATGCCTGTAAGTGCGGCACCTACTGATTGACCGAGTAAAATCCCGTCGCCAGTCATTGCATATGAGTTCGTCGTTCTGACATTGTCGTCAATTTCTTGCCAGTATGTGTTGTATTCTTTAAGCATTTGGGTATTGGCACCGAAGCCACCACTTGCAAGCACAACTTTTTTAGCATGGATTGTAATCTTTTGACCATTCTCTCCTGTTGCAATCACACCTTTAATTTCGCCATCTTCTAGGATGAATTCTTTTACAGGACTATCTGTGATGATTTTACCTGAGTTCGCTTCAACATAATCTCTTAAGGCTAAAATGAATGCAGTACCATAGCTCTTAACAGGCTTATGTCCACGACGCCACAATGCGCCCACTGGTGCAAAAACGATACTTTTATCATATTCAACACCGATCTCTTCAAGCCATTTAACACTTTCAAGCGCATGATCCGTCAAAATTTTTACCAGATCATATTGGCCGTAGATATTATTGCCTTGAAGATCTGTTCGCTTACCACCAAAATAAGTTTGCATTCTATGAAGTAGTGGCGAGTCAAAAAGGTATCCCTTTGCATCTGCAAATTTTTCTTTATAGACTGCAAATTCTTTCTTTAAGGCTCTGAAATCCTCTAAATACTCAGCGTGGATCAAGTTTTCATCAGTCTCAAGTAAGCTCTCTATAGTCATTCTCTCACCAGGATTTTCTTCAAATCCAGTTTGCCACTCTGGGTCAGCAGCATTAACGGGACCACCTGAACGGATGGTGTTACCACCCACTGCTGGGTATTTTTCAATAACAATTGTATCTGCGCCATTTTGAAGGGCTGTTGCTGCAGCACTAAGGCCTGCACCACCGCCACCTACGACTACGACGTCACAAGTGTACTCTTCGTCTTCTTTGTTTAGAGTACTTGGTGGTTTAGGGCGTCTTTTTAAGATGTCAGGGTTAACCCCTGCAAGTTTAATCGCTTTTGCAACGCCATCAAGTACGGCATTACTCGTTTCTGAAGCACCTGAAAGTGCATCAACATTAAGCGTTTGTCCTTCGATGATTCGATCTGGAATTCTTACAAAAACAACGTCTGCAAGACCTTCTGTCTCACCTTCTCTGTCAATTTCTATAGTCTCAATACGTTTTTCGCTGAAAGTCACCTTCATCGGTAGACTGCCACCATGTCCTAACGTACTTACTTCATAATCTCCAGGAGTAAATTCAAATTCTTCTTCTTCATTTAAAAGATTTGCAATTTTTGAAAAACGCATAAAGCGTAAGAAACAAATTTCTAGGAAATCAATTGTTCTTTCACTATTGAGGTCTCCATTTTCATCAAAAGCCTTGTGAGCATTCCCAAGTAAAAATTCATAACCCGGCATAACATTAGCATCCACACCTGGTGCATCTAAAATCTGGCGAAGATGTAACTGTGCACGTGATGATCCCTGTACATCTCTTGACGCTCCAAGAACCATTACAGGCTTTCCTACTAGCGGATGAAGCTCAAAGCTAAGCCATTCAATAAGGCTTTTGAGGCTTGATGGAATTGAGTGGTTATACTCTGGTGTTGCAATGATCACCCCATCACACTCAGTGATTTTATCATTAAACATCTGTAGAATTTCTGTATTGGATTGATCATCTGATTGGTTAAACATTGGGACATCTGCTATGTCCATAATTTCAATTTCAGCTTTTTCTTTAAAATACTTTTTCATGAACTGAAGGAGTGAACGGTTATATGATTTTTTCGCACTCGTTCCAGCAATCGCAATAAATTTCATTATGTTCTCTCCTATTCTTGCCAAGTAAATTTTTTATCTTTATTAATGACTGCTTTTTCCGCTAATAACTCGGAAGTAATTTTTGTAAAAAGTAAAAATTCTCTAAAGACTTCATTGAGTTCTGTTAGTTTTTCAGGGTATTTTAGTTTCCCTGCATAATCAAATGCGTCTTGTGATTTTCCAAGAAGAAATTCACTGCTCGGCATGATTCTCGCTGCAAGTTCAGGTGAGTCAAGAATTTGTCTGAGGTGAGCCTGTGCTCTTGAAGACCCTAAAATCCCATGAGATGCCCCTACGATTAAAACAGGTTTGTCTGTAAGTGCCTGACTTGTATAACTGATCCATTCAAGTGCACTTTTTAATACTGCAGGAATGGCATGGTCATATTCTGGTGTTGCGATTATAACGCCATCAGCATCTATAATTTTTTTCGATAATTCTGCGACAGTTTTAGGCACATCATCTTCCTCTGTCTCGTAAAAGGCAGGTAATGCCTTGATTTCACAAAGCTCTATATCAGCATCATTCGCGAAGTGTTTTTTCATAAATTGAAGCAACATACGATTCGTCGATACATCAGCATTTGTGCCTACAATTGCTAAATATTTCATTGGTGTCCCCTTTCAGTATGGAAATAATATTTCTTATATTTTATTGATATTATTTTAACACGTTCACACAAGTCTATCTAATAGTTATATATTGAATTTTGATAACAAATTTGTTATCATCAATTGTAAGTAAAACCTATCATCAATTAACGAAAGGCGGTATACATGCCACAAAATAGCCCGCAGAACACCTTGTACTATATTGATGCTATACTTAAGTACAGCAATTATGGTAAAGCAGCCAAGGCACTTTATATCTCTCAACCTTACCTAACACAAGTTATAAAGCGCGTCGAAAAGCAACTTGAATGTGAACTCATTAACAGAAGTGAACTCCCATATCGCCTAACTAAACAAGGTAAAATATATTATGAATACCTAACCTCATTAGAAAATCGGCATTCGAGATTTCTACGTGAAATAGCAGCAGCAGCCAATCTTGGTAAGCAGGTGATCAAAATCGGGATTCTCCCCAGTCTTGGTACTTACCTCCTTCCACTATTGCTCCCTCATTTTTTAAAAAATTATCCGGACTGTAAAATTGAACTTTCTGAAGATTTGCCTGAAAAAAATGAGAAACGCGCATTATGTGGAGAACTGGACTTTTGGATTGGACAAAACTCTAGAAATATCTCTCCAAATCTGAGTTCGACCATTTTAGGAAAGAACAGCTACAGTGCTATTATCCCGCGCTCATGTGAGCTCTACAAAGAAGGCGTTTCAATTATTGATGAAGGGACTTATGACATGAAGACATTGCTCTGTCAAAACCTCATTCTAACCAGTAAAGGGTCTGCCATAAGAAGCCAAATAGATCAACTTTTGAGCGTTTATAAACTCACGCCTAAAATCATCCTTGAAAGCACTGAAATTCATACCATTCAAAGGCTTGCTGTAAATGGTATAGGCTTAACCTTCGTCCCTGAAAGCATTAGAGTAGCGCCCTGTCCAGAAAAATATAACATATATCAGGTACCACTAGACGAACTGAGTTTGGATTTTTTTATAGCACATCACTCAGATAGACCACTTTCAGAAATCGATTGGGCACTTATAAATGCGTTCTCTATTAACACAGAAGACACTTTAAATTTGGGAGAATACAATGGAAACTTCTAAGAAAACACTTTATCTCATGGGAACTGTTATTAAATTATATCTAAAAAGCGAACACGCTGAAGCGCTTTTAGATGAGGCTTCAAAGATGCTCAGTACATTTGAACAGGTCTTTAGTGCCAATAACGACAGTTCACCACT
The DNA here is from genome assembly GCA_965140735.1 of uncultured Fusibacter sp. Classification (GTDB taxonomy): domain Bacteria; phylum Bacillota; class Clostridia; order Peptostreptococcales; family Acidaminobacteraceae; genus Fusibacter_A. The sequence goes on along the minus strand of OZ223306.1, from coordinate 3,449,075 downwards.
TGCCAACCTAAAAGAGACCGCTTATATAGCGCCTCAAAAGGTGGCTTCAAATTTGTTTGAGCTCATAAAGATCGGCAAAGCACACAGTCAAGCAGAGGATAGCCTCTTAAATATTGCCATCGGACCACTTACAAAACTATGGCATATTGGATTTGAAGATGCCTGTGTCCCTAGCCATAAAGAAATTGAAGCTGTGTTAGATCTTATAAATCCAGAACATATTTCCCTAGATGAAGAAAACGAAACTGTTTTTTTTAAAAAGGAAGGGATGACAATAGATCTCGGCGCCATTGCCAAAGGCTATTTCTGTGATAAAATTATGGCTTTTTTTAAAGAAAATGATGCTGTATCAGCGATGGTGGACTTAGGGGGGAACGTACTCGTCTATGGCGATTCTCCTAAAGGAAATACCCAGTGGCAAGTTGGCATTCAAAACCCTTTTCTACCTAGAGGCAATTTAGTTGCCAGTGTCAGCATTCAAAACCAATCAGTGGTTACTTCGGGAATCTATGAGCGTATCTTTAAAATTAATGGAGAGACCTACCACCATATTTTTGACAGTAAAACAGGTTATCCAATAAAAACGAATATCGCCTCACTGACGATCATTGCTGATAAGTCCCTCGATTGTGATCTCTACACGACAAAATTCTTTGGTCTTGATATCAGTACCACTTTACAAAAGATAAATCGTATTGAAGGCATGGCGGCTATCATCATCACTACAGATGGCAGGATGGCGCATACCAATAATCTTAAAGGGAAAATTCAATACAATAAGGCCCACTAAATTAATGTGTTCCACTATCTAAATCGTAGCTGAGATGTTACAACTTCAGCATAGCGGAACACATCATCTTTTATTTTAATATAAATACATTTCTAAAATAAAAAAGACTCTGTTCTCACAGAGTCAAGCAGTTACTTACATATCTTCATCAAATTAGTTGTTAACTGATTTGCCTTAATTTCATTTTGAAGCACTACTTTGCCAAAATATATCTCTTCTTTGTCACAAGAATCGAATGATCCTTTTAGCCATTTAGAAAATTTGTTAAACGGTAAAAGAAAATACTTATTTTCATTCCTATTAATGAGCAGGAAGTGATACTCTAGTTTCTGATTGTCGAGATAATAATATAAATCTCTTTCAATAGAAAAAGCACTGCTCTTACTTTTCATGCAGACCAAATTAACTTTAGAATTTAATTTATAGATTGAGGCATGATCATCATACTCAATTTCCTTAAATTCAATCTCAAGTTCTTTTAAAAGCGTTTTTAAACCCACGTAATCTCCTTAATTAAAGCTTGGGAATCATCGACTGGAAGTCTGGACTATTCGTCATCAAATTCCACTTTGCAATTTTCATTTTTTTTATTCGTTTTCCATCACCAAAATCTAACAAATCTTCGCGTTTAAACACCTTTATGATTTTATTTAAGCTTCATCAGGGTCAATCAGCTTACAATATGACCATAATTGTCCTAAATCTCTCAAAGTTAAGTTGTTTTTTTTGGCTTCTATAAAAAACAATTTTGTAGTTACACCCTTCTGTTTCCAATTTTTTATGAGGAATATCGATGGATACAATAGTATCTGTAGAGCTTCTTTGAATTTCACCATTTCTACAAATCATACCTAGAAGGTATGCCATTTCAGTGTTCATCATACGCTCCTTAAAGATTGTAACCTCTTTCAAAGTCAACTAGATATTTGAGATCATTAGAAGCTACTACTCTTTTAATAACATTTGAGTCTTGCTTCTTTCCAATATTAAAACCATAATGTTTTAATAGCTTCTCTGCAAAAAGACCTCGGTTTATTCGATCACCTTTACTCATAACTTTTTTCAAGCCTTTAGGGATATTATTTTGGTTGTTAAGATATAACCGCAACTGAATTCCAGTTTTCATTGGATACCCACCTGATGTTTCATTTTCGGTGTTAATGGTATATTGATGTTGATGTGGGAACTCACTTTTGAATTTTTCAACCTTTTCTTCAGGTACCTGTGCTTCAAAATTTACTAGTTTTCCTGGCTTTGCTAAATAACCAATAGCTTCAAAAAAATCTTCTTTACAGTCAAACTCAATATCTTTTGCATGGCCACTAAATAATCCCATAATATTTTACCTCTACTTTTTTAGAAATATCATCAGATATTCATGCACCTTATTAATCCTGAATCTGTATGGATAGCCCAAAGTTTTCATATTGTTGTATTCATGCTGCCTATCCCAGATAATGAGGTCATCATAAATAAACCCTATTTGCTTCATTCTATCAGCCAAATCACTGTGTAATGGATAAAATTTGTCCTTTTTTCTTATATCCATCACATTCACGATACAATATTTATCTGATTTTAGCGTTCTGTGGACTTCTGTGAAGAGTGATTCTAATAAATCCAAAAACTCATCGTAATTAGAAATATTACCCAAATCTTCATTACTATTAGAATAGCCTAAATTCACTTTTTTGTCCACACTTCGCTTCATATTAAGTATATCCCAATACGGTGGTGAAGTGATACATAAGTCAAAGCTTCCCTCACTAAAATCCTTAAGCACTTCTATACTGTTTCCATTTATAATTTGGATATCTTCTGAGTTGCATCTATTTCTAGCGATTTCACAGAACTCTGGTGACAAATCGATTCCGACCCCTTTTGAGCCTACTTTTAAGCAGCCTTCCATAGTTGATCCTACACCATTGAATGGATCAAGTACAGTACTTCCACTTCTTGAAAATGATCGTATTGTCTTTGCAACTAAATCTGATGGATAAGATGCTGGATGGCCTAGTTTCTTCTCTTCTGCTGATTTTTTTAAGTCTCTCCATATACTAAAAGAATTTTGAAGCCATTCTTTACCATTTAAGTCATTTCGTCTTTTGTCATTACGACTTTTCTCGTTATTCATCCTTAGTCCACCTCGTTGATTGTATACTTTTCATATAGTCATCTATAAATTTTTCTTCGTTTTTGCTTAAGCCGTATATTGAATATACAAGTCTATTTAGTTTTTCAAACTCTTCATACCAATGATCACTTAAGTATTCACAGTTTTGAAGAACTTCAACTGTTTTTATCATCTTTTTATAATTATTGTCCTTTGAAATAACGACTGGTATTTGAGATAAATACTTTCTATCTGTGTGAGCTGTCAACCTAGAGCCATTGAAACAATACTTAAATAAATAATAATTAATTAATCTTGAATGTAATACCCCCACAAGATACTTACAAATTTCAGGATTACTATCCGTAATTACCGTTACAGTTTCCTTTGCTTCTAAATCACCTGCAAATGAACCTATAATGCCTGCTTCTGCACTATAAATGTTTTGAATAAAGATTTTATTGCCCTCGGTAGGTACTTCACAGTTTTTAAACCCAAATTTTTTTAGATTCTTGCCACTTATCGCATCTACATTTTTTGATCTTCCTCTGCCAATATAGCCTTGGCAGTACTTATCGAGACTATCATAAGTTGAAGAAAGCTTATCATAAATCGTCAATTCGTATTCAGATTTGTATATCCTTATGATATCTTCAAATACACTTTGAGATATTTCAGCATTCTCATGTAACTCGCTCCCTTTGATTTCTTTAAAGAAAATCACAGACTGCTCTGTAGGAGCATTCTTCTTAATAGTGAGCACAATTTGCTCACCACGCACATTTTTAAAGTATATTCCTAAATCAATAATTGATTGAATCTCATAATTACTTAAGATGTTTTTTCGAAGTTCACTATATGTAGAAACATGCAAAAAATTCTTTGGAATTATATAAGATAAGACCCCATTATCATCTAGCATATCTAAACTGCGAATAATTGAACCAACAAATAAGTTGCCAAAAATACTACCATGAGGCACATAAGGCGGGTTGCCAATAACATAATTTACCTTTTGAATACCAAATTTACTCAGCGTAACATCTGCTGAATTATTTATGCTATCAAAACAAAGGATCTTGTCATAGTCAAATATTGACTTAAGATGCTCTATCGTCTTTTGATCATTATCAACACCATAAACATTTTTAAATCCTTTTTTGAGACTGCAAATTAAAAAACTGCCCATACCACAACAAGGATCGATAATGACTGCATCTTTAGAAATTTTCAAATCATTTATGATGATATCAACAAGCTCGTAAGGCGTATAATAAATGCCGTTTTCCTTTTTAAAATTCTTGTCTAAAGATTTTTCATGCTTGCTTTGGGAGATGCTAAGAGAGTCAACATCTATCCTTTGTACTTTTCCTTTTGATTTTCTCTCGTCTACAGGTTTCTTAGCAGTTCTAGGGATCATCCACATCAGACCATTTTTATGTGCTCCAATGACTCTGCCCTCATTACATAAAGTATTGACGCGCCTATTCGATATCCCCCAGATTTCAGATATTTCCTTTGAAGTTACATATTCCATATATATGTTGCACCTCCACGCTTATTATATTCCAACCTTGGAACAAAAGCAACCTTATAGGTTCTTTTTACAGGGATTTAGCGTATAATAAATATATCTCATTAAAATGTGAAAGGAAGATATGCGATATGAGTACATTTAGTAAAAGAACAGATACCTCTGCTGCACTTATAAAAATAATGACGGATCACTTTTGGAGCAAAGTTAAAAATTTAATTGTACATTATGAGTATGGCTATGAAACCCATATTGACTCGAGTGTTCAATCATCCTTAAGACTTAGGCAATCAACCACCGCAAAACATATCCGTTTTGCACCTGATTTTTTAGTATACAACATTAAGAAACTGGATAGTGATATTCTTCTTGAGTACAAAGTAACTAAAACGCCAAGGTACACACTAAATGATAAGCAATGGTTTTATGGACAAATTGAAGCGGATGCACTGGAAAACTATCTCAATTTAATAAGTGCTGGTGTCAATGTCGCAATTGTAATCTATTGTCCTTACTCGCCGAACCCTTTGCTATGTGATATTCCTTCACCAAATTGGATAACTGGAACACGTCAGAAGACATTCAGTTCAACTGGTAGCGGAACAGATTTTTATAATATTGATCTAAGAAAACTGAGAACATTTGAAGAATTCATATCTCAATCTATGGATATTGATGTTCTGTCAGTCAGTACGCTTTTGACAAGTGACTTTTATACAGCTTTAAGAACTACCCCAATTTTAACTACTACTCACGCCTCTAAGAGCAAATACTCAAAACCGAAATTCTCTACAGGATTCAATTGGCTACCAAAGTACAAATAAAGAGACCTAAAATCAATACAACCCTATTCATCATCGGTGACAAAATAGAGCCCTTCTATAATTATTTTTACGGTGTGTTATTAATCTGATTCATTTTAAGTGCAGTTATGAGTCTATGGAATACACCTAACAGTGAAATAGATTTCCACTGGATTAATGAAAAGAACTAGAGACCATAATATTGTCGTTTTAATGCCAGTACTTATTCGAGAAAGAATCAATATCACAGCATTATTTCAGGGCATTTTGATTTGAAGACTTTGAATGGTGGAAAAACAGATGAGCTTTATAGTCTTGAAAAATCATTGAATGAAAGGTGCAACACCGCTTGAAGCTGATATATCCAAAACATTCACCTTCTATTTATAATGCGAATCGTTTCAATCATTATCCTTCATTTTACAAGTGATATATTCTGTTATATCATTTTCTTACACACCAGACCTTAATGTTGATCAAAACAAATTTGATGTCGTTTTGAAACTTAAGTGAGACGGAAGGAAGGCAACTTATAATGATTGAACTCAAAAAATATGCTCCTATTTATCGCGATAGACTTATACTATTTCATCTCAGCGAGGAAGATAAACAATATACAGGACTGCCCAAAGACATTTTAGATGAAACACTTGAAAATCCAAATAAAACAGGTGTCATCATCTTAAAAGATCATAACCCAGTTGGCTTTTTTGTCTTACATCAAGGCAAAGAAATAAGCGATTTCATCACCCCTAATGAAACAATGCTTATCAGAGCTTTGTCAATCGACAGTCAACATCATCGCCAAGGCATTGGGTTCAAAACGATGATGCTTGTCAACCAATTTGTAGAAGAAAATTTTCCAGGCATTAGACGATTAGCTCTAGCTGTTAATATGAAAAATCAAAAAGCTATTGATATGTATTTAAAAGCAGGCTATACCGAAGACCATAGACGTATGGGCTTAAAGGGCGAGCAATTTGTATTAACGAAAAAAATCAACTGAGTTTGCTTAGTTGATTTTTTGTGAATGGCGTTTGTATAATTGGAATCAACAGCTAAAAAGCCAACTTCTTCATCGTCATATTTTCCACACTTAATCATCATAGCCACCACCTCAATTTAAAAGCACCACACAAAAGTCTTTTATACAAGACTTCTATGCGGTGCTTCTTTATTTTGTCTTTTGTAAAAGACTTTTTCTATATAACATAAGATCTATGTTGCCGCTTTGTTATTTGTCCAGCGGCAACTTGGATAAAATTTACGCTTAATGGATTATGATATATAGTAAGTTTAACGATTTCCTTCGTACTAGATGATCCCATATATTCTACAGATCAAGCAAATGACTTGGATTTCGTTTTACCATCATTTCAATTTCTTTTTCAGTTATACCTTCCTTAAGTAAGGTACGGATCATCATGTCAAAACCTTCTCCCATTGTAGGATTATGAATTTGACCAAAATCTGTCACGAGGATGCACTTGTCAGCGCCTATTGTGCGAATGGTTTTAACGTAAACCGATGGATGAAGCCCGCCATTTTTAGGCATCGCTGAGCACCATGACAACTCAATATAAGCGCCCATTTTCGACAAAGCCATCTGATCTTCTATGTCCAACATCGTCCCTACACTCTTCGTCAAAGGATGAGTGATAATGACCTTCTTAATACCCATGGAAACTGCCTCATCGGTTAGCCGAAAAACCTCATCCCTAGAAATGTGTCCCGTTGCTAAAACCATATCTCGCCTTTTTATAATATTTAGAATTTCATACATTTCTTTTCGAAGACCGCCATTATTTGCAGTAATCTCTAACGGATTCAACTTTAAACCTTTTTTTCCAATTTCATAAGTGGGATCATTTTTGGCTGAAAATGTTGGCATCCAAACAACTTTTGAGCCCAATTCAGCTTCAATAGCTACAGCCTCTGGATTAAGACCACCTACCGTCGTGTCCAAGGCAATAGCGCCAATAGCTTTGGCACCACCAGAGTACTTATTGGCAATTTGAGCTATGCCGCCTGTTCCAAAACATTTGTTTTTTAAAACAACCGCTTTTATCCCTACTTCTTTTGCTTCTCTAAGCAATTCAAATACATCTTGTTTTCTCTCACTAATGGCATCAGGTCCGAAATGTACATGCATTTCAATAGCTCCATCCAAAAAACTATTCATTTTTTGATTGACATTCTCCATATAATTTCTCCCCTATCAGCTTCGTTCTATGCTGAAATTTTTATTTTTCCTTTTCCAGACATTCTTAAGATACTAAACGTTATAGTTGTCAATACAAACACGAAGAATACAATTGATATTGGTCGTGTTACGAAAATCAAAAAGCTACCATTCGACATAATCAAAGACTGCATTAACGATTTTTCTGCTAATGGTCCTAAGATCAGTGCTATTAGCATAGGTGTTGTTGGGTAACCAAATTTAGGCAAAATATAGCCAATCACTCCAAAAAACAAAGCAATTATTACTGAATACATATTATTGCTAACAGCATATGCGCCTACTAGGCAAAATCCCATAACTATTGGGAGTAGAACATTTGCAGGAACTAACAGTACTTTTGCAAATAATCGCACTGCAAACTTACCTTCAATGAATAAAATGACATTAACAACTAAGAAACCAATCATCACAGTATATGCAATATCAGCATTCTGAGTAAAAAGCTGCGGCCCAGGGCTCAGACCTTGAATCATCAAAGCACCTAACAAGACTGCTGTAACAGTGTCTCCAGGAATACCTAAAGTCATCATAGGAATAAGAGTGGCTCCAGTAACACCATTGTTCGCTGACTCAGAAGCAGCAATACCATCCAAACTTCCTTTTCCAAAACTATCTGGATCCTTTGAAACACGACGTGCTTCATTGTAACTTAAAAAGGAAGCTATGGCGCCACCAGTTCCAGGAATCGCTCCAATCATTACCCCTAGAATACTTCCTCTTAAAATAGTCTTCTTAAAAGGGAGTAGTGTTTTAAAAGAAAATTTTTCCTTCTCAAAATCTGTATTCACACATAATTTTTTGACACCCTTTTCTGCCTGATTAAAGATTTCTGATATTGCAAACAATCCGATGAGGGCTGGAATCAAGTCAATCCCAGCTAGTAAAGAAACCGTCCCGAAACTAAATCTCGCCATCGCCGATACCGGATCCAATCCAACAGTGGCAAACAATAATCCAAGCGAGGCCATGACTAACCCTTTGCTTAAGGATTTGCCACTTACGCCAGCTATAATTGTCAAACCAAAGACGGCTAACATGAAATATTCTGGTGGACCAAATCGCAAAGCAAACTTCGCAATTTGCGGAGCACTTACAAGAAGAACAAGTCCACTAATAAAAGCGCCTATAACCGAACTGTATAAGGCCGTGTTCAACGCCAAGTCTGCTTTTCCCTTTTGGGCAAGTTGATATCCATCTGCCGCTGTTGCCGCGGATGCTACAGTACCAGGATTATTTAACAAAATGGCTGAGATAGATCCCGCATAAATCCCGCCGCAATATACTCCAATTAACATTAATATTGCAGCCGTTGGGTTCATGCCGTAGGTTAGCGGAAGCATAAGCGATACTCCCATTGTGACACTTAATCCAGGTAAGGCTCCAACAATAATTCCAAAACCAACCCCTAGAGCCATGCACAAAATATTTATCCAATCAAATACGTGTATCAAGCTACTAAAAAAGTATTCGTGCATCTTTATTCTCCTTACATTCTTAAAATTTCTGGAATATCAACTTTCAATAGAATCCCAAATACATAATAAACTACGGGTGAGAATATTAAAGGAACTACTAACAATTGAATTTTATTGTGATTGCCCATAATTAACATACTTGCCATTATAAAAGCAAATGTCGTTAAAATAAACCCAATAATAGGAACCAATACAATCCAAAGAACCGTAATCGTAAACATCAGAATCACTTTGAAATTAACAATCTTGCTCTTTTTTTCATGATCTTCTTCTGTTAGAGATTCATTTGATTGTACTGCACTTCTTTTTTTATGCGTTATTATATCCGCAATCAAAGATATCAAACTAATTCCAATCACAAGGAAAGTTACTGCATAAGGAAAAGCCCTTGGACTTACATCCGAGTTCAATGGTACTTTTATTTGATGAGGGATTAAAAATAGAACAATAATTCCAAACAAAATCATAAGCACTTTATGAATATATTCTTTCATTTTCCACTCCATATCTTTCTTCAATAATTAATCGAGGCAATTGCATCTATATGCTAATACACAATTGCCTCAATTAAAATATTTCAGGCATAAAAAACCGTACTCTCCATGCCTTATTTCACAAACACTATTGAATCAATCCTATTTTCTTCATAATTCCACCAGATACTTCATAATCTTTGCTTATAATCTTCTGGAAGTCTTCTGGTCCTGCATAACTCACTGTTGCACCCATTGTTTCGAATTGACTAACCAACTCAGGATCTTCTAACGCTTGTTTAAAGGCATCATGCAATATAGCTACAACCTCATCAGGTGTTCCTTTAGGAGCGAGCAAACCAGTATAAACGTTTTGTCCCACGTCAATTCCAATATCTTTTAATAGTGGTAAATCCTTAACTGCATCATTTTTTTCGCTACCCAAATTGACTAAAGCTCTTATGCTTCCATCTTCAAGTTGGGATTTCACTTCTTGAGTTTGAAGAACTGCTCCGTCAACATGACCGCCCAAAACCGCAGCAACTGTAGGACCAGCGCCTTCAAAAGGAACAAATTTCGTCTCAAGTCCCACTGCATCCGTCAATGTTTCCATAGCAATTCGAGGAGCAGCGCCTCCAGTACCATAAGAAAACTGACCTGGATTTGCAGTTACATACTCTTTCCATTCATCAAAGGTTTTCCAAGGAGCATCCGCTTTTACAAACAGAACTTGAGGCGATGATGTGATTTGCATAATTGCTTGGAAACTATCATGAGTAAAATTTGTATTTCCATAATTTGGACCTATCGAAGTGATCCCTGATGTTGTAAGAGCAAGAGTGTACCCATCAGGCTTCGAAGTATAAAGTTCTGTAAGTCCTACGGCGCCCGACCCGCCTGGCTTATTAACTATAACAACCGCTTCTCCATTTGGTAGATATTTGCTCATTACACTTGATAAATTTCTCCCTACCATATCCGTAGATCCGCCTGCTGAATATGGAACAATAATAGTTATAGGCTTCGACGGAAATTCAGCTTTAGAAGCTCCAGCTTCGCCTTCATTACCATTATCTTTTTGAGCACATCCAACTGATATAACAACTGTTAACACAAAAACCAAAACTATACCCAAAACTCGTTTGATTTTATTCATTTAAACTCCTCCTATTTCTCCATGTTTTCTTAAACAATTGCATGAATTTGGTTCAGTATCCCTACTGAAGTGATTATTAATACAATATAAATCCATTAACATTTTCACATTGCTTGAACTTATCTCAAATTGAAAAATTTACATATTTGAAAGATTCGTGATCACTTTATTTCAATGATTTAGAAATTAGTTGTCACCGCCTAAATTGTAAACAACTTTATAGTTTTCACGCATTCAGCACAAAGCAAGTTCAAAACATTTGAATTCCAGTCTTTAATACTTTTACTTTAGACTTTTTGGAGCATCGAATTCCAATTATGTAATTTACATAATTCATAGCTTTTTAATTCTAAATAAATTCGAAACCTTTTCCAAATATTGAAGCGAACTGTTAGCGTGACCCTCTCTCTTCTCAACTCCTTTCACACAGTATTTACTTTTTCCATGACAACGTTCTCTTTAATAAATCGCAATTTCCATGCCAAATCTGAAGTGATTTTCAACCTCTTTTTTCTCCTCTTTCACCTAAAATTGTGAACTTTTAAACAAATTGATCGGTTTTGAAATAAAAATAGTACACATTTGAAATAAACTTTCAAATGTGTACTATTTTTTCCTCAATATAGTTCCATATACCTTTAAAGTACATCTGCCTCATCAAATGCTATTATGCTTTTGTCGAACGGTCAAATCTGGCAGGCTATAAAAAAACGTCGCGTTTACGCAACGACATTTGCCAGAATATTCTTAAAGACAAAAATAGGCGAACACTTTATGGGGGAAGAGATCGAAATGAGTCAGCCACCTAAATTAGAAATTGATGTAATCGGGACTTCACAAATCGCTTCTATAGAAATCTATAACGGACCAGATTCGATTTATAAAAAATCATTTGACGACAAACTGACTGCTATGGGTAATAAAAAATTCATAAAACTCGTCTGGGAAGGTGTTATGACGACCGGCAGAAGAAAATCAACAGATTGGAGCGGTTCTTTCAGCATTGATCAAGGCAAAATAGATAAAGTAGAACCTTTTGCATTCGATCGTTTGGAGCAAGGGATTACAAATAAAACAAATCAGTGGATAGAATGGACATCTACTACTTCAGGTGATTTAGACGGATTATTCATTGTACTCGACGCCCCTGACGATGCCCTGTTATCGTTCAATACGAAACCTGTGTCTTGCCAGATTAAATTATCGGACTTATCCGCTGAACCAACTATTTTAAGTGGTGGCGGTGTCAACTTGAACGCTTCAATCTCGCTTGCTTCTGATGATTTCTATTTAAGCGATACGGCAACTTCTTCAGCACTAAGCCAGACGCTAAGTTTTACTGACGAAGCCATAAAAGAAGGTCACAATGCGTATTGGGTAAAAGTTCTTCAAAAAGATGGACACATGGCGTGGTCCTCACCTATTTTTGTCAATTTCAAAAAATAAAGACTGGTGGTTTTAGTAAAATAAGAAATACGTACACCCATTTCTCTCCTAATATTAGAACCGCACTAAGTTAGACAGATTTCTTAGAGTGGATTAAAATGGATAATATACCACCAAAGGAGATCAAAACAGGGGAAAACTAACCCTAAAACTATTAATGCATTATTTGATAAAGACATCGAATTCGTTGTAGTGTTTGAAAACACTAACATTATCGGTATTAGGAGCTTATAAGTTTGAAGAAGAAGGGGTGTAAGGGGTGTCTACTCCTTCTTCTATTTATGATAGGCTTATGGGGTATCGGGGATAGTTGCGGTTATTCCAAGTTGCCGCTCATGGACTATAAAATAAAATTTCTTTGATAGTCATCATATATGAATATCCTTTCCAACATTCCATGCCCGACCTATTTTTTCTCCTATGCTATAGTAGTTGAATTCATACATCGACAGTAAGATTGGATTGATCTTGCTTAAATCAGGCACGCCATTTTCAAGATACTGTTCTTCAGCGTATGACTCAATAATTTCACCTATAAGGGTTATATTACTTCCACCTAAATCTAAGATCTCAATCACTTTACACTCCATATTGATCGGGCATTCTTCTATCATTGGTATATCTCTAGACTCACCATAAAAGGTATTAAAAAGCTTCCCTTTGTCTACTTCTCTTCCAGATACTATCCCACAGTAATCCGTCTCTGCTAACATTTCTACCGAAGGAATATTTACGCTAAAGGTCTTATGCCCTTTAATACCCTCATAGGTATAATGATTCCTATTCAATGATATGGAAAGCATGGCAGGAACACGATTAACTATCCCACAGTATGAAACATTTAAATAATTAGGTTTGCCATCCACATTAGCACCAACCAGCACAGTCGGACTTGGATATAAATGATTCTTTTTGCCAATTTTAATCTTCTCCATTTTATTTCCTCCATGTATTATCAAATTTACTAAGGCTAGTTTAACACTGAAGCTATCCATTGTACAAGTACCTACTTTTTAGTATAATACTATACAAAAGGTAAGTATTAGATTAAGGAGATAAAAATATGTCATCTGTAAATAAAGAAAAATTTTCTTGTCCTATAGACTTTACAATCGATTTGATTAGCGGCAAGTGGAGTATGTGGATCTTATGGGCTTTACAAAGTGAACCGTTAAGATTTGGAGAGCTTCGAAAGAAGATTCCTGGTATTACAGAAAAAATGCTGATTCAGCAACTAAAGAAGTTTGAGCATTATAAGATGGTTAATAGAAAGGTTTATTCACAAGTACCACCAAAAGTTGAATACTCATTAACTGAACACGGTGAAAGTTTGAAACCCATTATGTCCTTAATTGTCCAGTGGGGAGATGATCACTTATATCTTCAAGATGAGTAGGTTCAGGATAAGACGTAAAAAAAGACCCGAAAGGGTCTATTTTTATGTTTTGGTGGAGGCGAGGCACATCGAACTCCTGTCACCTCAAATAACAACATCTCCCATCCTTGAATTTCGTTTATTCATCCTTTACAGAATCCCATACTCATTTTGAATGTAAATGTCTTCTCTCTTCTTTGGGTTTACTTTTAATGTAACTCTCTTGCCTAGAGCGATGGTATGAATCATATGCATTGGTACTAAAAACTCTTTTGTTACTTGATAATTTTCACCTTGATAATAAGGAATGTCTAAAGTGATTTTATAAATTTTTACTTTATTAATTTTGGTTCGTGTGTCCATCACGTTTGTAATAACGCCTTCTATTGTATCATACGTTGAAAAGTTGATATTACCATGTTTGTTCAGCTTTGTAACTTTAACAATTGCTACAATAATTAAAGGAATTGACAGGACAATCACACCACCATGTAACGCCATTGAAAGCTTGGCAACCGAAACTTCTCCGCTTATTCTCGTTGTAGTATTTCCTATATCGCCACCAAGAGCGGCAATAAAGAACTCATGTACCTTTAATTGATAAATCATATAACCAACCATGATCAACATGTAAGCTATGGGCAATACCGCTAGTTTAACAATCCAATTTGAATTGATTAGCATAGCCCCCATCATACACACCATTGTAATAATAAATAACACCACACAACTTTTTAACAGTATTAATCCAATATCACCTGAAATAAAAAGTCCTACCATTGGCACTAAAATTACAATTATTGCAGTTAATATACCAAACACCATTGTAAGCTTTCTCAACTTTTTATTCATTAGACACTTCATCTCCTAAATCTACATTTTTTCTAACATTATCAGTACACAATATTTTGATAAGTTCATAATATGGTCTAGAATTTATATCTCGATCGGCACATAAAACAGATCAAGATTCTGTCCGCATCCCCAGGTGTTACGACGTTAGTCTATCAAAACAATTTTCATATATAAAACAAATAGAAAAGCACTAATATAGCTCAGTCTGTGTCAGATATGAATCAATAAGTTCGAGTTTTGATTCATTTGTAATGCCTATTTTGTGGCTGACAATCGTAGTAAGAATTTCTGCACAAATGATGGAAATCGCTTGAGAATTATGAAAAGTCAAACTGGCGACATTCATGGTAAATAAAAAATCTGCAAATTTAGCAAGTGGCGCTGTAGGACTATCGGTCAGGATGATAACTTTTGCGCCCATTTTATGTGCCATTTCTGCAGCTAGATAACAAATTTTTGAATACCTAGGAAAACTCACAATGATGATGCTATCTTCAGAACTGATATCAGATAGATAATCAAAAGTATTCAGTCCTGGCGCAGGACCAGGGTGAACATTTGGTAACATATGTTTTAATATGATAGATAAAAAAGAAATCGTTGATTGCGTACCTCTATAACCCACGAGATATTTGTTTTTTGATTCAATCAGTGCATTGGCAGCTGACTCAAATATTTCTTCACTATTTTTTTCCAGTATGGATTGAATGTTTTCAACGGCAAGCGCCGTGACTGCAGTAATGATAGAACTATCAGGGAAATGCGCCATCTTCGTCTTTAAAAGTTTTGAAGGAATTGCGATTTGGTATTTTTGCTCATCAATTTGGGTGTTGTAAATCTCACGCACGAATTTTTGAAAGTCAGAATACCCTTGAAATCCAAGTGTTTTCGTGAAACGAATGATAGAAGAGTGGCTGACGCTAAGTGTTTGTGCC
Source organism: uncultured Fusibacter sp. (assembly GCA_965140735.1). GTDB lineage: Bacteria > Bacillota > Clostridia > Peptostreptococcales > Acidaminobacteraceae > Fusibacter_A. Next base: position 3,433,875 of record OZ223306.1, on the reverse strand, counting down.
AATTGAGTCGATGTCATGAAGCAAAATGCCCCAATATTATCAATGATATAATCCGCAATTTGTGATTCTATTTTAGTTAAGGTCGTTTTCTGAATTCTTTCTTTTAAATTATTTAACATTGTATTCTCCAGTCTGTAAGCTCTTGTTCTAATTTTAAATAATTTTATCTAAAATATCAAACTAAAAAATATAAGAAAAAAATATATTGACAAGAATATTACAAAAAGGTAAAATAAATAAAATTATTCATATCAAATTAAATAAAAATATTATTGTTTAAATCGATTTCGATTTATGACGTATAGTTTGTCAAAGGGGGCATGTGATAGTAAACACATTGTCCCTTTTTCATAATAATTTTAAATTGGAGGGAAAAATGAGTAAACCTGGACTTCGTGTGTATAAAAATGTGAACCGTGCTGACAAAGAATTGATTGATAGCTTTAGAAGCGCAGCATCAGCAAATGTTTCTGATTGTACTCATAGACTTTTTGCTATGCATAGTCTTATTAAACCTATGGGACTTGGAAAAAAGCTTGTAGGCAGTGCAATTACAGTAAAATCAGCCATCGCTGATAATGCTTTATTTCATAAAGCCTTATCAATTGCAGAACCTGGAGACGTTATTGTTGTAAATGCTTGTAGCGATACAAATCATAGTGTTTGCGGGGATGTCATGTACCGATATGCCATGAGCAAGGGTATCGCGGGATTTGTCGTAGATGGTTCAGTAAGAGATGTAGATTTTTTAAACCAAAATAATTTTCCGGTATTTGCTTTGGGAGCAACAGCCAGAGGTCCTTATAAAAATGTTGTTGGAGAGATCAACACAGACATAGCATGTGGTGGACAAGTCGTTCATCCGGGAGACATTATCATCGGAGACGAGGATGGTATCACAGTTGTTCAAAGAGAAGATGCACCATTTGTATTGAACGCATTAAGAGAAGTACAAGAAAAAGAAGCCATTATGGGAAGACTCATTGAAAGTGGCGAATGGGACGAGAAAAGTCAGTTACTGCAAGCAATTTTAAAGAAAATGGCAGATGCAGATTTTGATATATTGGAATAAGGAGCATAAAAGATGAATCGTTTTAATCAGCATATTGAGAATTTACAGCCATCCAAGTCAATGACATTCATGATGAAAGCGAAAGAGTTACAAGCTACAGACGCTAGCATTATTAATCTATCTGGTGGAGAACCTGATTTTGATACTCCAGAGAGAATCATCAAAGAAGCTCAAAAATTCATGAATCAAGGTTATACGCATTATACAATCGGACCAGGATTGCCAGATTTAAGAGATAAAATTTCAGAAAAGCTTAAATATGAAAATCATTGTCATTACACAGCTGATGAAATTATTGTAACGCCGGGAGGCAAGTTTGCCATCTATATGGTAATACGCAGTTTAGTCAATCCGGGAGATGAAGTCATGTATTTAGAACCCGGATGGGTTTCGTATCCGGCGATTATAGAATCGAGTGCAGCAGTACCGGTAGCAGTACGATTATCACTATCAGAAGAGTATAAAATTACACTGGAAAAGTTGGAAGCAGCATACACAGAAAAGACGAAGGTGCTTATTATCAATTATCCCAATAATCCAACTGGAAAAGTACTTACCCCCGAAGAAGCTGAAAGTATCACTACTTTCATGACGAATCATCCAGATGTTCTTTTACTATCAGATGAGATGTATGAACGCATCATATTCAATGGTGTTGAAAATATATCAATGGCGTCTAATAAAGCTATTTCCAAAAGAGTGATTACTGTCAATGGCTTTTCGAAAAGTGTGGCAATGACAGGATGGCGTATTGGCTATTTAGCTGCAGACAGAGCGCTTTGCAAAGTCATCTACAAATTATATCAGCATACGGTTTCATGCGTAAGCGGCTTCATTCAAAAGGCGGCAATTGTTGCGCTAGATTGTCATGAAGAAATTGAAACCATGCGAAAGGAATATGAAAAACGTCGCGACATTTTTGTGAAAGCACTAAATGAAATTCCAGGTATTGTGTGCCCAATGCCGGAGGGGGCATTTTATGCATGGGTCAATTTTTCAAAAGGAGATATGGATGCAGAAAGCATGTGCAATTATATTTTAGAGGAAGCTAAAGTTGTAGGCGTACCGGGAGCTGCATATGGCACAGATGAATGTTGTGTTCGCTTCTCTTTTGCATCTAATGAAAATGAATTAAAGGAGGCGGTGAAGAGAATCAGTAGTGCAATGGCAAAGTTATAAACTGTACGAGAAAATTTAGAGAGGAGTTTAACGATGAAAAACAAAAAAATGAGTTTAAGTGTACTGACATTCATTGGATTTGCACTAGGTATTGTTTTTGGTATTATCTTCGGGGATAGGATAACCGTGATTGCACCAATAGGCAAATTGTTTCTAAACCTGATTAAGATGGTTGTGGTGCCAATGATATTTTTCTCCATCACAGCTGGCATTTCAAGCCTTGGTGATATGACAAAACTTAAAAAAATTGGCGGCAAGGTAATTGTGATTTATATTGCGACATCATTTGTCGCAGCGTGTGTAGGTATGCTGGTAGCAAATATTGTCAATCCGGGGATTGGTTTTGACTTATCGTCAATAGCGGGGGATGCAACCTATGAAGCGACACAGTTACCTTCTTGGGCTGACACAATATTAAGTATGATCCCTACAAATCCATTTACAGCATTATCGAATGGTAATATGATGCAAATTATTGTATTTTCTGTATTCTTCGGAATTGGGATTACTATACTGGGTGAAAAAGGAAAAGTGTTGGCCAATGTCATGGAAACAGGCGCAGAAGCGATGTATAAAGTTACAAACATTGTCATGCAATTGGCACCTATTGGCGTTTTCGCTTTAATGGCAAATTCAATTGGCGTATATGGCGTTAAAATTTTTGGACCATTAGCAAAGCTTGTATTAACGGACTACATTGGCCTTACTTTGATGTTTGTTTTAATTTATATTCCGGAGTTATTGCTGATTGCTAAATTCCCACTTGGTAAATTCTTAAACAAGATGCCAAAAGTGTGGTTGATGACAGCTAGTACGACAAGCAGTTCTGGAACGTTGCCCGTCACGAGAGATGTAGTAGAAAATGATCTCGGAGTTGAAGAAGAAGTTGCAGGATTTACATTACCTGTAGGTGCGACAATCAATATGGATGGTGCTTGTATTTATTATGCCGCACTAGTCGTCTTTGTATCACAGATTTATAATGTTGATTTATCACTTACGCAAATGTTTATAACCATTTTAATGACAACGCTCATTTCGGTTGGTTCACCTGGTATACCAGGTGGTGGCATTGTCATGGGTGTAATGTTGCTCACCAATATGGGGCTTCCTGTCGAAGTCGTTGGGATGATTGCAGGTATGTATCGATTGATAGATATTGGCCATACCACATTAAATGTCACCGGTGATGTCGTTCAAACCTTAGTTATTTCAAAAACTGAAAATATGTTCAAAAAAATTGACACTGAAATCGCTTAATATAAAATAGACATAAACCCCAAGCAAAAGACAAAAAACAGTCTCTTGCTTAGGGTTTTGTTGTGCGCAATTCTAAAAAGTGAGTTGGATACACCAAGTCCTTAGTCTTGATATGACGGACATTTATGCCAATACTGAAATAACTCTTTATCTCCTGTGTCAAATTCATATATGGATTCATTTCCCATCTTTCAGTTATCTCAATGATTGCTTTGTAATTCTGGTAAAACTTCGCTTCATCAAACCAATAACCTTTGCGACTTCCCATTCTTACGATATGCTATGAATCATAACCTTTTGTTTCTGAAATTTTAGCGAATTGTATCTTTGATGAATTGCTTCAGTAATTCTCTCACAAAATCCCTTCCTTAATAAGCACTCGCAACTTCAATATATTTCTTTCTAACGCAAATCAACTGAAAGTTTTACCGTCATTTATGATCCGGTTCTGGGTATCGCACTCCAGTGAGTGTCAAAATATGCTCTATTTACATTTATATTTTGTATTTTTCCCAATACCTATTTTGATAACTACGTCTTTATCCAATAATCCATTTATCAAGTTAGTCGCTTTAGTTTTGCCGATACCCATGTATTTTTCAGTATCTACGCGACTTATTCCCTTTGTTGACTTAATATAATTAAGCAATTTTTCTTCTTCCATTGTCAAATCGGCTTGTTTTATATTGATTTCTGCTGCCATATTTAATCTTGGAAGGATGACCTGAATTGAGTTTTCAAACACTTTGAACTCAGGACTTTGTCCAAATGAGCTATAAACATATTTTATTCTTCTAACACCAGTTCCCATTTTCTCTATAATTTTGCATCTTAAAAATATATCTGCAATTATTCTATTTCTAGCATTTGAAAAATTGCCATTTAAGTATTCCTCTTTAGAAATTCCAACTGGTAATCCACCAATAGAAGTTATCTCCACCCGATCTTCGAAAATCTCGACTCTATTATTTCCTCTTCTACTATAATCCCTATGGATGATTGCGTTTGCGACCGCCTCTCTATAAGCTTCTTCTGGCACTTCTTCAAAAGACTCCCTGAATGCCCCCTTTATACGATCACCCTGATTAATATGCTTTTTGTAGAATAACATAGCGGTTTCAAATTCTTCTATAACTGAAGCTGACTTCAAGTTTATTCTATCCTTGAATGTCATCATGGATTGATCTCCATAGCAAATGAAGTCCATTCCTCTGTCTGTGAACGCATTTGAATCTGCAACAAATGCTGCAGCATTTGTGTATTTTTCTTTTTGAATAAGTTCAAGTGATTTAAGAATATCTCTATTAACTTCTGCTATCCCGAGTTTATCTGCCAATAGTCTTTCTAAATTTCTAAATTTTAGATTTTCTCCTATATATTCAAGTTCCTCATAGGCTAAATTTCTACCTAGAAGTACGAGTTCATCATATTCATTTTTGTCTATTTCTACAGTTGAAGTGTCTGCTCGTTTGTACGCTTTTCGGTCTAAAACATAAGGTGTTTGATACCCCTTAAAAATAGAAATAACGAGTACATTTCTATTTTCAATAGCCAGCATTTCTATTTCATAATTAGGTCTTGGCTTAATACTATCGTTAATTGTATTTTCAATACCCAATCGTACTTCATTGGTCTTTTCAACACCTATGACGTGACCGTCATCTGAAATACCGATCATGATTTTACCATCATGATAATTTGAAAATGCAGATACAGTTTTTAATATCGTTTTAGAGTATTTTTCTTTAAACTCGAGGTACTTAGTTTCGCCATTCATCAGTATACTTAAAATATCAAACATAATCATCACCTCATAAATCGAACGCACCTAAAAGGTCGAATAACATTTCGACCGCGGTCAATTACATTATACCATATCTTTAAAAGCTTTCAACAGCAGTAAATAGCGTTTTAGTTCTCCTCTATTCATAAAAAAACGACCGCGTTCGAATGCGGTCGATTTTATTTAGTACGATTTATAACTCTTGATATTTACCAAAAACATATCATCTTAAAAAATTTTATATTCTCAAGTTCGAAAACAGATCTAATTGTTGCCGCTTATCTTCTTCCAGTCAATAGATGATCATTGGATTGTGATATCTTAGATAGGCGTAATTGACTTCTTTTTCCTTGCTCATAATTGGAATGCGACCATCCAAAGATCAATAGTGTATAAGTAAAATTGAAGAAACTGGTGAGTAATGACTTTATTTATGATACGGTTCTGGGTATCGCACTTGGGTGAGTGTCAAAACACTTATATTTCAATTCTGATTTAGTGTGCCATCACTCAAATTAAATGAATTCTAATTATTAAAAAAGAACACATTAAAGATTCTTAGTTAAGAAACTATTACATGTTCTCATTTAATACTACTTTTCCTTATATTTTAATGCATTAAAAGCAATTTTATCTATATGATTATCTTCAAAAAGATATCTATCAATATTACGAATATTAGTACTCGATGCACGATAAGTAGCATCACCCAACGGACTAAGTTCAAAGATTCTTCTAATATCTAGAATTAACTGATTTGATTCTAAGTTAATATTATAGTAATAAAAAATCATTGCTAAAATAATAGAAACACCCGTATGGTATTTAACACTGCGTTTATCATCAGCAAAGATTATATTTGTCGAAAATGGATAATCAATTTCCTCATCTAATCTAAAAAGAAACTTATTAAATTGTTCGAAAACATCTATTAATTTATTTAAGTCATTTTCTTTATCCTCTTTGAACATTTTTGACCTTTTTTCCAAGAAGCTGTTTGCAATATCAACACCATCTTTATAATCTGAATTAGGTCCATATAATAGAATATTCAATATTATACAAATTTCTTGATGATTCTTCTGTTTATTTTTTCTGTTCTGAGTTATATTATAGATTTTTACGATTTTCTCAGAAAGATCACTCTTTTCTTGATTTTCCATATGTTCATTTAAAAAATTGGTAATGTATTGGCTTGTCTTAGAGTAAAAAGTAGCCATAGAAATTTCATGAGGTTCTAATGGTTTTGTATTTCTATTGTATCGTTTAAATAGCTCTATTTCTATTTCGTCATCATCAAAAGGATAAAATTCTAGAATTGATAAATGACTGCCTAATATTTGTATTTTATTTTCTCTAGATAGTTCAGAAAATCTTTTATTATAAAATTCTTCATTCTCTTTCAAAATTTCTAGAGATTTCAATGAATATTTGTCCTTAACATATCTATATATTGCAGTAAGTCTATGTTGACCGTCCATCACATGTCTTAACTGAATTCCATGACTACTTGTTCTAACCAAAAATATTTCTGGAATTGGAATGCCTAATATTATTGATTCAATTATTGCGGCTTCCTCTGAGGGCTTTGATCGATACTCTCTTTGATAGTCTGGACTTAAAATTATTCCGTGTAATACATTCATTTGATCAGCCTCGGTCATTTCATCCAAATTGTGTTTAATATATTTTTCACCTTTATCAATAAAGTTTACAATATCTTGAATTGATATCAAGGGTCTTGAGTATTTAACACCTACAGGAACATTCATACTTTATCCTCCTATGATTCTAAATTTGTTTTGATAAATTTTATTGTTTTTACCAAATTATCTTTGTCAGGATAAATATTTTCAAAAGTAATCCCTAAATTAAACAATTCTTGAAGGATCTTCTTTTTAAAATTTTTATCAATAATAGCTATTTTAGTGTGCTTCTGAAGCATAGACGTCAGATTGTCATTTGGTACAATCTTTAAAAAGCATCCTTTTTGAAAATGAATTCTTTCATTGGAATTCCCCACTTTAATAAAGTATGATTTGTCAGCAAAATTCCTTTCTGTTGTCTGTTTTAAATCTTTATTAGAAAAATCCACCAACTTAATCTCATTTCTAATTGTTTCTTGGTTATATGATAATGCATCAATAAAATAGACAATAGAGTGATTTTCAATATATTCATAATCTTCAACTGCAAAAAGTAACGAAATTAAATGGGCTTCTGTAAAATCTAAATAGTTGGTAGGTAATCCGAAATGTTGCCCATAAGCTCTTAATTCTTCTTCCGTTTTATACTCAGTACTATTATCATAAAAAAGAATTTTTTGTCTAAAAGTATCTTCAAAATCGGCAGAATTCTTATTATAATCTCCAATACACACTCTATGTAAAGATGGTGTCAATTTGTATCTACAATTTTTCTGACCACGTGATACATAATTCATATCATCAAAACCAGCAATAAAATCTACATATGATGAAACACTGTCAATAATTACAATTTTATTTTCATCTATATTATACTGTTTTGCGATTGTTTCAACGATATGATCTCTTGTCCATGAAGAGTATTCTTGAATTTTTCTTTGAATTTCACTACCTTCTTTTAGTGAAAACTCAATCTTTACAACATTATTTTCAATAATAATTTCCTCAGGTTCCGCAATTGACGAAATAATTCTCCTAATATCATTTTTCAAATCTAATCTTGCAGATTCTTGATTTTCATTATCTAAAATATCTAATGAGGTATCCAATTTTAACTTTGTTAGTAAACGAAACCACTCTTCTTTCTCTTCATTTTTAAAAAATTGTTGACTTAAAAAATCGTTAATATCTTGGTCGCTTACCTTATACAGATTTTTAAAATCAAATGTATCCTTTATTTCTTGATAAAATTTATCTACTTCTACTTTTACACCCTTGTTATCAAAAAAATTCTTTAATTTATTAAAAATATCTTCCAACGTCATCCCCCTCCAAAAATCATATTACTATAAGTTTAAACAATTATTTCAAAATAAAAATTTTCATACTATTATTAATATTATATCAAATTTAATACATACTATCTTCAATAGATTTTACCTAATTTCATCTATATCCAAACACCCCTTCACTTATGATACGGTTCTGGGTATCGCAGTTAGGGGAGTGTGAAAAACTGAACTAGTAAATTTCTATCTTATAGTATATTGCTCACAATCATGATAAAGGACATCCTTATTCCTATGAAACGTCCTCTTCAAATTATTCTTTGATTTTATAAATATCTTCACGAATGAATTGTGCCATACTTCTGTTTTTTACAATACAACTAACTTCACGCTTACTATTTTTACGTTGCCCTTGTTTACTCAACCAATTATGAGAACCAATTACTAAATACTCCTCGTTGACAATAAGTACTTTAGCATGTAAAGGTGGATTATAAATCAATGAATCTCCTAATAAATTCTTTAGATTTAAAATCATATCTACCTCCCGTTTTTCATCATATTTAAAAGCAGAGTCTTTGGCTATAATCTCTTTTATCTCAGAGCTTGAACTCAAAGAATATTTTGTTTTATTGTAGCCAAAAGTAATTTTATACCTTTTTCCACTTCTTACAAACTCTTCAAGTTTACTTAAAAAAGGCGGTTTTACAACTATTGTATTAACCCAGGGTGTGCAAATTTCGATAGATTTAGCATTTTCAAATAAATTCATTAAAAACAAATAATGTGTATCGTCAGTTAGAATACCGCCATATTTCTCATATAAAGAAAATAGCTTAGTATAGTCGTCATCTTTTGGGGTTCCAGCAGTTATTATTTTTTTGACAATTCTTGCATATTCATCATCCATATCAATTTCGTCATCATAAAACGAAAAAACTGCTCCAACATTTTTGATAACATTATCTAGCTTTTTTAAGACAGTATTACCTTTAGCTAGAATGTCATAATTTCCAACTAATATCACCTGACTCTTTGCTCTCGTAAGAGCTACATTGAGAAAATTAGGTTCAGAAGCAATAAATGATAGACCTCTTCGATCATCAATTGAACTTACCACTAAACTAATAATTATAATATCTTTGCCTTTACCTTGGAACTTATGGACAGTTCCACATTCTGTATTTTCATCCTTTACGATTTTTCTAAGTAGATGCTGCTGATTAGAATACGGTGTAATAACACCAATCTCTGAATCCACATCTTTTTCTCGGATACTCTTAATTATGTTCTTTATGACTTCAGATTCTGCATAATTTTTATTATCTTTTTCCTTGTAACCCCTTACATCAATAAATATTAGGTTACTCCCCAAAAATTTATCTTCACTAGGTTTATTCTTTGTTTTAAGTATCATCTTGTTGTTGTAAACATATTTATTAGAAAAGGTAGCAATATTCTCTTCACATCTTCTATGCTCTTCAAGCATTAATCCAATTTTCTTCCCCTCAAGAGTATCAAAGTACTTGGTATTCCTATCCGCAAGGTTTTGAGCACTTTGACTATCAAGATCTAAGTGTTTTCCTACATTAGATAATCTTTCATGTTTTTCAAATATTTGTGGATATTTTTGTTTTCTTACTGGTTGTAATTGAAAGGCATCACCAACAATCAAAGCTTTTTTAGCTCTATAAATTGGACTCACTAAATAATGCGGCATTACCTGTCCAGATTCATCCACCATGATCAAGTCAAATAACTGTGATATCATATGAAACTTATTTCTCTCAAATGAATGTAAGGTAGTCGATATTACAGGGTAACACAAGCAAAACACTTCCCAAAGATTACGAATCTTATTTGTTGTTTCCTCGTTATAAAGGTAAGTACTTCTATAACATGTAGAAAATAAGCTCTTACCAGGTTTATAAATTTCATTTAATGACGATAAAATCTCTTTTCGATGCTTTATGATATATGCCTCATGTAGTAACAAAGAGAGTTTAAATAATTTAATTCTAAAAAATGTAACTTTTTCACTGTTACAAAGTTTATTTCTATCTTGAATCAAGTCTTCTTGCATTTCTTGCTTTTTCATAAAATCAAGCAGATTTTCATATTTTAGTTGGTAGTCTTTTAAGCTCTTCATGACTTTATCTAATTTTTCTGTTTTTACTACAAGATCATTTTGGATTTTCATAGTATTTTCAAGATCTGTTTTAACTTCATTTAGTTCGCTTTTGTAATGCATCTGAAGTTCGGTTGTTTCAATGATTTCATTATTAATCAATTCATTGTTTTCCTGATATACTTTTCTTTTTCTTTCTGTATATATCTCAATAAGCTTTCCCACTAAAAACCATTTCGTTTTAGCTTCAATATCTTTCAAAAGGTTGATCTGGTCATTGAACCTACGTTTTAGTGATGATATTTCTTTATTGCTTACTGCTATTTTTTCTTCAAATGTCTTTTTATCTCTATTGAAATTATCAATTTTAATCTGCGACAGATCAATTTGATTGATACATTCCTTGTATGTGCTATCATAATGTTCAAACAAAGCAGAAGACTCCAAATATTCTACTCTTTCCCCATGATGGGATTCTACAGACTTGATGCTTTGGTCGAGGTTACTCATTAATAGATTAAAGTATTCAAGTAAGGAATAAGTCTCTTTGAACTCAACTTTAAGAGATTCTTCATCAATGAATTCATTTTCATTCGCCAAACTCTGAATTAACGGCAACAGAGAGTCCGAAACAAATTGATCTGTATTGTCTTTATTACCTAATTTCGCACAAAAAGTATATTCTAAGCTCTTTAAATTACTGTTATTAAAAAGAGAGATTTCTTCAATTAACTCTTCTCCAATATTGTTTACAGCATCATTATTCGTTGATGTTATCACCATTGAAAAGTTATTGTTTCCCTCAAAAGGACTTCTATAAATCCCATCTTTATTTTCTAGCCATGCTTCATCCCATTTACTTAAAAGTACGTTCGTTTTTCTTACAAACATATCAGCAATAATTTCTTTCAGAACTGTGGTTTTTCCAGTACCCGGAGGACCCGTGACAGATTGCAATTTGACATCATTATATAAGTTCATTATTTCCCATTGCTTTTTATTAACCGTATAAGCCGGGTGATCATTTTCATTATAGTTTATTCCAAAAGGATAGCTCCCAAAATGTGTTATGTTATTGATTTCCTCTCTATACCCACCCGACTTTTCACCTAATAAATAGCTTTCTAACAATTCAGATCGATTTTTATCTAGTAAATAGTTTGTTAATACAATCTCTTCTTTAAACGGAGCTGAATAAGATTGTGCATTGTCCGAGAGTGAAATCATAAAAAACTTTTGCCTTTTATTCACTAAATCATCTTTAATGAATCCTATCTTGCTAACGACACTCTCGGTAATTACTTCTACTAGCGAAAAAATATCATAATTATCAAATGAAGTTAAAGTTGAAAAAAAATCTTCCTTTTCTTTTCTATTAGAAAAGTACTCATCGAAAAGGTATTGCTTTTTCATAAATATATTTAATAATGCCTCTGCAACAGCATATGATTTGATTTTCATTTCTCCAGAGTTGACAGTACAATTAAACACACAGAGAGGCATGTAACTTTTCTCTACCCTATACATTGGATAGTATATGTAAAACTCCTTGCGCAATAATTCATTCTTAACAGCCCATTTTTGAGATTTAACAGTCTCAGTGGTATTCTGGAAAAGCTGCTCAAATATTAAACTTAATCTACTTTCTATCTCACTATCATTTAATTCCATGGACTCTATACATAGTGTTTTAAGTTCATTCCTGATGTCATTTCCATTCTCTCCCAAGGTTTTAATCCGATAGTCGATTGTGTTGAGAACTGAATTATACTTTTGATCTATTACATTATCAATGATAAGCTCTATATCTTTTAACTTTGACTCAACAAAATCATTTTTTTTAGAAACGGTTGATATACTATTTAACAAGTTGTAATTTTCATATTCTATATAGTATTCTAATATTTTTTGAATATCCATCTAGCCATCCTCTCTTTGAAACGGTCAAATCTAGTTTGTTATTATCGTCAATAAATATACTACTAAATTGTTTATTTATAATACACTACTTAGAACTTTCCCAAGAACAATCTTTCGACTGCCATTTGCCATCAAAGTCATCAGAAGAAGCGATTGCATGAAAAATATCACTCATAAATACTTCTAAAAAATCAATTGCATCCTCAAAGGATAAATCAATAGAAAACTTCTTTTGAAATACTTTCCATCTACCTAAAAGCACATCATTATTTTTTAGATTCTTTATGCGATCAAAAGAATCAGATTCAATTTTAGTCCCCCGATTATCGGTTGTTTCTTTTACTGCGTTGAATAAAATCTTCCCGTTAAAATCAAATGTTGAACCGATATAATAAATATCATAGAAATCTTTCATTCTACTCGTAAGCTCGAATCTTTGTAAGATAGCGTCTATCTTCTCTGCAACCGTACTCTCAAGTGAATATGTTATTATCTCAACTGCTTCAAATGTATCTAATTGCGTAATGATCTTTCGTTTTTCGGTGTTAGGAACAATGACATCACCCACTCCAAAATCCATATGTAGCGGTGTCTTGGTATTAGCAATATTCGCAATTAACTTTACTGATATGCCATTATACTTTCGATCAACAGAAATTTTTTCACAATCAATAATATCGTATGTTATAAAGTCATTTCCAGTTGAAGTATCTATAATCTCCCTTACCACTTCTTCTACTTTATCTAGAGAATTATCTATAGCTCTCATTAAAAAATCCATATCAACCGTTGCTCTACCTTGATATCCTGACAATGTATAGATTAAAAGACCGCCTTTCAAAATAAAATTTTCTGTATAGCTAGATTTTACTATTCTTCTTAATAGTTCTTCTTGGCAAAATAATTGTAGATGTAATTGCAGGGATTTTCCCGATTTCTTACTTTCATTTTTTAACCTTGCTATCACTGATTTTGCTTCGTTCATTACAGCCACATCCCAATTTTATCATATACTTTCTTTGTCACATTTCTTAATTCAGCAAATTCCATCAATTTTGAAATATTCTTTTTAGGATCATTTATATATCCCTGAATTGCTTTATTGAAGAGTTCAACGTCCATTTTATTTTCATAGGTTAAACAGTCACAAATCAAACGATCTCTACTGTATATTTTTACTTTCACATTTTCGATAACTGCCCCTTCAACACCTACTTCCAATAGTTTTTTTTCTATAAAGTATGGCTTAACATAGGGATAATCTAGTTTAACTTTAGATTTTGATAAATCCTTATTAACAGCAATATGCCATTCCATTGGTGTCCTATCACTATATCCATAGTAAAAAAGAGCTGAGTCAAAACATAAAACACCGCTTGGTATCAGCATCGATATTAACTTAATATCGCTAATCTCTTCGTTATATAATTTGTAATATCCTTGTGTGATTCTCTCAAGCACGTGAATATCTGTCAATTTCTTTATATCATATTTGCTCACACCATTTTTATAGAGTTCTTTGGTTTTCATAACACCACCATATCGTACAAATATATTTTTTAGATTATATGTTTCCATGTTTCACCTCAATATTATCCATATTGCCGCTTTGACTAGCAGAGAGCGGCATCTTGGACTAATTGTATCATATTTAGGCGTAATACCCAAGATGCCGCTCGGAAAACAACAAAGCGGCAACTTAAGTATTTTGAACAGAAAAAAATTGCATCGTTGTTTATGCAATTTTTCATAAAATAATTTATATTCCATTATCTTAGTTACCGTTACTCTGTGCCTCTAATATTCATCAAATTAAATACTTTCGTATACTTAATCTCCTCACTTCTAACGTAATTATAAATATAGGTGTTTGGGTACATGTTTTCTCTTATAATTCTACCAATCTCAATACACAATCCTGCAGGTGCTGCTAAAAACAAATGAATCTCATCATAGTCCCCATTTATTTTATCAAGCTCATTTTTAGCAGCAAGTTTAACTCTTAACACATCCTCCCTATAATTTAAAACTGAGGGTATAGGATTATCAATCCCAATTGACAATAAATCATAATCTAGTCCAAGTGATTGATTGATATCCTCTCTTTTTACTTCTCCACTAATATTTAAAGAAAATGCAAGTTTCTTATTCCCTCTTCTTTCTAATTCAATTTTTATTGAAATATTATCATCACATTCATCATAGACCCATTTTTGTTGATTTTCATAGTACTGATATATCTTTACATTTTGATTATTATTCTGCATCAGATATCCAAAAGAAACTAAAAGTGGAATCAAAGCAATTGGAAATATATTGACCGAACCATATGCATTCTTGACGACAGTTTCGTAAATATTTTTCAGATCTCTTAAACATTCTGCCCAATCTTCAGATGAAGAAGGTCTTATGTCCCTTATCGAAGATTTATAAATTACTGAATTTTTTAACCCAAATATCTCCATGATTTCGTCATAATCTAAAGGAAATCCAAAAAGTTTCAAATCCACAATAGTATTACGATTTACTATTGGTTCAACTGTAAACTTACTCCCATGCAAATAATACTTCCCATGTTTAGCCGAGTTAACCGTATAATCATATGTCCACTTTGCAAATTTGCTATGCCAACTATAAAATTGAAAACTACTTTGATCAGTATCTGTATTTATATCACCTACTATAAATCCTGCAGGGTAAGTACTTTCCTCTGCTCTCGCTTGCCTACATGAGCATATCTCCGTATTAATCTCAGGATCATATATCACTGAAGATTCATGGCAATGTCCTCCTAAATATAAGTCAATATCTTTAGATTGGAATATTCTCTTAATATGGCTTTCTGTAATAGTATTGAAATCACTGAGTCGATGATGTCCTATTGCAATTTTAATTGCCTTTGAACTTACACAGTCTCCAGATAAGCAATCATATAAAGCATTTAGTCCTATATGAAGCTTACCTGACTCATTTTTAGAATCAAAGCACATCCAAGATGTATTGAGATGAATAATTGAAAGATTTTCGTCAAAATCTTGATAATAATGAAGTTTATTCTTAGGATACTTTCTGCCTAAAATATCTTCATAGGCTTCAAAAAAATTTTGTTGTCCTGGAATCAGATACTTTACATATTCATCTTCAGATCCATCTAATAACTCTAATTCCCAACACCTATGAACGATCTCTTCTCTATTAGTTGGATTTTCTCTATCCATGTCATGATTACCTGGAACAATAAAAATCTTTTCTAGTGGCAATACAAGAGTTTCTGCAATACTATGAATAAATTTTTTTGCTTCTTGATAGCCCATATTTTTATCGCTAATATCACCTGTGATCAAAACAAATGAAAATCTCATCTGTCGATTCAAATATTCAATTTCTTGTATTAATGCATCTCTAAAAATTCTTGTTTTTATTCCCATACATAGTGAATGTAAATCTGATATGTGCAACCATCTATACTTCATAATTACCTTCCTTTATATACATTCCGTTACAACTAGGCCATTCATCTAATTCATAGATTTTTTTTGTTTTAATATCGCCTGCCCACAATCTAAAATCTTTTCTCCCCCAAATCAAAAATAGTATATAACCATTGCTTGTACTTTCTCTACAAAGGCAGTCATTCCAATCATTAATATCTGTGTTAGAGGGCACAGGAATATCTTGTGGGTGTGTATGCCAAGTCCCAAGATAATCTGATTTGCTCTTTTTGAATATATTCAATATTCTAAAATGTTTAGTATCTTTTCTAGAAAACGAAAACCTAGAACCAATATCTTTTAATTGAGGTTCTGTTATTGTCTCAATAATTATACTTTTTGAGTTTATATGGGTATAACCAATTAGTAACCCACCACTTTCATTTGAATTTAGATCATCTTGAGTATATTTTGAAATTTGACTTAACACTTGATCATTAATATCTAAAACTTTTCTATTTGGCAAAGCAAATTTTATTAACTGGTTGATATCATTTTTCACAAATGTCACATCCTTTTGATATAAAATCTATGTCATATATTTTTTCACCCTTTATATTAATATATCTGTCAGAAAATTTTAAATTTGAATCATCAACTTTCATTTTTCTTGTAATTAGAAAATTGGTATCAAATTTCCCCGCATTAGTGTATCTGCTAACTATATCAATTACTTGAGCGGTTGCTTCCAAAAGCACTGTATTTCCATAAGTTGTAAAACTTCCACCACAACCATTTTCGATACTGATTACATTATCTAGAGTTATTAATGAAGCAACATTATCAATTATGTTTCCATCTGTATCGTGAAAAAGGCAACTATAACATCCTTTCAGAGAGTAGTCAATAACAAGAGCATGTGAACCTACACCCATTGGCTCTAACCATGTGAATATCACTAAGCCCTCAAACTTTGACTTTTTTAGACTTCTATTAATTTCAACTTGTGCATCAGTATTGCCCACAGCAATAATAATAACATCAAACTTATCTAAGTCATTCGTTTCAATATAATCTCTATCAAACTTCTTCTTTTGTGGATTAACAATAACTTCTGGATACCCTCTTTCTAGCTCAAATGCTAAAGCATTTACTTTAGCCCATCCTTTAAAATTAGTTGATAAAGTATGTCGCATCACATTTCCAGTATTAAAAACATCAGGATCAAGTAATGTCAACTCTTTATAGCCAATCTTTGGCATTTCTCTTACTATGTAACTCCCCAAAGAGCCAAGTCCAGCAATTAAAACAGTTTTAAATTTACTTGTCCTTAACATACCTATTCTATCATTCATATAATAGCTATCAAATCTTTCAGAGTAAATGTATTCAATTTCAGATAATGAATTTTGAATTTTTTCAAGTAAGTATGCGTTCTTGCTTGATGAAAATTCTAATTTCATAACAAACATAATTGTAAAACCACTTGGCAATTCCATGCTAAATACAATATTTAAACTAGCACCTTTATGTCTAAAGTTCTTAATAAACTTGTAAGAATCAGAAGTAATATTATCCTGAATCGGATTTGAAAGAATTCTTAATATTCCACTCTTATCCCAAAGTCCATTTTTATGCGGTGGAATAATTCCGACAGAATTGCTGATCGGTATAAATAACCCAACACCCTGAACCCCCTCCTTTAAATAAAAACTATTCAGCTTAACGCTACTATCCTTCACTATTACAGTTTTTGTAGTTTTGGAATTTTTCTCATCTTTTATATAGATTATATCCAATTTTTTTGGAATTCTGCTTGGATAAACAAATAGCTGATATTCAAGGGAATTCTTTGAACACGAGTTCCAATAATACATGAACTCTTTCTGCATCTCAATAGCAATTTGCCTTTTGCTCAAATTCATCAATCTTTCGAATTGATCTAAAATGAAATTTACCTTGCTTTCAAAATCCATATGTGAGGCAATGTAATTTTCACGGTTTAATAAACAGAGATATCTCGCTTTTTCACCATCCCATAAAAACTCTTTTTCTGAAATATGCGGTGTCACTGCATTATTCTCAATTGTGAGTATAAATGGAAAGGAATTTGTAGCTTCAAGAAATGCAAAGAAAATGAATCTTTTCGCATTATAAACAAAAGGTATCCCAAATGTATATTCTTTTTGTTCTATAATTTCGAATCCAATTCTACTTTTTAAAATTCTAATAATTCTTTCTGAATAATCAAGCAAAGCTATTCTCCTTCTTCACTTTTGAGTTGTTCTCAGCCTCTTTAGGTGGTATTTCAAAATCACTTCCTAAACTTCTTCTAACATAAACGCCTGCATCATATTCTGTTTCTGCATTTATTGCATTTTGTAAGTTACTCTTAAGACTCGTTAGTCTATTAAAGAATGTCGTTTGATGTTCCTTCGAATCTTTCATCTTATAAAAAACATTTCCATATGGTTCTACAGGAAGAAGATAATCAATAGAAGCATTTTTCACACCATCTTCATAATAAATATCGAAATCATTCAACATTCCTAGAACAGTATTGTACAAAGATTCCAAGTCATTTTCATAACCATTTTCCTTTCTAAATTGAAAATGTTCACATGCCATCAATGTCAGTGCGATACTAGGTGGAGTTTGATTTGTACTAATAGGGTTATTATACTTCTCATCTCGCCATCTTTTTAGATATCTAATAACTCTTCTTAATTGTTTGCCTTCATCTGTTCCAAGTTTTTCTTTTAAATAATTATTCAAGCCCTCTGGGTCTGACACTTCCCATTCATAATCTGCTGCAGTATATTTTCCCTTAGCTAGATATAAATTTCCATCATCGTGTAATGCATATATTGGAAAATCAATGTGTAGCCATTCAACATTATCTTTTTTATATGATATTGTAACACAAGGATACTTTATTTTGGGGATACGCTTATCTTTTATTTCTAAAATGTCTCTTACCAGCCCTTTGATAACGCGAGGATCATCATGACTATCTATATCGATTGGAATAATAACAGCTACATCACGATCAATCGCTCCTTCAATTGGTTCTATTGTTGTTTTCACACCTTTGGCATAACTACCTTGATCAATAAACCTTAAATCACTTTTAGATAGATTAATACCAATTTCGCTTAACTTGCCTGGTAATTTTTTTTCAATATCTGTTTGAAGTATATCTCTTTTACTTTTCAACTCTGTTGATTGCTCGTTCAATCGTATACATTCATAAAAGTCCTTAAAATTATCATATAATTTGCATTTCATTTTACCCCTCCACTTATTTGTCTTAGCCTAACTATGTTGCTAGATTGGTTTCAGCGATAAGCTCCACTATTTTGATGATACCCCCAATTTAATCCAATTTCAACTAGTATTGAATGAGTTTTATTGTATTTTCCTACACTCCTTCACTTGTGATACGGTTCACCGTGGTATGTAAAACGGTAAAAACTATGTTAGATATTTATACCGATATTATCTATGTTTGATTAACTTAATATAAATATTACTTATTCCTAAAATTGGGGAAAACACCTGAATGTAGGTGTTTTATAATTCAGATATGCCTTCTTAAGATTTAGTTACTTAATTCTTCAATAGTACCATTGGGATCTACAAAATTATCATCCCAATTGATTACACACTTATTTTTTATACCAATTGCTAATATTGGACAACCTCCATTTCGTCTTGAATCAAGTCTTGTCAGAAGTTTACCCATCCAAGTAGTGCTTGCTCCGTATTTTCTCATTATTGGCAACCACTGTCGTTTTACAGTATCATAACTATACACCGCATTGAAAATACTATTTAACTCCTTCGCCCTAGTCAAAATAATTCCTACACTGATAATATCACAGTCATAGTAAGTCCTCATCGCTAAAAGATCTCTATCAAAAGTCTAGTCTTTACTATTCCATTCTAGATCACAAGCAACTCTATCTTTAACATAATCAATATTATGACCATCAATATACCCTTCGATTATCTTCTCCTCACAAGGATCATTAGAAAACCTTCCTTTTTTATTAGATTTTCTTGGAAAAAATTTAATATTTAGATCACCTTGGATCCTTATTTCGTTCCATCCCCTTGGACTAAGAAATGAATCTATTTTTTTTGGAATTTTAGTTTCATTTCCTCCACTTTCTCGAAGTTCATCAATTGTTATTTCAAACGCTTGTAAGCAATAAATAATGTCAGACCACTCATTAGGGAATGCCTGAGTAATTATTTCCAAAGCATGATTATAATTGTAGAATTCATATTTCTCTAATAACTCGCTCGGAATGAAGTTTTCAATACTCATATAATACCTTCTTTAAATTAATATTTCTTTACCAGCATCTGTCAAATAATATTTAACAGAACTGCCCAAATAGTCTTTTACTATAAAGCCATAATTTTCTTCAAGTCTTTTTGTCATCCATCCAATTTTCTGATGAGTTACATCCATTTCTTGTGACATTTCTTTTGGAGTTACATAATCACCCTTACAAGCCGCATAGCTTAAAAATACGAAATATTCTTTCTCTAACAAATTCTTACTTTTGTTAACTTCTTCTAATACATCATGATAGCTATCTACTAAGGGCACAATCTTAATTGCTCTTCTTGCTCCACATCCAATACAATTCATCTCATTTGCTTCAATCAATGGCAAAAAAGTACTTTCAAATGTTTTTCCACACACTTGACATTCAATTTTTGTTACATCATTTAAGAATGCTTTTATTATGCCATTGTAATTAAACTGGCTTTCGATAAAGTAAGTTCGATGCTCATTTCCTGAAGGTTTACCCCACTTAATATTTTCTTGCAATGCCAAACCATAATTAAGACCATATATTGAAACTTTTTGTCCCATTTTGTTAGACATCTCATTATATTTATTAACAAAAAAATTAAGCTCTAATGATGCTAAAACTGACTCCAATTCCATAGAAAGGTTAAAATGACTACAATACGGGTTGCTACGATCGCTATCAAAGATTTTAGCGTTATACTTTCTCGTACGTATATCACTCTTTACAGATTTCGATTTTAAGATAATTGCTTTTAACAAATCTTCTAACTGAAGACGTTCAATTCTTTCATCATAAGTCATTAAAGTTGAACGGCTCTCTTTAAAAAACAAACTTAGACGCTCTTTATAGAACTTCTGAGCTGCATCGTGTAAATTACCTAATGTGATCTTATTTCCATTTTTTAGTGATATATCTTTTGCATAGTCTAAAATAAGTCCTATATGTCGAACTACATTTAAAGTCATTTGAAAGATCAACTTGTAATACTCATCTTCAGTTCCTTTGCTTAAATCAAAAAATTCGCCCATTTCTTTTTTTGTGTACACCTTTAATCGTTTTTCAATAATCCTTTTTGTGTAATTTTTCGCGCTTTCTTCCATATCATCTCGATTATCATAGTTATATAAATCATAATAATCTAAATACCTTATATCTATTTTTTGACGATCTAACTCACCTAGTTCTACTCTCCCAGGATATGCAGATATTTTCAATTTAATGAAATTATCTGAATGATTATTTAATGAGTTGACCACTAAATCACAAAACATTCTCAATGCCGCTTGATCAACTTCAGAATAATCATCAAGTATGATATACAGTCTCTTCATCTTAAGTTCTTTAAGAATGTTCTTTATTTCATCAATAAAAATCGACATATCAAAAACTCTTGCAAATACACGACTAAAACTCTTCTCGGTATCTTGAACTGATTGCTGGCTAGAACTCGAGTTATAACCAGCATTTGCTTTAGCTGATGGTCCCATTAAATCAACATTGCCTTCTGCCTTTGCAGAAATAGCTCTAGTTTTAAAAGCTTCTTGGCTCTCAACTTGCTTCACACTTACATCTGTAATAACTTGTAGTTCAATTTCTTGTAGATGAGTGTTATTTAAAATTCTTTGTTCTAACAATTTAAGCTTTTTTATTGCTGTGTCTGGTTTTGACATACCTACTTTGGAAATAATTCTATCCCATTTATTTGTATAGCTCTCACCAATTTCCTTTATTAATTCACTGATAAAATCTATTGTAAACTTTCTTTGAATTGAATAAATCTCTCTTTCAGTAGAATTTTCAATACCAAGATAATTTATCATTTCAAAACCTTTTTTTGATTTCTCAAATATAGTTTTAACATCCAAATAACATGTTATTACATCTTTTTTATTCCGCAATTCATTTTGCATCCTCATATAGATCGTTGATTTACCAGTACCTTTACGACCAACAAGTACAGTAGTATTATCCTTCAAACAAAGATCTAAAATTGAATTATTATCAAGGGGATCTACATATACTTCATTTAATAAATCTCTATTGCTTTCATCTAAGAGTTCGTAACGTCTATATTGTCTTAACGATTCTACTGCATCTTCAAATTCCTTAATGACCTGTTGATTCATTGAAACCTCCCCCAAATCTGTCTACAAATTTATCTTAACAAAAATATATCTCCACCACAACCCTAGTGTAAGCTTTAAGCAACTTCAATTATGATATCGTTTTATTTTCACTCTTCTATTTTTACATTAGTCTCAACACAATTCGAAAACTAAAGGTCAAAAAAAAAGAAACTCTTGATTAAAATCAAGAGTCAGTCTGAAGCATCTCAAAAAGAGATGCTTTTTTGTATGGTATTTGACTTTAGAAAGTAAACCGTAAACTGGTTCTTTCCAGAGTTATTGGAAGTAGTCTTTTAGTATGATAAAATATAGGGATCATATTAGGAGCCTACTCATGGATGAAATAGTAAAAATGTTGGATCAAACTCTTGAATATATATCACACGAACTTATTGATGGTACCTTACATATAAAAGCAAACATTGCTTTCTAATAGTGCCACTAGTTCTTCAAAACTAACTGAAACGATGGGATTTGCTGGTTTATAAGGGTGTCGGCAACTGATCACATGCAGCTTGCCTAACTCGTTTAAGCCAGTAGTAATATTTTGATGGCTGAATAGAATTTTCTTTACAGTACTCAGGGATTGTTAGGTCACTTGATTTACGCATTTGAAATATCTCTGACCACTGTTGCAATTTTAATTGCTTGGTTAGTGTTGTACTGTCCATAGTTTGGATCACTCCTCCTAAAACTTTAAAATCTTTTAAGTTGCTTTGATTATTTAGGAGTATTATCTCATTCTATAATAGAGTCGTACATACACTGTGTTATTAGACGCTTACATAAAAACTATATTTTGCATATTTTTCCTATATTACGCTTTGTTACCATTCCACCATAATAAAAACTAATCTAGTGTGCTATAAATCATAGATTATAACTTTAGTATTTTATATGTTGACTCATAACTGTCCATATACCCCCACCTTACTACTAATACCGAAACATCCTCACGTAGTCTTTTATTCCTGTAATCGCTCATACAATCATAGCAATATTCATCAATATCATAATCAAATGTATTATCATTCCCTTCGTTGGCATCTATTACATTTTTTTGCACAGACCTATAATTCATTAATCCTTCTGACAAAAGCCTATCAACATACCTTCTTTCAATCACCCTTAATTCAACATCATGATCCTTAATATCATTCAGGTAGCTCGCTAAGTAACCATCAATTAAGCAACCAATGATATTCATATAGCGAAAATCTAACTTTCCATATCTCAGCCCTTTCAAATTTGAGAAACTCAAATCGGCACCATGTACTTTACAACCTTCGATATTAACTCCTATCATTGAAGTCATTCTAAACCTTGCAGCAATTAGTTTGGCATTCCTCAAATTAGCTCGGTCCAACTTACTATTATCGAATACTGTATTTGTAAGTACAGCACCTTTTAAATTAGCTACATTGAAAGTTGAATTTTTAAATGATGTACCTTTAAAATTAGTATTTATGGCTACTAAATCTTGAAATCTTACGTTACTAAAGTTGGATTCTTTTATCACTGATCTACTTATATCTACACCATATAACTTGCTATTTACTAAACTACAGTCGTTCATTTCCGCATCTGTTATTTTTCCACCTTTTATAATAGTTCCAGGCAAAAAAGTCCTATTGAATTTTGAATTATTCAAATTAACCTTTTCAAATTTTGTACCTAAAAAACTTGAACCACTTACATTCAAATATTGGTAATTACCGCCTTTAAACTCACATTTATTAAAAAAAGAACGTGACAAGTTTGAATTGTATAATTGTACCTCTCTAAAACTCACACTGGAAAATGAAGAATCTGTCAGCTTATTATTACTTAAATCAAAGTTTTCAAAGCTAATTCCACTGAAAGAAATTGCACTTTTCTTTTCACCACTAAGCTTTTGATATCTTAGCCTAATTCCATTCAAATCGTATTTTGTTATTAATTTAAATGTTATGTCCTTACATTCATAATCAACCATTATGTCTTCTTTTGCTATCTCAAATAAAATAGTAAATGTATTCCTTACTATATTCTCAAACTGATGTTTAGTCTGATAATAGCTTGTTTGTTTATTATCACTCGGTCCACATTTCATTAAAAGTGTTATTATTCTCTTAGTCATTTCTTTTGTCAATATTTTGTCTGTGATATAATATTTCGCTTTTGTACTTATATTCAACTCATACATCTCATGAATAAATGCAATAACCAAATCATCTAGCACCCTGTAACTTAGAATGTCAAAATAGTCGATAATGTCAGAATCGGAGGATAGTGAAAACAACTTATTATACAAAAATCTAGATAAAAAATATTGGTAAAAACTTCTATGTGAAAACTCAACTATTTCTATTGAATAATTGTCTCGGTTTTTGAAATAGAATGAATTTAGTAATTTTGACTCAAAAAACTCTTCTGCATATTCAATTTCCATCTCTTTTCGCACAAAATACTGATCATTCAGTTTATAAATCTGACAAGCAATATCCTCAAATGTTCTTAGTAGTAAATCATGCTTTATGCTTTTAGTTGATTTGTGTTGTCTTTTCAGCCTACTGTATACTCTTTTCAATACTACATCAGCAAATAGTTGGCTATAGACCTCAACTTGACAATCAATGTTTGGTTTGAAATCATAGTACACTATTAACTGAAACAGTATAGGTATACCTAATAACTCTTTGATATAATCATCTTGATGATGCAATCTTCTTAATATTGATTCATCGTAGTATCCTTTTGGATATTTTTTTTTATAGATCTTAATCCATTCAATTTGTTGTATTAAGTTTAAGTTTTGAATTTCTACTATTGGTATCGAGTTGATCATTTCGTAATCCAAGCATGTTTTTCTTGACGTAACAATAACCTTTATATCTTTGTTAAGATAAAGTAACTCATCTTCAAGAGCTTCAAAAAAACTAACTGCATTATAACCTGATTCACTCAATCCAATATGTAATTCATCATAGCCATCGAGGATTAAGACTCCGCCATATAGTTCCTCTTTGGATATACAATACCTATTTTTATCAACAAATTCATTCAGTAATACTGTTTCATTACATTCCATCTTTTTATCTAGTATTTTCGAGTTAATATCTACCAAGTTTATACGGTATATTTTTCGACTAATCTCTACTTCAGATTTCTCTTTTACGTAGTCATACATAAGTTTTGAACAGAAACTACTTTTTCCTTGTCCAGGGTCTCCGACTATCAGAAGTATATCAGCTTTACTAAAAGTGAACTCAAAGCACTCTATGTCATTTATCCATTCATATACTAGTTTGTCAAGTTCTTTATAATTGACAGACACTTCACCTTTTACAGGATTAAACAAAGGTTCAATGTACATATCTTTTAAAGTTATTCCTTTAATAATAGTATCACTTTCAAACTTATTCACAATATTGATGTACTTAGGATGATTTTCATGAAGTTCCATCAGTTCTATCCAGTCATACTCTTTCCTATATCTTAAAACTTTCTTCTCGGTTAATTTCAGGTACATTGTCCTATCATTAAAATACTCGACAATATTGAGCACAAAGTCATATGATAGTTCATTCCTTAACAGATTCATCGAATAGTTTGAAAAAATCCGCTTATGTAAACTATCACTATGCTCATAATCGCTATAGTCAATAATCTGATTAACTCTGTTAACAAACACTTGGAGCTCCATAGTATCTGTAGGAATAATATTATTTTCAACCAGTGTATTCATAATATATTCCGTCGTCCCAAAGTTTCTTATATTCCTATTACTAAAATTACTTGCTTGAACATGAAATGCTTCTACAAAAGCTACCTGACTATGGGTTTTCTTATTACCTGGAGTTCTATCTATACGGGTATTATTTGCGAGCATTATCACATCAAATACATCTCTAATATCTTTTATTTCTTGATTACTTTCAACAATCTTCATATTTCCCCCCTTATATAACTTTTTAAATAATGATTTATATCTTTTATTACGCAATAATTTATATATAAAAGTAATGGCCATTGCTTCCAAAATAGGAGGTATGTAATATGAAAAACAATTTCACTTTTATATTAATTAATATCACTACAAATAATCGTACTCATCACAATCCTGATATTGAATCAAAAAGGGATAATGTGCATACTAACAGTATTGATTTGTTTGTGAAAATTGCTAACATAGTTTTCGCTGCCTATGGTATGAACTGCTTTGAAGAGCTTAGCATCTTTGTACCAGTGATAACTCTCTTCTTATTATATATTATTTGTAGAATAAAGAGAAATTAGCTTAGCAGTATGGATAGGTTACACTAAGTTAGACAGATTTCTTAAGGTCATATAAAATATAACCAAAAGAAAAAGGAGAATCCCCCATGTCTAATAATAAAAGAGAACGAAGAAATTTCACCGAAGAATTCAAAGAGCAAATAGTACAATTGTATTTAAATGGAAAAAATAAAGCGGATATTCGAAAAGAATACGACTTATACCCTTCAACCCTTGATAAATGGATAAAACAACACAAAGATACAGGATCATTTAAAACAAAAGATAACCTCACTGATGAACAAAAGGAGCTGATAGAACTTCGAAAACGCAACAAGCAATTAGAAATGGAAAATGACATTTTAAAGCAAGCAGCGCTGATCATGGGACGAAAGTAGCTATCATTAAGGCAAACAGCGATAAATACTCTGTATCAGCAATGTGTGACGTCCTAAATATTCCTAGAAGTTCATACTATTATGAATCAAAAATACAAGAACCAAATTCAGACGATGACTATTCTAAATCGGTTATAAAGGCTTTTAAAAAGAATCGCCGTGCCTATGGAACAAGACGTCTAAAAAAGCATTTGGAAGAAAATGAAGGTATTATACTTTCCAGGCGTCGTATTGGTCGTATTATGCGTGAAAATGGCTTAGTATCAAGCTATACAGTCGCCAAATATAGAGTTCATAAAGATACCTGCAATGAGGCTAAAATCACAAATCTACTTGATCGAAACTTCGATAACAGAGACTTTTTAGACGTAGTTGTAAGCGATTTAACCTATGTTAGAGTAAGTGGTAAGTGGCACTATATTTGTTTAATGCTTGATTTGCACAACCGAGAAATCGTTGGCTATAGTGCAGGCGCTCATAAAGATGCAAGACTTGTTTACGAGGCGTTTTCATCTATCAAACACGATTTGTCAAAGGTCAATATTTTTCATACAGACAGAGGCAATGAGTTTAAAAACAACGCAATTGACGGTTTACTAGATACTTTTTCAATTGAACGTTCTTTAAGTAAAAAAGGCTGTCCATATGATAATGCAGTAGCTGAAGCAACCTTTAAGACAGTTAAAAAGGAGTTTATATATCAAGAAACATTTGAGTCAATTGAACACTTAAGATTAGAATTATTCGATTATGTAAACTGGTATAACAACCATCGCTTACATTCATCATTAGGATATAAGTCACCGATAGAATACAAATATTTACACCTTAAAAAAGTTGTCTAATTCAGTGTTGACATTCCAACCTTTAAGACAGTTAAAAAGGAGTTTATGTATCAAGAAACATTTGAGTCAATTGAACACTTAAGATTAGAATTATTCGATTATGTAAACTGGTATAACAACCATCGCTTACATTCATCATTAGGATATAAGTCACCGATAGAATACAAATATTTACACCTTAAAAAAGTTGTCTAATTCAGTGTTGACATTCCAGTAGACCTAATTTACATATGTAAATTAGGTCTACAATTCTTTATACTTCGTCATGAAAACAACTATTTTTCATAATCCTTCAATAATTGTTGTAATATTCAGTTTCATCTACAATATTATCAATATCACCTTGAATTATACAAAGTTCTTCCTCTGTTACAATGTGATTAGTTAATTTACTAATACTAAGTTTAGTCAAATCTATTAAATTAATCATTCCTGTATTACTATAACTTAGAACTAAGGAATGGTTCTCTTCAGATAATTTTTGGAAAATATAGTGTAAAACTTTGTACTTAATATATCATTTCTAAATATTCGATAAATTTATTTAAATTCTTTTTAATCTAAAAAATTATTATCTTTTACTGTGTTTCCAGTTAAATAATGCAACTATTCTTTGAAATTGGGTATAATATATTTAAATACTTTTATTAAGGAGTGATGATATTGATAACTGATTATATCGAAAAAAACTATGAAATACTGGATTATAAACATGCTAAGTCCATTCTATCAAGTGAAATGGCGAATGAAATGGAAGATATCATTTATGTCTTAGAAAATTTTGAACTCAGAAAATCTAGTATTTTGGAGAAGGGGGGAAATAAAAGTAAAGTTACAAAATATCTTGAAAAGTCATTTTCAAAACTCGGTTGGAATGAATCAAAAAAACCTCGTGCAATTAATTGTTTCAAAAATAAAGTAGCTTTAGAAATTGAATGGAATAGTAAAGATAGTGTCTATTCAAGAGATCTTTATAGCTTCAATGAGCTCCATTCAAATAAAGAAATTTCAGTAGGTGTAATAATAACAAGAAGTAAAGAGTTACAACATTTATTTGACGATTTAGGTATTGGAGAAAAATATGGAGCTTCTACTACTCAGCTTGGTAAATTAGAACCTAAAATTGACAGTGGTGTCTCTGGAGAATGCCCTGTCCTAGTTTTTGCAATCAAGCCCAGCTTATATACTGAAAACTAATTATTATGAATCTAGGAAAAAAGGGAGACTTACTTATGATCTTTTCTAAATATATTGATCAGAATTATGAAATTATCAACTATAACCATGCCATTGCAATTTTAAAACATGATTTTCCTGATCAATATGGAGATATTTTAGAAGTTTTAGATTCTTTTGTACTCAAAAAAACTGATATTTTAAAACCCGGAGGAAGAAAATCGCCTATTGCGGATACTTTAGATTCACATTTTTCTAGACTTGGCTGGTCCGAAAAAAAATTTGCAACACAAATCGTAGTTGATGGTGGCGTCTACGACACCCCCACACACAAAATTGATTGTGTTAAAGGGCGCATCGCACTTGAAATCGAATGGAACAATAAAGATCCTTTCTATGATCGTGATTTAACTAACTTCCGTATTTTACATGAGAGAAATGCCATATCTGTTGGTGTACTTATTACTAGAACTTCTGAACTTCAATCCATATTCAATGATCTTGGAAAAGGTTCATCCTATGGCAACTCAACTACTCATCTTGGTAAATTAAAACCTAGAATAGATGGTCATGCATCTGGTAGTTGCCCTGTATTAGTTTTTGCAATAAAACCAAGTTTATATGATGAAAAAAAATAAGAGGGCTCTTTATCGCCCTCTCTTCTTTGCAATAATTAAGGCTTCTTGAACATCTCTCGACTTATCTTCTTTTCTTCCCATTGTGCTATGTTTATAAGCCATTGTTGCTATAGAAATTTCATAATCTTTCATGATTTCATTCGCAATTTCCAAAATAGCATCAAGTTCAATCATGCCAGTATTACTGTAACTCAATACTAGATTGGAATTCTTTACTCTAACAAGATCGAATAACGCCCTAAAAGCATCGCTTACTTTACTTTTAATACTAAATGGCGACTGATGCCGATCTTCTCTATAGCGGCCTTTATGCTTTATATCTGGATAATCATATCTTACGAGCGTTTCAATAGCATGGTAAAACCTTGAGTAATGCACAAAACAATATGGTGGATCTGCATATACAGTTGAACTTTCAGGAATTTTTCTCAAGCATTCCTTATAATCTAAAGCATACGTTTGATAACTGTAGCCATTTTCATGAATCATTTCATCTCTAAGTTCTTCAAGCTTTCGCCTTACATAAGGAACAATATCTTTACGACGATAAATCAAGATATCATTCATTGATTTATCGTCTCTCGCATCTCTGTATTGTGCGTAATGACCTGTGCTCTGCGCATTATATGACATTGCAAACATTAACGCAGATAATATAGCAGACTTCATATTGGAATCTGCATAGGCATCAGCAGTGCACCTGAAAGCATCAATCCATACACACTGGACATATGACCAATATGTTCCAGAATAAAATCGAGAAAAGAGATGATAATCATCATTCCAATTTTCACGAGCCTTCAGTTCTTTTTGACGTTCCTCTAATAGATGGAACTCATCAAGCGTAAGATCTCTATTATAGTTAAATTCTAGAATATCTATATCGAAAGTCTGTATCAATTCCTCATATTTTAGTTCAGCTGAGGCAATAATTTCATCTATAATTGTTAGATTACTATACCAATCATAGTTTGATAAATAAGCCTCTGATAAAATTTTTGAATATGCTTGAATATCATTAGATATTACAGGAGCATGCCCTCTCAATGCACCCGAAATTGTAGCCGACCCCGAGAAGAGATCAACAACCGTTCCACCTCTGATATAAGCATCATTTATTCCATTCATCACAAAATCTAAAATATTAGACTTTGATCCCATATATTTAATAAAATTCGGATAATTAATATTGTAATTAAGCATTATAAAACCTCAACTTTCTCTTTACTATAATACCATTTGCTTATAATGTATACAAATGTAATCGTTTTGAATACAAAGAAAAAAACACCGGACAAATCAGTACTTCACCTTTAAGTATTTTCATTTAATTTCACACAAGTTTTGTTACAACAAAGACTGTTCTTCATCATCATTCGTCTGTTTCACTAACCCATTTTGATGTTACACTACTAATTTCCCGCCCCTACATTTGTCCTCACAAAAGTCTCCATTATTCGCACCAACACCCCCAAAACTCACACCTTTACATACTCTGCCCACATGTCCCCCATAATTTATCCATGCATATATATATACTTAAGAAGCTATTTTATAACGAGGACAACAGGAATAACCCCTCTAATCAATCATTCAGTCTTTATAGATTAATCAAGTCTCTATGACGACTCATTATTTGAAATAGAGTAGAGAAATAATTGCTAAGAATTATCTCCCTCTCATTGAACCGTACGTACGGGTCTCGTATACGGCTCTACAACTTATATTCCAACTTATCTTAGATAATAATTTAAAGGATTGAGCAGAGCAGCTCCGTCCTTTATTTTGTTTTCAAGCAAATCTGGACTAAGTATAAAATTCACAACATTCATTCCGCTTTGCCGATACCAACCAAGCCTTGAGTTCGCCACTTTGTAGATAGCTTCATGGTCAAATCCATTCTTATATTTTTGATTTAGATAGCTTAGATTTCTGTATATGGTCTTAGGCTTTTTCCATTGTTTCATAACAATCACTCGTATCTTGTGCCTAAGCCACGCTCCGAACTCTTGCATATACTGTTTCATCATTCCGATTCTAAAATAGTTAATCCAACCTCTGACGATCTCATTCACTCGCTTGATTGTTTCTACAAGCGGGCGTGCACTCGCTCTATTTCTTTTGAGGTATTCACTTAATTTCTGTTTTAACTTCTTTTTCTTTTCAGTGGTAGGTTTTACTTTCCATTCCCCACCATTCTTTAGAAATGTGAACCCAAGATATTTGCTTCTTGTCGGTCTAACCACTTTCGTCTTGGTCGCGTTTACTTTTAGAAACAGTTTTCTTTCTATCCAGTCTGTTATGGATTTCATCACTCTGTTGGCTGCCATTTCACTTTTAGTAAAAATCATTGTATCGTCAGCGTACCTTGTAAAACGAAGCCCTCTTTGTTCCAGTTCCTTATCTAGTTTATCAAGATAAACATTAGATAGTACAACTGACAAGGGACCTCCCTGCGGCACACCACTTGTTGTGGCTTTTTCTAGTCCTTTTTCCATTACACCCGCTTTCAGATATTTCCGAATCAGGTTCAAAGTAGTGCTATCTTTCACTTGTTCTCTAAGAATCTGAATTAACTTGTCATGATTTACCTTATCAAAGAACTGCTCTATATCAATGTCTATTACCCATTCATATCCCTCATTCAGATACTCCAATGCTTGTTTTATGGCTTCATGACAACTTCTTTCCGGTCTGAAACCATAACTAAACTCACTGAATATTTCTTCATAAATATCTATAATGGGCTGAGCAATAGCTTGTTGTATTACTCTGTCTAAGACCGTTGGAATTCCTAGTGGTCTCTGTTTTCCATTATCTTTTGGTATATAAACTCTGCGTACTGGCTTTGGCATATAGGTTCGATTTTTGATGGATTGAACAATTTCGTCTTTATTTTCTTTGATGTATGCACCAAGGTACTCGACTTTCATTCCATCTACGCCACCTGACCCTTTATTTGCCACTACTTTCTTATAGGCTCTGTTTAGATTTTCCTTTGTTGTAATCACATCTATTAATTCCATTGTTGTTACTCCTCTGATTATTACAAAATTTATGCACAACACCCCTCTCGATTTAGACAGTATTTCTCGGTTACGTTCCTACCTTTTCCATCCACCTGATTTCTGGCTAATGCATTATTCTCTTAATAACGATTTGTACTATAAATCGTTTCAGTCCTTCAGCTGTTACACCTACTATGACATCATCTGACTCCCTCCCTAAACCTTTTTCGTCCATATCTTTCGATATGTGGGTAGGGTCTCCCAAGGTAAGACACTAATCTTTCATTCCACAACCTCTTGATTTACAATTTTGGTTATACGTTTACCTTTTGGGCTTCGGTTTGTTCGGCAACCTTACCCACCTCATCGCCTTATCAAGTTTCTGTTCGTAGGCTCAAGAACTTTGCTATGCGCTTCCTTCATCTTTGCCATTACTGACACCAACTTGCGCTCCGCTACACTTGGCGGTAAATACCCGTGATCAGACTTTCACTGACTAGATTAGTGCCATGCTTGGCACACCAACAAAAGGCGAGGTGCCAAAACACCTCGCCCTTTATAAGCTTAATTATCAATTACTTTCAAGCCCCATATTAATAAAATTCTGATACATTAAAGGTCCCATTAAATCATTTTGAATTGCATCATCAATAGATAATGCATAGAAAATATATTGATCTTCAGTTACTATCCATCTAATTTTAACAACACATGCTGTCATAATACCATCTTGATCAAAGTCTTGAGAAGCATTGAATGTCAAATCAACAACCTTGTCACCATCTTCTGTATCACCCCCTTGCCATTTGGCGTCAGGATCAATTGCTTCAAAGATTGCTTTGTTGGTCATACCAGATTGGGTTGCATTTCTTACGCTATCCACAAGAGCAGTATCGCCTTCCGAGAGGCTTTGAATAATTGTAGGCAGAATAATTATTAACGCAAAGGCTACAAATACCCATCTGATTCTATTAAATACTTTTGAAAATTTAATCTTACCTTTAACACGTGCCATTAAGACTTCAATATCTGAAATCAAAGTTTCTAATTCGCTTGGCGTTTCTAAATCCAGTTTTACATATTGCTTATATTTGATCTTGGATGCATCCGCTCTTAACTTGTCAAGTTTTTCCCATTTTGCTTTTCTCCATCTCTTTTTCATGAGATCAAGATCAGCATTGTCCACATCCTTTAAAATAATTTTATATTCTGCTATAATCTTTTCCATGTTAGCCATCTCCTGTATACTATTAATTTTTGCTCTTTGAAATCTAATTGATACTATTCAGCTGTAAAATTAAGCAATCTATCAGTTCAAACATCTAGCCTGCTGCATTATAAAATCTAAATGTTTTAATAAATTCTTTGCATTTAATAACTTCCGGTTTATTCATTATCGCCTCTAATGGAAGCGGTTCATTTATATTTACTGAAATTATTAATACTGCCTGATTCTCTAATACGATATAGATGCTGCACCAATATGAATCATATGTTCCCGCTAAATAGGCCTCTTTAATACCTTCTGTACTATCAACTAATTCGTCGAATTTAATACTGTATTTCTGATTCCGTTCATTATTAACTCTTGCATCTCTATTAAGGAATTTTTCAAGGTCTTCACTCTTATAATACGTTTCATATGAGATATCAGCATATTCAGTATTATCCTGATCATTGTTATCAAGTGTAATTGAATGTGAATACCCAAAAGTATTTACGGTTGGTGTAAAAAGCGCTGTCTCATAATCAAAAGTAAATAGATTGCTTTCATCATAAAATCTTGATAACTTTGAATTAATCTCTTTGGTATAAGGATGCTCCCTCCAGTCATAATCTACAATAGCGGCTCTTTTTGCAATTAGTTTATCTTTTTCATTATCAAGGTCCCACATTTCCGAAAAAGCTACATTTTCAGCGCCCTCTTTATAAACTTTAATCGTTCCATAAGTATTTGACCAATCTTCACCAACATAAGCATTTGCACCTACATAATCTCCATATGAAACACGTCCTCCATGAGGTTTTAGAATTGCCATGACACCTTCATAATAACCAGAGCCTATACCCGAAGCACTACCATTAACGAGTATATAATCCGAAGATTCAAACAGAATATCACCAGTTATCAAGTAGTTTGTCTCAGTTTTATTTGATGATGCTTTAACGGATAATGCCTCTATTTGAGTTTCAAGTGAAAGAATTTTTTTATCAAGCGCCTCGACTTCCGATTGATCAATATTGTTATTTTCCATACCTATCCAAATTCGATTTTCTTTAGGCAAACGTGTTATGGGTACTGCATCTTTAACAATGTTAACAATACCATTCTCATTTTCAATTTTTGCTCCAAATAATTCAATAACGTTAACATTGATAAAAGTCGTGCCATTAATGATTTTCTTTGCATAGCTTGTGCCTATATCATCAAAAATAATATAATCCTTATCAACTGGAATTAAAATGTCATGAGAAAAATATCTTATCTCAACTGCTCGAACATTGTTATTCCATAAGACAGATGCACCATAACTTTCGAATAGTTGCTTTAGAGGCACCATAATTTGATTGTTTTCATCTACAAATGGTTTCTGATCTTTAAATTCAATATACTTTCCACTAATACTAATTGATACATTGCTTGATTCTGCAAACACAGGAATGCCACATAAAAGCACTATTATCACTATAATGATACTTAACCTATTTTTCATAACGCCTCCAATTTTATAGGGATCTCATAAATATTCTTATTCAATCAATCCCCTCTTATTTTCTTTACCCCATTAATTCTTCTCAATTAATACCCGTATCCACCGTTCAGAATAGCCATATAATTGAGCCAATTGCCTAAGATTTTTACCGTCATACTCGTTTTTGATGCTTTCAATGACATGTTCTCTAGAGATTAACTTTACCGGGAAGGTTATCTGTAGTCCTTTAAAATGTTTATGAAATTTTATTGCCGTTTCAAGACCTAAAACTTCTCCAATCTCTTTATAGATTCCATTTAGATCTTTTATCTTAATTTCACTATTATCAATATGAGCTCCCCCCTTTCACAAAAATTGTAATCGAATTTTTTTGTATATTCTCCTGTAGAATGCATTGTATTAACTCTTGTAAAATACAACCTTCTTAATTACAGCACCAACATAAAGGACAAAAGAAAAGAGGGTTCTTCCTCAGAAGAATCCTCTTTCAATAGCACCTTATTTGTATGTTCCGTGAACCTTAATATAATTTTTTCTATCTTTCTATTCTGATCAACTGTGATACGCTCCACAATCGAGTAAAGAAGTATTTTTTGTTCCTCTCTTGTAGAACGGGTTAATAGATTCCCAAATTTTGTCATAAGATCCTTAACGTATGCCACTGGAATCTCTTGAACAGTTGAATTTTCAATCAAGACTGCTTTAAGATCTTCAATGCTTGCTTCTATGTCCCGTTTCTCTTTTTCAATCTGCATCTTCCGATCCTTGAATTCTGGTAATGTAATATCCTCATTTTCATAAAGTGTATAAACCTTTGATTTTCTCTTTTCAATTTTACCGAGCTCTTTGACTTTTGTTTCTATCTGCTTCTTCAAGGGGAGAACAGTTGTCTTAACCTGTTTATTGATCTTTTGTACTACACGATCAACCATGTCATCACTAAATGAAAATTTACTTAAATAATCAATGACATATTCTTCAATATACTCTGCATTAACCGAATTGGCAGAACACTCTTTTCTTCCTTTATTCTTATATTTTGAGCACTGATAATACTTAAACTCTATTTTTCTTCCACCTTTATTTTTTACAACTCTCCCCGCGACCATTGGACTACCACATTGAGGACATTTTAATATGCCTGTTAATAAGAAAGTTCCCCTTTTGACTTTCTTTGTGTGATTGAGAGACTTTTTCTGATTAATCTGCTGTACTTTAGACCAAGTTTCAAGATCGACAATCGCTTCATGTTTTCCCTTTGTTCTTATAAAATCATTCTCACCCCCTTCTCTTCTTTTGGAAGCGTATTTTACAGTTTTATTGAACTGAACATAGCCTGCATACGTAGGATTCTTTATAATATTACGTATACTTTGGATACCAAAATTAAGCCCATTAATCGTTTTGTAATTACAATCATTCAAATAGTTGCTAATGAATTTATACCCTTTCCCTTCTGAATAAAGTTCAAAAATCAGTTTCACAATTTCAGCTTCTTCAGGAATAATAACAAGCTTATTCTTCTCTTGAATATTTTCACTTGGAACAGACTTATATCCGAGCATTCTACCACCATTAAAGAATCCTTGACGTGCCCTCTGCTTCATCCCTGATCTAACATTATCGACGATTGTCTCTCGTTCAAATTCGCTAATTCCAGCTAATACATTGAATAGCAATTTGCCTGTAGGTGTTGATGTATCAAATGCTTCAGTATATGATCTCAAAGATACATTATGCTCTTGTAACATTCGATCTATAGTTAATAAATCCAAATTATTTCTAGCAATTCTGCTGATTTTCCAAACACATACCTCTTGGAATTTATTGTTTTTTGCATCCTCAAGCATGGAAAGTAAGGCGGGACGGTTCGACATTGATTTCCCAGAAATGCCTCTATCTATATATTCGCCAACAATTTGATGGTCATCATTCTCAGCATTTTTACGCATTTTTTCAAGTTGAGCTTCAATTGAAAAACCTTCCTCTGCTTGCCCCTCAGTACTTACACGTGCATAGAGTGCAATTTTTTTACTTGTCACTAGTAACATCCTCCTGTTCCTTATATTTTTGTATCATTATTAGCGTTAATAGATGGATAACCAAGGGCTTTTTTATACCTAAAAAGCCCTTGCTCATCATCATTCAATCAATTTCACTAATTTTCATGCATTTCCCATGCGCACATGGAGTTCATCATTAGTAACAACCTCTGATTCTTGATATTTTTGTGCTATCATCATCACTAATAAATCGATCATTTCCTCTAACATTTCAATATTGTCCATCGTTTTGTCCTCCAAAATTTGATTTAAACCTTCTAAAACCCTTTAAAATAGGGGCTTTTATCAGCAACACCTAAGTCCCTCGTTTTATTCAATGGTAATTCTAAATGTTTTTAAGTGCTTCAGCCATCATTTTTTTATTGATCGTTAAAAATCTAGGTCTTCCACCACTTAATGTTTTTATGCTTGAATTTCTTAGGGTTCTTCTTTTGACACCACCTTCAACCGAAGTCACTAAAATACCATTCCGGTCTAAAGCTTTTATCGTAGCAGACTCCCCCAAAGAGAACATCTTGCCCTGATCTCTCCAAAATTGCTTTACCGCAGCATATGCCAATTTTGAAAAGAAATAAAAATTCTCAGCGTCAAAATAACCGATAACATTGGAGCTCGTTAAGTTGGAATCCACATCCAAGATTTTGAGTTTATTAGATTGAATGAGTTCATTCAAAGCCACTAAATACATGACGTCCGGGTTATGCATGAACATTTGGCTTTCGTGTTTTTTGATTCCATTTCGAAATATTTCAAGCGCAAAGTTATACCGAATAAGGAATTCATCAGTTGAAATTGCCCCCATGTGAAATCCATATTCTAAAAATATTTTGTATCCAAACTGGAAGAATACAAAAGACTCAGCCAATCGCCCGTGCCCATATTGATTAAGAACTTTTCCCCTTTCTAGATCAAAATTATCGCCAATAAATTTCCGTATTTCCGAATAGTGCCTCGCTAGATATTCAATAAAATAATAGAGCCCGGTCGTGTAAACCACTCGGTTATTTTGAAAATAGGTTAACCTCTCAAGATTGACATCATCCCTCTGAATCTCAATTGGTACGATTCTTGAATTGGTTGAATGTCCTTGGATTGAATCTTCGCCTGTTACAATGCAAAGTCCACGAGGTATATATGTTTTTTGTTTCGTCATTGTGCGCGTCATTCGATTTTTTCCGATTCGATCCCCGTACAGACGAATAATGTGCTGTGCGATTAGATTCATCTCTGCTCTCTCAGTTGGATCTGATGCGGGATGGTAATCATCAACGATCAACGTTGAATCCTTGAATTCAAACGTTTTAACGTCAAGTGCGGATCTTGTATCTTTGAAAGTTGCGGGGATGTTTTCAGATGAAGATCCAAAGATATTGCAAAAATATTTTGCAAGAGTGGTTTTTCTACTCCCTGTAATCCCATGGAGCCATAAAACGAATTTGGGCTCCTTGCCCGCTTCTTTGAACATGGTTGTCATCAGTGACAGCAAGTTATATGCAAAAATCGGCAAGGTAATCTCTGGATTCCCAATATTTAAAGATTCCAATAAGTGTCGGTACGTATCTTTTGGTGATAAGTCCAAATTGGTCCTCAAATACTTGCTTTTATCTCCTGTAATTTGCAAATTATCCCCCCCAATTGCACCGCCGCCATGAAGATAGATATAGCGGTTGCTAATATAGTGCCATCCGATGAAATCATATTTCATTTCTTCTGGAACTCCTTTTGCTTGGTGTGAAATGTACTCTTTGACGTAGGAATACGAGTTTAAACCTGCAAACAAAACACATTCGATACCCCAGCGTCGGTAAATCCAATCACTACTTTGAAAATCTGAGGGTGTTATGAAAACCACCTCTAGCTCTTTGCCTCCTGCAAGTATCCCCTTGACAAGGTATGTGACGTCCGTGTATACGCCGTCAAACCGTTTTATTTTCTTCAAAACAAAAATCTGGAAATTACAAATGGGTTTAAGTTCCGTTTTATCTATGAAATATAGAAGCCCTTCCTGAAATCTGTATCGATATAACAGTTCTTCAGAAATTGTTAGTTCAATCAAATTATCTGTTGGATTAGAAAAAGACGCCTTCATTAATTTTTGCTCTTCTGCTTTAAATTCATTTTTCAAATTGCTTCTAAAGGTTGACTGATCATCATTTGAAGATGTTTTATCTTCTATAGATGAATCGAATTTTTCGAAAAATTGAACGGGCTCTACCATTTCTGAATTTTCATCGCCACAGCATTGTGGTATGACCACTTCATCTTTTATCAAAAAATAGACTGGCCTAAAAAAACCATTTTCGTCTTCCAACTCTTTGTTACTGGCTGCTTCAAGCATTATGGAGTCTTGTTTCTCAATTTCAGTATGATTGGTTAACGACTCTTCCACATTAAGCTTTAGTAATTCTGCTTCCACTTCAACTTGGGTTAAAAATTCAATTGGCTTAAAAAGATCCCTTTTGTCTTCAGTTTTCTCCACCAACTCTTCTCTTTCTTCCGGTTTTTTGTTATCTGTTGCTTCTTCATTTACAAATTCAACTGGATAAATTAGCGCCTCCCTTTCTACGACATTTCCTCTCCTTAAACTCACCTTAAACTCTTTTTTTTCAGAATTCGCTGCCATTGTGTGCCTCCTTGTTTTTTATATAGCCAATTCTAACACACACTTCATAACCTTTGCCCCAACTAAAAAAAGCGTTGAATTTTCAACGCTTCAAAAGTGTTTTCTTTGATCTAATTCGAATTTGTCGAGATTTACTAAATTATAATTGGGTAAATTTCAACAAATTTATTTTTCTTCATAGAAATAAATTGGGTGAATTTCAACAAATTTATCCTTCTTCATAGAAATAAATTGGGTAAATCTTTTTCATTAAAGAACCTCTTATGATTTTCTGCTTGATATTTTTCACAAGTACATTCATAAAATTTCTTTTTTTCTTCGGCCTTAAGTTGGCAAAATACTTTATCTATCTCATTTGAAACTAAAGTAAATACAGAATTTTTATGATACCATTCATCATATTTTTCAATTTTTTTGTCAACAAATAACTTTCTATAATTGGATGTGTAAAAATATTCAATTATTAGGACTGAGATATCATCAATTTGACAAAGTTTTGCATATTTTCTAAATATCTTATCAATTTTTATCGCATTTTTTTGCTTTCTATACTTCCCATTCACTAAGTCCTTTTTTTTAAAATTATTTTTATAGTTTAATGCTAAGAAAAAAACTTCAATATCTATTAGGTCCGTTAATTTATGTTTTGAATTGATCCAAAATGGGAAATAATTATTATTTTTCAAAAAGTAATGTAGTCGCCTTTCCTTTAATTTATTCCCGTCTATGGTCTCTTTTAGTTCCTCCGGAGTAAACTTATTCTTAATTTCTATAGTAAATTCATCCTCCGGGTTTAAATTACTTAAATAGTCGGACGCCATCTCTAGGTATGATAATTTTTTTATCTCGCTTAAATCAATATTATCATTTGTCTCAAGCAAATTTAAAAAATGAACCCAATATTTTATTTCATATTTCGGATTATTATTTTTTAGATATTCAAGTATGAATTGAGAAATATTTGACTGTAAAATTTTTTCTGAAAATCTCATACAATTCAAACCATAAACTTTTCTTAATACTTTTAGTACTTCTAGAATTATATCTTGAGCACAATGATTATTTTTATTTTCATATTCAATTTTAAAATCTTTAATTATATCAAATTTGCCAAAATCAATATTTGATACTGCTTCACATCCCTTATTAAAAACTTTAAAATATTCTAAATCCTTATAATTAATAACTTGCTTGTGAAATGGAAAATATTCATAAAATTTATTTTTTTGATTCAAATATGATTCTGAAACCATAATTTCCAAGTCATTCATTGTAGCTCTATTTAAACGTGCATAGACATACTCAAACAAGAATGGAAACAAATAATATTCTAATTTGGTTAATTCTGTTAAAATATCTGTTTCATTTTTTGAATTTGAATTTATTAATGAATTTACAAGCGTTAAAGCATATAAAGGTGAATAAATGTGACTATAAAGAAACACTTTATCCCACAGATTATTATCTTCAGATATATTTTGAGCTATGATATTTTCAGTAAAATTATGAGTATATACATTTTCCAAATATTGTAACCTAAGAATATTTGTCACCTTATTTTGAGAACCATCTATAAACGAATCATCAAAGACCTTTCTAACTAATTTAAGATATTCTCTTATATAAATTTTATTTTTATCTTTTTTATTAAAATCATTCTTTATTTCAACTACTTGATACCCTAATTTGCTTTTTATCTTTGCAATTAGCTTCTCATCAAAAAGTTTGTCATCTAAACTCAAAAAAACTCTATACACTTCAAACGGACTATAAGATTCTTTTAGTAATTTTGCAGATTCAAAAAACTTATTTGTAGATTTTTCATCTTCAAAGTTGCCGTCTTCTAATTCTTTAAAAAGATACGCTATAAAATGTATCTCAATAACATTTGCAAGATCATTTTTTGAATAGGTAATCTTTTCGTTATATTTTTTTTCGTATTCATCACTCGCAATTATGGCAATATCATAAATACTTAGCATATCTCCAAATCGCTTGTAATATTTATATCGTTCTGATAAGGTTTTATTATATTCCTTATTACAAAACTTATAATCCCCCATAATAAAGTCCTCCCTAATTGTTCATCCAATTTTCTTCTTTAAAACTTATAAAACAATTATATCCAATTATCAAATGATCAACTACTGATATGCCCATCAACTTGCCACATTCAACAAGTCTCTTCGTTATGTTCAAATCCTCCGCACTCGGTTTGACATCACCCGAAGGATGATTATGTGCAACTATTATCGAAGCTGCATTAGAGAGTATAGCAACTTTAAAGACTTCTCTAGGGTGTACAATTGATGCATTCAAACTTCCTACGCTGCAAACATTTATAGCAACAGGCTGATTCTTAGTGTCTAATGCGACCATCATGAATTGCTCCCGATCGAGTTCACAGAAAAATTCTTTCAACAATTCATAAGCTACTTCCGGTGACGTAATCTTTCTCGTTCCATACAAAATACTTGAATCTTTAACCATCTTAATTGAAACAATATCTATTCTTTTCTTACTCATTATAATATCCTCCTCTAAATCTACTGTTTCGTAGCGCTAGATAACCGCTTTCAAGGATATAATATATAATTGAAATTTTAGATAAGTACTCTAGAAGAATTTTACGCTAATTAGCTATACATATATGGATTTGCATAAAAATTAAGATTGCCTAAATAACTAAGCAACCTTTGCTTTTAACAAAATTTATGAAATGACTACTAATATTGTCCGCTTCATAAATTTTTTAACTTAAACGCATTGTATCTTTTATCACTTTCCAACTGACTCTGCTTAATCACACCTTTTCGAACATAATATTTAACGCCACTCAAAATCATATCGTTACCAAATTTTTTTAGTGATTCATGGTTAAATATTTCAACTCTAGTTCTTTGTTTATAATCCTTCATTAATTCAATTATTGCAGCTTTACATTCTTTTCGCTCACTATACACTAGTTTGTTTGGGCTTTCCCCAATAACGTCAATTATTGAATTATATAATTTTTTATCGTTATCTTTTTTTAACACGCAAACTCTAATATGATGAGGTGCTGGTCCGTGCATACAAGAATGAGCAATTTCACCCTCAAGTACTTGATTGCAATATATGTAACCAAAAATATAGTATTGATTAGTCTGTACCTTAATGCCCCCAGTTGTCATCCCCCAATCTAAATCAGTTACATCTTCAAACTTGATTTTTCCGATTTTATAATCATTTGGTTGTCTTCTAACATAAATAAACATATTCTATTCACTCCATATATTATTATTAACAATGAAAAGTCAATTATTCCAAATACTATTCAACCACCTTCACTGAATTAACTTGTTTCAAATTTATTACTCCGACGGGATATTCCCAAATGTCAATTGGAATCTCCAGTTTGGATTTACATTTACATTGATATTCAACTGTATCTTGATAATGAACTTCATTCCCCATTTCTTTTTCATAATTCTCAACAACCTCAATATTTTTAAGTTTAATATCAACTGTCGCAATTTGTTTGCAGCTAGGGCAGGTTACTGTTTCCGCAACATTCATATAAATCATTTATGATACTACATTTTTTTATTCTCAACACATTTCGTCCATTGTTCGTA
This sequence comes from uncultured Fusibacter sp., assembly GCA_965140735.1. Classification (GTDB taxonomy): domain Bacteria; phylum Bacillota; class Clostridia; order Peptostreptococcales; family Acidaminobacteraceae; genus Fusibacter_A. The sequence continues at coordinate 3,390,371 of OZ223306.1, read as the reverse complement.
ATATTCTATAATTTCAATTACATTAACAACTCTATATCTCGTGAATATTTAGGCTATTATACCATTTTCAGATTAAGTAATATACTTTTTTTTAAAATATGCTTTTTCAAGTCAGAAAATATTACAAAAAAACAACCAACTGTTTTTTTCTCTAAAAACCCTTAAACCAAGCAATACCAACACCGAGTTTACCGTTATTTATGATACGGTTCCCCCTTCATAATCCTAAACCCCCGATAAACCTGCTCCAGTAGCACCACCTTCATGAGCTGATGCGGGAAAGTCATCTTGGAAAACGAAAGTGCAAAGTTTGAGCGACTGATCACAGCATCAGCAAGTCCCAGACTCCCTCCGATCACAAAGACCACATCAGAATTACCCTCTAGCCCTAGTGCAGCCATCTTTTCCGACAGTGCCTCTGACGTGAGTTGCTTGCCTTTGATCTCAAGCGTAATGACATACTGACCATCCTTGATCTTGCCAAGTATACGCTCACCTTCCTTATCCTTAATCTGAATCATCTCCTTGTGGCTAAGCGTCTCTGGCGCCTTCTCATCAGCAACCTCTATCATATTCAAAGAACAGTACTTCGTAAGTCGCTTGGCGTACTCATCAATTGCACCCACAAAATATTTTTCTTTAATTTTCCCCACCGTCACAACGGTAATCTTCATACTTACACTCCTATTATCACACACCTATTTATGTATGCTTCATCCAAATCTTAAACCATTCTAATATGTCTCTATTCTACCATATTTCGCCCCTCAATAGAGGATCTATTCGCATTCCCATGCCGTGTTTTGTTCTAACCAAAAGATCACTCTGTCGCCTCTTAAAGAAATAGCACTCCTTTTGAATTTTTTAACTCAAGTCTTGCAACTTAAATTCATCAGCTCAAGTGCTTCTCGCGATACCTCAAACCTATTTTCACTGACGCTGTTTGAGGTTGAACACCCCTCATCACAGCTTTCGGCTCAAATCTTGTTGTTTTGATAACAACATTTGAGCCATCTTTCGATGCCCCAAACCTATTTTCACTGATGCTGCTTGAGGTTGAACACCCCTCATCACAGCTTTCGGCTCAAATCTTGTTGTTTTGATCATTGTCCGCCAAAACCTTGTTTTGTCGAATCCGTTCTCGTCTAATCGTTTAGAGACATTCCTGCCTCTAAACTGGACGAAAATTAATGATCTTAAATAAAAATGAGGCACCTTCTCCTTGGCACCTCATTTAATCTATCTAATTATTCTCTTTAATTATTTTTTCCTTATTATTTTGCGTGCCCCATTATACCGAAATCCCAGTGCTATAATACTTCACCATTCGATTCAATCATCTTTTTATACCAATAAAAAGACTTCTTTCTCTTCCGTTCTAAAGTACCGTGACCCAAGTCATCTCGATCCACGTAGATCATACCATATCTTTTTTCCATCTCGCCACCACCTGCACTGACGAGATCAATACAGCCCCATACCAGATAACCCAGACATTCTACCCCATCTGCCATAGCTTCTTTCATCGAGATAATATGCTTCTTCGTATAATCAATACGGTAGTCATCTTCGATCTGTCCTTCTGGGGTGACTTGATCGTAAGCCCCTAACCCATTTTCGACGATAAAGAGCGGTTTCTGATAGCGGTTATACAGATCGTTCATAGTGGTTCTCAATCCAGTCGGATCAATCTGTCTCCCCCACGGCGTAATGTCAAGATGCGGATTTCTGAGCGTCGTAATCGCATTGCCATCTACCACATTCTTGAGTGCTTCTGGACCAACACCTATAAGCCTACTAGAGTAATAGCTGAAAGCGATGTAATCCACCGTATTTTCTCTTAAAATCTCGTCATCTTCAGCTTCCTTATGAATGACAACATCAGTCTCTTTTAAAATTCGATCCGTATAAGCTGGATATTGCCCGCGCGCTTGCACATCTATGAAGAAGTACATATCTTGATTGGCCTTAGTTGCTGCCCACACATCTTCAGGTGCACAACTATAAGGATAAAAAGAGCCTGCCGCCAGCATACACCCCACTTGAATTTCAGGATTAATGCCCTTTGCCATTTTAGTTGCAAGCGCACTTGCAACCAATTGGTGATGTGCCGCCTGATAAGTGACTTGATTTATATTTTCACCCGATTTGGTAATCATCCCACCACCGAAAAAGGGAATATGAGTAATCATATTGATCTCATTAAAAGTAATCCAGTATTTAACCTTTTCGCCATACCGCTCGAAGAGGACTTTACAGTAATTAAGATAGAAATCAATCACACGTCTATTAGACCATGCACCATATTTCTCAGTCAAAGCCAGTGGCGTATCGAAATGACAAATAGTCACCACGGGTTCCATCCCATACTTTAAGCACTCATCGAATAAGCGATCATAAAACTCAAGTCCAAGCTCATTTGGAACTTCATCATCTCCATTTGGAAAGATTCTCGCCCAAGAAATAGAAGTCCTAAAGGCCTTGATCCCCATTTCATGAAGCAATGCGAGATCTTCTTTATAGCGATGATAAAAATCAATCCCTTCGTGGCTCGGATAATATTCATAGCACTTTTCTAAAGCAATTTCAGGATGATACATAGCTTCTCTTCGCCCTTCACCCGCTGATGGGAGGATATCCATTGGCGAAAGTCCCTTGCCATCTTCTTTATAGGCACCTTCGCATTGATTCGCAGCAACTGCACCACCCCATAAAAAATCATTTTTTAAATTCATAAATACCACCTCTAAAGTACTGTTATAATGCGATCGCCAGCCTCTGCATGTCCTTCATCCACACCGAACACTTCCGCATATTGTTGTGTATTCGTGACAATGATTGGGGATGTGCATTCATAACCCGCTTTCTCGATCATCGCCTTATTAAAATCCACAAGCAAATCGCCTTTTTGAATGACATCACCATTCTTTACATGTACCGTAAAATATTTACCTTCTAACGCCACTGTATCAATACCAATATGGATCAACAATTCCACACCGTCATTATTTCTGAGCCCTATGGCATGCTTAGTTTTAAACACAGTGACCACTTCGCCATCAAATGGCGCGAAGACTTGATTACCTGAAGGCATTATCGCCACGCCTTTACCTGTAATTTCTTTTGCAAAAGTTTCATCATTTACTTTAGAAAGTGGCACAACTTCACCCTGAATCGGACTGTAAACGATACTTTTATTGCTCAAAATAGAGACCTTATGTGTTATTTCTTCCTCGTTTTCACTGTTTTCCTCAATGCCATCCATCATATCTTCTGGCTCTTCGAAACCTAGTACCAATGTCAAAATAAAAGTGATCACAAACCCAATTAACGCTGCAATACAAGCATGAACAATATTCATTGGGTTTTCACCGATAAATATTGGAAGCGATAAAAGTCCTGGAGTCCCTGATGTATAGCGTACAACACCCATAATACCAGCATAAAAACCACCTATACCACCACCGATCATAACCGCGACAAGTGGTCTCTTTAATCTCAAGGTCACACCATACATTGCTGGCTCTGTGATCCCCATAAGGGCTGTTATACCTGCTGAACCCGCTAACTGTTTTAGTTTTTTATTCTTCGTTTTAAAAGCAACTGCCAATGATGCACCACCTTGACAGATATTCGAAACCAAACTTCCTGGTCCCATAATCGCTTCATAGCCGTAAGTTGAATAAGACGTCAAAAGAATCGGTAGAAAACTCCAGTGCATCCCAGTAAGGACAAGTAAAGGCATAAATGCACCCATGATCATTGGTACAAGCCATCTGACATGTGTATTTAAGAAACCTGTTCCAGCTGCAATCCCAGTCCCCACATAAGAACCTAGAGGTCCTAAAACAAGAAGTGTCACAGGTGCCACAATCAAAACAGTCAACACCGGTTTCGTAAAAAACTTAATAGGAGTCGGAGAAACACGATCCGCAAAACGCTCTACATAAGTCATAAACCATACTGCTAAAATAATCGGAATAACACTTGAGCCATAATTGACAAGTTTAATAGGCAGAGATAAGAAACTTACAGGATCACCCGCTGAAACAAGCCCTACAAACTTTGGATGAAGTAATACACCACCAATCATTGCCGCTAAATAGGGATTAGAACCTAATTTAAGTGCCGTTGAAAATGCCAACATAACCGGCAAGAAGTAAAAACCAGCATCCGCAATAAAACTGATAATCATATAGATTTGAGACTCTTTGGACATGCCAAACAAGACACAAATCACCAGAAGCGCTTTGATCATACCAGCTGCTGTAATTGCCGGAATAACAGGTGTAAATATTGAAGCGAAAATATCCAGTAATTGCTCCACTTTGCTATGATTCTTATCTGACTTGCCAGCTGAGCTTATACCCGATGAGCTTATAGTGGTCATTTTTTTCATAGCATTGCAGACATTTGCCACATCTGGTCCTATGATGATATGATACTGCCCCGCCTTCTTAGAGACCCCCATAACACCTTGCAACCGCTTAATCGTCTCTACTTTAACCAGTGATTCGTCTTTAAAGTTCATTCTCAGGCGTGTGGCACAGTTGTTTAGACTTGTGATATTTTTCCCACCACCTACATTTTTGAGAATTTGTTCTGCTAATTCTTGATAATTCATGTGTAGCCTCCTCCATTTATTCATAAAAAAAAATACCTAAAGCAAATCCAGCGATCTGTCTGTAATGAACGATCATGCTCGATTTTGCTTAGGTATTGCCCTTAACGGTTACAATCCACAATATTCAATTCCTTTTTGTTTTTACTTTATTTGCGCTTTTTTATTGTCCTCTCTACTTGCCACTCGATTGATATGGACGATAAAATAAAGCATTTCCTCTTGAGATATGGAAACATCAAGCTTTTCCATAATATAATTTCTGACCTTTTCAGCACAAGCCACCGCTTGAGTGAGCTTATTCTTAACCTGTTGGTATAAAAAATCATCATCTGAATGCAACAATTCATTACTCAACATACGTCTGGCAAAGAATCGAATATGAGTAACAAAGCGACTATAATTTAAAGTATCTTCATTTAGCTCTATCTGGTAATGATATTTTACAATACTTAAGATATCATTGACAATTTCAGTGACAATAATTGTCTTCTGAATCTCTTCCCCATCCTGTTGAGCATTGACGAAATGAAGTGCAATAAAGCCAACCTCATCCTCAGACAACTTGATCTTTTCATAATATTCGATAAGCTTGATTGCATTTTCACCTGCACGATATTCTTTAGGGTAGTACTTTTTGATTTCCCAAAGGAGCGCATTTCTTATTTCAATCCCATCTCGATACCTTGAAAGCGTATAGCTGATATGATCCGTTAATCCAATGTAGATACCATCATGAAAAGTAACATTTAGCTCAACCTGTGCTTGCTCAATGACCTTCCGAGACAATTCGACATGATGCAAAGGAACTTCCTGTAGTAGCGATACAAACTTAGAAGAATCCTCTGAGCTTTTAAAAACATAAGTTCTATCGATCTTCTCTACATCCACAAGATCACCTATCTTTTTTTGAAAGGCAATCCCCTTGCCGAGCAAGATCATCTCAGACATTCTTTCATCTTCACCAAGTATGACATTGTTATTGAAAATCTTCTTCACATGCAAATCCATTTGAATTTATCCTTCCTCATACAAATATCGCGATGGTTTTCAAAGTTAAACAAATAGCGAGAAATACGCTAAAATTAACCTCTAAGGTAATAAAAAAACACCCAAACTGATACAACACACATCTACTTGTGCTTGTTTCAACTTAGGTGTTGCCTGCCAAACAGTTACAATCCCTTAACACTTTCATTATAACACATATTTTTTTTATGTATAGTTCTTTTTGATTTTCAGCCCTCACTTTATAAAAATGCTGTATTAATTGGCTCCCTTATTTTAAAGTTAAGGAAGCCCCTTCTATAAGTTTATCAAGTCCTAAATTTATGCCGTATTCATGTACTATTCATGATGAAATCGTATAATTTTATAAATTTTATTCTCTTTCACATAGAGACGATATCCTTTCCCCTCAAATACGGTGTTCACCTTGTTTCGAAATACCGATTCGACGCCATGTGCAAGATAAGCCAGATCATCTAAGCTACACTTGATTCCAGATGAATTACCAACCTTGCCATCTCTAACCGCTCTTTCAAAGAGCTCTATATTAATCTCCAGCCAATCTTTAGGCACGATACTTTTTTTCATCCTATTACAAAGTTTACAGCAACTCACTAGATTAAAAAATTCTTCTGTTCCGCCTAAGCTCTTTGGAAAGTAATGATCCAGTGTTGTCCGATTAAATCGAATCGGCTTACCACAGTGGAAACATTTGCCTTGATCACGTTTATACACATACTCCTTTATTGTTTTCTTATGAATCACGACGCCTCCTCTATAGCTTCAATAACATTTCTATATGTGGAATATCATCTTCTAAATACTCATCTGAAACGGCCTCAAATCCAAGAGATTTATAGAAGCTCAGTAGATAAGCTTGCGCTGAAATTCTAATCGACTCAATATGCCTAACAGTTTTAATAAAAGAAATCGCTTCTTCCATGATCTTTTTCCCTATGCCCTGGCCTCTCCCCTTCTGACTGACCACAACTCTCCCAATTGAAGTTTCTTCATAACTAACACCTGCATCCAATATGCGCAAGTACCCCAATAATTCACCATGATCCCCCTTACACATCAAATGATAAGACTTCTGATCCTTATCATCTATCTCTTGATAAAGACAAGCCTGCTCAATTACAAAAACTTCAAACCGCAAACGCATCACATCATAGAGTTCATAAATCGTCAAATCATCAAATCTTTTAATTATACATTTCATAAATATCCCCCAAACTAACAAAACACCCAATATTAATTTATTTCTACTACTATTTTATCTTTTTCTGTCATGATCTGTAAAGGGGTTTATTGGATTCACAATTTATATCAGCAAAACTTATGTTTTTATACTGTTCATGATTTCTTATTACCTCTTTTACATGCTGTTAATCCCACCTTAACAAGTCTACTGTATTATAAAGATGTCGAAAGGAAATCCCCTTCCTTCAGACTTAAACTGCTAATTTCAAATTATTGATAGAATGCCAAGCAATAAAACTCTTACTCATTGACACGTCCCCCCGTGTCAACTCCCCTACAACAACGACTAATATATAAAAAGAAGACCCTCATCCCCCTGAGAGTCTTCTTTTGTTTTTTGGTATTACTGCAACCTTTTAAATATACAATCGAATACTATTCGTATAAAATAAGGTCTTGAAATAGCTTAATTTCAAGACCTTGTTTGTTAGACATCTCCATTTCTATATTCTAAAATGCCAAGTAACTCTTAAAGACCTCACGCACACGCTCAAAGAGATCATCCGCCTTTTTAAGATACGCTGCATGGTCTTTCACAAGTTCGTCTAGAAGGGTCTGATCATCAAGTTCATAGTAACCGACAAACCTAAGATTGACGCAGACATCGTGAAGTGCTTTTGCCACCATTTGAAATGCGTCCAGAAGTTCATTTAACTGTTCCAGTTCTTCTCTTTCTGGCATCAAGAGGCAATGCACATATCGAATCTTCTTAGCCAACATTCTTTTAGCATGAATTGATTTCTCAACATTTTCTTGATCAAAAGCAGACCTTTCGACAAAAACTTCAAAGAGTTCAGCTTGACGCATCTTCTCAAACTCATCATAACTTTTCGATTCCATATATGGCTTGATGTGGACATCAAAGGTGCCAAAAGCAATCTCTTTCATTTTAGTAGCATCAGCTCTCAACGCTTCTTTCAGAGGTGCCTTAATCTTATGAATTTTGTATACAACCTCCATGTTCATAATGTGACCATATCCCTCTTCAAAAACATCCAATTCTCGAATCAGTGAAGTCGCATTAAAATGCATTTTTGAGATTTTTTCCAAAGTGATATAATCTGTACTTTTAATAAATGGCTCATAAAAAAACAGAATCGCTCTAAAGCGTCTTATACTCTCACGATACTCATGAATACCCTTGTGACTAAAGTCACTTTCAAGCATCTTTGCAAAATACAAATCAATATCCTCTAAATGTTTTTTTAAATTTTGGGGAATCAGCATTTCCGATTTCATATTGCCTCCAGTTATAAATATTTTTTTGAAAACTCAAGTTTGAGCAAAATAAAAGTTTCCAGATCATTCATATATTGATAAAGTGCTGAATAATTTTCAAATTCAAGTTGTGTTTTCGGTATGGGCTGTTTTACAATAACCCCTCTGATCCTTGCAAGATCATCCAATAGAGGTTTAGGGTCATTTTCCACAGAAAGCATCTCTGCCATATGTTCTGTAAATTCACTGAGCATCTCTGCCTCAGTCTGAGTAATAAAACAATTTTTAAAATGCTTTTGCATATAGAGCATCCAGTAAAATTGATCCAACCTCATCTGAAAGTAATCCACATAGATTTGATGATCCACAAGTAAGAGATTATTCACGTGCTTAAGGGCCAATGCCTTTGCTTCTTTTATAAATGATTCCAATAAGTCCATTTCGTCTGTTGGGTTCTCTACTAAACAAAGGTTTTTTAAATTAAAACTCATCTGCATCAGAATGCGTTTAATGTGAGTTTCAACTTCAACCTGCTTTTCTTTGAGTTCATTCTCTAAACTGGGCATATGTAGGTTCAAGATAATAGCCACTCCAATGCCGATACCAAGCAAATCCAGTTCATTGACTACGTTAGCAGGTGTTATACTTTGAAAACTCATAAAATGCGTTGCAATCACTGTATTCATCACAACACCCTCAGGTGCATTTAATTTCAAACTGATGGGCACAAAAGTCAGTAAAAAGAGTCCAAGTACCCATGGTTCAAATCCAAACCAATTGAAGATCAATGCGGATAAAACAAATCCAATTGCCGCAGTATAAATGCGTTTCCAAGCCACGCTAAAAGTCTGCTTTTTAGTATCTAGCAAACTCAACATGACGATAATACCTGCTGAAAGCGGAAAAGACAGCTTGAATAAAACCGCGATATAAATCGCCACAAGTACACCTAATGTCATTTTTATAACACGATACAACATATCTACCTCTTAACACCAAACCACACCACCTCACTGTGCTTTTAAAGTCTAATGAAGATGCCAATGATGGTTTATTTTCTGTATGAATATGGCTATAGAGTGTTTGGTTTTTCTCTAAAATACGATTAATTAGATGTCTTGATAAAAATGGACCTAGACCAAGACATCTATACAACTCACGTGTATACATAATACCAAGTACCAAGTACCAAGTACCAAGGGAACCGTCTTTTCTTTTTACGACCCAAGACACAGGCCTGACCTCTATTCTGAGGCAAAGTGTCAGTTCATTCTTGATAATATCTTCTATGTAGCCAATTCCATCTTCTTTAAACAAAAAATTTTCAAAAACAAGTAAATAGCAATCTGTTCTTATTGAACTTTGAGGATAACACCAAAATTCAGCTACTCTGTTTCTATAAATCTAAATTAAACATCAGTTGTTCATACTGATCAGAGGTATCTTTTGAGCTATAAAATGTCATTTTAGTCGCGAGACCTAGTTCTGCACAGGTCTCATAGAAAACTTTATAGAGCATTTTATGTTGTTCAGGTCTTACATGATAATTCAACTTATATCGGCGCTCATATTTAGACTTCAGCCCTGGAAAATGTGTCTCTAGTTTTTTATAAAAATATTCCCTCGAACCGTCTCTCAGTGTCAAGCCCAAAGCGCCAATCACATACTTTGCACCATTTGTCTTTGCTGCTATAAGTATTTGCCTTATATTTTCAGGATTATCATTGATATAGGGTAGGATGGGCATCAGAGTCACGCCAGTATAAATACCCGCATCCGATAATTTTTTCATTGCTTCAAATCGCTTGGAACTCACAGGTGCATAAGGTTCCAACACACTTGCCAGTTCGTCATCAAATGTCGTTATCGTGAACGAAACCGCCGCATAAACATCACTTATCTTTTTAATAAGATCTATATCCCTTACCACTAGGTCGCTTTTAGTGATAATGTGAATGGGAAATCGATATGCCGATACAATCTCAAGTGCCCCTCTTGTGCGCTTGTATCGTGCTTCTAAAGGCATGTAGGGATCGTTCATAGAACCGAACCCAATCGTGCCTTTGTTGCGCTTTCCTGCAAGTTCCTTTTCTAAGAGATCCAATGCATTTTCCTTTACATAAATGTGGTCTAATGCATCCATTCGATAGCAGGCACTCCTAGAATCACAGTATATACACCCATGTTGGCAGCCTCTGTAGAGATTCATATTATAGCGCAAGCCGAACCATGTATCGGTCCCCTCTTTGATTGAGCTCAATATAGATTTTGATTGTATTAAATCAGCTGCTTGATTTTCTAACATCTTCCGCACAACTCCATTTCAGTATTATAACATTCTCATTTTATGCGTTCAAAGTGTTTCCCATATTATACCCTATTTGAGCCCCTTTTTTTTAGTTTTCTCATGATTTTTAACCCGCTTTTAATATAAATAGTGTAATATGAGGTTAGCGACTTAAACTTATTAAAGGGGATTCCTATGCTAAAAGAAAAACGTAAATTCATCGAATATATAATTGTGGTTTGTATCGCCATATTTTTAACAGCTTGGCTCATTATGGACAGGTCCGGTGTAATGTCCATTTTTTCTAAGCTTTTAAATATTTTGACACCTTTTTTCATTGGCTTTGCAATTGCCTATATATTAAATCAACCCATCAGCAAGCTGGAGCAACGGTTTAAACTTAAGCGTAGGTATGCCATCTCGTTAACCTATTTGGCACTCCTTATAATTTTGACTCTTTTCTCAGTGAGTTTAGTGCCAAAGATCTATGATAATGGCTCAAAACTCATTTCGGATCTTTCAAAATGGGGAGAACAAATTCCAGTACAACTTCAATCCTATGATTTCGGCGCTTATGGTAACATTATCTACGATAATCTAAGTAAAGGCGCAGAGCTTTTATCAAGGTTCAGCAATCTGTTGCTCACTAACATTATTGACGGGCTCGTGGGATTTGCACTTGTATTCTTTAATATCCTTCTCGGTATTATCATCTCTATTTATATGTTAGCCGACAAGGATTCGCTTAAAAAAAGTTTATCTAAGCTTATCCATGCCTTTATCCCCAAGAAGAGAGCATTGCCTTTCTTTGACTTCTTAGGTGATGTCAACAATATCTTTTCACACTTTTTAACTGGTCTCATTGTGGAAGCCATTATTATAGGTACTTTGGCCTTTATTGGTTTAAGCATTATGGGGGTGAAATACGCCATCGTTTTAGGCTTTATCATTTGTCTTACCAACGTAATCCCTTATTTTGGACCTTTTATTGGTGCTGTACCCGCCATACTCACTACCTTTATGTACGACCCTATGAAAGCACTTTGGGTAGCCGTTTTTATTGTCATTTTGCAGCAAGTGGATGGTTCTATTATCGGTCCTAGAGTTATGGGCAATTACATTGGTTTAAAACCTATTTGGATTATTTTATCCATCACTATTGGTGGTGGATTCGGCGGACTTCTTGGTATTCTACTTGCTATCCCACTTGGTGCCATCGCTAAAATTCTCATCGTCAAGTTTATTGAAAAACAAGAAGCACATCAAAAAATGTCTCAAAAAAGTGAAGCATAGCTTTTGATTTAAATAAACTTTGAACTCAATAGGGATCACCAGTCTACTACACAAAAAAGGCCTCAGAATCGCATGTGTTAAAATGCTTTTCATTGAGGCCTCTTTTTTATTAGAAATACATATTTATTACAATTAAATGTCCTTACGCCCTAGTATCCATTTGCTAAAACGGCTTCTAAAACGGCTTTGGCATATCAATCATGATATAGTTATTAATTAAAATAAAATGTGCAAAGGTTCCTGCTAAAATAAAGAGATGAAAAATTTCATGGAAACCAAATTTGCCAATTTTGATCTTTTCTGACTTCGTTGCATAAAAGATTGATCCCACCGTATAGAATAGACCACCGATCACCAACCACAAAAACCCATTAAACGGAAGCGCCTTAAACAACGGATAAATAAAGATGATGCTGATCCATCCAAGGAAAAGATACATACCAGCTGATAACCATCTTGGCATATGAATGAACAAAACTTTCATAACAATACCTACAATTGCAAGGGCCCAAACTGCTATTAGGAGTACATTGCCAAGTGTGCCTTTAAGGGCAGTTAAGCAAATCGGTGTATATGTACCCGCAATGAGCACGAAGATCATCGCATGATCTAATTTTCGCAATCTCAATATAATTTCCTTTTTACCAATAAAACCATGATATATCGTAGAAGCACTATAAAGTGCAATCATACTCAGTCCAAATACGATACCGCCAACGAGGTAAACGACATTGTGTTTCATTACAGCATTGACAATCATCACCACTAGGCCAACAAAAGACAAAATAATGCCCACAAGATGAGTCAATGTATTGACAGGTTCTCTCATACGAGCCTCCTTATAAATTCATGTTTTAGTACTTATATTATCAGTACCAGTCATTTGACAAGTTTAAGAACTTTTAAATGTAGTATTCATTACTACGTTAAGGTATATTGATATACTACCATGTTGTATTCTATATTTCAAGCGTTTTTTATGTTATACTATTGTAAAATATAAAACCATGAGGTGAGCCTATGCAAATTCATTCTGATTTTATGAATTTCAATACGATTAACAGTGATGATATTCCTGAGATTCAACTTTATATGGATCAAGTTCTCGAATTCTTCGAAACAAAGCTTGGAGCGAATAAGCGCACAGATCAGGAAGCGATCTTCACTAAAACGATGATTAACAATTATGTCAAGGCGGACGTTGTCCCATCACCTGTAAAGAAAAAATATGCTAAAGAAGCGATTATGGACCTCATCATGGTCTACGCCTTCAAGCAGGTCCTTTCTCTACAGGATACCAAAGCGCTTATTAAAGCACTCAATCAAATAGAAGACGAATCCTATAATCATTTTAGAGCCACTGAAGAAGCCATTTTAAAGACGCTTAAAGCAAACTATACTCATAGTGAAATCAATTCCAACGAAGCTCTAATCTCTCAAATTGTGGCTTTAACACTTGAAGCCTCTATTAAAAAAAGACTTGCTGAAAAGTTGTTAGATCAGCTTTCAAATTCGGATTCCAAATGATATTTTTTGAGTTTGTCATAAAATGTAGATTTAGATAATCCAAGTTGCATCATGGCTTCTCGGTTATTTTCAGCATGCTGAATCGTCTCTTTAATGATCTGAATTTCAAAGGCTTCAAGACGTGCTTTTAAAGTCATCCCATCCTCTAAATTTTTAGTTTCATGCGCCAACATACTTATATGCTCGGGATAGATAATATTTGTTTTGCTAATTGCAAGTGCTCTTTCAAGGACGTTCTCAAGTTCTCTTATATTACCTTTCCACGGATAATTTAACAAGCGGCTAAAAGCTTCTCCAGATATGGGCTTTTCCTTTATATCCAGTCTAACGCTGATTTTTTTCATCAAATCGTTAATAATCAGATACAGGTCTTCACGACGTTCTGACAGTGAAGGCATACGAATCGGAAAAACATTGATTCTATAATAAAGGTCTTCTCTAAATCGCCCTTCTTGTACCGCTTCATACAGCGACCTGTTTGTTGCAGTGATCACCCGAACACTTACAGTTGTGGGCACACTTGATCCAATCTTATAAAATCGTTTACTCTGTAAAACTTGTAGAAGTTTAACCTGTATTTCAAGTGGAATCTCACCAATTTCATCCAAAAACAGAGTCCCTCGATCCGCCATTTCAAAATAACCTTTTTTACCTCGTCGATCAGCGCCAGTAAAAGCACCTCTCTCATATCCAAATAACTCACTTTCAAATAAGCCATAAGGAATTGCTGCACAGTTTACTTCCACAAATTCGCCATCCAAATGACTATGTTCATGGATTAAACGCGCCAAGTAAGTCTTTCCTGTACCACTTTCACCTGTAATGAGCACATTGGATTTTATTTCAGTTGCTCTGTTGGCCAAGTACTTTACATTTCGAATATTACTGCTGTTTCCAATAAGATCTCTAAATTTCTCCAGTGCTTCTTGATCTGTTGATAGATTAGATTGTGCTTTTAGAGCTTCAATACTTTTCAAAAGTTCATTTCGCTCTGTTAAAAGACCACTCATTTCAGACAAGTCACTCAACTTAATAAGGACACCTTCTAAACAGTTTCCTTCAAAAATAGGCGTTAACCGACAGTTCATTGGTCGATGGTTTACATCTATGAAAAAGGAATTAGACGGACTTGGAGATAATGCCTTGCTTTCATCTATCTGCTCAAGTGCTTTAAAAAGCGGTTCAGACTCAAATAGTTTCGATAAAAGCATCCCTTCAACTGCTATGCCATTCTCCTTGTTCCCTTTAGCTCTAAAAGGACCACCTTCTAATATTTCTAAAATACTCTCTTTTCTGATGGTGTATCCTTTATCTTGAAAAAACTTAATCTGCCCTGTTTCACCGTTGATGATAACCATATGGCCATAAGCTTTTGCATATTTCTGCTGAAAGAGATCTGAATTAATCTGAATGCTCATCCTCGTATCCACTTGATCAATCTTACAATGAATTTGGTTTCCGAGAAATTTGACTTTTAGTTCTAATAAGTCCAACAATTCGGACTGAGACCATATTTTATGGATACCTTTTATCTGTGGATGACCATATATCCCCACTGCAATCAAAGCTTCATCTTGAACGAGCTCTGGAATTTCACAGCCAATGGTTTTTAATGCCTCTTTAGTGAGCGGTCCATCATCAAGACCAAATCGGTTCGTCATCAAGATGACAATATCCCCTTTCTCCAGTTTGCCCGAAGCATGACGTCGTTCACTTTTCAACGAAATGCCAGTGATCGCCTTGGCTTTTTCATTGAAAAAAACAATTTCTCGATCTGCATTTAAATAAATAATGCCCTCATCTATTTCATCCAATATTCTAATGGTCAAATTCTGTTTCATATATATTCCTCTTTCTCGGACTTTCTTATTGATTCCATTATATTGAATCCATTTGATCGAATCAACCTTTTTACACAAAGTAAACCTCTATTTAAACTTTGGCACGCAATTTGCATTTATTATAATTAAAATCATACTGAACGATTTATATGTATTAAATGACACACCCTATACAAGTCTTAAATTTGGAGGAAATTATGCATCAACATATTACGATTAAAGATCAAAAACTATTCATTGAAGGCTGTGAGGCACTAAAACTTGCTAAAACTTATAAAACGCCTTTGTACATCCTCTCAGAAACGACCATTCGAGAAAAATTTCGAGAAATTCGAACTCAGTTTCTTGAAAAACATCCTAATACCATTGCTGCTTATGCAAGTAAAGCATTCCTGACCACAGCCTTTGTCAAGCTCGTGGCACAAGAAGGTTTTTACATGGACGTTGTCTCTGGTGGCGAACTCTTTACAGCACTTAACGCTCAGTTTCCTATGGAACGTATCATTTTTCACGGTAATAACAAGTCTAAAGAAGAACTCGAAATGGCAGTTGTTAATAAAGTTGGTAGAATTGTTGTAGACAATACTCATGAACTCGAAGTTTTAGCGGACATCGCAAAACAACATCAGACTGAAATGAACATCCTCTTTAGAATTACCCCCGGTGTAAACAGTTCAACTCACGACTATATTGCCACTGGCAAAAAGGATTCAAAATTTGGGATCTCTCTTGACGATTTTGTCATTATGCCTGCCATAGAAACTGCAATCCATGCACCTTTTTTAAACTTTTTAGGATTCCATTTTCATGTGGGCTCTCAAATTTTTGATCACACATCACATGTGGTTGCGACTCAAATTGCACTTGATCTCATCAAACGTGTCAAAGCAGATTATGATTATGACATCGTGGAAATCAATACTGGTGGTGGCTTCGGTATCAAATATACAGATACTTGCACCCCACAAACCATTGGTTATTTCACAGATGCCATCGTCGATACCATAGAACAATACTGCACAGAGAATCATTTGGTTCGACCTAAAATTTGTATTGAACCTGGACGCTTTATCGTTGGCGAAGCTGGAACGACGCTTTATACGGTTGGCGCTGTTAAAGAAATCAAAGATCTTAAAACTTACGTTGCCGTAGATGGTGGTATGACCGATAACATAAGACCAGCACTCTACCAAGCTAAATATACAGCACTACTTGCCAATAAACCACTTGATCATACCGATGGCGAAGTAACTTTATGTGGCAAATGCTGTGAATCAGGCGACCTGCTTGTGGAACATCTACCTTTGCCTAAAGCTGTTGCAGGTGACGTCGTAGCTGTTTTTAGCACAGGTGCTTATAATTACTCCATGGCATCACACTACAATAAACATGTGATTCCTGCAGTTGTTTTAGTCTCTGGTGAAAATGCCTATGAGATTGTCGAAAGAGAGACTTACGACGATCTTATTAGACATGACGTCATTCCAGCACACTTAAAATAAAGCCCTGAACTGAATCTATAAATGATAAAAAAATCCCCTTAAGACTTATATTAGAAATGCACTTAAATGTGCATGAAATATAAATTAAGGGGATTTCTGTATTCTTGATTAATTTGTACTAATTTGTAATGATTAATCTGTAATCTGGTTTAAAAACTCTAAACTTGAATGAATGATAGCTTCTTGCTGAGTCTTCCTGTCAATATCGGGGATCGAATCTCCCTTTTGAGGACCATAGTCTCCAAATTGAGCATGATTTCCACCTTTAATTTCATAATATTTCGTGTTTTCAGGCAAATAAGCTTTATTTTCAAGAATTTTATCAATCCCCATATCTTTAGAACCATAAATTGAGGCCACTGGTATTTGACAATCTCTTAAAGAATACTTCTCCCCACCAGGATAAGACGCCCAGAGCAGTAACCCTTTAAGACGCGAATCTGGATAATGCTTCACAAAGCTTGCCGCCATGGCACCTCCTAGGGAATGGCCTGCTATAATCCAATCTTTATCTGTCCTATCTTTCAAAATTTTATTTGCAGCATTCATATCAAAAATAGCCAAATTCATTGGCATCTTTACTTCAATCACTTCATAACCATTTTTTGCGAGTTCCATCAGTAAGGGCGCATATGCTTCTGGTGCCACCTTACCACCAGGATAAAAGATTATACCAACTGGTTTCACTTCACCTGTCGGAAAAAAAGCAATATTCTTGCCACTTAATACTTTTACCTCACTGTTACTCACCATATCATCAAGTGCAGAGGGCATAGGGCTATAACCAAAAAGTGTCCATATATAAAATCCTGATCCTAATATAATCAGGCCTGTAATCACAATTATTAATAATCTCTTTAAGACTTTATTCACACAAAATCCTCCTCTTTTTCACAACTATTCAGACTTTTTTGTGGATAAAAAGGCACTTACCCACAGGTTATCCACAAATTCGACTCTTTTTGCCAAAGTTATCAACAATACTAAAATTTCAGCAAGTTGTATCTCCAGAGCCATATCAACAACAATATGTTGAGTATACCTTGTACTCTAAAGATAAAAATCATCAATCCAGTCCATCTAAAATCTGCACTTCCTCTTTGAATCATAATCCAATTTGGAATTATCAACACTATCCCCAGCACACTAAAAATTCTAATCCAATTAATCACCGTCATGGTATTAAATATAACATCCCATGAATTATAATTCATACCGGCATAGAGAATTAGACCTATTAAAACAGATGTCACAAGTGTAGCAACTAAAATAATAGTTCTTGGAGTATCATGAATTCGATTGATCTTCATGTTCTGCCATTTTGCCATTAAAACCAACAGGCTGAGCAAATTAAAAAATGTGGTGAATATGAGCAATGCGATTTCCACGATTAGACTCTGATAAAAAGGCGTTCTTCTGTAGATACTATTATTGATAATCAGATATTTTAACCGCCCAAGATCATCTAGTTTAAAAGTAGCATAAGTCTGTGTATCTTCACAATAAAAACTATTAGCTGCATAAGGGACGTATTTCGATTTACCAATATAAAACCCATCTTGCTTATTTATAACACGAATTTGATGAATAATCTGCGTCAATTTCTCAACGGTCTCATTTGATGCATTAAGCGGTGTATAAGCCCCAATATATTTATTAAGAGAAGGTTCACTATACGCCACCTTAGTTTCCGATTCTTTAGATCCCAAATAAGCTTTTATCAGCTTGGAAGTAATTGCAGCTCTTAGTTCAGTACTATCTGAATTATAGACGACAAACATTGCAAAGTTTTCTTTAGGAACAACTAAAACACGTGCATTAATACCTGGTATGCCACCGTCTTGAAAATAAACTTCATGTCCTTCTATGTTCATGATACTAAAGCCATAACTTCTACCTGAACTCAATTCATCATTTCTAACCTGTCTCGATAAAAACTGCATTTTAAGTACTGTATTTCGATCCGATGTGAGCGCATTTAAAAATTTTCCCATATCGCCCATCGTTGTTAGAAAATCATCCGATGGTAACAATCTAGCTTGATATCCTCTCGTTTTGGTTTTAACGCCACCAAAAACATTGTATCCCGATATCAAATGTTTATCCTCGATCGCTTCCTGACTTAATATCTTACCAGAAACCGTCATGTTAAATTGATCAGAAATAAGACTTGAGAGATAAGATTCATAAGATTTATTCGTAAGAGATTCAATTAAAATGCCCGCTAAAACTGAATTTACATTTGAATAAACCGAATAGAGATCTGGTGTCACTACGGTATCAAATTTATAAGACTTCATAAATCGATCTGCTTCATACCTAAAGCCCCCTACCACTTTAATCGCATCAGGATTAAGACTTGGGCTCTGATTGAGCGCAGTGCCTGCTTTTACACTTGCTAGACCCGTTGTATGGGTCAAAATATTTTTAAAAGTAAGTTTCTCAAAACTGGGATGTGCCTCAATATCTGCTTTAGATAAATAGGGCCCTATAAGATCATCCTCACTAATCCCCCTTTGTTCCATCGCTTTAACAAGTGCGTAAGCCGTAAAAGTCTTTGAGATGGACCCTGTTTGAATCACAGTATGTTGTAAATCCATCTTGGCTTGATTTGACAAGTCCGATATGCCCATTGCTGTTTCAAATTGAGATTCACCATCCACTGCAATATTAACCATTATTCCAGGAACATTATATTGTATCATTTCCACCTGAATGAGATTTTCAAGTGCCTCTTTGCTATTACTCTCTCCATCTTCAGCAAAACTTAAAAGCAGCTGAAGTGTCATCATGATTCCAACAAGCCCTAAAATTGCATACTTTTTCAAATTAGTTCCCCTTATCTATAAAATACCAACTATGGCATTATACTTTCATTCACTGTCATGGTGATTATAACAGATTTTTGAACATTAATCATGAAAATTCTATTAAATTTCGTATAAGTGCCTTTTATATAAAAAAGATCAACCCAAAAAAAGATGCCTCAAGAAATCTCATTTCATAAAACGAGATTAATTTGAAACATCTTTTTTTATAATAAGCATACATCATCAGCCTAAAAGTTAGATTCATGACTGCGCTTTTAAAGAATATTATAACTCTGCTGCTGTATTAAAACCTGCATGAACTGCTGTAAAAACATTCCCAATTTCATTACAATCACCAATAACGTAAACCTCAGTTTGAGGCAGTTCCGATCTCAATGCTGCCACTGTATTTTTTAGTGGTTTCATCCCCACTGCAAACGCCACTGTATCCGCCTCATAATTTCGCCATTCAAATCTACTGTTGATTGTTTTAATACCTTTATCAGTAATCGCTTCAAGCTTTGTATTTGTAATGACTTTAACTTTGTGTTTCGCCATTAGAGATTGAAGCGAGAATTTATTAATCAACGCTGCACCATTTAAAAGTGCTTCTGGTCCTTGCATCTCAACCAAAGTAACGTCTTTACCTTCCATTGCAAGTGCAACAGCTGATTCTGCACCTGTGAGACCACCGCCTATAATAATAACTTTTTGACCTGCCTCTGCTCTACCACAGTCTATGTCACCAGCCCAGTGAACATGTGGTAAATCAGCACCTGGTACATTTGGCATAACTGGGACACCGCCCACAGCGATTATGAGAGCATCTGGTTTGATTTCTCTAATGACCTCAGGTGTTACTTCTTTATTTAAAACGACCGTTGCCTTGCTTTTGAGTGTTTGAGCGATCAACCACTCTCTAAAATTTTCAAGATCTTTTTTAAAAATGATGTCTGCTGCATGATTTAAAGTCCCACCCAGTTTATCATTCTTTTCAAAAAGATGCACTTCGTGACCTCTTTCAAGTGCAGTTAATGCAGCTTGCATCCCTGCTGGACCACCACCGACGATCATAACCTTTTTAAACTCATCTGCCTTGCCGACTTTACCGTTTGGATAATATTTTTCTCTGCCATTTACAGGATTTACAGTACATCTTGTTTTCTTGAAAAATGCTGACCTACCACAGCAAGTATTACAGCGCACACACGGTCTAATATCTTCTGATTTCCCTTTGGCTGCTTTTCTCATAAATTCAGGGTCTGATACAAAAGGTCTCGCCATTGCGACGAAGTCCACTTTGCCCCTTGCTAGAATTTCTTCTGCATTATCTAAGTTCATGACAGAACCTACAGTTGTAATGTAGAGATCATCACCAAACTCTTCTTTCATTTTTTCTGCATAGTGGACATTTAGCATGTAAGGCACATAAAGAGGCTGAATCATATATTGGATGGTAAAAGGATTTGGAAGCATTCCAACCGATACATGCAAGATATCTATTTTATCTTTAATCATGTGCACAAATTTAATGACATCATCAAGCAGCATGCCACCTTCAACAAGTTCTTCTGCACTGATTCTATATTCGATGATAAAGTTTTCGCCAACTCTTTTTCTAACAGCATCTAACAATTCAATGCAAAAACGTGCTCTATTTTCAAAGCTACCACCATAGCGATCTACCCTTTTATTCACATAAGGTGAAAGAAACTGAGAAGGTAACATGCCATGTGCACCATGAATCATCACCATTTTAAAGCCACTATCTTTACATCTGCCTGCTGCATCTGCGTAATCCTGAATCGTTTTATTGATAAGTGATATGCTCATTTCTTCCACTTCACCTGGTTGTTTGCCTTGAAGCTTAGAGAAAAATTCATCAATCTCAGCGGGTTTAGGTGTAGAACTTACAGGTTTTAACCCCTTAGTTGCCAAGTTCATAGAATTGGCAAACCGACCACCGTGGTTAAGCTCAACTGATACAAGGGCACCGTATCTTTGAATTTCATTTGCCAAATCATCAAGTCCCATCTTAACGTTGTCATCACCAAGGTTAAGTTGGCCTTCATGATCCATAGCGTGTTCCCAGTTAATCGCTGAATCCCCAATGGTTACAATACTTGCACCACCTTTTGCAAAGGGTCTATAAAATTCAATAAGTTCATCTGTTACCCAACCTTCAGGCGTTGCCATACAAGGTACCATTGGTGCTGTTTGAATTCTATTTTTAAAAGTTACGCCTTTAATTGTAATTGGACTAAATACATGAGAATACTTGTTCATAACAATACCTCCAAAATCATCTTATTTTATCTTTAGTTTTAAGTTTAATATTGCTCATTTAGACATTATGCTATTTTACATCTAATTCTGGCAAAATAGCAGATAAAGTACTAAACTTTATACTTATAATAAAGACCTCCCCTCAATTTGATATTTTTTTATCAACCTTAAGATCAGTTTATCTTTTTTTTTATTTAAATTGAAATACCTATAGGGCATAATAATCATTCCAAAAAGGTATAATAAAAGCGAATTCAAATCAACAACAGATTCTTGTCTAATTTTTTGTATAAAAAAACAACCCTTAAATCTTTTAAGGATTGCTCAAGTTTCTATACTACCCATTTTTTTTAAAACGTAATTGTTAAACACCGCAACTGCTGGTGACCTATTCTCGATACGCCACGCCATGACGACACTGATGAAGTCATTGTTTAAAAGACATCTTCTAAAATTAGCCTTTCTGAAAATTCGAATATGATCATCAATTAATGTAACCCCTTCACCAGATTCTATTGTTAAAAGTTGCGATTCGACATTGGGCATATGCCTAATCTTTCTAGGTACAAATCCGTGTTTTTTACATTGTTCAAGTACACCATCATATCCGTTTGGAGACTCATCTCGCTCAAGTAATATAAACGTCTCATCTTTAAAATCAGATAAAGATAAGTTTTCTTTACTTGCTAGCGGATGGTTGATCGACATTAGAATACAAGTACAACTCTTACAAATTTCATCCCAAATAATATTTGGGTTTTGATCAACTTCAAATGAAAGCGTTAAAATTGTATCTAAATCTCCTGAGTCCAATTTCTGTCTCAATTTTTTAAAACTATGCCGCTCAATAGTGATTTCTACAAAAGGGTATAATTGCTTAAAATCATAAATAATTTGGTTTAGAAAAACGCCCGTATCCATGACATCGTAGCACCCTAGTCTAAGTGTACTGCCTGATTCTAGCATGGGATTAACACATTTTTTTAATGCTTGATCTAATCTACAAGGAATGCCGCTTATTTCATTATACAAAATAGTACCTTCTGCGGTTAATCGCACATCGTGTTTAGTTCGATAAAATAAATTAACCTCTAGCTTTTTCTCCATGTGTGAAATTTGTTTACTTAAAGAAGGCTGAGAAGTATATAGACGCTTGGCAGCTTCTGTAAAGTTTAAATATTTAGCCACTGCCAAGAAATATTCTATTTGAAGAAGTGTCACACCTTTAAAGCTCATCTTTTTATCCCCATAAAAATAGATTTAAAATCCAGCAATAACATCTTCTGAAAGTTTCTTAATGATTTCAACTGCAAGGTCAATAGATGCCTTATAGTCAGAAACTGCCGAAAAACCATAATGTGTATGTGCATATCTCACTGGTGTTCCCAATACGATACAAGGGACGTCAAGCACTTGTGTCTGAATGAGCGCACCATTTGTACCGCCACCTTCTCGAACTGCTTCTTGGAAAGGAATTTCATTAGACTTGGCCACTTCTTTCGCCAATCTTACAAATCTAGGGTTAGAAATCATGGTTTTATCCACATGTCTAATCTGAGTCCCTTTTCTTAGTGCCCCCTGTGCATCATATGCATCTCTAAAGGTATCATCTGCTGGTGTGCCTTCAAAGACAATCGCAATGTCGGGTTCAATCATTTGTGCATTGACTTTAGCGCCTCTACCACCGACTTCCTCTTGAACCGAAATGGCACCGACCACATCTATCGCAAGATCCATGCCTTCAATCGCCTTGAGCACTTCAACGACACAGCCACATCCCAATCGGTTATCAAATGCCTTTCCAAGCATGATCCCCGTCTTTTCATTATATGAAAACGTCACATCTGGTACAATAGGCGCACCAATCTCTATTTTATACTCATTAACTGCTTCCTCATAAGACGAAGCACCTACATCAATCACCATATCGCTAATTGGAATAAGACTTTCAGCACCTGAGCTAAAATGAGGTGGTTTAGATGCAACCACACCCTCAATATAAACACCTTCTGCGTTCTTTATTCTAACTTTATGTGCTGCCACATTTTGAGCAGACCATGAGCCATTTGAAATAAATCTTAGCGTACCGTTTGGTCGAATGGATTGAACAATAAAAGCCACTTCATCAGAATGACCATCTAGCATTAATAAGGGTTTATCACCATCATGATTTTTTCGCATGAGGATCAGATTTCTCATGGAATCTTCCTGAATTTCAAACTGGTCCTTAACATATTCCTTGATGACTGCATTGACATCATCCTCAAACCCCGGTGCGCCATATGCATTTGACAATGCCTCTATAAATTTTATCCCCATCTTACACCTCCGCTATGTTATAACAACTTATACGTTTTCCCTACTTTGTCTCTGTAGGTCAAGTCCAAATTAATATCAACACCATCTCGAATACCCGATTCTTCTAAGATGCCTTTTACCGTTTCAAAAGCCAATTCTGGAAAATTATTTTCTTTACTTAAATGCGCCAATAAGACGTGTTTTACTTTTCCAAATTCGATAATTTCTTTAGCAATATAACCTGCATCCTCGTTGGATAAATGGCCATACTCACTGAGAATACGTCTTTTTAAATACATCGGATAAGGTCCCACTTTAAGCATCTCAATATCATGATTTGATTCGATCATTAAAAGGTCACTGTCCCTAAACTTTTCCACAACTTCATCTGAAATTGTACCTAGGTCAGTGGCAATCGCTATCTTCTTATTGCCATGCATCAGTGCATAACAAAGCGGATCTACTGCATCATGTGAGATTCTTGCAGATTGAACAAGTATATCGCCGATTTCAACATTATCAATTCGATCATATAGATGTAACAAACTCGCATCTATTTCGCCTATTTTATGTTTTAATGCTTCCCATGTTTTTTCGGTCACATAAAGTGGAATTTTATGCCGCCTCATTAAAACGCCCACACCACTAATATGATCAGCATGCTCATGTGTCAATAAAATACCATTGATGTGATTGATATCCACATCAATATTATTCAAAGAATTTTTAATATACCGCCCACTCATACCAGCATCTACAAGAATTTTTGTCTTATTCGATGCTACGAATTGACAATTTCCTGAACTCCCGCTGGCCAATGAACAAAAATAAAGTGACATAGTGCCTCTTTCTATTGTGTCTCAGAAACAGCTTGAACATAATAACTCTCACCTGTTTCTAATTTTATTTTATAGTATGGTAAAGCTTCCCCTGAAATAAGGTCACTTACAAGTAAACTGCTATCGTTGAGTTTATAGCCAATGGCAATTTCAGAGATAACATCTTCTCTTTCAAAATTGGGCATCAACTCATACAAAACTCTGTCTATCGAAATTATATCATATTTAGACTGTGTGTTGTTATCAAGAATATTTAACCACTTGCGTTTAAAAGCCACGATCTCTTTCCCTTTAAGGACAAAGATCATGGATGAATCATCTAAAAAATAGTCCTTATAGATCTGCTTTACACAGACATAAGTCAATTTTCCTTCCGTTTTAAAATGCTCAAAAACATAATCTTGATCTACATTTAAAGGTTCTAAAAAATGATTACAAGCAGACTTGATCTCTTCTGAATCACTTAAGAGTGAAAAAGGTGTTTTGATATCCATATCCAGCAAGTCCCAACTTGGCTGATAACCACTTAAAAAATATTCAAGCGTTGTCCCAGTTAAGAGAACTACCTCAGATTTATTAGAATACTGACTGCCATCATACCCATAATCATCTCCTAAGATGGCACTTAGCTCACTTTCATCATAAGTATCGTATTCAACATTCAATGATTCAATCTTACTTGGAAATTTCAAGCTCGTTGGCAATAGCGTTATCCCCCTCTTTTCATAGAGCTCACGGATATTGTCAATTTTTTCAGCTTGTTCCTTTTGAAAAGTTCTCTGTTCGTTGATGATCATAACCCCTAAGAGGATATTTGTCACCAACAATACCATAATTAAAATTGTTTTAATTCTAGGCCAATCCATAATACTTCCTTATCTATATGACGTAATCAAATCACCTGTATAAGCATCAAAAATATAGGTTCTACCGCTGATATCAACTGCCCATACTGGAATCATATGCGTCTCATCCAACTGATAGTATTTCATCTCAATGCTCGAAATTGCACTTCGTATCGAAAAATAATACTGAATGCTATTCATCGAAGCATCATATATATCATTGTCTTGCAAATAATATATGCTCACATCTAAGAAATTACTCGTGATACATTCATCTATATCAAACATTTTATCATAATTTAAAGCACGTTCCAAAATAGCATCGCCTGCATAAGATTTTACATTTTTACTAATATAGATCACTTGATCTCCTTTGACGACAACTCTGATATCCGGTCTTGAGTTGTTTTGAGGAACCACTTCATAGTTGCCCAATTTATAGTTAAAAGAAAAAGTTTGTGTCACGATACCACTCTCTAATTCAGACTTGTATCTTGTGAGATTAACACCACTTGGTAGAACACCAAACTGCTCTAACTCGCCACATGCAAGAGATAGTGCCTTAGCAACCGAAACACTTGCTTTTTCATTGATTCTATATTTTTGATTATAAGAAATCACACCTTCTCGTGTAACTGTTAATGATTTTTCACCATAACCATACATGAAAATCACAGATCCATTGACATCTTCAAGGCGTTTAATGAAATCAAATCGATTCCCAAAAACAGATTTTGCCACAGCTCTAATTTGATCATCAAATTGATCCGAATCCAGATCAACTTCATTTTGAACTTTCAAATTAGGCACTAGATAATTGTACTGATAAGGAATTAAAGTATAATTCATATAGTTTTCATCTTCACTTACTGTACTTTCAAGACTAAAACGATCGCTCACTTTTCTGTATTCAATATACTCTCTAGACTTTATACTGCTAATTAATTCTGGAATATCATGTGTATAAGTCTTACTCTTAATTCGATAGTATTGTTTGGATACACTGTCTAACAAATAAAGTGCCTGCGTTTCATCGCTGACAATCATGTACTCTGTTGGAACAAGACTTGCCACTTCTTTAGGAACATCTTCTACACCATGAAGAACTGCTAAGTCAGAGACACGCAACTCTAGAGGCATCTTCAATAAAATACTCTTAGTTGAAAATGCCTCTACATATGTTTTTTCATCAATAGGTTCAAAGGTCTCATAGTTACTCAACGTGGAGAAAATATATGGCTGAACATTCTTCCATATGTGATCGCGAATGGCTTGATCATAAACCTTGGTATACGACATACCCCCAAAGCTAATAAAATAACTTTGGGGGTTTATATACGAGTTGATGCTAACCGTTTTTAATTCGCTTTCACCATCTTTAGAGACATTCGTCTTTAAGCCATCGTATAATACCCATCTGCTTAAAATAAGCGACATGAAGATTAAACTAATGAGAGCTATGGATTTAATACGCTCTTTCAAAGTGTTACTCCTTATTTCTCTGTATTATCGTTGACATTAATAGTAGGTGAAACTGCCTTCAAAGTATCGTCTTCTTTAACGACTTCGAAAACCATCTCTTTAATGAAAATATCATTTTCATCTGTAAATCTCAATTTATACTTTCCGACATCAAGTTTACCAACCTCTTTTAAGTAACTCGGTTTCGCAACTTGATCTGTACATATTTCAACTTCAAATAAACTTAAATAAGTCGCTTGTATTTGTTCGAAATCCTTTTTTTGCTCTAAAAAAGTCGTTTTATTCGTAAGCCAAGTTTCATACGCTTCCTTGACTTCCTCGCTGGCCTTATTAAGGTCTTCTTCAGTGAGAGATTCTAATTTATATTTTTTATTTGCAGATACAATCTCTGCATTTAAAGTATTTAAGTTTTCAATTGCCTCAAAATAGCTATTAATGATTTCCGTTTCCACTTTATAATCACCATCATCACGCTTTGTGGTTTCCAAAGGCGAATCTGCAACCACATAAAGTGCAGAAGGTGACTCTTTCAAAAGTGCACTAGACGAAAGTTTTATAATAGGTACATTTAAGGTCTTGTCCAATTCATCTGCAAAAGGTAATTTATCCTCTAATTTTACAAGAGACAATGTCAAAGGATGCTCTTGAACATTTGTTTTTGCTTTAACGCTAATATTCACGTTTAAAAAAACAGATTTATTTGCGTAGAGCACATCGGATACAGGTTCTCCAATAATGAGTTCCTCAGCCGTAATCAAGGGTTTCTGTTTGGTTTCCAAACCAAATGCCATTCCCATATTCAATATGATCAACAGGCTTACCGCCATACTCAATAATTTACGACCCATCTAAAAATCCTCCAACCTTTTACCTTCTAAATACGCAGTCTATAACTCATTATACAACACGTATATTACAGGAAGATTACACAAGATTTAAAATGGCATTACACACTAAGGGTTTCTTGAAACGGCAATGAAATCGTGACTTTTGTACCTAAACCATATTCTGAAGTAATCGTGATTTTACCGTGATGCGCCTCAATAATTTCTTTGGCAATCGAAAGCCCTAGACCAGTTCCACCAAGCGCTCTGGACCTTGCCTTATCCACTCGATAGAATCGTTCAAAAATTCTCTCAAGATCTTCTTCTGGAATCCCCATCCCTGTATCTGTAACGACAATATCAAACCACTCATTCGTTTCACCTATTCTGAGATCAATTTCAATTTGACCATCATCCCCAGTGTACTTAATCGCATTGGAAAGGATATTGAGAAGCACTTGCTCTATCTTATCATAATCAATAACGCCAATCATTGGTTTTTCTGGTAACTGCTTAATGATGGTCTGATGCTTTTGATCGGCTGTAACTTTTACTTTAAAAACACAACTGGTAATCATCTGATTAAGGTTATACTCGTTTTTCTTAAGTCTAACGGTATCCGAGTCAAAATTGCTCAGTTCAAGCAGGTCTCTCACTAAACGAGACATTCTATCAGCTTCAGTATTGACCACTTCTAAAAAAGTTCTCTGAAGTTCGGGGTCTTCTACACCATCCAAAATCGTCTCTGTATAACTCTTGATACTGGTAAGAGGTGTTTTAAGTTCATGTGATACATTTGCCACAAATTCTCTACGCATATTATCAAGACGCTCTTCTTCGGTGATATCTTGAAGTACAAATACAGCACCAACCTTCACAGATCGCTCATCTAAAAAAGGTGCAAAATTAACCTTTAAAACACGCTTATTATATTTGACATTTTTAGTCCCGATGCCTGTGTTCATTCTGCCAGAATTATATATGGACATTAAATCGCCTATAATATCTTGATCTAAAACCTCATCGAATCCTAAAAGTTTTAAGGCCTTGGGATTATGATGGATCACTTGTCCCTCTTCATTAATAGCAACAAGGCCATCTTCCATATAATTAATGATAGCTTCCAGCTTACTTTTTTCCCGAGAAACTTCACGGATACCTTTTTTAAGCTCTAAAGTCAAAAAGTTAAATGTCTTCGAGAGCGTTCCAATCTCATCATCTGAACGTACTTCAACCATTTGGTCAAAGTCACCTTCTGCCAACTTGGATGCCTTTATAGTGATATCATTAATCGGATCGGTAATACTCTTTGAAATGATAAAACCAATGATAATCGTTACGACTAATGAGGTCAATATAGCTTGAAGTATAATCATACGCGTCTTATTAAGACTTGTATAAATATCCAAAAGATCATATCTCAAGTACATGAGTCCCACCAGCTCATCAGAGAACCTAATGGGATAAACTTTATCTTTGGTCCTGACACTTTCAGAGATTTGAATGTTCTTTTCAACTTTTTGACCCAAAAGACCATCAATAACGAGTCCATCATCTAATATATCTGATAGATTACCATTAAAGTTTTCCGAACTAGAAGCAATAATTTGTTGGCTCTCAGCGTCTATTATGAATATTTCTTCCCTTAGTCCTATATCTGCATGATTATCAATGGATGCTTGTATGAGGTCTTTATGCTCCACTAAATTACCATCCTCAATTTTAGATAGCTCAGATATCATAATCTGAGCTATATCATCTAATCTTTCAGATGCAATGTTGAGGTTATAATCCTCAAAGGATTGTATAATAAAGATCCCCGCAATAATCATGGCAATGAACACAAGCAAGAAATAAATAATTGTAAACCTTGATCTTAAGCTTGTAAACATTAAGCCTCCTCAAAACGCTTTTTAGTTCTTTTTAAAATAATAGCCTACGCCACGTTTAGTCATGATGTAAGTGGGTTCACTTGAATCATCTTCCACTTTCTCTCTAAGACGTCTAACGGTAACATCTACTGTTCTGATATCTCCAAAATATTCATAGCCCCAAACATCTTTTAAAAGTTGCTCTCTTGTAAAGATCTGGTTAGATTGCGTGGCTAAGAATTTAAGGAGTTCAAATTCTCTTAAGGTCAACTCGATCACTTCATTTTCTTTTTTGACTTCATATCGATCGAGATCTATATGGAGCTTCCCTGCCGCGATGATATTGCTACCACCTGAATCCACATCAACCAGTTCAACTCTCCTGATATTAGCTTTTACGCGAGCAATCAACTCTCTCATACCAAACGGTTTTGTAATATAATCATCAGCACCCAGTTCAAATCCAAGTACTTTATCAACTTCTTCCTCTTTTGCCGTTAACATAATGATGGGCATATTAAAGCTTTCTCTAATTTTCCTGCAGACTTGAAACCCATCTAATTTAGGTAACATAACATCCAACAACACTAAATCTGGTTGAAACTGATAAACTTTCTTAAGCGCTTCATCACCATCAAATGCAGTATCGATTTCATAACCTTCTTTGGACAAATTAAATTTGATAATATCCGAAATCGGCTTTTCATCATCTACAATTAAAATCTTTTTACTCATGTTTTAGCCCCCTATCGTGCTCGTGCTCAGTTATATATCTTATTCTAAATTTTATTTTTAACAACTACTCACATTATATCTTATTATAGTAAAGGTTTAAAGCCTTTAAAAAAGGAAGTATAGCCTACGCCAATACTTCCTTTATACTCAAATTAATAACTCACGTAATTTGTTGGATTTTGTGGAACACCATTTTTACGAACTTCAAAGTGCAAATGTGGTCCTGTACTTCTCCCTGTATTGCCACTTTTCGCAATAACCTGTCCCTTGTAAACTTTTTCACCTTTTTTCACTAACAACTTACTGTTATGTGCATAAACCGTGGACATATTACCACCATGATCTATAATAATGTAATTCCCATAAGAACTGCTGTAGGTTGCCAAAGTGACAACACCACCATCCGCTGCTTTTACATCAGAGCCAACAGGTAGACCAATATCAATGCCTTCATGACGTCTTCCCCATCGCCATCCAAATCCAGATGTAATAACACCTCTTGACGTTGGTTTTGAAAGTACACCAGTACCCATTTTAGGTGGTGGATTTTTTGTGCCTTTGTAAACGACTTTATCAACTGGTTCAGAAACTACAGTTTCTTCAATGATTGTACGGTCAATCTCTCTGCCATTTTGACGTATGATCTTTGCCACAACAGCTTTCTCACCCAGCACACCTTTGACTTTAGTCTTTGTTTCTTCTTTATAGAGCGAACTTGTTTCTTCATATTTTACATCAAAAGGCATTTCAGTATTATAAGCAGCCTTTTCAACTGTACAGACACTAATTAAAGGTCTTGGTACAACCAAGCTTATCATTTGTCCAATTTGTAACGTTTCAGGTTTAACATTTGGATTTGCTTTTTCAAGATCGGAAGGATTTATACCATAGTAATTAGCAATCACCCAGTA
This sequence comes from uncultured Fusibacter sp., assembly GCA_965140735.1. Taxonomy (GTDB): domain Bacteria; phylum Bacillota; class Clostridia; order Peptostreptococcales; family Acidaminobacteraceae; genus Fusibacter_A. The sequence continues at coordinate 3,358,910 of OZ223306.1, read as the reverse complement.
GTTCTCACCCTTTTTAACTTCGTGTAGCTTTTCCTCTTTTGTCCCTTTTATAATAAAAGCAAGTGCCGATTCTAATTCATCATAGCCGCTAAACTTTGTAATATTTATATAACCTCTACTCACTTTAACGTCTTCATTAAAATAGGCTTCTAAGATTTCAACAGCTGCATTACTTGTATACATCTTTTTAAGTTCATCTAACAACTGATTTGCTTCAGCTTCAGTCCTGAAATTGGTTAAGACTTTACCATTTGCTATAACTTGATAAGATTCTAAACTTGAGAAACTTAAATTTTCAATGTATGGTTTTTCCGAAAGTGGTTCAAGCGCTACAGTCTTATTACTTACTGAAACATGATGCGCTTCTCCTGTTGCCAAATCTAACATTGGTGCTTTATGGATCTGTGTCCATGCATAACCTCCGCCCGCTAAAACGACAATACCCGCTAAAGCAGAAATTGCAATTGTTTTATGGGCACTAAATAACTCGGAACACTTGTTCACAAGTTCTGAAATACGTGCTTGAAAATCATCACCCAAAAAATTGAAAGTAAATCCTTTAGTTGTGGCAGCCGATTTTTTTGAGCTATTTTTTGAGTTTGAACTCACCTTCTTATAGTATGGGCTCGAATTTTGCTTTTTTGATGCTTTAAATGCGCTCACTTCTCTAATATTCAGCACCGATTTCCAATCTTTTGATTTAACGTATTTTACAAGTTTATTAAAGCCCACCATTATCATATATATTGGATAGAACAGCATCGCAATAATTCTAGCGAGCCACTCAAGTACTTTTTCTTTTCTAACGACATTTGGATCATCCTTTATATAGTACTTCTGTGGTGTATGCTTATAGACCCGTTTCTGATACGTCCGATTTTCTTTTTGTTTCCCCATCCTATACTCCTTCTAAGTAAGTGGTTTTGTATCATCTCTCTCTAAATCTACAAAAATACCTATCTCATTATATCACATGCCGAATTAGAGATAAATGTTTTAATTTCTTAAATTTTTCGAAAATCCTATCACCTACAATATATTGATTTATATTTTAGTCATATCACAACATTATGTAGGGCTATCCGATAAAAAAAAGGATAAATCATTTAGGTACGCTTATGATGGTGTCTATCTTAAAGGCTTTATGCTATAATATTGCTACAATAACACATGAAATACGTATTATTTAAGGAGGAAAAATGGGCTTTTATCGGAAAATACCGTCATTTGATATCGGCGAACTCAATATCGAAAATTTGTTTATTACAGACTTCCTCCCCATTGCCAGTGGCACATATGTCAAAGTCTATTTGATGGGTCTTTTATTTTCGAAAGAAGAAAATAAAAACTATCGCTTCGATAATGCAGTCCTTGCCAACATGCTAAAGGTTCCAATAGAAGATATACACGAAGCTTGGATCTATTGGGAAGATAAAAAACTCATCGCCAGACATTTTCACGAAGATCAAGTTGCTTATGACGTTGAATTTCTATCTTTAAGAGAGCTTTATATTTTAGATAATTTTGTTTCTAAATCAGCAACACCTTCTAAAGTGGCATCCGCAAAAAATGCAACTTTTGTCAAAGAAAACGAAAAATTTAAAGCACTTTGTACACGTATTGAGAAAATTATCGCGACGCCTTTAAAACATGCAGACTACAGAAAAATTAATGACTTCTACACACATTACTATAAAAATGCCGCCATCATTGTCAGAGCATTTGAATACAACTATATCGAGAGAAATATTCGGAATATAAAAGCGATTGATACACTTTTAAACAGTTGGCTTGACCAGGGGTTCAGCACAATTGATGAGATCAACAAGTCCATTGAAATGTCCACACGCCGTTTTAAAGTCTACAAAGAAGTGCTGCGCTTATTAGGCATGTCTTTTCGAATGGCAAATCAAGCTGAAAAAGAGGCTATTAACCGCTGGATAGATGAATATCACTTTGAGCCAAAGGATCTCTACGAACTCCTTAAACAGTTCTCAAAGAGCACTATGAATATGAATTTCAATTATATTGAAACCCGTTTGAAGGATCTTCACTCTAAAAACATTCTAACTTTTGAGGCTTATAGCCAAACTGTAAAACCTGAAAATACAGATCCTCAAAAATCCGTTAACTCTAAATCACGTAAAAAACAATATACAGTAGAAAAAGAACGCACTTATTCAGAGGATGAACTCGAAGAACTTCTCCTCAGAAAAGGCAAAAACTCAAAATAAGTGAGGGTATTATTTTATGAACACTTCTAATCCATACAGAGAAATATTTGACAGTTACAAACGTCAACAAGAACAAAATAAACATGATCGTAAAGTTCGAAAATTGATGCTTTACGAGAGATTTCCAAGACTTCAAGAGATTGACCTTCATATGAGCCAGATTGGAGCTGAAATTTCTAAAGCCATTATGAAATCGCCACATGATGCTGAGATTATGCTTCAAGAGCTCAAACTTTCTTTGGATGCTTTAAAGTCAGAAAAAGCTATGATTATGATCAACAACAACATTCCATCAGACTATCTTGAACTTCAACCCAAATGTTCAAAATGTGGTGATTCAGGTTATCTTGAAAACAATGAACGCTGTTCTTGTTTTAATCAAAAACTCATCAGCGTGGCATATCAAATGTCCAATATTGAAACCCAAATGGAAAAACAAAACTTTGAGCATTTCAATCTTAAAGTGTTTTCAAATGACCCCCTTCCAAAAGAAACACTTACTCAGCGCGAAAATATGATGCGGATTTTATCCGAAAGTGAAGCTTTTGTGAATTCATTCCCGAACAGTAGGAATCTTTTATTCTTCGGTTCAAGTGGCCTAGGCAAGACTTACCTTTGTAATTCAATCGCAAAAGCACTTTTAGATAAGGGCTTCTCGGTTATCTACCAGACCCCTTTTGGGATTATCAACATCCTTGAGAAAAAAACCTTTACCGATAAAAACAATGAGTTTATTCAGATGGCATACAACCAACTCTTTAGTTGTGACCTACTGATCATCGATGACCTTGGAACAGAAACTGCCAACAACTTTACCATCAATGAATTTTATAATATTCTCAATACACGTATTATAAACGAGAAGAGTGTCATCATCTCTACTAATATCAAGCTTTCTGAAATGGCCTCTTTCTATAATGACCGTATTGACTCTCGTATCAAAGGTCATTTCCAAATCATTAAGTTTTATGGTCCAGATGTCAGATGGGAAGTTTAAACTTTCTTTATCTAATCTATGTTGACTTATAAAAAAACATGACTTTTTATATTTATTCAATCAGGTCTTTTCCTAAAATGGTTTAAATCATTTTGAGAAAGGACCTTTTTTAATTGTTACAAAAAAGTTTTTTTTTATGGTAAAGTCTCTTGACCGAGATAAATGTATTATGTATAATTGTATACAATTATAATGTATACAAAGGAGGCGTACCCCTATGAAATCTTTATTTGACAAAATAATCGATGCTCATCTCATTTCAAAGACTGAGGATGAAATTTGTATTAAAGTCCATCAAACCCTAACACAAGATACAACTGGCACTATGGCCTATCTCCAACTTGAAGCCATGCAAATCGAAAAAGTTGCCACTGAGCTTTCGGTTGCCTATATTGATCACAATACACTCCAAACCGTTACAGAAAATGCAGATGATCACGAATATATTCGATCATGTGCCGATCGATTTGGCATTATACTTTCAAAAGCGGGTGGTGGGATTTGTCATCAAGTTCACCTAGAACGCTTTGCGAAACCAGCTAAAGTATTACTGGGTTCAGATAGCCATACACCTACTGCTGGTGGTATCGGCATGCTTGCCATTGGTGCTGGCGGACTAGATGTTGCCACTGCAATGGCAACTGGCAAATACTATATCCGTAATCCTAAAAAAATGAAAATTAGGCTTGATGGCACACCAGCACCTGGCGTTACCGCTAAGGATATCATCTTAGCAATCCTTCAAAAACTCACTGTTAAAGGTGGCGTTGGCTATATCATTGAATACGGTGGTGATGGCATACGTTCACTTGATGTTCCAGATCGTGCTGTCCTTACAAATATGGGGGCTGAACTCGGTGCAACAACTTCCATATTTCCAAGTGATTCTATTACGCATGCCTTTTTAAAAAGACAAAATAGAGAAGGAGACTTCACACCACTCTATGCTGAAGAGGATGCTCAGTATGATGACACCCTCATACTCAATCTCAGTGAAATGATCCCAATGGTTGCTAAACCACATGCACCAGATCATGTAACTTCGGTTGCAGAAATTGAAGGTTTAAAAGTGAATCAAGTGGCTATTGGCAGTTGCACAAATGCCTCTTTCTCCGATTTGATGCAAGTTGCTGCTCTTTTAAAAGACAAGCAAGTTGCTGCTCACGTAAGTCTTTCTATAACACCAGGATCAAGCAATGTCTACGCCATGCTTGCCGAAAACGGCGCACTTTCAGATATGATCAAAGCTGGTGCTCGGATTCTTGAACCTTCATGCGGACCTTGCATCGGCATGGGACAAGCACCAATCAGCGACGGTGTTTCACTTAGAACTTTTAATCGGAACTTTAAAGGTAGATGTGGCACACCATCTGCTGGTGTTTATCTAGTAAGCCCACTAACTGCAGCATTGTCTGCAGTTGCAGGACAAGTAACGGCACCAAAAGTTTCTCATCAAATAGAACTGCCTAAAAAGTTCACTACAAATGATAATTTCTTAGTCTCTCCTACTGGAAAAGGGGAAATCGTAAGAGGTCCAAACATCAAGCCACTTCCAGATAGCTTCGATGTAAGAGATTTAAAAAGTGTTACCGTTGGCCTTATTACTGAGGACAATATCACAACTGATGATATTGTACCTTCTACATCAAGCTTGTTGCCATTTCGTTCTAATATACCTTATCTTTCAGAATACTGTTTCAAAGGCCTTGATCCTGAGTTTCCAGAAAGATGTAAATCGATTGATAATGTCCTCATTATTGGAGGCAAAAATTATGGACAGGGCTCCAGCAGAGAACATGCTGCTCTAGTACCTCTTTACCTAAATGTTAAGGTTGTATTGGCCAAGTCATTCGCAAGGATTCACAGATCCAATCTGATTAATGCTGGTATTGTCCCTTTGATATTTAATACGCCAGAAGATTACGACCAAATATCACTCAATATGAATTTTGATATTCAAGGCCTTGAATCTACCATATTAGAAAGTACAGATGTCTTGCTTTCTAATGACACTTGTACAATCAAAGCGCATTTTGTTGGCTCTGATCGTGAACGACAAATCCTTTTAAACCGGGGTTATCTGAACTACATCAAAATGGGAGGCTTATCATGAAGATAACTTTAATTAAAGGCGATGGCATCGGTCCAGAAGTTTCTGGCAGTGCCAAAGCTATTATTGATGCAGCACTTGCGCTCCACAGTGACTTGAAAATTGATTGGGAAATATTCGATATTGTAGAAGGTCAACTCAGCGATGCACTCTTTAAAAGTCTTGAGACGAATAAAGTCGCTATCAAAGGGCCCATTACCACTCCTATCGGGTTTGGTTTTAAGAGTATCAACGTCTTTCTAAGACAAAAGTACAACCTATATGCCAATGTGAGACCGATAAAAAAAATCATCCCAACGCGCTACGAAGAGCCCATTGATCTCGTCATCTTTAGAGAAAATACTGAGGGCCTTTATGCAGGCATAGAACATGTCATTTCAGAAGATCATATTGTGGCGGAAAAAGTAACCACGCGTGGTGCCTCTATAAAGATTGCAAAAGCTGCTTTTGAACACGCTCTAAAATTAAATGCCTCTAAAGTAACTGTGGTTCACAAAGCCAATATCTTAAAGCAATGTGATGGTCTATTTTTAGAAACCGTTAGAAGTGTGGCTAAAGACTACCCTAATGTTGAATTAAGCGAAATGATCGTGGACAACACAGCCATGCAAATGGTGATGAAACCTTCCCAGTTTGGCATTATGGTCACAACAAATCTCTATGGCGATATCTTATCTGATCTTGCAGCTGGCCTTATCGGTGGTCTCGGGCTTGCACCTTCTGCAAATATCGGCGAAGATATGGCAATCTTTGAACCTGTTCACGGCAGTGCTCCTGACATCGCAGGTCAAAACATTGCCAACCCCACTGCTTGTATTCTCTCTGGTATTCTCATGCTTGAACACCTTGGCGAGATGAAAGCTGCTGATGCCATCACCAAAGCAATCACAGCTGTTTTAGAACATGCGGACACAAGAACTAAAGATCTCGGAGGCACTTTAACAACTTCTGAATTCACAGATGCAGTGATAAACAAACTCTAATTCTGATCCTCTAAATTTAGCGAACAGTAATTGAATATAATGTATAAGGAGGTGTCACTATGGGCTTTGCCGATATTTTTAATCAAGCGATCCCCACTCAAAGTACTGACTTGAAGCAATTGGAACTCACCAATCAGCATTTGGTAGCTCTTACCAATCAAAATAATGTCATTGCACCTGAAAATTTCAAACGTTTTGATATCAAACATGGTCTTAGAAATAGCAACGGTACTGGTGTGCTCGTTGGTATTACTGGCATCAGTGACGTTCATGGATACCAACTAATAGATGGCGAAAAGAGACCCGATGAAGGACGCCTTTATTATCGTGGGATTGATCTATATGATATCGTCAGCAAGAATACCACTCCTGGCAAAAGATTATTTGAAGAGACTATTTTTCTGCTTCTATTTGGTCAACTTCCAAATGCACAAGAGCTTGAAGACTTTAATAATATGATCGACGCCTATAGACAATTGCCTCAAGGCTTTACAGAAAATATGATTCTAAAGATTCCAAGCAACGATATCATGAATAAACTCCAAAGAAGTATCTTAGTCTTATATTCACATGACGAACATCCAGATGAACTTGCCGTTGAAAATCTAATCCTTCAATGTATCAAACTCATTGCTAGAGTGCCAACAATTGTATCTTATGGTTATCAAGCGAAACGTCATTATTTTGATCACAAAAGCCTCTTTATACACGCACCTAAAGAAGGTATTGGCACTGCTGAAAACATTCTCCATATGATTCGAAGCGATAATCAATATACAGAAACTGAGGCATCAACACTTGATTTAGCCCTTGTGCTTCACGCGGATCATGGTGGTGGTAACAACTCTGCTTTTGCAGTACATGTGGTTTCCTCCAGCGGTACAGACACTTATTCTGCTATTACGGCTGCCATTGGCTCTCTAAAGGGACCTAAACATGGCGGTGCCAATAATCGCGTTAGAGATATGATGCTTGACCTCAATCAAAATGTTTCGGATATCGGCAATGTGAATGAAATTAAGGCTTATCTTGAAAAAGTTGTCAACAAAGAAGCCTATGATGGTTCTGGCTTAATTTATGGTCTGGGACATGCTGTCTATACAATATCTGATCCAAGGGCAGTTATTTTGAAAGAAAAGGCAAGACAACTCGCTGCTGAAAAAGGCAAGTTAAAGCTATTTTCACTTTATGAAAATGTAGAGCTTATTGGTCTTGAACTTCTAAAAAAGAAAAAAGGATCCGATTTTAGCATTTGTGCAAATGTGGATTTATACTCGGGACTCGTCTATCAATTATTAGACATTCCAGAAGAACTCTACACGCCAATATTTGCAGTGGCACGTATGGCAGGATGGTGTGCTCACCGAATCGAGCAAGTTATGAGTGACACGAAGATCATCAGACCAGCCTATATCTGTCCACATCAACGCCAAGATTATACGCCTATGGCAGAGCGGAAATAAAAAACAAGCCAATCGGAAATAGATTTCTAAAAAAAATTCCTCAAATAATTTCGTTTGTTGAAACGACTTTTATTGAGGAATCTTTGCTTTTGATTTGAGCTTTGTTTAAATTATCTTATTTCCCGACAGTCCCGTTTTAGGATATATTATCTGCCATATCATCAATCTATTGCATAATTTCATAAGTGAGTTGACCATTTTTATAGGTCACTTTAAAAACATGCCCTGCTCCAAATTCAGTAGGTACTATATCAGTTTCAATTTTTTTATAAACAGCATCAGCATCAAGTTTTTCAAAACTAGAACATTCAATAAAATAAACATTATTGGCCTCTTTTTGAAGGGGCCCAATTATAAAGACGAGGTCATCTGTTATTACCTTGTCTTCAATTAGCCTAGCATGAAGTTCTTTTAATACATCTAATGATTCATCATCTGTTGCATCATATATAGGAAATTTATTGGTTTCATACAAAACATTAACACCATGAATGAGATCACCAAGAAAACCTTTTGCCATCGCCAGTTGATGTGACAAATTCTCCATTGATTGATTTGTCTCTAAAGCAGCTGATTCATTCTTTTCTTTAACTAGTTGAAGCTCTTCAGCTAACGATTGTGACTTTAGGTAGTAAAAGCTGCTTATAAATAAGAGTAGAATAATGAGAAATCCAAGTCCTAAATTTTTTTTTATTCTCACAGAATCCTCCTATGTGTAAATCAGTATTTGTTAAAGACCATTGTTCCACTTCATATTGACTATGTGCATAAGTTTTATAGTAGATGGTTTTGTTGCACCATATAAAGAGGATAAGTAGACATTTTTTCGATTGCTTGTATGGGCACTTATTTTTATCTCTGCATACTCAATAGTGCCATCACCATCTTCATCAGAAGCACTTGTAATAAACAAAACGTGACCTCTAGTACCATCATAATAAACATAATCCCCTGGTTTTATTACACTAGCCGCAGCTGAATAGCCACTGATGCCATAGTCATTGCTCGTGTTACTATTATTCCCCGTTATCCAATTATAGAAGTAACTCGTTCCTGTCCAATTCCATGTAGTTGCTGTACTAGATGTATCTGCCCACCAATCATTTGTCATCGGATAATCTCTATTAGAGCTTGATCGACCACCAAATCCATACCAGATACATTGTGACACAAAATTTTGACAATCGTTTTTATAACTAAAATATTTGAATTTAGCATTATTGTAATTTGTACTTTCATACCCCCCATTATTATCAGTATATTGTAATGCATACGAAACTGCATTAGATCGATATGAAGTACTATAAGAATCAAAATAATCTCCTGGAACTGAACGCAGTATTGGTGCGGTGTCCTCTTGCACTAATTGAGCTTTTTTATCTTCTGTTAAGTCTTTTAAATAATTACTTTCTAGATTCCCAATAAGCATATCAAAATTTGTATTTTTGTCAAATAAATCAGAAAATTCATCTGTATACTCATCTGAAATAATACGATAGTCCCTATTGTTTAATGTAATTTTATGAATAATTTTATCCACAAAAGGTTCTTTCATATAATCATACTGAAGTGTTGTATTTACAGCAACTTCACAAACAATATTTTCAACATCCTCATAAGATGATAAAACTTCTATGTTTATAGAATAATTTTTAATTTGAGTATCTGAGATGTCACAGGATTTAATTAAATAGGTTAACCTTCCAATTTCGTAATTACAATATTTATTATTATCACTGAAAAATGTTTTCAATTCTTTTGTGTTTTCTTGATTGCCAGTCGTAAAGAACTCAACTTTCTTGTCAAAATACGAGATTAAGCGTTCTTTTAATAGATCATTCTCATTTGTATCGGCAAAAACTAAGTTTGTAAATAGCAATAGTGTAAATAGTGTAAAAATAGCAGTTAATTTTTTCATTGTTACCTCCCAATTAAATTATAACTTATGAATATCATTTAAACATGTCCTTCAAACGTCATTTGAATGTAATTTTTTTACACATTATGTTTGACTTCCTATTTAATTCCTCATTTACTATTGATTTGTTTAATTGTATAATAATATTTTAAATAGGTCATCACTTACTTATAAGCGAAAGGACAAACCAATGTTTAGAACCTATAATCTTGAATTTTTTGGGAAAAAAATCAAATCAATAAGAATCAATGCCGAACTGGCACAGATTGATGTTTATGAAAAAACTGGCATTAGCACAGATACGTTAAGACGGCTTGAAAATGGTATGAGCATCCCTCGATATGACACATTAAAAATTTTATCTGAGTTTTATAAAGTGAATTTAATTACAGTTTTAGATTATAATAGTTTTGAAACTGATTTGCTAAATTATTACGATCGTCTAGAACAGTTCATAGACCATCACGATTTAGATAAATTAAAAAATCTCATTGAAGATTTTAATCTCTATCGACAAAATTTCATTGAAAAAGACGTACTTATAAAAAATGAAAAGGAACTTATTCAATTCGAGCTACTACTTGATGGCTTTAGATATCTTTACTGCGAAGATACTGATGTTAAATCTAATGCTAAAAGTTGTTTTATTAATTCACTCCAAGTAACCATACCAGCTTTTAAATTAAATGATTATCGAAAATATAAATATGATTTTTTTGAGCTCAAGATATTGCTTTTTCTATCCATCTCGTTATCAGAAACAGATAATTTTGATACGAGTAATGCTTTATTAGATTTTATATTACAAGAAATAAAAAACGATCCATGCATATCCAATAACTGGAATATATTAATTGTTAAAGTATATTTAAATTTAGCTTATAATGCCCATAGATTGAGCAATCATGATGATGTTATTCAATATGCTAATTTAGGCATCCAGTTTTGTAAAGAAAACTATTTGCTGTATAGTCTTTTTCAACTTTACTATCGTCTTGGAATTGCACAGTTTCTTTCTGGCAAAATGGGCTATAGAAGTTCACTTAATAAAGCTATTCAATTATTGAAAATTCAAGATTCAGACCATTTATTAGACTATTATGTGCAAAATACATATTCAGAGTATAATATTGATATCAGTAATAATGAGATATAAAAAAATGACACAATTCTGATTCAGTTGTGTCACTTTTCTCATTGGTAATGTTTTTAAAATTAGACTTGATCAGAAATAATTAATAAAAGATGTGTGGTCTTCTTATTGCATAACATTATACTTGTTGATTTTTTGATAGGGCCTCACCCTACCTATGCCAAACTTACCCGCCACACTATCAATCTGATTATTAATGCCTCTATATTGATAAAGCACATTTTCAATAAAGTCCTTTTCATATACATCAATGTTAAGATACGATTTTTGATTGATTCACCTCGCGGATTCTATCCAGTTCAGTTATGTTCTCTTGCCATATTTTTGGCCGAAATACTTGAAGATAAAAGCTTCAAAATCATTTACAATAGCTTTCCCTTAATAGGCTAAATATATGTGATTCATGTTCAATCTATAGTAAAGTTCTTAATTAAAATTGACTTATCTAATTTTGTCTTGAATATCATATTATGTTGCTCTAGTCTTTTGTCAAGAAAAAGGAAAACTTAAACAGAGGAATTTTCTCTATTTAGAAATATAAAATTATGATGCAGAAACCAGTTCGAAATCATAAGGTGATTTCAGGTCACAACAAGCATGAAGTTCAATAATATTAGAAAAAATTCTCTAAATATCAGTATATTAGTTCGAGTGCAGAAAAAATTCCTCAAATAATTTCGTTTGTTGAAACGACTTTTATTGAGGAATCTTTGCTTTTGATTTGAGCTTTGTTTAAATTATCTTATCTCCTGACAACACCTTTTCTTCTATCTCCGTTCATTGATGATCACTTCTCGATTTATCGGCAATTTAATGTTAATAGTCGTGCCTTCTCCAATTTCGGATTTAATTTCAAGTTCCCCCCTAAGTTGGCTCACACGTTCATAGAGTCCTACAAGTCCAAAAGAAGTATGTCTCATCTTTATTTTTTTAAGCGTATCCTCTAAATTAAATCCCACACCATTGTCCACAATCATCAATCTAAGATATACGGCGCTATACTCAAGTTCAATGTTAACTTGTTTCGCTTTAGCATGTTTTTTCACATTATTGAGAATTTCCTGTACCAATCTAAAAACAGCTACTTGTATAATGCTCTCCACAGGCAAAGTCATTTTTTTAATCCGTGTCTTCACTGCAATCTGATTTTCTTTCCCGTAGTTCATGGCATAAGTCTCAATGGTTTCATTCAGACCATTATCCTCTAGGGACATTGGTCTCAAATCCTGAATGATATCCCTTACTTCTTTTAAAGCATTCTTCGTCGCTTCTTTCATTTCACTAAGCTCTCGCATGCCCTTTTCAAAATCACTTCTTATGATGCGTTCACAGAAATCTGCTTGCATAACGATTGAAGCAATCTGTTGAGCAGGACCATCATGAATATCTCGTGAAATTCGCCTGCGCTCGTTCTCTTGAGCCTCCAAAATTTTTACACCAAGAATCATGCCTTCTGCACCCATGTCCTCAATTGCTGAGAATATTTCACCTTTTAAATAAGTTACCGCTATGGTCACTTGATGAACGACGTGCTCTGCGTTTTCAATATTTTTCATAGAGCGCTTCATGGATATCTCTAACATAGAACGCCTTGTATTGAGGAGTTCTTCTTCTTTTTTTATAGAAGTCAATTCAATTCTTACATCGGATGCCTTCTCATAAGCCTGTTTAATATCTTCTTCAGTGTGTGTATTAAAAGCCTTTGAAACATTGGCCAAGTTATTTCTTACCATTTTATCCTTGACAGATAACCGATCTACTTCGCTGATTACACGATCCATGTCTCTTTTAAGTTTTACAAGTTCTACTTTGAGAAGATCGTATTCTTCTCTGGCAGTGTCAACAATGTCAAGCAGTTGATCCCTACTATCATCTATAGCCCGTATGGTCTTATCCATGATGATCTGCACATCACCCATATTAATCGCCTTGTTTTCCATGCCTCTCACCTCTTTAAAATCAAGCCTTACAGCTCTATTACAACCGAAAAATGCTTCCTCAATATCACAGTATGTAATCATAGAGGAAGCAAATACTTAATATTTGTATTTAATTATATCACACGTTCTATTTTTATATAATAATGTCTTAATACGTTTTACTCAAGCACTATTTTCTATTTAATAAATTTCGCCTCTGATAATCGTTTGACTTCTCTTTGGACCAACAGAAATAATTTTTGCTGGAATACCGACGAGTTCTTCGATACGTTTAATGTAGTTTTGAGCATTTACAGGTAATTTCTCAAAAGTATCACATTCAGAAATATCCTCTTGCCAGCCTGGAAGTGTTTCGTAGATTGGTTTACATTGACCCAAAACATTCAAACTAGAAGGGAAATGGTTTATAACTTCACCATTGTAGTCATAACCCGTACAGATCTTAAGCTCTTCAAATCCCGAAAGGACATCAAGCAACATTAAAGCGATGCAAGTCATACCATTTACTCTTTGAGAGTATTTCACCATAACCGTATCAAGCCATCCACATCTTCTCGGTCTACCTGTTACTGTTCCGAATTCTCTACCTCTTTCACGAATTAAATCGCCTACTTCACTGTCAAGTTCTGTAACGAATGGCCCTTTACCAACTCTTGTTGTATAAGCTTTAGTGATGCCAACCACTTCGTTAATCTCATTTGGACCAATTCCTGAACCGATTGTAAACCCACCTGATGTTGGATGCGAACTCGTTACATACGGGTAAGTGCCATAGTCTAGATCAAGTAAAGTCCCTTGAGCACCTTCAAGTAAAACTTTTTTACCTGCTCTAAGCGCATCATAAACGATTACAGATGTGTCTTTAACAAAAGGTTTAATTGCTTCTGCATAAGCATTGTATTGTTTAATTGTTGCATCTATATCAAGTGCTTCACCACCATAAATTTTAGTGATGATCTCATTTTTTGCTGCCATTTGCTTTCTAAATATTTTTTCAAAGAAAGGTGCATCTATAAAATCACAGATTCTAATGCCACTTCTTTCAACTTTATCCATATAACAAGGACCGATCCCATTTTTAGTCGTCCCGATCATGTCAGCACCTCTTGCCTCTTCAGCAAGTCTATCTATTTCTCTATGGTAAGGAAATACAACGTGTGCCCTATCTGAGATTCTTATCGATGAAACATCAATGCCCTTTTCTTTTAGGCCTTCGATTTCTTTTAAAAAGCCCTCTGGATCAAATACAACGCCATTACCAATAACATTAATTGTATCTTTGTTCAAAATACCTGACGGAATTAATCGTAATGCGTACTTTTGGTCTCCAACAACTACAGTATGTCCTGCATTGTTTCCACCTTGACCACGTACAACAACATCAGCCTGTTTTGAAAGATAGTCAATGACTTTTCCTTTTCCTTCGTCGCCCCATTGTGCGCCTACAATAACAACAGTTGACATAAAAACACCTCACTTTATATAATCAGTCATTTTCAAAGCATAATCGCTTCAAAAGTGTGACTTTAATAGCATCATCAAATTATTCCATAGTCATATTAACAGAATGGTCCCACAAAGTCAATTGAATTCCGAATGATTTCACAACTTAAAAATTTATAATTCGTTATAACAGCGAATGAACTTTATCTCTAAAGACTGGTCCGAGTGCCTTTTCGATATGAGGCGTAACAGAGAAGTAATTTCGATAGTCCACATATGTTTTTACAGCTGTTTTTTCGTCCGCTTCATTTTTAGGTTTTAAATAAGCTCTAATGAGGATATTTTTCGGTGTATGTTCTAGATCGATAAACTCAAGCATCTGCGTTTCATATGACATCACTTCGAGTGCGGTCATCCTTAGCGTATCGGTCACTAAAGTCGCAAATTTATCTCTAATAACACCGTGCCTTAAAAGCGGTTCCAAATTGGGTTGCTTAATCTGATTAAAGAGTTCATGCTGACAGCAAGGGACTGCAAAGATCACCTTAGCATGCCAAGCACATGCTTTTCCAAGTGCTTCATCCGTAGCTGTATCACATGCGTGGAGTGAAACCACCATATCGACATTACCTTCATATTGATAATCTTTAATATCGCCTAATTCAAACCTGAGTCCTGTATAGTTTAAATTCTGAGCCACTTGATTACAGTAATCAATCACATCTGCTTTTAAATCAAGACCGATGACCTCAACCTCAAATCCTTTTTGAGTCACTAAGTAGTAATAAAGTGCAAAGGTTAAATAAGCTTTTCCACATCCAAAATCAATAATCTTGATAGGGCCATTTTTGCGCTTAAGCACCTCAAGTGTATCCTCTACAAATTCTAAATACTTATTAAGTTGCTTAAATTTATCATATTTTTTCTTATATACTTTTCCAGACGCATCCATCACCCCAAGTGCCTCTAAAAAATCACAAGGAACGCCTTCTTTAAGAATATAATTTTTGGCTCTATTATGAGATAAAGTCATCTTAAATTTCGTCGGTGCCTTTTTAAGTATGGTGCTTTTCCCTTTTTTACTAAAGAGCATTTGATAATCATGTTCAGCAGTGAAAATAATCCCTTGTTTGAAATACGCACCCAAAATTTCACTGAGTATATCCATCAAGACATTACCCTCTACATTTTCATGTTTTACTTTCTGCTCATAAAAATAAGAAATATGGTAGAGATACTTTTCTTTAATGATCACAGGTTTGATCTCCACTTTTTGATAAGTCTTTTGGACACCTTTTTTAACATTACTCAATATCATCTGTATTATTTTTTCTTCATCAATAAGGGTTTTACAAAGTGCCATTACTGTATCCATCATCATCCTCTTTTCTTATTTTTTTTTCAGCCGTTACCATTTTACAGCGATTCTTTTGGAAACACAAGTTTTATGATTTAGTGTATAATAAAAGATGTGAACTAAATCTATTTTTAATACTCACTTTATCCAATGGAGGTAATCATCATGACTTTTGAAAAATCAATTCAACTCTTTAAGGATGAAATTATCAAATCCACACAGGAACTCATCCAAATTAAAAGTGTCAAAGCCCCAGCTGAAGGCGATATGCCATTTGGAAAAGGCATCCAAGATGCCCTTGAATACACCTTATCTCTTGGTGACGCTTTAGGATTTAAGACTAAAAATATCGGTAATCACGCTGGCTATATTGAATTTGGAGAAGGCAAGGAAATGGTTGGCATCTTGTGTCACCTTGATGTTGTACCCGAAGGCGATCAATGGACACATCCCCCTTTCAGCGGTACAATTGCTGATGATAAAATCTATGGTCGTGGTGCTCTCGACGACAAAGGACCTGCCATAGCCAGCTTATATGCCATGAAATCCCTTAAAGATATTGGTATTGAGCCAAAAAAAAGAGTGCGCCTCATTCTAGGTACAGATGAAGAGAGTGGTAGCAAATGTATGGATTATTACTTAAAACATGAGGAAGTACCAACAGTCTCTTTTAGCCCAGATGCTGATTTTCCAGTGATTCATGGTGAAATGGGTATTGTCCTTTTCAAGTTAGAAAAAACCTTCACTGATAAATGTGCAGATGGCGGCATTAAGATTCTAAGTTTTAAAGGGGGAAATGCCCCTAATATGGTGCCTGATTATGCAGAAGTTCGCCTTATTGAAAACCATCCTATCGAAGAAATCTTAACTGCTTTTAACCTCACAAAAGGTACCAAAATTGAGTATATAAAAGAAGATAATATTACAATTTTAAAATCCTTCGGCGTTTCTGCTCATGGGAGCACACCTGAGAAGGGTAAAAATGCAATCTCCGCACTGATTCAATTTTTAGATTTAGTCGATTTAGAGATTGGAGATCAGTCCAACTTTATTCGTTTTCTAAACAGAACCATCGGTATGGAAACCAACGGTGAAAGTTTCGGCATCGGATTGAAAGATGAATACAATGAACTCGTTTTCAATCTCGGTCTTATTGATATCAACGAAGATCAAGGCTCAATCGTGGTGAACGTGAGATACCCTATTACAGTTAAAGAAAAACTCGTAAAAGCAGGCGTAGAAGGCACCCTTCAGGATACAGGCATCCAAATAACAAAATGGGGTGGCGTTGAACCTTTATTCTTCAAACCAAACCATCCTCTTGTTAAAACACTGATGAAGGTTTATCGTGACCATACAGGTGATTTAGACTCTAAGCCTATAACCATAGGCGGTGGCACATATGCTAGAAGCATGCCTAATTCAGTGGCGTTTGGTGCTTTATTCCCAGGCAAAGAAGATACGATGCACCAAAGAGACGAATATATTGAAATTAAAGATCTTTTAAAGATCACTGAAATATTTGCCTCTGCTATTTATGAACTCTTGATGCTGTAAAACACGGCACAATAAAAAAACATTAAAAAGGCGTTGCCAACACAGTTATGTGTGCAACGCCTTTTTTAAAACAACAAGATTTGAGCCGAAAGCTGTGATAAAGGGTATTCAACCTCAAACAGCGTTAACGAAAATCAATTTGAGACATCGAGAGATGGCTCAGATCTTGTTGTTTATACGATTGTTCTTAAATACGTTCTAAACTCCTCAGAAAGTTCTTCATTTCTTAAAGCATATTCAACAGTTGCCTTTAAGTAGCCTAATTTATCACCTGTATCATATCGCTTGCCATCGAATTCATAAGCATAAATTTCTTTGTGCTCTAAAAGCAATCTGAGTGAATCCGTTAACTGAATTTCATCCCCTTTACCAAGAGGTGTTTTTTCGATCATATCAAATATATCGGCTGTTAAGATATAACGGCCCATGATTGCGATATTTGAAGGCGCTTCATCAACAGCAGGTTTCTCAACTAAGTTTTTAACTTCATATAAGTCATCATCTACTTTAAGACCATCTACAATACCGTATTTATTAACTTGATCCTCAGGTACAGATTGTACACCAATAATCGTACTTTCATACTTTTCATACATATCAGTAAGCTGTTTGATACACGGCGTCTTAGAGTAGACAAGGTCATCTCCCAATAAAAGTGCAAAAGGTTCATCCCCTACAAAGGTCTTTGCGCAGTACACTGCATGACCAAGCCCCTTTGCATCTCTTTGGCGTACATAATGTATGTTGGCCATATTGGAAACACGCTCTGTTAAATCAAACAATTCTTCTTTGTGCTTATCTTTTAAAAGCAATTCAAGCTCAGGTGAGCGATCAAAGTAGTTTGGAATCTCTTCTTTATTTCTGCCAATAATAATGAGTATATCTTCGATACCAGCATCAATTAATTCCTCAACATTGTAATGAATCGCTGGGCGATCTACGATGGTCAACATTTCTTTAGGCATTGACTTTGTCGCTGGTAAAAATCGGGTTCCAAATCCTGCTGCAGGTATAACGGCTTTTTTAACTTTCATCGTTTGGTCACTCCTTCCAAAAATTTTGAATGATCTCTTTTGAAGTTTCTCTACGAGCTGTGGTATGCCCCCAGTCTCTTGGTAAAAGTCTTCTATAGTAGCGATTGGATAATCGTTTATCAAGCAGGACAATCACGCCACGATCTGTTTCACTCCTTATGACCCGGCCAGCCCCTTGCATGACTTTGTTAATGCCAGGATACTGATAAGCATATTCAAAACCTTGTTGATTATAATCGTCGAAATAAGATTTAATCAAATTGTTTTCAAAATTCATCATCGGTAGCCCAACACCTATGAGCGCAACGCCTATGAGCAAGTTCCCAGTGAGATCAATACCCTCTGAAAAAACACCCCCAAGGACCGCAAAACAAATAAGTGATTTTCCTCTATGAACTTCTGCCATGTCCTCATATGTATTTCTGAGGTTATGATGGTATTCAAATTGATAGAGAAAAGCTTCTTTGTCTTGGTCATCCATTTCACGCTCTTGAATAATTATATCAAATTCAGACCCATATTGGGTAAAAAACAAATCTGTCACATGTTTTAAATACGTGTACGATGGTAAAAAAACCATATAATTGCCCACCCTGCTCATCCCCATATTATAAAGGTAATCACAGATTGGTAAAAGTGCCGCTTCTCGATCCTTATATTTCACTGAAACATCTTCACTAAAAAGTACCAACTTCCTATTGGGATCAAATGGTGATGGCAATTTTAACTTTTTAGCATGATCATCTCCTGAAAGTATCTTTTGGTAATAATCAAGGGGTGATAATGTGGCAGAAAAAAAGATCGTGGCTTTACTGTTATTAATAAATCGCATCAATTGTGATGCTGGATTAATACAAAAAAGTTTAAATGTCGTTTTGGAATTGTTACCTTCTGTGATGTAAAAAAGAAACCCCTCATCATAAAGCTCGCTAATTCTCAAATAGGTTAAAATTTCAAAGTAAAAATCAAGCACTAGATCATAAATCTCAGAACCTTGACTTTTAACAAGCCATTTTTCAATCACAGCGGCTCTTCTTTTAAGCTGTGTATAAATATCAGATACTTCCTCTTTATCCACATAGATACCGTCTTCATCGCAGCGTTTACGAATCTCAAGTATCATCTTATTGATCCCTTCCATTTGTTTCATAAGGGATTTGTCATAGGCTTTAATCTCGTTTTTGATGGTCATCACTTTATCTTTATGAAGTTCAGCTGAATACATCGTTCTCGCACGATCTACAAGATTATGCGCTTCATCTACCAAGAACGCAAAACTTTCCGTAGGAGCGTCAAAAAACCGCCTTAGATAGACTCTGGGATCAAAAGCATAATTATAATCACATATGATCACATCTGCAAAAAGTGCCACATCTAGTGAAAATTCATACGGGCATATGTGATGCTTTTGTGCATAGAGTTCAACGGTCTCTCTACTGAGTACCACATCATCGTGTAGCAAGTCCCAAAGTGCATCATTGCACCTATCAAAATGACCCTTTGCATAGGTGCATTTATCAGGATAACAAGTCGCTTGATCTAAAAAACAGATCTTATCCTTTGCAGTCAAAGTCAATGCTTTGAGTTTAAGTGCATGATCACTATGGTTATGGAGAACCTTTAAAGTGTCTTCAGCGACTTTCTTTGTAATTGTTTTGGCACTGAGGTAGAAAATTTTATCTACCATACCTTCATTCATCGCCTTCAACGTCGGAAAAAGAGATGAGATTGTCTTTCCGATACCAGTTGGCGCTTCAATAAAAGCATTTTGACCGTTTTTAAAAGCATTGTAGACACTAACTGCCATTTCCCTCTGTCCCTTGCGATAGCTTACAAATGGAAAAGTCAAATCGTTTAGGCTATCATTACGCTTTCTTTGCCAGTTCTTCCTATAGATCACCCATTTTTTATACTGTGCCACAGTTTCCTCTAAAAATGCAATCAATACATCACGCTTATAAGGCACTTTGATACGCTTAACACTTAAAGATTCAAACTCAGCATAAGTGAGTTGTATGATGATTTCATCTAGCCCCTCCTCTTCGCAAAATATCGCACCATAGATTTTAGCTTGTGCCCAATGAAGTGGGTATGTATGTTCATCAATATCTTCTAAAAAAGTACCCGTGCTTTTTATCTCATCAATCGTAAAGCCTTCTTCTGTTCTCAATATGCCATCAGCTCTACCGCTAACCACAAGTTTAACTGGCATCTGGTCATAGGGATCGTCAAATTCAAATGATTTTTGCAAAAAGACTTCTTTATCGTAATCAATACCTTGAGAATTTTGTATACGCTGATGAATGCGTGTCCCCTCAGCAGCTCTTGACTTGCCTTGAAATCTCAAATCCAAATCACCACTTCTGTACACGAATTCCACAAGACCTCTTACAGATATCTTGCTTAAATATTGATCTGCCATAATTAATTCATCCTTATCAGTTTAACGTATCTCAGTGGGATTTTGATTAGAAATACATTAGAATTGGTTGTGAACGTGTGTTCGTATCTATTGTATCAAAAAAAGCGAAAAAGAGCCATAACATTAATTATGACTCCCTTTGAGCATTTGCATTATTCACTATTTTTAATTGTTTAAAGCCACATATTTCTTCTCTCTTTTGAGTACAGTTCTTGAATAAGTTGTCGAATACGTTTTGTTGAGTGCATAATACTTTTCAAGATTATAAGGCCCTCTGTTGTATTCAGATAAAATTCTTTCGAAGTTTGAGCCATGTGAACTCATTAAAATATCAAGATATTTTACACCTAGAGCGATATTGTAATTTGGATCAAAGATGCGATCTGGATCGTACTTCAATCCAAGCTCATCACCGTATTCTGTGGCAAGCCACTTTTCAGTACCTGGTATAATCTGCATGAGCCCTCTATCTTGATCTGCTCCAACTAAATTTTTATCAAAATTACTCTCAATTTCCATGATCGACAGCACTAAAGAGACTGGTACATCGTATTGATCTGTATATTTTACAAGTGCAAGTGCACTTTCTGAATCCAGCGGTGTCTCATCCGCTATTTTTTGACTTCTTTCGAGTTGAGATGAATCAAACTCACTAAAATTGATAAATTTTGATAACCGTTTAAACTCATTAACCATTCCCGATTGATCAGACAAAGTACTTTCTGCACTTTCTAAAGATTCTGTTAATGATTCAATTCTATTTTCTTGTTCCGTTATTTGTGACGTTAATAATGCATGCTCGTTTTCATAAGCTTCGATTTTTTGTGCTGCTTTGACCTGCTGGAAAGCCAACATGATCACAATGAATAGTAGCGTAACAAAAGCACCATAAAAAATCTTTTGACTTGCTTTCATGATATCAACCTTTCTAAAAAAATTAAAACATAGCTACGCGCTATGTTTGTTTTGACTTTTCAAATTATAACACACTCGAGGAGTCTGTCAATTAAGAAAATGTAACTTATGTTGTTAACCACTAAACAACTAATAGTTTTTCCTTAATTTTACACCTTTGAATCCGTTGATATCACTAGCCATTTATGAAATTATTTAAAACAGTACATTTTTGTATTGTATATTCTACACAATACCATCACCATATTTATCCATTTCAAAGTAAAATACAACACCCTTTGCAGTATTTTCAACACCAAAGATTGCCTGATGCTGTTCCAATATCTCCTTTACTATAGAAAGCCCAAGTCCACTTCCGCCTAGCACTTTAGACCTAGATTCATCCACTTTATAAAACTTATCCCATATTCTTTCAAGATGCTCTTTAGATAATGATGCACATTCATTTTGTATTGAAAATCGAATACGTCTTTCTATCACACTTGTTTTGATCTCAATCATTGTATCTGATTTCCCGTAGCGGACAGCATTTGAAACAAAATTTGCCATAACGCGTTCTAACTTGCGATAATCTCCCAAAACTTGATCATACTCACATTGTTCAAAAGAAAAAGTCATGCCTTTTTCTAAAGCAAAATGCGACTGTTTTAAAATAACATTTTCTATTAACACATTGATTTTAAAGGTTTCAGGTTCAAATCTATAAGCACCTGTCTGCAGTTTTGATAGTTCAAGCATATCTTTAACCAAAGCTTCTATCGTTGTAACTTCCTCTAATATAACACCCGAATAATAATCCACATCATTTTCAACGATGCCATCTTGTAGTCCCTCTGTAAAAGCTCTAATAACACCGAGAGGGGTTTTAAGTTCATGAGAAATATTACGAATAAATTCCTTTCTCATATTTTCAAGTTTTCGATCTTTTTCAAGATCCTCAATTAATTTATCATTCGCGTCATTGAGCTCTTTAATACTCTTTTCCAAGTTGTAAGAAAGCTGGTTTAAACTCTTAGACAACCCACCTATTTCATCATTGTGCTTAATCTCTATATATTCATTAAAATCAAAATCTGCCATTTTCTGTGCTTTTTGCTCAAGCTCAATCAAAGGACTTGAAATCATTTTAGAGAATATAAACAAAAATATAGCCCCAATGAATAAAGAACCAGTAATTAGAACGGGATAGAAGTCCGAAAGTGCCTGAGTCGCCTCTATAATAGGTTGCTGCTGGGTCATTATAAAGATACTTTTAATCCCTTTACGCTTTGACGGGAACACCTTTACAATTTGCTTCTTTCCAGAGCCTTTTTCCGTATATATAAAGCTTTCATCTTTTGGGATACCATTTTTAGGTGTAAAGTAGTAGTAATCTACCACACCTGCAATTCCCGTGTAATCCACACCAAAAATAAGATCTTGTTGATCCGGTAGATTAAAACGAATAATAGACCCTTCAACCTCATCCACCTTTAAACGATCATTAAGTCTTGGTTCAATCACGTTAAAAACCATGACATCGTTCAAAGTCATCTGCATCAAGGTAATGTTCTTTTTTTGTTCTCCCCAAAGATAGCCCCTCACTATAATTCGATCACCGGTATGAATATCCAGCTTCATATAGTCAGACTTCTTCAAAACATTATTCAGTTGAACTTCATAAACTCTGCCCTTATCATTCAATATAAAGATCTTGTATTTTCTTTCATTAATAATACCATAATAATTGTCTATCAAGGCAATTTTAATATCATTTTGATTTTCAAAATATTGAATACTTTGTTCTAACTCTGTTTGACTCCAATCAGAAGACTCGTATAACGCCATAAAATCTAAGTATTTTTCATCAATATCATTAATTTTCCGTTCAAAATAATATTCTTCAAAAGACTTTAATTGAAGTTTAAATGCGACAGATACAAAGAACACTAGGAAAAGAGTCGTCAAGACAAAGAGTCTAACAACGACACTTGAACGCTTCATCTATTTCACCTCAAATTTATAACCAATTTTAACGATCGTCTTAATCGCATCACTGCTTTGGGGCAATTTTTTACGCAATTTTTTAATGTGAGTATCAACTGTACGGTAATCACCATAATAATCATATCCCCAAACTTTATTGAGTATGGTTTCACGTGTGAGGACTGTATTCTTATTTTCAACCAATAGGAGTAGTAAATCAAATTCTTTTGGACTCAATTTTATCTCTTTGCCATCATCGAACACTTCATAATTATCCTTATTAATTTTTAATGCTCCAAATTGAATAAAATTTAGATCGTCTTTTATTTGTCCTATCCGCTTAAGGAGTGCGTTTACACGTGCTACAAGCACTTTTGGACTGAAGGGCTTTGTCACATATTCATCTGCCCCACAATCAAACCCTTTTATTTTATCTTCATCATCATCTCTTGCCGTGAGCATGATAATAAGGGCTTCAGAAAATTCTCGAATCTGTTTACATGCCTCAAATCCATTGAGTTTTGGCATCATAACATCCATCAGAATTACATCTACAGGAGTTGCTTTAACATGTTCAATTGCTTCCTCTCCATTTTCAGCTTCTAAAACTTCAAAACCTTCTGCTATAAAATATTTGACGATTATTTCTCTAAGTCGTCTTTCATCTTCTACTACCATTATGGTATACATATCGTTTCACCTACTTTGAAATATGTTTAATGTATTCCCTTTCATATGCGACTATCAATTTTTGAAGTGGTTTTGTATCAATTCGATCATAGAGCCAGTCATAATCTGCTTGCGCGTAATGCTCCCCTAAAGATTCTTTTATCTTATCAGACAATACAACATCAATATAATTTTCAACGATGGGATTTACAATCTGATTTAAGGTATCATCGTCTTCTCCGCCACTTACTTCGGATTCGATTTGAGCAAAAATTTCATCATGATATTCAACGACATCAAAGACCCTCATATCCGCCTGAATTTTTTTCAAAATAGCATCTAGTTGTTCTTCGGTAACGGGTTCTTCCACACGCTCCTCTACAACCGGCTCTAACGTCACTGTTTCAATTTTATCAGGCTCTTGATGACATCCTGAAATTAAAGCGCCAAAGATCACTGTAGAAAAAATGATCATTGCTAACCGATTCGTCCCTTTTTTATTCATGTTATCCCCCATCCAATACTTATCTCTGTTGATTTTTATAGGCTTGCATCTTCATAATCCGGTTGGTATTGATCTGACTTTTTTCCACTTCAACTTCTTCGGCCTTTATCACTGTGGAATCCTTTTTCTGTAGCTCGTTTATCAAGACACTGATGGTATCAGACATCTGAGATAATTTTGCCATTTTGTACTTTCTTTTTATGAGATCGATATTGTTACTTGCAAACCCAAGTATAATATTGGCTTCTTTGAAGCTTATTTTTTCATCTATTATGCTAATTACCTGGTCCACAAGAGACTGTTTTGTCTCTTTGACACTGACAAAAGGTTTCGGTTCACTTGTTGTAAATTCATCACTGCCCATTAAATAAGCTGCTAACCTCTGACGTCTTTCTGTTTCTTCATCAACTTTTGAAAGTGGCGGTTTATTTGAGTTTCGCTCTGATGTAAATTGAGCATTATTTGATTTTGGGGACGGCTGTTCTTCATCTAAAGGCTTAAAGAACCCCTCTAAAAATTCTTCAGTCTCTACCTTAAGAGGTTCTCTGATATCACCTACATCTATCACATCTCTATTGGGAGATATGATATTGCTCTCTCTCCTCTGAATAATTTCACCTTCATAGTATGAGGATTCACCTTTAAGGTATCCCTTTTGATTAAGCGATTCAAAAGCAAGTTTGGCCCTTACTGTGGAACACCCCATGTAATTTCCAAGGATTTCGGATGTTAAATTGGCTTCATCATCCATGTTGAGCAGGATTAATAAGCACATCTTTTCATAGATGTCTAAATCATCTTCCTTTAAAACTGTGTTGAGTATATCTTTAAATTCTATCGTCACGGTTATTCTCCTCCCGTTTCAATTTCAACTGAACTTTCATTTCGAGACAATAATTGCCTTTATACCATTATATCGGGAGTTCTATACTTTATCTAGGTTTAATCTCATTTAATTTTATAGAGAGGCTATTTAGATATACAGACCCACTGATTCTAGGACTAAGTGTATCAAAGTTTTATAGGCACACACAACGATCGAACATTTTAGGTCTATTTATCTCAAATTAGATGATTAAAATTAACTAATTTCAATATAAAGACTATATATTGACAAGTATAATTTTGGTATATATAATCAAGTTTGTACAATAAAACTATTTATGGAGGTATATTAATGCAAGTAAAACGAGGTAAGTATTTAAAGAAAGTGGTAGCAATGCTCTTAATGACATTACTTTTTAGCAATTTGAGTGTTTTTGCGGCCAGTGTAGGGGATGAATTAGCTGAGCCTGAACCAGGATGGGAAAGATATGATGACAGTTACAGTAGAATCATTTATGATGGCAACTGGATAATCGTTCCGAGTTCTAGCTATTATAATGATCGAATTCATTCAACAAACCAGGATGATGCAAGTGTTAAATTCAATTTTACTGGTAGAAAACTTCGAGTAATTGGAACGCTTGCCAAAAATGATTCTTACTCAAGTCAAATTGAAGTTTTAATCGACGGAGTACAAGTAGGTAATTTTTCCCAATTTACCGATAAAAGCGTACGTTCTGCTTTAAATTTTGAAATTTCTAGCTTAGAGGATAAAGAGCATACCGTTCAGCTCAATAATGTTACTGGAAAAAATTTTTTACTTGATGCTATTGATCTTGAAGAAGGTAATACGCTCTTACCTTACGATAGTAGTATAGCTGTACCTCAACCAGTCCTCACCATCACCTCAGAAAAATCCACTATTAAAGTTGGCGAAGAAGTCACAGCAGAGCTTGACATCGACAACATTCAAAATATCGCAGCAGAAGATATTAAAATCGCATACGATAGCGAAAAACTTCAATACTTAGGACATGAAGAATTAGAAGGTATCAAACTCGTCTATAACGATGTCCAAAATGGCGAACTTCGATTTATTTTAGCCAGCAAAGGCGAAAGCAACTTAATCACAACTAAAACCACTTTATTAAAATTAAAATTCAAAGGCATCCAAGTGGGAGAAGCACTTGCCGATATCACCAAAGGTAGAGTTTCAGATGGTATTGACATGGAAAAAGATTTAACTGCTGAAGAGTGTGATCAAACCATCATCACCATAGAAGGCATTAATGACGTCAATAACTCTGGCGAATTTACACTCCTTGACCTCGCTATTGATGCAAGACATTTACTAAAAGATCCTACACTTCCTGAGCTCTCTGAATACAACACTGATGTTGTCGTGAATAATGCCATTGATGAAGAGGACTTACTTGAAATCGGTAAGTACATGTTACTCAATTCAAATTACAATTTTAACAATTAATTAAGTATCCACAAAGTTAGTATCCTTCAAAAGCACATAAAATAAAAGTACAATCCTTTTGTACTTATTAAAAAACTCGGCGATCCTCTAAAATTAGAGTATATCGCCGAGTTTTATTTTGTTTATTAACTTATTCTATTTTGGATCTTTATTCCACAATTACTTTATGGAACACTTTTTTCCCTTTACGAATCATAAGTGCATTGTCTTCAAACATGTCTAAAGTGATCTTTAAAGCAAAATCAGCTACCACTTCATCTTTCACAGAAATACCCTTTTGAGCGACTAATCTTTTACCTTCGCCTTTTGAAGCGATCAACCCTAAACTTATGAGCAAATCTAAGAGCGGCATGCCTTCGCTAAAATCACTTGCTTTTAAAGTCGTAGAAGGCATATTCGCACTATCGCCACCACCTGCAAACAAGGCTCTAGCTGCATCAAGTGCTTTTTGAGCTTCTTCTTCGCCATGAACGATCTTCGTAAATTCAAACGCTAAAATTTCTTTAGCTTTGTTAATCTCAGCACCTTCAAGTGCCCCTAATCTTCTGACTTCATCCATAGGGATAAACGTCAAAAGTCTCAAGCAATTTTCAACATCTGCATCTTCAACATTTCTAAGGTATTGGAAGAGCTCATAAGGCGACGTTTTATCTGGATCGATCCAAATCGCACCGCTTTCCGTTTTTCCCATCTTCTTGCCTTCACTTGTGAGTAAGAGCTTAAACGTTAAACCGTAAACTTGTTCTTGTTCCATACGTCTAACGAGGTCTACACCTGCGATAATATTAGACCATTGATCATTACCACCCAGTTGCATTTTACACTTATATCTTCTATTGAGTTCTAAGAAGTCATAAGCTTGCATGATCATATAGTTGAATTCTAAAAAGCTTAAACCCTTTTCAAGTCTCTGTTTAAAACACTCTGCTGTCAGCATTCTATTTACTGAAAATTTGCTACCGATTTCTCTGATAAACGGAATATAACTGAGTTCATCTAACCAATCTGCATTGTTGGCGATGTAACCATTTTCTCCATCTAAATTCAAATATTTTTCCATCTGAATTCTCAACTTATTTCCATTTTCAACGATTTGTTCTGGAGTAAGCATTTTTCTCATATCTGTCTTTCCAGATGGATCACCGATCTTAGAAGTTCCACCACCCACAAGTGCAATTGGTTTATGTCCAGCCTTTTGCATATGCATCATAACCATAATTTGAATAAAATGTCCTAAGTGCAAGCTATCCGCAGTTGGATCAAAGCCAATGTAGAACGGCACTCTTTCTTTGCTCAAAAGTTCTTTTACCTCTTCTTCATGTGTTATCTGTTCAATGTAACCACGTTCCAGTAAAATATCGTATACATTCTCCATTTTATCACCTCATCTTTATTTATATTGAATATTGAATAGACAAACTTGTGTATAAAAAAACACGGATTATTCTCTCCAAAGGACGAGAATACCCGTGTTACCACCTTACTTCGTGCTGCCTTTTTAAAAACAACACCTCAAACTGTTTAACGCTCAGCATGCGTAGCAATTTCTCACTATGGCTCATGACTCGTAATTCAAGTATAAATTCCTATAACGCTCCCACCAACCGCATTACTCTCTAAAACCAAAATCTAAACTCTACTTTTAATCACTTAAACGCCTCTATATAATTATAATACAATTAACAATAATATAAACGAATTTTATTTAAATGTCAACAGTCATCTGAATGTGACACTTTATTCTAATATTTCCACATTTATGCTACGATCTTTAATAAGATTTACAAAATCATTCCCAACCCTTACAAGTGGTCTAGTGGGATAATTCGCATCTATAAAGACAATAATACCTTCTTGACCATCGGATAACTTAACCCTTTTACCCAAATAATATTCTGATAATTTTTTAATGAATATATAGCAAACTTTTGAATCAAAAAGCTTCCCACTTGACCATGACAAGTAATCTGCTGCCAAAATAGGAGAAATGCCTTTTTTATAAGGTCTATCTGTAATTAAAGCATCAAACACATCACATACCATAATAATTTTAGCATAATCATGAATCTGACTTTCTCTTAATCTAAGTGGATAACCGCTACCATCCATCCTTTCGTGATGATGAAGCGCAGCATATTTGATATTACTTGAAACGCCTTTTGTCTTAAGTAAAATACTATATCCAAATTGAGCATGTTTTTTTATAAGCTCGAATTCGTCCAAATTCACTTGTGTCGGTTTTTTAAGAATAAAGTCAGGCACATTCAACTTGCCAATGTCATAGAGCAAACCCGCCTCGCCGATTTCCACAAGTTCTTCCTGAGAATAACCCAGCCATTTACCGATCATTGTCGCTAAGATAGAAACTCTCAAAGAGTGTTCAAAAGTATAATCATCAGATGCTTTTAGTTGATTGAGACGCTTTAAAACATCATTGTTTCTAACCATATCTGGTAATGTCTCTTCGACATTTCTCCTGATTCGGTTGAGATCCAAAACACCATCTTCTTGTATTTGACTGAATATCTTTTTATTATCCTCTATGATCTTTTCATGTCTCACATCAATGGGTAAATCAAATTCACCAGTGAGAATATTCACTTCCATGTTGGCATTTACAATGCTTCTCTCTGCCGGTTCATAGACCTGTTTATCGATTTCATCAAGGTCTTTCATGAGTTTGTCGAGATCAAATGCTTTGCCATCAGCCTCAGCTTTTTTAGCAAGATCTTCAACATTCATATCGACTTCTTCAAGTTCTTCATCTGCATAATCTAAAATAAAAACATCTATAGGTCCCATTTGATTAATCAGTGTAATATGTCTCTTTGTAAGCTTTGTTCCTCTACTTAAAAGTTCTACTACTCCCTCTGTGTCCACAATTGGAGCACCTAAAATCATGCCTTCTTCAAGTTGATTAACATCTACTTTTCTCACTGTACACCACCCTTTGATTGTTTCTTTTATTATATTTAAATTCCGAACTACTTTTCAATCTACAACGATTCAATCGCCATAATTAAGCTCTCTGGAAACTCTTCAAGAGAAATCACGATTTCATATAGTCGTCCTTCAATCACTTTAAAACTTCTAATTTTTCCAATGATCGAATACTTTACATCCATTATAATCAAATCTACATTTACAAATTTATTAATAGGGTAAATGCTACGAGTCGTCACAATTATCTTGCCGCTTAAAAGTTTGGTAAGATCTATAGCCAAGGGCATTTCAAGTTCTACAACTTCTGATGCTTCCAAGTAAAAAACTTTGGTCATCTCATCTGGAACAGGTTTTCGGACTTCTTGAGTAAAAAAATTTTGATCTCGCAACATAAAATCACCTACTTTCTATAAAGTTTTGTAATTTTCTGAATATTCCTACATTTGTTTCCCAATATTATTATACCCTTAATGATTTTAATAAAGCAAGAAAAACAGATCTAAAAAAGCACCCTCTCAGTGTTTTCATCCATTATCAGACTGAAAGGGTACATCCTGTAAATTATATAAGCTTTGTATCGTTTATCATTCTAAAGTGTTCCTTTAAAAAAAATAGCAATTACACCGGGACCACAGTGCGCCCCAATAACGCATCCTAATTGATTGATAATAAAATTTTGAGTCCCATAATGAGATTCAAAATAAGATTTCACTGTTAAAGCTTCACTTTCATTAAGCGTATGCGCAATCCCTATAGTTTGCCCTGAAAGTTCATCGCTATGTTTATGAACGTAATCCAACATCTTAACTAAAAGCTTCTTTCTGCCCTTTGCTTTATCAATCGGCACAAGAAAGCCATCTTGAACATTTAGGATTGGCTTGATATTAAGCACAGTTCCTATAGTTGCCTGTGTTCGACTAACACGTCCTCCTTTAAATAAGTATTCCAGATTATCTACCGAAAATAAATGTATAATTTCACGGTTTTGATTTAAAACCAGTTCAACTAACGCTTCTTTGGTCATACCCGCTAAAGCTTTTTCTGCAATTTCTACAACCAATAAGCCGAGCCCTAAAGATACATATTTAGTATCGATAATTGTCAAATCAAAATCAGGATAACGCTCTTTTACAGCTTCCCTAGCCAATAAAGCCGTTTGATATGTACCCGAAAGATTTGATGAAAATGCCAAGTAGAGATAGTTCCCTTTATCTTCAGCATAAACTTCAAATTTTTCTATAAAAGTTTGCAAGGGGATTTGCGCTGTTTTAACGGATTTCCCTTGAATCATATGCCCGTAAAGTTCATCAGAAGACAAATTAACAGAATCTAGGTATTCTTCATTATTGACATAGACGGACAATGGAAGTACATCAATATTTAAAGATTGAGTAACCTCTATTGGTAAATCACAAGCGCTGTCTGTTATAATTTTAACTGCCAAGTCAATCACTCCTTAATCTATCATTATACTCCTTATTATACTCTATTTTTGGCTTAAACGTCATCTTCATTTAAAATAACCATATGATAGTGATCTTCCCAAACACCATTAATTTTTAAATACTTTTTTGCTAAACCTTCCTTGACAAACCCACATTTTTCAACCACTCTCAATGAACGTTCATTACGTGGCATAACATTCGCTTCTATTCTATGAAGCTTCATACTGCTAAAAGCAATCTTAGTCACCGCTTTA
Organism: uncultured Fusibacter sp.; assembly: GCA_965140735.1. Taxonomy (GTDB): domain Bacteria; phylum Bacillota; class Clostridia; order Peptostreptococcales; family Acidaminobacteraceae; genus Fusibacter_A. The sequence continues at coordinate 3,327,292 of OZ223306.1, read as the reverse complement.
ATAGCTTCAGTCATATAGCCCTTATTGATTTCATCTTCATCCATTTTATAGCCTAAAAAACAAGATTTGAACACGCCTCTGATGATATTTGTAAGTGCTAAAGTCCCAATCGGTTTTTCAAAATCACTATCTTCCTTTTTAAAAAGCCAAAACCGGACCATATTCGCCTTTAAAAAAGCCTCTTCTTCAAGTCTAAGCGTCAATTTATGATTATCCAGTGTATAAAAAGCCCTAGGTTTAATATGTTCAAACGGCGATAAAAATTCATCATTCTTAATATAAAACTGCATAATTTTTTCTGCATAAGAATCATCTAAAACCTTTAGCCTCAACCGTTCTGTTTCGTAAATACGTTTCATTCCAAACTCCTAATGTTCATTTTTCACCTTAAAAATTTCATTTGAAAGTGTTGCAAATTGAGTAATATCAAGTGCTTCCCCTCTTAAATTTTCAGCAAGGCCACTTGCTGCTAAAGCGCTCCTAGCTTGATCTTTATTAATTCCCAAAATACCACTTGTTAATGAATTTAAAAGCGTTTTTCTGCGCTTGCCAAAGGCATCTTTAATCGTCTTAAAAAAGATTTCTTCGCTTTCTAAAACAACTGGTGGATTTTCTCTCACTTTAAGTCTGATCACACTGGAGTCTACATTGGGCATTGGCATAAAAGAACCCCTAGACACAGTCGTCACTATAGAGGGTTCTGTAAAATATTGAACTGCCACAGAAAGTGCACCATATGCCTTTGTTGAAGGCACTGCCATCATACGATCTGCCACTTCTTTTTGAATCATAACAATTAAGTCAGACACTGGTACACGTTCCTCTAAGAACTTCATAATAATCGGCGTCGTGACATAATAAGGTAGATTTGCAATGAGTTTTGGTTTTTTTTCTTTAAATTCAGCCTCAAAGAGCGCTTTTAAATCTAATTTCAAAACATCCTTGTGGATTACTTTTAAATTCTCAAATTCGCCTACAGTTTCTTCTAATACAGGTATTAGAGCACTGTCAATTTCCACTGCGACTACTTTTTCACAGTTTTCACAGAGCATTTGTGTCATAACGCCTATTCCAGGTCCAATTTCAAGAATATAGTCTGACTCAGACAGTTCCGACCCTTCAAGAATTCGATCAAGTACATTGGCATCAATAATAAAATTTTGACCAAGGCTTTTACTAAATCTAAAACCATATTTCTCCATGATGTATTTGATGGTTCTCGGTGATGTTAATCGATCCATAGGGACTCCTCTTTTTCCATAATTTCAAGCGCACTTGCAAATTCTATTCTCGTGACGCCGTATCTATTTAAACGGCTTAAAAACTGCTTCGCATTACAATATCCTATGCCTAATAACTTACCCATGGTTGCCCTGCGATCAGCCGCTCTATCGTTTCCAATAAGGTCTGCAAGTACTAGATCTGATTGCACAAATATCTTGGACTCTTCTGTCACCAAAGTCCGAACTTTGCTAAGCGCCTCTCTAATAGCAGAAGGTGATGCATTTTCAATTCCAACATCACCTTTCTTAGTTGCTTCTTGACGGTCTAAAAAAGCATGTTTACAGCCTTTTACCCGATTTTCAATTCGTTTTCTAATCTGTTCGCCTGCATAATCTGGATCTGTAAATATAATGACACCTTTAGTCTGTGATACCTTTTCGATACGTCTAAAAGTCTCTTCATTAATCCCAAATCCATGTGTAATGATAATCTCACAATCCACGGCTTTTTTCACAGCAGATTCATCATCTTTACCTTCTACGACAATAACCTCTTTTATTTGATCTAACATTGATGTATTGCTCCATTTTATTATTTTTTTGAATAGCCCACAAGCATTTCTTCCGGAATCTTTTCATCCAATACATATACTCTCACACTGTGAACACCATAGCGTAAAGCTTGTGCTCTGTTGCTGATGAAAAGATCAATTCGATTTCCCTTAATAGCACTCCCTGTATCTTCAGCAGATGCAAAGCCGTAATCTGATGTGCCATCAAGCGATTCCACATATAATTTTGAGCCAAGTGAAATAACCCTTGGGTCCACTGCCACTGCACCCGGTCTAGCTCTAGTGCCCGATCGTGTGATGCCATAACCCGGATCTCCTGGATTTTTACCACAACTTTGGTATGACAGATCATAAGCAGTTGCTCTGAGGATTAAAACCTCCCTATACCTAAAGGGCATCCCTCGGCTGGTTACATAGAGTTTATCGAGACCTTCTTCAATGATTTCAGTTTCAGGTGCAAGTACAACCGTGTCTTTAACCATTTGTCTAGAGACCTCTACATCATTTTCATATACAATTTTAAATTGACACTCCAAAGAACCATCTTTACCACTAGATAATATTTCACGTTCTCCGGGTGGTTTAGAATCGGTCATCTTATAAACTGTATTATAAGGAATTTTCTCAGAAACCGTCTCATAAGAAACCTTAACTCTTACAATTTCTATAAGTCTATCTCTTGCAACTGCATCATTTAGTCTCGGATAAACTTGATCGTCTTTACCAAGTGTTATACCAGCTGATTCAAGTACTGCACCTACTTTACTTTCAGTACTGTATAGAATTGTCTGTTTTTCTCCCTCTACCAAGGTAATCGGTTTTGCACGTTGTATCACTATTTTGCCGTCTTCGCCGATAGCTTCATCTAGATTTGGCTCAATTCGATCTTCTTTTCTCAAAGTAATATCTGCAATCTTCAAAATCTTAGGTATCTTATTTTCAAAGGTGCTTATGGTGATCGTTTTGTCTTCATCTATGATGACGACTTTATGCTTAAAGACTGTCTTAATACCGAAAATAATGACTAAGCCAAATATGACAAGTAGAAGTAGTGACTTTATACCTCTAGAACTCATATTCATACTCCCATCTTTTTACTATAACTCTATTTTAAAATACGCTTTCGCGTTATTAAGTGTGATTTCAGCAAGTTGTTCATAAGGTATACCTTTGATATCCGCCATCTTTTGACAGACGTATTTTACATACATGGACTCATTCCGTTTCCCTCTAAAGGGTTCAGGGGTTAAATAGGGTGAATCCGTTTCAATCATCAAGCGATCAAGTGGGACTGATTCAACAACTTCAACTGTTTTACGCGCATTTTTAAAAGTCAAAGGCCCTGCGATGGATATATAAGCACCGAGTGCAATATATTGTCTTGCAAGTTCTTTACTACCCGAAAAACAGTGCATCAAAACACCCGTTTCAAAAGCCTGTTCTTCCTTTAAAATGCGAAGTACATCGTCATTTGCATCCCTATCGTGGATAATCACTGGCATATTAAGTGATTTTGCAAGTCTAAGTTGTGCCACAAACCATTTTTTTTGAAGTGGTCTTGGCGACAAATCCCTGTAGTAGTCAAGTCCTATTTCGCCAATGGCCTTCACTTTATCTTTTTGTGCCATCGTCTTAAGAAGTGCTAACATTTGATCATCCATAGTTTCAACATCATGTGGATGTACACCAACAGCTGCATAAATAAAATCATATTTTTCAGCAAGCGCTACTGCGTTTACACTAGATTCAAAATCTGCACCTGGATTCATGATATAAGAAATATCATTAAGCTGTGCCCGCTTTATAACAAGGTCTCGATCGTGATCAAACTGTTCTGCATCTATGTGTGCATGTGAATCAAATAGCATTTTTATAGCCTCCTAAAAAATACACTTTATCGACTTATTAATCCTGTGTCTAAAAACATGGTCTATTATATCATACAAAAGTTATAAAAACGATATTTAGCGCTTCATTTTAAGGGGATCTACAAAAACACCAAAGCCCCATCTCCAATATATTGGAAACAGGGCACATTCATGTGATTCATTATTAAAACGAGCTCACTCTATCAAAACGAACCTTCTCGCGATAGATAATGGTCCAGTATCAAGCGACTTACTTTAGGGCCAAACTGATAAGATTCATGTTCAGAATAATAGAGTAGATCTCTAAAATCCTTTGTTAGAATCGTGATGACATAACCACCGTAAGGGGTATAGAATAGTCCCCCATCATTTCGGCAAGCGTCCATACTACCACTCTTCGAAGCGATAGAGATCAGTTCTTCATCCCCTGTATCTTCTGAATTAAAGTAATAGGGGGTAAGGTCCTTGGTAAGCATTGTATTATAGTGCTGTTTTTTAAGAATTTCCACGAACAGATCACTCATCTCTGCGTTCCAAAGTTTTTGCTTATAAGCGAGTTCGAAAATCTTAGCATATTCCCGTGGCGTGGTTGTACCAAGCTGTCTATAAGCTTCAAAATCAATTTTATTATGGAGTCTCGTTTCTTTGAGGCCTAACATTTCACAAGTTTCATTAATCGTATCAATCCCCAAAAGTTCAATAAGGGTATTGGTGGCAATGTTATCACTTACAATAATCATCAGTGTGGCAAAGTCTAGAATAGACAGTTCAAGGCCTACGCTAAGTGCTCTTAAGATGCCACTGCCGTTTACATAATTTCCTTGTGTGTAACTGATTTTATCATTTAAATTGATCTTGTCCTCATGCACTCGCCTTAAAAGCGTCGCTAAAATAGGTACTTTGATACAACTTGCCGTTTCAAAGTGTTCGTCCGCATTCAGTTCAATTATATTGCCCTTAAAATCGTTTGCGTAAACACCCATTATGCCGCTGAAACTGTAATTGATGGCTTTTATCCTTGAAGATAAGGTTAACTTTTCCATGATACTCTCGCCTCCTATATACTCATAGCCTATGATGATTTCATCCCTTTGACTCTATCTTAATGTTTTTATATCTAAACTACAATCTTTATAATTTACGAGCTGGCACACTTTAATATCATAAAAAAGGTTCATGCTTTTAAGAAAAAACATGAACCTCTTCTGTTTTAAATGACCTATTTTTCAATAACGATATTATAGAAAGATTGATCGGACCAACCATTCCATGCCACTGTATAGTTCTTAACATACGGTTGAACGATGAAAAGGTGATCGAGTTCAAATAGAGGAATCCAAGCCGCATCGTCTTGAACAACTGTTTTCTCAATCTCTTGATAAAGTGCAATTCGCTCTTCAGGATTTGTCATAATGCGCGCTGCATCAATTTTAGCTTGTACATCCTCATTTACGTAATTAAATGAGCGTCCAAATGCATTCTCTTTATCAAAGAAAGTATAGATAAAGTTATCTGGATCATTGTAATCCGCTGACCAGTTGTTAAAATAACTTGCCAATTTACCTGTTTTTCTAATTCCAAAGAACGTTGAAGAATCCAGTTGAGTGATCGTCACATTGACCCCTATTTTCGCAAGGTCCGACTGCACAATCTCATTAATTTTTAAAGTTGCTGCATTGTCACTCACTTGTGTAATCTCCATGTCAAAACCATTTGGGAGACCTGCTTCTGCAAGAAGTGCTTTTGCCTGCTCTGGATCATAAGTGATCGCTGGTAAGTCTTTGTTATAACCATATAAGCCTGGAGGTATGACCCCGTTCACAAGGACACCTTTTCCATAATACATTTGCTTTAAAATATTTTCTCGATCAATACCCATTTGCAAAGCTTTTCTGACTTTAACATTATCCAGTGGGGCAATGGCTTCATTTAAACAAATGTAATAAACGCCAACTCTTGGACCAGAAACGATTTGGTTTTTCCAAGTCTCATTTTCTTCAAAATAAGGAATTTGACTTCTCGCCATATCACAGTCAAAGACATCTATTTCGCCGTTTTCAAACAACATTCTAGCGGTTTCAGCATCTGGCACGATTTTATAAACAAGCTCATCATATTGCGCTCTACCGCCCCAATAATCATCAAAGGTATCGAGTACGATTTTATCGTTAACCACCCAATCCGTCATTTTAAAAGGACCACTACCAACGGTCAAAGCTGGGTCCACACCGAATTGATCTCCAGCGGCTTCCACTGCTTTTTTACAGTAAATAGAACCCGCTGGTGTTGCAAGACCTGCAACAAATGGTCCAAAAGGTGCATCTAAAGTGATTTCAATCGTATAATCATCCACGATTTTAATGCCTGTAGTGGTGTCTGCTTCGCCATTCATTCTCGCCTGAGCCCCTTGAATCATATCAAAGAAATCAGTGTTAAGCCCTTCGGTTTCGGGATTGAGCATTCTATCGAAAGTAAAGTATACATCTTCTGCCTTTACTTCATCGCCATTGTGAAATTTAGCGCCTTTTCTAAGATTAAAAGTGTACACTAGCCCGTCATCACTTACAGACCATTTCTCTGCAAGTCCAGGTACGAGCTTACTTTCTCCAGGACCTACCGTCACCGATTCAACTAAGCGATCAAAGACATTAAGTGGTAAGCCGTAGTACTCTGTCGTCTTGGCAACATCAATAGTGCCTGGATCTTTTTCATACGGTACTGTGAATACAACCTTTTCCTTCCCTGGTGTTGCTGTAGCTGTGTCTTTGTCACCACATGCTGTCAATGCAAAGATCATCACAAATACAAGTACCAGTGCCATTACTCTTTTCTTCATTAATTTTACCCCCTCTTATTTCATTGTTTTATATAAAAATGATTTCATTACGTACAACATTACATTTAAAATCATTTTTCACATCTTTTTTTAAATCAATGGATGATGACAAGCAAACTTTCGATCTCCCCTAGTCACAAGTTCTGGACAAGAATTTGTACAAATTTCAGTTGCATAGGGACATCGTGTTCTAAATCGACAGCCAGAAGGTGGATTGATCGCACTTGGCAAATCGCCTTCGAGGATCATCTTCTCACGATCTTTTACACTTGGGTCTGCAATCGGCACTGCGTTAATTAAAAATTGTGTATAAGGATGTATTGGTTCTTCAAACAACGCCTTTGGCTTGCCTGCCTCTACGATTTGCCCTAAATACATGACATACACTTCATCACTTACATAGCGCACAACACTTAAATCATGCGATATAAAAAGATACGTTAAATTAAATTCACGCTGTAACTTCTTGAGCAGATTTAGAATTTGTGCTTGTATGGATACGTCCAGTGCTGAAACCGCTTCATCACACACAATCAGACTTGGATTAAGCGCAAGTGCCCTTGCAATACCAATTCGCTGTCTTTGACCACCACTAAATTGATGCGGATAGCGATTTGCATATTCTTCTTTGAGCCCTGTGATCTTCATCAGATCATTTACACGCGCATAGCGTTCTTTTTTAGATTTCATTCCATGTGTCAGAAGAGGCTCGCCGATTAAGTCTTTCACCTTCATCCGTGGATTTAAAGAAGCATAGGGATCTTGAAAAATAATAGAAACCGCTTTTCTAAAAGCTTTTTCCTCCTGCGCATTAAAGGCATATATATTTTTACCATTAAATAAAACTTCTCCCTCTGTGGGATCAATCAGGTTAATCAGCGTTCTACCCAGTGTGCTTTTACCACAACCGGATTCACCTACCAAAGACAAGGTTTTACCCTTTGGAATATCCAGTGTAATATCGTCCACAGCTTTGACAGTACCTCTATTGGCATGACTTGAAAATAAAGTACTGCTTGAAATTTGATAATATTTCTTCAAGTGTTTTGCACTTAATAAAATCTCACTCATCTAACCACGCCCCCTCATCATATTGCCAGCATAAAACCTCATGCTGTGTGTCTATTTGTATGCGCGGTGGTAGTGTATCAAAACAAATGTCCTTAGCTTTGTCACAACGCGGGGCAAAGCGACAACCCGCAGGTGTATGGATAAGGTTTGGCACCATGCCTTCAATAGAATAGAGTTCCGCCACATCCTCGTTAATTTTAGGCAATGACTTTAAAAGCCCCACTGTGTAGGGATGTCGTGGCGTTTCAAAGATTCTGCGTGCATCACACTTTTCTACGATTTCGCCCGCATACATTACACAGACATCATCACACAGCTCTGCCACAACCCCCAAATCATGTGTTATAAAAAGAATGGCGGTGTTAAGCCTTACTTGTATATCTTTTAAGAGCCTCAAGATTTGTGCTTGTATCGTCACATCCAGCGCAGTCGTAGGTTCATCCGCAATGATGAGCTTAGGCTCACAAGTCAGTGCCATGGCAATCATAACACGTTGCCTGAGACCCCCAGAAAGTTGATGTGGATATGAAGCAAAACGCTTTTCCACATCTGGAATACGCACTTGTTCTAAATACTTAAGTGCCAAAGCCTTCGCTTCTCGTTTGGATAAATTTTTATGAAGCCTGAGAGGTTCCATCAATTGTTTGCCCACCGTGTAAACGGGATTTAAGGAAGTCATTGGCTCTTGAAAGATCATTGCTATTTTATTGCCCCTTATTTTAGCGAGCTCTTTTTCACTTAACTTGGTCAAATCTTCACCTTCAAATAAAATTTTACTCTCTGGCAATATTTGACCAAAAGGTTTTGGAATCAAACCCAATATGGACATTGCAGTCATACTTTTCCCAGAACCGGATTCCCCCACAAGTCCCATAATTCTACCGGACTCCAATGTCATAGAAACGCCATCCACAGCGGGATTAAAGCCCTTATCTGTTTCAAAATAGGTTTTGAGATTTTGAATCTCTACCACAGTCTCATTCATAGCTTCGCCTCGCTTTCTCAATGTTTTGTATAAGGATCTAGTGCATCTCTCAAGCCATCACCGATAAAGTTAAAGGCAATTACAACTAAGAAAATAGCGATCCCAGGTGTTATTGCAACCCATGGTGATGAAAAAAGAAATTCTTTTCCTCTTGAAATCATCAAGCCCCAACTCGGCGTGGGCGGTTGAGCTCCAACGCCTAAAAAGGATAAGCTCGCTTCAGACATAATCGCTTCTGGCACGCTCAGAGTGAACAAAACAATCAGTGAGGGGATGCAGTTTGGAAATATATGACGCCACAGAATTTTAAAGCGCCCCACACCGATAGATCGGGCGGCTTCGACAAATTCTTTTTCTTTTATGGAAAGGGTTTGAGCTCTGACGATTCTCGACGTACTCCCCCAGTTTACAATGCTCAGCGCGATAAATATGTTAAAGAGTGACGCGCCCAGTGTATACATGACCACCATGGCAAGCAACAATGAGGGAAATGCCATACACACATCTGCAAGTCTCATGATCAAATAATCCACCTTGCCACCAAAATAACCAGATACCATCCCTAAAAATGTTCCAATTGCAAGAGAAATCAATGTGGGTACAAGGCCAATCACGAGTGAAATCCGTGCCCCATATATGATTCGGCTCAAAATGTCTCTACCCAGAAAATCCGTGCCGATGACATAGGTTGAATTTGGAGCGATCAACATTTTTTCCATATCTACAGCATAAGGGTCATGTGGCACGATCCAAGGAGCCAACAGGGCAATTAAAATGAATAAGGATACCATTACTAAACCGACTAATGCCTTTTTATCCCGATAAATGCTTTTAAAAAGTGCATGCCAAAAGCCTTCATCCGTTACCAAGTCCTCTGCATCGCGTGGCGATTGACCGTTGCTTGGCATTTTAGAGGATTTTGAGGATGCCGAATCTGTTAGATCACTTTTTTGACCTGCTGCTTTTGCCTCAACGGACATCATATATTTTAAGCGCTTGCGACCAAATCCAAAGAAGGACAACCTTCCAGACTTGCTCTCAAGTGCAATTTCTTTAAAAAACTGTGTCTTCTGTATCATGAATCCCCCTAATTGTATTTAATTCTAGGATCTAAAAAGCCATATAAAATATCTGCCAATAGATTTCCCAAAATAATTAAAATGGTTGTGAACATAACACTCCCTTGCAATAGAGGCATATCCCGTGTTTGAATAGCACTCACTGCTATTCGGCCAATTCCTGGAATACCGAAAATCGTCTCGGTGATCACAGCACCCGATAAAAGTGATGCAATCTGAATGGTCATCACGGTGAGCACTGGCAAAAATGCATTTTTAAGTGCATGCCTCATAATCACTTGATATCTCAGCAGCCCTTTCTCTCTTGCGGTTCTAATATAGTCTGCGCTCATGACCTCCAGAAGACTTGAACGCGTTAACCTGGCAATCGTCGCCGCAGAACTCCAGCCTAGAACAATGGCTGGCATGATAATATACTTAATATTTAATCCGTCAAACCCAGAAATCGGTAGCCATTTCAATTTAAGCCCAAATATATATTGGAATAAAAGACCTGACCAAAATACCGGCATGGAGACACCAATCAGTGCAAAAGTCATAACCCCATAATCCACCACTGAATTCTTACGAACAGCTGAGATGACACCTGCTGGAATCCCAATCAGCCAAGAGACCATGGCCCCAGCAACAGCAAGGATGGCTGTATTGGGAAAGGCCTGCCAAATCAAGGTTGAAACTTCTCGCTTTAGTTTATACGAATACCCCAAATCGCCTTTAAGTGCATTCAAAACATATTTAGAAAACCGCAATAAAAGTGGATCATCCAAGTTCATGCGTCCCCTTACTCTTTCGATAACATCTGCATTGACATGCTCTCCCATCATCAATGCAACTGGATCTCCAGGTACAATATTGAGCATGATGTAAAGCAATAGGCTTACACCAATGATGATAGGAATCGTACCCAATAACCTTTTGATAATATACTTCATCTATACGCTCCCCCATATTAAAATTGAAGGATGACTTCAGTAAACTTCTTCACTGCGTCATCCTTGTCTGCTCCAGTATTCACTTATAAAAGCGTAGCTCTAATGCCACTTGAGTGACGCCATTGCCACTGAATTAATCTTAATTTAACTGTCAATTGGCTAAATGCCTTTTGTATTTATTACTATATTGTGCTTATCTTTTAATTCTGTCAATAACATTATTCGCTTTTCTTAATTTTTTTTTAGATGTTTAAAAAGACGCTCTTTTCATATCATAAGTATTATCTTCTGCAATATCAACACATTCATAAAATTCAAAATCTATTTTCAAACAATTTTTACCAGCGGACACTGTCCTTCACACGCGAACTGAATGGCCGTTTTTTCCATAACTTACCTTCAATAAAACCCCATTGATAAGTATCTTCAAAAGAAGAGTTCCCTATCAATGGGGCCATTTTATTTTGTTAATTGGACTTATGAAACAATATTACCGTCTTCTATATCAGCAGTCACAAGTGTTAAGAAATCGGCATCATCTGTTGCTGCCAGTATCATCCCTTGTGAAAGTTCACCACGTAGTTTTACAGGTTTAAGGTTTGCCACAATAATCACTTTTTTACCCACGATATCTTTTGGTTTGTAGTGTTTAGCAATACCTGAAACCACTTGGCGTTCATCATTGCCCACCTTTAAAGTAAGAATTAAAAGTTTGTCTGCATTTGGATGCGATTTAGCATCCAAAATCGTTGCCACTCTCAAATCAATCTTTGAAAAATCATCAATTGTGATTTCTGGTTTAATCGGTGGGAACTCTTTTACATGTTTTGCCGCAGCCATCTCTTCAAGCGCTTCAAGTTCTGCTTTAATATCAATTCTAGGGAAGAGGGATTCGCCTTTTTCGACTTTAGTGCCCACTGGATATAAATTCGCTTCTTTAACCGCATCCCATTTCGTCGCTTCACCTTCAACGAGACCAATTTGAGTCCAAATACCTCTTGAGGTATGAATCATGAAAGGTTGAATTAAGATTGAAATCAATCTGATATTATCAATGAGGTTGTAGAGTACTGAGTCCAGTGTAGAGGCCTTTGCTTCGTCTTTTGCAAGTGCCCAAGGCATCGTCTCATCGATGTATTTATTGGTTCTTCTGATGACTTTCCAAATCTCTTCAAGCGCACCTGAGAAGTCTAGATTGTCCATTTTTTTATCCAGTAAAAGATGTGCACCTGTTGCCACTTTCTTTAAATCCTCATCAAACTCAGTTGCAGTTCCAATAGCTGGAACAACACCACCACGGTATTTTTCTACCATTGAAATACTTCTAGACACAAGGTTACCGAGGTCATTGGCAAGATCAGAATTAATTCTGCCCAGCAAAACTTCATTTGTAAAGATACCATCTTGTCCAAAAGTATACTCACGAAGCAAGAAATATTTAAGCGCATCTACGCCATATCTCTCAATTAGAACCACGGGATCCACAATATTCCCTTTAGATTTTGACATTTTGCCACCTTCAAGGAGTATCCAGCCATGACCAAACACCTTTTTAGGCACTGGTATTTCAAGTGCCATTAAGATTGCGAACCATATGATTGTATGGAATCTAACGATTTCTTTACCCACAAGGTGCACATCTGCAGGCCAGTATTTTGCAAATGCACCATCTTTAATTTCTGGGTAACCCAGTGCTGTGATGTAGTTGCTTAGCGCATCAAGCCATACATATATAACATGGTCTTCATCAATTGGTACAGGAACGCCCCAATCAAATGTTGATCTTGAAACACATAAATCTTCAAGACCTGGTTTAATGAAGTTATTAACCATTTCATTTACTCTTGATTTTGGCTCTAAAATATCTGGATTACTTTCAAATAATGCCAACAGTTGGTCTTGATATTTAGAAAGTTTAAAGAAGTAGGCTTCCTCTTTGGTCACTTGCACTTCTCTACCACAGTCAGGGCATTTACCATCTTTAAGTTGTGATTCCGTCCAAAACGACTCACAAGGTGTACAATAAAGCCCTTCATATTCGCCTTTGTAGATATCACCTTTGTTATAGAGTGTTGTAAATAATTCTTGAACACGTCTTTCATGATAATCATCAGTTGTTCTGATGAAATGATCGTATGAAATCTCCATGGTTTCCCAAAGCGTTTTGATTTCGCCCACAACCACATCTAAAAATTCTTTTGGTGTCTTGCCTTGTTCATTTGCCACATTTTGAATTTTTTGACCGTGCTCATCCGTCCCAGTTAAGAACATCACATCATAACCTGTTACGCGTTTATATCTTGCAATCGCATCTGCTGCCACAGTGGTGTACGTATGCCCGATATGAAGTTTAGAACTCGGATAATAAATAGGTGTTGTTACATAATAAGTGCCTTTTGACATCATAATACCTCCCATATAATTTATATTGATACCTCAGTTAGATTTTCAAACAGAAATTTGTAAACAAAAAACAAAAAAACCTCGATCCCCCAAAGGGACGAAGTCAATGTCGTGTTACCACCCTACTTTGATATCACATCACTATGATATCCTCGTGCTGATCTAATCTATCAGCTGTACGTTAACGTGTACAAATCCGTAACACACTACTCTCGTTTCATGTGCTCTGTTCAAGGGCCATGTTCATCTGCTTTAAAACACTGATTTTCACCAACCATCAGCTCTCTACGCTTTCTTCACAAACTACTCTTCCTATCCATACATTTAGCATTCAATTAAAAAAATTGTACCATATTCAGATGGGTGAATCAAGAGGCAAATTAATGGATGTCCCACTAATTTTACTTTTTTTAGCACTGCCTTAAGCACAGTATTTTTACTATAATCACTATATTGTAAAATGTCTGTTTTATTTTTTCTTTCTCAAGATAAAAGCATTTATAGTGGAAACTACCAGAGCCCAAAATATAGCCTTATTCATTTTGCTCATGAAGGGCATAAAGCACGCTAAAATTAAACAAGACACTACAAAATTATAGACAAATTTATTATTTACACGTTTCTCAATTTGCGTTAAATAGCCTGTTTTTTTCTGAAGATAATGCCAAAATGCCGTCATCACTGTAACTGTTATCACTAATTTAACTATATCCATTTATTCACTACTCCTATATCTATACGCGCATGTATGTGTATAACCGCAATTTTTTACAATTAAAACGCAACTATTTCCATTAGAATCATATTAACGTCTCCTGCATAGTTAGAATGTCAAAATATCTATTATAAAAAAGAAAGGATACATTATGGAAAACAAAAATTTATTCCAAACGTTTTCAGAAGGTCACCTTGCACTACCTACCTCAAAAATTGAATTTGATCAAAAAAGCCCACACTAACTGCCACCTCAGAGATTAATTTTGGCCCTAATAATTGCTTTATATATCCAAATAATATTTGTCCTCTCGTTTAATAATAATCTCTTTTTTTATCAGATTTTCGATAATAGCGCGAATATCATCGCTACTTAAATGATTCCCCTCTATCCGAGACTCGACAACTTCTCTCAGCTGATTTTCAGAGATATACCCATGCGCTATTATTTCAGTCATAACCATCGATTCAGATGAATACCGATCTAAAGCAAACACTTTTTCTAATTTCATTTCATAATCAGCGAATGACCAAACCGTAAACAGAGAGGTTATATAGGCGTTTTGCTCATGAAAAAAAATCGGGTTTTTAGTGATAATCTCAGGTTTTCCATCAAGATTATAGTCCATTGTATTTAAAAATTCTGACTCATAAATTTTTACGCTACCCTCTTTTTTCAACAAATCAAATACATTTTCAGAATCATCCAATATGCGGTTCGCTTTATCGTATCTTGCATCATCCAAGTTATAAAAAAACTGTGCCGCTTTATTACGATCATCAAATTTGATAAAAAACGCTTCATCTTCAACGCCATATGAAATCATTTCATGATCCAGTTCTGTATTCCAAATTTCTTCGATTGAGCCATCCTTATAGCTTAAAAGTTTTGCACGGTAAAGGCCATCGGTTCCACCATTTACCTCATATGAACAATAGACATATAATAATTTTTCACCTGAGCGAGTCTCCCATAATTTTAATTTGGGCGAGATATCAAAAGCAGTATAATCTCCACTATAGACTTTTCTCATCATGAAACCAGATTGGTTCACATAGATGCAAAGATCGTTGTTTAATCTAAACATTTTAATCTGCTCATCTGAGCCATCACCCTCTAAGTCACTCACAACCATCTCTATTAAATCCTCACTATGTATAACCACTGAAACCGTTTCACTTTGAGCCTCTGGCACACTACTTTTAACGCTACCATCATCACTCAAATTTAAAACGCCAGAAATAACTAGAAAAAGAATACCCAATGTACTGATAAACTTGTGCACGTTAACCTCGCTTTCACCACAAGACCAAATCGGAATGAATTGGGTCTTAACTTAAGTCTAACATTATCCTTCAAAATAACACACAATTTTTTACTCTCTTACCTGTTTTTTCACCCCATTATAAGGTGGCATTTTAACGCTATTTATGATATGATGGCGGTGGTTGCATTTGCGTTATTTTTTTATCAGAACGAACTTGTAAATCTTGACAACTAAATGTCGTTATTGGTCCTTTAAAATAGGATAAAAGGGAATGAGGTCGAATGCCTCAGCAGCCCCCGCTACTGTATGGGAGTACGAAGTTTCAAGACCACTGTGAATTAACAGTTCATGGGAAGGAGAAACTATAGAGTGATCCCCAAGCCAGGAGACCTACCAATAATACTCAATGATCAAAGCTTCGGAGGGAAGTTTGCGCATTAATGATGTTCTATTGACTCACCTCAATAAAATGAGTCAAAAACAAGCATAGTCGCACACCTCATCAGGTGTGCTTTTTTAATTTTAAATAAGGGAGTATGAAAAAATGAAGAAAAATGCTGTTTTAATCATTGCTCACGGAAGCAAAGTCAAAGAAACCGATGATATTATGAAAAAATATCAACAAGAATTAGTGGCTAAAATGCCTGACACTCAAATTGAATACTGTTACCTTCAATTGATGGCCCCTTCTATTGAAGATGTGATTAAGTCTCTATATGAATCAGGTGTTAGAAACATTAAAGCCTTTCCTTTTTTCATATTCAATGGCAATCATATAAAGGAAGACATTCCAGAAGTACTAGATACTATTAGGACTCAGTATCCTGAACTTCAAATCACTTTCCTTGAAAATATTGGCTATGATGAAAAAGTCCTTAATCTTATTATAGAAAGAGTAAACTCATGAAATTTGAATATAAAAAAGACCCCATGGGCATAGAACGTGAGAGCTTCGAAATTATAGATAGCATCGTTGCAAAAGCTTCTAAAATATACCCTTCAAGTGATCCTCTCATTCAAAACATCTACAGACGTGTGATTCACACCAGCGCAGATTTCGATTATTTAGATAACCTCAAAATCGAAGATGCTTTTATCAGTGCCTTTACAGAGACAATTACAGATGCCTCACTTGAAAATGTCACCGTTTATACCGATACAAACATGGTGCTTTCAGGCATCAATAAAACAGCTTTTAATCAAACAGGCTGGCAACTAAAATGCTTCGTTGCAAATGAAGATGCTAAAGTAATTGCAAAAGAACAAGGCATTACGCGTTCAATGGCGTCCATTCAATTGGCACTCAAAGAACCTGGCAAAAAAATATTTGTATTTGGCAATGCGCCTACAGCGATCTTTCAGGTCCTTGATCTTCAAGAGGAATTCAAAGAAAGTTTGATTGGTATCATTGGCGTGCCTGTTGGCTTCGTAGGCGCAGAAGAATCTAAACTTGCGCTCTATAATTCTACAATCCCCTGTATAACAGCACTTGGCAGAAAAGGTGGTAGCAACGTGGCGGCATCGATTGTCAATGCACTTGTATACCATTTTAAAGAAAGAGCGTAGAAGATGAATACACCCTCTAAAATTGATTTTACAAAAACAACCGATCGCGTGTTAAATTCGGAAGGCAAACTTCTAAAAATGGGCTATACCACCGGCGCTTGTGCCACTGCTGCGGCTAAAGCAGCACTCATAGTAATGCTTTCACCTGATCAGAAAGCACAGTTACTTGATGAAGGTATTGAAATTTTCAACACAGAAGGCACATCACTCCGATTGCCTGTAGCCGATATTATCATTCATGAAAAAGAATTTTGTTCTTGTACGATTATTAAAGATTCTGGTGATGATTATGATGTTACAAATGGCATAGAAGTTGTAGCTGATGTTAAACTCACGAAAGAATTTAATACAATTCAAATAGAGGGTGGTCACGGTGTCGGCAGAGTTACTAAAGCAGGACTTCAATGTCCAATTGGCAGTGCTGCCATTAACCCAACGCCACTTCAAATGCTCAAGGAAAATCTAGCATCTATAAAACCCAGCGATATCGGTGTTGAAGTCCTTATACAGGTACCAAAAGGCGTTGAAATTTCTAAAAAGACTTTTAATGAACGTCTAGGCGTCCAGGGTGGCATTTCCATCATTGGTACAACAGGCATCGTAAAACCCATGAGTGAAGACGCCTTCATGGCCTCTATTTATGCAGAACTCAAGCAGAAATACACCTTGTATCCAGATTTATTAGTCTTAGTGCCCGGAAAACATGGTGAAAATTTTTGCTTTAATGGTCTTGAAAAACACAATTTGAATTTAAGTCGTGATCAAATCGTTCAAATGAGTAACTTCGTTGGATTTTCAATTCAATCTGCTGTTTCACTGGGATTTAAAGAAATTTTAATCGTTGGTCATGTGGGCAAACTCGTTAAAATAGCGGGGGGCATCTTTAATACGCATTCCAAAGTGGCAGATGCGAAATCTGAAATCATTTGCGCTCAGCTTGCACTTGACGGTGCACCACTTGAACTCATAAAAGCTTGTTTTGAGGCTAATACCACTGATGAAGTTTCTGATATGCTGTTTGAAACACCTTATTTCAAAAGCTTTCAAACATTGACCCAAAGAGCGAAAACGAAATGTGAAGTCTATATCCATGGTGAAGCTCAGATCCAGATCATCATGTATGATATGAAAAATAGAGTCTTAGGAGATACAAATGATTAAAATAATCGGTATAGGACCTGGACATGCCAAGTATTTAACACAGCAAGCCATGGTTGCCTTATCAAAGAGTCCATGTATCATTGGTACACAGAGACAACTCGAGACGATAGAATCTTTTAGCGAAGGCATTTTACTTGTCTATAACGGCAAACTTTCACATCTAGAAGAGCTGATGGACAATGCCCTTAAAGCACATGATCATGTGGCGCTGGTCGCTTCAGGAGATCCAAGTTTTTATGGCATCAGCCAATGGGTACGCCGTACTTTTAAAGATGAGGAAATCAATATTATAAATGGTATTGGCAGCTATCAAATTCTATTTTCAAAGACGGGTTATCCCATGCATGATATTTATCTCACAAGCCTTCACGGGCGCACACTTGATCCCAAAGAGTTGACTGCTTATAAGAGATTATGCGTATTAACAGATGCTAAACACACCCCTTATGAAATCGCAAAACTCATTCTAGACCAAGGTCAAAATCCAATGATGGTTATAGGTGAATCTCTCTCTTATGAAAATGAGCAGATTGAAGAATGTCGTGCAAGTGATGTGGCTAACAGAGAATACGAAATGAATGTGGTGATTATAGATTATGAAAGATAACAACTTTATTCGGGGTAAAAACCCCATGACTAAAATGGAAATTAGAAATACCATTATCAGCTATCTTGAATGTGAAGAAGCTTCTTCTGTAATGGATATAGGCGCAGGCACGGGTTCTGTAAGCGTTCAAATCGCAAAACAGTTTCCACAACTCACAGTGGATGCCATCGAAATGACTGAAAGTGGTATTAAACTCATAGAAGAAAATGCACAGAATCACGCTCTGACAAATGTAAATGCCATACTTGGAAAAGCGCCACTTGAAAACCTGCCTTCTAAAATATATGACAGAATCTATATTGGCGGGACGGGGTCAAACCTCAGCTCAATCATGGCGTGGCTTGAAAAAAGCCATATGGCGACAGGGACTATTATCGTGTTCTCTGTGATTACCCTTGAAAGCTTAAACGGGATCATGTCCTATTTAGAATCACATGAACAATACACTCAGCTGGAAGGTTCCATGATTCAGGCCAGTCGCCTTGAACCCCTTGGCAGATATCATTACTTTTCACCGCTCAATCCTTGTTATGTGATCAAATGTACTTATGGAGGTATCAATGTCTAAATTTTATGGTATCGGTGTTGGCCCTGGAGATCCTGAGCTACTCACCTTAAAAGCCGTTAACTGTCTAAAAGCACTGGATATACTCGTGGTGCCCCAAGGTCGAAAAGGCGGTCAGAGTGAAGCACATATCATTGCCTCACCACATTTGCCTTCATCCGTAACAATCATTGCAAGGCATTTTCCCATGACTGCTGACCAAAAGGAAATGGATGATGCCATAGACCCAATTGCTGAGGAAATCAAAGCACTTGTGGATTCAGGTAAGGCCGTTGGTTTCGTCACACTTGGTGATCCAATGCTCTACAGCACTTACATCTACTTACTCAAGAGATTAAAAGATCAAATTGAAATCGAAACCATTGGCGGTTTATCTTCATACAGTGCCATGGCATCTGGTTTTAATAGACCCTTAGTGGAAGGTGATACGCCATTACTTATTTACCCTTGTACAGAAGACCTATCTGATCTTGAGCAAAAGCTTATGATGCATGAGTCCATTGTGCTCATGAAAGTTTATCGCAACTTCGATATCATTAAATCATTGCTCATTAAGCATAATCTCATTAAAGATGCTGTTGCAGTCAGTGATTTTTCTAAACCCAACGAAAAGATATATGACAATCTTGAGACTGTCAATTTTGAAGATATTAGCTACTTTACTACAATACTCATTAATAAAGGATGGCAAAAATGAAAGTATATTTTGTGGGCGCAGGCCCAGGAGATCCAGAACTCATCACCGTTAAAGGACAAAGAGCACTTGCTACAGCAGATATCGTGATCTATGCAGGATCACTTGTAAATCCAGCACTGCTTGACTATTGCACCCCTGAATGTGTCATTCACAACAGTGCTTCCATGAACCTTGACGAAATCATCGACGTTTGCGAAAAAGGCACAAAAGCGGGCAAAAAAGTCGTGAGATTACACACTGGTGATTTCTCAATCTATGGTTCATTAAGAGAACAAATTGAAAGACTTGCACCGCTTAATATTGAATATGAATTGATCCCAGGTGTGAGCAGTTTCTTAGGAGCAGCTTCTGCACTTGAAATCGAATACACTGTCCCTGAAATTTCACAAAGCGTCATCATCACAAGAATGGAAGGTCGTACACCTGTCCCTGAAAAAGAGGCTCTTAGATCATTTGCCGCTCACCAAACTTCAATGGCGATATTCTTGTCCACTGGAATGCTTGAAGATGTCACCAAAGAACTTCATATTGGCGGCTACCCAATCACTACACCAGTTGCCGTGATCTACAAAGCAACATGGCCTGAACAAATCATTGTACGTGGCACACTAGAAGATATCGCAGAAAAAGTAAAAGCAGAAGGCATCACAAAAACAGCCTTAATCATCGTAGGAGAATGTCTTGGAAACGCTTATAACGATTCAAAACTCTACGACAAGGACTTTAAACATGAATTTAGATCATAAACCTCACTTTGTTTTTTTTGCCTTAACTGAAAAAGGGCATCAAGTGACGACGACTTTAGAAGAGCGTCTCAAACTTCATTTTGCTGATTGTAAAGATACCCTTCAGCCCACTTATAAAGTCTATTCACCTGCTGAGTTAAAGGCTTTTGGCGGTTTGAGAGAGGTCGTTGAACAAACTTTTGAGACCATAGAACCTGCCTCACATTCAACATATGAAGTCCAAAGGCAGACGATTTTGATCTTTACATGTGCAGTGGGTATTGCTGTGAGAATGCTCGCACCCCACATTAAGGATAAACTCAAAGACCCAGCCTGTATCGTGATAGATGACCATGCACGGTTTGCCATCAGTTTACTTTCAGGGCATATTGGCAGAGCTAATGCTTATACGACTTTGTTTGCCGAGTGTTTAAAGGATGCTTATCAGACTGTTCCCGTGATTACCACTGCAACAGATATAAGAGGTGTACAGGGCTTTGAAGAAGTGATGTCTTTTTTCAAAATTAATCTGGAGAAAAATAGACAATCTATTAAAGTTTTAAATGCAGCATTGGCTGATAACCAGACGATTGGTCTCCTATTAGATCCCATGATCCGACTTTCAAAACCCTATAGCAGTAATGCGGTCACTGTTTATTCCGAGTCCAGTGCATTCTATGAACACGTTGGACCTAAAGCCATCATAACCCTTCGTAAACCTGAGCTGTGGATCAATCCACTCTATGATGATGACTGCTCTATTTTCTATAGTCAGTCTTTAGTCGTTGGTACAGGTTGCCGAAAAGATGTGCCTTTTGAAGACTATTTCAAACAGCTTTTAGAAGCATTGAGCACCGATGGTTTTTCAGTACAGGCGATTGGTGTCCTCAGTTCAGTTGCTTTAAAAGCAAAAGAAAATTGCCTTTTAGTGCTTTCTGAGGCGCTTGAAGTGCCTTTCTTAACACATAGTACAACGCAGTTATCTCCATATACAAAGTACTTTGAAGGTTCCGATTTTGTTGAAAAAACAACAGGTATCCGTTCAATAGCAGGTCCTTCAGCCTATATACTTTGTGAAGACGAACTTACTTTTAAATCATATAAAAAAGAAAAATGTACTTTTTCCTTTGGGAGGATTGAATTATGATATATGTCATTGGCATTGGGCCAGGCGCAATTGAAAAAATGTCAGAAGAAGCTAAAATTGCAATTAACCATTCTGATATCATTGTAGGTTATAAAACTTACATCAAACTCATCGAATCATTATTAACTAAGCAAGAAATCGTGAGTAATGGCATGCGCGGTGAAGTTGAACGCTGTAAAGAAGCTATAGAACTCTCTAGGACAGGCAAAACTGTTTCAGTGATCAGTAGTGGTGATGCTGGTGTTTATGGTATGGCTGGCCTTATTTATGAACTGGCAAATGAGGAAGATGTCATCAAAGTAATTCCTGGGATCACTGCTTCAAGTGCAAGTGCAGCTTGTTTAGGTGCACCTTTAATGCACGATTACTGTCACATTAGCTTAAGTGATTTATTAACCCCATATGACCTCATCATGGATCGTGTGAAACACGCTGCTCATGGTGACTTCGTCATCTGTTTTTACAATCCAAAGAGCCATGGCCGAAAAGATCATATTAAAGTGGCGCTCGATCACATCAAAGCCATTCAAGGTGATCACATCTTAGTAGGCGTTGTGAAAGATGCCAGCCGTGAACAAGAAGCCTCATATATTTTCAAAATCGATGAAGTAGACTATGATCTCATAGACATGACTTCTATGGTCATCGTTGGTAACCAAGCCACTAAAGTCATCCACGGCAAAATGGTGACACCGAGAGGTTATCACGTATGATTTTAGTACTTGGCGGCACACATGAGACCACTGAAGTTTGTACGCGCTTAAATCAACTGGGTTTAAAACACGTCTTATCTGTCACCACCGATTTTGGCGCTAAACTCTATGGACATCTCTCAACCGAGTGCTTAATCACTCGGTTTGAATCAGATACTTTAGAAGCCTATATCACTCAAAATGAAATTAAAATGATCATAGATGCCACGCATCCACATGCCAGTGTGGTTAAAGCCATGGCAAGTTCAGTAGCTCATAAATTGAACTTGCCATATATTCTTTATCAAAGAGCCATAGATTTAGAAGTTGACCTAGAAATAGCTCTTCCTACTTTTGAAAGTATGACAAAGGCAATCGCTCACGTTAAAAATCACTCCAATGAAAAGACACATATCCTTATTACAGGTATTAAACACATTCGTGAGTGGAAAGCCGCCTTTAACGTGAATCAACTCTACTTTAGAATTATGCCCTCACTAGAATCGTTAAAAATTTGTCTAGATGAGAAAATTCCTGTGGCTAATATTGTGGCTATAAAAGCGCCGTGTTCCATCGCTTTAAATCAGGCTCTATTTAAAGATTTTAAAATTGATTATTTCGTCTTTAAAAATTCTGGCGCTGGTAGTGCCTTTAAACAAAATATCGCTTCACTTAAAGGGTCTGACGTAACGCCAATATGTATTCAACCTGTTACCACCAGTAGTAGTGAAAGCTGTGACGATTTGGACACACTTGAAACCAAACTCAAAACCTTTAAATTAATTTAAAGGCATTTGCTTTTTTATTTATTGAGCCATATCCTGAGAGACAGATTAACGAGACAAATTAACCCCTAATTTGTCTTTGATGATATCGCTTTTAACCGTAAATAAGGCCATCAGCAGATAAAATTTTTATCTAAAATGGGCTCGTACACTGATCTTTAGGAGGTTACTATGCAAATTGGGATCATTGGATTAAACCATCAGTCTGCCACTGTGGCAGAAAGAGAAAAAATCGCACTTACAGATACTCAAAAGATTGAGCTGATGCACACTATAATAGAGCTAGGGACTGTTGAAACAGTTGTCCTTGGCACTTGTGGTCGATTTGAAATCTACTATGTCACCCAGATCGATCGTTTTGAGCAAATTGAGCAAAAAATTCTTAAACACCTTAAAAACCATTTTGAAATTGATAGCAGTCTTTATCAAAAATCAGGTTTTCATGTGATTGATCACCTTTTCAAGGTCTCTTCTGGCCTTGATTCTGCTGTTTTAGGCGAAGATCAAATTCTTGGCCAAACCAAGAATGCACTGACGCTTTCTTCCGATTGCCTATGTAGCGGCAAAATACTCAATAAACTCTTTAGAGAAGCCGTTTCTTTCTCAAAACGCATCAAAACAGAACTCAAAATATCGGAAACACCGTTATCCCTTAGCTATATTGGGATCAAAAAAGCCAAGGCAGCCATGACTTTTACAGAAGACACCATCATCACTATGGTAGGGCTAGGTAAAATGGGCAACCTTGCAATAAAATACCTTTTTGAAAGTCCCTTTAGAACTATTTATATTGCCGTTAGAAATCCTGAAAAGCTCCCACAAGAGATTTTAGATCATGATAAAATAATGATTGTGCCTTTTGATGAGCGTTATGATGCCATCAACAAAAGTCACCTCATTATTTCTTCAACGGCTGCACCACATCCAGTTATTCGCAAGTCTTTCTTAAATTTCAAAACAGACAATCCCGTAATTGTGGATCTTGCCATGCCTAGAGACTGTGAACAAGGTGTTTATGAAATGTCAGAAATCACGGCTTGGGATGTGGATGCTCTAAAAGAAGTCTCAGAGGAAAATTATCATAAGAGACAATCTTTAGTCAAACAAGTAGATGATCTCATCTTCGATAAATCCAATGCGTGTCTAAAGTGGATTGAAGCCACCAAAGTAGATGATCTTTTAAAATCATGGAATCATTCCATCACAGAAATTAAAGGACAAACCTTAGATATTTTATCTCGAAAAATGGATTTAAAGGATGATGATTTGAAACAACTCTTAGATAAGCATTTAGAAGCTGCGCTCAAAAAAATGATCAAAAAACCACTTGAATCTTTAAAAACCATGGATAATTCCGTAAAACGCGAACAAAGCGTTCAACTTTTAAAGGAGCTCTACGGTTATGAATAATAAACCCATCCTATTAAATTGTGACGCTTTAAATATATTAATTATCGGTGGGGGTTCAGTTGGATTCAGAAAAGCTTCTGCCTATGTGGATAAGTGTGCCTCTCTGACGGTTTTATCCCCAGAGTTGTGTATAGAATTCACTGAACTGGTGGATCAAAATAAAATAAACCATATCCCGATGACATATGATGATTTTTTAAAGCAAAACAGCACGCTTTTAATGTCTACGCATTTAATCTATGCGTGTGCTAACCACCCCAGTGTCAATACTAAAATCAGCGAAGATGGTAAACGCCTTGGCAAATTAGTCAACCGAACTGATCAGCATGAACTGAGTAACTTCTCAGATATGCTTTACCACGATCAAAACACGCATCTAGTTGCAGTTTCAAGCAAAGGTTCTCCTTGGGGAAGCAAAATACTCATAAATTATATTATTGAAAATCTTCCTGAAATGCTGATTCAGAGACTTTCTCTTTTAAAAAGAGGTCGGAAAAAGTTACATGCACAAGGTTTAAAATTCGATGAAATCAATAAAATGCCAATAGAGCAACTAGAAAGGATCTTAAAAGATGAAAACCATTAAAGTAGGTACACGCGGTAGTCGACTTGCCAGAGCACAGACCGATTGGGTTATAGACTCATTAAAGGCACTTGATGCGTCTTTGACATTTGAAACCGTTATAATCAGTACCAAGGGAGATGAAATTCAAAATATTTCACTTGATAAAATTGGTGACAAAGGCCTTTTTGTTAAGGAAATTGAACAACAACTCTTAGGTGGACATATCGATATCGCAGTCCATAGTATGAAAGATATGCCCAGTGATCAAGGCTCGCCACTTGCCTTTTCTAAGGTCCCTAAGCGGGAAGATCCACGTGATATTCTCGCTCTAAAAGAAGGCTATGCGTCACTTGACGATCTCCCTCTTGGCGCACGTATTGGCACCGGTAGCAAGCGTCGACTTTTTCAGCTCTTAAAAGTCCGCCCTGATATTGTTCCAGTGGCCATCCGTGGTAATGTTGAAACACGTCTTTCTAAAATTGAAAAGGAAAACCTTCATGGTGTTATATTGGCGGCAGCAGGTCTACATCGCTTAGATTTATCACATCGAATTACACAATATCTCGATCCTACGTGGATGATACCAGCACCTGCACAAGGCGCTTTGGCACTTCAATACCACAGAGAACGTGAAGACTTAAAAAAACTCTTAGATCGATTATCAGATGCCGATTCTGACATCTGTATACGGGCAGAGCGTGCCTTTTTAAAAGGGGTTAATGGCAGTTGTCACGTCCCAATGGGTGCTCACGCTGTCCTTTCTGCAGATAAGAAAACACTAGAAATGACATGTGTCTGGGGTACAGAAGATGGCAGTATCTTAAAAAATGTAAAACTTTCAGGTTCCAGTGATGTGCCAGAATTATTGGGGCAAAAATGTGCCGATGCGATAAAGGAGGCTTAAATGAACTCAAAACCATCTAAAGGAACCGTTTATCTTGTGGGTGCTGGCCCTGGGGATATCGGTTTATTGACTAACAAAGGTTTAAAACTTTTACAATCTTGTGACTGCCTCGTTTACGATCGACTCATACAAGATGAGATGTTGGCACTTGCACCTGCTTCTTGTGAAAAAATATATGTGGGCAAAGCAGCTTCAAATCACGCTATGCGCCAAGAAGATATCAATTTATTGCTTTGTGAAAAAGCAAAGCACTTTAAAACTGTAGTCCGTTTAAAAGGGGGCGACCCCTATGTCTTTGGCAGAGGTGGCGAAGAAGGTGAAGTCTTAAGGGCACATCAGGTGCCCTTTGAAGTCGTTCCTGGAATTTCTTCTTCTATTGGTGGTCTTGCCTATGCGGGTATCCCCATTACACATCGGAATCACGCTTCTTCATTTCACGTTTTTACCGGACACTTTAAAGACGATTCTAAAGACCACGATTGGTCTGTAGTGGCCAAAACTGAGGGCACACTGGTCTTCTTAATGAGCATCAGCAGTATTCCCTATATTACCTCACAACTGATTCAATTTGGGAAGAAAGCATCCACACCTATTGCGGTTGTTTCAAATGCCGCATCCAGCGATCAAGAGGTTTTTGAATCCACCCTTGAAAAAGCACTGGATGAATTGCCAATTGGTAAAATTAAATCCCCTGGCCTTCTGGTGGTTGGTGAAGTCATCCATATGAGAGAAACGCTTAACTGGTTTGAAAGTAAACCACTCTTTGGCAAAAAAATAGCGGTGACACGTGCCACTGCACAAAGCAGTAAATTCTCAGCAATGTTGAGAGCACAAGGCGCATCAGTGATAGAACTGCCTATGATCTCCATTGAAAGTTTACCTCATAAACTAAATTCAGATCACCTTACAAAGAGCACGCAAATATGGTTCACCAGTGAAAACGGCGTCCATGAATTTATGAAATCGCTTTGGGCACTGAACCTAGACACGAGAGCACTTTTTAAACATAAAATATTGGCGATTGGACCGACAACCTCTAAATGTTTAGAGCAGTACGGCATTAGACCAGACTTTATACCCGACCGCTATACGCAGGAAGGGATTATTGAACTCATGAAGACAAAATTAAAAGCGTCCGATCATATCCTGATTCCCGGGGCTGCAGTTATGAGATCGCTTTTAACAGATTGGCTTGAAAACATCTGTAGCCATGAAAAACTAGCAGTCTATCAAACCATCAGACCAGCTTATAGTAAAGATGAACTCACACCTATTTTCAAAAAAATTGAAGCTTTAGATTATGTGACATTTGCCAGTGGCTCAGCAGTACAACACTTCCATGAGTTTCTTCAGCAATATGAAGTGTCACTCCATTCAGATGTCAAATTTGCATCAATTGGCCCTGTCACTTCTGGCACCTTAGAAAAACTTGGATACACGGTTCATTTATCCGCTGAACCTCATACACTGGATTCATTGCTTAAATGCTTAGTGAATGATGCGTCAGAACAACCTTTAACCTAGAACTTCGTTATTTAATAAGGAGATTCCTAAAATGAAACGCTTTAGAAGACTTAGAATGCAAGATAATTTAAGACCGCTTATCAGAGAACACTCACTTTCAATTCATGATTTAATCTATCCCCTATTTGTCGTAGAAGGCGAAGGGATTAAACATGAAATTCCTTCTATGCCAAATGTTTATCACTTCTCTATTGATAAACTCAAAGATGAACTCGATGAACTCAGTGCACTTGGTCTCAAAACACTGCTTATTTTCGGTGTGCCGGATTCAAAGGATCCACATGGCCAATCTGCCTATGATGAAAATGGTATCGTTCAGAAGGCTGTTAGAGCTATTAAAGCGCATAACGACTCTTTTTATGTCATTACGGATGTCTGCATGTGCTCTTATACGGATCATGGTCATTGTGGCATCTTAGATGATGAAGGCAATGTCATGAATGATATCACCACTGAACATCTCGCTCAAATTGCGCTCAGTCATGTGAAAGCAGGCGCAGATATGGTGGCGCCATCTGATATGATGGATGGTCGTATCAAAGCCATGAGAGATCGGCTTGATGAAAATGATTTTGAATACGTACCGATTATGTCCTATTCCCTCAAATACAGCTCTAATTATTACGGTCCTTTTAGAGCGGCTGCCGATTCAAGTCCTAAATTTGGAAATCGTAAACGCTATCAGATGGATTATCACAACAAAAGGGAGATTCTTGATATCATCCATGAAGATATCAAAGATGGCGCCGATCTCATCATGGTAAAACCTGCTATGATGTACCTAGATTTAATTCAGAAGGTCAAAGAAAACTGTTCAAAACCAGTTGTTGCATACAATGTCAGCGGTGAATACTCACTCATCAAGCAGGGCATCGCTTCTGGTCTTGTGGATGAAGCCATTATTTACGAAACCATGATCGGCTTTAAGCGTGCTGGTGCTGATATCATCATCACCTATTTCGCCAAAGAAATTGTCCAGAAATGGCTATCAAATGCCAATGATTCTATATAAAGGGAGGCTTACATGTCAAGTCAAAACGCAAACTCAAAGGCACTTTTCGAACGTGCTAAAGCAGTTATTCCAGGAGGCGTTAACAGTCCTGTTAGAGCCTTTAAATCCGTTGGATGCGATCCTATCTTTATTGAAAAAGGACTTGGTTCTAAAATATACGATGTAGATGGCAACTGCTACTTAGATATGATCTGTTCATGGGGACCTTTGATTTTAGGTCACAGCCATCCCATCATGCTTGAAAATATAGAAGAAGTGTTTTCAAGAGGCACCAGTTTTGGTGTGCCTACACATCAAGAAGTCACAATGGCTGAGCTCATTGCTAAAGCATATCATTCTGTAGATATGGTCCGCATGGTCAATTCAGGTACTGAAGCAACCATGAGTGCCATTCGTGTGGCTAGAGGATACACCAATCGCAACAAAATTCTCAAATTTGAGGGTTGTTATCACGGACATTCAGATGCACTTTTAGTAAAATCAGGCAGTGGTACCCTTACTTATGGCGTCCCTACAAGCCCTGGTGTACCTGAAGCCACTGTGAGAGATACTTTAACCGGACGCTATAATGATATCGAAATGGCACGCACAATCTTCGAAGAAAACAAAAACGAAATTGCATGTGTTATTGTTGAACCCGTGGCGGGCAATATGGGCGTCATTCCCGGTACTAAAGCTTTTTTAGATACATTGCGAGCACTTTGTGATGAATATGGTGCGCTATTAATCTTCGATGAAGTCATTACAGGTTTTAGACTCGATTTTGGGGGCGCTGAGGCGGTTTATGATGTTCATCCTGATCTTGTCTGCTTTGGAAAAATAATCGGCGGTGGGCTTCCTGTGGGCGCATACGGTGGCAGGAGAGATGTTATGTCTATCGTCTCACCTCTTGGTCCTGTTTATCAAGCTGGAACGCTTTCTGGAAATCCACTTGCTATGCACATGGGGATTCAAACGCTTAAATATCTTATCGCTCATCCAGAAGTTTATGTGCACATGGAAGATAAAGCAATCTACCTTGAGAATGAGTTGAATGCATTTATCAAAAGCAATAACCTACCACTCTCATTTACACGATTTAAGGGAATGACATGTCTCTTTTTTAAAGCAGGGGATTTTAGCAGCTATGATGATGTTAAAGATTGTGATACCGAAAAATATGCTGAGTTCTTCAGAAAAATGTTGGATAGAGGTGTTTTATTACCACCTGCTCAATTTGAAGGTTGGTTCCTTTCAGAGGCACACACCATGCAAGATCTTGAAAATTTAATTTCAAAAACGAAAGAAGTTTTATTATCCATGTATACACATTAAATTTCTTCAAAAGATTGAATATTCATTGTAATCTAGGGAATTTGCTTTAACTTTTAGGTAAGTTCTCTTTTTTAAGCCTTTTGATTTGCAATCTATATTCAGATAAGTTTCATTTAATAAGAATTTTTAACTTTTAAAAAAAAGATTGCATCCGTTTCAAATATATGATATTAATATAGATGTTTGAAAAGTGATACAATTTTTACTCACATTACTCTAAAAGTCGATGTGATGCTATGAACTTTTGAAACTTGTTTTGAATTAAGGAGAGAGGTGTCTTATGACTAACAGTTTTAACCCGATTTTAGATACTTATGCTAAAGGTAAAATTGATGCCATTAACTTTGATATGGATTTTGATAAAATTTCAATAGATATAATACGACATGATTATGATGATAATGCTCTGATTGTTTTTGAAGACGTAAAAGCTTTTTATTTCATTGATCACGATCTAAAAACTGAACTTGAGCTTTCAGATAAGAATCTTAATATTATTTCTTATGATACACTCGGTTTTGGCGAATTCACTGCCGTGGATACAAGGTCTGCTGATGACTTATTTGTATCTGTTCCAAATTTTGCTGTAAATATTAATAATTCATCGCTTTATATCGATGCACATCGCATTAGAATTAATAATAAGGAGTATGCTGTAAAACTATAATCCAATTTATTAAATTGATTTTTTTCGTGGATTAAAGAGCAGGTCAATAACTTCTATATTAATAGAAGTTATTGACCTGCTCTTTACTTTATTTCCTGTTTTTTTTATAAAATTAAGGTATAATATCTTTAGAATCAAAACGCACCGATATTGAATTCAATTTTATTCAACTCATAAAATAGGAGGTTAATTCATGAATAGCGAAATTGTCGTTTCTTTAAAGGATATACTTTTATTTGTACTTTGGGGCCTGTTAGTAGTGATTTTTACATACTTAATCCTGATCCTAATCAAAACCTTTAAAATCATTAAAAATGTCAATCGTGTGGTTGAAGATAATCGCTCCAAAATAGATGCAACGCTTGAAGTTATTCCTGATTTAACTAAAAATGTTGAAGTCATTTCAGGCGAATTCGCACATGATGTTAGCGCTTTCCGCGGAACGGTTGACAATGTGGCTGAAACGACTGAATCTGTAACAGAAACCCTCAAAGAAAATCAGTCCTTCATGGATGGTATTGCCTCATTTATGCATACTGTTGCTATTGGGAAGGCTATTTACGATAAATTTTTTGGAGAAAAACTGGAAGATATTAAAGATGTCATAAAAGAAACTGAAAAGGAACTTGATGATTTATAGGTTCAAATTTCAACACTTATATCTAATTTTTATATCCAGATATAGAAATTACGTTCTAATAACGCTCTCGTTTTTTACTACATTTGTTGACTTATGGAAAATTTTAAGCTATGATTATGGTATGGAAATGTTTAAAATTGTCTCAGGAGGTTTACAATGAAATCAACAGGTATTGTAAGAAAAGTCGATGAACTTGGTAGAGTGGTCATTCCAATCGAATTAAGACGTACACTCAGCATCGGCGAAAAAGATGCGTTAGAAATTTTCACTGAAGGTGAAACGATCATCTTAAAAAAATATGAGCCAGCTTGTATTTTTTGTGGTCAAGCAAAAGGTGTTAAGAACATTAAAGGGAAAAACATCTGTCCTGCTTGTGTAGATGAAATCAGAGTATTATAGTCTAGGTCTGATTTAATTACACTATGATTTGTAGTTTATTCGCAGTAAGATTAAGCCGACGCATTTGCGTTGGCTTTACATATTTAAACAACTCCTAAAAGTTTTCATTTTCCATCCTGAGCGCTTTTTTAATCTCCTTGAAATTATTTTATGATATAAAAAAACACGAGACATGGCCATATCTCGTGTTTTTTGAATATTAGGCTATTTCAATATGAAATAGAAGCTAACTTAACTGTTTATTTAATCTACATTTACTCTGCAAAACTAGGCTCTTGCAGACCCTCTGAAACTTTATAATCTTTATTAAACTTGTGCTCATTGATCAATAAGATCAACAGGACATTAACCACTAATATCCCAATAAATACGATATAGACACCTCTTAAGCTACCTGTCAGTGCAATTGATATCCCACTGAGCAAGAAGTTCATAGAAGTAATAATGCCTTGTACAGGAAATATGACACTATTCACTTTCTCAAATTCATGTCTTCCAAATACTGCTGTTGGCAATGAGGTCGTAAAATTTGCCGATCCACCTATTGCCATTCCAATCATAAAGACTGAAATATAAACCGTTGTTGTGGTCTCCAAGATATTGAAGAATAGAGCAAACATATACCAAACCCCAAATACGAGCATTGTGGGTTTAGTCCCAAATTTTGTGTCCAAAACGCCAAATATCCATGAACCTGCAACGCCTATTGCCGCTAAAAAAGTCATAAGTGATATCGCTTGCACTTGAGTAAATCCAAGTTGCATATTTCTAACAACAAGCTGAGTCATAACCCCTACAGTTACGAGCTGATAAATCCCCGTCGTTATTGATGTCAACCAAAATTCTCTCTCCAATAAAAGCTTTTTAGTAGACCATAACTTGCTCTTTTCTTGATCATCACTTTTAAAATATTCAGAGTCAAAAACTTCTTTTGTAACGTTATCTGGATATATATTTCTCTCTTCTGGCGTGTTACGAATCATAAGTAATCCAATAATACCAAGTAATATAACTAAAATACCAGGAACCATAACCCCCATTTGAAGCCCTAAAGTATTGACTAAAAATGCAATCATAGGCACGTAAAAAGCAGATGCTAAATTGTGTCCCATTGTTGTATACCCCATGACAATACCTTTTTTCTTAGGAAACCACTTGGCTACGAGAGTACCTCCTGCTATGTAGCCCCCAGACATCACCGAACCCGTTATCACACAAAGTGATATAGCATACATTATCAAAGAAGTAGAAGCACCAAGTATCATATAAAATATACCAGCAGTAACCAAACAAATAGTTGATGTTTTCCTTGAACCTATACGGATATTAATCTGACCAAATAGAATAAAAAAAAGAAAACCAACAATGCCTGCAATTGTTCCCATGCTCAGTACAACAGAATAATCTAATCCCGTTTTCGCTGCAAAAGCTGGCGCCGTAATATTTGAGCCATCATTGACCATCCCTACATAAAACCAAAACATAGCTGCACAGTATAATATAATGCCCCAACCTTCTTTTCCAAAACTGACTAAGCTCTTCTCTTTATTGCCTTTACTCATACATACCTCCCAAAATTACTTTTCAAAATTAATGGCGATCAGACAATATGTTTCCTAGACTTTTTTATAGACGATAATGACTTAAAAAATTACTTTAAAAAAAGTCTATAGTTGTGAATATGAAACTATAGACTTTTTTTATTTTACTCAATTTGAATTTTTATTTTTTGATATTAAGAATCTCACGCGCTTCTGCTGGCGTCGCAATTTCTTTTCCCATTTCGTTCACAATTCTCTTTGTTCTTTCTACGAATTCAACGTTTGACTTCGCCAATACGCCTTTCGAATAAAAAATATTATCTTCCATGCCGACTCTAACATGTCCGCCAAGTGCTAATGCAGTGTACATAATCGGTAAGTGTCCTTTTCCAATTCCAAGTGCACCCCATGTGCAATTTTCTGGTAATAGGCTTTTCAAAAATACAAGATTTTCAACTGTTGCATCCATACCACCTGCAGCACCTAAAACAAATTGAAAATGAAGTGGTGCTTTTAAAAAACCTTTTTTGAGGTAATAAAGTGCATTTGAGATCATACCCGCATCAAAAATTTCAATTTCAGGTTTTACATTGTTCTCTTGCATAACAGTCCCTAATTTTTCAAGAAATCTTGGGCTGTTCTCAAATACAGAATTGTGTTGCCAGTTCATTGAACCACAATCATAAGATGCAATATCAGGTTTTAACTCGATAAGATGTCTGAATCTCTCTTCATCTTCAAGTCCAAGTTGGCCTGATGTTGTTAAATTGATAACGATATCGCAGTCAGTTGAACGAATTAAATTCACAGTCTCAACGAACTTATCAAAATTCATAGAAGACTTATCTTCATCATCACGCACGTGAATATGCGCTACACTTGCTCCAGCTTTCCAGCATGCATAGATTTCATCCGCAATTTCTTTAGGCTGAAGAGGCACATAAGGTGTTTCATTTTTTGTTGGCCACGCACCAGTAGGTGCAACTGTTAAAATTACTTTATTATCAAGATTTGCCATATTAGTTCCCTTTCTTTTCTTATTATTTTATTATGGTAACTGCTTATAAAAGCAGTTACCATTAATTAAATATGTCAAAATGAGCTATAACCATAAAATTGTCTAGAATCCACCATAATTGTAAACACGTTCTGGTGCATCATTGAGATCATCTTCATCAATTTCTGCAACGCATCTTACCATCGAACCATCACCCATGTACCATCTGATTGGGAATGCCATAAATTTGAACTTTTTGCCGACAACTTTGTCTAAGTCGCCGCCTAAGTTTTCGATACCAACGATACCATTACCAAGCATATATTTATGACATGGTTCCCAAGTGCCTTCTAAGCCATGTTCTTCTAAGAAGCCAAATTTTTCATCGTATTTTTCTTTACCAAAGACTTTGATATAAGTTTCTCTGTTAAATTCTGCATAAGCTTCAATACCGAATTTTTCAATATATTCTTCAGTAATTGAGTATCCAAGATTACCGTTTAAGTTCATACCTAATGGACCACCGTTTTTACCCATTGTCGTATGAAGTGGATGATCTAACGCCTGAGAATCCATTGCTACACATTTAGGTTTGTATTTTGCAAACCATTTACCAGCATCAATCCCAGTTCCGCATGAATAATGATAATATTCTTTAGAATCATCAAATTTAAGATGCATACCAGTTCTCAAACAAACAACCATGCCTTCTAATGCCTCTGGTTTAATATTTGCACGTTTACAAGCATCTTCTAAATGTTTATCTGTGATCAGACCCCATCTTTCTACTTGAATATCTAAACATACAGCATCACCACAGTAAGCATCTACAGGCATTTCATGTGTGTATCTTGCTCTTTTGCCATCGAATTCATACTCCATAACATGTCTTGGTGCATCGGCATGTGTCCCACAGTGCATAACAGATTCAATTTTTTGAGTTAAAACACCACTCTTTGTTAAGTTATGCATCGTATCGATTTTTGGCTTAGTGAAATATGGCCATAGAGGTATATCTGCACTGAAAGGATGTGTTAAATCAACGAATACTTTTTTTCCCATTTTAAATTCTCCTTTTTAATTATATTTTATAATTGAATGATTTGACTTTACTGAATTTCTTTTACTTTAAATCTTTTGTGACATCGATCAAATATTCTCTAAGTCTTTTGTTAGAAGCTGCTATTTGCTCCGGTGTCCATTCTTGATAACCTTTACCAGTCTTAAATCCTAAATCACCTTTATCCACTAATGATTTTAAAAGTTTAGAAGGTTCATGAGCATCTTCAAGATATTTCACAATGTAGTTTTGAATATTATAAGACAAATCAAGCCCTATCATATCTGCATTTTCTAAGATGCCTAGTATTGGCCATCTAAGACCTGGACCATATCTAAGTGCTTCATCCACTGTTGGTGCATCTGCAATGCCATTTTCTACAATAGATAATGCTTCTCTCCAAATTGCATGCTGAAGTCTGTTGGCAATAAATCCAGGCACATCTTTCATACATTTAACTGGTTTTTTACCAATTTTCTTTAAGTAGTCATAAGTTTTATCCATAACTTCTGAGGAAGTATCATCCCCTTTAACCACTTCAACAAGCGGAATTAAGAAAGGTGGATTCCAAAAATGTGTTCCAATAACTCTGCTTTTATCTTTTGTCTTTTTAGCAATTTCCGTAATGCTCATAACAGAAGTATTCGTAGCTAGAATTGCATCCGCTTTACAGAGAGGTTCAATATCTCTGAATAAGTTTTGCTTAATTTCCATGTCTTCTACGACACATTCTACAATCAAATCGGCATCTTTAAGAGATGCTTCTAAATCATCTGTAAAAGATATTCTACTTAAGACAGCATCCGCTTCTACTCTT
Organism: uncultured Fusibacter sp.; assembly: GCA_965140735.1. Classification (GTDB taxonomy): domain Bacteria; phylum Bacillota; class Clostridia; order Peptostreptococcales; family Acidaminobacteraceae; genus Fusibacter_A. Next base: position 3,291,546 of record OZ223306.1, on the reverse strand, counting down.
GTTAAAGACTCTTTTGCAACAAGAAGGTCCAAGTTATCTTGTACAGGTTTTAGCGGTGCTTCTTTTTTACTTCTTGATCTCAAGATTACTTTGGTTTCTGGGTCCATTGCAAATACTTGCGCCAATCCATTTCCCATCAAACCTGATCCAAGTATTGTAACATTTGTAATTGACATATATCCTCCTATTAGTTCGCCCAATATCCACCATCAACGGCAATGTTTGCACCTGTGATGAAATTACTTGCATCTGACGCTAAGAAGATCGCTGTTCCGATAAAGTCTTCAGGTTCTCCAAGTCTGCCAGCAGGAATTCTTGTTAAGAATTTTGTTTTAGCAGTGTCATCTTTGAACATCCACTCTGTTAATTCAGATCTAAATACAGTTGGGTTGAACGTGTTCACGTTAATACCGTGTTCACCCCATTCACAAGCAAGTGATTGAGCCATTAAATCAATGCCACCTTTGGCAGTACAATAGCCTGTATAGTTTTTCATCCCCATCTTACTTCTTGCAGATGATACTAAGATGACTTTTCCACCTTTACCTTGGTTAACCATTTGCTCACCAGCATATTTACAACATAACCATGTGCCTTTGACATTTGCATCCATAATCATTTGCCAATCTTCAAGCGTATGATCAATAATAGATTTTGGTGCGTTAAAACCAGCAGCTGTCACAAGGACATTAACTTCACCAAATTCTTCAACGGTTTTAGCCACTAAGCCTTTAACACTTTCTTCATTTGCTGGATCGCCTACAAAGTAACTGCACTTAATGCCCTGAGCTACCATATCTTCATAAACCGGTTTTAAAGTAGCCTCTTTTCTACCATTGATCATAACTTTAGCTCCTGCATGACCAAAGCCAAAACTTAAAGCTTTTCCCAAAGCACCAGTAGCGCCTGTAATAATGACGACTTTATTTGTGACATCAAACATTCCATTTACAAAATCTTTAATCATATTTCCTCCTACTCATAACTAATAGTCACTAGACAAGTACAAACTTCATTTGTTCTATTTATCATTTCTCTGCCCTCATTAGGCCCTATAAAAATAGAGTCTCCTTTTTTAAGCACAAATTCTTCGTCTTTTGATTTGACAATAATTTCACCTTCTAGTACAAAATAAACTTTTTCTGTAGGTGATTCATCATATGCCCATTCAGCACCGCCACCTGGTAAAAAATGAGACATGCCCATCCAAAACTTTGTTGCACCTGTTTCTTCAGTACCATGTAATTTCATTGCTTTCATATCGAAATGCAATGGTGCGTTGTACGGTTTTACCTCTTTCAACGTTCTCTTAATCATATACATTCTCCCTTCGTTTATAAATGAACTGAAAAATGAAGTAGCGCTATTAAAACTTCATTGATGATTTGATATAATCTTACTAGGATTGTCTTCCTTGAATGCAGTTTCCCTCTATAAAGTCTTACTTTAAAAAGCAATGCCCTATGTTCTGATTCAAAATTAATAGCGCAATCTTTATAAACGCAATTTGTATGCCAAATTTTATTAAAACGTCAAATGCGTTCATTTTTCAACCCTTTAGCCGTATGATTGTTTATTTCAAATACAATTATGCTCAAAATTTATCAAAAACAAATTTAAGTCAATTCATTTTTGAATCATTTTTGTATTGTTTTTTACACAAAAGAGTACATAATCATGGTTTAATTCAATTCACAAACGAATCAATCGATTCATTTATGAATTGAACGTGTTTTATTTTGAATACAATCTCATAAATTTTGCCGCATAAGGTTCTATTAATGATGTGGTTTAATTGGATATTTTTCTAGTGGTACAGGTTCTGTATCAAGTACCATATTGCCAGATTGGTTTTTAATGGTGATCCATTTTAAACCATTCTTATGATCTAGCATAGGATAATCTTCACGTCTAAACCAACCTCTTGTCTCTTTACGCATTAAAGCGGCTTTAAAGAACATCTCAGCAGATAAAACCATTGCTTCAGCTTCATGACAAGATAACAAACCATGATAATCCTCTGCTTTTAACTGTCCTATTTTCTCTTTTGTTGCTTCAATTTTTCTCAAGCAGATACCGAGTCTTTGATCTGTCATATAGATGCTATTTTCAACAGGTGCTATGATGCTTTGTACTTCTTGGATCAATTCTTTTGCAGTAATACCAGTGCTTCTTTTAAGTGGTGCAAAGGTAAATTCCATTTGAGATTTCACTTGATTTTCATCAATCTCTTGAAGATTAAAATGTTTAATATCTTCAACTGTTTTTTCTGCTGCTAGAATCCCTGCAAATACAGCATTGAGGATTCCAGAGCCTCTATTTCTTCCTGGAGGCGCTGGAACTGCCCCTGCAACACATGATCCCGCATAGCTGACATCACCAATAGCAAATAGATTTTTAATATTAGTTTCCATATTCTGATCCACTTTAACAGGTGATTGCTCTCCTAAAAAGCCTGGTGCAACTTCATTGTTGACATCGACTTCATGACATTTTCTATAAATCGTTTTCCAGAACTTAAGACCGTAAGGTCTGTGCCAAATATTGCTTGTGGTAAACAGAACTTCGTCATCTTTTGTCATTGGACAGCTATCTGGTTTCATAGAGATAGGGCCTTTGCCAGCAGATGTTTGATTGTACCATTCTGCAATGGCATCTGAATTGATATCTGCCTCTGGGAATATTCTGAAATTTTGAGTGATATTTTCATCATAGACATTGTATAGACAATTTTCGTTGAATACGAGTTCATGGTGACTTGCGACTTTAAAGAGTTGAGCGAAGTTTCCAAACTCTGCATTGCGCATTTCAACACCTGCTCTATAAGCCGCTGCAATACCATCACCTCTACCATTTGCCCACATGTTGACCAAACGGTAGTTTTGGCTACCAGTTGCCAAGATAACGGATTTAGCTTGGATCGAATAGAATGTACCATCCAAAATACTATATGCAGTTGCACCCACCGCATTACCATTATTAACCAACAAATCTGAAATGGTCACTTTATCAATTATTTTGACGCCTTTCTTCTCAGCAGCTCTTCTCACCTGAATCGTGATATCCAAATCTACACCAATTATGCCTGTCATCGGACCTGTTGAAACGACTTTTAAGCTGCCATCTTCATTTCTTGGTACTTTAACGCCCCAGCTCTCAAGCTTATTGATCATTTCATTGTTAAGACTCACATACTTGAGCATTTGCTCTTGATCTCCTAAGAAGCATCCCACTGCATTTGCATGGTAAGCAACAAATTCTATCGGTTTAACACGATCAAAATCGAAATATTGTAAAACACCCCCACCTCGATTTGCTTTTCCACTATAACCACAGGTTTGTTTTTCCACGATTAAAACATCACACTCTGGATTTTTTTCTTTGGCAATTACAGCTGCTGTAAGTCCAGCAATCCCGCCGCCAGCAATTAGTATGTCCGTTTTAAGATTAACGATATTATTCATCTGAAATTCTCCTTTCTCTCCATTAAAACTTATTATTTATATTGGTCAAAGCTTTGATGGAAAAGCTCTCCTTTAAAATCTGCTACGATTTCTATACAATTTTTAGGACATACTACTTCACAGTAATTGCAATGTACACAGTCTTCAAGATATTTAAATTCTGGCTTATTTTCATTCTCATTCCATCTGATTACATCAATAAAACATGATTTGTAGCAAAGTTTACAGCCAATGCAAGTATCCGATTGAAATTTAACTTGATTATTCATATTCATGGTATAAAGCTCCTTTTCTAGAAATTATCTTTTTCTTCGTTGAAAATTTTAGGTAATAGTGCCGCTAGGTTAGTGAATTCCTTGATATTATGCAGACAAAGAGCTTTTGGTCCGAAAATTGGAATCCTTGCAAAATCAGGCATTGCTTTAATATCTTTACCATCTTCCACAGTCCATCCCATCCAGAATCTCGATCTAAGTTCAATGCCCCCTTCAACTTCTCTTACAAAGTGCGTCATAATTGTTGGTACAGAAGTAAAAGGTGGAACACCCTCCCCATAACCTCTTGCACAAACAATTGTGCTGCAAGCTTTAGTCCCAATCTGGCTTACATCAAACCCTAAATCACCAGGATATTTAAAATTAATATATAGACCCTCAGGTCCCATACCGACATCTTCAACAACGTGATGTGTTGTGTTCCAGTAACGTTCTTTATAAGAAAGGCTTGAATCCATAGCCTGTTTTCTTTGCATAGTCTCTGCCTTATAGTGGTCTTCTGGATCCCAAATAGTGTATCTTAAATTATCTAGGCCATGCCATGCAAACCACCAATCAAACATTTCGGTTGTCACACCCGGCATAAATGTCAAATTAGCAACAAATCCTGTACCATCTTCAAGTACCGCATAACCAATTTCATCTTCAAGATAACCAGGCTCAAATAATTTATTTCGATCTTTGAATTGGGTTACATTTCTTGGATCTAAAGGTCCTTTCAATACACGTTCATATTTTTCCTCAGGTGCAGGAACCATTTCTTGATGATAGTACTTAAAGTAACTTTTGGTTTTGTCGAGTTCTGTAACAGGAACTCTTTTTGACATCAAATTCTCCATACTTACGCCTCCATTTAAATTGTTAAATTATTGACTATCTATATTAAACGCAATCTTCATGCCAACAATCAAATCTTACTTATATCTGATCATTGGGGCACTACTTTGTTAAAATTTCAACATTTAATGTCATTTATATTTTTTAAGACAAAAAAAGAGATTAACTGATCGATTCATATTTGAATTAATCAGATAACCTCTCTCTTTTATTTATGATCTATTTTACATGCTAAAATGTATCATTTTATGCACTTTAAACCCTTAAATGGCTACTTTTCAAAACTTTATACTTTTGATTTCAAAAAATAATTCATTATTAAATTGCTTTTGATACGAAATTGCATCACCACTGTGTTATGCCCAGTGCTTTTGCTTTTCTTGAAATTGTGGATTGTGTCACGCCTAAGGCTTTAGCAGCCTTATGAGTACTTTTATGTTTTCGAAGTGCACGTTCAATGATAATTCTTTGAAATTGCTCTGTGGCCGTATTTAAATCTTTAACTTTATCGAGGTCTATTTCACAAGGTTTTTGCTCCCCACCAAGAAGTGCCAAAACCTGCTGTGCCTCAATGAGCCCATCACCATTTACAATCACAATTCTTTCTAATATATTCTTAAGTTCTCTCACATTCCCAGGCCAAAAATAGTTTTCTAGCAACTCTATCGACTCTTGGCTAAGAACTGCTGTCCGGTTGTATTTTTTACCAAATTGATCTAGAAAATACTGTGATAACGCCACAATATCTGTTTTTCGCTCTCGTAAAGGCGGTATTGTAATTGGCATTATATTGAGGCGATAATACAAATCGACTCTAAAAAGCCCATTTTGAATTTCTGCCATTAAATCCTTGCTGGTTGATGCTATAATCCTCACATCCAGCGTGATGCTCTTTACACCACCGACTCTTGTAATCACTTGATCTTGAAGCACTCTTAACAATTTCGTCTGGAGCGAGAGCGACATATCCCCTATTTCGTCAAGCAATAAAGTGCCCTTATTCGCCATTTCAAAATAACCTATTTTCGTCTTTTTTTGTGCGCCGCTAAAAGCACCTGGCTCGTAGCCAAAAAGCTCTGCCTCTAATAAATTTTCAGGAATCGCAGAGCAATTAATTTTAATATAAGGTTTATTTCTCCGCTTACTCAATCTATAAATTTCATGCGCTACGATTTCTTTGCCAACGCCTGTTTCGCCTTGGATTAAAACCCCCACATCTGTATTAGAAATATTTTCAATCACTTTTTTGATCTCTTTTATCGGCTCAGAAGTGCCTATAAAGGTCTTTTGATCTCTTCGTGCTTCTCTGTAGTACTTAAGTTCATTCAAATATTGATTTGTCTTATTCTCAATTCTCGTGAGTTCATCTTTAAGCGTTGTATTTTGCGTCATATCTTCCAGTAAAACAATGACATTTTTAATCTCGCCCTGCTCATCAAATATGGGATGTCCCAAAAAAAGCACTACCTTTTTTAGACCTTTATTAACTAAAAAAGAAGCATATGATACTTCTGTTCTCTGGTCCATCACCATTGACCAGAGCGAACCTGGCTTAGAAGAAATAGCGCCTTTATTTTGTTCTATACGCTCCTTGACATCAATATCTATTCGCTTATAGCTTCCATTGTGATATTGCTCATCAAGGTACTCTTGTATGTTTCGGCCCATTATTTCGCTCTTTTTAATGCCTGTAAGTTCTGTAAAAGCTTCATTTACAAACAAAACCAGACCACTTTGATCTGTAAGATATATCCCTTCAGACATAATGCTTGTAAGCTCATTAAACCATTCTGGCATTTGCTTTAGATTCGTTTTCTTCACCCAGCTTCTCCTTCTTTCCAAGACGTGCTAAAAATTCTTAAAGTTCATCTGTAAGCTTGTAGTATTTGGCCTTTCTAAAAAGCGTTGGTTGGCTTGTCCCTAATGCTTTTGCAGCTTTATAGGTACTGCCATACGTTTTTAATGCATTTTCAATCATCTTCTTTTCCAATTTTTCAACAGCTTCTTTTAGATGCATTGAATCTAATATGCCGTCCTCTATATGTGTCTTCAATCCTAGGACGTTGGCAATACTTTCATAAGTAATCTTGCTTGCTGTATCCGATACGATCAACCTTTCAATCACATTTGCAAGTTCTCTAACATTCCCTGGCCAGTCATATTGCTCTAATGCTGCTATTGCGGTTTGATCGATTACCTTTTTTTGCTTATACTTCTTATTTAGAGCTTCAAGAAGATGCATAGCAAGAAGTGAAATATCTTCTTTTCGGTCACGAAGCGGTGCTATATAGATCGGGACAACATTGAGCCGATAATAAAGATCTTCTCTGAAACGTTTCTCTGCAATCAGCGACATCAAATTTTGATTTGTAGAAGCAATGACCCTTGCATCCAACTTAATACTAGTTGTCCCCCCTATACGTCTCAGCTCTTTTTCTTGTAAAACGCGCAATAACTTAGATTGAAGATTTAAGGGCATCTCACCAATTTCATCCAAGAGAATCGTTCCACCGTTTGCAAGTTCGAACATGCCAGGCTTATTTTTATTAAGTGCGCCTGTGAAAGCCCCTTTTTCATAACCAAAGAGTTCAGACTCCAAAAGTGAATCTGGAATTGCGGCACAATTCACCTTGATATAAGGTGTATCACTTTTACCGTTATTTTGATGAATTTCTCTAGCTATAACCTCTTTTCCCGAACCTGTTTCGCCCGTTATCAAAACGGTTGCTTCAGTCTTTGCAACATGACTGATTAATTCTCTAATTTTTTGAATGGATGCACTCTCACCAATCAGGCTCGACTTATAATTTTGTTTTTTTCTCAAATAATCAAGTTCTGTTCGGTAAATTTCACTCTCTCTTTCTACCATTTCAAGGCGTTCTTTAACCTCAATGATCTCAGTTAAATCTCTAATAACCGTTAAAACACTGGTTACATTGCCATCATCATCAAAATAAGGATATCCAGTGATAAGTGTCTTTTTATTATTATGGCCTATTGTGGAGAACGTCGATATCTTCTTTTTCTGTTCTATTGCCATAAGTGCCGCTATTTTTTCTGTCTGTATTTTTGCCTTGAGTAATTCTATACTCTGACCGATAATAAAAGATTCTGGAATGCCCGTTATCTCTGAATAACTCTTATTAATAGCCATTACGATGCCATTGCCATCGGTTAGACAAATCCCATCAGAAATAGCATCACCAAGAGAAAACGCATCAATTTCACGATCTTTATAGCTCAACAAGTCTTCTATCCTGCTCTTACATTCATTAGTCTGCCTCTGATAAACTTCAATAATGTCCACAGCAAGTCCTTCAAGTTCTACACTCTCAGTCCCTGCAAGTGAGGGAATTGCCTTGATCAAAACATCTTCTATCAATAATTTTTTTTTCAATGTTTGCCCTCCTTATTCATTATGAATTAAATTGAGTTGAATCCTTAATCGAAACGGCATATACGTCTGACTTCTTAATTTGCTTCTCCTTGGCAACTTTTTTAATCGCTTCTTTTTTATCGATACCTTGTTCAATATAATGCTTTAACAAAGCTTCCACGGATAAACTTTCTACTACGCTATCGCCCTTTGGTGCGTCTTCAATACTCCCCTCGATCAATAAGACAATTTCACCCTTCACGGCTTGTTCTTCAAGCAAATCCATCAATGTTAACAAAGGGCCTCTTTTGTATTCCTCGTATTTCTTTGTGAGTTCCCTGGCAATTACTGCATTTCGATTGCCAAACACATCATAAATTGCCCTTAGAGTGGCCTTAATGCGATGCGGAGACTCATAAAAAATTAAAGTCCCTTTCTCATACTGGATGCTCTCAAGATAAGTCTTTCTCGCCTTTTTATCACGATCTAAAAAGCCCTCAAAGATAAATCGAGAAGTATCAAGTCCCGATCCCACAAGTGCCGTGGTAAAGGCAGTAACACCTGGTATGATTTCAAATTCATACCCTTGCTCAATACAAAGTTTTATCACATCATGACCGGGGTCTGAAATACCCGGCATACCTGCATCTGTCACAAGTGCCACCATATCTCCCGCATCTAATTTGCCTAAAATTTCTGGCCCTTTTATCTGCTTGTTGTGTTCATGATAACTGTAAAGTGGTTTTTTGATTTCAAAATGATTCAACAGTCTCAAGCTATGACGTGTATCTTCTGCAAAAACCACATCACAAGTTTGTAAAATTCTAAGTGCCCTATAGGTGATATCCTCTAAATTGCCAATGGGAGTCCCACATATATATAATTTACCTCTCATGAACTATCTCCTTAGTCTATTACATTAAATCCATTAAAAAAACATGTCTTATCTACTCAAAAACCGTAATGTTTTCCATCCCGTAGATATCATAAATTTCCTTTGTATAATCGCCTTGATCTGTTCTCACAATCAAAGGATCATGAAATTTGAGATCTGGTCGCCCACCCTTTGCACATCTCATTAAAAATATATTGGGTTTTTTATGTGCATAAGGCTGGATCATTCGAATTTCTTTAGGCTCTAATTTATTTTGCTTACAAAGATATATAAGATCCGCTAAACGATTGGGCCTGTGAATCATATACAGATTACCACCTGGTTTTAATAAACTGCTGGCATTTACAATGATATCTTCAAGTGTACAAAGCACCTCATGTCTTGAGATCGCCTTTTTATCAGAAGGATTTTTGATACCACCATCTGTACTCATATAAGGCGGATTACTCACAATCGTGTCAATCGTGCCCTTATCGAAATATTGAAGCGATTCTTTTAAATTCGCTTTTATAATTTCAATGCGATCTTCCAGATGATTTAACTTAACACTCCTTCTGGCCATATCAGCAACTTCTTCCTGCACTTCAAATGCATAGAGATGTTCAAATTGTGTTTTACCTGCAAGTAATATAGGGATAATCCCTGTGCCAGTTCCAAATTCCACAATTCGATGCGTTCGCTTTACTTTTACAAAATGACTTAATAGCACGGCATCTATTCCAAAACAAAAGCCCTTTGGATCTTGAATAATCTTAAGGCCCTCTAATTGCAAATCATCCACCCGCTCATGGGGCATAATCAGTTCTTGCTCAAGCTCTTTCATAAATATCGCTCCTAATTTCATTTTGGATACTCAGTTAACCTAACCCCCTATACTCGGTCAGGTCCAGTCCGTTGCGTTACCTTGCGCTGGATATAGAAAAGAGCTTTAATGGAATCGCCACAAAGCTCTCTTAAAGTCTAGTCTTCTAATTTTTTAAGTGCAACAAAATCCACAGGTTCATCATCTGGGGTTTGTGCAGCATGTGAATGTCCGTGACCCCTGTTGACCTCAATCACCTTAATATCTGATTTAGTATAAGGCACAATATCTTCACTTAATTCTTCATGAGGACTTGTTTTAATAATATGTCTAACTTTCACTTGTTCAAGCAGAATATTGGTATCCACAACATAAGCCTTTCCATCTGGGGTTTTAACTTTATCGCCTCTATTCGGCATCCCCACTCTAATCTGCACATAAGTGTCATACTCATATTTTAAACAACACATTAAACGACCACATAAACCTGAAATTTTAACTGGATTGAGAGATAAATTTTGATCTTTCGCCATTTTTATTGAAACAGGTGCAAACTCACCTAGCCAACTGCCACAACAAATCTCTCTGCCACATGGACCTAATCCCTTTACCATTTTAGATTCATCACGAACCCCAATTTGTCTAAGTTCAATACGTGTTCTAAATATAGCTGCTAAATCTTTTACAAGCTCTCTAAAGTCAATTCGACCATCTGCTGTAAAATAGAAAATCACTTTATTATTATCAAAAGTGTACTCTACATCTATAAGTTTCATATCTAATTGATGTACAAGAATCTTTTCAACACAGACATCAAAAGCTTCTTTTGCCTTTTTCTTATTATTTAAATGGATTTCATCATCTTCAGGTGTCGCAATTCTTAAGACTGGTTTTAACGGACTTATAATCTGATCTTCCGTAATATCTCTTCTTCCAATAACACATTCCCCGTATTCCACACCTCTGGCAGTTTCAACAATCACATGATCGTTTTTATTAACGTCTACATCACCTGGATCGAAATAATAAATTTTGCCAGCTTTTTTAAATCTCACGCCTACGACAGTGATCATTTATGCCTCCTATTGTATACATTTGAACAACAATTGATCGATTGTAAGTTCAAAGTTCATATTGTTTTTAAGTTTTGATTCTACATCATCTATGATAAAGATCAGCTCAACCAACTTTTCAGTGGTAAAGCTCAGAGTCAATTTTTCGAGTTGGTCTCTATAGTCCAGTATAGTGAAATTTTCAGAATTTATCAATTGAAGATTTTCAGTTTCACGGAAGATCATGACATCCCTAAGTATCTTAGCAACTCTATTGATCACCACTTGAAATCTCTGTTTATCTTCTTTGGCATATAACGCAAATTCAAAGACGCGATTGACATCTTTGAACTCAATACTTTTAACGAATTCAATTGCCTTATTTAATATTTCTTGCTCTACTTCTTCCCCTTTTGATTCTAGATCATGATAGAACTGAATCACTTGGCATCTTGAAACAACTGTTTCAAGAACTGCCTCCAAATTGTGTGTCATGAAAATAAAAAAAGCATATTCTGGGGGCTCTTCAAGCGTTTTAAGAATTCTATTTTGTGCCCTTGGCGTCATTAAATCCAAATCTTTAAAAATAACAATCTTAAACTTACTTTCAAAAGGTTTAATATAAATATACTCTTGAAAAGCTTCTACTTGAGCATTTTTAATGGAGCTCCCATCTGGCGAGATGATCATAAGATCTGGATGATTATTCGAATTTATTTTTAAACATGACGAACAGGAATCACAACCACTGTGTTCCTGTTTGCACAATACTAACTTTGCAATTTCAGTTGAAAACTTTATATCATCCGTTCCTGAAAAAATATAACTGTGTGATAGCTTTCCACCTGATATGGCCTTTTCTAAAAAAAGTCTCTGTGTTTGATATTGCATACCACTACCCTTTACATTTTAATATATTTTTCCACATCTACTACGAATACAGTGGCACCACCAACAGTAATCTCAAGTGGCATTCCCATAACAGAATTATCCCCTAAAAGTGAAGTTGTAGTCGTAATCTCTTTTCTTGTCTGACTCGTTTCTTCAATAATAGCAAGTGCAGATTCAACACGTTCTTTTGGTGTTCCTATAATTAAAGTTGTATTACCCGATTTTAAAAATCCGCCTGTAGAAGCTAATTTAGTCACTCCAAAATCAGCTTCCGTTAATTGTTTGACGAGTGCATGTGCATCTTCATCATGAACGATTGCAATAATTAATTTCATAAATAGGCCTCCTCTCCAAAGTAACTTCTATTTATTATTATACCACAATTCCGAGAATTAATTCACCTTACCAATCTTACTTAGTGGCATAAACCTAAAAACAACCTTGCCAATCATATCATCACCAGAAATCAATCCCAGTTCTCTACTATCCAAGCTCACATTTCTATTATCGCCCATACAGAAGTACATGCCTTCTGGAATTTTTTCATAATAAGCGGCTTTATTGGTTACTGTATTAATATAAGGTTCATTCAATATAACACCATTGACTGTTACCACACCATCCTTAACTTCAATACTATCTCCAGGTACTGCAATAACCCTTTTTATAAGATTTTTGCGTTCGCCCTCATGGTGTAATAATTTCTGAATAAAATTAAGGCTATCGATATCTCGAGCTGTCAAAGTCAATTCAGATTTAAAAGAGACAATATCACCAGCTTTAATCTCTGATCTTTTCACCATAAAAAGCATATCTTTTTCAACTAAAGTTGGGAACATCGATGTATTGTAAACCGTTGTTGTTGCAAAGAAAAAATTATAAATCATAAAAATGACCAGTGTAACCAGTATTGCTTGTCCCCATTCCAATAATTCTTTTTTTATTTTATCCATAATATCAATCTTGAGGGTTACTCAAGGCTCCTTTCGAGAATCTTAATTTTTGTCAAATCTGCCCCTAAAAGCGTTCTTAGTAAATCAACTGCACCTTGTGTAATGCTCTCGCCTGGAACACAAATTGGAATTCCAGGTGGATACGGCGTCACAAACTCAGCACTAATTTCACCTATTGCAGCTTCAGCGATCACCTCTTTATACGCTTTTCGCTTAATTTCATATGGCAAGTAAACTTGAATTTCAGGCTTAACTAAACCCTCGTAAAGTTTTATAAAATTGAACTTAGCAGTCTGTTTCATTTGAGCTTCTGACTTGAAGTTACTCTTTAAAACTTCACCTATTCTCCACTGATCCAAGCGTTTTAATGCCCTTGCCAATGCTTCAAAATCAGATTGATCATTGCATATACTTGTCATAAACAAGAGCATCGTTCGAGTTTCATATTCTACTTGAATATGATCTATTTCTCTCAAAAACCTTGAAAGAATCTCTCCGTCCCAAACACCTTCTTCATAAAAATCTGGATGAATTTGAAGCATTAACTTACTGGGATCTTTTGTGAGTTTGGTCTGATAAAAAGAGATTGTCTTTAAAAACTTCGTCTCTTCATACAGCCATTTTATCTGTGATATAAGCGCCTCACTCCAACGGTTTCCATCTTCAAGCATTAAATCAAGCATTGCATCCACTGATGCCATTAACACATAGGATGGACTACTCGTCTGAAAAGTCTTTAAACAATCATCTACTTGCTCTATAATCTGATTACCTCTTGTGGTTTTTAGCAGGTGTTTTCCATAATGCAAACAAGCTGTTTGTGTTAATGCCGGTAGTGTCTTATGGAAACTCTGAACAACGATATCAGCACCTAAATCAAGCGCTGACATTGGCCAATCCGAATTAAGCTTCAAATGAGCACCATGTGCTTCATCCACCAATACCAAAACATCGTGTTCATGACAAAAGTCTATAACACACTTTAGATCCATACAAATCCCTTCATATGTGGGATAAGTTAAAATAACGGCTTTTATACTCGGGGTTGTCTTTAGAATAGAATAAATCTTATCCATATCATAACCAATAACAATACCCATGTAGTCATCATATTCTGGTAAATAGTAATACGGCTTTAGCTTAGCCAAAGTGACTGCATTATAAATTGATTTGTGCGCATTTCGATTTAATAAAACGGCATCCCCTTCATCTAAGCTTCCAATAATCATACTTAATAGCCCTACAGTACTACCATTTACTAAAATTCTAGATGAACCCGATTCATATATTGAAGCTATCAAATTTTGAGTTTCAAGTATACAACTCTTCGGCTCGTGAAGATGATCCGCTTTTGGAATTTCCGTAATATCTAACTGAACCACATCTTCAAGTTTCTTTATAAACTTGGGATGTCTTTTATGTCCTGGCATATAAAATGAATGTAATTGTTCTTCTTCAATTGTACGAAGAGCTTCTAATAATCTCATTTTTTTGCCTTTCCAGAAGCTACATCTGCCTTTTGAGTCTTCTTTGATTGTTTGTAATCGGACATTTTTTGAATATTTTTAAGCTTATCTTTATAATACTTACGATCTCTAAAGAGATCTCCTAGCGCAAAAAAAGTCACTCCTGTGAAAAATAGAATGATCGCGCCAATTAAAACCCAGTCTAAAACTGACATTTTTAACCTCAGTGTTTGTGTTTTTGCAATAAATTGCTATAATAATTCTAACACATTAGAATGCTTGTTTCATCAAACAAATGTAAACTTTTCAAAATTACACTGAAAGGCAGGTGAATTATCACCTGAAGGTGATCTTATTATGAAATTATCTCAAAAAATTAAAGCCATTACCCCTTCTTATACGATTGGTATAAGTACGAAAGTAAAATCACTCAAATCGGAAGGTAAATCCATCATAGATTTGAGTATTGGAGAACCCGACTTTTATACACCTGAGAAAGCAAAACTTGAAGGCATTGATGCCATCACAAGAAATGAATCTAAATATGATATGGTTCCCGGATTAATGGCACTCAGAAAGGCAATCATCAATAAACTCAAAACCGAAAATAATGTTGATTATGATGTGACTGATATTGTCGTTTCATCAGGTGCAAAACATGCAATTACAAATACACTCCTTGCCATACTAGATCCAGGAGATGAAGTCATCGTACCAAAACCTTATTGGACGAGCTATCCAGAAATGATTAAACTCTGTGGTGGCGTTCCCGTACTCGTAGATACATTAATTGAGAATCAATTTAAACTCACAGCTGAAGAACTTAAAAATGCCATCACACCCAAAACTAAGATGTTACTGATTAATAATCCCTCTAATCCTACAGGGGCAGTATACACAAAATCCGAACTCGAACCCATCGTCAATCTTTGTATTGAAAAAGACCTTTTTATTTTGGCGGATGAAATTTATGAACGCATCTGTTACACGGATGATTTTACATCAATCGCTTCTCTCTCTACAGCAGCAAAAGCCAACACAATCATTATCAACGGACTTTCCAAATCAGTCGCAATGACAGGATGGCGCATCGGCTATACCGCATCTTCTCCTGAAATTGCCAAAGCTATTTCTACAATTCAAGGCCATTTGGTATCTCATCCAAGCATTGTATCACAATGGGCTGGAGCTGTGGCGCTTTCAGATTGTCTAGAGGATATAACTGCTATGGTTTCTGAATATAAATCTAGACGAGATTTACTTGTTGAGAGACTAAGTCAAATTAAAAACGTGTCTTTCATTCAACCAGATGGTGCCTTTTATCTTTTTATTGACCTTTCTCACTATAAAGATAAATTTGATGCTGAAAACAGTCTATCTTTAAAAATTTGTGATGATCTTTTAACACAATACGATCTTGCTGTTGTTCCAGGCATTGCCTTTGGTAACGATCACTGTATCAGACTTTCTTATGCAACAGAACTCAGCCTTGTTCAGGAAGGTCTAAACAGAATTGAAACCTATTTAAATCAGTTATAATCCACCACTATTATTAGAAAGGACTTTTCATGTTGTACTTTAATGCGGCACATTCATCTGAAGAATCCAATAAAAAGAAAATCCAATTTAAAATTTTAATTGCAGTGGTCATTTATTTCATAGGACTTGTGTTTATCCCAAATTTACTGATAAAACTTTTGATGGTTATATTGATGCCCTTTGAACTCTATTTCATTCAAAATCAAGCTTTTAGACTCTATCCCAAACTGATTTCATATAAATCGGATTGTCTTGAAACAGCCAAGTCAATTTATAAAAGTGAACTCATCATTACAGATATGAGTCACTTAGTGGATTATAGTAATTCAAAAATTACCCATCTTGAAACTCTAGATTTGGAAATTTCGCTCTCCAAAAGTGAGACTGAAAATGACAATGCTTTATTAGGGCGTAAAAATATAACCAAGTTACTTCAAACTGCATTTCTGTGTGCTCATGAAGACGACCGACTAATCCCTCATACAGCACAATTACAGTCCTTATTTCAAATTGACAAGAGCACTTTATCTACACAGTGGCCTAAATTAAGATCTTGGGAAAATGAAGGTCTTTGGTTGACGCAACATCAAGAAACTAAAACACATATGACCCAGCTCATGTGTATGGGAGACTTAGATCAATTACTTGAGAGATGCACACATGTATTGACACAAAATGGAATTGATATTTTAAAGAAAGAACACGTTGCTAAAATCATTGCCTCTGAACATAAACACGGTCATGCTCTTGAGCGCGTTTGGGGGTACGCCTTTAAAATAGATTCTAAGACTAATGTTTCAGATGATATACCCTCTGACTTCATTTACGTAGGTGCTATCAGTATTTTTGCGCCTATTAAAGATACATTCAAAAGTGAAGAACTCTCAGACGACACTACGGAAAAAAATCAATTGAAAAAAAGCTATAGAGTCATCACATTTTCCCAAGAATCGCCTATTTATGTCAATGCCGTTGCCAAGCATTTAAATTTATTAAATGAAGCAAATAGGGTTTTAGATCAAAGCAAACTCATTTCATGTTCAAATAAAACACTCTTACCGGTTCTACATCGATATGCTTTTCTGACCCGTTTTAATGGAGATCAAATACATCGCATTTTATCTTTATATAAAAAAAGCAACACTGTTCTTTTAAAAACAGCATGTACTAAGTCACCTTTAAATCAATTAGACGATCCTTTCTTCGATTACTTCGTCGATGACATATACGAAGAGCAGTCGTTTATAAGAGCTTTTGAAGAAAGTAATGCCCTGATTACTCGGTTCGATAAACTGAAATCTTTTATCTTATCAGTACATTTAGTAGAACTTTTTACTTTTACAACACTTCTAACAGTTTCGCCTTATCTACTACTTCTACTCAATTTTACCATCTCAACTTTACTGGGATTAGCACTATTTGTAGAATGTATAGATGATTCAAAAAAGAAAAAAAAGAAATCATCTCCTTTACCACAAACAATACTGGTTAGCATTTTTGTAGGACTCTATTGCCTTATGATTTCACGTAGCAATTATCATCCAGAACTGCTTTCATTTATGGGCCTTATTTTTGTAGGCATGGCTTTTATTTTTCAGTACCCGGTGGCCATATCATTAAGAAAAATTGCTTTTAACCGTACTGCCTTAAATGCTACTTCTGGATTTTTAATTCTTTTTTTCATGAGCATTGCTTTTTGGAAAATGAAATCTAACTTTGAATTTAACCATTTAATTCAGCTGATTATGTACACTCTGACACCTATGATTTTACACGATCTCGTGAAGTTGAGTAAATTATACCTTGATATCTTTTCAAAACGATTAAGAGGTTAATTTTACACCTATAAAATTTTAAAGTTTTAACTCTATTATTTATGATACTATAAAAGCACGCTTGATCTAAGAATACAGATCTTAGACTAAGCGTGCTTTTTATTGATATAATTTCTCATTAGATTTGTTCAAATAAATCATGTTTTTTTAAAATATTAAAGATTTTATTATCAATTCGATGCATTTCCAAACGTAATTTCTTCATGGGCACTTTAAGTGTCTTTGATATATGCTTTGGCACTTGGATTTGACAATCAATACCATAACGCATTCTAAAAATTTGTTCTGCTTTTTCGTCAAAAATAGCTTCTTCTAAAATCAATTGCAATTTTTCATTCACCAGTGCCATCATTTTAACATCTACTGATAAAGGTTCACTCACTGCCATCTTTTGCTCTCTTTCTTAAATACCGATACATTTCTTTAGATTTTTCAACAAATTGACTGTTTTTTGAATTAAATATGCTTATCTCACCCTCAAAAGTTTCGTCATTTAAAAGATCAAGTGTATGAAGTACATTTTTAAGCTGACTGGCTGTTCCAAAATTACCATCAAATATTTCAACTTTATGATCATAATATGCATCAATAAAATCTTGTAAAAAAATAAAATGTGTACATCCCAAAACAATGCCTTCAACGTGCTCCTCTATTTGATCTAAATAACTTGAAATAGATTGTTTAATCAATGCCATATCATCCATATGATTTTCAACGACATCCACTAATTTGGGAGAGGGCATCTTGATGATACGATGTGCTTCTTCGAAAGAGTAAAGTAAATTATTAAACTTTTCTTCTTTAAGTGTCATCTCCGTTGCCATGACCACAATAACCCCTTCAGTCCCAGCAATCGCTGGTTTAATTGCTGGCTCCATTCCAATGATAGGGATGGTATATTCACTTCTTAAAACGTCCACCGCAGCACTTGTTGCCGTATTACAGGCGATAACAATTGCCTTTACATCCTCTTTCTCAATAAGATGATCACAGACACGTCTTGAAAACTCTACAACTTCATCTTTAGTTTTTATCCCATAAGGTGCATTTTTAGAGTCGCCAAAATAGACAATAGACTCATTTGGCATGACTTTGTGAATCTCATAAAGTACTGAAATACCACCTAGCCCAGAATCAAATACACCAATTTTACTTTTTTTATCCAATCTATACACCACCATGTTTTCAATCACTCCAATTATATCATATCCTATATAAAATATCATCTTGACATCTTATTTATAGATAAATTTGATCGGCATTAATAGCCCATACCCTAAAACATTTTTAAAATCAAGTTTAGGGGACTACGCCCATGGCTACTACTCGACAAATCCGTATAAAATCTATACAAATGCTGATTTTTATTTAGCGTAATGAATTGGGTTTGTAAAAAAAAGAAACCTCCGTTACAATAGAATTATATTTCTTAATCCAATCTGCTTTAAAAGGAGTGAAACAATGTCATCACCTAGAATTGACTGCAGAAAATGCAAGTATTACTATGTCACATGGGATCCAAACAGTCCACATGGTTGTCGCCAGTTCGGATTTAAGTCAAAGCAGATCCCATCACTTGTTGTTTACAAAAGTTCTGGAAATCCCTGTATTGGCTTTGAACTTAAAGCAAAATTAAAATGAGTTATTGCAATTTCATATTGCCATAACTCATTTTAATTTTTACGATCTTTTATGATCCACTAATATCACTTAATACTATTACTCTTTCTATTATTTATGTGTACCTTCAAGACTTAAATCACCTAACTTAATCCAGCTTTTCTTTCTCATCCATTCACTTATCACAAAAGTAATAATCGCTGGTAATATGAAATGCATTATCCCTATTAATAATAATAAACTTGATGTTGAAGTCGTTTCACCCATAGCTGCAAAGGTCCCAAATTGACCTACAAGACCACTTGTTCCCATACCTGCTCCAATACTATTGCTTTCAAGATGAAACACTACAGTGCTAATAGGCCCTAATATTGCACTTGCAACAATAGGTGGAATCCAAACCTTTGGGTTTCTTATGATATTGGGCACTTGTAACATCGAAGTCCCAAGACCTTGAGCTATAAATCCACCAACACCGTTTTCTCGATAACTCATACATGCAAATCCAACCATCTGACAACAACAACCTACCAATGATGCCCCTGCTGCAATTCCGGATAATCCAAGAGAAATAGCAAGTGCTGCACTGCTTATTGGGAGTGTCAATACAATCCCCATGATAACAGCTACAATTATGCCCATTGGAATCGGTTGAAGCTCTGTGGCAGTATTTATAACAGCACCTATTGCCTTCATCATTGATGCTATAACAGGACTTAATGTGAGTCCCATAAGACCGCCTACGATAATCGTAAGCGCAGGCACTAATACAATGTCCACTTTTGTTTTACCTGATATCAGTTTTGAAAACTCTGCTGCAACAAGTCCTGATACAAAAGCACCCATAGGTTCTCCTATGCCAATGAGCATTTGACCTGCTTCATTCATTTTTATGCTTCCTGCACCAATTGTTCCTGCCACAATTGATGCAAAAATACCCAGTGGTGATGCCCCTACGCTATATGCAACTGCTGCGCCTATAGCAGGTCCCATCATGACTTGTGCAACTTTTCCAAATGTAGCAAGCTGTTGAATCCCCGTTAAATCGCCAATCTGCTTTAAAATTAATCCAATGATTAATGATGCAAATAGCCCTAAAGCCATACCATTTAATGTCTTTATCAAATAATTTCTAATTTTCATTCGTTTACCTCTTTTCCTTTTAATCATTAATACTGTTAATGCTATTAATGCTGCTTTTAAGCAAATCTCTAATAACACACCCACTGTGTGATCAATATTACAGATTATTATGTGATCCTGTATGACTCTGTTAAAATAGTTTAAGTTTCATCAAAAAAAATTTCGGAAGTCTCATCAAAATACAATTGGTGTAATGTCATTTATAGTTGTCATGTGTCTTGTCAGTTAACTTAAAAAAAATTACAATTCTTTTATGAACCCTTTTTCATATAATTCGGTCTTAATCAACTTAAATATTTTTTCACTTGGAACTTCAATTGTATGAATATGTGCACCATCGGTTAATAATGAAAGAGGTTTTGCATTTGTCTCCTCAGCACGCTTAATAAATTGATTAACATCATCCATATTTGATATTAATAGTGTCCCAACAATCTCACCATATACTGGATGCTCAACAATAACATCTATCACTTTACCGCCATATTCAACAATTATTCTAAGTTCTTCTTCCATCCGGTCAAATCCCTTATGTTCTGAAATAAACGTTTTTATCATACGATTTTGACCATGAGCTTTTGGAATCATATAGCCATTTGACGTTGCTAGAATACTATAACCTTCTGCACGAAGTATTGCAATGTCCTGAACAATCACTTGCCTAGAAACTTCAAAATTCGAAGCGAGTTCTGTGCCAGTGATTGGTTCTGTATTCAAATTTAATTTTTCTATAATCATTTTACGTCTACTTTCCGACATAAATTTCTCTCCTTGCATACTTATTAAAATTAAGCCATTTCAGTAAGAAATGGCTTAATTTATCACATTTATTTTCGACTATATTAAATGCTTAATATTATTATTAGATGCACTTATATGTTTCGTCAATGCTTTTCGCGTATTTTCTTGGTCATGTTTCTTTAGTGCACTTAATATTTCTCTGTGCTCTTCCAAAGCATAATCAATTCTGCCTTCAGATTTTAAAGAGTTGTTTCTAGACTGCCTAATAAACAACTGAAAATCATTTAATACACCTTCTAAATATCTACTTTTTGTTGCCTTGTAAAGCGTTTCATGGAATCTAGTGTTAAGTTCAAATATCTTTTCAACATCTCCCTTTGAAGTATAGAATTCCATCAAGTCAAAAATTTCTTGTAATTCTTTGATTTCGGAATCGTCAATACGTTCAGCAGCCCATTGACCAACCAATCCCTCAATACACAATCTAATCATTAAAATGTCATCAATATCTTCTGTAGTAATGCCCTTTACAACGACACCTCTATTAGGTATATTTTCTACCAATCCATCGAGTTCTAATTGTTTAAGAGCTTCCCTAACTGGTGTTCTACTTACGCCCAGTTCATCAGCTAACTTTATTTCAACCAATTTATCACCAGGGCTATATCTGCCATTTAGGATATCTTCTCTGATTCTTTCAAAGATCAACGACGTTAACGATTTGTTTTCTTTTTTCTGATCAAAAAGATCCATTTCATCCTCCAAGATAATCTATTCTATATCATTCTATACAGATTTTTGGACAGTGTCAAATTATTTAGAATACTTAATTTTGAATGAATTTCCAATGTTTAAATCCTTCAAAATTCACTAATTGAGCCTCTTTTTTTGATTGCGTTTTACAAATATTTCAATTCCCCCTAAACTAGTCATCATCAACACTCCTATACCCAATTCAACCGAAAATACACTATATTTATCAACTAAATAACCAAAAATAGGTTGCAAGATTATAACACCTACATTGCCAATTAAACTATTGAAGGAAATTATCGTTGCTCTATAGTCAGATGGAATATTTTTATTAATGTACTTGCTGAAGACAGGATTACCTAATCCACGTGTGATCTGTTGAAGAAATATAAAAGTAAAACTGATCAAAACAGGAAATAAACCTAACAATATATACGAAAATGCAACTAGTCCACCTACACTGAGCATTGAATACGGTTTTGTCTTTTTAATAAAAATATCAATGCGCTTAGCAGAAAATCCTGCTACAATGTTAAATGCAAAAAAGATAACACCAAAGTACTTAACATCTACACCTGACGCTTGCATGTGTGGCTGATAAAAAGGATAGGCCATCCTCATAAATATAAAGGTAACTGTACTAAAAAGAACTACATTTAAAACCTTTCTATTATGGATAATTAACCCGGCACTATTTTTAATAACTTGTGTGTATTTTATATCATTATGCACTTTAAACTCATTTAATTTGGGCTCTTTGAATAAAATTGCAATTGCTAAAGAGATAAAAATAAAAACAATTGAAATCATAAAAGGTAAATAAATATTATAACTGTAAACAAAACCAGCAACAAGAGAACCTATTGCTGAAGCATATAAAAAATAAGATCTGCCTTTTCCGACAATCGTTTGAAATTCACGTTCTCTACCTTCCAGCTTCAATGATTCATATAGAATAGCCGCTTCAGCACCTGATTTAAAGGTCATACCTATAGAAAATATAATCTCAGCAATAATAAAAGTTGCAAAGCTCTGTGCATAAATATAGATAAAAAGCGAAATTATCCACATTATACACCCAATTATTATGGATAACTTTCTACTATACTTATCTGCTACTGCTCCCGTAGGCACTTCAAACAAGACAACAAAAAGACTATTCACTGCACCAATCGTAAATATTTGTGTGAAATTGAGACCTTTTGCCAAAAAGAAAATTGTCATTATTGGTCCTAAGATTAATAAATTACTAAATATCGAATATAAAATATACTGATGTATATTGTGTTCTACTATAGAAGTTGATTTATGCCTATATCCCTGTTCTCTCCCCATTTTATTACTCCAATAATATCAATTTTATGTGATTTGACCATTCTAGCATAACCTTTAAAGATTGTAAAGTCTAACTGCTTCATACCGCAACCCTCACACCAAGAGTCCTCGAGCACTATGTACTCTGCGGATTGGTTTTCGGATTCCTGTATTACGCCACATGGGATAGTCACTTCAATTCATCTGTCGATGTTTATAGATTGATTAAGGGCAGAGAAAGTTACGCTTTGATCTATGTCATTCTTTATAAAGTCATTAAGATCTCTATACAAAAAAATAAGAAGACCTGATTTATACAATCAGACCTTATTATAACCAGCAACGTTCTACTCTCCTAGCCTATTATCTCAAGCTTAGCGCCGAGTAATAGGTGGTTAGGTCATCTACAAATGATCTCGCCCTTCGATCATTTGGCCTCGCGCTGCCTTAAGCGCGGAGAACGTTGTCTTGTAAATTCCATCAACTATGTATAAAAAGCAAAAAGACCTGATTTATTCAATCAGATCTCTTTGTAACCAGCAACGTTCTACTCTCCCAGGCAGCTGCCCGCCAAGTACCATCGACGCTGGAGGACTTTACTTCTGTGTTCGGTATGGGAACAGGTGTAGCCCCTCCGCCATCATCACTGGATTGTACGATTTTAAATCGTACTCTATATAAATGTTAAGCTTTCGCTTATACATTCAAAATCGCATATATCAGATTAACCGTTTTTTTGTTCTTTTGTGGTCTTAAACCTTGATTGTTTTCACTTGTGAAAACTTGTCATTGGTCAAGTCCTCGATCTATTAGTACCTGTCAGCTGAATGCATTACTGCACTTACACCTCAGGCCTATTACCATATTATCTACATGGGATCTTACTCCATTAAGGATGGGAAATCTCATCTTGAGGGGGGCTTCGCGCTTAGATGCCTTCAGCGCTTATCCCTTCCAAACGTAGCTACTCAGCAGTGCTCTTGGCAGAACAACTGATACACCAGAGGTTTGTCCATCCCGGTCCTCTCGTACTAAGGACAGCTCCTCTCAAATTTCCTACGCCCACAGCAGATAGGGACCGAACTGTCTCACGACGTTCTGAACCCAGCTCGCGTGCCTCTTTAATGGGCGAACAGCCCAACCCTTGGGACCTACTTCAGCCCCAGGATGAGACGAGCCGACATCGAGGTGCCAAACCTCCCCGTCGATGTGGACTCTTGGGGGAGATAAGCCTGTTATCCCCGGGGTAGCTTTTATCCGTTGAGCGATGGCCCTTCCATGCGGTGCCACCGGATCACTAAGCTCGACTTTCGTCCCTGCTCGAGGTGTCCCTCTCGCAGTCAAGCTCCCTTTTGCCTTTACACTCTTCGCGCGATTTCCAACCGCGCTGAGGGAACCTTTAGGCGCCTCCGTTACTCTTTAGGAGGCGACCGCCCCAGTCAAACTGCCCACCTGACATTGTCCTAGATCAGGATTACTCATCATAGTTAGAATAACGTTATACCAAGAGTGGTATCCCAACAGCGACTCCATGAAGACTGGCGTCCTCATTTCTCTGTCTCCCACCTATCCTGTACATGATATACCATTATCCAGTGCCAAGCTGCAGTAAAGCTCCACGGGGTCTTTCCGTCTTGCTGCGGGTAACCGGCATCTTTACCGGTACTACAATTTCACCGAGTCTATTGTTGAGACAGCGTCCAAATCGTTACGCCTTTCGTGCGGGTCGGAACTTACCCGACAAGGAATTTCGCTACCTTAGGACCGTTATAGTTACGGCCGCCGTTTACTGGGGCTTCAGTTCTGTGCTTCACTTACGCTAACACTTCCCCTTAACCTTCCAGCACCGGGCAGGCGTCAGCCCCTATACATCATCTTTCGATTTAGCAGAGACCTGTGTTTTTGGTAAACAGTCGCTTGGACCTATCCTCTGCGGCCGGATTTAGCTCTAAACCTAATCCGGCACCCCTTCTCCCGAAGTTACGGGGTCATTTTGCCGAGTTCCTTAACAATAGTTTTCTCGCTCGCCTTAGTATTCTCTACTCTCCTACCTGTGTCGGTTTACGGTACAGGCACCTGCTCCCTCGATAGAAACTTTTCTTGACAGTGTGATATCAGCCACTTCGCTACTTAATTTCGCTCCCCATCACAACTTGTTCTTACAAAGAGCGGATTTGCCTACTCTTCAAACTTGTTGCTTGGACGCACTCAACCAACGGTGCGCTTAGCCTAACCTCCTGTGTCATTCCCTCTCTCAAACGGTTCTCGGTGGTACAGGAATCTTTACCTGTTGTCCATCGCCTACGACTTTCGTCCTCGGCTTAGGCCCTGACTTACCCTGAGCGGACGAACCTTCCTCAGGAAACCTTGGGTTTTCGGCGGACGGGATTCTCACCCGTCTCTCGTTACTCATGCCAACATTCTCTCTTGTGTGATGTCCATAGGTCCTTACGATCCTACTTCGCCCCTCACACAATGCTCCTCTACCAATTACATTACTGCAATTCCATAGCTTCGGTAGTAAGTTTTAGCCCCGGTAATTTTCGGCGCAGAATCACTCGACTAGTGAGCTATTACGCACTCTTTAAATGTATGGCTGCTTCTAAGCCAACATCCTAGTTGTCTGTGCAATTCCACATCCTTTTCCACTTAACTTACATTTTGGGACCTTAGCTGATGGTCTGGGCTGTTTCCCTTTTGACTATGAATCTTATCACACACAGTCTGACTCCTGAGCATAAGATATCGGTATTCGGAGTTTGATAGTCTTCGGTAGCCGGTGAAGGCCCCTAGGACATTCAGTGCTCTACCCCCGTATCTCTCTTCTCAAGGCTAGCCCTAAAGCTATTTCGAGGAGAACCAGCTATCTCCAGGTTCGATTGGAATTTCTCCGCTATCCACATGTCATCCCAACCTTTTTCAACAGATATGGGTTCGGTCCTCCACTGAATTTTACTTCAGCTTCAACCTGCACATGGATAGGTCACCTGGTTTCGGGTCTACGCCACACAACTATACGCCCTTTTCAGACTCGCTTTCGCTGCGGCTCCGCACCTGAAGCGCTTAACCTTGCTGCATAACGTAACTCGTTGGCCCGTTCTACAAAAAGTACATGGTCGTTCTTTAACGAACTTCCATTGCTTGTAAACATAGGGTTTCAGGTTCTTTTTCACTCCCCTCCAGGGGTTCTTTTCACCTTTCCCTCACGGTACTATTCACTATCGGTCACCAGGTAGTATTTAGCCTTGGCAGATGGTCCTGCCTGCTTCCCACAAAGTTTCACGTGCTCCGTGGTACTCCGGATCAATCTCGACGTCTTCCTCTTTTCGCTTACGTGGCTCTCACACTCTTCGGCTCGTTTTCCCAAACGATTCTGCTAAAATTCAGACTATCTTTATCGACTGTCCACACCCCTTCGTCCGTAGACTTAGGTTTGGGCTCTTTCCCGTTCGCTCGCCGCTACTTAGGAAATCACTATTGTTTTCTCTTCCTTCAGGTACTTAGATGTTTCAGTTCCCTGAGTTCCCTTCCTATAACCTATGAATTCAGTTATGGATGACTGAGCATTACCCCAGCCGGGTTTCCCCATTCGGACATTTACGGATCAATGCTTGCTTGCAGCTTCCCGTAACTTTTCGCAGCTTACCACGTCCTTCTTCGGCTCCTGGTACCAAGGCATTCACCCTATGCTCTTAGTAACTTGACCATTGACTCTTTTACAAGTTTAGTCGCACATTTATCATGGTCGCGTTAGCGAGGGTCACAATAAATATGTTTTGTATAAAACGTTCTGACACATTTTATACGGTTTTTTGAATTCCAACTCTTATTCATCTACAACCCTTTCTACGTTTGTAAACAAACGTTATGTTGGGGCCGAGATTTCAATAAGTTGAAACTCAGTCGGTTTCTCTTCTATATGCAATTTTCAATGTACAATTTCAATGAAGCGAAGGCAGTGTTTTCACATCGTGAAAATCACGTTGAGCGAAATGGTTTTGATCTTCGATCAAAAGATTTCTTCTGTCTTTCCTTCATTTTGAGTTCTCTCACTGAGTTTCATGTCGAACCTTTCAGTTCCTGCACTTGTTACCAAGTGCCACGTCACCCATTTTTTTCGCTATGCGAAAAAATGCAAGACCCTCAAAATTGAATAGCGCAAACGTCTAGTTCTCCTTAGAAAGGAGGTGATCCAGCCGCACCTTCCGATACGGCTACCTTGTTACGACTTCACCCCAGTCATTGATTTCACCTTCGACAGCTTCCTCCCTTACGGGTTGGACCACTGGCTTCGGGCGCCCCCAACTTCCATGGTGTGACGGGCGGTGTGTACAAGACCCGGGAACGCATTCACCGCGACATTCTGATCCGCGATTACTAGCAACTCCAACTTCATGTAGGCGAGTTGCAGCCTACAATCCGAACTGGGACTGGCTTTTTAGGATTCGCTCCAGATCACTCTTTCGCTGCCCGTTGTACCAGCCATTGTAGCACGTGTGTAGCCCAGATCATAAGGGGCATGATGATTTGACGTCATCCCCGCCTTCCTCCGAGTTATCCTCGGCAGTCTGTCTAGAGGGTTCAGCTTAACCTGTTAACAACTAAACATAAGGGTTGCGCTCGTTGCGGGACTTAACCCAACATCTCACGACACGAGCTGACGACAACCATGCACCACCTGTCTCTTCTGTCCCGAAGGTCTGTAACTGCTAAGTTACATTCAGAAGGATGTCAAGACCTGGTAAGGTTCTTCGCGTTGCTTCGAATTAAACCACATGCTCCGCTGCTTGTGCGGGTCCCCGTCAATTCCTTTGAGTTTCACACTTGCGTGCGTACTCCCCAGGCGGAATACTTAATGCGTTTGCTGCGGCACCGAGGTTTGACCCCCGACACCTAGTATTCATCGTTTACGGCGTGGACTACCAGGGTATCTAATCCTGTTCGCTCCCCACGCTTTCGTGCCTCAGCGTCAGTTACAGTCCAGTAAGTCGCCTTCGCCACTGGTGTTCCTCCTAATATCTACGAATTTCACCTCTACACTAGGAATTCCACTTACCTCTCCTGCACTCAAGCCCAACAGTTTCAAAGGCTTACATTGGTTGAGCCAATGCCTTTCACCTCTGACTTGCTGGGCCGCCTACGCACCCTTTACGCCCAGTGATTCCGGATAACGCTTGCCCCCTACGTATTACCGCGGCTGCTGGCACGTAGTTAGCCGGGGCTTCCTCCTAAGGTACCGTCATTTTTTTCTTCCCTTAGGACAGAGTTTTACAATCCGAAGACCTTCATCACTCACACGGCGTTGCTGCATCAGGCTTGCGCCCATTGTGCAATATTCCCCACTGCTGCCTCCCGTAGGAGTCTGGACCGTGTCTCAGTTCCAGTGTGGCCGATCACCCTCTCAGGTCGGCTACTGATCGTTGCCTTGGTGAGCCATTACCTCACCAACTAGCTAATCAGACGCGGGTCCATCTCATACCGATAAATCTTTGGCTACTAGATCATGCGATCCCGTAGTCTTATAGGGTATTAATCACCGTTTCCAGTGGCTATCCCTTTGTATGAGGCAGGTTACCCACGCGTTACTCACCCGTCCGCCGCTTTCCATTTATTCATTCACCCGAAGGTTCATTCCTAAACTTCTCGCTCGACTTGCATGTGTTAGGCACGCCGCCAGCGTTCATCCTGAGCCAGGATCAAACTCTTAATTATAATCCTTTTTGTTTAACTGCGTTAAACAAATCCAACATAACGTTTACTTGTAAACGTAGGCCGGACTCATAAATGAGCTAACTTCCATTTTCGATCCGAAGATCTATTTGGCTTTGTTTCCGTTTTCGTCTTTCGACGTTTATCACTTGTTTCTGTTAAGCAATTTTCATCATTAAGCTTTCGCTACTTGACTTCCATAAGCTCAAAGAATTGCGTGTTTTAATTCATTTGCGCTATTCAATTTTCAAGGTCCTGTGTTGCTGTTTCCACTTTGTTTACTTCATCTTAACTCAGTCCTAACAATGTGTGACAGCTATATCAGTATATCAGTTATAGTCCGTCATGTCAATATCTTTTTTACTTATTTTTTAAAGTATTTTTTCGATATTATCTTCTAATGATATTATCATTTAGAATTCTACATTCTTTTACAAAACCATATGTGACAACTTACTTTACTATCTCCCAACAAGTTCATTAGGCGACTTGACTATAATACCGCATATTTAGATCTAAGTCAACAGTTTATTTCAAATTAACTTTATTAAAGAACAGTAATTTATCTGAATATACAATTAATAAGTAGATATTCTTATTAAATAGAGTATAAACAGCCAAAATTGCTTAAAAATCACTATTTAATATATAGAAATTTGAGAATTAAAATTGAAATCAACTGCTTCAATAGTTAGTATATTATTTATCTCAAACAAAGTGCCCTATTGGATGGATCACCCATAGTATCATTATGGTAATTCTAGAATATTATCATAATGACATCTCTTCATGCTAGCTGAATAAGTTATGTTATAAATACTTAACACATCGACAATCCCTTGATTTCAAATTTATTGTCGCATATGCACCAAGACTATTTCTAATGGATTAGTCCATTTAATTTCATAATGCTGCTAATGTTACTTCTTAAAATAACCATGCTTTTCTTTCTAAGTCTTTTTTTATTTTTCGAGTGCCTTAATTTAAATCACTTCCATGAAATATTTTTATTATACTGCATTTATGAACATTTTACCTCATTTTATTTACGGATCTATTCCTCATCAGCAATTTCTAAAAGAAATTGATCTCAAAATCAATTATCAAGTAAGCATATCAGATATTTCTTTTATGCAATAACTTATAAATAAAGCCATCTTATATAAATACCATTTTCCATTTTGAGTTATTGATTTTCTTCATATTAAATAAGCTAATATGTTTATTCTATATACCAAAAATCTTTGCGAGCACTATGTACTCATATATTCTAAACTAATACATATGGCAAACTCAATTTACAATGAACATGTTTTTTCTTTACTAGATTCAATTGTTAAGTATGTGCATAAAATGAAGACGAAAAAGAATGGCTTGAATCAATATTTTTATATAGTGAAAATCTTAAGGAAACCTATAAACTCAAAGAAAAATTCTATGAAATCTGTCAAAACAAAATGTATTCTGGGCAACGTAGAGACTTTTATCAATGGATTCAGCGTATTGAATCCACAAATCTTAAAGAACTCAACCGATGTATTATTGCTTCTAGAAACTGATCAAAAGAAATTCTTAATGCATCCAAATATGTTTATTATAAAAGTAAGTTTGTTTTGGTGTTAAAGATTTCAATTGCTTTCGGAATTGCATTTTACATTTATTATAATTAGATCTAAAAATGCAGCTTTGCAGTGAAAGTTACATTAAACACGCTCATAATTTATTAACTTAGGACTAACAACATTAAAAATTCCCAAAACAAGTAAGGCGCAGGCATTATTAATCTTCACTACAACTATTGACACAAAGACACAAAAAACAAAGAAGACCTGATTTATACAATCAGACCTTCTTATAACCAGCAACGTTCTACTCTCCTAGCCTATTATCTCAAGCCTAGCGCCGAGTAATAGGTGGTTAGGTCATCTACAAATGATCTCGTCCTTCGATCATTTGGCCTCGCGCTGCCTTAAGCGCGGAGAACGTTGTCTTGTAAATTCCATCAACTATGTATAAAAAGCAAAGAGACCTGATTTATTCAATCAGATCTCTTTGTAACCAGCAACGTTCTACTCTCCTAGCCTATTATCTCAAGCTTAGCGCCGAGTAATAGGTGGTTAGGTCATCTACAAATGATCTCGCCCTTCAATCATTTGGCCTCGCGCTGCCTTAAGCGCGGAGAACGTTGTCTTGTAAATTCCATCAACTATGTATAAAAAGCAAAAAGACCTGATTTATTCAATCAGATCTCTTTGTAACCAGCAACGTTCTACTCTCCCAGGCAGCTGCCCGCCAAGTACCATCGACGCTGGAGGACTTTACTTCTGTGTTCGGTATGGGAACAGGTGTAGCCCCTCCGCCATCATCACTGGATTGTACGATTTTAAATCGTACTCTATATAAATGTTAAGCTTTCGCTTATACATTCAAAATCGCATATATCAGATTAACCGTTTTTTGTTCTTTTGTGGTCTTAAACCTTATAATGTCTTTGTCACATCGACTTGGGGTTCTCGGCGTTTACTACGTAAAAGCCTGTCACCCTTTGTGTTTGTTCCAAACACTTCATCATTGGTCAAGTCCTCGATCTATTAGTACCTGTCAGCTGAATGCATTACTGCACTTACACCTCAGGCCTATTACCATATTATCTACATGGGATCTTACTCCATTAAGGATGGGAAATCTCATCTTGAGGGGGGCTTCGCGCTTAGATGCCTTCAGCGCTTATCCCTTCCAAACGTAGCTACTCAGCAGTGCTCTTGGCAGAACAACTGATACACCAGAGGTTTGTCCATCCCGGTCCTCTCGTACTAAGGACAGCTCCTCTCAAATTTCCTACGCCCACAGCAGATAGGGACCGAACTGTCTCACGACGTTCTGAACCCAGCTCGCGTGCCTCTTTAATGGGCGAACAGCCCAACCCTTGGGACCTACTTCAGCCCCAGGATGAGACGAGCCGACATCGAGGTGCCAAACCTCCCCGTCGATGTGGACTCTTGGGGGAGATAAGCCTGTTATCCCCGGGGTAGCTTTTATCCGTTGAGCGATGGCCCTTCCATGCGGTGCCACCGGATCACTAAGCTCGACTTTCGTCCCTGCTCGAGGTGTCCCTCTCGCAGTCAAGCTCCCTTTTGCCTTTACACTCTTCGCGCGATTTCCAACCGCGCTGAGGGAACCTTTAGGCGCCTCCGTTACTCTTTAGGAGGCGACCGCCCCAGTCAAACTGCCCACCTGACATTGTCCTAGATCAGGATTACTCATCATAGTTAGAATAACGTTATACCAAGAGTGGTATCCCAACAGCGACTCCATGAAGACTGGCGTCCTCATTTCTCTGTCTCCCACCTATCCTGTACATGATATACCATTATCCAGTGCCAAGCTGCAGTAAAGCTCCACGGGGTCTTTCCGTCTTGCTGCGGGTAACCGGCATCTTTACCGGTACTACAATTTCACCGAGTCTATTGTTGAGACAGCGTCCAAATCGTTACGCCTTTCGTGCGGGTCGGAACTTACCCGACAAGGAATTTCGCTACCTTAGGACCGTTATAGTTACGGCCGCCGTTTACTGGGGCTTCAGTTCTGTGCTTCACTTACGCTAACACTTCCCCTTAACCTTCCAGCACCGGGCAGGCGTCAGCCCCTATACATCATCTTTCGATTTAGCAGAGACCTGTGTTTTTGGTAAACAGTCGCTTGGACCTATCCTCTGCGGCCGGATTTAGCTCTAAACCTAATCCGGCACCCCTTCTCCCGAAGTTACGGGGTCATTTTGCCGAGTTCCTTAACAATAGTTTTCTCGCTCGCCTTAGTATTCTCTACTCTCCTACCTGTGTCGGTTTACGGTACAGGCACCTGCTCCCTCGATAGAAACTTTTCTTGACAGTGTGATATCAGCCACTTCGCTACTTAATTTCGCTCCCCATCACAACTTGTTCTTACAAAGAGCGGATTTGCCTACTCTTCAAACTTGTTGCTTGGACGCACTCAACCAACGGTGCGCTTAGCCTAACCTCCTGTGTCATTCCCTCTCTCAAACGGTTCTCGGTGGTACAGGAATCTTTACCTGTTGTCCATCGCCTACGACTTTCGTCCTCGGCTTAGGCCCTGACTTACCCTGAGCGGACGAACCTTCCTCAGGAAACCTTGGGTTTTCGGCGGACGGGATTCTCACCCGTCTCTCGTTACTCATGCCAACATTCTCTCTTGTGTGATGTCCATAGGTCCTTACGATCCTACTTCGCCCCTCACACAATGCTCCTCTACCAATTACATTACTGCAATTCCATAGCTTCGGTAGTAAGTTTTAGCCCCGGTAATTTTCGGCGCAGAATCACTCGACTAGTGAGCTATTACGCACTCTTTAAATGTATGGCTGCTTCTAAGCCAACATCCTAGTTGTCTGTGCAATTCCACATCCTTTTCCACTTAACTTACATTTTGGGACCTTAGCTGATGGTCTGGGCTGTTTCCCTTTTGACTATGAATCTTATCACACACAGTCTGACTCCTGAGCATAAGATATCGGTATTCGGAGTTTGATAGTCTTCGGTAGCCGGTGAAGGCCCCTAGGACATTCAGTGCTCTACCCCCGTATCTCTCTTCTCAAGGCTAGCCCTAAAGCTATTTCGAGGAGAACCAGCTATCTCCAGGTTCGATTGGAATTTCTCCGCTATCCACATGTCATCCCAACCTTTTTCAACAGATATGGGTTCGGTCCTCCACTGAATTTTACTTCAGCTTCAACCTGCACATGGATAGGTCACCTGGTTTCGGGTCTACGCCACACAACTATACGCCCTTTTCAGACTCGCTTTCGCTGCGGCTCCGCACCTGAAGCGCTTAACCTTGCTGCATAACGTAACTCGTTGGCCCGTTCTACAAAAAGTACATGGTCGTTCTTTAACGAACTTCCATTGCTTGTAAACATAGGGTTTCAGGTTCTTTTTCACTCCCCTCCAGGGGTTCTTTTCACCTTTCCCTCACGGTACTATTCACTATCGGTCACCAGGTAGTATTTAGCCTTGGCAGATGGTCCTGCCTGCTTCCCACAAAGTTTCACGTGCTCCGTGGTACTCCGGATCAATCTCGACGTCTTCCTCTTTTCGCTTACGTGGCTCTCACACTCTTCGGCTCGTTTTCCCAAACGATTCTGCTAAAATTCAGACTATCTTTATCGACTGTCCACACCCCTTCGTCCGTAGACTTAGGTTTGGGCTCTTTCCCGTTCGCTCGCCGCTACTTAGGAAATCACTATTGTTTTCTCTTCCTTCAGGTACTTAGATGTTTCAGTTCCCTGAGTTCCCTTCCTATAACCTATGAATTCAGTTATGGATGACTGAGCATTACCCCAGCCGGGTTTCCCCATTCGGACATTTACGGATCAATGCTTGCTTGCAGCTTCCCGTAACTTTTCGCAGCTTACCACGTCCTTCTTCGGCTCCTGGTACCAAGGCATTCACCCTATGCTCTTAGTAACTTGACCATTGACTCTTTTACAAGTTTAGTCGCACATTTATCATGGTCGCGTTAGCGAGGGTCACAATAAATATGTTTTGTATAAAACGTTCTGACACATTTTATACGGTTTTTGAATTTCAACTCTTATTCATCTACAACCCTTTCTACGTTTGTAAACAAACGTTATGTTGGGGCCGAGATTTCAATAAGTTGAAACTCAGTCGGTTTCTCTTCTATATGCAATTTTCAATGTACAATTTCAATGAAGCGAAGGCAGTGTTTTCACATCGTGAAAATCACGTTGAGCGAAATGGTTTTGATCTTCGATCAAAAGATTTCTTCTGTCTTTCCTTCATTTTGAGTTCTCTCACTGAGTTTCATGTCGAACCTTTCAGTTCCTGCACTTGTTACCAAGTGCCACGTCACCCATTTTTTTCGCTATGCGAAAAAATGCAAGACCCTCAAAATTGAATAGCGCAAACGTCTAGTTCTCCTTAGAAAGGAGGTGATCCAGCCGCACCTTCCGATACGGCTACCTTGTTACGACTTCACCCCAGTCATTGATTTCACCTTCGACAGCTTCCTCCCTTACGGGTTGGACCACTGGCTTCGGGCGCCCCCAACTTCCATGGTGTGACGGGCGGTGTGTACAAGACCCGGGAACGCATTCACCGCGACATTCTGATCCGCGATTACTAGCAACTCCAACTTCATGTAGGCGAGTTGCAGCCTACAATCCGAACTGGGACTGGCTTTTTAGGATTCGCTCCAGATCACTCTTTCGCTGCCCGTTGTACCAGCCATTGTAGCACGTGTGTAGCCCAGATCATAAGGGGCATGATGATTTGACGTCATCCCCGCCTTCCTCCGAGTTATCCTCGGCAGTCTGTCTAGAGGGTTCAGCTTAACCTGTTAACAACTAAACATAAGGGTTGCGCTCGTTGCGGGACTTAACCCAACATCTCACGACACGAGCTGACGACAACCATGCACCACCTGTCTCTTCTGTCCCGAAGGTCTGTAACTGCTAAGTTACATTCAGAAGGATGTCAAGACCTGGTAAGGTTCTTCGCGTTGCTTCGAATTAAACCACATGCTCCGCTGCTTGTGCGGGTCCCCGTCAATTCCTTTGAGTTTCACACTTGCGTGCGTACTCCCCAGGCGGAATACTTAATGCGTTTGCTGCGGCACCGAGGTTTGACCCCCGACACCTAGTATTCATCGTTTACGGCGTGGACTACCAGGGTATCTAATCCTGTTCGCTCCCCACGCTTTCGTGCCTCAGCGTCAGTTACAGTCCAGTAAGTCGCCTTCGCCACTGGTGTTCCTCCTAATATCTACGAATTTCACCTCTACACTAGGAATTCCACTTACCTCTCCTGCACTCAAGCCCAACAGTTTCAAAGGCTTACATTGGTTGAGCCAATGCCTTTCACCTCTGACTTGCTGGGCCGCCTACGCACCCTTTACGCCCAGTGATTCCGGATAACGCTTGCCCCCTACGTATTACCGCGGCTGCTGGCACGTAGTTAGCCGGGGCTTCCTCCTAAGGTACCGTCATTTTTTTCTTCCCTTAGGACAGAGTTTTACAATCCGAAGACCTTCATCACTCACACGGCGTTGCTGCATCAGGCTTGCGCCCATTGTGCAATATTCCCCACTGCTGCCTCCCGTAGGAGTCTGGACCGTGTCTCAGTTCCAGTGTGGCCGATCACCCTCTCAGGTCGGCTACTGATCGTTGCCTTGGTGAGCCATTACCTCACCAACTAGCTAATCAGACGCGGGTCCATCTCATACCGATAAATCTTTGGCTACTAGATCATGCGATCCCGTAGTCTTATAGGGTATTAATCACCGTTTCCAGTGGCTATCCCTTTGTATGAGGCAGGTTACCCACGCGTTACTCACCCGTCCGCCGCTTTCCATTTATTCATTCACCCGAAGGTTCATTCCTAAACTTCTCGCTCGACTTGCATGTGTTAGGCACGCCGCCAGCGTTCATCCTGAGCCAGGATCAAACTCTTAATTATAATCCTTTTTTGTTTAACTGCGTTAAACAAATCCAACATAACGTTTACTTGTAAACGTAGGCCGGACTCATAAATGAGCTAACTTCCATTTTCGATCCGAAGATCTATTTGGCTTTGTTTCCGTTTTCGTCTTTCGACGTTTATCACTTGTTTCTGTTAAGCAATTTCCATCATTAAGCTTTCGCTACCTGACTTCCATAAGCTCAAAGAATTGCGTGTTTTAATTCATTTGCGCTATTCAATTTTCAAGGTCCTGTGTTGCTGTTTCCACTTTGTTTACTTCGTCTTAACTCAGTTCTAACAATGTGTGACAGCTATATTAGTATATCAGTTATGCTTTGCTAAGTCAATACTTTTTTTAAGTTATTTTCTTTAGCTTGTTTCGCATTTGTTGCTTCGCTGTGAGGCAACTTAATCATAATACTAAATATTTGGATCACTGTCAACCGTTTTTTCATATTTTTTTACGTTATCTAATTTGTTAATTACTCTGAAAATTCACGCGTTTAATCTGTAAAAGAACCTTTACTATTTCCCTTCATATATATAACAAAAATAACGCATCAAAATTAGTTCAATAGACTATAATCTCCATGATTTACTTTCTATTCTTTTTATATATAATCCTCAGAATAAGTTTAATACTGAATTGAATAATTTCTCCTATCTGATTACCTTGACGCTTATATCAATTTAATATTATAATAATTCTAATATTAAATTGATATAAGCGTGATTGATTTATACTGATTAGTTGTTCTATTTGAATATTATTTCCTCAATGTTCTATCAGTTCATCTATTATTAAAGAAGACGTTCTGCTTTTATAATTTAACTTATTGATTTCTGTTTATAAATCACTCTCACTAATTTAGGAGGCTATCAAATGAAAAGAGTATTTTCAGGTGTACAACCTACAGGACAAATCCATTTAGGTAACTATATAACAATGAAGAATTTTGTAAAACAACAAGACGATAAAGATTGTCTATATTGTGTTGTTGATCTACATTCAATCACAGTTCCTCAAGATCCAGAACAACTAAAAAAAAGCACCATAGAATTAGCTGCACTCTATTTGGCAATTGGTCTTGATCCTAAAAAAGTGACGCTTTTTATTCAATCACAAGTTTCTGCTCACGCTGAACTCGCCTGGATCTTAAATTGTTTTTCTTATATGGGAGAACTCAATAGAATGACACAATTTAAAGATAAATCTGAAGGGAAAAAAGCGGTTACAACGGGGCTTTTTACTTATCCTCTTCTTATGGCTTCTGATATTCTTTTATATGATACCAATTATGTACCCGTTGGAAACGATCAAAAGCAACATCTTGAATTAACTAGAGACATTGCGATTAGATTTAATAATAGATTTGGTGAAACATTCGTTATACCAGAACCTATTATTGCAAAAGTTGAAGATGGTGCAAGAATAATGGCTTTTGACGATCCTACTCAAAAGATGAGCAAAAGTAATCCTAATGTACATTCTAAAATTACCTTACTTGAATCCGCGAGTAAAGTTAAAAAAACTATTATGAAATCAACTACTGATAGTGATTCTGAAATTAGATATGATCTTACGAATAAACCAGGTGTCAGTAATCTCTTAACAATCTATTCTCAATTTTCGGGAGAGTCCATTCCTTCTATTGTGTCTAAATATGAAGGTCAAGGTTACGGTTCTTTAAAGAAAGATTTAGCTGAAGTCATTCAAGATGAACTCAACAAAGTTCAATCTGATTTTCAAAACATCATCACTAGCGGTGATGTTTATGATGTATTAAAACAAGGTAGAGAACGTGCTACTGAACTCTCCACAGTTGTTCTTGATCGTGTTAAAAAACAAGTTGGTTTTGTAACTTTTTAGATCTTACTATCAACACATTATAAAAAGGGTACAGTTTAATTATTCAATAATTAAACTGTACCCTTTTTATAATAATTATGCTTGATATTTTTTAATCAATTCTATCAAATCCTTTTCTGGGATTGGCTTACTGAAATAATAACCTTGTGCATAATCAATTAAAAGTTCTCTTGATTTTTTTATATACAATTCATTTTCTATACCTTCACCAACAACTATCAAATTCATTTTATGCGCATACTTAACAATTGAGTCTAGTAAAGAAAAAACATATTCATTGCAAATTGAGTCTGCCATGATTGATTTATCAATTTTGATGTAATCAAGTGGTAACTTAATTAAATTATTAAATGAAGAATAACCTGTCCCAAAATCATCTAAGGAGATATTTATACCTTTACTGTGTAAATACAACAATTTATCAATTATTTTTTCATCTTTTTCAAACATTATCGTTTCTGTAATTTCAAGAATAATTCTAGAATAGTCTAAATGGTGATCATCTATAATTCTAGTAACTTCATCTACAAAAAAATCTTGAGTTAACTGAACAACAGAAATGTTGACCGAAATTTCAAATTGATTATCAAAGAGATCATCTAATAAAGTTAAAAAATGACATGCCATTTTTAAAACAGCATAACCAATTTCATTTATTAAACCTGATTTTTCTGCAATGGGAATAAACTCATCTGGATTGATAAACCCTAGCTCTAATGACTGCCATCTTGCTAAAGCTTCAAAACCTTTTATGGTTGAATGTTCCATATCAATAAGGGGCTGATAATAAAGTATAATTTCATTCTTTTCAACCGCACTACGCATATTATGCTCAAGCTGCATCTCTCTCAAAACAATTGTTTTAATCATATCATCGAAAATATAATACTCTTTATAAATCATTTTCTTGGCTTGAATCATTGCAATATCTGCATTCTGCAACAATGTATCTACGCTTGTTCCATGCTTTGGAAACAAGGTAATGCCAATACTAGCCGTTATTTTAATCATTAGTGCGTCTTTTACAATTAATTTCTTAATTTCATTTAAAATCAATTCTGTAATTCTAATTATTTTGTTCAATTCAGTGATATCCTTTATTAAAATGACAAATTCATCACTGCTGAATCTTGATACAATAAAGTCATTTTGATCTACATGAGTAAGTCTTCTACTGATCTCAGTGAGAACAATATCCCCTACTGTATGCCCATAGGTATCATTAATATTTTTAAAATTATCTAAATCTATAAATAAAATAGAACCACACCCACCAGATTCTAAATATACTTTTAAATGCTCTCTCAAATAAAGTTGATTGTTTATATTGGTCAAATAATCATGATATGCCATATCTAAGATTCGAAGTTCATATTCTTTACGCTTTGTTATATCAAGATGTGAACCAGACATGCTCATAAAATTGCCTTGGTTATTAAATTGAGCTTTTCCTATAGATTCAATCCATCTGTACTGGCCATTTAGATCCAAAACACGATATTCACACTTATAATAATTCGTTTTATCTTTAATATGATTTTTTATAAGCGTATTCACATGCTTAACATCTTCAGAATGAATTAGAGACTTCCATATCTCTAAATTTTTATCATCTATAATTTCAAAGTAATTCAAATACCAATTTGGAGTCAAATAAGTGACATTCCAGTTTTCATCAGCATCCCACAACCCTTCTTTTGAAGCATCAAAAATAAGTTTATACCTATTTTCACTTTTTCGAATAAAAGCACTTTGTTCAAGCAATGAATCGTATTGTTCATGTAAAGTTTCTTCGGATGCATATAATTCTTCATACAAAGCCCGCATTTCAATATTTTTTTCCTTAATGGCACGAATCATATTATTAAAGCTATCAATTAGAGTTTGAATTTCATCTTCTGCTTTTATATCACATCTTATATCATAATTGCCCTTTTCTACGGTTAACATTACTGCCTTCAATTTTTCAATTGGTTTAACAATTTCATCTGCCATCTTAAAAACAATAAATTCACTCACTATTAGGAATAAGAAGGTTACTAATATAATCCATCTGATAATGCAACCTAACATACTTTGAATTTCGTGATTATCTATAACAGCTATAATGTGAAAATTACCCGATTTGAAATAGTGTCCCATATAGGTATAATCTTTATTTTTATAAATTGTCCCGTCCAAAGTAATTATTTTATCGCTTTCATCCATAACTTCAGAAAGTAATTTGCCTTGATACGCATCATTAGGATGCGCAATTATATCACCTGAATTATCAATTATAAAAATATAGCCGTTTTTACCAATATGAGCATTTTGAATTGTCTTGCTGAGTTCAGAGAGCAAGATATCAATTCCAATCACACCTAAACGATCAGAATTATACATATTTACATATTTTGATCCCGTTATGGTTAATTTTTTTGTACCATGATCTACGTAAGGTTTAGACCAAATAATATCTCCTTTGAATTTAATTGAGTTCAAATACCATTCTCTAATTCTAGGATCGTAGTCCTCTGCAACATATCCTTTAGGATATAAATAAAAAGCACCATCATCAAGACCTAAAAATAGGGCACTTGAATTTTCTATGTTTTCTTGAATGGTACTAAGCAATCGATCCAAATCATTATTGTCTATTCTCTCACCCATAAGTACATCTGTACTTAATCTTTTTTCCAAAACATTTATACCCGATTCTGCATCAGAAAAAGTATTTTCTAACATCAAATTCGTATATTCTAGTACACTATTTGCTGCACTAATATATTTTTCATAAAGTTGAGCTTTTGAAAAAGCATAAAAAATGAAACTCGCAATTAATACTGCCAGAAGAACCATTGTTGTCATTAATATTCTCAATTTATTTTTTAAACTATCAAATTTTAACATACACAATCACATTGTTTCATACTTTCTATACAAATTTTTATATATTTTACTTTAAGCAATTATTTTGACTAAATCAATTCGTTTTAATCTTAATCACTTTCTATTATATTAAACAACATTTGAGCCATCTTTCGATCCCTCAAACCGATTTTCACTGACGCTGTTTGAGGTTGAACACCCCCTCATCACAGCTTTCGGCTCAAATCTTGTTGTCTCAATAACAAAAAAATAGGGGTCACCCTATTTTTTTATCCCCATATTTAAAAGAATTTATTTTTTCTAAATTTCATTTAATTTAGAAAGCTCTTTCCTAAATTTCTTTATAATTTTCTTTTCCATTCTAGATACCGTCATTTGAGAAACGTTTAATTCTTCTGCAACTTGGATCTGCGTCTTATTTTCAAAGAAACGATCATTAACAATTTTAATTTCGACTTCATTTAATTTTTTTAAACACATGCCTATAAAGTCTTTATTTTCAATTGTGTCAAAAGTCTTATCGTCTCTACCTATAATATCTTGGAGTTGTATATCTTTATCATCACCAGATGCATCATAAGTTACATCCAATGATTTTGGCGTATAAACTTGAGAGGCTTCCATAGCTTCAATGACTTCCTCTTCTGATACATTCAAATATATCGCAATATCACTGACTTTAGGAATGCGTTGTAGATCCTGTTGTAATTTTGCTTTAGCCATATTGATCTTTTTAGACAATTCCTGAATTCTTCTTGGCACTCTAACAGACCAGCCCTTGTCTCTAAAATATTTTTTTATTTCACCAATAATTGTTGGCGTTGCAAAACTAGAAAATTCAAACCCCTTGTCAACATCAAATCGCTCTATTGCATAGATTAATCCAAGAGAAGCCACTTGATAAATATCTTCATATTCAATACCCTTATTGATATATTTTTTGGCCAAAATTTCAGTGATATACATATGACGCTTTATGAGTTCGTTTCTTATCTCTAAATCTCTATCATCTCTATATAGAACAAACAGATCTTTAGTCCCAATGCTTTTTAAATCCCTTTTTAAAGCAGAGTCATTTTCCTTCATAATATGCTTTTTCTTCATGAACATCAGCCCCTAATCAAATAGTAAATCATTCCACTATTTTACTCATTATTATTTTAGTTCCTAATCCTTCTTCTGTATCAATTTTAACTTCGTCCATTAGTGCTTTAATAATAAAAAGTCCTAATCCACTTTCTTGTGGATCTTCTAACCTCGGTTCATGATAAGTATTGAAATCAAAACCATTTCCAAAATCTTTAATTTCAATAGATAACGTTTCATTATTTTGTCTAAATTCTAAGTTATAAGTATCTTTAGAACCAGAATGTAATACAGCATTGTTACACGCTTCACCTACAGCTAATTTAATATCTTCAATTGCTTCAATATCAAACCCCATTTTATTAGCTACAAAGGACGCTGTCAAACGTGCAACACTCACATATTCTGGTTTGCTTGGTAAAGACAAATTTACAGTATCATTCATACGACTTCTCCACCTTTTCCTTTTTATTGACGAATAGAAAAAATTTTATCTAAGCCAGTAAGCGAAAATATTTTAAATATGCTTGGCTTAAGTTTTTCAAAATATACAGATTTATTACCCATTTTGACATTTTTATAAAAGCTGATCAAAACGCCCAATCCTGTGCTATCAATGTAATCTAGGTTTTCACACTTAAAAATAAAATCGGCTTTTCTTTTTTCATTGAGCTGAACCAATTCTTCTTTAAGCATTGATTTAGAGTTAATGTCCACTTCTCCAATCAATTCGACTTCCCAACTATTGTTTCCATCATTGAAGCTTGTATTTAATCTTAAAGACATCGAATAACCCCCTTAATATCGTTCATATTTATAAATTCTATTACTATTATACTATATTTCTCATTTTAAACCATCATTTGATTTCAAAGTATTTATATATCTCTTATTTTATTGGTGGTATTAATTTTTATTAATACTTTTTTAATCCATTTTATCTTCAATTTTTAATAATTTAAAGAGATAATGAATTAAACATATTTTTCATCAATCTAAGGGGGACATTATGAAGAAACTGTATAATTGGAAATTTGTATTATTTATAAGTATTTTTATTGCACTATTACTGTTGTCGTCTGTATTATATGCTGATTTTATAGCATTACCAAGTGAAAATTGGTCAAAATACATCACTTTATATCAATCTGATGTTACTGAACAAACAGAAAACTATTATGATGGTATTTTTGATGTCATCTCAAACGATGATCAGATTATTCTAACTTTTAGCGATCTGAAGAAATTAAATTTAAAACTTATTAGTTTATCTGGCAAAATCCAGAAATCTTTCTCTTACGATTTAGATTCTAATGTAAAAAATTTGAGTACTTTTATAGATTCAGATGTGCTGAATGTTTTAATAGCATCAGAAAATACACTCAATCTTTATAAATTCAATTTGGATGATTTTTCAGTAGTATCTGTAACTGAAGTTATAACTCACTTTGATAAAATCAAGTTAGAAGGTCGAAGAGCTGTCTATTGTACTCAAGATACTTTTTATTATTTTGATGGAAATGAATCCTACACTATAAGTGAGAATTCAAAAGTTGAGCAATTTGATTTTGAATTAGATGAAAATAAAGTTTTTATTAATCTACTTGAATATGATCTGGGTACATATTATTTTAGCTTATATGAATATGATCTTGAAACAAAAAAACTAAGCTATCACGATAGAATAAAAAAAATCAGCACTATTTCAAGTACAGTCTCACTTGATACAGATCTCTTTATAAAAGATGATGCTCTTTATAATTGCCTTATTTTAAAAAGTACAAAATATGGTCAAAACGTTGAATATAATCTTATCCTTGATAAAAAATCACTTCATATACTTAATGAGACAAGTTTTTCTAATATGAGTTATGATCCTAATACGCAATTTGTAGATTATAAGAATACGGTTTATCTCGCTTATAATGATAAAAGTTTTATTGGCAAACAAGAAATAGGTTCTCAATATCAATCATATACAAATATTTTTTTGAAACCTATTGTAGAAAATCAATTCGTTGATAATTTGCCTTATAAAATTTTAACGAAATCAAAGTCTTATGCGCCTAATTTCAAATTTATAACGATAAATGATTATCATTATTTAGTCGCTAATGAAATAGATCATCAACATAATACGATTTATTTATCCAGTGATCATCCCGATATTATCA
This sequence comes from uncultured Fusibacter sp., assembly GCA_965140735.1. GTDB lineage: Bacteria > Bacillota > Clostridia > Peptostreptococcales > Acidaminobacteraceae > Fusibacter_A. The sequence goes on along the minus strand of OZ223306.1, from coordinate 3,247,384 downwards.
TCCAAAGCAAACATGTCACTTTTAGTGATATGCAAGATATATTTTTCGGCGCATTGACCTATATACCTGCTTCTATAATGACTTCATGGACCGTTATTATAGGCTTATTATTTCCAGTTGTCTTTATTATTATTCCAATTGCCATTATAAAAATGAATTGGGTAGAGCGAAATCAAATGAAAATGCTATATTCAGCTCTTATCACTTATATACTTGCTAAAATTTATTATGTTTATTCGGATATTCATCTTTTTAATTTCGCAAATGTAAATATTGGAACTCCACCTGTTCATCTGAGTTCACCAATATTAAGTATCTTCACTTTCATTTTCACAACAGCCATAAGCTTACTATGCCTCAAACTTTTTATTAAGAAAAGACCAAACACACATTTTATTGCTTCTTTTTTCATATTCTTTTTCTGTGAAATGATTCAATATATGCTTTACATCACTACTTATGCCGTTATGTATATGAAAAATTAAACTTTTTCAAAATTAAAAAGAGTACCCTCTCAGTATGTCATAAAACTCACTGAAAGGGTGCTCTTTTCTATTATATTAGTATTTGGTTAAAGTATCAAAAGTCCGTTTCGTATTTCCCGTAAACGATATCATAGAGTAAAGGGTTACTCAACTTTTGACACTCTAACTTTATTCTTCAGTTAAAATTTCAGTTTTTTCAGAGCCTTCTGTCTCTTTTATTACTTCAATTTCTGCTTCCAACTCATTTTCATCTGAGTCATCTTCTTTAATTAAAGCAATTGAAACTAAACTCGTTTCATCATTAACTTTCATCAAACGAACACCAGATGTAATTCTACCTGTAACAGAGATCTCATCTACTTTAATTCTAATAAGGACACCATTATCATTGATAATCATTAAATCATCTGAATCTTCAACAACTTTAGCACCAATGACACGCCCTGTCTTACTATTGATATTATAAGTGATAATACCCTTACCACCACGTGTTTGCTGTCTATATTCTGTTAAAGGTGTTCTCTTACCATATCCATTTTCTGAAACAATTAAAACTTTTCCGCTTTCCGTAACAATGTCCATCTCAATAACATGATCTGAACTTGCAAGTTTTATTGCCCTTACACCTGTGGCAGTTCTGCCCATTGGACGTACATCATTTTCGCTAAATCTAATAGACTTACCATTAGCTGTTATAACGATCATTTCGTTGTTACCATCTGTACGTTTAACAGAAATAAGCTGATCATCCTCTTTGAGATTAATGGCAATTAAACCCGTTTTACGTGATGTATCAAATTGATCAAGTGTCGTCTTCTTAATGACACCTTGCTTTGTACAAAGGGTTAAGTAACCATTTTCAAAATCTTTAATTGGTACGATTGCATTAACACATTCATCCGGCTCAAGAGGCAATAAATTAACAATTGCTGTTCCCTTAGAAATTCTAGAACCATCAGGAATTCTATAAGCTTTCATTCTGTATACTTTACCAAAATTCGTGAAGAATAACAGATAATCATGCGTTGAAGTTGTAAAAATATCGTTTACAAAATCCTCTTCCCTCGTGGATAAACCAGTCTTACCTCTACCGCCTCTCTTTTGAGAAACATATTCGCCTGTAGAAACACGCTTGATATATCCCGCATGTGTTAGAGTTATAATGACTTCATCTTCTTCAATGAGATCTTCATAATCAATTTCATCTGGATTAATACTAATTTCTGTTCTTCTCTCATCACCATATTGGTTTTTAATGCGCAATAAATCTTCTTTGATAATACTCAATAACAATTCTTTGTCTTCCAAAAGCGATATTAAATAATTGATGGTCTTTAATAGTTCATTGTACTCATTTTCAATTTTTTCACGCTCAAGTCCTTGCAGTCTTCTAAGTCTCATATCAACAATTGTCTTCGCTTGAATTGCAGATAACTCGAAACGTTCTATCAATCTCTGTTCAGCATCATTATAAGCACTTCTTATAATTCTGATGACTTCATCAATATTATCAATAGCAGTTCTAAGACCCTCAAGGATATGCGCACGATCCCTTGCTTTTTGAAGATCGAAAGTAACACGTCTGGTTTCAACTTCAACTTGATGGTCAATATATACAGATATAATTTCTCTTAAATTCATTACCTTAGGTTCACCACTTACAAGGGCAAGTAAGATGATACTATATGACACTTGAAGTTGTGAATGTTTATAGAGCTGATTGAGCATTATATTAGCATTGACATCTCTTCGGAGTTCAATAACAACACGAATACCTTTTCTATTACTTTCATCTCTTAAATCTGTAATGCCTTCGATTCTTTTGGATTTTACAAGTTCTGCGATACCCTCGATCATTTTAGATTTATTAACTTGATAAGGAATTTCACTGATGATAATTCTTGTTTTACCATTTTTCATCTCTTCTATTTCAGCTTTTGACCTGAGAATAACTCTACCTCGGCCAGTCCTATAAGCGCGTTTAATGCCTTCAACGCCCATAATTTCAGCACCAGTAGGAAAATCAGGTCCTTTAACACATTCCATAAGATCATACACGTCTACTTCTGGATCATCCATCATTCTTACAACAGCATCTATAACTTCACCTAAATTATGTGGTGGAATAGATGTTGCCATACCAACGGCTATACCATTTGAACCATTTACTAAAAGGTTTGGAAAACGGCTTGGCAATACGACGGGTTGTGTTTCAGTTTCATCAAAGTTAGGCATAAAATCAACTGTATTTTTTTCTATATTCCTCAAGAGTTCTCCTGAAAGACGCGTCATCCTAGCTTCAGTATAACGCATGGCAGCAGCGCCATCACCATCGATAGAACCAAAGTTTCCTTGGCCATCTACTAGTGGATATCTCATCGAAAAATCCTGTGCAAACCTTACCATGGCACCGTAAATTGACGAGTCACCATGTGGATGGTACTTACCAATAACTTCTCCGACGATACGTGCCGATTTACGATGTGGTTTATCATGCGTAAAATTAATTTCATTCATAGCGTATAATATACGTCTATGGACTGGTTTTAAGCCATCTCTTGCATCTGGTAAAGCTCTACTGACAATTACACTCATCGCGTAATCCATATACGATTTCTTCATTTCATCTAGGATGTCTACTTGAATAATCGTCTCAGATTCGTTTAAACTTTCATTGATTTCATCATTGATGTCATCATTTTTAAAATCACTCAACTTCTATTTCCTCCTAGACATCTAGATTCGTAACATAACGTGCATTTGCTTCAATAAAATCTCTTCTTGGTTCTACTTTTTCACCCATTAAAGTCGAGAATATCAAATCGGCTTCCACTGCATCATCTATGCTTACATTCATAATAGTTCGGACTTCAGGATCCATGGTTGTAGACCAAAGTTGCTCTGCATTCATTTCACCAAGACCTTTGTATCTTTGCATACTTATTCCATTTTTACCAATTTCACTTAATAAATTATTGAGTTCTTTATCTGAATAAACGTAATAAATACTCTTACCTTTTTTAACTTTATAAAGTGGTGGCATTGCAATATAAACATGTCCTTGTTCAATTAACGGTCTCATAAATCTAAAGAAGAATGTTAAAATCAAGGTTCTAATATGCGCACCATCAACATCTGCATCCGTCATAATAAAAATTTTATCATAGCGTAGCTTCTCAACATCAAAATCTTCACCTATACCACAACCAAATGCCGTGATCATAGCTCTGATTTCAGCAGAGTTAAATATTCTAGAAAAGTTTGACTTTTCAACATTCATTATCTTACCTCTAAGTGGTAAGATTGCCTGTATTGAACGATCACGACCGAGTTTTGCAGAACCGCCTGCAGAGTCCCCTTCCACTAGATATATTTCACATTTTGAAGGATCTCTTTCAGAACAATCTGCAAGTTTACCTGGTAAAGTAAGCCCATCAAGAGCACCTTTTCTACGAGTTAACTCTCTTGCTTTTCTCGCCGCTTCTCTTGCCTTTGCTGAAGTTAGACATTTATCAATAATCAACTTAGATTGTTGTGGATTCTCTTCTAAAAAGATTTGGAACATTTCAGAGCAAATTGATTCTACAATCCCTCTTATTTCACTATTCCCAAGTTTGGTTTTAGTTTGACCTTCAAATTGGGGATCTTCCATCTTAACAGATATGATGGCTGTTAAGCCTTCTCTGACGTCCTCTCCTGTGAGATTATCGTCTTTCTCTTTGATTATCCCCTTGCGTCTACCATAGTCGTTTATAACACGTGTAATAGCGGATTTAAAGCCTACTAAATGTGTACCACCTTCATGTGTACTAATGTTATTGGCAAAGGTAAATAAGTTTTCTGAGTAACCATCTGTATATTGCATTGCGATTTCAACAGAACTGCCTTGACTATTTTGTTCAGCATATATGATATCCTCATGAATTGAATTTCGATTCACATTAAGATATGAAACGAATTCTTTGATACCGCCTTCATAGAAAAATCTTGAATATTTTTCCTTGCCAACACGATTGTCAGAAATTATAATTTCTATACCCTTATTTAAAAATGCCAACTCTCTTATCCTTGATTCTAAAACTGTAAAGTCATAATCTAATGCTTCAAAAATAAGATAATCTGCTTTAAAAGAAGTTTTTGTGCCTGTAATAGATTCATTATCAAGTTGACCAATCACATGTAGTTTTTCTTTCGTAATACCACGCTCAAAACCAATTTTGTGAATTTGACCATTTCTTTTAACTTCAACATTAAACCATTCAGAAAGTGCATTTACAACAGAGGCCCCAACACCGTGAAGACCTCCAGAGACCTTATATCCGCCACCGCCGAACTTACCACCAGCATGCAGTACTGTATGAATTACTTCAACAGCTGGAAGGCCCATTTTATGATGCATATCTATAGGCATTCCTCTACCATCATCTTCGACAGTTATGATGTTATCAGGCTCTATTGCCACACTTATTTTATTACAATACCCAGCCAAAGCTTCATCAATACTGTTATCAATGATCTCGTATACTAAGTGGTGAAGCCCCCTTAAACTTGTAGATCCAATATACATTCCTGGACGTTTTCGAACCGCTTCGAGTCCTTCAAGTACCTGTATCTGATCAGCATTGTACTCTTGATTTGACATTTCTACCTCCTACTAGCATTGAATACTTCCATTTTTTACTTTTATTAATTTGGAAGCATTTATATAATCATCTAATAGATTTTTTACATCTGTTGTTGTGATGATCGTTTGAACATTTTTTAAAGTGTATATAAGATCTTTTTGACGTTTATAATCGAGCTCACTCATGACATCATCAAGTAATAAAATAGGATATTCTCCAACTTCATTTTTGATGATTTCAATTTCAGAAAGCTTTAATGATAATGCCGCAGTTCTCTGTTGTCCTTGAGAACCAAAAGATTTGATATTAATATCATTGATCCTTATATCAATGTCATCTCGATGTGGTCCAATTGAGGTAAATCCCCTTTTGATATCACTCTCTTGATTTTTTTTAAATCCTGCTATTAAGTCATCCTTTATTGTATCATAATTTGTTAGGTTCTTAACAGAAGTTATATAACTAATTGATAAATTTTCTGCTTGATTGGTTATATTACGATGAATTTCTCTACTGATCTCACCTAGGCTCTCTATGAAATGCATGCGCTTCATAATAATCTTTGAACCTTTGGCTGCTAATTGCTCATTCCAAATATCTAAAGTCTCTTTAAAAGCTGGTTGATAAAATATCTTTTTGAGCAATTCATTTCTTTGCATTAAAATTCGATTGTACTCGATGATATCAAGACAATAAATTTTACTGATATGAGAGAGTTCTCTATTAATAAATTTTCTTCTTTCTCCAGGACTCTCTTTTATAAGTTTTAGATCATCTGGATAAAAAAGCACCAAATTAATAGTTCCAAGCAAATCTGAGATTTTAGTAATGTTCACACCATTGACTAAAAATTCTTTCTTATTTTTATGATTGATTCTATATTCAATGACCTCTTCATAACCATTTTCATGTTCTATATCTATTTTTACGGAAGTAACCTCTTCGTTAAAATTGACAAGATCGGCATCCTTAGTCGTTCTAAAAGATTTACCAAATCCACATACATATAGCGCTTCTAGTAAGTTCGTCTTGCCTTGAGCATTATCACCTACAATTATATTGAGATGTTCATCAAAACCTAATTTAACATAATTATAGTTTCTGAAATTTTTAAGCGCAATGGATTTAATTTTCAATAGCGCACCTCTACTTCTTCTTAACGACCTTTAATTCAAATTTATCCTGTGGATTACCATCATCATCAGGTATGATCACTTCTACTTCATCTTGATCATGAATTTTTTTACCACGCATTACGCAGACTTCAGCATTTACTTTTACAAAGCCTTCTTGAATCAGAAGTTTTGAAACGCCACCTGAATCTACTATCTCTGCATATTTAAGCAGTTGATCTAGTTTTATATATTCTGTTTCTATTTCAATTTTTTTCATTTGACCACCTCTATCTTGATATTCTACAAGGTAACACCAAATACGTATAACTTTCGTGATCAATAGGTCTAATAATACATGGACTTACATTATTAATCAATTCTAAATATATTTCTTCACTATCAATTACTTTAAGCGCATCAATGAGATACTTTGGATTAAATCCAAGTTCTATATCATTGCCTTCTAATTCAACGCTAAGTTTTTCCATTGAGCTGCCCATTTCAGAACTGGATGATATTTTTATAAGATCATCTTTAATTTCTAATTTAATAGCGACATTTTTATTTTCTCTTGCCATTAAGAAAGAACGATCAATACATGTTAAAAATTGATCTGTATTGACTTTAGCAACTGATTTAAAATCACTTGGTAATATTTGAGTATAATTGATAAACTCACCTGCTAATAATCTTGAATAGACTTTTAAAGATTCAAAAGTAAATAAAACTTGCTTATCATCAAATGAAATTTTAAGATCTCCTTTTGATTCTACTTGAGACATAATTTTGTTAATTTCATTTAAGGTTCTACCAGGTACTACAGCTTTATTGTTTAAATCTGTTTTAATATTAGCACGTTTTATAGCCATTCTAAAACCATCTATTGCGACCATATTGAATTTGCCATTTTCAATTTCAAGAAGAGCACCTGTGAGAATTGGTCTAGATTCGTCTTGAGAAATAGCAAAGCTTGTTTGCTTGATCATATTTGAAAAAAGTTCTTTATCAATTTCAAATGAATTTTTATCTTCAATAACAGGCAATAAAGGGTATTCTTCTCCAGGGAGACCTACTATTTTAAAACTAGATTCTAAACAATTGATCGTAATGACATTGTTATCACTAACTTCAATTTCAATCATACTATTAGGCAATTTTTTTATGAGTTCAGTAAGCAATCTCGATGGAATTACAATATTGCCTTCTTCATAGACAGTTGCACTCATAAATGTTTCTATGCTTAAGTTTAAATCATTTCCAATTAATCTTAATTGATCACCTATAGTTTCAAAATAGATACCAGATAATATAGGTAAAGTGGTCTTGCTAGAAACAGCTTTTGAAACTAAATTAATAGCTGTTGATAATTCTTGCTGATTACATGAAAATTTCATGGGCGATCCTCCTTTTATAAATATAAATTAGATAATTATTTTATTAGTAATAGTAATAGGGGCTGTTGATTTGTGGAAAACCATTTCTAGCCATGCAATAGTGCCAAAATCACTTTGGTTAGCCTGTGTATAAAAAGAGGTTAACTGATGAAGTTGTCCACTGTGCATAAAACAGAAAAAAAAATAAGTTATACACAAAAAAGTTATACACATGTACACAGGGGGATCAATCCCCTTTAATTTCTTTAATGATGCCATCAATTCGATGTTTTAGATCGAAATCATTGCTCATGTCGTTATTAATTTTTTCGCAAGCATGAATAACGGTTGTATGGTCACGACCACCAAATTCTTCACCAATCTTCGGTAGTGAAAGGTCAGTAAGCTCTCTTGAAATGTACATTGCAATTTGTCTTGGATAGGCAATTTGTCGTGTTCTTTTTTTAGATTCAAAATCATCTATCTTCATATTAAAGTATTCAGCAACAGTGGCTTTTATCAAATCAATATCTATTTTTCTTGCTTTTGATGATGCAATTAAATCTTTGAGAGCTTCATTAGCAAGTGATATATCCACTTCTCTTTTAGTAAGCGTAGAGTATGCAACAACTCTGTTTAATGCACCTTCAAGTTCTCTAATATTGGATTTAATTTTTGAAGCAATAAATTCAAAGACTTCATTTGGCACATCAGCGCGATCTCTTTCAGATTTTTTTCTTAAGATTGCGATTCTAGTTTCAAAATCTGGTGCTTGAATATCTGATATTAATCCCCATTCAAAACGTGATCTCAATCGATCTTCTAGAGTAGGAATTTCTTTAGGTGGTCTATCAGATGAAACGATGATCTGCTTATTGTCTTCATAAAGTGCATTGAAGGTATGGAAAAACTCCTCTTGAGTACGTTCCTTACCGGCGATGAATTGGATATCATCCACTAAAAGAACATCAACAGTTCTATATTTATTTCTAAATTCTTCATTTTTATCATCTTTAATAGAGTTGATAAGTTCATTCGTAAATTTTTCACTTGAAACGTAATAGATTTTGGCATTTTTATTTTGCGATAAAATATAATGAGCAATGGCATGCATTAAATGCGTTTTGCCAAGTCCAACGCCACCATATATAAAAAGTGGATTGTATGCTTTTGCTGGAGATTCAGCAACAGCAAGTGATGCAGCATGTGCAAAACGATTACTGTTTCCAACGACAAATTCATTAAAAACGTATCTTGGATTCAAATTTGTAGACTCTAAGAGATCATTGACTTCTTGTTCTCTGGCAGCTTTATTTTTATCAAGTGTATTTTCTTCAGGTATGATGTATTTTATAACATAATCTTGATTAGTCACATGTTTGACTGTATTTTTAATCAAATCATTGTATCTTGTTTCTAAAACACTTCTATTTAAAACACTCAAAGTCTGTAATATTATAGTGCTGTCTTCGATAGCTACTGGATCAATTGTTTCGATCCAAGTATTAAAGCTAACGGTCATTAATTCATTTCGCATAATTTCCCGAGCTTGATCCCAGATGGTCTGCAAGTAATTATCCATGTGTTATCCTCCTAATTACTGATAGTTATCCACAAATAAATGTTAATATTGTTGATAGTTTAAAAAGTGGCATTAAAAAATTTTCATGTATAAAATTGTGGATAAATACGATCAAAAAAGACTTATCAACAGAAAAGAGCCTAGTTTATCAACAGTATCAACAGTGAAATATGCAAAAAGTCAAAAAAAAATCGATAAATAATCAACATATCATACTTATCCACAACTTTATCTCAAAGAAAACGGTAAATTGTTAGTACAAATTATTTTACCAAAGATTAAAGCTTTTTTCAAACTTATCCACAAAAAATAATATTTAATTTATGATTTTAAACATGTGGATATCTTTTTGAAGGATTTTTAAAAAAAAATTTCATGATAAACTGTGGATAAGTCCTTTTTTTCTCCACATTCATTTTTTAAATATACTACATGAGTTTATTTACTATATATACATCACTATATATAGTAGAAAACTGTTTAATTCTTTAGAATATGAATTACTTTGTGTTATAACTTGACAGGTGAAGTCCTTCAAGTTATAATATTTTAGCGGACTTGTGTAGAAATTTTGTTAACATATATATTTTGTTCACAACTAAGGAGGTGTCTGGTAATGAAGCAAACTTTTCAACCTAAGAAGAGACAAAGAAAAGTAGAGCATGGATTCAGAAAAAGAATGAAATCAAGCTCAGGTAGAAATATTCTTAAATCAAGAAGAAGAAAAGGTAGAAAAAAATTATCTGCTTAATGGATGAAAAGACCGCAGTCAGTGGTCTTTTTTTACAATGTAATTTTAGCATTTTGTTTGGAAAAAATGAGTATAGTTTATTTAGAGGATTAAATTGGAGGTCTTATGACTTATGAAAGTTTAAAGAAACCTTCAGAGTTTAGTAAGGTATATAAAAGAGGAAAATCTTTTGCAGACAAGTATTTAGTAATGTATATTTTACCAAATAAACTTGGATATACTCGTGTAGGACTGTCGGTAAGTAAAAAAGTTGGGAACAGTGTCAGACGTAACAGAATTAAAAGATTAATTAGAGAAACTTTTCGTTTGAATTATCTGAGTAATGGCAATTATGATATAGTTTTTATAGCACGTGTGAGATCAAATGATGCTGATTATGCTAAAATTGAAAAATCTATGAAATTTTTATTAAATAAAATGATTAGTAGGCGTGATTGAAATGAAATATGTTATGATATTTATAATAAAATTATATCAAAAGTTTATATCCCCCCTATTAGGTAGTAATTGTAGATTTCTTCCTACTTGTTCTCAATATTCTTTAGAGGCGATTAATAAATATGGGGCAATTAAGGGTGGCTTCCTTAGTGTGAAAAGAATTTCTAAATGTCATCCTTTTCATCCAGGTGGGTATGATCCGTTAGAATAGTATATTAGGAGGAAAATTCATTGGCGATATTTGCGCAAATTTTTGGGTACTTATTAGGGTTAATTTTTAGTTTAGTACAGGATTATGGTGTATCGATTATTATATTTACATTGATAACAAAATTGATTTTGTTGCCACTTACGATTAAGCAGTTAAAATCATCAAAAGAGATGGCGGCAATTCAACCTAAGATAAAAGAAATTCAAGAAAAATACAAAGGTAATCAAGAAAAAATACAACAGCTTACTATGGAACTTTATAAAGAACATAATTATAATCCTTTAAGTGGTTGTTTACCAATCTTGATTCAATTTCCGGTTATAATTGGTCTTTTTACTGCTTTAAGACAACCGGATCTTTATGTGTTTGCTGGAAACCCTGAGTTACTCATTAGTGCAACTCAAGATGCTTTCTTATGGGTTCCAAATTTAGCTTTACCTGATTTAATTGGAAATATTTTACCAAATGGTCCAGAGTGGCTTATTGGATTACCAGGTATTTTACCAATTACATCAGCTGCCTTGACGTATTTCCAAATGTCAACTATGAACACGGCACCGACTACTGAAGGTGCTGCTAATACTCAAATGAAAGTAATGCAAACAATTTTCCCAATAATGATTCTATTTTGGGGTAAAAATTTGTCAGCAGGTCTGATATTATATTGGACTATTGGTAATTTATTCCAAATTGGTCAACAGTATATAATGAATAGACAAGTTAAGGGGGATGCATAGTACATGAAATTTGTCGAAAAATATGGTAAAAGTGTTGAAGAAGCACTGAGACTTGCATTGATTGAACTTGATGCCAGCCGAGATGAGGTTGAGTATGAAATCATCGAAGAAGGCTCTAAAGGATTTTTAGGTTTTGGTGCTAAAGAAACGAAACTTAGAGTGAGTAAAAAACACAATGCTGCCGATATAGCGCAAGCATTTTTAGCAAGTTTGTTAAGAGAAATGAATATTTCTGCAACTATTAGTGCTGAATTATTTGATGATAATCTTTCGATTAATATGGCTGGGGAAGATATGGCGATCTTAATTGGAAAAAGAGGCCAAACGCTTGATTCATTGCAATATCTTATTAGCTTAGTGGTTAATAAAAACCGTGATGAATATGTGCGAGTTGTACTGGATACAGAAAATTATAGAATGAAACGAAAAGAAACACTTGAAAATTTAGCTGGTAAACTTGCTTTTAAAGTTAAAAAGTCTAGAAAAAATGTGATCTTAGAGCCGATGAATCCTTATGAAAGACGTATTATTCATTCGGCGCTTCAAAATAATCCTTTTGTAAGTACAAAATCTGAGGGTGATGAGCCTTTTAGAAAAGTTGTTATTTATTATGACTATAAAAAGAATAGAGCTAACTAATCCAATAACCCAGTTGAACACTGGGTTATATTTTAATTTGTAATTTAGGAGTGATTAAATTGTTATTTGATACAATTACAGCTATTTCAACACCCATAGGAGAGGGCGCTATTGGTATTGTACGTATTAGTGGTCCTGATTCTTTTCAGATCCTTTCAGAGATTTTTAAGCCTTTTAAAAAGTCAATTCAGAAATTTGAAAATAGAAAAATGTATTATGGTCATATCGTAAATGATTCTAAAATTATTGATGAAGTTATGATTGTTAAATTGCCTTCAAGTGGTTCTTATACCATGGAAGATATTGTAGAGATTAATTGTCATGGTGGTATGATGCCTCTTCGAGAAATTTTAGCTTTAGTTTTATCAAAAGGCGCTAGGATTGCTGATAAAGGTGAATTTACAAAACGTGCTTTTTTAAACGGTAGGATTGATCTTGCACAAGCAGAATCTGTTATGGATCTCATTAGCGCAAAGACTGAAATTGGGTTTGATATTGCGATGAATCAACTCAAGGGTCATCTATCCGAAAAAATAACAAAGCATAGAAATGACCTCATTAATTTAATGGCTGAAATTGAAGTTTCAATAGATTATCCTGAAGAGGATATTGAAGAAATTACTTACTCAAAGATTGAAACGACTCTTAAGGAGATCAAAGTTCAATTAAATGAACTTCTTGAAAAGTCTAAATCAGGAAAAATTATAAGAGAAGGTTTAAAAACAGTTATTGTTGGTAAGCCTAATGTTGGAAAATCTAGTTTAATGAATGCTTTACTCAAAGATTCAAGAGCAATTGTAACTGAAATTCCTGGAACCACAAGAGATGTTATAGAAGAATATATGAATATTTCGGGTATCCCTATTAAGTTGATGGATACGGCGGGGATCAGAGATACCGAAGATGTTGTTGAAAAAATTGGTGTCCAAAAGTCTAAACATTTTTTTAATGAGGCAGATCTCATTATTTTTGTTTTAGATGCATCTGTTGCTTTAACGAAGGAAGATCATGATATAATGTCACTTGTAAAGAATAAGCATGCCATTGTGATTATTAACAAAACGGATTTGGAAAGTAAAATTGAAATGGATTATATAAATTCTGTTTTAGAAGATAAAATTATAATTAGAGCCTCTATTCAAAATGAACTTGGTATAGAAGAATTAGAGCGTGAAATCAAAAATATGGTTTTTGGTAATGAAGTTGGTATGAATCATGTGGATATCATAAGTAATACGAGACATATTCAATTGGTAAAAGATGCGGAGAAGAATATTTCAGATGCTTTAAGCGCGGTACATTCTGGAATGCCTTATGATTTTATTGAAGTGGATGTCAAAAATGCGATTTTAAATCTGGGACATGTAACAGGTGAAAGTGTTGAAGAAGATCTAATGAACACTATATTTAGTAATTTTTGTTTAGGAAAGTAGAGGAATCAAAATGGTTAGAACATTTGATGCAGGATATTTTGGATGTATAGTGATTGGTGCAGGTCATGCGGGCTGTGAAGCTGCACTTGCAAGTGCTAGAATGGGTGTTAAGACTTTGATTTTATCAATTAATTTAGATTCAATAGCGATGATGCCTTGTAATCCTTCTATTGGTGGTACAGGTAAAGGTCATCTTGTAAAAGAAATTGATGCACTTGGTGGAGAAATGGGTCTTAATATTGATAAAGCTTTTGTTCAAAGTAAAATGCTCAATAGTTCAAAAGGACCTGCAGTTCATTCATTACGTGCCCAAGCGGATAAACATCAATATCATACTGAAATGAAAAAAGTACTTGAAAATACAGATAATCTTTATGTGAAGCAGGCAGAAGTGACTTCTTTAATTATAGAAGATCATAAGATAAAAGGTGTTATTACGAGTATAGGTGCCAAGTATACATGTGATGTAGCTGTTCTTTCAACGGGAACTTATTTAGGCAGTACTATTTTTATTGGTGATGCTGAACTTAAAAGTGGACCAAATGGCCTTTCGGGTTCTTATGCCTTAGTGGATAGTTTAAATCAAAATGAATTTGACTTAAGAAGATTTAAAACGGGCACACCTGCACGTGTAGATAAGAGATCACTTGATTTTGATAAAATGGAAGTACAATGGGGAGATCAAGATTTTGAATTGTTCTCTTTTATGAACGATGAAATAGAACTTGATGAATTACCTTGTTGGTTAACCTATACCAATATGGTAACACATGAAATTATACTCAATAATTTGGATAAATCTGGTTTATACACTGGTGCAATTGAGGGTACTGGGCCTAGGTATTGTCCATCTATTGAAACTAAATTACAGAGATTTACTGATAAACCAAGACATCAACTCTTTATTGAGCCTGAAGGTAGAGATACAAATGAAATGTATGTTCAAGGTATGTCTACGAGTTTGGCTGAAGATGTTCAGTTGGCATTTATGAGGTCTATTCCTGGGATGGAGAACTGTGAAATTATGAGACCTGCATATGCGATTGAGTATGATTGCATAAATCCCTTAATGCTCAATCTTTCATTAGAGCTTAAAACAGTGGATGGGCTCTTTTCAGCAGGCCAATTTAATGGGACTTCAGGATACGAAGAGGCTGCTGCGCAGGGTTTAATTGCAGGTATAAATGCAGCGCTAAAATTTAAAGGGAAGGAACCACTTATACTAGATCGTTCTGAGGCTTATATAGGCGTATTGATTGATGATCTCGTGACTAAAGGGACAGATGAACCTTATAGAATGATGACTTCTAGAGCAGAATATAGATTAGTTTTAAGACAAGATAATGCAGATTTAAGGTTAACTCAAAAAGGCTATGATATCGGTCTTGTAAAAGAAGATCGCTATTTAAGGTTTCAAAGAAAACTTGAGATGATTGATCAGGAATATAAGCGTATTCAGTCTGTCAATTTAAAGATGGAACCTTTAAACAATGTTTTAAGATCTATTGAAAGTAGTCCAGTGACCCAGGGGACTAAATTAATCGATATTTTAAGAAGGCCTGAGGTTTTTTATAAACATCTTGTTGATGTTGATGAAACGAGACCAGATGAGCTCACAAAAGATGTTATTAAGCAAATTGAAGTTTCTGTTAAATATGAAGGTTATATTAAGAAACAAATGAGTCAAATTGAAAAATTTAAGGCACTTGAAGAAAAAAAATTATCTGTGAATATTAATTATGATAAAATAGATAGTTTGAGATTAGAAGCAAGACAAAAGTTAACTGAAATCAGACCAGACTCAATTGGTCAAGCATCTAGAATATCAGGTGTTTCACCATCTGATATATCTGTATTACTTGTGTATCTGGAGCAACAAAGGAGAAGAAATAAATGATAAATAATCTATTTGAATCCATGAATTTTGATCTTTCAAAAGCCCAGTATGATCAGCTCGAAAAATATTATACTTTTTTAGTAAATGAAAATGAAAAATATAATTTGACGGCAATCAAAGAGTATAAAGATGTTTTCATCAAGCATTTTATGGATTCGATGCTCATAAAAAATACGGGTGTGGAAATAATTAATAAAAATATTATAGATATAGGTATTGGTGCTGGTTTTCCTTCAATACCTATAAAAATATTTGAACCTACTATTAAAGTCACTGGACTTGATTCTTTAAACAAGAGAATCACTTTTTTAAATCAATTGGTTGAAACACTTGATTTAAAAGGCTGTAATTTCGTTCATGGAAGAGCTGAAGACTTTGGTCAAAATAAGACGTATAGAGAAGTTTATGATATAGCAGTTTCTAGAGCAGTTGCAGAACTGAGATTACTTTTAGAACTGGTCATGCCTTTTGTAAAAACGAATGGTTACTTTATCGCTTATAAGAGTATTAAAACGAAGACTGAACTCGATGATGCTCAGAATGCTTTTAAATGTATGAAATCTAAATTAGTAGATGTTCAGAAAATATTATTACCCGAGGAATATGGTGAAAGAGACCTTTTAATTATACAGAAAATGGGTAATATCGAAAAAAAATATCCAAGGAAAGCTGGTGTTCCTAAAAAGAATCCTTTATAAGTTTTCTATTAGCCTTTATCTGTAAAATATAATTTCTAAAATGTTCATTTTATTAAAAATATAAAGAAATAAGTCACCAATCTTATAGTTTGGTCTCTTATTTCTTTTTTATTTTATGTTTTTTTAGTATAATGAATATAGTATCTTATACAGGAGGTATACATGGGAAAAGCGATTGCTATATTCAATCAAAAAGGTGGTGTAGGCAAAACGACTACTGCTGTAAACTTAGCAGCGGGTCTTGCACAATTAGGACGGAAGGTATTGCTTATTGATAATGATCCACAAGGGAACTTAACAAGCGGTGTTGGTGTAGATAAATATAATGTAGAATACTCTATATATGAAGTGCTTATAGACAATGTACCTATAAAGTCTGCTATTATACAAACTAAATTTGATAACTTATCGATTTTGCCAGGAAGTGTTGATTTAGCAGGTGCTGAAATTGAGATTATTGAACTTGAAAATAGAGAGACTTTATTGAAAAGGCGTTTAAGTGAAGTTAAAGAACATTTTGATTATTTAATTATTGACTGTCCACCTTCTCTAGGTATGTTGACAATTAATGCACTTGTGGCAGTCGATAGTGTTGTCATACCAATTCAATGTGAATATTATGCACTTGAAGGCGTCAGTCAACTCTTAAATACTTTCAATTTGATAAAACAAAGTATAAATCCCGAAATTGAAATACAAGGTGTCCTTTTGAGTATGTTTGATGGTAGAACTAATTTATCCATTCAAGTGGTAGAAGAGGTTAAGAAGCATTTTAAGGAATTAGTTTATTCTACAATCATTCCGAGAAATATTAGATTGGCAGAAGCACCTAGTTTTGGATTGCCTATTATGTATTATGATTCAAAATCAAAAGGTGCAGAAGCTTATATGGATTTGGCTGAGGAGTTTATGGAATTAGAGGAGTTAAGATATGAATAAGAAAAGTGGGTTAGGGAGGGGTTTAGGTGCTTTAATTCCTAACGATATCACGTCAGAAAAGAAGGCGAAAATTAATGATGATGGTGAGATGGTTGATCAAGTTGATATTAATTTGATTATTCCTAATCGTGAGCAGCCTAGAAGAGATTTTGATGATTCTAAAATTTTAGCGTTAGGAGACTCTATTAGAGAACTCGGCTTATTACAACCTATAGTTTTAAAAAGAAAGGGAAGCTATTATGAGATCATAGCTGGAGAAAGAAGATGGAGAGCTTGTAAGGAAATTGGCTTAAAGAAGATTTCATCTATCATAAAAGATGTAGATGAGTTTACAGTTGCTCAGTTATCTCTTGTTGAGAATATTCAAAGAGAAAATTTGAATCCAATAGAAGAAGCGACAGCATATCATAGACTTATAGATGAATTTAAGATAACACAGGAAAGTTTGAGTAAAATTGTTGGTAAAAGCAGATCTTATATAACAAATACAATTAGACTTTTAAAACTCGAGGATTTTATTCAATTGGGAATCTCACAAAATATAATAACAAATGGACATGGACGATCTTTACTTGCACTTGACACTGAAAAAAAGAGACGATTAGCATATGATTATATCGTAAAAGAAGGATTAAGTGTTAGGAAAACTGAAGAACTTGTTAAAAATTTCGATCAAATTTTTAATAAAAAACCGCTTCAAAGAACAGATAAACCTAATAAGAAGTTACCTGAAATTATAAATATTGAAGAAGAATTAGCTGTTTCAATTGGTACGAAAGTTACTATTAAGGAGTCAAATGGCAGAGGGAAGATACTCATAGACTTTTATAATATAGATGATTTAAATCGTATTTTAGATTTAATCCATCAGAAATAGTTTCACGTGAAACATTTAAAATTGAAAAAATTCATATTTCAAATCTAACTAATCAAATATGTATATAGAAAAAAGCTTGATATTAGTATTGTTTCACGTGAAACATTGCTAGACAGGCTTTTTTTTTATAAAATACATCATATGCGGCTTATATACAGCCCAAATTTGACTTGTATAAAGATTTAATATAGTATCAAAGTCTGTATCTAATATTCAAATAAAATTAAGCACAAGCAAAACAAAATGACAAAAGTGCCTAAAGAATTGAAATTACAGGGTTCTTTTATAAAAAAGAGATAAGTTTTGAATTATGCAGTGAATTTTAACTTTATAATAGGGTAAACAGATTAAAATAAGAAAGCTATTGGATAGAACATTTAAAAAGGAAAAAATAATGTAAACATAGACAACACAATAAAAGTGAAAATAGAGTATAATATAAGAGTAATAAATAAAATTTGGATTGAGGTTTAAAAGGTGAAAAAGAGAAAAATTATCTTTATCATAAATCCCGTAGCAGGCAGAGGGAATACAATTAAACTATTGCCAATTATAAAAGAAAAATTAGATGAAATCAAAAACATAGAATATACGATTCAAGTTTCGAGATATAAAGGTAATATAACAGAAATTGTGAAGGAGTACTTTGATAATGGTTATGAAGAATTTGTCGGTGTGGGCGGAGATGGTACTCTATCAGAAATAATAAATGGACTCAATTATAATTGTGGAAAAAAAATTAGAGTTGGTATAATTCCAAGTGGAACTGGAAATGATTTTGTACGTTGTTTTGATAGACCAATGGATCTTGATTCCATATTATTAAGAATAAAAAATGAAGAAACAGCTTTGATCGATATCGGAAAAGTAAATCACTTTTACTTTATTAATGTATGCTCATTTGGAATTGATGGTCCAATTATTAAAGATACAGAAAAACTAAAAAAGTTTATTAAAGGTCCAGCGGCTTACTTATTGAGTACACTAAAATCGGGATTATTTTTCAAAGCTAATACAGTCTTTATTAAAGTAGATGATCAAGAAGTTAAAAAACCATTCTTATTAGTTGCAGTTGGAAATGGTAAATATATTGGTGGCGGGATGAACGTATGTCCTGATGCTTCACCACAAGATGGTCAATTTGATATATGTATGGTTAATGCCGTTAGCAAAATTATTTTCATAAAAGAGCTTTCAAAAATCTATAAAGGAAAATTAAGTGAAGTAAATGAAGTCAATTATTTAAGAGGAAAATTGATAGATATTTATGATGACAAAAAACAATATTATATCAATGCAGATGGAAATTTAGTGGGAAAAACACCAGCAAAAATTTCTATGATAAAAAATGCGTTGGAATTTTTTTAAATGGATAAATATCCCATAAATTGCCGTGTTATATGAAGAAAAAAAAGAATTTTAGTGTATAACATCAATTAAACGATAAAACTTCTTAAATCTAAAATTTGAAGGTATAAACCATATATAGTTAATGTGAGGAAGTGACATGTATAATATTCAAGTTAAAGAAGCAAAAATGCTTTTTATTAAGACAGGACGACTTAATAAAAAAATAGTAAATGATGAAATTTCAAAATCATGGTACAGATGTTTTATAACACATCTAAATACGACTGATCCAATTAAATTGAAAAATCAAGTTGAGCCATTTGAAAGAAAAATGAATGATGAGCTTATTAATTTTGTTTCAAAGTTGATTAATCCCAATTATGATTTTTTGATATGTGAGCAAAACGGTGATGTTGTATTTAAAAATATAATTCATGATGCATATAAAGATATTAATAATGTAGACGAAACTTTAATTGGAACAAACGCTGGTGCAATTTCTTTGCGAACAGAAAAGCATATCAAGGTTTCCTTAGAAGAGCATTATTTAGATTTGTTTAAAGATTTATATACAATAGCGATGCCAATTGTTATAGATGAAATTTTTTATGGTGCCTGCATGATTATAAGTGAAGTTAATTTGTCAGAATATGAAGTCCACAAATTTCAAGAATCCCTAAAAAGAATGCAAATAGATTCTAGTACGATATCAAAAGATGAGATTAAAAATCGTATGAATTATTCACTAGAGAAACTGTTTGTATATCCTGAATCATATTTTTTAGAATTTCAATTAAGAGTAAAAAGACTTCTAGAGTATAAAATGCCTATTTTTATAATGGGATCTCAAGGTAGTGGTAAAACAAGTTTAGCCCTTTATTTAGCGGATCAAGTTTCAAAGTCAAGAATATTAATAAATATAATGGATATTCCTAAATATGTAAGGTATGATGAAATATTAATAGGATTGTATCAATATGATACGGTTATTATAGAAAATTTCGA
This sequence comes from uncultured Fusibacter sp., assembly GCA_965140735.1. Taxonomy (GTDB): domain Bacteria; phylum Bacillota; class Clostridia; order Peptostreptococcales; family Acidaminobacteraceae; genus Fusibacter_A. Next base: position 3,227,229 of record OZ223306.1, on the reverse strand, counting down.
ATTGTTAGATTCAAAAAGTGTAGCCTTGTTAACGGTTTACACGGAAGAAAAAATAATATCGAACTCAAGCTATAAATACAGTGATTACAAATGTTTCAACATAATATTGACAACTGCTTACACAACTGTAAATTCACTTTATGAACTCAATATTAATCAAAGATTGTTATCCAGAATCAAACAAAATGCAATTAAATTAGAAAACCTATATGATTTTCCAGATGAATACAGTAAACTCGTTAAAAATGTGATTAACAATAATGGATTGAAATGCACATCTGAATTTATTGAAAAACTATTAGATAATGGTAAAATGAAGAATTTCAAATCAATTGCATTAGACGCTCAATTTTCGGAGCTGAACCACAGAAATGTAAGTGTTTACAGCGTACAGCATTTATCACATCTTAAAGAGGAAAGACTGTTAAGTTTAGAAGAAATGGAGGCGGCGTATATTAAAGAAGTACTTCAAAGAGTGGAGCATAATCTTACTTTAGCAGCTGAAATTATTGGAATAGGTAGAAGCACCTTGTACCGCAAACTAGAAAAGTATCATATTGAAACAAAATTCAAAAAAAAATAGAATCTCATTTTATAACATAGGTTGAGAACGTAATAAATCGAAACATTTTCAACCTATTGCTTATTTTATAAAATATCAAATTACATATGAAGTGGGGATAAAAAGTATTTTATAGAGGGGACTAGGAATAAGTTTAAAAAAGAAAAAAACGGCGTTACAAATATATCTAAATGACGATCCCATTACATTTAAACGTATTGACGCGTATTGTGTAAATAGGTTTACACATATAAATAGTAATCAAAATAGATGTTAACGCTTACTGAATTATACTTAAAACCTTTAAATAAAAGGTTTCAGCTCTAAATTTGCATATAAAAAAAATGAATTGTAATTATGAATTTAATTATGTAAAATTAATATATAGATGAAAATGCTGTTAATAAGCGAATTATAAGATTAACAGTTAATTAACAGTAAACTGAAGGGGGTGAATTAATGTATAAAGTCAGTGAAGCTGCAGATTTAATTGGTGTTGAGAAAGTAGAAATTTTTGAGAAAATGATCACACACAAGGCTTTACTTGATCCTAACATTTCAAAGCAAGATGGTGTTACTTACTTTGATGAACGAGGGCTAGAAATATTAAAGACATTATTTCACACAAGTTTAGAGCAAAATCAGGATTCAGATTCTGAGGAAATGGATTCTGTTAAAGAAGTAAAGCCAAACAAAATAAAGCCACGACAAGATAAAGAGTATGACATTTTAAAAAGAAAGCTTGAAATACTTACAGACGAGTTAACAAATTTAGATCATGAACTAGAAGTAAAAGATGAGTTAGTAACAAAATATCAATTTAAGTTATTAGAAGATTTAGATATGATTAGCAAATTGCAATATGGTTTACTAAAAAAGCTTGAAAGGTCAGTTGAGTAATATGTATAGAGTGATTGAAGTAGCTCGAATGTTAGGTGTCAGTAAAGTGACTATCTATAAGAAAATAAATAAGAATAAAAAAGCATTAAAGGCTCATATTCACACAAGAAGTAATATCACATATATTGATGATGCTGGTGTTCAAATTATAAAAGATAGTATAGAGGTTGTGACGCCGTATTCATTAAATGATGATACAGATTTGGCAGAATTCAAACGTAACAGTTTAAATGATCTAAATGAAGTGATTGCTATTTTAAGCCACCAAATAGAGATTAAGAAACAACAAATCAATCGAAAAGATGAAATAATTGAGTCTTATAAGAGTATATTAAAGAGTAATAGAGGAAAAATTCAATATTTGGAAAGTAAACTGAGTGAATTATAAGTATAGGGAGGGCATTGACGTGGTACCTAAAAAAACGTTATTTGAGAAAATGGGGCTTATGGAAACTAAGGCAGCTGAAAGCGAAGGATCAGAAATTGAATTAATAGATGAATCAAAAGACATAGAACTTGATGTAGATCAAGTTCCAGATTTGGAGAATGTTCCTGATTTGTCGCATTTAGTTTCATTACCAGTTGATGAAATGACTGCAAATAATGAAATGGAAAGTAATAAAATTAAAGAAAAAGATTTGGCAAGAGAAAAAGCAGGTAAAATGAATGATATTCCCAAAGATATTGGAGATAAACTTGATTTGTTAATCAATGCTTATGAAAAAAATAAAATGTTGACAATTGATGAAATTTACAGAAATTCTCAACTTGAAACAGATCTTAAAAAATCGATATTTATGGCAGACGTTTATTTAAAGGCGATTCCTGAAAATTTACCAATGGATCTTAAACGAGAAACCGTTTTAAATATAATGAACGTTTCTAACATAAGTTTAGATGAACTTTTAAATGATGCTTATAAAAGGATTGATTCTCTAAATACAGTACTTGAAGAAACGGTTTCTACTACTCAGGAAATTTTTAATAGAAATGACGCAACTGTTCGTGAATTAGAAAAACGTATTGAGGATTTAAAAGAAATCAATAAGAGCAGAAAAAAATTCCAAGAAGACCAAAATACTTTAATTGAATATGAAATTCAAAAGATTATAAATCTTGTTGAATTTGTTAAGCCTAAGAAGTAGAAAATAATGTTTCCTAAAAAATACACACAAAAAGGTAAAATAATAATTGGAATTTACTTGATTTCTTTGCTCACAATCGTTATTATAAGTAGTAGTTACGTTTTCAGTTATGTGTCTGATCAAGCGGTTCAAACAAAACCAGTTGTTTTGGAAGCTAATGGAGATGTTGAAGTTCCAGATGTCCCTGTAGACGACCCAAATGAGGATTCTAGTTCACTTAATGAGTCTTCTGGTAAGGATCTTGTTGTTGATCCTGTGGACGAGGAATCTGAAACCGAGCCTGAAGTGGTGAAAAAGAATGCTGTGAATAGCGAAAATGAAAATGGAACTTATTCTGCAGAAGATTTAAAAATTCTAAAAGAAGCACATATAACTGTTAAGTTTGATTTTCAATCGTTTAAAGTACCAGATAGTGCTAAAGTCGCGTTAGAATCTTTTGAGGATATTATTAACGCATATCCAGAGGAAACGATTGTCATAGAAGGACATGCAGATGGATATCCTAATTTCTCTAATACAGCAATGGAAGTTGAATTAGCTTCGAATAGGATAAAAGCGATTTATGCTATTTTAAGTGATGGCAATTTGGATCAAACTAAAGTTGAATTTATTAATGAAGGATCATCAAACCCTGTTTCTGTTAAAGAGACAGAACGTCAAAAAAATGATTATGTAGAAATATATTTTAGAGATTATGTTATCAAAAACAACAATGGAAAATAAATGCACTCGTAGCTCAGTGGATAGAGCAACCGCCTCCTAAGCGGTAGGTCGGAAGTTCAAATCTTCTCGGGTGCGCCACGACATCGAAACCCTTGTGATATTAAATCACAGGGGTTTGTTATAATATGAGTGGAAATGGAGGCAATATGAAATCTGAAACGTGTCAAAACAAAAATAACGCAATATGGCAGCAGGAAACTTATAATGCATATGTGAAAAAATATGGCTTTCCTAGTGAAGCTGCACAAAAAATTATAAGAGATCCTGAGAAAATTTTATATCCGATATATCCATACTTTGAAACAGTTAAAGGGCAAAAAATATTCAATTTAATGGGCTCTATGGGACAGAAGGCAGTCGCTTTAAGTTTATTAGGGGCAAATGTAACTGTAGTGGATATATCGCCTGGCAATAAACAATATGCACTTGAACTTGCGAAAGCTTGCAGATGTGAAATAGACTATATTATTGGCGATATCCTAAATGTCGATCTTGAATCCTATTATGAAACAAATGACATTGTGTTTGCTGAAATGGGTATTATTCACTATTTTCAAGATTTAGCGTCTTTTTTTAATGTTGCTTATAGATTACTTCAAAGTAAAGGCAAATTTATTTTGAGAGATTTTCATCCAGTATCAACAAAGCTGATTTCGTCTAGAGGCTCCACAGCAAAGGTCAGAAAGCATAAAGTTACTGGTGATTATTTCAGTACTGAATTAGTAGAACAGGAAGTTGCATTCTCGAAATACTCAGATGAAGCTCTTCTTGATAAGGTTTTCCTCAGAAAATGGACTTTAGGTGAGATTATAACATCACTTGCACAAGTCGGCTTTATGGTAAAAGAGTTGAAAGAAGAACCCAATCTTTCATCAGAAGTATTCGATCAAGGTATACCAAAGACTTTTACGATCGTTTGCAGCAAATTATAAAAGAGGAGATTTCAAGGTGTGGATGAAAATAAAATAGAGCATTTTATGGAATTGGCTTTAATTGAAGCGGAGAAGGCTTATATGCTTGGTGAAGTGCCTATTGGAGCCGTTATTGTGAAACAAGGGAAAGTGATCGGAAAAGGGCATAATACGCGAGAATTATCAGAAAGTGCTATTGCACACGCTGAGATTAATGCGATCCAAGAAGCCTGTCTTAATATAGGTCATTGGAGATTGACAGACTGCGAGATCTATGTTACAATTGAACCCTGTCCTATGTGTATTGGGGCTATTTATCAGTCTAGAATTAAAACTGTTTATTTTGGTTCAAGAGACCCTAAAGGGGGCGCTTGTGGTTCTCTATTCAACTTATTTGATTTTAAAGGTTTAAACCATTACTGTCAGGTTGTTGAAGGTGTGTTGGCACAAGAGTGCTCTGATATAATGAAGCGTTTTTTTAAGAGATTAAGATAGTGGAGAGATGTCCGAGCTGGCTAAGGGGCACGCCTGGAAAGCGTGTAAGGCTGTCATGGCCCCGCGGGTTCGAGTCCCGCTCTCTCCGCCAATTAAATATATGCCGTGCTAGATGGGGAGGTAGCGGTGCCTTGTAACTTGCAATCCGCTGTAGCAAGATTGAAGTCCATCTAAGGGATATCATTGTTGAGTCTGCCCACAATAAGTGGTGTTGATAATTGGGTCCTGCGCAATAGGCACTTATGAACTCCGTCAGATCTGGAAGGAAGCAGCGGTAAGTAAGAAAGTCTATGTGCCGCGGGGGTTCCTGATTTGAGCTAACTGTTGTGGTAACGTCTGTAGTAGTATTTCGAAGTTGGATGCACGGCTTACATATTAAAAAGTTGTCTTATAAGACAACTTTTTTTATTTAAGATCATTTGTTTTCGTCCCGCTTAGAGGCAGGACTATTTAGCCTGCTCTAAGCGGTTAGGAAGATTTGAAGAGGCATGTTTAGTCTTTGAAAGGAGACAACGAAAGTAGGTTTGATCTATAAGCTATTCTCCTTTATCTTTAGTGTTTTTTTTAATATAATTTACATAATAAATCAATTTATCAGATCGCGGGGAATTTGAGTGAATCACAAGCAAGATTCGATAAAAAAATCAACAATTAGCTTTCTAATAAAATATATTACTTCACTAGTACTTGTGTTAGTGTGCGCCAATGTTGCTCTTTTTGGCATTTATTATGATGTGAGTAAAGTGGCTAAGCGTAGTGAACCTATACAGATTGATATGCAAAATACGCCTTTAAAGGTTGTATTAGACGAACTGGCTTTTTTATCAGATAGCATTATAAATTATCAAGAAAATGATATAAAACTAAATGAGGCAAAATATAAGCTATTATTAAGTGCACTTGTAACTTCAGATGCTAATATATTAAGTGCTCGTTATATGACAAGAGACGGCATAGAATATTATTTTGGCAAATCTGTGGGGAATGAACAGGATAAGGGGACTATGATTTCGTCATCAATAGCAGACCAGATTATTGTTTCACCACCTAAGCAAGAGGCTAAATTAGACATGAAAATTGTAACTTTTAGCAAAAATCTCAGTGATTCTAAAGGGAAGTATCAAGGGAGCCTTGCAATAGATTATCAATTTGACGCTTTTAAAAAAGCGATTCTGATATCAATGAATCGTTTGGACCATAAAAAACTTATTTATACATCTGATTTAGGTTATGTGATTATTGATCAGTCCAATTTCTATATTTTTATTTCAGAAGTATTTAAAAATCAATGGATTCAAATTATACTGATGATGTTATTATTATTGGCATCATGCTATTTATTTGTAAATAGAAGTTATATGACTTTAATGCGACTCGTATTGGACTTAGATAGAAGTTATAGAAAAAATACTAAGGGCAGGTGTTTAATAGAGGAATATCATCTTATAATGACAAAATTGGATGAAGTTAAAGAAGATATTGATCAAAAATTACTTAAGATCAGTGAATTAAAGGTAGTAGAAAGTGAGTTGATAAGAGAGAATAGATATAAAAACAAACAGTTTGAAGAGCTTTATAAAAATCATGCAGTCCTCAAAAATAGAGCTTTGTACCTATCTTCTTTTTTTGAAACAATTGCAAAGAATATTGATCAAATGTTATGGATTATGAATACTGAAGGCGATATTATTTATGTTAATCAAATCCTATCAGAAATTTTAAGGATTGAAACATCAATCTATCAATGTGAGCATATTAGTGAATTTATAGAAGGCTTTGATAAGGATTTAGATCTTTTATTGGAACGAGATTATAAATCTATAAAGTTTAGATTTAAAAATCATATATTCAATGAACCCCTTAATGGAAGTTCTATTAGGATACGAGAATTTAATAAAGTAAAATATATACTATGTTTCTGTTCAAAAAGCAATTTTGAAGAAAAAATGAACCAAAACTATCTTAAGAAGAGCAGAGATTTACATTTTATCAATGAAATTGGCAAAATCATTAGTATCAATAACAATATAGAGGCAACTCTTCAAGATATATTGGATAAGGTTGCCTTTCTGGCAAATTTAAATTCAACAACTATCAGACTTATGAATGAAGATCAAATGTTTGAACTCAAAACAATTTCAGGTTATAGTACAGAGTTCCTTTTGAGTGAAAAAATTGTTGCTGAGGGGAGACATATTGGATATTGTTTTAAAGAAAATAAGATTATTTTAATAAATACAGCAGATGACTTATTGTTTCACGAGCCTGTTTTAGAGGACCTGTTAAAACAAGGACATTCAATTGCCTATATACCACTAGCAAACTATCAAAAAAGCTTTGGTGTTATGTCAATCATAAGTGATTTTGAATTTAATACAGACTATATGGTCTTATTAGAGTCCATATCGATTAATGTTACGATTTCTCTTGAAAAAGTGCTTCTATATGATCAGCTAAAAGCGAACTACTATAAAACCGTAGAAGCCTTTGTTACAGCTGCAGAAATAAAGCAAGAAAGATTTAGTGGGCATTCAAGACGTGTTGCACGGATTAGTCGATTGATTGCTCAACGGCTCTACTTAAATGACAATGAAATCGATGATATTTATATTGCTGGCTTATTACACGATGTCGGTAAACTAGGTTTTGCTGATAATTCTTTAGAATATTTTTTTGATATAGAGGAACATGGCATAATGGGCAGAAAAATGATAGAAAATGTAGGTTTTAATAAAGAAATTCTTGATGGTATAGAATTTCATCATCTTAATTATGATTTGTCCAATCAGGCAATTGAATTACAGGAGCAACCATACTATTCACAAATTATTAGATTGGCTAATGACTTTGATCTTTTTATGAATTATAACAGTGGAAGCTTTGATCGGCAGCACTTTGTGGCAAAGATGACAACGGAATCAGGGTCTGTCTACTCACCTCAACTTTTAAAAATATTAGAAAATTTAATTGATAATAAAAGCGATGCTTTAGATGCAATTTATGAGGCAAAAACATTGGGGGAATATGATGAGAATTAAATATTATAATTTTCAAAAATGGTTAACTTTCATAATCATTTTAATTCCAATAACCTTATGGAGCCTGAGTGCCTATTTCTATTTGGATGAATACCTCAAAGAACAAGCAATCATGCAAGCGAATTTAAAAATAGATCAACTAGCGGATCAAATCTTTTTTAATTTGGAAAATCATATAAATCAATTGAAATTTACTCATAAGATAGACCAAATAGATAAAGGCGTTTTAGCTCAAGATCAAATTGATTATGTGTCTGATCTAGAGCCATTATATGAGCAATATAAGATTGAAATTGATCCAGATCAGAGTAGATTTATGATCTCTCATAGTGAGTCTAAATTAAAAGATACAGCCATTCAATACGTATCTTTTGAGAGTATTAATTTATGGGACAATGCTATTCGTATTACTTCGAATGAAAAGTTACATTTAAAATTAGATGCATTACAAAGAGTAAATGAGGATTATTATAAGGCTTTTTTTAATAAAGAACTTAATCTTGAAATCGTTGTAATAAGACCTGTTGAAGATATAGAGGGTACTTCTTATATCTTGTGGACTCTCATTGTTATTTTAGGAAATATAGCAATTTTTATACTTTTTAATACGATACTGAAGCATAGAAAATATCCTTTAAATCGGCTTATTAAAACGTTAGATTTGATTAAAGAAGGCCAATATAATAAAATTGATAGAGTACAAATTAACTTTGATCCACTTTTAGAACAGCTGATTAGCGAAATTTCTGAAGTTGAAGAAAATTTAGATGAACAAATAAAAGAATTGATGGTATCCTGTGAAAAGTATAGACAAGATATGGAATCTATACTTGATAGAAGTAGAGCTTTGAAAAAAGAGCATGATCAATATTTCACAGAGATGGCAACAAAAGAAGAAATGAATGATATCCTTTTTGATAGAGTAAATGAAATTGTTTTTCTAATAAACAATGAAGGCACAATTTTAGAAGTTAATCGCACTTTTGAAAATAAATTGGGTTTTAAAAAAGATGAAATTGTTGGAAAATCAATACTATCTATTATGATGGATAAGTCTAGAACACTTAAAGATTTAACCACTCAATGTGATGAACTCACATTTCTAAATTTTAGGATGAGCCATTTTGATTCTAAAGTGTCTCAGTTTCTAAATGTCAAAATTGAAGCCTTAACGAACGGCAGTTATTTATACATTGGAAAATCCATAAACGATGAAATCACTCTACAAAGTAGAATCCTTAGAAAAAATAGAGAATTAGAGTATATTAATCAAATTAATTCATCGCTAATAAGCAATTGGGGGCTTAAAGAATTACTGATTAATATTATTAATAGAATTGATTATCTTTTCAATATTATATCTGGTACAATTCGAATTAGAAACGATGATGGTTTTTGGGAATTAAAAGCTCAAACTGAAAAAGCTGATTATTACTACGATCAGTATATTGAAGATATAAATGCGTACTATGAGAGTGATATTATTGAGGATTCTGAAATAAAAATTATTGAAGTAAATGATATTTACCGAAAGGCACATCGTTATTCAAATAATTTGAAACAAATACTCATTGCACCTATGGAGACTGAGGGGGAAATTATATCCATATTGTCCATTGGTATAGAGCACGAACTGACATCTAATGATATCAATATTCTTAAAATGTTTAAAAATCAAGCATCTGTTGTTATTCAAAGAGCTTTATTATATGATCAATTGAGAAAGCAGTATTTTAATACAATTCATGCGCTTGTGAATGTTATTGAAGCAAAGGATAAATATACTGAGGGTCACTCAAGGAGAGTCTCAAGATTTTCTGTTGAAATTGCAGTGGAAATGGGCTATAGTAATGAAGAACTCGAAAATATAGAAATAGCAGGGCTCCTTCATGATGTTGGAAAAGTGGGCATACATCAGTCTATTTTAACCAAACAAGGTAAATTAACTCAAGAAGAATATGAAATTATTAAAGAGCATCCTGAAAAAGGTATTCAAATATTGAATGCCATTAAATTAGACTCGCAGATTACTGAAGGGATCTTATACCACCATGTGAGGTATGACTTAAAAGGGTATCCTTCTGGGCACACTCTGGAAGAGCTTCCTGAGTATGCAGGTATTATTGGTGTTGCAGATGCATTTGATGCAATTACTTCTGCAAGATCATACTCAAAAGCAGAGCCTATATATGAAGCTCTAAAAGAACTCATCAGAAATAGAGGGACCCAATTTGCACCTAAAATTGTGGATGCTTTTGAAAGAATTGTAATGCAATCACCTAATAAGATACAGAGCATAATTGATGATCTTTATATCTGAAATTAGGAGATTTGAACAAATAACTGTATACAGTTTACAAAAATATTTTTTTTAAAAAAGGAGTAAAAAATGGCTTATCAAGCTTTGTATCGAAAATGGAGACCACTCAATTTTGATGAAATAATTGGACAAAATCACATTATACTTCCGATTAGAAATCAAATCGTAAATAATAGTATAGGTCACGCTTATCTTTTTTCGGGGACAAGAGGAACTGGAAAGACAACGACTGCAAAGGTTTTCGCAAGAGCTGTAAACTGTTTAAATAATTCTGATGGCAATCCATGTAACGTATGTGAAAATTGCAAGAGCATCTTAGAGGATCAATTTATTGATGTTGTGGAAATGGATGCGGCTTCTAACAACAGTGTGGATGATATTCGTGAATTGAGAGAGCATGTTAAATTTGCACCGTCAAAAGGCCGGTTCAAAGTGTACATAATAGATGAGGTTCACATGTTATCACAAGGTGCATTTAATGCACTTTTAAAAACACTTGAAGAACCCCCTGAATATGTACTTTTTATTTTAGCGACAACAGAATCTCATAAAATTCCAGCGACAATTTTATCGAGATGTCAAAGATTTGATTTTAAAAGAGTATCTTATGAAGATTTACTCTTTAGATTGAAATATATTTGTGATCAAACTGAAGTTACTTATGATATAGAAGCTTTAAAGCTTATTATTGAAAAAAGTGATGGCGCAGTGAGAGATTCTATAAGTAGTCTAGATCAGTGTTTGAGTGTGGGTACAAATCGTTTGTTAGTTGAAGATGTTGTAGATTTACTTGGTCTCGTGGAAAATACAGTGATCTTAAAATTGATAGAGCATTTGGTTAATCAAGATGCAAACCAAATCTTTATACAGGTGGATGATATCATAAAGAATGGTAAAGATTTAAATCAATTCATCAATGCCATTATTGAAGTCTATAGAGATCTGTTAATTGTTTTGTCAGTAAAAGAAAATTACGATCTACTCATTAACGCTTCAACTGAATATATGGAGACGTTAAAAACGTTATCCACCCATTTTAGTCAGATTGAAATTTCTAGAGCTTTAAATCTTTTTATTGAGTTATCAAAGAGCATCAAATATTCACAAAATAAGCGTGTACTCTTTGAGGCGACACTTGTCAAGATTATGAATGTTAAAGCGGATCAGACCATTGAGGGTCTCATAGAACGTGTTAATAGATTAGAAAAAATAATATATGAAGGTGGGGGCATTCCTAAAGGCATCACACATAATGAAAAAGTGAGGCCTTCCGTGCCATCTCAGCATGCTGCACCTACAAAGTCTACTGAGGCTTTAAATTCAAAGCGTGTTTCAGCTGAAACTAAAACTGATGTGATACACTCTAAATCACCTCAATCTGAACCTCAAAATGATATTGAACCTTTTATTGAATTTACAGACTCCGAGATTGGATTTGATGATGTAAAAGAAGTTTGGGGAAAATTCAGAGAGGTAATAAAAGCTGAAAAGAAGGGGATAATGCCTGTTTTTGAGAATGCGTCCCCTTTGACTCTTAGTGGAAATAGGATTACAATTGGTATAGCACCAGAAGATAAACTCTTCATAAATATTGTTCAAAATGCAGTTAATTTGAAATATTTAGAAACATTGATGTCTAAGTTGTTAAAAAAGATGATTTCTCTTCAGTTTGAAATAAAAGAGGAAGAACATAAAGAAGCACTAAATCCAGAAGAGCAGGTAAAAGACTACTTTAAGGATTATAAAGATGTGCTTGAGATAAAATAAGATTTTAGGAGGATTTTAAATTATGGCTAAAGGTAGAGGTCCAGCTATGCCTGGCAATATGAATAACATGATGAAACAAGTTCAAAAGATGCAAAGAGATATGCAAGAAGCTCAAGAAAAAATTGAATCAGAAACATTTGAAGCAACTGCTGGTGGGGGCGCTATTAAAGTAACGGTTAGCGGTAAAAAAGAAATTATTTCGATCGATTTAAAACCAGAAGTAGTTGATCCAGATGATATTGAAATGTTACAGGATTTAATCATTGTTGCTGTAAATGAAGCGCTTAAAACAGCGGAAGATACAATGAGTAAGACGCTAGGCAAATTTACAGGTGGCATGAACATCCCAGGGTTGTTCTAGATGTCAAAGTTTATCCCTTCTATCAATAAACTGATTGATGAATTTTCGAGATTACCTGGGATTGGTAAAAAATCGGCGCAACGACTTGCTTTTTATGTGATTAACATGGAACAGTCTGATGCTTATAACTTTGCTGAATCCATATTGGAAGTAAAGCGAAAAATAAAATATTGTGAAAAATGTTTTAATATCACAGAAAGCGAATTGTGTGATATTTGTTCTGATCCAAAACGCGATCAAAACTTAATTTGTGTTGTTGAATCTCCAAGAGACTTAATCGCTATTGAGAATACAAAAGAGTTTCGTGGTTATTATCATGTACTTCATGGTGCCATATCTCCAATGGATGGTATTGGTCCTAATGAGATTAAGATTAGAGAATTAATTTTAAGGCTTCAAGAGGATGATACCAATGAGATTATTATTGCAACTAATCCCACTATTGAAGGTGAAGCAACTGCAATGTATATTTCAAAACTCTTAAAAGGAACCGATATTAAGGTGACACGACTTGCTCATGGTATTCCAGTAGGGGGCGATTTGGAATATGCAGATGAAATTACATTAGCAAAAGCAATTGAAGGAAGAAGAATCTTATAAAAATGACTTTGGCGTTAGCCAGAGTTTTTTTTGCTTTAAGAGATAAAAATGAATATGGGTGCTTTAAATTGTTTGAAAATTCAGTTATACTTTAATAAATACAGATAGTGTTTAGGGGTGTATATGAATCAACTTTTATTCCAAAGGGAAAATTTGAATAAGGCTTTTAAAAATTTAATGACATTTCCAGCAACAATTGCAGTGGCACCTATGGGGTATGGGAAAACCACTGCTGCAAGAAGTTATTTAGTAGACCATAAAATACCATATACATGGCTTTCAATTGAAAGGGATGAAGATTCTGCAGAATATATATGGAATCTACTAACAAAACAGCTCTCTAAGGACATGCCAGAGCTAGGAAATCAATTACGTCTTTTAGGATTTCCAGATGACTTTTCAAAAAAAGACAAGGTTTTAGAACTGATTGAAGAGCACACTTTTAGGACGAATAGTATTTTGGTAATAGATGATTATCATTTTTCACATTCATCTGAAATAGATGAATTTTTAGAGTTTATAGTCAAAAGTGACATTGAAGGTTTTCATATCCTTCTATTATCTAGAACAATGCCAAATTTATCTGTAGATGAATTGTGTTTGAAAGGTTTTTGCTATTTAATTAAGAATAGTCTTTTTGAGCTGTCTATTGAAGAAATTCAATTGTTTTTCGAGCTTTATGATTGTAATATCGACAAAAGTATTGCTATAGAAGCCTATGAAGTTTCAGAAGGTTGGATTTCAGCCGTGTATCTAATCGTACAACGCTTTATTGAAATCGGAAGAATAGAACAGGTCAAAAGTATTGAAAGGCTCATTGAAAAGGCGGTTATAAAGCGGTATTCAGATAAAGAAGTAGATCTTTTGACTCAACTGAGTCTTTTAGAGAGTTTTACGCCTGAACAAGTTGCCTTTATTACTGGAAATAGATCAAATGAAAAAATGATCTATAGATTGAGTGAGAGTAATTCCTTAATCTATTTTGATAAATCCAATCAAACTTACAAATTACACAATATTTTAAACAGTTTCTTTAAATCGATTTTTGAAGAGCGGATTAAGCCGTTAGAAAAATGTGAGCTGTTAATAAAAATTGGTACATGGTATATGGAACATGATGATCCAATTTTGGGTATAAAGTATTTTTTAGAGGCAAAAGCTTATAAATTAATTTTAGAAGCTTTTGAGGTTCTGAATTTGACTGAAATAATTGATTGTAATCCTAAATATATATTAGAATGCTTTGAAGAAATTCCTGAACTTATCAAGTATCAACATCCCATTGCTTTTTTAACTTTTGTTGGATTTTACGTGACAAACATCAATTCTGTAAAGGGTTTACAACTTCTTGATACCTTTGAATCTTATTTTGATACACATGAGCATAAAGATGATAAACTTCAAAAAATTGTTAAAGGAGAAATAGAGCTCATAAGAGGGTATAGTGAGTTTAACGATTTAAAAAATATGCAAAAGCGTTTTGAAAAGGCGTATGAACTATTAGAGGGACATTCTCTAATTGCCAATAAAGATAAAATAATTACTTTTGGTTCAGTACACATCTTATACTTATATTACAAGATGAAAGGCGAGCTATGTTTGATGCCGGACAAGATAGAAGAAGTTTTTTATTATTATAATAAACTTTCAAATGGCTGTGGGATGGGATTTGAGCATCAAGTTAGAGCGGAATATTATCTTGAAATAGGTGATCTTGAGGCTTCGGAAATTGCTGCACGTAAAGCCATTATAAAAGCACAGACATTAAATCAAGTTTCTGTGATCATTTGTTCGAATTTAGTTCTAGCAAGGATATTGGTTTATAAGGGAAAAGGCAAACAGGCTATTGAAATGATGGACAATTTAAGGCAGATGGTAGATGCTTGTAATAGTACGATTCTTAGCAGTGCTTTTGATGTGAGTTTAGGCTATTTGGGAGGTCTTTTGCATGAAGAACAGTATTTTGAAACTTGGTTAAAAAAAGGTCTTATTCGTCATAGTGACGTGCTTTATCAAGGTGAAGGTTTAAATTATGTTGTCTATGGCAAGTATTTATTAATCACTAAAGCATATTTAAAATTAGAAATACTCTGTGAAGAAATGTTACAAGTCTTCAGTACTTTTAATAATCAGATTGGATATATGCATTTATTTATTTTAGAATCTATTGCAAAGTATAATCTTTATGGATTTGAGAAAGCTAAAGAGAGTTTGCTTAAGGCATTGGAAATAGGTAGGGTAGATCATCTTGTTATCCTAGTTATTGAATATGGAAGCGTTCTTATGCAATTGATCATGAGATTAAAATATCTTATGCCAAAAGATCCATATCTGGATGAAATAATGGAACGATTTGAAGTATTTCAAAATAACTCAAAAACGGATTCAGGACTTACAGCAACTTTAAAGGCCCCTTTAACTGAAAGAGAATTAGAGGTTTTAGGTGGCATTGTTGAGGGGAAAACGAATAAAGAAATTTCAGAAAAGCTTTTTATTGCTGAAGTGACGGTTAGAAAAAACATTACAAGTATCTATAGAAAACTTGAGGTGAAAGGGAGAGCCTTGGCGGTTAAAAAGGCTATTGATCTCAATCTCCTTTAAAAAATATCTCATGCGATAGTATTCAAGCCTTTAAGACTCCGCTATTATAAGATAGTAGGGGTCTTTCATTATGTTATCAGTTTGCATTAAGTCATTAGAATAGAGTTTGTCCATTGAAGTGAGTTATTTAAAAGTAATATAGGAGGTATTATGTCAAAAATTATCAGTGTCATTCCTAAAGTAGATTATACACTGCTTATTGAATTGGATAATCATCATAAAATAATTTATGACATGAAACCACGTTTAAAAACAGTTAGATTTTGCAATTTAGAGAATCTAGAGACCTTTAAAAAAGTGAAAATTAGATATGGCAATATACTCTATTGGTCTGAGTTTTGCCAAATAGCAATGGATGAAATTGTAGAAATCATACAGAAATAAACTCTTAAAAAGGCATTCTTCATAAGATCAAATTGAAATATGTTTTTTATAAATAGGTTTTGATTTGAAAAGTTGACAGTGGTCAATCAATTGGAGTAGAATTTATGAATAGCAATTAATAAACTCTAACTAAGGATGTTCAATAATGAATTCTAAAATAGTGATTGGAAAGCCAGAACTTTTAAAACGGATCAACCGAAATTCGGTAATAAAATTGATCTTTAAACAGGGGAAGATTAGCAGATCTGAAATTGCAAAAAAAACGAAATTAGCACTCCCAAGTGTTATGAGGATTGTGGATGGATTAATTGAAGAAGGGCTTGTACTAGATGTTGGAAAAGGGGCGTCAAAGGGTGGTAGAAAACCTAATTTGATTAGTTTAAATCAGGATCATCTCTATATTGTTGGGGTAGAAATTGCTATCAATGTGATTGTTGTATTAACGGATCTCTCAGGTCGTATGATTGAGCGGTGGGAATCACCTCAAATGGCATATGAAACGCCCACTAAAACACTTGAGGCAATTAAAAATGCCGTCGATAAATTGATTAAAACGCATAAAATTGCTATAGATAAAATAGCGGGCATAGGGATTGGAACGCCGGGTACTAACTTTAAGCATCATAGATCAAAATCATATGCCATTTTAAAAGGTTGGGAGTCTATAGACGCAAAAGCTTGGTTTGAAGATCGATATGAGTGTCCAGTTTATATTGATAATGTTGCAAGAACACGTACTCTAGGGGAACTCTGGTTTGGCAAAGGCAGAGAAGTGAAAAATTTTATCTATATTTTTGTAGACCAAGGTGTTGGATGTGGTATTGTCAATCATTCAACAATCTATGAAGGTGCTAACCGCGTGGCAGGTGAATTCGGCCATACCGTTATTGAGTATCAAGGTAGAGAATGTTATTGTGGGAATCATGGTTGTATTGAAATGTATGTGTCTGCTGGTGCTATTATTTCTGAAATTACTGAAACTTTGGAATTGAACTCAAATAAAAAAATGACATTTGAAGAAATTATGACTTATGAAGATCGAGAAGAAGTCCATACAATTTTGATTAAAAGTGCAAAAATACTTTCAGTTGGCATAGCGAATTTGATCAATATATTTAACCCTCAAATGATTTTAGTTGGTGGGACTGTACCTATAAATAGTAAAGTGTTTACAACAGTGCTTTTAGATGAAGTAAGTGAATCTATTTTTTCGAAATCGGCGGTAGAGACAGAAATTGAATTGAGTGAAATAGAAATGACTGCAAGCGGTTTAGGGAGTGTTGCCTTGGTGGTGAATGAAACTTTTAAATCTGTAGTGGTAACAGAACTGAACTAAGAGAAATATAGATTGTATCTATAACTCTAAAGAGTACCTTATGAAAATTATTTTCAAAGGTACTCTTTTTGATTTTAAATTGACTGAAAAATTAATTGGTGATATCATTTACTTAGTTACATTTAGTTACTAAGTAAATGATAGGCGGTTTTATAAAAATTAATCTAAAAAATGATATGATATAAAAGGGGGAGATATTATGAAGAGATCAGAAATCAATCAAGCCCTCACATGGGCAAAAGCACTGCTTGAAAAACACCAAATAAAGCTACCACCTTTTGGGTATTGGAACTTAGAAGAATGGCTCTCAGGACAATATGATATTTCAACGATAAAAGAAGTGATGTTGGGTTGGGATATTACGGATTATGGGAAGGACAAATTTGATGAATTAGGTGCCGTTCTGTTTACACTTAGAAATGGTTCGTTAACAGATTCTAAAGTTGGAACGCCATATGCAGAAAAGTTGATTTTATTAAAAGAGGGACAGAGATTGCCAATTCATCACCACGCCAGTAAGACAGAGGATATTATCAATCGAGCTGGAGGGATATTGGCCATTAAACTTTACTTATCTAAAGCAGATGGTTCTGTTGACTCAGTTTCGGATGTTAATGTAGATATGGATGGTATAAATTATACTGTAGCAGCTGGTGAAGAGTTACACATATTTCCAGGCCATAGTATTACTTTAAGACCATTTGTGTATCATCTATTCTGGGCAAAAGAAGGCGCAGGCGATTTGGTTTGTGGAGAAGTTTCTTCAATAAATGATGATATGACTGATAATTATAACGCTGAAGATGTAAGCCGTTTTTCAACAGTAGTTGAAGATGAAGCCATATTACATCCTTTATGCAATGAATATAAAAATGTTTTAGGGAGGTAGAAATGTACGATATTATAGCAGTGGGAGAATTGCTCATTGATTTTACGCCAGCACCTGATCAACATTTTAAGGCAAATCCTGGTGGGGCACCTTGTAATTTTTTAACTATGGCTCAGAATTTAGGTTCAAAAACAGCATTTATAGGGAAAGTTGGTGCTGATGCATTTGGAAATTCACTAAAAGATGTTTTATTAAGTCAGGGGATAGATGTAAATGGTTTAATTCAAGACAGCCGTTATGGGACAACACTTGCTTTTGTACATTTAACGCCGGAAGGCGACAGAAGTTTTAGCTTTTATAGGAAGGGCTGTGCAGATGTGATGCTCTATAAAGAAGATGTCGACTTTGATAAGATTGATCAAACTAAGGCACTTCATTTTGGTTCGCTTTCATTCACAGATGAACCTAGCCGTTCTACTGTGTTAGAAATGCTAGAATACGCAAAACAAAAAAATAAAACGATTACTTACGATCCCAATTATAGACCAGCACTTTGGGATGATGCCGCTACTGCAATCAAGTATATGAAAAAGGGAATGGCTTATGCAGATATCGTCAAGGTTTCAGATGAAGAACTTGAACTCATTTCTGGCGTTAAAGATATGGCTACGGGCTGTCAAATACTACATGATATGGGCGTAAAAATGATCTTTGTCACTTTGGGGAATAAAGGTGCTCTTTACTCATATAGAAAAGGTTCAGGAATCGTGGAGGGCATTAAGGTTAAGGTAGTAGATACAACGGGTGCAGGAGATACTTTCTTTGGTGCCACTGTGCATCAAATTATAGCCCTTGACTGCCCAATAGATCAAATAGAATCTGAACAAATAGAGGCCATTTTGAAAGTTTCTAATACAGCGGCAGCGATTTGTATAGAGGGATTCGGTGGTATTCCATCCATTCCATCAAAAGCGGTATTAATGGAAAGGCTTGGATAAAACTAAGGCGATAAGTATGTACAGATGTTAGAAAATCCATTTTAGTAATCTCAATAAAGTGCTATATTTAGAAGAGCTCTCAAGTAGACACAGAAACTTGGGAGTTTTTTACATTTACCTATTTACAAATAATGACATATAATGTATTATATTACCATGATATGGGAGGATGGATATGAACGAGTCTTTATGGATTTTTACCACATCACCAAAACTTAAAATTTGTCAGGAACTTATTCATCAGTATCCTCAATCGGTTATTACCGGAAATGAATCCCAGATTGTGAGTCAATCTGAGACAAACACAGTTGTTATTATTTCCCAACTGAGTCAAGAGGCACAACTAAAATTAACCCTAGAAAATAGTTATTTTTACGTGGGCGTTAGAGTATCTTTTGAGTCGTATAGAGCCTTTGAAAACGTTTTTGAGTTAAACCAACACTTAAATGAAAGACGCCATACATTGTTACATCGAATTCAACAGGCGTATTTACAGCAGTTAAATCCAGTATCGATAGAGGATAGACAGTATCTACAAAGCCTCATAGAGAATTTTGATGCTCTATACGATGTGACTGACTCTACTGCGCCTAAAAAAACAAAGCGTAAATTGAATTTAAAGTTTAAGCAGCGATATATCCAAAATACAACTCAGTCTAAAAAATACAAGGGCATTATAGCAGTCTACAATTGTCCCCAATTTGCAATAGAAATGGCAGAATCACTCAGAGTAAAGTCTTTACTATTAATTGAGGGAAATCTTTTAAAACCAACTCTTGATGACTATTTGGGCATAAATAAAATTGAAACCAATGTAGAAAGTCATCTTACAGGAATGGATAATACAGGCTTTAATATTGCGTTAGATTCTATAAGAAAGCAGACCAAAATTAAACACGACATCAAACATATTGTCAAAAGATATCATCATTATGATGTTCTATTGGGGAATTATAATATTTTGAATTATGAGCACTATGACACGGGTGCTCTTGATACACTTGTGGAGACAATGGCACATTTATATGGGTGTATTATTATCAGTTTAGGCGATAATCTGTATGACTATATGACATTGATGTGCCTCAATAAAAGTGATGTCAATATTATTTGTTTTGAAGATCGTAAACATTCTGTTTTTTGGACAAAACAAATGCTTGAGATTTTAAAAACAAAGCAATTCATAGAACCACAGAAGCATCATCTGTATAAAATTAAAGATACTTTAAAATCAAAAACCTATTCGGACTCTGTTATGAAATCAATTTTTAAAGATCAATACAAAGGCACCATAAATCTTAATAAGAAACGTAGTTTTAAAAAAGTGGTTAAGGAGCTAGTGAAATGAGTGTGATTACCAGTTTAAATTGTGAAACACAGGCAAAATTGGATGACCAAAACATCATACAATCTGAAATTTTAGTCAATAAATTATTAGATGAAATTGTGATTCGATTTTCTAGCTTAATTGCGGATGTGGAAGATCGCAAAGTAGATGAGAACATTTTAAAAAATGAAATTGGCAAACTTGTGGATGAACAAAAAGGACATTTCAACTTGGAGGCCATCAAGAAAAGCTTATTTAATACAATTTACGGTTATGGTGATCTCCAAAAATATATAGATGATCCAGAGATATCTGATATTGATGCATCCACTTTTGATTATTTCACGATTAAGCGGAAGGGTGTCATAGAAGAAATTGATTATAAATTTGAATCTGAAAGTGCATTTGAAAGATACTGTAGGCTACTTATTATTAGAAATGGAGGGGTTATTAATGAAATAGACAATCATTGTCGAGTAAGTGATGTTAAGAATCATTTGAGGATAAATGTTTGTATTAGCCCCAGAAATACATCTGGAACATCATTAACCATAAGGAAACATCTTCAAGAGAGCCTATCGTTAGATGACTTGCAGGCTTTAGATATGCTCAATGCAGAATCTAGGGCTGTCATTGATAAATTGATTTACTCTAAGGCTAGTATTTTAATATGTGGTAAAGGTGGTGCTGGTAAAACGACGCTTCTTAGAGCGATCATTGAGGCATCACATCTGAATGAACGCATTTTGATTTGTGAATCAGATGTGGAACTCATGCCAAAACGTAAAAATTGTATTTCACAAAGTATAAAAAAAATGAATCTTGGCGGCAAGAAAATAACGCTTAATGATCTTATAAGGGATGGGCTAACCATGAGTCTTGACAGTTATTGTATCGGTGAGTTAACGGGTGCTGAAGCTTGGGAATTTATAAAGGCAGGCAATACAGATCATCGAATTTTGGGCACAATACATGCTAACAATTCAAAAGATAGCATCCTTAGACTGTTAACTTTAATTGAAAGTGAAACGAGGCTGAGTGAAGATACACTGAGACTTTTAATTCATGAGAGTATTCAATATATTATCTATGTTGCCAATTTTAAAGTTATTGAAATTGCTGAGTTATCTGTATTTGATCAAGTACCAAGCATTAGAATGCCTTATCAGTTTAAAAGACTTAAGGAGATCGCTTTATGACGCTTTTGATTGTGGTGATTTTTCTCATCTTAAACCTCATATGGATTAGTGGTTTGATCTTTGGATTTTTTAGACAACAAAAGTGGCAATTCGAGTTTTTACAAGAGGATACTTATCATTCATATAAGTTAAAATCCTCGGCGTTTATGATGCATATAAATATGTGTGTAAACAGTTTACCTAAAAAGGTTCAAAGTCTTTATTTTGAATATTCATTGCTCTATATTATATTGAGTACTTTTGCGATCTATTGGATTCAACTGCCGATACTTTTTAAAGGAATAGCTATGGCATTGAATATAGCACTGCCATATATTATGTTGGAATTTTCACTCAGTAAAGTTGAATATGAGATCGATGGTGATATTTTAGGCTTTTTACAAAGCATAAGTGCTTCCCTGCATCAAACCGAGGATTTGATTAAAGCGCTTAAATATGCGGAAAAAATGATTCAAAATAGGTATATCAAAAATTTGTTAACTACGTTTAATACTTCAATTCAATCAGGGCTTGACGAAAAATTGGCTTTCCAGTATCTCTATAAGTTTTCAAGTCATGATTATTTAAAATATATCGTTTTAAATTTGGAGCAAGTTTATTTTAGACGTGGGAATCTGATTAAGCTCATTTCAGGACTTGAACAGGAATACACAGCTATACAAGTGGAGATAAACAAACGTAAAATTGAGTTGAAGCAGGATAGAGTTTTAACGCTTTTGAGCTTGTTGATTGTTTTGCTAACCGCCTATAAAGTCGTCAACAGCAACGATTATATTATGAATTACTATTTGACAACCAATATCGGTAAAACACTCCTTGGATTAATGAGCATCGCATATGTCCTCGGCATAATATTAGTGGTTAAAGCAACACAGATTAAATATTAACAGGGGGAATGTATGATTATAGTTATAGGCATATTAAATGCTATAATCTCTATCTTTATAGGTATTATTTTATATGAAAATGTACAGCGTTCTGAAATTGACCATACTAATTTTTTTAAAAATGCACCTATAAAGAAAATAATATTGGCACCTGTTTTTTTAGGGATTTTGTTAATGCCGAAAGCCATTTATTTCTTAATAGGTATTGTCATCATCATTTTGATCTACAAAGAAACTCAAAAGCAAAGAGAGCAGTATATGACAACTCAGAGTTTTTATAAAATATACAAATACTTACAAATTCAATTAGAAACAGGTGCACGATCAGAAGATATTTTTAAATCGCTTTATAGGGTGGTGGCGTATCCTAAGTTTCGAGAAAAATTACTTCAATTTTCAGTTATTATTTCTCAGAGCCACGATATTCAGAGAGGTCTCACTTATTTGAAATCAGAACTTAAAGATCAGGAAGGTAAACTGTTTATCAATATCACAGAAAATCTGGCGCTAGCAGGGGGTGAAGAAGAAACTTTTTCAAGGTTGAATCATCTACTTTTTCAAAAATATCTCTCTAATATAAGGGAAAACACAAAAAAGATAAAGCGCATGTATCTTTACTCAGTCATATTATTCACGGTTTTGGTATCTCTTATGTTGATGATGCCTATAATAGACCAAATGTTAAAAGCAACTCAAACGATTTTCAATTAAAGGCCACTAAAGGTCACTAAAGGCCACAAAAAATGAGAACATAAATAAGGAAGGGATAAAATGAGAATAACAGATCAGATTATTAGAACACAAATCTTTTTTAATTACCATATGAGGAGACAAAAAGAACGTTGGTTGACAGATACCAGAGGTGAATTTGGCATGAATTCAATTATAGGTGTTGCAATTGGCTTAATCATTGCTGCATTTGTATTAATACCAAGTTTACAGAAATTTGCCAAAACGGTAATGGCGGCCATGGAAACTTGGTGGAGTGGCACGATTAGTGGCTCACTTTTCCCAGGCCCCCCTCCAGCGCAGTGATCTAATATGGGGATTGAACAGGTAATTGTATTTGCGATTCTATTGATATTAACCTTGTTTTTCTTTGTTGTGATTATGGATTACATGGTACCCCTTTATTTAAACTTTGAGTTTAATGGGATTTGTAGAAGTTATGCATTATTGATAGAAGCTCAAAACGGGTTAAATGATGATCAAAAAAATGCTTTTATTGAAAAATTAAAGCAGAGAAATGTGACTGTAACACAAATAGATTGTTCAAAACCAAGTCAGATTAAAAAAGGTGATTGGATTCATTTTAGTGTTGTAGCAGAAAACAGTCGATCTGTTTTTAAAGCATTATTTGAAAGAGAGACAAAAACTTATGTCTATAAATTTACGCAAGAGATTATATCTAATAAAGCAACGAACTGAAGGCCTTGCTGGAATAGGTTTGTTGCTTTTTATGGTCTCTGTATTAGTTTTGTTAGTTTTGCCAATATCAATTGGGCTTTTAGAGTTTCAATTTTTAAACATAGAGAAAGAGCAAGTTAAAACGGCCACAGAGAATACAGTCAATTTACTTTATGAATCTGTTGAGGATAAATCTTTGAGTAAAGTTGTTACAGTGCCTGATCTAGACGAATTTCAAAATATATTATTTGGAAACCTTTCAGCACTTGGGTGTAATGCGATACCAGAGAATATAACTGTTGAATTTGTTGATGATCAGTGGTTGATAGTTACTTTCACCTACAGCCACGTGTTTAAAAGTCTTGATCTAGAAAAACCCATGTCTGTCTTTTTAAAGTATTGGATTCCAAGCGATCAATAGGGGCAAAAGCGTTATTTACAAAAAGAGAGCTTAAAATTGAGTTTAGAATAAAGAAGGTCTTTTATGAAAAAAATTGTAATTATGATATGTGTGATAGCGTTGAGCATTATAATGACGTTTTATCAAATACATATTATCAAGCAACAAACACTGCAGTCTTTCAAGGATGTTGTCGTATTAAGTAAATCGTTAACAGAGGGAACAACTATAAAAGCATCTGATTTGGAGATGGGTAAGATCAATACGCTCTGGTACTCTACTGATTATTATACAGATATACAGGATGTCGTGGGGATGTGTATTACCACAGATTTTAGTAAGTATAGTATTCTGTCAAAACAGGTTTTAGCTGAAAAAGTTGATGATCAAATTGTATCTGAAGTCAATCATGCAATGACAACTTTAAAATTTTTACCTGAAGAGGCACTTTGCTTTAGACTTACAAAAGGAGATGAAGTTGCTCTATATCAAATTAATCAAGACAATGAAGTAATAGAGATGGGAAATGTTGTGATTAAGGCGATTTATGATAATAATTTAGAGGATGGAGGCATTCCTATATATCTGTTGATTGAAGCTGATCGGAAGATTATTAAAGACATCATTCGGTTTAGAGAATCAGGGCGTTTTGAAGTGGTTCGAAAAGAATCGCAATAGGAATTCTATTCATCAAAAACAAAATTTGATATAATGGTTCAAAGTGGGTGATGCATATGGATTACAGCAGACTTTCAAGAGAAACTCTGATTCATGAAATAAAACAACTGAACCATCAAATTGAGAAATTAAATATTGAAAAGGGTGGAAAGGAAATTAATATTGGCGGAAAGTTTGATATGATTCAAGCGCCAGTATTTTTGATCAAATTAGACTACAGTGTCACATGGGCAAATGCTTATAGTGTTCAGCACTATGAAAACATACTCGGCAGAAAATGCTATCAAGTATTTTATGATTTCAATGATATTTGCCCGGGGTGTCCTATGCAGGAAGTTCTAGATTACAAATCAAGGTTTGATACGATTGTATCGCCTCATATTGAAGGCGAGAGTGTAGACAAACAGGTTTGGAGAAATCAATTAATTCCTTTAATAGCAAAAGGAAAGGTAACGGGCATACTAGAATTTCAAGATAACATCAAAGCACGTGAACAATACGATGAAAGTTATAAAGAAATCATACAAAATCTTAAACATGAAAATAATGAACTCAAACGTAAAGTTAAAAAAACAAATGGATTTATAGATCATTTCACACGAGAAATGAGAACTCCTTTACGGTCTTTAAGAGGCTTTTTTGATCTATTTGATCAAACCTTTTTATCAGAACTTCAAAAAGAGTACTTGAAAGTCATTAAAAATAACTCAGATTTACTATTTGAAATTTTGAATAGAATGCTCCTTTATACGAAATATGACGAAGGAAACGTTAAAGTTGTAAAAACTGAGTTTCATTTCAGGCATGCCATAGAAGAAGTGATACAAACATTTCGCATTTTATCTGATAATGAAAAAAATAATCATATAAAATTGGAATATTCGCCTTCAATCCCAGATGTTTTAATTGGAGATCAGGTCAAATTAAAATTAATGATTTCTTATTTACTTGAAACGTCAAATTATTTGTGTGAAAATGATGAAATTATTGTAAGTGTGTCTGAAGTGACTGAAAACAGGGAAAAAATACACTTAAAAATTAGCATCACGGATACCAGTGAAGGGATTCCAAATCGAATGATCGATTTAAATGATTATGATATTGGGACGCGGTCACGCTTTGACACCATAGAAGAATATGCCATTGCCTTGGGGCTTCATCTTTCTAGAGAGTTGATTCAAGTAACCGGTGGTATGATGGAAGTCTCTAGTATAAAGGATAAAGGTGTGAATTCAACTCTCTTTTTGACTTTTGATAAAATTGTGGTGAAATCACAGATGCCTAAAGTCATTCAAACAGCAAGTAGAAAGAGAGTCTTAATTGCAGACCATGAGAAACCTCAGATTCCGATGGATTACTTTGAAAAGTATGATATCTACTTTGCTAAAACAGGGACACAAGCAATTGAACTCTTCTTTTCAATAGTACCAGATTTAACGATCATAGATGTTATGATTGAAGATTGTGATGGTTTTAGCGTCCTAGATGAAATTGAAAGAAGAAAAAGTGGTAACTCGCCTGTGATTGCAATCTCCAATAAACTCATTAATAATGAAGCTGAATTTATGAAGGACTATGGCTTTGATGATTATTATGCGAAGCCTCTTACAGAGGCAATACTCAAAAATATGATTGAAAATTATTTAAAAGAGACATCATTATAAAATGTCTCTTTTTCTGTGTTATAATTTAAGTATTAAATTGGATGGTGAACGCATATGAAATTTAAAATGATTGCAACGGCAGTTTTCGGTATGGAAGCGATCGTAAAAAAAGAGCTCGAACAATTAGGTTTTGAAAATATAGCAGTTGAAAATGGTCGAGTGTTATTTGAAGCAGATGAACGTGGCATAGCACGTGCAAATTTGTGGGTAAGAACTGCAGAGAGGATTTTTATTAAAGTAGGCGAATTTAAAGCGACAACTTTTGAATCTCTCTTTGATCAAGTTCATAAAATAGCTTGGGAAAACTACATTCCAAAGAGTGCTAAATTTCCTGTAAATGCAAAGTCTGTTAAGTCAAAGTTATACAGTTTATCTGATATTCAAAGTATTTGTAAAAAATCAATTGTGAAAAGGCTCAGTAAAGTTTATCAAACACAGTGGTTTGAAGAGACCGATGAGACTTACAGCATCTTGGTAGGGATATTAAACGATGTGGTAACTGTGAGTATTGACACATCAGGCCCAGGTCTTCACAGGCGAGGTTATCGTGAAAAAGGGAATGAAGCCCCTATGAAAGAAACACTTGCTGCAGGCCTTCTCAGCATCAGCAGATGGCAAAAAAAAATACCACTTGTTGACCCGTTTTGTGGTTCGGGTACGATTATTATAGAAGCTGCAATGATGGCGAAAAATATTGCACCTGGATTAAATCGAAAATTTGATTCTGAATTGTGGCGGTTGATTCCAGATTCAGTTTGGAAGGAAGAACGCAAAGCTTGCTATGAAGCGATTAATCATGATGTAGATGTGGTGTTACAAGGCTATGATCTAGATCCAAGATCCATAAAAACAGCCATGGGCAACGCAGAACTTGCAGGTGTGGACGATATTGTTCATTTTCAAGTGAGAGACATCAAGAATTTTAGCACAAGCTATCAATACGGCTATATCGTTACGAACCCGCCTTATGGTGAGCGTCTCAATGAGCAAGAGGAAGTTAAAAGACTTTATCAACTCATGGGTAAGGTGTTTGCACCTTATAAGACATGGTCTAAATACATGATAACCTCTTATGAGAATTTTGAGAGAGAATTTGGGACCAAGGCGACAAAAAACAGAAAACTTTATAATGGAAGGATCAAAACATACTTCTACCAATATTTTGGTGAAAGGCCACCTAGACCTAAAAAGCCAATAGAATCTAACAGACAATCTGAAAATAAACAGTAAGGAATTTTATAGATTATGAATAAATCAAGGCTGAATTCACTGGTTATTTTTGCAATTATTTTGATTATAGTCTTAAAGTTTGATTTGGTAGTTGCGCAATTTTCCAAGTGGGTAAAAGAAGATTTTAAAGTGATTAATCAAGTGATTTATAATCAGAATGTTGATTTCGAAAATCGTGCAGAAATTTTGGATGTGGGGTCTCATTATGTGGTATTAGACCAATCTAAACTAAAAATGTATGATGATGAAGGCATTCCAATATGGGAAAAGGAAGTCTCTACACAAAATGTTTTGATGGCAAGTGGTCAATCGAGTATTGCACTTGTGGAAAAAAAATCAGGCGACGTCTTTATAGTGGATATGAAAGGGAATATCAAGGCTTCACATTTTGGATTTGGTAGCGTTAAGGGCCTAAAGTATTTTAATGAAAAATACGTTGGCTTGTTAAAAACAGACGGCACTTTGACCATACTAGATGAAAAACTTGGGGTCTTAAGCAATACAGTTTTACCCAAAGGCGAAATTATCGATTTCTCTATCAATATTAAGAAACAAGATATTGTTGCAGTCGTACTTGACCTGAGCAGAAAAGATTTTAACACAAAACTTGTTATTGCAACTTTTAATGGGGAAATCATCAGTGGGAGCAATTTATTTTCAGAAATTGCTTATCAATTGTGGCTTTCTGATGATCAAATTAATATCATAACAGACTCTCAAATGATGGCTTATGATTATGATTGTAATTTACAGTTCAGTGTGAAGTTTGATAGGACCCTCAGAAAGGTTTATTATGAATCTGATAAGGGGCAATTTTATTTTAACATGATAAATGAAGAGGGGCAGATTGATAACCCTAAAGCTCAAAATGCCATAATGGTCATTAATAATCGTGGCGAAAAAATTGTAGAATTTGATGCAAATATCGAGCAAATTGAAGGGCTTAAAATAATGGACAATCGGCTAATGGCTTTCAACCATGAGAAAATTGTTTTTTTCAACGAAGAGGGCAAATTGGTTGATACTTATGCTGGAAAAGATGAAATCTTAGATGTAATTATTTTAGATGAAACACATTTTGCAGTAGCCTATATCAATCATATGGATTTGTATATTTTAAAATAAAAATTTTAACGAAATTCTAATGCAGTTGTGCTATTGTTAGAAAAACAACGCATTTAGGAGGCGGATATGAACTGGACAGATTACTTGATGTTTGCCATCATTGGAGGGAACATGCTCTATGGATTCAGTAAAGGATTTATTACAACTTTTATTGGTCTGATTAAATGGTTTGCAAGCATTATTTTGGCAAAGATGTTTTATGTTGAGTTCACACAATACGTGATTAAGAACTTGTATGACCCTACGCCTGTAATCCATGAACATGTCAAACAATTTGTGACCAATATGCTCAATTTAAACACGCCTACAGAGGTAACAATGACCGCAGAGCAAATTAAGCAAGGTATAGAGAGTCTCAAATTGCCAGAATTCTACAGTAAAGGCCTTTCGGAATTTCAAGGGAATGTTACTTTTGCAAGTTTCATAAATGATGTATCTTCTCAAATTACACAGATGATCCTTTATGTAATTGGATTTCTTTTATTACTTTTAATTATTATGTCCTTGCTGGGGATTGTAGAAGCGCTTGCCAATCAGCTGGCACGATTACCTGTTTTAAAGGAATTTAACAAGAGCGGTGGTCTTATTTTGGGGGCTATTTTAGGTCTTATAAGTGTGTACTTTATAATGATTATTTTAAATGTTTTTATAACCTTTGAATGGAGTCAAGATGTGGTTATGGCAATTGAAAATTCTAGATTCACTGTGTATTTTTACAAATACAACATACTGCAATACTTTTTTGTAAGTTTCTTAAGTAGTTTGTACAAGAGTTTCTTGATGATGTAGGAGGAAAGTGATGGAAGTAAAAATTGATGCAAGAGGATTAGCGTGTCCTAAACCTGTTATTGAAACCAAAAAAGCAATTGAAGGCCTCAAAGAAGGCAATATTATCACTGTGGTGGACAATGCCATCGCAAGAGATAATGTTTCTAAACTTGCAAAGAGTATGATGCTACATTATACAGTAACCGAAGCTGGTGGTGAATATCAAATTAGTATTTTTAAAGGTGAATACGCGACTCAAGCAGAAGATATGGTACAGAAGAGACCAGACCTTGCGAACACTGTGATTTTTGTGGGCAGTGATGTCATGGGTACTGGCGATGATGTTTTAGGTGCAATTTTGATGAAGGGTTATTTTTATACCTTAACAGAGTATGAACCTTTTCCAAAAGCGATTTTATTTGTCAATTCGGGCGTTAAATTAACCATAGAAGGTTCACCGATATTAGAATATCTCGCCAAACTTATGGAAATGGGAACAGAGGTCTTAAGTTGTGGTACTTGTCTTGACTACTATCATTTAAAAGATAAGCTTGCAGTGGGAGGCATTACGAATATGTACACCATCGTTGAAACCATGCAAGAAGCGAATAATACAATAAGGATATAATAATGATTGATGAATGTATGTTAATTGTTTTTGAATCAACACATAAAGCGATTCGAACTGAAAGGCTTTTATTAGATAAAATTGAGATAGATATGATTCCAACACCCAGAGAGATTGCTGCAAGTTGTGGTCTTACAATATCTTTTGAAATCTCAGACTTAGAGGCTGCAAAGAAATTGCTTGCAGGAGAGGATAAGACAGGAATTAGTCTATACCATTACAATAAAAAAAGTGAGATAAAAGCAACTCAAAAATCATGGGAGGATTAGGATGCCTTTAAAATTAGAATCAGGGGATGAAATTGTAACCAAAAAAACGCACCCATGTGGTAGTAACCGGTTCATCATCACAAGAGTAGGTATGGATTTTAGGATTAAATGTGCCAAATGTGAAAAAGAAATTTGGATACCACGTATAAAACTTGAGAAGCGTGTGAAGGAAATTTATCGAAATGGGACGAAGGTCGATAAGGAAAATATGTAGTTTATATCAAAAAAATTGAATGATATGATAAAAGAAGCGTTGACAGACGTCTCTCGAAGTGATAAAATACCTCTGTTGTAGTTGCGACCTAAAAGGTCGTTACTTCTCTGCTCTGTTAGAAGAGCCATTTTTGTCCATAGGGAGGTGTAAAGAAAGATGAGAAAATACGAAACGCTTTTTATTTTTAAACCGTCAATTGAAGAAGAGAAAAAAGTTGAACTTTTAGAAAAATTCAAAGGCATTATTAATGCTGATGGTGAAGTTGAAAAAGTTGAGGAGTGGGGTAACAGAAAGTTAGCTTACGAAATCGAGAAAGTAAGAGAAGGTTATTATGTACTTGTTAACTTCAAGGCAAATCCTGAACTTCCAAAAGAACTTGAGAGAAACTTCAAAATTGCTGACGAAGTCATCAGATATATTATCATTAATTTAGAAGATAAATAATCGATCAAGAAAGATAGGGGCTCATTAATGAATAGTGTAGTATTAATTGGACGTTTGGCGAGAGACCCAGAACTCAGATTTGTACCTGGAAGTGGCATGGCAGTTGCTAATTTTACATTAGCAGTTGATAAAGGTCTTACCAGAGAAAAAAAGCAGGAATTTGAAAGCCAAGGAAGACCTACCGCTGATTTTATAAGAATCGTTGTGTGGGGAAAACAAGCTGAAAACTGCTCTCAATATTTATCAAAAGGCAAACTCGTTGCGATACAAGGATCAATTCAAACAGGTTCATATAAAACACCTGCTGGAGAGACAAGGTACACGACAGAGGTGTTGGCAAATAGAGTCGAATTCCTCGAATGGGGAGAGAAGACTCAGTCATCTGCGAAGACGGACGATTTTAGTTTTGGTAATACAAACTTTGATGATTACCAAGCGATCGAAGACGATGATGACGTTCCATTCTAATTAGAAGGAGGGAAAATACGATGATTAAAAGACGTAGAAAAAGAAAAGGTTGTTCTTTTTGTCAAGATAAAATCGAATCAATCGATTATAAAGATACAAAAAAATTGCAAAAGTACTTAACTGAAAGAGGCAAAATTTTACCAAGAAGAGTTTCTGGTAACTGCGCTAAACATCAAAGAATGGTTACTAGTGCTGTAAAAAGATCTAGAATCATTGCTTTGTTACCTTTCGTAAGTGAATAAAAAAAATGAACACCGCTTATGCGGTGTTTTTTTATAATCATAGATTAGAGTGTCAAAAGTTAATTTAACGATTAACCCTTTTGACAACAATTTCGCACGAGTCAACGGAAATGTAGTATAATCATAGAAGAGAAACTAGAATTGGAGGACGCCATAGTTGAAAAATATACGTCAAATTACAGAAGCGGGCCTATTTGCGGCTATTTTAGTCATTTTTATTGTAGGCTCTTTTTATATACCTATTCTGGGCATAGCACTTTTTTTCTTAGCACCTTTACCCGTTATTATTTTAAGCATTAGAAATACAACTGTAAATGTGGTTGTATCGTGCATTGTGGGGGCATTAATATCCAGCATGTTGGTTTCACTTACAGTGGGGCTCAGCGTGGGCATGTTGGCGCTTTGTATAGGGCTTCCAATGGGACTTGCTATAAAGCGATTTGAATCGCCTTTAAAGGCAATAGCAATTGGTACGTTGGGTGCACTGGTAGCGTTGATTTTAAGTCTCAGTCTTATGACTTTCATCATGGGCGTTTCAGTAGATCAGACAATTGAAGAAATGTTTTCTATGTCAAAAAATATGCAGACAGAGATCGATAAAACACTTGAGACTTATTCTGCCGCGTTATCTCAAGAACAGCAAGCACAGATTAAAACAGCCCTTGAAGATTCATCAAAGACGATGGATAATATGATGGAAATGATGAAGCTCTTAATGCCAGCGAGTTTATTATTAATGTCTGCAACCTTTGCAGCAAGTAATTACTGGTTTGCTATTGTTTTTTTAAAACGTTTAAAGATTGCTCATAGGCCTTTAGGGACATTTACGACTTTTAGTTATCCTAAGCATGTGGCTTATGGAAGTGCAGGGATGTTATTAGGTGCCTATGTGCTCAGTGCATTAGGTGTTGTGGATATGACCACAGCCATGTTGAATTTTATTTATCTGTTTATTATGATATTCTATATACAAGGATTAGCCGTAGGCTATTTCTTCCTTAGGAGATCTATTTCTAAAGGTGTATCGATTACCATTTTAGTAGCAGTATCATTACTGGGACTTATAAGTTATATTGCGCTAATTGGTTTTATGGATGTTATGTTAGATGTAAGAAGATTACAACCTAAGAAGAGGTGAGAACCATGGGAAATTCAAAAATTGGCAATCCATTTAAAGAACCCCTTAATTTATATTTAATCGTTATTGGTTTTTTGGTGGCGATTATAGCGTATTATGATAAAATTTTAGGTGTGCTTGGTATTGTTATTTTACTGGGACTTTTATTCTATAATTGGTTTTCAGATCGAGCGAAGAGTAAAAAATGGCGTAAATACATTGAAAATTTATCCACCAATATAGATAGTGCTGCAAGGTATGCTGTTTTCAATTTGCCAGTGCCTTTAGTAGTGACTGATCTTGAAGGCAAAGTAAACTGGTATAATTCCAAATTTACGGATATGGTATCAGAAAAGAGTGTTATTGGGAAGAGTATTGATAAACTCGTAAATACATTACAGTTCGATCAAATTAAAAATGGCGATTTAATTGAATCTGTTAAAGTAGGCGATCGCTTTTACAATGTCTTTGCAAATATGGTGTCACTTGACGATGAAAATCCTCAAGAAATGATTTTTATGCTCTATTGGTTTGATGCAACGGATTTGACCAATCTAGCAAGCAAATATGAAGATGAAAAACCAGTATTTGCACTAATTTATGTGGATAATTATGAAGATGTTATGAATGAAACTAAAGAAGAAAAAATTCCTTTTGTAACTTCTGAAATTGAAAAGAAAATTAATCTTTGGGCAACGCGAATGAATGGTATGATTAAACGTTACCAAAAGGATAAATACATCGTTATTTTTGAAGCAAAATATCTTGAAAATATTGAAGCAAAGCGCTTTACAATATTGGATGATATTCGCGAGATCGATGCGGGCAATAAGATCCCTGTAACACTCAGTATTGGTATAGGGGTTAATGGTAAAAATCCAAGTGGACTTGAAGAGGATGCTTATGCTTGTCTTGAGTTGGCTCTTGGACGTGGTGGCAATCAAGCTGTTGTTCGTAAAAAGAATGCTTTTGAATTTTATGGTGGTAAAACTAAAGCAGTTGAAAAACGCAACAGAGTAAAGGCAAGAGTCGTTGCACATGGTTTTAAAGCGATTATTGAAGAGAGCTCAAAAGTCATTATTATGGGCCATAAATCGCCAGATATGGATTCTTTTGGCGCAGCTGTTGGCGTTTATAGAGCTGTGCTCAACATGGGCAAGAAAGCGTATGTTGTCTTAAATGAAGTGACGGATGCAATTGTTAATGTTCATGCGACTTTTAAAGATCATGACTTATATCAGTTTATCAGCTCTGAGAAAGCTCTAGAGCTTGTGGATGAAGATACAGTGGTAGTTGTCGTGGATACACATAAACCGAGTTTAACAGAATGCTCAGAGCTTATAGAGGCATGTGATCGTATTGTACTAATTGATCATCACAGAAGAAGCACAGAATTTATTGAAAAAGCAATTTTGAAGTATCTTGAACCTTATGCTTCAAGTACTGCAGAACTCATAACAGAAATTCTACAATACATGGAAAATAAGCCTAAGATTGAAAAAGAAGAAGCAGATGCCTTGCTTGCAGGGATCACTGTGGATACAAAAAACTTTTCGCTTAAAACAGGGGTTAGAACTTTTGATGCGGCTGCTTATTTGAGAAGACAAGGTGCAGACACCATCAGAGTGAGGCAATTGTTCCAAGATGATCTTGATACCTTTATAGAAAAAGCCAACATCGTTGGAAATGCAATGCGTTATAGAGACACTATTGCTATATCCACGACAAATAAAGCTGCTGACAGTATTCAACTAATTGCAGCACAAGCAGCAGATGATTTGCTTAACATAAGAGGGATTACAGCTTCTTTTGTTATTGCAAAAAAGGAAGATGGCACTGTCTTTATATCAGGACGTTCTTTAGGGGATGTCAATGTACAAATTATTTTAGAAACGCTCGGTGGTGGTGGTCATCTTGAAGTAGCTGGGGCACAGTTCAAGGATGGTGACATAGAAGTCATCAAACAAAGATTGATCCAATCTATTGATCAATATTATAGGGAAGGAGTAGAGAAATAATGAAAGTTATATTACTAAAAGATATTAAGGGAACCGGTAAAAAAGGGGACATTATCAATGCTAGCGATGGTCATGCAAGAAACTATCTCATCCCAAGAGGTCTTGGAAAAGAAGCGACAGATGGAAGTGTTAAAGAGCTTGAGCATCAAAATGCAGCTAAAGCAAAACGTGCAGCTGAAGAACTTGCTGAAGCGAAGGCACTTGCAGCTGACATAGAAAAGATCGTTATTACTTTTAAAACCAAAGCAGGTGAAGGTGGACGACTTTTTGGTTCAATCACTAATAAAGATATTGCAGAAGAACTTAAAACAAAATATGAACTTGATATAGACAAGAAGAAGATCGCACTGGATCAACCGATTAGAACATTGGGAACAACTTTGGTGAACATTAAAGTATATCCTAAGGTTTCAGCACAGATGAAAGTTCAAGTAATAGAAGAATAATAATGACATAGATCTAAAAAAGTAAGGAGCCCATTGGACTCCTTATTTTATCAAATGAATTATCTGAATTATCAGACATAATGCGTTAGGGGGATAACATGTTAGAATCAATCAAAAATGAGATGAAGAAAACACTTGTCGGAAAAGAATTGGCAATTGAAAATGTGATGATCGCACTACTTTCAGGGGGACATGTGTTGATTGAAGATTTGCCTGGTCTTGGAAAGACGACACTTGCTAAATCCTTTGCTAAAGCTAATGATTGTTCGTTTAATAGAGTTCAATTTACACCAGATTTAATGCCATCAGATCTAATAGGCATTTCTATTTTTGATAAACGACTTCAAAAGTTTGAGTTTCAGAAGGGCCCATTATTTAGTAATATTCTGCTGGCAGATGAAATCAATAGAACTTCGCCCAAAACACAATCTAGTTTATTAGAGGCCATGGAAGAGTCACAAGTGACAATTGACGGGTATACATATTATTTGGAACAACCTTTTATGGTTATTGCCACTGAAAATCCAATAGAACAACAGGGCACATTTCCTCTACCTGAAGCACAGTTAGATCGATTTATGATGAGAATTTCTCTTGGATATCCAAGTATCGATGAAGAAATGGATATTCTCTCCTTAAAAGAGTCTACAGATGAAATTAATGCTGTTGTTACAAAGCAAAAAATCATAGAGATGATTAGGGCAGTGGATCAAATATTTGTAGACACAGCATTAAAAGCTTACATTGTGAAGCTTTGTAAAGCCACAAGGGATAATGCATCTGTTAGACTTGGTGCAAGTCCAAGAACATCAGTCCATTTGTTCAAAGCGGCGAAGGCGAAAGCCTATCTTGAAGGTAGAGATTTCGTTATCGGTAAGGATATTTATGAACTGTTCGAAAATATTGTCTCGCATAGAATTCTGCTAAAGGGTGAAGCTGTTTATAGGGGCATTAATGTAAAAACTTTAGTAGAATCTATTTTAAAATCTGTTGAAATACCAAGATTAGATCAATAATTGATGAATAAGCAGGTGAGCCGATGAAAAAAATATCGAATGTGCTTATTGTGGTTATTATGGCTTTTTTATTATTATTTGCACTGATGTCTGGGAGTAGAGAACTCTACTATTTGTTTTTCTTATCTTTGATTTTTAGAGCATCCATGAGCATGATTTTAAAGCACAATTTCAAGAATATATTTATCATGTATTATACAACTGCAAACGTTATTGAAGCTGGAGACAATATCAATATTGAATACAAGGTTTCAAACACGAGTTATTTGCCGATTCCTCATGCTAAAATAGAGTTCTTTTTAAGTGAAAAACTCAATACAGAATCCTCTTTAAAAGAAGTGGCTTACTTTAAAAATTATCAAATGATCAATTTTTCTAAAGAAATAAAATGTCAGTATAGGGGCTACTATAAGATTGGGAAGGTACGTGTTACCTTATTTGATCCCATGATGCTTTCTTCAAAAGTCATCGCTTTTGATAAAGAAATTGACTTGACAGTACATCCAAAAATTTGGCCAATAAAAGCACTCCCAGTTGATACAAGAGATATACATGGCACGTTGAAATCACACCAGAAGACCGTGGATGATCGAACCAATATTATTAATATCAGACCTTTTGAAAGAGGCGATAGCCTTAAAAATATTCATTGGAAACTCAGTGCTAAACTTGACGATATTCAGACAAAAGAATTTGAGCAAACGTTAAGTGCAAGATTTTTTATCATATTAGACGGTGGTATAAATCAATTTAAAGAAGGTATGACTTATAATGACGAAGAAAATATGGTTTCTTACTGCGCAACTTTTGTCAAATATGCACTTGAAAATAATATTCATACTAAGCTGATGCTTACAGATAAGCGTGATGTGCTTATAGAAGGAAAAGACAGTAATGATTTTGAAAAAGTTTTAGAGGCATTAATAGGGTTTGAATCGAATAGAGAAGATGATTTTGTAAACCGCTTACAGCACTTTGTAAGCCGAAATGGAAAGAGCAATACGTGCTATCTTGTAACCTATAAACTTTCTTCTGAACTCGTGGCTTTTTTACAGCGCGCCAAAAGAGACGAATTGACATTTAAAGTAGTTGTTTTCAAGGCAAGGGCTTCCACCAGTCCAGCACTTTTGGCCTTGATTGAAAAAGCACACCTTGATGTCACTTTTGTGGATCAGGAGGTGATTTTTAATGGGTAGAAAATATCAATGGGTCGCAGGTTTTATTATTTATAGTGCACTTTTAATGTGGATCAATCACTTTGTAAATTACGCACTTGATACCACCCAATTTATGATTCTTGCGATCATAAGTTATACGATGTGTATTGTTATGATCATACAAAGAAAGTGGTTCGTCAGAGTATTGATTCTATTACTTTTATTTACGACATTACTGTATGTCTTAGATACCGCATTAGAGGGTGTCTTTATAGATGAAATTACACTTAGAAACGATTTGATTATGTCTTCAGATTATGATGAGTCTTCTGAGAGTCAATCGATATATTCAGATTTGGATTTAGGAACACCTTCATCTGGTTATACCTTCTATCAAAGTGTCCACGCACTCAGAGAAAAGTTGGATTATCATAAAATCATAAGGTTTGTAAAGTGGTTAACAGAGACTCGAAGCACTGAAGATACTGAGATCAATGCGATATATGAACGCATATTTTTTATTGGAATGTCGTTTGTTTTAGCCTTAATTTTACAGCTGATTATGCGATATCGCTATAGTAAAGTATTGCTTCTTGTGCCCTTTTTTGCATTTGTGTGGTTATGGTATCAGTATGTGGATTTACCACGTAAAATTTATGCTTATTATTTTATGGGGGTTTTTATATTTTATGTACTAGATCGGCAAGAAGTTTTGAAAAAGCAGTCTCAAAACTATGGAGATCATCACTATAATCCCAAAGGGCTATTTCAGTTTTCCATAGCGATAAGTTTGATGATGATAATGATAACTATAGTTGTAACAGCAGTGTTTCCAGTTAAAAAGTTTAATCAGTTAACAGACCCAATAATACCTAATATTTGGGGAGGCAGAAGTGGCTATTCAAGTGAAAGTATAAGAATGTACACGCTTAATGATACGCCTTATCAATCAAATGATCATCAACTGGGGGGGCCTATTCGAAGTATAGATCGTGATACACCCTTATTTTGGGTAAGAATGGATCAAAAACAATCTGAATCTCTCTATTTAAAAGGTAATGTTAAAGATTATTATGATGGTTATCAATGGTTGAGTCGTGCTAATAAGTACAAGAAGGCATATGAGTTCTATCTCAGTGAACCTAAGAATGTAGAGTATCTTGATCATGAAAGTTTCAATAAGATCAGTGGCACTATTAAACTGGATCACATGGATACGATTACGCTCTTTACGCCCATGGGGCTTTACGATACGAGTCTAGGGGACAAAATATTTGTATCCATAGACAATGAGGCTTTTTATAAAGCAGGTGCCTTTGTAAGATATTTAAAAACATATCAGTTTAGTTCAGCAAACAAAGATTTTTTGCTTTCAAGTGATGTGGATTATTTACAGTTACCTTCTAATATAGATAATGGTACCTATCAATTGACGCGAAATCTTGGCAACTATGGCGAAACACCATATGAAAAAATGGTTATAATGACAAAGTTTTTACTTCAAAATTATGATTATACGCTGTCCCCACCAAAGTATGATAAAGATAGAGAATTTGTCACTAAATTTTTGTTTGATACCCGTGAAGGATATTGTACTTACTTTGCAACGGCACTTACAGTTATGGCGAGAATCAATGAAATTCCAGCAAGGTATGTAGAGGGCTTTAGAGTGGACTTAAATGAAGAAAATAGTGAAGGCTTTAAGGCAGTTACGGAAGCAGATGCACATGCTTGGTGTGAAGTTTATCTTGAAGATAAAGGATGGGTTATTTTCGAAAGTACACCACCTTATGCAAATCCTGCTCTATCATTAGGACGTAAAGATAATTTAGAATTAGAAAAAATTGTTGAAAATAATGAGAGCACGGTTTTACCTTTTAGCTCACAAGATAGAAATGCATTTAAAGAAGGCCAATTAGAAGAAAAGATGATCATGGGGGACGATGGCGGAAACAGTGGCCGTGTTAAGCCAGAAATCACACCAACAGAGAAATTTAATTTAGGTTCTGTTATAGAGTTGGTGCTACTGGGGTTAATCAGTTTTATTCTTGTGGCATGTATGGCACTGTTTGTAATTAATAAGAATCTGATTAGAGCAAATGGTACTAGAAAAAATGCACTTAGAATGGTATACTACTTGACATATTTATTAAGAATTTTAAACCCTGAAAAAGGTGTTTTATTAGATCTTCTTTTAGAAGAAACAAATTTAGATAATGAGTCACAAATGAAAGTTTTAACGCTCGTATACAAGAGTTCAGAGGATTTAAATGCGGCGTTTATAAATGAGGTGACTTCACTATTAAGTCAAGCGATTGAGTATCAGGAATTGCAGTATAAATTGAAGTTTGGTCTATTCAAGTTAGGCCGTATTAAAATTTTTAACTTGCGAAAAATCGTACTCTAAGCGCTCGAAATTCATGTTATAATATTAGTCAGTCGGAAAAGAAGTGAGAGGATAAAATGAACGTAAATTTAAAGACAATGCCACATGATATTAATGCAGAGCAAAGTGTTATAGGCTCATTATTATTAGATAGTGATTTAATTGGAGATGTTCTGGAAATCATCACCTTTGACGAAGAATTTTATAATGAAGCACATCGCGAGATTTTTAGAACTGTTAAAGACTTATTCGCAGATGGCAAAACAGTGGATCTTATAACGATTTCAGATGAACTCATGAAAAACCAGTTACTTGAAACCGTTGGTGGATTCGAGTACTTAACAGAGTTATCAGACGTTGGGACTTTGATTTCTAATGTGACTAATCATGCAAAGATTATCCATGAGAAATTTATTTTAAGACGCTTAATTAAGTCATCAACAGACATTATGGAAAAAGGTTATAACAATCAAGATGTCGAAGGCCTCATCGAAGAAGCCGAATCTAATATTTTTGAGATCTCTCAAAATAAAAACAAAAAGGGTTTTCAGCCCATATCAGAAGTTCTACAGACCACTTATGATAAAATTGTTATGCTCCATGAAGATCCTCATGCCATGACCGGTGTTTCTACTGGATTTGAGGCACTTGATGAGATGACATCAGGGATGCAAAAATCGGATTTAATTTTGGTAGCGGCGAGACCTTCAATGGGGAAAACAGCATTTGCACTTAACTTATGTCAAAATGCAGCTGTTAAAGAGAAAAAAAGTGTTGCTATATTTAGTCTCGAAATGGGAGCAGATCAGCTAGTACAGCGTCTTTTAAGTGCTCAATCACTGGTTTCGATTTCAGAGATCAGATCAGGTAATATACAAGATGATGATTGGTATAAACTTGCCAGAAGTAGTGCACAACTTGCAGAAGCAAAGATTTTTATTGATGATACGCCAGGGATTACAGTTGCTGAAATGAGAAGTAAGTGTAGACGTCTCAAGATGAATCATGGTCTAGATATGATTATGATTGACTACATCCAGCTCATGTCAGGTGGCGGGAAACAAGAGAATAGACAACAAGAAATTTCAACGATTTCTAGATCATTAAAGCAAATCGGAAGAGAAATGCAATGTCCAGTAATAGCGTTATCACAGCTCTCACGGGCATCAGAACTCAGAGCTGATCATAGGCCTATCCTTTCGGATTTACGTGAATCTGGAGCCATAGAGCAGGATGCCGATTTAGTTATGTTTCTCTACAGGGATGAATATTATAATCCTGAAACGGTTGATGAAAAGTTAAAAGGCATCGGCGAAGTGATCATTGCAAAACAAAGAAATGGTGAGACAGGTAAAGTGTATCTAGCATGGCTTGGACAGTACACCAAGTTTGCTAATACTTCTCAAATGAGGTGATGGTGTGACTCCTGAATTTAGAAAACTAAAAAAAATGGATGTTTATCATTTTTCGGAATGGGGAAGGCATGAAGATCCTAGATTTTATCAGTATAATTTCCCATTTGATACAAAGGAAGAATTTGATGATTGGTATAGAATGAAACAAAAATGGATTCAAAAGAAAGTTTACGGTTTATTTCTAGGAAGTCATCCAGTTGCTTTTATCACTTTAAAACATATAAATTGGTTTAAAAAAAGTGCAGAACTCGGGATAGGTGTCGATCCTAATTATCTAGGTAAAGGTCTTGGCACTCTAGCCTTAAATCAATATCTAGAATATGTTTTTGATAAATTTCCCATAGAGACTATGTCTTTAAGAGTGGCTGTTTTCAATGAAAGAGCGCGAAGAAGTTATGAAAAAGTTGGTTTTAAGGAAGTTCAGAGACGCGTAGAAGTTTTTGAAGAGCAGGGGTTTAAAGACTTGATTCTTCAAGATTATGAGGATCAATTTCAACTGATTCAGGGTGAACTTTGTACGATGTTTATCATCATGTCAATTCAGAAGAAAGATTTTATACAATCAGGGCGTGTGAGGTAGTGTTCACGCTTAATAAAAAGAGCTTAGTATGGGCTATAGGTATAACTGGTAAAAAGTTTACGCCTAAAGCCCATATTTTAATATTTAGAGGTCACTTATAAGTAGCCTTGAACCGTTATAGGATAGAGAGGGAGGAATAGAATGAACACAACTTTACACACGAAACAAGTTAGAGAAAAATCAGAAAGCCTAATGCCTGAACTCAAAATACTGAGTAAAAGTATTTACGATGAACCTGAACTCGGTAACAAAGAATTCAAATCGGCTCAAAAGCACATTACATTGTTAAAAAAATACGGTTTTCAGGTGCAACATCCTTATATAGGCGTTGAAACAGGTTTTAAAGCGATTTACAAATCTCAAAAAGAAGGACCAACAATAGCTTATCTCTGTGAATATGATGCGCTTCCTGGGATAGGACACGGTTGTGGGCATAATATCTTAGGCACTACAAGTACAGGTGCAGGTATCCTTTTAAAATTGCTCATCGATGAAATTGGGGGCACAGTAATTGTCTTTGGGACGCCAGCAGAAGAAACAAGTGGTGCTAAAGTTATATATGCAGATGAAGGGGCCTTTGATGATGTGGATATTGCATTAGTAGCTCATCCTAGTAGTGAATACAGTCGAAGTGGTAAATCTCTCGCGATGGAAGCCATTCAATTTGATTATCATGGCAAGACTTCACATGCAGCAGCTTCACCAGAAAAAGGTATAAATGCTTTAGATGCTGTGATTAATACGTTTAACAATATTAATGCGCTTAGACAACAAACGAAAAGCGATGCGAGAATACATGGTGTTATTAAAGAGGGGGGCGAAGCTGCAAATATAATTCCAGAATATGCAATGGCCCAGTTTTACGTGCGAGCTCAAACTAAAACATATCTTAACGAATTGGTTCAAAAGGTAAAAGCTTGTGCAGAAGGTGCTTCAAAGGCAGCTGGTACAACACTTGAAATTTCAAATTATGAATTCAGTTATGATAATTTGGTCACTAATGAAACGCTTTCACAGTTATTTATAGATCAACTTAAAGTCATGGGCATTACCGAAATTAGAGATGCAGGAGACTCATTTGGTTCGCTAGATGCAGGAAATGTCAGCCATAAGTGCCCAACGATACACTCTTATTTTGATATAGTGGGAGATCCATCAATAGCAGCGCATACAAGAGCATTTGCTGAAAGTACTTTGACAGATTATGCATATGAGAACATGCAGACGACAATTTGTGCTTTAGTACTTACAGCAGTAAAGGTCATTGAAGACAAGTCAATTTTAGATCAAATAAAGGCTGAGTTTGATGCACAAGTAAAATGATAGAGTGCTTTATAAGAAATGAGAGCTAGAATAATAACCTTTTGAGGGTGCCTCAGCGTAGTGAGAATTTGCCTCAGAAACAAGTTATTATC
The DNA here is from genome assembly GCA_965140735.1 of uncultured Fusibacter sp. Lineage (GTDB taxonomy): Bacteria > Bacillota > Clostridia > Peptostreptococcales > Acidaminobacteraceae > Fusibacter_A. The sequence goes on along the minus strand of OZ223306.1, from coordinate 3,183,759 downwards.
TAGCTCTCATAAATCTTTATAAATTTTAATGAGCTATTATTTTTTTTTACATACCAGTATAAATTCGAATAGCTTCTTTTGTATAGTGTCCGTCTGGCCAAAAGTAGCTTACAGCTTTACGTAGTGAGAAGGTCAAGTGTTATTTTGAAGCATAATCGATTAATTTTGACATTGATTGCTCATAAGATGCTCTTATGAGCTTCAATGTGTTTTCTGAAAGTAAGAGTGGTGAGTTAACTGCTTCATCTGTTAAGTAATCCACAGTGGGCAGTATCAAATATTGAGATTTACCAGCACTGGAATACTTATAGACCCATGTGGGGATATGCTTAACTTTGCTTAGATGTGTTACGCCCTCTTTGTCTTTTTCAAGCTCAATAGAAACCATGACACCGTCTTCAGTATATTTTGCATTTTTAACAGAGGTAAGTGTATGGCGACTTTGATTTGAAATAAAATTGCCCATAGAATAGATGACGTATTTATCTTCCCCATTGTATTTTATAATTTCATTTTTTTGGATTACATGTGGATGAGAACCTAAAATGATATCTGCGCCCCATAAAACAAGGTTTTGAGCAAGGATCTGTTGTTCTTCGCTTGGCTTGAGTTGGTATTCATTGCCCCAGTGGACAAAGACAATTGAAGCATCTACCCCCGCTTCATCCATTAAAGCCAGTTGATTTTCTATAAAATTTGGATCATAGTCCGTTGAGATTAAATTCACATTTTTATAAAGTGTTTCGGCATCATAAGCTTTTTCAAAACCATTTAAGCCATAAGTTATTGAAAGAATACCGAGTTTGAAGTCTTTTACTTCCTTGATTAAGAAGTGTTGCGTTTCAGCTGTACTATTGAAAGTGCCACTATGATCAAAGCCTCTTTGATCTAACTGTTCAAGTGTTCTATAGACACCATGAAGTTTTCGGTCAAATGCGTGATTGTTGGCAGTTGATAAGTAGTCAAAGCCAGCTTTTTGAATAGCATCTAGTGTTTCATCAGGCGCGTTAAATGCAGGATATCCCGAGTAGGCATATTGCTCACCTGAGGTCGTGGTTTCAAAATTAGCAAGTGCATAATCTGCGCTTTGAACATAGGGTGTGATTTCAGAGAAGGGTGGGAAAAAGTCATATTGACCATCAGAAGTGTCATAAGCAGAGGTCATCTGGGGTGAATGAAACATAATGTCACCAGTTGCGATTAAAAGCAAAGAGGAATCTTCATTTTTAGTCTCTAAGATGGGAAGTGAAGTGAAAGATTCTATTAATCGCTTATCTTTCATGCTTAAAACAGCAAGATCATCGTAAACACTTTGATTTATAAGTGTCGTAAAGGGTATAGAATTTGAAGCTGCAAAAGTGATTGAAAAAGAATTCCAGCTCGTATGAGCAGTGAATAGAATCCCAATTAGTAAAAAGCAAAAAATGGATTTTTTAAGCTCAAAATGTACTTTATTCATAAGTCACCTCTATAATTTTGCGATTGAAGTTGCATGTTATTAAAATTATAACATTAAAACTGTAGCCAAATACGATAAAATAAACTATAATTGAATTGTATTTATTATGTATTTTGTATTCAAAATATTACTAAAAACAAGGAGTCACATGATTACTTTAAGGGCACATGCAAAAATTAATTTGACATTAGATGTAGTTGGAAAAAGAGATAATGGCTATCATGATGTAGAAATGATCATGCAACAAGTTGATCTTTATGATCTCGTTACAGTAAGCAGAATCGAAGATAGCAATGAAATCAAACTAACGTGTTCAGATGTATTTTTACCGACAGATCAGATGAATATCGCTTATCGTGCGGCTCATCTCATGCAAGAACTGAATGAACTTAAGTGCGGCTTTGAGATTCATATTGAAAAACACATACCGATTGCAGCAGGACTTGCTGGTGGAAGCACGGATGCTGCTGCAGTTATAAAAGGGATTAACAGGCTTTGTAATTTGAATCTTTCTGCTGAAGCCATGAAAGAAATTGGCCTTAAGCTAGGTGCGGATGTGCCGTTTTGTATCCAGGGTAATTGTGCAATAGCCCGGGGTCTTGGTGAACAACTTGAACCCATAAAAGGTCTAAAGCACGCATTTATAGTACTCATAAAACCAAATTTTGGGGTTTCAACCAAAGAAATTTACCAAAATTTGAAATGGGAAACCATAGAAAAACACCCTGACACCATGGCGATGGTCTCGGCACTTGCTGATGATAATCGATACCTTGTAAATCATCTGTTGTGTAATGTTCTGGAAACTGTGACTTTTGAGCGCTATCCGAGAGTACATATGCTGAAACAATTTGTTAAGCGATATGGTCCTGATGGCATCCTTATGAGTGGAAGCGGTCCAACTATTTTTGCGATTTATAAAAATTACGATCGCGCAAAGCATGCTGTTAAAAGTTTAAAAAAGCACTTTCCACAAACCTATTTGGTCATGACACATAACGCTGAAAGTCTATGAAAAAGAATACACTTATGGAGGGAAATATGAGCGTAAATTTTGATAAGTTAGAAATTAGAAATTATAAGCCTTTGGGAGAAGTTGTTTTTGAATATTTGAGAAATGCAATTTTGAGTGGCGAATTAAAACCTGGTGAGCGCTTAATGGAAGTTACTATTGCAGAACAACTTGGTGTGAGTAGAACACCTGTAAGAGAGGCGATAAGAAAGCTTGAAAAAGAGAGCTTTGTTATTATGATCCCTAGAAAAGGGGCTTATGTAGCAGATTTAACTAAAAATGATATTCTTGAAGTATTAGAGATTCGTAAGGAACTTGAAGGATTCGCTGCTGCACTTAGTGCTGAACGAATGACTGAAATTGAAAGGGAGCAGCTTGTAAAGGTCGTTGAGGACTTCAATGAATGTTTAGTAAGTATGGATAAAAAACGCATGATCGAATGTGATAACGAATTTCACTCTTTGATTTTCAATGGGAGTAAAAATCAAAGATTAATTAATATTATTTTTGATTTGCATGACCAATTTCAAAGATTTAGATTGATCTACTTCAATGAATTTACAAATTATCAAGAAATCCAAGTATCACATAGTAAAATATTAGATGCTATTTTAAATAGAGATCCAAAAGTGGCAAGGGCAGAAGCGGAAGATCACGTTGAGAGCATTCGAGAACTTGTTAACAGATGGATAACGGAAGTATAGAAGATGACTGAAATTTCAATTAAGGTAAGCAGTCAAATTACAAATAGTCTTGGGGAGACAGAAGAGCTTGTACTCTATGCCAATGCACAGACTCAAATTAAGGATGAAAATCGGTATCTTATCTATGAAGAGTCAGAAATAACAGGCATGGAAGGGACGAGGACCGTATTGATATACGATAAGACTCATCTCACGATTAAACGTTTTGGCAATGTGAACAGCAATCTTAAAATTTCGCCGGATGAAACTTGTGAAAATCTTTACAAAACGCCTTATGGCGTTTTTACGATGATGACTAAAGGGCATTTAATAAGGTGGCAAGAACGTCCTCTTGAAATTGATATTGATTATGATCTTGAGATTATTGGGAACGATGATAAAACGCGTATGATTATAGAAATCAGAGAAAATCAGTAAGAAGGGATACTTTCCTATGAATGAGAAAAAGCAACTAGATCAACAAACACTGCTTATTATAAGATTGATTCTGGTGAGTTTATGTGTAGCGATCGTCCCAACGCTTTTAGTCATGAGTATTGGTGCAACGACATTCTTACAACTTTATCTCATAGAGTTTATTTTTACAATGACTATTACATCCATAGGCTTGCAAAGCTATCTTAAATTTATAACGCGAACGAAGAATGAGGTTAAAGCAGTGGTCAAGAATGAAAAACTCATCAATGGCGAGCTCATTTTGATCAATAATGAAGAAAAACTGAAAAATGTTTTATCCCTTGAAATAGAACGTATTCAAGCACTTAATAGAGAATCAGCTGTCATTTTTTTTGACGTAGATGATTTAGGTGTAATCAATAAAAAATATGGTTATGATTTTGGCGATATGATTCTTGTGGAACTCATAAAACTCACTAAAACCTTAATTACGAATAAAGAACAACTTGCGAGGATCAAAGGAGATACCTTTGCATTAATACTACCTAATCAGTCCGTAAAAGAAGCTTATAAATTAGCCGAGCGTCTCAAAATAGCGGTTGAGAAGACCACTTTTGGAGATGTGGGTGGGTTGACTTGTAGGTTTGCAGTATTATCTATATCTGACATTAGATCTGAAGATAGAATTTTAAATATAGCCTATGAAAAGCTCATTTTAGCAAAAGAGTATGGAAAAGGTGTTATTGTATAACGCTTAAAATTCGGCGAAAATGCCCGAAATTCGGCGTTTTTTTCAAATTTAAATTAGGAGGCTATATGAGTACTTTTTTAACAGAAGCTCAAGCTAAATTCTTGCTCAATTATATCAGTGATGGTATTCAGATCGTCAACAATGAAGGGATTTTGATTTACTGTAACAGGCAGGCAGCCATGCAAGATGACATCAACATTTCTGAATCTATCGGCAAGCATATTACCGAAGTATATCCATCACTTCTTCAAGAAGACTCTACTCTTCTGGATGTCCTTGAGTCTAAAGAAATGATTTTGAATAAAGATCAAACCTATAGAACGTATAGGGGTAAATTGGTTACAACTGTCAATTCAACGTTGCCAATTTTAGATCATGGTGAGATTAAAGGTGCTATTGAAATTTCAAAGAATATTACGGAGTACAAAGAGCTCTCTGAACGTTACCTAGATCTTCAAAGTCAAGTCAGAGAAAATACAGGTGGGTTAAGGGCATCAAAAATATCTAGGCATTATTATAATTTTGAAGATATTATAACGGATAATGCGGAATTTAATCGCGTAAAAACCATTGCAATGAAGGCGGCTAGAACTGAAATTCCAGTACTTATTTATGGTGAAACTGGAACGGGTAAGGAACTGTTGACTCAGGCAATTCACAATAGTAGTAAGCGCAGAAGTAAACCTTTCATAGCTCAGAACTGTGCAGCATTACCTTCAACCCTGCTCGAGGGTATTCTTTTTGGAACCACAAAGGGAGGCTTTACAGGGGCAGTGGATAGACAAGGGCTATTTGAACTTGCTGATGGAGGCACATTATTTCTAGATGAAATTAATTCCATGCCCGTTGAGTTACAAGCAAAATTACTTAGGGTTCTTCAAGATGGGAAACTTAGAAGAATTGGTGATTCAAAGGAAATTTATGTGGATGTAAGAATTATTGCTGCTTGCAACATAAATCCGAATATTGCACTTGAGCAAGGCTTAATTCGTCGTGATTTATACTACCGCTTAAATACAGTGACACTTTGGATTCCGAAGCTTTCAGATCGAAAAGAAGATATTCCGCTCTTGACTAAATATTTTATCAGTAAATACAACAATAAGCTCTATCGCAATGTTCATGGGATCTCTAAAGAAGTTGAGCAACTTTTTTTAAACTATGATTGGGAAGGCAATGTTAGAGAGCTTGAACATGTGATTGAAGGTGCTGTAAACTTTGTTGAAACCACTGAAATTGGACTTGTGGATTTACCCCCTAATTTGAGACGTTATTCAGAGTTAAATGAAATCCAGTTAAGTGATTCGAGTAAACTTGAAAATTCTATTTTATCTTTGTTTGATACAAATATTGAGAAGATGAAAGACCTTAAATCCGTCATGGCTGAGACTGAGAAAATCGTGATTTTAAATGCACTAAAGAAATATCATGGCAATGTGACTAAAGCTTCTAAGCAGTTGGGATTGCCCCGACAGACCCTCCAATATAAATTGAAAAAATACAGTTTAGATTCAGCTGATTAAAATCTTCTATGAGAAGGACCGCCCAATTTTGGGCGTTTTTTTGATTTTTGGATATCTTTCATTTGTAACTCCGATTTCAGTTGAGTGTGATTTGATGATTTTTTAAAGCTATGATATGATGACCTTAAACATAGTATATAGTATTTTCAATACTTTCAAGAATTCACACTCGTCAAAATTAAATTTTATGATAATTATTTGACAGTTTGGCATAGCTCTTGCAACTATAGTTAGGTGGTAAATAAATCGTGTTTATGGGAGGCTCATATAATGAAAAAAGGATCAAAATTTGGAACACACAGAGTAATTGAACCAAAAGGTATATTACCACAACCGGCGAAAGTTATTTCAAATGATATGGAAATCTATGATAATGAAATTTTAATTGATGTTCAAACGTTAAATATCGATTCAGCATCATTTACACAAATAAAAGAACAAGCCTGTGGTGATGAGGCAAAAATTAAAGAAATTATGCTCGGTATCGTCAAAGAGTTTGGAAAACATAAAAATCCAGTAACTGGATCTGGCGGTATGCTCATCGGTACAGTAGCAGAGATCGGGCCAGCACTTGAAGGCAAAACAGACCTTAAAATAGGCGATAAAATTGCAACACTTGTATCGCTCTCTTTAACACCACTTGTAATAGAAGAGATTGTTGAAATCAGAATTGATATAGATCAAGTTGATATCAAAGGTCAAGCCATCTTATTTGAGAGCGGTATCTATGCTAAGATTCCAAATGATATTCCTGAGAATTTAGCATTATCTGTTCTTGATGTTGCTGGTGCTCCAGCACAAACAGCTAAACTTGTAAAACCAGGCGATACAGTTCTTGTTATCGGTGGTGCAGGAAAATCAGGTATGCTTTGTTTATACGAAGCTAAAAAACGTGCAGGTGTTACAGGTAAAGTTATTTGCTTGCAACATTCAGATAGCGCTAAAGACAGAATTATGAATGCTAATCTAGCGGATCACTATATTACTGGGGATGCAACAGATGCAGTGGATGTACTTGAAAAAGTGGAAGCAGTTACAAATGGCGAAATGTGTGATATCGTCATCAACTGTGTAAACGTAGAAAATACAGAAATGTCTTCGATTCTAGCGACTAAAGACGACGGGCTTGTATACTTCTTTAGTATGGCAACAAGCTTTACAAAAGCAGCTCTTGGTGCTGAAGGGGTTGGTAAAGATGTTCAAATGATCGTTGGCAATGGCTACACTAAAGGTCATGCTGAAATCACGCTTCAGATTATGAGAGAGTGTGAGACGCTTAGAAAGATTTATGAGGATTTGTACGCTTAGATAATTATGCACCACTTCGGGCAAACGTCCTCGGCTAGCCTGCGGATTGCCCTATGTGGCACACAATCATCAAAGCATTGTAATAGCATATAAATTATCGTGCGCTTAACATTGAAACATATGAAGTAATCCTTCTGTGCAAGAGTCCTCAGCTACGCTTGCGGATTGCACATCTGAATCACTTCACATGTTCATGTACAAGTAAATGGCATAAATTGGTCTGCGCTAGACATTAGCGGATTGCCCTACAGAGCACATGATCATTTAAGCGCAATAGTATGAACATAAATTATCTAACGCGGTCATTTTAGATAAAATTGCAAATTAAAGTGGTTTACCATTTGATATAAAAATGATGTATTCATCTTGATGGACAATCCACAGGCAAAGCCGAGGACTCTTGTGCTGAAAGATTAATAGGGCGTTTTGTATCATTTAAACTGTTCAAGGTATTTAATTAAAAGGGGAGTTAATAACATGAGAAATTACAAAGAAATCGAATTGTGGAAAAATGTGACTCAAGAAGAATGGGATTCTTGGGAGTGGCAGGTAAGAAACAGAATTACGACTTTAGAAGATCTCAAAAAAGTGGTTAATTTAACTTCAAAGGAAGAAGAAGGTGTTGTTAAAACACTTGAAATTCTTAGAATGGGCATCACACCTTACTATGCACTTTTAATGGATAAAGATGATTCTAAGTGTCCAGTGAGAATGCAAGCGGTGCCTACAATTAATGAAACTTTCCAGTGCTCTGCAGATATGGATGATCCACTTCACGAAGATGGTGATTCACCAGTTCCAGGTTTAACACATAGATATCCTGATCGTTGTTTACTACTCGTAACAGATATGTGCTCAATGTATTGTCGTCACTGCACAAGAAGACGATTTGCGGGACATAATGATGCGGCGGTTGGTACTGAAAAAATTGATGCAGCCATCGAATATATTAAAAATACACCAGTGATTAGAGATGTGCTTTTATCAGGTGGAGATGCGCTTTTAGTATCAGATGAGAAACTTGAGTACATCATCAGCAAATTAAGAGCAATTCCACATGTTGAAATCATTAGAATTGGTTCAAGAACGCCAGTGGTTTGTCCTCAAAGAATCACACCAAAGCTTGTTAACATGCTCAAAAAATACCATCCAATATGGTTAAATACACATTTTAATCACTCTAAAGAGGTGACACCTGAAACTAAGAAAGCATGTGCATTGATGGCAGATGCAGGTATCCCACTTGGTAACCAGTCGGTGCTTTTAAGAGGCATCAATGATAGTGTCCATATCATGAGAGATCTTGTACATGACCTTGTAATGATGCGTGTTAGACCTTACTACATCTATCAATGCGACTTATCAATGGGGATTGAGCATTTTAGAACACCTGTATCTAAAGGTATTGAAATCATCGAAGGCTTACGTGGTCATACTTCTGGATACTGCGTACCAACATTTGTTGTGGACGCTCCAGGTGGTGGTGGTAAGATTCCAGTTATGCCACAATATATGATTTCACAGTCACCAGAGAGAGTTATTCTCAGAAATTATGAAGGTGTTATTACGACTTATGTACAACCAAATCCTTATGATCTTGAAAAAGAAGGCGCTTTTGAAACAGAAGCACAAAAGCATCATAAAGTGTTTGGCGTAGGTGGTCTTTTACAAGGTAACCGTGTGAATATTGAACTTAAAGAACTCGAGAGAGCGAAGAGAACACATCACGAAGAATAAAAGCCTATGCTGACGGGCACAGGGGATATCAATTTGGGGTATTAATATAAAATTTTTTTAAGTATAAAGGAATGACATCGGAGGATCAGCCATGATAGAACTATTTGAAAATGAATACAAGATTTTTTCAATTGTTGGCATGGCAAAAAATGCGGGAAAAACAGTCACACTCAATTATCTCATTGAACTTGCGAGTGAAAATCAAATACGATTGGGGCTTACCTCTATAGGGAGAGATGGTGAACGTCAGGACATCGTAACACGAACGGAAAAACCAATGATCTTCATTACAAAAGGGACAATTATAGCTACTGCAGAAATGCTATTTAATTTGTCTGAGGTGAAACTAGAACTTGTGGAAGTGACCGCGTATGAAACTTCAATGGGCAAGATCATCATCGGTCGGGCGTTAAATGATGGTTATGTTCAACTTGGAGGTCCAACGACGAATCAAACTGTTAGAAAAGTTTCGGAAAGAATGATCACACTAGGTGCTGATCGTGTGTTGGTGGACGGTGCACTTGACAGAGCGTCATCTGCATCTCCAGCCATTACAGATGCCTGTATCTTGTCAACGGGTGCAGTGCTCAGTAGAGATATGAACAAGACGATAGAACAAACCGTTCATAGAGCAAATCTTTTTAAATTAGAAGGTCTTAATGATGAGAGGGTTATGGACCTATGGGATAGAGAATGTGAGGAAAAAGGCGTTTATATCGTAGATGATACTTTGGGGGTGACATCTTTAGATAAGTTAAAAACTGCTTTACTTTCTGGACATATCATAGGTTTGCATCTTGAAGAGAACAGTCAATATGTTTTTATAAAAGGGGCACTGGTTACTAAAACTTTAAAAGACATATTAGAGTCGTCACCTTATGGTAGACAGGTGACTTATGTTGTGGGCGATGCGACGAAAATTTTTATAGAGCAGAGAGATTGGAACTACTTTATGCGTGTGGGTGTCACAATTAAAGTGCGTTATGAAATCAATTTAATGGCACTTACCATAAATCCATATGCACCGGCGGGCTATTTTTATGATTCTGAAGGATTTAGAGGAAGGCTCTCTGATGCTTTAAAGGACTTATTGGTAGTGGATGTCATGACGTTATAGGGAGAATCTATATGTTTTTAAGCGAAAAACAGTATAAAGATCTTGATCTTGAGTTTATATTTGAACGCATAAAAGTCGAAACCCCTTATGGTGAACTTGAAAAGCGAGGGGCCGTTTCCTTTAAGCGAAGCGATTTGTCTTTGCTTGAACAGGAATTTGATGATCTTGAAAAAGTGATCAACCTTTTAAGTGATAAGCGGTATGAGCTTCTAGAACTTAAAAATAGCTTTAAAAATATAAAACAACTTGGTAGCACTTATGAACGCATAGAAGCAGGAGAGACATTATCTGTTACAGAGCTCTTTGAAATTAAAGTGATGGCAATGTTAATGAAACAAATCAGCGATATTCTCGAAAGAACAGACTGGGTTAAGCGTGGTCTTAGAGATGCGCTTGAACCTGTAGACGATGTAATTCAGATGTTGGATCCAGAAAAGGCGGGTACTCAGAGTTTTTATATTTATAATAAATATTCGGAAACACTTAGAAACATTAGAAAAGAAATTGAAGCACAAAAAAAAGTGATTCAGAAACAAACAGAAAAAATAAAACAAGCACTTGATGCTGAGTCACTAAAGGTTAAAAATAATGGTGATATTCAGATTCAGAAATCAGCCACTGAACAATTAGCCTTTGCCGCTTCTTATGAAAAAATAGAATACCAGTCAGAAATGCCAACCACAGTGATTTATAGAATTAAGCAAGATCCTGAGATTAAAGAAATTTTAGAGACGTTAGCCATCAAAGAAGAAGCAGAAGAATATCTTATTAGAACAGAACTCTCTTTGGCTTTAAAAGTACACTTAGAGTGTTTGGTCGAAAACTCAAATAAGATTGGGAGAATTGATTATCTCTTAGCGAGAGCTACTTTTTCTAAAGCATTTGATTGCGTAAGGCCAAAGCTTAACTGTGAGGGAAAGATTTCTATAAAGTCAGGAAGGCATCTTAAGGTTGCCAGTAAACTAACTCTTGAAAAGAAGGTTTATACACCTGTAGATGTGGAACTCAATGAAAAAGTAACTCTGATTACAGGCGCAAATATGGGTGGCAAGACGGTTTCAATGAAAATGATCGGTTTGATCGTAGCAATGGCGCATTATGGCGTCTTAGTACCTTGTGAATCAGCAGAAATTAGTTTATTTGACTTTATATTTATTTCTGTAGGAGATTCACAGTCTATTGACATGGGACTCAGTACTTTTGGTGGAGAAATCCACGAGATTGGCAAAGTGCTTAGAAGACATGATCAGTATGGATTTATTTTAATCGATGAACTTGCAAGGGGCACAAATCCACTTGAAGGTTATGCGATTTCAAGGGCGTTAATAGAGCATTTATCAGAGAGCGATTTTATAACGGTGATTACCACACACTACGATGGTCTTACAAATATAAAAAATGTGGATCACTATCAAGTAAAAGGCCTTTCTGATGTTGATTTTAGTCACTTAGAGGGTGAAAAAGGCATGGTGTTGTTACACGAATTGATGGACTATAGATTGGTGCGGGTCAGTCAATTAAAAGAAATACCAAAAGATGCTATCAGAATTTCTGAATTTATGGGACTTGATGATACGATTATAGGTAAAGCTAAAGTAATATTAGGAGGATCAAATGGTGAGTAAGTTAAATCTGGATTTTAGCGTGGTAGAGGGCGCTAGAAAATCAGCAAGAATTATCGCTGAAGACACACAAAAGTTTATTGAACGCCACACGACAGTTTCGGTGGAGAGAACAGTGGCAAGGCTACTTGGAATAGATGGCATTGATGATTTAGAGAGACCGCTTCCAAACGTGGTTGTTGATAATATCAAACATGGTGGTGGTTTAGCAGAAGGGGCCTCTTTCTGGATTGGTAATGCAATGGTTGCGCTTTCAAAAACGCCTCAAGAAATTGCTGAAATGGTTGCTCAAGATGAAATTGATTTGACTAAAATTGAAATTCAGGAACGTTCAAAGATAGATGCAGTGATTGAATCAGTTGCCCAAAAAATGGTGGATCAAATTAGACTCAATCGTGAGAAAAGAGATGATTACCTAACCAATTTAGGCGAAGGTCCAAAGCCTTATTTATATGTCATCGTTGCAACTGGGAATATCTATGAAGATGTTTTACAGGCGCAAGCGGCAGCAAGACAGGGTGCAGATATCATCGCTGTTATTCGTACGACTGCTCAAAGTCTTTTGGATTATGTGCCATATGGTGCAACTACTGAAGGATTCGGTGGGACTTATGCAACGCAAGAGAATTTTAGAATTATGAGAAAAGCGCTGGACGAAGTGGGAGAAGAAGTCGGTAAATATATCAGACTTTGTAACTATTGTTCTGGACTTTGTATGCCAGAAATTGCTGCAATGGGTGCTATTGAAAGACTTGATGTTATGCTAAATGATGCGCTCTATGGTATTTTATTTAGAGATATCAACATGCAAAGAACACTTGTAGATCAATTTTTCTCACGTGTGATCAATGGCTTTGCAGGGATTATTATCAATACAGGTGAAGATAATTACTTGACTACATCAGATGCAATTGAAGAGGCACATACGGTTTTAGCTTCACAATTTATCAACGAGCAATTCGCTTTACTTGCAGGGCTACCAGAAGAACAAATGGGACTGGGGCATGCGTTTGAAATGAATCCTGATACTGAAGACGGCTTCTTACTTGAACTTTCTCAAGCTCAGATGGCACGAGAAATCTTCCCAAATGCACCACTTAAATATATGCCGCCAACTAAATTTATGACAGGTAATATTTTTAAAGGGCATATTCAAGATGCACTTTTTAACACAGTTGCAATCATGACGAATCAAAGTCTTCAACTCCTTGGCATGATGACAGAAGCCATCCACACACCATTACTTCAAGATAGAGCTCTTGCCATTGAGAACGCAAAATATATCTTTAAAAATATGAGACATCTTGGTGATGAAGTTGAATATAAAAAGGATGGTATCATCCAAAAACGTGCTCAAAGCGTTTTAGCAGAAGCAGCTGAACTTTTAAAAGATATTGAAAAGATGGGCATTATGAATACGATAGAACAAGGTAAATTTGCAGATATAATCAGAAAAATGGATGGTGGTAAAGGGCTTGATGGCGTTACTCAGAAAGGTGAGAATTACTTCAATCCATTTATTCCAATGATGCTAGGAGGTAACAAGTAATGAGTATAAACAGCGGATTAGATTTAACGAAAGTTAAGCCTTATGGTGATACCATGAACGATGGTATGATGCAGTTCTCTTTTACTCTACCAATTCCTTGCAATGAAGAAAGTAAAGAAGCGGCGAAGCAATTGCTCACTAAAATGGGTGTTGATGAGCCAGCAGTGGTGTATGCAGAAGATTTAGGTGTTGGCTATACAATGTTTACGATGTACGGTAAGTGTATGCACACTGTTGATTATACATCGATAGAAGTGCCTAAAGTTGAATCAGATGTTATGGATAAAACAGGTGTTGAAGCTTATATCAAAGAGCACTTTAACAGAGATATCGTCATTGTAGGTGCTTGTTCAGGGACAGATGCGCATACGGTTGGTATCGATGCAATTATGAATATGAAAGGTTATGACCATCATTATGGCCTTGAGAGATATCATGGGATTAAAGCTTATAATCTTGGGGCGCAAGTACCTAATGAAGAGCTTGTTGCTAAGGCGATTGAGCTGAATGCAGATGCGATTATCGTCTCACAAATCGTCACTCAAAAGGATGTTCACATTCCGAATATGACGCAGTTGATCGAACTTTTAGAATCTGAAGGTATCAGAGACAAAATGATTGTCTGTGCAGGCGGTCCAAGAATCTCATATGAACTTGCAAAAGAACTTGGTTATGATGCAGGTTTTGGAACAGGTACTTTTGCGGAGGATGTTGGCTCTTTTGTGGTACAACAGCTTGTTGAAAGAAAACTCGTTTAAGCAACAAATTTGAATCGTTTACAAACCGGTAGTCATCGATCCCTTGGCTGCTGGTTTTTTTTAGTGCTTGTCAGGGTTTATTTAAATGTAATTAAATGTAAAATAAATGTTGGTTTTACTTAACATTTTATGATATACTTTACTAAATTGCAATTGTTGTTAAGTAATAATGGTAACAAAACAACAAGATTAGGAATACAAGGAGAATTGAGATGTATCATGATGATAACGGAAAAGGATTTATTATTGAAAATAGCTTTGGTAAGAAAGAACCTAGAATTGAAGATGAAGGTACAAGAGAACTTTTTGGCATAAGACCTGACATACATATCAGAATTCATAAAAAATAATGCCCCAGAGGTGTCCATGCGACATCTCTATTTTTGTACTATGCTCTCAATGGACTTCAGAAGACTCACAAAAAAATAGATAAAAGAGGAGACCAATTCATGAAACTTACTAAAATAATAACAACAGGTATTTTGACAATCACTTTATTGACTCAAACGTTAATGATAAATACATCTTTTGCTTCAGCACTGCCTACTGACATAAATGGTCACTGGTCAGAATCCTTTGTCACATCTCTAGTAAATCAAGGTGTGATCTCAGGTTATCCTGACGGTACTTTTAAGCCTGATAAAGCCATCACTAGTTCTGAATTTCTTTCACTGCTTCTAAAAGCAGTTGGAGAAACCCCAAGCACACCACAGAGTGGCGAGTCATGGGATGCCCCTATTATTCAAAGTGCCATCCAAAAGGGCATTATCAAATCAACGGATGAATTTGCTCGATCGAACCAAGACCTCACAAGAGCAGAAACGGCTTACATGCTTTATAATGCACTGAGCGTGAAAGAAAAGTACACGTATGATCCTTGTTACACCCCTATACTCGATCAAGCCATTTTAGATCATGACCAAATCGAGCCGAAGTATCGTGATGCCGTCTACAGTATGCTTCAAAAAGGCGTCCTCACTGGCAATGAGAATTACTTCTATCCTGAACAAAAATTCACAAGAGGGGCAGCTTGTGTGGTAATTGAGCGTGTGATGGATAAAGATAAAAGAGCCTATTCAGACGATGTAAAGGGCAATGTTATGACTTGGATTACGTTAGTTCAGCCAGTAGAAAGTCAGAATGCTGTAGAAATGCCCTTTGAAAATGGCAAACCTGCTATTGATCGAGAGAAAGTGATCAGCGAACTAAAACAACATACAAATAATGTGTTTTCAGGTTCATTAGATAATTCCTACACCTATGATGAATACATTAATAAAAAATGGTATGGGGCAGGCTACAGTACAATTGAAGCGAAGCAAAAGCAAGTAGATGCTTACTATAACGTAGCTGTAGATGGTGTTAATATATTCTATAACTATGACTACCGCATGGACTTAGATGCTTATGAAAAAGCAATGCAAAGTGTATCAAATAAAAGTGAAAAAACACAGGATTTTTTTGGAGAGTTACTCCAAAAAATTAAAAAAAATACATTAGTGATGGAGAGTACATTTATCACAGATAAGAATTTGTTCTATAAGGGATCTGATAATCAAAATAGAACAAGAGGCAGACTTTATTTCATTTTTAAATCTCCAAGTCAAAAAGCACAAATGTATCAAACACATCATCATGAGGTGGTTGTAGATTTAAAGGTAAATCAATGGTATTATATTGATTTTGAAGTGACAACTGGCAACAGTAACGATATCCGAAATACTGAATGGGCAACAAATGGAACATCATATCGTTCAAACTATTATCTGACTGATTTTATTCCAGTGAATCCAATTGAATAGAGGTAAAAATGAAACGACAAATAAGCTATTTGCTAATGATTTTAATCCTTATGGAATTAATATATCCTTTGAGTTTTATGGAAGAAAATGATGATGGAACAGGCTATGATCAAGACACTAACGTTTTCGAGTTCATCACCGACACCCCCCTCGCTCAAGGCGGAGTTACCTTTAAAACACTGGGTTTTAAGTTTGCCTTTACACAAAATGGAGAGGTCTACTCAGCCTATGTGCATATGAAAGACTATAAACATTCTGATCCATACGATCAAGATGGCAAGCAATGGATAAAAAACTACTTCCATGTGCCACTGGGACCAGACAACGCCATTAAAAACGAAAACATCAAATCCATCTATGAAGCTTTTTATGAAAAATATCATACGGTGGGTTCTAAATATTACAGTGATAAAGCCATAGAAGATATCAATGATTTCTTTTCACACGATAACGTCATTGAACGCTATGCAGTTTTAACTTCTAAAATTAACGGTGTAGAGCAGGGCTCTTTTGGGACCGATATCAACGGCGATCTTACGCCAATTGGTGTCATATGGGCAAGTGCAGAAGAATTTAGAGCTTCTCAAGGGACTATGGGGTGGAGTTTTGAAACTATAAAATCAGTTTGTAGTACGCAATACTTTGGGGCTACCTTCAGTTTTCCCGCACAACCGATCAATGCCCCTACGCCTGTAATTACGAGTTATGATGCTTCGGGGAATCCTGTGAATAGCAATGGTAAGCAATTGGTTTTTAAAGAAGGTGAAGTGATAAATATAGACGCATCACTCTCAAAGAGTCGTCCAAGTGATGCGAAAGAAGTTTATGAATGGACGTATCAACGCTTATCAAGCGGAGTACCTATAGATAAACAAATGCCAAATAAAGGCTCTTTTATAAGTGGCTTCTTACCTGTAGGAGATTACCAGATAACCTTAAAAGGCGCAGCCCTATATAAAAGGCCGTGGGATTCATCGGAAGCCAAAGTATCGTCTGATCCAGTTTATGCCACCTTGCACATCATTCCGAATGAGGCCCCTAATGCTACTGCAAGGGTAACGGTGCAAGAGCGCATTAAACTTGAAAAAGATCAATACAGCGTCACTGTACCTGTAACACTAAAAGGTCATATTAAAAACCTAAATGTAGAAGATATTCTCACAGTGGAACTTCAACTCTCTACGAAGGAAGGAGACTGGATACAAAAGCAAGTTTTCTCACCTGAGCTGAATCCAAGTTTCACAAAAATGTATACTCTTTCTTATGAGGGCAAATCCAAAACCCAGATATTTAAAGGCAAGACGATCGTCACCTTAAAGGGCGGAGAGGTGATAGAATCGGCTTATGATTACGCCTACACAACGATCTATAAGGAGCTAGAACTCAACACGCCACCAGTGGCCATACTCTCCATGCCAGAACAATCGTCAATGGGTGGGGTGAGTGTATCGGGGAGATACTCATATGATCCTGATGATGATGGGTATATCGTCAGCTATGATTTTGAAGTGCCAATGCTCGGTACTAGGATTGAAGGTGACAAAAGAACAGTAAACATCGACTTTAAAGCACTTGGGACTTATCAAGTCATCCTTGGTGTAACAGATAATAAAGGGGCAAGAAGTGAAACAAACGGCTACATTAAGATAGAACCCCCAAGCCCCAATATCGCCTTGTGGCGAAGTGGGACTTATAAAGAAAATAGAACCATCACCTTAAAGGCTGAAAATGACTATTGGAATGAATATTATGCCCCAGTTGGCAATAACTTTAAGTGGACGATAAAGCCAATGGGGAGCGTTATCCCTCAGAGTGATATCATCATGACATCAAATTATGGCAAAAATATAGACATCATGTTTAGAAAAAAAGGCAAATATATAGTCACATGTACAGGGACAAATGGCTTTGGCAAATCAGACACTGAAACCTTGATTCTAAACATCGTAGAAGACAAACCCCCAGTGACAAAACTAAGAGCCACAAGTCCAGTTTATCGAAATGAAGAAAAAACTGCTACCATAACTGCTCGTGATGCATCATATTCAACAGATGGTGACTATATCGGCAAAAGGGACTGGTATTATATTTTTGATAGCAACAATGATGGCAGCTTTGAGGGCGAAGCATGGCATTATATAAAAACGTCAACAGAACAGATTGACACAGGTGTTAGTTTCAATGTCAATCACGTTGGTAAATATGAAATTTATCTTGCTGTCACCGAAACCTTTGGTGAACCGACCATGCCTCAGTATTTAACTGAGTCAGATTATAAGAAGGTTTACGCCACAACAGTGGTTGAAGTAGACAACATTGCCCCGGTGGCAAGTGCTATCGCTGTAACAGAGAAGAAGATAGATGTTTCTATCGTTACAGACTATGAAGGAGACGATCTCGTCAATCTTCAAGCTAGAATGAACCAGTTTAAGATAGAAGGTTCAGAACACTTTAGAAACATAAATTTCAACATTGTAAGTGACAAACAAATCATAGGGAAAAAGCCACAAGATGAGATTTCTCTTTCATATGGTTACAGCTACTCTTCAATAAAGCAGGACTATGTTGAAAACATCTACGAATCTCCTTATAAAATCGCATCAAGTAATCGTGGAGCAGGTGGTCAGGCAAGTGATATTGATTTTTATGCTTTAGACACGAATCACGTCACATTAAAAATAGAATTTTATAATGATATTGTTGTTGACAGAAGCTATGATTTCAGTTCAAATGTCAAAGCTATTTCAGGTCAAAAAAATTTAACCGTCTTCTATGTACTGCTTGAAAATGGTGAACTCTACATGGCGGGAACAGATGAAGGTTATCTTTCAACCTCATATCCGACTCAATATTATTATGAAGGCAAGTTAAAGCCCTTTCATCTTGTGATGACGAATGTCAAATCAATAAGAGGGGCAACGAACTCTTATGCACTTAAAAATGACGGGACAGTTTGGGTAAATGGGGCAAAGACCACATATTATGAGGGGCCAACTGGACTATTTCTTAATCTAAACTATTTTGATGTTCCAGTAAGTGAAATTAGTAAAGGAAGCTATGTTGGTACTTACTATGGCACAAAAGGCTTTAAGCAAATCCCCGGCTTTAGTAACGTAGAGAAAATTGAAGTTCTTGATCTTTTAGTTTTAGCAAAAACCTATGACAATCAGTTCTATGTTGCGGGAAATCACGTTGAACGTGTAGGTGGAAAAGTTGTATCAGGATACGTTGATTCCCCAAACTGGCTTGAACGGCATAAAGTTTTGCCCAATGCCCCGACTGCCATAAAGGTCAACGTAGACCAGTATGGATTTATAGATATTGTAAAGACAAACGAAGAGTTTCATGGCTTTAATACGCCTCATATTTATTATAGAACATCGAATAATTTCTATGATATTTACGCACCTGCACCAGAATGGGACTTCGTTCCAGATTATTCAAAGGGAGCTGGATATTATGATCTTGTGGAACAACCTTTTTATATACATGTTTATGAGGCTAGAAAAGTACCAAATGATTTTGTCAGTTTGACGCCAATTGCTAAATGCTTTAATGGAACAAGTGTCAAAGTATGGGACGCTCAACATACCTTAATTACGCCTGGTGAGGGTCGGTTTTGGGATAGTGAAGATGAGGAGTGGTATTATAGAGTGCCCCCAGTCTATGAAGGTGAATGGGTGGATGCCCCATTAGGTATTAAGACAGTTATCCCCTATGGCAGAAATATCACAGGTGTCAACATCAATAACATCAAATCGTCGCCACTCAGAGATAAATCCTCAAGGTACATGATCTACCTTGCAAAAGGAGATTCATTCAAAGTTGCAGAAGCGAGATTGATCGACTATATAAGAGCAAACAACATAACTGTCATGGCATCCTGTGATCCTCAGTACTATGATAAAATATCAGGGTTAACCTCACAACAAATCACCTTAAATCAGCTTGTGAGTGCAAACCCCCAAGGCAAGAAATACGGACTAAATTCACTTGAAACGATACTCTCTGAAATCAATCAGCAAAACAAGATCAAGTTCAGCCCTGATGGTGGTCTTTACTTGATACTGGGAGAGGACACCGCCACTTATCACAGCTCATATACGGATAATGAAAAAGATCCGTTAATTCATGCTTATTATCATACTGCACATGACTCTAATTACTTTACGAATGGCACAGGGGTATCTACTTACAACAATACAGACTTAGTATGGCCACCAACTTCATTTGATAAAGTGGGTAAATACAAACTGGATTACTATGTCATTGACAATCCAACTCTTGGAAGTGACAGCGAAATCTTTGGGGACTACAGAAAAAAATCTAAACCCGCAAGTATAGATGTATACGTGCATCGCAGACCAATTGCTAACTTTGACCTCAGCTACAATTACCAGTCCACCTATATTGGGATCACCCCCATGAGTTATGCTTATGATCTCGATCACATTGGCGCATACTGGAATGGGATTACAAAAGTTGAATACAAGTATAGATTAAATGGGGAACCCAGTTGGCACGATGGCATCCCTTGGGGACTCAACTACAGCGACACCATAGAAGTTGCACAGACCGTTACAGATCTAGAAGGTGCCACAAATAGCATCGTTAAAACTTTTATCATGCCTACTGAAATGCCACTGGTATTAACATGTGAACTCAAAACAGAACGACCAGAATTTAGCAAAAAAGCCATCCCTGCATCTGAATCTCTTAGATTGACCAACATCATCGTAAACAGAGCGCTTCCACATGGCATCGAAATAGATCTTAAAAGTAATGATGGGCTTATCAACCAAAAGTATACAGAATACACCAATAGCAACACGGGCACCTACACAGATGCAAATGGGAAAAGACAATGGCATGATATTCTCATAAGACTCCCAGAAACCTACAAAGATGGTGGCTATAAAGTTGAGGTAAAACTGAAAGACATTAAAAATACAAATGGCACAAGTTATCAAGTCAAAACAGGTGATCAAGATCGTAAAAGCTTAGACTTCAATATCATCACCCCAGTGAATATAAATGCCAGTATAGCGGTTCAAAGTGGGAACTCATATGACCTCAAAGGCATCACAGGTGGATATTCCAAAGAAACCATAGTGAAACTCTTTTCAGGGACAAGCTACGAAAAAACCTTTAGTTTACAAAAAATATCTGAAACGCACAAAAGCAACCATCTGCTAGATCAGGCCACATGGACGAGAAATGTAAAAATCATAGCAGTGGATGCCAATACCTCAGCACCGGCACCAACAGGGCAGTACATCGCCAGATTTGAAACCAAAACTGCCTCAGGTAATCAAGCTATATCAGAAGTGCCCTTTGACTATCGACCAGTAACCGTAAAATCATTTGATGTCAGAGGTTACTGGAATCACTGGAGAGGTCAGACCACACTTAAAGGTGAAGTCACCACCGTAGAGCCACACCGGTTTTTAGCACATGAATGTGTAATCTTTGAGGCCTTAATCCATGGGGAGATAGAAGGGGCACTGTTAAGGCTTAGTCCAGAACTAGAGTCCATGACCTACTGGGATAAATATAACAATCTTTACCGATATGAAGACGACTTCCACATGAAAGTGTACTTCCCAGTGCATCTAAAGAAAGTGAAGAGTACAGCAGAAGGTGATCTTTGGCAGTATGAATACGCTCTGCCCTATGCAGACTCCACCCAGAGCTTTGAAAATGAACGGTTAAAGCCAAGCTATAAAGCCACACTTTATGTCATTCCAAAAGGGGTAGATTGGCATGGCGACTATACCACAAAAGGCCTCATACAGACGGAGATAGCAGATATTGATATCACAGGGAACATACATGATCTTTTGTATATTGAGCCTGTTAGGGGACAGGTGGATTAGGCTCATTGAGAGTTAATGAGAATTTATCAAAAGGCAATTTGCAAGAAATATTACAAAATTATGACGATTGAAATAATTCTGCAATATGGGTTTCACAATTTATTCACAATTGCTTCATAGTGTATACACAAGTAAATTCTATACTGAATATAAGTTAAGTGAAAGCTTAACGACCCCATAAACCCCAAACATTATTAACCCCAATTAATAACAAAACCCCAAATGAATTCCGAGTGGGTTCCCCCAAAACTCCCACTCGTGCAATTCCCCCCCTAATAACATATTTATTTTTTTATGCTCCTAGTTTGCGCTAGGAGCTTTTAATTTTTTGTGGTTTAAAGTTTGTAGTATTTTTTATAAAATTTAAACTCAAACTCAAATCCCATCAAAACTCTATAATCTGTTCTGTCGCATCTAAATGGACAATTCGACCAAAAGCAAGTGTCGGTTGTGGAAAATTATGTCCTGCTCTTAGATTGGCTAAGATGGGCTTTCCAAAGGGGATGAGCACTTCTTTAAAAATAGTGTCAAGATCTAAATCCGTTCCGCCATATCCTTTATTCTCAGGTATGCAATCATTAAAGGTGCCTAAAATGATCCCTTCACAATCATCAAATTTACCAGCGAGTGAAAGTGCTGTGAGCATCTTATCTATTTTATAATTGGGTTCACTGACCTCTTCAATAAAGAGTATTTTGCCCTTGGTGTCAATTTCATAAGGTGATCCCAACGTAGAGACGAGTAGTGAAAGATTTCCGCCAATGAGTTCCCCGCTACATTTTCCTGGAACAAGCGTCATAAAGTCCTCGCCCACTGGATTTTTAAGAATCCCTTTAAAACCAGAAGTCATTAAATTCGTACGAAAACTTTCAAGCGTATAGGCGTCTTGATAGCAGGCGTGGTCTTCTGAGATAAAGACATCTGAAGAAGCCATTGGCCCATGAAAAGTCGCTAAATCACATTTTTGATTGAGCACCATATGGAGTGCTGTGATATCACTAAAGCCGATAAAAACCTTAGGGTGCTTTGCAATTTGATCATAGTTGAGCAAATTGAGCAAGCGTGTGGCACCAGAGCCACCTTTAAGACAAATGATGCCTTTAATAGCATCATCTAAAAAAGCATCATTAAGATCTTTTGCTCTGAGTGCATCTGATCCTGAAAGATGACCATGCTGAGCATAACAAGATGGGTACATTACAGGTTCAAATCCAAGCGCTTTCATGGCAGCCTCAGATTTTTGAACGCGTATTTCAGTGGTGGGTGTTGAAGGACATAGTATAGCGACTTTATCGCCTTTTTTTAGTGGATTTGGATATTGCATGTGAGCCTCCTTTATCGTGTAAATTAAACTTATATGATTATACTTCTGTTAAGTATATGTTGCAAATTTAGTGCCAATAGTCAACTTCATTATGATATAATTCTGTCAACGAGTAAATAAGGTATTGAAGCGCTATGATGAATTAGGGGGCTCAAGTATGGATACATCTAGATTACTAGACGAAATTGATGAAGGATTCATTTATATAGATAGAGATGGTATTGTTAAAGCTTACAACCAAGTTGCCAAGGAAATCACAGGGGTAGTCTTTTCCAGGACGAGTATTCATCCTGCAGGCCGGATTGAAAAGGGTGATCTCGTGGTGATTGCCAACAACAGGATGGGTTATGATGATGGCAATTTAACCGTTGAGGACTTAAATATCTTGAATTTACCTTATAACGATCTTAAAATAGGGGATGCTTTTATTGCGGTTGGGATCTATGGAGATGACAGCTGTAAGGGGATCATAAAAAATTGGCGCAATAAGGCGATTAATCGAAAATTAAAATTTTCTGGTATGTTTGCAGGACGATTTATAGAAGTTATTATAGATATTGTTGAAAAAAGTATGGAGATTGCCATTGATCGTGTGCCTTATACCATGCATTATACACACGCCATAGGACATGTGGTGGTTATTGATGGTGAGACAGGTGATCTCAAGTTCCATCAAGCAAGAGGCTATACGATTCGAAAAGAAACCATAAGAGATTTACTGAGTCAAAAACCTTTTAGAAGCAAAGTCCCAAACGAAGAATCTTATGAAGTGATCAATAAAAAAATTGGCGATATCTTTGAATATAATGAGCTTTTGAGCAAGATTTATGACAGTTTAAATGGAAAAGCCTGTTACTTTGATAAGACCTTCTATCAAATCAATAAAAGACCAACGCTGTGTACGCTTCAGCCCATAGGAGAACCTAATTCACCCGAAGGTGTGGTTTTGAAGATTGTGGATGTTTCAAATCTAGAAGTATTGATGATGAAGCGCAATGAAATTCTCATGAAGATGGAAATGGCGAATGAGTCTTTACTGACAGAGGCGACGGATGGTGTCCATGAGATGTTTGAAAAGATCATTGGATCAAGTCAACCTATGCAACAGGTTATGCACCTTGCCTACAAGGCCTCTAAATCGAGATCGACGATTCTCATTACAGGTGAGAGTGGTACGGGAAAGTCCTTGATTGCGAAGGAAATTCATCGACTTCAAGCTGGTAAATCCAAGCCCTTTATCAGTGTGAACTGCACGGCGATCCCCAGTACACTTTTTGAAAGTGAGCTCTTTGGTTATGAAAAAGGGGCTTTTACAGGGGCTGAGAGAACTGGGAAGAAAGGATTCTTTGAGCTGGCATCAGGTGGGACCATTTTCTTGGACGAAATTGGGGAGTTGCCGCTTGATGTTCAAGGCAAACTACTCCACGTTTTACAACATAAGAGCTTTTACAAAGTAGGGGCGCTTCAACCCACACATGTGAATGTCAGAGTCATTGCGGCGACTAATGTCAATCTGGAAGAAGCTATTTTAGAGAAGAGATTCAGAGAAGATTTGTATTATAGAATCAATGTTTTTCCCATAGAAATGCCGCCGCTCAGGGAGCGAAAGTCAGATCTATATCCTTTGATTCGCAACATCATGGAGAAACTATCGGATGAAATAGAGATTCCAGTAAAAGATTTTTCAGGTGAAGCCCTTGATAAAATGGTATCCTACAATTGGCCTGGAAATGTAAGAGAGCTGGAAAATGTGATTGAGCGTGCCATGAACATATCGGATGCGGACATAATTGAATCTGATTATATAACCATAAATACGAAGCATGAAGCTAAGCCGCTTAATATGAAAGAACAGCTCCAAGAAGTTGAAAAACAAATGATCTTAGAGGCACTTGAAAGAAATGAATTTAAACATAAAGACACTTATGAATCACTTGGACTTTCAAGATCGGTTTATTACGAAAAACTTAAAAAATACGGCATTTCTAAATCCTGATGTTAGGACAATAAAATCCTAACCTCAGGATTTTATTTCTTTTTTGACATAAAAGGATTGAGATAGAGCGCGGAGAAACAGTAGGCGTTTTAAATAAATATTTTGGACGTAAAGTCTTGATAAAGATCAAATGTTAAGTTTTTTTAAATTTAAAAGGGGTAATTTGAAAATAAAACGTTGAACTTGGCATGAATCTTGCGATGTGTAATACAGAGGTTTTACTTAAAATACATTTGTGATGTAAAAAAAATAGGAACAAATGTATCTATCAAGAAAACGAAAAGGGGGATTATCAAATGAAAAAAGTCATAGCGCTTATGCTTGTGATGATGCTTGTGATTTCTGGCTGTGGATCCAAACAATCAACACCATCAACAACACCTGATGCAGCACCATCAACAGATTCGGCGTCATCGGGAGATACAGTCGTTGTAACAGAAAATGATAAGTATGATGCAGTACAAGAATATAAAGCGGTTTATCCTGGCGAAGTCACAACGCTAAATTATTTAACCACAGCTTCAACAAATGAATTTGGTGTGGCGGCGAATTTTATAGACACTTTAATTGAGTATGATCAATACGGTGTGGAAAAACCTTCAATGGCAACAGAGTGGTCTGTGTCTGATGATGGCCTCGTGTGGACTTTTAAGATCAGAGAAGGCGTCAAATGGTATGACTATGAAGGCAATGCAGTGGCAGATGTGACTGCACAAGACTTTGTGGATTCTATGAAATTTATCATGAACCCAGCAAATGAATCTAAAACAGCACAAATTGCTTATGCCGTTATAAAAAATGCACAAGATTATTATGAGGGCAAAATCACTGATTTTAATCAAGTTGGTGTAAAAGCAATTGATGCACATACACTTGAATACACTTTATCAAGACCGACACCTTATTTTCTTTCTATGCTGACTTACGTTTGTTTCTTCCCAGTTAATGGCGCATTTTTAGAAGAAACGGGAGATCGTTTTGGAACGGATAATACAAAATTACTCTACAACGGTGCCTATATTCTCACCACATTTGAACCACAGACGAAACGTGTGCTTACGAAAAATGAAAACTACTGGGATAAAGATAATGTACACATTGAAAAGCTGACGTTCAAATACAATAAAGAAGCAGATGCACTCTCCACGGAACTTTACTTGAGAGGTGAAATATCTTCAGTTGAAATTCCATCATCATCCATAGATGAGTGGATGAATGACAGTGAAAAGAAAGATTTATTTAGGCCTGCAACAACGAGTTTCTACACTTATTTCTTTACGCTTAACTTTGATCCAACCTTTGAAGACGCATATGAACCAGATAATTGGAAGATCGCAGTGAACAATACAAGCTTCAGAAAGGCTCTATTCCATGCGCTTGATAAAAGAGCTGCTATGTTGACTTCTGAACCTTATAATCCAGAGAAGAGATTATCTAATACGATTACACCTAAGAATTTCACCTCAGTTGATGGACAAGATTACGTCATGATTTCAGACCTTGCAAACTTTGTTGATAAAGATTCATTCAGTGCAGAAGAGGCTGTGAAATATAAAGAACAAGCCATGAAAGAACTTGAGGGCAAAGCGACTTTCCCAGTGAAACTCTACATGCCTTACAATTCGGGCTTATCTGATGCAACCAACAGAGCTCAAGTGATCCAGCAACAAATTCAAGGTGTGCTAGGAGATGATTTCATAGAAGTTTATCTTTCACCGTACCCACCAACGGGTTTCTTAAATGCCACTAGAAGAGCAGGAAACTACTCTTTAATGGAAGTAAACTGGGGACCGGATTATGCGGATCCAGAGACTTACACGGATCCTTTTGCAAGGGGTTCAAACTATAACTTCCCTGAATACTGCACGGAGACAGATGAAAACGGTAACAACCTTTATGAAGTCTATGAAGCGCTTGTTAACGAAGCAAAAGCAGAGCGCGTGGATATCGCTAAACGATATGAATTGTTTGCAAAAGCAGAAGCATATTTAATAGACAAAGCATTTGTAATCCCTTACGCACTTGGTGGGGGCGGATACATCGCTTCAAAATTAGATCCGTTTGAAGCGATGTACTCCCCATTTGGTGTTTCCTCTGAAAGATATAAACTGCAACATATATTAGCAGTACCGATGAACACCGACGCATATAATGACAGTCTGATCAAATGGCAAAAAGAGCGTGAAGAAGCGCTGAAAAAAGTCCAATAGTGGCTCGACTCTTGACACTCTAACTATAATTCCATTTAAATCGGATGCAGACATTATGGCATTCTAAGGGGTGCAATCCTAGAGGAAATCCTCTAAGGAGCACCCCTTTTATCATCTTAAGGAGGAGGAAATCATGCTTAAATATGTTGTTAAGCGGATCTTCAGATCATTCATAACTTTATTTATAGTCACGACCATTGTCTTTATGCTCATGAGGCTCATGCCCGAAGAGGGGTATTTTGGGGATGGATATGACAAACTAGACGAAATTCAAAGAGAATCTATCATGGCAGGTATGGGGCTTAGAGATCCTATGCATATTCAACTTATTCATTTTTATAGTGGTCTTATAAAAGGGGATTTAGGCACTTCTATCACTTATAGACCTAAAGTTCCCGTTACTGAAATACTTGCAAAGAAAATTCCCTACTCACTGTGGCTTGGACTCAGCTCTATTCTTTTAGCCCTTATTTTTGGACTTTGGATGGGTATTAGCATGGCACAGCATAAAGATCGCCTTATAGATGGTGTAGGTACTTTCTATATTGTCTTTATTAGAGCAGTGCCTTCTGCTGTTTACTATCTGTTTCTGCAACTCTATCTGACAAGCTGGTTGAAACTGCCTATTTTGTTCGATGTGGACGATAAAGCGAGTTTTTTCTTGCCACTTTTATCCATGTCGTTGGTTAGCTTGGCGGGTTATGCCATGTGGATGAGACGTTATATGGTGGACGAACTCAACAAAGACTATATTAGACTTGCAAAAGCAAAGGGCTTAAAGCAAAAGGAAATCATGTTTAAGCATGTAATGCGAAATGCTTTTGTACCAATGGCTCAATATTTGCCAACTTCGATTTTATTTGCCATTAGTGGTTCACTTTATATTGAATCTCTTTATTCTATTCCTGGGATCGGAAGTTTGCTTGTGGAATCCATTCAAAGACAAGACAATCCTTTAGTGCAAGCCCTTGTTTTGATCTATGCAGCCATCAGTATATTTGGACTTTTAATGGGCGATGTGCTCATGGCCTTTTTTGATCCGAGAATTAAATTTGAAGCGCAAGGAGGTGGCAGATAATGACTCAAAGAATGAAGCATATGGCAGAGAACATAGACGAGACACTTTTTACCTTTGCAGAATACGATCAATCTGCCAGTGAAGAAATTGGCTACTCCAACTACTCTTATTGGCAATCAACGCTCCAAGTATTCTTTAAGAACAAAATTGCAGTGTTTTTACTGATAACCATTGTTGTTTTGCTTATATTTACATTTATACAGCCTCTTTTGCCCAATCAGAAATTGCCGACAAAAATTTATATTGACCCTGTGACGAACATGCAATTTAGAAATGTAGAGCCCAACAGTGAGTTTTGGTTCGGTACAAATTCCATTGGACAGGATTTGTGGTCTAGAATCTGGAGTGGTACAAGAACCTCTTTAACTATTGGTTTTTTAGTGGGGCTATTTGAAGTGATTGTGGGTATTATTATCGGTGCTCTGTGGGGCTACATGAGAAAACTAGATCGTGTGATTACAGAAATCTACAATGTATGGAACAACATCCCCACGACCATTGTCTTGATCCTTTTGACTTATATCATGCGGCCAGGCATCTTCACACTGATCTTTGCCATGAGTATTACCAGTTGGCTTGGCATGACATTAATGGTTCGAAATTTAATTGTCATTTTGAGAGATCGCGAATACAATTTAGCATCAAGATGTCTTGGAACGCCTATTAAGAGAATTATTACGAAGAACTTAGTTCCTTATTTGGTTTCAGTTATTATGCTTAGAATGGCACTTGCAATTCCAACGGCGATTGGGCTAGAAGTCTTTTTAACTTATATTGGTCTTGGACTTCCAGTGGATATTCCGTCACTTGGAAATCTTGTGAATGAAGGTCGATTGTTGATGATGAGTGAGTCACTTAGATATCAATTGTTTTTTCCTGCCATTGTAATTTCCTTGATCACGATTTCATTTTATGTCATGGGGAATGCTTTTGCAGATGCAGCTGATCCAAGAAATCATGTATAGAGAAGGAGGGTGCTATGAATTCAAAAGAAATGATCCAAACAAAAGAAGTTAATCTCTCAGAGCCAACTCTAATGGCAACTCCTATCTTGACAATAGAGAACCTTGTGGTGAAATTTAATTTGAGAGGCAAGACGCTATCTGCCATAAGAGAAGCTTCACTTTCGCTCTATAAAGGAGAGAGCTTAGCGATTGTAGGCGAATCTGGATCGGGCAAATCCGTCTTTACCAAATCTTTCATGGGGCTTTTAGATGCCAATGGCTGGGTGGATTCTGGAACGATTCAATATAAGACTTATGACCTTGCCAAGTTTAAAACAGAGAAAGATTGGCTTAAAATTAGAGGGAAGGAAATTGCCATGGTGTTTCAAGATCCTATGACGAGTTTAAACCCCCTTAAAACCATCGGTAAGCAAGTGAGAGAAGCTGTGGTCAAACATCAAGGGCTAAAAGGTAGTGAAGCCACAAAAGTGGTCTATGATATACTCGAAAATGTTGGAATAGATGAACCGCAAAAGCGTTATAAGCAGTATCCGTTTGAGTTTTCTGGCGGCATGCGCCAGCGTGTGGTAATTGCCATAGCAGTTGCCTGTAAGCCTGAAATCCTCATTTGTGATGAACCGACAACGGCATTAGACGTTACAATTCAAGCACAGATTATGGAACTCATCGGAGAGCTTCAAAGGAAATATCAGCTCACCGTAATTTATATCACACATGATCTTGGCGTGGTGGCGCATGTTGCAGATAGAGTTGCCGTTATGTATGCAGGTGATATTGTGGAGATTGGCCTTTCAGAAGAGATCTTCTATGACCCAAGGCATCCTTACACATCAGCACTTTTAGCATCCTTACCTCAGCTTGGTATCAAAGGCGAACCACTTTATGCCATCAAGGGGACACCGCCAAATCTATTTAAAAAAGTGGAAGGGGATGCTTTTGCTTTTCGGAATGAAAAGGCACTTAAAATCGACTTTGTGTCGCGTCCACCTTACTTCAAAATTTCAGAGACGCATTATGCCAAGACATGGCTTATGGATGAAAGGGCACCTAAAGTGGACAGACCTAAAATAATTGAACTCCTAAATGAAAGGAGTGCCAAATGAAGCGAGAAAAATTACTTGAAGTAAAAGATCTAACGGTTGTTTTTGGAAAGCGTAAGAATCGATTCGTGGCTGTTAATGGCGTGAATTTTGATATCTATAAGGGAGAGACCTTTGGTTTAGTAGGTGAATCAGGCTCAGGTAAGACTACAATTGGCCGTGCGATCATGCGAATCAATGAAACGGATTCTGGAGATATTTACTTTAAGGGTCAGAAAATTAATGGTAGAATTGATAAGAAACTGGATCGAGAGGTTATTAAAAATATACAAATGATTTTTCAAGATCCAATGGCATCACTTAACGAGCGTGCCAAAGTGGATTATATTGTATCGGAAGGGCTTTATAATACGAAATTATATGATGATGAAGCAGATCGAAAGCGCAAAGTAGAAAAGGCACTGCTCAGTGTGGGGCTGTTACCCGAGTTTGCAAGTCGTTTCCCACATGAGTTTTCAGGTGGACAAAGGCAGCGCATCGGCATTGCAAGGACACTGGTGATGAAACCAGAACTCATCATTGCAGATGAACCCATATCGGCACTGGATGTGTCCATAAGAGCTCAAGTTATCAATTTAATGAATGATCTTAAAAAGACCCTTGATTTAACTTATCTTTTTATTGCACATGACCTATCGGTGGTGAGATTTATAACGGATAGAGTGGCGGTTATACACAAAGGACAAATCGTAGAACTTGCAGAGACAGAAGAGCTTTATCAAAATGCAGTTCATCCTTATACAAAGGGACTTTTATCTGCCATTCCAATGCCTGATCCAAGAACGGAGAAAAATCGCAAATTCGAGAAATACGATAGAAATATGCATTGTTATGATTTAAATCCTCCAAAGTGGATGGAGATTAGACCCGATCATTGGGTTTTGGCAAACGATGAGGAATTTGAGCAGTATAAAAGAGATCTGGAATAAAGCGTACTAAATAACAGATGAGGAGGATACTAATGGCGCAAAATCTATTAGTAGGAAATTTATCGAAGGGTACACGTGAAAACTTAAAATTAGAGGCACAATCATTAATGCTCGAAGATGAACAGAATCACGGTATCTACGAATCAGAAGTAATTGAAGTTAATCCTTTTACCAATCTCGTCATGTCATGGCAATCTAAAACACATGAAAATGCTTCTGTGGAAATTTGGGTAAAAATTAGAGCTGAAGGCAGATGGTCATCATGGTTTAGCTATGGCAAGTGGAGTGACCGAGGCAATAATACAGGAAGTTTCGGTGGTCAGAAGGATATATTAGCGACGTTAGATGTGGATTTGCTGCTTGTGAATAGAGGTCATGCAGATGCTTGCTGCGTTAGAGCGGAGCTTTTTAGAAAAGATAATGAAACGCCAACACCTGTGTTTGAAAACTACTATATTACTTTTAAACCTTATGAAAACAGTGTTAAAGACCCTTTTGTGGATCAAACTGTGGATATCTCTTTGAAAGTTCAAGCTTATTCACAGCTTGATATCCCTGAGATCGGTAATAAAATCTGTAGCCCAACGTGTGTGACCATGGTCATGGCTTACTACGGCCTAGAAAAGCAAATTACGGACACGGCAAAGGGTGTCATTGATAATGGCACAGGGATTTATGGCAATTGGTCATACAATGTGGCCTATGCCAATGAAAGAGGTCTTAAAGCTCATGTGGAACGCTTAGAAAGTTTGCATGAAATCAGTCTCTATTTGAAAGAGGGCATTCCACTAATTGCTTCTATAAAAGTCAAGGAATTAGAGGCTTTACATGGTGTTTATCAAACCTATCCAAGTGGACATCTGGTGGTCATTACAGGCCTCTTTTATAAAGATAGTGCGTATTATTTTAGAGTAAATGATCCTGCGGCTAATACATCAGATAAAGTCCCTCGAACCTATCTAGTTGAAGAGTTCTTAAACGTATGGAATGGCATCGTCTATGTGATTAAGCGATAAGAAGAATTAGACGAGGCGTGGGACTAGAAAATCCATATTGAATCACATCAGTAAGGAGATGAAATAACCATGAATTTAGAATATTTACGTGTTAAATGCCCTGACCATATTGAAAATCTCGTGAAAATGGGGGCTTTTAATCAGGCGAGATCGGCGATCCAAAAACATATGATGCTTGAAATTCCACCTATACTCAAGCAGAGACTTGAACATGAGTTGTTGACCATGACCTTGATCGAGAGAGATTTTGTGTACACTAAAAGTGATCTCTTTGGAGCCCTTTCCCCTCATATTTTAGGACTTGATTTAATTGAATTAGACCTGTTCGAAGCAGAAGGATATTTACTTTGGCATATGATAGAAGGCGAAAAAAAATACCATAAAAGAGCGATTAAAACTGTTTTAAAAGAAAATCATAGTATTGAGAAACGTTTGAATTTAGAAGATTATGAACCTGCTCAGGCCTATTTAAAAGAACATAAAGCCTTAGAAAGTGCCATCGATAAAATGAGAACGGCAGGGGAGATGTCTGTTGAAATGACCATTAAGGCAGGCCTTAAGATCAAGTCTGAAACCTTAAAAAATCTTTCTACATCTGAAAGCGATATCACAAGGCGGTTTTACTTACCCTTGCCAAGGTGTGCCCATTTTACAGAAAAAGTGACATTGCTAGAGGCTTCAAATTCAAATTATCAGATTGCCAGTGAAGAGGCACTTCAAAGAGTGGTTTATTTTGAAAGCAATCGTGTAAGCGGGATTGATGACGGATTTGAAATAAAATATAAATTTTTAAATCACATGATTTACAGACCACTTTATGAAATTGCAGAAGCACTTGAAGCAAAGAACACCGATCGAACAATAGGCGTTCAAACTGATTTTTTGAATACAAAGCACATGAATTTGTATGACACATTAGATGAGAAGGCTCAGGAAAAGTTTTTAAGTGAGAAGAGTCCGCATATCTTATTCACACCACTCCTTGTGGATTTAGCACAAAAAATCATAGGGGGAGAAACGCATCCATTGATTAAAGCAAAGCGCATATACGATTACATAACACAGCATATACGCTATAGATTTATGGGTTCTTACAGGATGTTACTCAATATTCCAGAGTACGGTGCACTTAACATGCAAGGCGACTGTGGGGTACAGGCACTGTTGTTGATTACACTCCTTAGAATTGTAGGGGTGCCGGCAACTTTTGCATCCGGTATTGCAATTTCACCAGGTGGAGACTGCGGGATGCATGACTGGGCAGCTTTTTATGCCGAGCCTTATGGTTGGTGTTTTGCAGATGCTTCCTATGGTGGCAGTGCTTACAGAAGGGGACTGGTAGAAAAGTGGCATTTCTATTTTGGAAATTTAGATCCCTATCGCATGATGAGTAATTTCGACTTCCAAGAACCCTTTGAGTTTTCAAAAGCGTTTGTAAGAGATGATGCTTATGACAATCAAGTTGGAGAGGTGGAAACCAATTTTGGGAGTCTTTTTTCAGATGATTATAGTGAATATACAGAGTTGATATCAATAAGAGAGGTAAACAGATGAGAGTTTTTGATGCACACGAGGACATTTGGACACATGTTGCCCAAAAAAGACTGGCTGGTGAAACGCATGTTTTTAAAAATCATCACTTGGAAAATCACATAAAGGGCGACGTAAAGAGTGGGATCTTTGTGATTTGGATTGACCCCCCTTTCACAGAAAACCCCATTGAAAGATTAAAAGTAATTGTACGAGAAATGAAAGCAGAAATTAAAGAAAGTCGTGACATCTTGCAGATTGTCAAATCATATGATGATTATGAGAGGGCACTGGAAAGAGATGTTATAGGTGCCGTAATAGGGCTTGAAGGCTTGAGTTATATGAATGAGTCGCTGTCATTACTGGATGAACTCTATGCGATTGGTGCCAGACATGCCTCACTCACATGGAATGAAGAAAATAGCCTTGCGACGGGTGTTAAAGGCAGTGAAACTAGAGGCCTCACACCACTTGGAAAACAAGCGATTAAAAAAATGGAAAATCTTAAAATGATCGTGGATGTGTCACATGCCAACGAGCGTACCTTTTGGGACATCATGGGTAAGTGTTCTCGACCTGTGATTGCATCACACTCCAATGCAAAAGCGATTTGGGAAAACCCTAGAAACTTAACTGACTCACAACTCATGGCCATTAAAGAAACAGGTGGTGTGGTTGGTGTGAATAGTTATCCAGCTTTTGTGAATAAAGATAGAAATTTAGAGGGACTAGCAAACCAAGTGGACTATTTGGTCAGTAAAATGGGTATCGAACATGTGGGGTGTGGATTTGATTTTTGTGACTATTTGAATTGGGAAAAAGAAGACAAGACGCCTAATGTGGCCTCTCTCGATGTACTGAGTGGTTTAGAAGGCACCATTAAAGTGCCAGCACTCTTTTTAAAGCTTCGGTCAATGGGCTATTCAGATGAATCACTTGCTCAAATTGCACATGGCAACTTTGAACGCATGCTAAAAGGGATCTAGTTATACAAGATATTAATAAATAAGTGTATAAACTGCATAAAAAAAAGACTTGTTATACAAGTCTATTAGGGGGGAATGAGATGTGAAAACGGGGGGACGCTTTCACTCTATTGCCTTAAATGTTTTTTTAAGGTAGTTTCATTCTACCGAATACTTATGACTAAACTATAGAGGAATTATGAATAAAATGTTAAATGAATAAGCATAAAAGGACTTTCAGATTAATGAAATTTTTATCCAAAATACACAGAAAGGACACATGGACGTGCTAAACTGTGTTTAACCTTTTAAGGCAACCCAAACATAATTTGCTGTGGAGAGACGCCCAAAACTCTCCACTCCCCGATTTGCTAAGCGCCATTTCCCAAGTGGCGCTTTAACCTTTTTTGAAAGTAATCGTATTGTAATATTAAAATATGGATAAGAGATAAAGAAATCAACGTTTTAAGCCGATATATCAATGAGGTTTTTGTAAAATCCTTTTAATGATAGATTGGCATTTTTATTGTTATAATTAGAATAGGGACTAGAATATAAAGCCTACCTCATCACAAAACTTAGGTATGTTAATCAATTATAGAAAGTCACAGAAGGTCATTTAGTTTTAAAGATAGATTTTAGGAGACAGGGGTGTACTATGAAACGTAAACTTTTATTGTTACTGATTATATTGACGATTATGGGAAGTTTGCCAATGAATGCACTGGCGAGTTATGCCATTGTAGTGGGGTCAAACGATGACGGTGATGTTGTCGTTACAAGTATTAAGTATTCTGTAGATCACACTGGTTTTACACTTTCAGATGGATACATTGAAATTGAAGGAACGAATCTGCTGGATGTCGGCGTACTCTTTGAGAAATCTGGTCAAGGTCTTGTGGACATGGGGGAACGTGTTATCAATACGAGCTCTCTGGTTAAATACAATTTGACCACAGATGAAGCAGAAGCT
Organism: uncultured Fusibacter sp.; assembly: GCA_965140735.1. GTDB lineage: Bacteria > Bacillota > Clostridia > Peptostreptococcales > Acidaminobacteraceae > Fusibacter_A. The sequence goes on along the minus strand of OZ223306.1, from coordinate 3,148,059 downwards.
TTTATAGGTAAAATCCGAGTGGGTGGACAAAGTATTAACCTCAATACAGCGAGTTTTCCTAACATTCAAAGTTCAAATAAGCAAACCATCAACATAGATGATCCCCAGCCCTATACGATTGAATTCTATGGTAATAACCTTGACAGTGTTAACAACGGTGGCAACATAACAGGGACCTATGGCAATGGTCTCAGCAGTACGACTCTAGGTACAGATGATTCGTCAGGTGGTCATACGTTAACACTGACTAACGCAACAAACCCTGGTAGATTGGGTTATCAAAACATAGTACTCAATCAGACTGTTACAAGTGCAGACCCGATTAATGGTACACCTAATATCGAAATTCAATATACTTACACCAGTGCTTTTAGAATTATTGAAAGCCTCGGCATAAATGACCTCAAAATGTTTCCAAATACAGGTGCTAAAGGTGACGATGTTTATTTTACAGGCACTAATTTTTCAGATACACGCCATTATAATGTCTATTTCTTAAAAGCACTTGATGGTTCCGATAAATATTCTGAAGAGAACAAGGCAACTTATGTATCTCTTGGGATAGATGTCAATGGTACAGAAGATCGATTAACGGTTAAAGTACCAAATGATCCCGATTTTGACCGACGTAATTACTATGTGGTATTGACTGATGAGCAAAATGGTCAAGTAATCGCAGAACAAGTGGTTTACCGAGAAGATCAACCTACTGTGCTCGATGAATTTACAGTTATAGAGGCGGGTTACAAACCTACAATTGAAGCGATTTACCCTGCGAAAGGCCCTGACACAGGGGGTAATGTTCAGATCTCTGGACGTAATATTGTCACGCTCAATATTCCAGATCTAAATTCTCCAGGGACTTACTCCACACCAACTTCTGAAAACAATGATGAAGTACTTGTATTAGACTATGCAGATGGTACCTATAAGGGGAATAATGTTTCCATAAAGCGAAAAATTAATGTCAACATTGCAAAGAAAACAACTTTTGCCAAGGATTCATTGGGTGCATTTTTAGTGACCAAAGGTATTCCAGACAGCATTATTGTCACCACTGCCATCATAGATGATGCAGAAACCGATCCTTTTAAAGAGGTGGTTGTCGAACTTGAAACAACCCTTACGATTACAGATGCTGGTCCTAATTTTGGAAAACAATATGTTTTTAATCAAATTGTAACTAGAGATAATGGATATGAATTTGAACCGAGTACTTATACGCCTGAAATCACAAGTGTATCTCCAACTCAAATTCAAATAGAGGACACGTCGAGTAACTATTCAAGAGTTAAGAACAACACGCTCCTTTCCATTAAGGGGGATAAGTTCTTAGTAGATAGATTAGTGGGGTCAACGGGTGAAATAATCACACGTAAGCCTTCTGTTTTAATTAAAAAGAACGATGATAACACTTTGTTTAGCCGTTATCAAGTGGGCTTTTTTCCAAATGAAACTTGGACAGATCCAACGCCGGGAAGTACTATAAAAGTCACAGGGATCATCAAATACAAAGAAAATGAAAGTGATCCAGAACAAGTGCTTTTAGATGCTAATGGCATGGCAGTTCCTTTGAGCCTAACCGTTATAAATTCATCTGGAGAAGTTGTTGATGGGACTAATACCAATCAAATTGGTCAAAAGATTTTAATTATGATTCCGAACACCACATTAATAGGTGATGGTGGTATTAAGCATTTACAGGTAACGAATCCAATGAGAGATTCAGAGTCTCCTGGTAAATCCAATATTAAATCAGATTTTCTTGAATTTATAAAGACAGCAGATATTCCTGTCATTGAAAGTGTCAAGCCTAACATCATCACAGTTGAAGGTGGTGAAGAAATCGTTGTGACGGGTTCAAATCTTCAAGAAGGTTTAAAACTTTACTTAGATGGTGAAGAAATTACCACTTATACACGTGAGCTGGACACCACTGGTAATAAAATTTTGGTGACTTTTACAGCCCCTAAAGGTCGGGAAGGCACAACACAATTACAGATCGTCAATCCAAGTGGTGGTATTGCGGTTTCAGACTTTACTTACGTCAAAACATTTAATAAAGATCCTATATTCACAAGTTTTTCACCGAAAACAGGCACTTATGACACGATGGTGGTCATTAATGGCGACAACTTTTTAAAGCCCGATCCAACGGCGATTACTGAATCAGGTATTGATGCGTACAGATTGATTGGAACGAGAGTTAAGATAGATGGTAGAGAAGTAAACGATTACAACCTTAACATTTATGGCAATATTGAATATTTGCCTTTTACGGTACCAAGTGAGAATATACTAATCACTCAAGATGTAGGCAAAGCTGTATTTTCAACATTTTCAGAGAATACCCTAGTTCTAAATGCAAATGACTTAACTGTGGCAACATTGACCAATGATGCAGCTAAAAATCCAGCAATTGAGTGGAACGGAGAGCGTTATGCGTTTAAATATGCTGGCGGTAGTTATTCAGCATATGATTCAAACGATGCTCTAATTGGTGCTGCCACAATTACTTTTGATGGCAATGACCAAACCACAATTGCAATTGCAGGTGGGCCGACATTTATTGCGACTATGAATAATCAGATTGTCAGGGTGGGTAAAAATTCAGATGGTGTTGATTTTGCATATCTTTCTGATTATGCAGAAAGTGTCATTCTCACAGATGGACTAGAACATTATACCCTTTCTTATAATTTTAGTGAATTACCGATTATCACTAATGGTAAAGATAAGACTTATACTATTACCACAGATGGTCTTGGCAACCTCAGCGCTGAAGATTCATTTGGCAATAAAAAGACGGTGGCTACAAACAGTACTGGATTAGTACTTGATGGCGTTCAACTCAGTATGTTGACCCCTTATAAGACAAATGCGGTAACAGGTGCCATTGAAGGCAATCGGACTCAAATTCTTTCTAAAAACCAAGTGGCCTTCACAGTGCCTTATTTGACAACGGGTAAAGGCTATAAGTCATTAGAAGTTGTCAACCCAGATACAAAACTTGCAGGTAAATATGACCAAGATGGCTTTTATTATATAGCTCAAGCAACTTCAAACCCTGTCATTACAACGATCATTCCGAATAAAGGCTCTGTAGCTGGGGGCTATTATGTGCAGATATCAGGTAGTGGCTTTGAAGACAATTTGAAGGTTTATATTGATTCTGTTGAAGTGCCAAAATCAGATACTTATGTGGCACTTGATGGGTCTTGGGTTAAGATTAAAATGCCTGCTTCTATTAAGAATCTAAATGAAGACTATGGTGTGGATCAACTCGCGGTACCAGTAGTGGTTGTAAATCCAGATGGTGGCAATGACTATAAGGCAAAAGGCTTTACTTATATCATTCCACAATCCGATCCACAGATCGATATTATCGTACCGACGACGGGATCTTCAAACGGTGGCGAAATCGTTGAAATAATTGGTTACGAATTTAGATTTTATGAACCTTACGAGGATCAAGTGGGTGGCCCTGGCTATAATGTAGGCGATCCTTTTGAAGACATATATTACAATAATAAATGGGACGATCTATTATCGGCATCTGTTGATCCAAATGCGATTACTGCATATCCTGAACTTACGAATCCTTATTACTCAGAGTATTACAAGTCAGTGATCCTGCCGAAAGTCTATTTTGGTGAAAATGAAGCCAATATCGTCGAGTATTCTAAAGGTTACCTCAAAGTAATCACACCGGCACATGCTTCAGGAGATGTAGAGGTTTATGTGATCAACAACGATTCTGGTGTAAGTAATAAAGTAAAATACACCTACAAGGCATCTACACCGACGATCACAAAGATCAGCCCTGATTTTGGACGTAAACAAGGGCAAGAACCCAAGGATATCTACGGTGCGAATCTTTTCCGTACCCTGATTTATGGTTATGCAGATAATGATGCGACGCAAACGAAGCTTTTATCGAATGTGGATGCTTTGGTGAGATTTGGTGAAATTGACAATAGAGATATTGATCGAACGCTGCCGAACTCTGGTTTAATCAATTCACAAAGAACCACTGTCAATCTAGAGGGTGGATTGACTGTAGCTTATAATGGTGCTGCAAATGAACTTAAATTAACCGTGACAGAAAACAACGTTATTTATACAAAGACCTTTAGCTATGATGATACTTTAGTATATGTGCCACTCAATATGCTTCAAAATGCAGCCAATGAGTACTATGTACCAAACGGGCTTAAAAATATTGATGCGACCACTTATCAATCCAATCCTTATGAATATATTCGCGTTGAAATTTTAGATAGAAGATTGATTGTTGAGAGAGGGTATTCGCCTAAAGTCACTTATGACAACGACACTCATGTGGTGGCTTATTCACCTTCTTATTACACCATCGACACAGTTCCAGTGGCATTTCAAAATACAGATGGCGGTAAGGCTACGATTCCTTTTACGTATACGAATCCTGCCAGTGAACCAAAAATCTATAATATAGAACCGCAGATCATTTCACCAGATGAGACTAAGTGGATTGTAGAATCCTCTGTAAATGGCGGTATTGACATTGAAATAGCAGGGTTAGATTTTAGAAATAACGTAGAGGTCTACATCGGTTCAACAAAGGCCACTGTGAAAGAAAAGACGACTAAAACCGTTAACGGGACAGACTATGATCTCTTAGTGGTAACTGTACCTGCAGGAACGGTAAATGATATCGGTATGGAATATCCAATTATGATTAAAAATGAGGATCAGGGTCTTGCCAATTCCAACAACTTACCAGATCTTATTGGACCAAACTACGGGAACGACACGATTCCTTTCTACTTCGTCTATAGAAAACCGCTATCTGATCCAAGGATTGATTTGATATCACCGTATAAAACGTCAATTCATGGCGGGAATACCATCACCATAACAGGAAGTGATTTTAGAGAGGGTGCCTATGTGATTATAGGTACAAGAGCTGGGATTCCAATTTATGATACAACGATTAGTGAACGTGGTACAAAATTAACTTTTGTAACGCCGACGAATATGACATTAGGCGATAAAACAATCCAGGTTCTCAACAAGGACTATGGGATTGCGATTAAAAATGATGGTATAAAAGTGGTTTCTATGCCTACTTTAGAGCCTTACTTTATGGATGAAGATGGTGTTATTCTCACACGGATTAATGTAACTGGAGATCAGACTATTACTCTAAAAGGGGCTAACTTCCAAGAGGGTGCAAGTGTATACTTTGGTGGGACTTATACGGAGACTACATCTACCACAACGGATGTGGCTGAAGCGGAAATAGGGGTCTATACAAATGATAAAAGGTATTATGTTAAAGAAGGTTACAAATCAGCTTCTGTGACATTTGTAGATGCTAATACTCTGACTGTTACAGTGCCAGAAGTTACTTTTGAAGGCGCTATATCCATCGTAGTGATGAACCCCGATAACGGGATCACGGATGATGCACTTAAATCAGAATATACAGTGCCAATACCGTCAGATCCCACTGATTTAAGGGTAACAACAGTTAATGATATGTACATTAAACTTTATGATTATACTTCTGCCAATGCGAGTTATTTTGAGATTTATGTCTATCTTGGCTCAAAATCAGATACTGAGCTCATCAGAAACACTTACAATGACTTTCAATACCTTGGCATAACCAAAGTAGAACCTTATAAAATTTCTTATTTGCCAGGGTTTGAATTCCTAGGAGAAAATGATAGAATTGTATTTGTACTGAAAGCCGTTAATAAATTTGGACCATCGAATTACTCTAACCTTGCAGCACTTAAATATGAAGACATCCAAGACATTGAAGAATTAGGACCCCCAAATATTGATGGTGGTATAGATGTACCAGAAGGCCAAGATTATGAGATTGATACAAATGGCGATCAGATTAGAGTTATCTTGAACAATAAAAAGATTAATAATATTGTCAATGTAGATGCTTCGGATGTGGTAAATAGGGATATGAAGGTCAAACTGATCAATGTGCCTGAGGCGATTGTCAAGAGCAGCACCTCTAACGTCACTGTGAATTTTGGTAAAAGTGTCTATAGATTTGCACCTGTCACTTTAAATACGTTAACTTTTAAAACCATGGCTGATTATTATACCGCATATGCTCAAATTAAAGAAGATACCACCATGAATCAAAATAGAGCTTATTTGACGCCTAATATTAGAGGTAAAAAGCAAGTATCAGAGGTATTTAGCGTTAGTTTTAACGCAACTTCTGATAATAGCACTAAGGCGTTTTCAGATTTGAGTCAGAGTATGGACTTTAGCATTCTCTATGATGACACTTTCATCACCATGGCTCAAGAATCACAAATTGGACTGTATAAATACAATTCAAATACAAATGCTTATGAACCGTATACTGCAGTAGTTGAATCTGATAAAAATCGTGTGACAACTCGTATTCATGAAGCTGGGCATTATGTACTTTTAACGAATTACTAGAAAAATGATTTTCAATTGAGGAAGGGATGACCTATGAAAAGATTAATCTCACTAATTTTAACCATTTCGATCATGCTATTACCGTGTATGAGTTCCATGATCGTATACGCAGAAGCACCATTTGACATCCTTGTTCCTGAATTTACAGCGATTAAGACAGATGTCGCAGACGCTACAAATTATACAGCCTACGATAAAGGCCTTGAGTTAATTGTCAATAGTACTTTTTCAGACGTGAATAAGGACACCTATAAAGAAGAAATTATCAGAATGTCTACTTTAGGCATTGTGAAGCAATACGGTGATCGTAAGTACTATCCAGGTAATAATGCAACGGGATATGATGCAATTGCCACTTTAGTAAGACTTGCAGGTAATGAAGCTGCTGTTATGCAAAGGGTTTATGCACAGGCTGGTGGCACATCTTCTACAACTGACGTGAATCTCCTTATGAATCAAGAGTATCTAGCAGAAGCACAGACACTGGGGATCATCACACAAGATGAACTTGTGAATCTTAACACTCCTGTTAAAAGAGAACAATTAGCAGTATGGGTAGGCAGAGAACTCGGTGTGACGCCTGTATTTACACAAGAAACGGTATTTAGTTTTACTGATTGGGAAAAGGTGAACCCTGTTTACCGATCTGTTATAGAAAAAGTCGTTTCGGATGGGATTGTACCGCTTAAAAATGACGGTTCATTTGGACCAAAGGACAATGTTAAAAGAGGGGAACTTGCCTATATTGCTAAAGAGGCACTTGAATCTAATTATACCCCTCTCAATATTAAATCGGGTTATGGTCTTGTAATTGGGAGTAAATCGGAACCGGTTTACGAAGATGGCAACACCATTACACGAGATACCATCACGGTGAAAAATACAGATGGTACGGTGACCAATCTGATCGCAGAAAAGCACACAAAAGGCAATAAGCTTTACGATTTTGTGACCTTTAAAAACGGCGTCCCTTCGGACCACAGCTTTCTGAAACTGGGAGACGAAATTGAATATTTGCTTCAAAATGATAAAGTGATGTATGCGCAAGTACTGGATCACGATTTAGTGCTCGAAAAAATAAATGCGAATACATTGGCAGATGAATTTTCAATTTTCCACTATGGCACTGTGTCTGAGATTAAAACGAAGAATCAATCGAAAAATGGTAAAAACGTCATCACAGAGATTTATCGCGTTGTGGATGTGACGGGGGATGTCTTTGATATTCTTGTGGATGAAGATTTATACACTGGTCTTAGAGACGATATCGTCACTTTTAAGGATTCTAAAGTAGGTGGAGTCAAACTTTTAAAGGAAGGTGACGTCCTTGAATACTTGGTCAATCCGGATCGGGAAGTCATCTATATAAAAGTGGCACCACTGGAATCTAAGTCTATATCGGGGACAGTAAGAGAAGTGACTGCGATGACAGATACAGAGGACCCGACGATGACTATTTATGGATTTGATGATAAGGTATATCAATATCCAATTGCACCTTACGCAGATCTTAAGATTAATCAAAGGTATACAGATTTGGCGAATTTCGTCTATGGCATGAATGTCAGTGTCAAAGTGGCGAATGGGTATATTATCACTGCAACGGGAGAATCATATAGTGGTGAACCCGGCAGTATTCCAGACTACGGTAAAATGAGAATGGGGACTGTGGAAAGCGTTTATAAACAAAGTTTTAATTTAATACTTGAAAATGGCACCTCGCAGATCGTTAATATTACAAATGGCACTGTTATCACTAAAGATGGTGGCGTCGTATCTCTATCTGCACTTAAAGTGGGCGACAGTGTCAAAGCTTACTATGACGATATATATTCGGATAATGCAGTGAGACTTGAAATTGAAGCGCCAGAAATACTGTTTGAAATCATTTACAAAGGCATGATTAAAAATGTAAACGAAGCTAAGGGGATCTTGCAGCTCGTTGGAGCAGATGGTCGATCAAATCCAGAGTATATTTCTAATAATACTTGGACTTCTTCAAATAATTATTCTGTGGACTTGAATATTGATGATAAAACGGGCATCTATAAAGGCAATCAGAAGATCAATTTAGACGATCTTGAAAGGAATTATGCAAATTATGTAGCTTATGCTGTGGTTGAAAAGAAATTCGGGGCACAAAGAGTTGTGAAACTCTCGGTGAGCTCAGGCCGTGAAAACAACTATTCAAGTTTTGTAAAATATACAGATTCTACTTTAAGCAAATTTGAAATTGCCACTAAAGAAAACTTTAACCTTACAGATGGAACGATTATCATCAGGGATGGTAAAGTTGTTCCAAATAATAAGTTAAGAGCATGGGATACAGTTTTCGTTGTAGCGGAAAGTCCTAAAGGGGCTTACTCTGATAATGCAATGGTTGTTAAAGTCATTACCCCATACGATGATATTTTTAATTCCATTCGGATTGGAGCCGTGGAAAATATCCATACGAATAGTATAACGCTTGCAAATTATTCGTACTATACTAACAACGAACTCAACGACATAACGGTGGGAGAATCGGGATATTATGATTACTTCTCAGATACCGAAATTGTGGATGTAACAGAGAAGGATTCTAAGAAAATAATAAAGCCTTCAGAGTTTTACCATCTCCCTTATTCACGAGTGGAAAACAAGGCTGCCTCATATAGTTTTTATAGCAGAGGATTACAGTATAAACGCTACTATACCTTCATGGTTATGGACGATGAAAATGAGGGCATATTGGCAATGCATCTAAGACATAAGGGGCTGCTTGAAGGTCAGAATATTGATGACAATAAGTATCTTGAAGAAGATATCGGTAGAGAACTTGAAAATGTCTTTAAATCAGCGATTCTTTCAAGAGGAACAGTTATAAATGATGATACGACTTGGAATCGATTTGAAATTACAGATTCACATGACTGGACAGGATATAATGCGCAGTGGACAGCCAACACAGCCAATATTTATATTGAATATTCAGATGCTATTTTCATCAAGAATAACAAGGTTATTTCCAAAGATGATGTTATTATGGGCGACTACATCTATGTGATGAGAATTAAGGCCAATGCATTGGTGATCTTTGTGGAAAGCTAATCCAGTAAGGTTCTTTTAAAAGTGAAGCTGAAATGAAATTTACTTGAAGTGATCTAAAAATAGAAATGAAATAGGTGGTAAGCTATGAAAAGAACATTTAGTCTAATTTTAATAATCATTATGATCTTGACTTCTCAAGTGGCATTTGCGCAAATTCCTTTCGTCGAAGGCGGGGTTATAGGTGATGTGGCTTTGGATGGCACATATGAATATGAAGAGATGTTCTTTTTAACAGGGAAACCTGTGACGCTAAAAGGCATCGTTAAAGTACCCGCTGTTGATGAAACGAAAGATACCTATACACAAAAGGTAACTTTTAACCTCTCCAATGTGGCAGAAGGCATTACGCTTACGCGCAATATAACCTATAATGTAGTGAAGACTCAGAAAGATGCTGTGACACAGACACTTTATGAAAAGACGATCACGAAATTTGATGAGACTATTGTCACTAATGAGGGCACTTTTACCTTAGGTAAATACGCGTTTAATGACAGTCGATTATACGATCATTCGCCGAGTGTAAGTTATTTTTCTGGTCATCTCTTAGGGGAACGTACTTATTACCTCAATGGAGATTATCTTACAAATTCAGGTTATATAAAGATTGTAGATGAAGGAGATCCGATTGTGGGTTATGAACATGAATGGGGCAAGAGTGAAACTATGGTGAACAGACAAGAAATTACCCATAGTATCCCTAATCCAAATTATGATCCTACTGTGAGAGACTCACAAGAAAATCTAATTTGGAATGCCACTTTGGACATCAATTTGGCCTCTACCCAAAGAGTTGATTTTATCTACCAAGGGACCGATCCACAAAGTATTAGTTTTAGAGGGAGTTATTTTAAAGTGACCACAGAGGAGAACGTCCTCAGTGTTAAATACGATTTACCCACTTTGACATCAGCAGGTGCTGTGGATTACACGGTAACTAAGCGAAACCAAAATGAAATCAATAAGAGCAAAGAAGTTATTTTAGAAACGAAGGCGCTGATTACGCCGAAAATTAGAGATATTGGAGATCATTGGGCAAAAGAAGATATCTTTTTATTAACCTCGCTTGAAATATTTGATGTGAATCAAGAATATTTTGCACCAGATGCTTATATTTCAAGACTAGAATTTGGAAAAGCAGTGGTGAACGCACTTGAAGGCGTATTGCCTCCATCAACTAAAACCAACACTATTAAGCGTCTTAGAAAACCCGGTGTAACCACACCGTATTTAGATGTTTTGCTCACAGATCCGGATTATCAATACTACGAATATATCAAAGCGCATAACCTTATGTCAGGTGAGAACAGCTATTTTAAACCCAATGAATTAATCACCAGGGCAGAAATGGTTGCAGTGCTTATAAAAGCGCTTGGTCTCGAGTATTTGGCACCGAATCCACCTTATAAAACAGTCTTTACAGATGATGCTAAGATTGCTGAATGGGCAAAAGACTATGTCTACATGGCAAATGAAATTGGTTTGATTACAGGTTATGATGATGGTTCATTTAAACCGCTCAATCATGTTACCAAGGCAGAAGCAGCAAGTATGATCCATGCACTTATTAAACATCTAAAAGATGAAATCACTTATGATTATCGTGAAAGAATCATTAATCGATGATCCATTAGAGCCAGTTGGACATCTTGTCTCTAAATTGGACGAAAACGGATGACACATATTCATTGTTTATTAAAAGAATTTTAAGAGGCTTAATCTGATTTTGGTTGGATTAAGCCTTTTCTGTAGCGAATGATAAAAATTGGGTATAATATGGACGCTGGTAAAAGTTGTCGTAAAGGAGCTTGAGTGATATGAAAAAAGTAAAAAGAAATTTACCGCCTGGAACGATGGTCTATACGGGTGAATACGCAAATGAGCCACTAAAGCTGGAACTCTTTACTTTTTCAGAGGCACACCATGAATATAAAGTGCTTAAAAGTTTAGATGAGTTGCATGCTAAAAAAGGGATTAAGTGGCTTAATGTGGTGGGCTTATCGCATATTGATATGCTTAGCCAGATCGCCAGTCAGTATCAGATTAATGATATGATCATGGAAGATATCGTCAATGTATCGCATAGAAGCAAAGTTGAATTTGAGGAAAATTATCTTTTTAGTATACTCAAAATGATATATTTGGGAGAAGATGATTTGATTTTTAGAGAGCATTTGTCGATTATTCAAATGCCCGGAATTGTGATTACTTTTCAAGAGCGCCAAGAAGATGTTTTTGACAGTATTAGACAACGCATCAGAACGGGTCAAGGTAAGATCAGAAGCAGTAGTTCAGATTATCTATTTTATGCGTTATTAGATGCTATTGTGGATCATCAGCTAGACGTGATGAATTATATTCAAGATCAAGTGGATGAACTTGAAAAACAAATTATTGATGAAGATGATTCTCTCGTTGAATCGCTTTATCATATGAGAAAAGATCTCTTAATTTTAAAAACGGCTGTGATGCCGCTAGATGACATCATTACAAAATTGTTGTCCGATAAAAATAGTCACTTCTCAGAGTATACAAAGCTATATCTAAGAGATGTGGCAGATCATATAACACATCTTAAAGAAAATATTGTAATGTATCGTGAAGTCATCTCAACTCTTTTTGAAACGCATCAAACCAATGTAAGCAATAATATGAATAAAGTGATGACCACACTGACCATTTTTTCCGCAACGTTTATTCCGCTCTCATTTCTGGCAGGTGTATTTGGGATGAATTTTAAATATATGCCAGGGCTTGGCAATCCAAATTCTTTTTTGTACTTTTCTATCTTTTGTGTGGTTTGTGGAGCGGGGATGGTGGTGTATTTTAAGAGGCGTTGATCTATACCCTTTCAGGGCAAGAGTCCTCGGCGTTGCCTGTGGATTGCCCTTCAAGGGTAAAGATCAACGCTGGGGTGTTAAGAGATTTAGAAGATTAAGAGATTGCCCTCGGCTGACGCCATTGGGGGGGAGAAGATTAAGTACGTAAGGGATTGCCCTTGGCTGGGGTCATTGGGGTAGTGATAAGATTGATAATATGTAATTAGAATATTGAAGGTTAAAATGAAGTACATTTAATGGTCATAATGGGTCTAGGATAGCTTTAAAAATACGTTGTTTAGAGGGTTCTAACAGATAATCCAATAAATTTGTATAACGAAGCCTATATTTATGAAAGCTAGAAATCCGATTTTGGAAAGAGAGATTGAATTAGGCATTGAAGATTTTGGTAGCGCAATTCAGAAACCTCATGATGAAGTCTGGTATGAATTCACACCAAGTTAAACGGATTTTTATGTGTTTTTCAGTGAAAGTAAATAATTGGTGTAGAAAATCATTATGTGTCAAAATAATCATAGAGTTTTATCTTCATTGTTGCTATAATATAAGTTGACATATATCTACGATTAACAAGATGGGATGGTGACATGGTGAAACAAAAGAAAAAGAAAATTAAGAAAAATGATAGAATGTCTAAAAAGAAGACGCAATCGGTGATTAATATAAAGAGTATTTTGGCAATCTTATTGATATTATTACTGATTGGCACGGCAGTTGCACCTGTTTTCTCTGAAACGGTAATGGTTGATCAAGATTTGCCCTATGAGAAGCTTCTTGAAGCAAGAGACTTGTTAACCGATAATGATAGTGACAGCGATGCAATAAATGTAGAGGTAACTCAACCTACGGATACTTATGATAGTGATTATACAGAGTTTATAAATTTTATGACAAACTATGTGGAAGACAATTATTATAAAGATGTGGATCGCCAAAAAATTATTGACGGTGCATATAAAGGTATTTTTGAAGCCTTAGATAAACACAGTGTTTATTTTACACCTGAAGAGTATTCGGAATTTGATACAGAACTAGAAGGTGAGTTTAGCGGTATTGGTGCTGTTATTACAAACGGTGAAAACTATGTTGAAGTTGTATCTCCTATAAAGGGAACGCCTGCATTTGAGGCAGGGATATTATCCGGAGATAAAATTGCATCTATTGATGATGTTGACGCAAAGGGATGGTCAACAGAACAAGCAGTCAATTTGATTAGAGGTCCAGAAGGTACCAATGTAAAAATCGGTGTTCTACGTGGTAACTCAGATGAAGTTATTTATTTGAATATTGTTAGAGGTATCATTACGATTAAAACGGTAAGTTATAAAATTCTAGAAGATAATGTAGGCTATATTGATATCACTCAGTTTGGAGATAAAACCAATGATGAATTTGATGAAGCCATTCAATATATGATTGATCATAATGTCGAAGATCTCATTGTAGATGTTCGTAATAATCCAGGTGGTTATCTTTCATCTGCAATTCATATTAGTGATTACTTCGTAGAACCAGGTAAAGAAATTGTAAAAGTGGTTTATAAAGATCAAACTAATCAAATTTATAGAGGTGAAACTTCAAAATTAGCAATGAATTTAGCCGTGTTGGTCAATGGTGGTTCAGCCAGTGCCTCTGAAATTTTATCGGGAACGATTCAACAAAATGGCAGTGGCACGATTATTGGAGATGACACTTACGGTAAGGGGACCGTTCAAAATGTCATTCCTTTAACAAATGGTGGCAGTATTAAACTAACTGTTGCAGAGTATCTCGTCCCAAATGATTACCATGTAGATCAAAATGGTATTCATCCAGATGTGGTCATTCACGGTATAACAGAAGCACAACGTAATCTCTATGAGTCCTTTATTCCTATGAACGAAAAGGCACCAAAGTATAGAGGCGAAATTAGCCTCAATGTCTACGGTGCACAACAAAGACTTAAGTTTTTAGATTACGACATCGACGTAGATGGCAAATTTGGCCCTAAAACAGAAACTGCCATCAAAGCGTTTCAAAAGCAAGTAGGTATTAGAGCGACAGGTGTGTTGACGCTTGAGACTGTAGGCGCAATTGAAAACCAGATAGAACTCATGCGTACAGGTGAATATGATCCACAACTGAATAAAGCAATAGAGGTATTAAAAGCAAAATAACTGACAAGGAATTACAGTAATATAGTAATATGATAAACAAAGCGTCTATACACATAAAAGGCAATCCACAGGCTCCAGGTGAGGACTCTTGTCTTTTATGTGTATAGACGCTTTTATGCATGCGGGTACTTTTGTTACAGAAGTATTACAAAACCTGTCATCAAGATGTAACGCACAAGAACGTCTTGATGGTATATAATACTTGTATGGTGTGATAAAGCTATTTTACAGTTCTATTACATTATGAAACATCGATTGACCGCTGTTTTCATTTAGTGGTATAATCAGTTGTAGGATTTTGCAATAAACCTCAAGGGATTTGCTGAATCTGAGGACAAAGGTCCTCAGAAGGGGGTTATTGATCAAAACTCTCTTCTGAAAAGAAGAAAACACAATTATTTTAAGGGAGGAATTCACAGATGAAAAAAGTATTATCTTTAGTACTCGTTTTAGCGATGGTACTAGGTATGATGCCAGTATTCGCTGCAGGTGAAACCGGAGCTGACCAGCTTTACAAATACGGTTTTATCTCGGGAAATAATGGCGACTTAATGGTTAACAAAGAGTTAACTAGAGCTGAAATGGCTGTACTTGTTGCAGAAATGAACGGCTTAAAAGAAGAAGCAGCTAACTATGCTGCACCAGCAGACTTCAGCGATGTTGAAGCTGGAAAATGGTATACTCCATATGTTGCTTATGGACAAGCTAATGGTTGGTGGGCTGGATATCCAGATGGCACATTCAAACCAGAAATTGGCATGAGCGGACAAGAGTTTGCTTCAGTATTAATGAAAGCATTAAACTATGATGTTACATGGAATACTGTACTAGCTGACGCAGCTGCTGTAGGCGTAAAAGTTGAATCAACTAGCAATCTTACAAGAGGTGCTGCATTTGATTCAATGTGGGCTACTGTAAATACACCTGCTAAAGGTGAAGAAGTTGCTTTAGGCGTTAAATTAGGTAGATTAGAATCAGCAATGGTTACTGATGGTCCTTTAGCTGTTGATACAGTTACTGCGAACACAGCTAAATCTTTTGAAGTTAAATTCAAAAACGTTGTTGCTGATACTACAAAAGTGACTTTCGACGTTAAAAGAGAAACTACAAAAGCTACTGTAACAGTTGCTTGGAATGAAGCTAAAACTGCTGCAACTTTAGCAGCTTCAGCTAAATTAGCAGAAGGTAACTATGAAATCGTAGTTAATGATGCTACTGGAACTACTCCGGTTGCTTTAGGTACTTTCAAAGTAACAATCGAAAAAGAAAAAGTTGCTAGTATTGAATTTGGATCTGATACACTTCAAAGATATAGTGATATCCAAGGTTTTGTTAGTTACAAAGTTTTAAACCAATACGGTGAAGAAGTAACTGATGCTTCTTTAGGAAGAGGTTTAACTTGGAGCACATCTACTGTTGGTGGTACTGATGCAAAGAAAAAACCTATCGATGCTATCAAAGTTGATGAAAAAACTGGCGTTATCAAAGTTGCACAAGGTGATGCTACAACTTACAATAGTCAACTTAGAACTTATGATACAGTAGTTATCACTGCAAGAGATGATTCTGCTGGATTCGTAGTAACTAAGAACTTCAAAGTTTCTGATACAATCAATGCTGTAAGTGAAATCAAAATCAATGGTATTGTTAACGAAAAAGGCGAAGCTGTAGATTTTGCATACTCTACAACTAAAACTTATTATGTTGATTATACTGCTCTAGATGCATTTGGAAATGAAATTTCTTCTTATGACATCTTAGGAACAGAAGTTACTACAGGAAATCCATTGTTAAATATCACTGGTAGTACAAGCTATTTCGATGTTGAACCAGAAGATAGAGATGGCGTAATGGCTTACAAAGTAACTTTTGATAGCAATAATAAACCAAATTATGATACGCCAGTAACATTTATGGCAATTGCATCACAAGGTGGTAAAAATGCTACTGCAACAGTTACACTTAAAAAAGAAGTAAGTTTAGAGAAATTTGTACTTCGCTCTCCAGCGGAAACAGTATCAAGTAAAAAGGAAATTGAGTTCCCATTTGAAGCATTTGATCAAAATGGAAACGCAGTTACTGATTACGATGATTTCTTTGATGGAACTGAATGCAAAGTTAATTTTGGCTCTGAAAATTGGGACAAAACTAATCAAGTTGGACTTCACTTTGTGAGACAATCTGATGGATCTGCTAAATTAATGGGTAGATTTGTAAATGAGAATAATGCAAATGGCATTAACAAATATGTCAATGCAACTGTAAAAGATTCATCAAAACCATCTCCATCTCCAGTTTCTTTTACTGTTAAAATGGCAGCACATCCTGATAGTATTAAAGCATTAACACATTCTTATGCTTTCACTGATGGTGCTACATGGAAAAGAAATGTTAGTAAATTTAAAGTTCAAGATCAATATGACAGAGATATGAATTTAAGATCTGTTTCTGATACTATAAGTAAAGGTTACAAAATTAGAGTAACTTCTAATAATACTAAAGCAATTGACTTATCAGGTGGTACTGAAATTTCAAACGCTAATAACAAAAAAACTGTTCAAATTTCAGGTGCTGATGAAGTAACATTTGCTGGTAAAGCTTCAGGTGCTTCTGTTACAGTGACTTATGAGTTAGGTTACTATGATGAACAAGTTTATCCAGACCAAGATGCAGATGCAGTTGATGAATGGGTTTCTGTAGATACTGCAACTACTACTGTTTACAACGTAGAAAGAGCAGATATTACTGGTGCAGTTCTTGAAGATGTAGAAGGCGAAAAAGTATTTATGACTAATAGAGGCCCTGCATATGCTACATTAATTGATAATGAACCAACTCTTAGAGGTAAAACATCAAACGGTACATTGGTTAGATTACCAGATGATATGATTGGTAGTACAGCAGCTGATAAAGTTGGTGCATTTACAGTTTCTGATGGAAGATTCACTCGTAGTGCTGATGGCGAAAAGATTTTTGCAAGTGGAGATTTCGGATCAACTGATAATATTACTGCAACAGTTACTGGTTTATTAATTGGTACTCAAGCTGTTTACACAGATACTGCTACACTTACTGCTAGTTCAGAATTACCAGTTACTAGTGGTGTATATGTAGAGTATAAAGATATGGATCAATATAATAATCTTTATAGTGTAAATTCTGATGTTGTAACTATTTCATTATCAGATTTAGCTACTGTTTTAAATGGTAAAACAATGAATGGAAATGGTGTTACTGGTGTAACTACATCAGAAATTCATTTCTTAGCAAACACTCAATATGGTGATGATACAGGTATATTCAATAGCTTTACTGCAGTTCCTACAAGCGAAAATAATAAAGGTACTTTAACTATTAATAGTACTAATGGTGTTGTTGATACAAGTGCTGTACAGTCTGGTGATGAATATCAAATCACTGCTGTTTCAGGAGCACATTATCAAGCTATTGTTATTCAAGTTAAATAATTATTTATGACTAAATGAAAACTGTTTTAGAATAGTTTTTAAGGAAAAGAAGGACCATAGTAAATCAAATTTGATTTACTATGGTCCTTTTTACGGCTCTAAGTCAATAGTTGGGGTGGGGATCTCATGATCTCCGCTCCTTTTGTTGTTTTGAGGTAAGCGTCTAATAACATAGTGTATGTACGACTCTATCATAGAATGAGATAATACTCCTAAATAATCTAAGTAACTTTAAAAGATTTGAAAGTCACTTTAAAAGCTTTTAAAGTTTTGAGAGGAGTGATCCAAAGTATGGATAGTACAACACTGACCAAGTAATTAAAATATTACTACTGGATTAAACGAGTTAGGCAAGCTGCATGAGCTCAGTTTCCGGAACCCTTAAGTAAACCAGCAAATCCCATTGTTCTAATTACTTTTGAAGAACTAGCGGCATTATTCTGTGATTAAGGGCTGCTTTGTAGCCGTAGTTCAAAAAAATTCAAAGGTCAAAGTTATTAAAAGATCTACCAAGAAAGAAACGTCTTTGTACACTTGCTGAAGAAGATCAATTTTGTGAAATTTGTGGTCATGACCTTGTATCTATCGGTGAAGAATTTGTTCGTACTGAAATTCAGTTTATTTATTACATATTCCGTAAGCGGCTTCTATACACTATGTTATTAGACGCTTACTTTTGAAAAAATATAAAAAAATGCTGTGGTGAGTTTTAATCCACCCCAACATTTATTTATAGAGCCTTTCTTTTACGTGGTACACAGGGTTTACCTTTTACAACATTGAGCGATACAGAGGAAAAAGGTGTGCATAGAAAAAACAGCCCTATGATTTGTTGGGCTGTCTATCACTAATTAAAGATTAGGTTTCTAAATTATTCTGAAACGTGTTTGTAACTATTTGCTCTTTTTTTAGGTTTAGAACGTCTATTGAGCGTCACTAAGACAGAAGTGATGACAAACCATAAAAAGCCTGCAAGTATAACAGCTTTAAGAGGAGACAGCATACGTGTTATGTGTAAATTATAAACCTGTGTAACGGCGTTATCATACTTGTAGTCAAAATAAGCAACTGAATTGGTTTTAATTCGAGATACCCAATTTGATATTGTATCTTTTAGACCGGTTGCCATGACATCTACATCTTTGCGTGCTTGAGAGATTTTAACAAGTGATTGCGTTGGCGCTTCAAGCTCATTGAGCTTTCTTTGAATATAAGCAATTTCTTCATTAATGTTAACTGAATTTACTTGAGCATTAGTTGCTTTAGAAGCAATTTCATCGTACGTATCGTTTACCACAGAGATTGACATGGTTTCACCAGCAACACCAGGAATAAGTACTTTTGAATCATTTTGCTTAACGATGTTTAGTAGTTCTTGACTCACTTGGTAAGTACCATAGTCTTTGTCTTTTTCTAAAGTATATCGTCGGATCATATACAGGTATTTGATCTTTAATTTCTCTTTGTCTTTGGAGAGCTGATACATGTCGATCAGTGAATCCATCTTTTGGACATCTAGTCGATTTGAAAGCTTGATGCCCTCTTTTAAATCTCTAAAGGTTAAACCCTCTGGTCCTACAAACTCTGGATCATCACGTTCTAGTATATTTAAGTAACTGATCATACGATTATAGTCACTTTGAAACAAGCGAGCATATTCAGGATAATCATAGCTGCTCAGATCATAGTTACCCGTTTGAGCGTCTAAATCCATAAAAGGGAAGGTGTATTTGTCAATGAAATAAGTTTCATAACCAGCTTTATAATTAGTCGCGATGGTTTGCATCACATCATTTGTCAATCCGATGCTGGGATTCGGTTTAATCTTAATTACAAATTCGTTTGGAAAATAAGAATAATCCTCACCAGAAATTCGATTTTTTTTGATACGATCTACGATACCTTCAGGTAAAACAGGTGTTACTTGGAAGTAGGGATCGTATTCGGGTTTATATTCAATACCACTGTATTTAAAGACCGCAGCGATGACTGGACCACTTGTGAGTTCTTGATAATCAAAGCGGGTGTTATCGGGATTGATGCCGCGTTCGATGCCTTCAAACTGCAGACTAAAACTGGTGGAAAGGGTCATGGGGCCAACAAAAATAAGAGATAAGACCACAAGCAGTGCGAGCACCAGTCCGATAAGTGCAAGATTGAAATTGTTTTGCTTTATTTTTTTAAAATCTGTCATATGTCATCCTACCTTTCACTTTCCCAATATGCCGTAAAAAATGCAATAAAACAACCCAACATGAGACCCAAAATTGCAGAAATCGCTAGATTTAAAGGCAACTTAACGTCTGAATAAATTTCAGCAGGAGACATGGCATAAAAAGCATTTGATAAATATTGATCATAGAATTCGTTGGCAGTTAAATTAGTGGTTTCAATGCTGTCCTTGAGCTGAGCCAAAATATAAGCAATTCGATTCTCTGTATCAAGGGTGATTTCATTTTTATCAAAGTTGAGAATATAAGTGTCAGATTTAAGTTCTGATATTTCACGGTTATAGTAGTCTATTTCTTGCTGGATACTGCTGACACTGGTGCCAGTAGATGCGGTTTTCATAATCAAACTGTTAAAGTAACTTTCGCCTGCATCACCGACGACGTTTCCAGATAAACTATCTAGTATTTTATTGTTAGAGTCTTCTATAGAAGCGAGCATGTCTTTGGTAACCAGTGTCTCAGCACTGTATTTAGACTTTTGATACTCTAGTTGCTTGACCATGTATTCATAATAAAGAATGAGTTTTTCCTTGTTTTTTGTGAGCTTGTAAGCACTGATGTTGGCATCTAAACGGTTCATATCGATATCGTCTATGACTGCAAGTGATTCATTGATATCTGAGAATGTCAATCCTGTGCGTTTAGATCTAAAATCTGGATTCACAGTAGCAAGTGAAGTGTTAAATGATTTGATCTCATCAAGCTGGCTGTGAAGGACCATGGATATATCTGCATAATCATAAGATTCGATGTTGAATGAGTTGATCTTATTTACAACTGGCTTTTGACTCAAATAAGTATCTGTAAAATAGAGTCTGTAGGAAGCGACGATTTGATTGGCAATTTTCTGAGCCATTTCAGGCGAAACATTTTTGGAAGCCTTTGCATTGACCTTTAATATGTACTCGCTGGGATTATACGTGAAAGAACTGCCTTCCTTTTCAAGAAAGTATTCTTGCTTCGTGATAACTTCTTCTGGAATAATAGGGGTCACTTCAATTAAAGCTCTCACTTCATTAGGGGAGATTTTGCCCTCTAGGTCCAATGTGTTAATCACATCATTAAGGACATAGGGTGATGCCACTTGATAAGGATCAAACTTGGTACCATCTGGATTTAAGTGGTTTTCAATGCCATTAAATTTAAAGGCTAAAATCAGTTGTGCACTTTGTCCATCTCTCTTTTGATATAGAGAATACATAAGTCCCATGATTAAAAATAAAAAAGTTAAGCCTATAATTAAAGCGCGCTTATTGATGAGGGTTTGTATCAGCTCTTTAAGCGATATTTCATCATAACTTTGATCTGTCATTTGTTTCCTCCATTTGATTTTTCACCTGTTTATTATACCTTTTTTTTATACAATCAACAAGGTGAGGAGAATTAAAAAGTATAATAGTAGTACGGGGTGATAAAGGCATCAAGTTTTGTGTAAGAACAAGGTAAATGAAGTTGACGTAGGGAGCTTAAAATGCTATTCTTGTAGTGGCGTTCAATGATTGAACAATAATAGGTGGGGCAGTTATGGAGACGAGTGAAATTAATATTTTAGAACTGATACATAACAATGATATATTATCACAGAGGGATATTTCAGATCATATCGGCTTATCACTTGGTATGGTAAATCTGCTTCTTAAGAAGTTCGTAAAAATTGGGATCGTTAAAACAGAAAAATTAAATGGCAACAAGATCCGTTATATGTTGACGCCAAAAGGATTTACTTATCTGGCTAACAAGACTATACAATATGTGACTGTGTCGTATCAAGCAGTGCAAAAGATTAGAGGGCAGCTGAGAGAGTTAGTTCTTAGGATATATAATAAGGAAGATACAGTTTTGATTTTAGCACAAGAAGATGAGGTCTATGCGATCTTGATAGATGTGCTGAGAGAAGAAGGATATGAGTGGATACGTCTGAGTGAGCCTTCTGAGCAGGAACGGTATTTGACTTGGGGGCGAGAGATTAGGGATGAATTTGGGATTGATGTTTTTGGGAGATAGCGATATAGAGTTGGGCTGAATAATTATAAATGAAACAGAGTTACATACTAGAAATAAAGAAAATATATATTTAAGCCCTTAGAGCATCAATATAGAGCGGTGAACTTTAATGATGGGGAATTATTGAGTATAAAGCGAGGTAGTGAAGATGAATTATTTAGTAGTAGTAGCACATCCAGATGATGAAGTTTTAGGCGCAGGAGCCACTATGTATAAATTAGCGCAAGAAGGTCATGCGGTGAATGTATGTATCATGTCTGGTGAGGTTAACGCTAGAAACAATAGACCTGAAACAGAAGAACTTCATGAGGATGTTAGTAATTCATCAAGCCTATTAGGCATTAAAAGAGTCATTAAAGGCGAATTTCCAAATATTGAGTTCAATACAGTGCCTCACTTAAAGTTAGTGCAATTTGTAGAAAAAGCAATTGAAGAAACTGGATCTCAAGTAGTTTTTACACATCATCCATCTGATTTAAATAATGATCACTTACATACGTCTCTTGCATGTCAAGCTGCAGTGAGACTTTTTCAACGAAGACCAGAAGTATGTCCATTAAAGGAATTACTCTTTATGGAAGTACCTTCTGCAACTGAATGGGCACTAAATAAAGCAATAAATCAGTTTAATCCTAATACATTTATCGAAGTAGGCGAAGAAGCTGTAGATAAAAAGATAAAAGCTCTATCCATGTATAGGGGAGTAATGAGACCTTATCCACACCCTAGAAGCAATGAAGCTTTGAAAGGTCTTGCTGCTTATAGAGGAGGACAGGCAGGAATGGTTTATGCTGAAAGCTTTGAAAGTGTATTTAGAAGAGGTTTTTAGTATCTAGTTAAACTCAACATTAAATTGGAGAGGAATTGAAAATATGAAAAAGAAAATTGCATTTACAACTTGTGTCCAGCTAGGACTAAGTTGTATTGAAGAGATATATAGTATTGGTGGTAAACTAGACCTTCTCATTACATTAAAAGATGAGAAGGCTAAAAGTAAGTCCGGAAGAATCTATCTTGATGAAATAGCGGAAAGAGAGAATACCCCACTGCTTAAAATCAATAATATCAACGATGCAGAAGTAGTCGAAGCACTAAAAGAACATGATATTGATTGGCTTTTCATTATTGGGTGGTCACAGATTGCAAAAAAAGAAGTTTTAGCAACACCAACTAGTGGATGCATAGGAATGCATCCGACGCTTCTTCCTGTGGGGAGGGGCAGAGCCGCCATTCCATGGGCTATTATTAAAGGTCTTGATAAGACAGGTGTTACAATGTTTAAACTTGATGAAGGTGTAGATACGGGTGACATTATAGGTCAAAGTGTTATTGAGATTAATGAGAATACTACAGCAACAGACCTATACAAGAAAGTTGATGAGATGCATGTTGAACTCATCTCAAAATACTGGGATGACATTTCGAATGATAGAGTTGTATTGACAAAACAAGATGAGTCTATGGCTACTGAGTGGCCCGGTAGAAAACCAGAGGATGGTGAACTATTTAGCTCAATGACAATGGATGAAGCTGATAAACTCGTTAGGGCAGTTACTCATCCGTATCCAGCAACTTTTTATAAAGATGGAGATAAAGTGATTAGGATTTGGTCAGCTAGGGTTAATGTAGATGAAGGCGAAATAAAACTAAGCGATGGTTACTTAATACCAATTGATTACGAAATTGAGGGATAGAGATGCAGAATGCAATTAAAAGATTAATGGATATCATACTTTCCTTAATAGTATTAATGGTGTTTTTGCCTGTATGGATTATCGTTGCCATTCTTATTAAAACAACTTCAAAGGGACCTATTTTTTTTCTACAAGATAGACCAGGATTGCATAAGAAGATATTCAAGGTGTATAAGTATAGAACTATGAATCTTGGATCTGAAAAGATGGTTAAGGGGCAAGAGGTTATGAAGGATGATGACAGAGTAACTTCCATTGGTAAATTTTTAAGAAGAACAAAGATAGATGAGATTCCACAAGTGCTAAATGTTCTGAAAGGCGAAATGAGTCTTGTTGGTCCTAGACCAGAGAGAATTGCTTCTCTTGAAGAGTACGATGATGAGATTTCAAAGAGACTCAATATGAGGCCAGGAATGACTGGACTTGCTCAAGTGAGTGGGAATATTCATTTGGACCTTCAGGATAGGTACAAGCACGATGTTTACTATGTGGAGCATTATAGTTTGTGGCTGGATACCAAGATTATTTTTAGAACAGTTGGTGTTGTATTATTTGGTGAAGATAAATATGTAAAGAAGTCTTTGGTTGATCTAAATTCTACTGAAAGAGGTGTTTCTGTATGAAAAAAATATTGATTACAGGGGCAGGAAGCTATATAGGCACTTCATTTGAGAATTGGGTTAGCCAGTGGCCTGAGAAGTATAAGGTAGATACAATTAGTGTTCACGGAGATAACTGGAAGAATGTGGATTTTGGGCAGTTTGATTCAATCTTTCATGTAGCTGGTATAGCTCATGTAGATGCTAAGGCGGAAATGGAAGAGCTTTATTATAAAGTGAATAGGGATTTAACAATTGAAGTGGCAAAGAAAGCTAAGGCTGATGGTGCTAAGCAGTTTGTTTTTATGAGCAGTATTATTGTTTACGGCGATAGCGGTAAAATAGGAAAGAAAAGAGTTATTACATGGGGTACTGTTCCTAAACCAGCTAATTTTTATGGTAACAGTAAACTGACTGCTGAACAGGGAATAACTCCTTTGGAATCTGAACAATTTAAAGTAACTATATTGAGACCACCAATGATATATGGTAAAGGATCAAGAGGAAACTACCCAAAATTGTCAAAGTTAGCTCAAAAGTTTCCTGTTTTTCCGGATATAGATAATGAACGAAGTATGCTTTATGTTGATAATCTGTGTGAATTTGTTCGACTGGTAATTGATGACGAGGAGTCGGGATTGTTTTTCCCTCAAAATAAAGAGTTTGTGAGAACTAGTGAAATGGTTTGTTTGATAGGTAAAGTATATGGCAAAAATATTAAACTTATAAAAATTTTTAATCCTGCAATAAAAGTGTTAGCAGGGAAGATAGGACTAATAAATAAGGTGTTCGGCAATTTAGTATATGAGAAGTCTATGAGTGAGTATAGAGAGAATTATTTGATCCGAGATTTTAAACAGTCTATTGAGATGACGGAGAAATAATGAGGAAGGGGGGATAAAAACTTGAAAAAACATATACTGGTAATTGCGCAATATTTCTACCCTGAACAGTTTCGTATCAACGATATTTGTACTGAATGGGTGAAAAGAGGATACAAAGTTACGGTTGTTACGGGGATTCCAAATTATCCTCAAGGTAAATACTATGAGGGGTATGGGCTATTCAAGAAGAGAAAAGAAAACTATAATGGTATAGATATTATAAGAATTCCTTTAATTCCGAGAGGACATAATGCAATTATGCTTGTTTTTAATTATTTATCATTCGTTGCATCAGGATTTTTTTGGAAATTAATCACTAAAGTTAAAGCAGACTATGTATTTATATTTGAAGTTTCTCCAATGACTCAAGCTCTTCCTGGTGTTTGGTATGCAAAAAAGAGAAAAATTCCTTGTTATATATATGTAACGGATTTATGGCCTGAAAATGTTGAAATTTTGGCTGGAATTACAAATAAAAAAATCTTGAATGCTATTGGCATGATGGTGGACTATATCTATAAGAGATGCAAGATAATATTCACATCATCTGAAAGCTTTATACAAGCGATTGTGGACCGTGGGATAGAAAGGGAAAAGTTAGAATTTTGGCCACAGTATGCAGAAGATTATTATATTCCTATTGAAAAAGCAGCTGTGAATGTTCCTGAAATACCACAGGACAATGTCTTTAATGTCATTTTTGCAGGTAATATTGGATTTTCACAAGGATTGTATGTGCTTCCTGATACAGCAAAGATACTTAAAATGACAAATACTAAAGTGAGATTTAATATTGTTGGGGATGGACGATTTAAAGAAACGCTTAAGACTAATGTTGAAGAAGTGGCAGAATATTTTAACTTTATTGACAAGCAACCTGCTAAACGTATTCCAGAATTCATGGCTGTTTGTGATGCTACTTTGATTAGTTTATCTAAAAGCAAAG
The DNA here is from genome assembly GCA_965140735.1 of uncultured Fusibacter sp. Classification (GTDB taxonomy): domain Bacteria; phylum Bacillota; class Clostridia; order Peptostreptococcales; family Acidaminobacteraceae; genus Fusibacter_A. Next base: position 3,121,689 of record OZ223306.1, on the reverse strand, counting down.
TTTTCTCAATTACACTCCCTGCTAAAACACAGTCATGTTTAGCCTGCGGAGTTCCAATTATTGTTTCTGCTGATGGTGAAATTCAAGATGTAATTAACAAGGCTGGTGCTGGTATATGCAGTGATGCTGGAGATGCAGAAGGATTGGCTGAGAACATTAGGCAATTAGTTAGCCTTCCAATTGAAAAACATAGAGAAATGGCACAGAATGCAGTAGACTATTATAGAAAGAACTTTGATAAAGAAACACTACTTAATAGAACTGACAGATGGTTTTCTAAGTAACTAAAAAACTGAAATGGAGATAAAATATATGTTCAAAAATAAAATTCTTTTAATTACAGGCGGAACAGGATCTTTTGGAAATGCTGTTATGAAGAGATTCTTACATACAGATGTAAAAGAAATACGTATTTTTTCTCGAGATGAAAAGAAACAAGATGATATGAGGAAACAATACAAAAATGATAAACTAAAATTTTATATTGGAGATGTTAGAGATTTGGCTAGCGTTAAAAATGCAATGCATGGAGTTGATTACGTTTTTCATGCAGCAGCGCTCAAGCAAGTACCATCATGTGAATTTTTTCCCCTTGAAGCGGTTAAGACGAACGTAATGGGGACAGATAATGTTCTTACTGGAGCAATTGAAATGGGAATTAGGAAGGTTATCTGCCTATCTACGGATAAAGCAGCATATCCTATCAATGCAATGGGCATCTCAAAAGCCATGATGGAGAAAGTATTTGTAGCTAGAGCAAAAACTGTTGACTCTAATAGAACGCTTATTTGTGGAACAAGATATGGTAATGTTATGGCTTCAAGAGGTTCAGTTATTCCTCTATTTGTAGATCAAATCAAAAGTGGACAGCCGTTGACAGTTACGGATCCAAACATGACGAGATTCTTGATGAGTTTAGAAGAAGCTGTTGAACTTGTTGTCTTTGCGTTTGAGAATGCTGAATCTGGGGATATTATGGTTCAAAAATCTCCTTCGTCTACGATTGGAGATTTAGCTCAAGCAGTTAAAGAGTTGTTTAATGCAGATAATGAAATTAAGATTATTGGTACTCGTCACGGAGAGAAGCTATATGAGACTCTTCTAACTAAGGAAGAACATGTTGGCGCACAAGATATGGATGGATTCTATAGAGTACCTGCAGATAAAAGAGACCTAAATTATGATAAATATTTCGTTGAAGGGAATAAAAAACTTCAACAAGTAGAAGACTACAACTCTCATAATACAGATAGACTTGATGTAGAACAGATTAAGGAAAAACTTTTAAATCTTGACTATATTCAGGAAGAATTAAAAAACTGGGAGGGAAGATAATGAAGATCTTAGTCCTAGGTGGAACAGGCATGGCTGGACACACCATTTCAATATATTTTAAAGAAGGTGGTCATGATGTGACCGCTTTTAGTAGAAGCAAAGTGAGCTATTGCGAAAATATAAATGGCGATATCACTGATTTTAGGGGGCTAAAGAACATTATCAATGAAGGTCAATATGATGCAATTATAAATGCAATAGGAATTTTAAATCAGGATGCAGAAGAACACAAATCAAATGCAGTTTTATTAAATAGTTACCTACCGCATTTTTTAAGCGATACGACAAAAAAAATGAAGACAAAAGTTATTCATATGAGCACAGACTGTGTTTTTTCTGGGAAGACTGGTGAGTATACAGAAAAATCATTTAGAGATGGAGAATCATTTTACGATAGGTCAAAGGCATTGGGCGAGCTGGAAAATAGTAAAGATCTCACTTTCAGGAATTCTATTATTGGTCCTGATATAAGTGAAAGAGGGATCGGTATCTTCAATTGGTTCATGAAGCAAGAAGGTCAGATTAATGGGTTCACAAAAGCTATATGGACAGGTGTAACAACATTGACATTAGCAAAGGCAATGGAACAGGCACTAAAAGAAAATTTAACTGGTCTTTATAATCTGGTTAATAATGAAACTATTAGTAAGTTTGAGTTATTAAGATTTTTCAATAAATATATGAGAAACGATCAAATTGAGATTCTACCAAGTGATAATCTTTCACTAGATAAATCTCTAATTAACAATCGAACTGATTTTTCATTTAAAGTACCTCGTTATGAGGTCATGGTAGCTGAGATGAAAGAATGGATAGATAATCATAAAGATCTCTATCCACACTATTTCAAGTAGGGGGTAAGCTTAAATGAAAAAATTAAAATTAATGACAATCGTGGGTACTCGCCCTGAAATTATAAAGCTTTCTGAAGTGATAAAAAAAAGTGATAAGTATTTTGATCATGTATTAGTTCATACAGGTCAGAATTATGACTATGAACTGAACCAAGTGTTTTTTGAAAATCTAGGTATAAGAGAACCTAACTATTATCTTAATGTTGTAGGTGATAATTTAGGACAGACCATGGGGAATGTATTAGCTAAGTCTTATGAAATTATGGTGCAAGAACAGCCGGATGCTTTACTTGTTCTAGGTGACACCAACTCATGTCTAAGTGTGATTTCTGCTAAGAGGCTTAAAATTCCAATTTTCCACATGGAAGCTGGGAATAGATGTTTTGATGAAAACCTTCCGGAAGAGATTAATAGAAGGATTGTAGATCATACAAGTGATGTAAATCTTTGTTATACAGAACATGCAAGGAATTATTTAAATTGGGAAGGCGTTCCGAAGGAACGAACTTACGTTGTTGGTTCACCGATGGCTGAAGTATTGAAGGTAAATGAAGAGAAAATCGATGGTAGTAAGGTGCTTGAGACACTGGGATTAGAAAAAGGTAAGTATATTCTATTATCAGCTCACAGAGAGGAAAACATTGATAATGAAGACAATTTTATTGCTTTAATGAATGCTGTAAATGCTATGGCTGAAAGCTATGATCTTCCAGTTATCTACAGTACTCATCCGAGGAGTAAGAAGATTATTGAGCAAAGAGAATTTAAATTCCACTCAAATGTGAAAAGCCTACAACCATTCGGATTCGCAGATTATAATTATCTTCAACTGCATTCATTTTGCGTAGTGTCTGATAGTGGGACTACTGCAGAAGAGGCTTCCTATTTTAAATTTCCTGCAGTGTCTGTGAGAACTAGTACAGAGAGACCAGAAGCGTTAGACAAGGGCAATATTGTAATCGGTAGCATCACCACTGAGCAAGTTCTTCAAGCTGTAGATATGGCTGTTGAGATGAATGTCCGAGGGGATTTGGGCGGCGATGTACCATATTATGTAGATGAGAATGTAAGCACGAAGGTGGTTAAACTTATTCAAAGTTATACGGGAATAGTAAATAAGATGGTGTGGAGGAAATCATGAGAATAATGGTTTTTGATGTACCGGCAGAGAGTGGTGGAGCTCTTACAGTATTACATGAATTCTATAATGAATTTAAATTTGATCAAGAAAATGAATATATTTTTGTATTAAGTTTACCAGAATTAGAAGAAACTTCAAAAATAAAGGTTATCAGATTCCCTTGGATTAAAAAGAGCTGGGGGCATAGATTGTATTTTGACCATTTTATTGCTCCGAAACTGATTAAGGAGCATAAAGTTGATAAGGTTTTGTCGTTACAGAATATGATAATTCCTCATACAAAGGTATATCAAAGCGTTTTTATACATAATGCTTTACCTTTTTCTGAGTATCGTTTCAAGTTCATGGATGATAAACTTTTATGGGCTTATCAAAACTTAATCGGTAAAAATATTATTAAATCGATCAAGAAAGCTGATTATGTAATTGTCCAAACTAACTGGATGAAGGGAAAACTTATTGAGGGGCATATGGCTAATTCTAATAAAATAGAAGTCAAACGATCGAAGATAGATCTAAGTATTAAAGAACAATTTTTGAAGACAAATGAGAGTTCTTCAACATTTTTTTACCCAGCAAGTGGTGTAGTATTTAAGAATCATAAAGTAATAGTTGATGCATGTTTAAAGTTAAGGGAAGAAGGCATAGAGGATTATAAAGTAATCTTTACTTTGAGTGGTAATGAGAATAAGCATATTATTGAGCTTTATAATAAGGTCAAAGTGAATCAACTTCCAATAAAATTTGTTGGAAGTATGACACGAGATGAAGTATTTCAACTGTACTCACAATCAATATTAATTTTCCCATCATATATTGAGACTGTAGGTCTTCCGTTGGTTGAAGCACAAATGCATAATACACCAATAATTGTGTCAAATAGCGATTATTCAATTGAAATGCTAGCAAATTACAATAATTCATATTTTTTTGATCCATTTTGCTATACTGACTTATCAAGTAAAATGATTATGTTTTTATCAGGAAAATGATTATGTAAATACGCATAAATTTGAGAGGTTCTGTAATGCATGTTAAAAATTACAATTTAAAAAGACCAGATAAATATAAAGTGGCGTTTATATTAATTTTTGTGATAGTGTCTTTATTCACAACTAGTAAAGAATTAATGTTTCCATATTATTTTAGAGTGGCTTCAACAATATTGTTTTCGAGTATATTTATTATTTTTTTAACTCTAATGCTGTTTAACAAAAAATTATCATTTGATTTAATCAGCTTAATATTGTTAGCTAGACTAGTAATTTATTTAATTCCGTTATTATTTACTACAACTATGGAAGGTTATTGGGGGAATTATTTAACAATTATAGGTTCTTTTTTTGCATATTTTATTTCTTCACAGGCTAGAGTTAGTACAAAAACTAATTATTTAAGTATTATAAACAAGATATTGATAATGTTTATAAATCTAATTTCTATTGAGGTAATTTACATGCTTTTTTTATTGAGTCGGAAATATGGAGCTTTAAATATTAACTTACTAAAATACTATCTTGTTTTACCCATTGGCGGCTCAAATTATCTCGCTTGCATTATACTGCCCTTATTGATTTTTGTCTATTATTCAGATATTAATATGAAATCTAAGCTATTTAGTATTACACTTTCTTTTATAGCTTTATTTATCATACAATCTAAAAATGCAGTATTTGTTTTATTGCTATTTATTTCATACAGATTTATTAAAAGGTATTTAATGGATATAAGAAATATAAAAGATAATAAAAAATTCGTAATGATACTGACTATAGTTATGATTTCAACTGGTATGTATTTATTATACTTAGCTTTTAATTATTTATTAGTCAAATGGAATATGGGAATGGATTATTCAAATGGTTCTATATATGAAGTAATTAATGCATTGAGTAGTAATAGATTAGATGTTTATTCAAGAGAATTATTGAGATGGACAAATCATTTGTTCCTTGGAAATGGGCTTGCGTATGAATTAGGAACAACCAGATCTCATAACTGGTTAATTGATTTATTAGTACAATCTGGTCTAGTAGGTTTTGTTTTTTATTTAAGTACTATAATAATCTGGTATAAAAAAGTCAAACCTTATAAGAAATCAAGTAAATTTTTGAGAGCTTTATATTACTCAATACTTATTATCTTGATTCAAGGTCTTGCAGAGGTATCAATGTTTACATTAAATATTGATATTATGCTTTGGATTTTTATTGGAATTTCAGTTTCTGAGTCAAATGAAATAAAACGTAATAATTTAGATGCCAATAGTGAGATTAAGTTAAGGATTGATTAATATGAAAGATAGCGTTATTGAGAAGGGTATTAAAAATACAATGTATGTAGTTACTGCCCAATCTATAAGCTTAGTTTTAGGTATTGCTAGGACTTTGTTGCTTCCCATATTACTGGGTATAACAAATTTTGGATATTGGCAAGTGTACCTATTGTATATTTCATATGTTGGAATATTTGCATTAGGTTTTAATGATGGTATCTATTTAAAATATGGTAAGTATGAATATGATGAGTTACCAAAAGAAACATTTAGGTCTAGCATTAGGGTATTCATTGTCTTACAAATTGTCATTATGCTTGCAGTTTCAATTATTATATTATTTGAACCTAATTCTTTGAAGCAAATATCAATATTCTGGGCATTAATAAATATCCCGATAGCTGGATTCACTGGTGTTTTAATATATATTTTGCAAATAACGAACCAATTGAAAAAATATAGTTTTTATACGATTTTAGATAAAGTGGTTGTTCTAGTTATAATCATAGGGGTATTTTTGTTAAAACTCGATAATTTTCTTGTTATTATAATTGCAGATACATTATCAAGGGTTTTAGTGTTAGTATTAATGGTAAATACTTGTAAAGACATTATTTTTGGAAAAGGGGTAGGTTTCAAATCTGCATGTGAAGAAATATATGATAATGTTAAAATTGGAATTAAATTGATGTTAGCTAATTTTGCGGGGATGTTAGTTCTTGGATTTGGTAGATTCATAGTTGAAAGAATAGCCAGTGTCGAGGAATATGGAACGTATTCCTTTGCAATTTCAACAATGAATTTAGTATTAGTATTAATCACTGCTATAGGATTAGTCATTTATCCAACTTTAAACAGGTTAGATGAAAGCAATTACCCTAATTATTTTATTAAGTTGAATAATGTTTTGGTAGTAATTGTCTTTGGATTGTTAATTGTGTTATTTCCTTTGAAAATTTTTATTTCAAGGTTTATGATGGATTATAATGATATATTTAATTACTTATCAATCATATTTGCAATTGTATTTGTACAATCGAAAATGCAAATTCTGATAAATCCTTATTATAAATTGTTGCGAAAAGAAAGCATGATGTTGCGTGCGAATTTAGTGGGGGTTGTTTTCGCAATAATTCTTATTGCTCCAATTTATATTCTTACCAAATCTGTTATGATGGTGGCTATTGGAACCTTGTTAGCGATGTTAATAAGGTTATATCTTTCTGAAATATATTTGAAAAGGGAACAAGGAATCTTGAGTAATAAAAACATAGTTACTGAATTTGTGGGAGTGTGTTTAATTGTTATTTTAGGATTGATAAATAATTCGTATCTGGGTCTGATAGTATACCTACTGATTTATTCTGTTTTTTTTATAAAACAATCAAAAGAGTTTAAGGATCTAGCAAAATATTTCTTGAAGGGGTGATTGTATGCATATAGTTTTCATAGTTGGAAGTTATTACCCTAATTATTCGGCTGTAGGAAAGTGTGCTGGTAATGTGGCTGACGAACTATCAAAATACCATAAAATTACAGTTATATGTTCAAAGAATGATCTTAATCAAAACAAGGAAGAGGTTTTTAATAATCAAAGAATTCTACGGATTATGACTAAAGAAAAGGAAATAAGATTTAAACTAGAAGATAGAATAAAAAAACTAACGGGGCTACAAAGAAGTGTTTATGAATTAAGTTATAAATTGTATAAACTGAGCAGAATTTTAAAAACCATGATCTCAAAAACATCTATAAGGAAAGATTTGGTTCATAACTACACAAAGGCCTTAAATAATATTGGTGAGCCTATTGACGCGATTATACCGGTTTGTATGCCTTTTGAAAGTATAGTATCAGCCGTTCAATACAGGTTAAATTTTAATAAAAAAGTTAAGGTCATACCATATTTATTTGATCAGTTCGTAGACAATGATAATCTGCATAGATTTAAAATTAATAAGAAAATAAAAAGAAAAAATCATATTAAACTAGAATGTGAACTATTTAAAAGTTCTGAAGCGATACTTTCAATGCACTCATTGAGTACCCACTTCAAAAATGATTTGCCGGAGATATCGAATATTTACTATGTAGAGCACCCCTTAATAGTAAAACAACCTTTGGATAATGTTAAGTATAGTAATGAAAAAATAAAAATTTCTTATTTAGGGTCATTGTTGAAAGGATATGTTACTCCAAATTATTTATTAGAACTATATAAGAAAACCAATATCGAAAAAACAATACTAAGCTTTTGCATTATTGGAAATTGTTGCGAAATTATAAACGTGCATAGCAAGCTTTTCCCCAATAATATAATAAATTATGGTAGTGTAGACAAAGAAACGGCAAGTAAAGAAATAGGCAATAGTGATGTATTAATAAGTATAGCTGAAAAAAAAGGAGTTCAAATGTCCAGTAAAATTTTTGACTATATATCATATGGAAAGCCAATAGTTCATTTTTATACTGTTGAAAATGACGTAAATTTAAAAATATTAAGGAAATATCCTAATGTACTATGTTTAAGGCAAGAAGAAACTTTGTTAGATCAAAATGCAAGATCTTTTGAAAAATTCTGTGAGAATAATTACAATAAAGAAATATCTTTTGAAGAAGTAGCTGAAATATTTAAAGATGCTACACCAGAATACACGGTAAATATAATTAAAAAGATACTAAGGGGAATATAATGAGAGAGCTAAAAATAGATGAAATAAGAGAAATTCAAATAATGCTTTTAGATGAAGTCGTTAAGTTTTGTGAACAAAAGAAATTGAGGTATTTTTTGGGTTATGGAACATTACTCGGTGCTATTAGGCACCGTGGGTATATTCCTTGGGATGATGACATTGATTTAATAATGCCTAGACCCGATTATGAAAAGCTAATTTCTTCTTATAGTAGCTTGAGTTCACAATTTAAGATTTATTCTCAAACAACTGATTGTGATTATTATCTTCCTTTTGCAAAATTTTCACATGAGAACACTGTTTTTCGAGAAATGACGGATGTTGTTTATAATAAAATAGGTGTTAATATTGATATCTTTCCGATAGACGGATTGAGTTCTGATGAAAGTAATAGGACAAAGAGTGTAAAAAAACAAAAAATATGGAGAAATATTTTAAATTTAAAATTTATATCTATAAGTAAAAATAGATCGCTATTAAAGAATATTGTACTCGTAATAGGAAAAGCAGCTTTTTGGAATGTAGATTATAGAAAGGTTGTAAAAAAAATGAATGAATATGCTAGCATACACCCTTTTGATAGTAGTCAATTAGTTGGATGCACAGTATGGAACTATGGTGAAAGGGAAATTATGGAGAGAAGAATTTTTTCTGATTCCATCAGTGTTGAATTTGAAGGAAAAAATTACTTAGCGCCTGCCGATTATAAAAAATATCTGGAGAACTTGTATGGAGATTATATGAAACTACCACCTATTGAAAAAAGGAATACTCATCATGTGTATAAAGCGTTTTTGAAATAAGAATTTTTATAACAAATGAAATTGAATTATAATTCATACAAGCTTTTAGGGGGACTTTAAAATGAAAATATCCTACAGTTTTGGAATAATTGATCTATTACATTACGGTCATATAAAGACATTGTTACGGTCAAAGAATGATTCTGATTTACATATTTTTGGACTTGTAAGTGATGAAGCAGCAATTGACTGGATGGGGACAATTGTATCCAATTATGAAGAGAGAAAGAGTGTTCTAGAAAATGTATCATGTATCGACAAAGTTGTTTTTCAAAAGACTTTGGATCCCTTAGAAAATCTAAAGAAGATACATGAAGAATATTCAGATGCAGAAATTATGCTATACCACGGAGACAATTGGAAAATAATGCCTTCTGAACAATATCTCACTTCAATTGGTGGCAAAATTGTTTTCACTGAGTATTACGAAAAAATGAAGCCGGAAAATATTCTAAAACAATTGAATGAAAGAGCTACTAAGAAAAGAAGAGTAAGCAATTTAATTTCCACAAAAGCCAATACATTAGCAGCTCTAAAATCAAGATTAAATCAATCAAAGATTGAGGAATTAAAAATTATCACTGTAAGTGAATTTAGAGATGATGGAGATCTAGTTTTAAAGAAGATTAAGGAACAGTTTAAAGGTAAGAAGATTGTTGTGAGGAGTTCTAGTTCTAATGAAGACTCATTGGAAAGTTCTAATGCTGGACATTATGAAAGTGTTTTAAATGTAAATGGATCATCTGCTAAAGAAGTTCAAAAAGCAATTGAGGTTGTAATTGACTCATATCACCAAGACGGTTTAAACTCCAATACAGAACAAATATTGGTACAATCGCAAACTGAAGATGTTCATGTTAGCGGAGTAATTTTCACAAGGGATATTCATCAAAACAGGCCATACTATTTAATCAATTACGATGATAATGGATCAACAGATTCTGTGACAAGTGGTATTGGTGGAAAAACAATTTGGATTGCACATGATTCGGAAAAAATAGATTCGCCTTGGGATGAGCTTATTAAGGCTGTAAGAGAAATAGAATCCTTAATGGATGACATGGTTTTAGATATTGAATTTGCTGTAACTCATGAAGGTAGAGTCGTGATTTTTCAAGTAAGGCCATTAGCTGCAAATTATAAGTATAAGTATGAAAATAATGATAGGGATATGTTTAGTCTAAAAAGCAATCAGAAAAATAAATATAATAGTATTGTGAATGAAATAGAAAATGGTAAGATGATGTTGTCAGATATGGCATTTTGGAATCCATCAGAAATTATCGGTTCAAATCCAAGAAACTTAGATTATTCACTTTACCGAGAAATCATAACTAAAAGGGCATGGAATGAAGGCCTAGTACCTATGGGTTATAAAGCAGTGAATAAGGATTTGATGTATAAGATAGGTAATAAACCTTATATTTCTTTAGAATACTCCTTTATGAGTTTAATACCTGAAAGTTTAAGTAAAGAACTAAGCATAAAACTTATGAGATTCTATAAAGAAAAACTAAAGAAAGATATTACAGCTCATGATAAAATTGAGTTTGAAATTGTAATTAGCTGCTTTGACTTTGAGACAGATGAAAAATTAAAAGAATTATTAGATTATGGTTTTTCTGTTGTTGAGATTCAAGAAATTAAAAAGGCACTTTTTAATATGACTCAAGATTTCTTGAAAGATTACTTTGCAGTACTTAGAAGAGATTTAGAAGATTTAAATATTTTAACGGTTAATCGAGAAAAAATTATGGAAAAACTCTCTTTTAAAGAAGATGATTTGTATAGGTTGGTAGACTATTTTAAGAGTCTCATAAAAGATTTAAAGAAATATGGAACGCCACACTTTTCCAGGCAAGCACGATATGCTTTTATTGCGAGATCTTTATGTAAATCACTAGTTTCTAAAAATTATTTCTCAGAAGAAACGATGGAAACCTTTATGCTATCTATAGAGACTGTAGCATCAGATTTTGAAAATGATTTTAATTCATATCTTTCGAAGCAACTTTCTAGAGATGAGTTTAATAAAAAGTATGGACATCTTCGATCAGGTACATATGATATAAGAACCGACAGGTATGATCAAATTTACTTCGAAGCGTCAAGCAATAGTATGGCTAAGCCAGATAAGAAAGAAGCAAAAGTGGATCCATTATTAATTTTAAATTCAAATGTTATTGCCAGTGCTTTAAAAAATGTAAATCTGAAATTAGAACCGGAAGAATTCATTGCTGTACTAAAACAGTCTTTTGAACAGCGTGAGTACTTTAAGTTTGAGTTCACTAAATCTTTAAGTTTAGCAGTAGAGATACTAAGAAAAATTGGAGAGATTCTTGAAATTGATAGGGAGAAATTATCTTATTTAGAAATATCAGATATTTTAGCTTCGGAGTATTATACAACAACAAGCGAATTAAGAGAGTTCTGGTTGACAATTAGTAATCAGCGAAAATCTATTTATAAAGAAAACAGCAAATTAGTACTTCCAGAAGTTATTATAAGTGAATGGGATATTGATATTATTAAAATTGGTGAATCAAGACCTAATTTTATCACTCAGAAAAGTATATCTGGTGACATTGCTCTGTTAGAAGAAGATAATTCTGTAGATATAGAGGATAGAATTGTTGTTATTACAAAAGCTGATCCTGGTTTTGATTGGATCTTTGCAAAGGGGATTAAAGGCCTTATCACAAAATATGGTGGTGTAGCATCTCATATGGCGATAAGGTGTGCAGAATTTGGAATACCGGCGGCTATCGGGTGTGGTGAAAAAATATTTGACTATGTTTCAGGCTTAAATGCTATTGATTTAGACTGTAAAAAAGGAAAAATTCTAGAGAGGAGGTAGCTGATTGAAAGCAATTATTACTCAAAGAGAGCAATTGGATTCACATGGAGTACCAGTTGATGTACTCGAATCCACCTATGTTACTTATTTTGAACACTTAGGAGTGGATTTATTTCAGCTATCAAATTTTACAAAAAATTTAGATAGAGTTTTAGATACAAATGATTTTGATTTAATCATATTAACAGGTGGGGGCTCTATTCCTAGTAAGTTTTATAGGGAAGAGCATAGTGATTTATTGCAATTAAACAGAGATCGCTTAGAGTGGGCACTTATGGAGTACTCCTTAAAAAATGGTATTCCAATCTTAGCAATTTGTAGGGGAATGGAGTATATGAATGCTTTTTTAGGTGGAAAAGTTACTAAGTTTAAAACATTAAAAGAGAATCGTACTATTGGGAAAGAACATGATATTACTTTAGGGGATGGAACTAAAATATCTGTTAATAATTATCACAATGATGGTGTACTCAATAATGATATGGTAGAAGAACTTAAAATAGTTGGTTTGGATGTAAAAAATGATGTTGTCGAAGCAATGTATTCAAAAAAAATGAAGTGGTTAGGAATTCAATGGCATCCTGAAAGATTAATGAAGGATGAATTTTCTAAAGAAAAATGTAACACTATAATTCAAGAATTTATAAGAAGTGGAGGAATTGTTAATGAAAGCTATTGTTTTAGCAGCAGGACAAGGAACTAGACTCAAAAAGTATACTCAGGACTTACCCAAAGGTATGCTTAACTTCATGGGAAAAACTATTATCGAGAGGCAAATTGATATATATAGAAGTGCTGGAATAACTGATATTATTATCGTCAAGGGGTTTGCAGGAGATAAAATTAATTATGATGGTGTAAAATATTATATCAACGAAGAGTATGCAACGACTAATATGGTAGAGTCACTTGTAAAAGCGAAGGAAGAATTTGATGATGATATAATTATAAGTTACTCTGATATATTATTTGATAAGGTGATGCTAGAAGAACTTATGAAGAATGAAAATGACTATGTAGTGGCTGTTGATGATAACTGGAAAGAATATTGGCTTCAGAGGTATGGCAAAATTGATTTCGACACAGAAAGTCTAGAAATTGATGAAAATGGCAATATTATTTCGATAGGAAGAGAAGGTCCAAAACTTGAAGAAATTGACTCAAGATATATTGGCTTATTGAAATTTAGCTCAAAAGGTATGAAAAAAATTTTGGAGATTCTTAATCGCGATTATGAGGAATATTTGGATAAGCCTTGGAAACAATCGGGTAAGACTATTAGAAATGCATACATGACAGATTTATTGTATGCCATTTCAGAATCAGGTGAGAAGGTAAAAGCTCATAGATTTGATAATGGGTGGGTTGAGTTTGATACAAATGAAGATTATGAAAAAGCTTGTGAGTGGGCGAAAAATGGCATCATTAATCATTTTCTCAAGGATAAGTTATAGTAGTTAAGTTTCAGTGACATTTTGACTTGCTCTCCAAAACCTGAACCACTGTGAAGGTTAGTTAGATATGATAAAATTAAGAAAAAAAGATCGAACTATGAAAAACATTTTACTTAAGAGCAAATTATAAGAATACTCAAAGCTCTTGAGGCTGGACAAAAATCATCTGATATAGTTTGAGAATACAATATTTCAGAATAAACCTCTTATTGCTGGAAAAGTAAATATGGTGATCTAAAATGCAAAGAAATTAGGTAAACGGTAAAATGATGCAGTGGAACTTAGTATTTTAGGATTGGACGCTGGCATTCAAGCATCGGATTTGAGTTTGAGCTACACAGGAACAGGCATTACAGATAAGGCGCAGGTACCAAATGTATTAGAAAAGTTTGGTCCAATTGAGGTTCAAAGTGCAGAGGTCAAGATTAAAGATGTCTTTGTATCTTCTACTTATGATTATATCGGATTAAATATTATGCCAGGAATAGAGACTGATAAGCAAAGTGCTGACATTTATAAAATTAAGGCTTATTATGCAAGTGATATTAATGCGATTAGTTCAAGCAATGAGTTGGTAATTGAAAATGCAAAGACAAGGTTTAATATGGAATCTATTGATTTGGGTTACAGCATTTTAAATCCACCATCTAATATGCTCAACAATGAAATTTATATTGAGGCAGAAATAACCACATGTGCAGGTGATCGTTTAACGATTGATTTAGGCAAATTAACGCCTTTAGTGATAAATACACCGACCCTTTTAAGTGCATCTTATGACAGTCATTCTTTTAATATTTCTTATGATGGCTTGATTAATGATAGCGCATATGGGTGCTTATTTGATATCAAAATTGTTGATAATAGTGAAGCTATTGTTTTAGAAACAACACTTAAAGGAGAAGGATACTGCAATGCAGAGTGTGATGCTACAGGTGCATATAGTGGGACTTCAAGGATTCATTTTAATACAAATTACTATTATGGGACATTGCCAACGGTTACATCGGGTATGAAAGTCTATATCCGTTATAATCCGAAGCATAATGATGAGTATTTAAAAGATTTATCTGAAAAGAAAATAAAAATACCTTCGGGTTGGATTGAAGTTACAATTCAGTAAAGGTTGAAAAGTTAGATGTAGAAAAATAACTGGAATGATAAACATTAAAGCTGTGGTGGTTGCCCCGCTCTAATGTCTGTTCCTGTTCCTTTGTGTGTTTTTTGAGGATGCGTAAGAAAAAATACACAAAAGAAGAGGTTTGACGCTAAGCTAAATTTGGAATATAATCAAGGCAAAAATCATAGTAGAATTGGAGCATAAGTTATTTTGAGGAAAAACAAAATTTTATTGGCGTGGCTGATGGTTCTTATCTGGATGGGTGTTATATTTTATTTTTCATCACAAGTCAGGGCAACCTCTAACAATTTAAGTCTTGGCGTGACCGAGATCGTGGTGAAAGCAGTTCACAAAGTAGTGCCTAAATCAGGACTGGATGTCGCAAGGCTCAATCATATCGTAAGAAAGAATGCCCATTTCTTTAATTACTTGTTACTGGGTATTTTCGTTATAAATGCCATTAGAGCAACAGGTGTCAATAAAAAGAAAGCGATCATATGGACGCTGTTAATCTGCATATTGTATGCAAGTAGTGATGAGATACATCAGATGTTTGTGCCAGGGAGAGGACCACAAGTAAAAGATGTTCTTATTGATACAATGGGTGCGTTGGTAGGGCTTGTTATATTTATGGTGATAAATGAAGGGATTAAAAAGCGCAAGAAATTTAAGCGTAACATGTTCAGAAAAAAGATTTGACAATAACACTTTAGTGCTATTGCTATTGTCTTAAACATACGATAGAATAGATGAGTAGTTTCCAATTTAGGGGGATTCATGAAGATACATTCCAGGCATTTTTTACTGTTTTTTATGGACTTAATAATTATAAATTTATCTATGATTTTGGCTTTTTTACTTAGATTTGATTTTAATTTACTTGGTGTTGAAGGCTATTCCTACTTTTACATATATTTAACGAACATTGTGGAAATATCAGTGATAAAGCTGGTTTGTCTCTATCTATTTGGGATATACAACAGCCTTTGGAAGTATACGAGTATTGATGAACTTGCCAAGATCATCGGGTCTTTAGTCGTAGGGACTATGTCTTGTATGGTTTATTTAGATGTTTTTAATGCGGTTTTACCAAAATCAATCTATTTGCTTTCGTTTATTTTAGATGTGATGATGATTGGGGCATTGAGAATTAGCTATCGCTTTATCAGGCGTTATAAACTCTATTGGTTCAGTCCACGTACGAAGAATGTGCTGATCTATGGTGCGGGTCAGGCAGGTGCCATGTTGATTAAAGAATTAAAAGAGCATCCTGAATCGGATATGAAGCCGGTGGCAGTCATTGATGATGATCTGAATAAACGGGGACGCTATATCAGTGGTGTTGAAGTTTTTGGAGATATGTCTAAGCTTACTGAGATCCTTGAAAAAAAGAATATTCAAACGATGATTATTGCTATGCCTTCAGTGCCGAAAGTGAAAATCAATGAGATTATAGATATTTCAAAGGATTTTGCTGGAGAACGCAAAATTTTACCGAGTGTGTATGATCTTGTAAACCAAGAAGTCAATCTGGGCAGCATTCGCGATATAAAGATAGAAGACCTTTTGGGTAGAGATGTTGTAAAATTGGATAGTACTTCTATTGAAAATTTTATTCAAGGAAAAGTGATTTTAGTTACTGGTGGAGCAGGTTCTATTGGTTCTGAGTTGGTCAGACAAATATCAAAATACCAGCCAAGTGCTGTCCATTTATTAGATTTGAATGAAAATGCACTGCACTTTATGTCTTTAGAGATGTCGAAAACATATCCAGAAAATCGATATTACTTTCATGTGGCTTCCATAAGAGATCGAGAGGCTATTTTTGCGCTTTTTGAAAAGATTCAGCCTCAAGTTGTATTTCATGCCGCAGCACATAAGCATGTGCCCCTAATGGAAGTAAACCCAAAACAAGCTGTTAAAAACAATGTATTTGGCACACTTAATGTTATAGATGCGACTGAACATGTTGGTGCAGAGAAATTCGTTCAGATTTCAACGGATAAAGCAGTGAACCCAACCAATGTCATGGGAACAACTAAACGTATATGCGAGATGATGGTTCAGTCAAGATGCCAAGAATCAAAGACGGAATTCGTTGCAGTGCGTTTTGGAAACGTTTTAGGTTCAAATGGAAGTGTTATTCCGATTTTTAAAGATCAAATTGAAAGTGGTGGGCCAGTGACTTTAACCCATCCAGATATTACACGATATTTTATGACAATACCTGAAGCAGCGAGTTTGGTGCTACAAGCCGGTGCAATGGCGCTTGGAGGCGAAATTTTTGTACTCGATATGGGAGAGCCCGTAAAAATAATTGATCTTGCAGAGAATTTAATTCGATTATCTGGGTATAAACCGCATGTTGATATCGAAATCAAGATTACAGGTCTAAGACCTGGTGAGAAAATGTATGAAGAACTTTTATTAAATCCAGATATAATTAGCAATACAGCACATGAAAAAATTTTTGTTGAAGATCCTATTTGCGAGGATTTTGAAGTGCTAAAAGCAAATTTAGAGAAGTTGAGACAAGCGGTTGATTTGGGGGATAATGACCATGTGAAATGGATACTCCACCAAGTTGTTCCAACGTATCAGCTTGGAAATTAGGTGGTTTCATGGTTAAGCGATTAGGGATCAGCATGCTTATTTTAATGCTGATGTGTACTTACACAATTAAAAAGAATGATCAAATTGATGATGCTGTTAGTCAAGATGAAAAAGTAGTGGAAATGTTGACGGTAACTTCGGAAAAACTTGTTAGATGTGCTGAGGCTGTTACTGAAAATCAAAATTCTCAAGAAGAGAGTAAGTCGACAGAGCAAGTTGTTTTACAGAAGACTCCGACGATACAAAATAAAGTTGTAGAGGATGAAAAGACAACTGTCGATTCAAATCATGCTGAGGGGTCAATTCAACAAGCGGAGCCAATAAAAGAAGAATCAGATAAAAATGATTTTAGGGATGTAAAAATGCCGCCAAAAGAGTTCGTTTTAGTGGTCTCGCAAGAAAAATTGGGCGAGAAAAATAAGCAGACATACAATGAAATTGTAAGCTCTTATTACGACCAATTAAATGAAATTCAAAAGATGAGTCAAGAATCTGTAGAGGAAATGCTAGAGATGGCGCGGCAAGAATATTTCTTTGCAGATGAAGAAACCAGAACGACGTTGGAATTTAAACGTGAAATGGTTATGAAATATTATAATCTTGCAAACCAAATGGAGATGTTAGTAGACAATACCGTTGATGAAACATTGCTCAAACTTCAAAAGGAACTTGAGAGTGGTGGATATACTTCTAGCGTTGTGGATCAATTCAAGACAGAATATGAACATCAAAAGGAAGCAACGATGAAAAACATTATGGAGCACGTTTTTACAAAAATATCTTTAACCAATTGAATGTTAAATTCATGTTACGAACTGGGAAACCCCCGTATATTTATGATAGAATAGTACTATTAAGGAAGTTGTGGAGGTGGTGACAATCAAGAAGAAGCTAGTAGTGGTTATTATAGTACTAGTTTTGTTGAGTACCTACATATTTGTGATAAAACCCTACTTTTTTCAAGGAAAATTGTCTGATGAGATGATTGCAGATGCAAATCAAGAATTTGATTCCGTGATTGAGTCAATGTCGACTGACGTAGAGAATGAAATTGAAGTGCCTTCATCTGAACAAAATGTCTCTGGCGTTAATTCTGAAAGTGATCTAAAGACACCAGAAGAAACTCAGACTCAGAAAGTTGTAGAGCCACTGGAAAACAACGAATCCAAGCAGCCTAATCAGGATTCAATTGATCCTGAGGGAGAACAGATAGAGACTCAAGAGACATCACCACCAGATAATACTAATTTGAATGAAAGTCAAAATATTGAGCATAAAGTTGTGCTAAAGACGGGAGATGAAACTCCTAGGGAGAGCTCAGAGAATGTGGCACTTACCGATGAACAAAAAGCTCAAAAAATTGAAAAAAAGTATCAAAGTGGCTTAAAAAAATTAGAGGATAAAGCTGAAAGTTTACTGGGACAATTAATTTCTGAAGCAAAATTAGAATACAGTGCTTTATCAGATGACCAAAAGAATAGTTTTGTCGTGACAAGTCAAATGGCGAGTAATTATATCGCCAGAGCAGATTCGTTGGAGAAACTTGTGGATAAAGCAGTAAATGAACTTCTTTCTAACATGGAAAAAGAACTTGCAGATGAAGATTTATCCGTAAGCTCAGTAGAAAAATATCGCAAAGAGTATGAAAAACGCAAAAAAGAGCGTCAGAGTGAATTACTGACAAAGGCATTAAGCTATCAACCTTGATGGAAAAAGAGATGTATATTTCATCAAGGATGAGTACCTAAGGGTACGTATATATGAACTGTGCTTTTTTGGGAGGCGCCAATCCTGCCAAAAGAGGAACAGTTCGAGAAAATGGGAGGGACCAAAAGTATGAAAAAAATACTAAGTATGATGTTAGTACTTTGCATGATGGTGTCTATGTTTGTTCCGAGTTTGGCTTTCGCTGGAACGAAACAAGATGTTGTAGACTTGATGAGTGATATTTATGCACAGCTAACAGACACAGAAAAAGCGGCTAGAAAAGCAGCTTATGATGAAGTTTCTAAAACTTCTTTTAATCCTGCAGATGCAGTGAACACAATGACAACAGAAGCAATTAAAAAGGCGTATTCAGCTAAGTCAATGGACGCTAATACTGCTCAAGAAAAAGTAAAAGCATTTATGGTTTCGGTGGCAAAAATTCAGTACAGCTACGATACAACAACTTTAAATGCGGCAATTGAAAATTTTAAAACAGAAGCGGCAGATACAAAATCTGTCATGAGCGTTGTATTTGGAGAAGGTGCAAATCAAATCACAACAAATCAAATGATTGAATTGTTCCTTGGAACATATCAACATATGAGTAATTATGTGGATTCAAAAGATGCAAAGGCCTTATCACAAGCTGACGCAGTTGAAGATTTCGTTGCAGTGGCGGAAACTTTAAAAGTTAAAATCTACGCTGGAGAGACTGAATCTCTTGGGATTGCACAAAAACTAAACAATGTTTCATGGACAAGTGAAACAGTGACAAAGGCAGATAAAGAGATAAGAACAGCACTTAATGCAGTTCAATCTGGTTTAGGTAGCAATGCAGATATTGCACTTGCAAGTGCAGGCATCAGAAAAGAAGCGACACTTCAAGGTTCAACTTCTTTAGATGTGGGTTCAAGTGTCACTTATAAGCTTACAGTTTTTGGACAAGAAACTACTTTGTTCTTAATGACAATTGCGGATACTAATATTGCAACTGTATCAGGTACAACTGTAAAAGGAATCAGTACAGGAAGTACTGAAGTTTATATTCACAGAGCGGGTATATCAACACCTGTAGCAGGGCAAGATTTTCTATATAAATTCACATTGACAGTAACAGCTGCTGCTGATGATGATGACAATGGAAATACAGGTGGAAATAGTGGTGGACCAACTGGTGGTGGACCAACCGGTGGTGGAGCACCATCTACTCCAGCGGTAGATAATCCAGCTGAAACCAACACACAAACAGAAAATATTGCTGAGGATTCAACTGCTGTAGCAACTGAAGAACAAGCGAGCGAAGTTTTAGATAATGTTACAAAAAATGTAACGGATATATCTAAGTCAATAGCAGCAGATGCAACAGCGGAAACTAAACAGGTTGTTGTAGATTCTGTTTCAAATTTATCAACAGCTATTGTAAATTCATCAAAAGCAGTGACTACACAAGCGGGCGCTACAAAGGTTATGAATACAACTTCAGCACTTTTAGGTGAAACTGCTAAGGTTGCGACTTCGATTACCGACAGTACTCAATTGAAAGCACTTATGACTGAAACGTCTAGACTTGTAGCAAACTCAGGTGCTGTCATGAGTAAGGTAACGGATAGTGCAGTGGCAAATTCACTTGCAACAGATATTATCAAGTCGGCTGGTGCTGTGATTAAAGCGACTAACTTGTCAGCAACTGGTGCAGCAAAAGCAGTAAACAATCAAGAAATTAAAAAAGTGGAAGCACAAATTCAATCAGTAGCAAGAGCTGCAATTGCAATTGCAGGGACACAAAATATTGCAACTGGTGATGTAAAAGTAGACTCGGCTACAGGTGTTGGTAGCGTTTCTGTAAGTGCTGCTGATTTAGCTGCAAAAGCTCAGTCAGCTGTTCAAACTCAAAAATCAGTCTCAACTTCAATTAGACAAGCGGGTATGTCGATCACTAAAACGATCAAACCTCAAGTGGTTATCAATGTACCGGCAGTCCAAGGAGCAAATAGTGTAGAGACGACATTAAGTGGCTTGTCAGATGTGTTTGCAGTGGTTGATGAAGTGAAAATTGCGACACCTACTGCAAGTTTTGAAATCGATAAAAATTCATTTGCTCAAGATTTAACAGCACCAGTTAAAGTTTCGGCAGAAAACGTATCCGTAACTGATTTGACTGCTGCTCAAAGAGCTCAAGTACCATCAAACGCAAAAGTGGTTGACTTAAACGCTTCTGTAGGTGAAGAAAAAGTGAGTACTTTTAAAACACCAGTTACTGTATCGTTACCATATGAGTTATCAGTAAATGAAAATCCAGAAAAACTTTCTGTATATTTATTAAAAGATGATGGTACTGTTGAAGCGGTCCCAGCGAAATACGTAGACGGTAGAGTGGTCTTTAAACGTAAAGGGTTCTCGTTCTATGTGGTTAAACAATCAAATGTGACTTTTGCAGATTTAGGTCAAGCAAAATGGTCGAAAGAAATTGTTGAATACCTTGCTGGTAAAGGTATTGCAGTTGCAAAAGAAGGTAATAATTTCGATCCAAATGCAAAAATTACAAGAGCTGAGTTTTTAGATATGCTCATGAAAATTGCTCAATTAAACGGCGATGTTCAAAAAATGCCATTTACTGATGTTACTGCTGATGATTGGTATGCAACAAGTGTTGCGGCTGCATATGAAAACAAAATTGTATCGGGTACAAGTGAAACAACATTTAGTCCAAATGCACCAATCACAAGACAAGATATGGCAGTTATGATTTCTAAAGTAATGATGGCTGATGGCTATACGATGGGAAATGTTTCAGAATTATCAAGATTCAATGATGGTTCTAGCGTAGCTTCATATGCTAAAGCTGGTGTTAGTCTAGTTTCAAGAGAAAATGTTGTCAATGGAACGCCTGAAGGCAACTTTAATCCTGCGGCTAATACAACAAGAGCAGAAGCGGCAGCTATGATTTATAACATGTTCACTAAGTAATTTGATATTTGATTGATTAAAATACAGTATGAAGTAAAAGAATCCAACACATAAGGGTTGGATTCTTTTTATAGGAGTATAAAGATGAGGAAGAAATGGTGTGTGATTTTTTCGTTATTACTAATAGTAATGATAACACCTCTTGGATATTCAGAGACGTTTGGTGATATCTACGATGAGTTAAAGGCAGAAAATCCGGAAGTAATTGATGCTTTAAAATCCAGGGATGCGACAGACGAAGATATTAAAAATTTTTTATCTGACTTAGCGACCGAAGTTTCAAAAGAAAAAGACTTAAATGAAGGTAATATTAGAGAAGTATTAAAGAAAGCTACGAGAGAAGTAATTTTTGAGAATCCAGATGATGAAAATAGTACTGTAGCTAAAGTTAAATATCAGTCTATTGCAATGGCGTATCTAGATCAAAATAATATTAAAGTTTTGGTTGAAGCAAAGGATTTACAAAATAAAATAAAAAATAAAATTTTAAATGCATCTGGAACACCTTCGGAAGATACCCCTTCTTCAGGTGGTGGCACGCCTTCTGGGGGCGGTGGCCCGGTATCATCAGGTGGCGGTGGTGCTGTAACTTCTAGTGGAAGTCCATCATCAGGCACTATGTTTGATCGCTCTTCTTCAAATGGTGTAGTCAAACTTAAAGTCCTAGAACTCAAGAGTTTATTAGAGCAAAGTGCTGATAAAAAAAATGTAGCAGTTGATTTGACAGCTCTTGATTTAAATAAAGGGGAAAAACTTGAATTAAAGACTTTAAAAGATGCTATCAATAGTGACAAAAAAGTAACCCTTAATTTAGGTTCTGTAAAGTTGACGGTTACAAAAGGTAATGATGAAGTTTTAGAAAATACACTTGATATACAATACGCAAATGACAAGTTAAAGGTTTCGCTTGGAGATACAGTTACCGATTTGAATAAACCGTTTAAATTTCAGATGCCTGTTCCAAGTGGTGCGGATAAATCGGGTTTAACAGTAGCTAAAGTGTTGGCAGATGGTTCGTTTGAAGCTATAGGCGGTTATTTTAGTGGTGAAACAGTTACGTTTTTCACAGATAAACCAGGACAATATGTGGTAATTAACAATCCTGTGGCATTTGATGATTTAGAAATTGATGACTATTGGGCTGCTCAAAAGGTTGAGAGATTGGCTTCGCTGGGGATTATTTCGGGTAAAGGGGAAGGTGATTTTGATCCTGCAGCGAATATATCTAGAGCAGAGTTTTCAGCTTTAGTGACTAAAATGATGAAACTTGATGGCGGAACTATGACTCAAACTTTTTCGGATTTGGATGATGCTGCTTGGTATGCACCTTATGTAAAAACTGCCAGTGCTTTTGGTCTTATGAATGGTAAGGCTAAAGATACATTTGATCCAAATGGCGAAATCACTCAACAAGAGATATTAACTGTCTTGAGCAAACTGCTCGAAGAATATGATGTTATGAATGGTAGTGTTGAAAGTGATTCAAGCTATGAGATGAAAACAAAAACAGCTGCTACTTGGGCGAAACCTCTGATTCAAACAGCCATTTCAAATGGTGCGCTTAGAGGTATGCCGCTTGGAAATGTGGATATGTCAAGAGCTGCTACTAGACTTGAAACAGCAAATATGCTTTATGAAATCCAGTCAGTTCTATATCAATAATATGTAAAAATATAATAGGCAAGTGTCATTTGAAAATTGGCGCTTGCTTATATTATGTTTACGTGTAATATGGTATAATATCCATGGTGGAAATTAACTGGTAGGAGGCAAAAGTGAGTAAGAAAATGCGCATAAAAAAATACAACATTCAAGAAAGAGGGCGTAATATACCTCTTGTTTTAGCGATTATTGCGACTTGCATTATACCATTGTTGGTCAGATTCTATCTTGTTGACTCAAATACTGGACAATACGATTGGTATCCGAGTGGCGATAAGTATACAGATGTATTTTCGTATGTCAAGGCAAGAGCTATTTTGATTTTGGGATTTATCAGCATAATATATATTGGAATGAATTTAAATCAAGTAAAATATAAGTGGCAAACAAAATCGAAGCCTCAATTCTATTTGTTTTTGGGTGTGATTGTATCAATTTTATTAGCGACAATTTTTTCAAGTGATCAACGCTTTGGGATTATGGGCTATCCTGAGCGGTTTGAAGGTGCTCTAGTTTGGCTTTCATATATGCTTATCTTTTTAAGTGTCATAATTCACGACTGGAAAGAAAAGGAATTGGCTTATATTTTGAAAGGTATGATCGCGTCTTCACTCGTAATTTGTACCTTAGGCGTGTTACAATATTTTGGAATTAATTATTTACAAAAAGATGCCATTTATCCATTAATCACATCTTTTGGTTTTCCAAGTATGAAGTTGACAATTAACCAAGTGGTTAAAGATAATAGTATTTATTCAACGCTTTATCACTATAACAATTATGGTGCCTACATTGCGCTTGTTGTGCCTTTTTTCTTGTCGGTATCTGTAAGAGAGTCAAATAAGCTGTTAAGAGTTGTACTGTGGGGGACATCAATCTTTTTAATAATTAGCTTATGGTTATCTACTGCAAGAGGTGGATTACTGGCGTTGATATTTGCGTTTGCTGTTCTGATTATTTTAAACCTAAATAAAATTGCTAAAAAAAACAAGAAGAAATTAGCTTTTTTTAGCATTTGTATCGTCATAATAGCCGGGCTAGTCGAAGTAGGTAATGGGTTTGAAACCATCCATAGAATATTACCAAATGATCAAACTGTTGTTAAGTCAGTAGGTTATGACGCTTTTTATCTCGAGGGCAATCATATCTATTTGAATGGAGAAACTCATAAGTTTGAAGTTGTGAGTGACTACAGTTCGTTGGATACGTGGGGGCTTAATTTTTATCTGGATGGGCAAGAGGTTACACCACTAGATTTGGGTGAAGATCAATTTTATCACTTTGCTGAAAATGGAATAGAAAATGTAGCGTTTGAGGTTGTGGATCATGGAGAAGGCCCTAGGCTGGCTTTAAAAATTGAAGAAAAAATATGGGTTTTCGCACCAATAAATAATCAATTAGCATTTATCAATCCTTATGGGAAAGCGGATCAATTGGTCAATCCAGAAAGGGTTTTTCCTTTTGAGTACGATCGCATCGGTTCTTCACGTGGGTATATTTGGTCTAGAACAATTCCACAGATTCTAAAAAGACCTTTAATAGGCTATGGACTTGACAATTTCCCTGTGATATTTCCTCAAGAGGACTACTACGGTAAATATTTGGCTTATGGTACTGATGACATGATTATAGATAAAGCTCATAATATGTACTTACAGTTATTGGTATCAGGTGGTATTTTACTCTTTGTATCCTTGATGGGATTGTTTTTTGTTACGCTGATTAAATTTTTTAGGAATCAAATGGATATAAGTGATCATTTTTATAGATATTACGAGGGTGCGATTCTTAGTATAATCTCATATTCAATTGCAGGTCTTTTTTATGATTTTTCTGTCCATACAAGTACTGTGGTTTTTATACTTTTAGGAATTGGACTGAATTTTGGCAATTTGTTTGAAAAATCAAAAGAAGATGACGGAGCTAAAATATGATATCCATCATAATCGTGAATTATAGAACGTTTGATATGACGAAGATGACTATTGAAAGTGTGTTGAAGTCAGTATGCCAAGAGCCGCTAGAAATAATGGTGGTTGATAATGCATCGAATGATGGCAGTTTAGAAAAACTACAAACTTTTTTTTCGGATCGCGATGATATTAAGTGGATTGCTAATGCCAATAATGACGGATTTGCTAAAGCAAATAATTTGGGAATTAAGCAATCTCAAGGTGAATATTTACTTTTATTGAATTCAGATGTAAAGGTTGAACAAAATACATTTCAAGTATTAATGGATAGAATGGAAGCGTTGAACAAGGTAGGTGCAATTGGACCTAAAATTTTGCTGCCAAGTGGGAAGCTGGATCATACCTGTAAAAGAGGATTTCCAACACCGTTAAGCGCGTTATTCTATTTCTTAAAACTGCATAGATTATTTCCAAATTCAAAAGTGTTTGGTCACTATACTGCAACTCACCTTGATGAAGATTCTGAGGGTGAAGTGGATGCTCTGGTGGGGGCGTTTATGCTCATGCCACGAGCTGTTTTAGATTCAACAGGGTTGCTAGATGAGACTTTCTTTATGTATGGTGAAGATTTAGATTTATGCTATAGAATCAAAGAAAAGGGTTATCAGGTTATTTATTCACCAGTAGCTCAAGTATTGCATTATAAGGGTGCAAGTAGTTCTAAAAAGTCCTATAAATTAATATATGAGTTTTATCGTGCGATGTGGCTTTTTTATAAAAAGCACTACAAAAAAAAGCATTTTTTTTTAATAAACTGGTGTGTTTGTTTTGGAATAGGAATACAATTTCTGATTAAAGTAGTCATTAATTTTGTAAAGGGTGCTCGGAATGATTAAAAAAAATCAAAAATATATAAATATCTTACAGTATATATTGGATGCTTCGGTAGTGGTTATTTCGCTATTTGTGGCGTTTTGGATACGCTTTCACATTAAGACACTGCCTGATACTCTGGATTATTTGCCAATTCAAGAATACTATCGCATTATACCGTATTTCTTGTTATGTTATATAGGGGCCAATTTGTTCCATGGATTATATAAACCTCAACGAAAAAAAGCTTTTTATAGCGAGTTTATTGCCATTGTTAAAGCGCATGTGATTGCGATGATTGGTGTTTTATCTATACTCTTTGTTCAAAAGGAGATGGACTATTCTAGATGGCTTTTAATTATCTTTTCAGTGGTTTATATAGTGATTATGTCAGTGGAGAGATGGTTTATTAGAACGGCTTTACGTTGGCTTAGAAGCAAGGGATTTAATTTAAAACATATTTTAGTTATTGGTGCAAATGATATTGGCTTTGAATTTGCAAAAAAGGTAAAAACGAATCCACAATTGGGTTATAATATCATTGGATTTGTAGATTCTTACCGTAAAGGAAAAGTGTTAAAAGATTATTTTGTCATAGGTAAGGTTAAAGAGTTTGAAAAAGTGATTACGAATAATGCAATAGATGAAGTGATCATAGCGCTTCAACTTAAAGATTATGACCAAGTGGCAGAAATTATATTTCTGTGTGAAAAAAATGGTGTTAAGGCACAGATTATTCCTGCTTATAAAGAGTTTTTACCAGCAAAGCCATATATTGATTCTTTAGATGAGATTCCACTGATTAATATAAGGTATGTGCCCTTGGATGAACCCTTAAATGCTTTTATGAAACGGTTGTTTGATATCGTATTCTCACTTACGGTAATTATCATTATGAGTCCCTTATTGGTGGGAATTGCGCTTTGCGTTAAGTTTTCTTCATCAGGGCCAATTATTTTTAAACAAGAACGTGTGGGTGTGAATCGTAAACCCTTTATGATGTATAAATTTAGGAGTATGAAAGTACAGACTGAACATGAAGAAAAGAGCAAGTGGACAGTAAAAGACGATCCTAGAAAGACTAAGGTTGGGGCATTCATAAGAAAAACGAGTTTGGATGAATTGCCACAGTTTTTTAATGTGCTATTCGGACAGATGTCCGTTATAGGACCTAGGCCAGAGCGGCCTTATTTTGTGGAAAAATTCAAGGAAGAAATTCCAAAGTACATGATCAAGCACCATGTTAGGCCAGGGATAACAGGTTGGGCACAGGTAAATGGTTGGCGAGGAGATACCTCTATCAAAAAGAGAATCGAATTTGATGTTTTTTATATTGAGAATTGGACATTGAGTTTGGATATAAAGATTATATTTAAAACGATTTTTAATGGCTTTTTTAACAAACATGCGTATTAATAATGTAAAATAGAATAGACGAATTATAGGAGGTTGTATGGCATCAATTAAAGTGACAGAGACGAAAATTAAAGATTTGGTAATCATTGAGCCTAGTATATTTGGAGATGAAAGAGGTTATTTCTTAGAGTCTTTTAATCAAGATGAATTTAAGAAGCATGGCATACCAACGTCTTTTGTGCAGGATAATGAATCTAAGTCTAAAAAAGGAGTTTTGAGAGGACTTCATTTTCAGACTAATAATCCTCAAGGGAAGCTTGTTAGAGTGGTTTTAGGCGAAGTATATGACGTGGCTGTAGATTTAAGAAAAAATTCACCCACATATGGAGAATGGGAAGCTGTTGTTCTTAATAGTGATAATAAAAAAATGTTCTACATTCCACCGGGGTTTGCACATGGGTTCCTGGTTTTATCTGATGAAGCGGTTTTCACCTATAAATGTACTACGCTTTATGATCCATCAAGTGACTCAGGGATTGTTTACAATGATGAAAGTTTAAATGTAGAGTGGCCAATCGAGAAGACTGATGAAATTTTATTGTCAGATAAGGATGTTAAATTACAAAAGTTTAGTGCGTTTAAATCAAATTTTTAGGAGGCTATCAGATGAAATCGATATTAGTGACTGGAGGCGCAGGCTTTATTGGATCAAATTTTGTCAATCTTATGATTAATAAAGATGAGTATAGAGTTATAAACTTAGATGCATTAACTTATGCAGGGAATCTTGAAAACCTTAAAGGTGTTGAAGAAAGTGGAAACTATAGATTTGTGAAAGGCTCAATTAACGATGTAGAATTAATCCGTGCTTTATTTAAAGAAGAACAGTTTGATTATGTAGTCAACTTTGCTGCAGAAAGCCATGTCGACAGAAGTATTAAAGACCCCGAAATATTTGTTGTGACCAATGTGCTGGGAACTCAAATCTTATTAAATGAAGCGAAGTCGTTTTGGCAGATGGGGACGGATGAACTGGGGTATCCTGTCTATAAAGAGGGGGTAAAATACCTTCAAGTTTCTACAGATGAAGTATATGGTGCTCTGGGAAAGACAGGTATGTTTACAGAGACAACTTCTTTGTCACCGAACAGTCCTTATTCAGCGTCAAAAGCATCTGCGGATATGATTGTGCGTGCATATAGCGAAACCTTTAAATTACCTGTTAACATTACGCGTTGTTCTAATAATTACGGGCCATTTCAGTTCCCTGAAAAGCTGATTCCTTTGATGATTAATAATTGCTTAAATGATAAGGCACTTCCAGTTTACGGTGATGGCATGCAGATCAGAGACTGGCTACATGTGGAAGATCACTGTGAGGCAATCGAAGTTGTTTTAAGGACAGGCAAATTAGGAGAAGTTTACAATATCGGAGGCAATAACGAGAAGGCGAACATTGAGATCGTTAAGCTTATACTTTCAACCTTAAATAAAGGTGAGTCTATGATAAAATATGTGAGTGATAGATTAGGTCATGATAGAAGATATGCTATTGATAATACCAAGATAACAACCGAGCTTGGATGGGCACCTAAGTATACTTTTGAAGTGGGGATGAAAGAAACGATTCAGTGGTATTTGGATAATGGTGAGTGGTTACAGAGAGTGATCAATAAAGATTATTTAGAGTATTATAATAAAATGTATTCGAAATAGCGAAAGGAATTTTTATGAAAATATTGATAATGGGCGCAAATGGCCAACTGGGAAAAGAATTAGAGCGTTATTTTAATTTAGATGAAACGATCGAACTTGTGCTTAGAGACCGAGACACTTTAGATATTGTTAATTATAAAGAGGTTAAAGAAACTATTCTATCACTTAAACCAGATGTAATTATCAATGCAGCTGCGTATACGAATGTGGATGGCTGTGAAACGGATTATGAAGGTGCATACGCTGTGAATGTCATAGGTGCAAGAAATGTAGCTAAAGTAGCTCATCAGGTAGGTTGCAAATTGATTCACATATCGACAGATTTTATTTTTGATGGTGAAAAGCGTATGCCCTATTATGAATATGATGCAACTAATCCACTGTCTGTATATGGAAAGACAAAACTTGGTGGAGAATGGGCTATTAGAAATGAATGCAGTAAATTTTTTATTATCAGAACTTCTTGGCTTTATGGTAAATTTGGTAACAATTTTGTGAAAACAATGATAAAGTTAGGTTTAGAACGATCGGAATTGTCAGTTGTTACAGATCAAGTGGGTTGTCCAACTTATGCAGCTGATTTAGTAGCATTAATTGCACGGGTTATTAATTCAGAAGCGTATGGCGTGTATCATTTTTCAAATAGCGGCGGCTGTAGCTGGAATGAGTTTGCAAAAGAGATCTTTAAACAGAAGCAAATGGCTATTTTGGTTCACGATACAACATCGGCTGAGTTTGTTAGACCTGCAACTAGGCCCGCGTATTCGGTTATGGATACAAAGATGACTGAAGTTGAATTTGGTGTAAAGATTCGATCTTGGCAGGATGCGTTAGCCGAGTTTATTAATATTGATTTGGAGGTTGATTAGATGAAGGGTATTATTTTAGCGGGAGGTAGCGGTACGAGACTGTTTCCATCAACTAAAGCGATTTCAAAGCAAATTATTCCTATTTATGATAAGCCAATGATTTATTATCCGCTTTCTGTTTTAATGTTAGCGGGTATTAGAGAGATATTGATTATTTCAACGCCACGTGATATTGTTGTATTTGAAGCATTATTTGGCGATGGAGCTCAGTTAGGATTAAAAATAGAATATGCGATTCAAGATGCACCTAATGGTCTTGCGGAAGCCTTCATTATAGGTGAAAAGTTTATTGGGGATGATCGTGTTGCTTTAGTGCTTGGTGACAATGTATTCTATGGCTATGGATTTTCCGAAAGGCTTGAAGCGGCTGTAAATAGAGAAAAAGGTGCGACTATTTTTGGATATCATGTAAGTGATCCAGAGAACTTTGGTGTCGTAGAATTTGATGCTTCGGGAAATGTGCTCTCTATAGAAGAAAAACCAAGTGAGCCAAAGTCTAATTATGCAGTGCCAGGGCTCTATTTTTATGATAATGATGTTATAGAAATCTCGAAAAATATTAAACCATCTAAGCGTGGTGAATTAGAGATTACAGCGGTCAATAATGAATATTTAAATAGGGGAACGCTCAAAGTTGAGCTGTTTGGACGTGGTATGGCATGGCTTGACACTGGCACTCACAAAGGGTTGCTTGAAGCTGCTAATTTTGTTGAGGCGATACAGACAAGACAAGGACAGTATATTGCCTGTATTGAAGAAATTGCTTATCGAAAAGGATTTATTGGGAAAGAACAATTGTTGTTTTTATCCAGAGAAATGGAAAAGATAGATTATGGAAAATATTTAAATAAAATCGCAATTGAAAAGTTCTGAATAAAAGGATGTGTTAATTTTTGTTAAATGAATAGAATATATTTTAGAAAGGTGCTCATATATAATGTACAAAAAGGTTATTTTTACTCTTCTCATTTTGGGGATTATACTTTTGTCGGCATATGAAATTACTCACATAACTAAAAGTGCACAAATAGTCTATATTGATAATCCTATACTCAATGCAGGTATTGATTACAATATTGAAAAAAAACAAATAGAGACAGTTAAATTTCAAGAGGTAACAGAGTTATCTGGTTGGCTAGGCAGACAAGTAGATGAAGGCGGTATAGAAAATAGCAAAGTTTATATTATTGTTGAAAATAATAAGGGCCTAAAAACGTATTTTAGGACTGAATCAAAAAATCGACAAGATGTAAAGTCTTATTTAGAACCTAAGAAATACGATGGAGTTGGGTTTAATTGTTTACTAGAGAACAGAGTTTTGAGTGAAGGAATTTATCGAATCGGATTCTGTATTGATGATGGAAAAAAGACACAATTTATTATGAGTGATAATTATATTGAGATTGTAAAAAAAAATTCTAGATTTACAGAGTTTAAAAGCGATATATATGATGACGATATAAATGAAGTGAGTAAAAATGTAGATTTTAATATTGAAGAGATGAAGAACAACGAAAGGCTATTTGTTAAAGGATGGGCACGTTCATCTGATATTAATTTTACAGACACAAATATTGAATTGGTGTTAAGATTGAAAAATGGTAAAATTATAAGGTATACTAGCCATGAATACCCTAGGCCTGATATTGTCAAACATTTTAATGATCCCATGAGCATTAATTCAGGTTTTATAGTTGATGCTGATAGTATTGATATGTCTCTTGTCGTGCAAATAGGTATAATGATAACAAAAGATGGTGAGGATTTTGTTAATTGGAAATAATGAAAACAGAAGAAGTAAGATGAATTTGATCAAAGGTATAGATGTTAATGATGCCAATGTACTTTTATATTAGATTTTTTGTTTCTTGATATTTTTTTCATGTTCAGATAAATCTATCATGATAAGTTTTGGAAAAAATTTTGAGAAGCCAGTTTACAGATGAGTCATAGAAAAGAGTAGTGCACTTTTTTCATAAAAGTATAAAGAATTATAGAGTCAAATATGATTCAGGAATAGTTAAATGAAAAAAATAAAGAGGAGTATGGTATTTTTAAGTATATCATACAGAATGGTACGAGGTTTGAGATGGGAACAATTAAGATTCAATTAGTAGATCTGTGGAATAGGAGATCATTTATATACAAAATGGCAAAAAATGATTTTAAAATGAAATATGCTGGTTCTCAGTTTGGAATACTATGGGCTTTTGTTCAACCTATAATTACAATTTTACTTTTTTGGTTTGTATTTCAGGTTGGTTTGAGATCGGTACCAATTGATGGAATTCCATTTATTTTATGGTTTTCTTCAGGTTTAATTCCATGGTTTTTTTATTCAGAAGCTTTTATGTCTGCTACAAATAGCTATAATGAATATAGTTATTTGGTAAAAAAAGTATATTTTAAAATTGGGATTTTACCATTGATAAAAATTTTGTCTGCTTTTTTTGTACATGTGGTTTTTGTAATAATTTTATTTATTATTTTCGGTTGTTATGGCTATTTGCCGACAATTTATTCAATACAAATAATTTATTATATTTTCTGTATGACAATTTTTATATTTGCTTCTTCTCTAATTTCCTCATCAATTACCGTATTTTTTAAGGATGCTGGGCAGGTAGTCGGAATAATTGTACAATTTAGCATGTGGACTACACCAATAATGTGGAACTATGAGATGTTACCAGAGAGTCTCAGCATTTTATTGAAAGCAAATCCGTTATTTTATATTATCAATGGGTTTAGAGATGCGATGATAAATAAAATTTGGTTTTGGACAAGAATTAATGAAGGATTATGGTTTTGGAATATAACTTTATTATTGTTGTTTATAGGAATAATTGTTTTTAGGAAATTAAAGCCACATTTTTCAGATGTTTTATAACATTGGAGGAAATTAATGTTAACAAAGGCAATATCGATTACAAATCTAACAAAAATTTATCAAATTTATGATAAACCTACAGACCGATTTAAAGAGTCTATGAGTTTTACTAATAAAAAATATCACAAAGATTTTTTTGCGCTTTCAAATATAACATTTGATGTTACTGAAGGTGAAACAATTGGAATTATAGGAACTAATGGTGCTGGTAAATCAACGCTGCTAAAAATTATTACAGGAGTTCTAACACCAACAAGTGGAGATATAGAAATTAAGGGTAAAATTTCCGCCCTGTTGGAGTTAGGAGCAGGATTTAACTTGGAATATACTGGATATGAAAATATATTTTTAAATGGGACTATTCTTGGGTTGAGCAATAGAGAAATTGAATCAAAAATCGATACTATTCTTGATTTTGCAGATATTGGTGATTTCATTTACCAACCAGTTAAAATGTATTCAAGCGGAATGTTTGCTAGGCTGGCGTTTAGCGTGGCAATAAATGTAAACCCAGATATTTTAATTGTAGATGAGGCTTTGAGTGTAGGAGATGCATTCTTCCAGAATAAATGTTTCAAAAAACTAGATGAACTAAAAGATAATGGAACTACAATTATTTTTGTATCTCACGACATTGGCAGCATAAAAAAATTATGTAGCAGAGTATTATGGATAGAAAAAGGAAAGCAGATGATGTTTGGTGATAAGGACAAAGTCTGTTCTGAATATATCAATCAACGTTTGAAAGAGAATAACGAATTAAAGGAACAGCTTGTCAATTCGTGTGTGGGAAATAATGTTATTATTGAGAAAGCTGAAAATAGCAAGTGTTTTTTCCCTAGGCTAAAAATACCTGTAGGTGCTCTAGTTTCTACGGAGATTGAAATTTCATCATTTTTTATTACAGATGTGAGTGGAAATAGAACAGTTTATCTAGAAGCTGATCATACCTATAACTTTCATCTAATAGCGGAAGCTCATCAGGATTTAAACAACTTAATATTTGGATTTGTCTGGGAAAATAACAAAGGGTTTGAGTTGTTTGCAGTTAATACATTTATGAAAGATTATAAAAGACTTGAAGTTACTAATGAGAGTGTTATTGAAGTTATTTTTGAATTAAAATTGCCTTTAATTAAAAGGGGAGAATATTTGCTTAGTCCAGCTATTGCACGTGGCACACAAGAGGATCATACTATGTTAGTATGGCTATCAAATGTAGTAAAAATATTTATTGAAAATCAGAATGGGAATTTATCGCTGATAGAGCTTGAATCTGATGTAAAGTCTTGTAAACACGAAATGAACGATATAGCCTATGTTGAAGGAGACTAATATGAACTATACTGAAGAAAGATTTTCTCCAGGTTTATCTGATAATGGAATAGAGTGCGAACATTTTCATAGATATTATGCTATTAGAAAAATGGTATCAGGTAAAGTTGTCTTGGACGCTGCATCAGGAATGGGCTATGGGACCTATTTGTTATCAGAATGGGCAAGTCGAGCATATGGAATAGACCTTTCGAATGAGGCAATAAGGTTTTCACAACAAAACTATAAAGGAGATAACCTTGTATATATTCCCATGAGTATCCAAAACCTTGATTTTGAAGATGATTTTTTTGATGTTGTTGTATCATTTGAAACAATTGAGCATGTTGATGAAGAAATTCAGAAAAGCTTTATGAATGAAATAAAAAGAGTTTTGAAGTCGGACGGACTTTTAATTATGTCAACGCCAGATAAATATATTCACACTGACTTGATGAAGAACAGTAATGAGTTCCATGTTAAAGAATTTTATCAGCACGATTATAGGGCATTTCTACAAGACTACTTTGATTTTAATCACTTCTATGGTCAAAGATATGGAAGGTTCAGTATGATAGAAGCACTTGATTATACAACGGTAGATGGAAAATTCTTATATGAAGGAGATATTTCAAATAAACTTGTGACATATGTAATTTCAATTTCAAGTGATTCTAAGGAAGTATACAACAATGAGCTGAGTAGTATTTTTATAAAGTCAAATGATAGAATGAAAACTAATGGCCTTTTAATGAGAATCTATTGGGATAATGATTTAAGATTTTGTGAAGAAAACTCATGTGAATTGTTTGAGTATAAGCAAGCGTTAAAAGACTACACTCTCTGTCTATTCCAGTTGGATAACGCAAGAGGAAACATTCGAATTGATATAGGAACAGAAGGGTGTTGGCTTGTGGAAATAGATAAAAATATAGAGATTTTATGCAGTGAAGAAAGGGAGCACAAATTGAGTATTAGTCGTTCTATTAATACGATTGTACTCTATGAGGATGAAAAAAAATATACAATTATTTCTTATGGAGAAGATCCTCAAATTATCACAGATTTAAATTTTCCAAATGAAATGGACATTTCATTTGGAGTAAGATTAAAGGCTGAGCAAATTGATTATGAACTAGCTCTAAAACTTATTGAAGATAAACTAAAAACAGAGGTGAAATAATTATATGTACAATGATGTGAAGGCAGTAGCGTTTTATTTACCGCAATATCATGAAGTAAAGGAGAACTCTCAATGGTGGGGGGAAGGCTTTACTGAGTGGAGAAATGCTTCAAGAGGGAGACCAAATTTTGAAGGACACTATCAACCGCATATTCCAAGGGACTTGGGTTATTATGATTTGTCCAATATTGATGTAATGAGACGTCAAACTGATATGGCTAAAGACTATGGTCTCTATGGATTTTGTTTTTATTTTTATTGGTTCAATGGACGTAGAATTCTTGAAAAGCCACTAGACAATTATATTTCATCAGATATCGACTTTCCGTTTTGCTTTTGTTGGGCAAACGAGAACTGGACGAGAACTTGGGATGGACTGGAAAAAGATGTTTTATTAAAACAAGAACATAGCGATGAAGATGATCAGAATTTAATAGATTATTTGATCCCTATTTTCAAGGATACTAGGTATATTAAAGTTAATGGAAAACCTAAATTTGTTGTGTATAGAGTCGATTTATTTCCAGATATAAAGAGAACGGCTGAAATCTGGAGAAAAGCAGCTATCAAGGCTGGATTTCCTGGACTTCATCTTTGTGCAGTGCAATTTTATGGTATAACTGATCCTACTAAATGGGGGTTTGACGCGGCTGTTGAATTTCCACCACATCAGTTTATTTCTGAAAGCAATAAACCAGCATTAATTCCTCCTATAACAAATAAAAATTTTTCTGGTGGAATTGTTGATTATTCAAAAATAATTGCTCAGTCGTTGAGTAGAGAGGCTAAAGATTATATATTTTATAGAGGTATTATTCCGTCTTGGGACAATACCGGCAGACGACAAGATACTTCACACATTGTTATTAATAGTTCACCTTTTTTATATAGATATTGGCTAAGATACTTGAGTAGGTTTACTGTTAAAAATAATGATGAAAATAACCAATTCATATATATAAATGCATGGAATGAATGGGGTGAGGGTTGTCATTTGGAGCCAGATTTAAAGTATGGACATCAATATTTGGAGGCAACTTTACAAGGATTACAGGATCTTGACTTTAGCTTTGATGAGCTACGGAATACTTTGTTGCTCAGTGATGCTGAATTAGCTACGATTTTTATGGAGTATGAGAAAGCGTTAGATACTTCAATCAGATATGCAAGTGAGAATCAAATTCTAGCTGATAAATTGAAAAATCCAACTCCCTATCATAGTTTTTATAGTAAAGTAAGGGCTAAAGAAAGATTGAATAATCACCCATTTTTATATAAAGTTGTAAAGAAAATTTATCACAAAGTTAGGAGAAATAGATGAGTCGCCTTGCAGTTATCGCACATTTTTCACATGATGGAATGTTAAACAGCAATTTTATGAAACTATTAGAGCAAGTAAGCTTATCTTGTGAAAAGATCAGATTAATATCTACGGGTTTGAAAAAAAGTGAATTTATTAAACTTCCTCGAAACGTTGAAACTACAATCAGAGATAATGTTGGGTATGATTTTTTCTCATATAAAACGGGAATCATGTTAGAGAATGATTTAATGATGTACGATGAAATTCTTATTCTAAACGATAGTTTTTTTATTGGAGAAAAATTTTCTATTGAGCGTATAATTGAAAGTTTTGAAAATTTGGATGCGGATATTTGTGGATTAACATCGTCTTATCAATATCATTTTCATATTCAATCATATTTTATGTTGTTAAAGAAATCAGCTATAATGTCAGTTTGGTTTAATCAATACTGGGAAAATATTAGTGTTCTAAATAGCAAAATGGAAATTGTATTTAATTATGAAATTGCCTTAACTCAAAGCGCATTAAGCCATGGATTGATTGTAAAGTCACTTTTTGATCAAGGAAAATCAAATCGAAATTCTATATTGAGACATATTAGAGATAACGATGGATGGTTTTCGTGGCTATACTATCTTATTTTTCCTAAGTATATTATTAGACTAAATCCTGTCCATTATTCTTGGAAAGATTTTTATGAGTCATACCACGTAATTAAGTGGGAAGTTGTTCGATTTTATAAGGATGTTCTTAAATATATAGAACATAAGGGAACTCAGTATGAACTTAGTCAAATGGAAAAATATATCTCATTAAATGACTCTAAATACTCTAAAGACTCATTTAGTTCGGAATTTGAAAATGAAGTGATCTTAAAATGTTTTTCTGTTGAACGATTTAACGAATATCAGCCTCAGAATGACGTGGTAGTTGTTCTGCATTTATTTTATGTGGAATTGTTGTCGGAAATTATGATGTACTTAAAAAGAATTCCATATAGATTTGATTTATTTGTTTCTGTAGTTAGTCATAAGGATGCATTTGAAGTTAAAAGACAATTAGAGAAGATCCCTAATATCACGCCACTTATATATATAACCGAGAATCAAGGTAGGGATGTAGGCCCTTTTGTTAAACTTTATAATACAAATGTACTTAACAAATATCTCGTTGCCTGCAAAATACACTCAAAAAAGAGCAAATATAGCAGTAAAGGTGATGCTTGGAGACAACAGATATTTCAAGAATTATTTCCTTCAATAAATAGAGTGAAATGTATTATAGACAAAATTAAAGACGAAGAGAATATTGGCTTAATTGGCCCAGAAGAGTGTTACTTGGTAAATCAACAATTTTTGGGAGCGAGTGAACCAAAAATAAAAATTCTGATGAAAAAAATGAAAATCGATCCTAAATATTATAGTCTGGGTTTTTTTGGAGGAACAATGTTTTGGTTTAAACCGAATTCTTTTAGAAGACTATCTTTGTTAGAGAATAGTATTTTTGAAGTTGAGAATGGACTCCAAGATGGAACATACGCCCATGCTGTTGAGCGGTTATTTGGAATAATGATGAGGGCTGATGGGTATAAAATATATACAAATAAATATCTAGATGAAGATGTTTCAGCTAGAAATTATCAAGATAATAAAGTCATTGTTTTATGATAGTGTTAAATATAAAAAAGGATTTTTGTTTAAAGAGATGACATTCCCCTTGAATTATAGTCGGTTTTGAAATTTAAGCAAAGTATGATTCCATTTATGAAAAAAAAGATAAAGTGAAAAATAAGTTTACTTCGTAAACCGCTTTCAACGCCGGTATCTTCCGGTAACTACTGATAATGGATTGATCAGTAAATGTGATTAAACAAAAACGCTCACAAGTACAGTATATCAGCAATGTGTAAGGTCCTAAATATACTGCGAAGCACCTACTATTAAGAACCTCAGCAAGTAGAAGTGGACTCAATTGCAGGGCATATCATTGAAATATTCCATGAGGGTGATTCAAATTATGACACTCGAAAACTCAAGAATGAACTTAAAAAGAAAAATAGTGGCTTCAAGACGACACATTGGTCGAATCATGAAATTAAATGGATTA
The DNA here is from genome assembly GCA_965140735.1 of uncultured Fusibacter sp. GTDB lineage: Bacteria > Bacillota > Clostridia > Peptostreptococcales > Acidaminobacteraceae > Fusibacter_A. The sequence continues at coordinate 3,082,682 of OZ223306.1, read as the reverse complement.
GTCAGCTCATATACGATAGCTTAACTCAAATCGCATAAAACGATCTGTAATGAAGATAGAATAAGCTAAAAGACTTCAATACTAAAGAACTCTTAGAAGCAGTCATAAGTGATTTGACGTATGTTTGAGTAGGCAATTACTGGAATTATATTTGCATCTTTGTTGATCTGACCTGCGCCTTAAAAAACTAGTAAAGCCTGCCGACAAAAAACGAAACGAAATGTTTTTGAAGCAAATTATAGATGGTCAATGGATTTCGTATCTGATTCAACTCGGAGTGGAAAAAGGTTTAGAGTGTTTACACTCATTGATGAAGTCACACGAGAATGTCTCGCACTTGAAGTAGATTCATCGATTACAGGCATTAGAGTTACGAATTTTTTGAACAAGGTTGCACTTTTCAAAGGATTACCTAAGGAAATACTTACTGACAATGACCTGAATTTACAAGTAATGCTATGAACGAATGGGCGTATGATAAGAATGTCTAAATCAGCACTTATTTCGTAAAGTCATAGAGGCTCATGAAATTATATCCAAGTGGCAAGATGAATATAATTTTGTCAGACCACATAGTTCTTTAAATAATTTGATACCATCAGAATATGTTCAAACTTTGCAGGAAACTAATTTTGCAGTTGGCACATAGTCTGGGGGCAGGTCAATTCCACTGACAGTGCTGCCAATAGCCTTAGAAGCGGTAGTGTTTATATCTAGAATATTTCAATGCCTTTGTTTAGCCTGTTTTCAAGTGGCTTAAAGGACGATGTCCAAATGCCAATATCTTGATAAGAGGCGATAGTGGTTTTGCAACACCTGAACTTTATGACCTCTGTGATTTGTTTGATGTAGAGTTTCTTCTCAAACTGAAAGCAAATGCTAAACTTCATAAGTTTTCTAGGGATCTTGTTAAGCAATTTAACGAAGCCTCTGGTAAGGATTTCAGCAAACCTTATGTCATGTATCATGACTTTTTCTATCAAGCTACAAGTTGGTCTAAACCAGAACGTGTTGTCTGCCGAGTGGAACGTGCAGCGGGTGAACTTTTACCAAGAGCGGCTTTTATTGTCACAACACTTAAGACTGATACCAAAACGATTATTAAGGCTTTAGCGTACAATCTCATTAACATTATGAAAAGAGTTGTACTTCCGGCGGAAATAGCGCCAAATGCTCTCAATTAGAGCGGATGTCATTTAAATCGCTTGTAAAACACTTCAACGGTTTAAAATGAACAGATAACAATATTACAAGAAATCGGCTCAACATTGTCCAAGGTTTCTTAAAAAAACGTTTTTCTCACATTTTGAGGAGTTACTAGAAGTTCGTGAATAATTCAGGCTAATTATTTTAGACAACTAGTTTTGTTGCAGAACATGAAAAAAATGCCAATCGACACCATTCGTTTAAAGCTGCTTAAGGTCGCTTCAAAAATAGTAAAAGCAGCAAGATACATTTATTTTAAGTTATGCAGAAGTTGTCCTTATAAAGAAGTGTTCTATGAAGTACTCGATAACATAAGACAACTTCCTCAGCTGGAATAGAAATAATCCATGTTCTTTGACAGCTCAAAATCGCAAAAATGGCATATACGAGATGGGTCTATTCTTTTTTAGGACAAAATTTAGAGTTTCAGAAAACAATTCTGAAAAAAAATGTCATTTCTTGATTTTGAAGTTGGTTATTGGTTCATGAATAATTCAGGATGAATTTTGGAGGAATAGGTCATGGCAAGAAAAATATTTTCAATTTTAAAATTAATATCACCATATATTGTAATCTTAGCATTGATGATAATTCAATTATTTTCTGGAGAGCATAGTGTTTTTGTGTTTTCTACAACCAGTAAGGCTATATTAATTCTCTTATCTGCGGTGATGGTGTTTCAATTGATTAAAGAGGGTGAGATAAAATATAAATGGCTGTATTTGATTCCAATTTTCTTGATATATGTGTTTGTAAATCCACCGTATTCGCCGATTGACGAAGCTGCTCATTATGATTATGTGGAGTACATAAAGACAAATATGGAGCTTCCTGTAATGGGAGAATTGTTTAATAGTTCATTATTGTATGAAGTTGGCAAAATAAATATCCCATCACATTTTAACCACGAATTTTTTCAGCCACCAGGATACTATATTTTGGGAGCATTTTTAGCGATGTTTAGCCCAAGTGTTACTTTTGATTTTTATATGTTAAGGGTTTTAGGCTTTTTAATGCTACTAATGGTTGTAAGGACTTCAAAAAAAAATTACGAACAGCTGATGGATAATAGGCTATGTACAAGAAATGATAATTTGTACTATGCTTTAAGTTATGGGGTATTATTTACAAGTGGTATTTTATTAAGAATGACAACTGTAAGTAATGAACATCTTGCTGTTCTCCTGTGCAGTATTTCATATTTCTATATGGTGAAATATTTACTTGGGGATTCTAAGAAGAGTACAGTGGTTATCATTTCAATAGTCGCATCTTTTGCGATATTAGCTAAAGTAACGACTTTTATTTATATAGTGGTGTTTGCTCTTATTTGCTTATTAAAAAAAGAATATAAATCATTTTTTATATCTAGCGGAATTTGTCTGTTAATTGTAGGACCTTGGGTAGGATTTAATATGGTAAATTACCATAGTATAACAGCAACTGCAATGCATTTAGAAATGGTTACACCTATAGTTAATCCGAGCAACATAAATCTTGGATCTAATTACTTAATTGAATCTATTCCTACTTTGATGAATACATTTTGGTTGCCACAAGAAACACCTTATGATTTAATGATTGGAATGATAATCAATGTTGCTACAGTAGGGATTATAATATCATGTTATTATGCGGTAAAAAGATTATTCGTTGAAAGATTAAAACCAATGACAAACGGAAATCAGGTAACAGTAGTTTCAATATTGCTTATTATTTTGAACATTGCGTTATTATCTTTAGGAACACTTACTACTGATGTTGGTGTTATGATTGGTCGGTATATGTATGTGAATGTGCTGCCTATCATCTATATCGTTTATACAAATGTTTCTAGAAAAATTTTTTTTGATTTTAGACAAGGATTAATAATTTTTATTTGTTTAGTAATTGCAATAACAAATGTCTCATCAATAACAAATATATTTTCAAAAGTAAATTTGGAGGCAATTAGGCATTCTTATTTGAATCAAGCGGATGGTCCGCAAGGATTGAATACTGATCAAATAGAATTTATTGAAGTGAAGAAATCTACTGATGATACGTATTCGTATCTTGCTTTACAGAATGATCCACAGGTATATAGAATTCTCAGGGCTCCTATAGATGTGACTAGGCATGTTCTAAGACTCACTTATATCACTGATAAGGAAGGCCCTATTCAAATTTATTATGATGATGGGAATGGATTTTCAGAGAAAAATAGCGAATGGATTTTCATGTCAAAAGGAAGTAATGATAGAATTTTAAAAATTCCGGCGTCGATGTATCAACTTACAGATATTAGAATAGATCCAATTGAAAATTCTAGTTTTACTTTTAGAGTGAAGAGTTTTGATAAATAAAATTAGTTGAGGTAGTGTTTTAAGAAAATTAGGAATTAAAATACATGCATTTGTGATATTGTTTTTTTGGTGAATGCAGTATTTATATATAAGCCATTTCAATTTCAATCATTGCATAATTTTGATCTTGTCTAAACTAAATTTTATTTTTGACAAAGTTAGATCGTCTCTGAAAACTAAAAATTGCACCAAGTGTAAGAAATAGTGTAAAATGAAAAAACACTTGGAGTAGATGATATGACACAAAAACGATACGAAATTTCTGATAAACAGTGGAATCAAATAAAGGATTTATTTCCTGTTGCAAAAACTGGTAGACCTCCTAAAGACAACAGACTCATTTTTAACGCAACCCTATGGATTGCGAGAAGTGGTGACGCATAGATAGATTTACCAGAACGTTTTGGGTCTTTGAAAACAGTGTACAGCCGTTTCTGTAAATGGCGTAATGATGGTACACTTCTCGCTATCTTTGAACAACTCAACGATGAAGCCGATTACGAAAACTTGAGTATAGATTCTACTTCAATAAAAGCACATCAGCATAGTGTTGGTGCTAAAAAAGGGCTTTAAATCATGAAAGTAACCAACATATCGGCTTGAGTCGTGGCGGTCATACCACAAAACTACATGTTGTTGGTGGTCTAGGAAATCCTTTGTATTTTCAACTTTCATCAGGTAAAATACATGATAGCACAATGGCTGTTGATGTACTTTCATATCTGAATATAAGCAATAGCAACGTCCTGGCAGATAAAGCCTATGGAACAGATGAAATTAGAGAATATCTTACCTCGGAAGAGGCAACTTATAAAATTTCGCCTAAATCAAATGCTCGCAACTCTTGGAAATACGATTGATGGATTTATAAAGAGTGCCATCTGGTTGAATGCTTTTTTAAAAAAATTAAGCACTTTCGAAGAATCTCGATCAGATATGATAAACTGGCTGAATCTTTTCTTGTTTTTGTTTACATCGCCTTTATTTTTATTTTAAGTAAATGAACAAAAGTGTTTTCAGAGTTTATTCAGATTTTTCCAAATTCCAACCTTTTATCAAGTCAATCTAAATATCGGGATGTTCTAATGGCAAAATATAGCGAAGAATTTAAGCTGAGTATCATAAATCAAATGATGCCGTCACAAAATAAAACAGTGAGTACCTTGTCAAAAGAAAATGCATCGACGAGCAAACGCTAAAGGTATTGTTATTACTGACGGAGAAGTTCAAAGTGAAAAATGGAGCAGTCATGACAAGTTCATAATCGTAGTTGAAACCGCATCAATGAATGTAGCGGAGCTTTCTGAATACTGTCATCAAAAGGGACTTTATGTCGAATAAGTTGAATCATGGAGAGATTCTTGTATGCAAGCCAATGGATGCGTTTCAGAAGAAGCTCTTGCTGAAACGGCCGCTGTGATCGTACTTAGAAAAAAGGCCCGAGCCATCTGGGGGGACCACGAGGAAGAATGATTTCTCGTGAAGACAGAATTATTGCAATAGACCTGAACCAATTAATAAACTAACGTGGCAGGAAAAAGAGAGAATCATAGAAGTTGTAAATAGTCCTGAATATAAGAGTCTACCATCAAGTCAAATTGTCCCGGCATTAGCTGACAAAGGCGAGTATATCACATACTTGCCCGCTGGAATCAAAGGTAAATATGACTATTTATACTTGATATTAGATTTATACATTCAGAAAATTATTTCATGGGAAGTTTATGAAAAAGAATCCGCTGATTATGCTAGTAAACTTGTACGTCGAGCTTTTATGAGTGAAAATTGCACAAAAGATATGAAGCAGCAAAGCTTAGGCATCCAGAGAGAGGGTCACAAGATATCTGAAATTGGTCTTTTGAGAAAACAGTATGGCTAAATCTAGAAACAGAAGAAGATGAAGAGTCATTAAAAGTAGCTAAATAATTTAGGAAAAGTGACAACTATTTTGACAGCTACCGGAAATGATAGGATTATTCTGTTTGAGAGAAATCCTAATAATGAAATAGGGTTATCATATGCAAAAATAATTAAGAGCTTAGATAATGACTATGTAATTGAAAATATAGATATGAGTGATGACTGGATACAAGTTTATTTGGATAGAAGATTCAAATTTGAAGAAAAAAATGAGGTGTTAATACTTGAACAATAAGTAGTTTGTTGCTTTGGGTTAGAATTTAATTATAGTAAAAGGGAGGAGTAGCATTATGAAATCATTAGTAGGATATACAGGTTTTGTCGGTTCTAATATTTACAATGGAGCAACTTTTGAAAATTGTTATAATTCAAAAAATATAACATCAGCTTTTAATACAAATCCAGATCTTCTCGTTTATTCAGGTGTTCCAGCTGAAAAATTTTTAGCAAATAAGGATCCAGAGGCAGATTTGAAAATCATTCAAAATGCAACTGAGAACATTAAAAAAATTAATCCTAAAGCAATTGTGTTAATATCCACAATAGATGTCTATAAAAATCCTGTTGACGTCAACGAGGATACTGAAATATTGACAGAAGATTTACAGCCATACGGATTAAATAGATCTTATTTAGAAAATTGGGTTAAGGAAAACTTTGAAAAAAGGTTAATCGTAAGATTGCCGGGATTATACGGAAAAAATATTAAAAAGAATTTTATCTATGATCTAATTCATAGAATTCCTTCGATGCTTACTGAAGAGAAAATAAGTGAAATATATAAGACTAATAAAGTTATTTTCGAGTATTATACTAATCAAAATAATGGTTTTTTTAAACTTAAAGAGTTGTCTAAAATTGAAAGAGAAAAATTGCGCGCTTATTTTTGTGAAAGTGGTTTTAGTGCGGTTAATTTTACTGATAGTAGATCACAATTTCAATTTTACAACCTTGAATATCTATGGGAACATATAAATTTAGCTTTAAACAATGATGTTAAAATTTTGAATTTGGCAACTGAACCTATTTTAATATCAGAGTTATATAATCACATTGAAAACAAAACATTTAAAAATGAACTCAATAAACCTGTAGCGAACTATGATTTTAAAACAAAACATGATCAATTATTTTCAGGAGAGAATGGTTACATTTTTAATAAAGCTTTTGTCATGGAAGATATCAAAAAATACGTTAAGAATTATGAGGTACTATAATGAATTTATCGGTTTCCAATATTGCATGGGATGAATTTCATGATGAGCAAATCTATAGTTGCATGAAAAAATATGGTTATACTGGTTTAGAAATCGCACCGACCAGAATCATTACCTCAGAACCATATGATAAGTGTAATGAGATTAGAGATTTTGCAACTCAAATGGAGACAACTCATAAAATAAAAATTTCGTCGATGCAGTCTATTTGGTTTGGAAGAAATGAAAAGCTTTTTTCATCGGAGCAAGAGTTTCAGTTTCTAGTGGATTATACAAAAAAAGCAATAGATTTCGCATCTGCTGCCAAATGTGAAAATTTAGTATTTGGCAACCCTAAAAGCAGAATTGTTAATAATCAAAGTGATATTAAAAAGGCAATCACCTTTTTTGAAGAAATTGGGGAGTATGCATTGAAACGAGGTACTTTTGTTTCATTGGAAGCGAATCCTACGATTTATGGAACAAATTTTATTAATACGACAGAAGAGGCAATTCTGTTTATCAATAGTTTAAAGACCAAAGGTATAAAACTTAACTTTGATCTTGGAACCTTTATTTATAATAATGAGGATTTATCAAGCATAGAAGATCATATTGATGTGATAAATCATATTCATATAAGCGAACCGTATCTCTCAGTAATTGAAAAAAGAGACATTCATAAAGAGTTATCGGCGTTATTAAAATCTAGCAATTATGAGAATTATATTTCTATTGAAATGAAAAAATATGATGAGATTAGTCTTGTTGAAAATACAATAGCATATATTGCGGAGGTTTTTGGATGAAATATGATAATATAAAGGGTGTTCCAGTCTTTGATTGTGAAGAATTTGAGCCTAAAAGGACAAAGTATTGTCTTTGTATTCCAATTATCAATGAAGGTGAGAAGATCCATAGGCAGCTCAATAGAGCAAAGCTTGCCGGAATAGATCAAGTTATTGATATTGTGATTTGTGATGGTGGTTCGACGGATGACAGTACTAATCATAATTCGTTGATAGAAAAAGGTGTGAATACACTTTTGACTAAAATCGGAAGCGGCAAGCAAGGTGCTCAGCTCCGAATGGGTTTTTGGTGGGCTCTTCAACGTGGATATGAAGGGGTTATTACGATTGATGGAAATGACAAAGATAGTATTGAATCAGTGCCCTTGTTTATTGAAAAATTAGAAGAGAATTATGATTTTATACAAGGTTCCAGATATATTGATGGTGGACAAGCAATAAATACGCCTTGGATCAGGCATTTTGCTGTTAATTGGATTCATAGTCCTATTATTTCTCTGTGTGCAAAGCATCGCTTTACGGATACTACAAATGCCTTTAGAGGTTATTCTAGAAGGTATTTAGAAGATTCGAGAGTATTGCCTTTTAGAGATGTATTTATGACATACGAATTGTTAGCCTATTTATCTGTTCGTGCAAGTCAATTAGGAATGCCTGTTACTGAGGTTCCTGTTACAAGATCATATCCTTTAACTGGAAAGACACCTACAAAGATAAGTCCTATTAAAGGAAATTATTTATTATTTAAGATTTTATTTAAGAATTTATTTGGAGCTTATTCACCAAAAGGTTAGGGAAGTGAGATAACTATGACTTATGATAAAATAATAATAGGCGCAGGTTTATATGGACTATACGCAGCAGACCTTTGTGGAAAGAAAAATGAAAAAATTTTGGTGCTGGAATATGATGACGCCGCTTTTAAAAGAGCAACTTATATTAACCAAGCGCGTGTTCATATGGGGTATCACTATCCGAGATCTTATTCAACTGCAATTAAGTCAGCAGGCTATTTTGAACGCTTTAATGAGGATTATGGATTTTGTGTCCACTCTGAGTTTGAGAAGATTTATGCGACTTCATCTAATTTTTCTTGGACGAACGCTAGTCAGTTTAGGAAGTTTTGTGCCGCTTCAGACATAAAATGTGAAGATGTGAATGCTTCAAAATATTTCAGAGAGGGCATGTGTGACGGTACTTTTGTCACAAAGGAGTATACTTATGACGCAAAACTTTTAAGAGATTATTATCTTGAAGAAATAGATAAGTTACCAAATGTAACAATAGTATATTCGAGTCGAATAACAGGGATTAATCAAGTATCTGATTATTATGAGGTTTGTTTAGAAAATGATGAAAAGTATCGAACGGAATTCTTACTGAATGCAACTTATGCATCGACAAACCAAATTATTAATATGCTTGGATTTGAACCTTTTAAGATTAAATATGAGTTATGTGAAATGATCATATGTAAACCTAATGATCGCCTTAAAGACGTGGGTATAACAGTAATGGATGGTCCTTTCTTCTCTATAATGCCATTTGGGAAAACGGGTTATCATTCACTAACTTCAGTTACATTTACACCGCATATAACCAGTTTTGATGCGTTGCCAACTTTTGAATGTCAAGAAAGAAGTGAGGGGTTTTGTTCTCCATATCAGTTGGGAAATTGTAATGATTGTCCTGCTAAACCTGAAACCGCTTGGCCTTATATGTCAAAGATGGCGAACAAGTATTTGAAAGAGGAATATGGCTTTGAATATGCGTTTTCTCTATTTTCAATGAAACCCATATTGAAAGCTTCTGAAATTGATGATTCGAGACCAACTGTTGTAAAGCAATTTTCTAGTAAACCTACTTTTGTTAGTGTTTTGTCTGGAAAAATAAACACAGTATATGATTTAGATGAGGTGTTAACAAATGGTGAATAATAAAGAGAAAAATTTTATTTCTGCAGTAGTTTATATTCATGATAATGAATCTGAAATTGAAAGTTTTATTGGTAATTTAGGGGAAGTATTGACGAAAAATTTCGCTAAATTTGAAATTATATGTGTAAATGATTTTTCAAGAGATAATAGTTTAGATACTATAAAAAAGTATTCGGAAAATGTTAAGAATACGACGATTAGTATCATCAATATGAGCTATTATCAAGGTGTAGAGCTATCCATGAATGCCGGCGTAGATTTGGCAATAGGCGATTTTGTATTTGAATTTGATACGATGCTAATGGACTATCCGTTGGAAACAATTATGGATGTTTATTTTCGATCGTTAAAGGGATTTGATATCGTAAGTGCTTCTCCAAGTGACTCTAATAAATATTCATCAAAACTTTTTTATAAGCTGTTTAATCATTATTCTAGAAGTGATTACATGCTCGAAACAGAGGCTTTTAGAATTTTATCTAGAAGAGCTATTAATAGAGTACACTCAATGAGTGTCACGATTCCTTACAGAAAAGCAATCTATTCTAATTGTGGTTTAAAATTGGACCGAATTCAATATGACGCTGGAAAAGGTAAACAAAGCAATGAAATAACAAAGCAAATTCATAAAGTGAGAAAAAATATAGCTGTTGATTCGCTTATATTATTTACCAATATTGCTCATCGTATAACTACAGGAATGACCTTGCTCATGATGTTTACAACTATATTCATGGGTGCATATTCTTTATATATTTATTTTGGGCAAAATAGTCCTGTTGAAGGCTGGACGACGACAATTCTCTTCCTATCAGTTGCTTTTTTTGGACTCTTTGCTATCTTGGCAATCGTAATAAAATACCTATCTATTATCATAGATCTTATATTTAAAAAGCAAAAGTATATAATTGAATCTATTGAAAAAGTTACGAAGTAGGTCATTATGATAGAATCTTTAAAGAAAAATGCCGTTGGTATAGGGTTGATGAGTTTCTCTGCTTTGTCTGTTTGTATTGGACAATTATTTTGGAAGCTTTCAACTGGAGGCAATTTATACTATCTTTTTTTAGGGTTTAGCTTATATGGTATTGGTGCAATAGTGATGATTCTTGCATATAGATATGGCAGTTTATCTGTACTTCAACCTATGTTAAGTTTAAATTATGTGATGAGTATAATACTTGCGAAAATAGTCCTTAATGAACAGATTACAGCGTTTAAAATCCTAGGCATTGTATTTATTGTTTTTGGTGTCGTTCTAATAGGTGGTGGAGATGAATAGTTTATTAAATGTTATTATTTTTATAAGTATGACATTGATGGGTGCTTTTGCTGGATATTTTTTAAAAAAAGCGTCTGCATCGAACTCATTAAAGACACTATTAACAAGACCGTACTTTTATTCTGGCGGCATTCTGTATTTGATATCTGCAATTTTAAATGTCTATTTGTTAAGGTTTATTGACTTTTCAATAATGTTACCATTGACGTCAGTTACTTATGTTTGGACAATGATAATTGCTTATAAATTACTGAATGAGAAAATAACGAGGAAAAAGTTATTAGGTACGGGATTAATTATAGTCGGTGTATTTGTATTAGTTTTAGGTTCTTAAATTTTAAATATAGGGGTTCTAAATCATTGGAAAGCCCTAATATTAATAAATCTAAAGTGTATATAAAAGGAGTTTGCATGAAAGTTAGAAAAGCTATAATCCCTGCTGCCGGATTAGGGACTCGATTTTTACCTGCGACTAAAGCTCAACCTAAAGAGATGCTACCTATTGTGGATAAGCCAACACTTCAATATATAATTGAAGAAGCAGTCGCATCAGGCATTGAAGAGGTATTAATTATAATTGGTAGAAATAAAAATTCAATTCAAGATCATTTTGATAAATCTGTAGAGCTAGAATTAGAACTAGGTTCAAAGGGGAAAACAGAGCTTCTTGAAGAGGTTCAAAAAATATCAAATATGGTTCAAATTCATTATGTTAGGCAAATTGAGCCAAAAGGATTGGGGCATGCGGTCTTGTGTGCTAAAAGTTTTATAGGAAATGAACCCTTTGCAGTTCTTCTCGGGGATGATATTGTTTATTCAGAGACACCGTGTCTTGCTCAAATGATGGCGGTATATGATAAGTATCAAACCTCTATTTTAGGTGTTCAAGAAGTGCGTTTTGAAGATGTAGATAAATACGGCATTGTAGATAGTGAGAAGATAGAGGATCGCATCTATAAAGTAAATGATTTGGTTGAAAAGCCAAATGTAGGTGAGTTGTCATCTAATATTGCTATTTTAGGACGTTATATCATAAATCCCTTAATTTTTGAAATACTCGAATCAACGACTCCTGGTAAAGGTGGAGAAATTCAATTAACGGATGCTTTGAAAGCATTAGCACAACAAGAATCTATGTATGCATATAACTTTGAGGGTAGAAGATATGATGTAGGGGATAAACAAGGGTTTTTAGAAGCAACAGTAGAATTTGCTTTAAGACGGCCGGAATTAAGAGCTGATTTCGTGAGCTTTCTTAACAAAATCATGGCAGAGCTCTAGTCAGAAGTTAAGGATACGAAAACATATAAAAATGGAATGTGATAAGAGGTTAGATTTTGAATATATCCATAGTCATCCCAAATTACAATGGTGCCCATTTCTTAGAGGCTTGCCTAAAATCATTAAATGAGCAAACTCTAAAACCTTCTGAAATAATTTTAGTCGACAATGGTTCAAAAGATGAATCAATTAAATGGATTAAGACAAATTATCCTGAAATCATCCTTATTGAACTTGACCAAAATTATGGTTTTAGCCGTGCAGTTAATGAAGGCATCAAAGTTTCAAAATCAGAATTTGTTGCTTTACTTAATAATGATACTGAACTTGAAGCAACTTGGCTTGAAGAACTTATTAAGCCGATGCTTGTTAATGATAGCGTTTTTTCATGTTCAAGCAAAATGGTTCAATATCATAATCGTAATCTCATAGATGATGCTGGTGATCAGTATAACATTTTGGGATGGGCTTATAAGCGTGGAGATAACAAATCAATAAAGCGTTTTGATGAAGATTCAAATATTTTTTCATCTTGTGCAGGTGCTGCACTTTATAGAAAATCAGTTTTTGATGAAATAGGGTATTTCGATGAAACCTTCTTCGCTTATCTCGAGGATGTAGATATCAGTTTTAGGGCTCTGAGATATGGCTATGAAAATGTATATTGCAGTAAAGCTATCGTTTATCACATTGGTAGTGGCACATCGGGAAGTAAGTACAATGATTTTAAAGTTGAGTTAGCGGCAAAAAATAATTTGCTTTTAATTGTGAAAAATATGAATATTTTTCTGATAGTTGTTAATGGTATTTTTCTTTTGGCGGGGATATTAATCAAATTTTTATTTTTCACATTGAAAGGGTTTAGAAAAGCATATGTTGAAGGCCTACTCTTAGGGTTTAAGCATACAAAAGAGTATAAGAAAACAAAACCTCAATTTAATTCCTTTAAAACGATGTGCAAAATTGAGATTTGGATGATAAAAAATACTTTTGAATATGTTTTCTCAAAAGTGCAGTAGGCACAGTGTGGCAATAAAAAAGCTCTAAATTAGAACCTGAATGGAATTTCCTGTTCAGGTTCTTTGATTTAGAGCTCTAATTCTTTAAAAATTAAGATTGTATACCTTGTTATTTCTGCTTAAGCGTTGTACTATAAGCTGCACTTGTATTTTTTCCAGTAGAATACGGGGCAATAGCAGTAAACAATAGATTTGTATCATATTCAGGTGCAGAATGGAATATGATTTTATATGCAATTTCGGAATTTCTAAGCGGATGAGTTACCTTTTGAACCGTAACCAATGATTCGTTTGATGATCTTACGATTAAAGGATCTCTCCCAGAAGGCTCAGTATCTAAAACTTTTCTGGATTTGATATAATTTCCAGATACATCAATTACAGAAATATCAAGATAGTAGTCTTTATTAGGATCATATACAAAGTCTACGAAATTACCGTCTTCATTTGTGATACCATTGATGATGATATCGTTAATAGTATTTCCTTGAGATGAAGGCACTAAGGGCTTACTATAATTTAGAGTAGACATACGATCAAAAAAATAAACATATATACTAGGCCAATCTTTTAAAGAAACACCTGAAGTATCAGATCCGTATTCAATTAAAATGAGCCCTGTATTGTAATCAACATCAACTTTTGCATCACTTATTGAACATTCAACGATGAGATTTCTTGCGATCGAACTATTGGTTATATTTTCATCATATTGATTATAGACATTAAAAGAAACGGTTCCTACATAATCAGTATAAAGTGAAAGTACATCTGAATTAATGATAACTTTTGCAGCCCTTTCTTTCTCAATAGTAACGGTATAAGGATCATATACGATTAAATCATCATGAGTTGCATCTGTAACGACAATTTTATAATCTCCATTTGTAAAACCAGTACTCGATGTAAGTGTGGCAACATTATCTGAGTCATTCCAACTTGTTGTGACGAGTATATTGTAATCATTGCGAGTTACTTTAAAGACAAATCGACTGGTGTCACTAACAGGTGATTTAAATTTCACAATAAACTTTTTTGTGCTTTCAGCTTTGACTTCTTCTACAGGTGTTTCAGGCTTAACTGCAGATGTTGATTCTACTGATTCTAGCTTTCCAAGTGCAATACCAAGTGGTACATCAGAACCTTTTATCGGTTGATTGACGGCCTGCCACAAGGCTTCAAATGCATCATTTCTATCAAATGTATAGCCTGAAGTTTTTATGTTGATCTTCTTTGTGCTCGCAAAAGTAAGTGCATCATTAAAATTATAATCACCATTATAGCCCATTGCGTTGAGTATAAAAGCGGCGAATTCTTTTGAAGTGACGTTTGCATCAGGATGATATGTACGATCTGGATAACCGTTTAAATAACCACGTGTTTGTCCAAAGGCAATGTATGGTGCATACCAAGCTGTTGGTGAAACATCTGAAAAACTGGGTGGAAGAGCAAAATTAGCGGCTTCTTCTTTTAACCCTTTCATTTCAGAAAGAATAACCGCAACTTCTGCACGTGTTAAAGGTTTAGATAGCATTAAGTTACCATTATCTCCGGATATAAAATGGTACTTGTATAGCAAATCTGCACCAGAAGCTGAAGATTCTTCAGCGAATAATGGGGTGATAGCCAGGGGCATTATAACTAATGAAAGTAGTATAAATATTATAATTTTTTTCACGTAAACCTCCCTAAATGAGTTTAGTTATTCAAATTGAACATCTCTATTAATTATAGACTTTTTTTAAAAAAATTGTAATAGAAGATACAAAATAGATTATTAAAATAACCTTAAAATCATTTACCTCTTCTCCGCGAAGTGATAAAATGTGTAGGGAATACACAATCGAATAACTATGAAATATCGGAGATTATATGAGCCAAGTAAAATCAATTACAACGCGATCGGGGATTCTCTTTTTAGGGAAAATTATCGATGCGTTTTTTATGTTTATGTTTAATTTTTTAGCAGCAAAATATATTGGTGCTGAAGGCTATGGGACTTATGTCTATATAAGTACACTGGTTATGTTTTTAGCCATCGCAATCAAGCTTGGCATGGATCATGGCCTTACAGCGACTATCCCAGGCATGAAAGATATTCAAAAAGAGAAAGAACTTGTTTCTTTTTCAATATATATGCTTCTAGGCATCAGTGTTGTGCTTGGTATTCTTTTTTTTGTAAGTTCGGAGTTCGTTTCCAGAGTAATTCTAAATAATATTAATTTAGAAATGGCACTGAAGTTATTTTTGCCATTGATTTTTCCAATTGCATTTGTTCAAATGAGTGAAGGTATCTTTAGAACGATAGGTGGGATCAAGCATTTTTTCTTCAGCAAAAATATATTGATGCCACTTATTCTAGTTACGGTTTTTATTATTAGAGTAATCATTTTCCATGAAAAGACTTTAGAAACCCTTATCGTCTCTAATTATGTGGCTTGGTCTATAAATGTAATTTATTTAATAGGTGTTTTAATGCGTCGAAAGATGCTTGTGGCACTAAAATTTGAGCATAAATCTTTATACAAGAATTTGTTGATCATTTCTATTCCTTTAATATTAGTGGGACTCATTGAATTTTTAATGGGCAGAATAGATGCTTATATCATAGGTTATCAACTATCAGAATCAGATGTGGGGATTTATAGTATTGTGGATAAATTGGCCTATATCGGTAATTTTATGTTCATAACAGGTGGGTCTATGATGGCTCCCGTACTTGCAAGGCTTTATTCAGAAAAGGATTTTTCAAATTTAAAACAAACCTATTTCGATGTTAATAGATGGATTCTCATCATAAATACAGCTGTTTTTGGCGGATTAATTTTGTTAGGACATGAAGTTCTTAAATTGTTTGGACCAGAATATATTGTTGGTGATCTGGTTTTATATGCGCTTGCATTTGCACAATTGATTAATGCTTTTTTCGGTCCTTTGACGTTTCTCAATGCCATGGTTGGTCTTGAAAAAGTAGAATGGCGCATTGGTTTTTCGATGCTTTTGATCAACTGTATTTTAGATGTTTTAGTGATCAAAGCGTATGGGATTGTCGGTGTGGCATATGTGAGTGTTTTGATCTATCTTATGGGCAATTTGATTAGAATGTGGTGGTTCAAAAGAACGTTTAATGTGAGTCTTGTCGCCTTGAGTGGTTTTAAGATTATAGCAGTGGGGGCATTAGCATATTTGCCAATGAAATATTTGCTCATGTACAATCCAGTTTCGAGTTTTTTGATCACTTTTATTGCGTTTGGAACGGGATTTTTGCTTCTATATCTTGCATTAATATGGAGTCTAATCCTAAGTAAAAAAGATCGACAAACGATTTTTAATGTACTTTTAAGGCGAGTCAATAATTAGTATTCAAGGAGATGTTAAATGCTAGAATTTCTTAAAACGATATTGAGTAATGAGTTCAAAGTAATGTTCACAGCAGCCTTACCCATAATTGAGATTAAGGGGGCAATTCCGTTAGGACTATCACTTGGCATGAACCCATGGCATGCGCTCTTTATAAGTCTTGTGGGGAGTATTATACCGGTTCCCTTTATTTTATTTGGGATTAGGCCTGTTTTTACATGGCTCAAGAGATCTGATTTTTTTCACAAAATCATGTCACATATCGAAACTAAAACGCTTCGCAAGAGTCATCGAATTCAGAAATACGGCGTCTTAGGTTTGTTTCTCTTTGTGGCTATCCCTCTTCCTGGGACAGGGGTATGGACGGGATCTTTAGCAGCAGTACTTTTGGACATTCGATTTAAGTGGGCTTTCCCTACTATATTAATCGGTAATTTTGTGGCGGGGATTATCATCTTTTCACTTAGCAATGGTCTCATGAGTCTTTTTAGATTTTAAATTTAATAGATATAATTCTGAAATGAAACCTTAACATCGCGAGGTTTTATTTTTTGATATAATGAGGTAAGAACGGGTTTTTAACAACACGAGGCGATAAGCATTATTTGATTCTATAAAACAAATTTTTAATGGAGGCAGTTATGAAAAAATGGTTCAGTATTATGGTCATTGCACTATTACTATTCAGCGGGAATCATCCGTCAATTTCCTTTGCAGAAGGTGAATCCACAGCGGATTTGCTTTTTAAATACGGGTTCATTGTGGGAGATAATGGCGACTTGATGGTGGATCAAAATTTAACAAGAGCGCAGGCCTGTGTATTACTTTCAGAAATGTATGGACAGAAAACGGAAGCGTCAAAGTACATATTTATACAAAACTTTTCGGATGTTCATACGAACGATTGGTTTGCGCCTTATGTAACATTTGCCAAAACGAACAAGTGGATTAGTGGTTATCCAGATGGTACATTTAAACCCAATAATTCGGTTTCACGTCAAGAGTGGAGCGCAATGCTTATGAATGCTCTAAAGTACTCATATAAGTGGGAAAATGTCATATTGGATATGAACACAATTGGTATTGATTTTACGGCTAAAAACCCCTTGGCGATTAAAAGAGGTGAAGCGTTCGATGGTATGTGGAGAGCTTTGTTGACACCTGCTCAAGGAAATGCAGTGGCACTCGGTATTGAGCTAAAAAAATTACCTGAAAGTATTCTTGCTGGGGGTGAAACAGATACAGAGTCACCTGGAGCTTCTTCTGGTACACTAGAGGTTGTAAGTTATCGTGCAGTGGGACTCAATGAACTTGAGTTTGTTTTTAATAAAAAGCTTGAGAGTGGTAATAACCTTTTGTTAAGCAATATTACGATGAAGCAAGATACGAACTTTTTTTTAAAACCAGCTAAGATTGACTTAACAGATGATCAAATGGGAATAAGGGTAGTTAGCAATGTGCCTATTATACAAAATAAGGCTATGGATATTACTCTCAATAATATTGTGGCAACTGATGGTAGTAAACTTATGGAAAAAGTATTTCATGATGTCAAGTTTATGGATACGGTGTTACCGCAAATGATGACAGCTGAAATCATTGGAGATTACTATATCAAAATAGACTTTAATGAGCCTGTTCAAAGTGATGAAGATATTGCGGCGGGTATGGATGCTGATAATATTCCGGAACTTAGTATTTCAGATTTTATAGTTAATGAAGGACACGTGAATTTAAACAGTATTAAGTTAACGGATAACAACAAAACCGCTATTGTTTTTACGAATACGAAATTGACGGAAGATGCGGTGATTACAGCAAAAAATTCTATAAAAGATTTTGCCGGGTTTAATCTTTACAGCACTCAAATTACGGCTAAGTACGTAAAAGATATTACACCACCTAAAGTCGTTGCTGCTAGAGTAATTAGCCCTAAAAGAGTGGTTGTTATTTGGGATGAAAATATAAAACCGATGAATAGATATACAAATCAGTACTATCATGACAGTCCAAAGAATTCTATTGATGGAAAGCTCACTGATGAAAAATTTGATGGGAAAGAAGTTACACTTGATTTTTCAGGTAAGCCGTTATCTCCGGGTGCAAATACGATATATCTTTTAAATGGATCTGTTACCGATTATTATGGGAATCAAAATTTGACTGAGAGTATTGTTGTTGAACTTGAACCCGATAAAGTTAATCCTACTGTTGTTGGAGAAGTGGATTTAAAAGATCAAAAAACAATTGTGATTCAATTTTCTGAGGCAATGAGAAATCAAGCTAATGAGTTATATGTTAAATCAAATTATGATGTTAGAGATGCCAACAATATTAGTACGGTAATATCTCAAACGATTTATGATTCAAAACAGAATACAGTAACACTCTATTTTGAAGATGAGCTTCTGGGGACGTATACAATAAAATTCAATAATTTATATGATTTAGCAGGTAATGCACTTGTTGATAAAGGACATCAATTTACAGCAAGGGATATGAAGCTTCCAACATCGGCTAGTTGGAAAGCTAAAGTATTTTTTACGGGAAATACCGAGCAAGATGTCATAGTATTTTTTGATGAACCTATGATGACGACAGGTACTTACTCAATTCTTGACAAGAGCAAATATCGTATTAACGGGAGGGCTTTAAGCCAATTATCAGCATCAGCTGTCAAATTAAATTTGATTGATGAACAAACTCTCCAAATTAGTGTGGCTACACCTGCAAATGGTGGAATGAATATAGAGGTAGATAGAAATGACTCAGCAAGTTCATCGGATTTAACGATTGGCAGAGTTTCAAATCTCATTGGCAATACCACTGAGACAGAAGAAAATTTTGTAGATCTAGAAGAAAAAGCAAATATTGAAGTTCTTGGATTCAGGTATATTGGAAATGAACAATGTGAAATCGTATTGTCGGAGAGAGTACCAGATATAGATACTAAAGATTTTGAAATCTTTAAAAATGGAGAGTATTATAATATAAAAGATTATTTTATAACCTATAATGATAAGGGACAAAGCATTGTTACGGTATCTCTGGACAAAACAATTAATGCCTATCAAGGATTCTTTTTGAGGGCAGCTGGACAAAATACAAAAACAAAGTTTGGGGAAACATTAAATCCAATGTCTGGATATATCCAATTGACAGAGCACATTGGTGCAACGCTTTCTAAGATTACAACGGATAGTGGCTATGTGGATAATGTCTCATACTCAGAAAATAGCGGGATTGTTATGCTAGAATTTACTAAAGTGATCAATGCAAACTCAGTTTTTATGCTAAGTTATGAAATTCCAGGTATTGAAATAGAAAAAATAACTGCAACTGGTGCTTTTGTACAGATTTATGTAGCAAAAGAAGATCGTTCAAAAGTAAGACAGTATATGAGTGTTATTCAAAAGTACCCGATGAAGGATGTAAATGATATTACAATAGAAGGTATTTTGACAAGAATTGAAATTCTAAAATAGGGGATTGAGACCACTTGAAATTTGTTCCGGTGGTCTCAGTTTTATAATACTTGTTTTCAACAAGCATCGAATATTAATAGATTCTTAAAATACGGATAAGAAATGATTAATTAATTCTAAAAGCTAGTGATTAATTAACTTAAATGGTTATAATAGAACATAGAGAATAAGATAGAGGAGGATTGTGTAAACGATGATGAAAAAAGCAAGATGTACACAGAGAGTATCCTTAGCCATTTTTTTAGCAGTAACATTATTTTGCTCTAGTGGAGTGGTTTTTGCAGATGTGGTTGAAACTAAAGCTCAAATTGAGTCGGATAGCTCTAAACCAACTGAAATCGGACTATTAGAGCTTAGAAACTCGTTTATTGAGGAATCACGGGATATAAGAAACTTAAAAAAATCGATAGATGACTTGGTTGAGATATTAGATAATTATGATTCAAGTATTCGCTATATAGCTCTTGGTGGCGATAACTCGTCAGGTATGAAAGATGAGCGTAAAGGGAGCTACTATGAATATGCATATCCCAATTTTGTGCAAATAGAAAACTTGAGAGCACAATTAGAAGATCTCGAAATTACAAAAGAAACGATTGAAACGACATTGACTTATACAGCAGATCAAATGCTTTCACAGTACAGTCTTTTAAAAGAACAGTTGAATATGTATGATCAAATGGTTGCTAAAACTGAAAAAACTTACCAAGGTATTGAAAAAAAGTTAGAACTTGGTACGATTAGTCAAATAGATGCAGAAAGCTCTAGAATTGAACTTGAAAATCTAAAGTATAATAGAGAGAAGATTTTCTACCAAGTTGAGAATTTAAAGTATACCATCATGTCAATGGCGGGTCTTGAACCTGAAAAAGAGTATATTTTTCAAACACCAATCTTTACGGAAGTTGATTTTTCAAATGACGAATTAGGTTCATATTATGATTCAGCATTGGCAGTAAGCAAGATGGTTTATAATGCTAAACGTCAAATGCAGGCACTTGATAACGAAAAGACATATGTTACAACATATGAACGATTTGTATTGGAATCAGATCTGCTGGATTTTAATCGTCGGTATGAAGACGGTATACAAGCTCAAGAAACATCCAAGATAGAGGTATATCAAACTTTAAGAACTTACTTAAGTGAGTTCAACAAGGCGGCTGATGAACTTGCGGTGGCAGAAACACAGATCAAATATGATGAAAATTATCTTGCAAAATTATCTCAAATGGAAAAGTTGGGACAGATTGTGGATACGGATCGGATGAGTTATGAGATTAAGGTATTTCAATCTGAGCTTTCTAAAAAGAGTTTAGAGAACAGCAAAGCTTTATTGGGGCAAAAAATTGAAGTGCTTATTAATAGTGGGTTCATATTGGAAACAGGAGGAAATAGATGAAGAAGATTGGTATAATTACGGTTGCGTTGCTTATGATATTTCAGACGGTTGTTTTTGCGGCAGATGAGCCAGTAGTTGGTCCGATTGTAATCACTTATGATGATGCGGCTGAAGTCATGTTAGAGAATAATAGAGAGCTTTCTAGTATACAAAAACAAATTGAAATTCAAAAGGAAATTATCGTTGAAGTTCAAAATGAATCGAGTCGATTAGATGGCTTTATCAAAGATGATGAAGATAAAATAACAAAAAGAGCGAATGCTGTTTATGTGGATCCAATAGTTGCACAAAATAAACTTAATGCCTTAAAAAGAAGTTACGACGACAAAGTATTCGAGTTAAAGCAAACTTTAATTGACTACTATGTAAATGTGGTTACAAAAGAAAATCAAATTAAATTATATGAAGAACAAAAATTGATTTATCAAAAGGAATATGATCAAAAGGCACTTGAACTTAAACTTGGTAAAATAACAGATAACGATATACTCACTTACGAAGTGAATTTAGATACTGTTAATAAAGATTTGGACAATGCTAAAAGAGATCGTGAACTCACACAGATGGACTTTAATTATTTGATCAACAATACACTTGAAATTAAATATTTACCAGACACATCAAACTTAGATAAAGTATTAGTAAATAATTATATTGATCTTGAGAGCATCAATCTTAAAGCGCTGATTGATAAGAATATCGCAAATGATTCAACGATTGCCTCTTATAAAGAAAATATTGCTAAATATGAAGCACAAAAACGTGTTGAACATATATATGTAAGCAGTGTAAGCGCCTCGAAGGATTATGACCAAAATATAGAAGACAATCAATTTGATACAGATAAACAAACGAAGGCGATAGCGTATAAGGTTTATACAGACTATAATACTTTAAAAGGCCTTGTGTTGGATATCAAAATTGCACAAAATAATTTAGAGCTTTCACAAAATGCTGTCGATGTCGTTAAAGTTAAATCAGGACTTGGTATGGTAACTCAGTTGGATCTCTTTAAAGCAGAAAAAGATTTAACCTCATCAAAAAATGCCGTTACTGAAGCACTAAACGCATACTATAAAGCATACCAAGCTTTTATAAGATTTTACTAGACTACTGAAAAAATAAAAATACAATAGAAGCTTATTTCAAAAAACATCGCCATTGTGCGATGTTTTTTACAATTGGCATCTTATCTACAATGGTGCTGATTTTATTTAAAAATGGTCTTATTGATTTCTTTAATACGAAAGATTTAGAAGTGGAAGCTATGAGCAAACTCTATCTGATCATCGTTGCTTTAGGGAATGTCTTTTCTTTTTCCAATCAAGTTTTTACAGGTATTTTTAACGGCAGAGGGGACAGTAAGTCACCATTTAAGATTAATGCAACAGGATTGATGATCAATATCGTTTTGGATCCCATTTTGATTCTTGGATTTGGGCCAATACCCGCTTTTGGTGTAGCTGGGGCCGCAATTGCCACTATATTTGCTCAGCTTGTGGTTTTTTCTGAGTTCATCTACTTTATTAAGTTTAAGCATAGCTTATTTCAACATTTTTCATTTTTAAAAAAACCAGATTTGAAGTATATTGAAAGTGTTGTGATGATGGGTGTTCCAACAGCACTTCAGAGTGGCCTATTTACGTTTATATCGATGTCTATAGCCAGAATGATTTCGGTTTATGGTGCCACCCCTATAGCAGTTCAGAAAGTAGGCTCTCAGATTGAAGCAATTACATGGATGACTGCAGGTGGCTTTTCTGTGGCACTTAGTGCCTTTGTTGGTCAAAACTATGGTGCAAAGCAATTTAAGCGTGTTTTAGAGGGATATTATAAAGCAATGGGTGTTGCAATCGTGTTAGGCATTTCTAATAGTTTACTTCTTTATTTTGGTGCTAGATTGCTATTTATGATTTTTATTAGAGAGCCGGTTGCAATTGTTCAGGGAATTGATTATCTGAGAATTCTCGCTATATCTCAACTTTTTATGTGTATTGAAATCACGACGACAGGAGCCTCTAATGGCATTGGGAAGACAAAACCACCTGCGATTACAAGTATCTTTTTTAATATATTGAGAATTCCTTTTGCGTACTATTTAAGCACTCAGACAACTTTGGGACTCAATGGTATTTGGTGGGCGATCAGTATTAGCAGTATCTTCAAAGGGGTTATTATTTTTGTTTGGTTTAAAGTGATGGTTAGGAAATCGCCAGAGTTTGCAAGTGCAATATAAATAAGGCTTTTGCCATGATGTTTAATGGCAAGAGTTTTTTTTATACAAAAAATTTGGATCCGTTATGATGAGGGCGGGAAGATAATTAATGCTGAATTAGGAGAGCCAAAATAAATTACATTTAAATGTAAAAATATGGTTGATTCCAATTGACTTTTTATGTTATACTTATAAAAATTACAATTTCTGTTAATCAACAATGAGAATAACATAATAATGTGTTAAATGAAATGTAAAAGGAGAAAGGTGATGTATCTTGAAGATAATTTTAGAATGTTCATGATGGAGAATGTTTATCATAAAAAAGGGGCTCAAATTGAGGATGAGGGGACAAAAAAACTTCTAGGCATAAAACTGGACATACATAAAAGATTTCATAAAAAGTAGTACCTTACAGAGCTGTTTAAGCGACATCTCTGTTTTTCATGTGCATGATCGGGATAACGTCAAGAGAAAGCATTTTTCATTTTGGTAAAATAAATATATTTATTTAATAATTATATTGCGTAAATGATAATTTTATAATATAATAAAAAGGAATTATAAAACAATTAAACCATATTATGAAAGGAGCGTAAAATGAAATCAAACACAAAAATGGCAGTATGTAAAATTTGTAGAGAAAAAGAGGATTTAGTCGTTTATAAGGGAAATCATATTTGTAAAAATTGCATAGCGTACATAAAGGAACTCGTCTAATCAATATAGCTATAAGTGTTCAAGAAAACTTAAGCAAACAAAGACTTCAAAAAAAGAGGTTTCAACAAAAGGCATCTATTAAAATACCTTTTGTTGAAACCTCTTTTTTAGTGAGGATATATTTAATTATTCAATGTCATAAATTTGAAGAAATCAAAAGAAAGTCACATAAAATTTAAATCCAACTCTAAAATTTCCTTAAGAGCTGCCATGGCAGCTTTTTATGGTAATGGAATTCTAAATGTTGGTGTACCAGCGGCGTATGATGCTATTTCGTATTCATCAAAAAATATAACCAATTCGTTGTCTTCAATGTAGAACTTAACATGTTCGTCAATACCAGAAAAATCATAGTATGCATATTTGCTCTCTGGATTTTTTTTAGTTTCCTGATCAATTTCGCGATAGATGCGATCATTTATATAGGTGATATAATCAAACTTGGGTTCGAAGAGATCTTTAATTTCGATTTGTTTACCAAGTTCTAAATCATATGAATAGAAAGTACCAGAAGATAAACCGTGAGCACCACCAGTGTATTGATAATCGTAAAGACCAAAACTCAATATTTTTTCATTATTGGTATAAATTTTATAGCTTAAATTAAACCAATAAGTGGGTAAGTCAAATGCTGCTGAATTTAGATCGTTAGATTCGTTTTGATCGAGATTGCTTATATTACCATCACTACTTGCTTCGTTAGAGTCTAAATCTGGAGAGTCAACGATTCCGTCTGAAGGCTCGATGGTTTGTGTCTCTAAGGGGCCATGATCTAAAATGGCCATATTTGTACCGTAGTCATAAAGTTCTTTTGCATGTTGTTCTACAGTTTGATTAATTTCAGAATAGTATTCATCAGAACCATTAAAATGTGGATACGAAAAGAAGACTTCATAATAATTTGTGTCCTCAATGCGTTCAGTATCTATAATAGCGGTACCAATCACCTTTTTTCTTGAAGAATCGTAATTTATATCTGATAATGGAACGGTTATCGGTTGTTCTTGTTCGGTATTTAACTCATAGGGATGTATAACAAATACCGCACTATTATCATCTGAAAAGTGGAAAGATTGATTGAGATTATAAAGTTCAATCATGTCTTTATTAAAAGGCGCCTCAAATGACTTTGGATAGATCTTCTCTATTTGCGTATAAAGCTGGTCTAATGAAAGTAATTCTTTCAGTTTTATAGTTTGACCAGATTTAAGGTCATAATTCAAAAAGGTATAGTCTACGCTTTCTGTGTCATTGACTGTTTTAGTTTTGGAGATGATTTCATAACTGAGCAATTGATCGTTGAAATAAATCGGATTTCCAGTGACTTCCATTTGAAGTGGTGCCTCACTGGATTCATCATATAGAGAACGCTCAATTTGCAATGTGTTATTTTTTAATTTATTGATAACAGATTTAATAGATTGATTAATATGTGTTTTTATTTTTGTGCTTTTTAAATTATCGATTAATTCATAATGTTCAGTGTAAATGAGATAATTTTCGTTTATTACATCATCAACGGAAGAAAACAAGAGACTAGGTTGAACAGGGCCAACGGTTGAAACGGGGTCACTGGATTCTATGGGCTTAGATTCAACCACTGCATTTTCAACATCATTAACAGTTTCTTTGGGTGTTTCTGAGGGAACATTACAAGAGGTTATTAGAAAGATTACAAGGACAATTGTGAGTATAAATTTATATTTTTTCATTTAAAATAAAGTCTCCTTACAAATCAGTTTTAATATTTAATTGAATTCACCTCATTATAATACACTAATGTGTCTACTTTGTGTAAAATTTATAAAAATAGGATCTAATTTAGAATTCTTTTTAAAAAATAAGCTATTTATTCTAAAAACATTATTGAATAGCTTGATTTTTAAAAGGGTTAGGCGTAACATAGTAATGTCTTGTATTTATCTTAGTAGGGTTAACTAAGAAGCGAGAAAATAAAAAAATGGAAGTGTGTGTGGTGTTTCAAAATCAATTAATAGTGGCAATAGGGGTTTTTTCAGTTACATATTTAATCATTATGTCTGAAAAATTGAATCGTACGGCAGTAGCAATGGTAGGCGCGTTTTTAATGCTCATTTTAAATGTGGAAGCGCAGGAAAAGGCAATTTCACATATTGATTTCAATACCATTGGTTTACTTATTGGAATGATGATTATCGTTAACATCATGAAAAAAAGCGGCATTTTCGAATACGTTGCAATCAAAGCCGCAAAGATGGCAAAAGGAGAACCGTGGAAGATCTTAGTTGCCTTTTCAATCATAACAGCGGTATCTTCGGCATTACTTGATAACGTTACAACAATATTACTAATAGTGCCTGTAACACTTGTTATCACAGATTCACTTGAATTGAATCCGATTCCATTTTTAGTACCTGAAATATTAATCGCGAATATAGGTGGAACAGCGACACTTATTGGGGATCCACCCAATATTATGATTGGTAGTGCTACAGGTCTTGGATTTATGGATTTCCTTGTGAATTTGGCACCGGTTGTTGTGGTGATTTTTATTGTGACAATGCTCATTTTTAAATTTTTATTTAAAAAACAGTATGATTGTAAAGACAGCAATAAGCGTAAGATATTACAAATGGATGAGAATCGTGCTATTAAAGACAAAACTTTACTTATAAAAAGTCTTTTTGTGCTCGGTTTTACTATTTTAGGATTTATTCTACATCAGTCTCTGGGATATGAGTCTGCAACGGTGGCTTTATTCTTTGCATCAGTACTTTTATTAATCAGTAAAGTGGATGTGGAGGATGTATTTCTTGAGATTGAATGGCCAACTCTATTTTTCTTTATGTCTCTTTTTATTTTAGTAGGTGCTCTTGAAGATGTTGGTGTCATGGAGTTTTTGGCAGAAAAATTACTAAGTATTACTAAAGGTGATCTTTTCATGTCAACATTACTTGTGCTATGGGTTTCAGCAATTGCGTCATCTTTCCTCGATAATATTCCATTCGTTGCAACGATGATTCCATTAATTAAAACCATGGGTGCAATGTCAGGCATGGATATAGGGCCGCTTTGGTGGGCGCTTGCACTCGGTGCATGTCTTGGTGGAAACGGTACACTCGTAGGAGCATCAGCAAATGTTATTGTGTCTGGAATGCTTTCTAGACACGGTCATAAGCTTTCCTTTATGGATTATATGAAAGTAGGGTTTCCGCTTATGATTTTATCAATTATTATTTCTAGTATCTATCTAACCATCTTTTATGTGTAGGGAAGGATGAATTTATGAGAAAGTTAATGAATGCAGAAGTTATGGAACATAGCATGCGCCTAAGGCAGATGGGGGCTGATGTTCAAGTAATTAATTCGAAGATGTGTTTTGTTGTGTTTCCACTGGAAGAGTTTGATGTGGCTTACTGTTACAATGTTAATAAAAAGGGCAAATACTTTCTTGAGCGTATTAAACCATACCCGTTAGCATTGCGAGAATTTGAAAAAGAGCAAGACGCCATTGACATCATCGAGATTGATCTTGAACAGTTTAAAAATGCTGTGAAGAGTCATAACATTGATGCCTTTATTCAAATCAACAAGCGTCTAAATGAAACTCTAATGAAATTTGAAGACCTCTTTTTATACTATAATGTACCAAAGGAAGAAACTGATTTTATATTAGAGAGATTGGCACAAATTGATGAAGAAATTAGAAAGACAAAAGAAACTGCGAGACGTGTGTACTTTAAAAAGAATCCTGAACATTTGTAATAATATGAGTTTCTAAATGAATTATAATGATCATTAGACCAATCAAAGCCTTGTCAAAATGCTGTCTTTAGTGTTGAAATGGGTTGTGATTGGTCTATTTATGTCTATTATGTAACGCGTAAATATAAA
This sequence comes from uncultured Fusibacter sp., assembly GCA_965140735.1. Classification (GTDB taxonomy): domain Bacteria; phylum Bacillota; class Clostridia; order Peptostreptococcales; family Acidaminobacteraceae; genus Fusibacter_A. The sequence goes on along the minus strand of OZ223306.1, from coordinate 3,054,632 downwards.
ATATGAATAAAACTTACTATTTTTTTAATATGGATTTTATTGTATTTGTAAGGTCACTATGGTAATTTTAAAAGGTAATGAGTAGTGGTTCCAGAATTGAGGGGGATTTATGACAATTGAGAGAATTAAAACATTGAGCCCTGATAATTTTACACCGATTGATATCGTACTTGAATGGAAAAATGAGGGTGTTAGCGTTTTTCATGGTGACCTAAAAACAGAGTGTTTTAAAGATTGTGGAAATGCACTTGGTATTGAGAGTGAAAGTATTGATAAGATTATTATTAATGATACACTCAACAATGCAAACGATCCTGAAAGTATGATTGTTGAAGCAAAGAGAGTTTTACGTAAGAACGGGAAAATATTTCTTTCTTTTTACAATTTTGAGGAGAAAAATCCCTTCACAAGTTGGATCAATAGGTTAAAAGTCAAATACTTAATGAAACAAGAAATACCATTTAAATGGTCTATTGATTACATCGCAAATATCATAGAAAAAAATGACTTATTAATCGATAAAAACATTGTTGTTAAAACGCATCAGCCGAGTTTAATCTATTTTGAAATTATCAAACTGGATAATGATATATTAAAAAAAGTGAGTAATTTGTAGGACGTGTTGTGGCACGTCTTTTTTTATGTTAAAATCGTGGTAAATCAAAGTGAGCCTTTGATTTGATATGTAAGTCATTGGAGGCATATGTGTTAAAAATAGAGAATGTTTCTAAAAATTATGGAGATGGATTGATTTTTGAGTCCATATCAATGCACGTGAAGCGTTCGGAAATATTATCAGTTGTAGGGCCATCAGGATCTGGTAAATCTACTTTGCTTAATATTATGTCAGGTATACTAGAGGCAACAGATGGTACTTTAACTTCTAAAGCAGAGCGATTAAGCTATGTTTTTCAAGAAGATCGGTTATTGCCATGGATAACACTTAAGGAAAACATCCTTTTTGTTAGAGAAAATATCAGTGATTATGATCTCACACATCTCATTGATATGCTTGGATTAACTGGTGCTGAAAATAAGTATCCCGCAGAGTTAAGTGGGGGCATGAGACAGAGGGCTGCAATAGCGAGAGCATTTGCCTATGAACCTGATTTGTTACTCATGGATGAGCCTTTTAAATCCATCGACTATTATCTGAAGTCAAAAATCATAGAAGCCCTGATAAAAGTATGGGAAGAGAGAACCACCACAGTTGTGTTTGTGACGCATGATATTGATGAAGCGATATTGATGGCAGATCGAGTGCTAATACTGGGGGATAAACCAACGCGAATTATTAAAGAGATCTCAATTGAACATCCAAGGGCAGTATCAGAGAAAGAACAATTAAGTATTAGAAAGAGCATAAAAGAATGCTGGGAGGAAATATGAATAACTTGAAAAATAAAACACAGAAAATAGCAGCAATATTAATGGTAATCATGATGACGGTAAGTTTATCAGCATGCGCTCCTAAAGAGGCATCGACAGATGAAACCAACACTCCTAAAGAAACTGAAATCGTTACTGAGCCTGTAGCGGAAGCCCCTACAGAGAATAGTGATGAAGAATCTAAAATACTGGAACCAATGACTTTGAGAGCAATTGCTCCCGAAGGTGCAACAACTATTGCAATGTTAAAAATGATTTATGAACAACCTGTTTTAAAAGAAAATGTAACGGTTAAATATTCAAGTTTGACTGCAACAGACTTATTGGCAACAGAAATCATGGGTGAAAAAACAGATTTTGCAATTGTACCGACGAACCTCGCTATTAAGCTCTATAATAAAGGGGTTCCTTATAAGTTTGCAAGTATCAATACACATGGAAACTTGTATATGATCACCTCGTTAGATATTAAGAACTGGGAAGATTTGAAAGGGAAAGACGTCTATATGATAGGGCAAGGACTGATCCCGGATTTAATTTTTAGATATCTAGCAGAGGCAAATGGGTTAGATCCAGATAAAGATATGAATATCATTTATTTAGCTGGTGCCACTGAAGTAGCACCTACATTTTTAGCGGGTAAATCTACAATAACGATTATGCCTGAACCCCTTCTTTCTGTTGTAAGTACAAAAGATGTGCCATTTACGGTTCTATTTGATTTCCAAAAAGAATTTGAAAAGACAACAGGCATAGAAGGTGGATTCCCACAAGCGGGCCTAATGGTTAAAAATACAGTTTCAGAAGCATACCCAGAAGTTGTAGATGCTTTTATATCTAATCTAGAAGAATCATGTACATGGGTAAATGAAAATCCCAAAGAAGCAGGTGTATATGCAGGAGAGCTTGAACTTGGAACACCAGCACCTATTATTGTAAAAGCAATGGATGGACTCAATATTTGGCACGAAGATGCTTATGAGCATAGAGATAGTTTAGAAAAGCTTTATGAAATTTTGTTAGAGGCATCTCCAGAAGCCATAGGAGGCAAATTGCCAGATGAAGGATTCTACTATAAAAAATAGAGAGCTTTACCTTACGCTTTTATCATCCGTAATTTTAATTTCGATTTGGTGGATCGCCTCTATCGCAATTGGGAAATCATATATATTGCCATCGCCGTTATTATCTTTAAAAGCATTGATACAAGTGGTGGCTGATAAATCTTTTTTTTATACGATAATGATGACACTTACAAGGGTGCTTATATGTGTGAGTTTAAGTATCCTGGTGGGTTCTGTATTAGGGCTTTTGGCAGGTCAACTTAAATTTATTGAACATCTTTTAAAGCCGATACTGTTAATCACAAGAACTCTACCAACTATTGTTATTATCGTCTATGTAATATTGTGGATGCCCAATGTGCTTTCGCCAATATTTGTGACTTTCTTAGTGACTTTTCCTATTGTTTATGCAAATGTCCTGGAAGGTTATCATCAAACGGATTCAAAGCTGATTGAAATGGCACAAATTTATAAAATTGATTATAAGAAGGTTGTTAAAAATATCTATATACCGTCTATATTGCCGTATCTCAGAAGTAGTATAGTTGCGATTACATCGCTTGGGCTCAAGGTGGTTATTGCTTCTGAGGTATTAAGTCAGACACCGAGTTCAATAGGGCGGAGTTTTCAAATGGCTAAAATTAACATTCAAACGGAAACTGTTTTTGCATGGGCACTTATTACCATTTTACTTTCAATAATATTGGATTTTATGATGAAAATACTATTCAAGAAAGGGCAATCTTATGGAAAGACTTTATAAATGGGAAGTTGTTGAGACGAGAACTGTTTTTAAGGATGAGTGTGATTATATTGAATCGGAGCTTAGACTCAATCATTATGGGATTAGGACACGTGTTAAAATAAGTCAAGAAGGGTGCCTTGAACTGTGGGTTCCGATGAAAGATGTAGAAGTTGCCAAAGCAGTGCTCTCAAAAGAAGTCAAAGAGATTGTTGACGAGCAAAAAGAATTTTATCACGTATTTGATGAACAGCTTGGTTATAAAAGAAAAAGACAGCATTCTAAAAAATATGGTATTAAGTCACATTTTTTAGAAGCAAAACGCTATGCATGGATGGGCTTTATGATCCTCATATTATTGCTTCTTTTTAAATTTTTTAGATTTTAAAGGGGTTAATATGGGTATAAAGGGCTAAATTTAGAATTGTTCAAAAAAAAATTAATATTTTAATGAGATATCCCCTGTCATTTTTTTAGTAGGAGTGCTAAAATAATGTCATGGGGATTTTATTTTTTTGCATTAAAGAGTTAAAACATTAACAATTGGAGGGAGAAAAATGACATTTAACATGACAAATGAAGATCTAATGATGCGCGATTTGTTCAGAAAGTTTACAGAGAACGAAGTTGAACCAATTGCTGCAGAGATCGACGAGAACGAAGAGTTTCCTGTAGAGACTGTGAAAAAAATGGCAGCTCTAGGCATGATGGGGATTCCATTCCCACGTGAATACGGCGGTGCTGGTGGAAACTATTTTCAGTACATCAACCTAGTTGAAGAACTTGGGGTTGCATGTGGCACCACATCAGTTGTTTTATCAGCACATACTTCTCTATGTGCGGCACCTATTTATGAGTTTGGAACAGAGGAACAGAAAAAGAAATACCTCGTACCACTTGCAAAAGGTGAAAAGATTGGTGCTTTTGGATTAACTGAACCAAATGCTGGAACAGACGCTTCAGGTCAACAGACTACTGCGATCTTAGAAGGCGACCACTACATCTTAAATGGTAGTAAAATTTTTATTACAAATGCAGGCTATGCAGATGTTTACATCGTAATAGCAATGACAGACAAGTCAAAAGGACTCAAAGGGATAACTGCGTTTATTGTAGAATCTACATTTGAGGGCTTTAGTGTCGGTAAAAAAGAGAAAAAAATGGGCATCAGAGGCTCTAGTACCTGTGAACTTATTTTTGAAGACTGTAAAGTACCAGTAGAAAATATGCTCGGTGGTGTTGGTAAAGGCTTTAAAATTGCAATGATGACACTTGACGGTGGTCGTATTGGTATTGCAGCTCAAGCACTTGGTATTGCTCAAGGTGCATATAATGAAACTGTAAAATACGTTAAAGAAAGAAAACAATTTGGAAGAAAAATTGCTCAATTCCAAAACACTCAATTTGAAATCGCGAACATGAAAACTAAAATTGAAGCAGCAAGATTCTTGCTATATTCAGCAGCAGATAAGAAAAGTAAAAAGTTACCTTATTCATCTGATGCTGCTATGGCAAAACTATTCTGTTCTGAAGTGGCAATGGAAGTAACAACTAAAGCGGTTCAACTTCATGGTGGTTATGGTTACACAAGAGAGTATCCTGTAGAAAGAATGATGCGTGATGCTAAAATCACGGAAATCTATGAAGGTACAAGTGAAGTTCAAAGAATGGTTATTGCTGCGGCAGAACTTAAGTAATTGAATTGAATGTTTGGAGGCGAAAAAATGAAAATTGTTGTATGTATCAAACAAGTTCCTGATACGAACGAAGTTAAATTAGATCCTAAAACGGGAACACTTATCAGAGACGGTGTTCCGAGTATTATAAATCCTGATGATAAAGCGGGACTAGAAGCAGCACTTAGATTAAAAGATGAATTTGGTGCGCACATTACAGTTATTACAATGGGACCACCACAGGCTAAAAATGCCTTAAAAGAAACTTATGCAATGGGTGCGGATCGCGTTATTCTGTTGACAGATAGAGTATTTGCAGGTGCAGATACTTTAGCGACTTCTACTACAATTGCATCAGCACTTAAAAAGATTGACTTTGACTTAGTCATCACTGGACGTCAAGCGATTGATGGTGATACAGCTCAAGTTGGTCCACAAATTGCTGAACATTTACAGTTGCCACAGATTTCTTATGTGTCTAATTTCGAGCATAAGGGCGACCATGCAGTGGTCAAAAGAAGTTTTGAAGATGGATTCCAAATGGTTAAAGTGAAGTATCCATGCTTAATCACAACGTTATCTGAAATGAACGATGCACGATATATGAGTATTAAAGGTATTATAGATGCTCATAGAGACTTAGAGGTTGAAACTTGGACATTTGAAAATATCGAAGCAGATCCAGCAAGAATGGGTCTTAAAGGATCACCTACAAAGGTTAAAAAGTCGTTTACTAAAGGGGTTAAATCAGCTGGAAAAGTGGTTGAAGGAACACCTAAGGAGCTTGCAACGGCAATTGTTGACAAGTTAAAGGAAAAGTTTGTGATTTAGGAGGGATACTATGAATTTAAATGATTACAGAGGTGTTCTCGTTTTCGTAGAACAACGCTCTAATGAAATACAAAATGTTTCACTGGAACTTCTAGGTAAAGGTAGAAAGATTGCCGATGAACTTGGCGTTTCATTGATGGCTGTATTACCGGGTTTTGAAGCCGAAAAACACGGGAAATTGTTAGTAGAATACGGTGCAGATAAAGTTATCTTGATTGATGATAAAGCACTTGAAATTTTCACAACAGAACCTTATACTCAAGCACTTGTGAAAGTTATAAATGATGAAAAACCAGAAGTTGTACTCTTTGGTGCAACTTCAATTGGTAGAGATTTAGCACCAAGAATTTCTGCTAGACTTCAAACAGGATTAACGGCAGATTGTACTTCTCTTGAAATAGATGAAGACCGTATGCTTTTAATGACGCGTCCTGCTTTTGGTGGTAACATCATGGCAACAATTGTCTCTCCAGATCATAGACCACAAATGTCTACGGTAAGACCTGGTGTTATGACGAAACTTGAGAGAGATGCTTCAAGAAAAGGCGAAATTGTTAAGCTTGATCTGAAGCTTGAAAATAATAACCAATGTGTTGAAGTTATTTCTTTCGAGAAAGAATCAGAAGAAAAAATGGATATTCAAGAATCAACTGTTTTAATCTCTGGTGGTAGAGGTGTGGGTTCTGCTGAGAACTTCTCACTTCTTTATGATTTAGCAGATGAACTAAGTGGACTGGTTTCTGCTTCAAGAGCAGCAGTTGACAGCGGTTGGATGGATCATGACAGACAAGTTGGTCAAACCGGTAAAACAGTTAGACCAAACCTTTACTTGGCGTGTGGTATCTCAGGCGCAATTCAGCATGTTGCGGGTATGGAAGAAGCAGAACTAATTATTGCAATCAACAAGGATAAAGGTGCACCAATATTTGATGTATCTGATCTTGGTATTGTTGGTGATGTGCATAAAGTATTGCCATTTGTGATTGAAGAGATTAAAAAAATTAATGCTTCAAAACATATAGAAGGTTAATAAGTAAATCCCCAAGTGCTAATTCACTTGGGGATTTTGATATTTTTGGTCGAGCATGCATGATCGATGGATAAATTATACATTTTACATCTGTTTAACATGATTGTAACCAAAAAAGACTGGATTTTTTCTCAAAAAAGACGATAATATAAATATAGTAAAAAAATTATTGAGATAGAATAAAGTTATCTCGAATAAAGGGCAACAAAGGGGGCACTTATATGTCAAGCGAAGAGATCAAGGTTTTAGAGATTGCCACAAATACTCAATTGGAACTATGCAACAAAATTATCTACGCAGCTGGAATCATCTACGATATTTATGGTGAAGTTGTTATGAGTAACGTTGTGGAAGAAGTCTTAGAATCAGAGCATGCTAAATATACAGTTGAAGAAGTTCAGAACTATTATGTCAAGTTAGTGAATCATAAGATTATTGATGTTGTTTCTTAGAGTAAAGGTGAAGCAAGAATAGGGCGTTTCGCCCAATGATAGATAAAGCTTGAATCTATAGAACAGGTGTTACAATCTTAATAATTAAAAAAAGAGGGCTGATTGCAGGTAGAAAGCATCGGTCTATTTTAATTTTTTGAGCGCAAAAAAAGCGTTCATTTTTAAACGCTTTTACATGGTGTTTGAATTACTTATCTTCGGTCAGAAGATATTTTAGAACCGGGGTAGATTACTTTAACGATTACAAAGAGAATCGCTGCTGGAATAATAAATAGAAAAATAAGACCTAGAACTAAGCCAACGAGTCCAAAAGCTAAGCCAATCGTTGCGCCAATGATACCGAGTATAACGCCTAAGATACCAAATACGACGCTTAGAATGGCACCAATAATACCACCAATGCCGCCCATAAGTCCGCCAAAGATGCCCCCGACACCACCTACTACTGATCCAAAGATACCACCAATAAATCCAATGGTCCCTCCGATGATGCCAAATATTGCTTTAAAAGGCCACATTATAATTGCGCCAATAGGAATAAAATAAGCAATTAAGCCTGCAATTAAAACAAAGGGTATAAGCCTTTCCATACCATAGCCTTTGTCATGAAGAAATTTACCTACGATTGCCATGGTTATCAGTGAAAATAACATTTACTACACCTCCAATATCTTTTCTTTATTGTATTGTAACAAGCATAGATATAAAATGCGTTAGGCCGTGATTAGAATTAGGTAAGAATAAGAGCAGATAAAATAACTTTATGTTATTCTATCTGCTCTTATTGATTTTATAACGCTTATTTGAAGTCCAATTAATTCGGCATAGTGTCGATTACAATTCGACCAGGTTCCTTTAATGGAAATACTTTATAACTGCTTGGTTTTTTAAGCTTTAAAGACAATGCAATTACAGAATCATCAGAAGGGTAGTAGATTTCTAACGATTTGATGTTGCTGCTATTTGCAAAAACAGGTGGAACAGCAGATGCAGCACGAGCGCCAGATACAACAATGCTCACCTCAAGACCATCGTCTGAAATGGTTGCTTCATAGTGACAAGCCTCATTTACTTTAACAGCAGAACCATCTGCATTTGTCTTTTGCCATTCCGTTAGGTCAATGACGAGACGCTCGAACTGATCATGGTTGCCATAACGGATGCTATTGATATCTTGTCCATCAGTGATAATGCCACCTTTGAAACTGCCTGTCTTCACAAACCCTTTTGGTTTAATTGGTGCAGTTGAAGTGGTGGTTGAGTTATTAGTTGATGGTGTTGAGTCACTATTGCTTGAAGAAGTATCTGTATTTGCATTACTGACAGTTGAATCTTGATTATTGAGTGAAAAATCTTGAATAAGCCAAGTATCGCCTTCCAATGAGAGCTCGAACTGCCATTCATCTTGACTGAGAAGATGTTTATTCTCAGTAGTGCGCTCAATGCTACTAACTACATTGACTGTGGCAGAATTTTCAGCATTTAATGTAGTTTCTGAGATATCGTACTCAATTTTGTCAATTTGCCCTTTATTTTTAAAAGCGGTTAAAATTTCAAGTGCTGATTGAGGTGTCTTAAAATACATTGAAAATGAAATGTTGTTATCATTTACATACCCAGGGAGTTCTTCAAAGAAGGCTTTAATAGTATCATTTGGATCAATGTTGATAACCTGATCCGTTTGTGGATCGTTTGAATTATTTGGTGTGTTATCCACAGGCTCTGAAATAGGGGTCTCTGGTTCTGGAGCTGAGGCGAACGGATTGAACTTTAGTTTTGAGCTGGTAAATGCAAATACCAATGCAATTAATAAAATAACAACGGTTAACAATATGATGGTGATTTTATGATTGTCTGTTTTACGACTGTCATCATCGAGGATATCGTCATCTGATGTGTAAAAATCATTTTGGATATCGCCTGTTTGGATGAGTTCAATATCAATTACATTACCATCATCATCAAGGAGTACATCACTTGGATGTTCTTCTGTAACCGCTTCATTTGCCTCAGGTGTAACCGCTTCTTTTACGGGACTATGTGGTCTTAGTATACTTGATGCAGCTGTATGAGTATAATGCGTTTCAGTTGAATCTTCGTGGTCATCGGTATTTGGAGCGGAGCCTATATTTTGAGAATCGGGTTCTTGGGCGTCAAGTTCTGAAGATACATCCAAGGCTTCATCAGGTTCATGGTTTTCTTCATCAGTGTCAAATCCTCTTTTTTTATCTTTGGACTTGTCTAAAGGATTTTTGATTTTTCGGGAATTGGAGCGAACACCAAACAAAGTATCAAAAGTGACTTCTATTTCAGAATCATCGTCGTTTGCGACGTCGTGATTTGAATTATGAGAGTTATCTTTTGAGGGCACTTTATCAAATTCATAACCACAAATCTTACACATGACACTTTGGTCGGGGTTCATAAAACTACAATTTGGACATTTCATGGAGACCTCCTTTAATTATCGATCTATTGGAATTTCAATGGTAAAAGTAGTGCCTTGATCAAGAACACTTTCAACAATTATTTCACCATCATGAGCTTCTGTAAGTTGCTTGACAATGGCAAGACCAAGTCCAGAACCACCTTTTTCTTTTTGATCTTTTTTCTTATTGACCATGTAGAAGGGATCAAATAGATTTTGAATAAAGTCTTCAGGGATACCTTCGCCATCATCATGTACTGAAATTCTAAGATGGTAATGAATGACCTTTGTTGATACAACAATTTGTGTGCGTGCATACTTTTTAGCATTGCTCAAAAGATTATCAAGTATTTGAGTCATTCTATATGGATCCACATTGATATAAGTTGAAATAAAAGGTTTCTTTAAAACGAGTTCAATATCAGCGTACTTAAAATCATATTGCTTGTGATTAAAATAGTTGTTAAGGAGACGTCCTGAATGGATACGCTCAATATTAAGTGTGAATTCTCCAAGTTCTTGCTTGGTATATACTGAAAGATCATCAATTAAATGATTTAAGAGATCAGCTTTTTCATTAATGGTTGCAAGGTACTTATCATAAGTTTCTTTATCCTTAACAATACCGTCTTGAAGTGCTTCCACATAACCTTTTATGGAGGTGAGTGGTGTTCTTAAATCATGTGTGATGCTCGCAATGAGTCTCTTTCGCCTCTTTTCGAGTTCATGTTGTTCCAAAATCGTATCTTTCAAGCGAATTCTCATTTTGTCAAATTCTTTACAAAATTCACCGATTTCATTGCCTTCAGTGTATTGAATTGGGTAGTTGAGATTACCCGTCTCAATCTGTTCTGCAGCTTTTCTCATTTCAGATATAGGTTCGAAGATGTACTTTGTAATCAACATAATCATGACCATAAAGTAGATAATCAGCACTGTTATAAGAATTGCTAAGAGCAAGTAGGGACTTTTTATCAAAGACACTTGTTGAATTTTATCGATTTTATAAGTAAAGAATATGTAAAAGACAAAAATAGTCGTGAACATAATCATATTGGACAGAAAAAAGATGATTTTCATACGTAAAGAAATTTTAGGAAGTTTCATAGGATTTATCCTTTAAATTTATAGCCGATGCCCCAAACAGTTTCGATATATTCGGGTTCGGAAGGATTATTTTCAATCTTTTCTCTAATTTTACGGACATGTACAGTCACCGTGTTAATATCCCCGTATTCGTTGTAACCCCAAATTTCATCAAATATCTTTTCGCGTGAGAGTGCCTGATTTTTATTCATCATTAAAAAGTTCAAAATCTCAAATTCTTTCACAGAAAACGGGATATTGACACCTTTTACAGTGACAGTTCTAGCCTTGATATCGATTTCAAGATCTCTAATTTTAAGAGTATCACTGATTGGTGTGCCTGAAAGTTCGTTCACGCGTCTAAACTGGGATTGGATTTTGGCAACGAGGACACGTGGGCTGAACGGTTTTTCGATGTAATCATCAGCACCTAACCCAAGTGCTAAAACTTTATCGGTATCTTCCTTCTTTGAACTGAGCATGATAATTGGAATATTGGATTCATTACGAATCTTTCGACAAATTTCAAAACCATCAATTTTGGGAACAATGATATCAAGTAGCACGAGGTTTGGACTTTCAGATTCAAATTTTTGTAGAGCTTCCTCTCCGTCAGATGCTGTGATGGCAATATATCCAGAAGCATTGACATAATCTCTAATCAAGGTTTGAATTTGAAGATCATCTTCAACAATGAGTATTTTTTCCATGCGTTAACGGCCTCCTAAGGTATAGTTAAAGTATATAAAAACTATTTTTTGATGCCGCTTAAATCAGCTTTTGAAAGGATATTGATAGCATTGGAGCGAATCAAATTGTTCTTTCGGCGATGACTTCTATAAGCGGCCTCGATCATTTCTTCAAGCATTTGCTTAAAAGTAATACCAGTTGCCTCCCATAGGTAGAAAGCAAGTGATCCTGGAATTGTATTAAATTCATTTATATAGGGCAAATTCGTCTTCTGGTCGATCATGAAATCGATTCTTGAGACGCCAGCACAATCAAGTGCAATAAAAGCTTCAGCTGCCATTTGCTCAATTTCATTTTTTAAACCCTCACTGAGTTTTGCAGGGATTTGTCTCTTTGCAGAGGACATGCCTTTGCTCCCAGCTTCATTGACATATTTATCTTCATAAGTTAAGAAGTCAGAAGAAGTCAAAGGTTCTTCGCATACGGATAACTTTAATTTTTCGCTATCCCCAAGAACGGCAATGTTAATCTCACGCATATCTGCCAGCATTTTTTCAACGAGAATTCTTGTGGAGAATTGTTTGGCAAAATCAATGGCTTCAATGAGGGCACTTCGTGTCTTTGCAGGTTTTATCCCAACGCTTGAACCGATGTCAGCGGGTTTGACGATCATAGGGTAAGACAGTTTCTTTTCAAGGTCTTCTACAATAGAGGATGCATATTGATTCCAGTGGTGTGTGTAGAACCAATCACCTGCAACCACTCGAATGCCAGAATTCTGTAAGAAGAGTTTAGAAGCAATTTTATCCATTGTTAATGAGGCTGCAAGCACATTACACCCCACATAAGGGATATCCATATGCTCTAAGAAACCTTGAAGGTTGCCATCTTCACCGCCTGTACCATGTATAATTGGAAAGGCGAGATCAATATCGCAGATATAAGGATTTTTAAAAAGTTTCATTTCCGCATGAATGAGGTGGGCACATTTATCAGCCTTAACCACATGGCAACGGTGACTTTCTGAAATCACCTTTTTCAAATCTTTGAAATGTTCTATTTCTAATAGGTAATCCCCTGTGTACCAATTGTTCTCTTTAGAAATATATATAGGAACGATTTTATAATGTTTCATATCAAGTAGCTGACTAATCGCCTGTTGAGCAGTGATTATTGCCACTTCATGTTCTACGCTGGTGCCCCCAAAAAAAACGCCAATATTAATCATAAGATATTGTATGGTATCCCATACTCTCCTAAAAAACAGATTTGGATTTTAAGGCTAATCCATAAGCCTGAATAAGTCTAAAAAACTTAAAAAACTTAAAAAACTTAAAAGCTTAAATTTCATTAAATGTATCGGGTAGATCATTTTCAATTAAAACAACATCATCTTTTGAAACGATTTCATCTAATTTACGAAGTGCATCTGAAAGATCGCTTGCTATATAGAGCTTAGAAGAAGGGTATTTATTTTCTATTAAGCCTTCTTGAATAGGTTTCGTTTGTTTTCTGCCCACTAAAATTGTAAAATCACAGACTTTTGAAATCTGTTCACCGAGTTTCTTGTTGAGTGCGTAAGACTCTGATCCCAGTTCGATCATGCCAGGGGTAATGATGATTTTGGAATGACCTTCAAAACGCTCTAAAACTTCAAGGGCCATTTTAGATCCAATTGGATTTGAATTAAAAGCATCATCTAGTAAAGTATAAGTGTCATTGACACGTCTGTAGGAGAGTCGATGTTCAATCGGTCTGATATCAACAATCAGTGTATTGAGTCTCTCCATGGCGACGCCAAGTTCAAGTGCAACAGCTACACCAGAAACGATGTTTGCAAGATTGTGTCGCCCAAGAAGTTTGGTATTGAGACGCACCTTTTTTTTACTTGGTATATGAGCAAGTGTAAAGCTTGATCCCTTACTTGAGAGATGAACGTCTTCTATGGCGTAATCAGGTAGGGGCATAAGTTTTTCAAATTCTATATTTGTTGAAAAATGAACATATTTTAAATCATCACGTTTCGGTAGTTTCATAATATGTTCATCATCTATATTGACAAAAGCAGTACCATTTGGCAAGAGATGCTTAAAGAGTTCTCCCTTTGTAGAGATTACATTCTCAAGCGTTTTAAAAGTTTCTAAATGCTGAGGACCAATTGAAGTGATGATTCCCATTTTTGGATGAACAAAGTCACAGAGCTCTTTGATATCACCGATTTCTTTTGCGCCCATTTCTGCAATTAGAATTTGATGCGTAGGCTTGAGATAAGTTCTTATGGTTCTGGTTAAGCCCATCTTCGTATTAAAACTCTCAGGTGTCATTAAGACATTAAAATCCTTTGAGAGAATTTGATAAAGCACGTTTTTTGTACTGGTCTTACCGTAACTCCCTGTGATGCCTATAACCGTTAAATTCGGATTTTTAGCCATAATTTTTTGTGCATCTTTATAATAATAATTATTAATTTGTGTTTCAATGGGCATGTTAATCAGATTGCTCATCATGGTTAATAGGAAAGAGCCTAAATAAAGACCTGCAATGAGAGTGCCTAAAATTATCTTTACAGAATCAACTGAATAAAACCACCCTACAAATAAAAGGATTAATATCAAGATGTTTGTAAACATCATACGTTTTACACGTGCAGTAATGTTGAGTTTAAGCTTTGAACGAGTGGCTGTTTTAATGAGCCAAAAGAAGTAATAGTCCAAAATTATTAAAAATAGGCCTAGTACTTTAAAATAAATGGCATTTGCATAAAGAAACAAAAGAGCACCGATTACATAGAGCCATTCATGTGGTTTGAAAAATGAATGATTTTTACTCATGAGCCACTTGGAATAGCGCTTGATTCGATATGAATTTTGCTGAAATTTTTGTAAATCATCTTTGGAGCGTAAAAAGATTAGAGCGAGTATTAGTAAAATCCCTATGAACATGGATTAGCCTCCGATAAAAGTTTTTATGATGGTCAGGAATCGATTCGGTTGTTCTAAGTACGTAAAGTGACCAGCGCCTTCAAATACAACGAGTCCAGCATCTGGAATAAGTGAGGACATGAGCTTAGCATCCTGTAGTGGTGTAGCTGTATCTTGATCACCCCAGATAAGAAGCGTTGGTGCGTTTATTTGAGGCAAGTAACCTTTGAGATCCTCGTTGACGACTTTAGAGAGAACCATTTTCATCACGGGTGAAGCCTGCTTGTAGTCTTGACTTGAATACTTTTCAGAATACGCTTTGATAGGTTCAGCTAGTATATATGAAAAAAGCGGCAATTTACCAAGAGCTCTAATGCCCTTAAAGCCGTATACTTTAAAATAATAACTGGATTTTCGCACAGGCTTAATACCAGCGCTGTTCACCAAAATAAGCTTCTCGTATAGGTGCTTTGGCGAGAGCTTAATGGCGACTCGACCACCAAAGGAGTGTCCAATAACAACTGGATTCTTAAGGCCTAAGTGTAGTATGAAAGCTTCAATAAGTTCTGCATACTGCGACAGTGCAAAAGGTTCTATAGGTTCTTCTGATAATCCAAAACCTGGGAAATCAATTGCTGTAACTTGATAATGTGCTGAAAGGTCTTCAATAATCAAATTGAAACTTTCAATATTAGTTCCCCATCCATGAAGAATAAGAACGGATTTACCATGTCCACGTTGTATATAATGGACCTTTTTTGATTTATAGTCGAAAAAACTCATGTTTTAACCCCTCAGTAAGTGTTGAATACGATTTAATTCAAAATTTATTTGGATATATTATTTCACTCTACATTTTACCATAAAACGAGTGACGAAATAAGCCACTTATCCAATACTGTTTTTGAAATGTAATAAACAATTGTAAAACGCATGTTATAATAGGAATAGAATAATGTAAAAGACAAGTATAAAGAATAATTCGGAGGTAAATGATGACTAAAAATAAATTTTCTAAAGTAACGGCAATGATGTTAATTTTTTTGATGTTTGGGAACTTATCATTTGGAATGGTACCTGTCACAGATGTAACTTCTTCACACTGGGCGGATAAATATGTTCAAAGTGTTGTAGAAAAAGAAATCATGCCCTTAAATGAGGATGGTAGTTTTAAACCAAATGAAAATATAACCAATGTTGAATCTATTATTGTATTATATCGAGCAGCAAAAGCAGCAGGGTATTTGCAAGATGTTAACATCAATACTTTGACCAGCAAGTACGAAAGTGATTTAGAAGCGATTAATATGCCTAAAATGCTTGCGCCATATGGTGGGGATGTTTATCCAGCACTTGCATATGCATTAGAGAATAAAATTTTAGTGCTTGATGAAGTGAAGTATTTTATCAATAATGGCAAGCTCACAGAAGCTAAAAAAGTAGATGTTTCTGTTTTTTTTGGTAAGGCACTCAATGTCTATAAAAATGAAAATTTGAATAAGATCATATCACTTTCGTACAAAGATGCGTTTGATATTTCACTAGGAGCACTTAAGTATGTGAATCTTTTAATTGAATACGATATCATTTCCAATAAAGGCGATAGCAACGGGAATTTTAATCCTAAAAATATCATAAATAGATCGGTATTAGCAGTTTATGCAGATGGTTATTATGGTGCGATTAAAAGTGATGTAACGGCACCGATGGACCCTGCTGGAAGTTCTACCGCAGATACAGGATCTACAACAACTCCAGGTTCTGCAACTATTCCAAATAATACAACTCCAAATGCAGAAACTGCAACTAAAGATGGTGATCTTGTTGTAATGGGGACAATAACAGATGTTTTTAAGGATTTAAAATTAATTGAAATCAAAGAAACGACTGGAAAAACTTCTGTCTATGATTTAAAACAGGCAAAAATTTATGCAGAACAAGCATTGATTGATTTTGATAGTTTAGAAAAGGGCGCTTCTGTAAAGTTGACGATTAATAAGGACATTGTGATAAAAGTAGTTTTAGATAAGACCTATGATAAAGTGGAAGGTACTTTTTCACAAGTGACTGATCCTATTGGAGATTCTATAAAATTCAGATCCTTAAGAATTCAATTGCCAGATAAGTCTTTTGATTTTAAACGTGTTTATGATACGACGCCAATAACGATTGATGGCGTTCAAAAGACGGTTCTTGACTTGAAAGCAGGTTATAAAATTGTCATTTCTTATGATGGTTATGATGCAAAGGGGATCACCGCATATTCAGATTTTTATCAGTTTACAGGGATGCTTAAACAGTCACTTGATCCCAAGTCACCGATGACGTTAGAAATGCAGAAAGAGGACGGTTTAACTTTTAAACAAGAATTGACAAACGCAGTTACTTTCACAGATTCAGATAGAGTTCTTGCCCAAAATGACATTGTCAAGGTTACTTTAGAGTATGGTGTGGTTTCTAATATTGAATATATGGGACAATCCAAAGATCTCATTGGCACAATTGAGGAAATTCATATCACGAAGTCACCAGAGATTGCCATTAAACTTGAAGACGGTATGGTAGAAAAATATGCTGTGTCAAAAGCAGCAAAGATTGTCGATGAAATTGGGAATGAATCCCTATCTATTTATGATTTAAAATTAGATCAAAACGTGAGAGTTCATGTGGGTGCTTATGGCATTGATCGTATTGACTTCAGTTATGAGAAAGAAGTGGTTAGTTTAAGTGGTATTGTGACGAATGTGTTTATTACAACCAATTTACTTGTGGTAAAAGGTGACGATGGTGTTACGAGAACGGTTGGTTTTGCAGCAGCGTCAGGTCTTAAAATCACAGATTATGTTATAGGGGATAAGCTCTTTATTAAAGGGAAAAAATTATCAGATATAATCTTTGAAGCAGATTCAATCACAGTCACTAAAAATTGATGATAAATTTGGATTAAAAAGAGTTGACTTTAAAATCGATTGTGGATATACTATCTAAGTATTGTTAAGATTTATGAATTGAATCGGTATAGTGACACCCTTTTGGGTGGCTACTTGAGCCTTAGGAACAAGAGTGTTTAGTCATCCTTAAGGGGTGACTTCTCACTCTTTTTTTGTGAAAGTAAGACCTTGTGAGTAGGCTTAGCCACTGGAAAGTGTGAACAGACATATAGTTTTTCCAATTTTTGAAAGGAGTTTATCAATGAGCACAAAGTATATTTTTGTAACAGGGGGCGTTGTTTCGTCGCTGGGCAAGGGCATAACAGCCGCGTCTTTAGGACAACTTTTGAAGGCAAGAGGTCTTAAAGTGACGATTCAGAAGTTTGACCCTTATATCAATGTAGATCCAGGGACAATGAGCCCATATCAACATGGAGAGGTTTTTGTAACAGATGATGGTGCAGAAACAGATCTTGATTTAGGACATTACGAAAGATTTATTGACATTAACTTATCGAAGAACAGCAATGTAACAACAGGGAAAATATACTGGTCAGTGCTTACTAAAGAGAGACGTGGAGATTATTTAGGCGCAACAATCCAAGTAATTCCACATATTACAAATGAAATTAAAGAAAGATTAACACGTTCTGCAAAAGAAACAAGTGCAGATATTGTAATCACAGAAATTGGTGGAACTGTTGGTGACATCGAATCACTGCCTTTTTTAGAGGCAATTCGTCAGATGAAATATGATGTGGGCCGTGAGAATGTTATGTACATTCATTTGACATTACTCCCTTATTTGAGTAAGGCGGGTGAAATCAAAACGAAACCAACTCAACATTCCGTTAAAGAACTTAGAGGCATTGGTATTCAACCTGATTTAATTGTCTGTAGAACAGAAAAAGAAATTTCTCAAGAGATGAAAGATAAAATTGCGCTTTTCTGTAGTGTTAGTCCTAAAAATGTCATTCAAAATTTGGATGCTGAAACCTTGTATTCAGTGCCAATGACACTTGAAAAAGAAGGCTTAGCAGATAAAGTATGTGATTTTCTAAATATTGAGTGTGCTAAACCTGAGTTTTCTGAATGGGAGCGCATTGTTGAAATTGAAAAGAACCTTACCAAAACGGTTAAAATCGCATTGGTCGGTAAATATGTGGAGCTTAAAGATGCTTACTTATCCGTGGCAGAAGCACTTAAGCATGCAGGTCTTGCAAACGAAGTGGCTATTGAGATCGATTGGGTACAGTCGGAAACAATTACAACTGAAAATGTCGCTGAAATTTTAGAGGGCACTCATGGGATTTTAGTACCTGGTGGCTTTGGATTTAGAGGTGTTGAAGGTAAAATTGAAGCGGTTAAATACGCAAGAGAAAACAATATTCCTTTCTTTGGAATTTGTCTTGGGATGCAAATGGCTGTTATAGAATTCGCAAGAAATATATTGGACTATAAGGAAGCACATAGTGCTGAGCTCAACGGATTGACACCAGTGCCAGTAATCGATTTGATGCCTGAGCAACATGATGTTGAAGACATGGGGGGCACTATGAGACTTGGGCTTTATCCTTGTAAAATAAAGCCGGACACATTGGCGTCTAAAGCTTATAATGAAGAACTCATCTATGAGAGACATCGTCATAGATATGAATTCAATAACACTTATAGAGAAGAAATGCTTGAAAAGGGCTTAATCTTATCGGGCTTGTCACCAGATGAGAGACTTGTTGAAATTGTTGAACTCCCTGATCATCCTTGGTTCTTAGCAGTTCAATTTCATCCAGAATTTAAATCGAGACCAACAAGATCACATCCACTTTTTAGAGATTTTATTAAAGCGTCTAAAACGTATTCTTTATAATTTAAAAGAGAAAAAGCGTATAAAGATCATATAGAACAGTAGCATAGATCAGAGTCTAAACTTTAGACTCTGATTTTTCATCATATACCAGTGGGCGCGTTAGAAATATACATAAGTAGAGGACGCTTATTTGAAGTAGATAGAACTTATCTGAGAATAAAGAAGACATGATATGAATATTGTTTTATAATAATAGAGAGTTAGAGCATCAAAATTCAAAAGTTGAGTAACGATCTACCTTATGATGTTGTTTACGGGAAGTGCACATTACAGTATAGGGGAAATGTTTTGCGAAAATGAAAGCTTTAGGAGGCATTTATGAACAGGCCGGTGATTAGTGTTGTTGTACCTGCATATAATGAAGAAATGAATATAAAGCCACTTTATGATAGATTACTAAGTGTTTTAACAAAAATAGATCCTTTTTTTGAAATTATTTTTATAGATGATGGCAGTCGCGATGATACGGTGGCAGAGGTGCTTAAAATTAGAACGCTTGATGAACGTGTAAAGCTCGTGTCTTTTTCACGTAATTTCGGACATGAAATGGCGAACACCGCCGGATTTAGAACAGCGTTAGGAGATGCTGTTGTCATTATTGATGCAGATCTACAAGATCCACCAGAATTAATCTTAGATATGTATAAAAAGTATAAAGAAGGCTTTGACATCATATATGCCAAACGTAAAACACGAAAAAAAGAGAGTTTTATAAAAAAGAGTACATCAAAGTTGTTTTATCGTGTGCTCAAATTTATGAGCGATACAGAAATTCCTCTGGATACAGGTGATTTTAGACTCCTCAGCAGACGTGCAGTGGACGAACTCAATCGTTTAGGTGAAAAGAATCGGTTTTTTAGAGGCCTTACTCACTGGATTGGATTTAATGTTACTTATGTTTATTTTGATAGGGATGAACGTCACGCAGGCGAGACAAAGTATAGCTATATTAAACTTATGAAGCTGGCAGTAGATGCTATTATATCCTTTTCGTATAAACCCTTAAAATTATTTAGTCTATTTGGTTTTGGTTCAGCAGGATTTGGCTTTTTATTGATGCTTTACTGGATGATCAAAAAGATTATATTTGGGAATCCCACGGATGGCTGGACATCTATAGTGACAATTATTTTATTTTTCTTCGGGATTATCATGATGCAAATATCAGTTGTGGGTGAATATATCGCACGCATTTATGAAGAGGTAAGAGAGAGACCACTTTACATCGTTGGTCGTGCTGAAGGTGTGGAACAGGACGCAGTATCTGATCAAAATAAAGTAAAGCAATATGGTATTGATTATGAAGCATAATCAAGTCTTAAGTCAGGCAAGCGAAGGTATTCGCTATCTCATCGTCGGGGGATTGACGACGTTGATCAACCTCATAGTCTATCAGATAGGATTGTGGTTACAACTGGAATACCTTTTAGCCACAACGATTGCTTTTATAGCATCTATCGCATTTGCTTTTTTTGCGAATAAATATTTTGTATTCAAAATGGTGACTCAAAATGCAATAGTGCAAGAACTTATGATGTTCACTGGAAGTCGAATATCGACATTTATAATAGAAACGGTTGGATTAATTATACTGATTAGTGGGTTTGCGGTACAGAGCATGATCGCAAAGTTGATTATGAACGTTATCGTAATCATACTCAATTATATCCTCAGCAAATTTTGGATTTTTAAAGGAGAGAAACGTGAAGAAAATGGAGAGTTTTAAATTAAAGGCTCAAACTTATCTCAAAGAGAATCTTAAACCTATCCTGATTTTAAGCCTATTTTTATTAGTGGGTTTGTACCTTAGAATAGAGTTCATATTAAAGATTCCAACGAAGCAGTTATTTGATTTTGAAACTTATCAGCAACTTGCGGTGAATATTGCCACGGGTCAAGGCTATACACTTGGCGGGTATCCTGTAGCTTGGCAAGGGATGCTTTATTCCACAGGACTTGGTGTGATTTATAAGCTCTTAGGCAGTACATCAGAGATGATTCCCAAAGTCATTAACGTGCTCCTTTCGGAGATGACAATTGTTTTTGTCTATATGATTATGAGACGCATTTATAATAAACCTTGGGCGATTTGGATCAGTGTTTTTTTGATGACCTTTATGCCACACCAAATTATGTACTGTAATGTCATTGGGACTGAAATCATAACCGCTTTCTTTTTGAGTGCAGCAATATGGCTGAGCGTACTCGATATCAAGATGATTTATAAAGCGTTGGGTTTAGGGATTTTATGTGGCTTTTTATCTCTATCGAAACCATTTTTCTTAGCGTATCCGGTGATTTTGGCGATTTCACATTACATGATGACACATAAATGGAAGCAATCACTTCTCTATTTTGCATTAGTGTATGGCGTAATGATGTTGGTGATCTTGCCTTGGTCACTTAGAAATTTAGAAAAATATAATAGATGGATTTCGGTCTCCTATAATTCTGGGTTTAATTTGTACATCAACAACAATGCTCAGAATGTACACGGTGGATGGATGGATTACCACCAGATTAAAAAGCCGGAAGCACTTGAACAGGCCATTGAAGCTGAAGTTCAAAGCCATGGTGCTTCGGTAAAAACAGCTCCAAATTTGGAAGTGCTTTTAAAACCTTATGCGGTGGATTATATTAGAGCAAATCCTCTGGAGTTTTTAAAATTAGGGGTTATTCGGATACATGCGACTTACTTTGATGGCGCATGGGATTTAGATGCTTGGACGATGAATGAAGTTTCATATGATAAACTCAGTGAAATCTTGCCGAGCTTTGGTGATGTAGATGAATTTACCTATGCCAGATTTATGAATTTTTTCAGAGCGTTATCAGATATCATTTTAGGGGTCATCAGTGGCTTTGGGATTATCTATGTTTTTATGAACATTTTTAGAATGATTAGAGCACTTTATAAACAAAATCTCAATTTAGAATCTTTTGTGGTGATTCCTGCCATAAACTTAGCTTTTGTTTCTTTGGTTTTCTTTGTGTATGAAGGTCAACCACGCTATAACTTCATTGTTCTATTTCTATTAATCATGACTTTTGCCATTGGTTTTGACATCATTCGGGATAAAATTTCAGAGGTTGAGGGAAATACCTTCAAAAGTAATGAAAGATGATGTAAAATAAGAATTAGGGATCAAATTTTAAATAATTTGGAGGGACATAAAATGTCTGAAAAAGCAATGATTAGAATGAGAATGAGTATGCATGATGCGCATTATGGGGGCAACCTTGTGGATGGCGCTAAGATGTTAAACTTATTTGGTGATGTAGCAACTGAACTTTTAATTCGCCAAGATGGTGATGAAGGTCTTTTCGCAGCATATGAGAGTGTTGAGTTTTTAGCACCCGTTTATGCAGGCGATTATATCGAAGCAGTAGGTGAAATTACAAAAGTGGGTAACTCTTCTCGTAAGATGACTTTTGAAGCACGTAAAGTGATTATCCCAAGACCTGATATCAATGATTCAGCATGTGATGTGCTTGAAGAACCTATTATTGTTTGTAGAGCTGTGGGCACTTGTGTTGTCACTAAAGATAAACAGAGAAATAAGTAGGTGATGATATGGAAAAATTAATTATAACAGCAGCTTTAACAGGTGCAGAAGTCACAAGAGAGCAACAACCGAGCTTACCTTTAACACCGGATGAAATCGCTGAAGCGGCATATGAGTGTTACCAAGCAGGTGCTTCGATTGTTCATGTACACGCAAGAGATGAAGAAGGTAATCCGACTCAAGATTTTGAAGTCTACAAAGAGATAAAAGAGAAAGTAGAAGCAAAATGTCCGATTATTTTTCAACCTTCAACAGGCGGTGCTGTATGGCATACACCAGAACAAAGGTTACAACCTGTTGATCTTAAACCAGAAATGGCGACCTTGAGTTGTGGGACATGTAATTTTGGACCTGATGTGTTTATGAATTCAGAAGAGTATATAGAGCGTTTCGCGACAAAAATGCAAGAAATAGGTGTTAAACCTGAGATAGAAGTGTTTGAGAGAGGCATGATTGAAAATGCCAAAAGACTTGTGAAGAAGGGCCTTGTGAAAGCACCACTTCATGTGGATTTTGTACTTGGCGTTCCAGGTGCTTGTCCGGGAACACCTGAAGATCTTATGTTCATGGTGAATCAAATTCCAGAAGATTGGACTTGGACTGTGGCGGGTATTGGTCGCACTGAGACACCACTTGCAGTGATGGCTATCATCATGGGCGGACATGTGAGAGTTGGCTTTGAAGACAATGTTTACTACTCAAAAGGCAGACTTGCAAAATCTAACGCAGAACTTGTGGAAAGAATTGTAAGACTTGCTAAAGAGATTGGCCGAGAAGTGGCAACACCAGATGAGGCGAGAGCGATTCTGGGATTGAAATAGAGTTTGAAATTAGTTTAAATGACCAAGGTGGCATATGAGCACCCTACGAGCAAGAGTCCTCGGCTTTCAGCCTGCGGATTGCTCTGCGGATGTTCATATGCCACTTTTTGTATGTCAACAGTATTTTATTTATTGCACGACAAAAAAGCCCCTAATACCATCCCCTCTGGGAAGCGTCCTCGGCTGCGCCTGCGGATTCCCGTCGGTGGTGGTATTAGGGGCTTTGCTTAGTAATTAAAAATGAGATGAAATCATATAAAAATTATTAAATAATACATATCAATCAATAATTTTATATTAAATGGGTATGCTACGAATAGTAAAGTTTCAAAATTCATTTATGAATTTTTGTGCATTTTCAACAAGGTGGCCTATATGCATACTAAGAGCAAGAGCCCTTGACTTTCAGCCCACTAAAATGGGCTGTGAAACTTGTTGATAGCGAAGATCTAAAAAAAGAGAAGAAAGTATTTTGCTACATAGTGAGTACTTCTATCTCTATATATAGATAATAAAAATGCAAATCGAGGTGAAAAAATGAGGAAAAGATTATTTATTATTTTACTGAGTGTTGCAATTCTAGTGGGAATGTTTCCGACGGCAACATTTGCTTTAGGTCAGAGCCAAACACAAAAGGATCATTCAATGTTTTCGGACATGCCAAATGATTGGTCAACAGTGGCACTTGAAAACGCTGTTAAAAATGGTTTGATGTTTGGTTCTGGAGGTAAGATTATGCCATCTGCTAATCTGACAAGATCCGAAATGGTGGACATTTTAAATCGTGCTTTTGGGGCAACAGAAATAGTGTCTTTAAGCGGTTATGCGGATAACAATATAACCCGTGAGGAGGCTTTTGAAATTCTTGCTCGTGTATTTAAATTGTCAGGAGCTTCTGAGTCTAGCCTCAATTCATTTCCCGATAAATCGTTAGTGAGTGAATGGGCTATTGATGGAACTGCAGCTCTTGTAGAGGCAGGCTATGTTAAGGGTGCATATGGAAAATTAAATCCTAAAAGCAATATTACCAGAGCTGAATGTGCTCAGTTGATGGAGAATCTACTTAAGAACTATATTGTTAAATCCGGAACATATACCCAAAATTTATCTGGTAGTGTGATGGTAAACGTACCTGATGTAATTCTTGAAAATATGACGATTTCTGGAGATTTGATCATTGGAGATGGCGTTGGAAATGGTGATGTAACACTTAATAATGTAGTCGTTACGGGCAGAACTGTCATACGTGGTGGAGGCGTAAATTCAATAAAAATTATTGGAAATTCTCGTCTTCAAAATATTTTGATTGCTCGTGTTAATGGACAAGTTAGGTTTTTTAGTGAGGATGGAATAGAAGTAGGTGAGGTCATAATTGATGGTAGTGATGATGTTATAATAGAAGGCAATGTGGGGACTTTAACTATTCTTTCGGATGATATTGAGGTGATTGCGACTAATGCCCATATTAGTTCTGCTACTATAGAAGGTAAAAATTCTAGAATTGTGGTAAATAAAAACTCTAAAATTGATAATATTGCAATAAATGTAAAGGGCGTAAATGTCAGTGGTTTAGGCGAAGTTGGGACGGTAGAAGCAAATGCGAGTGACATTACGGTAACGACAATGGGAACAAGGGTTACTGCTGCTGGTGATACAAGTGGTGTTAGCGCAGGGAGCGTTTCGGTAAGCCCTGGAAATAGTGAGATCGTCTCCCCAGCAGAGAATAAAAACGACCGAGATAAAGAAGATCACACGAGAACAAGTAATGCCTCGCAAAGTGCTCCAACAGGACTTGTAGGTGTTGCACCATCGGCATACGGGTTAAGTGATGGGAAGATCACAGGCACAAGTGCATTGATGGAATACAGACTTTTAGGAGATACAGATTATACAACAGCAACTGATACAGAGACCACAGGACTAGCAGCAGGCATGTACAACGTAAGGTTTGCAGCAAGAACAGGTTTTAACGTGGGTCCCACAATAGATGTAGAAGTACCAGCAGGTCCAAATGCTTCACAAGATGCTCCAACTGGGCTTGTAGGTGTTGCACCGACGGCATATGGCTTAAGTGATGGCAAGATCATAGGCACAAGTACATTGATGGAATACAGACTTTTAGGAAGTACAGATTATATACCGGCAACTGATACGGAGATCACAGGACTAGCAGCAGGTATATACAACGTAAGATTTGCAGCAAGAGCAGGCTTTAATGCGGGAACTGTAATAAATGTAGACGTACAGACAGGAAGCAATGCTTCGCAAGATGCTCCAACCGGACTTGCAGGTGTTGCACCATCGTCATACGGGTTAAGTGATGGTAAGATCACAGGCACAAGTGCATTGATGGAATACAGACTTTTAGGAGATACAGATTATATACTGGCAACTGATACAGAGATCACAGGACTAGCAGCAGGTATATACAACGTAAGATTTGCAGCAAGAGCAGGCTTCAATGCGGGAACTGTAATAAATGTGAACGTACCAGCAGGAAACAATGCTTCACAAAATGCTCCAACCGGGCTTATAGGTGTTGCACCGTCTTCATATGGCTTAAATGATGGCAAGATCACAGGGACAAGTGCATTGATGGAATACAGACTTTTAGGAGATACAGATTACATAACAGCAACTGATACAGAGATCACAGGATTAGCAGCAGGTATATACAATGTAAGATTTGCAGCAAGAGCAGGCTTCAATGCGGGAACTGTAATAAATGTAGAAGTACCAACAGGAAACAATGCTTCACAAGATGCTCCAACCGGGCTTGCAGGTGTTGCACCATCGGCATACGGGTTAAGTGATGGGAAGATCACGGGCACGAGCACATTGATGGAATATAGAATTGTAGATGCTCCAACTTTCACATCGGCAAGTGCTATAGAGGTTACAGGACTAGTAGCAGGTATGTATAATGTAAGGTTTGCAGCAAGAGCAGGCCTCAATGCAGGAACTGTAATAAATGTAGAAGTACCACCAGGTCCAAGTGCTTCACAAGATGCTCCAACCGGGCTTGCAGGTGTTGCACCATCGTCATACGGGTTAAGTGATGGCGAGATCACGGGCACGAGCACATTGATGGAATACAGGCTTCTTGGTGATCCAACTTATACAGCAGTAACAGGTACAAAAATCACAGGACTAGCAGCAGGAACTTACAATGTGAGATTTGCAGCAAGAGAAGGTTTCAATGCGGGTTCAGTAATAAATGTAAGCATACCAGCAGGTCCAAATGCTTCACAAGATGCTCCAACCGGGCTTGTAGGTGTTGCACCATCGTCATACGGG
This sequence comes from uncultured Fusibacter sp., assembly GCA_965140735.1. Classification (GTDB taxonomy): domain Bacteria; phylum Bacillota; class Clostridia; order Peptostreptococcales; family Acidaminobacteraceae; genus Fusibacter_A. The sequence goes on along the minus strand of OZ223306.1, from coordinate 3,027,842 downwards.
TTAAGTGATGGCGAGATCACGGGCACGAGCACATTGATGGAATACAGGCTTCTTGGTGATCCAACTTATACAGCAGTAACAGGTACAAAAATCACAGGACTAGCAGCAGGAACTTACAATGTGAGATTTGCAGCAAGAGAAGGTTTCAATGCGGGTTCAGTAATAAATGTAAGCATACCAGCAGGTCCAAATGCTTCACAAAATGCTCCAACCGGGCTTGTAGGTGTTGCACCATCGTCATACGGGTTAAGTGATGGCGAGATCACGGGCACGAGCACATTGATGGAATACAGGCTTCTTGGTGATCCAACTTATACAGCAGTAACAGGTACAAAAATCACAGGACTAGCAGCAGGAACTTACAATGTGAGATTTGCAGCAAGAGAAGGTTTCAATGCGGGTTCAGTAATAAATGTAAGCATACCAGCAGGTCCAAATGCTTCACAAAATGCTCCAACCGGGCTTGTAGGTGTTGCACCATCGTCATACGGGTTAAGTGATGGCGAGATCACGGGCACGAGCACATTGATGGAATACAGGCTTCTTGGTGATCCAACTTATACAGCAGTAACAGGTACAAAAATCACAGGACTAGCAGCAGGAACTTATAATGTGAGATTTGCAGCAAGAGAAGGTTTCAATGCGGGTTCAGTAATAAATGTAAGCATACCAGCAGGTCCAAATGCTTCACAAGATGCTCCAACCGGGCTTGTAGGTGTTGCACCATCGTCATACGGGTTAAGTGATGGCGAGATCACGGGCACGAGCACATTGATGGAATACAGGCTTCTTGGTGATCCAACTTATACAGCAGTAACAGGTACAAAAATCACAGGACTAGCAGCAGGAACTTATAATGTGAGATTTGCAGCAAGAGAAGGTTTCAATGCGGGTTCAGTAATAAATGTAAGCATACCAGCAGGTCCAAATGCTTCACAAAATGCTCCAACCGGGCTTTCGACTGTTACAACGACATCAGTTGGCTCAAACGATGGCAAGATCATGGGCACGAGCATATTGATGGAATACAGGCTTCTTGGTGATCTAACTTATACAGCAGTAACAGGTACAGAGGTTACAGGACTAGCAGCAGGTATATACAATGTAAGATTTGCAGCAAGAGAAGGTTTCAATGCGGGTACCGTGATAAATGTTCACGTACAATCGGGTCCTTAAGTATCTATTGCTACAACAAATTTTAATTTAATAGATTCCTTTTGTGTATCACACTATTTTCATTTATTGCACAACTAAAAAGCCCCTTATACCATACCCGCCGGGAATCCACAGGCACAGCCGAGGACGCTTCCCAAAGGGGGTGGTATAAGGGGCTTTTGGTTTAAACATAATGAAAATTAAAACGGTAAAAACTCCGTTTTTTTATATTGTGAATAATGTCCCATCATATTGAGATTAAAATATTTTAGGTTCGTTTGTGTTTGATCATCTTTAGATCTTATTTCCCAAGCAATGTCGGAGAGTTGCCATTTGCCGTTGATGAAGTTTTCAACCCAATAGTGAGAGACCTGTTCGTTGGTACCTCTTACGATCCGAGACGGAATGTTCATGGCACGCATTAAGCCAGAATACAGGATGCTAAGATCGACTTCAGTACCGCTTTTTTTAGAAATCATTTCAGTAGTACTGGAAAGCGTGGAATCTTCTGAAATAGGCTCATAAGTGTAATGTTCAACAATCCATTCATAAATCATTTTTGATTTTTCATAATCATTTGTAAGATTATAGGTTAAATTGTTGGCAGTTTGATAGACAATATTGGCGTCATAGTTAATGTAGTCTGAAGGTAACAAGAATTTAATGGCATCGTCTGAAGTATTGACGACACTAAATTTCATGACGATTTTTTTAGAGTCAATGGGCATTTCTAGTGAGATGGCATTATTAACAATATCGTCAAGTGTAGGTCCAATGGCAATTTTATCGCCTAGTTGAACATTATTACCTTCGTCATCAACCATGACAGTCACATTGTGCTTACCTAGACCAAAGGGGGTAAAGATATTGGCTTTAAAGATGCCGTTTACAATTGGAGCATAGTATTCCGTTTTTTCTGTGCCCTTGGAGACAATGATGTGCAATCCTTTTATAGGTGTATCCTCAGGGAATGAGCCCTCAAATAAAAATTGATTTTCAACAATCATATTTGAGTAAAGTGGCATATCCAGGTGCATCTCATTTTCATAAAATTTTCCCAATTCAATATAGTGTTCCGTGTTGTCATCAACAGTCAGTTTGCTGATTTGAAATGTACTTGCAATGGTGTCGAAAACTTCTTTTGCATCATTTTGGTCTACCGTACTGTTAATTTCGCCCTCAAAAATATAGCCATTGTTATTTTCAAAAAAAACGTAGATAAATCTTTTTTTCAACTCCGTGCCTTCTTTAAAATCATATGTTGTCGTGCGGCATAGGAAATCATTAAAAAGACGTTCTGTACTTTGTATATTTGAAATTTGATCACCGTATTCATATTTAAGGTTGTTGATCAGGGCGTTGGACAAGATTACCCTGTTGAAATCACTGTTAAGTGGGAGAACTCTAGGTTCGAATTTATAGTATTCATAGTCACTGGTGTAGCCATAGGTGGCATAAGTATCATCTAGTTTTTCCCAGTATTCAGGTATAAAGAAACTAATCCCCCAGTTAAGAGTGGTGATTTTTTTATAGTGCATGTTATTAAATTGCTCGTATTCATATAAGTTTTCTCTAAAATCCAAATTGATATTATGCATTTTAGGATCTAAGTTATAATTCAGATCAAATACTTTTGCAATGAAGGAAGCAGGAATAAAAATTTCGCCTGATCGAATAAGAGGTGTAATACCCATGGATGTTGCCTTGCCATTTACATACGCAATGTCGTTGCCAATTTGAATTTTGAGAAAGATATTATCTCGGTAAGCTAATAGCTGCTGAGTTTTATCAATCCAATAAATTTGAATCCCTAGTTTTTCAAAAACAGCACGTGCAGGGACCATGATTTTATTTTGAAAGTAGAGCGGTGGATTTGAAAATGAAATTTCAAAATCGTCTAAATAAACTTTAGAAATAATAGGTTGGCCATCCATAATAGGCGTATTGGCATAAGTCAGCATTGGTGTCATCAAACTTATAATGAGTAAACACATAAGGAGCTTTTTAGTCATTGGAACCACCTTCATTTGATTTGTCTATTAAAGTATGTTAGTATTATCTACAGTAACATTTCTATTTATTCTAATGAGCATCAATTCTTTGTGTGAATTTTCTTAGGACCATTCTTCTTTAATAATACCCCAAATTTTCTCGGAGAAATTAGAAGAACATCTTCTTTAATATATCACAATTTGACAGTTTTTAAACGTTTGTTTGTCAATTATTTTGTTTGTTCATTAAAAGTTAAAAATTACATAATAACGTTGTAAATTGGAGGAAATATGGATATTAGAACATTGCGCTTGAAAAAAGTTCAAGATTTAAGAGAAATTGCAAAGGCGATGGGATTTGAAAATTTGACTAAGCGTAGGAAAGACGATTTAATTGACTTGATTATTAATGGCAATCAAGAAACTTCGGAAAGTGAAAATGATGAAACAATTGAATTTGTTGAAGATGACTTTTCTGAGGATGTAGACTCAGATGAAGATCAAGATGACGAGGACGAGTCACTTGAGGATGTCTCTGAAGGCGAATGCACGGATAGCAAATCTGAGGCAAACTTTGAAGGAAAAGAAACGCGGAAAAAGAAGGAAAATAATGATGGCAAACAAGAGGTAGAAGGGGTACTTGAAATCATTGAACAAGGGTACGGATTTTTGAGATTTCAAAACTTTTTATCTAGCGAGCTCGATGTCTATGTTTCACCTTCACAAATTAGAAAGTTTTCCATGAGAACTGGCGATAAGATTATGGGGGTAACGCGGACACCAAATCCGGGAGAGCGGTTTAGAGCACTGTTATATGTTAAGCAGATCAATGGACTCAAGCCAGAATCAAATGGGAAACGGCCTAAATTTGATGATCTGACGCCAATGTATCCAACTTCTAGATTTAAACTTGAGGGTGACTCCAGAGAACTTGCAATGAGAATTATCGATATTGTTTCTCCAATTGGCAAAGGGCAAAGAGGCTTGATTGTAGCACCGCCTAAATCAGGTAAAACTATTCTGCTTCAGAAAATTGCCAAAAGTATCTCTAAAAATTATCCAGATGTAGAGCTTATAGTACTGTTAATTGATGAGAGACCAGAAGAAGTTACTGACATGAAGCGTTCTATTAACGCAGATGTTGTCTATAGTACATTTGATGAACTGCCATCTCATCATGTGAAGGTAGCTGAAATGGTACTTAATCGTGCCAAGGCGCTCGTGGAACAGAAAAAAGATGTGGTGATCTTACTTGATAGTATCACACGGCTTGCAAGAGCGTATAACTTGGTGATGCCTTCCAGTGGGAAAACTTTATCAGGTGGCCTTGATCCTAACGCACTTCATAAACCTAAGCGGTTTTTCGGGGCAGCACGTAATGTTGAAGAGGGTGGTTCGCTAACGATTCTTGCCACAGCGTTAGTTGAAACAGGATCGCGTATGGATGATGTTATTTTTGAGGAATTTAAAGGCACGGGTAACATGGAATTGATCCTTGATAGACGACTCTCAGAAAAACGTATTTTCCCATCGGTTGATATCAGAAAATCTGGGACGCGTCGAGAAGAGTTTTTATTTAACAAAAATGAACTTGAAGCGGTATGGCGCATCAGGAGACATCTAGATAAGTCAAATAGTGCAGAAAGCACAGAAAAGCTCATTGATACATTGATTAGTACTCGAAACAATGACGAATTTGTAAAACTCATAAATCGTGATTTTTAATAAAAATGATTGAAAGTGTTGATCAACTGTGTTACAATGATAAGGCTTGAAATTAGATTATATTTTATTGATATAAATTTTTTAGAAAGAAAGAGGTGAACAATAATGAAACAAGGAATTCATCCAGATTATCATGAGATTGAAGTACACTGCGCATGTGGAAACACTTTCACGACTAAATCGACAAAAGAAGAGATAAGAATTGAGATTTGTTCTGAGTGTCATCCGTTCTTTACGGGTCAAGTTAAACAAGTAGAACGTGGTGGTAGAGCAGATAAATTCAAAGAGAAATATGGTCTTAAATAAGTTTGAGATTGCTGAGGTTGGGAGATGTTCCCAGCCTTTTTTGTTACATAGAATAAGTTTGTTACCAAAGATACATGGTTAAGATAATAGGATGTGGAAATAACAAGAATTGATGAATAGGTGTAAAGGAAGTAAGTATTATGATCTTGAGAGAAGCTTGTATTGATAATTTTGAAGTGGCCTGTATTGCAGAACAAAATCACGCAGATCGTCTGGAGGTTTGTACGCGTTTAGACATAGGGGGTATAACGCCGGATGAAGCGATGCTTGTTAAGACGCGCCTGAAAATCCAGATCCCTTTGGTAGCGATTATTAGACCTAGAGGGGGCGATTTTATTTATACACCAAATGAATTTGATGAAATGATAAAGTCGATTAAATGTTGCAAATCTTTAGGTTATAATGGCATTGCAATAGGTGCCTTAACACATAAAGGTGAGATCGATCAAGTGTATATGAAAGCCATAATGGAAGTTGCCAAGGGGATGGAAGTGACTTTTCACATGGCTTTTGATGAATGTAACGATCTATTTGGTACTATGAACGCGCTTAAGGCAATTGGTGTTAGACGAATACTGACAAAAGGTGGGAAGCATTCTGCTTTTAAAAATATAGAGCAAATAAAGGCGCTTCATTTGGCGAGTAAAGGTGAAATTATTATAATGCCTGGTGGCGGTGTAACAAAAGATAATTACTTAGAGTTGGTAAAAAAAACGGGTGTTACGGAAGTTCATGGGACTAAAATTGTTTGAGATGGAGGCAAAGAACAAACATATCGTCGCTTCTTCAAAATCAGAATGATGCTCTTATCCATGTATGAAAAGTCTTTGATCTTTTGATTCCTATAATCGTGTATCTTAGATATTAAGTTGCCGCAGCAAGGGCAAATACTAAGCTTTGGTTTTGTTTCTAGAGTAATTTTCAATAAAGTATCACTAGAACTAATATTTTTTACTTGAACATCTTTTAAATCAGGAAATTTTTGGGTAAAATTTGAGTGCACTTATATGACATCCCCTTTCTTTGTTTGTCTCAACAACAACATTTTACGGGAATATTGATTATAAGTGCATTCTTTTTTTGAAACACTTATCTTTAGAAGAGAGGTCAATGATTATAGTCATTCAAATTGAAGGCCATCAATGGTAAAATAGAATATATGGAATAGGCAAAAAAATACTGAACAACTGGGGGCAAAAAATGGCAAAATTATATTTCAGATATGGTGCGATGAATTGTGGGAAGTCCACAGCTTTGATGCAAGTGATGTACAATTACGAAGAACGTGGCATGCAGTCTATCATCATCAAACCATTTACAGACACCAAAGGTGGAGACCAAGTAGTTTCAAGATTGGGCATTTCTAGGACTGTGGATATTTTAATAAAGCCTGAAGATGACGTCAATCGATGTGTAGACCGCTATTTAAGCACTCACGGCAAAATAGATTGTATCCTTGTGGATGAGGCTCAATTTTTTAAACGTCAACATATTGATCATTTTTTCGAAATTGCAGTTAAACGTGACATTCCTGTGATTTGTTACGGTCTCAGAACAGACTTTTCTATGAGAGGATTTGAAGGTTCTGAGAGACTTTTATTACTTGCGCACAGTTTAGAGGAACTCAAAACCATTTGTAGGTGTGGGCGAAAAGCAGTTCTCAATGGCAGAAAAGTAAATGGTGAATTTGTTTTTGAAGGCGATCAAGTGGCCATAGATGGTGAAAACCAAGTGGAGTATGAGTCACTCTGTGCATCTTGTTATTTTAAGTTTAAAGATAGGATACGTTAATTGTGAGAGTAGAACATGTTTTACCACCAGAAAAACTTGAGAAATTAATTGATTATGTTTGGATTGTGCAGTATTCAAATCTTCCAGAGAGCAAAAGAGAAGATATGATTATGCCTCTAGGACACCTTAACATTATCTTTAACTTTGAAAATGCATACTACAGGATGTTGGGTGCGAATGGTTGTGAGAAACTTCCCAATGTGTTGATTGCAGGACAGATTCAAAGTGCCAAAAAGGTTCTTTATGAAGAAAATGTCTACCAGATTGGGATTGCAATCTTACCGCCAGCCTTTATGTTGCTCTTTAACCTAAACTGTAATGAGATCACAGATCGTATGGTGGAAGGTTCTGCTGAATTATGGGATTTGTTTGAGAATTTAAAAAGGATCGATACTGTGGAGGCGCGCATCAATCATATTTATGCATTTTTAGAAACCAAGCTTGAACAGTATATGAAAAACGATCAGTTAGATACTGAAATGATAGAATATATAGAAACACATAATACACAGTTTTCAGCCAAAGAGATGGCGGATTATTTTTATATGAGCTTGAGTACATTAGAAAGACAATTTAAAAAGAAGATCGGATTAACCCCAAAAGTTTATGCAGATATTATAAAATTTTCAAGTCATGTAACAGATGAAGAATCGCTTAAATCACATTATTATGATGAAGCACATCTGATTAAAACCAGTCAAAAATATACAGGTAAAACAACAAAACAGTTACTAAAGACAAAAGATGAGCTCACTTTAAAATACATTTTAGAAATGGACCGAAATAAAAAAAATATAAAATGATGATTTTTTACAATTGTTTTTAATAGAATCCTTATATAATGTCAACATATATGGTTTAAGGAGGTCTGGTATGTTAGAATTTAAAAGTGTATCATTATATTATTTTTCTGGAACTGGTAATACGTTGATTGTTGCAAAAGAAACGCAAGCTTTTTTAGAACAGAGAGGTTATGAAGTAACACTTACTGAAATGGGGGCATCTGCTTTTAAAGAGCATGATCAAATGACACTTATAGGTCTGATATTTCCAGTGGCGATTCAATCTACGTATCCAAATGTGTGGTCGTTTGTTGAGAACTTACCGAAAAGTAATGGGCAAGCTGTTTTTATGATTGATACCATGGAAGCTTTTTCTGGTGGTGTGGTGGGACCTATGAAAAAGGTTTTGACTCAGAAGGGCTATAATTGTATTGGGGCATGTGAACTCAAGATGGCCACAAGTATGCAAACTTCAGAGAAAAAGGTAACGGAAGGTATAAAAAAATATGAGCAAGCGTTACAGGATTTGCCTTTATTTTTAGAGCAGCTCATTAAAGGTGAGACCAAGTGGCGACGAGTACCGATTTTTTCGGACTGGATGCGTGCCATTTCTAAAAAAAGAAAAGTATGGACAACCATGAGTGAAAAGCTAGATGTAAATGACGAAAAGTGTGTTAAATGTAGCCTTTGTCTAAAGCATTGTCCTATGGGAGCCATTTCTTATGTGGATTCGAAGATCACAATTGATCATGAAAAATGTATAGATTGTATGCGCTGTATTAATTATTGTCCTAAAAATGCGATTATGCTCAATCAGAAGTATTTAATCCAAAAGAAAACAGTAAAGGTAAATGAGCTGAAAACAAGCGATGAATAGGTTGGCAATTGAGCTCAGTTTAGAGTATAAATTATAATAGGATTAAGTTTTATCTGTTAATGTCCCCATGTCAAAACAGATAAAACTTAATCCTATTTTTATGTTAGAATAGAGAGGATGGTAGATATTGTAGAATGCGGTAATCATAATGAAATTAATCACTATAATTTTACCTGTAAATATGATAAAATAGTTAACAGTCGTTTAATGGAATAGACATATTACCATACTATAATATAGAAGGAAAATTGTGAAATGTAGACCTGAAAGGAAGACATATGTCAGATAAAAATATTAAGTATACAAGCATTGGTGGACAAGCCCTAATTGAAGGCGTCATGATGCGTGGTAAAGAGGACATTGCCATTGCAGTTAGAAAACCAGATGGCAATATAGAAATCAAAATGGACAAAGGGAGTCCTATTGAAAAGTGGAAAGTGGCAAAGATGCCAATTCTCAGAGGGATGTTTAGCTTAATCGCTTCAATGACTGTTGGGATCAAGGCATTAACTTATTCTGCTGAGTTTTTTGCGGAAACGGATGAAAATTATGAACAATCTAAATTCGAGAAATTCTTGTATTCAAAATTAGGGAAGCGTGCAGATGATATTTTGATGGGCATATCGATATTGACGGCTTTTGGCTTTGCGCTGGTACTCTTCGGTATAGTACCTACTTTTTCAGTAGGCCTATTAAAGGGTGTTATTTCAAATCAGATCTTACTGAGTGCTATTGAAGGTGTTGTGAAAATTGGTGTATTTATTGCATACATTGTCATCATTTCTCAAATGAAAGATATAAAGCGTGTTTTCCAGTATCACGGTGCTGAGCATAAAACCATACACTGTTTTGAACATGGCGACGAGGTTACAGTTGAAAATGCTAGAAAATATACGACCTTACATCCGAGATGTGGTACGAGTTTTATATTCCTAGTTTTAATGATCAGTATTATTTTATTTACTTTTATTGGTTGGTCCAATTTAATCATTAGAATATTGACGAAAATTGTCTTATTGCCTCTTGTGGCAGGACTTTCGTATGAATTTATAAAACTAGCAGGTAAATCGCAAGCAGGATGGATCAGAGTGATTGGTGCACCTGGTTTGTGGATGCAAAAGTTGACAACAAAAGAACCTGATGATCAACAACTTGAAGTGGCAATTGTTGCTTTTAAAAGTGTTTTAGATCGAATGGGATCAGATTTATAGCGGAGGCAGTTATGACACTTCAAGAGGTTCAAGTTTGGTTAAAAGAAAATTTACAGCCAATCACTTCAGAATGGGAAATTGAATCTAAATGGATGCTTTGTCATGTACTGGATTGCTCCGTGTTGGATTTGATTATTTATAGACAACAAGAGATTACAACCACTGCGTATAATGAACTTGTGGAAATGTTGAGACGACGAGCACTGAGAGAACCGATACAATATATATTAGGCGTCCACGAATTTATGGGATTGCCTTTTAAAGTGGGAAAAGGTGTTCTCATTCCCAGACAAGACACGGAATCTCTTGTGGAATATATTATCCAATACGTTGCAGAGCAACCCGCTAAAATATTAGATATTGGAACTGGAAGCGGTGCTATTGCAGTGTCTTTAGCCCATTACTTAAAGTATTCTGAGGTAACCACGGTGGATATTTCAGAAGATGCACTTGAAATTGCGAGTGAAAATGTGAGGCTTAATGGCACTGAAGATAGAGTGATACTCCTTAAAAGTGATTTGTTTGAAAATATTGAGCCAAAGCAGTTCGATGTTATTGTATCGAATCCGCCTTATATTTCGGAGAAGGATTTAAAGGCACTTGAGCCTGAAGTTAAAGATCATGAACCAGAACTTGCACTCCTCGGTGGTGTGGACGGTCTTGATTTTTACAGACGCATTATTCCAGAGGCTAAGGCCTATTTAAAGCCAGAGGGGCTTTTAATTTTCGAGGCGGGTTATGATCAATCTGTGAAGATTATAGAGCTATTTGAACAAAATGGTTATGAAGATATTGGTGTGTTCAGTGATTTGCGGGGCATTCCACGATTTATATATGGGCATCTATAGCGTGTGTACGCTAAATGGCTCAGTTTATAAAAGATAAAAAGAACGGATAATTGGAGGAAGTTATGTTTGACAAGTTAGAGTTTATTGAAGAACGGTTTGAAGAATTAGGCCTAAAGATATCGGATCCAGAAGTTATAAATGATCAGACGCTTTGGCAAAAGCTTATGAAAGAACATTCAGAAATGTCACAAATCGTTGAAAAGTATAAGGAATATAAGAATGCAAAACAGGGGATTGAAGAAGCCAAAGAAATGCTCCAAGAAAGCAACGATGAGGAAATGCGAGAACTTGCAAAGATGGAACTGGCTGAACTTGAAGTTTCAATTGAAGCAATTGAAGTAGATCTTAAAAAATTACTTTTACCTAAAGACCCAAATGATGACCGAAACGTTATTTTAGAGGTAAGAGCTGGTGCTGGTGGTGATGAAGCCGGCTTATTTGCAGCGGAACTTCTAAGACTTTATATAAGATATGCTGAGAGACGTCGCTGGAAGGTTGAGATACTCAATACAAGCGAGACAGGCGTAGGTGGCATTAAAGAAGCTTCTGTTATGATCAAAGGTCAGGGAGCATACTCTAGACTTAAGTTTGAAAGTGGTACACATCGTGTACAGAGAATCCCTCAAACAGAGTCAGGCGGTAGAATACACACTTCAACAGCGACGATTGCTGTACTTGCTGAGGTAGATGATGTCGAAGTTGAAATTAAGCAAAATGATCTTAGAATAGATGTTTTTAGATCTTCTGGAAATGGTGGACAGAGTGTTAACACCACTGACTCTGCTGTTAGAATTACGCATTTGCCATCGGGCTTAGTGGTAAGCTGTCAGGATGGTAAATCACAATTGAGTAACAAAGAGAAGGCTATGCAAGTTTTAAAAGCAAGACTTTTTGAAATAGAGCAAAATAAACAAAACGAAGAAATTGCAGAAGAGCGAAGGAGTCAAGTTGGTACAGGGGATAGAAGTGCGAAAATCAGAACTTACAACTTCCCACAAGGCCGTATTACAGATCATAGAATTCCTGTGACCATGTACAAACTAGACAGTTACATGCAAGGTGAAATCGATGAAATGATTGATGAACTCGTGACCTTTTTCCAAGCAGAAGCGATGAAGTCCTTAGAAGAGTAGAGCCTTTATCACAAGTAATAGACTTAAAGTTGCGCTAAATCCCTTGAAGTGTGTTTTTTTAAGGAGTATACTAATTCAGTGGACTAAATCCAATGGGGTGGGTTAGTATGGAATCAAAATATTTGTTTTTACTTCAATTAGCGGCAATTCTTTTAGCAGCACATGTGGCAGGTTTGGTCAGTGAAAGGCTAAAGCAACCAGCAGTATTGGGGCAAATTATCGTTGGCCTAATTCTGGGTGCTGGTCTTATGGAAAAGACCGAGATTATCAATCAATTTGCTGAGATTGGTGTTGTGCTTTTAATGTTTATTGCAGGGCTTGAAACGGATGTAAAAGAGCTTGTAGAATCAGGCAAGTCTTCGTCAATGATTGCCCTAGGGGGTGTCATTGTACCAGCAGTACTTGTTTTCGTTGGCATGATGGTGATTATACCCTCACATGATAAGACAGTGGCGCTCTTTTTAGGCGTGGTGGCCACAGCGACATCAGTCAGTATATCCGTACAGACTTTAAGAGAAATTGGCAAGCTCAGGACAAAACAAGGTATTATGATTTTAGGTGCAGCGATTATAGATGATGTAGTCGGCATTGTGCTGTTGACCCTTTTGGTAGGCATGGTGAGTCCAACTGCTACAAATTCAGTGTTTGTAGTCGTTTTGAAAATAGTTGCGTTTTTTGCGATCTTATATGTTTTAGGATTTGTAATTATAAAAGTATTAAAAAAAATAGATGAGAAGTTTGTCGTTGAAGACAAAGTTATCATATGGGCGATTGTCTTGTGTTTGTTTTTAGCATTTTTATCCGAAGAATTTGGTGTTGCAGCGATAACGGGAGCTTATTTTGCCGGTCTCATTTTTTCAATGACAAAGTATCAACATCAAATTTCACATGAAATCGGTAAAATTTCAGGCTTTATGTTCACACCGATCTTTTTCGTGGGCATAGGGATGGATATCAATTTGATGGAAGCCTTTTCGGCATTGGGTGTGGGGTCGATCCTCATTGTATTAGGATCACTTGGAAAGATTATAGGCTGTGGTGTCGGTGCAAAACTTTCTGGCTTTAACAGTGCTGAGTCGCTACAAATTGGCGTTGGTATGGTTCCAAGAGCAGAAGTTGCGATTATTGTTGCTAACTTAGGGCTCAAAATGTCAATTTTAACGCAAAAGGATATGGCGGCAACGATTTTAATGGTACTTGTGACCACCCTTATAACACCATCCCTTTTAAAATGGACTTTTCATAAAAAACAAAAATTAAGCGAAGCAAAATCGTGATCAAATAGATACGAAGCAGTTCTCAGTTAAGGGGCTGCTTTTTCTTAGATAAATCATTAGTTTTCGTCCAGCTTAGAGTCAGGAGTGTTCAACCTGCTCTAAGCGGTTAGACGAGGACGTATTAGGCAAAATGGGTTTGGTGCATCGAGAGATGATTCAAATATTGAAAGATGGAGAATTACATGACTAAGTTGATAAGAATAGAAGATATAAATATGGATTCGGCTGAACTTGATCGTTTATTGTCGGGTCCTGCAGAGGCGTTAAGAGCAAATGGGACAGTGGCATTTCCAACAGAGACGGTATATGGTCTGGGTGCTAATGCACTCAATGAGGTCGCTATTTCTAAAATATACGAGGCTAAAGGCAGACCCTCTGACAATCCGTTGATTGTCCATATTTCAAGATTGTCTGAACTCAATGACCTCGTTGTAGAGATTAAATCTTACGCCTTAGAGTTGATGTCGGCATTTTGGCCTGGTCCAATTACTTTTGTTTTTCAAAAAAATTCCAAAGTGCCAAGTAAAGTAACAGGTGGACTTGATACGGTTGCCATCAGAATGCCAGATCATCCTATAGCACTTAGATTAATTGAATTATCGGGTGTGCCTGTGGCAGCACCTTCTGCAAATCTTTCAGGTAAACCAAGTCCAACAAAATCTAAACATGTGATTGAAGATTTAATGGGAAGAGTGAATTTTATAATTGAAGGGCCTGATGCCATGGTAGGCCTTGAATCAACGGTACTTGATGTCACTGGGGACATGCCGATGATTCTTAGACCGGGTAAGATCACTATGGAAATGATTGCGGATGTTGTGGGTAATTGTCAGATAGACCCTGCAATTTCAGCACATGATCTCGCTAATGTAGCGCCGAGATCACCAGGGATGAAATATAAGCATTATGCACCCGAAGCAGAGGTGGAAGTAGTCATAGGAGAAGCTTCAAAAATTATCTTAACATTTGAATTGGCAGTTGCCAGTGCGGTTGATCAAAATTATAAGATCGGGATTATGGGATTTGAAGAAGATTTATTAGTCCTTGAGAAATTTTTAGGCACTAAATATGAAAATGAAATTTTGAAAAAACATGTTTTTTTATGTTCTCATGGGAGCGTTAAGCACATGGATGAGTTTGCACATTTATTATTTCAAAATTTAAGACGGTGTGATGAGGCAAAATGTGATAAGATCATCGTAAGAGGTGTTTCGGAAACTGGAATTGGCCACGCGATTATGAATCGGCTTAAAAAAGCTTCTAGTGGGAAAGTAACAAGAATTTAATTTGCAATTTAGTGTTCAAAATCTTATAATAGATAGGAATAAAAATGGAGGTGCCTCATGAAGGTAGCAATCGGTTCAGATCATGGTGGTTTGATCTTAAAAGATGCAGTCATTAAGCATTTGCAATCTAAAGGATATGAAGTGAAAGACTTTGGAACGTATACAAAAGCTTCTTGTGATTATCCAGATTATGCGCTTAAGGTGTCAGAAGCAATTGTAGATGGTGACTTTGAACTAGGTGTTTTAATATGTGGCACAGGGCTTGGTATTTCAATTGCAGCGAATAAGGTGAGAGGCATTATTGCGGCACCTGTAAGCGATACTTTCAGTGCTGAAATGGCCAGAAAGCATAATAACGCTAACATCGTTGCATTAGGTGCGCGTGTCGTTGGTGAAGGATTAGCACTTAAAATTATTGATGCATTCTTTGATTCAGAATTTGAAGGTGGAAGACATGCACTTAGAGTGGGTAAGATCCAAAAAATTGAGTTAGAAAAATTATAAAAGAGGTGGAAAATGAGTAAAGTATTCGAGATGAATCATCCCTTAATACAGCATAAGCTGAGCTTAATTAGAGATAAAAATACGGGTTCAAAAGAGTTTAGAGAACTTGTAAAAGAGATGTCAATGTTGATGGCATTTGAAGTAACACGTGATTTACCTCTTGAAGAAGTTGAGATTGAAACGCCGATCTGCAAAACGATGACAAAAGTGTTATCAGGCAGAAAAGTCGGTATCGTCCCAATTTTAAGAGCGGGCTTAGGTATGGTGGATGGTTTCTTAAATCTTTTACCAGCAGCTAAAGTGGGGCATATAGGTCTTTATAGAGATCCTGAAACTTTAGAGCCAGTTGAATACTATTGTAAGCTTCCAACGGATGTCAATGAAAGAGATTTGATTGTTGTAGATCCAATGCTTGCAACAGGAGGTTCTGCGAATGCTGCCATCCAGTTTATTAAGAATAAAGGTGCGGCGAGTATTAAATTGGTTTGTCTAATTGGCTGTCCAGAAGGTATTGCCGCAGTTCAAAAATCACATCCAGATGTAGATATTTATATCGCTGCTATTGATGAAAAACTAAATGATCATGCTTATATTATTCCAGGTCTTGGTGATGCTGGTGATAGATTGTATGGTACGAAGTAATCAATGAAGGATGGGTGCGTGATGTTGAGAACAGATAAAACAAACTACTACCTTGATATTGCACAGGCAGTTGCTGAGCGTGGCACATGTCTGAGAAGAAACTTTGGTGCTATAATAGTAAATGAAGATGAGATTATTGCCACTGGTTATTCTGGTGCACCAAGAGATCGCAAGAATTGTATTGATGTAGGCGTTTGCGTTAGAGAAAAACTCAATATTCCTAGAGGTGAACGCTATGAAAAATGTAGATCTGTTCATGCTGAGGCCAATGCGATCATATCCGCTTCTAGAAGAGATATGATGGGTGCGACACTGTACTTGGTTGGTAGGGAAAGTGGTACTAATCATTATGTTGCAGAAGCAAATTCGTGTGCAATGTGTAAAAAATTGATTATAAATTCAGGTATCAAAAGAGTTGTCATTAGAGATGATTCAGACGCATTTAGAGTGATTGATGTGTGTGATTGGGTCTATTATGATGATTCCCTTGAAAATCATATTGGATATTAAGCAATTATCCAGAAAGGGTCTTTAAAAAAGAGGTGTAATTGATATGTATATATCAGCTTTGTTAGCAGGCGTCATTAGTTTCCTTTGTACGCCACTCGTCATTAAAATGGCACACAGATTTGGTGCGATAGATATTCCGAAAGATGATCGACGTGTGCACAATAGACCAATTCCGCTGTGGGGTGGAGTTGCAATATTTACAGGATTTTTTGTCAGTATGTTTTTATTTTCGAATATTCATACGACTAAACTGTTTGGATTATTTATGGGCTCTATCGTTGTGCTTGTAACTGGGATGGTGGATGATGTTAGGCCGCTTGGCGCAAAGACAAAGCTTTTTATGCAGTTTGTTGCAGCTTCAATACTGGTTTTTTCAGGGTTTGAAATTAATTTTTTAACGAACTTTTTTGGGTCGTCTGACTATATCTATTTTGGGATGTTCTCAATACCTGTGTCTATTATATGGATCGTAGGCGTTACCAATACCGTAAATCTCATCGATGGTTTAGATGGACTTGCTGCTGGGATTTCAGCTATTGCCGCAGTGACACTTGGTTACATCGCTATTATTAATCATAGATATGATGCAGCGACTATCACTCTGATTTTAGCAGGCAGTTCATTAGGATTTTTACCTTATAACTTTAATCCAGCTAAGATTTTTATGGGGGATACAGGTGCACTTTTCCTAGGCCTTGTTTTGTCGGCGATTTCTATTGAAGGTGCACTCAAAGGCGCAACTGCACTTACTGTTGTGGTGCCTATTATTGCGCTTGGGGTCCCTATCTTTGATACTGCATTTGCAATTGTGAGACGTTTAATTAATAAGAGACCGATTATGGAGGCTGATAAGGGCCATCTACATCATCGCTTTCTTTCAATTGGTTATAACCAAAGAAAAGCGGTTTTGTCTATCTATCTAATTGGTGCACTTATGGGTGCTGGTGCGATTGCACTGCTCAAAGGTGAGTTCCTTGGTGCAGGTATTCTATTGACGCTGGCAGCAGTTGTTGTCTTTATACCGATGAATAAGGTTAAAACAATAGAAAAAGAAGCAGAGCAAGCTACTGTGGAATCAAAAATTATTTAACGAGATATAAATTTAAATTAGAATAGATGAATTAAAAAGCCTTCGAGTATATCGGAGGCTTTTGTTAAAATAACAAGTTTCATTTAAAATGGAGGACATGATGATTAAAGTAATGACTATTTTTGGTACAAGACCAGAGGCCATTAAAATGGCACCTCTTGTAAAAGTCTTTGAAGAAGATGCTCAAATTGAGTCAATTGTATGTGTTACAGCTCAACATAGAGAGATGTTAGATCAGGTGCTTGATCTCTTTAAGATTACACCGAAACATGATTTAAACATTATGGCTAAAGGACAAACCTTAAGTGATATTACATCAAGAGTTTTGAAAGGTATTGAATCTATTCTCAAGAGTGAAAAACCAGATATTATATTGGTACATGGGGATACAACGACTACTTTTGCGGGTGCACTTGCAGCTTTTTATGCGCAAATTCCAGTAGGACATGTGGAAGCGGGGCTCAGAAGTCACAATATATACAGTCCTTTTCCGGAAGAGATGAATAGAAGTTTAACAGGTCGGATTGCGGTGATGCATTTCGCTGCAACAGAGGGCAATGTGGCTAATTTAAAGAATGAAGGTATCGCTGAAACTCAAATCATTAAAACGGGGAATACCGTTATTGATGCACTCAAAATGGTTATTAAAGAGGATTACATATTCGAAGATGATATCCTCAATCAACTGGACTATAAAAATCATAAAACGATCCTAATGACGGCGCATCGAAGAGAAAATTTAGGTGAGCCCATGGAAAATATTTTTGGAGCCGTCAGGGAGATTGTAGATCGAAATGAGTGTGTACAGGTTATATTTCCGATTCATCTCAATCCGGCAGTCAGAGAGATCGCAGATAAACATCTAAAAGGCGTTGATAGAGTTCACATGATTGAGCCCTTAGACTATGAACCGTTTGCAAATCTTGAGGCAAAAGCAGACATTATTTTAACGGATTCAGGTGGGATTCAAGAAGAGGCACCTGCACTTGGGAAGCCTGTGGTTGTACTCAGAACAGAGACGGAGAGACCAGAAGCTGTGGAAGCTGGTACGGTGGTTATTGCTGGTGTCGATAAAAGTACTATTATCAATATTACGGAAAAGTTAATTTTAGATGAGAATGCATACGAAAAAATGGCTGAAGCAGTGAATCCATATGGTGACGGTAAGGCGTGCATGAGAATTGTGGATGCAATAAAAGCGCAATTTTCTTATAAGTTGTAATTTAATTTTTTCAAAATTTATGGTATCCTAAACGTAGGGATTTAAGGGTGGTCAAACACTCAAAACTTTATAGGGAGGTGTAAGTTTTGGAGAAAATAATTACGCTTGAAGAAGCGGTATCCAAAATTAACGATGGCATGACTGTCATGATAGGTGGCTTCTTGGGAACTGGTTCGCCAGATTTGCTTGTAGACAAAATCATTGAGAAGGGTATTCACAACCTAACAGTTGTTGCCAATGACACGAGTTTTCCAGATCAAAATATCGGAAAGCTTGTTGTTGGGAAAAATGTGAGTAAGGTAATTGTTTCACATATTGGAACAAATCCTGAAACAGGAAGACAAATGAATGCAGGTGAGTTAGATGTTGTGTTGGTGCCACAGGGGACACTAGCAGAACAAGTAAGAGCTGGAGGCACAGGTCTTGGTGGTATATTGACACCAACAGGTCTTGGAACGATTGTAGAAGAAGGCAAAGAGAAAGTGGTTGTGGATGGAGAGACTTTTATCCTTGAGAAACCAATTAAAGCTGACGTTGCAATCATAAGAGCATCAAAAGTCGATCGAAAAGGCAATTGTGTTTTTGATAAGGCTGCAAGGAATTTCAATCCTTTAATGGCAATGGCAGCAGAAACTGTGATTGTAGAGGCTGATGAAATTGTTGAAGTGGGGACGATTGATCCAGATATGGTCATGACACCACATATTTTCATCACCTATATTGTAAAGGGGGCGAAATAATGGCAGACGTAAAAAATATAATTGCAAAGAGAGTTGCTATGGAATTAAAAGATGGTGATCTCGTCAATTTAGGTATTGGATTACCAACACTTGTTGCGAATTTTGTACCTGAGGGCGTCGATGTGACATTTCAATCTGAAAATGGTTTCATAGGTATGGGCAATGCGCCAATTGCAGGAGAAGAAATAGAAAATCTTGTGAATGCAGGTGGATTACCTTCTACAGTATTACCTGGAGCTGCATTTTTTGACAGTGCCATGAGTTTTGCGATCATCAGAGGTGGACATCTTGACTGTACAGTTCTCGGGGCATTACAAGTGGATGCAAAAGGCAATCTTGCTAACTGGATGATTCCTGGTAAGAAAGTACCTGGTATGGGTGGTGCGATGGATCTTGTTACAGGGGCAAAAAAAGTAATCGTTGCCATGACACATACAGCAAAAGGTTCTATTAAAATATTAGAAGAGTGTACTTTGCCACTTACGGCTAAAGGACAAGTTGACTTAATCATAACTGAAATGGGTGTAATGGAAGTGACGGATAAAGGGTTGGTTTTGAAAGAAATTCATCCTGATTTATCAGTCGAGGAAGTCCAAAATGCTACCTCTGCAAAACTTATTATTGCGCCTGATCTCAAAAAAATGTGTTTATAATTTATCAAGCGATGAAAGATAAAGACAGAAAATTTTGAATTTTTGAGAATATTTTTAAATTCTATGGGCGCGATACTAGTATTGTGCCCATTTTGTTTATTGAAATGTTAACAAACAGTAATATTTTGTGATATAATTGTCTAAGATTTTGGGCGTTTGGGTATAAGAAAGCCGTTGGAGGTCATAGTATGAAAAAGACGACGAAAAGCACAATGGAAAACCTAGCGCTTATTTCGCAAGTGGGGATCATGATGTTAGTTCCCATTGGATTTGGTGTTTTTGCAGGGAATTTTTTGGACAACAAATTTGGAACAACGCCCTTGTGGCTCATTGTTATGATCATACTGGGTGTGGGATCAGCATTTAGAAACTTGATGAGTCTCGCAGCGACAAAATCTAAAGAATATAAAAATGACTACACGGCTCGAACGCAGGTCGAAAACTATGCAAAAGAAAAACAAAAAATGCAATCAGATTATATGCAGCTTGACGAAGGGCACAAATCAGAAAGATTAGGGCAAGAAATTGACCTAGAGACTATAGAAGCAGAAGAGGCTAAGGCTGATGAAGCTGAAATTGAAAAAATGAAAGAATAAAAGAATAATATTTATATGGTCGTGACTATTTTATTTATTTTGAATAGTGATATAATATAGTGGTGCTTTGGATTCGAGATAGGGGTTCTAAAATGACAAATGAGAAAGATGAAATAAAAAAATTGGAAAACAGCATTTTAAAAAATATGCTATTTGTGGATATAGCCATCATGATTTTAAGTGCACTATTGATGGATGAGCCAGTTCCATTTGTCTTAGGTCTTATTTTTGGTTCAGCGATAAGTGCGCTTAATTTTAAGGAACTTGCGGTGACACTTAAAAAAGCAATTACTATGCCTCCAGCAAAGGCACAGACTTTTGCTACAACAAAATATTTTTTTAGATATATAGTGACAGCAGTGGTGATTTTCGTTTCCATTGTTGCACCTTATATAAATGTCATTGGGACTATAATCGGTCTTATAATGATCAAATTTATCATCTTAGCTACCAATCTTTTTAATGATAAAAACTATTACCAAAATATTTTAAAAAGAAAGGAGGATGAACCTAGTGGGCGTTGAAGGTTTTGGACCACGCGTTGCATTTTATATCGGGAACATTGCTGTCACTGAAACAGTGACTGTTACCTGGTTTATCATGTTTGTGCTTCTTGTGTTTTCAATTGCAGTAACTCGCAATATGAAGAAAGAAGCTACAGGCGTGCAATTAGTGGTAGAACAGATCGTTGGAGTAGTCAACACTTTAACAAAACAGAACATGGGAGAAAAGAATATAGCATTTGCACCCTATGTTGGCACTTTGTTATTTTTAATTGGTATTTCCAACATCATTGGATTATTCGGATTTAGACCGCCAACTGCTGATCTAAACACAACCATGTGTTTGTCGATCACAACATTTGTATTAACGCAGTTTTTCGGTATAAAATCAAAGGGCTTAGGCGGATATGGAAAGGGTTTTTTAGAACCAATACCGTTTTTATTACCACTTAATATTATCGGTGAACTTGCAAATCCTATATCCCTGGGCTTCCGTCTATTTGGTAACATAACAGCCGGCGTTATTATAATGACTTTACTTTATGGTGCGTTAGGCGCATTTACAGACACATTGCTCGGCTTGACTGTGCCGCTTTTGCAAGCAGGTGTACCAGCTGTACTTCACATTTATTTTGATTTATTTGCTGGATTACTTCAGTCATTTATCTTTACAATGCTAACCATGGTATTTATTTCAGGTGCAATGGAATAAAACCGGAGAAAGGGTGTACGTATGGAATCAACCAATTTTGTTTTAAAATTTTTAGAATGGTTGATGAGCTTTGAGCCAAAAGCTCTGATCTTATCTGCATCAGCTATCGGCGCAGGATTTGCAATGATTGCTGGTATAGGCCCTGGTATTGGACAAGGATATGCGGCGGGAAAGGGTGCTGAAGCAGTCTCGAGAAATCCTAAAAGTCAGAGAGAGACCACAATGGTAATGCTTCTTGGAGCAGCTGTTGCTGAAACTTCTGGTATTTTAGCACTTGTAATTGCTTTAATCATGCTCTTTGGGAATCCACTTGTGAACCTAAAGGGAGCAGCACTTATTATTATGGCTTCAGCAATTGGAGCTGGCCTTTCTATGATAGCAGGTATAGGCCCTGGGGTTGGCCAAGGATATGCCGCTGGAAAGGGAACAGAAGCAGTTGGTAAAAGACCAAAGCTTCAGTCGCAAATTGTCAGAACAATGCTTGTAGGGCAAGCTGTTGCTCAGACAACAGGAATTTATGCACTAGTAATATCGCTTGTTTTATTGTTTGCTAATCCATTGATTAAATTATAGACAGATGGAAGCGTAAAAGAGTAAATATGATCTTAAATTCTTTAAAAGTTAAGGAGGATTTTTTTTATGGAACCTAATACAGTTATTACAGGAAAAGCATTAGTATTAGCATGTTCAGCAATTGGAGCTGGTCTTGCAATGATCGCAGGGATTGGTCCTGGTATTGGACAGGGTTATGCAGCTGGTAAAGGCGCAGAAGGCGTTGGTAGACAACCAGAAGCTCAAGGAGATATCGTAAGAACAATGTTACTTGGAGCCGCTGTTGCAGAGACAACTGGTATCTACGGTCTCGTAATTGCACTAATTTTATTATTCGCAAATCCATTAGTAAAATTATTATAATCAAAAAAATAGGATTAAAATCCTTGTAAAGGAGGATCAACATGAGTATGGAACTCGCTACTGCAACTTTACGACTTGGCCTTGTTGAGTTAAGTTGGACTTTTGTATTCCAGTTAGTCAATACATTCATCCTATTTTTGATTCTTAAAAAGTTTCTATTTGGTCCTGTGACGACATTTATGAAGAACAGGGAAGCAGAAATCAAAGAACAGATTGCTGTTGCTCAGCGACTTGAAGATGAAGCTAATCAGCTCAAAGCAGATTATGAAGCAAAACTTCAAACTGCGGAAGATGAAGGTAAGGAAATTGTTAAAAAGCACACTTTACGTGCAGAAAACAGAGCCTTTGAAATCGTTAAAACAGCTGAGACTGAAGTGGATGCAATGAAGTCAAATGCACATAGAGAGCTTGAAAGAGAAAGAATTAAAGCGGTGAATGAGTTAAAAGATCAAATATCTGAACTTACTATCATGGCAGCTTCAAGAGTAGTTGAAAAGGATCTTAACGAAGCCGACCATCGAGAACTTATTAACAAGTTCATCAATGAAGTAGGTGAAGTTCAATGGCAGAATTAGTTAGTAAAACGTATTCGGAAGCCCTATTTGAAGTCGCACAAGAAGAAAAAATAATCGACTCACTCCAAGCGGAGCTTGAGTTTGTTGTTTCAACTTTTAATGAATATCCAGAATTTTTTGAAATTTTCAAGACACCAAAAATTGGCTTTGAAGAAAAGAAAAAAATCATTCAGGAAATTTTTAGTGATAAAATTTCAGAGAGCCTTCTCAATTTCATCTATATTATTTTAGATAAGAGAAGAGGGGCGGATATCCTTGAAATTAAATCGGCTTTTGATGCAAGAGTGGACGATTACAAAGGAATTGCAAAAGTGACTGTGGAAACAGTCGTGCCATTAACTGAATCTCAACTCTCGGATATCACGAAGAAGCTTGCCGCAAAGACAGGCAAAGAAGTGATGCTTAATGCGGTTATCAACAAAGCCCTAGTGGGTGGCATGGTAATCAAGATGGGAGATCAAGTTATTGATGGATCAGTTAAGTACAAGCTAGAAGGCATGCTTGAAGGTTTAACGCAAATAATAGTTTAATAGGAGAGTGTTAGACATGAATCTAAGACCAGAAGAAATAAGTTCTGTGATCAAGTCACAGATTAAAAAATATGAGTCTAAGCTTCAAGTAGAGGATACCGGTACTGTAATTCAAGTTGGCGATGGTATTGCTAGAGTACATGGCCTACAAAAGTGTATGGCTGGGGAGCTGCTAGAATTTCCGCAGGAAGTTTTTGGAATGGTTCTCAACCTTGAAGAAGATAGTGTCGGTGTTGTTTTATTTGGATCAGACCAATATATTAATGAAGGCGACTTAGTTAAGAGAACTGAAAGAGTCGTGGAAGTACCTGTTGGAGAGCACGTCTTTGGACGTGTTGTAAATGCACTTGGACAACCAATCGATGGTAAAGGTCCAATTCCATCAGATAAATTTAGACCAATTGAAGCGAGAGCAACAGGTGTTATTGAACGTAAATCTGTAGATGAACCGCTTCAAACGGGGATTAAGTCAATTGACTCAATGATTCCAATTGGGAGAGGTCAACGTGAACTGATCATCGGTGATAGACAAACGGGTAAAACTGCAATTGCAATTGATGCCATTATCAATCAAAAAGATACTGATATTTATTGTATTTATGTTGCAATTGGTCAAAAGCAATCAACAGTTGCTCAGATTGTAAAGCAACTTGAAGATCACGGTGCTATGGAGTACACATGTGTTGTTTCGGCATCTGCTGCAGAGCCAGCGCCACTTCAATACATTGCGCCTTATTCAGGGGTTACAATGGCCGAAGAATTAATGTATAATGGCAAACATGTCCTTATTGTTTATGATGACTTATCTAAACATGCGGTGGCTTATCGTGCGATGTCTTTACTTCTTAAGAGACCGCCGGGACGTGAAGCTTTCCCTGGAGACGTATTCTACCTTCATAGTAGATTGCTTGAAAGAGCTGCTAAACTTAGTGATAAACTCGGTGGTGGTTCGATCACTGCGCTTCCAGTAATTGAAACACAAGCAGGAGACGTATCTGCATATATACCAACAAACGTTATTTCAATTACAGATGGACAGATTTATCTTGAAACAGAACTTTTTAACTCAGGACAAAGACCAGCCGTAAACCCGGGGATTTCAGTTTCAAGGGTTGGTGGTGCAGCACAGATTAAAGCTATGAAAAAAGTTGCAAGTAAAATTAAGCTTGAGCTTGCACAATATAGAGAGCTTGCGGCATTTGCTCAGTTCGGTTCAGAACTGGACAAAGATACAAAAGCAACACTAGATCACGGTGTGAGATTAATGGAGATATTAAAACAACCACAATATAAGCCTATGTCAGTTGAACATCAAGTTATGATGATTTATGCTGTGGTTAATAAGTATTTAATGGATATTGAAGTAAAAGATATTGGGCGCTTTGAAGCGGAATATATAGAGTTCCTCGATACAAATTATCCTGAGATCGGTAAAAGCATTGTAGAAGCGAGCACTTTATCAGATGAAATGGAAGAAAAACTTAAAGCTGCAATTGCAGAATTCAAAGGAAGCTTTGAAGTAGAGTAAAACTTCCTTGGAGGAGGGACTAATAATGGCAGGTAATATGCGCGATATAAAGCGCAAGATACGAAGCGTTAATAGCACCAGGCAGATCACCAAGGCAATGGAGTTAGTATCTACTGCAAAGCTTAGAAGAGCAAGAAGCAAAATGGACATCACAAAACCTTATTTTGAAACGGTTAGACAGGCGGTTCAAGATATACTCAGCGAAGATAAAAGTATTCGTATGAAGTATGTGGCAGATCGCGAAATTAAGAAGACACTTTACATTGTTATTTCTGGAGACCGTGGTTTGTGTGGTGGCTACAATATTAATGCAATCAAGGAAGCTATAAGTGATGTAGAAGATAAAAAAGATGCTAAATTCATTACGATTGGTAAAAGGGCGTTTGATATTATTAATCGATATGGTTATGAAATTGAAGACCATTTTTTAGGTATATCGGAGAAGCCAGAATATTTTGATGCAATTCAAATTGCAAAAAAAGCAATGGGGATGTTCGATGCTGGAGAAGTTGATGCTGTGAAATTTGTGTACACCAGATTTGTGAGTACGATTTCGCAAGAGCCTATTTTGATTCAATTATTACCAATTGAGCATGATAAAACACATGAAAAAGAGGCGTCAGATGAATTTGTAAACTATGAACCATCGGCTGAAGAAGTCCTTAAATACGTGATTCCAAAATATGTTGAAAGCACTATTTATGGTGGGTTAATAGAATCAGCTGCTTCAGAGCAAGCGGCGCGTAGAGTGGCTATGGAAAATGCATCAGATAATGCGGAAGAAATTATCGATGAATTATCACTTTATTACAATCGAGCACGTCAGGCTGCTATTACGCAAGAAATTACGGAAATCGTTGGTGGTGCAGAAGCAATAAAATAAATCGAAATTCAATTGAAAGGGAGTGAAAGAGTATGGCTCATGCGATTGGAAAAATCGTTCAGATTATTGGTCCTGTACTCGATATTAGATTTGAAGCCGATCAGCTTCCTAATATTTATGATGCGGTAACAATAGATTATAATGATATTCATATTGTTGCAGAAGTTATGCAACATACTGGAGATAATACAGTTAGATCTGTTGCCATGAGTTCAACAGATGGTCTGATTAGAGGGATAGACGCCGTAGCAACAGGCGCACCAATATCAGTACCAGTTGGAAATGCAACTCTTGGTAGACTTATAAATGTACTTGGAGAGACAATCGACGAAGCGGGACCGATTACAAGTGAAAATGCTGAATTTTGGCCGATTCATAGAGAAGCGCCTGAATTCGTTGAACTGGGTACAACTGCGGAAATGCTTGAGACTGGGATTAAGGTAATCGACTTAATCGCACCTTATGCAAAAGGTGGTAAGATTGGTCTTTTCGGTGGTGCCGGTGTCGGTAAAACCGTTATTATCCAGGAACTTATCAACAACATCGCGACAAATCATGGTGGATTATCTGTGTTTGCCGGTGTTGGAGAGAGAACTAGAGAGGGAAATGACCTCTATCATGAAATGAAAGAATCAGGCGTTTTGGATAAAACAACGCTTGTATTTGGACAGATGAATGAACCCCCTGGTGCTAGAATGCGTGTTGGTCTAACAGGCCTTACAATGGCAGAATACTTCAGGGATCAAGAAGGTAAAGACGTACTACTCTTTATCGATAATATATTTAGATTTACACAAGCAGGTTCAGAGGTTTCGGCGTTACTTGGTCGTATGCCTAGTGCCGTTGGTTATCAGCCAACACTTGCAACAGACATGGGAGCCTTACAAGAGCGTATCACTTCTACGAACAAAGGGTCTATCACATCTGTTCAAGCCGTATATGTACCTGCGGATGACTTAACTGACCCGGCACCTGCAACGACGTTCTCGCATCTTGATGCGACGACAGTTCTTTCTAGAAAGATTTCAGAACTTGGTATTTATCCTGCGGTTGATCCATTGGATTCAACTTCAAGGATTTTAACGCCAGAAGTAGTAGGAAACGAACATTATGCAGTTGCGCGTGAAGTTCAAGAAATGCTTCAAAGATATAATGAGCTTCAAGATATCATTGCGATCCTTGGTATGGATGAGCTTTCTGATGAAGATAAGTTAGTTGTTACAAGAGCGCGTAAGGTTCAAAGATTTTTATCTCAACCTTTCCACGTTGCAGAACAATTTACTGGATTTGAAGGTAAATATGTACCTGTAAAAGATACAATACGCGGTTTTAGAGAAATTTTAGATGGACTTCATGATGAGATTCCAGAGCAAATGTTCCTTTTCTGTGGTTCAATTGAAGAAGTTGTTGACAAATTTAAAACCAGTAGAGCGTAATGGAGGTGTAGCGAATGGGCAAAAAATTCAATCTTGAAGTTGTGACACCTGACCGAATCTTTTTCGGAGACGAAACGGAGATGGTAATCGTGAGAACAACCGAAGGAGATTTTGGAATTTTACATGACCACGAGCCTCTTGTCGCGCCACTTAGAATAGGAAGTATCCGTGTAAAGCAAGAAAGTGGTGCCTTTAGATGGGCTGCTTGTACTGAAGGCTTTGCCATCGTAAATGATGAGAAAGTAACGGTTATTACAGATTCTGCTGAATGGGCAGATGAAATTGATATTGATCGTGCTCAGAAAGCCAAAGAACGAGCTGAACACAGACTCCATATTCATAAAGTGGAAAACAAAGACGTTGACGTCGCAAGAGCAAAAGCAGCGCTTGAAAGAGCGATCAATCGTATGAGACTTTACGAAAATAAATAGGTTATTAGAGTATGAAAAGGCAAGAGTTGATTCTCCCTTCTTCGCTACGATGTCGTTTGCAGAAAGTACGTGATTTGACATAGGCGTGAGGGATTATGCGAAGCTAACTTTTGAAACTTTATGTTAATATAACTTTAGAAAAAGAGCTCTCCGCTTAAAAGTGGAGAGCTTTTTCTAATTCAATCTCTAATTCATAGAGGGCTACAAACCCAAGAGCGGACAGAGTATCTGATTGTGAATTGCAATATATGTTGTAACTTGTGCATGATTTCTTAAAATAGTATCCTTTTATGTATGTAAAGTTAATTTCAATATGAGGAGTAAGGCATGTCCATTAATAGATTTTATAACACTAATACCATCAGTGATGATGTCTATGAACTTTTAAAAAAGGAAAGAGAATGCCCCTGTGAGGAGAAGCATTCTCTTTCTTTTTATATAAAATGATTGTGGGCGCTTATCTTTGAACTCGGCCTGAAGCATCTCCATTGACTAAAGTCATTACTTCGTCCAGTGAAACAAGATTGAAGTCTCCTGGAATTGTATGCTTTAATGCAGAGGCAGCAGCACCAAACTCAATCGTGTCTTTTGTAGACATGCCAGAAATAAGACCATAGATCACCCCTGATGCAAATGAGTCACCTGCACCAACTCGGTCTACGATTCTAATCTCATAAGATTTAGATTGGTAAAAATCAGTCTCATCACAAATGATACCTGACCAACCATTATCTGAAGCAGAATGGCTTACTCTTAACGAAGAGACAACATATTTAAAACCAAATTCAGCTTTCATTTCTTCAAAGATTGCCTTATAGTTGTCAATTTCTAAATTACCTTTTGTAACATCTGTGTTTTTAGGTTTAAAGCCCAATACTTTATCAGCATCTTCTTCATTTCCGATACAAACATCTACATATTGCATAAGTGGCCGCATGATAGACTGCGCTTTTTCAGGTGTCCATAATTTTTTACGGAAGTTGAGATCAACGCTAACTGTAACGTTGTATTTTTTAGCAGCAATAAGGGCTTGCTTTGTGAGCTCAGCCGCTGAATCACTGAGTGCAGGTGTGATTCCAGAAAAATGGAACCAATCCGCATCTTTAAAGATTTCATCAAAATTGAAATCCGATGCAGTGGCAGTTGCAATAGAAGAACCCGCACGATCATAGATCACCTTTGAAGGTCTCATAGAAGCGCCAGTCTCTAAGAAGTAGATACCAACTCTATCACCACCTCTTGCAATATAATCTGTGTGAACACCGTATTGTCTAAGGGCATTAACAGCAGATTGTCCAATTTCATGTGTTGGTAGTTTGCTCACAAAATAGGTGTCAAGTCCATAGTTAGCCAGTGAAACGGTTACATTAGCTTCTCCACCACCGTAATTCACATCAAATTCTTTACTCTGCACAAATCGGCTAGAAAGAGGTGAGGATAATCTCAACATGATTTCTCCAAGTGTTACAACTTTTTTCATAATAGGACTCCTTTTAATTGAGTTTAATCCGAATTTATAGTGAAACTAAGCTTCCTTTGATCTAAATGCTCTAACCTTATTAACGTATGCAGCAGCTTTTTCGGTGACAACTTCATAATTGCCATCTTTTAAACCTTTTGTCAAATCACCACCAACACCTACAGCAACAACGCCATTTGCAAACCATTGATCAACATTATCAAGTGAGACACCACCGGTTGGCATGATTTCAGCTTGTGGTAAAGGACCTTTTACAGCTTTTACAAAGCTTGGTCCAAAAGCGCTACCTGGGAAGAGTTTAACCACTTCAACACCATATGAAAGTGCTTCTTTAACTTCTGTAATCGTCATGCAACCCGCCATATATGGCACTTTATAGAGATTACACATCAGTGCAATTTCTTTGTCAAAGTGCGGGCTTACAATGTACTCAGCACCAGATACAATTGCTAGGCGTGCAGTTGTTGCATCTAAAACCGTACCAGCACCAATGATCATTTCGCCGTCTTTAAAGTGATCGCTTAATCTATCGATTACTTTGTGTGCTTTAGGCACTGTAAATGTAATTTCTATCGCTGTGATACCACCTTTTAAACAGGCTTCAGAAATTTGGATTGCTTCATTTTCATCTTTTGCTCTTACAACGGCAACCACACCTACTTCATTAATTTTTTCTATCACTTTCCAATGTTTAAACATAAATCCTCCTAACGAGTTTTGCAATGTGAAACTGTATATCGTATTGCGAAATTTGATTTCATTATACAAAACATATCTGAGATAATCAACAAAAAAATAAAAACATTGCCTTAAAAATAAAAATTAAAGACAATGCTTTTAATATTTAAAAATATAACATCTCAAATAAGACGTTTTTTAAAGTTTGACAATTGGGTTTAAAATCTACCGATTTGCTTTGAAATCTGTAACTTTATTTTCAGGAGTTCTGGCTTTATAAGAGCCAGCTTGTCATCGGTCATTCGTCCAAGTGGTCCTGAGATAGAAAGAGCACCAATTGTTTCACCAGAATAATTTTTTAATGAAACGGCGATACAGCGTATGCCAGATTCTTGTTCTTCGTTATCAAAAGAGATCCCCTCAATTTTTATTTGGGAGAGTTCGTCGAAAAAAGCATCCAAGGTCACAATGGTATTTGGGGTATATTGAATTGGATCAATTGAGTGCCAATATTTTTCTATTGCTTGGGGGGGCTGATCTGCCAAAATGGCTTTGCCCACAGCAGTGCAGTATAAAGGCGCTCTTTTCCCCACAAAAGAGTGCATTCTTAGAGTTTGCGTTGATTCAACTTTATCGATATAGATGATTTCTTTGTCATCTGGAATGACTAAATGGACCACTTCACCGCTTAAATCTCTCAAAGCCTCGAGATAAGGTCTTGCAACACTTATTAAGTCATTTTGTTTGACAATGGAAACGCCAATTTCAAAGCATTTTAAAGTAAGTTCATACTGGCTTGTCTGTGCATTTTGTTTGACATAACCAAGTTGAATCAGTGTATTTAATAATCTGTGGACAGTGCTTTTGTGAAGTGTCACCTTTTGTGAGAGTTCAGTGATGGTCATGCTGTTGTTGTGTTCAGCAATGGTTTCTATAATATTAAAAGCTCTGACGATGGACTGCACAGAATCTGACATGATAGGCTCCTTTTTATCTGTTTGAGTCAAATTATACCACACTATAGCCTTTTAAAGAAAGATGTATTCCCAATTAAAATTCACCATTGATGGCTATGCGATAAAATTCTATAATTATCGCATACGTTGTATACAATGTATATGATGACTGGATTGGATGTAGAAAAGGAGCGTGAATGATCATGTTTTCATTAGATGGGAAAGTCGTGATGTTGAATGCCTAATCTCAAACAACATTTGAAAAAGGAACAATACAGTCTTATTTCGTATGAAGTTTGATGAGCTCCAAAACAAGAGCTGAAACATTTACAAGATCCTTGATGTAGATGTGCTCTTCAAGGGTGTGTGCTTTCCGCTCGCCAATACCGAGGTTGATGGCTTTAATGCCGTTTGCATTGAAGACGTTGGTGTCACTGCCACCGCCAGAAGCTTCTGTGAAAGGTTTGAGACCGATATTGTTGCAAGCAGTTTCAGCTATTTTGACAATTGGGTCATGTGCATCTACTTTAAAAGCATTGTACATACGATTGATTTCAACATTGACTTTTGCACCAAACTTTTCTGCAGCAGCCTCAAAACAGGCTTTCATATGATCTGACTGTGCTTTGAGTTTATCGTTGTTTAATGACCTTGCTTCAGCCATGATTTCAACTTCTGGTGTGACGATATTGGTGACACTTCCACCTTTGATCGTACCAATATTTGCTGTGGTTTCAGAGTCAATTCTCAAAAGTTTCATTTGATCTATAGCATTTGCAGCAACCATTATAGCACTGATACCTTCTTCTGGGCACACACCGGCGTGAGCAGGTTTTCCAGTAATTTTAACGTGCATTTTATCCTGTGCAGGACCTTGAATAATAATTTGACCGGGATTTCCACCACTATCTAAAATAAAAGCATTTTGAGATTTAAAAGTATTGAAGTCTAAATTTTTAGCGCCATGCAGTCCACCCTCTTCAAAGATGCTAAAAGAGATCTCAATTAAACCATGTGGAATGTTATTTTCCTTTATGACAGTAAGTGCCTCTAAGATAGCAGCAATCCCGGCTTTATCATCTGCACCGAGAATAGTTGTGCCGTCACTGTAGATGACGTCATCTTTAATAATCGGTTTAATGTCAATACTCGGTGACACAGTATCCATATGACAACTCAATAATATAGGATCGCCTTCATGTGTGCCTTTTAATTTAGCAATTACATTACCTGTATCACTCCCTACTTTTTTCCCTGCATCATCACTTGTAACTTCAAGGCCTATTTTTTCAAGTTCGGCTTTAATAAACGTTGCAAAGACGCCTTCGCTTTTAGTGGGACTTGAAATTTGAACGTATTTCATAAACGATTCAACAAGACGGTTCTGATTAATCATAATGCCTCCTTAGTCAAATAAATTAAAGTACTCTATGGTCATTATACTAAAAAAAGAACCGTATTTATTTTAAATTTTAGTAGGAATTGTATAAGGCTATAAATTGTGCATCGAAATATTGACATATGTCGGGAAAATAGTAAAATTATAATCAGCATATGTCAATAAAATTTGATCCGTGTTTTTACGTGTTATAGAGGGCGTATTTCATAAAACAGTGTAAAAAAAAATCCTTAAAAACAAAAAAATAAAAAAAAAAAAAAATAGTGTAGAATGATACCTCGTTTTTATATATAATAGTAAATGTGTATAAGTGTTTTAACAGGTTTACAAAATTGAGTCGGAATATGCGTAAATACTTTATATAAAATAAATTTTTGGTAATGATCAGGAGGATAAAATTGGCAAAATTATTAGTCGAAAAAAGTGGGCCTTTAGTAGGAACTGTTAGGATAAATGGTGCAAAAAATTCAGTTCTTAAACTTATGGCAGCATCTTTGCTAGCAGAAGAGGCTTGTGTAATAGAAAGCGTTCCAGAGTTATTAGATGTAGAAGTGATGATTACGTTACTTGAATCATTAGGTCAAGTGGTTCATTATGATAGAGTTGAAGAAATACTTGAGATTAAACCAGGTAAGGAGTTAAAGTGTGAAGCGCCATATGATTTGATTCAGAAAATGAGAGCTTCGTTTTTGGTTATGGGTCCTTTACTTGCAAAGAAAGGGATTGCCAAAGTTTCAATGCCAGGTGGATGTGCAATTGGCGCAAGACCTATTGATCTTCATTTGAAAGGTTTTCAAGCACTAGGTGCTGAAGTGACTTTAGGGCATGGTTATATTGAAGCAAAAGCAGAGCATGGCTTAATCGGTTCGGAAATTTATCTTGATTTTCCAAGTGTAGGCGCTACTGAGAATATAATGATGGCGGCTACAATGGCAAAGGGCCAAACTATGATTCAAAATGCTGCAAAAGAACCAGAGATTATCGATTTGGCCAATTTTTTAAATGAAATGGGTGCTAATGTTAAGGGTGCTGGAACAGACACTATTAGAATTAATGGTGTGACCACATTAAAAGGTTCAAAACATCAAACAATGCCTGATCGTATCATTACAGCGACTTATATGGTTGCGGCAGCTATGACTAATGGTGACATTATAATAGAAAATGTGGTTTCGAGTCATGTGAAGCCAGTAACTGCAAAGCTCAGAGAAATGGGCGTACTTGTTGAGGACGATGATGATAGAATTAGAGTGACTTCAACTGGTGGGTTAAAAGCTGTGGATATCACAACATTGCCATATCCAGGTTTTCCAACAGATGTTCAAGCACCATTTATGGCCTTGTTGTCCATTTCTGAAGGGACAAGTGTGATTACAGAAACCGTATTTGAAAACCGTTTTAGACATGTTGCAGAAATTAACAGAATGGGTGCGAATGTCAAGATTGAAGGACATAGTGCCGTCATACAAGGTGTAAAAGATATACAAGGAGCACAAGTTAAAGCGACTGATTTAAGAGCTGGTGCAGCCCTTGTTTTAGCGGGTCTTATAGCAGAAGGGATTACTGAAGTTGCCGATATCTATCATATTGACAGAGGTTATCCTCAAATTGAAAGAGATTTAGTAAGCCTAGGAGCAAGAATAAGAAGAGTTGAAGAAGATTAAAATCTAAAGAAATGATGCGGAAGGTGGATAATTCATGTTTGGAATCGGCGCTGAAATTGGAATAGATTTAGGAACGGCCAGCGTGTTGGTATATATTAAAGGCAAGGGAATCGTTTTAAGAGAACCTTCAGTCGTTGCCATTGATAAAAATACAGATCGTGTACTGGCAGTCGGCAACGAAGCACGAAAAATGTTAGGGCGTACGCCAGGAAATATTATTGCTATTAGACCTCTGAAAGATGGGGTTATTTCTGATTATGATGTTACTGAAAGAATGCTCCGATATTTTATTAATAAAACATGCGGAAAAAGAAGATTATTTAAACCGAAAATCATCGTTTGTGTTCCAAGTGGCGTAACAGAAGTTGAAAAGAGGGCTGTCCTTGATGCAACCACGGAAGCAGGAGGCGGAAAGACTTTTTTAATAGAAGAACCAATTGCAGCTGCCATTGGTGCAGGGCTTGATATTACAAAACCAGATGGCAACATGGTTATCGATATTGGTGGTGGAACAGCAGATATTGCCGTTATTTCACTTGATGGCATCGTTGTAAGTAACTCTATCAAAGTGGCTGGTGATAAGTTCGATGAGGCGATTATAAGATACATGCGTAAAAGACATAATCTTTTAATTGGAGAAAGGACAGCAGAAGAACTTAAAATCAATATCGGAACAGCTTATCCAAGAACTAAAATGGTTAAAATGGACTGTCGTGGTCGAGATCTGATTACAGGTCTCCCTAAAAATATTAGTATTTCAAGTGATGAAATGTTGGAAGCACTAAGCGAATCCGTGAATTCGATCTGTGATGCAGTTCATGCTGTACTTGAAAAAACACCACCAGAACTTGCGGCGGATATAAGTTCTAGAGGGATTGTGATGACAGGAGGCGGTTCGCTCTTATTTGGGCTCAACAAGCAACTTGAAAAAAGAACTGGAATACCAACTTACATAGCGGATGATGCTGTGAGTTGTGTTGCTAAGGGCACTGGAATGAGTCTTGAATATTTGGATATTCTTGAGAAAAATATGATGACGACATCTTCGCGTAAACGTTATCTATAAAGTGTTCTCATAAAATTAAATAGTAAAATCGAAAGAGGATTTCATGACTTTTTTTAAAAAAAAAGAGCTCATTGGAATCCTTTTATATTTAGTAAAGAGGTTGAAGTCGCCTATTTTTTGTGGTATATTACAGAAGAACAAGTGACAAGACATCTGTAATGTCACTCGAAGGGAGATCGATCGTATGGACAGAGATATCGTTGAAAAAATAAAGGCACTTAAAATAGAGCAAAATGCGATTATACTAGCACATCATTATCAAACAGAAGAGATAAAAGCGATTGCAGATTATGTTGGGGACTCTCTGGAGCTTGCAAAGATTGCTTCTAATTGTGAAGCAGAGACGCTTGTGCTTTGTGGGGTGTATTTTATGGCGGAAACAGCAAAAATATTATCGCCTCAAAAGAAAGTAATATTGCCTAATCTTGAAGCGGGTTGTCCTATGGCTGAGATGGTTACTGTGGATGCATTGAGAGCAAAAAAAGAAAAATATCCAGAGGCTCAAGTTGTATGTTATGTTAATTCATCTGCTGAGGTAAAGGCAGAAAGTGATATATGTTGTACTTCTTCAAATGCAGTTAAAGTTATGAAAAGTTTAAAATCCAATCAAGTGATCTTTGTACCAGATCAAAACTTAGGACATTATACCTCTAAGTTCGTGCCTGAAAAAGAAGTGATTTTATGGAGGGGATTTTGTCCGACACATCATAGAATCAATATGAAAGATATTGAAACAATAAAAACACATTATCCAGAAGCTGAAATTTTGGTACATCCTGAATGCAAACCTGAGGTTGTGGATCAAGCTGATTTTGTGGGTTCAACTTCACAAATTATCGAGTATGCTAAGACATCTACTGCTGAGGTCCTTATAATAGGTACAGAAGAAGGCGTTATGGAGACTCTAAGATCGAATAGTCCTGAAAAGCAATTTGTTCTTTTAAACTCGAATTTCACATGTCCTAATATGAAAAAAACAAAACTTGAAGATGTGTTAAAAGTGCTTGAGACGGGTGGTAATGAAATTAGACTTGATTCAGAAATTACTCAGAAAGCATTTCATGCCATCCAGACTATGCTTGAAATATCGAAATGAAGGTGATGAATTGAAAACTTATGAAACGGATGTTGTCATTATTGGTGCAGGCATAGCTGGTTTGTATACAGCATTAATGTTGCCTAAAAATATGAAAATATTAGTTGTCTCTAAAGCAGATGGTGAAAAAACCAATAGTTACTTAGCGCAGGGTGGTATTGCGGCATCTATGATTAAAGTCTATGATTCTCCCAAAATGCATTATGAGGATACTCTTAAAAGTGGGCATTATACAAATAACCCTGAAAGTGTTAAAGTTTTGGTAGAAGAAGCTGAAATGAATATGCATCAACTTGAATCTTTGGGTGTTCGTTTTGACAGAGATGTAAAAGGGCAATACCTAATGGGTATGGAAGGTGCTCATAGTGTAGCTCGGATACTTAGAATTGGCGATCATACAGGAAAATCAGTGATGGAAGTTCTTATTGAGCGTGTGAAGACCTCTGAAAATATTAGATGGGAAACTTCTTTTTTTGCATCTGAACTCATGACAGATGGTAAGACCTGTTTTGGTGTTCAAGGGTATATGAATCAGCAATATGTGAGTATTTTTTCAAAATGGACAGTATTAGCAACTGGTGGAATTGGACATTTATATAGCTTTACAAGTAATGCTTTAGGTATAGACGGTAGTGGTATAGCTATGGCGATCAGAGCTGGTGTTAAAACGGCCCATATGAATTTAACTCAATTTCATCCCACAGTTTTTTACACCCCCGATTTAGAGGGGAGGCAGTTTCTAATTTCTGAAGCGGTAAGAGGTGAAGGGGCGATTTTAAGAAATCAATCTGGAGAGCGCTTCATGGCTAAGTATGACGATCGAATGGAACTTGCACCAAGAGATGTGGTATCCTCAGCTATTGAAAAGGAAGTTACTGGGCAAAGTCTGCCATTTGTTTATCTAGACGTGACACATTTATCTAAAGCTTTTTTAATGGAAAGGTTTCCAACGATCTATGAATTTTGTAAAACACAGGGGATCATGATGGAAAAGGATTGGATTCCGGTTGCACCGAGATTGCATTATTTTATGGGTGGCATCAAGACGGACCTTGTAGGCAAAGCATCTTTAGATGCCCTATTTGCAGTGGGGGAATGTGCGCATACTGGCGTGCATGGTATGAATAGACTCGCCAGCAATTCTCTTTTAGAAGCAGTGGTATTTGGTAGACGCATTGCAAAGACAATTGAAAAAATGGATCATGACAATGAAAGCCATTTTAATCGGACTTTCATTGAAACGCTTAAAATATCAAAAGTTAATTTGAGTCAAGCGGTTTTACAAGGCTGGATGGATACTTATATGGGCATTAATCGTAATCCTGTAGAATTGGAAAATCTCTACAATAAAGTTTGTGAATTTATTGAAAAATCAAAATTGTGTTATAGGGATAGCAATGAAGTTATAAACATTGAAGCGATAAGTATTTATAATGCGTTGATCATGATGAAAGCTATGATTTGTGGTGCTTTAAAGGAGTTTGGTGACAATGATAAAATTTAAAGTAGATGAAATTATAAGAACGGCACTTATGGAAGATATGAATTATGGCGATATTACTTCTGAGACGCTCTTAACAGGTCATGAAAAGGGAATTGCAGATCTCATCGCAAAGGAATCAGGCATTATTTCAGGGATTGATGTCTTCGAGCGTACTTTTAAGATTGTAGATGAAACTTGCAATATCAAGTGGGAAGTCTCAAATGGTGATGCTGTCATCAAGGGACAGAAAATCGCTATAATTACTGGTGCTTCCCTCCATATTTTAAGAGCAGAGCGAACGGCTTTAAACTTAATTCAAAGAATGTCTGGAATTGCGACTTTAACCAGCCGATACGTTGAAGCATCAAAACCTCATGACGTCAGAATCGTAGACACACGTAAGACAGCACCAGGACTGCGGGTGCTTGATAAAATCGCGGTTAAATGTGGTGGTGGATTTAATCATCGTTTTAATTTATCGGATGCAGTCATGATTAAAGATAATCATATTAGAGCGGTGGGAAGCATTCAAGAGGCTGTAAAAAGAGCGAGAGCTAAAATCCCTCATACGGCTAAAATAGAAATTGAGGTTGAAAGTATAGAGGAACTCAAAGAAGCGATAGATGCTGGGGCAGATATTATTATGCTTGATAATATGAGTCTTAAAGACATGGCCACATCGGTTCATATAAATGCCCATAAAACGATATTAGAAGCATCCGGAAATGTGACTTTAGATCGTATAGGTGAAATTGCGGCAACGGGTGTCGATGTGATTTCAGTAGGAGCATTGACGCACTCTGTAAAGGCATTGGATTTGAGCCTTAGATTTAGAAAATAATAAATGTAATTATAAAAAATAATAAATGTAACTATAATATGTAACTATGTGAAAAAGGACAATAACTCAGTTGACCGATCAATTGGATTATTGTCCTTAAATTATGTAAAAATGCCCAAGGGACTATTTATGAATGTTTGTTAAATGAAGTCGTTTTCATAAAAAAAAGGGGAATGTTCAAGTTAAACTTGATCATTCCAAAATGAGGAAATTGAAATTAATAAAGGGTATGGTATTTTAACCACTTTTAATATAACATTTTTGAGGAAGGCATACAATAAAGAAAATACAAAAAAAGCTGAAAACCTATAGAAATAGCTGATAGTTAAATCATCAACAATTAATTAAGAATTGTTATTAGCTAGAACTCAGTCTGTTATTTAGACTATGAAAATATCTACATTCAAAGCTAAAGTTTTAGAACATCAGTGCCGATACTCTAAGTGTAAAAGAGCTGGAGGTATTATTGTGATAAAAGGATTATATGTTGCAGGCACTGGATTGATGACAAATGTACATAAAATAGATGTAATTAGTAATAACCTTGCGAATGTTAATACGACAGGTTATAAAAAGGATCGGTTGGAAGTGGAATCCTTTAACAATCGATTGTTTACTAGAATTAATGGGTCTAATTTGCCCTATAAATCAGGTGCTCCTAAAGTAGTCTCTGAATCCAGAAATGGTGAGTACACAGTTCGAACAGATAATGGTTTTTTTAAAGTGGATACTGAAAACGGTATAGATTATAGTAAGTCAATGAGATTTTTTAAAGATCGTGATGGTTACTTAAGAACGATTTATAAAAATGTAGGTGGTTCTGTTAACCCTCTACAAGGTGATTATATACTAGGAAAAAATGGGCCTATTTATGTAGGCGATAATGACTTTGAGATTGACGAAACCGGGAATATTACTTCTGGTGGTGCAACAATAGATAATATAGTAACATTTGGATCACGTAATGTAATTGGTACCATGAGTGCGGGCATTAAAGGTTACTCTGTTATGACTGACTTTGATCAGGGACAGCTTGACATGACTGGCAGAGCATTTGACTTGGCGCTTCGGGGACCTGGTTACTTTAATTTAAATACAGAACACGGCATGTTGCTTACCAGAGATGGTTCATTTACAATTAATAATGCTGGAGAGCTGGTGTCTTTTGATGGTAACACGGTTCAAGGTCTGGAAGGTCCAATTGTAATTACAAGTGAAAATTTTACAATAAATGAATTTGGAGAAGTGATTCAAGATGGTGAGATCACAGATAAAATTTTGGTAACAAATTATTCAAACGTTGCAGATCTTGAAAAAGTTGGGGGTTCTTATTTTAGGGAGAAACCTGAATCGGAAATGACTGGTGAGAAAATAGATTTTACAGGCGAAGTCGAACAGGGATTTCTTGAGGGGTCTAATACGAATGCAATCGCTGAAATGATTAGGTTGATTGAGATGAACCGCAATTATGAATCAAGCCAGAAAGTTGTTACGACAATTGATGATATGATTGGTAAAGCTGTCAATGAAATTGCAGCTGTATAAAGCTTTATTAAAGGAGGATATTTAAGATGAAAGCTATGTGGTCTGCTGCATCCGGGATGAAAAATCTACAACTTAAAATAGATACGATTTCTAACAATTTAGCCAATGTCAATACAACTGGCTTTAAAGGACAGAGAATTGAGTTTAAAGATGTTATGTATGAAAGAATGACTCAAGGGGATCGTATAGACGGTGAGGGGCGTCCTGTTCCAATTGAAATCGGACATGGCGTAATGACCTCTGCTACTTTGAGAGATTTCAAAGGCGGTAGCCTTCAGCAAACAGAAGGTGATCTAGATTTTGCGATTGATGGAGAACATTTTTTTAAAGTGATTGATCAAAATGGAAATGAACGTTTTACTAAAGATGGTAATTTTAAAATTGCAACAACAACAGATGGTGCTAAACTTGTAACCTCGGAAGGTTATTATGTACAAGGGACTGATGGGGATATTGTATTAGGTGAGAATATATCTAAGTTACAAGTCAGTGGCACTGGCAACGTACAAGTTAAGCGAAATGGTGCAGAAGAGTATGAAGACTTAGGTGATATGACACTTGCAAAATTTATCAATCCTTCTGGACTTGAGAGCGTTGGTAAAAACCTATATAAGGCGACTGATGCGTCTGGTGATGCAATCGAAGGCTTAGAAGATGGTGATACAACCGAAGTAAAACAAGGGTTTATAGAAAGTAGTAATGTTGAAGTCGTTGATGAGATGATCAACTTAATTACTGCTGAAAGAGCTTATGAAATGAATTCAAAATCAATTCAGACAGCAGATAGAATGCTTGAAATTGCAAATGGGTTAAAACGGTAATTAGGAGTTGACCTAATTTATGATTGAAGGGACTGAAATATGAAAGTTGATAATATGGCGTTGAGTAGTGCTTATCAGACTCAAATGAAGGACCAGAATGACTCGGTGGATGTAAATGCTTTTAAGAAAAAACTTGAAGATGCTGCTAAAAATAAGGATGAAGTGAAGATTCGGGAAGCAGCAGAGCAATTTGAATCCTTTTTCGTGAATATGCTCTTTAAAGAGATGCGTAAAACAGTTCAAGAAGGTGGCTTGACTGAAAAAAGTGATGCCAGAGAAACCTTCGAAGGGATGCTTGACGAGGAGATGTCCAAAAAGATCACTGAGGCTGGTGGCATTGGTTTAGCCGATATGATGGTTAAAAATTTTATACATCAATATGAACAGACTGCAGCATCTGATGAAACAATTCAGGGGGCTGAAAATTCTAAAGACATTCAATCTACTAAAGACATTCAATCGTCTAAAAATAGTCAAGACTTAAAAAATCAGGCAGTAAAAACAACATTTGATCTAAAGGGATAAAGCTATGTGGATTAAGAGGTTAATTGTAATTTGTGAGTCGTATATTAATTTATATGAGAATCACAAGTTGGGATTAAGCTCTTATTTTAGTGGTATAAATGAATTAAAATTACATTTGTAAATGAGGTGTGTTAAATGACTGGATTAGTACTTGAGGGTGGCGGTGCAAAAGGGGCTTTTCATGTGGGTGCTGTTAAGGCATTGAAAGAAATGGGCATTAAGTATGACGCTGTGGTGGGTGCCTCAATAGGCTCAATAAATGGTGCAATTATTGCCATGGAAGACCTAGAAAAATT
Organism: uncultured Fusibacter sp.; assembly: GCA_965140735.1. Lineage (GTDB taxonomy): Bacteria > Bacillota > Clostridia > Peptostreptococcales > Acidaminobacteraceae > Fusibacter_A. Next base: position 2,986,140 of record OZ223306.1, on the reverse strand, counting down.
AGAGTCGATTTGGCTAGATATGGCCCTAGAAGATGTCATCAAAGGGGATGAAAAGCTTTTAGAAAAGGTCACCAAATTTGATTTCGGGTCAGATTTCGATGTCAATCAGATCGGTAAGTTTTTGATGGAAACGTTGAAACAAGGTGGGTTAGATGTAACGCCTTTGAAAAAAAAACTTAAAGAAATTGTAGATGAACCTAAACTCAGAGCATCCCAAATAGAGTATGGGTTGGTGACACTTTCTTTGAGTGATTTGAAACCTATTGAAATTTTTATTGAGGATATTCCTGAGGGGAAGCTACATGATTATATTATGGCATCTGCTAATTTCCCTGCCTTTAAAATTGATAAGATAGACGATAAACTTTTAGTAGATGGTGGCATTTTCGACAATTTGCCGATCAATATGCTCATTGGAAAAGGCTATGAGGATATTATCGCCATAAGAGTCATGGGGCTTGGTCGTCAAAGGCGTATTAAGAATAAAAAAAATGTCAACATAACGATGATAAAACCCTCTGAAGACTTGGGTAAGACCCTTGAAGTCAGTACTGAAAGAGCAGCATATAACATAAAAATGGGCTATTATGATACATTTCGCGTTTTTAAAGCCCTTAAAGGTAAGATGTATTATATCAAAGGTGAAATTGATGAGGATTTAGTCTTTAATGAATTGATCGGACTATCAGATCACACGTTAAATGAAGTGGGCAAACTTTTAGGGATAGATAAACCGTCAAAACGGCTCTTGTTTGAAGATGTTATTCCGCTGATCAAAGACCTTTTAGGTGTCAGTGACAATGCAACTTATGGTGAAATTGCACTTGCACTCTACGAGTTTTTGGCGAAAGAACTGAAGATAGATCGATTTAGGATTTTGTCATTTGAGCAATTGGTTGGTCTTGTTCATAGACGCTATCGTGAAGATAAAATTGATCTGTCTTCAGGTAGGAGTGAGTTAACTCAAAAATTGATTGGCATATTATCGGTTAAAACAAATGCTCTATTTCCACAAAAGTTGAAAGATGAGACTTTAAAGCATCTCTTCTACATGCTATTTGAGACGGGTTTTTTAGTCGATGGTGAGGTTGCACTATAATTCTAGGGAGATCGTTCTCAAGCTTTTGACGTGCCAATTATAGCTTGATTTATAAAAAAAGGTATAATATGATATAACGAAGTAGATCAAATAGAGGATAGGAGAGATGAAAATGACCGTTAAAGAGAAATATAAACAGTGGCTTGAAAACACTTATTTTGATGCTGATTTTAGGGAAGAATTGCGGGCAATTGAGAACCGTCCAGAAGAAATTGATGATCGATTTTATAGAGATTTAGAATTTGGTACAGCAGGTATGAGAGGAATTATAGGTGCTGGAACCAATAGAATAAATGAATATATTGTAAGGAAAGCAACTCAAGGATTTGCAAATTTTTTGCTTGAAAGAGATGCCAAAACCCTTAAAGGTAAATTTGAAAAATCAATAGCGATTGCGTATGATTCCAGACGAAAATCTTATGAATTCGCACTGGAATCTGCACTTGTAATGGCAGGTAATGGCATAAAAGCATATTTGTTCGATGCGGTTAGAACTACGCCAGAGCTTTCGTTTGCAGTAAGAGAACTGAGGTGTATCGGTGGCATCATGGTAACAGCTAGTCATAACCCACCAGAATATAATGGCTATAAGGTCTATGATGAAACAGGCTGTCAATTGGTGCCTCACTTGGCAGATGCACTCATTGAACATGTGAATCAAGTGACAGACTTTGAACAAGTTAAACGAATTGAAAAAAAAGAGGCACTTGCAGAGGGGCTTTTTAAAATGATTAGTGAAGAGGTCGATTTGCCTTATATTGAAATGGTAAAAAAAGTCTCAGTAAGACCAGAACTTTTAAAAAACTCGACGCTTAAAGCTGTGTATACACCGCTCCATGGGACTGGCGGAGCAACTGTAAAACGTGTGCTCAAAGAAATGGCTTTTTCTAACTTAATCGAAGTGGCACCTCAGATGGAACCAGATGGTGAATTTCCAACTTGTAAAAAACCAAATCCAGAGGAATATGAGGCCTTTGAAGTTGCAATAGAATATGCTGAAAAACACGGTGCAGATTTAGTTATTGCAACTGATCCGGATTGCGATCGCATTGGACTGCTCGTTAAAGACCAAAATGCATACCGCGTGTTAAATGGCAATCAAATAGGAGCGCTTTTTATGGCGTATTTACTCTCGTCAAGACAAGATTTAACACCTGAACACTATGTGGTGAACACAATTGTTTCGTCAGATCTTGCTAAAAGACAGGCAGATCATTATGGGGTTAAATTAGTTCAAACATTGACGGGATTTAAATTTATAGGTGAGCAAATTGAAAAAGATGAACCTCATTTCATCATGGGATATGAAGAAAGTTACGGCTATTTATTCGATCCGCATGTAAGAGATAAAGATGCAGTAATGGGGACGCTTATAGCAATTGAAATGGCAGAATATTTTAAACAAAATGGCTGTTCTTTACTAGAGAAACTTGAAGAAATTTATCAAGCGCATGGCTTCTTTGTAGAAGAAACAATCGCTAAGCGATTTGAAGGCAAAGAAGGTCATTCGATTATGATGTCGATTATGGCAAAGTTCAGAGAAAATGCATCTGAACTCATAGAGTTCAAACACAGTATTGATTTCTTGAATGATGATACAGGTCTTCCAAAATCAGATGTACTCAAGTACTATTTAGACGATCATTCTTGGTTTGTCTTAAGACCTTCTGGAACGGAACCAAAGCTTAAAATTTATTTTTCAATTCAAGCGGAGAATCAAGAGAAAGCTAAGCAAAAATTGGAGTACTATAAATCACTTATTGTTGAAAAGGTAATTTCTTAATGAATAAATCAAAATTAGAATTTTTAAGTGCAAAGGCCACCAACACCAGGTTAATGGGGGTTGTTGGTCTTGTTTGCGAATGGCAAAATGATCAAAATAAACGTATTACTCAAATCTTTCATCTTGACTATGAGGCCTATGGGATTGATGGATTTTATCACTTTATGGATGGTGATATTAAAGAGATTCAAAATACGGTTTTAGGTGTCACAGGTGGATTAGGGGGTATCTTTGTGGATATCAACTATGAAGAATTTGTGTTTTTAATTAAGTCTGCCTATATTGTAGACCCAGATTCTGTTGAAGTGCTCGTGGATTTTGAATACTTTAAACTGGATTTTGAATCGCTATATACGGGGCTTACAACAAATGAAGAAATTAGTCTATATCAGAGACTTTGTCCTAAGATAGACACTGAAATAGAACTACTCAACTATTTTGTTATGAGAAACGTGGGGTGTGATTATCCCTCTACGATGCTTTTGTGGAAAGATGGGCTCATAGATGAGACTTTCGAAATTGTGGAAGAACCTTACAGTCTATTGAAAAATACTTCTAATTGTATTGGTGAAACAGGACAAAAGAGGCTTTATCGTTGTGAAGCGTTGATTGATTTTGAGGCACACTATAAAATTGTCATTCTTGAAATTGAAATTGATAAACCTGTCATGAAAGTTGAAAAAGCAAAGATCATTGAAAGTTTAGAAATCTCTAGCATTGAAGCTTCTTTTAATTTAAATAAGCCTGAATATATGATTATTTTAACGATAGAAGATGTTTTTTTTGAAAGAAGATTTCACGATCAAAATCCAGAAATGATGTGCTATGAATATTATAATGGCAGATTATATAGTGAGTTTAATGCACATAATGATCATGTCGGAGAAAATCCGTACTATCTAAACGGGGACTTATTTGCGCTCTATTTTTTTACAAATGATGGGCAACTCGTTGTGGGGGCTTTAAATAAGGAATCACTAGCATCTGTTGATCAAGCTTTTATGGATAATCAAGTCTATGAAGATAGCATGCAATTTATATGTGAGGTTAAGACTGATCATCCTGTGCTCTATTCTTTTATGAACAGTGCTTATGATAATATTTTTGATTTTTTGGAAAACTGGAGGGGTTAGATGGCAGTCGTGTCGCAGGTGACGGTGCTTTTTTTATTAATCGTTACAGGTATTTTGACGAAGAAGTTAGGCATAGTAACAGATAAAGTCAATCGTGAACTTGGCCGATTGATCATGAATGTGACATTGCCTGCTTTTATTATCGTTTCGATGAACTATGAATTTTCTTATGAAACACTTTTAAAGAGCATGAATTTATTGGTGATTTCTTTTTGTGTTTATGCTTTTGCGATTTTGATGAGCAAGATTATGGTTAAATTATTAAAGTTGAAACAGCCTAGAGTTGATATTTACGAGTATGTGATGACGTTTTCAAATGTAGGTTACATGGGGTATCCCGTAGTGGCTATTGTGTTTGGAAAAGTGGGCGTGTTCTATGCTGCAATATATAATTTATCTTTTAATTTATTGATTTGGACTTACGGAATTCACTTGATGAGGCGGTCTCAAAGATCAGTGGCACTTAGCATGGAAGAGCGGTTAAAAAATATTTTTAATCCAGGTTTAGTGGCTGTTGTTTTAGGCTTTGTCATGTTTTTAACTTCATTTAAATTGCCAGAGACTTTATTTAAAACTTTAGATATGATTGGAAGTACCACGACGCCACTTTCTATGATGTTTATAGGTTTTTTACTTGCAGGACTTGAATTCAAGGACCTGTTTAGCGACCTCAAAGATTATATTGTGATTGCACTCCGATTGTTAGTGATACCAAGTCTTGTGGGGGGGTTCTTATGGAAGATTGGGATGACGGGCTATGTACTGGGAATTCCTGTGCTTATAACAGCTATGCCAGCCGCTGCCAATGCAGCCGTTTTTGCTGAACTCTATGGTAATGATGCGGTCCTGGCATCTAAGCTCATCTTTATAAGTACATTACTCTCTGTGGCGACCATACCGCTTTTCATGATTGCTTTACAAGCTTAAAAGGGATTAAAAGATAAAAAAGATGCCTTTAAGGCATCTTTAGTGATCGTGATTTGAAGTATAAATTTGTGTGGTTTTTTGGGTCTCGAAATCTGTATAGCGTTTAAACTCCGAAGTCAACATTTCAATTTCTTTAGAAATCCGAGAACAAGTGAGTGCATCTCCGTTTTGCTCAAGTGTTTTAAGTTGATTTTTTCTGGATTCAATTTCTTGATAGAGTCGTTCTCTATAGTTCATGTGGACCTCCAATTGAAATTTATAAATATTCTATCGGCAGAATTCTAAAAAAACTGAAGTGGATCTCTTATTACAGGAAATAGCACATACACCATAACCCCTCTACTATATGCTGTCCCGCGTATTTCTCATAAACGATATCATGTGGTAAAGGGTTGCTCAACTTTTGGTTTTTGACACTCTAAGCATGTATTTTATCAAAAAAATATGATTTTGAATAGGCCTATGGGGTATGTAGATGAAAGGTATTAAGTTTTTTTGATATATTAAAGGTTGCGTTATTGATAATCGTATGCTATTATGGTCTAGTAAATTTAATAGTAATCCTTATCAAGAGCGATGGAGGGAATAGGCCCTATGAAGTCCAGCAACCGGTTTTACACGGTGCTAAATCCTACAGATGTGATGAATGTCTGGAAGATGAGGTTGTGAGAATACTCGCCTCTTCTTGTGAAGAGGTTTTTTTGCGCCTATAGCTCATCAATGAGATATAAAAGGATTATCAAAACTATAATTTTTCATGGAGGTGTCGTAGAATGGCAAGAAGATTATTTACTTCTGAATCTGTAACTGAAGGTCATCCAGATAAGATCTGTGACCAAATTTCTGACTCAATTTTAGACGAGATTTTTGCAAAAGATCCAAATGCAAGAGTTGCTTGTGAAACATCTGTGACAACAGGTTTGGTTTTGGTTGCAGGAGAGATCACAACAAACTGTTATGTGGACGTTCAAAATGTTGTTAGAGAAACGATTAAGGGTATTGGTTATGACAGGGCTAAATTCGGCTTTGATGGTGATACTTGTGGTGTCCTTGTGGCAATAGATAAACAATCCGATGATATTGCAATGGGTGTTAATAAAGCGCTTGAGAGCAAAGAGGGTAGTATGGAAGATGAAGTGGGTGCTGGAGACCAAGGTATTATGTTTGGTTTTGCTTGTAATGAGACACCAGAATTAATGCCACTTCCAATTTCATTGGCTCATAAGCTCGCTAAGCGGTTGACAGATGTTAGAAAAGACAATACTTTGGACTATTTAAGACCAGATGGAAAGACTCAAGTAACGATTGAGTACGATGAAAATGGAAGACCAGCTAGAGTGGATACGGTTTTAATCTCAACTCAACATGGTCCAGAAGTTGAAAGAGATCAAATTGAGGCAGATTTGATTAAGCATGTGATTAATCCAATTATTCCAGATGACCTTTTAATCAATACGAGAATTTTAGTGAATCCAACAGGCAGATTTGTAATTGGTGGTCCTCAAGGAGATGCTGGATTAACAGGTAGAAAAATCATCGTAGATACTTATGGTGGTTACTCTAGACATGGTGGTGGTGCTTTCTCTGGAAAAGATCCTACAAAAGTGGATCGATCGGCAGCATATGCAGCAAGGTATGTTGCAAAGAATTTAGTTGCAGCGGGTGTTGCAGATAAATGTGAACTTGAACTGGCTTATGCAATTGGTGTTGCACACCCTGTTTCAATCATGGTTGAAACTTTTGGGACAGGTAAAATTGACGATGAGAGAATCATTGAACTCGTTAAAAAGCATTTCGATTTAAGACCAGGTGCAATCATTAGAGAACTTGACCTTAGAAGACCAATCTACAAGCAGACAGCTGCTTATGGTCATTTTGGTAGAACGGATATTGATTTGCCTTGGGAAAAAACGGATAAGGCTGAAGCGATTAAGAAAGATGCTTTTGGAGCGTAATTTGATCTACTGGGGTTAGAGCCATCCCCCCACCCTATATACATGCCTACTGAACAAGAGTCCTCGGCGTTGCCTGCGGATTGTTCATTCGACATGTATATAGGGTGGGGGGATTTAATTTTTTGTAGTGTATCAAATGACTTGACAGTTGGCCCATTCTAACACATTCAAAAAAACAAATAAAGCATAGAATTGGGAATGGTCAATTCTATGCTTTATGTAAAGATGTCAATTGTTAAATATGTCGAATGATTGCACTATTTATTTGTTTTTTATTTCATTTAAAGAATCGTGAATTTTGAAAATTACAATTAAGAGTTCGCAATAAACTCTAACAACGATAGGTGATATAACAAGTGTTAATAAACCTAAGAAAACTTGGATGCCACCACCAAAATGAGCTCTCATACCGCTGAAAATCATGCTTAATCCAGTTAGAGTAGACATTATAATACCGATGTAAAAAATAATTTTAATCAAAGTAGGGGTGATCATTTTATCAAAACTTAGAAAAGTTTTAACGATGCCTTCCTTTTGAAGTTCTTTTTTGACATCATCAAAATCTTTTTTCATATCTTCCATGAGCTTTGACCTCCTTATAATAGTTTTCCATTCCAAGATAGTAGATGTTAAAATAACATCCGTATATTAACAATAATAGCATAATATGAATGAGTATACTATTGTAAATATAATTATAATCACATTTTGTTTTATAAAGGATCTTCTTTCAGAGTGCTAAAGTCCACACCTGTAGAACGTTCTTTCTGCATTCGTGTGCAAGAAGAACAATCCAAGCGTGTTTTCAAGGGTGCCTGTTTAGAAAATCTATGGGATATTTTATAGGTTGTTTTACTCTAAATAATAATGAAAAAAATCATATTGATAATGGAAAAGCACAAAAATTATGATAAACTATGAACGTAAGTTCTATTAACGAATAAAGCGAATGGGAGACTACATAAAAATGTCAGAGAATTTATTGTATGAAGGCGTCATAGAAGAAATTATTTTTCAAAATGATGAAACAGGTTTTATGATTGCCAATCTCAATACGCATGAAGAATATATATGTATTAAAGGCATTCTCCCATTTATAAAGTCAGGTGATAAGCTTCGCGTTTCAGGAAAACTCGAGATTCATCCTATATATGGTGAGCAATTGACTGTCAATTATTTAGAACATGTGAAGCCCAAAGAGAGAGATGAACTCTTTAAATACTTGAGTTCTGGCGTGATCAAAGGGATTGGAGAAGCCACTGCGCAATTAATGATGCAAGCTTTTGGAGACGAAGCGCTTGAAGTCATCCATGAAAATCCAGAAAGATTACTTGAAATACCCGGTATTGGCCCTAAAAAACTCGAACAAATTATTTTATCTTATAAAGAACAATACGAACTTAGAGATTTTATCATGTATTTTCAAAATCTCAATATAACAGTTCATATGGCTATGAAAATTTATCGAAAATTTGGACTTGAAGCCATCGAGAAAATTGAAACCAATCCTTATATTTTAGCGGATGAAATCAGTGGCATTGGCTTTAGGTTTGCAGATCAAATTGCTCAGAAAATGGGGATTGAGTCTAAATCGCCTTTTAGAATTGCTTCAGGGATTCAATATATATTAAATAAAGAAGCTGGCAGTGGCAACAGCTTTTTGGGGAAAAAAGCACTTTGTCATTTGACAGAACGTGAACTCGGTATTCCGGGTGACTTAGTAGATCAAATGATTGCAGAACTTGCGGTTAAAGGTGATGTGCAAGTGGAACAGATGCCATTAGAAATTGAGAAAACGCAAGCAGAAATAGAAAGGATCGAATCTGAGCATTCGCAAAATGGCGAAAATGAAAATGGAGATAGAGATAGAGATGCATTTACGGATCTAGCTGTATATTTGCCAACACTTTTTTATGCAGAGCAACAAGTTGCTCTTAAACTCGTCAAGCTTATGATGATGAATAATCAGCCACTTCAAACCTTTGTGGATGGCTTTATTGAGGAGTATCAAGAAGAAAGAGGTATCCTTCTAGGTCAAAATCAGAAACTGGCTGTGTCAAAAGCGCTTGAAAATGGCGTTTTTGTCATAACAGGAGGTCCGGGAACTGGAAAAACCACAATCATCAACACGGTGATTAATGCCTTTGAAGTGCTTGATAAGAAAGTGCTACTTGCAGCCCCCACTGGAAGAGCGGCTAAAAGGATGACAGAAGCCACACAAAGAGAGTCCAAAACGATTCATAGACTCCTTGAGTTTCAAGGGGATATGGAATTTCAAAGGAACGATCAAAATCCCCTGGAAGCAGACGTCATTATCATTGACGAGATTTCTATGGTGGATATCCTTTTAATGTATCGTCTTTTGGACGCTATTAAGGATGGCAGTCATTTGATTTTAGTGGGTGACTCTGATCAGCTGCCTTCTGTGGGCCCTGGGAGTGTACTCAAGGAAATTTTGGCTTCGAGGACGGTGCCTTCAGTTTGTCTAGATGAAATTTATAGGCAGTCAGAAATGTCTTTAATTGCAGAAAATGCACATAAAATTAACCGTGGACAAGCGCCTATACTCAATAAGAAAGATAAGGACTTCTTTTTTATTTCACGCACTAAGGCGGATCAAGTTCTTAAGGAAATCGAAGCACTTGTAACAGATCGGTTGCCTAATTACTATGGCTTCAATGCCATGGAAGATATTCAGATTTTAGCGCCCATGAAGGGGACGGCTGTGGGTGTTGATGCCCTAAATACAATGCTCCAAAAAGTGCTTAATCCAGAAGCGCCCGAAAAAGGAGAAAAGAAAATAGGCTACAAACTTTTTCGTAAAGGCGACAAAGTTATGCAGATTAAGAATAATTATAATATAGACTGGACGAATCGATTTGGTGAAGAGGGCAAGGGTGTTTTCAATGGAGACATTGGCTTTATCACAATGATCGATGAGGTTTATCGGGAAATTACAGTGGTGTTTGATCAAGAGAAAGAAGTGGTTTATGACTATGCATCTCTGGATGAATTGACACTTGCCTATGCTGTAACGGTTCATAAGAGTCAAGGGAGTGAATTTAAAGTGGTGATTATGCCTGTGAGTTATGGACCACCTATGCTCATGAGCCGAAATATATTGTATACAGCCATAACTAGGGCTAGAGAATTGGTAGTGCTCGTGGGTGATAAAAAATATCTAAATCATATGATTCATCGAACGCATGAAGAAAAGAGACTTTCAAACTTAAAGGGACGAATTGTTCACTTTAAAAATGTTTGGGAAGAACTCTCAGAGCAGCAATATTAGAGTGTTGCGTAAAAGCGGTGTAAAAGCGGTGTAAAAGCTGTGCAAGTGTCGACTATAACTTTATTTGAAATGTATAGGTGGGTGTTAGATGTTAGAGCCTGTGGCAGATCTATTTTTTCCAGAAAAACTGAATTGTCTTGGATGCGACGTAGAGTATGAGGCTCAAATTTCTGAGTCATTCTTTTGTGAGACTTGTTTGGAACAACTTAAGATAGACACTACAAGATGTCAAAAGTGTGATCGACCGGTTGAATTGATCTATGATCAACTGGATGTTTATCAGTATAAATGTAAAACGTGCCAAGAACAGTTTCACTATTACACAAGACATCTTTCTTGTACACATTATGATGCGCTTGCCAAAAAGATGATTTTGGGATTGAAGTATAAAGGTAAAACGGAGTATTGCAAAGGGATTGCTGAGCTCATGATCAAGCGTTTAATTGAAGAAAATATTTTGGATCAAATAGAAGTGATCATACCGACACCAATTCACTGGACGAGAAAATGGATGAGGGGTTTTAATCAAAGTGAACTGATTGCAAAGGTGATGCAAGCAATGCTCGAGAGAGAAGTCCAAATAGGAAAACTCAAGCGTCATAAAAGAACAAAAAAATTAAAAAAATTGAATAAAGACTCTAGGAAGCAGATGTTAAAAGATGCTATAATGATAACGCAAGAAGAGTGTGTTAAGATTGAAAACAAAGTTGTACTTGTTATAGATGATATTTACACCACGGGTGCAACTGTTAATACATGTTCGAAGGTGCTTTATGAGGCAGGTGCTGAAGCGATTTATTGTATCACGTTTGCCATGGGGCAGTAGAGTGTTTGGGAGGCTTTAAAAGATGACAGAAAATAAACTTGGCAATTTGAAGAATTGTAAAAAATGTAACCGCTTATTTGCGGCTAAAGACGTAAACGATTTTTTGTGTTCTAGATGTAATGAGGACATAGACGATGATTTTACAAAGGTGAGAGAATACATTTATGACAATCCAACTTCTGGTGTAAGAGATGTCAGTCTAGGGACTGGTATTTCAACAGAAGCAATCCTAAAATGGATACGTGATGGTAAAATTGTCTTAGGCGAAAATGCGCTTATTTCATTTTGTGAACGGTGTGGTGAAGCGGTGAATGGTGGCGGTAGATTTTGTCCTAAATGTATCCGAGATCTCACTGATGGACTCAAAGCTGGTATTGTAGAAAGTGATCCATACAGATCGCGAGTAGGGATGCACATTAAAGAAAAAAAATAATTTAAGAAAGTACTAAACTTACCCTCGTTTATGCCGATACCTATAGTAGAGAAATCGGCATGAACGGGGGTGTTTTTATGAGAATTACTGGTAGTCCAAATATTCAAAACGTTCTTAAAACTTATGGTAAGAATGTTAAGAAAACTGAAGAATCGGAAAAGACAGGTTTTAAAAGTGACAAAGTTGAAATATCTACTGCAGCAAGAGATCATCAAGTGGCAATGCGAGCACTTAAAGATGTTCCAGAAGTTAGAAGTGAGAAAGTCAATGCGATTAAAGAACAAATTAGTTCTGGTAATTATAAACCAAATGCGGAACAAATTGCTGGGCAAATATTGAAGGGATTAACAAAATAACGTCGATTTCTTAACCCCTACATACACCGGACATTTTCTCCGGTTCTTATATTAGAGCGGAAAATGCCTATGGAAAATAGCTTTTAGGACCAAGGCTTTTGTGCAGAGGTGTGTTTGGCAAAGTTTTATAAAGCAATTAAAGGAGACGGTCGTATGACTAAAAGTGTAGAACAGTTAGTTTTGACGTTGAATAAGGAAGAAGAAATATATCGCGAGATTTTAAACCTTTCCAAAAGAAAGCGTGTTGCCATTAAAGAGCAGAAAATGAGTGAATTGGAAGCACTTGCAACTGAAGAGCAGGGGCTAGTGATTACCTTGTTCAAACTAGAAGAAATCAGAGAAAAGGTTGTTGATTTGGTTTTAAGAGAAAATAATCTCGAGTTTGTGGAGAATGTGACTCAGTTGATGCAGTTTTTACCGACAGATGAAAGAAAGTTGGTGTCAGATGCTAAAAACAAGCTGCTTGTTTTGGTGAAAAACGTTGCAGATGAAAATAGATTTAATTCAAAATTATTGGAGGAAAAAATCAACTTAGTCAACTTCAATATTGATTTATTGACTCAACTTTCATCAGAAAATGCCCAATATACCAAAGATGCAGTTGATGATCAAGTTCAACGTAAAAACATCTTTGATGTAAGAGTTTAGCCCAAAAGACTTTTGAGGACTATTTATAGACTTCAAAAGTTTAGCTTTATATAGGAAAAGTAAAAGGTATTGTGAAATAAATTGGCAATAGACATTTAAAAGGATTTAAGTGTATTACTTGTTTGAGCATGGATGCGTGAAAGGAGAGAATTCTAATGGCATCAGGTTTTTTAGGATTAAGTATAGCAATGTCAGGCCTATTTGCAAACCAAAGATCTCTTGGAGTTGTTTCTCACAATATTGCGAACGCTAACACCGAAGGTTACTCGCGACAAGTGATGAATACACAGGCTTATAAACCGCAGACTTTACCCGGTAAATTGGGAACCATAGGTGTTGGTGTGGATGTCACAGCGGTAAAACAAATTAGAGATGCGTATTTGGACTTTAAATACAGAAAGGAGACATCTTCAAAAGGTGAATGGGATGCGAGGGCAAGCGTACTTAAGCAGGTTGAGGGCATTTTTAATGAGCCGACAGATTCAAGTGTGGGTAAATTGCTTGACAATTACTACGAATCTCTTCAAAAGTTTTCTAAAAACCCTGAGGACTTGACGGCACGTACTCTTTTTAGACAAAATACCATTGCGCTTACAGACGGTATAAAGAGAATATCCACTATGTTGACTGACTTACAGCAAGATCTGAACTTTCAGTTTCAATCTTCAGTGAACGAACTTAACATGTATGCAAACCAAACGGTGGAGTTAAATAAATCCATTTATGAAGCAGAACTTGAAGGTGGTACTGCAAATGATCTCAGGGATCAAAGAAATTTGCTTATGGATAAAATGTCTGAGCTTGCGCCTGTTGATTATTATGAAGACGAACAAAATAGATTTCATGTGCTCATTGATGGGCACTTATTGGTATCTCATTTTAGAAGTGATTCTTTAGAATTGGTTAGACGAGAAGAAAAACTTCATGAGAGTGATGATGATAAAATTATGGATGTTCAGTGGGCTGATGGCAATAGTTTCAATGTAACCACCGGCAGGATTTCAGGCTTGAAAAGTGTTCGCGATAATATTGAAGGCGATAAAAAAGGGATTCCATACTACGTTAGTAAAATGGATGAGTTTGTGGATGTTTTAGCGGATACCATGAACAGTATTCATGAATCTGGATTTGGACTCGATAAATCTACTGGTAATTATATGTTCACTATAGATAATATGACCACTGCAGAATACAAGGACTATTTAGTTAACAAAGGCCTTAATGGTCTTTCGGCAGAAAATGTGACGAGTTCAATTCTATCTGGAGTTTCAGCGTTGCCAGAGGATGAACAGCAAGATAAGATTAATGAAAATATTGCTAATGTTCTAAAGAACAATCCTGCTTACAAAGGTAAGACTGTTAAATTGATTGATGAACAGTATTACGTTGTGGATCGCATTAAGTCAGATGAAATTACCATTGCCAAAGATCTTGAAGACCTCAATAAGTTTGCCGCAGGAACAAAGGTTGAAGAGGTACCAGGTGATGCAACTAATGCCATTAAAATGGTGGAAACAAGACATAATATTAAACTCTATGAATGGGGGGCGCCAGAAGATTATATCAAATCGTTGGTATCCAATTTAGGCGTTGATGCCAATGAGGCTAATCGGGTGTCTGAAAACCAAGCGCAACTTGTAAATGAATTTAGCGTTTCAAGAGACTCTGTTATGGGTGTCTCTCTAGATGAAGAAATGTCAAATATGATTAAATTTCAAACAGCATACAATGCAAATGCTCGAATGGTTAATGTGTATGATGAAATGTTAGATTTGATTGTTAATCGTCTTGGAACCGTGGGAAGATAGGAGTGATTATCCGTGAGAATAACCAATAATATGTTAGTGAAAGATATGCTTTGGAATGCTAATAGAAATCTTTCCAGTATGTCTAAAAAGCAGAATGAACTTTCCAGTGGAGAACGCATCCAAAGACCTTCTGATGATCCTGTGGGCATCACTCAGGTTTTAAAATACAAAACAGATATTCGAGAAGTTGAGCAATACGATAAGAACGTCAAAGATGCTCTAGGATGGCTTCAGGTTTCAGAAAGTTCTCTTACGGATGTTAAGGACATTCTGCAAAGGGTTCGAGAATTAGCTGTAGGTGCTGCAAATGGCACGAATACACCGGAAGATACTCAGAAGGTAAAAGCAGAGATCGGCGAATTGATAAAAGAAATAACAGTTTTAGGAAACTCAACGATTGCAGGGCGTTATATTTTTTCAGGACAGCAGACAGATGAAAAGTTATTTAATGAAGATGGATCTTATAATATAGATATTACAGATACGAGAAATACGGATGGCAATAATATCGGGTATGAAATTTCAGTGGGTGAAGTTATGGAAATTGGCGTAAACCCAGTGGACGTCTTTGGCGTTATCCAGAACGATAATTTTTTTGAAAAGAGTCTGAGTCGAGGATCTGCAGGGACGACTCAAGCCACAAGATCTAATTTTAAAACTACTGTTGATCTGTCTAATGATTTTACAGCAGTAGGAGAAGTCTTAGATATAAATGTGGATGGTGCTGTATTTGATGTAGATGAAAGTACATTAGTAGTGGATGCCAATAATCCGATGACGAAGGAACGCTTTGTTGAAGCCTTAAAAGCTGCAACAGATGGCACTTCAGTCTTGTCTGATGTGGCTGAAGTGTATTTTGATGCCAATGATCAGTTAGTGATTGAGTCAAAGCAATTTGGTTCTGCGTCAGTCATAACAGATACGACTGTAACAGCCGGATATAGTGGTAGTACCATTACATCAGGAACAGATGCAAGTGATGGTGTGTATACAACGGGTGTTCTGATTTCTGATGCACAAGTGGCCGCTGCAACTGGTCGGAGCGACATCTTTATTAAACACGATGGTCAACAGAAAAAAATCGAATTGGATTTAGACAATTACAGCAATGTTGCAGATATGATCACTGAAATTCAAAGTCAAGTTGATCTGGCTTTTGGCACTGGAAAAGTAACTGTCACTGGTGGGGACAACATGCCTATTTCTATAAGTGCAGTTGCCACAAACGATGGGAAACAACACCAAGTAAAAACAGATTTTGTCTATTCTAAAGAAAGTGAAATGATTCGAGACTTAAAGGCTTTTCAAGAAGCACTTGCGACTGATGAGACCGAAGTTATACAGGACAGCATTGCCAAAATGGATATGCATCTGGATAGAGTACTTACGGTTGCAGGTGAAATTGGTGGGAAAACCAATCGTATTGAATTTGTTTCAAGTCGACTTGATGAAAACCAAATCACGTATACTGAACTGCTCAGCAAGGTTCAAGATGTGGATATGGCTGAGGCCATTATGAACTTTAAAAACTTAGAAAATATTTATAGAGCTTCACTTTCCGTAGGCTCGAAGGTAATACAACCGAGTCTTGTGGATTTTATAAAATAAACAATAAACCTTACTTGATAATAAGGAGGTTATGATATGCCTATAAAAATTGAGACTCAACCCATAAAATTAGATGTAGAAGTTCAGAAAGCATCTTTGACTCAATCTGATAATGGCAAACGTATTTTAAATTTAAGTAAAGAATTGCCTAAAGTAGAGATTGAAACCACAGCACCTAGGGTAGAAATAGATCAGTCGCAGTGTTTTGCGGAAGCCGGGCTTAAAAAGATCAAAGCCTTTATGAACGATGCAGTCGCCTATGGACAACAAAAATTCTCAGAGGGCATCGCGCGAATCGTTGACGATGGGAATACCTGGGCGGAGATTCAAAATGACTACGATCCTATGTCAGATCAAGCTGTTCAAAATGCTTATACGATATTTGAACATGAATTTAATTATGGTGCAATTCCCACCAGCCGCCCTTCAATTGAACTGGTTAGAGGGACAATAAACTATAATTATAAACCTGGAAGTGTCAATAATAATTCTTTGCCATCTCCAGTTCAGTTCAACTATACGCCTGGGAGGGTGTCCTACAATGTTAAACAATATCAAAGCATCAACTTTAGATTTGAGAAGTCGAAACTAGATTTCTTGGCTTAATGAGGAGGAAAAATGAGAATCACATCAACGAAGTTAGGCGAATTGCAGTTTGAGGTAAAGAATGTCATCACATTTAAATCGGGTTTACCGGGATTTGAGTCAGAAAAAGAATTTATTATTGTCCTCTCTAGAGATGCAGAGTTACCTTTTCACTATTTGCAATCAGTAAATAATGAAGATGTTACTTTTGTCATTACAAATCCCTTTATTTTTGCAGGTCAATATGATTTTGAACTGAGTGAGGAAATCTTGTCAGAGCTAGAGATTAAAAATTCTGAAGAAATTTCAGTCTACGCGATTACGACGATCCCAGATAACACGGAAAATACCACGATCAATTTAATGGCTCCAGTGATCGTAAATAATACAAATAACTTTGGGAGACAAGTGATTTTATCGGAATCATGGGCAACCAAATATTATATATTCCAAAATTCTGAAGACGAGGCTGTGTAATGTTGATATTGACGAGAAAAAAAGATGAGAGCATCATCATAAACAATGATATTGAAATCCAGATTATTGGTATAGATGAGGGCAAGGTGAAAATCGGTATTGAGGCCCCTAAACATGTTGAAATATATAGGAGTGAAGTTTTTAACAAAATAATAAAGAGCAATAAAGAGGCACTTACTACTAAAGATAAGGTGGAGTTGTTAAAAGGCAAAATAAAAAAATAATTTTAAATGACATTAAGTTTTTAGAAAAATAAACCGATATATTAAGTAGGTAACCATCATAAAGATGACGGCCGCGTCTTTGTGGTTATACAATAAACCGTTCAGAAAGGATTCTGAACTTTTCTTATCAAGGAGGAACTATTATGAGAATTAATCACAATCTTATGGCTATGAACACTCATCGTCAATTGGGCATTAACTCTGCAAACGGATCTAAATCAATTGAGAAATTATCTTCTGGTTTAAGAATCAACAGAGCTGGCGATGACGCAGCAGGTCTTGCAATTTCTGAAAAAATGAGAGCGCAAGTTAGAGGTCTTGATCAAGCATCTAGAAATGCACAGGATGCGATTTCATTGGTCCAAACTGCTGAAGGTGCACTAGGTGAATCTCAATCGATCTTACAAAGAATGAGAGAACTAGCAGCACAATCTGCAAATGATACAAACGTTGATCAAGATCGTTCTGAGATTCAGAAAGAGATCAATCAGTTAACTTCTGAGATCAACAGAATTGGTAACACAACTGAGTTCAATACTCAGAAACTTTTAAATGGTGGCGAAGGTAAAGTTGGTAAGATTCGTTACAGCATCGACCAAGCTGGTGCAGATGCTGTTTTACCAACAGGCGATATGAGTACAACAAATGTTGTTACAAATAGCGTTAAAGGCGGAACTGCAACTGTAGGCGCTGTTACTAAAACAACAGATAGTGTTGTTGGTGCAGCAACTTCAACTGGCGCAATTAGTGCTCCTTTTGCAACGACAGCAAGTGTTGCAGGTGGTACAGGCTCTGTTCAATTATTCCGTCAGGAAGTAGCAAGTGTTGCAGCAGCAAGTGCTGGTAATATTGAAGATTCATTTAGCGAAGAGACTAAGAGTGTTTTGGTAGGAACTGGTGCTGTTAATACAACACGAATTGTCTCTGGTGGTGCAGGTGCAATCGCAGCTACCCCAGCTGCAACTCCTGCTGCTGGAGCGACACCAGGGAAAGATAACTACCAAATAACTGCAGACTTTGGTTCAGGTCAAACAGTTCAAATTTATGGACAGACTTTTACAGCAGTACAATCGGGTGCGGTAGCAGCGAATGGCGAATTTAACGTTGGTACGGATATTAACACGACTACAGCGAGTTTAAAAGCAGCGATTGATGCAAATGCTACAATCACTGGAACCTTTGATGTTACTACAAACGGTACGGATACAATCTCTTTAACTGAAAATGCTGTCAGTGCTGCAACAGGTGCAGATCTTAATGCTGGCGCAGCAACAATTAGTGCGGCAGTAGCAGAAACGGTTGGTTTTGAAATTAAATCTAACTTCACTGAAGGCGATACGATTGATATTTTAGGCCAAACATTTACAGCAAAAGCTGGTGGTGCAGGCGCAAACGAATTCAATATTGGAACAGATTTAACAACTACAAGAGATAATTTAATGGCTGCGATTGATGCCTCATTCGATGCTACCGCTGCTAACAATAAAATTACTGCTAATGGTGTAATTTATTCTATAGGTACAAATGATCCATCGTATGCTGGTGGTGGTTACGCAGATAATAACTTAATCGTTTTAACAAACGATACACCAGGTGCAGACGCTAATGCCGGAACTTTCGATGGTACAGTAACAAAAACACCAGCAGTAAAAGGTGAGTTCTCATTTGAGGTTAAAACAAACTATGAAGCTGGTCAATCAATTACAGTTGGCGATGCAACTTTAACTGCTGGCACTGCAAATTCAGCGACTACTTTTAAAATTGGCGCTAATAATGATGAGACTGCAGCGAATATAGCAGCTGCTCTAACAAGTGCTCAAGGTGCGGGTAAATTATCTAATTATGATATTGCAGTAGGTGCTTCTGGTATTTACTCTGATACGGTTACTTTGACTGAAAAGGTAGCAACAGGTGTTGCTTTGGCAGCTCCTACAACTGCAAATGTGACTGAAGTTGAAGGAACCTATTCATTCGAGCTTAAAGATCAGTTCTCAATTGGCGATAAAATTGAAATTGATGGTGTAACATTAACAGCTACAGCTGGTACAGATGACGCTACACATTTCTCAATCGGTGCTAAATTAGAGGACACAGCTAAAAATATTAGTGATGCAATTGCAGCAAATGGTACATTAGGTGCAGCATATGATGTAACTCAAGGTGCTGGTACTAATGGTAACAACAAAATTACACTTCAAGAAAAAGCGACAACTGCTGACGGCGCAAATTTAGCATCGCCAACAGTAACTAAATCACCAGAAACTCTTGGTATAGCTGATTTCACTATGGTAACTGATTTCACCGCTGGTGAATCTGTGGATATTGGTGGACAAACATTTACAGCCGTATCAGGTGTTGCAGATGCTTCAAAAGGCGAATTCAAAGTTGGAACAGATACAGCTACTTCAACTGCTAGTTTAAAAGATGCACTTGAAGCAAATACAACTATAAATGATCATTATTCAATTGGAATCGCTGGTTCTAAATTAACTTTTACTGAAAAAGCGGGTCAAGCAGATGGCTCATTGATCACTGTGGGTGCTACATCTCCAGTTGGAGAAGTTCGTGGTGAGTATAGTTTCCAACTTACAGCGAATGCATCTGTTAACGATATCGTCACTGTGGAAGGTCAAGACTTTAAAGCAGTGGCAAGTGGTGCAGATTCATCAAAAGGCGAATTTAATGTAGGTGCTGATCTTGAATCTACAGTGGACAGCTTAATTGTTGCTATTAATGCGGATGCAACAATTGGTACTGGTGCTAGATTTACAGCGGCTAAAGCAACCGATAATACAGATCCATTAAATCCTGAGTACACAATCAAATTAACTGAGGATGCTGGAAAAGCAAATGGAGATAACACTGTAACAGCTGGCACCACTAAAGTAACAGAAGTTAGAGGTGTTTACACTGTTGACGTGGACACGAACTTTGCTGCTGGTGATAAACTTGTAATTGGTGGTCAAACCTTAACAGCTGGTACAACTAACAGTGCATCAACATTTAAAGTGGGGGCTGATACAGATGCAACTGCAACTAATATTGCAGCTGCAATTAACTTAAATGCAACTTTAGGTGCTCAATATGCGGCTACTGCTGGAGGTAGTAAAATAGCACTTACAGAAGCAGCAACAAAAGCAACTGGCGTAGACTTAGCAGATCCATCAGTAAGTGGAGATGCAACAGCAGGTGAATTCACATTTGCGACTCAGGCTCTATCAGCTGGATCTTCTGTAACCATTGATGGTCAAAAATTAACATTGGTTACCGGTGGTACTGAAGCTGAAACAGCTGCAGAAATTAAATCATTAGCAGAAGCAAATACAACTTTAAATGCAGCTTATGATGTAACTGTTACAGGTTCTGATATTACTCTAACTCAAAAATCAGGTCAAGAATCAACTTCATCTCCTTCATTATCTTATGAAGTGGCAGCAGGTGCTGGCTTTAATGCGACAATGCAAATTGGTGCAAACACTGGTCAAAGTACTGCAATTGAAATTGAAGATGTAAGAGCTGAAGCTTTAAAAGTGGGTTCTTCAACTGCTCCTACAACTCAAACTGTAGAAGTAGAAGGTAAACAATATACAGTTGCTTGGACATCTGATAAAGTGGTTACTAATGGTACTGAAAATGTAGGTACTGAGTATGCACTTGATGTTTCAACACATGACAATGCAACTGCAGCAGTAAAAGTTATTGACACTGCTATCAACGAAGTTTCTACTCAAAGAGCTAAACTTGGTGCATTCCAAAACAGATTAGAGCATACAATCAACAACTTGGATGCTTCTTCTGAAAACTTAGTGGCTGCTGAATCGAGAATTAGAGATGTTGATATGGCAAAAGAAATGATGACATTCCAAAAAAATAATATCTTACAACAAGCTGCTCAAGCAATGCTTGCTCAAGCTAACCAAGCACCTCAAGGCGTGCTTCAGTTATTAAGATAATATAAGTTTTAATTTAGGGGGTCAGAGGGTTTTCCTCTGACTCCTTTTTAATAGCAATAATAGATTTGTGCCGTTAAAAATTGGGGAGGGAATGAATATGTCAGAGAAAAAAAGAATCGTGCTAACACCTACATACATGAAAGACTTTAGGTGCATTGGATCCGCTTGTGAAGACAGTTGTTGCATCGGATGGCGCGTTGATTTGGATAAAAAAACGTATTATAAATACAAGAATTCGAAATCAGAGCCACTTAAAGAACTGTTTGAACTCAAGGTCAAGAGAAAAAACAATAACAAAACAGACGGTTCATATGGCACCATAAAAATGCAAAAAGATAATTCGTGCCCTTTTCTAGATGAGGCAAAGTTATGCAAAATCCAATTGAATCTAGGGGAGTCTTATCTATCCAACACTTGTACTTTTTATCCGAGACAGGTCAATAAAGTAGATGGTAAATTTGAGCGGAGCGCAACAGTATCTTGTCCTGAAATTGCAAGACTTGCTTTATTAGAACCGAATGGAATCGTCTTTGAGCAGTATAAAGAAAGTGCAGAAAATGCTGTCTTTTTGCATAGAACATTTGATACAGAGGGGCATTTGCTTTTTAGTAAACCACAACGTTTCTTTTGGGAAATTAGGCTCTTCAGCATTGCCCTTTTACAAAATAGAAATTACAGTATAGGGGATCGATTGATTTTAATGGGCATTGCCTATAAGCAAATTGAACAAGTAAAGAGCAATATGGAAATTCCTGCTTTAATAGAATCTTTAAATAAAATAGTTGAAGATGGCAGTTTAAAACCGGATTTGGCAAATGTGCCTTCCAATCCTCAGATTCAGATGCGTTTTGCCAAAGAGATGACTGATAAAAAATTTACTCAAGGCATTACCAGTGCACGCTATATGGAGTGTCTTAAAGAAACACTTAATGGCATTGGCTATTATAATGGGGAACTTCTAGAAAATATTTTGGTCAAGTATGAAGAAAACTATGAAAATTATTTGAAACCTTATTTAAAAGAAAAAGACTATATTTTAGAAAACTATCTGGTGAATGAGTTCTTTAGAGAAACGCTTCCTTTTGGAACTAGAAAGTCCATGTGGGAATCCTATGTTTTTTTATGTGCTCTATATGGGATGGTCAAGCTTCATATGATTGGTATGGCAGGACATCATAAATCATTTAATGATGAGCTGGCGATTAAACTCATTCAGTCGTTTTCAAAAATTGTGCTTCACAATGCTCAGTTTATCAAAAATATTATTTTTTTAATTGAGGAGAGCGGGTTCGACACCTTGGCCTATATGTCTATATTAGTCAAAGATTGATAGCTTATTAAGCTCGGTTATAGTTAAGCTCAATATTATATAAATAAAGTGAGGCCTAAAATACTTTATTTATATGGTGTTGGGCTCTAATGTTTTTTAGAAAAAGACCGATAATTAATATATACATAAAAATAATGAGGAGGTGTTTTATAGTGAAGATTAATTCGATTTCACCGATTGTAAATAATGTGGCTGCTTCGCAGAGAAAACCGGTTGAATCAGTATCTCAAGTGACTGGTGATACAAGTGTGTCCATTAGTTATGAATCCCCGGCAGAGATAGAGAGTATTAATAATGATTCAGTTGATGAAGAGGACGAGAAAATCTTACAAAAATCGATAGGTCAGGCGAATAAGACCTTAAGTGTCTATGATCGAAAGATTGAACGTTCGGTACACGAAGTAACTCATGCGATTATGTATACCATTAAAGACACTAAAACAGGTCAAGTCATAAGTGAATTTCCACCGAAAAAAATACAAGATATGATTGCAAAGATGTGGGAATTAGCGGGCTTATTTGTAGATAAAAAGGCGTAAGTTAAAGAAATGGAGTGATTTTATGTCTACTTTAAGAGTTTCCGGTGCTGTATCTGGCATGGATACAGATCAAATGGTAAAAGACCTTATGAAGGCAGAAAATATGCGCGTAGATAAGGTTAAAAAAGAGAGACAACTAAGTGTTTGGCAACAAGAGGCTTACCGTGAAGTCATTGATAAAATTAGAGCGCTTCAGTCTTCATATTTGGACGTTCTCAATCCAAAACAAAATATCTCATCATCATCTTCTTTTGGTAAATTTACTTATTCTGTGAAATCTAATGGAGATGACTCTACGAAAGTTTCTGTAACAGCCTCTGCAGGTATTGTAAAAAATAAGCATACCATAAGTGAGATTACAAAGCTTGCGACTAAAGATTCATGGGTCGGTGAAAAGTCGGACTTGAGAGGTATAAAGATTGAAGGTAAATCTGTTGAGGATTTAAAGACGTCTTTAGACGGCAAAGATTTGGAGTTTGTTTTTGCAATTGGAAAAGACACTAAAGTCATTAAAGTGGATAATGCGACTTTAGCGGGTATGACGGATATGTCAGAACTTGCAACTGAATTAAATGATAAGATTGAAGATGCTTTTGGTTCGGATTATAGTGGTATTGTATCTGAGGATTCTGGAAATTTGACATTTGACCTAGCTGGATCAGAACTTAAAATACTGAGGTATGGTGAAAACAGTGAGACGATGACTGCAATTGGTTATGAAAATGGGGTCAGTAATTACTCGTTTAAAACCAAATCACTAGGAGAGCTCTTTGGCTTATCCAGTGATCAGTTGACATTGTCGATAAATGATAAAAAAATCGTGTTGTCAGCAGATGATAATATCAATCAGGCGATTGATAAGATTAACGGTTCGGCCGCTGGTGTTACTCTATCCTATGACAGTTTGAAAGATATCTTTGAATTGACTTCGAACTCAGAGGGTACGTCTAATAATATCAAAATTGAAGAGGGTAGTGATACAGAAGCTTTTTTTAGCAAATTGTTTAATGTGTCAGATTTAATTGACTCTGGAACAGGAAATGTTGTCAATATTAGCCGTACAGAGGCTTCTAATGCACAATTGGTTTTAGATGGAGTATCAATAGTTCAGGGGAACAACAGTTTTACCTATGAAGGTGTTAACTATACTCTAAATGAAACTTCAACAGATCCTATTGACATAAATGTTGAAGTTAATACAAGTGATATTGTAGACAATATCAAAAACTTCGTCAAAGAATACAATGATCTTATTGAATTTGTCACAGGGCGGTTAACTGAAAAGAAAAATTATGATTATGCGCCTTTAACAGATGAAGAAAAAGAATCTCTATCGGATGACGATGTTAAAAAATGGGAAGAAAAGGCGAAGTTAGGGATTTTAAAAGACGCTAGTGAATTAGAGACTATGCTGACGAAATTGAGAACTTCAATATTAGATCCAGTTACAAATGTAGGCCTTTCGATGAAAGAGATTGGTATTGCAAGTACAAGTTATAAAGATAGAGGTCGATTGGTAGTTGATGAAACGAAGTTAAGTGAAGCAATTGAGAATAATTATGATGAAGTGGTCAACTTGTTTTCTAAAGAATCGGATTATGATTATGAAGATAGAGATAATCGATCCACTCGATATGCAGAGAATGGGATTGGTAATAGATTTGATGATTTAATCAAAGATTATACGAGAACACTTCGAGATAACGATGGCAATAAAGGTATTTTACTCATGAAAGCAGGGATTCAAAAAGATGCAAGTGAGTATTCCAATTTTATTTCTAAAAAAATAACCAGTTATGATGATCGAATTGCTGAAATGTTAAGTGATTTAGCAGATAAAGAAGATCAATATTATTTAAGATTCAGTAAAATGGAAGCAGCGCTGTCGAAATTACAATCACAATCGAGTTCGCTTATGAGTCAATTAGGAATAAGTTCATGAAAAATAAAGCTTTATTATTACAAATTATTGATGAAACTTGGATCATTAAAAGTGCTCTTGAAGCGGATGATGTTGAAATCGTTCTAAATGCACTTTCTAGAAGAGAAGCCTATATTTCAAAACTGTCACCAGAAGAAAATGTTGAAGAGCGCAAAGTACTTCAATCATTGGTCGACAAATTTAATCAGCTAAACGAGGGGTGCATGAGTAAGATCCAATTGCTATTAGAAAATAATGAAAAAGAGCGAATGGATGCAAAACTTCAAGAAAATGAAGTGAAACATAAAAATACTGTGGCACGTAAATATACAAGGCATTTAGAGTACTCAAGCTCAAATGAAGTGTATAGTCGTATAAATTTAAAGAAATAAGAATGGAGGAGCGTTCATGACTGTAATGAATCCGTATAACTATGGAAGGCCCAAAAATCAAATACGAATGAATATACCCGAGACAGAGAAGCCTGCTGTGAAAACAGCTACAAATCAGACGAATGCCTATAGTAAGTCATCTTCTCAGTATATTGAAAGTAAGATTATGGCTGCAAAACCTGAAGAGTTGACCTATTTCCTTTATGAAGGTCTTGTGAAGTTTATTAAATTGGCGATGATTCAACTTGATAAGCAGAATTACCAAGAAGTGAATTACAACGCTCAAAGAGCTCAAGCAATTTTAGATGAGCTTAGAGGAACTCTTAACATGGAAGTTGAGATGAGCAAGAGTTTGGATTCCCTTTATGAATACATGGGCTTTAAACTTTTAAAAGCAAATGTGGATAAAAGCGAACAATTTTTCAAAGAAGCATTGGAAATTGCAGAAAGTTTTAAAGAAACATGGAAGCAAGCTTTTAATATCAGCTAAATATTTGTTTGACGCTCAAATAAATGACAAAACAGTTGGTATTAATAGATAAAAGGAGGCGATATTAACGTGAGCAACAGTATAACTTCCTACCAAATGCAGAATCTTACCAGTATTAAACAAGCCCTCAATGTGAGTGTTCTCCAAAAGTCATTAAAACAAGATGCTGCATCCATTGAAAGTGTTATCAAATCAATGGAGAGTTCAGTAACACCACATAAGGGTCAAAGTATTGACTTGAAGGTTTGAATATTGGTAAATCTACATCTAAATATTCAGAAAGTCTCTCGCTTAAAATTTAGGACGAGAGGCTTTTTGTTTTGTAAATTAGATTTTATAAAGGGCCTTTGAGTGGTATAATGGTGTATACCTTAATCCTTGGAGAAACTTGATGAATGATTTTAGAGGCATAGAGAATTTGAAAACAGTAATTGAAAAAAAAATGATTTTGACGAGAAAATTACTGAGGCTTCAACTTGAAATTTTAGAATACTCTGAGACGAGCTTTAACGTGGATTTTATGACAGGTCTCATTCAGAAATGTCATCAGATTGAAAAGGAGTGTTTTGATCTGGATGTCTTATTTTTAGAGTACTACCAAAATTTTTTAGAAACTCAAGGCGTTTTGGCTCTTGAAACAGTTGATAAATCTTTGCTTGTAGGTTTTAAACCTATTAAGCAAGGCATTGCTGAGATGCAATCTTTGAATGAACATTTAGAAATTCAAAGGGAATTGGTTAGTCAAATTGAAATGCGTCTTTTAAAGCAACAAAAAAACAGACAAAATCTGAGTCGATATAATCATAATGCGCCTGTGTCAAAATCAAAAAAAGAATAAGATTGGTGTTTTCAAAATAGAAGGTTGGGTATAATATCTATATCAATTTATAAAGGGGCTGAGTATATGAAAGTAATCGTGACTGGAAGAAATTTAGTAATCACAGAAGCAATAAGAGACCAAGTAGAAAAAAAACTAAGCAAATTCGACAAGTACTTTAAAAGTGATGTCGAGGCGCACGCTACTTTTAGCACTCAAAAGAATAATCATATTGTAGAAGTAACAATTCCACTTAAAAGTGGTTCATTCTTTAGAGCAGAAGGCATAACCGAAGATATGTATCAATCCATTGATGATGCGATTGATAAAATTGCAAAACAAATGAAAAAACATAAAACTAAAATTGAAAAGAAGTTTCATGGACACGAATCTATAAAGTTTGAAGCGATACCAGATTTCGAAGAAAAATTAGATGAAGCATCTATCGTTAAGACTAAAAGATTTGCTATTAAACCAATGCATCCAGAAGAAGCTGTTTTACAAATGGATTTATTGGGACATGATTTCTTCGTATTTTTAAATGGTGAAACGGATGAAGTCAATGTGGTTTATAAGAGAAAAGATGGCGATTTTGGTTTGATTGAGCCCTTTCTTTAAGATAAAGTAAATATTTGAGTTGAAAATAATTAAGGACCTCTAAAGAGGTCCTTTTAATTGCTATAGATCTGATTAAGTTGAATCAAATCGTTTAAACAGTATCTTATTGATCCACTTTCACTATTGATTTTCAGAATCTATTATAGATTGTACTATGGTTGTTAAGTCAAGGTCTTCAACACTACCATTGTAGTCAACATCTGGTTCAAATGATCCCCATTGATCTGATAAGGTAGCCATAAGCCTTCCTGCGATTGCTAAATCTCCAAGAGAAAATTTACCATCATTATTTACATCGCCATAATTGCGTCTATTAACGGTGAAAGTTTTACCAGAACAAATAGGTACTATTTCAACACCATTACCATCAGCTACAAGACCAGATTCTATTAAGATATCGCCTGAACCATCAATATTCTTTGCTTTAAAGGTAATTTTTAATATATTTGAAGTATCGTTTAAGCCATATTGAGCTGAAATGCTAGAGACGATAAATCTTAATTTACCTAGTACTGACGTATCGTTATAATAAATCTTTAATCCTTCAGAATTTACGATTTCTGCGTCTAAAAATTCAAATAGACTTTCATCATAATCAATATTCATATCTTCCGCATAAATGTTGCTAGCCCCTTTAATTACGGCATAAGTTTCAAATGTTGTGCCGCCATCAATTTCATATGATGGTGCTTCAATATCTAAGGTTAAATTCTCTAATGGTTGATAATCTCCCCAAGCATATTCACCACCATAGACGCCTAAATTTGCCTGTGTCGCATCTGGATTTGTACCAATGCCTGTATTAGTCCAAACTTCTGGGAAATTGGTTATGTTGTAATTGGTATCGTATTCTAATGCATAAGTGTTATCAGGTGCATCGGTTACAGCTGAACTAAATGCACAGCTTGTGAACGTAGAGGTTTCCAAATTATAAAGCGATTTTCCTATAAAAATGGTATTGACAAAATTTCCGCTGGTACTTCCATCTATAATGCCTCTACCACCATTACTTATAATCAAATCATTTTCAAAGTTATAGGTTTCAATCGGTGAATTGAAA
The DNA here is from genome assembly GCA_965140735.1 of uncultured Fusibacter sp. Classification (GTDB taxonomy): domain Bacteria; phylum Bacillota; class Clostridia; order Peptostreptococcales; family Acidaminobacteraceae; genus Fusibacter_A. Next base: position 2,957,866 of record OZ223306.1, on the reverse strand, counting down.
TTCCCAATTAAAGCAGTTCCTGTATTACCGTCAATAACGGTGTTTTTTACAGTGAGATTCCCGTATAGCTCAGCCCATCTTCGATTCCACACACCGTTTGTATTTTTACTAATACATTTTATGAGCGTTAAGTCAATAGTGGAACTACTTCCATAATGCCCCATAAAAACGAAGTTATCAGATGTAGTGGATTCTATGGTTAGATTTTTAAGTGTTACAGTCTGTCCTGCATTATTTGGACCAAATTCTAAATCTTTAATGATTGTCCCAGTAAGGTCTTCGCCCTCAATAGTGATCATATCAGGTAAGTTTTCTGTTCCGCTGTTAGCTGCAGCACTACCACCGGCGCCAACTTTAATTTGGGGTGTTGCATCATAAGTACCTTTTTTTAAGTATATAGTGTCCGTAGAAACACTGTGTAAAACAGCATTTTTAAATGTCTTATATGGATTTGATGCACTTCCATCTCCAGTTTCATCATCACCAATTGATGCGTCTACGTATAAGGTATTGCCATTTGTTTGAGCTTCTTCCGCGAAGACGCCTATTGCCATACTGCTAATGACTAGGCAAAGTGTTAACAAGAGCAACATTTTTCTTTTAATGTTCATAATACAACCTCCATTTTTTTATAATTAATCATAACATATATAGTGACATAATCACAATAAAAACAGATGTAAATAAGATCCTATTTATACAAAATTGATTTGATATATGTCAAAAACACCAGCTTTAAATCTTCTATTTCGGAAGTGTATGACTACTATTTGCTCCCTAATATGTAATCTCGACTATGAATAGGATAAGTGTAATAGACAAAAAAGACCTATATGTTATAATAAAATAAGAATGCTCAAAGTAGGAGGCTGTATACATGAGATTGGAAAGTGAGCGCATCAGAATACGTGAATATAAAGAAAGTGATCTCGGATCGCTTCATTCGTTGTTGACGAATAATAAGGTGATGACTTACATGCCAGAAATCAGGTCAAATTCATTAGACGATTCTTATAAAACTTTATATGATGCCATTTTAGAATCTAAAATGATTCATAGAAGTAAATATTTTTTTGCAATTGAAGAAAAAGAAACCAGTACATATATGGGGGAAATTGGATACACGACTTTATTGGAATCTGTCGATGGAAATGTCGTCAATTTAGGTTATTTTATTTTGCCGCAGTATTGGGGAAATGGTTATGTGACTGAAGCTGTCAAATTAATTATAGATTATATGTTTGAAACTCAGAACATCATTAAAATATGTGCAGGTTGCGTTGCAGATAATATAGCCTCTGTCCAAGTTATGAAAAAATCGGGTATGGTTCAAGAATCACATCTCGTTAAGCATATGATGTTAGATGGAAAGCTTCATGATCGTTATGATTATAGAATTTTAAAAGAAGAATGGATGAAATCAGTAAACCGTTAGAGAGGAGTAGAAAAGTATGTATTTAGAGGCTATTATATTGGGACTGCTTATAGGCTTCATAAGAAATGGCAGTTTACAAAATTTTATTAATGCTAAATTCAAAGGTTGGTTTTTAATGCCAATTGCCTTCATTCTATTTTTAATGCCATACTTTTCAATGATTTTTGATCTTAAAATAAACAATGAATCGTGGTATCCTTTTTTAGCGATTGTTGTCTGTGTTTTGATCTTACTGATGAATTTTGAGAAAAGAGGGATGAAATTAATTCTTCTTGGCACACTGCTTAATCTTATCATTATGGTGATCAATCATTTTCAGATGCCAATTGTGTATGATCAAGCTACAGCAGCGGGTTTAGAAACTTTTTCAAATAGTGTTAAACAAGGTGATATCATTAATTATGTGGCGGTATCAAGTGAGAACATCATCAATGTTATATTGGGAAAACATGTGTTCCTCCCAGAATCATATCCACTTAATCGCATATTGAGTTTAGGGGATCTTGTAATTTCACTTGGAATTATCCTTTTAATTCAGGAAGAAATGCACTATCACGTCTCTAAACTGAGAGGGACAATGGTGAATTTTTCTTATAAAAGTCGAAATAGAAGATAAATCTAAAGTCGCCACACTCTTTTAACAAATTGTTTGAAACTTCACAATGAATAATATGGTATAATAGACGTCTGAATAGGTTGGCGAAAGGAAGTAAAAAAGCATGAATATAATGAAATTATTATTTGGCGATCTCAATGAAAAAGAAGTAAAGAAACTCAGTAAAATCGTTGATGAGATTGAAGCCTTTGAACCGAAATTTGAAGAAATGGCAGATGAAGCCTTAAAACAACAGACCGCAATTTTTAGAGAAAGACTTGATAAAGGTGAGACTTTAGATGATTTATTAACAGAAGCATTTGCCGTAGTAAGAGAAGCTGGTAAAAGAGTGCTTGGTGTAAGAGCATTTAGATCACAGCTCATAGGTGGAATCGTACTTCATCAAGGACGTATCGCTGAGATGAAGACTGGTGAAGGTAAAACACTTACAGCAACTCTGCCTGTATACCTCAATGCACTTGAAGGTAAAGGCGTCCACGTGGTTACGGTGAACGACTACTTAGCGTATAGAGATAAGGAATGGATGGGGAGACTCTATGAGTTTTTAGGCATGACAGTAGGTTGTGTCATTCATGGCGTTGAAGGTGAAGAGCGAAACGCGGCATATCGCACAGATATTACTTATGGAACGAACAATGAATTTGGATTTGATTATCTAAGAGATAATATGGTTATGAGACAAGAACGACTTGTTCAACGGCCTCTTAACTATGCCATAGTGGATGAGGTCGATAGTATCCTCGTGGATGAGGCGAGAACACCATTGATCATATCAGGTGAAAGTGAAAAATCCACAGATCTATACCAAGTCGCAGATCATTTTGCGGCAAGTCTTAATAAAGAAACCGATGTCAATATTGATGAAAAAGCTAAATCGATTGCTCTTACAGATGGTCTCGTTGTGGACAAGTTTGGTGAAGAAGAAGAGGGCAGTGCCGAAAGAAATGGCGTTAAAAAAGCTGAAAATTATTTCAAATTAGAAAACTTAAGTGATCCAGAAAATTTAGAGATTTCACATCACATTAATCAAGCGATTAGAGCAAGATTTTTAATGAGAAAAGATGTGGACTATATTGTAAAAGATGGCGAAGTCATCATCGTTGATGAATTCACCGGGCGTTTAATGTATGGTAGACGGTACTCTAATGGTTTACATCAAGCGATTGAGGCCAAAGAGGGCATAGAAGTTCGTAAAGAATCTCAAACCCTTGCCACTGTTACGCTTCAAAATTACTTTAGAATGTATAAAAAACTCGCAGGTATGACAGGTACAGCTAAAACAGAAGAAGACGAGTTTAGACATATTTATAACATGGATGTCGTTGTCATTCCAACGAATAAGCCAATCGCAAGAATTGATCTTGAAGACGGTATTTACAAGAACTTTTCAGGTAAATTTGGTGCAGTGCTCAAGGATATCGAAGAGCGACACGCCAAAGGTCAACCGATACTCGTAGGTACGATTAGTATTGAAACTTCTGAATACATCAGCAGTATTTTAAAGAAAAAAGGTATCAAGCACGAAGTCCTCAATGCAAAACAGCATGATCGTGAGGCAGAAATTGTCGCTCAAGCTGGTCGATTTGGTTCTGTTACCATTGCCACTAACATGGCAGGTCGTGGAACGGATATCGTGCTCGGTGGAAACCCTGAATTTATGGCTAAGAAGGATATGCTTAAAAAAGGGTTATCAGACCATGTGATCAATATGGCTTCGAGTCCAATTGTTACCAATGATCCAGAGATTCTAGAAGCAAGAGAGATATACAATAAGCTCTATGCAGAATACAAAGTGATTACAGATGAAGATGCTCAGAAAGTAAAAGAAGTGGGTGGTCTTCATATCATCGGAACAGAAAGACATGAGTCTAGACGTATTGATAATCAGTTAAGAGGGCGTTCAGGTCGACAAGGGGACCCAGGTTCTTCTCAATTCTATATTTCTTTTGAAGATGATCTCATGAGACTTTTTGTAAGTGATCGTGCGAAGCAAATCGTTGAGACTCTAGGTCTAGAAGAAGATATGCAACTTGAAAATAAAATGCTCACAAAAGCCATTGAAAATGCCCAAAAGAAAGTGGAAGGTAGAAACTTTGGCGTTCGTAAACATGTTTTACAATATGATGATGTCATGAACAAACAAAGAGAAATCATCTATGGGGAGCGTAATAAAGTTTTACACGGTGAAAATATCAGAGACAATATCGTCTCAATGCTTGAAAGGTTAATTGACAGAACCATTCCAATGTACACAGAAGGCTATAAATATCCTGAAGAGTGGGATTTAGATGGTTTGTTAACCAATTTGCACAGTATTTTCTTGCCACAGGGGTCAATTGAGTTTCAGAATGTTGAAGACCTAACGACTGAGACATTAAAAGAAATTCTCTTAACCAAAGCCAAAGAACTCTACGCCGAAAAAGAACTTGAAATCGAAGCTGATCGCATGAGAGAAGTGGAGAGAGCTGTTTTATTAAGAGTCGTTGATATGCACTGGATCGATCACATAGATGCGATGGATCAGTTAAAACAAGGGATCAGTTTAAGAGCAATTGGACAGCAAGATCCAGTCGTTGCTTATAAAATGGAAGGTTTCGATATGTTTGAAGAAATGATTGCAAGCATTCAACAAGAAACCATCCGCACACTGTTCCATGCAACGCTTAAAACAGACACTGAGAGAAAACAAGTGGCAATCATTACAGGGACATCTGGTGGTTCAGAAACACAAAGTGCTAAACCTTTTAAAGCAGATAAAAAAATAGGCAGAAACGAACCTTGCCCATGTGGTAGTGGTAAAAAGTACAAAAAATGCCACGGTCGAAACGAGTAAATACGCATAAGTACAAATGAAAGATTAATAACACATTTAGAATAAGTATTTGAAAGAGGTGTCTATCATATCCTTCGGTTTCATTCCTCACTTCTTTGCGGAGTAACCAAGGCGATGCACACCTCTTTTTTATGTCATAAAGTCACAAACCGAGTCACATTTAATGACCATCAAAGCCCCTATGCACTCACAAGAAAAGCAATCCACAGCGAAGCGAGGACTCTTGCCTTTCTTGTGAGTGCATAGGGGCGCATTTAAACCAAGGAGGTTCACATTGATTCAATTAGAAAAGTACCAAAGGGAGATTAAAACATTAAAAGCGGCTGCCGCTGAGCTCGAGGTGTCACTTTGACTTAGTCAGAGTGAAGCTTAGAATTGAAGAATTAGAATATGAAATGTCTGCACCTGATTTTTGGTCAGATACTGAAAAAGCACAGGGAAAGCTCAAACTCCAAAAAGCATTGAAAGATCGAATTGATAAATTCGAGGGATTATACAGTCAGATAGAAGAACTGGAATTGCTCTGTGACATGGCAATTGACGAAGAAGACGATAGCATGGAACCCGAGGTTGAAGCATCGTTCAATAGACTTTCAACACTGTGTGAGAAAATGACACTTGAGACATTGCTCACAGGTGAGTTTGATGCAAATAATGCCATCTTATCCATACATGCAGGTTCGGGTGGAACAGATGCCATGGATTGGGCTGAGATGCTCCTCAGAATGTATAAGCGCTATGCAGACAAAAAAGGGTATTCGGTCAAACTTTTAGATCTTCAAAACGATACAGTAGCAGGCATAAAAAGTGCCACACTGCTAATCGAAGGTCTGAATGCTTATGGTTTCTTAAAATCTGAAAAAGGAGTCCACAGAATTGTCAGAATATCACCTTTTGATTCTTCAGGTAAAAGACATACCTCTTTTACTTCAGTGGACGTGATGCCTGAAATAGATGATTCATATGAAATCAATATTGATCCAACCGATTTGAAAATAGACACTTATCGTGCTTCCGGTGCGGGTGGACAGCATGTTAATACCACGGACTCAGCAGTTCGAATTACGCATATTCCAACTGGAGCAGTCGTGCAGTGTCAAAATGAACGATCACAAATTGCCAACAGGGCAACTGCCATGAAGATGTTAATGGGGAAACTCATTGAGCTCAAAGAACGTGAGAATAAAGAGCGTATTGAAGATCTAGCAGGTGATTATTCACAAATCACATGGGGAAGTCAGATTAGATCTTATGTGTTTCACCCTTACAACATGGTAAAAGATCATCGAACTGGTGCTGAGATGGGTAACATACAGGCTGTCATGGATGGTGATCTAGACTTGTTCATCGATAGTTATTTGAAGGAACAGTCAATAAGTCAAACAATAGGTCAAACAATAAATGGAGAAGAGGCATAAATTATGGAGTTAATCATTAAACAACTGGCAAAAGAACTTAATCTTTCCATCAAACAAGTGGAAGCAACAGTCGCATTAATTGATGAGGGGAATACGATTCCTTTCATTGCAAGATATCGTAAAGAAGCGACCGGTGGGATTAGTGATGAAGTCTTAAGAGATTTTGATGATCGCTTGAAATATTTAAAAAGTTTAGAAGCAAGAAAATTAGAGGTCATCAATAACATCGAAGAACAAGGTAAGATGACTGAAGAGCTAAAAGATGCCATTATCAAAGCCACTGTATTACAAAAGGTAGAAGACCTATACAGACCTTATAAACAGAAGAAGAGTACAAGAGCTTCAAAAGCCATTGACAAAGGGCTCGAACCCCTTGCAAATTTAATCTTGGCACAAACCTTTGAGTCAGGGGATTTTAACACAGAAGCAGAAAAGTATGTGGATGAAGCTTTGGAAGTGAATTCAGCAGAAGAAGCGATTCAAGGGGCTATGGACATCATAGCAGAAAGAATTTCTGATGATCCAGATCATCGTGAAGTTATCAGAAACTTAAATTTAAACCATGGATTGTTGACTGTCACAGCGCAGAAATCGGATGAAGAATCTGTATATGAAATGTATTATGATTATTCAGAAGGCGTCTCTAAGATTGCAAATCATAGAGTGCTTGCAATTAATCGTGGTGAGAAAGAAAAAATGCTCAAAGTAAAACTTCAGAGCCCGGATGAGCAAATCGTAGAAATGTTGGTTAAAAAGACACTTACCAACGAAAAGGCACTGACAAAAGCTTATTTGGTAGGTGCCATCGAAGATGGTTATAAGAGATTGATTGCGCCTTCTATCGAGAGAGAAATCCGAAATATTCTTACAGAGAAAGCAGAAGAAGAAGCGATCAAAGTGTTTGGAAAAAATACAAAATCACTTTTATTAGTGCCACCTGTTAAGGATATGAGAGTTCTTGCAATCGATCCAAGTTTTAGAACGGGTTGTAAATTGGCAGTCCTAGATGAAACAGGAAAGCTACTTGACTATGCGACGATTTATCCGAATGCACCTGTCAATAAAGTTGAAGAAGCTGTTGCAAAGATGAAAACTTTAATCAAGAAATACAAGCTTAACATCATCCCAATTGGCAATGGAACTGCGTCAAGAGAGACTGAAAAAATCGTAGCAGATATGATCAGTGAACTTGATGAAGAAGTATTCTATGCAATTGTCAGTGAAGCAGGTGCTTCTGTTTATTCAGCTTCTAAGCTGGCAACGGCAGAATATCCAGATATAGATGTTTCCATTAGAGGGGCGATTTCCATAGGAAGACGTCTACAAGATCCGCTTGCAGAGCTCGTTAAAATTGATCCTAAGAGTATCGGTGTGGGGCAATATCAACATGATGTTAACCAAAAACGTTTAGAAGAGCAACTTACCAATGTGGTCGAAGACTGTGTCAACAGTGTGGGGGTTGATTTGAATACGGCGACACCATCATTACTCAATTATATATCTGGCATTAACAGCACTTTAGCTAAAAATATCGTTGCGTACCGTGATGACAATGGTAAATTTAATGAACGTAAAGAACTTTTAAAGGTAAAACGACTCGGAGATAAAGCCTATGAACAATGTGCAGGCTTTTTAAGAATTCCAAAAGGCAAAAATCCACTGGACAATACGGCAGTGCATCCCGAAACATATGAAGCTACAATGACGCTCCTAGACGAACTGGGTTTGTCACTTGAGGACCTTAAAAAAGGATCGCTTCATGAAATTGAAGATCGAATTGTAGATATGGGGGAAATTAAGACAAAGCCGTTGAGTGGCAATATCAAGAGCAGAGGTAACGGTTTTGAAGCCTTGAAGGCACTTAAACAACCTCAAATGGACCCTCAAAAAGAACGCATGATGCGCTATAGTGATGGTCTAAAAAAACTTTCTCAAAAGCTTGAAATAGGAGAGCTTACTTTAAAAGATATTATAGATGAACTGAAAAAACCAGGTCGTGATCCAAGAGAAGACATGCCGAAACCACTTTTCAGAAGTGATGTTTTAAAAATGGAAGATTTAAGGCCCGGAATGGTGCTTCACGGTACAGTTAGAAATGTCGTTGACTTTGGCGCCTTTGTGGACATTGGCGTCAAACAAGATGGTCTTGTGCACATCTCTGAAATTTGCGATAAGTTTATTAAACATCCAATGCAAGTTTTATCTGTGGGGGATACTGTGAAAGTTCAAATTTTAAATGTAGATCATAACAGAGGTAAAATTTCACTTACTATGAAACAAATCAAAGAGGAAAAACTTTAGTTTATAAAAATATTTTATGTAATTGAAAAACAGCTTGAATTATTTGAAAAAATGATATAATAAGACTAAGTATTTAGTAAGGCGAAAGAGTTCGCTCTCATCGTTTCTAAGGAGGTAAGACAATGTTGTTTATTAAAAATGCTGAAATTTACACCATGGCTGACGAAATTATTGAAAATGGGTGTATTTTAATTGAAGCAGGCAAAATCAAAGAAATTGGTAACGATTTAGTAGCACCACTTGATGCAACGGTTGTGGATGCAAGTGGTAAAAAAGTATTCCCAGGCTTTATAGATGCACATTGCCACATTGGTATGTGGGAAGAGGGGATTGGATTTGAAGGTGCTGATGGCAACGAAATGACTGATCCAGTAACGCCTCATCTCAGAGCGATTGATGCGCTTAATCCAAGAGATGAAGCTTTTGAAAATGCCATTAAAGGTGGTGTTACGGCTGCGGCTACAGGCCCTGGAAGTGCAAATGTCATCGGTGGTACTTTTGCAGTGGTTAAACTCCATGGGGACCGTATCGATGATATGGTCATGAATCCTTCAGTTGCTATGAAATGTGCTTTTGGGGAAAATCCAAAGCGCGTCTATGCTGAGAAAAAAATCACGCCTACTACTCGAATGGGAACTGCTGCTAAACTCAGAGAGACTTTAGCAAAAGCCGTTGAATACAGTAAAAAAATAGAACTTGCAGGAGATGATGCATCTAAATTACCTGCTTATGATATGAAGCTCGAAGCAATGCTTCCAGTTGTTAAAGGTGAAATACCGCTTAAAGCACATGCGCATAGAGCCGATGATATCTTTACTTCTATTAGAATTGCAAAAGAGTTTGGCGTAAAACTCACACTGGAACATTGTACAGAAGGCCATTTGATTGCCGATCATCTTGCAAAAGAAGGTTACTTTGCAACTATTGGACCGTCTTTTGGTAGCAAATCTAAATTTGAACTCAATAATAAGACATTTGATACACCAAGAGTGATGGTTGAAGCAGGTTGTAAGATCGCAATTATGACAGATAGTCCTGTTATTCCGCTTGAATACCTTCCAATGTGTGCTGCATTAGCGCATAAAGCGGGTCTAGACGAGATGGAAGCACTTAAATGTATTACGATTAACCCAGCAGAAGTACTAGGCGTACAAGAGCGTATAGGTAGCTTAGAAGCTGGTAAAGATGCTGATATCGTCATATGGGATCGCCATCCGTTCGATTTACAAGCTCATGTTGAAATGACCATCGTAAATGGTGAAATTGTTTACAAGAAATAGTGTAGTCATTAGTATAAAAGAGGGCAATGCCCAAAGTCTTGTTCCGCTCGCCGGTCCTCGAGCCTGCGGAGCGACCTTCACAAGACTTTAGTCATTGCCCTCTCTGTGTATAATGACATGGTGGTGGCGGGAAGTGCGTTTAGAAGATAAGTGCCTATAGAAACAAGATTGAAGATCATGAGCATACATATGAACAACCCAAAGTCTTGTTCCGCAGTTTTGTTCCAATTGCCACGAGTGAGTACACGAAGAAGCATAGAAATACTTACGCAGGTCCCTCCGCAGGCACGAGGACCGGGGACCGAAGTAAGTATTTCCGTGCTTCTCCTTTCATTAAGGTGTACGAATGAAACAAGTATTGCCAGGGCGCTCTTTTACTATGCAGTAACTTTTGTCGCTTCTTGTAAAACCCCCCTAATTGGTATAAAATAAATGAAGCAAGGAGGACGTGAACAGATGCAATTAGAGCTTAATATAGATCGTATAGAAGAAACCGAGAAGATTGCAAAAGCATTTTCCGACACATTAGCAAGTGGTGACATTTTATGTCTTCAGGGGGACTTGGGTGCTGGTAAAACTACTTTTACTCAATTCTTGTGCCGTGCTTTAAAAGTAGAGGACTATGTTACGAGTCCAACCTTTAACATAATGAATAATTATGAAGGTGTGCTCCCAATTTATCACTTTGATGTTTATAGAATTTCTGAACCAGATGAAATGTATGAAATAGGATTTGAAGAATATCTATATGGTAAGGGCATCTGCATTGTAGAATGGGCAAATTTAGTGGCTGAATTGATCCCGAATTCTGCGGTTTGGATGACGATTTTATTGAATTTAGATGATACAAGAAATATTAAAATCGAAGGCAGTAAATCCATTATTATGAAATTTAAAGCCCATTTTGAAAATAAAGAGGATAGTTCTGAAAGAAAGGATCAAACATTATGAAAACAATGATTGTAGACACCTCGTCTAGTGCAGCCAGTGTTGCTCTATTTGATCATAAGACCTTAATTGGTGAATTTTTACTCAACACACCGAATACGCATTCACAAAAATTGATGCCCTTAGTGGAAGCCATTTTAGAAATGCTTCATCTGAAAATTAAGGACTTAGATCTTATTATTGCATGTGAAGGACCGGGATCGTTTACAGGTGTTCGGATAGGACTTAGCACAGTTAAAGCGTTCTCGCAGCCCTACGATGTTCCGCTTATAACGGAAACGAGCTTGACAATGCTTGCAGCACCTTTTAAGCAGTATGAAGGGCTCATCGTACCTATTATAGATGCGAAGAGAAGTGAAGTTTATTTTGGTGAAATGGAATGGCAAGAAGATTTGTTTATAAAACATAAAGAAGGTGTAGAATCCTTAATCGAATTGCTTGAAAGACTGATGCATATATATCCAGAAAAACCTATTTTACTTGTAGGAGATGCAACTGAAATTTATAGAGAAGTTATTGAAAAGCATATTCAAAATCATGCAGGGGCTCATATCACGATAGCAGATAAAAATGATAATATTCCCAAAGCGTCAAGCTTGGGTTTCTTAATAGGATCAGGTAGAGATCATTTAACATATCATGATGTTAAAGCCAATTATATGAGAAAATCTCAAGCTGAAAGAGATTTGAAGGTGAGGCAGTCGAATGAGCCTAAATAGTGACGAAGTTATAAATGCAAATACAATAGAAGTGAGACGCATGACGCTTGAAGATGTGGAAAGTGTTTTTGAAATTGAGAAGCTTTCATTTAAAACACCTTGGTCAAGAGAGGCTTTTGTCAATGAAGTGGTCCAAAATCAGTTAGCGGTTTATTTTGTTCTAACGCTTAATGAGCAGGTCGTTGGCTATGGTGGGATGTGGACAGTTGTCGACGAACTTCATGTGACCAATGTAGCCATAGCACCTGAGCATAGAGGTAAGGGTTTTTCCAGTATGATTATGGAGAAATTCTTTGAATTTGCTACGACGAATAAGTTTGCAAGCATGACACTTGAAGTCAGAACAACTAATCAGGTCGCCATTAGCCTCTATGAAAAACACGGTTTTAAAGGTTATGGAGTACGCAAAGGTTACTATCAAGATACAAATGAAGATGCATTAATCATGTGGAAGGAGTTTAGACATGAATAAATCATTGATAACATTAGCAATTGAAACGAGTTGTGACGAAACTTCTTGTGCAATACTCTCGGATGGCCGGACAGTACTTGCAAATGAAATATATACGCAAATTGAAATTCATAAAGCTTTTGGTGGTGTGGTGCCCGAAGTGGCTTCTAGAAATCACCTAGAGAAGATATCGTGGATTATTGATGACAGTTTAAAAACTGCGGGGCTCGGTTTCGAAGATATTGATCATATAGCAGTCACATATGGCCCTGGACTTGTTGGCGCACTACTTGTTGGACTTTCAAGCGCAAAAGCTTTGGCGTATGCACTTGAGATCCCCCTTGTTCCAGTCAATCACATTGAAGGGCATATTGCAGCTAATTATATAGCGCATCCGAAACTTGAACCGCCTTTTGTCTGCTTAGTGGTTTCAGGAGGTCATACGCATCTTGTGGAAGTAAAGGATTACACCACATTTGAAGTGATTGGTAAGACCAGAGATGATGCTGCAGGAGAAGCCTTTGATAAGGTGGCAAGGACACTTGGACTTGGATACCCTGGTGGACCTCTGATAGATAAAATTGCTAAAGAGGGCAATCCTTATGCGATAGATTTTCCAAAGGCAATGTTGGATCAAGAAAATCTAGATTTTAGTTTTAGTGGCCTTAAATCAGCCGTTTTAAATTATATTAATAGCTGTAAGATGAAAAATATTGAAATTAACATCCCTGACGTGTGTGCGAGTTTTCAAGAAGCTGTTGTTCATATTCTATGCCATAAAGCAATAGATGCGATTGAACAGACTGGCTATAAAAAGATGGTATTGGCGGGTGGTGTTGCAGCTAATACGGCCTTAAGAGAAACTCTGAGTGTTAAATGTAATGAAAAGGGTGTTCAATTTTACTATCCTCCTTTGACGCTTTGTACAGATAATGCGGCAATGATTGGGTGTGCAGGTTATTATAATTTTAGGGCAGGTTATCTCGGCGATATGTCTGTAAATGCAATTCCAAACTTAAGAATAGGCACTAAAATGGGACTTTAGTCCCATTTACTTTTTTTTGACAGGTTTAAGCTTAAAATGCACGAATAGATATTATGTAAACCGATTGTATGTTCGATCCAAAAAGTTCGAAATTTAATACAATTGTGGATAAAGCTGTGGACAGTGTGGATCAATAGTGATTATAAGTGTTGTAGTGCATATGAAATGTGGGTAAAATTGTGGAAAACTGTGGATAACTAGTGTACAATGTGGATAACATCTGAAATATTGTGAAAAAACCCAATGAGAGAAGTAAAATAGAAAAAGGAAATGGTATACATAATATATTATAAGTTAACCATGAATTATCTAATAATTGTGAACTTTGAGACACTAGATATAAAAAAAGCACTCATTCATAATCAAATCAGCCATAAGTCCTCAAAAAAGAATTTTGACCAAACTGGATTAAGAATAGTGCATTTGTTATACATCTAAAATGTGTATTTAATATTATTCATGACCTTCTTCACTTAAATAATTGATGATATCAGATATAGAAGTGAATGCTTCGGCAATATCGTCTGGAATTTCAACTTCAAACTCATCTTCAATAGCCATAATGATTTCAACTGCATCAATAGAATCGATATCCATACTTTCAAATGTTGTATCTGGCTTAATATCACTTGGATCAATAACACTTAGTTGTTCAATAATGATTGATTTTATTTTTTTAAACATAGTAACCTCCTAAAAATTGCGTATCATACACGAATGAGAAAGTGTTTCAACAACACATTAAAGTTATGATTAATAATGGTGTGTACACTCAATTTTATTATAAAGAAAAATTTTCATTTGTCCATATGAAATTGAGTTATATTTATTTGGGAAATTAAACAATCTATAATTTTTCTAATAATGTTTCAAGTTCAGTGTATTTTTGTTCAATTTCTGCTTCAATTTGACTTAATTCCTTTTGAACAGACATCGCTTTCTCGGGAACTGAAAAAACGGCTTCTTCGCAAAGTGCTAATTGAAGATCATGTAATTTTTCCTCAAGTTTGTGAAGCTGATCTTCCGTGTTTTGAATGGCATTTTTATGTGCTTTGATTTGCTGACGTTTTTCTTTTTCTTTTTTTTGCAGTTCTTTTTGTTTGGTCTTGGTCAATTCTGGTTCGTTAGAAACAGGGGCGTTCAGAATTTCAGATTCAGCAACTTTCTCAACATAATAGTCATAATTCCCCCAGTAGACTTGGATACCAGAAGGTGTTAATTCAAAAATTTTCGTACAAATTTTATTGAGAAAATAACGATCATGTGAAATCGTTAAGATAGTGCCATCATAATTTAAAAGTGCATCTTCTAGGGTTTCTTTAGCGAGTATATCCAGATGATTGGTCGGCTCATCCAAATAGAGAAAATTGGATGTTGAGAGCATGAGTTTCAAAAGGGATACGCGACTTTTCTCGCCACCACTGAGTTGATGTACTTTTTTCTCATAGTCATCTCCTTTAAAGAGAAAAGCACCTAAAAGGCTTCGAACTTCTGTCAACGAAAGTTCAGGATTTTCATCGTGAATCTCTTCCAAAATAGAATGTTCCAATGTCAAATTTTTGAGTTCTTGATCATAATAGCCAGATTCAATCTGATGGCCGTATAAAATATTGCCTTGATCTTTCGGCGTTTCTTCCAAAAGAACTTTAAAGAGAGTTGTTTTCCCGACGCCATTTGGACCGATAAGACCAATTCTTTCACCCCGATAGATTTCAAAAGAAATATCGTTAAAAATATTTTTAGAAGTATAAGATTTAGAAAGATTTTCGACTCTCAAAACATCTTTTCCGCTTTTAACACCAGCTTTTAAGTCAATTTTAAAGTGTTCCTTGAAGAGCTTGGGCTTGTTAACCAGTTCAACGTGATCTAGTCTCTTTTCTCTTGATTTTGCACGTTTTGCAAGCTTTTCAGTGCCTCTATCTTTAAATTTTCGAATAAGTTCTTCTTGTTTTTTAAGCTCTTTTTGTTGCTGTTCGTAATGACTGAGTGAGGCTTCATAAATTGCATTTTTCTGTTTAATGAACTGTGAGTAATTTCCGTTATATTCTACCAATTCCTGAGCTTCAATCTCATATACTTTAGTGATAACTTGATCTAAAAAATAGCGATCATGCGAAATGAGAATGATGGTGCCATTATATTCTCTAAGATAACCCTCAAGCCATTTTATAGCATCGATATCAAGATGGTTGGTTGGTTCATCTAGTAACAAGATATCGGGTTGATTGAGGAGCAGCCTCGCGACGCCAACTCTTGATTTCTGACCACCACTCAGCTGATTAATTGATTTTTTATGATCGCTTTCAGCGAAACCTAATCCGTTAAGAATGCCACGGATCTTACTTGAAATGGCATAACCGTTGGCGAGATCAAAAGCCTCTTGAAGTTTTGAGTATTCATCTAAATACTGCTTAGCTGAAGATTCATCTGATTGTTCTAAGAGTTGTTCTAGCGTTCTCATTTTATTTTCTATTTCAAATATATCGCTAAAAACTTCTTCACAGTAATCAAATGCAGAGATGTCTAAATCGATAGCTGTATTTTGTTCGAGATAACCGACGGTCGTATCTTTAGCAATAAAGATTTCGCCACTGTCTTTTGGCTCTATACCCATGAGAATTTTCATGAGAGTGGTCTTACCAGCACCGTTGATCCCAATGAGGCCGATTTTGTCCCCCGTATTGACAGTAAAAGAAATTTCATCTAAAATGCAGTCGATACCATAAAATTTTGTAATGTTTGTGCACGATAATGCAATCATCTTTTTTCCTTTCCTAATTTAGTGACATTTGTATTATACCTTATTTAAAGAAAGATATAAATTCCTTGTTATTTATTTGACATTGTTTTTCTTAAGATGGTATAATTTCCATAACGGAAATAGAGTGCGTTTATTGAAAGTATTGTCTACTAATTTTAAGTTTAAAAAATAAAAAACTCAGTTTAAGGGGTGTAAGAAAATGAAAGAAAGAAATATTTCATTAGCGGTCATTAGGCGTCTGCCTAAATATCATCGCTATTTAAAAGAATTATTGGATAATGATATTAAGAGAATTTCATCTAAGGAGCTGAGTAAAATTATAGGTTTTACAGCTTCTCAGATCAGACAGGATTTAAACAATTTTGGCGGATTTGGACAACAAGGTTATGGTTACAACGTTGAAGATCTATATACCGAAATTGGTAAAATTTTAGGACTTACTAGAAATTATAATACTGTCATTGTGGGTGCAGGTAACTTAGGACAAGCACTTGCAAATTACTCTAGCTTTGATCGCTTAGGATTTAAACTAAAAGGGATGTTTGATATTAACCCTAAGATTATTGGGCTTACGATCAATGATGTTAAAGTAATAGACATGGACACTTTTGAAACTTTTGTCAATGAGAACGATGTTGAAATTGTTTACATCTGTACGAATAGAGATGGTGCTCAAGATGTTGCAGATCGAATTCAGCAAACCAATATTAAGGCAATTTGGAACTTTGCTCCAGTTGATTTAAAAGTTAAAGAAGATATTATTGTGGAAAATGTACATTTAATTGACAATTTACTGACACTTTCTTATTTTTTAAAAGAATAAGGTTCTTTATTTGAGTATTAAGTGTTCCGTTTTGGATGAATTTTGATCAAAAAACTACCTGTCCAAAAATAAATTGTTAAAAAACTGAAAAAGTAAAGAGACAAGGGATGACCTTGTCTCTTTTTTTTGGTAAAATAGCTCTAGGGATTGTCACACAAAAAATAGGGAGGTTTGAAACATGAAAGAAGTTGTAATTGTTAGTGCTGTTAGAACAGCAGTTGGTTCCTTTGGAGGAACTCTCAAAGATATTCATCCAGCAGATTTAGGTGCTGTAGTGATCAAGGGTGCTCTAGAGAAAATTGGTCTTGAGCCAGCAAAAGTAGATGAAGTACTCCTTGGATCAGTATTACAAGCAAGCCATGGTCAAGGTATTGCAAGACAAGCATGGGTAAAAAATGGTTATCCAGTGGAAGTGCCATGTACGACAGTAAATATGATCTGTGGTTCTGGACTTAAAACAGTCTCATTGGCAGTTCAATCTATTATCGCAGGTGATAATGATGTTGTTGTTGCAGGTGGTACAGAAAGCATGAGCATGGCACCATATGCGCTTAAGAGCACACGTTGGGGACAACGTATGGGCAACGGCGAAATATGTGATGTCATGGTTAATGACGGTTTATGGGATGCATTTAACAATTATCACATGGGTGTTACAGCAGAAAATGTTGCTGAAAAATGGGGCATTACGAGAGAAGCACAAGATGAATTCGCTTATACTTCTCAAAAAAGAGCTGCTGAAGCAAGAGCAAATGGTAAATTCAAAGATGAGATTATCCCTGTGATGATTCCTCAAAGAAAAGGTGATCCAATTTGTTTTGATCAAGATGAGTACATCAAAGAGACCTCTCCTGAAAAGTTGGCTAAACTTAGACCAGCTTTCAAAAAAGACGGTGGTACAGTTACGGCAGGGAATGCATCTGGTATCAATGATGGCGCTTCTGTTGTGATCGTTATGAGCAAAGAAAAAGCAGATGAATTAGGCCTTAAACCACTTTGTACAATTGTTTCTCATGCATCAGCAGGTGTAGATCCATCGATCATGGGTGTTGGTCCAATTCCAGCAACTCAAAAAGCACTTAAAAAAGCGAATTTGACTGTGGCAGATTTAGATGTAATCGAAGCGAATGAAGCCTTTGCAGCACAAGCATTAGCAGTCGTCAAAGAGCTTGGTTTAGATAAGAATAAAGTCAATGTAAATGGTGGCGCTATTGCAATTGGTCATCCGATTGGTGCGTCTGGTAATAGAATCTTTGTTACTTTAATCCATGAAATGATAAAACAAGATGCGAAATATGGATTAGCAACGCTTTGTATTGGCGGTGGTATGGGCGAAGCTGTTATTGTTAAGAGATAACAGATAACAGACCATAAAGCTGTAAGGCACTCAAAGGCGAAGCGTGGCCCAGAGGATGGTATATGGCAAATTATACGAGAGAAATTTCACATATGATGGATCGGATGCTTATTAAGATTATGTCACAAGATAAAAAGGGCTTTTATCCATCTAAATTGCTTCATAAGCTCAGCTTGCTTGATATACTCATGATTAAAACTGTGGGTGAATCCGAAAGTATTCAACTCAATTCACTTGTAAAAACTTTGGAGCTTGATCGGAATTTGATTGATATTTCTGTTAAAAAACTGGTCAGTATGAAGTTTATTAATAAACGACAAGGTGAAAGAGATAAACGTGAAAAGTGGATAAAGCTTACTGAATCTGGTGAGCGCATCTACAAGTTACTTCTTGAAGCACAGCTTTCAGAAATGGAATTTGTCTTAAACGATATTACCATCAATGAAGAAAAGACTGTTTTGAAATTTTTAAGTAAAATTGTTCAGTATCATACAGATAAATATGATCTCAATAAATCTTAAAGATCAGGTATATCCAATCTATAATTTGTTTTGTTTTTTAAATGGATTTTGATACTCTAACAAAAAATAAAAAGACCTGATCCTCACAGTTGTGATTGATCAGGTTTTTTATTATAGCTCAATTTAAAGAGCAATTTGTTTATTCAGCCGATATTACTCTGGTTGAGGTGCGTCAACTGGGCAAACATTTGCACATGCACCACAATCTATACATTCTGCACTAATAACATAAATGCTATCACCAGCAGAAATTGCACTTACTGGACATTCTGCTTCGCAAGCACCACAAGAAATACAAGAATCATTAATTACATACATTGGAAGTACCTCCTCACTATATTTAACTTAAGGTATAAGTCATGTCATCATTATAATACTCAAAAAAAAGCTTGAAAAGCAGAAAAAATAGAAAAAGTAACAAAACAAGAGTAAGTATATTGATAATCATTATTAATTAATAAAGTGTAAAAGGGTTCTTTTGCATGAAAAGAGAATTTTTCGATTTCAAAATTGAGTGTACGCCACCGGCGGAATTAAGTCCCACAGGGGGAAAATTAGAGGCTTGAAAGTATACAAAAAAATTCAGAACTGTTGCGAAAAATTTATAGTTTTATGCCCTTTTTTAGTTTACACTATTAATGGGATATGTTAAAATTTACTCGTTAGGACGATTAACAAAATTTTAACAATCTTTTAACAATCTTTAAGGGCAATAAAAAATTTGGTTGATGACAACCGCGAGGGAAATCCTCAAATCATTTTAAAGGAGATGTTTGAAATGAAGTATATTGAAGAGGTATTTGAACAAGTTAAGGCTAGAAATGCTAATGAACCAGAATTTTTACAAGCAGTAGAAGAAGTTTTCAAATCTTTAGAGCCCGTTTTAGCAAAACATCCTGAGTACATTGAATCTAATCTTTTAGCGAGATTTGCAGAACCAGAAAGACAAATCACTTTTAGAGTACCTTGGGTTGATGATGCTGGTAAACTTCAAGTTAATAGAGGTTTTAGAGTTCAATTTAACGGTGCAATTGGACCTTACAAAGGTGGTTTAAGATTCCATAAATCTGTGTACATTGGAATCATTAAATTCTTAGGTTTCGAACAAATTTTGAAAAATTCTTTAACAGGTCTACCAATCGGTGGCGGTAAAGGTGGTTCAGACTTCGATCCAAACGGTAAATCTGATGCTGAAGTTATGAGATTTTGCCAAAGCTTCATGACTGAATTATATAGACATATTGGACCAGACGTTGACGTTCCTGCTGGGGATATCGGTGTAGGCGGAAGAGAAATCGGATTCTTATATGGTCAATACAGAAGAATTAAAGGTGTTTTTGAAAATGGCGTATTAACGGGTAAAGGCTTATCATACGGCGGCTCATTAATCAGACCAGAAGCAACAGGATTTGGTGTAACATACTTCACTAGAGAAATGTTAAAAACAAAAGGCGAAACTTTTGAAGGTAAAACAGTTGCATTATCAGGATTTGGTAACGTTACTTGGGGTACAGCTAGAAAAGTGACTGAACTTGGTGGCAAAGTCATCACGATTTCAGGTCCAGATGGATACATCTTAGACGAAGCTGGTATTGCTGGCGAGAAAATTGATTTCTTGTTAGAATTAAGAGGCAGTGGTAAAGATATCGTAGCACCATATGCAGAGAAATTTGCAGGTTCTAAGTTCTTTAAAGGCGAAAGACCTTGGGGCGTAAAAGTAGATATCGTGATTCCATGTGCAACTCAAAACGAAATCAGACTTGAACATGCAGAGCAAATCGTAGCGAATGGCGTTAAATTCCTCTGTGAAGCCTCAAATATGCCATGTACAAATGAAGCGGTTGATTATCTGTTAGAAAAAGGCGTTACAGTTGGA
Source organism: uncultured Fusibacter sp. (assembly GCA_965140735.1). Taxonomy (GTDB): domain Bacteria; phylum Bacillota; class Clostridia; order Peptostreptococcales; family Acidaminobacteraceae; genus Fusibacter_A. The sequence goes on along the minus strand of OZ223306.1, from coordinate 2,937,482 downwards.
CCAGCAAAAGCTGCTAATGCAGGTGGTGTTGCGACATCAGCGCTTGAAATGAGCCAAAACTCAATGAGATTATCTTGGACAGAAGCAGAAGTTGATGCTAAATTAGATCAAATCATGACAAACATCCACAAAAATGCTGCAGAAGCTGCTGCAAACTATGGCTTTGGCTATAACTTAGTGGCTGGTGCAAACATTGCAGGTTTTGTAAAAGTAGCAGAAGCTATGATGGCTCAAGGTAACTACTAATCTTTATTGCCTTAAAGTAATAAAATATATAAATTAGGAAATAAATAATAACGCTGTGAGCAAATGATGAGTTTGTTCACAGCGTTTTTTGTATAAAAAGAACAATGAAAAAACTTACAGTTGTATAAATACAGGGTTTTGATATAATTAGGTTATTAAAAAGTTCTAAAATGGGGGGATACTTTTGAATAACGAATCAACAGTACTTCTAAATGAAGTACTTGCACTTGAACTGTTTCAAACTTCTAAAATAATGACGTCAACCAATCTGCAATACAAACCTGTAACATCCGTAAATGTAATGCTGGATAGGGAGATTTTAAGCTGGATAGGGCAGGATGGACAGATCATTTTGATCACCGGTCAAATTTTCGAGAAGATGACACCTGATGAGCAAATTGAATTGTTCACTGAAATAGCGGCTAAAAATGTAAGTGCTGTCTTTGTTAAAATTACACCTTATATTGAAGCTTTACCAAAAGCGGTTGTAGATGTTTGTAATGAACTTGAATTAGCTGTGATCGACTTGGATTACCATGTGTCATTCACTGAAATATTTTCAGTTGTCTATAATCTGATGTTTAAAAAGCAAACCAATGTGCTTCAGCGTGTGGAGAATTTACACAAAGATACAATGAATGTTGTGGTAAGTGGGGGTAATATTGAAGATATTTTGAAGAGTATCCAAAAAACCATTACTTCGCCTGTCTTTGTGAGAGATTATTATTTTGAAGATACTTATTTTCTAAAATCTGCATTTGAAAATGATTACGCTATTTTATATGAAAATATTGAAGGCATACAATTGGATGGTAAGAGTTCAAAAGTGATTTGGGATAACATCGTTTATAAAGATCAAGAAATTGAAAGATTAATTATTCCAATTTTCGTTAAAAACCAAGTTCATGGACACATTGTGACTTATGGTAAAGAAAAATCCATTTCTAATTATGATAAATTAGGGCTTGAAGCTTCTTCCAACATTATTGCACTTGAGTTCTTGAAGAAAATCTCGGTGCAAGAAGTTGAAAATAAATATAAAATAGAATTCTTTGATGATTTGATCTCATTTGATGAAGTCAGGCGCAATAAAGCAGTGGAGCGTGCGTCTAATTTCAGATTTTCTGAAAATGCCAATTTCATCATTCTAGATATAGATATCCTCAGTAAGAATAATGCTGATGAATCGGAAAAATCTCTAAAAGCAGCCTATTTGGTCGAATTGATTTGCAAAGACATGGGCAGATCCTATATGATTCTCAACAAAAGTGACCATATTTATATTCTCATTATGTTCAAAGAGGGTGAAACCATACAAGTGGTCAAGCGCTATACGAAGTACATCTATGAAATTTTAAAATCAAAGATGAAGAAATATCAAACGAAAGTAGGCGTAGGTCGGATTTATAAGGGGCTTGTAAATGTGCACAAGAGTCTAGAGGATGCTTCGAAAGCATTGGAGGCTGCGGTGCGCTATATGGATGATGATGTGGTTTATTTTGAAGAGATGGGGATCTATAAAATTTTATCTCAAACAATTCTCAAAAATGAATTAGAGATTTTTTACAAAGATACTTTAGAAGCGCTTGTGGCATACGATTTAAGAAAAGATACTGAACTTGTGAAGACGCTTGAAGTTTACTTCGAATGCAATGGAAACCTAAAAAAAATGTCTGAGTCATTGTTTACGCACTATAATACTATTTTGTACAGGCTTGGAAGGATTCAAGATATTATCAATATGAATATTGATAAGGAAGAAGATCGCTATGCGATTCAAACTGCACTTAAAGTGCATAAGATTTTTAAAAATACCATTAAATAGAGGCGAATAGATGTTAGAGCTTTTAATACAATTGGTGTATCGTGTTGGTTTGATTATTATGATTGGACTGGTTTTTTCAAGGACACGTGCCTTTAAGAATATTATAGAGAAGAGAGAAATGACTTTTCCTGAAAAAATCACCATGGGGGTTATTTTTGCATTGCTCAGTATAGTGGGGACTTATTCTGGTATAAAGTATCAAGGGGCAATTGTTAACACTAGAGTAATTGGCGTTGCAGTGGGTGGATTATTAGGTGGACCAGTTGTAGGACTAATTGCAGGCGTACTTGCTGGGGGGCATCGATTTCTAACTGATATTGGTGGTTTTACGGCACTTGCATGTGGTATCTCCACTTGTACAGAGGGGATTGTAGCAGGTGCTTTGAGTAAGCGCTTTAGAGCTTCGGCGATGAAAATCCCATATGCACTCACTGCAGGCATATTGTTGGAATCACTTCAAATGCTCATTTTAGTTTTGATTGCAAAACCCTTTGAAGATGCGATGGCCTTGATGATGGTTATCAGTTTTCCGATGATACTGGTTAATTCTTGTGGCATTGCACTCTTTGTAAGTATCATTAGCAACATTCAGGCTTTAAGTGGCGTTCAAGCGAAATATCGTGCAAGACAGGCGCTTTTACTTGCGGATAAAACGACACAATCGTTGAGAGATGGACTTAATAGAGAGACTGCAAAGCTCACTGCAGAGCAGATCTTAAGCGCAACAGATTTTGAAGCGGTTGCCATAACCAATAATAAAGAAATACTAACACATGTGGGCGCTGCAAGTGATCACCATAAAGCAGGTATGGCAATTATGACCCAATTGACCAAGATTGTTTTAAAATCAGGTGAAGTTAGGGTTGCTCAAAACAAAGAAGTGATTGGCTGTCCGAGTCGAAAATGTCATCTAAATTCTGCGGTGATCGTTCCAATCTGGGAAGGTGATGTGATCAGAGGGACTTTAAAATTCTACAGAACAAAAGATATTATTTCAGATTTAGACATTGAAATCGCCAAAGGCCTTTCTAATATACTTTCCACACAACTTCGAATTACAGATCTCGAAAGGCAGTCAAAGCTTGCGCTCAATGCAGAGATAAAGGCATTACAGGCACAAATTAATCCGCATTTCCTTTTCAATAGCTTGAATGTGGTGATTTCGCTTATTCGAACTGATCCACAAAAAGCGAGGGAAGTTCTACTGGATTTAAGTGAGTTCTTTAGGAAAAACATGCAGTCTCTAAAAGGGGAAATTGCCATAAGAGATGAGCTTATACATGTTGAGAAGTACATCAGCGTGAGTAAAGCACGCTTCGGTGAAAAGGTAAGAGTCCAGTATGATATTGGCGTGGATCAGTCTACGAAAATATTACCTCTTTTGATACAGCCAATTGTAGAAAATGCGGTTTTACATGGTATCTTACAGAAAGCCGAAGGAGGCCTTATTAAGGTTTCGATTAAAAACATTATTGGGACAGATCAAGAAGAATTTGTAGCGATAGAAGTACTTGACGATGGGGTTGGTATTACGGATCAAAAGCTTGAGATGATACTGAGTGGTGAACTCTCAGAGTCCATTGGTTTTGTAAACGTCATGCAAAGAATAGAGAAACATTATGGTTCAAAAGGATCGCTTAAAATAAACAGCCAAGTGGGACAAGGGACCTGTGTCAGAATTACTTTACCGATTAAACGAGAGTAATACACTCAATGAAAGGAGACTCAAAAATGAAATGTGTCATCGTAGATGATGAAATTCCAGCAGTAGATGAAATTTCTTATTTGATTTCAAAGTATCCAGCACTTGAAGTAGTAGCGACTTATAATGATGGTCTATCTTTCATTGGTTCTATTGGTCAAAATCACTATGATGTCGTCTTTTTAGATATCAACATGCCTCAAGTATCGGGCATACTCGTGGCAGATTATATTTTAAAAAACAATATCAAAACTCGAATTGTCTTTGTGACAGCTTATGAAGCATATGCTATAAAAGCATTTGAGTTTAATGCTGTGGATTATTTACTAAAACCAGTTTCAGAAGAACGCTTTGAGAAAACAGTTCAGAGACTGATTGCGTCTGAAAATAGTGAAACAACAGAAGCTGTCAAAGTGATGACAGACAATGTCAAAGAGGCAGTTCAGAGTATCAAACAGCATCTAGAAGTGATGTCCTTTTACAGCAACGGGATTTTAAAGCCAATCAAATACAGTGAAATTGCCTATATTTACTTTGAAGATCGAACCACGCACTTTATGACTGTAAAGGGTAATTACACTTGTAAAAAGACCCTTTCTGAGATTGAAGAGATTCTGCATGATAATTTTTTAAGATGTCACAGAGCTTATATCATCAATTTAGATTATATAGACACGATAGAACCTTGGTTTAATAACACCTATATGTTGACACTTAAGGAGTTTGAGATTCAAATTCCTGTAAGTCGAAATAATATCGCTAAGTTTAAAGAAAAAATGCACATCTTATGAATATAAATGAAGTAGGATTGGGTATATATGAACCAAGGATGTGGTCATATGAAACCCGAAAGATTTGAACAAAGTCTTATAAAAGATAATGAGGAAAGAATAACACGTTTGCTTCCATTCGTATTAGTTGTTTCTCTTTTAATGTTGTTAGTATCTTATTGGGTTGACGATTTATGGGAAGTCAAATGGACTAATGGCTTCCTTTTTATATATTGTTCAGGAGCTGTTTTCTTAAGTAATTTTATTTTAAATGGAAAAGAAGTGAAATGCATACAAGTATTTCAAAACCTCACTGTTTTTGCTTTTTTGACTTGGGGCACCTTGATGTTGGGCTATAAACCTGGGAGTGTTATTTCTTATTTTGATTTTGTGATTGTTTTTGTGGTGAGTGGTGCTGCTATTCAAATGAAATGGCAGTATTGGCTGGGGTATTTTATATTTGATTTTGCTGCTCTGATATCAATAACGCCTTTTTTAGAGCGGAATAATGAGAATATAATTGTTATGATTGTTTCACTCACACTTTTTTTTGTGATGGTTATCTATATGGACTATCTTTTTTACAAGCAGTCGTTGTCGAATTATCGCATAAATTGTAGGCTCTATGAGCAGCAACAGGAGCTTGAAAAAAGAGTTGCCGAGCAAGCTGATGCACTGTTGAATTCAGAGCAGTTTATGATGAAAGAAATTGCTTTACTGCTGACCACTGTTTTAGAATACTATGATGAATACACAAAAGGACATTCTGAGAGTGTCGCTTTGATTTCTGAATCTTTTGCAAAGGCACTGGGTTTTGATATTGGACGTCAAAAAGAAATTTATTGGGCAGGTCTCATTCATGATATTGGGAAGATTCATATAGATAAGGAACTTTTGAATAAACCAGAAAGTTTAAATGTAGAGGAATATGAAATTGTCAAAGGTCATACGAATCATGGTTATGAAATGACAAAAAACGCCGAAGCGCTTAAGGAACTCGCCATTATTATTAGGCACCATCATGAAAAATTTGATGGAACGGGTTATCCAAACGGATTAAAAGGGCATGAAATTCCATTGGCATCTCAAATTATTGCTATTGCTGATGCTTGGGATGTGATGAGGTCTGATAGAATTTATAGGAAAGCATTGACACTTGAGAATGCGAGACTTGAACTAATAAAAAATAGTGGCACTCAGTTTTCGCCTGAACTTGTAGCCGTATTTTTAGATCTTGAATGTGCACGCTCTGACTAACAGTTCATATTCAGTTCATATAGACGTTCTATGATACACATGAAACGATGTGAGAGGAGAACGATATGAATAAATTAAATGAAAATGAATTTAAAAAGGGCAGCTGGAAGTTACTATTCAAATTGATGAAGGAAACGAAACCGCCAATGGTTGTATTCACCATTGCTGTGGTAATGAGTATAGCCAAAACACTTGCAAGTTTAGTGGTGCCGTTATTTACGAAAAAACTGGTGAATGGTTTCTCGGTAGCCAGTATTACACCATCACAAATTGTAATGCTTGTGGGTATATTTATCATACAAGCACTTGCAGGTGGATTGTCTATCTATATGTTGAATTATGTAGGTCAAAAAGTTGTGGCAGGAATAAGGGATAAACTTTGGCGAAAGCTATTAAAATTACCTATTGAATACTATGATGCAAATGAAACCGGTGAAACCATCAGTAGAATGACCAATGATACCATGATCGTAAAGAACTTAATCACAGAATACTCAACGAGCTTTTTTAATGGCATTATTTCGATAACGGGATCAATGATTATTTTATTGGTTTTAGATTGGAAAATGACTTTAACGATGCTTGCTGCGGTACCGCTTGTTTTACTTGTTATCGTACCACTTGGACGGCAAATTCATAAGATTTCCAAAGCAACTCAGGATGAAACGGCTTCTTTTACAGCGGTTTTGAGTCAAGTGCTATCAGAGATCAGACTGGTTAAAGCTTCAAATGCAGAGCATAACGAATATGAGAAAGGGGCACAAGGAATATCTAATTTAATGTCATTTGGACTTAAAGAAGCTAAAATACAAGCCTTGATATCACCCTTAATGTCGCTTGTGATGATGGCGATACTCGTACTTATTATTGGTTACGGTGGTATGCGCGTTTCATCAGGTGCCTTAACAGCAGGAGATTTAGTTGCATTTATCTTGTATTTAATTCAAGTGATAATGCCACTGGGACAGATTACAGCATTTTTTACACAATTACAAAAAACACTTGGTGCTACGGAGCGTATTATGCATACTTTTGAATTTGAGGAAGAGGATCATAAGACAGGCATCACAGTTGAGGGTGCTCAATTTCCAATCATACTTGATAATGTGACCTTTGGATATGAAGCTGAAGAAACTATATTGGAAAATATCAATATCACAGCGGAATCAGGTGAAATCACGGCGATTGTTGGGCCAAGTGGAAGTGGAAAAACCACTTTATTTTCTCTAATAGAAAGGTTTTATAAGCCTCAAGCCGGACAAATCAAACTAGGTGATGAAGATTCGACAACAATGAATTTGGCGTCTTGGCGACGTAAAATTGGTTATGTATCTCAAGAGAGTCCATTGATCTCTGGCACAATTAGAGAGAACATATGTTATGGACTTGACGAATCAGTATCATATGAAGCATTAAATGAAGCTGTGAAAATGGCTTATGCAGATGAATTTATAAAAAATTTACCAGATCAATTTGAAACTCAAGTAGGTGAAAGGGGCATTAAATTATCTGGTGGGCAAAGACAACGTCTTGCAATTGCCAGAGCCCTTCTTAGAAAACCCCAAATTTTATTACTCGATGAGGCAACCTCAAGTTTAGACAGTCATTCTGAAGTTGTTGTACAAAAGGCACTTAATAATTTAATGCAAGGTAGAACAACACTGGTTATTGCACACAGAATGTCTACAATTGTGGATGCTTCAAAGATTATCTTTATAGATAAAGGACGTGTTACAGGTTGTGGGACACATGAAGAACTCTTATCAACTCATGCCCTATATCGTAAATTTGCAACTCAGCAGCTAAGATTAAATCAACAAACATTGGATTCAATGCCATTAAGAATAAAGGATTCAATGGTGAGCTAGGCGGAAAGGACTCTCTAAATGACAAAGGTAATGATTGTGGATGATGATCCAAATATCAGAATTCTATTGAGAAATATTCTCGAAAAAGAAGGGTTAGAGGTCATCGAAGCAGTGGATGGTGAAGAGGCTCTTTTTAAAAGCGAATCGGTTAAAGTAGATCTCTATATTTTAGACATAATGATGCCGAAAATGAATGGGTGGGAACTCTGTGAGACTTTAAAGTCAGTCTCTGACGTTCCTATTCTTATGTTAACCGCCATGGGAGAAACCATGCAAAAAATAAAAGGTTTTGAACTGGGGACGGATGATTATCTGGTTAAGCCATTTGAGCCATTAGAACTTGTGATGCGTGTAAAAGCACTGCTTAAACGGTATCGTATTTCTATATCTAAAATTGTTCAACTGGGGGCGCTTGAATTAAATGCGTCGACTTTTGAAGCGGTTTTGCATGGCGAAAAAATGACTTTGCCCATGAAAGAATTCGAACTTTTATTTATGCTTGGAAGTTACGTGGGGAAAACGCTTTCGAGAGATCAGTTGATAGAGCAAATATGGGGGTATGACTATGAAGGTGATGAACGTACTGTTGACGTCCATATTAAACGATTAAGAGAGCGATTTGATGTCTCTAATTCAGGTTTTAAAATTACGACGATTAGAGGTTTAGGCTATCGACTGGAGGTGACCTAAATGGATGACCCGGGAACACAAGAACAAAATAGTTATGAGAGGCCAGTGACGCTGTTGAGGACTTTTGTTTTTATAGGGATCATGGGAGTCTTCTGGGCTTTGGCCTATTTCTTAACAGATATTCTATTTAGAAAATACAGCATACAAATAAATGGTGTGTGGTTGCAAGTGTTTAACAGTATATTAGGGATCTTCTTGTTTTGGTTTGCGGCTATTATTTATCACAGATTAATTGCAAAAGAAAGACATGAGCGGCACAATGAATTTTTTAGACCATTTACTGTAGCACTTGAACAAATTGCAAGGGGCAATTATAAAGTCAGCATAAACGTTGGTGAAAAACATCCCTATAGAGAGCTTGCTGAAAAGGTGAATGAGATGGCAAAAGGACTTGAAAGGCTGGAAGAGATGCGACAAGCTTTTATTGCAGATGTCTCGCATGAAATTCAGTCCCCGTTGACATCCATTAACGGGTTTGCCCAAACCCTCCAAAGTGACATCTTAAGCCGTGAAGAAGCGTTAGGCTATCTTAAGATTATAGAAAATGAAAGTAAAAGGTTATCTCATTTGAGTGATAATTTACTCAAATTAGCTTCATTGGATTCAGAACAACATCCTTTTAATCCCAAGCGGTATCGATTAGATAAGCAGTTGAGACGGGTGATCCTATCCATTGAACCTCAATGGACGGCAAAATCAATTGAAATGAGTATGAACTCTGGGACAATATTGTGGATAGCAGATGAAAATCTAATGGATCAAGTCTGGTTGAATTTAATGAGTAACAGTATAAAATTTACCCCTGAAAACGGTAAAATTGAAATAAAAATTCAAGTACATGAATCTCATATTTCCGTGCATATAAAAGATAACGGTATCGGCTTAGAACCCTTTGAAATTGAACGCATTTTTGAACGATTCTATAAAGCAGACAAATCCCGAGACCGTGAATTAGGTGGAAATGGTCTTGGATTAGCCATTGTTTCAAAAATTATAAAGATGCACGATGGCAAGATAGATGTCCGTAGTGAAGTTAATAAAGGGACTGATTTTATAGTGACTTTGCCAATTCAAAGAGAAAATTAACCTAAAAAATGGATAACCATTTTTGATTAAATCCTAGAAAGAAACGGATAAGTGTGCCTCAGTAAAAGTCATTTTAATTAATATGATCTTTTGAGGTACTTTTTTTATCCCATTTAACATTTTTATAGTTATGTAATCCATTGTAAAAGGTAGCACAGATATGATAAGATAAGTATTGCGAGATTATGTTTTTTTATAAAATAGATCAATGGAGAGACCAATACTATGAATCGGATTATCAGAGGTATGAACTTTATATACGTCCTTTTATTACTCTTAGTACTTGTGACTGTGAATTTACAATTTAAAGATGCAGGTGCTGTCCTTTCTGAGGAAATTAAACGGAATGCAATGATCTCTGTGGATATAATGGATTATCAGATTAACGATTGGGTTGAAGAAAATGAGAGAGTGATTTTCACAGCAAGGGATTACATACAAACTAATTTGACAGATTCAGAACAAATTTTAAAAATGCTTAAGTACAAACTTAATAAAAATGCTCTTTTTGTGTCGCTTTATTATAATACAATAGATAACGAAATGATAGATGGAAGTGGTCTTATTCCACCGACAGAATTTGATCTTAAAATGAGACCTTGGTATCAAAAGGCTATAGAATCAGGAAATATTGTAGTAACGGACCCGGTTCTAAATGCAACTAAGGACTCTTGGATCATTACAATGGCGGCTCCAGTTTATGATGACTCTGGACATTTAGAGGGGATCGTTGCAGGGGATATTGCTCTTGAAAAATTAAAAAATGAGTTAAATGATTCAGAAAACTTTGGTCTTAGTACGACTTATCTGATGAGTTCACAAGGCGAAAAAATATTTGAAATTGATCAATTTGAAGGTTTTCAAGATACTTTTGAAGTGATGAAAAACTGGTATGAGACACGTGATAATAGAGTGAATTCGTACGGTATGGTAGAAAAAAAATTGGGACAAATTAGAGGTTACTTTCACTATCACGAAATTAGCGATCTGGGATGGACTTTGATGTCATTTTCACCTGTAGACAATTATAGTGATAGCTTAACAAGACTCCAACTGGTCTCTTTTCTTCTGAGCATTGCAGTTGTAGGTACATTTATATTTTTAATTTTAATATTGAGAGCGGTTATTACCAAACCCTTATATGAATTTGAGCAGCAAGTAGAGAATCTTGATTTAGAACGGGAGATCAATCAACAGATTGTGTTATCATCAAATCAAGCACTTGGAAAACTATCAGGCAAAATCAATGTAATGCTTAACAAATTTTTTGAGCAAGTAAATGCACTTAATGACGATAGGGATGAGCTCATGGCTCTGAATGAAGAATTAGAAGCAACGTATAGCCAGCTTGTGGCAACTGAACAGGAAGTTACAAGACAGAAAGAAAACTTTGAGGCACTTTTTAGAAATGCACAAGATGCAATTGCGATGTTTGACCAAGATCATCAAATTTTAGAAATTAATGATGCCTTTGAAAAATTATTTGGCTATAGCATCAAAGAAATTCAAGGTAGAAATTTAGATGAAGTCTTATCAGATGAAGTTTATAGAGATGAAGCGGTAAAACTTACAAAGAAGGTTTTTACTGGTGAAATGATCAGAATTGAATCCATACGATATGGCAAAAACAAGGTGCCACATCAAGTGAGCATTCAAGGTGTGCCTATGACACATCAAGGTGTTATGACTGGTGGCTATGGCGTGTACACAGATATCTCAGAACGAAAAGAAAGAGAAGCTTATCTTGCATATGTCAGCACGCATGATGATTTAACGACGCTTTATAATAGGACTTATTTTGAGAGAAGAATTTCCGAACTTAAAACGACAGAACATTTACCACTGGGAATAATCATGATGGATGTCAATGGCCTAAAGCTTATTAATGATGCATTTGGACATCGAGCTGGAGATTATTTATTAAATGAAATTGCGACGAAGGTAAAGGCCCTTTGTGATCACAGTGAAATCATTGCGAGAATGGGTGGCGATGAATTTGCTGTTTTGGTGACAAATTCGACGCATGAATTGCTGGAAAGTATGGTAGATAAAATATGGATGTGTTGCAATCAGATTAAAGTAAATGAAGTTGCTATATCTGTCTCTTTGGGGCATGCCCAATTGCTTACGCTCAATGATTCGATTGCAGATGTTTTTAAGACTGCTGAGGATTACTTAAATAAGCGCAAGCTTACAGAAGGGCCTAGTGTGCGTGGTAAGGCCATATATACGATTATTAACACATTACATGAAAAGAATAAAAGAGAAGAACAACACAGCATGCGTGTTAGTGAACTCAGCTATGAGCTTGGGAAAGCTTTAAAACTATCAGATCGTGAGGTTAACGAGCTCAAAACGATTGGATTGTTGCATGACGTGGGCAAGATCGCTATTGATGAGAAAATTTTGAATAAAGAGGGGCGTTTAACTGCAGAAGAATATTCAGAAATGAAAAAACATCCAGAGATTGGTTATCGAATTCTAAGTACTGTCAACGAGATGAGTGAAATCGCTGAACATGTGCTTGCACATCATGAAAGTTATGATGGCAAGGGGTATCCAAAAGGGCTCAAAGGGGAGGAAATTCCTTACTTGGCACGTATCATTACAGTGGCAGATGCCTTTGATGCCATGACAAGTGATCGGACTTACAGGAAGGCGATGACTTATGAAGAAGCTTATGTGGAACTCAGACGTATGTCTGGGATTCAATTTGATGCCACAATCGTCGAAACCTTTATTGAACACCTTCAAAACCTTCGAAACAAATCTATCTAAAGCTAAGGAGTGTGCTTATGATCGATATAAAAATTGATTCAGAACTTAAAGCTAAATTACCTGAGCTCAGGCTTGGTATTTTAGTCTGTGAGGTAAGTGTTAAAGAGAGCCCAGAGGGCCTTAAATCTGAGATGATGTCTGCTTTTCAGTCTTTTAAAGAGAGCACGAATACAGCAGATATCAGTAAACTTTCCAATGTGTCTAAATCCAGAGCGGGTTACCGTGCCTTAGGTAAAGATCCAACGAAGTATAGGGTTTCTAGTGAAAAACTCATGCGGAGAATTACAAGAGGTGAAGGCATTGATTTTATTAACAATATTGTTGATTTATCGAACCTAATTTCTGTGGTTACCATGAACTCAATCGGCACTTACGATTATGATAAGATTCAAGAACCCATTCTCTTTACAAGTGGGAAATCGGGGGAGTACTATCTCAACATTGGTGGACAAGAGATGAATCTTGAAAATCTCCCCATTCTTAAGGATGCTCAAAAGCCATTTGGATCGACAACAGCAGATTCAAGAGCAACCGCTGTAGACGAAACAACTCAAAAAATTCTTATGAATATCATTTCGTTTGACTCAGAAGATGCTTTAGAAGCACATTTAGATAGTGCAGAACAAATATTGAAAAGACATGGTGAAGCTCGGTTGGTTGAGAAAAAAATAGTGACATGATGTGTTTGAAGGCACTAAAGTACTTTAGTACTTAATGTTCCTTTTCAAGATTTAAATGTTTAGTTTTTGAAATCATAATCAAATAGATAGCCCACACCCCGGACACTTTTTATGAAGACCGGGGTGTCTTTATTGTCCTCAATTTTAGTTCTCAGACGCTTGATAAAAGTATTGACAGTGTTTTCATCATAGTGTGTGGATTCCCAGACTTGCATGAGAATTTGTTGTCTTGATAAGACAGTCTGCGCATTATCGATTAAATAGAGCAAGAGGTTAAATTCGGTGTTTGAAAGCGAAATTTCAATATCATTTTTTAAAACTTTACGTGCATTTCGAATGATTTTGATGTTGCCAAACTCAATGGGCTGACTTGAATTCGTATGTGTGGTGTTATAATTTTCATAGCGTCTAAGATGTGCTTTGGTTCGAGCTACTAGCTCTACAGGATCAAAAGGCTTAGTGATATAATCATCTGCACCAATACCCAAACCAATGACTTTATCATATTGACTTGCTTTAGCGGTTAAAAAGAGGATCGGGATATTCGATTTTTCTCTTATTTTTTTACAGGTTTCAAGGCCATTGAGATCGGCCATGTTAATATCAAGGATCATAAGCTGAATACTGTCATCTAATTTCATCAATGCCTCATAGCCACTGTAGGCTTTGACCACATCTATTTCATTTGCTTTCATAAACTCACTGAGCATAAAGACAATGTCCTTTTCATCATCTACGATCATAATTTTATACATTATTAGGCCCCTTTTATGTCAATTTGGTGTCAGTTTAATGGAAACTCTATGAATTTTCTAAATAAACAGACAATTTCATTATACTCAAATTGTAATATAGATTTCTAAAAATAGAAAGGGGCGGTTTGATGGAAAATTTGAGTCAAGTAAAATCAAGCAAAAATGGGGTATTGTTTAAGTTTATTTTTTACAGTTTAATCGGGATCTTTATGTTCTTTGTTCCAATATCGATTGGTGGAAAATCCACTATACCCATTGATCATTTGGTCACAGGCATCAAGACACTTGTACCGGGTTTAGCACCAGTATATGCACTCGTCGTTATTGTACTTGGAGGCCTTTATCCGTTTTATAAAAAGACGTGGCGCAAAGACACTGTGACAACTGTGTTTTCAGGCCTAAAAATCATCGGAATTGGTGTTGCTTTTCTCGCTTTTTTTAAGGTGGGACCTGCATGGCTCTTTGAATCAGACATGATTCCATTTCTCTTTGATAAACTTGTGATTCCAGTGGGGCTTATTGTGCCAATAGGTGCGGCATTTTTATCCTTTTTAGTGGGGTATGGTCTTTTGGAGTTTATTGGTGTGTTGATGCAACCTGTAATGAGGCCCATTTGGAAGACACCAGGGCGTTCTGCAATTGATGCGGTAGCCTCTTTTGTGGGCAGCTATTCAATAGGGTTACTTATCACCAATCGCGTTTTTAAAGAAGGTAAATATACCATAAAGGAAGCGTCTATTATAGCGACAGGTTTTTCGACGGTATCAGCAACCTTTATGATCATCGTGGCAAAAACGCTTGGCCTTATGGAAATTTGGAATATTTTCTTTTGGTCAACTTTGTTGATTACCTTTACAGTGACGGCAATTACAGTTAGAATCAAACCACTGAGCAGCAAAGAAGATCGCTATATCACTGGTGAAGGCGATCCCGAAGTTAAAATGGAAGGCAATATATTGGTCAATGCCTACAAAGAAGGCATTAAGGCAGCTGAGCATTCACTACCGCTTATGAAGAATATCATGGACAACTTAAAAGATGGATTTATCATGGCAATGGGGATTTTACCCTCTATTTTATCAGTGGGTCTTTTAGGTTTGATCGTTGCAAAATACACGCCTTTATTCGACTGGATAGGGTATATTTATTATCCGTTTACATCACTTTTGAGAATTCCTGAACCGTTATTGACAGCTAAAGCGATGTCTGTGGAAATTGCTGAAATGTTCTTGCCAGCACTTTTGATGACAGCAGCACCTATGGTCTCTAAATTTGTTGTGGCAGTGGTTTCAATATCGTCTATCCTGTTCTTTTCGGCATCAATTCCCTGTATTCTTTCAACTGAAATTCCGATCACACTTCCAGAAATATTGATCATTTGGGTTGAGAGAACGCTATTAACTTTATTACTTGCAGCACCGATTGCTTTTCTTATTTTTTAGGGCGTCTATAAGACTAAAAACACTTTCTTTTGATGTCTTTGAAGATCTGATACAATAAAAATGAGGCGTGGGAGGTGAGGCAAATGAGTTTAAGAAAGAAAATCATATTATCCATTTGTTTTACATTGATTTTAATGATGGTGATATTGAGTAGCTTAATTTATTCGAAATCAGCTACAATTCTCAATAAGACTGCCACGCTTCAAATGCAATCCCAACTTGAACGCGCAAAAGAAAATATAGATTTAAGACTTCAGATTACAAAACTGGAAACTGAAAAACTGGCACTTGATGAAAATGCACTTTTATTCTGTCAAGGCCAGCGATCATCGGATGAAATGAATCCATATTTGATAGATAAGATGGCTGTGATGGATCAAGGTGAAGGCTATTATAAAGATTTGTTTATCATGGACTTATCAGGTGTTATCAGAGCGACGACTATGGTTGAAGCACAGGATATCGATTTGTCTTCAAGAGCTTATCTTAAGGCATCCCAAGATACGCTTGAAACCGTAACCAGTGATGCGCTGATTGCACGTTCTGACGGTTCTTTGATCGTCAACACGGTATCGCCAATCTTTAATAGCAAAGAAGAGGTGATTGGGTATGCCGGAATTGCCATAAAGGCAGCCTATTTTTCTAAAATTGTCAGTGATCTCAAGTTAGGCGATGAAGGTTATTATGGGATTGTGGATTCCAATTATCGGATTTTAGCACATCCAAATCCAGAGCTTATTTATAAAGAGTTTCCCTATGAAATCAGTATTCTTCTAAAGCGCCCAAAGGGCAGTGATGTTTATAATGGGCCTTCCATTTTCAATAAAAATGAAAATGCATTTCAAAGTTATGAATATATAGAAAGTAACAAGTGGTATCTTATTGCAACGCTCCCTGAAAGAGAACTCTACAGCCAGTCTATTTTATTACTCAGTTATGTGATTATAGCAGGTTCAATAGGGATTTTAGTGGCAATTGGTATGGGTTATTATATGGGAAATCAGATTACAAAGCCCATTATCGCTATAACCAAAACGCTTGAAAATCTAACGTCTAGTAGACAATTGATTGATACAGCAGTAGATGCCTCTATAGTGCACATGGAGGCGATAGATTTGGCAAATATATCAGATCAGAGCACATGGAATAAGTTACAGCTTGATTTATTAAAAGGACAGACGATCAAGCGTACGGGTGAGGATGAGATTGGTAATTTGCGTTCCGCTATTTATGCACTTAAAGAGTATTTGAGTTCCATGTCTGGTTTTTTTGAAAAAGAAAGCGAAAAATTGATGCATGAATCTAGACAAGTGACACAATCGATCAACAGCATGAGCTTTAACACAGCTCGATTTATTGCGACACTATCGCATGATTTAAAGACGTCGATCACTTTAATTAAAGGATACGCCAAAGGGCTTAACACGGGTATTATAAAAGATGAAGAGACAAAAGAAAAGTTTTTAAATGGCATATTGAGCAGTGCAGAGGATATTGAAAACATCACCTGTGATATTTTAGATCATGCCTATGAAGCGCAATGCGTGCCAAAGCTGAAAAAAGAGTGGGTATCTGCTAAGATTTTCTCAGAAGAGCTTATAAGTTCAACGGCTTCTTTTCTCCTAGAAAAAAATAGACGCTTTAGCAATCAAGTGGATGACTTCGAGAATGAAATGCTCAATATAGATGTGGTTAAGATCAAAAGAGTTTGGCAAAATTTGATCAATAATGCCGTTAAGTACTCTAAAGCCCATTCTAATATAGAATGTCATATAACTTATGACACGATGAACAAGTGCATCAAGTTAGAGGTTAGAGATCAAGGTATTGGGATAAAAAAATCACATTTATCAAGTCTCCAAGAGATGTTCTATAGGGCTGAGTGTGATGAGACTAAAGGATATGGATTAGGGCTCTTTATTGCCAGATCGATATTAGAGGCACACGATAGTAAACTTGAAATTGATTCCATATGGGGCGAGGGCACAACCATGAGTTTCTATTTACAGTTATATGACAACATAGAACTGAGTATAGACGTGTCAGAAACAAAATGCTAGGATGGTAAAAGAAGATAGAGCTTACAGTGTGATAAGGCTATCGTATAAGGAGTGTTTTAATCATGAAAAAATGGATGAAAGTTGTTACAGTTATTTCGGGTATCTTTGGTACGCTATTATTGATGTCAAATTGGTTATTAAAATGGGCACTACTCATTTCATTAAAGATAGATTTAAAAAGACATGAAGCAGCTTCAATAGGGATTATAGGTGGCGCAGACGGTCCAACTTCCATTTTTATTGGGACGAAGAGTCCGGGGTTCATGAAGATCATCATTGTAGTGGTTTTATACATAATCACTGCAATTGGGATTAAAAATTGGACAAAAGGGAATCGAAAATAAGTTATATGTAGGTGTATAGAAACCTTCACCTAAACGCATAAAGCGAAAATGATTTATTTTGTTCTATGCGTTTAGACGAAGCATGGACATTAGGCTTATAAAGTAAAGATTTGTGTTATACTCTCCAGGAATCTCCTAAAATTAAGTTGGCGTAACCGTTTATTTCAGATACATATGACTTTGTCTCTTGATCGAGCTCAGCGTGGTTTAATGTATTCAAAGGCACAAGTATAGCATACGGTGTTTCATTTTCAATAGCCCTCATAAAAGCAACAGGTGTTAATTTTATGCCAGTAATAAGGGTTTGTTTTTTGCCCTTTAAATACCCTTTTGAAATGGTCAGTTGAGCAATGAGACTTAAAACAGTAGCGGCTGATCCATAAGCAGGGGTTAAGTTACCTAGACTATACATAATCGGCACATACTTATTAGGATGATTTTTAGGGGTATAAAGTTCATAGGGCTGGCAAACATGAGGATGGTGGCAAATAATTGCGTCTGCCCCAAGCTCAGCAAATTTATGAGCCCAACTGAGTTGATCAGGATGTGGGTAAAATTCATGTTCAAGTCCCCAATGTAAGGTCACTATAATAAGGTCACAACAAGCGTCTTTTGCTGCTTGAATTTGTTGTTCTATTCTCGTGGTATCCACATCTTTAACCATATGAAAAGGGGTTACGTCACATTGCCAACTTTTATCGGCATCAAGCATTTTCCCATTTAAACTAAAGGTATGTGAGACCCAACCTATTTTTATATCATCTACCATTGTGTAGGTGACACGCTTTGATGCCTCTTCTGTCTTGTAAACCCCTAAGTATGCAATGCCATCTTGCTCAAGTTGATCCATCGTAATTTGTGCACCTTCTTCACCACAGTCCATAATATGATTATTGGCAATTTGTACGGCATCAAATTTTTGGTCTTTATGCTTAACAAGGGCGTCATATTGTTCTTTAGTAATATTGATATGAGGCGTTTCACCTTGTGATTTAATTGAAAATTCTTTTGGTGCTTCAGCAGAGAGAGTTGATTCTAAATTGGAATAGGCAAAATCACTTTCAAAAATGAGTGATTCAACTTCAGAAAAAAGAATATCTTTCGAGGTCTCAATATGCTTTGCAAACATTAAATCACCAGAGAAACTAAAAGTGTAGTCTTCTTGCCTATCAAAGCCTTCAACTTGCCATGTGCTTTGGCATTTTTTAAAGGGTTCAAAATAAGACTCGAGATTGTGTCCTCTCATGCCTTTTGTAAGCGGATTTCTAACTTTATGCAACCAGTAAGCTGCAAATTCAATGTTATTGGGATCAAAACACATATCTTCTGGTTCTGACCAGCAACCTTCTGATAACTTTTGTTTAGTAATAGCATCAATCGCTTTTAAAAGCTCTGGCGCCATTGCATTAGAGGCATGGTCTAAATTACGAGGTAAATCAATCGGCTTATATTTTCTATTCATGGTCCTCACCCTTTCTATATTTTAGGATAGATTTAAAAATACGGTGCTCATCTTATTGAATATATACTTAGTATATTATTATCAATTTAAGATGCGTAATATAGATCTATTATGTCTTGGCATAGAGAATTATTTATGCCTTATTTAGGTGTTTACGCCAATAAAAAAACCGCTTATAGCGGTTTTAAATTTGATAGGACCCTTTTTTTATTTGTAGTGTTATAAATTGCTTTTTCGAATTTTGTTGAAGCTGTCAATAAACTCTTGCTCAAAAGAGTTCAGCTTAGAGTTTATCTTTTTGATATAACCTAATTTCATTGTGATTGAAGGTTTAAACGGGATTATTTTAGCTTCTAAATCATGCATTTTCAAAAGGGCGTTGAAACTGTAGTTGCTGTCATCCATTGAGAACGTTATTGCATGGATTGTATGCATTAAGTGATAGGTATGAAACATATCAGAAACGATAATTTTTTTATCAAATTCGTCTATGCCCAAATCACGAAATGCTTTTGCAGCAAAAAATTCCTTTTCAGAGTATTCAAAGTAAACGAGAGGATACGCTTTAAGATCATTGATCGTTAAATAGTCTCTTTCTGAAAGTGGATGGTCTAAGCTCATAACGATGCCGATGTTGTAGTCGATAATTTCGACAAATTCTAGCCCTTCAGCAAGTAATTTTTCGTTCATGAGATTGTATTGTACAGCGCTTATGCTTAGGATACCAATTTTTGAGATGCCAGTTACAACATCGTTTATAAGGGAAAATACAGATTTTTGAAGGATCTGTATCTTATAGCAACTGTTGTGAAAGTGATTTTTAATTAAATCTGTAAACGGAATGATACTTGCAGAAATATAGAGTGAAGAAATTGTTACGGACAGATGTTCAACCGGTTTTGTGCTCTTCAGTTTAACCATGTTATTGATATTTATCAATATAGTCTCTGCATAGTTTAGAAACTCGGCGCCTTTTCCAGTGAGTTCTACTCCCCTTGAAGAACGGATAAATAGCTTGTAACCAATCTCTTCTTCTAAGTGCTTAATCATCAGACTGATTGTAGGTTGTGATATATATAGATTTTCTGCTGCTTTGCTTATTGATCCCACTTTAACGATTTCCACAAAGTATTTTAGTTGATCTATAGTCATACATATACCTCATTTTCTTAATGATCGAGCTGATTTACATTAGAGTCGTTTAATTAAAGCTTCTAAATCTTCGGATAAAACCTTTGCAAGTTCAAAATTAGTTTCATTTAAGGCGATGGCAATCTGTGTTTCGACTGCCTTTTTCTTTTGCTCTATTTCTAAATAGTCTTTATCGAAATGGCTTTCATAAATCATCTTTCTAAATTTGCGCATACTCATTTTTCGAATTGTTTTATTTTCGATGATTAAAACATAATCCATGCAGTTGGCAATGGTATAGTAATCATGAGAGATCATAAGCAGTGCACCTTTATAGTTTTCAATGGCTTTTTCAAGTGCAAGTTGTGCATAGGTATCCAAATGACTTGTTGGCTCATCAAGTAGTAAGAAGTTAGCACCTTGGGCCGCTACTTTGGCAAGTTGTAAAATGTTTTTTTCGCCACCAGAAAGTGAACTGATTTTTTGGTCGAGGACTTCCGCTTCGAAACCATAGCCTCTGATGTATGATCTTACTTCATCATAAGTTTTAAAACTGATATCAAAGAACTCTTGGCTTATTGAGTTGGACTCATCCAGAATTTCTTCTTGCAACTGAGATAAATAGGCTGTCTTGATGCCCTCGTTTATAGTGATCGAATCTTGATTATTTTTATAGATATCTCTCATCAAAGTTGTTTTCCCTGTACCATTGGCACCTATAAGGGCTACTTTGTCTGTGGCGCCGATTTCAAAATTGACATTTTCCAAGAGGAGATCATCAAATGAAACCTTGTAATCATAAACTTTTAGTGCGATACAATCCGTGACTTCAAGACCAGCAGTTAAGCGGATATTGGGTTGTTTGATTTCCACAAACGGCTCTTTAATTCGGCGTGCTTCAAGGCGTTCTTGAATTTTGACGCGAGCTTTTAAAGATTTGCCTCTGGCTGCTTCAGAATCGTAAGTTGCGATTTTTCTAAGTTTTTCAATGAGAATTTCATTTCTTTCGATTTCTTCATTATCGGCGATGGCCAGCTCTTGAAGTTCGATTTTCTTTTGAAGTAAGGAGAAATTATAATCGATGTAACGCCCATCAAACTCCTGAAGTTCTTTGTTTTCAAGGTGAATAATCTTATTGAAACAATGGTTTAATAGATATCGATTATGCGTGATCACAAGCAAGATGCCTTTATGAGCATTGATGAGATCCTTAAGGGCATTCAAGTTTTCAAAGTCAAGAAAAACATCTGGTTCATCCATGATCATTAAATTCGGACTGTTGAGCATCTCCTTGATCACTTGAATCAGTTTAAATTCCCCGCCACTGAGTTCAGACACTTTTAAATCTTTATGTTTCATCAGGTTAGCTAGATTGAGTTTTTTATTGATATTGCTCTCATAATCGTGACCATCGATGGCATCAAATGCATCTAATGCATGTTGATATTTTTCGAGTAGGGCATCAAGTTCTGTGGCCGTTTCCATCTCAGTACAGATTGCAGTGATTTTATTTTCTAAAGTGATAAAGACTTCTGCAATATATTCAAAAACAGTGGTATCTTTTGTCTTGTCTAGTTGAGAAAACTGGCTTACATAGCCAATCCTGCAATGTGGAAATAGCTCTAACTTACCATCGAACATGTACCTTTCTGGGTCCATGATGATGTCAATAAGGGTACTTTTGCCACTACCGCTGGTACCAATAAAGGCGCAATGTTGGTCGTCTTCTAATGTAAATGAAATTTTGTTGTATAAATCCTTTTGCGGAAATGAGTAGGAAAGTTGATCTACTTTTAACATATGATTACCTCTTCTTTTATCATCAAAAAAGAGCTTTCAAAAAAACAAGCTCTTTCATATATAATCTTCTAATGAATTGTATTGTGTTTGATTATTATGTAGCACTTTAAATCACGTGGGTTCATCGATTGAAGCATACCATTTTTTACGATAAATTTCAATCCTTTTATCATTTGCCCCCAATTTTAGAATGAATTATAATGAAAGAGGCCAATTAATTAGTTTGCATGAACTCAGCGATGTAGATAATGGTAAAAACAGATGGTACTTATAGTGTCGTGATGCTATTATATAGGCGTAAGTTGTGACAGAATTGGACTATAAAATAAATGAAAATGACTAGGAGGGCGTATGGCTTATAAACTTATAAAATTTGATGAAATCAGTGAAAGTGCTTATATAGACTATATTTCAGAGTGGGAAAATAACGATGAGGTTATTGTGCCTTATGCGGCAAGATGTGAAGGGATGTCTTTTGAAGCTTTACTCGAGAGATGGCGAAATGATACCACAGATGCGGTGAGAGCAAGTGGTTTCGTACCTTCGACACTCTATTTTTTAGAGATTGAAGATCACAAAGTAGCAGGGGCAATACATTTTAGACATGAACTCAATGCGCATTTGATGAATCATGGGGGCCATATTGGTTATGGTGTAAGAGCTTCTGAGCGTCAAAAGGGATTTGCAGGTATGATGCTTAAGCTCATGCTTGATAAAATTAGAGAAACTGAACCTTTACTTGAACGTGTGTTGCTGACTTGTGATGACTTGAATGAAGCCTCTGCTAAGACGATTGAATCTAATGGTGGTATCTTAGAGAACAAAGTTAGTGAACAAAAATCGGATGGCGAAATCATTTCGGTACGCAGATATTGGATTTCACTCTAATTTACCACTTTAAATTTAGTCATGATAAAATTATAGCGGGAAGGGCGTGAGACACAATGAGAAGAACAAAAGAAGATGCAGAAATTACACGACAAAAAATACTAGAAGTTAGTTATGAAATTATAAATAGAAAAGGGTTTGAAAAAATGACCCGAAATGATATAGCAGTTGAAATGGGCATGACTAGAGGTGCTGTAAACTGGCACTTTAAAACAAAAGATGAGATTTATTTATCGGTTCTTCTAAACATTTTGGATCAATTTGAAATAAAGAGAAAGAAGTATCAAAACGACCAGACTCTGACTGCTAAAGAACGGATGCTGGGGCTTTTTTTGCTACCTATAAATCAATCGGATGCATTTCGTTTTGTAAATAGTATTCCTCATTATCTCCTAAAAGATGATCGATATTCAGATGTTGAAAAAAGAATGCATAAAAATCGGCTTGATTTTTTAGGGTATTTAGAAGTTTTGCTAGCTGAGTTAGAAGAAACGTCTGAAAGCACTTTTAAAAATCCTAAAAGTAATATTGCTCAAGCACTTTATCTAGTCTATGAAGGTCTTCATAATAGAAATCCGTGGAATACAAGATTGGTGGAGTTCAGTGAAAAAGAGCTTTGGAAGATATTAAGTGTTATTATTTATTAGAAATAAATTGAAATATTTTTTCAGTTGATTGGAGTTCAGGCGATTTATAAGCCTGAGCTTTTTTATTTTGACGGTGTGCCGTTAGGTTTTTAAAAATTAGAATACATTTGAAGTGGATTGACAAGGAGAATGAAGTGTGGTAAACATATTATATATACATCGATGAATGTATATATAATATGTTTGTTTAAAAGTCTTAATGCTTTTAAATTGAGGGGTTCAATCAAAGTAAATAATGTTAGGGGAGGAGAAAATGAACACAGGAAAGTTAAAAGAACAAGAAGTAGAAGTGAAAGAAACCACTAAGAAGGGGCTAGTGTTTCCTCACGAATTCATTATTGTTATCGGGATGGCTTTAATAGCATGTTTTTTGACTTATATTATTCCAGCAGGGGTATATGAGCGTATAAAAGATGCCGCTGGCGTTACTGTGGTAAATCCAGAAGCATTTAATTATATAGCAAATACCCCCGTTCCATTTTGGAAAATTCCAATGTTATTGGTTCAAGGGTTTTATAAATCAAGCAGTTTGGTATTTGCAATACTCATTTTTACGGCATCCATGCAAATCATCATGGCAACAGGCTCTTTAAATGCTTTAACGAGTATTATCATTAAAAAGTTCAGTAAAAGTCAGACGATCGCTGTTGCAGTTATTATGTTTGCTATCGCAGTATTAAGTGCACCAATGGGGTATTTTCCTTTTGTAGCATTTATACCCATCGGCATCTTAATAGCCCGTCAAGCTGGTTATGATGAGATTGTTGGCGTTGCAATGATATGCTTAGCAGCTGCAATGGGACCCAATTCAGGGATGCTTAATCCTTCAACTACTGGTGTAGGAAATCAACTTGCTGGATTACCAATATTCAATGGATTTGGTTTTCGTGTCGTTGGATTTTTGATTTTTACAATTGCGACGATTGCTTATGTCATTCATTATGCAAAAAAAGTAAAAGCAGATCCTCAAGCAAGTTACATCGCTGATCAAGAATCCAGTTCTGCAATCGGAGCTGAGACCTTGGATGATAAAATAACAATTCGTCAAGTTTTAGTATTAATCGTTTTCGCTGTCTTGCTTGGGGTTTTGGTTTATGGTTGTACAAAACTCGGATGGGGATTTCAGCAAATGTCAGCTTTTTTTATTGTCACTGGTGTCGTCAGCGGTATTATATACGGTATGGGATTTAATGAAATGTGTGTTCAGTTCACAAATGGTGCAAAATCAGTTGTACGCGCTATTATCTTGATTTCATTTGCGAGAACTATCTCTATTATCTTAAGTGATGGACAAATTTTAGATACAGTTGTCCATACGGTATCTGGCGGAATGAATTATATTCCAGCATTTTTGCAGGCGCCTGGAATGTTATTTATGCATACCATTATAAACCTCTTTATTACATCGGGAAGTGGACAAGCAGTTGTGACTATGCCAATAATGCTTCCGGTTGCTCAAATTATAGGGATGACTCCAGAGACTGCAATACTGGCACTTAACTATGGTGATGGCTTTACAAATTTAATTTTTCCACATTCTTCAGCTCTGATGGCATTTTTAGTATTATCAAATGTCTCTTATCAAAAATGGTTGAAATTTATGTTCAAATTGATCCTTATTTGGTATTTGATTGGGTCAGCCATATTAATAATGGCACAAATTATAGGGTATCAATAAGTGCATTTAATTACGGGTAGACATCTAATGAGTAGATGACTATTGAGAACACTTGAAAAAAATGTGATTTTAAAATTTGAGGAGGCGTGAAAAATAATGTATTTAATCAATGATTATGTAAATGCTCATGTTCAGGAAGCAATTGAACTTTTAGAAAAACTGGGCAAGATTCCTGCACCTAGTTATCATGAGGAGAAACGTTCAGAATTTTGTTCAAAATGGTTTAAAGAGCAAGGTGCTGAGGCCGTTTGGATTGATGAAATGAAAAATGTGATATGTGCAGTAGAGTGCGATAAATACGATGATATTGTTGTTTTTATGGCACATACAGATATTGTATTCCCTGATATTGAAGAATTACCCTTAAGAAGAGAAGGCAACAAGTTATATGCACCAGGAATCGGAGATGATACGGCCAATTTGGTAAATCTGATGATGGCTGCAAAATATATTTTGAATAATAAGATGTCTATGAAAAAAGGTGTGCTTTTTATTGCAAATTCATGTGAAGAAGGTTTAGGTAATTTAGAAGGGTGCAAAGAGATCTTTAAGAAATTTGGAGATCGAATTACAGAGTTTTACTCATTTGATGGTTATGTATCGCAATGCACGAGTATACCTGTGGGGTCTTATAGATATAAAATATCGGTAAAAGGTGAAGGCGGACATTCCTATTTGGACTTCGGAAGAGAAAATGCAATTCAGATCATGGCATCACTTATTCAAGACCTGTACAAAATTGAAATTCCAAAATCGGAAAAAACAACGTACAATGTTGGATATATTGAAGGGGGATCTACAGTTAATTCAATCCCTCAGGAAGCCAGTATTCTGTATGAATACAGGTCTCCTAGTCAGAAGTGCTTAGATGATATGGCGCATAAATTCAATACCGTGCTTTCAAATTTTAAAAATGCAGGTAAAATGATTACATCTGAAGTTCTGGGAATACGCCCTGGAAAAGGGGAGATAAACGAAGCCCTATTAAAATCGTGGACAGAAAAGAATTTAGATATTATTAAAAAGTATTACGATGGACCGATGGATCTTCAACCTTATTCAACAGATGCAAATGTGCCATTATCTAGAGGTGTTCTAGCGAACACTATTGGTACGATAGTTGGGGGAGAAGCCCACAAGAGAGAAGAGTGGGTTGATCTCAACAGTATACCTACGGGTATGAAGATTGTATTAGATATAGTACTGCAATACGCAGAAGTAAAATTGTAAGCAGGCAATTTAGAAAACAAATTGCTAAAACTATTCTATTGACCTCAAGTAGATTCTTCTTAATTCTTAAGACGAGGTGCTAATACGAAGAAAGACGGTTGGAAATGCGTATTGAGCACAAAAGAATTGTTTGCATAATGATTAGAAAAGGGGAAGATGATGATGAGTACGATTATAGCCAAGGGTAAAGTTCATTATGCTTGGTGGATTTTGGCCGGTTGCTGTGCTTTTATAATGTCAGTGTTAGGAATTGTTAATAGCTGTCAGGGGTTATTTCTCGTTCCAGTGACACAATCTTTAGAGATCTCTAGAGCGCAGTATTCTTTAGCGATTACCATACAGGGATTATTGGGAATTGTGAGCATGCCTATAGCAGGGAGACTGTTACCAAAATTCAATATTAGAGGGTTATTAACGACTGCATTGATATTTTATATTGGGAGTTTTTCAAGTTTATCTCTATGTAACACCATGTACCAATTTTTTATTTTAAGTGCTGTTCTTGGATTTTCAGGTGGCTTTTTAACGTATATTCCAGTAGCCGTTTTAATTGGAAATTGGTTTAAAGAGAAGCAGGGATTTGCACTTGGACTTGCAATGTCATTTACGGGTATTGGAGGTGCAATTTTCAATTTAATTGGGAGTGCACTGATTCAAAATTATGGGTGGAGATTAAGCTATCAATTGTTAGGTGGAATGGCTCTAATTATTGCATTACCAGTAACTTTGGGTATTTTTAGATTTTCACCAGCTGAAAAAGGACTTCAACCATTCGGCGCTTTAACACAAGAGCAAGATAATACCCTGACGGGTGTGAAAGCTCATATTGCATTTAAGTCTAAGGCCTTCGTTTATATTGTTATTTGGAGTATTGCTATAGGCATTCTCGGCGGTGTGATGTATCATATTCCTGCTTTTGTAAATCAGTTAAAATATCCGCCCTCTTTTAGTGGAACAGTGATGTCAGTATTTATGTTATCCATGACAATAGGGAAAATTATTTTAGGTTTTTTAAATGATCGTTTTGGCTCAATTGCTTCAATTGGAATGTATGGCATATTTACTATTATGGGTATATTTTGTTTTTACACGGTAAATAGTAGTGTGGTATTTATTTTAATAGGGGCGGCTTTATTTGGACCAGGAATGGCCTTGATGTTAGTGGAAACGCCAATTTTAGTAAGAAAAGTCTTTGGGAATATAGATTACAGTGCAATTTATGCTATTATTTCAATGGTATTAAATGTGACAGCGACTGTAAGTGTTTTTATCTACGGTGCAGTTTTTGATATAACGCAGTCCTATAAACCTATCTTTGCAGTAATTATATGGTGTCCATTATTAGCTTTTTTGACAGCGATATTGGCCTTTAAAAGTTGTGCAAGCGATGAATAAATAGGACAGAAGTGCGATCAAATGGATCAAATGAGGAAAAAAGTTCTCTGGAAGTGAAGGTTATTTTTAAATCTTTAATTTCAGAGGATTTTATGTTTTTTGCCAGCAGTTGATATAATTTGCCCGTAATCTTGAAATGAATTATAATGAAGGTAGCCATTAAGCAGGGCTAAATTTATGAACTCATGATCTCAAGAGGTCATTGATAGAAGATTTTGATGCATTTATAGATGAGACCAAATGAAATCGTGTCTCGAACAGACTAAATGTGAAAGAGCATCGCATAGTAAAAGGAGGAATATATTATGAAGTATAAAATGTTGCATACGTGTATAAGAGTTATGGATCTAGATAAGTCTCTTAAATTTTATAAAGAAGCTTTAGGATTCGTCGAAAGAACTCGAAAAGATTTTCCAAAGGATGAATTTACACTGGTCTTTTTAACCGACGAAGATAGACAATATGAGATCGAGTTGACTTATAACTACAATCCAGAAAAGCCATATACCATTGGAAATGGTTTTGCCCATTTCGCTGTGTCTGTGGAAGATTTAGAGACGTCTAGAGAGAATCACATTAAAATGGGGTACAAAGTGACAAAACTGATGGGACTACCAGGGAATCCGCCTAGATTTTACTTTGTAACTGATCCGGATGGATATGATATAGAAGTGATTAGAGCTTAAGCTTTTTTGACTCAACAAAGCAAGTATTCATGTTAAAAAATAAATTCAAGGAGAGGGATATGTCATTTAAGAAAATAGATCGTGAAAGCGACGAACGCAAACAAGGTCGTAATTGTATCTTAGTTTATGGTTACGGTGCATCAGAACTCGAACTTATTGAACTCTGCAGACAAAAATCAGGCATTGATGAAATCGTGGTTATTTCTGAAACTGAGATCCACAAGACTTTAGGCACGCTTTTAGAAAAAGAGGCACTTGATAGGGCAAGTTTGCCAGTGGAAGAAACGTATACACTTATTCCAACCATTATCTTTAGTGGGACAGCACATTCGGAACTAAACCGTTTTATAGAAGCTTCTAAGACGGTAACGATTCAAAAACCTATATTTGCAGGGACTACGCCTCATAATTTGAGTTGGGCTTTTAGTGCACTTGTGGAAGAACTCGTCAAAGAACGAGAGGAAATGAAAAAAATGAGGGCGATGAAGTCATAAATTTTATGTAAAAGTAGATGCTGGTTAAAATAAAATATTGCAAAGCATATCGGATGGTCAAAACTTGAAGATGTGCTTTTTTATTGCAATTAATACGAAAAATGAAAAGTGTGACAGTTTTGTCTCTATCGTTCGTGTTTGTCAGATGCTTAACATTGCTGTCCGCGTATGGCGGAAATAAAATACAAAAAATGACGTAAAAATTATAAAAAAATGAATTTTTTCTAAAATACACGATTAATTTAGAAAAAAAGTATTTGATTGTATGTCGAAAGTGTAATAGAATGTTACACATATTTAATAAAAGAGATTGATCACGCATTACATAAAATGGTTTCATTGTAAAGAGATAGAAGAGACTGTAAATGTGATGAATGGATCAACAATTGAAGGGGGATTTTAGAGATGAATACAAAAAGATTAGCATTAATGATGGCATTGTTAATGATGTTATCCACATTACTTTCGGGTTGTGGCGCAAAAGCGGAAGAAGTTACCGTTATTAAACTAGGCGTCATTGGACCTTTAACAGGTGATTACAGTATGTATGGAACGGCAGTAGAAGAAGGTGCTAAACTCGCAGCTAAAGAGATTAATGCTGCTGGTGGAATCAATGGTAAACAAGTAGAAATTATCGCTTATGATAGTAAAGGTGATAAAACTGAAGCCGTAAATGCTTACAATAGACTTAGAGATCAAGATGGCATTGTTGGTTTGATTGGTGGTACATTTAGTGGTACAACACTTAGTATTAAAGAAATCGCAAAGACTGATAATATGCCAGTGTTAACGCCAACAGCGACCAATGGTGAAGTAACTTTAGATGCACCTAATATTTTTAGAGCATGTTATACTGACCCATATCAAGGTGCAACTGCAGCTGTATTCGCAGCTGAGAACTTAGGTGCTAAAAAAGCAGCTGTACTTTACAACATTGAAGACCCGTATTCAGAAGGTCTTGCAGTAGCATTTAATGAAAAATTTTCTTCAGTGGGTACAGTGACCAATTATGAAGGTTATACTAAGAATGATGCAGACTTTAAAGCAGTTTTAACTAAAATTGCAGCTGAAGATCCAGACGTTATATTCTTACCAGATTATGTTGCTAAAGTGGGGGTTATTCTTTCTCAAATTAAAGAACTAGGTCTTGATATCGTTGCAATTGGTGGCGATGGTTGGGATGGTATAGAAGCTGATTATGCAGAAGTGGCAGAAGGCCATTATTTCGCAAATCACTATTCTAAAACAGACGAAGCAGCTATTGTTCAAAACTTTGTAAAAGCTTATGAAACAGAGTGGGATAAGTCTCCAAGTGCACTTGCTGCTTTAGCTTATGATTCAACTTACATCATGACAAAGGCAATTGAAAAGGCAGGTTCTACAGAGGCTGAAGGCATAATTGCTGAGCTTGCAAAAACAGATTCGGATGGTGTTACAGGTCATGTTATCTTTGATGCTAATGGAGATCCAGTCAAAGATATCTCAATTATTCAAATTGTGAATGGTGGACATAAATTAGCGGCTAAAGTATCCGGTAAATAATCATTTAGGTGACTGAAACATTTAACAGTTGTTTCAGTCACTTACTTTTTAAAGCTTATATATAAAAGTAAATTAAGATATGTGAACGTTTAAATGGCGTCCACAGAACAGTGATAGAAATTAAAAGAGATAGAAATAATCATCAATTATAGCGGTTGAATAAACTGTATTCAACTCAGATAGAATGGGGGAAGTTATTTGATTCTATTTTTACAACAAATAATAAATGGGCTATCTGTGGGGAGTGTCTATGCCCTTATAGCTCTAGGATACACCATGGTGTATGGCATTATAAAACTTATCAATTTTGCACATGGAGAAGTCATGATGGCGGGTGCTTATTTTGCATTTGTGGTAGCCATTTCTAGTCGGTTTCCATTTCCGATTGTGTTGATTATATCCATGGTAATGGCAGCAATCGTAGGCGTTGTTATTGAAAAACTGGCCTATAAACCCTTGAGAAATGCACCTCGGATTTCTGCACTTATTACTGCAATTGGTGTAAGTTTGTTTTTACAAAATTTAACACTTGTTATTTTTAAAGCAGATCCTAAAATTATGCCAGTACTCATAGAGAAAAAACCAATCAATTTTGGACCATTACAAATCGGAACTGTGACACTTACGACGCTAGTATTAGCGATTGTTTTTATGGTGATTTTAGATGTCTTTATCAAGAAAACTAAACCTGGAAAAGCTATGCGTGCGGTTTCAGAAGATAAAGATGCATCAATCTTGATGGGGATTAATGTGAACAAGACCATAAGTATTACCTTCGCGATTGGTTCTGCATTAGGTGCACTCGGTGGTGTCCTCTACGGTATAACCTACACGCAAGTTTATCCAACCATGGGCATTATGCCAGGATTAAAAGCTTTTGTTGCAGCTGTTTTGGGTGGCATTGGCCTCGTGCCGGGAGCCGTTTTAGGGGGCTTTGTTATTGGTATGATCGAAACTATTTCAAAAGCATATATTTCAAGTCAGTGGTCAGATGCTATCGTTTTTGGCCTTCTAATAGTTGTTCTGCTCTTTAAGCCCACGGGTATTTTAGGCAAGAATGAGAAAGAGAAGGTGTAGAAGATGGATAAGAAAATACTCAAAAATTATGCAGTAAATATTTTGGTTATAATCGCAATTTATATTTTAATGAAAGTTTTGATTGGTACAGGTGTTGTTAGTAGATACCATCAAGGGATTATTATCTTTATCCTAATTAATATTATATTGGCCACAAGCCTTAATTTAGCTACGGGTTTTTTAGGGCAGTTGACACTTGGTCACGCTGGTTTTATGGCAGTTGGAGCATATGCGTCTGCCATGGCAGCCATTGCACTCAAGGCAAATTTTAAAGACATGCCTGATCTGTTGATGTTACTTATTTCTCTTCTAGTAGCTGCTGTGGCATCTGCTATAGTGGGCATCATAATTGGTGTTCCTGCGCTTAGATTAAGAGGGGATTATTTAGCAATCATAACACTTGGATTTGGAGAAGTTATACGTGTGGTTATCAATAACATTAAAGCAACAGGTGGTGCTCAAGGTCTAACGGGTATTCCTAAAATTTCAACATTTGATAATGTTTTTTGGATAACTGTTTTAGTAGTACTTTTTCTATATCGTCTAACGCATTCGCGCCAAGGTCGTGCTATTTTATCTATACGCGAAGATGAGATTGCGGCAGAAGCCGTAGGGGTTAAAACCACACAATTTAAAGTTATGGGATTTGCCATAGCGGCGAGTATCGCAGGAATTGGCGGTGGTTTATATGCGCATTATATCGCATTCCTTGATCCAAACACATTTAACTTTATGCGTTCGGTTGAAATACTTGTTATTGTCGTTTTGGGTGGTATGGGCAGTTTGACGGGGTCAATATTTGCTGCAATTGTACTTACTATTATGCCAGAAGCGCTTAGAAGTTTTGCCAACTATAGACTTTTATTGTATTCGTTCATGCTGATTGTCATGATGATCTTTAGACCGAAAGGGTTTTTTGGTACAGGAGAGTTTTCATGGCAGGGTTTTTATGACAGATATACGATGCGTAAAAATGCATTGTTAAAACGTGAACAGGAATAGGAGGGGAGTCTATGGCGTTACTAGAAGCAACGAATATTTGTATGCAATTCGGCGGTTTGAGAGCAGTAGATAATTTTAACCTCTCAATCGATGAGCATGAACTTGTGGGGTTGATTGGCCCAAATGGTGCTGGAAAGACAACTGTTTTCAATATGCTCACAGGCGTGTATGAACCCACTGAAGGCAATATCAAAATTGATGGTGTCAGTGTAGTGGGTAAAAAACCATATGAAATTGTAAGAATAGGTGCGGCAAGGACCTTTCAGAATATTAGACTATTCAAAGATCTTACGGTTTTAGATAATATCAAAATAGCATATCATCATGAACTTAACTATACCACGCTTGAAGGTGTTTTAAGATTGCCTAGATATTGGGCAGATGAGAAGAAAGCGCAAGAAGAATGTTTGGCTTTTCTTAAAATATTTGATATGGAAGATTATGCAGAAACACTTGCTAAAAATTTGCCTTACGGTAAACAAAGAAAATTAGAGATTGCAAGAGCACTTGCTACGAAACCTAAAATTTTAATGCTAGATGAGCCTGCAGCAGGGATGAATCCACAAGAAACACATGAGTTAATGGAGACCATCGGATTGATTAGGAAAAAGTTTGACATTGCGATTCTCCTGATTGAGCATGATATGCATCTTGTCATGGGTATTTGTGAACGGATTGCAGTTCTTGACTACGGCAAAATCATAGCTGTTGGGACACCAGAAGAAACACGGAATAATCCAGATGTAATCAGAGTCTATTTAGGGGAGTAGGTGAGGGTTTGTTAAAAATAGAAAATATAGATGTTTATTATGATAAAATTCATGCGATTAAAAACGTCAGTTTCGAGGTGCATGAAGGTGAAGTTGTAAGTCTTATTGGTGCTAATGGGGCTGGTAAAACAACTATTTTAAAAACCATTTCAAAATTAATGGAACCTGCTCATGGGGTAATTTTGTTTGATGATCAGCCTCTGAGTAAACTTGCACCACATCAAATGATTTATCTTGGTATGGCACATGTGCCAGAGGGGAGACGCGTTTTTTCAAAGATGAGCGTTGAAGAGAATCTTTATATGGGGGCATACATTCGCAAGGATAATATACACATCCAAAAAGATTTGGAGCGTGTATTTGAGTATTTCCCAAGGTTAAAAGAAAGAGTAAATCAACCAGCAGGTACTCTAAGTGGTGGAGAACAGCAGATGTTAGCCATAGGGCGTGCTCTGATGTCTAAACCTAAATTATTGTTGATGGATGAGCCTTCTATGGGACTTGCGCCTTTACTTGTACAAGAAATTTTCAATATTATACAAGAGATTAAGAAAAGTGGTACAACGATACTGCTAGTTGAACAAAATGCAAACCAAGCACTTCAGATTGCAGATAGAGCTTATGTACTTGAGACAGGTAAAATCACTATGTCTGGTGATGCTAAAGCACTTTTAAGTGATGAAAGCATTAAAAAGGCCTACTTAGGTGGCTAGTTAGAATTTGGCATTTGAACAAGAATTAAACAAATAAATAACAGCCATTAGATGCTCGAGAGAGTGTTTTTTGAAAAAACCTCCTATGGTAAGTTGATCGATCATAGGAGGTTTTTATTATAATTCTTTAGGAGATGGCCCTACTGAATGCAATCTTAACGGATTGCATAAGGGTTACGAATGTAGCGAATCGGACTGAGTATGCGCTTTGAAATAGTTTTCTATTTCAGTATAGAGCGCTTTGAAAGCCGATTGGAATTGATCTGTGAGAAGCATAACTTGATCCTCTTGATCTTCCTTGAGTGCTTTTTGGAGCGCCACTGTAAGTTTATATAGATCACCTGCGCCGATGCTACCAGAACTGCTTTTTAACTTATGAACGATTCGGATAGCTTCATCAAACTCGTGGTTGATAATTGCAATTTGTAGATTAGAATTTACAGATTTATTTTCTTCATAG
Source organism: uncultured Fusibacter sp. (assembly GCA_965140735.1). GTDB lineage: Bacteria > Bacillota > Clostridia > Peptostreptococcales > Acidaminobacteraceae > Fusibacter_A. Next base: position 2,903,004 of record OZ223306.1, on the reverse strand, counting down.
TATGTCTTTAAAATCATGTTATAGAGTTCTTTATTGCCCCCCATAGATTTTAGACCTTTTTCAATATCGAGTATGGCATCAGTTGTTTCTGGAGTATGGGCTGTGGCCAAGGGAACTTTTTCAATATAAGATTTTAAAATACTATTTACTTTTTGGATAAAGTCTTCTGGCTCAAATGGTTTCGTAATAAAGTGATTTATGCCTGAATCACGACATTTGGCTTCAACACCTGTGATGGCATCAGCAGTCATGGCAACAATAGGCATTTGAGGGTTAATTGCTCTAATCTGAGCACTGGCTTCGAAACCGTTGAGCACTGGCATGTGTAAATCCATTAAAATGAGATGAATATCATTTTGATGCGTTATATAGTAATTCACACCAATTTGTCCATTCTCAGCAAGCACCACTTGATAACCCGATTGTTCTAGTAAAGATTTTGCAATAAATTGATTGGTCAAATTATCTTCAACCACTAGGATCTTATAGGCATGATTTGAAGGTGCAGCTGTAACGGACTCAATGCTAAAAGGTGTTTTCATAGCTTGTGATTCTTCAGTATGAATTTCTAAAATATTGATTTTAAATAACTCTACAATACCATTATATAAGACTGATGGAATGATTGGTTTGGCAATTCCCAAGTTAAGTCCTGCTTCATCAAGGGCATCGAATAGATCTCCCCTAGAAAGTGGTACAAGCAAAATCGTTTTTGGAAATTCATCAATGTTGGTGAGTGCTCTCAATTTTTTACAGAATTCTATCCCGTTTGAATCAGGGGACTCATAGTCTACAATCAATAAATTATAAGGTGTGTTTCCCTTGTGAGCTGTTTTTTCAAGAAGCTCAATGGTGCGTTCTTCTGTCTGTGCAAAGTCGGCGATGATATTAAAAGAATTTAGATATTCTTTTAATAAGTTAGAGTAAAAGAAGGATGCATCATAGACCAGGGCTTTCACATTTTTAAAATAGAGAGCTGCAGCCGTTTTACGCTTTTCATAGTCTTTGTTATGATCTATTTCAAGCGGAATTTGAATGTTGAACGTGGAACCGACACCGAGTTCGCTAAAAACTTCTATTTTGCCATTCATGAGCTCCACAAATGTTTTTACGATGGACATACCAAGACCAGTGCCGCCAAATCGTCTGCTGATGCTGGAATCCGCTTGGCTAAAAGGGATGAATAACTCATTGAGATGTTCTTCTGACATACCGATTCCTGTATCTTTTAAACTGAATTCTATAATGTAGTTGTCTTTGACTTTTGCAACTAATCTGATGAGTAAAGTGACCTGTCCATCCTTGGTAAATTTAAGTGCATTACTCATGAGATTGAGTAGAATTTGACCAATTTTTTTAGGATCACCGATAAAGAAAGTAGGGATATCGGTATCTTTTTTCATAGAGAACTGTATGTGCTGTTCTTCTATTTTATATGAAGCAATATTGATGAGTTGCTCGATGACTTCATCTAAATTAAAGGGTATCGACTCCAATTCAATTTTACCAGCTTCTATCTTGGAGAAGTCTAGGATATCATTTATGATGCTGAGCATGTCTCTGGAAGCACGTGTGATTTTTTCAAGATAAAGCTTTTGTGTCGTGCCAAGTTCCGTTTTACGTAGTATATAGGACATGCCTGTAATGGCATTAAGAGGTGTTCTTATTTCATGTGACATCCGCGCCAAAAAGATAGATTTAACTTGATTGGCAAGTTCTGCTTCTTCTTTTGCAACTTTGAGATCGGCCTCAATTTGCTTTCTAAGTTTGACTTCTCTTTTCAACTTAACAATCCAGTAGAAAGAAACGATAAGCACGAGAAGTACGATTAAACCAATCATGGTTGCAACTCTATAAATCGCTTGATAATTAACTTTGCTATCGACGCCAATCCAAGTGTTGTTTATAGCGATTTGGTCTTCTTTTGTTATATCAGCAAGTGCTTTATTTAAAATATTTATAAGTTCAGGCCAATCTTTTCTGATGGCGAAATGGAGTGATTGTGTGGGTTGGTCTTTTAGTGTGATGTAATTGAGATTCGTAATGCCAATCTCTTTGGAGAGAAAGGTTGATGTTGCAAAATTACCAATAAAGGCATCGTCTTTTCCTTCAGAAACAGCTTTAAGGGCTTCTTCTACAGTTGTATATGTACTTAAATGAATATCTGGATAGTCAGAAAGGTAACTGTGATGAGAACTGTTTTTTTGCACGGCAACTTTTTTGCCTTTTAAATCATCAAAATCATGTATCGTTTTATTTTCATTATTTACAAAAATGACGCGATAAGTATCAAAATATGGATCTGAAAAAAGAAAATAGGATTCTCTTGGTTTGGTTTTTAGAACGCAGGAAAGGCCATCTAATTCTCCTAGAACAGCCTTTTCATAGGCAGATTCCCATGTGAGACCTTCTGGAAATTCAAATTGAAGGCCTGTTTTTTTGGAAATGAGATCGAGATAGTCAGCCGCGATGCCTTTATAATTACCATCAGAATCAAAGAACTCATAAGGATAGAAATGTGGATCGACCGCCAAATGAATCACAGGATGATTTTCAATGAAATGAAGTTCTTCAGTTGTCAAAGGTATTGACGGTGTGGTTGAACTCAAGACAAGCTTAGGAAACAAAAAATTGACGACTAAAATAAGGGCAAGAAGTGTTATTAATTTAAACTTTCTTATCATTGGTGCCCTCCATTCTAATGAGTTTGATTATACTTGAGTACAATTTTTTGAATATCCTCTTTAATCTCCATAAAAGCATCCACAAGGTCGGGATCAAAATGCTTATTTCGGTTTTTTTCTATATATTGAAGTGCGACTTCGTGTGGAAAAGCTTCCTTATAGACCCGTTTACTGATCAGAGCATCGTAGACATCTGCTATTGCCATAAGTCTACCGGGCAACGGAATCTCAGTGCCAACGAGTCCTTTGGGGTAACCAGTGCCATCGAATTTTTCGTGATGTCCACAAATACATTCCATGGCTGTTCGGACAAAACTTGGCAGTAAGTCATCTTGAATTTCAATCTTAAGTGCATTGATACCAAAAGCAACATGTTGTTTCATGATTTCAAATTCTGCTTCGGTGAGTTTGCTGGGTTTTAATAAAATGGAATCTGCGATGCCAACTTTTCCAATATCATGCAAAGGTGCTGTTTCAAAGATTTCTTTGATATAGTCGTCTGTCAAGATGCTTTTATAAGGTTCTTTTTTTCGAAGGTGTTCACACATGAGTTTGATAATCCACTGGGTTCTATGGGTGTGATTACTAGACTCTAAATCTCGTATTTCCAATAAATTCATAAGCGCTTTTATGGTAATACTACGTGTTAGTAATAACTCCTTTGTTCGCTCTTGAACGGTTTGATCTAAAATTGTATTAATTTCTTCAAGTGACCTACTGGCAGATTTGAGTTTAACGTGAATTTGAATTCGACGTTTTAGAGATTCAAGGTTAAGGGGTTTACGGATGTAATCAACAGCCCCAAGTTCTAGTCCACGAATTTCATTTTCGAGTTCGTCATAATTGGTTAAGATGAGCACTGCAATTTTTTGAAAACTTGGATGTGCTTTCATAGCTTCCAAAACTTCGAAACCGTCCATATGTGGCATATTGAGATCGAGGATCATGAGGTCAATAGTTGGATCAGTTTTTAACAGATTCATTGCCTCAATGCCATCGTACGCAGAGACTAAATCGTACCCGCTTAATATACTTTTGATGAGAAGCATGTCTGTGTTGGAATCATCTACGATTAAGATTTTTATATTCATTTATTTGGCCTCCATATATATTATTCATTGAGGATTATATTGCCTGTTGCTTCTACTTCGTTTAAAAATTCTTGTATAGATAGTTCGGAATTAAAGACTTTGTGTAAGCCAGTTTGGTAGATTTGTTCTTTAATAATTTGCCATTTTGAACTGGGCACATCGATGCTTGGATTGTCAAAGCCACTTAAGAAAGGCAGATATTTTGAATATTCATTTGATGTCATAGCTTCAGCAATATCCTTACGCATTGGGACTCTAAAAGGATAGTATGCATCGTGTTCAGGACTGTATTCACCTTTAAAAATCATTTCTTGAGCTTCAGTGGAAATCATAAATTTTATAAACTGATTAGAGGTCTTTCTCATATCTTCAGGCATATGCTTAGAAAAACTCAATAAAAGAGGCCCTATTTCTGGTCTCAGTCCTATATCATCTAGCGGGATGACACCGATTTCAAAGGGATTATTATTTTTATCAATATCAGTTACCCCCCAAATACCTTGAAATTCAAAAGCAATTTGTCCAGTCCTAAAATAATCCATGACTTCAATTCCCGTATCCTCTTTCCATGAAGGTTGTGCATAGGCCCCTAAAGTATCTTTATAGAAAAGAATTGCTTCTTCAGATTTTGGCGTATTGACGAGGACTTTATGCCCTGTATCATCTACAAGCTTAGCACCATACGCATAAATAAACTGGTTGATCATCCATGATGCATCATTGTGATCTGCACCGACTAATCCGATACCATAGGCATCTGTTTTTGATTTTATAAGAGCCAGAGCGGATACCAGTGTTTTTAAACTCTGTATGGTTTTAGGGTCGATGCCTGCTTTATCGATTAAATTCTTGTTGTAAATCAAGCAGATGGAATGCCCTACCCAAGGAATGCCATAGAGTTTATCCTCAATGACACCAAGTTTCCAAATTTCTGGATAAAAAATATTGGATTCAGTGGAGAATTCAGCAGAGAGATCCATGAGGTCACCATTTTCGCCATAGTATTTTACGAGTCTATAGGGCAGAGCGTAAATCATAGGTTTTTCTTTACCTGCAAGTGAAGCATTTATATGATCCATATCTTCATCCCCCCCTACGAGTATGATCTCATAAGGGGCTTCGTTGGATTGATTGAAAACATCCACAATTTTTCTGATAGCAGTACCACGACCAGAGTAATCTGCCCATGTTATTCGAAAATATAGGGGTGTTTTAGCTGTAGGAGGCGTGTCTACTTTTTCGATTGAACTTGTACAAGCCGTTAGCGTTGTAGCAATTAAAAATGATAATAAGACGTGTTTTAATTTAAAAATTTTTAATGTCATGCTTGAGCCTCCTAGCAATCCAATCCATTTTTATATGTATATATATTATTTTGTCATTAATACCCATTATTTCGAAAACACAACATATATTAAGCTTTTTTTTCAATTATAAAAAAATAAAAATCATATTCTAAAAATAAATGAGATAAATATTTCGAAAATTTCAATACTTTGATAAAATAGACACATCAATTAAGTTTAAAGGAGGTCACCATTTGCCATCACAAAAATTACTCCAAGGTAACACGCCATACATCAAAGAGTGGGAAAATTTTATAGCCACAGGTCAAGTGGATACTTCTGTGATGCGGCGAGAAATTGTAGATTCGTGGCATCGCAGTAAAAAATATGGTGTTGATCCGTTAAGTCATAAAATTAAAATTGAACTTACTGATGAAAAATTGGAACAGACAAAAAAGGTTTTTAAACCGATCCTAGATATTGCATTACCATTTATGGAAATGATCTATGAAGCTGTTGGTGAGGTCGGTATGGTAGTTAGTTTTATAGATGCAGATGGCTTTATTATGGCGAGCCTTGGTGATGAAGGATTGTCTTCTGAATTGTTGCTTCATACAGGTAAAAATGTAACAGAAGAACAGGTAGGCACCAATGCAACAGGGATTGCTTTAAAAAAAGGCATAGCGCTACAAGTTTTAGGTGCAGAGCATTACAGAAAGGCATATCACAGAAAAACGACCTCTGCCGCTCCGATAAAAGATGAATATAACAATGTACTTGGTGTGCTGAGTATGTCTGGTGAATGCTCAACGGTGCATCCGCATACATTGGGGATGGTATTAGCTTCTTCACTCGCAATTGAACATGAACTCAGGCTTAATCAAAGGAATGGTGAACTCAGACGTGCAAATGAACATTTAGATGCGATTATGCAAACGATATCAGAGGGTATTATGACCATCACTTTTGATGGGGTTATAACCGATATCAATTACTTTACTAAGAAATTATTTAGAAAAACCTATGAAGAGTTAGTAGGTGAATATATAGATGATGTGGTTAAGAAACCTGTACTGGATATGATTAAGAAGGAAATGTCATCTAATGAAGAAAAGGAACTTCAGTTTTATTCAAATGGCAGAAAAAGAACGGTGTTGATCTCGTTTAAACCGATTTATTCCCAAGATGAGAGTATCAAGGAGTATCTCATTACAATTAGAGAGACTAAAAAAGTATATTCTCAAGTCAATAAACTCTTTGGGTCTAAAGCCATATATACCTTTGACGATATACTAGGTGACAGTGATGAAATCAATGATTCCATAAGATTGGCAAAAATGGTTGCTATGACGGATGCGACGATTTTATTACATGGTGAAAGTGGTACTGGAAAAGAAATGTTTGCACAAGGTATTCACAATGAATCGCCACGGCAAAACAATTCATTTGTCTTTATAAACTGTGGGGCAATACCGAGAGATCTCGTGGCAAGTGAGCTCTTTGGCTATGTTGAGGGGGCGTTCACAAGTGCTAGAAAAGGCGGGAACCCTGGTAAGTTCGAACTTGCAGATGGGGGGACCTTATTTTTAGATGAAATAGGTGATATGCCTTTAGATACTCAAGCAAATCTCTTGAGAGTACTAGAGACCAAGCAAGTGGTTCGTGTTGGTGGAAATGAAGTTATCCCAGTGGATGTAAGGGTTATTGCAGCTACGCATAAGGACCTGGCTGAGGAGGTAAAACGAGGTAATTTCAGAGATGATTTATTTTATCGCCTCAATGTTATGCCGATTAAGACGCCATCTCTAAGAGATCGGAAAGAAGATATTCGCATTTTAGTAGATTTCTTTTATGCACAGTTTACCAAGAGATCCAATCAAAAATCTGCTATTGATGAGAGCTTTTATGCGGTTATGAAGCAATACAGTTGGCCGGGGAATGTGCGTGAACTTCAAAATGTAATGCAAATGGTTACCAATATCGTAGGAGAAAATGAGAACTTATCGAGTAAACATCTTCCCGATTCGATCAAAGAAACAATTGGCATTGTGGCAGAAAATGCTGAAAAGGAAGTTGACTCCTATGTGAGACCGCTCCATATCATTGAAAAGGAAGCTATTATTAATGCGCTTAAAGCTTCTGATAATAATTTGGTACAAGCTGCTAAAATGTTGGAAATAGGGAGAAGTACCCTTTATAGGAAAATAGAAAAGTATATGATTTTATAATGAAATGTATCAATATGACGCACGTGTGTTGAAATGACACACGCTTTAAATCAAAAACAGCTCTTAAATGTACCAATTCGGTACAATTGAGAGCTGTTTTTTAATTTATAGACCAAATAAGGAGAAATGTATGAGATTAAATACAAATGATTCGGAAGACGAAAAATTATTTTTATGAACAAAATGTAGTTTTTTCAAGGCTTCAGGAGAGGTAGATGCTTGTGTTTAAACCTAATATTCTAAAAGTGGCATCTAAATTGCGTAGTAATAAAGTGTGAGCTTTATGGAGGTGTTATCTTGAAAAAGTGGGTAAATAAATTTGAAAAAATATTCATTTTGACTGTATTTTTTCTGATATTGTCAGAACATATAACATTACTTAATATAGTTGTAGCGGTATTGATCGCGAGTATAATTTCTAAAACTTTGGATTCGAAGTTAGTTTTAAGTCCCTATATTAAAGGGCGTGTCTTATTAAAGTGGATCGTTTATGGTGGTGTTTTATTTTACGAAGTCGTAAAAGCCAATATACAAGTGGCGATGATTACATTATCAAGACATATGAACATTGAACCAATGGTCGTTACGTATAAAAGTCAGTTGTCAGATGAAGGGCTTTTAACGATTTTAGCCAACTCCATTACGTTGACACCAGGGACGATGACTGTGGACATCGAAGGAAACCAGTTGCTAATTCATTGTTTAAATCAATCCTATTCAGAAGGCTTATCAGAAATGTTACTTGAAAAAAAACTCTGTGAAATAGAGAGGGCTATAAATGGATAAATTTTATTTGGTTGTGATTATTTTTCTAGGTCTTACCATTGGCTTGTGTATGTATAGAGTGGTAAAGGGACCAACAAAAGGGGATCGCATTATAGGGATCAATATTATAGCGACGAAAACCATCGTCATTATAGCGACAATTTCATTTTTATTAAAAGAAACGTATTTTATAGATGTGGTATTGGTCTATGCGTTGATTGCTTTTATTGGATCATATGCTGTGGCTAGAGAAATTGGAGGAGGGACAGAAAATGATTAATCTATTATCAATGTTGCTCATGGGCATTGGTCTGTTTTTCTTCTTGGTAGGGACACTGGGGGTTTTAAGGTTTCCAGATGCACTTACCAGAGCACATGGTGCAGCAAAATGTGACACCTTAGGTGCAGTCTTATGCATCGGTGGTTTGATACTTCAATCTGGATTCAGTTTCACAGCAGTTAAACTCATTGTGGTGATCGTGTTCCTTTGGACGACAAATCCCACTGCAACACATATGATTGCCAAAGCGATTTATAAAAGAAAGGATTAGAAGTCATGGATGTTTTTAATATAATTGTACTCATCATTATGATTGTGGGTTCTGTCGCTGCAGCGGCTTCTAAGAATTTATTGGGTTCAGTGATTATTTTTATGGTGTATTCACTGATGATGGCAATTTTGTGGCAACGTATGAATGCACCTGATCTTGCGATTACTGAAGCGGCTGTAGGAGCAGGGATTACGTCGATTTTTTTCATCATAGCCCTTAGAAAGACAAAGGTGATTCGAAAATGAGATCAATAGTGGCCAGTTTTTTAACTCTATTTTTTATTGGATTTTTATTACTCGCAGTGATGGATATGCCTGCGGTGGGGGTGACGGATTCCCCAATTCATAACGAGGTAATGGATAAATACGTAAACGATGCCATGGCAGACACTGGTGCTATCAACATTGTAGCAGCCATGATTTTAGATTATAGAGCTTTCGATACTTTTGTGGAAGCATCGGTTATATTTACAGCACTTATATGCATTATGATTGTACTCAAAAAGGGAGGAACAAAGTATGAAAAGTAGTATTATTAAAAACATAACAAATTTAATGTTACCCTTTATCCAAGTATTTGGCATTTATGTGATTTTATTTGGTCATCTTTCACCAGGAGGTGGCTTTGCAGGAGGCAGTATTTTAGGTGCCAGTTTAATCCTTTATAGATTTGTAAATGGCAGTGATGCAGCCGATAAAAAATATAAGTATCGTTATTTATTGAGATTTGCGTGCTCTGCACTGGTTTTGTATGGCGTTATGAAAGGGTATGTATTTGCATCGGCTTTTCTAGGCCTACATGATTTACTTGGAACTGGGACGCCAGGAACTTTATTGAGCGGTGGATTTATTATGCCTCTTAATATTTTGGTAGGTCTTGTTGTGGCCATCACATTTTATTTTATAGCAGTACTCTTTGAAGAAGGAGAACTAGAACATGCAGAACTTATTGAATAATTACATGATTGTGGGTGCGATATTTTTATTCGGTATTGGATTTATGATATTGTTACTCCACAATAATTTAATAAAGAAAATTATAGGCATGAATATTATGGATACGTCTATTTTCCTATTGTTTGTGAATTTAGGTTATATAAAAGGCAAAGAGGCTCCGATTATTATGAACGGTGTCATGCATAAGTCTGGTTATGTGAATCCGATTCCAACAGGTCTTATGTTGACGGGAATCGTGGTGGCAGTGAGCGTTACCGCTTTTATGTTGGCACTTACCATCAAGCTTTATGAGAAATATGGCACCATCGAACTGGATGAAATTCAAAATTTAAGAGGTGATTAATAATATGCAAAATTTGATTAAGTTAGTACCATTGGCGTCTATCATGATACTGATGCTCAGCGCATTTATCATACCACTCCTAAAAAATAAAAATCATGTCTACAGAATGGCACTTGCGATCATGGCTCTTGTGACTTCGCTCAATTTATTGCATGTCATTTACGTTGCCTTCAATGGGGGGTACTTATTCGATGTAGGGCATTTTCCAGCACCATTTGGTATCGTGCTTCGCATTGGCGAAGTGGAGAGCGGCATAGGCCTTCTCTTTTGCTTCATTAATCTAATGGTTCTGTGGTTTTCTTACTTTAGTCTTGAAAAAGAAATTAAACCCAATAGAGTCGGTTTTTTTCATACTTTAGATCTTTTGCTCTTGGCTTCTCTTCTGGGCATTGTCTTTACTTATGATATTTTTAATGGATTTGTCTTTTTAGAAGTGAGCACACTTGCAGCGTGCGGGATTATCGTCGTCAAGGATAAAAAAGCCAATATCAAAGCGTCTATCAAATATTTGATTTTGAGTTCTTTAGGCTCCGGTCTTGTATTGATGGGGATTGCATTTGTCTATTCTATATCGGGTCATTTGAGCATGAGTTATATCCATGAAGCACTCGTGCAGAATGCTGTGGGTAAACATAATCTGATTCTTATCAGTATGATTTTATTCACGGTGGGACTTGGCATTAAAGGGGCTATGTTTCCGCTTCATGTGTGGTTACCAGATGCGCATTCTTCTGCACCAAGTCCTTCAAGTGCTATTTTATCCGCATTGGTGATTAAAGCACCGATTATATTTTTAATTAAGATTTACTATTTGGTCTATGGTTCCGAAATTTTAGCAGGTACAGTGGTGCTGGACTTAGTCTTGTTCTTGGGTGTCATGGGGATGATTTTTGGTTCTCTATTTGCAAGGTCACAGAAAGAGCTCAAACGTATGATTGCGTATTCCAGTGTGGCGCAGATGGGATATATCTTCTTTGGAATAGGTCTTGGCAATAAACTGGGTCTCATAATGGCTGTTTATCACATTATCGCACATGCTGTTACAAAATCTTGTCTCTTTTTATCAGCTGGATCATTTATAGAGCAAACAGGTTACAAAACCATAGATGAGTTTAAGGGGATTGGCAAAGAAATGCCTGTAACGCTTGGGATATTTACGGTTAGTGCATTATCAATGATTGGAATACCAATTCTGCCAGGTTTTATTAGCAAGTGGAATCTCGCAATGGCTTCGATTGAGTCGGGAAAGATTCTATTATTAATTGTATTAATCGTCAGCAGTTTGCTCAATGCCGTTTATTATTTCCCAATAATCATCAATGGTTACTTTGGCGAAGACAACTTAGTCGGCAAGGTTTTTAATTCAAAAATTAGACCTGTGAGAACACTACTGCCATTAATTATTTTATCAGTGGTTATGGTCTTAGCTGGATTGTTTTCAGGATCTATTATTGAATTTATCGGCCGAGGTATATATATATAAATATAGAATTTTGGAGAACATATGGAAAAAATAATAATGCTTCTACCTTTGGGTGTTCCTATACTTGGGACATTACTCATTGCAAATAAAAAAATAATAAAGGATGAATACGTTACAAAATTTGTGGCTGTAACTTTGTTTGCCAATTTTGTGTTGGTTTTGAATTCGCTCTTTGTAAATCCACGGGTGCAACTCCATGTGCTTAAAGTCAATGATTTTTTAGACGTCTATTTTAAAATTGATCAAATGACGCGCGTTTTTGCTCTATTGGCTTCGATTTTATGGATACTCACTGCTTTTTATGCTTTTGAGTACATGAAGCATGAACAGAGGACGAGGCAATTCTATACTTTTTTCACTTTGACACTTGGGGTTATTTTAGGTGTTGCCTACTCTGGAAATCTATTTACACTTTATGCTTATTATGAACTTTTAACGCTGTGCACACTGCCACTGGTGATTCACACAGGGACTGAAGAAGCACTTGCAAGCGGTAAAAAATACATGATTTATTCATTTGCTGGTGCATCACTGGTTGTACTGGGTATGATGATCTTATACTCGATTACAGGGACAATGACGTTTACGCCTAGAGGCATATTTGGTGATCTAAGTGGCTATGATCAAAATTTGATTCGCTTCAGTTATATTGCCATGTTTTTAGGTTTTGGTGTAAAAGCGGCACTTGTGCCTTTCCACTCTTGGTTGCCAAATGCAATGGTGGCACCTACACCAGTAAGCGCATTGCTCCATGCGGTTGCAGTGGTTAAAAGTGGTGTGTTTTCGTTGATTCGCATTACTTACTTTGTCTTTGGGGCTAGTGTGATTAGAGCTGTGGATGTGACTAAATACTTGATCCCTTTCGTGGTGATCACAGTGGTTATGGGATCGCTTTTAGCACTTCATCAAGATCATCTTAAAAAGAGACTCGCTTATTCTACCATTTCTCAGCTTGGGTATATCCTACTTGGTATACTGATGCTGAATCCAAATGGCCTTATAGGGGCAATTTTGCATATGATTAACCATGCAGTGATCAAGATCACACTGTTTTTCGCAGTAGGTTCTATTTCACATATGACGCATAAAAAATATATACATCAGATTAGCGGATTAGGTAAAAAAATGCCGATTACATTTATTTGCTTCACTATAGCGGCGGTATCTCTAGTAGGTATTCCACCAACGAACGGCTTCGTAAGCAAATGGTTCTTAGGTGTGGGTGCGCTTAACGCCGATAATCTGTTTTACATCTTTATCTTGCTTTTAAGTGCTTTTTTTACAGCAGGTTACCTGTTCCCAATTTCGGTAACGGCATTTTTCGTAAATGAGAAACCAAATTTGAAACAACAAAATGAAGAAACGCATGAAAATGGCTTAGTTGTATCCTCTTTAGGTGAGACCAATGAAACACTAGACCCTTCACCTTTTATGTTGGGACCAATTATTATTTTGACAATAATCATCATCGGGCTTGGCATTTTTCCAAATGCAGTGATCAACTTTCTCGGTGGTGTCATCGTAGATGCTTTTTAAGGAGGGAAATTAATGAATACTTTAGTTTATATTTTAATTCTCCCTTTAGTGGGTACTTTTATTGGTTATTATATTGGTACAAAAAATGAAATGAAAAGGGATATGTTCAATATTTTGCTAACTGCCATTGAACTTTTATTAGTGATTACACTTTTTCCAGCGATTAAAGATCAAGCAATTGAGTATATGGTGCCGAATGTCATGGGGACTGGCCTTCATCTTAAAGTAGATATGCTGAGATATGCGATGCTTTTTATATCTGCATTAGCATGGTTTTTAACCACGATGTATTCGACACAATATTTGATTAAGAAGAAAAAACGTAATCGGTATTATTTCTTTTTCATGTTGACTTACGCCATGACCATAGGTGTTTTTATGTCAGAGAACATTATCAACCTCTTTACATTCTTTGAAGGGATGTCCTTGACCTCTTATGTATTGGTTATTCACGATGAAGATAAATACAGTCATGATGCAGGGAGATCTTATTTAGCAATGGCAATTGCAGGCGGTCTTGTTATGCTATTTGGTATTTTCTTAGCCTTTGATTATACAGGGACATTGGATATCGGCGATATGGGAAAAATCATGCCGACACTAGGTGATATCAAGTATGTAATCGCACTTTTAATCATGTTTGGTTTTATGATTAAAGCCAGTGTTTTTCCACTGCATACTTGGCTTCCAAAAGCGTATACAGCGGCACCAACCCCTTCCAGTGCACTCTTAAGCGGGATTTTACTTAAGACTGGCCTCTTTGGTATTATCATTGTCTTGGTGGAACTTATGAATTTTGATGTTAGTATAGCACTTTTATTGTATTGTCTAGGGATCATCAATATTTTCTTAGGTGGAATCTTAGCGATTATGCAGAGAAACGTCAAGCGAATTATTGCTTATAGTAGTATGAGTCAAACAGGCTTTATGCTCATGGGAATCGGTCTTGTGGGTATCCTAGGTAAAGAGGGTGGCCTTGCTTTAAGTGCGACGATTCTCTATATGATTAACCATGCCTTTTTTAAGATTTTATTATTCATGGGAACCGGGATTATCTACATGATTTTAGGGGAACTCAGTATTAATAAAATCAGTGGTTTTGGGCGCAAAAAGTACAAGCTAAAAGCTTTCTTTTTAATTGGGGTATTGGGTCTTTGTGCCTTCCCTGGTTTTAATGGATTTATATCAAAGACACTTTTACATGAAGCTATATTAGAGGCTTATCATAGCACACATCATATTTTCTTTATGATTACGGAATATCTTTTCATCATCGGAGGGGGATTAACTGTAGCTTATATGCTCAAATTATTTGTGGCGATTTTCATGGAAAATAATCCTGAGTTCTATGGGCAGTATAATGAATTGGTGCACAAGAGAGCTTTAATTCCAATGGGGATTTTGGCAGGACTCATTGTCTTTATTGGTTTATTCCCAAATGCGATTTTGTCGCCGCTTACAGATTACGCTGAGTACATTGGTTTTGAGCCAATATTACATTTGACGGTCTATAGTGCTGAATCCGTTATATATTCGATGGTCTCTTTATTCATCGGAGTATTGATTTATCAATTGATTATTCGAAGAAAACTGTATGTGAAGCTTGAAACTGGAGGCGCTTACTTTAATCCATCACTTGGATGGTTTAGCATAGAGTCCGATTTATTCGAACCGGTTTTAAAGTTGCTGTTTAAAGTGTTTAGCATCTTATTTAGTTTGATTGACAACTGGCTTTTATTTACGGCAAAGATTATGGCGGATGGCTTTAAGTATATTTCAAATGTGGATATTGTCACCAGTATTAACCGTGAGCGTAAAGCTGTGTCCGAAGGGGCGAGTTTTATGATTAAAAGTGTAAATGTAAAAGCAGAGGATCTAAAAAATATAGGCGCAAAAGCAAACCTTAATGAAGCACTCGAAATGGATTTATTTAAGCAACAGACTTCGAAACTAAGAGAATTGATCGTCAAGGGTCATTCTAAAATGACGAGTATTACAAATTCGATATTTTTATTTGGAATGGTAGTCGTTTTTTGCTTGTTATTCGTATATGTGATTGGCAATTAAATTCTTCACTTAGACTTCACAAACCTCCCTTAAACTGATGATATCAGATGAATTAAGGGAGGTTTTATAATGAAGAAGACAAGAATAAAAAAGTCCATGAGTTTTATTATAAGTATAGTGTTGGTATTCAGTATGCTAGGTGGATGCACACTCCTTTGAACTTGCTGGCTATGATGACTGGAGATTGCCCGCGATTAAAGAACTGTATTCACTCATTGATTTTAGTGGTGAAACAGGAAAAAGCGTTCAAACATCAGTGCCGTATATAGATAAGCGTAAATTCCAAAGCGCATACCAAATTATATGAAAATTAGCTACAATAAAAAGACCATCTAGGGGCTAATGGAAATGGTCTCATCAATTAAGCATCTCAAAGATATAATTGAGGTAATAATACGGTTTAAGCCCATTAACTTTTGCTGTCTCAATAATACTGAAAGCAATCCCATAGCGAAAGTTGTAGATCTGCTTTGTTCTGTTTTTTTTTATTATTTTATATATTGAAAGCACTAGAAAGAAGAGATCAGATTCAAGCAAATAGAGAAGAAAAATATCAAATGATCATAAACACTTTAACCACCATCTTATATGTTTTGATATTGTCATTATTAGCAGTAAGTTTAAGTAATAAATTAATAGATTTTCGAAGGATCGTTATAAAATTTCTTAAGGAGCCTAAATGATTACGTAGAAGCAGGATGCTAAAAGTTACTCTAGAGGTTAATTAAAAGCTCAAGTCATACCTGTATATGCTATAATGTAAGCGGAATACGCTTCAAAGTAAAAGTAGAGGAAATGTTATGGCAAAAATTATAGATCAATTTAGAAAACCATCTTGTATTAAAGAGACCTGTGAAGCCTATGACGATATGGTTGATGAGCTTAAAAGAGTAAAAAAATTGACCCGAAAATTGGATGTCGTATTAGATTCTTCCTATGATGGTATCTATATCACGGATGGGGACGGTATAACCATTAGAGTGAATAAAGCTTATGAACGTATCACTGGGATCAAGCAGGGTGATATCATAGGCAAAAGCATCAATGTGCTGGTTGAACAAGGGATTATTTCCAAAGCGTGCACCATGCTTGTGCTTGAAAATAAAGAAGTAATGACTATTCGCCAAAAATTGGCGGGTGGCAAGGTTGTCCTTGTCACGGGAACACCTGTTTTTGATGAAAATGATGAAATTGAAATGGTTGTTAACAATGTGAGAGATGTTACGGAACTTCTGGAACTTAGAGAAGCTCTTAAAGAAAACGAACTGAAAATGAACATGTACAACTCAGAACTTGAAAGCCTTAGAAAAAAAATGAGTCGTCCAGCAGAAGTCTTTTCTAGGAATGTAAAAATGAAAAAGCTTATGGAAAGTGCTACAAGAGCGGCTAGACATGATACTACGATTTTGATTTCTGGAGAGACTGGGGTGGGTAAGGAAATCATGGCAAAATTTATCCATAAGCATAGTGATCGATGTAACGAGAAACTCATCAAAGTTAATTGTAGTGCAATTCCTGAAAATCTTATGGAATCAGAGTTTTTTGGTTATGAAAAAGGGGCTTTTACAGGGGCTCATATAAATGGTAAAATAGGACTTTTTGAGGAAGCTGATGGAGGGACTATTTTTTTAGATGAAATAGGAGAATTGCCTCTTAATTTACAGTCTAAAATGCTTAGAGTGCTTCAAGAGCAAGAAATACAGCGCGTGGGTAGTGTGGAAACGATTAAAATTAATGTTCGAATTATAGCAGCAACGAATCAAGACTTGTTGCAAATGGTAGAGCAGGGACTCTTTAGAAAAGATTTGTTCTACCGATTAAATATTATTCCCCTTCATGTACTTGCGCTTCGAGATCGTGTTGAAGACCTAATTCCACTTGCAAATAATTATTTAGCAAAATTAAATGCGCTCTATGATGAAAATAAAAAATTTGCAAAAGAGGTCTATAAGTCTTTTGCAAACTACAATTGGCCGGGGAATATCAGAGAGCTACAAAATGTGATAGAACGTGTCTTTGTCATGACAGAAGACCACCTGATTCGTGAAAAGGATTTACCTTTAGAAATTAGAAGTTCCTCTGACGATGAAGTCGTTTTTGAAAGCGAATTAAAGCTTAGAGAAGCTGTTGGTAAGTTGGAGTATGCTATGATTCAGGATGCATTTAAGAAGTATGGCAATGTAAGAGATGCAGCGCGTTCTTTAGGGATTGACGGCTCAACCTTCGTCAGAAAAAGGACAAAATATCTTAAGGAACTTTCATTATTAAAAACAGAATAGACGGGGGTGTTGCGAAAATACAGCGCGTTGCAATAACGCAACTATTGTTAAAAAAGTCTCAAACTGTTCTCGCAAAAGCCCTTTAAGGATAAAGACAATTTGTTTTAGTTGCAATATTGCATCTAAAATTTAAGTTGTCTTTTTATTTTTGCAAGCAGTGATTCAAAAAAATAAAACTGGAATAAAAATAAAATACTTAAAAACGTTTAAAATACAGTGTGTTTGGAAAATGAAGTTTTTAATTTTAAACTTGCATAGGGAATTGGCACGCATATTGCTTGTATAAACAGTGTGTTAAAAAATAAACAACTAAAATGATTCTAAATAAAAAAAGAGAGTTGTTTATGACATTAATAAGGCTTGGTATTGTGACAGATGGTAATAGAATAGAGGCTATGCAACCTGTGACTTTATTTAAGACGCGAAGCGCTAAGATTAGAAGACAGAGTAGCATTCAAGGAGAAATTAAGCGAAAAAATCGCTGAAAATGTTAGAAATTTAAATCAATAGATCAGGTTTAGGAGGTAAGTTATGGAATTGTTAAAGATGAAAACAAAAATTCATCAATTTGATAACTTTGCAGATTTTGCAGAGCAATTTCAAATTGGTGAGAAAGATTTAATACTTACAAACGGATTTCTTTACGATCCATTCATCAAGCCACTTGATTTAAAGGCAAGAGCTATTATGCAAGAAGCTTTTGGTACAGGTGAGCCCACAGATATTATGATGAATGCGATTTTAAAGGAAGCCTTAAAGGCACCTTTTGAGAGAATCATTGCAGTAGGTGGTGGCACCATACTAGATATCGCTAAACTTTTGGTCCTTAAGGATGTAACGAATGTTGTAGATGCTTTTGAAAGAAAGATACCACTTGTAAAAGGACATCAACTTATTGCAGTGCCAACGACTTGTGGTACAGGCAGCGAAGTGACTAATGTTACGATTGCAGAGTTGACCACAAAGCAAACGAAGATGGGGCTTGCAGATGATCTTTTATTACCAGATGATGCGGTTCTTGTACCAAGCTTGATGGTGGGGCTTCCATATAGTTTTTATCTTTACAGTTCAGTGGATGCACTTATTCACGCAGTGGAGTCCTATGTATCGCCAAAGGCAAATGTCTATACGAAAACATATAGTACAAAGGCCATTGAAATGATTTTAAAAGTGTACAGTGAAATTATTGAAAAAGGTGAAAAACATCGCTTTGAAAGATTTGATGAAATGGCGATTGCAAGCAACTTAGCTGGGATTGCTTTTGGAAGTGCTGGTGTGGGTGCAGTTCATGCGATGTCATATCCACTTGGTGGCAAATACCATGTCCCCCATGGCGAGGCCAATTATCAATTTTTCACAGAAGTTTTTAGACATTATATGAAGCTTAAGCCACAAGGCGAAATAGAAGTCCTTTGTGAAATTCTTTCTAAATCGCTCAAGTGCGAAAAGGAAAAGGCATTTGATGCGCTTGAGATCTTTTTATCTCAATTATTACCTAAAAAACCACTTAAAAGTTATGGGATGACAAGTGAAGAGATTAATCTTTTTACAGAAAAAGTGATCACTGGACAACAGAGATTATTAGCAAATAACTATGTTGATTTCACTGAAGAGGATATCCGTGGCATCTATAGCCGTTTATTTTAATAGGAGGGTTCAAAATGATTAATGAAATGATGAAAAACGCTAGAATAGCTCAAAAGAAATTTGAAGCATATAATCAAGAACAAGTGGATCGTATCGTTAGAGAGATTGGTAAAGTCGTGTATGATAATGCAGAGTTGCTTGCAAAAATGGCTGTGGATGAAACAAAAATGGGCGTTTACGCGCATAAAGTGGAGAAAAACAAAGGGAAAGCCAAAGTCATTTGGAATGATCTTAAAGACAAAAAATCCGTTGATGAAATCAGCTATAATCCCGATACTAATATCATTGAAATTGCCAAACCAATCGGTGTGGTAGGTGCGGTTTCGCCGACAACGAATCCAATTGTAACGCCAATGTGTAACTCAATGTTCGCTCTAAAGGGCAGAAATGCCATTATCATTGCTCCACATCCTAGAGCTAAAAAATGCAGTGCGCACACAGTGGCGTTGATCAACGAGAAATTAGCAAAACTAGGTGCACCAAAGCATTTGATTCAAATCATTACAGAGCCGTCTGTTGAACTCACCAATGAACTCATGCAAGCCGTTGATGTTGTCGTTGCCACAGGTGGTATGGGCATGGTAAAAGCGGCTTATTCA
Source organism: uncultured Fusibacter sp. (assembly GCA_965140735.1). GTDB lineage: Bacteria > Bacillota > Clostridia > Peptostreptococcales > Acidaminobacteraceae > Fusibacter_A. The sequence goes on along the minus strand of OZ223306.1, from coordinate 2,883,489 downwards.
TCAGGTAAGCCAGCGTTTGGTGTAGGTGCTGGGAATGTTCAAGGCATTGTGGATAGAAATGTAGATTTCAACGAAACGGCTATTAAGATGATTACTGGTAGAGCTTTTGATAATGGGATCATCTGTTCAGGAGAACAAACTATTATCGCTCATGAAGATGATTATGATGAAGTGATAGAAGCATTTGAAGCAAATGGTGCCTTTTTAGTGAGAGATGCGCAAATGCACGAAAAATTAAAAGCAACGTTATTTGAAGGAGATCACCTCAATAAAGAGGTTGTGGGTCAATCAGTTCAGCAGATTGCAGCAATAGCTGGTGTTGAAATTCCAGAGGACACAAAAGTCATTTTATTAGAAGCAAAAGGCATTGGCAATGCAGATGTCTTATGTAAGGAAAAAATGTGTCCTGTGATGTCTACGTTTAAATATAAGACGATTGATGAAGCGATTCATATTGCTAAGACCAACTTAGAGTTCGAAGGCAATGGTCACAGTGCTTCAATTCATTCTAATAATCTGGTGAATATCAAAAAAACAGGTATGGCGTTATCTGTTTCAAGATTAGTTGTAAATGCACCATCTGCAACAACTGCTGGGGGTAGTTTTTACAACGGATTTGCACCTACAACGACATTAGGTTGTGGCAGCTGGGGTAACAATTCGATCTCTGAAAACTTTACTTACAAACACTTGATTAACATTTCAAGGATTGGACTCGTCAGAGAACACGTTGAAGTTCAATCAGATGAAATGATTTGGGCTGTGTAGACAATAAGATTAGGCAAAAAAACAGACAGCTTTTAATTAAATACAGGATGTAAATGTGTACGACTAAAAAAATAAAACCCTATAAAAAAGTCAAACCTTACTACGCAAAATGGTGGTAAGGTTTGACTTTTTTGTTTGAATAGGCGCTTTATAAGCGTTTTAAAATCATATTTACTTTTTATTAGTTCATTTTGATTTCATATACGCCAAGCTTATTGGACTTAATAACAATATTTTGAATCTCGCTTTTATCAACTGGAAGAGGTATTTTATATCGAATAATCCCATGTCCTAAATAATCTATGATGGTATATCCAATTGTATTTTGTTGTATCCCGTTATCACTATAACATTTGATTTCTCCAAAAGTGAAAAAATCTGACTGTAGGTATTTAACCCAGTAAAAAAGCGCAGTTGAATCAATAATAATAGAATCGTTAGTTACATTGACATTGCAAATATATCGATCTATAGTTTCTTTTTCAATGGGGAGCAACTTTATAGGTGTAGAAAAATCATCTAGAAGGTAAGTTTTTTTAAAAAGTGTACTCTCTCGGGAGGCTTGAGCCTCTCTAGAATTTTGAAAATTATACTCAGGACGTTTTTCAAAAATACCGTATTTATAGCCTAATTTACTGAGCAGTACAAGCGTTTGTTCTAGTGTTACTGTGGATTTTGGATTAAACCGACCAGTTGTATCTAGCGTAAAAATACCATTTTTAAATGCTAATTTTGAGGGCTCAAGGGTATTGGCATTAAAGTCTTCTTCATCAAACTGCTCAAGAGGAGCAGTTACTGATTTAAGTGGGGCTGATACATACTGGAGTGCATTGATCATTATGACACTTGCGTTTTCGCGGGTTATTTCTTGCTCAATGGCATTACTATCCAATGAAGTACCTTTAAACAAGAGATTTTGTTGAATCGGAAGGTCATAGATAGAATTGCGATCTGATGATTTTTCGTGATATAAATCCAAAAATGCATTGAGCAAATCATTAAATTCAGAGACTGTTATATTTTTCTGGTAATTAATACTGGATTTATGCTTATGATCGCCATGAAAACCGTCTATGTCAAAATCGAGAGATTCATAAAAAAAGTCAAAAATACCATTATAAGAAGCGTCTAAAACATAATTTGTTGCCCAATCAGAAGGCATGGTACCATGAAATAGTAGGTTGTGAACTTGGCTAAAGTCCGTTAAAGAAATAAGCGTATAACCGCCTACATTGTACGATTGCATTTCCATATTATTTACAAAGATCTTAATATCACTTCTGTATATTTTCCCTTGAGGTAATAGAGGCATTACTTTTAGGTTATCGCTACGAGTGCCTGTATATTCGATATGAGTACATCTTTCCTTAGGATTCCATGTTACGGAGAAACCATAGTTTTCAAGTTCTTCTGCACAGATATAATAGTCACTTTTATCATCAATTTCATAGACTTGGATGACACGATATTCAAGACCGTCGAAAATAGAAAGTGGCACACTAGAAGTGGAATAGTTCATATATGTATCCGCAAAACATAAAGGGTTAAAACAAATTATTAAAGCCATTTCTATGACAAAGAAAGAACTTATTATTTTTTTGAAGCATTTCATAAAAATCACATCCTATTCAATTCTATGAATAGATTACATGAAAACGATTTCTGATGCAAGCAGTCTGAGAATAAAAAGTCAAATAGTCAGTAAAACGAACGTTTCCAATAAAATGAAGGTCTCCGATTTTCTACTTGACCTTATAGTTACTATATACCTTATCCTAATGACGAATGCAACCGATGGTTGTTATACCAGTTCACAAAATCAAACAGCTCAAGTTTTAAGTGGTCTATTGATTCAAAGATTTTTTGGTATACAAACTCATTTTTAAAGGCCTTATATGAAAAAACAAGGATGTGCAATTACAAGTTGTGCTATGATATTTAAAGTTAGTCCAGATAACCATCTTTCTGAGATGAAAGCTGATGGTGGTCCTATATATAACATGATCACAGCAAATAGGTTTAATAGTATTGTGACAATCAGTAAGATAAATGGGTTGTCGTTTGTCTTACTGACTACTATTATAAAAAATTAGATGAGTAATATATGAAATTCAAATTGATTTATTTACCCAAGATGGTGCTTATTCTTACAATCTATCCAATAAATTCTTCGAAAATATGCAGCTTTTTATTATTTTCCAATTGCTCTATATTTTCAATGTTCTCTAAATTTAGATATATTTCTAAGTCTTTTGGATAATTCGCTAAGAAGTTAAGGTTTTTTATATTTGTATTTCTTATATCGATAATATTAATTTCTGGAAAGTTTAAAATTACTGATATATCAGAAACATTGGTTTCATACAACTTTAATATTTGGATGTGCTTTAATCTTTTCAAAGGCGAAATATTAGAAATTGGATTATGACTTAAATTTAATTCAATAAGATTATTTAAATTTACAATTTCATCTACATTATGGATGTCATTTTTTTCTAAATCTAAATGTGCTAAAGTTTTAACTTTACCTAAAGCTGTAAGATTCTTAATGCTGCTCTCTTTGAAGGTTAGTGATTTTAATTTTTTTAATTCCGTTAGAAAGTCTAGACTTTCTATGTCGCATTGGATTAAGTCTAGTGAGGTAATATTTTTCAATAAAGATAAATTCTCAATATTATTTATTTTTACATTTGAAAAATAGAGTATGTTCAAATTTTGGTTTTCTTTCAATTCATTCAAATCACAAATTATAGAATTCTTCTCATATCTATCATTAGATATTCCTAATAACTTCAATGAATTTAAATTCTTTACGAAGGCTAGATTAGTGAATTTACAATTCCGTAGTTGTAAGTTTACGAGTGATACTGATTTTAAAGCATTAACTGAATCAATGTCAATGTTTGACAGTTGTAAATTCTTTAAATTTTCCATAGTATTTAAAGCATCAATATTACTGATTCTCACGTTATCTATGTATAGTGTTTTCAAATTCTTGAATATCTTGAGGTTATTAGTATCCAGTGTTTGTCCCTCTAAATCTTTAGCATTTATTTGTATTGTACTTATACTATCTAAAACTTCATTTTCATTATCATCAAAATTTGTCTCTTTTTTTGCTAATTCAATTAGTTGTTTTTTTTGCTCAAAAGATTTGTTAACTTGTGTAGCACAAAATAAAACTATAATTGATAGGATACAAAATATTATAATAATTTTACGGTTCATGATTATCTCCTTCAATACATTAAAATAACTTTAATTACATATTATGTTTCTGGGTTATTAAAACATTTTTTGTTCTAATATTCAACGGTTAATTGGAAAACTTAGTACTTTTCAAGGCTCAAACAGAATTTAGACTCATAGCAGGACGTACTTTGTGAAATGTTCAGGACGTTATACATTACTGATATCGAGTATTTATCACTGTTCTGTTTAATGATGGCTACTTTCGTCTCGTTATCAGCGCGGGTTGCTTTATGCGATAGATTACAAGTAAACCTATCCATCATTGTTTTCTATGACTGTTAAATCAAGCATTTTAAAGCATAAGAAAAAATGGTTTATAGGGAGTCTTTTATTAACCGTTCTTCTGGTGATCTTGCGAGGTCATGATGTGGAAAGTAGAAGTGGTGGGGCTATTAAGTAAGACATTTAAAAGAGAAAACATGTCAAAGTATCAGAAATCTTGCAAGGAGAAATAAGAGAGAACGTTTCTGTAATGGGATTTACACGAGATGAGACGCTTGATCTTAGCTATAATCAAGTACAGGGAAAAATCTCATAGATAGATGTTAATTTAGGTGACTCAGTTGAAAAAGGGGATTCACTTTTTAAGAATGATACGACCAGCAGTCTAGCGAGTTTGAAGCTACAACTTACAGAGCTGCAATTAAAGCATCAAGAACTTTCTACGACGATGAAGCAAGTGTTGATAGAACAAGCTGAAGAAATTATATTCGGCTTAAAAAATCCAAAGAGACAGAGGGTGATTTTGTTCAATAAAGAGCTTTAGTCTGAAAAAACTTGGCGGATTAAAAGCCCGGACTTTTAAACCCTTCAATCATAGGTGAGATCACAGAGTTCATAAGCGCTTTGAGATCGATTTGTCCATCATGTAGACACCATTCATAAACTGCGCCTCTAGCCGCAATAAACAAAATATGTGTTATTTCATCAGCAGTTTGGCTATTTGAGAGTTCCCCTAATGCTTGGCCTTCTTTGATTATATTTTCTAAGATTATTTGCATTACTCGGCCTTTGGTAATAAACATTTTATTATTTGAAGTATACAGCTTTTTCACTATATCTAGACCATTTAGATAATTAAACTCGACGTATTTTTCAAAGAATTCAATGACTTGATCATAGCTCTTTCCAACGACTAAATGGCCTTCTACCTCTTCCAAAAAATAATCGTCAGCTTTCTTGAACATCTTGCCGAAAAGATCATACTTTGTCTTGTAGTAATAATAGTAAGTGCCAACTGAAACGCCCGCTTTTTTTGCAATCTGATCAATGGTAACACCATCAAAGCCGTGTTTGGTTATGAGCTCAACGCCACATTCGTAGATTCTATTCTTTGTGATTTCAGCCTGCTTAGCACGGTTTGTTATTTTTTGCATTCAAGTGCTCCTTTATTTTAAGTGAGATCATATGGGCAACCTCTTTGCCGATTGACCTTTATCGAAGTGTCGTATAATATCCTGTGAATAGATTACACGAAAACATTTTCTGATGCAAGTATTCCGAAGATATGAAGTGATAGAATTATTAAAAATAGTGACGACTTTTTTTGAGTTAAAAAGGCAATAGCGGAAATCCTTCTAAGGATCGCTATTGCCTTCAATATTTTAGTTAGACACAGGTCTAGAATGCTAGGTTATCTGAGTTAACTAAAATGATATAAATGATTTGATATTTTGAATTAGATATTTGAAGCTACCTCATAGGCATCCCAAATCGCATACATGATATTAGAAACCTTTCTGGCATCTCCAATAAGATGCAGGTCGCCAATATCAAACTTGATATCTTCGTAGAGCTTGTTTTCTGCTAGATACCCAACAGAAAGCGCAACTGTATCTGCCGAGATTTCACGATCAGTACCGTTGACATTGACAACAACACCATCTTGAGTAGCCTTAACAACTTTTGCAGAAGTTAGGATTTCGATACCATTATAAGGTATGAGTCTTTCAAGCATTTCGAAATTGGCATGACATAATGGTCCGTTAACAGCAAGAATTTTATCTAAGACTTCAACGAGTGTGACTTTTTTACCTTCTTGAGCAAGCCATAATGCGAGCTCACAACCCACAAGACCAGCACCAACTACAACGATATTATCGCCAGATGGTACAGTTTTGTTTAAGAGGTCTGCTGCAGGGAAGACTTTAGTGTTGTCCCCCAAATCGAAAATCTTAGGTTTTGAACCCGTTGAGATGATCACAGTATCTGCATCATAGTTTTTAACCATATCTGCTGTTGCTTCAGTATTGAGCTTCACCTCTACGTTTAATGATTTCAAGGTATGTTCATACCAAGCTACTAAGGCCAAATCATCTTCTTTGAAATCAGGCGCGCCACCAGGAATTAAATTGCCACCAAGACGATTGCTTTTTTCAAGAATGACAGGTTTGTGACCACGAATCGCCAAGACTCTTGCAGCTTCACATCCTGCAACACCACCACCGACGATGAGCACTTTTTTGCTGTCAAAGGCTTTGACAAGTGCGGTTTCTTTTTCTCTACAAGCTGCTGGATTGACTGCACAGTTCAAAACGGCATATTCTTGAATACGCCCCATACAGCCTTCTTGGCATGAAAGACAAGGTCTTATGTCTTTTGTTTTTCCGGCACGGAGCTTGTTGACATAGTTTTCATCGGCAAGTAGTGGTCTTCCTAAGCTGACCATATCCAAAGCACCCTCATTTAATGCACCAAGTGCAAGTTCTGGATTATCCATACGACCTGCGCAGATCACAGGGACATCTACAGCTTCTTTAACAATTTTTGCATAAGGAATATAAAGGCCCTTATCTTGATACATAGGCGGATGACTCCACCACCAAGAATCATATGAACCGACATCTACATCAAGCGCATCATAGCCATATTTGACGAGTAGTTTTGCAGCTTCGATGCCCTCTGGAATATCTCTACCTTTTTCTTCAAATTCTTCACCTGGAAGTGCACCGTCACGTAAGCCCTTAATAAAGCTTTTAGGACTGTATCTAAGGGTTACTGGGAAATCCTCGCCACAGCGATTTTTGATTTCTTCAACGATTTCTCTAGCAAATCTGAGTCTGTTTTCTAGACTGCCACCATATTCATCTGTACGGTTGTTGAAAAGTGAAATTGCAAATTGATCAATAAGGTAGCCTTCGTGCACAGCGTGAATTTGGACGCCGTCAAACCCTGCACGTTTTGCATTGTAAGCACCATCGCCAAAATTCTTAATGATGGTCTTGATTTCTGTGACGGTTAATTCACGACAAGTTTTATCCAGCCATCTATGTTGGATAGGAGATGGTGCAACTGGTGGAAATTCTCCTAGATTGGTTGGAATGGTCACACGACCAAAACCACCACTCATTTGTAAAAAGATCTTTGAGTCATAAGCATGTATTCTTTCAGTTAATTCTCTTCCTGTACGTACAAAGTGTACAGAATTATGTGTTGAGCACGGTACACTTGGCATGCCGTGTTCTTCGATAACGTTGTCGACGAAAGTTACGCCTGTGATGATCAGTCCGGTTCCGCCTCTAGCCCTTGCGGTATAGTACTCAATGCCTCTTTGGTTAAAACCGCCTTCGGCATCGCCTAATCCCAATGGTCCCATAGGTGCCATTGCAAAGCGATTTCTAATTTCAACAGAACCGATTTTGACAGTTTCAAACAATTGATGATACTTATTTGTCACGTAATTACCTCCTTTGTTTTCTAAATAGAACATGGATTACGTTCTTTAAAGTGATTCACTAATTACATTCACTGAGTGCATTCAGTTAATTTTATAACAATCATTTTAGGTCGTCAAGTCCTTGGTGATAAAAACTAAGTTTAAGTGTTATAGCGATGACATTACTGTGAATCTTCTTTTATAAATATAAGGGCGTATAGACCAAAAATAAAAAATGCGATTACGATATCCATTATTAAGGACGGTGTTTCAAAATTTTTATGTCTAAAGTATCAATTTATCAGTCAGATGATTTTATCAGCTTACTTTAGTATAGTGTTATAATACGGCACTGGGTAGTGAAAAATATATCAATTTTTTCTGAAATCACTGCATGACAAGACAAAATTTTGCTAGACGAATGGGAATGATATATAATGATATTTGGGTCAAGTTTTGTTATTTATTATCAGAGCAGGGCACAAAATGTGCGTTGTCCAGATTTGAAATAGATGATACAATTTAGATTCACACAAAAAATGACTGAGGTAATCCATATGGTTAGAGAAGATATCGTTAAGCTTGCAAAACGTGAAAATAACAATAAAAGAAAATATCTTATTGTGAATCCATTACAGGGCAAACATGTGCCGGTAAAACCAGAGAGTGCGTTTGAGTTGTTTGACGCATTAGCAGAGCAAATTAAAGATGAGTATAAAGATGAAAAACTGTTGTTGGTTGGATTTGCAGAGACAGCAACTGCAATAGGTGCAGCATTGGCTGTTAACTTGAATGCTAAATATATTCAAACCACAAGAGAAGTGATCCCCAATGTAGAATATTTGTTTTTTTCTGAAACACATAGCCATGCGACGGAACAAAAACTGGTAAAAGATGATTTGGATGAGATGGTTGGGAAAGTAGATCGAATTGTATTTATTGAAGATGAAGTGACAACTGGTAACACGATTTTGGGCATATTAAATATTCTTGAAAATCTATATTCGGACGACTTTAAATTTTCAGTTGCATCTTTGTTAAATGGTATGGATGCAGAAGCTTTAAACACATACAAGAAACGCAATGTGAATGTCCACTATCTCATTAAAACGGATCATTCTGAATATAGCGATAGAGTCGAAAAATATGTGGATTCAGGTGCTTATATAGAGCCTGCAATAGCAAATGCAGAAGGTTTATACAATGCTTTTAACGTGTCGGGCTGGATGGATTCCAGAAGACTTGTAGAGGCTTCTGAATATAACTTAGCTTGTAAAAAACTATGGCAAGATATTGAAAATAGATTGTCCATCCATCAGTCAACATTGGTCATTGGAACGGAAGAGTTTATGTATCCTGCACTATATGTAGGATCTTGTATAGAAAGTAAAGGATTAGCTGTTAAATGTCATTCTACAACAAGGAGCCCGATAGCGGTTTTTGTAGAAGAGGGTTATCCATTAAATGTCCGATATGAGCTCTCAAGTCTGTACGATAGTAATAGAAGAACTTTTATCTATGACATAGGAAAATACGATCAAGTTTTGATTATTACAGATACGCAAAGTGAAGAACACAAAGGTATTCATACCCTTGTCAATGCAATCAAGCGAGCAGGAAATAGCAATATAAATTTAGTAAGGTGGTGTAAATAGTGAGAAGTTCTTATAGAGAAGAAGATGTCATTTTACTGCTTAAGGACATCACTGGGTTGGTTGAGCCACAATCCACTGAAGAAAGAGAAAAATTGATTCAGTCAGGGAGAAGCTACTGTGAAATGTTGCCAATAGAGTATGTGCCGTCAGAGACATACATGAAAGTATACCAAGAAGCTTTAGAAGAATTTTCACAGACCACAGCAGATGCTGTTGGTAAATTGGCTGATAAGATTATTAAGACCAAAGGTGAAAACATCGTTTTAGTGTCTCTTGCAAGAGCAGGTATTCCAATTGGGATTCTCGTGAAGCGGTACATAAAAATGAAGTATGATTTAGACGTCTCTCACTATTCGATCTCAATTATTAGGGGGCGTGGCATTGACAAGAACGCCATGTCCTATCTACTGGAGCGTTATAAGCCAGAACAGTTACTTTTTGTTGATGGTTGGATAGGCAAAGGTGCCATACTAAATGAACTTAAAAAATGTGTCGCTGAATTTGAAGGCGTCAGTGCTGATCTTGCGGTGGTTTCTGATCCAGCTAATATAACGGAATTGTGCGGGACACATGATGATATATTGATCCCGAGTTCATGTCTAAACAGCACAATATCAGGACTGATCAGTCGAACCTTTTTAAGAGATGATATCATTGGACCAAGTGATTTTCACGGTGCAGTATACTATGGCGAGTTGAAAAATGTTGATTTATCTTATGAGTTCATTCATACGATTGAGAAAAAATTTGTGGTGGATAATCCTGTAGATGCTGAGGTTTTAAGTGGTGTTGGTATAGATGAAATTAAAAAAATGGCATCTGTATATGGTGTAGACGATATAAATCTCATTAAGCCAGGCATAGGTGAAACCACACGTGTTTTACTGAGAAGAGTTCCTTGGAAAGTGCTTATTGATGAAAGATATAAGGCTGATAGTGCTTTGACGCATGTGGTCAGGTTGGCAGAAGAAAAAAATGTAGAAGTAGAGTATTATCCGTTAAAGCATTACAAATGCTGTGGGATCATCAAGAAGCTTGCAGATGCATAAGCATCCATAACTTTGTGAACAAGATTTGAAAAGGCAGTCCAAGTAGTGTCATCACTATTGGAACTGCCTTTTTTATTATAAATTAATGATGTGTATAAATGATTATTTTGTGCCGTAGATGTCGGCCATTAAAATAGTTTGAAGTGCCCAATTCGAATGTGTCTTGTACTCGTTCATGCGCTCTTTGGCAACATTGCCAGAAACGAGTAAACTTGAATTTTGATCCCAATTGAGTATCGCTTTTGCATCCTCAAGATCGTGTTTTGTGATTTTGTAAGAAGCATTGACGACTTCGATTTGATTTGGATGTATGACTGTTTTGCCAACAAAGCCACATAATCGATCATCGATGATTTCATTTTCTAATCCCTGTCTCCAATTAGGGCCGTTATAATATTCCCATACAGGTCCTGATATGACATAATCTGCACCGTATACGACGACTATATCTGAGAAAATATCTGCGATGGGCTTAATTTTATGAATTGATTCATGACTGTGTCTTCTAAAACCAAACAAATGACACAAATCATTACCACCAACTCGGATGTTTAAGACTAAACTTTCAATTGAACTTAATTTTTCTTTGAGTTGATAAAGCACTTCGTATCGATATTTTAGATTAACAATGGCATCATTTTCGTAAATGGGCATCACATAAACTGGCCTAGAATACTTTTCATTGATCTTAATAAGATTTTGTATGTAATGATCAGCAGTCTTAAGCGAAAATTTAGGGATTATGAAGCCTGTAACAATCTCAAAGCATGTCTTTAATCTTTCGGATAAAATAAGCATTTGCTCAGGATTTCGAACCCGAATAAAAATTTTAGGAAGGTAGAATGTGGTTTTGTTGCGTTGATAGTAGATTTGCTCTAAAGTGTTGACCAATTTGTTTTCAGCATCTAATACAAAATCATCTTGAATGGTATCTTCAAGGCAGAGTGCAAGTGAATAGTTACAACCGAATTTTTGTGTGATTAAAGCATTTACAATAGATTCGTTATTTGCAGAACTATATAAAAGAGCACCAATACTATAGTGAAGCATTGAATTTTTCATTATTTAAAACTCCTTCTGATTAGTAAATAAGTCATAAAAGAAAGATATTGTTTATAAAAAAGTAAATATAAGCTAATCTATATTACTATACCATATACCTTATGGCATATGCAAAAGAAACAATATTATGATAAACTTATCGTTAAGGTTCTTAAAATAAACGAATTGGAATGGTCTCAAATTTTTAGTGGAATTTTAATAGATTTTTAATGTGAAAACTCTATAATAAAAGAGAGCTTTCATGTAAAACAAGTGTAAACATGCTAAAGGGATACTTTGATAAAATTATAAAACGTGGTATAGTTTTATTAAGCATATCACGGTAACTTAGGGCGTTAGAAACATAAAATAACAAGAGTCAATAAGGGCTTAATTTTAATGAGATAAGTATTTCTATACAATTAATACAATGAACAGGAATTGAAGGTGAAAATAGGCCTATGTTTGAACACAAGAAAATTTCTGGGTTAAATGATTTTTTCGCTGAACTTAATAGTAGATCCAGTAAAGGTGTCTTTTTTTATCGAATTAATGGCTTTAATGATGAAATTGGCCAGTTTGTTCGAAAATATTTTGAAACTGCAAGAAAGTTTGGCGTCATTATTGAAGGGAAAATACCAAATCCAGACGAAAAAAATTTAGCATATTACAATGAGATCATGGGATCTGCTTTCCAAATGAGCTTAGGGTTTATCTCCACGAGTTTAGCGAAGTGGTTACCCAGAATGAATAACTATCAAAGAGATAGCATAGCCACAGCGATATATGATTCATTAGAGACGCTTAGAAAAGCGGGTAAAAATGAAAATATGTTGAAGAATGCCTATATCAAATTCATGTGCTGGCTCTACTATAAGTTTGAGAGTATTTTAAGCCAACTCGGCGAAAACAAAATCCCTAAAATTTTATATGAAGGTGATATCAGCAAGTATGAGTTAATGCTGATATCTATATTGTCCAATGCAGGATGTGATGTTGTGTTGTTGCAATATCATGGAGACCAAAATTATTTGAAACTGGATCCAAAATCGATGATGTCAGATGCTTTAGAATTACCTGGCATGAAATCATTTCCAAAGACGTTCAATATAAAGTGGATTCAAAATGAGATCCAAACAGCATTTAAAAATGAACGTTTATATGGTATAAAACCGGAAGTCACTAATTGTACAAATGCTTGGATTGATGGCAAAGGACTTGATGACATTAAAAAAAGCATCGCAAATAGAGGCGACGATCCGCGGTTCTTTTACAATTGTTACTGCCGTATAAGCGGTGTTGAAGATAAATTGACCTATATGAACGATTTATTTCAATTTCATTTGGAACTTAAAAATACCAAAAGAAATATTGTGATTGTCAATGAAATGATCCCTCAACCTTCAATGGAAGAGATCGATGATATTCATCGAAAAAATTATACAAATCAAGATCAGATGATCGTGGACTTGTCGAAGAATATTAAATATACTGCAAACATTGAACTTCAACGTCTTATGATCAAATCTTTTGTGGACCTTATTCTATCTGAATCCAAGCTTCCTGGAATGAATTTGAATAAACTGATTAATAAAGCAGTGTACATACTCTGCTGGATTAAAAGATATCAGCACTTGTTGTTCACAAACTGGAAGATGCCAGATATAGGATGTTTTATCTATATGGGTGGGTGTAGAAATGAAAATGAAGCGATGTTTTTGAAATTTCTTTCAAAATTACCTGTAGACGTATTGATTCTAAACCCCAATTTAAATGTAAAATGTTGTTTAGAAGATACACTCTTGTTTGAACTCAATTTTGCAAATACATTAGCAGTTAGTCATTTTCCAAAAGAAAATTCAGCTGTACATATAGGCACCGCAGCATATCATGCTGAAAGAGAATTGGATACGCTGATGTACCAAGATTCTGGATTTTATCGGAATCAGCAGTATATGAAAGCCAATGTAGTCACCTTAAAGACCATGTATGAAGAAATCGCGTTACTTTGGGATGAAGAACTTAAATATAGACCAAGTTTTAGTACCTTTGAAAGTAGTGTCAATATACCTGTTATCTTTGCTAAGGTTTCTGGTATTAAAGATGGCTTAGTCCCTCAATACTGGTTGGGGATTAAAGAATTGATTGGTGAAGATACATTTGTTATAGACAAGGCGCCTTTTATGGATGCCACGTCAGAAAATCCAATGAAAGCGTATGCCACAGAATTTTTTAAAAATGGTAAGATTTCAAAAACAAAGATTAAGCAACACGCTCGCTATCCATACGGGTTTTTAAGAGAAGAAATTCAAGAGCATATTTTAGAGAAATTACAAATTTTAATTGATCAAAAATTGATTAAAGGCACATTTGAGAATGGTACAGAATACACAATTATTTCGACTGTTTTGAATTTACCAAAGGATATATTAAGGATGATTCAAAAATTTGATTTTACAAAGAAGAATCCTAAATTAATATATATCAATACAGGCGAGAGTATTATATCCTTAGAGGATTCTATACTTGTTGCTTTTTTAAACCTAGTGGGCTTTGATGTTGTCTTCTTTGTGCCTACAGGCTATCAAAATATTGAAAAATACTTTAACAGGCAATTAATTGAAGAACACCAGTTAGGAGAGTATGTTTATGATTTACAAGTTCCTAAGTGGGATGGTGTTTCATCCAATGTGTTCTCAAGCTGGCGCGAGAAAATATTTAGGAGAGGTATGTGATTATGGGATTAGATTTTAGTAAAGGACCATCACAAGGTATAGCTGAAACGACTTCATCAAATACGGATAATGAAATTGAAGTTGTTGAGCAGTACGACATCGTTGCTGATAGAGAGCAAATGAGCAAGCAACTTGTAAATTCACAAGAAGTTGATGCAATTGTAAGTACAATTGAAGTCAATAATTTAGAAACAATTGCATCGTTTGGTTCGGTAGTAGCAGAAGAGATATCAAAAGCATCAGATATCGTATTGAACAGTATGAACATGTCGCAATTAGAAGATTCTAGCGAAATGTTAAAAACGCTTTCGACGATTATGTCTAAGTTTGACATCGATGAGATTAAAGAAAATCCAGGTCTATTTGGGAAATTATTTGGAAATCTTAAAAAACAGCTTGAAAAAATTCTGGATAAATACCATACGATGGGCCAAGAAGTAGATAAAATTTACGTTCAATTAAAACAATATGAGTCAGAAATTAAGCAATCTAATAAGAAATTGAACCAAATGTTTGAAGCGAATGTAGAGTATTATCATCAACTGGTTAAATATATCTTAGCAGGTGAACAAGGCTGTAAAGAAATTGAAGATTATATAGCTCAAAGGCAAGCGGATATGGCGAGTACAGGTGATAATTCTATTCAATTTGAACTCACAAGTCTTCAACAAGCTCTAATGATGCTTGAACAGAGAACACAAGATTTAAGAACTGCTGAAAGTGTGGCAATGCAATCAGTTCCAATGATTAAAGCAATGGAATTTAGCAACATGAACTTAGTGAGAAAGATCAATTCCGCTTTTATTATCACGCTTCCGGTATTTAAACAAGCTCTTGCGCAAGCGATTATGCTTAAAAGACAAAAGGTACAAGCTGAGGCCATGTCTGCTTTAGATGAAAAGACGAATGAAATGCTTCTTAAGAATGCAAGAAATACCGTGGAACAAACGAAGATGACTGCTAGACTGGCATCTGGAAGCTCTATTAAAATTGAGACATTAGAGACTTCTTGGAAGACAATTGTAAATGGTATTGAAGAGACAAGACAAATTCAAGAAAATGCAAAAAAACAACGTTTGGATGATCAAGCTCGACTTGAAAACATCAAACAAGATTTTAATAAAATGTATCATATGCCTAATAAAGGCGCAAACTAAGAAACGGAGGAGATCAGTATGCCAATTAATTTAACTAAAGGTCAAAAGGTAGATTTAACTAAAGGAAACCCAAAATTAAACAAGGTTATGATTGGATTGGGTTGGGATGTTAACATGTATGACTCAGGTGCAGCTTTCGATTTAGATGCAGCGGCTTTCATGACATCGGCAGATGGTAAATGTCCAACGGATAAAGAATTTGTTTTTTATGGTAATTTAGAGCATTCAAGTGGTGCTGTTAAGCATATGGGGGATAACCTTACAGGTGATGGCGATGGTGATGATGAGCAAATTTTAATTGATTTGGCTAAAATACCAGCCAATATAGATAAAGTTGCATTTACAGTAACGATTTACGATGCAGAAACAAGAAGACAAAATTTTGGACAAGTGTCTAATGCCTTTATCCGTATCGTAGATGAAACAACAAATCAAGAATTAATCAGATATGACTTAGGAGAAGATTTCTCCATTGAAACAGCTGTTGTAGTTGGAGAGCTCTATAGAAATAATGGTGAGTGGAAATTTAATGCAATTGGAAGCGGATATCATGGCGGGCTTGCAGCTTTATGTAGTCAGTATAATATTGAAACCGCATAAGGAGGAATAAGAGATGCCAGTAAATTTACAAAAAGGTCAGAAGGTTAGTATAACAAAAAATAATCCCGGCTTAAATAAAGTTGTGATAGGTGTCGGTTGGGACGTAAACAATTTTGATACTGGTGGTGATTTTGACTTAGATTCATCAGCGTTCTTATTGACGGATTCAGGCAAAGTTTCAAAATCAGAAGACTTCGTATTCTTTGGCAATTTAAAACATCCATCGGGAAGTGTTCAGCATTTAGGGGATAATCTTACAGGTGCTGGAGAGGGGGACGATGAACAAGTTTTAGTTGATTTATCATTGGTTCCTGAAAATATTTCCAAAATTGCATTTGCAGTAACTATATATGAATCAGAGCAGAGACGTCAAAATTTTGGTCAAATCAACAATGCATTCATTCGAATTTATAATGAGGTAACAGGCGAAGAAATGCTAAGATATGATCTGGGTGAAGATTTTTCGATTGAAACGTCTGCAGTCTTCGGTGAACTGTATAAAAATGGTGGTGAATGGAAATTCAATGCTATTGGCAGTGGCTACCAAGGCGGATTAGCAGCACTTTGTGCTAATTATGGCGTGGATGTAGAGTAGGAGATTGATATGGCAATTAGTTTGCAAAAAGGTCAGAAAGTAAATTTAAAAAAGAACTCATCTGCAGGTTTAGGCGAAATTCTTGTGAACTTGAATTGGGATTCAAAACCTGTAAAACAAGGTTTATTTGGCAGTCTGATGGGTGGAAAAGGATTTGATTTGGATTTAGGATGTCTCTATGAACTAAAAGATGGCAGAAAGGGTGTTGTTCAGGCACTGGGGAATGCGTTTGGTTCTACAACTAGGCCGCCGTATATGGCGTTAGATGGAGATGACAGGACAGGTGCTGTTGTAAATGGAGAAAATCTAAGAATTAATGGCAACCAGATTTCCGATATAAAGCGCATTTTAGTTTATACATTTATATATGAAGGCATCGCTAATTGGAAACAAGCGGATGCAACTGTAACGATTAAATATCCTGGCGCTGAGGATTTGATTGTCAAGATGGATACCTTTGATTCAAAAAAAAGAATGTGTGGACTGGCCCTTCTTGAGAACATTAATGACGAAACATTTAGTGTAGAAAAAATAGTTCAATTTTATCAAGGACATCGACAACTAGATCAAGCCTACAATTGGGGCATGAAGTGGCAAGCTGGAAGGAAATAAGGAGGAACACATAATGTCAATTAGTTTACAAAAGGGACAAAAAGTTAGCCTATCTAAAACATCAGAAGGCCTTTCTAAAGTGGTTGTTGGTTTAGGATGGGATGAAGTACAGCGATCGCGTGGTGGCTTATTTGCACCAAAGCCGAAACCAATTGATTGTGATGCATCGGCACTATTGCTTAAAAACGGCAAATTAGCGGGTGTAAGTGACATGGTTTATTTTAGCAATTTAAAACATTCATCTAAGACTGTTCAACATATGGGTGACAATTTAACGGGTGCTGGCGATGGTGACGACGAACAAATCGTTGTTGATTTAGCAAAAGTTCCATCGGAATATGATAAAATCGTGATTGTCGTTAATATTTATCAAGCAAATCAAAGACATCAACATTTTGGTATGATAAAAAATGCTTTTATTCGTTTGGTAGATAGCAGAAACAATAATGAAATACTCAAGTACGATCTTACAGATAATTACTCAGATATGACTGCGATGATTTTCGGCGAGATCTATAGACATGAAGGTGAATGGAAATTTAGTGCTATTGGTCAAGGTACTAATGATAATGGACTTAGAGAACTTGCAGATAGATATTTGTAAAGTAAGGTATTGGTGATATAGCTAAGGAGAAACTAGAAAATCGGTTTCTCCTTACTTAATATATACCTTTAAGGAGAAATGTATTTTATGAATTATGGTGGATTAAAGGATAAAGAGGTTGAAGTATCCCGCGAAAAGTATGGCTCAAATGCGATTCCTCACTCAGAACCAACGACTTTTTGGGATGAATTTAAAGAAACGTTCAGCGATCCGATGATTAAAATATTATTGGCCATTGCAGCATTGATGATCGGGATGTATTTTTTTGGATTTGCAGAAATTTACGAGCCCTTAGGCACAATCGTAGCAGTTATCGTTGTGGCGATTGTATCTGCAAAAACGGGTGTAGCCAGTGACACGAAGTATCGTGAACTGAGAGATAAGACGGAAAAAGAGACTTGTAAGGTTTATAGAAATGATATTATCACTGTGATTGATGTGGATGATGTTGTGGTTGGAGATATGATTTTACTCCAATCTGGAGATAAGATTCCAGCAGATGGCGTCTTAATATGCGGTTCTTTAAGAGTGGATAATTCAGCTTTAAACGGAGAATCTGAAGAGTGCAAGAAGCAGGAAGCTACTGAAGCATTTGAATTAAGTGATGATATTACTGGGGATACATTTGTGGATGCACATTCACTTTTTAGAGGCACAGTTGTTTTTGACGGTGAAGGTGTTCTCGATGTAAGAAGAGTAGGTCTTAAAACCATGATGGGTAGAATGGCTGAAGAAATGCAGGGCGATGAACCAGATTCCCCTTTAAAAGTTAAATTGTCTAAATTGGCGAATCAGATTTCGACATTTGGTTATATCAGTGCAGTGGTTATTGCAGTACTTTATATTTCGTATGATGTTATCACGGCAGGAGGCGTAGCAGCCTATTTAGCTACAGGTGCTGAATCTATTTTACAGGACGCTATAGCAGCAGTTTCTTTGGCAATTTTAATTGTGGTGTGTGCGGTTCCAGAAGGCTTGCCACTGATGATCTCCTTAGTGTTGATGCAGAATACCAGTAAGATGTTGGCTCATAACGTTCTTGTGCGTAAAGCGGAAGGTATTGAAACAGCAGGCTCATTAAATATCTTATTTAGTGATAAAACAGGAACGATCACGAAAGGACAACTTGAAGTTGTGGATTTCTTTTTAGGTGATGGGACTTCTATACCGATCCCTGAATTGAGTAAATACAGCAAAGTTAAAGGACTCGTTGATCTTGCTATTGGCAAGAATACACATTCTTTATTTGATGGCTCTCATAAAGTTATCGGTGGGAATTCTACAGATCAGGCACTTTTAAAGTTTCTTGGAGAACCCACGTTTGAAGCTTTAATATCCAATACTGAATATGTGGTTACCAAAGATCAAGGGTTTAATTCAGCTAATAAATTTAGTCAAGCTAGAATTGAGAACCTAGGTAAAACTTTTTATAAAGGTGCACCTGAAAAGTTTCTTGCAAAATCAAAGAAATACCTTGATGGCGAAGGCAATGTTTGCACTATTGATCATGCTGTCTTGGATAAAAAAATAGAAGAATTAGCTTCAAAGGCGATGCGCGTCTTCGCTTTTGGCTATTCAGAAAAAGAACTCGTTGAAGATACCATCAATGATGATATTGTGATGATCGGGCTTGTGGGCATAAGAGACGATGTACGGGCTGAAGCTAAAGAAGCGATTCATGAGGTTCAAAGTGCAGGGGTTCAAGTTGTCATGATCACAGGTGATAGACTTGAAACGGCTATTGCTATTGCAAAAGATGCTGGACTACTGAACAACAAAAGCGATAAGGCGCTTTCATCTGCGGAGCTCAACGAGATGACAGATGATGAGGTTAAAAAGATTATGTCTCACATTAGGGTTATCGCAAGAGCTCTACCTACGGATAAATCAAGAATGGTCAGGTTGTGCCAAGAGATGAATTTGGTTGTAGGGATGACCGGTGATGGTGTTAATGATACCCCTGCACTTAAGAGAGCAGATGTTGGATTTGCAATGGGTAGTGGAACTGAAGCTGCAAAAGAGGCTGGTAAAATTGTTATTTTAGATGATAACTTTAAGTCTATTAAAGATGCAATTTTATACGGTAGAACCATTTACCATAACATTCTAAAATTCTGTAAATTCCAGCTTGTTATTAATGTTGCAGCGGTTGTTGTTAGTGCAATTGCACCTTTCTTTGGTATTTTAGAACCGCTTAAAATTACGCATTTACTTTTCGTCAATCTTGTAATGGATAGTCTTGGTGCTATTATGCTTGGGAATGAGCCTGCACTTGAACGATATATGACAGAGAAACCAAGGACAAGAGATGAAAATATTATAAGTAAAAAGATGGCGGCTCAAATTTTAACAATGAGTTTTTGGCTTACAGTAATGAGCTTTGTTTATTTAAAAGCACCATTCTTTAGAAATTTATTTGAGTCAGATGCACAGCATCTTACAGGCTATTTTGTTCTGTTTATTATCAGTGCATTATTTAATGGATTCAATGTTAGAGATGAACGCTTTGGTATTTTTAAAGGTTTTAATGAGAATCCAGGTTTCTTAAAAGTCATTTTCTATATCGTTGTAATGCAAGTGATTATTGTAAATGCAGCTTTAGTACCTTTGACAGCGTTTACTTGGATTGGTAATATGTTCAGCTGTACACCGTTTGGCATTAAAGGATGGATTGCAGTGACCTTATTATCAGCTACGATGATTCCAGTTGATTTGATCAGAAAAATGATTGTAACGGAAAAACCCAGTGAACATGTGGCAAACTCTTGGAAACCAGAGGTAGAAGCTAGTAAATTAGATGCTTAAAAGAAAAATGTGATACATTAGAGTATCACATTTTTTTTAAGGAGAAAGATATGATTGTTTTTAATTCAGATTTAGATAATACGGTTATTTTTTCATATAAAAAAGATATCGGCAGTAATAAAAGAAACGTAGAAATATACCAGGAAAGAGAAATCTCATTTGTTACGACACGGACTTATGAATTATTAAAAGAGATTCAAAAAAGAGTTTTATTTGTGCCGACCACCACACGAACAACGGAACAGTATAACAGAATTGATCTCGGTATCGAAAAGGTGAAATATGCACTGACGTGTAATGGTGGGGTATTGCTCATCGATGGTATTGAGGATAAAGCTTGGTATGAAAAATCGCTTGAACTTGTTTCGGATAGTTTAAGTGAGTTAAAAAAGGCTCAAGCATTTTTGGAAAAGGAAGCAAGGCGCACTTTTGAGGTGAGATTTATAAAAGAACTATTCGTTTTTACAAAATGCGATGAACCTGAAAATGTTGTTAAGGCACTTATGAAAATTCTAGATCATTCGAAAGTAAGCGTTATGAATAATGGCACTAAAGTTTATGTGGTGCCTTTAAACTTAAGTAAGGGGATTGCACTACAAAGATTTAAGCAATATATTGGTGCAGATAAGACAATTGCAGCAGGTGATAGTGCATTTGATGTTTCAATGCTAAGAGAAGCAGATTTAGCATTGGCACCTAAGGCGTTGATGAAAGATTATACTTTTGAAGCGCATGTAGTAGGTATGGATGAAACATGCCTGTTTTCAGAGAGTATGTTGAGCCACATCTTAGATCGGCTTGATGCAATGTCTTTAGTGGACTAAGATAGAGGGAGTTTCAAATGCATTCAATTTTAAAAAAATATTTTGGTTATGATGCCTACAGAGAAGGTCAAGAATCTATAATAGAACAGATTGTTTCGGGTAGGGATGCCTTGATTATAATGCCCACAGGGGGTGGGAAATCTATCTGTTACCAAGTACCAGCCATGATGCTTGAAGGTGTCACAGTGGTGATCTCGCCACTGATTGCACTGATGAAAGATCAAGTGGAGGCATTGCTTCAAAATGGTATTTCAGCGACTTTTCTCAACAGCTCCATTCCAGCACAAGAGATGAGAACACGTCTTGAAGGGATCTCACAGGGTGAATATAAATTGGTTTACATCGCACCAGAGGCTTTGATGACTTCACAATTTACGAGACTTTCAAGAACGCTTAATATCCAGTTGGTCGCAGTGGATGAGGCCCATTGTATCAGTCAGTGGGGGCATGACTTTAGGCCGAGTTATAAAAATATTTCGGACTGGATTGATCAACTCAGAGAGAGACCGATCATAGCGGCGTTTACTGCCACAGCCACAAAAGAAGTTAGAGAGGATATTTTAGAGCTCTTAAAGCTTCGTGATCCCTTTGTGAAGATATCAGGTGTGAAGCGTGAAAATTTGATTTATAAAGTGATTAGGCCTACTAAAAAGTATGATTATCTCAAAGAATGGCTCGAAAAACTACCTAAAGATCATACGGGAATCATTTATTGTGCCACTCGGAAAACGGTGGAATCCCTAGCGGACAAACTCAAAAAAGAAGGCCATTCTGTAGGAGCGTATCATGCGGGGATGACCACTGAAGCGAGAAATAAAACGCAAGATGCCTTTATGCTGGATAAAAAACAAATCATCGTGGCAACTAATGCTTTTGGGATGGGGATTGATAAGCCTGATGTACGTTTTGTGATTCACTACAATATGCCCAAAAATATGGAGGCTTACTATCAAGAAGCGGGTAGAGCGGGGCGTGATGGTGAAGAGAGCGAGTGCTTACTCATGTATGATGCCTCTGATATCGTCAAGCAAAAATTGTTGATTGCTCAGGGGACCAATGATCCTATTCGCTATCGGATGATGCTTGCCAACTTACAAGCGTTGGTTCAGTATTGCCATACCAGTGCTTGTTTAAATGGTGAAATCATGCGCTATTTTGGTGAAGAAAACCCGGAGACACAGTGTGGATATTGTGGCAACTGTCTGGATACATCTGAACTTATGGATGAGACGCTTACATCACAAAAGTTACTTTCGTGCGTATACCGTGTGGGTCAGCGCTATGGTATGAACCTTGTCATTGATGTTTTAAGGGGTTCAAAGGCCCAAAGAATATTAGACTGGAAGCTCAACGAGGTTTCGACATATGGCATTTTAAAGGAAAAGTCGGTTCAAGAATTAAAAAATTTGACTATGTTTTTAATTGCAGAAGGTTACTTGAGCATCACCACAGATGAATTCCCAGTTTTAAAACTCAATGCTTTATCACAGGAAATCTTAAAAGGTCAAAGAACTGTGATGATGAAACAATCACAAAGACATGTTTCAACTTCTAAAAGTAAAAAAACCAAAAGCAAAAAAGCCAGAGGACATACCGGCTCAAATCCTGAACTCTATAACGCATTAGTAGATCTCAGGAGAACACTTGCAGAGGCAAAAAAAGTGCCGCTTTATATTATTTTTTCAAATGCCGTTATTGAAGATATTGCAGAATATATGCCGAAGACAAAGGCTGAATTTATAGAAATTAAAGGGATTGGAGAGAAAAAATATGATCTTTATGGTGAGCAGTTTATGGAGATTGTGAGAGAAATGACGCCGTAAACAATAGAGGTGCTTATGAAATCCTATTTTTAAAGTGCAAAAAAGAAAACGCAGTTAAGATGAAATCATGAATTTTGGAGATCATTTTAATGCGTTTTTTTATTTATTCTTCAGAATGATCAGGGTCATCTTCAGGGTTGATGGCTTCTTCTGCCTGAGCGATGAGAGACGCTTCATCGATTGTCTGAATTTCACTAAAATAAAGTGTGTGTAGTTTTCTCGCTTCTTCTTCGTCTTCTTCTGAAACTAAAATGTCAATACCATAGTTAGAAGTGCCCATATAAAGTGTTAAAAACTCTCCTGCTTCTCTGTGATGTGGCACGATTTCAATGCCGTTATCTTCAAACAGTTCTTTGAGCATTTCAAGTTCCATAGGGGTAGATACTGTCGCAATTTTAACCATAACGTTGCCTCCTTAATAGACTCAATTCAGAAACACAAAATAGAAGATTTTTTATTTCATTTGCATCTTATAATTCAATCATAGCACGAATCGAAATCGAAAGACATGAAATTTTATTTGAATTTCTTGTGAAACGGTTGACAAGATGGCTGATATTCGATATATTATGTATTGAATGCAAATGATAATCATTATCAATTATAAAATCAAACGAGAGAAAGGACGATTATAATGGAAGAAGTAATGGTAATTTATTGGAGTGGTGGTGGAAACACAAAAATGATGGCAGAGGCTATTTGCAAAGGTATAGAGGAGACTGGGAAAAAATATATATTAAAAGAAGTTGGCTCAGCCACGGTTGAAGATGTTAATAATTATAGTCATATTGCACTCGGTTGTCCTTCAATGGGAGCTGAAGTATTGGAAGAAGCAGAGATGGAGCCATTTGTTGAGAGTATTCAAGACCTTGTAAAAGGCAAGAAAATGCTGTTATTTGGTTCTTATGGCTGGGGAGATGGTGAATGGATGAGAGATTGGGAAGAACGTATGAGCAGCCGTGGTGCTGATCTTATTGCCGATGGGTTCATTATTAATGAAACACCTGATCAATCAGGTCTAGATGAATGCTTTGAATTCGGAAAACAACTTGCGAACAGTTAAAGATGTATGGATAATAAGATTGTAGAAATTCAAAAGAGTGAAGTAAATGCGTTTTATAGACAATTAGCTATAAACTGTGCCCCTACTATTTTAGGTGAAAAGCCAGCCTCCTTATTTTGTATAACCAATAAACCGAATGTGATAAAAAATTTTGAAAATCAACAGCCATTGATTGAAAAAGTATTTGGTGTCAAGATAGCTGTACTAAGGCATAGCGAGAATCATCTTATTATTCTTTTATATGATGCAACTTGGCTAATGGACCTCCTCAATACTTATGAAGCTAAACAATTTTTAGAGTCGATGGGATATGTGTTATCGGATTCGTTGGAAGCTATTCTCTATCAGTTAAGTATAAAGTTTAATTTAGGATGTCCTCATGAAATTGGCGTATTTCTCGGTTACCCAATTCAAGATGTAAAAGCATTTTTAGAACCCAAATCAGAATGCCTCTTATGCGGTTATTGGAAGGTATTTTCTGATGTTGAATCGGCTAAAAAAACCTTTGAAAGATATGATAAAGCTAAAGAGTTTGTAATGTATGCATTTGAAAACGGTATAAATTTTCAGGCACTTTTACACTGTGTTTAAAAAATGATTAAAAGCCCTCAAAGTATTTGACTTTGGGGGCTTTTAGACGTTTTAAGACAAATTTATGGATCTTTTTAAATGGAAGACACATTACATTTAAAATAATAAGAAATTGTAAAAAAGAATCTTAAAATTAGAATGAGAATGCCAAATTGGTATAGACAAGTATACAAATTGGTGCTATAGTTTTTTTATAAGGGAATGAAGAGGTGATCGTTTGTTTAAAGAATTAGAAATACTTACAACTGAAAAAGTAAATGAAAAAAGTACGCTGTTAGATCGCATGTCTACTCACGATTTTGTAAAATTGATGAATGAAGAAGACAAAAAAGTCGCTTTTGCAGTTGAAGCAGAATTAGAACAAATTAGCAAAATGATAGAAATTGTGACCATACAAATGCAAAAAGGTGGTAGATTAATTTACATAGGTGCTGGAACAAGTGGTCGACTTGGAATCCTAGATGCCGTTGAATGCCCTCCTACTTTCGGGACAGATCCATCTTTAGTTGTCGGGATCATGGCTGGGGGCGAAAAAGCTTTTAAAATTGCTGTCGAAGGTGCTGAAGACGATGAAACTCTTGCAATTAAAGACTTAGAGTCGATTGAATTAAACTCAACCGATGTTGTTATCGGGCTTGCAGCCAGTGGTAGAACGCCTTATGTGATAAATGGCATTAAATTTGCGAGTAGTATAGGATGTAAAACGGGTGCGGTTAGCTGCAATAAAAATTCGGAAATCGGGAAAAAAGCAGACATTGCCATTGAAGTGGTTGTGGGTCCTGAAATACTCACGGGTTCAACACGGCTAAAAGCGGGTTCTGCTCAGAAAATGGTACTCAACATGATCTCTACAGGTGTTATGCTTGGGATGGGGAAAATGTATAAAAATCTTATGGTTGATCTACAGATGACAAACCTAAAGTTGATTGAACGTGGCAAAGGAATTATCATGAAAACCACAGGGGTCGATTATAATACGGCAACTGAATATCTTGAGAAATCTGGAAAACATGTCAAAACAGCTATTGTCATGATAGAAAGTAAGTGCTCGTATGAAGAGGCTGTTATAAAACTTAAAGAAACAGAGGGCATCTTATATAAAGCCATAGAAGATTCAGTACACGTATAAAATGACATAGAGTCATTTTTATATATTAAAAGAAATGGGGGATAAAAATGAAAAAGATTTTTAGTTTATTGTTGATACTGACACTTGTGTTAAGTCTTACAGCTTGTGGGACTTCTAACAGCGGTGGCGGTACAACACCAGCTGCTGATACGCCAGCTGA
This sequence comes from uncultured Fusibacter sp., assembly GCA_965140735.1. Classification (GTDB taxonomy): domain Bacteria; phylum Bacillota; class Clostridia; order Peptostreptococcales; family Acidaminobacteraceae; genus Fusibacter_A. The sequence continues at coordinate 2,857,371 of OZ223306.1, read as the reverse complement.
AAAGCACATTGTCAACTTAGGGATTACTGGTTTTCCAACGAATACAAATCCTTTTACACAGACAATGCAAGACGATCACAATGCGCTACGCATGTATGAAAAATTGGTCGTTCAAGATGCAACAACACTTGAATTTAAAGGAAAACTAGCAGATAGCTGGAGTGTCTCCGATGATGGACTTGAATGGGATATTAAGCTTAGAGAAGGTGTCAAATGGCAAGATGGCGAAGCCTTTGATGCAGATGATGTGATGTACACTTATGGCATTATCTTAGACAACATGGAAAACGAAAACGCAAGTTTTAGCAAAAAAGCAGATTTTAAATCCGTTGAAAAAATTGAAAAAATTGGTGATTACGAAGTGAAAATCACAACGAAAACACCAGTGGCAAACTTTTTAGTGGAACCGCTTAGCTCTATTTATATCGTTCCAGAACATATTTTTGGCAAAATGTCTATTGCAGAGCTTATGGATTTCACAAATCCAAATCCAGTGGGAACATCACCTTGGAAATTAGTTGGTGAATTCAATCCACAAAATACGGAACTTGAATATGAGAGAAATGAAGATTACTATGGTACGAAACCAAATGTAGATGGTTTATTGTTTATCTTATTTGAAAACTCTGACACCATGTATCAAGCTTTCAAAGCGGGTTCAATCGATATGTTCTCACCAAGTGGTACACAAGCTGAAGAACTTGCAAGTGATGCCAATGTGGAAGTACTCAAGAATCTACAACCGAAATTAACAGAAATTGGTATTAACTGTTCTGATGATCCAAGATCAACTGTTAACAAGTCTTTAAAAATTAAAGAAGTAAGACAAGCGATTAACTTAGCACTTGATAAACAAAAATTAGTAGATGATGTTTTAAAAGGCGTTGGTTACGCAGGGACAACGATTGTTCCTAAGTCAGCTGGCAAATGGCATCTAGATGGTGAACATGAATACAGCCCTGAAAAAGCAATTGCTTTACTTGAAAAAGCGGGCTTTACAGATTTTGAAACAGTTCAAATCAGCGGTAGAGATGTAAAAGTCAGAAAAAATGCTGAAGGCGATACTTTAGTCTTTAGATTAGCACTTTTAACGGATGGCTATGCATGGCATTACAGAGACAGTGCACTTTATATCGTTAAATGGCTTGAAGAAGTTGGTATTGGTATAGAACTACAATCTATGGACGGTTCAGCACTTGGAGCTATGATGAACTTAGATGCTGAAAACTTCTGCGACTTTGATATGTATATTTGGGGTTGGACACCAGGATATGATCCAGGCTACATTTTAACAGTTCTTACCACAGATCAAATCGGTGGACGTCAAGAAGTTATGTACTCGAATCCAGAATATGATGCACTTGTTGATTTACAAATCACACAAGTAAAAGATGAAGACAGATTGAAAACAGTTTATGAAGCTCAAAAAATCATCTTAGAAGATGCGCCTTATATTCCACTTTATTACCAAGGTTACTACGATGCTTACAGATCTGATAAATATGAAGGCTTCATTCAATTTGCAGGAGACGGTACAATCTTTAACGATGAAACATATGTCAATATAAAACCTGTATCAAAATAATAATTAAACTAAATGAAAGAGTGTTCCTCTTTAGGGCACTCTTTCATTTGAATAAAACAGGTGCTTTTACAACGTTTCCTCACAATAAGTACGATATATGATGGGGGTAATCAATGAATTTAAGGTATTTTGCAAAAAAAATATTTCAGAGTATCATCACGATTTTAATCGTGTTAACCATTAGTTTTATTCTTTTTAGAGTCATGCCGGGCGATCCAACTTCAATGTTTGTAAAAAGTGGTATGGACCCAGAAGTTGCTGCACAAATTAAAGCCAACTATGGTCTGAATTTGCCAATCTATCAACAGTATTTTGTCTATATTAAAAATGCAATGATGGGTGACTTCGGGACATCCTTTTCGTTTAAGAAACCAGTCATGGAAGTCATCGGAAATAGATTGCCAAATACGCTTTTACTGGCGTTATGTGCCCAAACTTTAGCGATTGCATTTGGGATCATCTTCGGCACTGTGGCAGCGGCGCACAGAGGTAAGAAAATCGATGTGGGTCTACTCAGTGTAGCACTGCTGATTTATGCAATTCCAGCATTCTGGTTCGGTATGGTTCTACTCGTTATATTTGGTGTGAAGCTTGGATGGGTACCTCTATTTGGTATGACGACGCCTGGGCTTAGAAATGTCAGCACTTTTGTTTATATAAAGGATGTGGCACACCATTTAATCATTCCAACAATAACGCTAGGACTCGCTATTTTTGGCAGTTATGTCATGATTATGAGAAGTTCGCTGCTAGATGTTTTTACAGAGGACTATATTAGCACGGCTAGAGCAAAAGGTTTTAATCGAAAATATATCATTAGAAAGCATGCACTTCCCAATGCTATGTTACCAATGGTAACTGTAATTGCAACTTCAATAGGCTTTATCGTTGCAGGGGCCATACAAACGGAAACGGTTTTCACATGGCCAGGTGTTGGCACATTGCTTTTAAAGGCACTCACCACAAGGGATTATCCACTACTGCAAGGGTCATTTCTAATAACAAGTTTTGCTGTTGTAGCGGCGAATTTTATCGCAGATATTATCTATATGTATATTGATCCGCGTATAAGGTATGAATAGGGGGTGACTAAATGGAAAATTCAAATCATAAGAAACAGATCAGAAAAGATAAATTTGAAGTTAGAATGAGAAATTTCAAAAGATTTACAAAAGCTTTTTTTGGTAATCGAATCGGCACAATTGGATTTATAATGGTTGTATTGTTTTTTATAATTGCTTTTATTGGACCCAAAGTATACCCTTATTCAACAATAGACGTTGGAAAGGGTCCCATGATGGCACCACCTTCTTCAGAGTTTATATTCGGGACGGATCATCTTGGGCGAGATCTTTTTGGAGCTATTATTCACGGTACGAAAACTTCACTAATTGTGGGATTCTCAGCGGCATTTATATCGATCAGTATTGGGACGATAATAGGGCTTGTGGCGGGTTTCATAGGTGGAAGCTTAGACAGTGTACTCATGAGATTTACAGATGGTATGATGGTTTTACCTAAATTACCACTGATTATGGTGTTATCTGCACTTCTAGGCACCAATATTAGAAATATTATTTTAGTTATTGGTTTTACAGGCTGGACAGGTACAGCGAGATTAGTACGTTCTCAGGCTTTATCCATAAGAGAGAGACCTTATATTGAACGTGCAAAGTCTATAGGTGCTGGTAATTTTTACATCATGTATAAACACATTTTACCAAATGTATTTCCAGTGATTTTTGCCAATACAATTTTGGCCACGGCTTCCGCCATTTTAGCAGAAGCGTCGTTGAGCTTCCTAGGTCTTGGTGATCCACTTTCAGTGAGTTGGGGACAAGTACTCAACGGTGCATTTGTAAATGGTGCAGTGAGCATAGGTGCATGGTGGTATTTTGTACCAGCCGGGGTAGCCATTATTTTATTAGTTCTCAGTTTCACTTTTGTAGGGTATTCTTTTGATGAAATTCTTAATCCAAAGTTAAGAGGTAGATAGTATGAATGAGCCAAATAAAAAAATTCTTGAAGTCAAAGATTTAAGCATATTCTTTGATATCAGTTTAGGTACCGTAAAAGCAGTTGAAAATGTAAATTTCGACCTTTATGAAGGCGAATCTTTAGGTCTTGTTGGCGAATCAGGTTGTGGTAAAACGACCACAGCACTGACAACCATGGGGATGCTTCCTGACAACGGCTATATTCATTCTGGTGAAATTCACTATGGGGGTAAAAACCTTGCGCCTAATACAGAGGAAGAATGGCAGCTTTATAGATGGAATGATATCGCAATGGTGTTTCAAGGCGCTATGAACGCCTTAAATCCAGTCAAAAAAATTAGTTTTCAGATTGCTGAGGCGATTACGCTTCACAATCCAGAAATCAGTCAAAAAGATATTAAAGCTAAGATTGAAGAGCTCTTTAAATTGGTTGGACTTGACTCAAGTCGTATCGACAATTATCCACATGAGTTTTCAGGTGGTATGCGTCAACGTGTTATGATCGCAATGGCACTTGCATGTGATCCTAAAGTGCTCATAGCAGATGAGCCGACCACGGCGCTTGATGTTATGGTTCAAGCACAAATTATAGATTTGATTAACAGTTTAAGGATCAAACTCAACATGAGTATGATCATCATCACACATGATTTATCCATTATTTCTGAGACCTGTGATCGCATTGCAGTGATGTACGCAGGTAAAATTGTGGAAATAGGTAGTGTGAGAGATATTATTAAAAACAGTCTTCATCCTTATACTAAAAAATTAATTGCCTCATTTCCAAATATTTATGGTGAGAAGAAAATGATTGAATCCATACCGGGAACGCCACCAAATTTACTAGACCCACCAAAGGGTTGTCGATTCCATTTGAGATGCAGTGAAGCTTTAGAAATTTGTAAGAGTATTGAACCCAATTTGGACGAATTTGGAAACGGACACTTTGCAGCATGTCATTTACTAAGAGGTGATACGAATGAATAAGTATATCGTTGAAGCAAAAGATCTGAAGGTGCATTTTAAGATCCGAGGCAGCTTTATAAACGACCTCATGAATAAAGGGAATAAAGTCGTGAAAGCTGTGGATGGTGTGGATTTGAGCATCAAAAAAGGTGAAATCGTTTCACTGGTTGGTGAATCAGGTTCTGGTAAAACGACCACAGGGCGTGCTATGCTCAATCTTCAGCATCATGAAGGGCAGTTAAAATTTGATGGAGAAGACTATAATCTCAAGGATAAAGCATGGTTGAAGGGGTTTAGAAAAAGAGCTCAAATGATTTTTCAAGATCCATATCAATCGCTTAATCCTAAGTATATGATTATTGATGTGGTTTCAGAACCTTTGAGACTCATTGATAAACAGTTGACACAATCAGAGCTTAAAGAGAGAACTATACAAGCACTTGAATTTGCTGGTTTAAAACCAGGGGCTGACTATATCTATAGATATCCACATGAACTCAGTGGTGGTCAGAGGCAAAGGGTTGCCATTGCAGCGGTCTTTATCGTGTCACCAGAATTTATCGTGGCAGATGAGCCTGTTTCTATGTTAGATGCTTCTATCAGGGCGGATATCGTAAAGCTTATGTATGATATGAAAGTGCAAAAGGGGACTTCGTATTTGTTTATTACGCATGATTTATCATTAGCTTGGCTTATATCCGATCGAATTGCGATTATGTATCTCGGTAAAATTGTGGAAATTGGACCCGCAGATATTATTTCAGGAGACTGTAAACATCCTTATACTCAAGCACTTGTAAGTGTGCTTGCCAATGTTGATGTGGACAATAAACGAGAAAAAATCGTTTTAAAAGGGGAGACGCCTTCACCTGTGGATTTGCCAAAGGGATGCCGTTTTCATCCGAGATGCCCTAACGTTAAGCCTAAATGTAGCGAAGAAGAACCAGAACTTCGTGAACTTGGAAAAGACCAGTTTGTGGCATGCCATTATCCAGAGCGTATTTTAAAATTTGTGGATAAAAAATAGAGAACAAAGCAAAGAAGTAGAGGTCATTATGAAAGATCGAACTGTTTTACTCAAAGAAATAGATCGTTGTATCACTAGCGGTGTACACGAAGGTGTTTTTCCCGGAGCTAATTATTGTTTGGTGATAGATGATGCAGAATACTACGGGAGCTTTGGCAACAAAGCCACCTATCCTGTGGTGGAATCCAATAAGTTAGATACCGTATACGATATTGCCTCTCTGACTAAGGTGGTTGGCACGACTACTGCTATTTTAAAACTTGTGGAAGAGGGGCAATTAAAACTAGAAGATAAGGTGAGTCAATATCTCCCTTTTATAGATAATGATGTTGTGACCATCAGGCATTTAATGACACACAGTTCTGGTTATCCAGCACTGACGCCGGGCACTGAGGAAATGACTTCAGTGGAGCCTTTACTTAGGGACCTTAGGTCGTGCAAGTTAGAATATAAACCGGATTCTAAAGTGGTTTATTCAGATGTGGGGTTTATGTACTTAGGCTTTATTATTGAAGAGATCACAGGTTCGTTACCGCGTTATCTTGAAAAGAATTTCTTTAAACCATTAAAGATGAAAGATACTTGCTTCAATCACAAGGATATTGCTCGGATAGCACCCACAGAAATCTTTGGCTTTAGAAAGCTGATTAGAGGAAGTGTTCATGATGAAAAAGGCTTTTTACTAGATGGTGTTGCTGGACATGCAGGTATCTACAGTACCGTAAAAGATCTCGGCATATTTGCCAAGATGATTCTAAATCACGGTGAGTTTAATGGAGAGCGTTATTTAACAGAAGCATCTATAGAATTGATTCAGAAAAAAGTGATTCCAACGGATGAATCTTTTAGGAGTATTGGCTGGATTGTCCGAAATATATCGGATCATGACGTTATTTATCATACGGGCTATACAGGGACAAGTCTGCTGATTGATTTTGAAAAAAGATTAGCCTTTATCCTGCTATCCAATAGAGTTCATCCTACGAGAACGAATACCCAAATCATTGGGTTTAGGAAAAGGCTTGAAGCTATTTTATATGAAAATATGTGAGCCATTACACATCGTGTAAGCCGTTATAAATACGATAAACTTTTGTAAAGGAGAGCGAAAATGTATGATTTAGTCATCAAAAACGGCAAGATTGTTTCTGGAACAGGAGAGAAGGCTTGTGTAGCAGATATTGCAATTCGTGGTAAGAGAATTGCTAAAATTGCTCCCAACCTAGAAGATGGCGTACAAAATATAGATGCAAGCGGCCTTATTGTTTCGCCTGGGTTTATAGATATGCACACACATTCAGACATTGCCTTTATTCAAGATGAAACTTGTGGCAGCAAATTGTTCCAAGGTGTTACCACAGAACTCGTTGGGTGTTGCGGATTCTCTTACTATCCGAGTAATGATGCGGGTTTTGAACGCTTAAAAATGTACAGCGAAGAAAAAGAGCATATCGCCTATGTATCTAAAACGCTTTCTGACTTTGTTCAGAAAACAGATTCTATGAATAAAAGCATCAACTGGGGCACTTATATTGGACATGGTGCTCTAAGAGCGTCTGTTGTAGGTTTTGGAGATGTCAAGCCAACAACTGAGCAAATAGAGGAAATGAAGGCATTACTTGATGCGGCATTAAGTGATGGTGCATTTGGGTTATCACTTGGGATTGCTTATGCACCAGGTATGTTTTGTGACACGGATGAGTTAATTGAGCTCGGTAAAGTGGTCTCAAAACATGATAAAATCGTAACGGCACATATTCGAAACGAGAATGCGGCTGTGTTTGAAGCTATAGATGAACTAATAGAAATCGGAAGAGCTTCAAAAGCACATGTACATATTTCTCATTTAAAACTGGGCTACGGGAACTGGCATCAAACTGAAAAACTATTTAAGACCATTGAGTCTGCAAGAGCTGAAGGCATCAATTTGACAATAGAACAATATCCTTATAATGCTTCTTCCACAGGCCTTACAGCTGTATTGCCTAACTGGGTGCACGAAGGTGGCGTGGATAAAATTTTAGAAAGATTTAAAGAACATCGTAATGAGGTGATCAAAGGGATTGAAGCAAGTAATAGCTTTGAGATGGGGCTAGACAGAGTGATGGTGGTTTCTACTGGAGGGTTTATGCCAGAAGCAGATGGCAAAAATATCAGAGAAATTAGTCAGATGCTGAATAAATCAGAGGCAGAGACTGTGATTTACTTATTAGAAAATACCGAATGTGTTGTACCGACGATTCGGTTTACCATGGATGATGAAGATGTGCTAAAAATCATGAAACGAAAAGATTGTGCTGTAATAAGTGATGGAAGTGCCTATAGTATTGACCCAGAAAAGATGACCTTTAAGCCACATCCTAGAAATTACGGGACTTTTCCAAGATTTTTAAAACTCAATAGACAGCATCAACTGATGCCGCTTGAAGATGCGATTTATAAAATGACAGGATTGCCTGCTCAAAATATTCATTTAGAACAGAGAGGTATTCTTAAAGAAGGCAATTATGCAGATATCACTATTTTTGATTACGATAAAGTTGAAGATACAGCGGTATTTAATAATTCAATTTCAAAACCAATTGGGATTGAATACGTGATTGTGAATGGCGAAATTGCCATCGAGAAAGAGGCACTCACCAGTGCGAGATCGGGGGCGATATTATTACAGAAATCATGACTTTTAATGCACAAATCAAAGGCAATATTCACAGTCATACTACGAGAACAGATGGTGAGTTCTCTGTTGATGCCATTCAAGATTTATATAAAGAAAAGGCATATACTTTTATAGCCATAACCGATCACCGAATTTACTTTGATGAAGAGGGTGTCTCGAGAAATCTGATCTTACTGAATGGCTGTGAGTATAATTGCTATTTAGATCATGAAGCCTATGACGAACGTATACATTTTCACTTGTTGACACTTAAAGATCCAGAGCAGGATGTATCAAATCGTATAGAGCATGATGATAATTCATATAAAAGTCTCTTTTACACAAAACTAGATGAAGTCCAAACGCTTATAGATGAGCTCAAAAGTAGAGGCAATTTAGTGATTATTGCGCATCCTAAAAAGCCTTTTATTCCAATCGAACTGCTTAAGACGCTTCGGAATTATGAGGGTATAGAGGTTTATAATGCCAAGTCTGAGCAAGATGCCTCGGATTATAGAGCAGAATTATATCAGATGAGGAAATCCATGATTTTCACATCAGTGGATGATTCACACGCTCTTTTAAATGAGCAGGGGGCATGTGAATACTTTAAAGGTTATATTGTCGTTGAAGATGGCGCAACGGATAAAAATAAAATTGTTAAAGCCATTAAAAATAAAAGATTCTACGCTTCAAATGGGCCTGAGATTTACAGCTTGATAATTGACAAAAATCAATTAAGTCTCAAGTGCTCGGATGTTTCAAAGATTGAATTGACTTTGTTTTCAGAGGTTGACTTCAAGACGGTGACTTTTGAAAGAATAGATGCACCGATCACTCATTTAGAGCATTCATTTTCCAAGGAAATCACCCATTACTCGATCGTTTGTATCGATCAAAAGGGGCATAAGGCGTGGCTTTCAAATTGAAGCCATTCTAATCTTTTTAAAAGAACCCATTAATTAACCATATGAGGAGGCAGTTTATTATGAAAATTATGTTCGTATGTGCGGGTGGGATGTCCACTACGATGACCGCAAAAAAACTAGAGGAAATTTCTAAAAAGAATGGTGTAGAAATGACAGTAAATGCTTTTGGTACTTCTGGGTACTTAAGACAACTTGAAACAGAGCCATATGATATGCTTTTGGTAGCCCCACAGATTAGGCATCGATTTGACGTGATTAAAGAGTCATGTGCTCAATTTGAAGGTTTAATTGTGGAGAAAATACCGCCTAATATGTATGCACCTATGGATCCAATCGTGAAAAAACTTTTTGATTACATCATGGAGAAAGTAAACTCGTAAATGGCAATACACAAATGTAGAACACACAACATACAACACGCAACATTCATAAGAGGAGGTAACACCAAATGATGGAGAAAATCATGCTGTGGTTAGACGAAAAGTTTTCCACACCAATGGCTAAACTTGCTGAACAGAGACATTTACGTGCTATAAGAGATGGTATTGTGGCAACATTGCCAATTATCGTTGTAGGTTCTTTTTTTCTAATTATTGCATTTCCGCCAGTGCCTGCTGATACTGCACTTGCACTTTGGGCAAAAGAAAACATTGTCACAATCCTTTTACCATATCGTTTAACCATGTATATCATGTCACTATATGCCGCCTGGGGCATCGGATACAGCTTATCAAAGTCCTATGATCTAGATGGTGTATCAGGTGCCAACCTAGCAGTGGTTGCATTTTTAATGACCATGGTGCCAAAAGTTGCCGAGGGCATCGGTTGGGCACTCCCTATGGCAAATTTGGGTGGTGCAGGCATGTTTGTTGCAATTATAACGTCTATATTAGCAGTTGAAATTATGAGACTTGTCTATAAATCTAATTTTAAGATCTCCATGCCAGAACAAGTACCAACATCTGTGGCAAGATCATTTGAAGCGTTGACACCAACCGCAGTTGTGGTTGTATTGATGACTTTCATTACTTTTATATTTGGCTTTGATTGGCATGGTTTTATTGCCAAAGTCATGGCACCACTTGTAACTACATCAGATACGCTTTTCGGTGTTCTTGTACCAGTAATCCTCATTACATTATTTTGGTCAGCTGGGATTCATGGGGCTTCTGTGGTGGGTTCAGTGGCTAGACCGATCTGGACTGTGTTACTGGATGCCAATACGAAAGCAGCAGCAGAAGGTCTGCCATTACCTCATATCGCACCAGAACCATTTTATCAGTGGTTCATATGGATTGGTGGTGCCGGTTCTACGATTGGATTGGTTCTGTTGATGGCATTTGCTTCTAAATCTGTCTATAGTAAATCGCTTGGTAGAACAGCACTTGCACCAGGGTTATTTAACATCAATGAGCCTTTAATTTTTGGTGCACCAATCGTACTCAATCCAATTTTAATTATACCGTTTATCCTAGCACCAGTTGTACTTGCCATTGTCAGTTATACCGCTATGGCACTTCATCTAGTTGCAAGGCCTTTTATAATGGCACCGTGGACACTTCCAGGACCTATTGGCGCTTTTGTAGCCACAGGTGGTGATTGGCGTGCCAGTGTACTCAATGTCATTGGGATTGTAATTGCAATGGTGATATACTATCCGTTCTTTAGAATTTATGACAATAAGCAATTGGCACTTGAAACAGAGGAAAGTTAATCCGTTTACAATTCATTATACCCCCCAAAATATCGTATAATGGAGCTTAAATATTGTCCGAAAAACGTTAGTTTGTAGGACCTGTTTTCGTCTATGGCTTCTCGCAGGGTAAAAACTTTGCGAGAAGTCTGGCGAAAGCGATTAATAGGGATCACGTCTATAAAGAATGTCATTATTTTATAAAAAGGAGAAGGAGATTCAGCAGAGCTGATGACAGTAATAAATTCTAGAATCTCCGTAATATAAAGATGGAAGTAAATGAAATGGTGATCTTTGGGATCATCTCAAATGCGGGAAATGCAAGAGGTTTTGCTTATGAAGCCATTGAAGCAGCTGAAAAGAGTGAATTTGAAAAGGCTGATGCACTTTTAAAAGAAGGCCATGAAGCCATCGGCGAAGCACATAAGTTCCAAACTGAAATGATTCATGCTGAAGCACAGGGTGATCATGTGGCATTTAATATCATCTTAGTGCATGCACAGGATCATCTTATGACCGCCATGACAGAACTCAATATGGCAGAAAAATTTATCAAACTCTATAGAAGAATGGAAGAGAAATGTGGGGGCCAAAAATGAGAAAATTAGGTATCTCTATATATCCTGAAAAAAGCAATTTAGAAGAAATGAAAGCTTATATTGATCTAGCTGCTGAAAACGGTTTTGATCGCATTTTTACTTGTTTATTGAGCGTAGATCGGACGCAAATTGATAAAATCGTGAGTGAATTTAAAACCATTAATGACTATGCTGCTGAGAAGGGCATGTTCGTCATCGCAGATGTGAGTCCAAGTGTTTTTAAAGATTTGAATATCAGTTATAAAGACCTCTCTTTCTTCAAAGAAATTGGAGCACATGGGATTAGACTGGATATGGGATTTTCAGGCAGTGAAGAGGCACTGATGACTTTTAACGAACAGGGGCTTCTCATTGAAATCAATATGAGCAATGATACACATTATGTGGACACAATCATGAATTATATGCCTAATAAAGACAAATTAATCGGATGTCATAACTTTTACCCGCATCGTTTTAGTGGGTTAAAATTGTCGCATTTTATGGCGTGTACAGCACATTTTAAAAAATACGGTCTCACGACGGCAGCTTTTGTGACATCACAGGTAGAAGGGAGTTTTGGACCTTGGCCTGTAACCGATGGCTTGCCTACACTGGACTGTCATCGAGAATTACCTATAGACATCCAAGTTAAACACTATATTAGTATGAATGGACTCATAGATGACGTCATTATCTCGAACTGTTATGCATCAGAGGCTGAACTTAAATCTATTGGAAAACTTAGGCGAGATCTGGTTTCTTTTGAGGTTGAACTCGTGGAGGGACTGCCAGAAATTGAACGTAAAATTGTACTCGAAACCTTACATTTTAACAGAGGAGATGTGTCTGAACATTTGATTCGTTCCACTCAGTCCAGAGTAAAATACAGAGGACATTCATTTGAACTCATAAATCCTGTAGATATAAAACGTGGTGATGTCATTATTGAATCCAGCGCATATGGGCATTATGCTGGTGAGTTACAAATTGCACTTACTGATATGCCAAACTCAGGGAAGTCAAGCGTAGTAGGGCATATTAGAGAGGCAGAACACTTTTTGCTTGATCTCATTAAACCTTGGCAAAAGTTTGTACTTACAAATAGATAAAGCTGTCTCTAATATATTTTAAGGAGAATCAAACATGGCATATATCATTGTACTTGATGGTGGTGGGACGAAGACGAAAGGCTGTACCTATACGCTTTCTGGACGCTTGCTTGAGGAACATACTGCTGGCTTTTCAAATCCCATGGTAGATTTAAAGCTCAGTATGGATCATATTGTAGAAGTCTTAAAAGCCTTGACCCTTGAAGAACCACCAGAAGCAATTGTTTTAGGAATTGCAGGGAGTGCTCAAGCCAGTGTACAAAAGTTGCTTAAAGATTCGATTCAAAGTCAGATAAATGCTTTTTTAAGGGATGTTCACATGATTCTGGTAGATGATTTGACACTTAGCTACTATGCAGCCTTTAGAGGAAGCGATGGTATTTTAGGGCTCTTGGGGACTGGATCAGCTCTGCTGACACGAGTAGATGGCAAATGGTTGCGCATGGGTGGCTATGGTCATATCTTGGGAGATGAAGGGTCTGGTTATGTGCTCGCTGTAGAAACGCTCAAAGAAGCCATCCATAGAACTTATGAAGGGGCGTATACACTTGCCGATAAGGTGATTGAATACTTTAAACTTGAGACATTAGAGGACATTAAAGAAATTGTATATAGATCCCCTAAAGCACTCTTGGCATCTTTAGCAGAAAAAGTGTTTGAATGGGAAGTGGAAGAGGCGCTCACACCAGTGATTGAAAAACAAATAGATCTATTTGCAGCTTTGACGATGATGCTATTGAAGCAGGGCCAGTTTTTAGAACGTGATTTCAGCGACATTACATCTGAAAATTCAAAACTACAAATAGAGTTAGTTGGTGGTATGGTTCAAAATAACAGTTCGTATTTTGAGCGCATTAAAACGCGTATGAAAGAAGTGCTTTGCTCATATAATGAACTGATTTGTGCAGAGCAGAACCTATTAGAACAAGAAAATAAATTTGAAGTCGTTATTAATTGTCTTGACGTGGATGCTTGCGAGGGTGGTTTATATCTTTACAATGAATATATATATGGCGAAAATAGGAGGTGAACCCCATGAAAAAGGCAGTTGGTCTTATGAGTGGTACAAGCTTGGATGGCGTGGACACTATTTTAATAGAGATTGAGGGCAGTGGTGAATCCACAAAGTTCAAAGTGATTGATTTTGAATGTTATGCACTTGAAGCATCTTTGAAAGCTAAAATTAGTGAGAATATGGCGATTGAAACTTCCAGTGTAAAATCTATTTGCAGTTTGAATTTTGAACTTGGGCATGTCTTTTCAAGTGCTGTTCAATCCATTTGTAAAAAAAATCGTATAGAGACAAGTGAACTTGAGTTCATAGCATCACATGGTCAGACGCTTTATCATTTGCCTAAAGCAGAACTGCCTTATTTTGCTTCCACGCTTCAACTGGGAGAACCCAGTATAATCGCACATCAGTGTAAGACTAAAGTGGTCTCGGGGTTTAGAGGTATGGATATGGCGGCAGGTGGTGAAGGTGCGCCCTTAGTGCCTTATGTGGATGCACTTCTTTTTAGAAATCCAGATAAAACAATCGCACTACATAATGTCGGTGGCATTGCCAATACGACTATTCTCAAGAAAAATGGATTATTAGAGGACCTTTTAGCATTTGATACAGGTCCTGGCAACATGGTTGTGGACGCACTTTGTATGCATTTTTATGGTGAAGCATATGATCAAGATGGGGCACATGCTCATGTTGGCAATGTGGATCAGAGCTTATTAGAGCAGTGGTTGTCCTTGCCCTTTTTCAAAATAAAAGGGCCTAAATCAACTGGAAGAGAAATGTTTGGTGCTGAGTTTGTCGCACGCATTATAGAACAGGCTGAAATAATAAAGATAAGTCCAGATGATTTGATTGCCACGGCAACTGCTTTTACAGCAAAATCTATGGCTATGGCATATTTAGATGTGCCTTATGATGTGGACGAAGTGATCGTCTGTGGTGGCGGTGCTTATAATAGAACACTGCTCGAGTATTTGAGTGAATCTTTACCCAACACTCAGGTTACAACCCTTGAAAAATATGGCTTCTCATCATTTGCAAAAGAAGCTTTGGCCTTTGCAATTTTGGGAAATGAAAGACTTCACGGTTGTCCTGCCAATGTGAAGAGTGCCACTGGTGCAGAAGCTTATGTAATTCTTGGCAACGTTACTGAAGGGGGATTAAATGTCAGCTCAACCTTTTAAGTTTTCTTATAGAGGCGCTATATTGATGATTTTTGGTTTTTCGATCATCAATATGATTGCTTCACTTTTGACTTCAACATGTGGTTTGAATCCGATCTTGACCAGTGTGATCTCAAATGGTATCCTATGTAGTATTTGGGTAAGTTTTATTATCGCAAAGATTGAGCTCAAAGAAGCTTTTACAAAAAAAACGGTTTTGAGGACCGTTAAGATCAGTATAGTATTCGCTTTAATTGCTTTCTTGTGGGGCAGGGGTGTTTACTTATAATTTATAGAGTAAGAAATGCATGAAAATGAAAAGAAAATAGGTGATCAAATGGCAACGGTACCTAAGTACGTCCTTATTGAAGATTTTATAAAGAAAAATATTAAGAATGGTACTTTTAAAAATAATGAAACGATTTATCCTGAACGCAAACTCTGTGAAATGTTTAAAGTGACACGCATGACTGTGAGACAGGCCATCAATAATCTTGTCAGTGAAGGCTATCTATACAGGCAAAAAGGCAGCGGCACTTATGTTTCGGACCAGAAGATGATTAAAGGTCGGTCTGGATTGACCAGTTTCACAGAGGATATTGAGATCAGCGGGATGAGACCTCATTCCGTGGTGCTCTCTATGAAGACCATTAAAGCTACAGAGCATATTGCTAAAAAGCTGAACATTACATTAAATGAACCTGTTTATGAAATTGAGCGTATTCGCTATGCAGATGATGAAGCTTGGGGATACGAGATTGTGTTCAGATCCTATCACTTCACACCTGAACTCAATCAAGAAGACTTGAATGGTTCAATGTTTGTGGATCTTGAAAATAGAGGCTTAAAAATAGCTTATTCCGATCAAACGATTGAAGCGGTGTTAGCATATGAAAAGACAGCGGAATATCTTGAGATCAAAGAAAATGATCCACTGCTTTTAATCAAGTCCACCACATTTCTCGATAATGGCGTTCCACTTCAATACACGAAAGCATTTTATCGTGGAGATAGGTACAAGTTTAGCTATCGGGCGATTCGGAAATAATGCATATACGAGATAAAAAACTCTTCGAGACATACGAAGAGTTTTTTTAGTGGAAGCGCATAACTTGGCATCAGAGATATTTTAATGACATGTTTTTATATATCTAATTGATTTAATAGTGTAAGATAGGTTGTAAGTAGATTATAAATATGTCCTTAAATATTATAATATGGAAGGAAACGTATATGAAAATGAGACAGTGGCTTTCTTTAATACCGATCATTTTGCTGATATTTTTTATGAATGCTTATTATACACTTACAGAAAGATATAATGATTTGAGTGGTACTTATGAAAAAGTAGTGTCTAGCGAAAAGCATTTAGAGGATGAAATTCAGTCTGAGCAGACTGAATTTGAAGAAGAATATAATTTGTTAAGTCAAAAGATAGAACAGCTAGAATCGGAACTTATTAATACAGCATACATTAAAACAGTTACATATGAAAATAAAAGTTACAAACTTAATTTAGCGGAAATTCCAGAAATAAAACAATCAATTTTGATAGAATTGCAAAATGAGGTACTGCTTAAAAGGAATCAAATAGAGCGTATCAACCCTATAGTTTTATACAATGACGAAAGATATCTGTATATTCTAGTGAACTATGACTCGGCAGTTAAGAATGCTTCTTTTGTGTTAGTTCGATTTGATAAAAAGCAATATTTAATTGA
Source organism: uncultured Fusibacter sp. (assembly GCA_965140735.1). Lineage (GTDB taxonomy): Bacteria > Bacillota > Clostridia > Peptostreptococcales > Acidaminobacteraceae > Fusibacter_A. The sequence goes on along the minus strand of OZ223306.1, from coordinate 2,840,929 downwards.
TCGGGTAAAGACAATAGCTTATTCTTGTATTTTTGATGAAAGTAAGGTATCCAAAGATTCTAATAACATGGCGTTGGTATTTTCGATCTATCAAAATTCAGAAGAGAAGGTTGTTAAATATAGTAAAATGGTTGTATTTAATTTGAATAGCTTTGAAATTCAAGAATATATGCCTTTTCTTACGGAATTTGAGTATAGGGTAGATTCTTTTGACTGGATTGATGATCATAGTATTCGATTAAAGGATTTTTCAGATGAAGTAATTAGAAATGAATGGGTAATTTTTTTAAATCCCATCGATAGCAAGTAAAAAATATATAAGTAATTTGTTTGATCTTAGGATGGATTTTTTAATCGGTAAGGCATGGTCGGGATGCTCTATAAACATTGGATTCTGATAAAGAGATAGGTGGTGTTTTAATTGATGAATAGGTTAGTAAAAATTTTTATAATAATGATAGTAATATCGACAATATCTATACTTTATTATTCAGATGAGTTCAAATATGAGCAAAGTATTTTAAATTTGGAACGGGGTCCAAATAGCCAAGAAATGATTATTTCAAGCTCATATGCTGATCAAGAAAATGTATATCAAGATATCGCAACATTACTTGAAAAGTATAATGGTAATCTATTTTATACTTTTGATAAAACGATAGATAATAGAATCTATCATACTAAATATGTATATTTAACCGATCAAGAATATGAAAAAAAATCAAATTGCAAGAAGGTAGATTTTTTAATAAAGAGGAATTCAATAGTGGAAAATATATTTCTACTACTAAAATGCACGATGACTTACAAGTCGGAAAATTATTGGGCTTTGGAAAGCATAATAATCTAACGATTAAACCACTCTACGCTGTTTTAGATGATAAAGTAGCATTGAGTGGTAATTTTACGTTGGTACTGGCAGATTTGAATGACTTAGATCATTTCCTAAAGGCTATAAATGGAACCCCATCTCTAACTATTTATAAAAAAGAGAGTTCTAACTTAGGTTTACATATTTTTCCCTTTGAAATCATAATATTTCTAGAATATATCATGCTTTGCATATTCATACTGTATGAAATGTTGTATTCTTATAATAAAATTGCGGTAAAAAAATTGAATGGGTATTCAACTATTAGTATTTGGATTGAATATATAAAAAACATTATAATTTTTCAGGGTGTTTCAAGTCTTATTATTGCGTTCATAGGATGTTATCTATTCTTTGGTGAAATAAATACGAATTCAGTGTATTTTTTAGTAAAAATAGTGAAAATATATACTTTTGAATTGCTTTTTTCATTTGGAATCGTTTCTGTTCCTTTTTTATATTTAAAGAATATAAAAATAGTCGATTTACTGAAAAAAATGAGGAAGGATGAATCTGTTTTCATATTTAATATAATGTTTAAAGTGATTTTATCACTCATTATTTTAATCGTATTGTCAAATTCATTTAAGTCATTTCAAATGAGTTTAGCCCAATATAGCGAATCATATGGGTTTTGGGAAAAGACAAAACATTATTATATTATTCCTAAAGCCAGTCATATAACAAAAGAATATTTTTTTTCTGAAGAGTATAGAGCAAAACAGAAGGCATTATATACTGTATTAAATGCCGATGGGGGCATTTTAGCCGATTTTGGATTTCATTTGGATATTTATAACGATGAATACAAAGATAGAGAAGCATTTAAGAGGCATTCAACTGTAAATCCTAATTATCTAATAAAAAATGATGTGTATGACATTAAAGGGAATAAAGTACTTGTTGAAGAAACTGAAAATGAATACACGGTTTTGGTAAATGAAAAATTCATACCTCAAAAAAAAGAAATTCTAGAATATCTTCAATTTTCAAAAGAGGGTGATGCAGAAAAAATTGCAAATCAAAATATCAAGATTATTTGGGTAAAAGATAATCAAAGTTTATTTAGTTATAATTTTGATATAAACATAGATAATGGAAATTTAATTGATTTATCTCTTGTAAGAGTACTGACATTAGCAAATGGTGTAGATTCAGACTACGACAAAATAATTGCTTATCAAGGTAACCCGTTTAAGATATTAATAGATAAGGAAATAGATATACAAGAATATATGGTGCCAAAATTGGATTTGCTAGATTTATCTAAGCATGTCACAGAAGTATACTCGTTATATGATACCATGAATGCAGACATATATAATGCAAAGAAAATAATATCATTTCAGATTATGGGCATGGTCTTTTTGATAGCTTGTATGATCCTGTGTATTCATCAAAATATTTATCTTTTTATAAGGAATAATTTGAAGACTATTTTTATAAAGACAATCCATGGTCACACGTTTATTAATAAATTCTATAAATATTATATATATCAAATAAGCAGTTGGTTAGTATTAGTGAGTCTTGTTATTTTTTTAAGCAAGTTAAAGGGGGTAGAAACCTTCGATAGAAGTAACGTTGTAATTTGTACCGTTTTAATTTTTATTATTGAATTTTTGATATCATATATATGTTTTCGTATAGTTTCAAAGCAGAATACAATAAGGGTTTTGAAAGGTGGAGAATAAAAATGAATATTATAGAACTTAAAAATATAGAAAAGAGCTATGAAGAGTCAAACATATTAAATAAATTTTCATTGGTTATAAAAGAGAAGGAAATGGTTGCATTGACGGGTCAAAGTGGAACTGGTAAAAGCACTCTATTGAATATAATAGGGTTATTAGAAAATTTTGATAATGGGGAATATACTTTGTGCGGCAAAAGAAATATCAAACCAAATACTTCTAAATCAAATAAAATAATAAGAGATCATATCGGTTATATATTTCAAAATTTTGCATTGATTGAAAATGAAACTGTGGAATATAATTTAAGTCTGGCTTTAAAATATGTAAAATTGAGCACAAAGCATAAGAAATCGTTAATTTTAGAAACTTTAAAAACAGTAGGTTTGCCTTCTAAACTCAAGGAAAAAGTTTATAAGTTAAGTGGTGGTGAGCAACAAAGGATTGCTATAGCTAGAGTTATTCTCAAACCGAGTAAAATAATTTTGGCAGATGAACCAACGGGTTCGTTAGATCAAAAAAATAGAGATATTATTATGCACTTAATTGAAAACCTAAACAAAGAAGGTAAAACTGTTATAATAGCTTCACATGATTCCTATGTCGTAAATAGGTGTAATCGAGTTATCGAATTATAGCTTAACGCCTAAACCTTATTCCACTATTGCTAAAAATAACACAGCATGGTAATATGTTCTTAAACAACTGAATAGCGTATTTTGGTCATGAAAATGTGAAAAGGGAATCAGGTAGAAGCCTGAGCAGCACCCACTACTGTAAGCTAGACGAGCATATAAAGCCACTGAGAAATCGGGAAGGTATATGTGAGGATGAAGGCGAGCCAGGAGACCTGCCAAAATACAAACCAATTTCTCGGGGATGGAGACTTTTATTGGAATTTAGCGGTATAATCCTGTCTTTAGGATTAATCTGTCTTAGTTTTATAAATAATATCAAACACCCGAAAGGGTGTTTTTTTATGTCTTGAATTCGAGAGCACATGAAATTTAGAGGTTTTTAAGATCAGCTTTTAAAATAAAAGGGGGTATTTTTATGATTGGCATAGGCATATGTGAAAAAGTGAATGGTATTTGTACCACTACGGGTTGTTTTAAAGCATTTCATAATAAAACAGGTCATTTTGAAGTGTACAAAGAAGAACCGATCAAATTGAATTCTTTTTTCACTTGTCAGGCGTGTTCATCAGGTTCAATGGCATGGATGAATGACTTGGCAGCACAGTTAAAATCTAAAGGGATTGAAATCATTCACCTAGGCAAATGTATCGCTCAATGTGAAGCAGGTCAACTGGAAGCTATTAAAAATTGTTTTGAGGTACAAAATATAAAAGTGGTTGTAGGGACCCATGATTAGAAGGAGAAAAAGATGAAATTAGCATTAAAAAAGATGGGGTTAATTGTTTTTACACTGAGTTTAGCATTAGTGATGTTAAGCGGTTGTGGTAATGAGGTTAAAAAGGAATCACAGGAAGTGGCGCCAAGCAGTGCAGTTGATACAGCTCAAGAGTCAAATGAAGAAAACGTCGATTCTACGCAGAGTACAGATGGCTATTACCCAGTAACCATTCAAACTTACAACTGGGCAAAAGAACCTGTTGAAATTACTTTTGAAAAAGCACCTGAACGTATCGTTGCGATCTACCAAAGTTCAATAGAAACGCTTTTAGCACTTGGTCTTGAAGATCGCATTATTGCAGCAGCTTATTTAGATGATCCTGTAAAACCTGAATACGAAGCGGCTTTTGCAAAAATTAAATACTATGACAGCCGTCCGACCAAAGAAGAAATTATTGGCATGAATCCGGATTTTATAACCAGCTGGTATTCACTTTTTGCAGAAAAGAATTATGGTGATGTGGGATTTTGGCATGAACGCGGTATAAACACATACATGCAACAAAACAGTGGTGCCGTGGTGCCTAACTCACTTGAAAATGAATACGAAGATATTTTAAATATGGGTAAGATTTTTAATGTTCAAGACAAAGCGAATCAAATCGTTGATGATATGAAAGCCGAGATTGAAGTTGCTAAAGCTTTTGTGGACGGTCAAGATAAGGTGAAGACGGTTATCCTAGAAATCAACAAAGACGGTGCTTTTAGAATCTACGGAGAGGATAGTATCGGCGGTGATATTGCGACACAAGTAGGCGCAGAGCTAGTGGCGGACTCAAATGGGACTATTGGTAAAGAAGACTTAGTGGGGCTAAATCCTGATGTTATTTTTAGTGTGTACTATGGTGATTCGATTAAAAGAGATGAAGCCGTGGCAAAAATTATGGATGATGCATCGCTTTCAAGCTTAAGTGCAGTGCAAAATAAAAAAGTGTTTCCAATTGTTTTAAGTGAAGTTTATTCCAGTGGTGTGAGAACGCTAGATGGTATTCAGACGATTATAAGTGGTCTCTACCCTGAGTTGAGTCAATCGGGAAAATAGAATGAAATCTGTAAAAATACTCAATAGTCATGTGAAGTTTGCCAGTTTTATAGTGTTACTTATTGTGATCTTGATTTTCACGTTTTTCTATTCGATTACCATGGGCTCAGTGGATATATCTGTAAATGAAATCGTCAGAATCATCGCCAATAAAATCTTCCATTATGGGATGATAGATGATATTTCAAGATCTATTCAAGATATTGTATGGGAGATTAGATTACCTCGGATTGTACTGGCATTATTCACAGGGATTGGTCTATCTATATCAGGTGTGATTATGCAAGCCATTGTTAAAAACCCTTTGGCTGACCCTTATATTTTAGGGATATCGTCAGGGGCATCACTCGGTGCGACCCTTGCGATTATGCTTGGTGTTGGGGCATTTCTAGGGTCAAACTTTGTAGGTTTTAGTGCCTTTATAATGGCATTTTTAGTCTCTCTAATGGTGTTAGCACTTGCAAATGTGCGTGGTAAATCGGATGCCATAAGGCTTTTGCTAGCGGGTATGGCCATGAACACCATGTGTTCAGCCATATCCAGCTTTATCATCTACACGTCAAGTGATAGAGAAGGCATGCGAACGGTTGCGTTTTGGCTCATGGGGAGTTTTAGTGGTGCAAACTGGCAGAATCTTAAGCTTTTGATGCCTGTGATTTTAATTGCTCTTATTTTCTTCTTGACTCAAAAAAGGACACTTAATGTGATGCTTTTAGGTGATGAAGTTGCCATTACGCTTGGGAAGCAACTGACGGCAATAAGACATTTGTATTTATTGTTGATCTCTGCAATGATGGGATTTCTCGTGTTCAACGCAGGAATTATAGGTTTTGTTGGATTGATTATGCCACATATTACGAGATTAATTGTTGGAACAGATCATAACAGAGTGTTACCAGCTGTGGCACTATTGGGTGCAATCATGTTGATTTGGGCTGATGTCATATCGAGAATAATCATACACGGGAGCGAACTGCCAGTGGGGATTATCATTTCTTTAGTGGGTGCACCGTGCTTTATATACCTTATGATTAAGAGTAGCTATGGATTTGGAGGGGCCTAAATTGAATATAAAATTTAAAGACATCAAGGTAAAATTTGATGAGGTCTCCATTTTGAAAGGCATTGACCTCGATGTTAAGGATAAGGCATTTGTCGGGATAATAGGTCCTAACGGAAGTGGCAAAAGTACGCTTTTAAAATGCCTTTATCGAGTGATCAAGGCTAATGGAGGGCATATTTCTCTAGACGATCACTTGCTTGAAAATTTTTCTTTGAAAGAATCTTCTAAAAAAATGGCAGTGGTTGCTCAGCATAATGAACATCAATTCGATTTTTCTGTTTTTGATATGGTTCTATTGGGACGGACACCTCATAAAAAATTTCTAGAAAAAGACAATGCAGAGGATTATAAAATTGTAAATGAGGCACTTGAAAAGGTAGGCATGAGCGACTACTTAAAGCGAAGTTATGGGACTTTATCAGGTGGGGAAAAGCAACGCATTATCTTGGCAAGGGCTCTAGCTCAGAAAGCGGAGTGTTTGATACTGGATGAACCCACCAATCACCTTGACATCAAATATCAATTGCAGATTATGGGGATTGCTCAAAAACTCAACATTACGACAATTTCTGCGTTTCATGATCTCAACATAGCTGCACTCTTTTGTGATAAATTGGTGGCTATGAAGGATGGACAAATCTATGCTCAGGGCAGTCCCGAAACTGTATTGACAAAGGAAAATATAAGTGCTCTTTACGAGGTTTCCACGACAGTTTCTAAAGATCCTGTGTCGGGTAAAGTGCATATAAGATATACGCCAGAAAATTTTTAATGGATTATATGATAGGCGTTAAACTGAATAAAGTGTAGTTTGGTGTGCGCATTTGCGTGCTTAAAAGGGAAGTATGGTGTAAATCCATCACGGTCCCGCCACTGTAAAAGCCTGTATTTCTCATAACCACTGTGCTCGCATGGGAAGGGAGAAAATATGTAATGCTTGAGTCAGGAGACCTGCCAGCTATGAAACGCTATGATACTCACGAGGATGAGAAGGTGTGAATCGCAGGCAATTGCCTGATGATTTTCATGCCCTTTAAAAAAGGGCTATTGTTGTAATGGCATATAAATCTCGTTGAGTGATAGCGTCCAGATTATTTTGGAGGCTATTTTTTGTGGCCAATATGGGAGGGAAGAAAAGTGAATATGTGGTTAGACTCAAATACAAAAGTTATTGTGCAAGGCATTTTGCGTCCTGTCGCTCAATATCATGCTGAACAGATGCTGGCACAGGGAACCCAAATAGTAGGTGGCGTTTCACCTAGAAGTGGAAGAACCCAAATTTTAGGCATTCCTGTATTTGATAATATGTTTGAAGCGGTTCGAGTAACACATGCAAACGTTTCGATTATATTTACGCCGCATTATGTAGCCGCAGATGCTATTTTAGAAGCTGCAGATGCGGGTATCAAAACTATCGTATGCATAACTGAAAATGTGCCAATTATGGACATGGTTAGAGTTCAATCCGTATTAGAGAGGAAAAAGGTCAAATTGATTGGTCCTAATTTTACTAAAATTATAAGACCAGAAGGATGAAAGAGAGGTCTATCAACCCAAAATACTTACGAAATTATTTAACTCAGAAATTGGAGGCTTTTTATGACTAGAAAATTAAAAAGATTTATTGGTATTAACATAGGGCTATTGACGATGAGTGTCGGACTTTACTTCTTTCTCATTCCTTCCCAGATGGCTGTGGGCGGTGTAACAGGGCTTGCTATGGTGATCAAACACTATATTCCCTCTGTGAATTTAGGGATTATCATGGGAGGGTTCAACGTCATTCTACTTATTTTGGCATTTATATTAATCGGTGTTGAATTCTTTGGTTATACTATCTATTGTAGTTTAGCTCTGTCGGGCATCATCGGTGGTTTAGAATATATTTTCCCAATGACAGGTTACGTAGCAGAGGATTTAATGCTCAATTTGATCTATGGCATTATCATACAAGGTATCGGCATGGCGATGATTTTTCATCAAAACGCTTCAACTGGTGGGACAGACATCATTGCCAAGATATTGAATAAATACTTTAAAATTGATATTGGCAAAGCACTCTTTTTATCAGATGCACTCATAGTTATATTGGCGGGGATCACATTTGGCAAAGTGCTTGGTCTATATGCACTACTAGGAATCTTAATTAATGGCCTTGTGATTGATAAAATGATCGAACAGGTCAACCAAAAATTTCATATTCTCATTATTTCAGAAGAGTATGTGACCATCTCTGAGTACATTCAAAATGAACTCAATAGGGGGAATACGCAGATATGCGGAAAAGGTGGCTACACCTTGCTGGAAAAACAAATCTTGAGTGTAGTACTTAATCGGCGTGAGTACATCAAGTTAAAACAGGCAGTTATTAAGATAGATCCAGAAGCATTTTTAACAGCAAGTAGCACACATGAGGTTATTGGCAGGGGGTTCAGCTATAATCTTACAAGTGCATGAGGAGGCAGAGATGATTGATATCCTTTACGCAAGTTTAACGGTACTCTATTTTAAAATATACCAATATGAAAAATTAGATTGTGAAGCTGATTACTCAGAGATACAAGCTTATATAACGCATCAATTATTTGAGCTTGAAAGAGAAGAAACTGTTCACGATAGGTACTGGTCTAAGCCTTTTGATGTGATTTTTGAGAAAAGTAAAATTCCCTTAAGGGTTGTTCGCAATGACTCCAAGGCTTATGTAAATGGTCAACTGAAAAATGATTTGAAAATTATGTCTGAAATGGACCCTAAGTTTAATCGATTTTGGATTTAGTAAAAAGATTGCATATGATCTAAAATTCCTATAGCATATTGACAAGAGCACATGTTGTAGAATGAAATGTGTGGATCAATGTTAGGCGGAAGCGACTATGAAAAAAATAAAAACAATTCTTGTGATGATACTTGTTGGAATCACTCTTGTTTCGACAATCAGCTGTCGCAAAAAAGAGCAATATTCTTTGGGAGAGCTTAATGGAAATAAGAATGAAATTGCGATAAACAGTGGAAACAATGAAGTCCATATTGAAGACAGAGTTGCCATTCCAGAAATGGAAACCTTCATAAATCCAGAGGGTGATACACTGGAGAGTAGACTCAATACCCCAGAGGGTTACTCGAGAATTGAGTACCCAGAGGCGGGATTCGAAACTTACTTACGCCATTTTCCCTTAAAGGCAAATGGGTCAAAAGTGTTGCTTTATAATGGCGATGAAAAGGGCAATCAATCCTTACATTTGGCTGTGTTTGATATGAATATATCGAATAGAGATTTACAGCAGTGTGCGGACTCTGTTATGCGCATTTACGCCGAATATTACTATGCAAATAAAAAGTACGATCAAATTAAATTTCATTTCGTAAATGGTTTTTTATGTGAATATCAAAAATGGCTAGAAGGCTATAGGATTCAGGTCACTGGAAATGACGTTTCTTGGGCAAAGACAAAGGGGTACGATGATTCCTATGAAACATTTGAGCGGTACTTAGATACAGTATTTGCGTATGCAAGTACGCTTTCGTTAGATCAGGAGTCAACCTCAATCCGTATTGAAGATTTAAAAGTGGGTACTGTTTTTTTAAAAGCAGGTAGCCCTGGGCATGTAGTCATGGTGGTTGATCTATGTGAAAATGCAGAAGGAGAAAAAGCCTTTTTATTGGCACAAGGCTATATGCCAGCTCAAGAATTTCATGTGTTAAAAAATCCTTCATCAGATACAGATCCTTGGTATTATGTGCAGAAGCTTTCTTATCCGCTGGAAACAGGATCGTATTCATTTGGTGAGGGGAGTTTGAAACAATTGAGTTATTAGGTCTAAATACTCAAAGTTAATTTTTTATTGCCAAGCACAAGATATAGTAATAATATGTTCTTAAAGAACTACATAAAGTGTTTTGATCATGAAAATGTGAAAAGGGAATCAGGTAAAAGCCTGAGTAGCACCCACTACTGTAAGCCAGACGAGCATATAAAGCCACTGAGAAATCGGGAAGGTATATGTGAGGATGAAAGCGAGCTAGGAGACCTGCCAAAATACAAACTAATTTCTCGGGGATGGAGATTTTTATTGGATTAGGCGATAGGATTCTGAATATAGAATTTTTAATTGTTGAATTTGAATAAAACACATCTAACACCCGAGAGGATGTTTTAATATTTAAAAAATGATTAAAAAGCGTTACTTTGTTGTTTTTTTCTAATTTAGGTATATTATGAGTATATAAATATAGAAAAGAGGTTGCTATTATGGAACTACTGATTTCGTTTTTCATTGTTTTTTTTACTCTAATTATATATGCATTTGTTGGATACCCAATGAATTTTCCTGAACTAGGAATAATATTAGAAATTGGAATATTTGGGTTCTTTATTTTAAAGCGTATTGATAACAAATAAAAAGAAGAAGTGTCTATTCAAACTTACATTTTTTCAAGTGGACAAATAATTATAGTTTATGCAGTTTAAAGTGCTTAGTTTCGATATTACATTGGATTAAAGTACTTTAACCTTTGCTATTAGATTGTACATATATTGAACCCTTATACCATAAAATACACGTTATTCCTTTTTCTATTTTCTATTAATACTCAGTAACGAGACATGTACTTGTTACACGAAGAGCTTTATTGAACAATGTTTGTGTTACTCCTGTAAAACATATAGCAAAACCATTTGGTAACCATACAGAGGTACTCACACAAAAGCAGCTTCTTTTGGAAACAGGATCGTATTCATTTGGTGAGGGGAGTTTGAAACAATTGAGTTATTAGGTCTAAATACTCAAAGTTTATTTTTTTGTTGCCAAACACAAGATATAGTGATAATATGTTCTTAAAGAACTACATAAAGTATTTCGGTCATGAAAATGTGAAAAGGGAATCAGGTAAAAGCCTGAGCAGCACCCACTACTGTAAGCCAGACGAGCATATAAAGCCACTGAGAAATCGGGAAGGTATATGTGAGGATGAAAGCGAGCCAGGAGACCTGCCAAAATACAAACCAATTTCTCGGGGATGGAGATTTTTATTGGATTAGGCGATAGGATTCTGAACATAGGATTTAGAATTTACAATTGTTCAATTTGAATAAAACACATCTAACACCCGAGAGGGTGTTTTATTTTTGGGTAATTTTAATGAGTATAAAATTATAAAGAAGTTGAATTAAATTTTGTGAAGTGAAAACCTACAGGTTGCTCAAAATAAATTCAACTCAGAATGTGAGGGGACAAATGATAGACAGTAAAAGATTAGTAGATCTCTATTTAAAAAAAGAAGATTGGCAAGTTAAAGAAAATTCGAATTCACCTTATTCATTTGGTGCACTTAATAAATATATAGCAGGTGAAGTTTCAAAGGATTATTGGCTGAGCAGTGTTTATACAGAAGAAATTGCAGAAGGTTATGCGGTGGGGGATTACCATATTCATGATTTGGGTGGGATCACACTATATTGTTGTGGATATTCTTTGAGAATGATCATTCAAGAAGGCGTTAAAGGCGTCCCTAATATTCCAAAGTCATCTCCAGCAAAACACTTTGCCTCAATATTGAATCAACTGGCGAATCTCATTACGGTATTTCAAAATGAAATTATGGGTGCTGTGGCATTTAGTTCTGTGGACACTTATCTTGCGCCTTTTATAAAAGAAGATCAGCTCTCTTATGAAGAGGTCAAACAAAACCTTCAGAACTTTATCTTTTCAATCAATTCTAACTCAAGGGGTGGTGCAGAACCTGCGTTTAGCAACATCACATTAGATCTAACTCCCCCTAAAGATATGATTGACATGCCTGTATTTCATGGTAACAAGCTACTGGATTACAACTATAGAGCTTGCCAAAATGAAATGGATATGTTCAACAAGGCATTTTACGAACTGATGCAAGAAGGCGATGCGGATGGCAAACCGTTTGCTTATCCAATTCCAACATACAACATTCATGAACGGTTTGATTTTGATAATCCATTCAACGATGCGCTCTGGGAAATGGCGGGCAAATTTGGATACCCGTACTTCGCGAATTTTCTCAACAGTGATATGAAACCTGAGGATGCAAGGAGCATGTGTTGCAGGCTTAGAATTGATGTTAGAGAACTTGAGCGAAAAAATGGTGGTTTGTTCGGAGCAGGAGAGAGCACGGGTTCTATTGGTGTTGTTACGCTCAATCTACCGAGATATGGTTATCTTTCAAAAGATAGAGATGAACTCTTTAAGATGATTGATAAAAACTTAGTGCTCGCCATGAAAAGTTTAGAAATTAAGCGTGCTTTCTTACAAGAAAATGTACTGGAAAGGGGCCTTATACCTGCATTTAAAACGTATGTGGGTAGCTTTGAAAATCACTTTGCCACAATAGGTCTTGTGGGCTTAAATGAGATGTGTGAAAACTTTTTAGGCAAGTCCATTTTAGAAGAAGAGGGCAAAATGCTTTCCATGGAAGTGTTAGAATACATGCGAGAAAGGTTGAGAGATTTTCAAGAAGAAACGGGCAATCTCTATAATCTTGAAGCGACTCCCGCGGAATCTACAGCTTATAGGTTGGCCTTAAAAGATAAATTCGTTTACCCAGATATTATCACTCAAGGGAATGAAAAGACACCTTATTATACGAACAGTTGTCATATTCCTGTAAATAAAATAGAATCTATCAAGCAAGTTTTTGAGCACCAAAATGACATTCAGGTTTTATTTACAGGTGGTACGGTGGTTCATGTTTACCTTGGAGCACCTATAACAGGAACACAGGCAAAACAGATTATTAAGACGGTTTGTGAAACGTATAAAGTGCCTTATGTAAGTCTTTCGCCTGTAAATCATTATTGTCCAGATCATGGCTATTTGAACGAAGCCGTAGATCAATGTCCTAAATGTCATAAGGATGTTGAAAAGTATCAGAGGATTACAGGATACCTCAGAAATGTGAAGTATTTCAACGAAGGCAAAAGAGAAGAATTTTCAGATCGACATCAGCTTTAAAGTTTTAAGGGGTGGAGGTGCAACATGGCAATACGATATAAGCGGATTGAAAATGAAAGAATGGCAGATGCGCCTTTTGTGGGTGCTCTCGTTTGTGCACATTCGTGCTCTATTGGCTGTAAAGGGTGTTTTAATCAAGATTTAAAAAAAATGCCCTCTAAGGTGGAATCTGCCAGTAAGATTATAGAATTAGTGCTTGAAAATCCTTTCAATAAAGGCTTGATACTCGGTGGTCTCGAATGGTCTGAACAACCCGAAGAACTCATAGAGCTTGTACAAGCGGCGACACAAAAAAATTTACCCGTGATTATTTTTACAGGACATACACTGGAAGATTTTTATGAAAAAGTGCCTTCTATAAAGACACTTGAAGGTGAAATATATATCAAATATGGTGGTTATAATGAGGCATTAATTGAACCCTCAAGGATAGTCTATGGCGTGAAGTTAGCTACTTCAAATCAGGGTATTATATTGCTTAAGAAGACTGGATAAATTAAAATAAAATCAAATTAATTTATCAAATAACCTTGACATAAAGTATCAATAATGTTAATATTCTGAAGAAGATAATACGTTTCTTGTAATTGGTTAGAGCGTCAAAAGTCAGTTTCGCATAACCCCCTATCCTATGCTGTATCGCGTACTGTTCGTAAACGACATCATAAAATAGGGCGTTGTTCAACTTTTGATTTTGACACTCAACTACAATTAAATAGTAAAATTTTTGGTGTGTGCCTTTGGTACACTTAAAAGGGAAGTTGGTGAAATTCCAACGCGGTCCCGCCACTGTAAAGGACTGTACTGCTCATAACCACTGTGAATAACGGGAAGGGAGTAAGTACGATAGTCTTGAGTCAGGAGACCTGCCAAGAATGTTTGCGCTGTTAAACTCACGAGGATGAGGAGGTGTGATGTTAAGGCTTTTAGCTTTATTTATCATGCTCTTTCTGGATTGAAAGAGCTTTTTTATGTCATTGTAAATTTTTAAGTTGTAATGATGTAATGGATCTATCTAAGTTGGTTTAGTGGTGCTCAAATTGAGGGCCACTTTTTTTGTACAGAAAAAAGATAGAGAATTCAGATTACAATTGCACGATCAAGGAGGCAATAGCTTGTCTAATATTTTGTTAAAACCACTTTTTTTGGTTGTACTATGTACGCTTATAGGTCAGTTCACTGGACGATGGGGGTACAAATATTTTAAACTTGGCAGTTCAGCAACACTTTTTATTGGATTATTCATAAGTTATATTTCAGGGGTTTATAACATAGAACTTGCAACTATTCCAAAACCTTTTTTTACAGCGAGTCTCATCTTTTTTATTGTTGCTGTGGGCCTTAAAGCCTCTCAAAGTATTCGTGAGATTCTTAAGACTTATGGCATTAGGTTTTTAATACTGGGATTGGTTGTCACTTCTTCAGGTGCTATTACAACATATGTCATGCTTCATATGTTTAGTGAAGTGAAATTTGAAATTATAGGGACTTATGTGGGGGCACTTACAAGTTCTCCTGGGCTTGCAACAGCCCTTGAAATTTCAAAAGAAGCATCTAGCGCAGCAGTTGGTCTTGGATATGCAATCGCTTATATTCCAGGGGTCTTGGTAGTTATTATTTTTTCGCAGTGGTTGTCAAAATTTAAGGTCAATACACTAGAGTCGATTAAAACAAAAGATGAAAAGAAGCGTGTAGAAGAGTTCAGTATAAGTAAGTTTATGATTGTTATTGTGATGGGAATGCTACTGGGATCAGTAGAGATAAATATAGGAACTGCAACACCATTTTCTCTTGGAATGACAGGGGGAACCTTAATCAGTGCGCTATTCTTTGGCAGTACTGTAAAAGGATTTGAGTTTAATAATAACAGCTTAGAGGTTATTCAAGAGCTGGGGCTAAATGCTTTTTTAGCCATTGTTGGCCTTACTTATGGTTTTGTAGCTGTAAATGCAGTGCAAAGCGCTGGATTACAACTATTGATTATAGGTATCATAACGGGTAGTTTCAGTGTTCTGATGGGGTACATCGTCGGTAAATACATCCTCAAAATGGAATCTGTTATTTTGATAGGTGGCATTTGTGGTGGTATGACGAGTACACCTGGTTTAGCAGCGGCACTGGAAGCCTTTGATAGTGATGATGTCGTATTGGGATATGGTGCAACTTATCCGTTTGCGTTAATCGGCGTTATTATTTATACCAATATTATGTTTTAAGGAGGCGTCAAATGAATATACATGAGTATCAAGCTAAAGCGATACTAAAAAGCTATGGTGTACCAGTACCTGAAGGTTACTTAGTTGAAGCCGTCAATCAACTGGAAACTCAAGCGAGAAAAATACAATCCGATGTGGCCGTTGTAAAGGCACAGATACATGCAGGTGGTCGTGGAAAAGCAGGTGGCGTAAAAGTCGTGGATTCTCTAAATGCATGTATTGAATGTGGGACTGAAATGCTTGGAAAGCAACTCGTGACACATCAAACTGATCCCCAAGGTCAAAAAATTAGAAAAATATATATCGAAGAAGGTTGCGAGATCGGAAGTGAATTTTATATAAGTATGGTACTTGATCGGGCAACCAGTAAAATCATGATCATAGCTTCTAAAGAAGGGGGCATGGACATTGAAGAAGTTGCTGAGAGAACGCCGAACTCAATTCTTAAGATAGCCATTGATCCTTTAATTGGCATAAGATCATTTCATATTAGAGTGTTGGCGGAGTCTTTTGAGCTATCAAAAGCCTTCATACCTCAATTAGATAAGGTTGTCAAAGGATTATACACTTGTTTTATTGAAAAAGATGTAGACTTAGTCGAAATAAATCCGTTTGTATTGAGTAAAGAGGGCCAATTAATTGCACTTGATGCCAAGATGAAATTTGATGATAATGCACTTTTTAGACACCCAGATATTGAAGGGCTTCGTGATTTTGATGAAGAGGATAATAAGGAAATAGAAGCATCCTCTGTAGGGCTCTCATATGTAGCACTTGAAGGTGAAATAGGCTGCCTTGTCAATGGTGCTGGGCTTGCAATGGCGACGATGGATGCCATTTATTATGCAGGTGGCAGACCCGCAAACTTTTTGGATGTGGGAGGTAGTGCAAGTGCCGAAATGGTAAGCAAAGCACTTGATATCATATTGTCAGACGAGCAAGTTGAAGGCGTTTTTATTAATATATTTGGTGGTATTATGCACTGTAATACCATTGCTGAGGGTATTATTCAAGCAACGAAATCACTTTCTAGACAAGTGCCTATAGTTGTAAGACTTGAAGGCACAAATGTGGCTGAAGGTAAGCGATTATTGACCCATTCAGGTCTGGACATTATTTCGGCAGATACCATGGATGAAGGTGCAGAGAAAATGGTAGCTGTGATTAAGGGTGAGGAGGCGATTGCATGAGTATTTGGGTCAATCAAGAAACTAGATTAGTGGTTCAAGGGATTACGGGTTCAGCGGCAAGGTATCACACTGAGCAAATGCAAGCATATGGTACAAATATTGTTGCAGGTGTAACACCCGGTAAAGGTGGCACAAAAATGATGGATATTCCTGTTTATAACACCATGAGAGAAGCCGTTAGAGAAACTCAAGCGAACACTTCGGTTATCTATGTGCCAGCGCCTTTTGCGGCAGATGCTATTATCGAAGCAATAGATGCTAAAATAGATTTAGTCGTTTGTATCACAGAGCATATACCTGTACAAGATATGATGAAAGTGAAGCATTATCTTAAAGGGAGCTCAACGCGGCTTATAGGGCCTAACTGTCCGGGCATTATTACTCCAGATCAGACGAAAATTGGCATTATGCCAGGCCATATTCATAAGAAAGGGACAATTGGTATTGTTTCTAGATCAGGCACTTTAACTTATGAAGCGGTGAGTGTCGTTTCAAATGCAGGTTTAGGTCAGTCCACTGCAGTTGGTATAGGTGGAGATCCTATAAATGGAACAGATTTCATCGATGTGCTCAAGGCTTTTAATGAGGATTCTGAAACCGAAGCAGTGATTATGATTGGTGAAATTGGAGGCGATGCTGAGGAAAATGCTGCAACTTGGATAAAGGCAAATATGAAAAAGCCAGTTGTAGGGTTCATCAGTGGGAAAACAGCGCCTAAGGGCAAACGCATGGGACATGCGGGTGCCATTATATCAGGCAATAGCGGTACAGCCGATTCTAAAGTTACTGCAATGGAATCTGCGGGTATAGCAGTTGCTGAAAGGCTTTCAGATATTATTCCTAAATTGAAAGTAGCACTTGAAAAGTACTGATAATCGTTTTTAACTATTTTGTATACCCCTATAAAATAGTTTAAATATAACATCCAAAACATTTTAATTAGTGGTGGAATGGTCGGACAAAGACTGCATGCTTACGATCCTGAGCAAAGTCCCCTTTATCATGGGCCATCCACCATTGATAAATATCGGCTAACCCCCGATATTTTTTTTTGCAATGATGCCATTAGACTGGAAAATGCTCAAATTAATGGAAAGTTGAAGGGCAATGAATTTCTAAAAAATTCGCTAAAAGTAATAAATTAATCCTGTATTGACATTTAATGTTTTATTATATACGCTGTAGAAGAATATGTTACCTCATCTTGTTGTGATCTTATTAAATAATATGCTAAAATCATGAAAAAATTACAACTGAACTAAGGAGAATCTATTAAATGGGAAGTAGCAATTTAAAAAAAGCAACCGTTATTATTTTAATCGTTATATTATTCTTATTTACTTCGTGTAGAAAAAGTAATATAGCGAATAGATCTAGTATGCTTTCGGTTCAAGATACAGTTGAAGCGGACAACTTGTCTAAGGAAAATATTCAATGGGGAAATAATTATAGTTTATGGTTAAATGATATTGATGAATTATTAACAGATTATAGACCCTATTTTTTACCTGAAATTAAAGCAGGAAATTATGAATTTATATACGATATAGGTGAAGATTCTATTTCGTATTCCATTTTTAAATACGATAATTTTAGCGTGTTAGATCAAAAAGATCATAATGGGCACGTGCATACATTGTATGATAATATATTTAGTTTTGAAAGAGGTCATAATACATATGATTTTTTTCAATCAATATGCGATCGATATCTAATTAATAAAAATAATGTTACCATGAATGATGGCATTTATACTTATGATGAAAAGTTAATTAAATATACAGTAGGAGATGATTACACTCTATACTTAATCAATAGCGATCCAACTCAAGTTCTGTATTATGATAAAATTATAGAATATATGAGTCAGCTTGATCTCACAAATTTTACCATGGTATCGATATTAGTCACTCGATTAGAACATAATAGTACTATAGAAATATATTTTGAATATAAAAATGATCATTACAAAATGTCATTTTACGATTCTTTAGATTGCAGTATTGTTGAGCATAAATAATATAAACTAGCCGTTTTTAAGATATTTAAATGATTTTGATGGTGTTTTTTTCTTTAGTTGATATACGGAGAGTAAAGAAAATTCAGCAAATACAATTGAGTCACAGATGAATGGATTGATTCACAGAGGGTATGAAGAAAGCGTTAGAGAGTTGCTTCATGAAGATTAGTTTGGAATTAGGACACTTTCAGTTTTCTATTTTTGATAAAAAATGATTATAGTATTGTTTTCTCCTAATGAAGATAGTGATAAATATTTAAGTCTGTTATACTGAAAAGTATGACAGATGACTTTAAGACTAAAATTCGGAGGGGATTATGAGATCAGAATATATAAAATTAGCAACATACCTTTCAAAAGAAGATTATTTAAAGGTATCAGAGCTTGAAAAGCGCTGCCTTGAAGAGGGTGTTTCACTTAAACTTGAACTGGATTACAAAAAGACTATTTCAGAAGAAGCATCACAAAAAGCATCAGCGGAAAAAGTGGCAGATCAGAAAACAATGACAATGGAAAGCATCAATGAATTCATGTATTTTGTTGAGAATGAGCTGGTGGGTTATATTGGTATTTGTGGTTTTGATGGCAATAGAAGTCAGATTGAAGTTAACGGTATGGTCCATCCTGATTACAGACGGAGAGGGTATTTTAAATCTCTTTTTGAGCATGTTAAGGCTGAATTTCATAAAAGAAATTCAAGGGCTATGTTGCTTTTAAGTGATCAAAATTCGGTGGGTGGTCAAACTTTTATTAAGAGTACAGATGCTGAATACAAGCATACAGAATATGAAATGTATCTAGATCAAACCGTTTTCAATGCGATTATCAAAGAGGGTACATTTAAGACCATTGAAGAACGTGGTCAGTTATCAATAAGAAAAGCTTCAAATTCGGATGCACAGGAAATCGCAAGGCAAAATATAATTTATTTTAAAGATGAGTTCAATTTAGAGGAAGACGAGACCATGCCTTTAGAGGAATCAGATCTCATGATGCCTGAAACAGAAGAACAACGTGGCATGACGATTTATATGGCACAAACAGGTGACGTGTTGTTCGGCAAAACGAACTTGCAATTATCGGAGGGACTTGGTGGCATTTATGGACTCGGTGTACTGCCTGAATACAGAGGAAAAGGATATGGTCGATGGCTTCTTATGAAATCTGTGATGCAACTACTGGATTCAAATGCAAGCCAAGTGATGTTACAAGTAGAAGCGAATAATACCAATGCCTTAAATCTCTATAAATCCTGTGGATTTGAATCTACTGCCACGATGGATTATTATAAGATAGATCAAAACATGGGGGAGCAGTTTGAGGCATAAATATTTAAGCCTTGTACGACTTCGATTTTTATAATTACACAAATGCCCAGTCTATAATATGGATTGGGCATTTTTTGTCTTTGTCATTTTTAGCTACGATTGCGTTTTTTATCTGTGTACATTCTTTTATCTGCTAAACGCACAAGATCGGATTTTGACCTCGTATCAATTGGAAACGTCGCTAGACCATAACTAAAGCTACCTCTAAATTTACAGCCATCAGAATCAAATTCATTGCTTTCAAATACTTGCCTAAACTTTTCAATCTGAGCCTCAATTTGATTTTTATCGAGTACAGATATCAAGCAAGCAAATTCATCTCCACCAATTCGCGCTATGGCATCTGGCATGTCAAAATTTTGAGTGAGCATTTCAGAAAAGGATTTAAGGTAGAGGTCACCACTATGATGACCAAAATGATCATTTATTTTCTTTAAATGATCAAGATCGAAAATAATTAGAGTTATGGAGATATTTGATTGTTCCGCAATGGCAATTTTATCGGTGAGGACCGCATCGAAATACCCTCGATTGATCAATTGTGTTAAACTATCGTACCGTGATAATCTTAAAGTAGCACGTGTAAGATCGAAAATGTGATAAAAAATTGGTAATTCTTCTTGAATAAATCGGGCTGCAATTAAGTATAAATCACTAAATGCCTGGTTATGATTGCTATCTAAAAAAATAAACCACCTTAATTCAGAATTAAAGTATAGCGGAATAACGAGCGAAGATTTTACTTTACTATTTCTAATATTATTTATGATATAAGGTTTAGAAAAGCCAACGCGATTTTCTTTTTCTGAAAAGAGAACCTTAAATTTGGCATCTAGCAATGAAGCTTCGCTTTCAATATAACCAGTACTGGTTAAAACGGATAAGTTATCTGAGTTATCGTATTTAAGAACTATGAATTCATCTATGTCGGGCATAATAGGTGAGAGCTCGCGTAGAATTTTATTGAAAAATGTAACTTCATTTTCGAATTTCATAATCATCTGATTTAGCTTCCAGAAAATATCTCTTATACTTTGAACGATCCTTTCTTTCTTTTCAGCTAATTTCTTTTCAGTGATATCCTGCATAACACCTACTAGTCCAAGAACTTCGCCGCTTTTATTGATATGAGCAGCTTTGCTGAATATGACATCATGATAAGAACCATCTGCATACTTGACTTTCGATTCATAGACTTGATGCCCCTTTTGTTTCATAAGTTCCAAGTCGGCTTTATCATAAATATCGGCTAATGGTTTCGGAGAGACATCAAAGACGTTTTTGTTAATGATATTTTCTTTGTCCATACCAATGTATTCTAAAAATGCGGTGTTACAAAATTTATAAAGCCCTTTGCTGTCTTTATAAAAAATAGGATTTGGCAAGGCTTCCATTAAAGATTCAAAAAAACTCAAATCGTTTGACAGAAGGGATTTGGTTAAGTAATCGGTAGTGACATCTCGAATTGTGCCGATCAATTTAACCTTTTGACCTTGGTCATCGTAGATAATTTCACCATTGATTCTAACCCAACAAGGATTTTCATCTAGACGGATAATACGGTATTCTTCTTGCGGTACAATCCCTGTTTCTAGGGCAATAGCGATAGAATTTTCTAACAGCAGTTTAGATTCTGGGTGAATTAATGTCGTAAAGATATAGTCAAAGTCACCATTGAAATCAGATCTTTTATAGCCTGTAATTTCAAAAACTTCATCGGATAAATTCACTTGATTTGTAACAAGATGCCACTCCCATATACCGAGTTTAGTCATTTTTATAGCACATTTTAGGGTCTCTTCAACTTCGCCTTTTTGTTTAAGGAGTGAATTCAATTCTAGGCAATTTTCACAATTTGGATTTAGAGTATATTTTTTTGTCATAAGAGAACTCCTTTTAAATTAATATAATTATAATATACCCTTGGTTTTTTTGGAGAATCAACAATCCGTGTTAAAATACGTTGAGTTTAGATCAATCCAAAAAATAAAGGAGTCATCAATCACTCTTGGATACGTTTTAGAATGATTAATGACTCTTTTTAATAGAGTTTATAAATTTAAATTGGATGATTTACGATGACCAATCACAGCGGCACCAATGGCACCAACAAATTGTGCATTTTCATGTGTGTGGACTTGAAATCCAAGATGATATTCAAGTCTATTCCTGATACTTTTACTCTGTGCGAGTCCACCGCTAAAGAAAACAGGTGCGTCGAGATTGAGTCTTTTGACGAAATGTGCAGAACGCTCACAAATGGAATCTAAGACACCGAAAGCAATATCACCAGGATCAACGCCTTTAGCTAAGAGACTGATCACTTCGCTCTCAGCAAAAACGGCGCACATGCTACTGATTTTAACTGGCGTGTGTGTGGTAACAAGATCATCAATTTCCAGTAAGTCTTTATGAAGTGTTCTCATCATAACTTCTATAAATCGGCCAGTTCCAGCAGCACATTTATCATTCATAAGAAAATCAATGACACTGCCTTTGGCATCTAGTCTGATTACTTTACTATCTTGTCCCCCAATGTCAAGGACTGTAGTTGTACCTGCATTTAAAAAGGCGGCACCAACGCCATGGCAGGTAATTTCTGTGATGCTTTGCTTTTTAAAGGACAACAAATCACGTCCATAGCCAGTGGTGTAAATCGGCATTTGATAATCTATACCACTCATCTTATGAAGATCTCGTTGAAGATTTTCCATAGTACTTTTGGGATTATAACTCGTTGGTACAATGAGCATATGTGTAATCCGTGTGCCGTCGAAAATAACGCCTTTTGTTGTGGTGGAGCCAGAATCGATACCCATAATATTCATGATTAAAGCATCTCCACAAAAGCAGCCATACGCGTGTTAAGTTGACCAATGTCAGCTGTTGAATAATCTGTTTCAACACTCATATATGGGATTGTCTTGGTTTCATTTACAAATTTCTTAATCGTGATGGTTTCAATCGCATAAGTGTGACATGCTTGTAAAGTCACATCAATAACACCGTCAACTTGATATTCATCTATCGAACGATTTAACAAGTCAATCCTATTTGGATTTGGCGTCATGCATGAGCAACCAATAGAAAGATATTTTTTAGCAAGGGCTTCATAAACATTTGATTTTTTTTCATCCACAAGATCTTCAACGGCCTTTGCGCCCATACAATTTTCAAAGAAGACCACTTGGCCGCCATTATCTTCTATGGCTTTAACAACTTTTTCAGTCACACCACCAATTGGACACCCCGTAACGAGAATCCTTGGTTTACTCTCAAGTTTCTCACCAGCCTCATAAGCCTCTAGAATACGGTCAGTAAGAGCTTCGATTTCAGCAATATTAGCCTTGCGGTCAAACTTGAAAGTAGTTCCATAAAGTACTTTAAGAATGTCAGTACCACTTAAAGCAGGTGGATTAAGTTTTCCAAGAGCATAAAAGCGTTTTAGAGCACGTCTTTCAGAATTTTTAAGTGCAATGGCTTCTCTAATTTGAGTTTCTGTGATTTCAACATTGAAATTTTCTTCGAGTAATGTTTTAAGTTTTATGATTTCATTTTTCCAAAGCGTAAAAGCATCTTCAGATTGCTGAGTATTAGGTAATTGCATCACATGGACCGGTTTAAACTCTGCCATGTGCTCATACATTTTCTTTTTACCATCACAGGTAGCTTCGCCTATGACGATGTCAGAAAAATAAAAGTAGGGACATTTGTCTGTTTTGCCAAAGCCATAACTTGACTTAATTAGAGGGCATAAGTTTCTAGGGAGTTCTTTTTCAGCCTCGGGAATGGTTTCGTCTGATGTTGCACATAGAGAGACTACTGCTGCCCCCATAGCAAGAGGAAGTTCTTGAGGCATGTATGTACAGAATGTGCCTACCATTGGAATGTTTTGCTCTTTTAAAGCTTTAGCAGCGATAAAACCGTTTTTCCTTGCATCTGCAAATTGATCAAAAATTTCTGGTAATGTTTTTTTTAGTTCCATTGGAGCCTCCTAGGGTTACAATTCTTATAAGAAAAGAATTGTCTTAATATCAACATAATATAATATTGAAATTCCAATGTCGATCGAAAGTGAGTTTGTATAAAAATATATAATACATTCGGCGAAACTGTGTTTCAAATTTTTATATAGCGAGCAGGGGGAATTGCTGTGAATTAATTTGTTAATCTCTTCAAAATTGGATATAAATGAGATAGACAGAATTTTTATCTTCTATGAGGTGTAAGTATGAAAACAACTAAAATTTTAAAAATACTTCAAAAAAATATTATCAGACGTTATTTAATCTATCTGTTACCTATAATTTTCCTATTTAATGTGGGGTATTCCTTAGTGTATCAAAATGAAATGACGATACTAAAACATAAATTTCAGGCGAAGCAGTATGAAGAAGTTGGCATACTATCGTTTATTCTCAATACATATTTTGATCAAATTTATGAAGATTTAAACATTGCTTATCATTCAAATGATTTTCAAGATTATATGACTTATGAGACAGAGGACACATTAGAAGATGTTATCCACATGTTTGAACGCTTTATGAGCAGCAAACCAGGCTATGTTCAGCTCAGATATATTGATGAAAATGGAATGGAGGTTGCTAGAGTTGATCAAATGGAAGGGCATATTGTTAACGTTAAAGCATTGCAAGATAAATCCAAGCGCTATTACTTTAAAAGTGCAATGCAATCCTCTGAAAATCAAATGTACATTTCAAATTTTGACTTAAATATAGAATATGGCGAGATTGTATTTCCATATCAACCTGTTATTAGATTTGCAATACCAGTTATTCATAATAACTTAAATAAAGGCATTTTGATCATTAATATTGATGGTAAACACTTTTTATCTATACTGGATCATTATCAAAAGAAAGAATCTCGAATTATTTCTGTTGGTATTTTTGACCGTCAAAATTTTTGGTGGTTCACCAGTACGGATCTCTTTGAAGACGATTTAACTTTGACGAATCTACAAGATTTATATGGTGGGACTTTCTATGCAAATATCCTAGATAAAAAAACGGGTCAATTTGATTTCGATGGCATTACTTATATTCTAACCTATCTGGAATCTAGTTCAAATAGTCATTATCTGTTTGAAGAAGACTATCCTTTTGGATTATTGAGCAGTTATACATTGCGTGATGCTATAAAATCAAGTGGCAATATTTTATTGACAAATATTTGGATCAGATATTTTATGAATTTGATCTTAGCATTTATAGTATGGCAAGTGACACTTTATTTTTATAATAAAGAATCAGAACAATTGATGATTTTTGCTTCAGGTTATATCAGCCTGTTTACGTATGATGGCGTTGTAATTACGGATAGTATGGGTAGGACTATTTTTTGTAATCATATATATGAAAATGTCTTTGGTTTTACGCTTGAGGAGATAAAACAACAACCTAATCGAACATGGCTTTTCAAGAATCCTGAAACTAAATTTAACCCGATGGTTGAACAGAATACGTTTTGGGAGGGGCATGTATGGGATGAGGCTAAAAATGGGACTTTAATTTGCAAGCATCTTCGCGTAAAAGCGGTTCAAAATAAATATGGAAAGATTTTATATTATGTGGGTATTTTTTCTGAACCTACATTGGACACTACTAATATTTTATTTGAGAAAAATTTTTTGGAAAGTCAACAATATCTTAAATCCGAAGGGGTAACACTGGAATCTATCATGACGGATTTCTTTGCTAATATATCGAGAGTAGCAGTCTTTGCTTTTAAAATTTCTGGGTTAGAATATATTAAGTATGTTCTAAATCAAGAGGATATCAGTGTTATTTCAAGAGTAGTAAGCGAGCAACTTTATGAATTTTTAGGTGATAAGTGCAAGATTGCTTTTATAACGGAAGATTTAATCGTTATTGTTACGCAATTAGATTTTCAAGAAAATGCCGTTGTAAATATGATCGATAAAATTGATACGGCATTTTACAATCTTAGAATTTCTGAGTCCAGT
This sequence comes from uncultured Fusibacter sp., assembly GCA_965140735.1. GTDB lineage: Bacteria > Bacillota > Clostridia > Peptostreptococcales > Acidaminobacteraceae > Fusibacter_A. Next base: position 2,815,118 of record OZ223306.1, on the reverse strand, counting down.
GAGGAAAATATAGGTTATCTTGCTGGAGTATCATTCTCTCCAGATCATGGGGAGAATGTGGAGCAACTCATTAATAATGCATTTGTAGCACTTGAGTCTCTTAGTAAAGTAAAAAGGACGGGTTATCTCATCTTTGATAGCCATTTATTTGAAATTGCCAACAGAGAAATTCAAATAAAAGAAGATATAGATAAAGCCTTTAGAGAGCAAGAGTTTCATGTGGTTTATCAAATGCAGACCCGTTTTGATACCGGTTCAAATACAGGGGTAGAAGCCTTAATTAGGTGGTATAATGATCGCTTAGGCTATTTATTACCAAAAGAGTTTATTCCAATTATTGAGGAGACAAAATATGTAAAACATATCGCGAAATATGTGATCAGAGAGATCGATAAAGATTTTGCACCCTTGAAGCCCTATTTGCCAGAAGGCTTTAGAATCGCAATTAATTTAACAGGGCCAGAGTTTATGGATGAGAAGGTTATTAATGAACTTATGGCAACAATTAATGAGGGCGTATTGGGCAGTACTTACTTTTGTTTTGAAATTACGGAGTCAATTCTTATTGAGAATCTTGATCAAGCAGATTTAATGATTGAAAAGCTTCATAGAAATGGAATCAAAATCGCCATTGATGACTTTGGGACGGGATATTCATCTTTAAGTTATCTAAAAAGTTTGAAGGCAGATAAGCTTAAAGTGGATAGAATATTCATTCAAGATTATCCACATAATGACGATGGGGCAATGCTCAAAGCGATTATGCGCATGACTGAAGAGTTAGAAATAGATACGATTATTGAAGGGGTTGAAACCTTTGAACAATATGAAATTTGTCGTCAATTTGGTTATAGCGAATATCAAGGTTATTATAACTCTAAACCGGTGGCGATAAGTGAAATTAGAAAGATATTTTTAGAGGTAAAATAGAGTAAATCTCTGATTTTCTTATAGATAGAAAGTCAGAGATTTTTTTGTCATTTTTATTACATCTTTTATTGCCGTTTTACTCGTGATGCTTCATGTTGAGGAATCAATGCCTTTAGATGAATCCGATACACGGACTTATACGGATTTTGAAAAGCATGAGCAGGGCAATCTCGTTCAGGCACTTCTCAAAAGGCCACAACTTATCTGGTTTTTGATCTTTAATGCTTTTTTCAGTGCGACCTATATACAATCAGGCTTCTCGTTACCACTTATTTTAGAACATTTGTATTCCGAAAATGGTTCACCCATTTATGGTTTACTCATTAGCACAAATGCAATAACAGTTTTAGCAATGACGATCCTGGTCACTTCATTTTCTACCTCTATTTTGGGTTTCCACGGTTATATGGACTTTAGGTGAAATTATTATGTCTATCAACTTTGGTGTATATATCGTCAATCATTCACCTTCAAATTTCAGAGCAAGATTCAATGGGCTCACTAGCTTAAGTTGGGCTACAGGAGCCGTGATAGGGACTTCTGTAGTAGGCTTCTTTGCAGAAAAATTGGGTATTGAAAAGGTTTGGGGCGTGATTGCAATCTTTTCACTAATGGGTACAGTAGGGATGTTCATTTTGAGTAAGTAGGAAAGGAAAACTTACGAATCGTCAGAAAAAAATGATTCTGCAAACTAAAATCAAGAATATAGATGACAAAGTGATCAAAATGTTGGAAAGGTATTTTATTCGAATTTATTTTAGCTATAATAAGTTCAAATGAATGAGGTGTGAAAATGGATGCGTTAGATTATGAAATTTTGAAAAGGCTTAAAGCGGATGGTCGAATAACACATGAAAAAATTGCTCAAGAAGTTAAGTTGTCAAGACCGGCAGTGCGCTCAAGAATACTAGCAATGGAAAAATAAGGCATCATCGAAGGGTATGCAACTCGTATAAACTATGATGCACATGGGTTCAATATCAGGGGTTTTGTTTATGTCAAATTAGCGAGTCGATGCTATGAAGACATTATTAAAGAAATTTATGAAGCAGTGCCACAGCAATTAATTATTGAAGAACATTTTAGAATTTCAGGAGAATGGTGCTTACTCTTAAGAGTAAGCACCATTCACAAGAGGCGATCACACACTTTGTGGATGATGTCTTAAGAATTGAGAGCGTTATTTCAACCAATACGGTATTCATCTTTAGAGATGTAGCCACACGTTATTTTTGCTGATATGTAACTTTTGTATTTACTATTCATTGTAATGGCATCATTCAAAGAGATACCCTTTAGGATAATTAATTCATTTAGTAATCTGACAGAATTCCCAATCACTCTAATGCTATAATTATAGTTCTCACCTAAATTCTCAATGAGAATAATTAACACTTTTCCGATCATAATATCGTAATACGTTTCTAATTGTTTATTATTTACATTCAAAATTGCTTCTTTCCTATTAGTTTGTTTTTCTTCATTTGTGAACAAATCACATAATATCTCATCGTCCTTAATTTCTAAAATGATTGGATTTTGTATTTTCGCGCATAACTTTTTAATATAGGGTTCATTTTGATTAATTTCAATTGCATGAAATTTTTTTTTGATTTCATTTAGAAACTCGTTAATAGTTAGTCTAGAATAATCATCTTTTTTTGAGTACGCTTGATAAATATTTTCAATCATTTGAATTTCCCCCACTAGATATTTTTAAAGGCCTAAGGTTTTTTAGATTTTAATAGGTTTTATTTCTGGTATGGCTCTTATCCCAGATTTTTGTACCATAATAATCATATAAAACTATTAACCGTATAATTATCACCAGAAGAGGGATTGGATCTAAAATATTTAATCCATCTACTTTTGTTCTTGCATATCTACGTATTTTTTGACTGAAAACATAACTCGTATTAAAGCCTATGTAATCAGATACAACACCATAATTATAATTTAACATATCATTTACGCTAATGTTTAATAATCATAATTTACCTCATATTATATGAACTGTCAATATCAGGTTTATGTGTACAGGAAAATTGAAGTGTTAAAATATTTGAGCAAAATAAATTTCGACTCTAACTTACTGATATTGGAAAGTAAGAGATTTTTGAGTTCAAGATTTTTGATCAGATTAGAGCTGAAATGTGAGTCAATGAAAAATGATTGGATAAATAATGTTTTACATGACTAATTTTTGATTAGATGGTATTGTAATATTAGTCTCATTAAACAAAAGATCTGCTTACGAATCGTCAGAAAAAAATGATTCTGCAAACTAAAATTAAGAATATAGATAACAAAGTGATCAAAATGTTGGAAAGGTATTTTATTCGATTTTATTTTAGCTATAATAAGATCAAATGAATGAGGTGTGAAAATGGATGCGTTAGATTATGAAATTTTGAAAAGGCTTAAAGCGGATGGTCGAATAACACATGAAAAAATTGCTCAAGAAGTTAAGTTGTCAAGACCGGCAGTGCGCTCAAGAATACTAGCAATGGAAAAACAAGGCATTATCGAAGGGTATGCAACTCGTATAAACTATGATGCACTTGGGTTCAATATCAGGGTTTTTGTTTATGTTAAATTAGCGAGTCGATGCTATGAAGACATTATTAAAGAAATTTATGAAGCAGTGCCTCAGCAATTAATTATTGAAGAACATTTTAGAATTTCAGGAGAATGGTGCTTGCTCTTAAGAGTAATGTGTCATTCACAAGAGGAGATCACACACTTTGTGGATGATGTCTTAAGAATTGAGAGCGTTATTTCCACCAACACGGTATTCATTTTTAGATCATAGCATGTCATGCAACGCATATAGATCGATTTACATCGACTAATCATCAAATTATACAAGGAGATCGTATGGGAAGTTTACAGAATTATTTTGGCGAAATAGCGGCCTTAGCCACAGCACTATGCTGGGCAGTTACATCTACATCATTTGAGCACAGTGCTAAAAAAATAGGCTCAATGAACTTAAATTTATTAAGATTGCTACTTGGGCTTATCTTTCTATCTGTTTTTACAGGGGTGACGAGAGGCTATTTGTTTCCAACAGATGCGACACAATCTGAGTGGTTTTGGCTTTTGTTATCAGGGCTTGTGGGGATTGTGATTGGAGATTTGCTTTTATTTGAGGCATTTGTGCGCATCGGATCTCGAATTTCGATGTTGATTTATGCCAGTGTACCGCCGCTTAGTGGTATCATGGCATTGATTTTTTTAGGCGAAAAGATGACGATATTACAAGTTGTAGGCATGATGATTACACTTGCTGGAATCGCATCGGTTATATTAATTACAGAAAAAGGCAGTAATAAAGTGAGCTTTTCGCATCCTGTAATGGGTATACTCCTAGCGTTTGGAGGTGCATTTGGTCAAGCTGCAGGCTATATCATTGGTAAATTTGGAATGGCAAGCTATGATCCCTTTGCAGCGACTCAAATAAGATTAGTAGCAGGGATCATCGGATTTGTGGTGATCTTTACGCTTAAGGGGCATTGGCCTAAGTTTAAAGCCTCTTTTAAAAGAAGAGATGCGCTTTTATCACTGACTATAGGCTCATTTTTCGGGCCATTTTTGGGCATTTCTTTATCGCTTTATGCAGTACAAAAAATCAATCCAGGTGTGGCATCTACTTTGATTTCTATAACGCCGATTCTTCTAATTCCGTATGCTTTTTTCATAAAACACGAGAAGGTGACTGCCAAAGAAGTCGTTGGTACGTTTATAACACTTGCAGGTGTCGGTGTAATGTTTATCTAAAATATAAAGTAGCTTATTCTATTTATGGGACGATTATGGATCAAGAAGTGTTTCAAAAAGAATAGGAGTGGTCAGTTCATGCGAGATATGAACTGGCTTTTTTTATGTAGAGAATAACAAAAGTAGTAGCGAAAAATTGTGAATTAGCAGATTTATATATAAATTATGAGATGCTTGTAATATAATGATACATAATATTTTTAATAGTACTTAGTGTAATCAAGTAATGCCAATATATTATATTTGTTTAATATTGTGCAAGGAGTTAAATATGACTAAAAAAGCTTTGATGAAATTCATAATAGCGATAAGTATTGCTTTGATAAGTGTTATTTTAACAAGGGGTTATTTTATTGATAACAAGAAAGCCGATAGTCTAATCGGCAATAATGGTGAGGAAAAGGTTATAACGGTTGCAGCAGTAAATTCTGGAGCCCCTTATTTATATAGATCCAGTACAGGAGAAGAAACAGGTTATAACGCAGATGTTTTATCTTTGCTATCCAAAAAGTTGAATGTGAAATTTGCCTTCATTGATGTACCGTTCGATACGGCAATGGAAATGTTAGAGCGCAATGAAATTGATTTGGTACTGGGGCTTCAATATAATGCTGATTATGTGGATTTGGTCAAATATTCAAAGCCATTTATCGAAAATAAATCCAGTGTATTTGTAAAAGCATCAGCAAGGGGGATTAATGGCTTTGGCGATTTAGAAGGCAAAAAAGTAGCCGTCTATAAAAATGATCCCTCCTACAGTTATTTATCATCACTAAGTGATATTAGAATTTTTAAGACAGAGTCTTTAGAAGATGCAGCAATGATGCTCAGATATGGCACTGTGGATGCTTGGGTAGGTAACTATAGAGAGAGTATATTACTGCTTAAAAATTCTAATTTTGAGGGCAGCATAAAGATGGTGGGCAAAGGTGTTGAACTATTCCCATCTGCAATCGCTGCAAATAAATCTGATATTGAACTGATCAAATTCATCAACATAGGAATTGATTCTATCAAGAATTCTGATGAATTATCGGCGATAGAAAATAAATGGTTTGGTGAAATTATAGAAAGTAATAATACCGATTTGAAGCACTACCTGTACTTAGCACTTGGGACGGTTGTTTCGTTGGCCATCATAGTTGTGATCATAGCCCGAATTAATAAATTACTCAAAAGAGAAGTGGACAGAAGGACGACAGAAATAGAGCATCGTAAAAAGATGAGTGAGGGCATGCTTCAAAGTCTTTCAGAGGGGATTATCACGATAGATTCTGAAAAGAAGATTCTCTTTATAAACGATAAGGTGCTCGAATTTATCAATATAGATTCTAAAGAACAGTGCATCGGAAAATCTATTGAAGAAACCGCTTTAAAATCTATTGTATATACGCATCATTTGGAGCAATGTCTAAATGAAAATGAGAAAGTAATTGGTGCCGAAAGGCGTATTAAACTTGGCAATTTGGATTTAGAAATATATGAGTATAATATAACCCCTATCATATTGCCTTTAAGTGATGGTCTTACAAGCTCAGGTGCAACGATAGCCATTAGAGATAACACTGAAAATATTGTTTTGAAAGAACGTATGATGAAGATTGATAAGCTTCAAAGTATTGGGAGAATGACAGCTGGGGTAGCGCATGAGCTTAGAAATCCTTTGACGAGTATGGACATGTACATTAAGCTATTACCTCAGAAGTATAACAACGAAGCGTTTAGGACTCTTATGATCGAAGACTTATCTGGTGAGATCAAACGGATGAATACGATTGTGGACAATCTTTTGGATCTTTCAAAAGTCAATAAACCTAAAGTGGAAACTTTTAACCTTTCAAAGGAAATAACGGGTATTATTAGACTGGTGAAGTTGCAAACTAATATGAGTAACTTAGATTTCGTACAAGAAATTGATAAGCATATCCAGATTCATTTTGACAAGAATCAATTTGCTCAAGTTTGTGTCAACATACTCTCCAACGCAGTGGAGAAGCTAGAACATGAAAAAGAAGGTCAAATTAGGGTGAGTGCAAGGCTTGTAAATAATGTGGTCAAATTGCACTTTGAAGATTCTGGCGATGCAATTCCAAAAGAAATTATTGAAAGTATATTTGAACCTTTTTATACGACGAAGGATAAGGGCAATGGACTTGGCTTGTCAATCGTATATGAATTGGTTGCAAAAAATGAGGGGACAATAACCGCTTATAATTCGGAGCAAAATAAAGCTGTGTTTGCATTAGATTTGAAAGGAGAATTAATGTATGGCTAATCTATTGATCATTGATGACGAAAAATCAGTATTAAATGCACTCAAATTCACCTTTGAAGATCAATTTGAAGTTCTGACGGCGAATAACATGCTTGAGGTCAATGAAATGCTACTGAATCACCAACCTCATATTGCATTGGTGGATTTGAGATTTGGAAAAGTATCTGGACTTAAAGTTTTAATGAAAATCAAGACGATGTATCCAGAAGCGATCATCATCGTTATGACGGCTTATGGCACCATTGAAACTTCTATAAAAGCCATAAAAATGGGCGCTTATGATTATGTAGAAAAACCAATTAAAGTTGACCAATTAAAAGCAATGATTGATAAAGCCATGTTTCATGATGATCAAAAAAAGAAATTTTCTATGGATCAGTTTACAGAATCAAATGTCTATAAGGTGAGCGAATTTCATTCGATGTCCATTCATTCTAGAAAGATGAAAGATATTTTAGATATTGTAGATCGGATTAGTAAACTCAATGTAAATGTGCTCATTCAAGGGGAAAGTGGTACAGGTAAAGAGTTGATTGTAAGAGCTATTCATCAAAAAAGTGATCGCTCTCATCAAGAACTGGCTGTTGTCAATTGTGGTGCAATACCAGATAATTTGATTGAATCGGAACTCTTTGGACATGTTAAAGGGGCCTTTACTGGTGCACTGGAAAATAAAAAAGGTGTTTTTGAAAGAGCACATAGGGGTATTATATTTTTAGATGAAATAGGCGAAATGTCTCTAGCCGCACAAGTTAAACTGCTTAGAGTTTTACAAGAGGGTGAAATTCAGCCAGTAGGTGGTGAAAAAACCATTAAAGTAGATGTAAGGGTTGTTGCAGCCACAAATCGAAACCTTGAAGAAGAAGTTGAAAAAGGGCATTTCAGAAGTGATTTATATTATCGATTAAATGTGCTCATGATTCAAGTGCCACCTCTGAGGGAAAGAAAAGAAGATATTCCTTATTTGATCGAACATTTTATTGAGAAGGCAAATAATTTATACGGAACGAAAGTTTCGGGGATCAGTAAAGGCGGCATGGACACCTTGATGAATTATGATTATAAAGGCAATGTAAGAGAACTTGAAAATATTATATTGCGTGCGGTGATCATGGCAAATGACATTATTGAAGAAATCGCATTACCAGAGTTACCTAATGCGATAAGGTCGTATGAAGATGATGTCATTCAAATCAAAGTGGGGACGAAATTAGCTGAAGTTGAGCAAGAAACGATTGCGCGTACTTTGGACGCTGTGAACGGTAATAAAGCGAAAGCCGCTAGGCTATTAGGAATAAGTGAGCGGAATATACACTATAAAACGCAAAAAAAAGAATAGCTGCAAAAATATCATACCCTGCAAATTTTGCGGGGTTTTTTTGAATCGTATAGAGGATTAGAGTGTCAAAAGTCAAAAGTCAAAAGTCAAAAGTTAAAAGTTAAGAACCCCTCTATCCTATGATGTCGTTTACGGGAATTACGCTATACAGCATAGTGTAGAGGAGTTATGCGAAACAGACTTTTAACACTCTAACTCTAGAAAATAGTTAGGGAAAAAGCGGACTTTAAGGTTGGCATGATAATTGCTATATAATATGAGAATAGGAGTATCATATGAAAAAAATAATAGCAGTGATAATTTCAGTAGCCTTGATGGTATCTGTCGTAGGTTGCGAATTTAATAAAAATCATATTGAAGGACAAAATGATAATGATACCCAAGACGCTGTACATGATAATGAATTAAAGTATGGTTTATGGAGTGCACCATCGGGGATATTTGCGCCTCAATATGAAAAAAGTGATTATGACGATGTTATTATGAGCTTGGCATATGAACCTCTGGTTATGGTCAATCCTTCAAATGAATACGAAGGTATTTTAGCTGAGAAGTGGACTCTGTCGGAAGATCAAAAAACCATTACTTTTTTCTTGAGAAAAAATGTTAAATGGCAAGATGGTGAACCTTTTACGGCAAATGATGTCTTATTTTCATTAAAGTATATAGCAGATCCCTATTATGATGGTGAAAAATATGTGGATATTTCTGCTATTGAAGGGGTAGAAGACTATCATAGTGGAAAAGCAACTGACATCACTGGTATCAAAATTGTCGATAATCAGACTATTAAAATAACAACAAAATCTGTTTATGCACCGATTCTAGAAAAAATCGGAAATATCAAGATCTTTCCAGAGCACATCTGGAAAGATGTCGATATTGAACATGTCTATGAGGATATATCAGTATTGACTACTACAGTTGGTACAGGTCCTTATTCAGTGGAAAGTGTTACACCTAATCAGGAAGTAAGGCTGGTTAGATATAGTGATTATTGGGGTGGAGAGCCTAAGATTGAGCATATAGCAGTACAAATTATGAACAGTGAGACTGCGCAAATTAAAATGATCAATGGTCAACTTGATGTGATGCAAATTGCCTCTATGGCTCCAAATGATTTGCAACTATATGAAGATGCAGGTATTCGAATCGAAGAAGTGGACTATAATTCATTTCAAAGCATGACCTTGAATACAGAAAATGAAATTCTTAAAAACACTTATGTAAGGCAAGCTTTGACCATGGCGATTGACAGAGAAAGTATTGTAAATACTTTAATCTTTGGGCATGGCAATGTTGCCAATACAGTCTATAAGAAAGACAGCTGGGTATATCCTGATGACAGTAAGATCAACAAGTATTCTTATAGTACAGCCAAAGCGCTTAGAACGCTAACTGGTAGTGCTGAGTTCGTCTATAAAGAAGGCATTTTGTATTATGAAAATAAACCAGTGGTCTTATCCTTAATTTATCCTTCCGGGAATAAAGCTAGAGAACTGTCGGCCTCTGTTATTCAAGAGAATTTGAGTCAAATAGGGATTGAAGTTGTCCTCTCAAAAGTAGAATTTAATGAGCTCTTAGATTTAATGCGTACAGGTCAGTATGAGATGGCTTTAATTGGAAATGGTTTTGACCTTGATCCAGATGTGTCAGTCATGTTTTCTAGCGATTCGATCTCCATTCGAAATTACAGTAGATTTTCAAATGATAGACTAGATCAATTATTGGATATGGGCGTAAGGACACTTGATAAGCTTGAGAGGCAACAGATCTATGAGGAAGTTGCTGTTTTAATTAATAAGCAGATGCCAATCATATTTTTATATAACTGGACAGAGGGACGTGCAAAATCTGCAAGGCTCAGAGGAGCTGAATTTTATCCATATAATTATTTCTACAGAGTACATGAATGGTACTTTGAAGAATAGTTTTAAATTATATAAATGGTTAGGGTGTCAAATCCAATAGTTGAGCAACCCTACACCATATGATGTCGTTTACGGTAAGTACGCGATACAGCATATGGTATAGGGTTAATGCGAAACTGACTTTTGACACTCTAACCATAAACTAGATTAAAGGGGGCAAAAAAATGAAAAAGAAATTAAGCATGATTATTTCTGTATTGGCGATTATGATGTTTTTAGCAACAGGTTGCGGCTCAAAAGATGCTGGCACTACACCTGATGCAGCACAGACGCCAAGTACAGAGCCAACAGAACCGGTTGAGGCAACAGAACCAGCGGCAGCAAAAGAATTATTTGTAATGGGTATTGACGGTGATCCTACGAACAATATCAATGCAACAACAGCAAGTGGTCGATACGATCTAATGGCGACAAAGGCGATGTTTTCACCACTATTTGTAATCAACGCAGATGGTAGCTTAGAATATTTCTTAGCGACGGATGTACAAGCGTCTGAAGATGGATTGACTTACACTGCTAAGTTAAGAGAAGGTGTAAAATGGCATGATGGTGAACCGTTTACTGCAGATGATGTTGTGTTTACTTACAACACGATCATGAAAATACCAACTGCAAATGGACATGATGTGCTTCAATTTGATGGTAATCCGCTCGTGGTTGAAAAAGTGGATGATTATACCGTTAAATTTGTATTCCCATATGCAATTCCATATGCACTTGAATTACTTTCTCAAGAGAAATTTATCGTACCAGAGCACATATGGGCTGGAGAAGAAGAATTTAAAGTGAATCCTAAAAATGCGAATCCTATTGGAACAGGACCTTACAAATTCAGTTCTTACTCAGAAGGCGATAATTTAACTTTAGTTAAAAATGAAGATTACTTCTTAGGAGAACCAGAGATTGATACAGTGGTCTTCAAAATTGTTATGGATGCCAATGCAGCACTTATTGCTTTGCAAAACGGCGAACTAGATGCACTTTCAATACTACCAATTGATGTTGAAAAATTAGATGCTTCAAAATTCACGATTGCACCATATACTGAAAATAGAATTGGCTATATGTCTGCTGTGGTTTACAGAGAAAATATGGACAATAAAGATTTCAGAAAAGCAATTCTTTATGCTATCAATAAAGAAGATTTAATTACTTCAGTTTACGTTTCTGAAGAGTATGCAAGAAATCCACATTCATTCTTACCAGAAAATGCAACTTTTTCAACGGAAGATGTAGAGCCTTACGGCTATAATCTCGAAAAATCGGCAGAGTATTTGGCAAAATCTGGCGTTAAAAATCCAAAGGTACGTTTAGCTTATGTTGCAAATAACCAAGTTTATGAAACTCAAGGTTTGTTAATTCAAGCAAATCTTAATTCAGCGGGTATCGAATGTGAATTAGTACCACTTGATTCTGGTGCTATGTACAATAATGCTCTATATCCAAAAACAGCTGATTTCGATCTATTTATGGGTGGTTATATCATGGGAATTGATCCTGATAACTACGCGACTCTATTTGTATCTGATGGCGAAGCCAATTTTTCTGGTATAAAAAATGCGACGATTGATAAGGACTTTAGTGATGGTAAAAAAGAGCTAGATGTGAGTAAAAGAGAAGCGATCTATGTTGATCTTCAAAAAACTTTAATTGACGAAGCTTTCTTCCTACCATTAACAGAAAACAAGCGTATTATAGCTGTTTCTAACAGAATCGGCGGGATTGATGCTGCTAAATTGGTGCCTATCTTTACTTTTGAAGATATGTCTAAATTGTTTGAAGTTAAATAGAAGGTTAAATTTTTTATAATATCTGACAGCCTATCTGGGCTGTCAGATTTACAACTTTTCAAAGAGGCGTGAGCTTTCTTTTGATTATGATTTTAATGGAGGAAAATCCATGGGGAAATACATTGCAAAGAGAATTTTACAAGCCATTCCACTTGTGATTTTAATTTCAGTATTAACATTTACACTTATACAGATGGCGCCATATGATGCAGTGGATTCGATTACCACGCCAGACATGTCAGCAGAATTTGTTGAGGCATTAAAAGAGGAATATGGTTTAAATGATCCTATCTATATACAATACTTGGCCTGGGCTAAAAAGACGCTATCAGGTGATTTTGGATATTCAATTGTAACGCATTCGAATATAAAAGAAGCTTTATCTCAGAGGATTCCTGCAACGATGTTAATTGTTGTCCCTTCTTATTTAATCGCCCTAATAATTGCAGTAATTCTTGGTCTGGTTTCTGGCGCAAAGCAGGGGACCTTTATTGATAAAATCGTAGATGGGTTTTGTTCCCTAACAATGTCCACACCCACATTTTGGATGGGTCTTATATTTCTTTATATTTTTTCTTATAAATTAAATTTACTCCCATCACTTGGGATGTATACCACAGGACAAGAAAAATCAGTACATGATTTAATTAGGCATATGATTTTGCCATGTGTCACATTGACCATTGCATTCTTACCACAAATGATTCGGTATGTCAGAAGTTCCACTATAGGCCAATTGGCAGAAGACTATGTGTCTGTACAGCGTACTTATGGGGCGACGGAAAGGCATATTTTATTTAGACATGTGCTTAAAAACGCACTTTTGCCACTTATTACTTTGGTTGGAATGTCGTTACCAATGCTTGTTACAGGCGCTTTTGTAACCGAGAGTATTTTTTCTTGGCCAGGTGTGGGACCGTATTTTCTCGGTGCCATTAGAGGGTTTGACTTTCCAATCATACTGGTTATACTGATCTTGTCATCGAGTCTTGTTATCATCGGTAACTTGTTGGCAGATATCCTTTATGGTTTAATTGATACTAGAATAAAAGATTTGGGGAACTCATGAAAAATAGACGATTTGAAATGCTAAAAGAAAAATTTAAGGAAGATTTCTATGCAAAAGTGGCATTGGGTATATTAGTCGTTATGGCCTTATTAGCTATTTTTGCTTTTCTATCACCGCATGATCCTAATCTTACAAATGTGAAGATGATGAGAAATCCACCTTCAGCTGAACATTGGTTTGGAACGGATGAAGTGGGAAGAGATTACTTAACACGTTCGCTTTATGGTGCGAGAGTGTCATTAACGGTGGGGATACTCGCAATGGTGACTTCCACTGTAATTGGAACGATAGTCGGTATTGTAAGTGGGTATTTTGGTGGTATTGTAGATACGATTTTGATGCGGTTTGTCGATGTCCTTTCTTCGATACCTTGGATGATCTTGGTGACAGTGATCAGTATTTTCATACAAGGTGGTATTTGGGCAATTGTCATCGTCATTGGCGGTTTTAGTTGGATGCGTGCCGCACGTATTGTACGGGCAGAGACTTTATCACTCAATCAAAGAGAATATGTGATGTATGCCAAGGCATCGGGGCAGTCCCACTTTAACATTATGAAAAAACATATACTGCCAGGGCTATTGCCCACGGTAGTGGTAACGGCAACCATTTTTATACCAGATGCCATCATCATAGAATCTACGTTGAGTTTCTTAGGCCTTGGCGTAAAAGCACCCATGTCTTCTTGGGGGAGCATGCTTAAAAACTCACAAGGTTTTTTAAGTGATTCACCACATTTGGCATTGATTCCTGGGCTTATGATCTTGTTGACCGTATACAGTTTTAACAAACTAGGCAATCTTTTTAGAGTCGTAGTTGATCCGAAATCAGCAGGAGGTAATTAATGAAAGTATTAGAAGTTAATCATTTAGAGACCTCCTTTGCGATTAAAAAGCATAAATTTTTGGCCATAAGAGATGTAAGTTTACATGTGGATGAAGGTGAAATACTTGGGATTGTTGGCGAATCGGGAAGTGGTAAAAGTGTCACCATGAAATCTGTCGTGGGTATCTTACCGTCAAATGGCAGTATTGAAAAAGGCGAAATTCTTTTTAAAGGGACCAATTTGCTTAAAATTAAACCTGAAGAAAAGCGTGCTTTACTGGGTAACGATATTACAATGATATTTCAAGATCCTATGACTGCTTTGAACCCGCTCAAAACGATTGGTTATCATATTGAAGAAGTTATTATGCGACATCAAAAGGTAGATCGTTTGTCTGCTAGAAAACAGGCAGAAGATATTTTGAATATCGTTGAGATACCAGATGCCAAACGCAGATTGGCTCAATATCCACATGAATTTTCAGGGGGCATGAGACAGCGCGTGGTCATCGGGATGGCTTTAGTGAATTCACCAAAGCTCTTAATCGCTGATGAACCTACCACGGCACTGGATGTCACCATTCAATTTCAAATTTTAAAATTGATTAAAAAACTACAAGCAAAAAATAAAATGGCAGTGGTTTTAATCACGCATGATCTTGCGGTGGTTTATAATATGTGTCACAGAATTATTGTGATGTATGGTGGCAAAATTTTAGAAGAAGGCACGCGGACAGAGATTTTTGATACGCCTAAACATCCTTATACATTAGCACTTATGGAATCTATTCCTGATTTGGAGAGTGAAGAAAAGTCTAAGCTTGAGCCGATTGAGGGGATAGCCCCTACACTTGACAATATGCCTAAAGGTTGTCCTTTTGCACCTAGATGTAAACACGCAATGGCGATTTGTGGTCATAAAATGCCAGAAAAGCATGCTTTTTCAAAGACACATTCATCTTATTGTCATTTGAATGGAAGCGACAATGTGGATGGAGGTAGTGATGCATAAAGAAGCGATTATTCAAATAGAAAATTTGAAAAAACATTTTCAAGTGGATCATGGTCTGCTGAAAGAAAAGAAAATTTTAAAAGCTGTAGATGGTGTTACCTTTGAAATCGGAAAGGGTGAAACTTTTGGCGTAGTTGGTGAATCTGGATGTGGTAAGTCAACACTTGGCAGAACCATCACAAGGTTATACGACGCTACAGAGGGTAAAATCTATTTTAGTGGCAATGAAATCACAAAATTAAAGGGTAAAAGTCTTCATCCTTACAAGAAAAAAATGCAGATTATATTTCAAGATCCCTATTCATCTCTGAATCCTTCAATGAATGTGAGAGAAATTTTATCGGAGCCACTTCAAATTCATACAAGTCTATCTAGGCGTGATTTGGAGGCTAAAATAAAAGAGTCTCTGGAAATCGTAGGACTAGATGCAACTTCGGTTGATAAATTTCCACATGAATTTAGTGGTGGACAAAGGCAAAGACTGGGCATCGCAAGAGCAATTTCAGTAGAACCTGATTTTATCCTCTGTGATGAACCCATTTCAGCACTGGATGTTTCCATACAAGCACAGATCATCAATAAACTTGAAACCATACAAGAAAAAACAGGTGTTTCATACTTGTTTATCGCACATGATCTCTCTATGGTGAAGCATATTTCTCATAGGATCGGAGTTATGTATCTTGGTAAAATGGTGGAGATTGCAGATAGTGGATCACTCTATAAAGAGCCACTTCATCCTTATACCATGGGTCTACTTCAATCCATACCGAAGATCGGGACGGATTCAAACTTTGAAAGTATCCTATTTGGCGACCTGCCAAATCCAGTGGATTTACCATCTGGTTGCCGATTTAGAACGCGGTGTAAGTATGCAAAGCCGATTTGTTCAGAGGTAGAACCGACGATGATACAGATAGCGCCGAAAAGACAGGTGGCATGTCATTTGTATGACGAGTAAGATTTTGTGAGTAAGAAAAGATAGATTGGCGTGAAAAGAAAATATGAGTAATAAGATAGAAGAAGGAAGAAGATCTAATTCGACCTTCTTCTTTTTTTAGTTTTGGTGACTAAAAAAAATCACCCTATTCATGTATCTGCGTGAAAAACAGACACAATAGAATAATGATATTGTTATTCTATATTTCCTGCATACAAATATCAACAAGATATGGTAAAATTTTTTCTTTAAACTCGTTTACTTCTAAGTACATCCTACCATAACTTGGATTATAACCTAGCGGTATAATTTGTTCAGAACCTTCTGTTCTAATTACAAAACCCTTATCATCAAAAGAATAGTGTAATGTCTTATTGGTAGATTGATATTTGTTATAGATATTTGAAATTTCAACACCAGTGATGTTTTCTTTGCCATTATCAAATTTGGTTATATCATTTTTGACGTAGATGAAGCTAGAATTAGTTAAATTAACGCCACTAGGAAAATTTCCGCCTGGTATTAACATCTGATGATATTCAGGGTCAACCCAATCAACTTGAATGTTAACTTTTTCGCAAAACTCTTTTAGCTGAACATATGTGTGTCCATCAATGATGAGTCCTTTATCCAAAGCAATTTCTTCCCCATTAAAGTATATTGGGAATCCAAAAACATTAACTTGCATGTCATCAGCACTTGTAATCAATAGGGGCATAAAAATAGAAAACCCAATGATCAAGACTATTAATAAGTTGTGCCCTTTACTAATATTTTTCCGGTATTTCTTTTCCATTTGTTTCTCCTCACTAATTTTACATATTATATCATATTTTACGGATATAACAAAATATATGCTTGTAAACAGTAAAACAGAATTCCTGAATTTTATTGGTTTACTAGAACCATTCTATTTTTTCCTAAATATGTTAGACTGTAAGAGGAAACACCTAAAAGATAGAAGGAGGCATAATGAGGAACAGCAAAACACTAAAAATGTTAGGCGTAATTGTTTTGGTGATTGTCTTACACTTTTATGAATCAAATCAATGTTCAAGAGAATTTTATCAGCGTTCTTATGAGGTGCTTGAGGAACAATTGAGATTTAATGTAAGTTATTATTTGAGAACGGATCAAGACAATATCGATGAGTTGAAGCAACATATTTATGAGCTTAGTATAATTACTAAGAATAATAAAAATGGCGTTTTTTTAAATCGGACAGCATTGCTTTATGAAAAATTTGATATTGTTTTTGAAATTGTAGCACCTAGTATGTCTCGTTCAGAAGATATGCCTCACTTTTATAAGGTGTTAAATGAGATTTATGAAGAAGTGAATGAACTCGTTGAAAAAAATAAGGTTAATCATATCAGTGAAGCTGAATATGATAAGATTGTCAAATTATTAGATGAACTTCTAGAGATCGCATATAAAGGAAATTCAGAGTAAAAAAACTTTATGTCAATCTAAAAGTAAGGACTCGTGTTGGTGCTTCATATAAACGGGGTAGTTATATATCAAATTCCTATAGATTTGGAGAATTCTTATGAAGAAGGTAAGTGTTGATATTTTAGTATTATTGATGATCGTAGCTTTATATTGCTATCATTCAAAAGATGGAAGTTTACAAGTAAATCAGGCATACACATTGGTTTATGATGTATCAGCAAATGATGTAGCTGATTATAACGATGCAGATTATCCTAAAATAATGCTGAGTAAAGGCGATCGTGTGTTAGTGAAATCCATTGAAGGCAATTTTGTTGAAATTGAAGTAAATGGTGAACTCTGTTGGATAAATGAGTGGTATATTACAGCGTCAAAACCAGTAAATCTAATAAGTAATGAAGTAAAGTATGTACTGGATACTGCAAGTTTAAAACCATTTCCTGAAGAAGCAGCAGCCTTCAATTATGATGAAGTAATTGAAAGAGGTAAAGTTGTCATCATACAAGCTGAGTATGAGGATTGGTATTGTGTTCAGATACTAAGGTATTCAGAACCTATTTATGATAATTATTGGATTCGCAAAGATGAAGTCGGTATTCTTGATGATGATGATATTAGAGAAGGCAAAATAAAACCCAATTCAGAATTATTAACATTTAGTGGTGAAATCATGTCAGAGCAAATTGAATCTTATATTATCGTTGAGGCATACAATGATGAGTACTTGATGTTTGATGCACCAGGTGGCATCGCGGGATTAATCAAGAGATCTGATTTTTTACCAATTAAATCGTATGATGAAATATAAGCCCTAGAATAGGGGATAATGTGATTATGATTAAAGGGCATACATTTGGCAATGTACTCACAATAAAAGAAGGTGTCTATGGATAAAATGTTTAAAAACGACATTTATCCACAGGCACCTTTTTCAAGTTACGGATAGGTGAGCTGGACAATTTCTATTTGATCAAATACTGAATCTCCGTGACATATCATCAGGGTTTCAGTAATCCAATCCCCCTTATGATAAATTTCTCTCACAGGGCCATCTATCTCATATTGATTCTCTTTAATCCCGTTTTTAATAATGAAGGGTCTTAATTATACATATTTAACGACCTCCTATATTGACTGAGTGTGCACCCTCAACTCTAGTTTAAGGCATCCTGTCAAAGGAGAGTCAAGCCACTATTAAAAAAATAAATAAAATTTTGGAAAAAGTTAATACTGGTGTTTAAAGCAACCATTGATAGAGAATTGGAATAAAGGCAACTGCGGTTATCAGGCGTGCTAATTGTAATGTGCTTAAGGTGACAATATCTGCATCTAAGTCCTCCGCTAAAATAATCATAGTGGAGATGCCCCCAGGTAGAACGCTCATCAATCCAGTAATATAATCCATTTTGAAAATCTTAGAAAAGACGAAACCTAGAATTATGCTGGTGGTTACAATTAAGAACGTCATCATGAGCATAGGCCCGACTAAAGTTCCCATTTGCATAAAGCTATCTTTTGTGAAACTTGTGCCAATTACAGCTCCCATACCGATTTGAGCCCATTCATAGTAGCGCACATTTGGTTGCTTGAAGCTAACAGGAGAAATTGTTTGTAAAAGAGCGACAAAAGCCGTTGCACCTAGCAAAAGTGCAGCAGGAAAATGAATTTTATAGAATAGAGAAGACCCTAAAATGCCCACGATCAAAAACCAGATAGAAGAATAACTTGGTGCGTTTGTCTTTGATTCCAACTCAATAGAGGTGCTTGTTTCTGAGTGGGTATCTATATGGGGGACATTATTTTCGTTTGAATTGTGGCGGTTAATCAAAGGGACAATGATAAATTTCGACAGTAAGGGCATGACGAAAACGATTGATAGATATCGGATCAGTTGAAAAGAAGAAACTTGTGCTAAATTGGCATTAAAGGAAACTGCCAATACTCCAGCTTCAGCTACCCCACCGGGAATGACCGCTAAAAAAGCGGTATTTTGATCCATATGGCTTACGGTTGTTAAGAGGTTACCATATAAAATTGTGATAAAAATATAGACTATAGAAAGTACAAGAGCAGGAACAATTGCTTGTTTTAGCCGCATTTGAGCATTTTTATCAAATCTAAGTCCAAGATAGATCCCAAATACTACAGAAAAACCCATTTTAAATAGACTTGGTACACCAGTAGAAAATCCAAATACTTGGATGAGTGTCACTGCAAAAATAGGGCCTACGATCCGACTTGCAGGAAAGTGAACCAAGTCAAATAGCCTATATCCAAAATAACTTATTGCAAAAAGAATGATTAATGATATGATTGAGTACAAGTGATTTCCTCCGTTTCTATTGTTACTTTACATTATAATCTACTGATCTATTTTTTCAATCTTATAAACAAATTTAGGAAAAATAATAAGCTATAATTAAAATAAAGACAATTGACATCCAAAGTTCATCATGTGAAGTGATAAAGGATTTGGTGTTGCAATGGGCGCTATTGAAATGGTAAATTTGATTGGTGCAATTAACTCTTAAATTAATGAAAAAAGGGTATATATAAGACGGCTAAAAATATCCATCAGAAATGGGATGGTAAAAAGAGGTGTTTCATGTGGAAAACTTGACTCAAAATCAAAGAATTCATGCCATTATTTTTCAAGAGAATTTAGATCGGATTTTAACAATAGGTGGGATCTTTACTTTAATAGAATTGCTTGATTTGATACTGTCGGTAATGGGGGCTTTTCACGAGGATGTCAAGGTTTATATCGCAATTATTATTGTATTTCACATAGTGATTTTATCCACTATTTATTATCAAAAGAAAAAAGACTATACGAACATACTTTTGAATTCGATTCTTGAGAAAGTGTATTTTGTCTCTATCATAACATGGGGGACTACATTTACAATCATGGATCAAGTTAAGCAAGGTAATTTGACGACATTTGCGCTTGTACTAGTAGTGTTATCTATGATGGTTACCATGAGATTTGAATACACGGCTTTATTGATGATATTAAATAATGTGATATTTCTTTCGATAGGCCATAGACTTTATGGAGAAACGTACCTTACCACTGATATCATGTTTACATCTATTATATACACCGTTATTGCTGTTAGTTTGGCAAGATTGTTTGCGAAACAAAGGTTTGAAATTAAGAAAAATCACATTATGCTTCAAGAGCAAAATGAAAAACTTGAAAACCTTGCGATTAGGGATTCAATGACACAGCTTTATAACAATGCCTATATTCACGATTTTATCGGTAAATCTGTAGAACATAGGCATAAATTAAAAGGTCATCTTTGTATATTAATATTGGATATTGATGATTTTAAACTGATCAATGATACCTATGGTCATCTCTTTGGAGATGAAGTGATTAAAGCCATTGCAAACATGCTTAAAGTTCACTCTAGGGAAGGGGATATCGTAGGGCGATATGGTGGTGAAGAATTCTTGATTGTCATGCCTCATATCCAGAATGGTATGATTATTAAAATTGCAGATCGATTTAGGCTTGGTGTGGAAGAACTTGTATTTTCCAAAGAGGTCAAGGTAACAGTTAGTATTGGTGGTGCGTGTTTAGAAGAGCAAACTGCAATGGAATTGATTGATTTAGCGGATAAAAATTTGTATGAAGCCAAGAGATCAGGTAAGAATAAAGTGGTTATAAGCTGAATTTAACTAAAGCGTTGTTCATCAAATTAGGGTTGATGTACAACGCTTTTTATAATATAAGGCCAGTGAAATAAGATCAAAATATGTCGTTATAGTGTCACATTATAGGTATAAGAACGTTGACAGAGTGGAAGATATAAAATATAATGTTGTAAATGAGAATAGTTATCAACAAAAGTGACTGTTAACGGTTTTATTAACTGAGAGTCTATTGCTTATGAGGGCTAGGAAATGAAATTAGATGTAATTGAAGCTTACTTTAATCATATTGAAAATACGTGTTGCTGTAAAATTTGTGATGAACGCTTTGGCAAGAAGTATGTTATCAAGGAAGATTTGGGATCTGGTAGTTTATCAAGAATAAAAATTGAAGATGGATTAGAGCTCACAACATTAGAAGCGTATGACCAGATAGAACTTGATTTTGATAACAGGGAATTCGAAGATAACTTACTTGAAATAGGCTATTGTTATTATGGTGAAGCTGAGATTTTAATGCTCCCAAGTCATGAGGTTTATAAGCTTAAAGCCGGAGATATCTTTATTCATAAAGTGTTTAATGATGTAGATCACTTTCATTTTAAATTCAAGGATTGTAAAACGATTTCCGTATCTATGGGGTGTCAGATGCTAAAAAGAGCAGCAAATCCTAAGTGGGAAGATGCCAATGCGTTAGATTGGCAAAAGTATCTAAATCAACTTTTTGAGGAAGATGTTTTAATTATTGAAGAAGCTAGTTATGAAGTCGAAAAAATTACGAGTCAAATTGATACCATTTCTGTGGGAGAAATATTGGATTATGTAAATCTTAAATATAAAACTTTAGAATTTATTGTAAGAATAATTGATGAAAGAAATTACTTGTGTAAGTCATGCTGTTCTATGTCCGAACGTGATAAGATTGAAATCGCACAGAATATCATTAGGAAAGACCTTGAAAGTAGCCCTTCTGTTAAGGCTTTAGCCTGTAAGTTGGATATGAGTATCTATAAGTTGCAAAAAGGGTTTAAAGAAGTCACCGGAGATACTGTATATACTTACATACAAAGAATGAGAATCAACAAAGCAAAAGATTTGCTTAAACACACAAATCTAACAATTTTACAGATTGCCAATGAAGTTGGTTATGAAAATCCAAGTAAGTTTGCTCAACTTTTCAAGCAGTATAATCAAGTAACGCCACTTAAATATAGAAAATCTTAAAAGTTCCCAATCGGGAATTTTTTTGTTTTTTGGATCATTTTGAATTGTTTTTTTGGAGTAGACATTGAGAACGGTTCTCAATTATAATGATTTGAGACTCAATCTCGTATATCTAGGGAGGCATTTTAGATGATTCAATCTAATCAGAACCAAATTAAAATTGACCCGAGAACTCTATTTATAATTAATGTTTTATTTTGTATCACCATGTTCGTTGCATCAAGTGAAATAGCAAATCATTTGTGTTTTACGATTGCATTTGTACTAATGATTATGGTGAAAATGTATAAAAAGGCATCTATTTTTACATCAATCTACCTTGCAATTGTATTTTTTAATTATTTTTTCTTGATGTATCAATTTGGCAATGCAAAGATGTTTTTCAGCTTACTTTTTTATTTGTTTTGCAAATTTATTCCTATTATTATGATCGCATCTATTCTCGTGAATACGGTTAAAACCAGCGAGATGATCACGTCACTTGAGAAAATGAAATTCCCCAAAGGCGTTATGTTGGCGATTATTGTGGCTTTTAGATTTGTGCCAACAATTAGATCTGAAATGGGGGCTATAAAGAATAGTATGCATTTAAGGGGCATTGGGATTTCTTTTAAAAATATGTTCAGGCATCCTTTGAGGACTGTGGAATATGCCTTAATCCCACTTTTGTTTAGGAGTCTGAAAATTGCTGAAGAATTAACGGCAACGGCACTTACGAGGGGCGTAGAGCATGAAAATAAAAGAAGTGCTTATTTTGATGTTAAATTTAAAAAGTTAGATGGTATTATTCTTAGTTTTACATTATTGGGAAGTATTTTTGTGTTTTTAGCAGATCGGAGCCTATGGCATGTATAGAAAGGTATTAAGGCGCAAGCATGATTAATTTTAACAATGTAAGTTTCAAATATGAGGGCAGTGAATCCAATAGTATTTCTGAAGTGACTTTCAAGATTGATAAGGGTGAATTTGTCGTCATAACGGGTAAAAGTGGTTGTGGTAAATCCACCATTACAAGATGTATTAATGGACTCATCCCCAAGTATTATGAAGGAAAATTTGAAGGCAAAGTTATGATAGAAGATGTGGATGTCAAGGCGGTACCGATTCATTTGATTTCGGAAAAGGTTGGATCAGTTTTTCAGGACCCAAGAAGTCAGTTTTTCACAGTAGATACTTTATCTGAATTGGCATTCACTTGTGAAAACTTCGGTATTCAACGTGAGGAAATCTCAAAGAGAATTCAAACAGCAACACACTGTATGGCGATTGAAAATCTTGTTGGGAAGAGTATTTTTAAACTTTCAAGTGGTGAAAAGCAGAAACTTGCAATTGCTTCAGTCCATACTTTACAGTCTAAAATACTCGTTCTGGACGAACCCTCATCCAATTTAGATTATCAGTCTATTGAGCGCCTGAAGACATTATTAGGAAAGTTAAAAAGTGAGGGGTACACTATCATCATTTCTGAACATAGACTCTATTATTTAAAAGAATTATTAGATAAGGTGTTGTATTTTGATGAGGGGATATTAAAAGAAGTATTTGTTCAGAATGCATTTCTTAAACTTTCCTATGATGAATTGATCCGTAGAGGGCTTCGCAGTATGATGCCACTTGATAATCCAGTTAGAGGTGTATGTGTTCCGGCAGAGGCAAAAGAGGTTCTAAAATTAGAACACGTGACTTTTGCTTATAAAAAAAATCATAAGCTCTTAAATGATATCAGTTTTAAGTGTTCTGAAGGCGAAATTATTGGTCTTATTGGGAATAATGGGGTGGGCAAGACGACATTAGGACGCCTTTTATCAGGGATTCATAAAGAAAATGAAGGTGCTGTTTTTTTTGGCCATAGAAAAACGCCTTATAAAAAAAGACGGCATCACGTTTCGTTTGTTATGCAAGATGCAGACTATCAATTGTTTACAGAAAGTGTGAAAAGAGAACTTACAATAGGGAACGAAGATATCTTATGTATAGAAGAAAAAGTAGAGTCAGCGCTTGAGGCAATGGCCTTATCTGAATTTGGAGAAACCCACCCAGCAGCTTTATCTGGGGGGCAAAAGCAAAGAGTTACAATTGGGTTATCTTTAGTAAAAGCAGCGAATATTGTAATTATGGATGAACCCACTAGCGGATTAGATCGATTTAATATGGAAAGAGTATGTACGATTGTGACTGATTTAGCAGCAGACGGTAGGACTGTGATTTTGATTACTCATGATTATGAATTTATTACAAACGTATGCAATAGAATTATTTACTTAAAAGAAGGCTGTATTTCTCAAGATTTTTCTCTTAATCATGAAACTAAAAAAAAGCTCATCAATTGCTTTGAAGATATGAATAATAAATAGGAGGATAAACAGTATGTCAGTTTCAAAAAAAAGTTTTGTTTTAAAAAGATTTATACCCTATATGGGTAAGAAAAAAGTGCTTTTACCATTGGCATTAGTATTGTCAGGTGTTTCAGCGATTCTCAATATATTGCCTTTTGTGTTTGTATGGTATATAGTGCGTGAGATCTTATCGAATCCACAAGCAAGTGATGTCATGAATATTAACTTTTATGCATGGCTCGCTTTTGCAAGTGCTGCTGGTGGGGTTGTTATCTATTTTCTATCGCTTATGAGCTCGCATCTTGCAGCTTTTAGGGTTGAAATAGGGATGCAAAAAATAGGCATGGAAAAAATAATGAGTATGCCACTTGGTTTTTTTGATCAATATTCAAGCGGAAAAATACGTAAAGTCGTAAATGATGGGGCTGCAACGACACATACTTTTTTAGCGCATCAGCTTCCAGATATGGCTGGCAGTATTATTTCACCTATAGTTTTAATAGCGCTGATACTTTTAGTGGATTGGCGGATGGGCATTGCGACTCTTATTCCAATTGCTTTAGGTTTTATGACGATGAGATTTATGATGAGCGAAGAAGGCCAAAAATTTCAAAAGCAATACTATGATTCATTGGAAGAGATGAGCTCAGAATCTGTAGAATACATCCGTGGGATTCCAGTTGTTAAAACCTTTGGTCAGACGATTTTTTCCTTTAAACGGTTTTATAACAGCATTACTAAATATAAAGAGATGGTTTATGCATACACACTTCTCTGGAGATCGCCAATGTCCTTTTACACCGCAGTGATGCAATCCGCAGCATTTTTCTTAATCCCAATGGCGATCTTTTTAATTGGAAGAGGACAGAGTGTTTCTTTAGTACTAACCGATTTTATTTTTTATATTTTAATATCACCTATGTTCACGACACTCTTGATGAGATCTATGTATTTTCAACAAAATATTATGATTGCTGAACAAGCAATTGATAGATTAGACGATCTCTTAGATTATAAAAGTATGCACTATTCAAAAACTCAAAGAGAGATAAAAAATAACAGTTTAGAGTTTAAGAACGTTACATTTTCATATGAAGGCAGTGATAAGCCTGCTGTTGATAAGATCAGCTTTAAATTAAATAAAGGTGAGACAATTGCACTTGTCGGTGCGTCTGGTGGCGGTAAAACAACTATAGCGAGATTAGCGGCACGCTTTTGGGATGTCGATGAGGGTGAAGTTTTAATCGGAGGCGTCAACGTCAAAGATATACCTAAGAAAGAATTAATGGATAATGTTTCATTGGTTTTTCAGAACACAAAATTGTTTAAGGGTTCGCTAAGGGAAAACATTATATTTGGAAAGGAAAATGCAAGTGAAAGTTCAATAAATAGAGCGATTGACTATTCACAATCAAGAGCAATAATAGAAAATCTTTCTGATGGACTAGACACTGTGATTGGTTCAAAAGGGACCTACCTTTCAGGTGGAGAGCAACAAAGAATTGCACTTGCCAGAGCTATGGTGAAAAATGCTCCAATCGTACTTTTAGATGAAGCCACTGCCTTTGCAGATCCAGAAAATGAGCATTTGATACAAAAGGCACTTAAAGCACTTAGTCACGGGAAAACAACACTTATGATTGCTCATAGGCTTACAACTGTCCAAAATGCAGATCGAATATTAGTGGTAGATAGAGGCCGAATTGTAGAAGAGGGCACACATAAAACTTTGTTAGAGAAGGCTGGCTTATATAAAAAAATGTGGGATGAATATCAAAAATCTATTGATTGGAAAATAGTTGAAAAAGACGAAGATGAAGGAGGACAATGTGCTTAAATATTTTCAAAATAAATATGCGATGTCTGAAAAAGGTGCTAAAGACTTGCTAAATTCAATCATATGGACGATTGTTATGGACATTAGCTTCATGGCACCAGTGGTACTTGGGTTTAAATTTTTAGATGAACAAATGTTAACGATTTTAAATCAGGAGAGTTCTTCTAAAACAGGTATGTCATTTTATATTGTCCTATCCATTATCCTATTCTTGATAATGTTTGTGGTTTCGTATTTTCAGTACAATTCAGCTTACACAAAAATTTACGAAGAAAGTGCGAAAAGACGCATCAGTTTGGCTGAGACGCTTAGGAAATTACCGATGGCCTTTTTTGGTAAAAGTGACATTTCAGATCTAAGTGCAACCATAATGGAGGATGCAACACAGATTGAACAACTTTTTTCTCATGCAGTGCCTCAAATATATGCTGCTGTAACAACTGTATTTATTATGGGTGTAATGATGTTTTTTTATAATTGGCAGATGTCATTAGCCCTGTTTTGGGTGGTGCCTGTTGCTATTTTAGTTTTCGGGTTGTCGAAAAGGTATCAAAGTAATACACACGATAAGTTATATCAGATCAAAAGACGTATATCCGATAAAATTCAAGAAGGCCTTGATTCGGCACAGGAAATAAAAGCCTATAATCAAGAAGACACTTTTTCAAGTGCTTTAAATGTAGAGCTTGATGGTTTGGAGACTAAAATGATTAGTGGAGAGCTTTTAATAGGTGCCTTGATTAATCTCTCATATGTTTTCCTAAAACTTGGTCTTCCGAGTGTTATCTTATATGGTGCATATCTGTTGTCAGCGGGTTCTATTACTATTTTTACGTATTTAGTTTTCCTCGTTATTACTGCGCGGATTTATAATCCGATTATGGATGCTATGAATAACTTTGCATCACTTTTATATCTGGACGTGCGTATAAAGCGTATGGAAGAGATGGATAAGATGCCGAGACAAGATGGAAAATCTAAATTTAATCCTAAGAATTTTAACATTGAATTTAAAGATGTTGATTTTTCATATCAAGAAGGCTTACAAACTTTAAGTAATGTGAGCTTTACTGCAAAACAAAATGATGTGACTGCACTTGTTGGACCCTCTGGTGGTGGGAAGAGCACAATTGCAAAATTATCTGCAAGATTTTGGGATATAGATAAAGGGATGATTACCTTAGGCGGAGAGGATATTTCTAAGATTGATCCTGAAACGCTATTGAATTATTACTCAATTGTTTTTCAGGATGTGACGCTTTTTAATTCAACTGTTATGGAGAATATCCGTTTAGGTAAGAAAGGGGCAACAAATGAAGAGGTAATAGAAGCAGCTCGGCTTGCTCAATGTGATGATTTTATTAATAAACTCCCTAATGGATACAATACTCTAATCGGTGAAAATGGGGAGAAATTATCTGGAGGTGAAAGACAGCGTATCTCCATAGCCAGAGCGATATTAAAAGATGCACCGATTATCTTGCTTGATGAAGCAACTGCGTCTTTGGATGCAGAGAATGAAAGTAAAATACAAAAAGCATTCAGTGTTCTTGTAAAGAATAAGACTGTATTGATTATAGCGCATCGCATGCGGACAGTCTTGGGTGCAGACAAAATTGTTGTTATTAAAGATGGTGTTATAGCGGAAACGGGAAATCCTTCAGAATTAAAAGAAAGACAAGGCATATTCTCATCCATGTTAAAAGCGCAATACCAAAGTCATTAGGAGGCAGAATGGAACAATCTAGAAGTTACAATTTTCAAACGAGAGATTTTATACTGATTGGCGTATTAACAGCTGTGTACTTTGCTGTGGGTATGGTGATAGCGATGGTAACCGCTATGGCCAGTCCCTTAGCTCATATTTTTTCAGCTGCAATTACTGGGGTGTTCGGAGGCGTAATCTATTTATTGCTAGTGAGTAAAACGCCTAAAAAAGGTGTGTTTACCTTGAGTACAATTATATTAATGGTCTTGTATCAATTTAGTGGTGGTGGTTATTTGCCTTGGTTTATAACGACGATACTCTCTGCAGTAATCGCAGATTTAATTTGCATGCCAACGCATTATAAAGGCTTTAAATCAATCGCAATTGGGTTTGGATTGATGGTTACTGGACAAGCACTGGGTAATGTGTTCCCTGTGGTATTCTTCGCAGAAAAATTTAGAAATGACTTTGTGTCTAAAGGTGTAGAAGCTGTTTTTATGGATCAAATGATTCAATTTATTCAAGGGCCTATGGCAGTAATCATTCTTGTCTTATCATTTGTTGGGGGTGTCCTAGGCATGTTATTGGGCAAAAAGCTTTTAATAAAACATTTTAAAAAAGCGGGTATTGTATAGACATCGGTTAAATCTGTTGTTATTGGATTTGTTTTTAATCTAAAGACTCATGAGTGTTATAATCATGGGTCTTTTTTATATTTTTTACATATAAAAATACTATAAATCTGTTAAAATAGATTATAAGCACCAAGCTGTAAAAGAAAATTGAATTTATATTTAGAGTTTAATAAAGTGTGGGCATGTGTATGAATGAGATATTAAGCTATTTAGAAGTAAATGTGATTATGCAGAAATTATTGATTTCTGTAGGTTTATTATTGTTGAATTTTATTTTGATTAGAATTATGAGTAGGATTTTGTTTAAGACCATTAAAACGAACAGTGTTTACTACACGACGCGAAAGAGATTGTCTTATTTCAATACAGGGATTCTACTGATTGTGGTTATTCTGATTTGGTCCGAATCAAAATTGGATTTAGCTACATACGTGGGATTTATATCAGCGGGGATTGCCATATCCCTTAGAGAACTGTTTACAAATATGGCGGCATGGCTTATTATTGTATTTCAAAAGCCTTTTGAGGTGGGGGATCGGATAACGGTCAATGGCATTATAGGTGATATTATTGATATCAAAGTGTTTCAAACAGTGCTTATGGAAGTTTCAACACCGGATCATGGACAACAAAGCACTGGACAAATTGTTCACATTCCGAATAATTTTCTCTTTTTACATGGTATTTCAAATGCCAATAAAGGATTTGTATATATTTGGAATGAAATAGAGGTTAGGCTTACGCTAGATAGCCCATGGGCAATTGCAAAACAAAAACTGGAAGTGATTATCAATCATCACACGCTTCACTTGACTAAAGAAGCTGAAGAAAATGTGATTGAAGCTTCCAAGCGTTACATGCTCCACTATACGAATTTAACACCAATTGTGTTTGTCAATGTAAAAGAAGGTTATTTATATCTTACGATTCGATATTTATGTGAACCTAGACAAGTACGAATGACTGAAAATCTTATTTGGCAGGAAATTCTCACAACATTTTCGGAAATGGATGAAATCAAGATGGTATGAAACTAAAATTTAGAATACTGGGGGTTATATGTTAGAAGAAAAAAGGTTTGCTGTACTCATAGATGCGGATAATATATCTGCAAAGTACATCTCAAGTGTATTGGATGAAATTCCAAATTACGGCGTGGCGACGTATAAACGTATATATGGAGATTGGACCAAGAGTACTTCGGCATCATGGAAAGATGTGTTGCTTGAAAACTCAATTACGCCTATCCAGCAATATGGTTATACAAGTGGTAAAAATGCCACGGATTCAGCAATGATTATTGATGCAATGGATATACTTTATTCTGAAAAGGTGGAAGGGTTTTGTATCGTATCCAGTGATAGTGACTTCACGAAGTTATCTTCAAGATTGAGAGAATCAGGGATGTTTGTCTTGGGAATGGGAGAGAAAAAGACGCCTAAACCTTTTATAGCTTCCTGTAATCAATTTAAATATTTAGAAGTGCTTCAAGCCTCTGAAAAGAAAACCGTTGACGTGGGGATTGGTGATAATGAAATCAGCGTTGAAGAAGCACTAGCTCTAGAAAATGGTGGACGTCAAAATTTACGCACAAGTGATTTAAATACGGCGAATACTAAGACAAATGATAGCGAGAAAAACATGACAGAACTCAGTGTCATTAAGGCCGCTATTCTTAAAATGCTCAACGAGATAGATGAAGATGATCAGAGTATGAATATGGGGGAATTGGGTAATCGCCTTGTAAAAAGATATCCTGATTTTGATGTGAGAAATTATGGAGATCCAAAGTTGTCAAGATTTTTGAGAAAGTTTGATTTCTTAGATATCCATACAAAAGGCAACAGCAAATCCATGTGGGTTCGTCTTAAAAAAGAGAGTGATAAACCTAAAATACCACCTGCTAAAAAGAAACGGACGACTCGAAAAAAGGCACCTAAAAAAGAAATGCCAAGAAGAGAAGTGAGTACACCAAATGCTGAATAATTCTGAAGTCAAGATATGGATTGATGCTGATGGTTGTCCAGTGGTGAAGACTGCTATAGGTATTGCTAAAAAAAAGCATTATCCTGTAAGGGTTGTGAAAAATCATGCGGTGATTATAGAAGATGACTATGCAGAAATCATCACTGTTGATATATCAAGAGATGCAGCTGATTTTTATATTGTAAACCACATGAGTACTGGTGACATTGTTATTACTCAAGATTATGGGCTTGCAGCTATGGTGCTATCGAAGCAGGGCCAGATCATCAATCAAAATGGACGATTGATTACTAAGGATAATATAGACCTTATATTAGATCAAAGACATATGAGCAGAGTTGCACGAATGCAAAAGGGGAAGTACACAAAATTTAAAAAGCGTTCAAAAGCAGATGAAGAAGCATTTATTATGGCTTTTGGAAAGCTTCTCGAAGCATAATGATTTAAATAATAAGAGAGCAATACGAAGCATTTATTCGCATTGCTCTTTCCTATTTTGCGGGATACTTTTAAACTATTCCTATTCTATGAGAATCATCTAAATGTCTGAGTTCATTAAAGATAAAGATGGCAGTAACCACAGTGGCACTGAAATCTGCTGTAGGACCAGCCATCCAAACCCCTGTTAATCCGAAGAAATGAGGCATAATAAGGAGCATTGGAATCAAGACAATGACCTGTCTCAAAAGAGCCAAAAAGATTGATTTTGATGCCTTACCAACAGCTTGAAAATAATTTGAACTGGTAATTTGAAAGCCTATAAAAGGCAGCATACATAGGAAAATCTTCATCCCAGGTGTAGCTACAGAAATCAGTTCTGGATCTCTACTGAAAATGTTGATCAGATAAACGGTAAAGAACTGTGTCGCTGTAAACGCTATTAAACATATAGTAGTTGCAGCATATATGGCTAATTTTAATGCTTGTTTGACACGATCGTATTGCTGTGCACCATAGTTAAAACCGATAATAGGTTGAGAGCCTTGATTAAGACCAAATATTGGCATCAAGAAAAAGATAATAATGGCATTGATGACTGTCATAGCACCTATGGCGATATCACCACCAGTGGATTTTAAGGCATTATTTGAAACAATTGTCACAATACTGGCAGCAACCTGCATGAAAAAAGGTGACATACCTATGCTGAAAATACTTGTCATAATTTTGGGGTCTAGTTTTAAATTCTCACGTTTTAAAACCAGTTTGCTCTTGCCAGAGAGGAAATGGTGAAGTACCCAGATCGTTGATATCATTTGTGATAGAATCGTAGCAAGTGCAGCACCGGAAATCCCCATGTTGAATACAAAGATAAAAATTGGATCTAATATGATATTTGTAATAGCACCAAGGAGCATCGTGTACATGGCGATTTTAGGATTTCCCTCTGCCCTAATGATATTGTTCATCCCAAAACCGAGACCTTGGAAGATTGCGCCCATTAAAATAATAGTGATATACGAATGTGCATAACCAATAGTAGCATCACTTGCGCCGAATAGATAGAGTAGAGGCGTCTTGAAAATTGAACCTATAATTGAAATCGTGATCATGACTATGATGAGAAGCGTAAATGCGTTCCCAAGTATTTTTTCGGCGCCATTGCGATTGCCTTCGCCAAGTCGTATAGAAATAATAGCACCAGCACCGATACCAATAAGCATACTAAAAGCCATTAAAAGGGTCATAAAGGGTAAATTCAGTCCAATACCAGTCATGGCAAGTGGGCCAAGCCATCCAATGTAAATTCTGTCGACAACATTATAGAGTGCGTTGACCATCATACCAACAATGGCTGGTATAGAGAATTTGAGTAAGAGTTTGCCTATGGATTCGGTTTTTAGGGGATTAATTGTGGTTTCATTTGTCATGAGGACCTTCTTTCTTATGTCTGTAGAGTATTGAATTAGTGGCTAATTTTTTTAAAGATGATTCTAGAACTGATATTTCTTCTTCTGAAAAAGAGGCCAAAATTATTGATTTCCAATGATTTGAAATCTTCTTGAGCTCTGCGTGGAGCTCTTTCCCTTTTTCAGTTAAAAATACATGGTTTACACGACGATCATCTGGATCAGATTGTCTTTTTACAAAGTTATGAGATTCAAGCTTCTGAATAGCTCTAGCTGTACTGGCTTTATCAATATCAAGTGCTCTACTAATTTCTTCTTGAGTTGAACCACCATGGCTTTTTAAGTAAAAGAGAAATGTATGTTGTCCACTTCCAAAATTAGGATCAGTTAAGTGTTGATCTATGAAAATGCGATTGTGTCGATAGAGCATAGATAAATATTTCCCAATGTCAGTGGCATCGATAATTGCTTTCCTTGGATCTTCCATAGAAGATAAACCTCCTAAGTACTATTAGTTGTGCATGCAACTATTCTACTCCCGAAATAAATTGATGTCAATAGTGAATATATATACTTGAAAAAAAGTTTACATATCCATAAAATCTACAAATTTATATGAGAGAATGAATTGGGAGTCTAAGAGATTTAGCTGAAATTAATAAAGGGTTGGCTTAGGATCGGAAAATATATAGAGAAGACTCCTTTTTCATTACATATAAGAAAGATATACAATTAAATGTTGTAAAAATTGGGTTTGTAAGAGATAATAGCATTAAAATTATCGATAAAGGACATAAAAATGCCTAATATTTTAATTGTAGAGGATGAAAAAAATATTGCAGATGCGCTTTCTGCCTATCTCGAAAGTCATGAGTATCACACTTTTATTGATCTTACTGGCTTGGAAGCTCGTAAGATTATGGAGAGCCGAAAGATCGATTTGATTTTATTAGACTTGATGCTTCCTGAGATCAGTGGTGAGATGCTCTGTAAGTCAATAAGAGCATTTTCTGACGTACCAATCATCATGTTGACGGCGAAGATTGATGAGAAAGATATTGTCAATGGACTCAAAATAGGAGCTGATGATTACATCATTAAACCATTTAGCTTAAAACAAGTTTTAGCACGGGTTGAAGCTGTATTGAGACGCTCTCAGGGGATGGTTAGAAGTGAAGTGTTTTACTATGATGATGGCACTTTGATTATAGACGAGCAACGCCATGAAATCTACCGGAATTCTGTAAAAGTAAAATTGACACCAAATGAGTTTAAGATCTTATTGATTTTGGCAAAATCAGCGAGTAAAGTTTTTACCAGAGATGAGCTAATAGATCTTGTTATGGGAAAAGATTTTGAAGGTTATGATCGTGCGATAGACAGTCATATCAAAAATATTAGACTTAAAATTGAGGCGGATTCAAAATTGCCTGTGTATATTACAACGGTGCATGGATTTGGTTATAAATTTAAGTAATAGGACGTGTGCGGTATGAAAATGAGGCTCAAAAGCAAAATCATATTGGCTTTTTTTTTGATTGTATTACTGATGATGATTTTCATTGGCTTTACATCTGATTATTTTATTGAAAAGAGATTTGAAGCCTACACAGTAGAAAAAATAAAACATGAAAGCAATCTTTTAGTGAATCAAATTACAAAGATATATCAAGAAGAAGATCGTTATTGGAATTTAATCTCCATAGAGAATGTGGGGGTAAGTGCCATGGAACGCGGATTTTTGATTAAGGTTTCTGATTCAAGTGATCATGTACTTTGGAATGCATGGACCTTCAACAGAGGCTATTGTACAGACCTGTTAACTCAAATGGAATACAACATGAAAAAGCAGAATGCTAGCTTTCAGGGGGGCTATGAGGAAACGCGTTATTTATTATTTACTGAAAATAAATCGTTTGGATCGCTAACCATTGGTTATTATGGACCCTATTTCTTTGATGATAACGATGTGAAATACGTTGAAGCACTCAAGGAATTGTTATTAAGTGCAGGTTTATTTGCGCTTCTACTTTCTCTTTTTCTAGGCTTTTATATTTCGGTAAAACTTACCAGACCGCTAATTGCGATAAACGAGAATGCCCAAAAGATCATGCAAGGAAATTATGGCTCGCGTGTGGCATGTCCTTCTACAACACTTGAAATTTGTGAACTAGCAGAAACGATCAATGCGCTCAGTGAGGCGCTGGACACTCAAGAAGAACTTCGAAAACGCTTGACCTCAGATATTGCACATGAGTTGAGGACACCTATCACAACGCTTCAGAGTCATTTAGAACTCATGATAGAAGAGATATGGCAACCCGATAAGGAAAGACTTGATGGGCTTTTAAAAGAAACTTCAAGATTGAGTACTTTAGTCAGTGATCTCTCAAAAATTGCTCAGCTTGAACGCGAGCAATTGATTATTTCACTAGAAGAACTGGATTTGTATGAGATAGCTCAAGAGGTTATAGAAGCTGTTAAAAGTGAGTATTTTAAAAAAGAAGTAGATCTTGTGATTGAAGGTGAACCTGTTTTGATGATGGGGGATGCTTTAAAATTGAAGCAAGTGCTCATCAATTTGTTAAACAATGCTTTAAAGTATACGCTAAAAGGTGGCCAAGTTAAAGTAGAGGTCTATGCTCGTGAATCTGATATTGATTTAATTGTGACGGATACAGGTATTGGGATACCCGCTAAAGATATCCCTCATATCTTTGAACGGTTTTATAGAGTAGATGAATCCAGAGCGAGACAGTCTGGTGGGGCAGGGATCGGCTTATCTATTGTTAAATCAATTGTAAATGCGCATGGCGGCCACATAGAAGTGAATAGTGTAGAAAAAGAAGGGACTGTTTTTAAAGTGAGATTTCTCAAATAAAAAATGATCAAATAAAATTTAAGCATTAGAATATTCAAGCTATGCTATAAATGGTTTGATATAAATAATTGTATCAAATTTCTCATGTAAGTGGAGCTGTTGCAAATCTAAAGGATTAGGTGAGCAACAGCTCCTTTTTCATAGCCTGCATCGATGACCTTGTCGTATAGGTGAGCAGATGATTCTAAAGCATATATGAACGATTTGTTAACATATAAAATAAGAATTGATGTTTTGAGCGATGAGTGCTAATATAGATTAGTAACATCATGTAACTATTATGTGATGTAATAATGACGTCTCGTAACTATGTTGATAAAATAAAATTCTGGAATGCGAAAATAAATCAATTTGAAATGAAAGGGGAAAGAATATGTCAATTCTAGAGGAATGTGCCGCAAGTTTGATTACATTACTTCCGGCAATAGCACAGAAGTATAAAGGTGTCTATCATCTCATTGAAATGCCAAGGCAACAATTGGGACTGCTCTTCAAAATTGGGTGCGAAAGTGGTTATCCAGTGAGTTATTATAGTGAGCTTATGGCGATTCCTAAATCCAATATTACAGTGGCATCTAACAAGCTCGTAAAGATGGGCCTTGTTAGTAGAACCTTTAGTGAATCTGATAGAAGGTTGATTCTTTTAAACATCACCGAAAAAGGAGAAGAGGCTATAAAGGTTTATAAAAGGCAGATTAGAGAATCCATGATGGATCAATTAAAAGTGTATGATGAATCAGAGCTTGAGCGTATGAGTGCATTAATAGATGAACTCAAGGCACTCATGTACAAAAATAAATAATAAATTGAAAAATAATAGAGGTGGATTAACATGAAAAAAATGAAAGCAATTATGTCAGTGGTTTTATTATTATTGATAGTCGGTGGAGCTTATTGGGGATATCAGTTTTATTATCAATCAAGTCATTATTTTATTACAGAAGACGCTCAGATCGCAGCCAATATGATTACTATAACACCAGAAATCACAGGTAAAGTGGATTCTTGGAATGTTAAAGAAGGCGATATGATCAAAGAAGGCGCAATTCTTGGTGTTCAAGACGTTAGTATGCTTTTGAGCAGCAATGTCATTAATCCAGCTGCGCTTAATAATTCTGCAGATGCTATTGTCTCAAAAGCAGAAATAAAGGCACCTATCAGTGGCAAGATTATTCATACCAGTATTGTTGAAGGTCAAGTCCTTTCACCGGGAATGGAGGCCGCTATAATAGCAGATACAGAACACATCTACATTAAAGCAAATGTTGAGGAGACTGAAATTTTTAGAATTGAACAAGGCCAAACAGTGGATATCACAGTGGACGCTTTCGGTAAGAAACCTTTTTATGGCTATGTTCAGAGTATTGGACAAGCAACAGAATCTGTTTTTTCTCCATTTCCAACACTTAATACAAGTGGTAATTTCACAAAGCAGACGCAACTAATACCTATTAAAATTAGTATTATCAATGATGAAGGGTTAACGTTAATGCCAGGAATGAATACTAAGATTAAAATTCATGTGAAATAGAGGAGGCAGCAGAGATGAGAAAAATGAACAAAAAAGGCTTAATGAGCCTATTATTCGCACTAATGTTTTTAATAAGCGGTTGTACCAATAATACAGTGGCACAGGATCTAACGGTGAAGATTGCAACCGCTGATGAATCTAATATACAAACGGAACTTCAATTGACGGGTGTTTTGTTGCCTAAAGACCTTGTAAATATAAGCAGTAAAGCGTCTGGTCAAATCTTAAACATGCCCAAGCAAGTGGGAGACAAAGTGACAAAAGGCGAAGTACTTATACAGCTGGATACGAAAACCCTTGAGGCTCAATTGCAACAAGCACAGGCAGGTCTTAGTGCTGCAGAAGCAACTTATACTTCTGCTAAAAATCAAGCATCTCTATTAAAAATCAGCCTAGATCAAACTGAAAAAACCTATTTGGATACAAAGGCACTTTATGAAACCGGAGCAGTTTCTGAAGGTACCTATACAGATATTTCTTCAAAATATGATCTTGCAAAAAAACAGTATGAAAATGCAGCGGGACCTTTACAAAATCAAGCTCTTGCAGCCATAGAAAATGCAAAGGCAAGTATTAATACGCTGAATGTACAAAAGGAAAATTCAACCATTATAAGTCCAATTGATGGCGTTTTAGTAAGTGGTGATATTCAAAGTGGTGAAATCGTATCACCTGGCATGTCACTTTTATCAATTGCTGATTTATCAACACTTAAAATGAAGGGGACAATCGCTCAGGAGTATTTACCCTATGTTAATGTAAACGATAAAGTTAAATTTAAAGTAGACATTTATCCTGATCAGGTATACGATGCAGAGATTTCCACAATTGGCCCCATGGCAGTGAGTACAGGCAAAATATTTCCAATAGAAATTACAATGCCTAATGAAGATCAAATTATGGCAGGGCTCTCTGCGAGATTTGCAATTGAAATCAACGGTAAGTCGCACGTTGTAATTCCAGTAAATGCTGTGGTCAATGCAGAAGGACAAAGCTATGTTTTTGTCATTAAAGATCAAGTTGCAACTAAAAGAGAAGTGGTGACAGGCCTCAAAAATGAGACTTCTATAGAAATTCTTTCTGGACTTGAGAAAGGCGAAGTCATTGCGATTTCGAATACACATATTTTGCAAGATCAAATGCTTGTAAATGTAGCCACTGAATAAGGGCACTAGGAGCTTATAATGATCAAGTTATTTAGATTTTTAAAACCTTATAGGATTCCCTTTATTGCAGTATTAATCGTTCTCTTTGGACAAGCTATGGCGGAACTTTATTTGCCAACGCTCATGTCTGATGTTGTCAACGATGGGATGATAAAAGGCAATTCAGCTTATATATGGCGATATGGCGGGTATATGCTTATCGTTGCACTAGGAAGTAGTATTTGCGCTATATTAGGGAGTTTTCTCTCTGCTCGAATTGCAGTGGCATTTAGTAGAGATCTCAGAGAAAAAGTATTCGTAAAAGCGGAGCAATATGCACTTCATGAGTTTGATACCATGGGGACGTCGTCCATGATTACGAGGACGACTAATGATATTACACAAATTCAAACGCTTATGGTTATGGGGATGAGATTTATGATATATGCCCCAATTTTATGTGTTGGTGGTATCATTATGGCGCTTTCTAAAGATACCCATTTAACTCTAATTTTAGCGATTATTTTACCGCTTATGGCTCTGACCATCGGAATCCTTGCCAAATTTGTCGTACCACTTTTCAAAATCATGCAAGCAAAAGTGGATACGCTTAATAGAGTTGTACGCGAGAATCTCATCGGGATACGTGTTATTCGAGCATTTGATAAGCAGGAAGTTGAAAGACAAAGATTTGATAATGCGAATCAAGATTTGGTGGGTACAGCAATTAAAGTCAATCGGATTATGGCGGCCATGCAGCCTGTTATGATTTTCTTCATGAACATTACATCTGTTGCAATTATATGGTTTGCCGGTATTCGCATTGCAGATGGCAATATGGCGCTTGGCGATATGATGGCATTTCTTCAGTATGCCATGCAGATTATGTTTTCAATTATCATGGTTTCTATTATGTTTGTTATGATTCCAAGAGCACAAGCCTCTGCAGTGAGGATTAACGAAGTGCTTGATTTAGAGCCTGAGATTAAGGATATTGAAATTCCAAAGACAGCAGACGATAAAAGAGGATATATTGAGTTTGACAATGTGACTTTTTACTATCCGGGAGCAGAAGAACCTGCACTTTCAGGTATAAACTTTAGCGCAGGTCCTGGACAGGTGACTGCTGTTATCGGTGGAACTGGGGCTGGTAAGTCAACGCTTATTAACTTAATTCCAAGATTTTATGATATTACAGAAGGTTCAATCCGAGTTAATGGCATTTCGATTTCTGAAATGGCACAATCGGATTTGAGACAGAAAATTGGATTTGTACCTCAATCAGCGATTCTCTTTAGTGGTACAGTAAAAGAAAATATACGCTTTGGTAAAAAAGAAGCTTCTATGGATGAAGTTATACATGCTTCGAAAATAGCGCAAGCAGATGATTTTATTTCTAAAATGGCCGAAGGGTATGATGCTGAAGTTTCACAAGGTGGTGCTAACTTATCTGGAGGTCAAAAACAAAGATTATCTATTGCAAGAGCCCTTGTAAGAAAACCAGAGATTTATATTTTTGATGATAGTTTTTCAGCACTGGATTACAAAACCGATGCTAATTTAAGACATGCACTTAAAGGTGAAACAAAAGAAGCTACAGTGATCATAGTAGCCCAAAGAGTCAGCACGGTTAAAGATGCAGATCAAATTATCGTATTGGATCAAGGTGAAATTAAAGCAATTGGCAAACATTTTGACTTATTAAAGTCAAGTGAAGTTTATAAGGAAATCGTTTCCTCACAGTTATCAGAGGAGGAGATGTAATGGCAGAAAAAAATCAAAAACCTCAAAGAGGTTCAAGAATGGGTGGACCAATGCTGGGGGCACCTGTTCAAAAAGCGAAAGATTTTAAAGGAACTCTCAAACGGTTAGCATCATATCTCAAACCACAGAGAGCTCGATTTATACTTGTTTTTATTCTAGCAATTATGAGTACAATCTTTACAATTTCAGGTCCTAAAATTATGGGTAAGGCAACCACAAAACTTGGCGAAGCCATAATAGGTCTATATGCGCATCAAATAAAATTGATGTATGCAATTCAGCAAAATATGCCTCAGGCAACAATAGATGCAATAAAGAGTCAACCTGTACCTTTAGTTGATTTTGAGTACATTGGAAAGATTCTGTTATTACTGATTGTACTTTATATCATCAGTGCTTTATTTCGTTTTGCCATGTCCTACATTATGTCCAGTGTTGCACAAAATACAGTATATAGCATGAGAACGGATGTAAAGTCAAAACTCGATAGATTGCCACTAAAATATTATGATGAGCATTCTCATGGTGATGTACTCAGTAGAATTACCAATGATATGGAGACGATTGCCACAACACTGCAACAGAGTTTAACGCAGCTGATCGTGTCTCTTGTCAGTGTGGTGGGCATCTTGATTATGATGTTAACCATAAGTCCTGTTATGACTTTAATAGCACTTTTAACATTGCCTATGAGTATGGTCATTACAGTTATTATTGCTAA
This sequence comes from uncultured Fusibacter sp., assembly GCA_965140735.1. Taxonomy (GTDB): domain Bacteria; phylum Bacillota; class Clostridia; order Peptostreptococcales; family Acidaminobacteraceae; genus Fusibacter_A. The sequence goes on along the minus strand of OZ223306.1, from coordinate 2,774,494 downwards.
AAATTCTCAAAAGTATTTTTCAAAACAACAAAAAACACTTGGTGAACTCAATGGTCACGTTGAAGAAATGTATACAGGCCATAAAATTGTAAAAGCTTTTGGCCATGAAGCGGAATCCGTTGAGAAATTTGTAGAAATTAATCATGGACTCTATGATGTGGCTTGGAAAGCACAATTTATGTCTGGGATTGTTTTCCCAGCACTCAACTTTGTGAATAATTTAGGTTATGTACTCGTTTGTGTGGTGGGCGGTTTATTGGTAGCCAAGAAAAAAATAGAGATCGGTGATATCCAAGCGTTTATTCAATATATTCGTCAGTTTACGCAACCTATCGTTCAAATTGCAAATATTACGAATATCATTCAATCTACGATTGCATCTGCTGAACGTGTATTTGAAGTCTTAGATGAAGATGAAGAACTTGAGGATATAGAAGATTCTCAGGCTATTAAAGACTTTAAAGGTCAAGTTGAATTTGATCATGTGAAATTTGGATATGTAGAAGATCATATGCTTATGGAAGACATCAACGTCGACGTTGAAGCTGGACATACGATTGCTATAGTGGGTCCAACAGGTGCGGGAAAAACCACACTGGTGAATTTACTCATGCGATTTTATGAATTAAATGGTGGTGCGATTAGAATTGACGGCGTGGATATCAGCCATATGAAAAGGGGCAGTTTGCGTCAACTCTTTGGGATGGTATTACAAGATACGTGGTTGTTTAAAGGTTCTATCAGAGATAACATCGCCTATGGTAAGGAAAATGCCACAGAAGATGAAATCATAGAGGCAGCTGATTTAGCACATGCACATCATTTTATCATGACGCTTCCAGAAGGATATGATACGATATTAAACGAAGAAGCCTCAAACATATCTCAAGGACAAAAGCAGCTTTTAACCATAGCCAGAGCCATTTTAGCAGACCCTAAAATTCTCATATTAGATGAGGCGACGAGTAATGTAGATACTAGAACAGAGGTTTTGATTCAGAAAGCCATGGGCAATCTTATGGAAGGCAGAACAAGCTTCGTTATTGCGCATAGACTTTCAACAATAAGAGATGCGGAATTGATTTTAGTTATGAATCAAGGCACAATCATTGAACAAGGCAATCACTATGAATTGCTAGAAAAAGAAGGTTTTTATGCAAATCTATATAACAGTCAATTTTCTGAAGATTAAACCGTTTATTAATAAAGGCCAATAAAATTAAAAAGATTTTTAGAGTAAAATGAGGCTCTAAAAATCTTTTTTTTTAAAACCTAGTAAATAACTTAAAAATATCAACATTGAGAAGAGCATTTTTTATAGGATTTTCTATTTATTCTGATATAATAGTCTAAATTGAATCCAAATTATGCAATATTTAGTGTTGGAGTAGGAAAGGAGAAGGACTCATGTATGAACTAGAAAAACTCGGAGAACATTCTTACTATATTGAAAGCCCTGTTAAAACAGGCATTTATGAAATTAATGGGAATGATGTTTTATTGATTGACAGTGGCAATGATAAAGATGCAGCAAAAAAAATAGCAAAGATCATTCGCGCTCAGAATTGGAATCTCAAATGGATTATCAATACACATTCGCATGCGGATCATATTGGTGGGAATGCATATTTGCTGGAACAATTTAAGTGCCAAGCATTTACTGTAGGCATTGAAAATGCTTTTATGACTTATCCGATCTTAGAACCTTCCTTTTTATATGGGGGGTATCCGATGAAAGCTCTTAGAAATAAATTTCTGATGGCAAAACCAAGTCAAGTAACGCCGATTGAGGATTTTGAAACCATAACAGGGCTCAATGATTTTGAGTTTATACGTCTGGATGGACATACCTTTAACATGATTGGTATAAAAACACCAGATGGTGTCTGGTATCTAGGAGATGCCCTTAACGGTGCACATATTATTGAAAAATATCATGTTTCATTTCTTTATGATGTCAGTGCTTATCTTGAAAGTATTGAAAAATTAATAAAGTTAGAGGGCAATTGTTTTGTGTTGGCACATGCAAGTATCTGTGAAGATTTGGGGGAGCTCATAGAGATTAATAAGCGCAAAGTTTTAGAAATCATTGCATTAATTGAATTTCTCTGTGAAAATGAAATTGGTTTTGAAAGTTTATTGAAAAAAATATTTGATCACTATAGCTTAAAGATGGACATGAATCAGTATGTTCTCGTAGGCAGTACAATTAAATCTTATTTGTCTTATTTGTCTGATAGCGATCGAATCGTTGCTACTTTTAAAGAAAATAATCTTTTATGGCAAAAAAACAATAAATAGTTCAAATACTCCGTTTTAGAGCGTATAAATAGGGTATAAATATAATTACAAATTTAGAATTGGGAGAGTGAATTTATGCTAAAACGGCTAAAAGTCAGATTTAAGATTATTCTTTTGAGTAGTACACTCATATTATTATTATTGTTGGTTGCAGGTGTAGGTTATACGAGATTGACAGAATCCAATGATAATCTTAAATCACTTTTTGATGTTAATCTAACTAAAACACAGTTGATTAACGAGAGCGAGGTTCAATTAAGGGCTATAGAGGGTGATATTTACTACATTTTTCTTCACATAGAAGATAAAGAGAAACAGACCACTAGATTGGAAGATCTTGAGCATAGGAAAGAACTCTTTGATGCCAATTTACAGGGCGTAAGAGATATAGGGTTAGATGAAATTGAGAGTAAAGAATTTGATCTATTAGATAAAAAATTAGTGGCATATAGGCCAATACGCGATGAAGCGATTAAATATGCGCTTGCTGGCAATCAAGAGAAGGCGCTTAAAAAGTATAGTGAAATCGATGCACTGGGTGAGGAAATTCAGCAAAGCTTAGTTAATTTAGCAAATGACCAACTCATGGATGCTGAAAAGGTCCATGATTATAACGAAGCGGACTATATAAAAACGGTGAAATTATTCGTAGGCATCACTATATTTTCACTGTTGTTAAGTTTGATATTAACTTTCCTAATATCACTTGATATAACAAGGCCTCTAAAACTTGCAGTGACTCAATTATCACAAGTAGCCTCTGGTGATTTTTCAATTGATATTTCAAGTGATTTATTGAAACGTAAAGATGAAATGGGTGCTCTGGCAACAGGGATAAATGAAATGCAAGGTGCGATTAAAGCTTTAATTGGCAAAGTGAGCAATGAGTCTAATAATATTGAAGGCATTGTAAAAGAGGTAGATCGTAGAGTGAGTGATCTCAATAGTGACATCGAAAATGTATCTGCGACGACTGAGGAACTTGCAGCAGGTATGGAAGAAACAGCAGCTACATCTGAGGAAATGTCAGCAACTTCTCAAGAAATGGAGAGGGCAGTTTCATCCATTGCCGATAAAGCTCAAGAGGGTGCCATTAAAGCAAATGAAATTAGCAACAGAGCTCAATCCACTAAAGGGCTCGTACTGGATGCACAGACTAAGGCAATGACTATGTTAACCAGTGTGAAAGAAAAACTTGAAGCTTCAATTGAGGCTTCAAAAGTCGTTTCTCAAATTGACGTACTCAGTGAATCTATTATGAACATCACTTCTCAGACTAATTTACTTGCGTTAAATGCAGCCATTGAAGCTGCTAGAGCAGGAGAAGCAGGTAAGGGATTTGCAGTGGTGGCAGAAGAAATTAGAAAGTTGGCTGAGCAATCTAAGGATACTGTGGAAGAGATCCAGCGCATTACTTCTAAAGTAAATGAAGCTGTAGCAGACTTAACAGGAAATTCTAACAACCTACTTGAGTTTGTGAATAATGATGTCAACGAAGATTATAAACTGATCTTAGACGTGGCAGATAAATACAGTGAAGATGCTATTTATGTAGATGACTTGGTAACAGATTTTAGCTCGACATCGGAAGAACTCTTAGCCTCAATTACTGAAATTTTAAGAGCTATTGATGGTGTTGCTAAAGCTTCCACTGAGGGTGCTCAAGGTACATCAGATATTGCCATCAAGACATCAAATGTAACAGAAAAATCCATCGAAGTTGTCAAACTTGTTCTGAGAACAAATGAAAGTGCTCAAAATCTTGAAAGTGAAATTTCTAAATTTAAAATTTAAAGTTGGGTCTGAGTAATAGAAAATTCAAAAAGTGTCTTTAGCGCATGTGTTATTTCACTGGTCGCTAAAGGCACTTTTTTGAAGTTAGAAAGGTTTTATTCTTCAGTGGCATGTACAGTGATGTTTTTACGCGTTATAAAATAGTGGTAGCCATAACTATAAAGAAGTGCCAAGGCACCGCCTAAAATAGGTAAATAATATGCGGATATACTTTGAACTAAAATACCAGATAAAATGAGTCCCAGGGGTAAGAAAATCTTCACAAGACTAGATATGAGACTTAGTATTCTGCCCCGGATGTATTCTGGCACTGTATCCTGGAGAATGTATGAGATTGGGATATCAATAAGTGCAATCGCGATACCAAAAACAAACATAATCAGGCAATAGAGGAAGCCAATTTCGCTTGGTGCCCAAGATATAAAGAGTGGTGCTCCAATTAAAATAGAGCAAATGGACATAATCAGTACCATAGACATGAGTATGCCGTTGTAGTTAAACTTGGACATTATTTTTTCAACTATAATCGATCCCATGATTAGACCAACAGGAAAAGCACTGTTGATAATGCCGTACCACTCTGGTGAGAGCTTTAGTAAGGTATTAACAATGTAAGGTAATGGGACTTGTATCGCAAATCCAAGAAAGAAATTGATAAAGATAAAAACACTGGTCAGTTTTTTAAGTTCTTCTGAGGCCTTTAAATACTGAATACCTTCCCTTAGTTCATCCCAAAGAGAGTTTTTTTTAATATCCAGATTTATAGCGTGAGTCGAATTAAATTTGAAAAACATTTCTGTAAATGCTGAAAATATAAAAGAAACGGCATTGATTAAAATGAAAAATCGAATATCAAATAGTGCAAAGGCAATGCCACCTAAAATAGGACCAAGAATGGCGGAGAGGGAGTCTATCATTTTACTAATTGCATTAATCTTTAAAAGTTTTTCAGCAGAAACAAGCGATGGTTTCGCAGCTTCCATACTGACCATAAAAAGTGTAGAAAAAAGAGAGAGCAATACAGTTGTGGTGTAAATGATCATAAGGGTCAAAGGGTTTTTGGCACTTATGATAAAAAGTGTCAAAAATAATAAACCATTTAAGGTATCTGTGATGACAATAAGCTTTTTTTTGGAAAAGCGATCTGTTAAGATACCTGCAAATGGTGCAAAAAGTATCATAGGCAGAATACCCAGGAGTACTGTTGTGGCAAAGTTTAGAGCAGACCCAGTCATCTTAAGGACATATAAGCTGATGGCAAATGTATAAATGGAAGAACCAAAGACAGAAACGCCTTTTCCAGTAATAAATAAGATTAAATTTCTGAAATCTGTGTTTTTTAACGGCATAGAAAACATATGAACACCTCCTAGTATGAGTATACTCGGTGGTGTTAGGACGAGATCAAGGCCTTAATTATGTATTATTTGTGGATAAATCATAGAAACGGTGGGGTTATCCCCACCGTTTGCCATAATAGATATAATTAAATATATTTTCACCTTCTATAAAGAAATCTTCAAATTTGCCACCCCGAGTAACTGTGTCTGATATATATGAAACTTTTTCTTTAAAATCAAGTTTAGCTATTTGTTCGCATATGGGTTTGAGTTTGAAGTTCTCTCTTAAGATAGGAGCTATCTTAGAATGTTTACTAAAATTATGAAAGAGCAAAAAACTTGCAACTAAATCACATCTTCTGTTACAGAGTTTAGATAACTCAGTAAGTAAGAATTCAGGATGATCAAAGGCGTAGTTGCTCGAACCCGAGATATCCAAAAGAACATCTATAGAATAATCATTCAGGGGAATTTTTTTAAAGTCACATGCGATTAACAACAAGTCGAAATTCATAGGATTGTTGAGTAAACGGTCTCTAAACCATTTTAATCTACCAATATCATGATCCACAGCGATATATTGATTAGAGTGGTGAATCTTATCGTAAAGATATCTTAAAAAGAAGCCATGTCCAATGCCTAGTTCTAAGAAAGTTTTGTTTTCATAGTCCTCAAAGGGAATATTTTTATAAGCCCATTCAAAGCTTTTATGCAAATTACTGAGGTATTCGTAGTCTGTATGCATGATATAATCTTCAACATAAATAACATTGCGATCTTCATCAGTATGAGTCGTAATCAAATCTTCAGTATCTACGATCAAAATACCATCTTCTACGGTATACTGAGTACCACAAACACAGTTGAATATCCCTGTTGTAAGTTTTTGATCTATAATAGCACCTTCATTTAAGATCATAGCAGCATTACATTTGTAACAAGTGATTTTGGGCAAAAAGGAAAGAGGCACACCGAAACTTCCGCTGGGCTCTATTTTTTTCAAATTGTCTTCAATTGAGCTGATTGCTCGAGCCAATTTATTTTTCATACTCACAAGCTGTGTAATATTTTCGTCAATAGCCTTCATTTTTTGTTCAAAAAAAGACTGATAATAAAGGCTTTTTTCATAATCTGTGAGCCGGCCGATACGTTTAAATATTAAGAGCATTTGGATTTCTTGCAAGGTAAAACCAATGCTCTTAAGGTGCAGAATTTCAGATAAATCGAGTTGACATCTTTCATCAAAGTCGTACTGTGAACCGATCATTTCCGGTACGATTAAATCAAGAGACATATAGTGCCGAATTGCATCAATTGTTAAGTTGTTTTGGGATGCAAATTTACCGATTTTCATAAGAACTCCTTTGTTTATAAGTTATTAATACATTATACCTAGAAATTGATTTTCGCACAAACAGTTGGGGAAATATGTTATTATTATAATGATAATAAGGGTGTATATGTTTAAAGTGAAATCTTCATATAGGAGACACTTTAGTCGAATAGATTGGATTGAGAGGTATTTTATATGAACTTGCTGATATGTGATGATGAAAAAGCCATCTTAGACGAGATGGTGGCAATGACCACTGAGTTTAAAGCATTTCCATTAACTGTTTTTTCCACAGTGTCTTCCGAGGAGGCGGTACGTGTGATTCAGAGTGAATCACTAGATGCCGTTATTTTTGATATTGATATAGATGAACGCAGTGGTATTGATCTTGCCAGATACTATAAAAAATATAATCCAGAAGGGTTCATTGTGTTTATTACCAGTTATACTTCGTACGCAATAGATGCTTTTGAGGTAGAAGCTTCTAAATACCTTATTAAGCCTGTTCAAATGGATTCATTTTATGAAATTTTACATTTTTTAAAAAACAAAATTGATGAACATTCTTTTATAGAAAATCATATGTTTAAGACGGTTTCAATTAAGGTAAATGGTAAACAGATATTACTCAAGCAGTCAGATATTATTTATGTGGAGAAGGTAGGCAAAAAAGCGGCTTTTCACACATTAAACGGCCGGTATGAAGTTAGAGAAACTATGAAAGAGATTGATGAGTTATTATCAAATGATGTGTTTCTGAAATGTCATCAAGGCTACATCATCAATGTGGATCAGATTTATAAGCTTGAAAGGTATATTGTATATATTGGAGATGAAAAAGTGCCAATCCCCGTGAGTAAAGCAAACGTGGAACAAGTTCAAAATGCTATCAAAAGGAGAATATGGGGGGAGTAGTAGATGGAATGGTTGGTAATTGAAAATGCCATAAACCTATTTGAAATGTTTATAGTTTTGATTTTTTTTAAAAAGCAATTTGCACACATAAAAAAGTCAGGTGTTGTAGATGATTTTATAGTGGTTATTATGGGAAGTGTAATACTTTCGTACTTAAATCATGCCTTTGATACAGGTTCTATCTACGTTATGTTGATCATGTTTTTGTATTGGCTATTCGTTGGTGTATGGCGTTATGGAGAAAAAAATTTACTTAAGATTATACTGGCTATTATTACGGTAGATATTATTTTGATCGCTTGTGAATTTATTTTAATAGTTTTAATGGGCTTTTTTTTCAAGACGACTCCGATGGCATTGGCTACCCTTGGGACAGAGCGGTTTGTATTTGCAATTAACAGTAAGTTACTCGCCTTTTTAGTCGTGAATACAATTAAGACGACTCGAATGGACACAGGTGTAGGGAAACGATATCAGTCTTTAATTTTAATTCTCATGTTGATGCTGAACATCATCGTTGCCTTTTTTGTTGTAGACATTTACAAAACCTATGTGGTCAGTGAAAAGGCAAATCAGAGTGTGCTCTTTGTAAGCTTCGTTATGCTGGGGTGTAATATTTTGGTGCTCTTTATCAGCAATATTTTTTATAAAGCGACTCAAGTGGAAATTGAAAAGCAGATGGTGGAGCTGTCATTAAGCCAGCAAAGTGATCAGATCACAGCACTTAAAGGGGTCATGGACGAGGTTAGGCGGAACCAACATGACTATAAAAACCACTTTCAGGCGATTCGAACCATGGTTAATCATGACAAGCAAAATGAAGTCTTAAGCTATATTGATGCCCTTATTGGTGATCAATCTGTACTCGATCACAATTTAAAAACATCCATGACGGCCATCGAATTGATTTTAGAGCAAAAAATCAATGAAGCACTACAATATGGGATTGAAATTGAAAAAGAGGTTATGATTCCTAACAATCTAAGTACATTGGAATACAGTTTGGCCATGATTATCAGCAATTCCATGGATAATGCTATTGAAGCTTGTCAAGCCGTTGTAGGAAAAACACGTATAAAAATCAAAATCTTTATGAGAAAAGGTTATTTGAATTATTATATTGAAAATACATCTAATGGAGAATATAAAAAAGAAAGTGGGCGCTATTTAACACGAAAAAAGGAAAAGACTTTACATGGTTATGGTATTAGAAATATTGAAGAGCTCATAAACAAGCATCATGGGCTTTTTGAAATCCAGGCTTTAGAAGACAAATTTATCCTTAAATGCAGTATATTGGTGGAGTGAAATGCACTATTTAAGATTTGCTGTTCCAAATAAGCCACAATTCGTTCCAAATAGGCCACCCCTATTGATTATATAGTCATTTACCTTATATAATAATTTCAGACGTGAAAGAAAAAAAGAAAAAGCGTCACGGGAAAATTTCACTTATCGGGGTGTGATTCATTTGTTCCAAAAACTTGCGCACAAAATCAGAAAAAAGTTTTTTCAGGGTCAGTTAAAAGATGAAGTTGAAGAAGCCAAGTTCGAGTATGGATTACTATTATTCATAGAGACATTATTTGACATCATAGGTTTTATAGTGATTGGATTAGTCCTTGGGTGCTTAGATCATTTGGCTGTTTATCTGTTAACTTTCGCAGTTGTAAGAATGAATGCAGGTGGTTATCATGCCAAGACATTTATAGGTTGTTTTGCGACCATAAGTGTCATGGCTTTGGCTTCCATCGGAATAATGAACTACTATACTGGACCGCTTTTCGCGTATACGACTTTAATTGTAATATCGGGTGTTCTAATTATGATTATGGCACCTCTTGACTCCATTTCGAAGCCCTTAAGCGAAAAACAAAAGCGAAGGTGCAAGACTAAGACCTTTTATTTTACAATTGGCACTATGGCATTGAGCTTTGTCCTTTATGTATTCGGTTTTAATGATTGGTTTAAAATGATGAGTTTGGCTTTAACAGGTCAAATGCTCAGCATGGTACCGATCTTTTATAAATACAAGAGAGGAGAAAAATATTATGAAAAAGTTATTTGAAAAAATGAATCAAGTCTTTATGGTGGCAGTTTTTGGTCTTGCGCTAACTAATTTGAGTTCAGCATGTATGTTTTGGGCACATCAACCGGAGGTACCAAAATGTTTACAAGAAGTCGACTAAATTAGTAGATTTCTTAATTTTATAAACTCCTAGACAATTTAAAAGAATGGGATTTTGAGCAAACCTGTTGACTCAAATCCTGTTTTTTTAAACCCTTTATTTTGAATTTAGGGTGGTGGTTTTTTATTAAAAATATGTACAAACTCTTTAAAATTATTTTATTTGCTGGGTTAATTACAGATATTCATTGGTTGAAACTATGCACACCAACAGTTGTCTTCGTATTAAATGCAATAGTAGCGTCCATAGCCTATGCAGTTATATTATTCTTTGAAGGTGCTAGGCAGATTAGAATTCTTATTCGTGTCTTCGCATTTGTTCTGGTGGTGGAACCTGTAGCCATCTATTATCGATATAATTCAATGCAGGTAGCGTTATTCTCAATTTTAATAGGTGCAATTTTAATGTTCTTTCTATTTGCGATTAAAGAAGAAATGGATGGTGAAAAATTTTAATGTATAAAAATGTAATTAAAAATATCATCAAAATGAGTTTGGCGGTACTGTCGATTTTCCTTTTGTTTTTCTTTTTTTCAAGCGAAAGTATAACTTTTAGTGTTCCAAATTCAATTCTAGAGTTTTCTAAGTTTATGGATGCACAGAGTGAATACGAAATTATACCTACAGATGGCCATGAGGGTTATGGTCAATATGTAGATTATGAAGCTTATGAGCGTCAATTTTTGGTGAATTCTGATTTGGTTGAACTTTGTATTAAAAGATACAATACCATAGAAAAAGCCCAGGCGGTCTATGAAGTTTTAAATCATAAGAATACAATTAAAATGACTTTTGATATAGATGGGAACTCATACATAAGGTTTAGAATAGAGGATGTAAACTACTGTGCTTGGCGCAATGGCGAAACTATAATTGTTATGAAGTCTTTAAATAAAGAGTCACTTCAGATGCTGAAGAATTACATTGTAAAACAAATTTTATAAGTTAACTTATATGGGGTTATTATTTATTTGCTATTATCTTATATTTTGTTATACCCCATTGAGCCTCCCCAGTGCCCCTACCAAACGTGGTTGGAGGCTCTTTTTTTTGCTTTTAAAATCTTTGATATTTATAATTGTTATATTAACCCCTATAATAGTAAGAGGAGGTGTGATATGAAAATAATGCACTCGGCAGATTGGCATCTTGGCAAATTGATCAACAATGTGTTCATGACAGAAGACCAAGCCTATATTTTAGAGCAGTTAAAGCAGACGCTTATCAGAGAAAAAATTGAAGTTTTATTGATCGCTGGGGATGTTTATGATCGAAGTATTCCACCTGTAGAAGCGGTATCTTTACTGAACCATTTTCTTTCAGAAATCATTGAAACGCTTAACATAAAAGTTATCATGAGCAGTGGCAATCACGATTCAAGTGAGAGGCTTTCTTTTGGTGCAATGCTACTTAGGAAGAAAGGCCTCTATATCGTGGGTAAGACAGAACTTGGTTATGAAACCATGCCTCTTGTGGATAAGCATGGAACCGCTATTGATTTTCATGTAATCCCCTTTATGACAGCATTTGAAGCCAGAAAGCGGTTTGACAATCCAGAGCTTAAAACCAATGACGATGCCATGGCTTTTGTTCTTAAGCAAGTCAAAGAGAAGGTAAATCGGAAGCACTTAAATGTAGTCGTGGCGCATGGCTTTATAATGGGTACAGAAGCACCAGAGGAGACTGATTCTGAAAGACCGCTTAACATAGGGGGGACAGATGCCATCTCATTTAGTCATTTTGTAGATTTTGACTATGTGGCACTTGGACATTTGCATAATCCTCAAAAATCAGGACGTGAGCAGATTCGATATTCGGGCTCTCTTTTAAAGTATTCCTTTTCAGAAAATCAAGTAGAAAAAGGCGTTGTTAAAATTGATCTGAACTTAGATCAAGTGCCTCAAATTGAATTTATACCTTTAAAGCCTCTTCGGGATATGAGAGTGATTAAAGGGCCTTTGGATCAGCTTATTTCGGATGAAATTGTTTCAGAATTTAATCATGAGGACTATATTCATGCAATCCTTACAGACCGTGGTGAACTCATGGACCCTATGAATACACTAAGAAGTGTCTATCCTAATATTCTATCTATGGAAAAGCGAACTGAGAATAGTCCAAAGGCATTATTAGAAGCTGTAGATTTAAGACGTGAAAAAAATCCAGCGCATTTATTTGATCTATTTTATACAGCTATTGAGGGAGAAACCCTAGATGAGGTTGAGAAGACTTTTATCAAATCAATCGTTGAAGATGCCATGAAAGGGGACCTATAAGATGAGACCGATTACATTAATTATGGAAGCTTTTGGCCCTTTTTCAAAACAAGAGGTGATTCATTTTGACCAGTTTAAGGAGAAAGGTATATTTTTGATCACAGGCCCAACGGGTGCGGGGAAGACGACTATCTTTGATGCAATGATATATGCTCTGTATGGTGTTTCTTCAGGTGATCAGAGGGATGGTGATAGTTTTAGAAGTGACCATGCTAGAGCCGATCAAATGACCTCTGTCACTCTGACTTTTGAACTTAAAGGCAAAATTTATAAGGTGAAACGTATCCCTAAGCAAATGAGACCTAAACTAAGTGGAGACGGCCTTACAGTTCAAATGACAGATGCAGAACTCGAAGGCGATGGTGTTGTCTTGTCTGGCGTTAAGGATGTTACTGAGAAAATAAATGATCTCTTTGGCCTTAATGCTGAACAATTTAGACAGATTATGATGATTCCTCAAGGCGAATTCAGACGGCTTATTTTGAGTGATAGCAGAGAGAAATCGGAGATTTTTAGAAAATTATTTGGAACAGCGTTATTTGAACGCATACAGGATCAAATGAAACTTGAAGAAGATTTGCTCAAAAATCAACATTTTGAAATCAGTTCGCACATTAAAGCGTTAATTGGGCAGCTTGTTTTAACGGCAGAGGATGAGCCTTTGAGAGAGCATTGTATAGAGAATTCTGTAATGCCCAATTTTAAAAATTTGATTGAAAAAGTCCGAGCTTTATTAGAAACACAGGAAGAGCAATGTGAATCGATTAAATTGCAAATTGAAAAGGCAGTAAAAAAACAGGATAAAACAAAGCTTGAAGTAGAAAATCAAAGACAATTGATGGATCAACTTGAAGAACTCGAAAAACATAAAGAAAGGCTGGCAGAACATCTGAAGCGTGAAGCGGATGTTGAAATGAGTAAAATTAGGGCAAGATCAGCACAACGAGCAGAGCAGATTCGCTCTGAAGTACAAAATCAATTAGAAAAACAAGAGGCTTTTAATAGACGTAAACAGACCTATGAGCAGATTGCCGAACAATTTTTAAGACAAGAAGCAGCCTTTAAGCTGAGTCAAGCAGATTTTGAAGGGATGCCTAAACTAAAGGAAATCCATGAAAAAGATCAAACAGAGCTTATGAAACTTAAAATGATTAGTGAAGAGGTCAAGTCTTTAGAGTTGTATCAAAAACGTTTGGAAGTGATTCAAAAAGAGGTTGAGTCTTTAGCTCAAAAACAAGAAAAGACCACTAAAAATATTGAACAAGAAAAAGAGAAAATCAGTGAAATGGCCTTGAAGGTGTCCGCGCTACAAGAGAGTAAAGTAAGACTTGCTGAGCTCTCGGGTCAAAAGACATCCTTAAATCATGCGGTGTCAACTTTTAACGATTGTGCTGCCAGAGAACGCCAACTAAAGCAAAAGGAAAAAGAAGCTAATGCACTTATCGAACGTATAAAAATACAGTCAGATGCGGTAACTTTAGCTAGAAAAACATGGCAGCAACTTGAGTCGCAATTTATGAAGGGCTATTCAGGTATACTGGCTAAATCTTTACAAGATCAAGAGGCTTGTCCAGTTTGTGGCTCTTATGATCATCCAAATCCAGCCTCTGAAGGGGAGATTATTTCTAAAGTAGAACTAGATGAATCAAGGCAGGTTCTAGAGGGACAGATGAATCAGTTTGAAAAAATAAAATCAGCAGCAGAGTCTTTAAAAGCCCAGATGGATGAAGAAAGATTAAGCCTTGACAGACTTTGGGAGCAACTTTCAAACCAACTCTCCGAATTATTTAATGAAAAAATGGATGCTGTGCAGAAAGGTGAATTTAAAGCAAAGTTGGTTGATTATAAGGCAAAGCTTTCTGAAAAAGAAAATGGCTATAAGCAAGATGTGGAAAAGGAAGCCTTCTTGCTAAAGCAACAAGAAGCTCAAGAAAACAAACTCGAATTCTCTATAAAAAATCAAAAAGAACTGGAAAACAATTTGAATGCGTATTATTTAGAACGTGAGGGCTTAAAGACAAAGATAGACCAAATTATTTTGAAAGTGCCAGAGCAATTTCTGAAATATCAAGTTTTATTGGATGAGATCAAGCGTCTAGAGGCAGATTTAAAGGGACTTTCTGAAAAAATTCAAAACATCTCGGATACGTATACAGCCAACCGAGAATCGCTTAATAGGCTTTCAGATCAGAAACGACTTGCAGGTGAAGAACTGGATATGGCAAAGAAGAAACTTGAAGATGCAGACATTTTATTTAAAAAGGCTTTATTTGAGAATGAGTTTGAGTCCTTAGAGATGTACAAAAAAGCTCAAATGAATAGACCAGAATTAGAGCGATTATTAGAACAACTAGAGACTTATTATCGTCAAAAGCAAGATCTCGAAAAGACTGTAATGGTCCAAAGTGCGTCGCTAAAGGATAAGCAAAAGCAAGATGTCAGCAAACTTGAAGAAGAACTTAAAGCGATTGATGTGGTTATTGCAACGCAAAGACAAAACTTAAATCAAATACTCTTGAGTATCTCCCAAAATAGAAAACTCATATCTGAAATAGATCAGTTGCTTAAAAAACTAGAGCATATTGATTCCAAGCATTCCTATGTGAGCAAATTGGCAAAAATGGCAAGAGGGCAGAATGCACAGAGACTCTCCTTTGAAAATTTCGTTCTTTCTCAATACTTTGAAGATGTTTTAACCGCTGCTAATTTAAGGCTTCAAAAGATGACCACAGGTAGATTTGAACTCATCAGAAAGCGAGAAAGAAGCAAAGGCAACGCTCAAAGTGGTTTAGATATAGAAGTTATGGATCAATACACAGGGAAGCTGAGACATGTGAAAACGCTGTCTGGTGGCGAAACATTTAAAGCCTCTCTTTCTTTGGCACTTGGCCTCTCTGATATCGTTCAGAGGTTTTCTGGTGGCATCAGCTTAGAGACGATGTTCATCGATGAAGGCTTTGGAACGCTGGACAGCGACTCTCTGGATAAAGCCATAGAATCTCTTATGTCACTGAGCAATCACAACCGCCTTGTGGGCATTATTTCTCACGTTCAAGAACTCAAAGAGCGCATTCCGGCGCAACTTAGGGTGATTCAGCAGATTGATGGGTCACATACGGAGATTTTGTTTTGAGTTATACTAAAAAAATTTGATTTTAATCAAAAAAATTATGTTCTATCCAAAGTTATTGGAAGAGAGGCGTTTTAATTGCAGGTATTTAGCCACCTAATATGAAAACTATATTATACTAAAAGACCGCTTCTAATAACTCTGGAAAGAACCCTTTTTTAGCCACTACTTATTATCTGATCTAGTGTATTTTCTTCTCTAGTAGTCAAATAAAAAAAGTACAAGATGTAGTGAAGTTTACCCCATAGAAATAATATTATTTGTTATCCCAATCTCCAACCAATGGACTATTTAGAATCCGATATTTACGATTTGAATTCCATAAGGCAATCAGCTTATCAAAATTCTTATCGACTTGCAACATTAATTTTGCTAATTCATCGATTTCTATCAAATCATTTTCTGTTAATTTATCAAATTTACCATCTATATAACATGGCTGAAATCTGTATGAAATTTCATCATTCATTATCGCATGGAAATCATAAAAAATTGCCCTTATAACTGCTTTTAAAGAATTTGTTCCCAATCTATCTCCATATACAAAACGTCTTCCATCAACTTTTCCATTTCTGATATTTAACCAAGTGTTGGCCGCCCAATCGAATTTATTCTCAGGAATATCAAATTGATTAAATCCTAGGTCCTCATCATTGAAAAATCCATCTGCGTCAAATGTAATCCATCTGTTTTCTCTTTCGTTCCAGTATTGATTAATCCAATGGTCAGTACTTTCATTTTCATTAAAATAGGGTGCAAAACCTGCCCTTGAACGACAAGGAATTCCTTTTGCTTTTAAAATTGCAGACATTAAAACAGAAACATATCTACAAGTGACTACTAATTTATTTTCTGTTGCTCTTTGTAATATAAAGCCTCTATCATCTAACCTAAATAGTTCAGCGGTCATTGCTACCGCTGTCAATAAAATATCATCTTCACAACGTAATCTATACCATGGGTATTTTGTCATATCACCATATATCAATTTTTCATTTGCACCTGTATTGCCTTGCTTTAATGTAATACGATGAATAACCTGTGAACAAATTAATTTTCCAAGCTCTGAAATATTATCTGGTAACCCTTGGAAATATTCTTTGTATAGTCCTGCATAGGAATAAGTACCTACTTTTCTGTAATGTTCGAGAATCTCTTCTATCATCCTCTTTACTCCTTTTTCATTTTATTTAACACACCAATGTTCAATTTCAGAGTATCATAATGTTCAGAGTCTCTCTTGATATTCTGTGCTTTCTTTTGTCACTTTATTTCTATTCAGACCATATATAATAAAGCCATAAGCAAAATAATTTACATTTTTTATGTTATAATAAAATAAATATTAGCAAATAGAAACAGAAATTTTTACCTACTATTATAGGCTCATATGAGGGGGATTAATATGGACTGGATAAAAGGTTTGCAAAGAGCTATCAACTATATTGAGGCAAACATTTTAGAAAACCTTGATTATAAAGAAATCTCAAAACAGGCGTACTCGTCAAGTTTTCACTTTCAGCGAACCTTCAGTTTGCTCACTGGGATGACAATTGGCGAATATATCCGAAATAGACGCTTGACACTTGCAGGAATCGAATTATCAATGTCAAAACCAAAAATAATTGATATTGCTTTGAAATATGGCTATGACACCCCTGAAAGCTTCTCAAGAGCCTTTACTCGATTTCATGGCATAACGCCATCGGCAGCTCGTGAATCAGGGGCAAACTTAAAATCATTTAGCCCACTGTCAATAAAAGTTATGCTTGAAGGCGGAGATACTATGGATTATAGAATTGAAAAAATAGAAGCTTTTAGAGTAGTTGCAAAAGTTAAAAGTTTTTCTATAGATGATCCTATTAATCAAGTAAAAATTCCCGAGTTTTGGTCGAATTGTCTTGCCGACGGTTCTATAGAGACGCTTCAAAAATTTGCTAAAAGTAATCCTTCTATCACTGGCAATGGCATACTTGGCATTTGTGATAGTACTCTTAATGATCGTGAATATTTTAATTATGCGATAGGTATAGAGATTGATGAAAAAGAAGTGCCGAAGGGGTATACAATTATGGATATCCCTTCGGCAACATGGTCAGTATTCAAATGTATTGGTTCAATGCCTAAGTCCATTCAAGATATGTGGAAAAGAATATATAGTGAGTTTTTTCCGCAATCTGATTATGAACCTGCACAAGGTATAGATTTTGAATTCTATACACAAGGTGATAACAGCAGAGATGATTATATTAGCGAAATTTGGTTGCCAGTCAATAAAAAAGCATAAAATATTGGAGAGATAACACTAAAAGTTTTCAATTCACTTTCTTATTTTCATGTCACGAAATGAATCAGGAATCCCTTTAGTACCATATGCTGCAAAATCGCCCCAAACCTGACGGAATTTCTGACCAGTTTGGAGGATATAATCGTAGGGAATGTCTTTCAACAGACGGGTTTCCTTCCAAAAATAATCATCCCAAAACAGGAGAGGCAGTTCTACAGTATGCGTTGCTTTGAGATTATTCGTATCAGAACCGAAGGCACATTGATAAAGTGCAACACGCCCACCTGCCTTTTTCATTAAGTTGTAGAAGGCAATAACACCCTGTTTATATACTTTATAGGTCGTATATTTGATAATCATCTGCTTCAGGAATTCACCAATAATAGGTAACTGAGTATATTTGTTCAAATCATCCAGCAACGGGATATATACCGAAGTTTCATCTGTATTGCAGCCAACAAATAACTCGAAATCACTCGCACGTTGTCGCCAGACGGATTCAATCTCCGCCTCTTTCGGTAGCGGATAGAATCCGTATTGAACGCCAAAAGGCATTCCTGATTGAAGCCCAAACCCTTGAGCGTTTTTCAGCATATCAGACTGTACTGTCAAAAGTCCCTCAGAATCAACGCCTAAGTCTGCCTTTTCTCCGATTTCAATCATTTTTTCTGTCAAAGGATACTTGTGCTTCCTAAGACCAAAAGGGGAACTCTGTATGATGGCCTTTTGGAACAGTCCTTCAATGCCCTCTGATGCCAGTAGATGAACAATAGCATCACCACCGGCAGATTGCCCGAACAGGGTAACATTATCCGGGTTCCCTCCGAAACAGTCAATATACTGATGGAGCCATTTCAAGGCGGTGATTATATCTATTAGCCCCAGATTCGCTGGAATATCGGCGTATCCGCCAAGAAATCCAAAGATACCAAGCCGATAGCTCACGTTAACGACGATGACATTGTTTTCAATGACCATGGCACTGGGATTAAAGCTAGGTGAATCACCAGTACCTGATATATATCCACCGCCATGAATCCAGACCATCACCGGCAAACGTGTATCAGCAGGTATTTCAGCCGGACGGGTGATGCTCAGGTTCAGTCTGTTCTCTTCGATATTCAGGCCTTCAAGCGCATCATGACCGAAGATATCATTAAAATACGAATCTGATCTTTGGGGAGATGCACTGGAAGGTTCGGTTGCAAAAAAAGGAGACTGCAGGTGATCGACAAGAGTAGGAAGTTTAAATCTTTCGGCTTTGGCATAGGGAATACCTAAAAATCTAATCAGCCCATTTTCAGCAATACCATTTATGTGACCTAAGGGTGTTTCAAATGTCATTCTTGTAACCTCTCAATCTTTCTATTCAGGGTAAGAGCATGTTTTCCATTCAATTGTTGATGTGCCTCTTTAACTGTTATCTGCTCGTTATTAGCCATTGTCATGATTTGTACATCACTGTCACTGAGATGGTAAAAAGAAAACGAAATCATAGAGATGACAATGCCAATGGCAGAGAAGATGGTCATGAAAAACCACAGTATCTCTGATACGCTGGCAGGCTGTACTGTATTCATATCCTCTATAAAGCCCGTTGAACCCAGTAAAACCATTGTTAAAGCACCACAAAAGGCAGGATTGATGTTGCAGCAATCCCCATGTCAGTTGAAAACAGATTGACGTAATTGGTTGCTAAATTGAAAAATAATGATGTTTTTTGTGTTCTTTTTGATTCAAGAGCTTCTTCTTTTGATTATTTCAGTTTCATGCAATTATGGCAGATAACCGCGGCATATTATAAATATGATTATATGGGAAAACGTTTACATTGCAAGTCGTTTTTTACGATTATCAACAGGTTTTAAGAAGTAGAAGCAGGCATAAGAAGTAATCTTGAAGTCATGAAAACGTCTTCTTTAATGAGAACACAATCTCTGGGTGGTTTTTGGGATCAAATAGTAGGTAGTATTCCAGATATTCGTATAAAAAAACAAATATGTTGCGGGAACAATTGAAGCTCTTACTACGGGAGTTGCAATCGCTATATTTATAGGCTATGTCACAGACCCATCGGGTCGGATAGCCGCATACCTTGATTCTAAAGATCAAAAACCAAATAACGGGTATTTTGATATTGTGTGGTAAAATTTTAAATAGTGAAGGTGAGTGTTTTGAATAAAGAAAAAATAAAAATAGTAATAATCATATTGATGTATTTATTATTTAATTTTTTTATGTACATATTGACACATGAAAATAATACTTTGTTTTTTACATACAAATTTGTATCGACGATATTATTCTTTGTGGTTTTGTATTATTGCTATAAGTACTTTTTAAAAAAGCATTCACAGTAAAAATATTATTGGAAAAAGCAATAAAAATATGCTCTAAAAAGTATGTCAAATAAAAGACACTCTACACTCAGATCCTAGTACTAAAAAAGACACCTTAACGGTGTCTTTTTTAGCGTTCACTTCTTATTATCATGTTATGAAGATTATAATCTCACAACTCGATTTTTCCCTTCACTCTTAGCTTGATAAAGCGCCTTATCAGCTCTTTTAATGATGGTATCTTCGGTGTCTAATGAAGTTGCCTCAGAGAGTCCAATACTTACAGTGATATTGAAGGTGAGTAACATAGGGTCATCTGATATGGTTTGTCTTAAATTTTCCAGTATGGATTCAGCATTTGAACCAGAAGCGTAAATGATACCACTAAATTCGTCGCCACCCCATCTTGTGATCAAATGATCAGAAAGGGTGTTGCTACTTATGGTCATTACATGTTTTAAAACTTTATCTCCTTGAATGTGTCCGTGGTGGTCGTTTACTTGTTTAAAGTGATCTAGGTCCATAAGAAAAACAGACCATGATATATCATTTTTTGCCAGAATTTCTTTGAGCTGTTTGTCAAATCCTTTTCGATTCGTTAAGATGCCTAAAGAATCCACAAGTGCTATTTGATTAAGCTGATCTTCGTGTTTTTTAAGAATTTTTGTAACGATAAAAATAACAGATGCAAGAACAAGTAAAATAATAAAGAAATCATAATAAAGTTGCTTGTTAAAGGATTTTGTCAATATGGATGTATCCTTACGCACAACGAGGTACCAATTCAGTTCCTCAATGTAGTGACTGATGACGTATTGACCTGAATGAGAAGATTCTCCGTCAAATACATTAATGCTATCTGTTTTGCCATATAGACTTGGACCAAGACTTTGATAGAGTTCTTCATCGTTTATATTTCTGTTCTCGATATAAGGTGCATTGGTATGTGCTTGAACGAGCCCATTTTCATCTACTAAAAAAGCTTCAAGTTGATAGTTTTTTTCAAAGTCAGACAATAGATTTTGAACATAACCCATCTCGACACCAACGCCTGTAACGCCCAATTGATGTCCTGAATTATCTAATATTTTACAATTGACAAAGATGGTTAGAAGCTGATGATCAACTTCATCTTGATCGACATCTAGAATATAGAGCTTATTTTGCTCTAAAAAATTATGATACCAGATGTCGTGTTTATCTTCTGAAGACAGGGTTTTAAACAAGCCATTGTAATGAAAGTATTTTTTTGTGAGATCTGAAACGAGAAAGACTGAGTGATAGTGGTATTTGTTTCGAATCCCTTCGAGGTAATTCACGATTTCAGAATCCGAGCGAGTGGTTTCTTGGGCTAACCAATTTTTCACAAAGCTATCATTAGCCATGGTGAGGCTGACAAATATAGGTTTGGTGAGTTCGTTATCAATTTCAGAGTAAATATTAGTGGAACTTAATTTAGAAATATTTAAAATATCATCTCGAATAATGTTGCTGTAAGTGGAAAAACTCAGAAAAAGAGTTGCTAGAATTCCCAGTAATACAATCGTTGAAATTAAAATGCTTACTTGGCTTTTTTTTCTCATAAACAATCCCCTTAAAAAATAAATTATCTTTAACATTATACCATGATTCTTAGATCTTTGAAGAGACTTCCAAATTTAATTTTGGAATAATGTGTAATATTACAAACGTGATATATGCATTTTAAACACGAATAGTTACAATTTGTTCATAAATTCAACAGGTTTATTCTGAATTATATATGATGAACATAATCAATATATAATTAGGAGGAAACCTTTGGAAACTATGGCGAGAAGTATTGGATTTGGTCCATTTCTAAAAGAGAGTTTAAGTACTTACTACGATATTTTATCACCTCAAAAATGTGCGTGTGATTTTATAGCGAAGTATAATGAACGCAATTGTGCCTATGCTATAAAAAAGGAAATTGAGTACTACGCATTTGAGAATAATGAAGTTATATTTTATGAAAAAGTAAACACATTAACTCTAGATAAGGTTAATGCAATTAAAGAGGTATTCTATAAAAAACATGGCGAATTTGTGGCAGCGAGCAGTGACCATATGGCGACATCTATGTATTATGTTATTGAAGTAGATTTGCCTCAACACAGCGAAATTATAAGAGCGATCAAGCGGTTTAGATTTTATAAAAGTTTCAAATTTGGTCTAGAAGGCTGGGTGAATGGTAGCATTATACTGATTGACACAACAACTCAAAAAGGTTTCTCGAATCCGTTTGGTAAAAAAGAACTTAAGAGACTCTTAAAACTTCATGGAAAATTTATAGACAAGATTGTAAGTCAAACGACTTCAATATAAAAATTTTGGGGAGGTATGAACAAAATGAGTGCAATGTTACTAATTTTCATTTCTGTTGTTCTATTCTTAGTGGCTTATGTCACATATGGCGCATCTCTTGCGAAAAAGTGGGGGATTGATGAAAGTATCAAAACACCTGCGCATCGTTTAGGAGACGGCGTGGATTATGTGCCAGCTAAAGCACCGGTATTATTAGGTCATCATTTTTCTTCAATCGCAGGTGCGGGTCCAATTGTTGGTCCGATTTCTGCAGCTATTTTTGGATGGGTTCCAGTATTTTTATGGATCATCATCGGTTCAATCTTCTTTGGTGGTGTACATGACATGGGTTCGCTTTTTGCATCTGTCAGAAATGATGGTAAATCCATAGGCGAGGTTATTCACACTTCTATAGGAGATAAAGGTAAAAAATTATTTGCAGTATTTGCATGGTTAACACTTTTACTTGTTGTTGCAGCATTTACAAACATCGTTGCGAATACTTTTGTTTCAGTACCAGCGGCGGCATCATCTTCAATGTTGTTTATCTTATTAGCGATACTTTTCGGCTATTTTGTGTATAGAAGAGGTGTTAGCTTGGCCATTGGTTCTGTAATTGGCGTTATTTCACTCTTCGTGTGTATTTACCTAGGCACATTATTCCCAATTTCGCTTTCAAGAGAAGTATGGATGGTCATTCTTTTAGCTTATATCTTTGTGGCAAGTGTTACGCCAGTTTGGATTTTGTTACAACCTAGAGATTATTTAAATTCTTTCTTATTATATGCGATGTTAGCGGGTGGTCTAATTGGTATTGTGATTATGAGACCGTCTATACAACTTGCAGCAGTGACACATTTTACAATAGATAAGGCGACTCTGTTCCCAATTCTATTTGTAACAGTAGCATGTGGTGCTATTTCGGGTTTCCATTCACTCGTTGGGTCAGGAACGACTTCTAAGCAAATTGATTCTGAAAAAGATATTCGTATTATTGGTTATGGTTCAATGCTTATCGAAGGTGTCCTTGCTGTTATTGCTATTATCACAGCTGGTTATATTGGTGCAGATAAATTTGCTGATCTCCTTGCCAATGGCGGTCCTGTAAATGTATTTGCTGATGGATTAGGGACTTTTATGACTTCATTTGGTCTGCCATTTGTAACTGCTAAAAGCTTTACAGCTCTTGCAATTTCTGCATTTGCGTTGACATCGCTAGATACCGCAACTAGACTTGCAAGGTTTATTTTCCAAGAATTTTTTACAAATGGTGAAGAAATATCAGAAAAAGGTATTACAAACAGATATGTTTCCACTGGGATCACTGTAATCTTTGGCGGGGCATTGGCGTTCTACGGCTGGAATAAAATTTGGCCACTATTTGGTTCTGCAAATCAACTTTTAGCAGCACTTGCATTACTTGCACTTGCAGTATGGTTAAAAGAGATGGGCAAAGAATATATACAAGTTATTGTTCCGATGGTGTTTATGTTCGCTGTAACGCTTGCAGCTCTTGTGCAACTTATTCTCACAAATTTAACAAACCCAATACTTTTGTCTTTCTCAGTAGCACTATTTATTTTAGCACTTGTTTTGATCCAACAATCGGTGAGTGCATTTAAGGGGAAATCACCTATTGCTGAAAAGCAAAAGTAATTTTTAATAAGTTAAACACACACTAACCCATAAACAAAAAGACACTTTACAAATGGCTCTGATCATAGCATTTGTGAGGTGTTTTTTTATTAAAACAACAAGATTTGAACCGAAAGCTGTGATGAGGAGTGTTCAACCTCAAACAGCGTCAGTGAAAAACGGTTTGAGACATCGAAAGATGGCTCAAATGTTGTTAAAACAACAAGATTTGAACCGAAAACTGTGATGAGGCGTGTTCAACCTCAAAAAGTGTCAGTGAAAAACGGTTTGAGGCATCGAAAGATGGCTCAAATGTTGTTGCCAGAAGTGTTGTGATCACTGTATCCAGTTTATCGACTTTTTTTTGAAAAGAAGAAGACTTAAAATAGACGTTATTCCTCTACAATGTGATTAATAGAATTGAACAGGGAGGCATATAAAGATGATTAAGAATTCAGAGATCTCAAAAGCAATGCAGGTTAAATTAGAAGATGTTTTTAAAACATTACCTGAGAAACCAAAATTCGTAGAGGGTATTCGTAGAGCGCCTAAGCGTGAATTCACTTTATCAAAAGATGAAACTGCAATAGCGCTTAAAAATGCATTACGCTATATTCCAGAAGAATGGCATGAGGTTTTGGCTGAAGAGTTTTTAGAAGAACTTTTGACAATGGGGAGAATCTACGGCTATCGCTTCAGACCACAAGCAGAAATCAAAGGTAAATCAATTGATGATTACAAAGGCAAAACAGTTGAAGGGCGTGCGATTCAGGTCATGATTGACAACAATTTAGATTTCGATATCGCACTTTATCCATACGAACTTGTGACTTATGGTGAAACAGGGCAAGTTTGTCAAAACTGGATGCAGTATCATCTTATTAAGCGTTACTTAGAGGTAATGACAGATGAGCAAACTCTAGTGGTTCAATCGGGGCATCCGCTTGGTCTTTTTAAATCTCCAAAGAATGCACCTAGAGTCATCATCACTAACGGTTTAATGATCGGTATGTTTGATGATCTTGAAAACTGGAACCGTGGAGCAGCACTAGGTGTTGCTTCATATGGTCAAATGACTGCTGGTGGCTGGATGTATATTGGGCCTCAAGGGATTGTTCATGGGACTTACTCTACCATTTTAAATGCTGGTAGAGATAAACTTGGTATTTCAGAAGATAAAGACTTAAAAGGTCGTTTATTTGTCACTTCAGGACTTGGCGGCATGAGTGGTGCTCAAGGTAAAGCGGTTGAAATCGCAGGTGGTGTGGGTATCATTGCTGAAGTGGATGAATCTAGAATCATTACACGTCATACTCAAGGCTGGGTAAGTGAAATCACAAGAACACCTAAAGAAGCTTTTGACAGTGCAAAAGCACATCAAGCAGCTGGTACTAAGGCCGCTATTGCTTTCCTTGGCAATATTGTAGACTTATTAGAGTATGCAGTTGAAAATGATGTTCATATAGATTTATTATCAGATCAAACATCTTGCCATAATGCCTATGATGGGGGTTACTGTCCAGCAGGCATTACATTTGAAGAACGTACTGAAATGCTGAGCAAAGACAAAGCAAAATTCGTCAAACTTGTGGATGAAACACTTGTAAGACATTATAAAGCGATTAAGGCACTCACAAGCAAAGGGGTGTATTTCTTTGACTATGGTAACAGTTTTATGAAGGCAATGTTCGATGCAGGTGTCACTGAAATCTGTAAAAATGGTGTCAATGAGTTAGACGGGTTCATTTGGCCATCATATGTTGAAGATCTCATGGGTCCGATACTATTTGATTATGGCTATGGTCCTTTCAGATGGGTATGCTTAACGGGTAAAGATGAAGATCTTAGAAAGACAGATCATGCGGCAATGTCTTGTATTGACCCTAACAGAAGATTCCAAGATAGAGATAACTGGGCATGGATTAGAGATGCCGAGAAAAATAAATTAGTTGTGGGTACAAAAGCGAGAATCCTATACCAAGATGCAATGGGAAGACTTAAGATAGCGCTTAAATTTAATGAAATGATTAGAAATGGTGAAATCGGCCCTGTAATGCTTGGTAGAGATCATCATGATACAGGTGGAACGGATTCACCTTTTAGAGAAACCTCAAATATTAAAGATGGCTCAAACATCATGGCTGAGATGGCGACGCATGTATTTGCTGGTAATGCTGCTAGAGGCATGAGTATGATTGCACTTCACAATGGTGGTGGCGTTGGTATAGGTAAATCTATAAACGGTGGTTTTGGCATGGTACTTGACGGCAGTGAACGCGTTGATGAAATCCTTTCAAATGCAATGCCGTTTGATGTTATGGGTGGTGTTGCAAGGCGTGCTTGGGCAAGAAATGAACACGCACTTGAAACGTCTATGGCGTATAATGATTCTAGAACAACAGATCATATTACACTGCCATTCATTCCAAAAGAGGATTTGGTTCAATCTTTAGTTGACAAACACTATATAAAAGGTGGAAAATAGTATTAAACAGAATGGCTGCTAATCGAAGTTCGAGAGGCAGCCTTTTTAAAACAACAAAATTTGAACCGAAAGCTGTGATGAGGGGTGTTCAACCTTAAACAGCATCAGTTCATTTAGATGAAGTGAGTAGAATATGATAAAACTTAATCTTTTAGGAAAACCGAATATTGAAATAGAGGGTAAAGCAGTGGATGTTTCGCTCAAAAAGAGTGAGGCAATACTTTATTATATTGGCGTTCAAAAAAGAGTGACCCGTTCGGAACTCGTTGCTCTAATTTGGTCAGACACCGATGAACAGACTGCCAAAAAAAACCTTCGCAACAGCCTGTATCGGTTAAAGAAGGATTTAGAGCTTGATATCTTTCAGTGTCCGAACAAAAATATCATTGAACTGGATGAAAAATTGGTTTTAACCTTAGATTATGATTATGATGATCTGAAGTTTTTGAAAGCGTATCAAGGTAAATTTTTAGAGGGATTTGTCTTGAAAGAATCCGAGAAATTCGAGCAATGGACGGTTGAAACGGAGGCGACATTAAATCAAAAATTTATGACCTTGGGATCAAGGTTAATAAGAAGTATTCTTGAGAAAAAGGATCAAAGCATGCTTGATCAAGCGCTTGAAATCGCACTTATAATGAAACAAATCGATGAATTCGATGAACAGGTTACTCGATTTTTAATGCAACTCTATCATTTTCAGCATCAGTACAAGCCCATCGTGGAAGAATACCAGCGTATAAAAACACTGCTTGATGAAGAAATGGGGATATTGCCAGATAAGGAAACTAGAGAACTCTATTATGAACTCATCAATCAACGTGTGGATGAAGACACCACAGAAACGCTTTTCGGAAGAGAACGTGAAGAAGAGTTGATATTAAAACAGTTGGATGCTTTTGTAAAGGAAAAAGACCGCCGAGGTATCGTCATTATGGGTGAAGCTGGTGTTGGTAAGTCGAAGCTCATGGAAGAGAGTTTTGAACTCTCTAATAAGCAGTCGCTTTATATCTTAAAAGCCAATTGTTATCAGATGGAAGAAGAGTTTAGTTTTAAGCCTTGGAATGAGATCTTTATTCAGTTGGCACCGATTATTAAAGCCTCTTCGATAGAACTCTCGCAGCCTATCCAGCAGATGCTATCACGTGTTTTCCCAAGTTTTATAGAAAAACAAGAAAACCTTAGAATGGAAAATTTAGAGACCATTAAATTTGACTATCTTGAAAAGATCATCTGCAATCTTTTAGATGATATTGGTGCTCGCAAAAAAATATTGTTGGGATTTGAAGATTTACAGTGGATGGATCAGACAAGTCTTAAATTGCTCATCAGCATTATGCTGCATTGTAAGCACGTGACTTTTATGGGTACTATGCGCAATGAATATTCCAATAAAATTGATCAATTCATGGCAATTATGCATAAATACAGTTTGATTAAAGATTTAAATTTAGACCGATTTACTCAGGAAGATACTTATGAATTTATCGACTATTTGACAGACGGTCAATTAGATGAAGTTTCTAAGAGCAGAATTTATAAGGAAACAGAGGGGAATGCCTTCTTTGTAGTGGAGTACATCAACAGTATCGATGAAAAGCTCAATCGTAGAATAAAAGATATATTGGCAGCTCGTTTTATTGGTATTTCTCAAGAGGCTATGAAAATTCTCAATATTACAGCCATGTTCTTTGATGAATTGGAATTTGATCTCTTGCTTAAGTTATATGCAAAGGAACCCTATGAGACTATAGATCATCTTCAAGAGCTCAAAGATAAGTTTATATTGAAAGAATACGAAGGAGATGAAGATGTCCGTTATAGGTTCACACATCACAAGTTAAGAGAGTACATCTATGAGGCGATACCACTTCCTAAACGTAAAATTTTACACAACAAAATAGCAGATACTTTAGAAGAAATGCTCGTGGGTAATAAAAAAGATGTGCTCATTTTTCAGAAATTAATTTATCATTATCAGGCAGCAGGTAACTATCAAAAACACCTTAAATACTATCTGAGATATCTTAAAACTTATTTTGACTTTTCACATGAGCTCTATCCAGAGATCAATAACCAAACCGCTCTAAAACTAGAGCATACCCCCGATAAGACTTTTAGAGAGATCGCTTTTTTAATTGAACAAGAAAAAGAGCGCAATGATGAAATAGATGCCCTTGAAATGGAGTATCTCCATATGTACGCACGCTATCTAGTAAGGCAGGGGCATTATGTTACGGGTATTAAAATGGTAGAGAAGTTAATAAAACTTGCTAAAAGCAACCATGATGATGATATGCTTTGGAAGGCTTATATTCAGTGGGTTTATTATTGCATTCAAGTGGAAGATTCAGGGACCATGGAGGCCGTTTTAAATTGGTTGTCTGAAATGGATCAAAACCCTAAAAAAACTTCGATTTTGGAAAGATTAATCGGCATAAATTGCATGATGAAAGGTGATTATGAGCGTGCGAGAATTCATTTTGAAAGGTCTATAGAAGGCTTTGAAGCTTTAATGAATACAGCCAAATATGCACTTAACATAGCTGCGGCTCATAATTATATTTCTGAGACTTATAGGCGTGAAGCTAACTTTGAAAAAGCGCTTGAATACGTTAAAGAGGCCATTGTTATTTGTGAAAGCTATAATATATTTAGGGGGCTTTCCATTTTTAATACGAATGCAGGGATGATTGCTTATAATCTGGGGGAAAAAGCATTATCAAAACAGTATTTTGAAAATGCCATGGATCACTTCGATGCAATTGATACCGTTTGGCGCAGAAGTGAAGCAGAGTGCTATTTGGCTATGATTTATTGGGAAGAAGGTGAGAATGAAAAATCGATGTACTTTATTGAAGAGGCAGAAAGACATTCGAAAATTATCAATACACCTGAAACAATCAGATTGGTAAATCAATTTAAAATAAGAATGAGAAGTGCTCTTTAAGAAATAGACGCTTGAAACATTGAAAAGACGTAAAATGGACTTAGTGCCCTTATGATGAGTTTAAATAAAACGAATCAAGGGGCATTTTTAATGAAAGTAGATTATGAGGTTTATGGTGCGGTTATTAACACAGGCACTCGAAAAACAAAAAAGAAAAATGTAGAGACATTGGCTGCTGGGATTCTTGGTGGTGCTTACATTGCACTTGGGAGCATAGGCTATCTTGCAGCAGTTGCGAACATTCAACCAGTAGGTGTGGGCAAACTTATTGGCTCATTCTTGTTTCCTGTGGGACTTCTATTGATATTGATCACAGGTGCAGAACTTTTCACAGGCAATAATTTGATGAGTCTCTCTGCAATGCATGGCGAATCCAAATGGTCCGATGTTTTTGCAAATTGGGTAAAAATTTATTTTTTCAATGCAATTGGAGCCATTTTCATCGCTTTTCTGGTTCACATGGGAGGCTATAATCAAGGGGATTTTTTACATGTGATTGAAAAAGTCATTTATGCGAAAGTGACATTGAGTTTCAGTGCAGCACTTGCCAAGGGGATATTATGTAATATGCTAGTTGCGATTGCGGTATGGATTTCTTATTCAAGTGACTCCGCTGGTGGCAAAGCGGTACTCATATGGCTCCCAATTACACTTTTCGTCTATTCGGGTTACGAACACTGTGTTGCCAACATGCTCTATTTCAGTTTGGGATGGTTTGCAGGGGTGCATTTTAGCGTTGCAGAATTTTTAGGCAATATGGTTCCAGTAACAATTGGAAATATCATTGGAGGTGGCCTAATTTTGCCAGTACTTTACTACGGGATGTTCAAAAACAAAAAATAGTATTGAAATGTATAGAATTAGCTTATATGATGGAATATGAATAATGATTGGGCTGATGTGCGCCCCCTAATGATGAAAGGAGAACAAATATGAAAACAGATGTTCAAATTGCTCAAGAAGCTCAAATGCTTCACATTAAAGAGGTTGCAAGTAAAGTAGGTATTGGTGAAAATGATTTGGAACTTTATGGTAACTTCAAAGCAAAAGTGAATTTAGATATTTTAAAAGAGAGAGCAGATCAGGCAGACGGTAAGCTCATCTTAGTCACTGCAATTAACCCAACTGCTGCAGGTGAAGGTAAAACCACTGTAAACGTTGGTTTAAGTATGGGGCTTAATAAAATTGGTAAGAGGACATTTACAGCGTTAAGAGAGCCTTCTTTAGGACCTTGTTTTGGGGTTAAAGGTGGCGCAGCTGGTGGTGGGTATGCGCAGGTTGTACCGATGGAAGATATCAATCTTCACTTTACAGGTGATATTCATGCGGTCACAACAGCGAATAATCTTTTATCAGCCCTTATAGACAATCATTTACATCAAGGGAATCCACTTGGTATTGATCCGAATAGAATCGCATGGAGACGCGTTGTGGATATGAACGATCGTGCACTTAGAAACATCGTTGTTGGCTTGGGTGGCAAAACGAATGGTGTTACAAGAGAAGATGGTTTTGATATCTCAGTTGCTTCAGAAGTGATGGCAATCTTATGTCTGGCGAACAGCCTTGATGATTTGAAAGAAAGACTTTCTAAAATGATCATTGGATACACTTATGCGAACAAACCTGTAACGGCGAAAGATTTAGATGCAGTAGGTGCTATGGCGTTGCTCCTTAAAGATGCGATTAAACCAAACCTCGTTCAAACACTCGAAAATACACCTGCATTTATTCATGGTGGCCCATTTGCGAATATCGCACATGGCTGTAACTCTGTTGTTGCAACTAAAACAGCGCTTAAACTTGCTGATTATGTGGTAACTGAAGCTGGTTTTGGAGCAGATCTTGGTGCTGAGAAGTTCTTTGATATCAAATGCCGTTATGCGGATCTTGAGCCAAGTGCAGTGGTTATTGTGGCGACTGTAAAAGCGCTTAAAAAGCATGGTGGTGTGGGTAAAAATGATTTGTCAGTAGAAAATGTAAAAGCACTTGAAGATGGTTTTGAAAATCTTCAAAGACACATAGAAAATGTTAAGAAATTTGGCGTGCCATGTGTGGTTGCCATCAATGAATTCCCAACAGATACAGAGGCAGAATTAAACTTACTTGAGACGAAATGTGCAGCTTTAGAAGTACCGGTTGTGTTGACGCAAGTATTTGCTAAAGGCGGTGAAGGTGCAGTTAAACTTGCCGAAAAAGTCGTTGAGCTTGCTGAATCTGGCGTAGCAGATTTTAAACCTTTGTACGAACTTGAATTGCCAATCATAGAAAAAATTGAGACGATTGCAAGGGAAATTTACAGAGCAGATGGCGTTGAGTTTACACCTGCTGTTCTTAAGAAAATCAAAAAATTTGAAGAAGATGGTCTTGGAGAATTGCCAATCTGTATGGCGAAAACACAGTATTCCTTCTCAGACGATCAAAATTTACTTGGCGCGCCAAATGGTTTCAAAATTACGATCAATGACATCAAAGTATCAGCAGGTGCTGGCTTTATCATCCCAATGGCAGGGAATATCATGAGAATGCCTGGACTTCCTAAAGTACCTGCGGCAAATAAGATTGACATCTTATCTGATGGCGAAATCGTCGGGTTGTTCTAATCAGTAAGAGGATAAAAGTATAAATAAAATAAGATAAAGAATTGAAACAATGGAGTGATATTGTTTCTTATGAGTATTGGAACTCTGAATTAATGGAAGTGGTAGAGAAATGTCTATGGTGCTTGCTGTTAATTTAGGGTTCTTTTTTTTAGGGTTAAAATTCAACATGAAACTCATATTCCGAATAACTAAATTTTCCAAATAAATAATTAAATTTTTTCAAATCCAAAAAGGAATTTGGCATTTTATCTCGAATATACTTATTATAACGAATATTCGAGGTGACATATGAAAATTGATTTCGGCCAAATCAAATCATTTTATGACGGTAAAGCTGGTTTAATAGCTGGACTTTGCCAACAAATAGGATTAGATCGTATTTTTAATACACATTTAGAACAACATATGGGACGTCCAGTTGAAATTCCTTATGGTATTATGGCTCAAATGATGCTTATTAACATGGCGGATGATCATCATCCACTCTCTCGCATGGAAGATTATTTTGAAAACAAAGACTTAGAATCTATTTTTGGTATGCCTATAGACTTAAAACAGCTAAACGATGATCGCTTTGGTGGATTTCTTGATTCAATGGTGAATGCAGGTTGTGGCGCTCTACTTTCAGATATTTCTGTTAGTGCTTTTAAACGTTATGGTATTAAACTCTCTAACGTAAATTTTGATACAACTTCCAAAGTAATGTGGGGTCAATATGAGACAGACGAAGGTAAAATGAGAGCTGTAGATATTACATTTGGATACTCAAAGCAAAAACGCTTTGATAAAAAGCAACTCAAGTTTTCCTTGGGAACAACAAAAGGCATTTGCATAGATGGTGAAGTATTGTCTGGTAATGTCGATGATAAAAGTTTTAATATCGCTAACCTAGATCGTGCAGCTCTTTTGAGAGATCGATTTGAATCCGATCAAGAAGAATTTTTTTACATTGCAGATAGTGCTGCTTTTACAAAAGATTTTCTCGAAAGGGCTCAAACGCTAAATGTAGAAGTCATTACACGTATGCCAGACAATATCAAAGAAACAAAAGTTGCTTTTGAGCATGCTCTAACACATCTTGATGCACTAGAGATTGTTGAAATTCCAACATCTACAAAGCCATCAATCTACAGAGTACACGAAACTGAATGTACGTATCAAGGTATACCCTTAAAAATGGCAGTTTGTTATTCTGAAAAACTAAAACTACAGAAAGAGAAAACCGTTTCAAAACGAGTATCCAAAGAAGCTTCAGAGCTCGATAAGCTTATAAAAAGTATGAATAAACGTCTCTTTGCATGTGAAGAAGATGCAAAGCTTGAAAGAACTAAGCTTTCAAAACAAACCATAGACAAACTTCATTATCATAATGTGCTTATAAATGTAGAGTGCAAAGAAGTTAAACGTCGAGGCAGACCAAGCGCTGATTTCGATAAAAACATCGTTGGATACAACTATATGCTTGAATTTTCAGTGACCAAAGATGAAAAGTGCATACAATCAAGCCTTGATAAGGAATGTATGTTTATTATTGTATCTACCAAATTGAGCATGAGTGCCGCTGCTATCCTAACAGAATACAAAACACAAAGCGCAGTTGAACGAAAATTTCAATTTATGAAATCACCACAATTTGTGAATTCTTTTTTCGTAGATTCTCCGAGAAGAGTAGAAGCTTTAGGCTATTTGCTGTTAATACTTATGCTGATTCTAAGTGTTGCAGAATTTGTTGTCCGCAGAGGGTTAGAAAAGGATAAAGAAACCATTATAGGGCCTGGTAAAAAAATAATGTCCAGACCTTCACTTCAAGCAATCTACGGTATTTTCTTCTCTGTGGTAACATCCACAGTAACTATTAATGGTCAAATCCATCGTGGTTACCACGAACCTTTAAAGGATAATGTCAAAACTGTTATGAAATACTTGGAAATACCTGACGATTTATTTACTAGAGGCTCTATTTAAAAAAATCATGATTTTATTCAATTAATTTTATAATTAATTCAGCGGACTATGAGATGAAAATAAATGTAAAAAAATGTTAAAAAGTTATTGATTTTTTGTAATGTATTGTGATATACTTGAAAAAATATAATTGTTGTTAATAGACCTAAATAGAAAAGGAGAGAAAAATGTATTTTGAAGATAATTTTAGAGTGTTTATGATGGAAAATGTGTGTTATAAAAAAGAGACTGAGATTGAGGATGAAGGTACTAAAGATTTTATGGGCACAAAGCTGGAAATACATATAAAAAAGCATAAGAAATAGTGTCATATAGAGATGTTTGTATAACATCTCTATTTTTTGTTGTGTCTAGATGTCGAGATTGAATTATAAATAAAAATAGAAGAAGGAGAATAAATTAAATGTTATTGAAAAAAATTGAGAACCTAAAGCATCAAATAATAGAGATGAGAAATGGAATAGGTGAAGAAACTGAAAAGAACTTGAAAGTGAGAAAAACGATGCGTGAGATGAGATATAATTTGCAAAATTGGAAAGAGAAAAGGATTCATTTTTCGCTTAAAAAAAGATTGATAGTAACTGTACTCAATCTTTCATTGATAATGTCTAGTGCCATGATTGTGGCGCCACAAAGCTATGCAGATACATTACCAACAGATATACAAGGCCACTGGTCAGAACCATTTGTCACATCTTTAGTAAGTCAAGGTGTGATTTCGGGATATCCCGATGGGACTTTTAAACCCGACAAAGCCATCACCAGTTCAGAATTCCTTTCACTCCTTCTAAAAGCAGTTGGAGAAACCCCAAACACACCACAAGCGGGCGAGTCATGGGATGCCCCTATTATTCAAAGTGCCATCCAAAAAGGCATTATCAAATCAACTGATGAATTTGCTCATAGTAACCAATCACTCACAAGAGAAGAAACGGCTTATATGCTTTATAATGCATTGAGTGTGAAAGAAGATTATGAATATGACCAATGCTATACACCTACTTTAGATCAAGTTGTGTTTGATCGTGAAAAGATTGATTCAAGGTATAGAGATAGCGTTTACAGTATGCTTCAAAAGGGCATTTTAACTGAAAATGACCATAATTTTAATCCAAAGCAAACTTTTACCCGTGGTGCAACTTGCGTTGTTATTGATCGTGTGATGGATAAAAGTAAGCGAACTGATCCTAATGATTTACGTAGAACGATGCCTGATGGAACATACATCACAGATGTTTTCTATCCAAAAGAGAGTGAAAATATCAAAAAAATACCTTTTGAAAATGGCAAACCTGTCATTGATAAAGACCAAGTCATTTACGAACTAAAACAACATCGAAATAATATAAATACAGGAAAGTTAGATGACTTTTATCTTTACGATGACTATATTAATAAATTATATAGTGAAAACACCTACGAAGGACAACAAAGGGCTGAAGCAATTTACGAATCAGCGATAGGCGCAATGGATGTTTTCCATAGTTATTCTTATCTTGATGATTTAGTGGCTTATGAAAAAGAAGTGCGTTATTATATCGTACCTAATGCTATAACGGACGAAAATATTAAAAAATCTATTCAAGAAGAAATAGATAAAACAATGGTAAAGGAAAGCTATTTTATATCAGATAAATCATTGTTTTATAGAGCAAGTGATTTATCTCAAAGAGTAAGAGGTCGCTTATATTTCATTTATAAATCTCCAAGTCAAGATACTTCGTTTTATACAATGCATGGTGCAGAAATCGAACTTAAAAAAGACCAATGGTACTATGCAGATGTAGAAGTTATCGTAGGTCAATTTTTAAGTAGCGGTGATTACACTTGGAAAACTGGTAAATACACGTATGAAAGTCAACAATTTTTAACGGATATTATTCCGATTAAAGCAGAAAATTAAGGAGCAATTTATGAAACGTGTTTTTAGTGTTTTATTATCAGTAATTCTAATTTTGAATTTCCTTCAACCTATTTCTTTTTCGGAACAAAACGGAGAAGGTGGACGATTTATAAAATATTATGATAATGAAGATATCAAAGCCTTTGTCGCCTACATGTTCGTCCCAAAAGTCCGAAATGGTGGTATCGCCTATAGAACGATAGGACTTAAATCAGTAGCTAATGTCAATGGCACTGCCTATACGGTTTATCAACCATTAACTAAATACGATGATGAACCGAAACCAGGTCCTGACGGTACAACATGGATATCAACTGAATTTCGCATCACACGAGAAGAACTCTATACCAATTTTAAATCACAATATCCCGCACAAAGTGACGTTGATAATCTGTCAGAGTTCTTTGGTGATGCCAATAGTGTTCTCATTTTAGATGCCCTAATTACAACCGTTCTCCCTAATGGGACAGTTGAAGGTGCTGTCACTGGTGTAAGCAAAACGCTTGCAACCGTTAAAAGCGGTAAAATTGCAGAAAATATGAATGAATTTAAGGGGCTTGTCACTGGAAGTTGGAGTAGCAGTACCTTAAAGGCTGTCCCAAGTCAATATTTTAATCTGAAAGTTAAATTTTCGCCGATCATCTTTGAAAAACCAGTTGCCATTATAAATGGCACTATGGATGGCAACAGAGCAATTCGAACTGTTCATACCTTTGGTGTTGGACAGATAATAGACATTGATGGTAGGGACTCAAAGTTTAATGATGCAGATGGACTTAATAGAAAATTCACGTGGGAAATTAGAAATGCGAATGATATCGGTTTTGGACCACCTATTGAGAACACAGGCGGTTCACCTTTTGACGGTTCGGAACCAGTGGGTGAATACGTTGTTAGGCTTAAAGTCACCCAAGTAAATGAGCGTGCTTGGGATAAAGTGCTACAGCCTGTTGAGTCTGACTATAATAATATTCAATCTACCACAAGAATTATCATTGCGCCTAACCCCGATCCCACAGCAACTGCCACGGTAAAAGCACCTAAAGAAATAAAGCTTGAAAAAAATCAATACAGTGCAACCGTCCCAGTGACTATAAGTGGTGCAATAAAAAACCTAAATATAGATGAAATACTTCAAGTTGAACTTGAAGTTTCCACACAAGAAGGGGATCAAGTTAAAAAACAAGCGTTTTATCCTCAGTTTACCCCAAGCTTTACAACTAACTTCACAATCCCTTGTCATGGAGAGCTTAGGTCACAGGTTTTTAAAGGGAAAACCATTGTCACATTAAAGGGTGGTAGCATTCTTGAATCGTCTTTTAGTTATGCTTATACGGCAATCTATAAGGAAAGTCTCAATAAGCCCCCAGTACCGATTCTCAGTATGCCCGAAGAATCGTATTTAGGTGGCGTAACCGTATCCGGGCGAAAATCATATGATCTCGATGATGATGGCTATATTGTCAGCTATGATTTTGAAGTGCCATTACTAGGCTATAGAAGTGAAGATAACATACCATCAGTAAACATTAATTTTCCCGTAACGGGTACTTTTCAAGTTATCCTCGGCGTTACAGACAACGAGGGTGCAAGAAGTGAAACGAGTGGTTATATAAAGATCGTACCACCATCACCAGCTATTTATCTTGAGAGTTCGGGTAATTATAAGGAAAACAGAATAATAACCTTAAAAGCCTATAATTATACTGAGATGGGTTCCCCTATTGGTGATAATTATAATTGGACCATAAAGCCTATGGACGTTACAGCACCTCAAAGCAATGTTATCATGCCATCAAGTCATGGCAAAAACATTGATATCATGCTTAAAACAAAGGGCAAATATCTAGTAACTTGTACAGGGACAAACACTTATAATATGTCAGATACCAAGATCATGGTCCTTAATGTCGTGGAAGACAAACCCCCAGTGGTTTCTATAAGAAGTTCTACGCCTGTTACACGTAATGAAGATAAAGTAGCAACCATAACTGCTCGTGATGCATCATATTCAACAGATAGGGACTATATCGAAAAAAGAGATTGGTATTATATCTTTGATAGCAACAATGACGGTAGTTTTGATGGTGAAGCATGGCACTATATAAAGACTTCGACCTCAGAACTTGATACAGGGGTATCCTTTACAACCAGTCATGTAGGGCGATATGAAATATATCTTGCTGTCACTGAAACCTTTGGACAACCAACTATGCCTGCATACCTTTCACCATCGGATTACAAAAAGGGTTATGCAACAACAGTCGTTGAAGTAGACAACATCGCTCCAGTGGCAAGTACAGTCGCATTGACAGAAAAGAAAATAGATATTTCTATTGTAACGGACTATGAAGGACAAGACCTAATCAACCTTCAAAATAGAATGAATCAATTTAAAGTTGATGGTGCAGAACACTTTAGAAATGTGAACTTTAATATCGTAAGTGGCAAAACAGTTGTTGGGAAAGAAGCAATACCACAAATAACAAAAAGAGCTTTAATAGACCTTGAATATAACACGCCTTATGTAATCGCTAAATCAGTGAGTTATTCGGACTCAGGATATGCTTGGACAGCAATTGAAGCTACAAATGAAAATGTTGTAACAACAACATTTCACCTTTCAGAGGAGAAAGTGTTGACTAAAAAGTTTGAAGAAAATGTAAAAGATGTGAAAGCGGGTACTTATGCTGCTTATGTTTTGTTTGAAAATGGTGATCTTTACGTCTGTGGTAATATGGCACGAACTCTGGATAATTCGAAGTATGTAGATGATACAGTTTCAGATTATCATCTCGTCATGACAAATGTAAAGAGCATAAGAAACGATAGTTATGAGTCAGTAGATACACTAGCAACCTATTACATTAATAATATGTCAATAACTCGAACGTGGCGTGAAAACCTATATGTTCTTAAAAATGATGGAACAGTATGGAAGACAGGCTGTAATATTGACTCGGGTCTTCATGATATATCAGGTGCTATTTATGAAAACCAAGACTACTTTAGACGAGACGCTGGTATCAGTGATTTTGTTCAAATTCTTGGGTTTAACAACATTGTAAAAATCGAATGTATGGATGCAATGATCGTAGGCATGACGGCAGATCATCAATTCTATGTCGCAGGGAAGAGGGTCGGTAGAGTAGGCGGATATGTTAGATCGGGTGTCAAGCGATGGCCCAATTCTTCTTGGGTAACAGTATTCGGGGATAATACAATTAATGCAATCAAAATAGAAAACATCGAACAGTATGGTTTTATAGATGTGGTACACTCGAGAAAATATCACGGTAGTAGTTTCTATAATAAAATGTATTTTGTTACTTCTAATAAAGCTTTATTAGAAGTTGTAACAGAAGGTGGTGGATGGAAACTGACATGGCACACAGGTGGACAACATTATTATAATGCAGAAACCCCTTTTACAACTAGATTAAAACTTTACAAACAATTCCCACAGGATTTTGTAAGTTTAATTCCTTCTCTAAATAGTGGTAACTATAACTATATATTGTTAGGCTCATACGGTCTTGATTCTCCTTATCGTACAGATAGTTATATTTATAACTATCATGCTTATTTCAATGGTACAAAAATATTAGCACAAAAGGGCATTGAATATACCGAAAAGAGAGATGTAAGCAATAATGATAATGAAAAATGGAAACTTCAATATTTTCTTAAACCTCCACCAGAAAACGCTGAGTGGGTAGAGGTTTACAATGAAGCTGGCGGAAAAACTTACCTTGGACGCAATATAGAAGTAATCAGCACAGAAGGGGTTAAGTCAACGCCACTAAGGGATAAATCCTCAAGGTACATGATCTATCTTGCAAAAGGCGATTCGTTCAAATCAGCTAAAACAGATCTCTTAGACTATGTTAAAAACAATAATTTCACTGTCATGGCATCTTGTGATCCTCAGTACTATGATAAAATGTCTGGGCTGACCTCACAACAAATCACTTTAAATCAACTCGTGAGCGCAAGCCCACAAGGCAAAAAATACGGACTCAATTCACTAGAAACGATACTCTCTGAAATCAATCAGCAAAACAAGATCAAATTCAGCCCAGATGGTGGTCTTTACTTGATACTGGGAGAGGACACCGCCACTTATTATAGCTCATATACGGATAATGAAAAAGATCCACTGATTCATGCTTATTATCATACGGCACATGACCCTAATTACTTTACAAATGGCACAGGTCTATCTACTTACAACAATACAGACTTAGTATGGC
Source organism: uncultured Fusibacter sp. (assembly GCA_965140735.1). Classification (GTDB taxonomy): domain Bacteria; phylum Bacillota; class Clostridia; order Peptostreptococcales; family Acidaminobacteraceae; genus Fusibacter_A. The sequence goes on along the minus strand of OZ223306.1, from coordinate 2,734,472 downwards.
CTCCAACATCATTTGATAAAGTGGGTAAATACAAATTGGATTACTATGTCATTGACAATCCCACTCTTGGAAGTGACAGCGAAATCTTTGGGAACTACAGAAAAAAATCTAAACCCGCAAGTATAGATGTATACGTGCATCGCAGACCCATTGCTAACTTTGACCTATCTTACAACTATCAGTCTACCTATATTGGGATTAGCCCTTTGAATTATGCTTATGATCTCGATCATATTGGCGCATACTGGAATGGGATTACAAAAGTTGAATACAAGTATAGATTAAATGGAGAACCCAGTTGGCACGATGGCATCCCTTGGGGACTCAACTACGGTGACACCCTAGAAGTTTCACAGATTGTTACAGACTTAGAAGGCGCCACAAATAGCATTGTTAAAACTTTTACCATGCCTACTGAAATGCCACTGGTATTAACATGTGAACTCAAAACAGAACGACCAGAATTTAGCAAAACAGCCATCCCTGCATCTGAATCTCTTAGATTGACCAACATCATCGTAGACAGAGTGCTTCCACATGGCATCGAAATAGATCTCAAAAGTAACGATGGGCTCATCAACCAAAAGTATACAGAATACACCAATAGCAACACGGTCACCTATACAGATTCAAATGGGAGAAGACAGTGGCATGATATTCTCATAAGACTCCCAGAAACCTACAAAGATGGTGGCTATAAAGTTGAGGTAAAACTGAAAGACATTAAAAATACAAATGGCACAAGTTATCAAGTCAAAACAGGTGATCAAGTCATTAAAACACTGGACTTTAGCATCACTACTCCAGTGAAGTTAAATGCTAGTATAACAACTCAAAGTGGTAATGCCTATGATCTCAAAGGCATCACAGGGAGATACTCAAAAGAAACCATCGTTAAACTCTTTTCAGGGACACCCTATGAAAAGACCCTCAGTATCCCTAAGACCTCAGAGACGCATAAATCAAATCATCTCTTAGACGAAGCAACATGGCTTAGAAATGTCAGTTTAATCGGAGCAGACATAGCCACTGGCACACCAGCACCCACAGGGCAGTATATCGCCAGATTTGAAACCAAAACTGCCTCAGGAAATCGGGCTATAGCAGAAGTGCTCTTTGACTATAAACCTGTAACCGTGAAATCATTTGATGCCAGAGGTTATTGGAATCACTGGCGAGGTCAGACCACACTTAAAGGTGAAGTCACCACCGTAGAGCCACACCGGTTTTTAGCACATGAATGTGTGATCTTTGAAGCTTTAATCCAAGGGGAGATAGAAGGGGCGATGTTAAGGCTTAGTCCAGAACTGGAATCTATGACCTACTGGGATAAATACAACAATCTTTACCGATATGAAGACGATTTTCACATGAAAGTGTACTTTCCAGTGCAGTTAAAGAAAGTTGGGAGCACAGCAGAAGGCGATCTCTGGCAGTATGAATACGCTCTGCCCTATGCAGACTCCACTCAGAGCTTTGAAAATGAACGGTTAAAGCCAAGTTATAAAGCTACACTTTATGTCATTCCAAAAGGCGTAGATTGGCATGGTGACTATACCACAAAAGGCCTTATACAGCATGAGATAGCAGATATCGATATCACAGGAAACATACATGATCTCTTGTATATTGAGCCCGTTAGGGGAAGTCAATAATAAAGTGAGCTAATAGAGGGGGCTTTCGCGCATTAATAGAAGTGCAGGGAGCCTCTTTGAATTGAATAATTGTAGAGTACAGATTTAGATAAAATCCTTGAATATTATATAAATGAGATAAAATAAGAATTCTGTGCATGATAAATATTGATTAGTGCCACAAAATATTCTATGATACATTATAAGAGAACATTTTGGGAGGCATAATGATGTTAGGAACCATTGTAAATACATGCGCTATAGTCGTTGGCGGTTTGTGTGGCCTTTTATTAAAAGGTGGTCTATCTGAAAAAGTAAGTCAATCTATAATGCAAGGGGTAGGTTTGTGTATTATACTCATTGGTATGTCAGGTGCACTTGAAGGCACGCCATATCTTATGGAAATCATCTTCTTTATTGTTATTGGAACCGTAATTGGAGAGATTATTGATATTGAAAAGAGACTTGAAAGACTGGGGGATTATCTTCAATCGAAATATTCTTCTGAGGGTTCTACTTTTAGTAAAGGGTTTGTAACGGCGAGCTTGCTCTATTGTGTTGGTGCTATGGCGATTATGGGGGCTCTTGAAAGCGGCTTAAATGGCAATCATGAGATATTGTTTGCGAAGTCAGTTTTAGATGGCATCATATCCATTATATTTGCTTCAACATTGGGCGTTGGCGTTATTTTTTCAGCTGTTAGTGTATTTGTTTATGAAGGCACGATTACACTAGCTGCAGGCGGATTGAAACAATTGCTTACTGATCCAGTAGTAGTTCAAATGTCTGCAACTGGGGGATTGCTCATACTAGGTTTAGGAATTTCTATGGTGAGTAACGTAAAACTTAAAATTGGGAATATGCTTCCAAGTATATTATTGCCCATAGTATATGCGTTAATAAAAGGGGTGTTCGTTTAGAGAAGCAAACCCTTATAAAAAGTAATGAAAAAGGAATATAGCATGCAAATAGACCTCTAAAATCTAATGATTGTTTCTCAATTATTGTTTTAGAGGTTGTTTTATGTATGAATATTCGGAAAAATGACGACTTTGTAATTTTTAAAAAGAAAAAATTGTGAAATATAGATCTAAAAATGCGCCTATAGTGCTGAGATAAACCTCAAAATTGTGAAAAAGATACAAACGATCTTAGAAAACACGAAAAAAAAACAAGAAAATTAAAATAATATTTGTGTTTTTGATGTTTGTTTGATAAAATTGTTACGTACTTTATTTGGGCATGTAGTCCATTGTTTATTTGGAATTATGGAGGGTGTTGAAAAATGGAAAAAAATACAGGCTTCTTTGAAAAGAATTTTAGACTCAAAGAACATCACACAACAGTGAAAACAGAAGTTGTAGCTGGATTTACAACTTTTATGACGATGGCATATATCCTTATTGTCAATCCACTTACTCTAGCAGATGCGGGTATGGATTTCATGAAAGTTTTTACAGCCACTGCAATTGCATCAATTATTGCAACATTAGTTATGGGATTCTACGCTAATTTGCCATTTGTATTAGCACCAGGTATGGGACTAAATGCTTTTTTTGCTTATGCTGTTGTCATAGGGATGCATAAGTCGTTTGAATTTGCGCTTACAGCTGTATTCTTAGAAGGAATCGTATTTTTGCTCTTGACCTTCTTTAACGTCAGAGAGGCCATTATAAATGCTTTACCTGCAAATATAAAGCGTGCCATATCTGTGGGGATAGGCCTTTTTATCGCCTTTATTGGACTCGCTAATGCCGGTGTGATTGTTCATGGTGATACAATCGTTCAGCTTGGAAATGTAACATCTGGTTCTGGACTTTTAGCACTTATCGGTATCGTTATTGCCGGGATATTACTTGCCCTAAATGTAAAGGGTGCACTTTTTATATCTATTGTTTTAACAACAATTATTGGCTTTCCAATGGGTATTACAACTATGCCGGATAAACTTTGGCAAATGCCTGTAGCACCTTATTTCTTCAATTTTGCATGGCAAGATATTTTTTCTTTAGATATGCTTTCAGTTCTATTTGTATTTTTATTTGTAGATATGTTTGATACAGTGGGCACTTTGATTGGTGTGGCAACTAAGGCGGACATGCTTGTGGATGGCAAGGTGCCAAAGGTAAAACAAGCTCTGTTTGCGGATGCAGTTGGAACCACTATAGGTGCAATTTTAGGAACAAGTACAGTAACAACTTATGTAGAGTCAGCTTCAGGTGTAGCAGAAGGTGGACGTACGGGATTGACTTCTGTTGTGGCAGCAGGTATGTTTGCAGTGGCACTCTTATTATCACCACTTTTTATTATGATTCCTTCAGCAGCAACGACACCTGCTCTTGTATTAGTTGGCTTATTCATGATGAGCCCAATTAAGGAAATTGATTTTGATGATTTTACAGAGGCTGTTCCAGCGTTTTTAACCATCATAATGATGCCATTGGCATATTCAATTTCTGAGGGGATTGTATTTGGTGTTCTATCTTATATCTTGCTTAAACTGTTCACGAATAAAGGGAATGAAGTTCCAATTATAACTTATGTGATTGGTATATTCTTTATTCTTAAATTGATAATGGGTTAATGTATTAAAATAAGTGATGCGAACAATTTGAAATAAAACGCGAAATACTAAGAAAAGTCTGTGAACAACATATCGTTGTCTACAGACTTTTTATATTATGAATCAATTGCTATTATTTTGTAGATGGCAAATATTTATGTGGCATTGTCAGACGGTTATAATTAGGATAAAATAATTAAAACAGAACAGCTCAGTCATAAATTCTTACAGTATTTTTTACGCCTTTAATCTATAAAAAAACAAAAAAAATACGCCTTTGTAATAGATACAAAGGCAATAACCATATTTAAATCGGGGTTTGTGATTTAAGTATGTACAAAAAAATGTTAAATGGAATTAATTGCACGGGAATGCAATCTGCAACTTAATTATATCGAAATACGAAGCAAAAATCAATTACAAATCATAATTAATTATGATTTATCGGAGGAAATTATGGTCACAAATTTTATAACAGTCTTTTTAGTATTTGTATCATATGCTTTTATTGGTTGGGTTACAGAAGTTATTTATGCGTATTACAAGGAGCACAGATGGATTAATAGAGGCTTTTTATATGGCCCATTTTGTCCTATTTATGGTGTAGGTGCAGTAGCGATTATCAATATTGTTGAAGTTTTTAGCCGTTACGTGATGTCGAGCGGCGTGTTGGGCTTATTAGAGATGTTTTTAATTGTACTTTTGGTTACATCGATTATTGAGTGGCTCACGGGATACTTTTTAGAGAAGATGTTTCATGCCAAGTGGTGGGATTATTCTGATAGAAAGTTCAATGTGTCAGGGTACATCTGTTTAAGGTTTTCAATTTATTGGGGGGCAATCGGTGTATTTGTGGTTAAAATTGTTAATCCCTTGGTCATGGAAGGACTGTCGTATTTGCAAGGATCAATGTATGTGAGTATAGGTAGCATTTTGATGCTCTATTTTGTGATTGATGGCTATAAAACCGTTAGAGGTATGATTGACCTTAGAAACTTAATTTTAGAACTTGAAAGACTTAGCGCACAGTTTAAAAACGATATAGAGAGAATTAGTCTGCCGATACGTCAAGATATTGAACGCGTTCGAGGTGATTTTGAAGTGAAACGTCAGGCCATTTCGGCTGATCTCAAAGGTAAAATGGAAGAGTTTGAAGATTTCAATGAGGATCTAAAAGAAAAAATTGAACATGAAGTTAAAGAACGTCTAGATTTTGTAGAATATAACCTAAAAGATGCAATTGAAAAGAAACAAGCTGAAGCCGCAAATGTTAAAGCAGAACTTGCAGAGAAAATTTATGATTTAAGGCTATATCGCGCATTTCCTAAGATGAAGTCTATGAGATACCCAGATTTATTAAGACCTGTAAGAGAGATTCATCAGAGACAAAAAAATACCAAATAACGGTAATTGAATTGGAAGGTTTTTATAATGAACTCCAAGCTAATATCTTATAAACTTATAGTGTGAATAGATATATAAAATCAGATATGGAGTTGAAAGATGAAAAGAGTACTGGGGAATGGTCTAATTGTGACCATGAATTATAATAGGGAAGTATTTTATGGTAGTGTCATAATCAATGGTGAAATAATAGAAAGAGTAGTCAAGCACGATCCATTTGAAAATGTAGAAGATTTAAAAAAAGAACTTAATGAATTTGAAGCGTTTATAGATTGTACAGGGCAACTGATATTGCCCGGATTAATACAAACACACACGCATTTGACACAGACGCTTTTTAAAGGTCTAGGAGATGATTTGCAGTTAATGGATTGGTTACAGACAAAAATTTGGCCATCAGAAGCTGCACATACAGCAGAGACGAACTATATTTCTTCAAAAGTTGGGATTGGTGAACTCTTAAAGGGGGGCACAACGACAATTGTCAACATGGAAACAGTCAATCATACGGAATCAAGCTTTGAAGCTTTGAAGGAAATGGGTATACGTGCCATCAGCGGAAAATGCATGATGGACTATAATGAAGGCGTCCCAAAAGGGCTCATGGAAAGTTTAGAAGCATCCCTTGCTGAAAGTGAGAGATTGATTAAAAAATGGCATCAAACGAATAATGGCTTAATTGAATATGCACTTGCGCCTAGATTTGTGGTTTCTTGCTCTGAGGCATTACTTAAAGCAAGTGTTAAAATGAGCAAGACCTACGGCGTAAGACTTCACACACATGCCTCAGAAAACAAAGGTGAAATTGCGATTGTAAGAAAACGAACAGGCATGGAGAACATTGAATACTTAAAGAAGATTGGTTTTTTAGGTAAGCATGTGATCTTGGCACATTGTATTCATTTAAGTGATTTAGAAATACAGCATCTAATCGATTCAGAAACGATCATATCACATTGTCCGAGTTCGAATATGAAATTGGCATCAGGATTTGCACCTGTTCATGAAATGATGCAAAGAGGTGCAAAGGTGACTTTAGGTGCGGATGGTAGTCCTTGTAACAACGAGCTCAATGTATTTATGGAAATGCGTATGGCTGCCCTAATTCACAAAGGACATCAGCTCGACTCTACTATAATGAACGCTAAAAGTGTCTTTGAGATGGCAACTATAAAAGCAGCTGAAGCACTTGGAAAGGCCTCAGAGATTGGCAGTGTGGTAGAAGGTAAACGTGCAGATCTCATTACGCTGCGCATCGATAAGTTTGAATCGATGATGGTACCGTTGAATGCTGAGAACGTCTATGCTCAAATTGTATACAATGCCTCAAGTCGAGATGTTTGCCATACGCTTGTAAATGGGGCGTTATTGGTAACCAATAGCCATTTGGTAGGTGTATCTGAAAATGATTTATACCTTGATGCAAAAAAAGCAATTTTAAATTTCATAGAGTGTTAAAATCGTATTAAAGCATTTTAATCGTTTCAATTAAGGGGGCGGTTAAGGTGCTTTTTCATTTGATGCTGTGGCTATTTTAATCCATTTAAGATATAATGTTACCAATGATTAGGGAGGCAATATGTTTTTAAAATCAGATAATTTTAACCCTATTTTTACACTGGAATGTGGGCAGTGTTTTAGGTGGACAAAAGTGGCGCATCAATATGTTGGTGTCGTCAATGGCGCAATTATTAGCATTACAGATCTTGGATTAGAATACGATATAAAAGTTGAAAAGGCTCTTGCGCCTATTTCAGACGAGTTTATAAACAATTATTTTGATGAAAATGCAAATTACAATGAAATTTTAAAGGTCTTATCAGAAAAAGATCATTATTTGGAAGCTTCAATCTTAGCTTATAAAGGGTTGAGATTATTGAATCAAGATCCTTTTGAAACCTTGATTACCTTTATTATTTCCGCAAATAACAACATTCCTAAAATTAAAATGAGCGTAGAAGCACTCTCTCAAAAATTTGGGACATATATTGGGGAGTATAAGGGACGTCCTTATTATAGTTTCCCAACTGTGGAGTCACTTGCAGAGGCTGAAATCGAAGATTTGATTGTCAAAGGCATAGGGTATAGAGCAAAGGCTGTATCTCTAGCGGCTAAGCGGATTATGGATGAACAAATCGATATATCTTTATATAAACAGGACACTTACATGAGTGCAAAAGCAGAATTAATGAAGTTTTACGGTGTTGGGGAGAAAGTCGCTGACTGTGTGCTTCTCTTTAGCTTGAATCATAAGCAAGCTTTTCCAATAGATACATGGGTCAAAAAATTGTTGCAGAGTTTTTATAACATTGAAGATCAACCGAGAGCATATAAGGCGTTTGTAGATCAATACTTCACCGAATATGGTGGTTATGCACAACAGTTCCTTTTTTATTATATGAGAGAAAGCAAGAAGGGGGTCGGTGATAGAAAATGAAAACAATGGACGTATTTTTAGCAAGACAACCTATCTTCAATATTAAAAAGCAAGTGATTGCATATGAAATTTTATATCGTCAAGGGGTAAAAAATGTATACGATGGGGCATATGATGGTGATGTGGCAACCACAACGGTTGTATCAGATGCACTTGTAAATTTTGGGATAGAAGGGCTTACAAATGGCAAAAAAGCCTTTATTAATTTTACTAAAAATCTCCTTATGGAAGATTTGCCACTCTTAATACCAGAAGAATCGTTGACTATAGAAATTCTTGAAACGGTAGATGTGGATGATAGATTTGTGGAAAAGATTCAGTTTTTAAAGGGCAAAGGCTACACTATTGCACTTGATGACTTTGTCGATGATGAGAAATTTGATAAAATTATGCCTTATGTAGATATTATCAAAGTTGATTTTTTGGTACTAAAATCTGAAGGGCGAAAAATAGTAGCAGATAAGTATAAGATTAGAGGCATCAAACTATTGGCTGAGAAGGTTGAAACCTATAAGGATTTTGAAGAAGCAGTGAGCTTAGGGTATAGCTTTTTTCAAGGCTTTTTCTTTGAGAAGCCAGTGGTTTGCAAAAGCAAGGGCATCAATGTGGGTACCTTTAATTATATGGAAATTTTAAAAGAGACTGTTAATGATGAGCCCAGTTTTGAGAGACTAGCCACAATCGTAAAAAGTGATATGTCTTTGACATACAAACTGTTGAGACTCATAAATTCACCTGCATTTTATAGGAGCAGTGAAATTACAAGTATTAGTCATGCTCTGACAATGCTTGGATTAAATGAGATTAGAAAATGGGTAACTCTTATTATGCTTAGAGATGTCAGTTCTGAGAAGCCAGATGAGATCATAAAAGTCTCTTTGATCAGAGCTATTTTTTCAGAGCAGGTATCTCCGTATTTTGGCCTTGAGAAGCGAGAAATGGAATCGTTTTTATTGGGGCTCTTTTCTCTTATTGACACCATCATGGAAAAACCATTGTTTGAAGTCCTAGAACAATTACCGCTTAAAGATGATGTGAAAGGTGCTCTCATGGGGGTTAAAAATCATTTTCATGATTTGCTTCGTTTGCTCAAGTATTATGAAAAGGGCAATTGGGATATGATTATAGAAATTACCTCACGTCATCAAGTGGAATACTCAGTAATCAATCAACTCTATTTAGAGTCAGTAATTATGGCTTCAAAAATGATGAATGAGGGGTAAATTTGAACAAATTGTTAAATTGTTAGCACTCTGTTAAAATGAGTGCTAAAACGCTTGATTTTTTAGATCAGTTGTATTATGATGAGAATGTGCTCTAAATAAAGAGTTATCGATTGCAATTTGCATACTTTGGTAATGGCAAATGATTTAGAGGAATATGTAATTTGAATGTTTAGAGGAGGCAATTTTATGTTAAAACCATTAGGGAACAGAGTCATTATTAAAAAATTAGAGGCAGAAGAAAAAACTGCAAGTGGTATTGTGTTACCATCTCAAGCAAAAGAAAAGCCACAATTGGCTGAAATCCTTGCAATTGGAAAAGAAGTTGACGAAGTAAAGGTCGGCGATAAAGTGGTATTTAAAAAATATGTTGGTACTGAAATTAAAGTGGATAATGAAGAGTTGACAATCTGTGAGATTGAAGACATTTTAGCAATTTTAGAGTAATCTAAGCTTGATATAGGAGGAATAAAACATGGCTAAAGACATTAAATTTGGTGAAGATGTTCGTAAAAAATTAGAAGCAGGTGTTGATAAATTAGCAAATACAGTTAAAGTTACTTTAGGACCAAAAGGTCGTAATGTTATTTTAGACAAAAAATATGGCTCACCTCTCATTACAAATGATGGTGTGACAATCGCAAGAGAAATTGAACTTGAAGATGCATATGAGAACATGGGTGCTCAACTGGTTAAAGAAGTAGCAACTAAGACAAATGACGTTGCTGGTGATGGTACAACGACTGCAACACTCTTAGCGCAAGCTATTATCAGAGAAGGTTTAAAAAACGTAGCAGCTGGTGCTAATCCAATGATTCTCAAACAGGTATCGAAAAAGCAGTATCTGTGGCAGTAGATGTGATTAAAAGCGAAAGTATTCTTATTGAAAATAAAAAAGATATCGAAGATGTTGCTTCTATTTCCGCAGCAGATCGTACTGTTGGTGCTATTATTTCGGAAGCAATGGAAAAAGTGGGCAAAGATGGTGTTATCACTGTTGAAGAGTCTAAGACAAATACAACCCAACTTGAAGTGGTTGAGGGAATGCAGTTTGACAGAGGTTATTTATCACACTACATGGTAACTGATCCTGAAAAAATGGTTGCACTTCTTGAAAATCCATACATTATGATTACAGATAAAAAAATTACAAATATTCAAGATATTTTACCAGTACTTGAACAAATTGTTCAAGGTGGTGGTAAATTATTGATTATTGCTGAAGATATTGAAGGCGAAGCTTTAACAACTTTAATTGTCAATAAGCTTAGAGGTACATTTGACTGTGTTGCAGTAAAAGCACCTGGTTTTGGCGATAGAAGAAAAGCAATGCTTCAAGATATTGCAATTTTAACAGGTGGTATTGTGATTTCAGAAGAGCTTGGTTATGATCTTAAAACAACGACACTTGATATGCTAGGTCGTGCAAAATCAGTTAAAATTGATAAAGATAATACAACAATCATCGACGGTCTTGGTGAAAAATCACTTATCGACGAAAGAGTGGGTCAAATCAAAATGCAACTTGATGAAACTACATCTGAATTTGATCGAGAAAAATTACAAGAGAGACTTGCAAAACTTGCAGGTGGTGTTGCTGTGATCCAAGTGGGTGCTGCAACTGAAGTTGAAATGAAAGAGAAAAAACTAAGAATAGAAGATGCACTTAACGCAACACGTGCTGCTGTTGAAGAAGGTATTGTGCCTGGTGGTGGAACAGCATTTATTACAGCAATTTCAAAAATATTTACTTTGGCAGAAAACTTAATGGGTGATGAAAAAACAGGTGCATTGATTATTGCAAGAGCACTTGAAGAGCCAGTTAGACAAATTGCTTTCAATGCTGGACTTGAAGGTTCTGTAGTTGTTGAAAAAGTCAAAGATACAGAGGCTGGTATTGGATTTGATGCACTTAAAGGTGAGTATGTCAATATGGTTAAAGCAGGTATTGTGGACCCAACTAAGGTAACACGCTCTGCGCTTCAAAATGCGGCATCTATTTCAGCAATGTTCTTAACAACTGAAGCTGGTGTGGTAGATATTAAAGAAGAAAATGACATGGCGGCTATGGCTGGCGGCATGGGCGGCGGCATGGGTATGGGCGGCATGATGTAGGCGCAGTTCATCAGTATTTTCAAGCCAAGAGTCCTCACTGCGCTGCGGATTGCCTTTCTAAAGAACTACTACTCAAGGCAGTTTGAAGGGCAAGGATCTTCATTGCGCTGCGGATTGGCTTTCAAACACTAATCAACTGCTTCGCATTTAAAGGATTGTGAGTCCTCGCTGCGCTGTGGATTACCTTTCTAAAGAACTGCTACTCAAGGCAGTTTGCGGAGTCCGCGCTGAATAGATTATATATTTTAATAATGAGATCCAATGAGATGATTAAGTCTTGTTGGATCTTTTTGTGTTAAAGATCAATTGTTCCGGTTCATAATACGGAAAAGCCTTTGTCCGGGTTAAAACCCGGAAAAACCTTTGAACGGGTTTTAACCCGGAATTTTCTTGGAATTGTTCAATAGATATGATACGCTTATTGAGAAGGTGGTGATTTTAATGAATGATAATAGTAACCGTTTGCATATTGAAGAGTTAAAAAGAAAATTTAAAAATACCAATGTAATTACAGTAGATGATTTTCATGAATTTTACAGAGAAGTCTTTGGTGAAATAAAAAGAAATACAGTAAGTTGGCATATTTATGAATTAAAAAAGAAGAAAATTATTCGGAATGTATCGAGAGGACAATATGTATTAGTAGATGCGAAGAAGTTAGAAGATAAAGAATACATTGTGATGACAATGGATATAATAAAATCTTCTAATATGGCTTATAATGAATTCAATAAATGTCTGAATCAAAAAGTGGAAGCCTTAAATGCAGTTATTAAAAGTGTGTATAATTATAATAGAAGTTACTATATTTCACAAGGTGATGAAATACAAATTCTTTGTAATTTTGATGAAACTATTGGAGAATTATTTATACTCACATTAAGCTTTCTGCAACCGTTTAAGGTAAGATATGGTATGGGTATTGGCAATATTGAAGAAGATTTGAAGCGTAATTCTTGGGAAATGAATGGCCCTATATTTTGGAATGCAAGGGATCAGTTGATAAAATTAAAAAAAGCAAAAGATTATGAGGGACTCATTATTAGTGATAATAGCTCTATTGATCAGATGTGTAATGATATACTTCCATTGATAAATGAAAGCATCAGTAAGGTAACGGATAAGCAATGGGAGGTGATTAAAGCTGAGTTATCAAAAGTAAGTATGCACGAGACGATATCAAAAATAGGTATCAGTAAAACAAGCTATTATGATAGATTAAATAGTTCAAATATTGATTCAATTATGAAGGCGTTTAAAACGATAATAAGGCTAATAGAAATTAGAAGGAGAATGATCTAATGTTAACAATACTCATGTTGATTTCACATACGCTTTCAGACTTTATGTTACAAACTGAAAAAATGATAAAAGAAAAATCGAATATGAATAAATGGGGGTATATTAAGCATGCTTTAGTCCTATTTGGAACGTCATTGCCAATTATTATATTTGTTGAGTCAATTTGTATTGATAAAGTACTTGAAAGTATAATTCTAATAATAATAATACATTTAATTCTAGATTTTATAAAAGAAAAATTTCTAAGTGTAATACAGGAGACGGAGTTCGTTAATTATTATCGACTTGGATTTTTTATAACGAGTCAGTTTCTACATATAATAATCATACTTGCAATTGCAAATAGTGTAACGTTGAATTTTAATGCATTTAATGAATACTTTAAAAATGAAATTTTCTTGAATAAAGGCATTAGTTATGCAAATTTGAAAACAATTTTCATAACGGTATATGTTGCATTTTCGGGGGCTTATTTTATTCCGTTGTTATTCAATATAATTTATGAAAACGTAAATGATTATGGCACTTTGTTAAACAATAAATTTAAAGAAAATCTTAACCAAGGTGAACATGAATTTATTGATGAAGTAAAAACGGGCAAATGGATCGGTATCTTAGAACGCATACTGATACTCATTTTCCTTTTTACAAATCAATTACCATCTATAGGTTTTATAATTGCAATAAAATCTTTAGCACGATTTAAAATGATGGATAGTAAAATATTCTCAGAGTATTATTTGTTAGGCACTTTTATGAGTATGGCATACACATTTCTTGGATTTGAAGTGTTAAATAGTATTTTGTAATATTGTAAAAACATATAAATCAACTTTAAATTTCTTTTTAAGAAAATAGTAGGTAATTTTAAATAAATTTCTAAAAAACAAAGGGTGTATCTGCACTCAATATTCAATCCACAGGCAAAGCCGAGGATTCTTGGATATTGAGTGTAGATATACCCCTTTTTAATTTCTTTTTAAAAGCAATTTCTCAAAAGGTAAGAATAAATTTGATAAAATTGTACGCATAAAAGTACAATTTTGTTTGACAGTTAAAACATGATGTGCTATCATTTGTTTATAAGTTATACGTACAAATATGTGCGTGATCAAATTAACTAATAATTAGGGGGTCTATGATGAAAAAGTTTTTGTTATTGGTATTATCAATGCTACTTGTGTTATCAGTTTCAGGATGTAGTAGTAAAGCTGCTCCAAGTGGTGGAGAGACTAAAGCTACAGAGGCCAGTACTCCAGCTGCGGCGGATAGCAGTGAAAGTGCAGAACGGTATGTCGGTATTTCAATGCCTACAAAATCATCTGAACGATGGATCAAAGATGGTAAAGCAATGAAAGATATTCTTGAGGAAAGAGGTTATAAAGTTGATTTGCAGTATGCAGAAGATGATATTCCAACTCAAGTATCTCAAATCGAAAACATGATTACTAAAGGCGCTCAAGTACTTGTAATTGCAGCGATTGATGGTTCAACACTTTCGGATACATTAAACGAAGCTCAAAAAGACGGTATAAAAGTTATTTCATATGACAGATTATTAGTAGATACAGATGCAGTTTCTTATTATGCAACATTTGATAATAGAGGTGTAGGAAGACTTCAGGCACAATCTTTAGTTGACGGATTAAAAGCTAAAAAAGGGGATGGTCCGTACAACATAGAATTATTTGCTGGTTCACCTGATGATACGAACTCGTTCTATTTCTTTGAAGGTGCAATGGATGTTCTTAAACCTTTAATGGATTCTGGTGAGATCGTAGTACCTTCGGGACAACTTACACAAGATGAAGTTGGTACATTGCGCTGGGATGGTGCAGTTGCTCAAGCGCGTATGGATGCTCTTTTAGCGGCAAACTATACAAGTGGCCTTGAATTAGATGGTGTTTTATCACCGTATGATGGCATTTCAAGAGGTATTCACTCAGCACTTGTATCTTTTGGTTATGAAAAAGAGACACTTCCTATTATTACAGGACAAGATGCAGAGGCAGCTTCTATTAAAATGATCATTTCTGGAGATCAATACTCAACGATATTAAAAGATACACGTGACTTAGCTAAAGTTGCTGCAGATATGGTAGATGCAGTTCTTAACGGCACTGAACCTGAAATCAACGATACCACAACTTATAATAACAACGTAAAAGTTGTACCATCGTATTTATTGATTCCATACACAGTGACAATTGATAATTATCAAGAGTTGGTTATAGACTCAGGTTATTTAACACCAGATGATATTAAATAATCTAGTGATTGAAGATTGTATAAATCTTTTACATTTTATTAAAACAACAAGATTTGAGCCAAAAGCTGTGATGAGGAATGTTTAATCTCAAACAGCATCAGCGAAAATTGGTTTGGGACATCTCGAGATGACTCAAATGTTGTTAAATCCTCAAGTGAAATTAATGATCAGCTTATAAAAGTTGGTCATTAATTTTATAGAGTTCAAGTAAAAACAGAGTTGTGATCAAGAAACTAATAAGGAATAGAGAGAAGGGCACGTATGGAACGTTATATTCTTGAAATGAGAAATATCACAAAAGAATTTCCAGGTGTCAAAGCGCTGGATAATGTTAATTTAAAAGTTAAGGAACATCAAATACATGCACTCGTAGGTGAAAATGGCGCAGGAAAATCAACATTGATGAATGTCCTAAGCGGTGTTTATGAGCATGGTACTTATGATGGTGAGATATTTGTAAAAGGAGAACTTTGTAAGTTTAAAGGCATCAAGGAAAGTGAGGCAAAAGGGATTGCTATAATTCATCAGGAATTGGCACTTGTCCCTACTTTGTCCATTGCAGAAAATGTTTTTTTAGGAAATGAACAAGCTCGAGGTATTATTATCGATTGGGATATGACTCGGAATAAAACGATAGAAATGATGAAAAAAGTGGGCTTGACTGATCATATCGATATGCATGTGAGCGAGCTTGGTATGGGGAAGCAGCAACTTGTGGAGATTGTAAAGGCTTTGTCTAAAGATGTTAAGTTGTTGATTTTAGATGAACCAACCGCCGCATTAAATGATGAAGATTCAGATCATCTGTTAAATTTATTACTTGAGTTAAAAGTTCAGGGCATTACGAGTATTATTATTTCACACAAATTAAATGAAATTACAAAAGTAGCGGATGAAATAACCGTTATTAGAGATGGGCGTACGATTGAAACTTTAATAAAAGGTATTGATGAAATTACAGAAGATCGGATCATTAAGGGGATGGTAGGCAGACCAATGGTAGACCGTTTTCCAAAGCGTTCACTGGAGATTGGTGAAATTATTTTTGAAGTTAAAAATTGGAGTGTTCATGATCCTAAAGATGAGTCTAAGTTAAAAATTAAAGATGTGTCAATCAATGCAAAAAAAGGTGAAGTCGTTGGATTGGCTGGTCTTATGGGCGCTGGGAGAACGGAATTTGCCATGAGTTTATTCGGCGGATCTTATGGTAGTAAAATCACGGGAACGATTATAAAAGATGGCGTTGAAATCAAGCTTCACACCGTTAAAGATGCTATACGAAATGGCCTCGCTTATACGACAGAAGATCGAAAATCAGCAGGATTGATTCTTTCAGATGATATAAGGCATAACATTACATTGGCATCACTTGATAAGTTGAGCAAAAATTTGGTCATTGATGAGAACAAAGAAATTAAAGTCGCCGAAGAATATCGTAAAAAACTACGCATAAAATCTTCTGGTATATTTCAGAGAGCTGGCGATCTTTCTGGTGGTAATCAGCAGAAAATCGTGTTTAGTAAATGGATATTTTCAGATCCTGATGTCCTTATTTTAGATGAACCTACGCGTGGTATAGATGTCGGTGCGAAATATGAAATTTATTCGGTCATTAATGAACTGGCTGAGCACGGGAAGACTATTTTGATGATTTCATCTGAGATGCCTGAACTTTTAGGGATGTGTGACCGAATTTATGTACTGAATGAAGGTCGAATTGTTGGGGAACTCACTTCAGAAGAAGCGTCACAAGAAAATATTATGACTTGTATTATGCAAAGTAATTAGGAGGGTCACAATGAGCAATAAATTGAGTGCAATGTTTAAGAAAAATATACGCTCGTCTGTTATGATCATAGCTTTGGCTGTAGTCACTATACTTTTTGAATTTTTAACAGGCGGAGTACTTTTAAAACCGCTAAATATTTCAAATTTGATTATGCAAAATGCTTACATCTTGATATTGTCGATTGGTATGTTGTTGGCAATTTTAACTGGGGGGAATATTGACCTTTCAGTAGGTTCTGTTGCTGGTTTTGTAGGCGCTATTTCAGCGGTGTTAGTAGTAAGTTTGGGCATGCCGGTGCTTTGGGCGATTATCATCTCCCTTTTTGTCGGATTTCTTATCGGTGTATGGCAAGGCTTTTGGATTGCTTACAGAGGTGTTCCGGCTTTTATCGCCACTTTGGCGGGTATGCTTGTCTTCAGAGGTTTAACACTGGTTATTTTGCAAGGAAAATCAATTGCACCATTACCTAAAACTTACTCTTTCCTTGCTTCTGGCTTTATTCCAGACATCTTTGGCGGGACTAATATCAACATACTAGCACTTGTAATAGGTCTAGTGTCTTCATTAATCTATTTATTTTTCCAAATTAAGAGTCGCAGTGCGAAGAGTAAATATGACTTTGAAGTGACACCGACTTGGTTATTCAACTTAAAGAATATTGGTATTATAGCAATTATAAACGCATTTACGTTTGCATTGGCGTCTTATAGAGGTATTCCAATGGTACTCGTGCTTGTGGTCATCTTGGTAATCGTCTATTCTTTCTTTACGATGAAGACGATTCCAGGCAGACATATTTATGCATTTGGTGGTAATGAAAAAGCTTCGAAACTATCAGGTGTCAATGTCAAAAAAACACTTTTCTGGGTCTATGTCAATATGAGTGTACTTGCAGCATTTGCAGGTATTATTTTCACAGGAAGACTTGGATCAGCGACGCCTAAAGCAGGTGTAAACTTCGAACTCGATGCAATTGCGGCATGTTTTATCGGGGGCGCTTCTACAACTGGTGGTGTCGGTACAGTTGTGGGTGCCATTGTAGGGGGGTTGCTCATGGGGGTACTC
This sequence comes from uncultured Fusibacter sp., assembly GCA_965140735.1. Taxonomy (GTDB): domain Bacteria; phylum Bacillota; class Clostridia; order Peptostreptococcales; family Acidaminobacteraceae; genus Fusibacter_A. The sequence goes on along the minus strand of OZ223306.1, from coordinate 2,716,671 downwards.
AATAACGGGATGTCTATCCTTGGCGTTTCAATCGACTGGCAACAGTCCATCAAAGGTTTTGTTTTATTAAGTGCTGTCGCATTTGACGTTTACTCTAAGAGTAAAGTGAAGTCTTAAAAGAAAGAACAAAGAGGTCGTATATGAAAATTAATATGAAAGAAAAAGACTTTGAATCTTCTTATTTAGGGATTGAAATTGGTTCAACCCGAATAAAAGCAGTCCTGATAGACCGTGACTTTGAGATTTTAGCAAGTGGGAGTTATTCTTGGGAAAATAAACTCAAGGATGGTTATTGGACATATGCTATAGAAGAGGTTTGGAGTGGTATTCAACAAGCTTATCAAGAAATTAAAAAAACTGTATATGAACGATATGGTGTTACATTAAATAAGATTGGTGGTTTAGGGGTCAGTGGCATGATGCATGGTTATTTAGCTTTTGACGACTGTGGTGAGCTGCTTGTTCCCTTCAGAACTTGGCGCAATAATTTACAGGCGGAAGCTTCAAAATCGTTGACGGCGTTATTTGAGTACCCTATTCCTGAAAGATGGAGTATTGCATATCATTATCAAGTGCTACTTAATGGAGAAAAGCATATAAACCAGATCGCGTTTTTAACCACTATTGCAGGCTATATTCATTGGAAACTTACAGGTGAAAAGGTCATAGGTATTGGAGAGGCGTCGGGGATGTTCCCTATAGATATAGATGCAAAGACTTACAACTTTAAAATGCTTGATAGGTACAATGCGCTATTGAAAGATCAGGGCATTTCGTATAAAATAGAGTCTATTTTACCAAAAGTATTGGTAGCAGGAGAGCATGCAGGTATGCTGACAAAAGCAGGTGCTGCATTGCTTGATCCATCGGGCGACCTTGTATCTGGAATTGCACTTGCACCGCCAGAAGGTGATGCTGGAACTGGTATGGTTGCCACGGATTGTATTTCTAAGCGCAAAAGTGTGGTGTCTGCGGGTACATCCGTATTTGGTATGGTGATTTTAGAAAAGAATTTATCTTCTGTCTATAAAGAGATTGATCAAGTGACAACGCCAGCAGGGGATCTAGTTGCAATGGTTCATGCGAATAATTGTTCATCCGATCTAAATGCTTGGGTAGGTCTTTTCAAAGAAGTTGTAGATTTATCGGGGCTCGTGATTGAAGAGTCTAAGCTATTCGAATTGCTGTTTAGAGCATCTCTAAAAGGCGATGACGATTGTGATGGGTTGTTGACCTATGGCTATTTATCTGGAGAACATATCACTGGCTTTGAGGTGGGCATGCCACTTTTCTTGAGGCATCCAGATAGTCGATTTAATATCCCTAATTTTATGCGTGCTCACGTATTCTCTGCATTTGCAGCAATTAAGATTGGATTTGATATTTTACTTGAGAAAGAAGCAATTGGGATAGATGAAGTACTTGGACATGGCGGGATCTTTAAAACTGAAGGGGTTGCACAACGATATCTTTCAGCAGCAATAAATACACCTGTATCGGTTATGGAGACAGCTGGTGAAGGCGGCCCATGGGGCATGGCAATTCTCTCCGCATTTCTAGATCGTGAAGTAAAGACGGAAACCTTAGACACTTTTCTAGCAGAACATGTGTTTAAAGATTCTGCGAAACAATCGATAATGCCAGTTAAGAGTGATGTTGAAGGATTTTCAAATTATATCAAACGATATAAGGTAGGGCTAATGATTGAAAAAGAGGCTGTGACACAACTGTACGCAGATAATAGTTTATAGTCATTAAAATAATTTTATGTTACAATGAGTTTGTATCGTATTATGGATGAATAGCAAATAGTAAGGAGAACACTTTGGCAGCGTTAAAATATCAACAAGTAAAGAACTACATTATTGAGTCTATGGAAGAAGAGAATCTGAAATACGGTGATGCGATTCCTACTGAAAGTGAACTGATGAAAATGTTTGATGTCAGCAGGCATACGGTTCGCCGTGCTCTGAGTGATTTGGTCAATGAAGGTTGGCTGTACACAATGCAGGGGAGTGGTACTTATGTTTCTGATCCCAATGCAAATATGAATATTAGTGGGAAGATGGTAGGTATTATTACAACTTATTTTAGAGACTATATTTTTCCAGATATCATATCTGGGATGGATGATATATTTTCTGAAGAGGGATACAGCCTACTTCTTGGAACGACAAAAAACAATAGTACTAGAGAACGTGTTGTTTTGAATAATATGTTGAACAATCAGCTTGCAGGTCTTATTGTAGAGCCATCCAAAAGTGTTTATCCAAATCAAAATATACAGTTATATAAAAAATTTATAAATCGTGGTATCCCCGTTTTGTTTATTCACGCAACCTATCGTGCTCTAGAGACTTCATATGTTATTCAAGATGATGAATACGCTGGGTATATTGTGACGAAACATTTGATCGATTCAGGTCATAAGCACATTTTTGGTATTTTTAAACAAGACGATATGCAAGGACATGGTCGATATCAGGGTTACCAAAATGCACTTGAAGAAGCAGGTATAGATACAGCGGATAAACTTGTCAAGTGGTTTACAACTGAAGAGAGGCGTACAGTAGCTACAGAAGAAAATGTGAAATCATGGTTAGATGAAAATAAACAGGTGACAGCTTTTGTATGCTATAATGACAAATTGGCAGTAAATTTACTGAATTCACTCATGGCACTTGGATATTCAGTACCTCAGGATTACTCCATTGTCAGTTTTGATAATTCAAAGTTAGCCAACACAATGGTTACTAAATTGACGAGTGTAGCACATCCTAAATCTGGACTTGGTGAAAGAGCAGCACATCTTTTGATTGAACTTATGAAAGATCCCAATCAGATATTTGAAGAAGTCATGAAGCCAGAGCTTGTCATAGGCGATTCAACTCGGAAAATATAATTTTTTTAAAGGACATCATATGATGTCCAAAAAAACATTTAAAATTGTACGTATAAAAATTAAATATACATCTGCACATATAGGAGGTAAGACATGATAAAGAGACATTATGAATTTTGGTTTATAACAGGAAGTCAACATTTATATGGTGAAGAAACTTTAAGAGAAGTTGAAGTAGATTCAAAAGCAATAGCAGAATATTTGCATCAAAATGGCGGGTATGAGTATCCGATCCAATTTAAAGCTGTACTAAAAACAGCAGATGAAATCACGGATTTAATAGATGAAGCAAATAGTGATAAGAACTGCGCAGGTTTAATCGGATGGATGCACACGTTTTCACCTGCAAAGATGTGGATAAAAGGTCTTTCAAAGCTCAATAAACCTTTTGTTCAGCTGCATACTCAATTTCATAAAGAGATTCCATGGGAGACCATCGATATGGATTTTATGAATCTGAATCAAACGGCACATGGTGGTAGAGAGTTTGGATTTATAAATGCAAGATTGAGAATGCCAAGAAAAATTATTGTAGGCCATTATCAAGAATCTACGGTTTTGAAAGCGTTGGGACGTTTTCTCAATGTAGCAGTTGCTATTAATGAAAGCCGCCATTTAAAAATAGCAAGATTTGGGGATAACATGAGAGATGTCGCTGTAACTGAGGGCGATAAAGTAGAGGCTGAAATCAAGTTTGGATGGTCAGTAGATGGATTTGCTGTGGGCGATTTGGTAGAAGTAGTAAATGGCATCTCGGAAGAAGCTGTTGATCAATTGATGTCAGAATATAAGACCTTATATGATATTCCAGATCAATCTCCTGAAGCAATGGCCTCTATCAGAGTCCAAGCCAGAATGGAACTTGGTATTGAAAAGTTTTTAGTAGAGGGTGACTTTGGTGCTTTTACAACGACTTTTCAAGATTTATATGGTTTAAGTCAATTGCCGGGATTGGCAGTGCAAAGACTTATGGAAAAAGGCTATGGTTTTGGTGCAGAAGGTGATTGGAAGACAGCTGCACTCTTGAGGTTAATGAAGATTATGGATAATAACGGGACTTCATTTATGGAAGATTATACGTATCACCTTGATAACGAAAACAAAGTAGTCTTAGGTGCACACATGCTTGAAGTATGTCCAACTATTGCGAAAGATAAACCAGCAATTATTGTTAAACAACTTGGTATTGGTGGGAAAGATGATCCTGCACGTATGATTTTTACAGCGAAATCCGGGCCTGCTTTAAATGCTTCATTGGTTGATATGGGGGGGAGGATGCGCTTGATTGTCAACACAGTTGAAGCGGTGGATGCAATTCATGATATGCCGAAGTTACCTGTGGCAAAAGCACTCTGGAAACCATATCCGAATTTCGAAGATGGTGTAAAAGGTTGGATTCTAGCTGGTGGTGCACATCATACGGTCTTTTCATATGCAGTAACAAAAGAAGACCTTATGGATTTTGCCGAATTTATGGATATTGAATTTGTAGCCATTGATCAAAATACGGATATAACATCTTTTAAACAGATGCTTATGATGAATGATGTTATATGGAATTTAAAGAGGTAGATGATGTTAGAAGCATTAAAAAAACGGGTCTATGATGCCAACATGGCATTAGTTGAATATAATCTTGTGATTTTCACATGGGGCAATGTTTCTGAGTACGACATGGCAACAGGTCTTGTGGGGATCAAACCAAGTGGTGTGGCATATGACGTCTTAAAACCAGAGGATATCGTCTTGGTTAATTTAGACGGTGAAGTCGTGGAAGGGAATTATAAACCTTCTTCAGATACGGCGACACATATAGAAATATATAAGCATTTTAAAGACGTTAGAGGTGTCGTGCACACACATTCACCTTGGGCGACTAGTTTTGCTCAAGCAGGAAAACCAATTAGAGCGCTGGGGACAACACATGGGGATTACTTTTATGGTGATATTCCCTGTACGAGACCAATGACTGCTACAGAAATTGCGGATGAATATGAAAAAAATACAGGTAAAGTCATCATAGAAACTTTTGGATCAATCAATCCCAATGAGATTCCTGGTGTCATAGTCAATGAACATGGGCCTTTCACATGGGGGAAATCGCCAGAAGATGCTGTTCACAATGCTGTCGTCATGGAAGAAGTCGCAAAAATGGCCTATAGAACACAAATGATTTTGGCCAGTGAAATGGATCGTACTTTACAAAAAGAGTTGCTAGATAAGCATTTCTTAAGAAAACACGGCAGTAAGGCCTATTATGGACAGAAGTGAATTGAAAAAGCTATCCAAAAGGATCTTTTAGGAAAGAGATCATAAAACGATCTTTTAAAAAATAGCATTAAAAAAAACAAAAGTTTAATCTGAGAGGGTTCATTAGGTTAAACTTTTGTTTTTTATTTAAAATTTAAATGTCAATGGAAAGCTTTTTTTCAACGCCTTCCAAATGAGAAGCCTCTTTTACAAGAACAGCACTGACGTTGAGAAGATGGGTTGGCTTTTTACCACTTTTATGCCACTGGGGTTCCTCGTTGAGTACTTTTCGGGTCAATGAACTCACTAAAAAGCCAAGGGATTCCAGAGAGTATTTCATGTCACGTTTATTGATACATTCATTGCCGAGTTCCTTTTGGCAAGGTGAGCAGAGGTAACAGTTGCCAGCGATAAGCACTTCATATCTTTCATCATGAGCCAATTGGATTAACCGATCCCCTATGACTTTTCGTGAGGCATAATAAGATTCAACTAAGTCATAGCCTTCGTTAGCTCTAACCTTACCACCAATGATGAGTACATGATTGTAGGCACTTAAAAGGTCACGTGCATTAAAATCAAAGGGTGGACATGACCAAAATTTGCCCTTTTTCTCGCAATTACTACAGTAGCCCTCTGGTTTATCAGGTTGCAAATGTTCAAACAGTTCTGAAATCGTTATTTTAGCGGTTTTATATTCTACAGTGTAGTTCATGTGATGCCTCCTAAGCTATCTATTAATGAAAAATGGCGTGTAATAGATTTAAAACTCAATGTGTACTTTATTTAACATTATATCATTTGGCTAATATAATTTGAATCTTTCATCATTTTATGTTACAATGTGCTAGTAAAAATAAAATATATGATTCACCTAGGGGTGCCTTTGGCTGAGAGCGTTGTTTAATACGTAACCCTTTGAACCTGAACTAGATAAAACTAGCGGAGGAAAGTGTGGAAGAACGAGTTTTAGACCATACACATATCCGTGTATGGTCTTTTTTATTCTTTGTTTTATTCCACCATTTTGAGTCGAAAATGGAGGTCGTATTATGGAAAGAAATTCAAGTGTTAAAGTAAAAATGCTCGTAGAAGGGGCGATGATGATTGCCGTTGCCACTGTTTTGAGCTTCATCAAAGTTTTAGACATGCCTTATGGTGGTTCTGTAACGGCAGGTAGTATGGTGCCAATTCTAATCTATGCTTACAGATGGGGTGGCGCACAAGGTATTTTGGCAGGAGTTGCTTATGGTATTATCCAGTTCATGATAGGGCCCTATGCAGCACATCCTATTTCAATTTTGCTAGACTATCCAATTGCATTTGGTGTACTAGGGATTATGGGGTTTGTAGCACATAAGACAGAAGACCTGAAAAGGATCTTTATAGGTGTGGCAGTAGCCATTTCAGGTAGATTTGTGGCACACTTTCTGTCGGGCATCATCTTCTTTGCGATGTATGCACCAGAAGGGAAGTCGCCAGTGCTCTATTCGATAGAATACAACGCAGCATACCTCGTACCAGAAATGATCATTTCAATGATTGTATTTGCACTGCTCTACAAGCAACTTAATAAACTATAATCAGAGATGGAAAAGAAGCCCTGTTAAATGATCTGAAAATCATTTTACAGGGCTTCTTTTGGAGCAATACAATTCTATATTTTAAGATGTAAACACCTAAGGGGGGATTAATTACATCGATTAAAACCAAGGTTCGAGTGCCTTATAAAGGCCTTGATAACGCTTGTATAGATCATGATAAAAATCAACTTCTGTGAGCTCAGGGGTGATCGCATCAAGTGGTTTTACGATTTTATCGCAAGCCACCTCAACACTCTTAAATGCACCTACACCAACAGCTGCTAAAATAGCTGCTCCAAGTGCACCACCTTGATCTGTATTAATTCTGCGTACAGACAAGTTGAAAATTGTTGCAATAATTTTGAGCCAGAAGTCACTTTTTGAACCGCCACCAATCACTCTGATCTCATCCATAGGCACTTGAATCTCTCTCAAGATTTCAAGTGAATCTTTCAATCCAAAGGCAACACCTTCTAGGATTGCACGAGTGAAATGACCACGAGTTGTGGTTGGCGTCATACCGATAAAAGTACCTCGAGCATCTGGATTTGCGTAAGGTGTTCTCTCGCCGGTTAGATATGGCAAGAAAAGGACGTGCTGATCAGACGTTGGAACAGCCTCTGCTTCAGCAAGTAACGTTTCAAAGGGAACATCCGCATTAACAGTATCTGTCCACCACTTAAGACAATTAGCAGCTGAGAGCATAACACCCATGGAATGATAACGTCCATTGGCGTGACAAAATGCGTGAAGTCTCAATTGGTCATCCATGGCAAACTGGTTATGAGCGGCAAATACCACACCAGAAGTGCCAAGCGTCACAGAGACGATGCCCTCTTTAACTGTACCGGTGCCCACAGCACCAGCTGCTTGGTCCCCAGCGCCACCAACGACACTGATTTCACCTGAGAAATTAGGTAATCCTAATAATTTTAGAGCTTCATCTGTGACTTTTCCAGTAATCTCGTAGGATTCATAGAGTTCAGGCAGCATCTCTGAAGTAATGCCGATGAAGTCACAGAGTGGTTTTGACCATGTTTTATTTTGAACATCTAAAAGTAACATACCCGAAGCATCTGAATAATCTGTTGCATACTTCCCAGTTAGCTTAAATCGAATATAGTCTTTAGGAAGTAAGATGTGTTTAATTTGATTAAAAATTTCGGGTTGATGCTTTTTGAGCCATAGCAATTTAGGGGCTGTAAAACCTGTAAGTGCTTGGTTTGAAACCGTTTCTGCAAGGCCAGATAAGCCAAAATGAGCTGTGATTTCATCACATTCGACTTGAGTTCTCTGGTCACACCATAAAAGTGCAGGGGTTAAGACCTGATTAGCTTTATCAAGTGCCACAAGACCGTGCATTTGACCGCTAAATCCGATACTGGTGATATCTTCGGATTTAACGGATTGATTTTGAAGTAATTTATGAACGGCTTTGAGAGTGCCTTGCCACCAATCTTCAGGGTTTTGTTCAGCCCATCCCGGTTTCGGATAGGCAATTGGATATTCAGCTGAGCCTTCTCCCAAAAGATGACCACTTTCATTGACTGCAATCACTTTAACTGAGGATGTACCCAGATCGATACCTAAAAAGATCATAGTGCCTCCTTTTTGTACATTTTATGAGGAGTATGCATTTTATGCATTGAAAATAGCATCGTTTACGACAGATTCAAGCCATTCTTGTTTAGCAGATTCATTTTTAAGATTTTTATTGTTGAGTGCATATTCAGTAAGATCATCAAAGCCTACTGTGCCTTCAACGATTTTTTGACCAATTCCAGTATTGTAGCTTGAATAGCGTTTCGCAACAAATTCTTCCAGCGTACCTTCAGTGATGAGTTTGTTCGCTATTAAGAGTCCTTTAGCAAAAGTATCCATGCCCACGATATAGCCGAGGAATAAATCATCAAGTTCAAAAGAACTTCTTCTGAGTTTAGCATCAAAGTTTAAGCCACCTGGTGCGATACCGCCATTTTTAAGGACTTCAATCATACAGTAAGAGGCACTATAAATATTAGTTGGGAATTGATCTGTATCCCATCCTAAATGATCATCACCTTGATTGGCGTCGATACTACCGAGGACACCGTTAATACGGCAAAGGTTGAGTTCGTGTTCAAAAGTATGACCTGCTAGAGTTGCATGATTCGCTTCGATGTTGAGTTTGAAATCATCTTGTAAGTTATATTTTCTAAGGAATCCAAGTACAGTAGCTGTATCGAAATCGTATTGATGTTTTGTAGGTTCTTTAGGTTTTGGCTCAATAAGAAGTTGTCCTGTGAAGCCAATTTTCTTTTTATAGTCAACAGCCATTTTGAGGAAACGCGCATAGTTGTCATTTTCAAGTGCCATATCTGTATTCAAAAGAGATTCATAGCCTTCACGACCACCCCAGAATACATAGTTTTCGCCACCGAGTCTCATGGTGATGTCCATCGCTTTTTTGACTTGAGCTGCTGCAAATGCGAAAATATCGGCATTACAAGAAGTTGCAGCACCGTGCACAAATCTTGGATTAGAGAATGCGTTTGTTGTGCCCCATAAAAGTTTGATACCGGTTTCTTTCATGAGTGCTTCAATGTGGTCTACAATAATATCTAAATTTGCGAATTTTTCTTCTAATGAATTGCCTTCTGGTGCAATATCGAGGTCATGGAAACAGAAATACTCAATGCCGAGTTTGCTCATGAGTTCAAAGGCAGCACTTGCTCTTGCTTTTGAAAGCTCAAGGCCTTCCAGTTGATCCCAAGGACGTTCAAATGTGCCTTGACCAAACATATCTACACCTGCACCAGTGAGTGTATGCCAGTAACTTAAAGCAAATCTAAGATGTTCTTTCATGGGTTTGCCTGCCACGATTTGTTCTGCATCGTAGTATTTAAATGCAAGTGGATTTTTAGAGTTGCGCCCTTCAAAAGGAATCTTACCGATAGAATTAAAATATGACATAAAAAAACCTCCTATTAATCATTTGATACTTTAATTATACGAGGTAGCATATTTTTTATCGGTAACAATCTTGTGGCATTTTCATGACAATGTTGCGGATATTTCATTAAAAGCAGCTTCTTGATCAAAAGGCAGATGGATGGACCCTACAGGTGCATTTGGAATGGAGAAAATAAGTTTGTGAGACTCTAAACGGAGTGTCTTAGCGGTATACCCATAACGGTTTCGAATAAGAGCATTTAAGTATTTGGGATCTGAAAAACCGGAAGCTAAGGTAATGTCTAATATGCTCATATCAGTACTAAAAAGCAAATGAATAGCATGTGTCAATCTTACAGAATTGAGATAGTCTTGAAAACTAATCCCCATATGCTGCTTGATAAAATGAGACAAATGGTATTTGCTAATGTGAAGTTCTAAAGCCAGTTGAGCTAAAGTTATTTTTTCGTTAAAACGTGATTCTACGTAATTAATCACGTATTTTAGACGTTTATAAGCATCTGTTCGTGAGGAAAGGCGGGTAGATTCTAAAATTTCATAAGGAATCGCCTTTAGTAGAGAAGCTACAAATTCAAGTATGTAGGCATTTAAAAGATAATCTGAATAAATTTGTTCATTAAAACTTTCTAAATACATTTTGAACATAAGATTGCGAAGTTCAATTTTAAGATGGTCAATTATGACGTTATGAAATTGAAGTTTAGATAAAAGATTTTGTTTTAGAGTGATGGCTGAAGGGGTCAGCTGTATGATTAAAAGTATATTTTGATCTATGGATAAATCGGTGATACTGTGTATTTCATAAGGGTTAATAAGACAAAGCTCACCTTGCTTGACCTCATGAGAAGATTGGCCAAGGTGTAGTCTTATGACACCTTTGAGCACATATATAATTTCTAAGTCTGAATGAAAATGATGCGAACGGTGCCCAATACTCACTAAAAAGAGCCTGTAAGGCAATCCTTTACGATGTTCGATATTTTCAAATTCCATAAAATCACCTCACATAAAAATAGGCTGCACATGTCGAGTCGTTTTGCTGTCCTCATGTCTATTTTAGCATGTTTTTTAGATGGCGTGGTGGTTGTTTGTTTTAAAGCGGCAATATTTGCAATGATGAGTGCATATGAGTTACCGAGTGATGTGTTATAATGAGGACTAAAATGAGAAACTAGAGATTATTAATCTTAATAAAATGCTATTCTGATGCTATGAGCAGTCGTATATAATAAATATAGAATAATGGCATCGCAAGGAGGTTCTATGCAATTAAAAAATCAAATGCTATTAAAAAGTATTATCTTTGTGACCAGTGTCATTTTTGTAATTACTTTCTTATTATCTTTTTTTTATTCGAGTACCATTAATCAAAGCAAAAATAAAATAGAACTTTCTATGGGGAGTAACATGCATTTTGCAGCAGTTTTAATTGGAAATGAGACGCAGTTTCTCGAAAAACTTCAAGCTGGTATACAAAATGAGGCTGAGTCAAATCATGTTGAAATAGAATTTTTTTATGTCAAAACAGTTGAAGAAGGCACTGAGATGATCAAGTTGCTCGTAACTGCGGATGTCGATGGCATCATCACACAGGGCATAAATGAAACCAATTTTATTGAGGCTTTAAAGAACGTTAAGCATTCTAATATACCGCTTGTACTGGTTTATTCAGATGAGCAAACAGCCGAAAGAGATGTTTTTATTGGCATTAATCCATTTGATATGGGGATCAAAGCGGCAACCGTCTATCAAGAATCAGAACCTAAATTCGGCAAAGTGGTCTTTATTACTCAAGCAACAGCCGGTTCAAGTGAAGATACTACCAGTAAACTTCAGATGCTGGGCTTTATGGATGTCTTCGAAAACTTACACAAGTCCAGTCAAGTGATTGTTAAAAAATCAGAACCTACGCTACTAAGTGCAGAGGGGATTGCCTCAGAAATGTTTTCGGGAGAAAAAGAAATCTCGGGCATTGTCTGTACCAACGAAGTAGATACCGTCGGAGTAACACAAGTGGTTATTGACTTGAATAAAGTCGGCCGTGTCAATGTGATTGGAACAGGTTTAACTCAAGAAATAGCAGATTATATTGATAAAGGCATCATCTATGGCACCTTGTATCGAAATCCTGAAAAAATGGGCAATATGGCATTGAAATCTTTAATGAAAATCTTAGATGAAACGCATAAAAATGGTGAACAAGAGGCTTATGTCGATTTGCAAGTAGAAGTCATCACTAAGTCAAATTTAGAAACTTATATGGAAATAGAGGCAATTAAATGAAGATCCTAAAATTAGATAGTATCCGAAAAAAAATGATGGTCTATTTCACATTAGTGATGCTCATGAGTGGTATGATCAGTATCTATATTTCTTACAATTCAAGGATGCTCTTTGATGAAATTGATGATATGTTTAAATTCTCACTCCTGTTTGATGATGTAGAGAATGAACTCAAGATTTCGCAGACATCTTTGACGGCTTACGTGGAGACGAAATCGTCGGAATCGTTAAATATTTATATGGAAAGTAGTGAGGAACTTGCTAACCTTACCACTGCTTTGCTCCAAAAGTATACTCAGAAGCATGGGGCGTTATCACTTGAAAATGTCAACAACATGGTTGAAAAATACAATCAATACTCGGCAGAAGCAATTGTGAAAAAACGTGGGCGAGATATTGAAGCGTGTCGCAAAGCCTATGATACTGCAAGTGAAACCTATGACAATATCCAAAAGATCATTGATGAACTCAAATTAATACAGCTAGATCAAAACATTGTTATATATGAAAGTCTGGCAGTGAACAGTCAGAAGATTCAAAATTTTAATCTGATTATGATCATAGATATGATTTTGCTCACCATGGCGCTTGTATATCAAGTCACTTATAAGATGACGAAACCTCTTATCAAACTCTCAAATGCAGCAAATGAGATTTCAAAAGGGCATTTTGATGGCGAGCCCATCACTGTGGGAAGTGAAGATGAAGTTCAAATTATGGCAATTGCCTTTGAAGAAATGCGACAAAACATTAAAACGTCCATAGAAGATTTAAAACATACCAATGAAATTGAGAGCAAACTCTTTGAAAAAGAGATTCAAACGGTTAAAATGCAAACACTCTTAAACGATGCAGAACTCAGATCACTTCAATCTCAGATCAACCCACATTTTCTTTTTAACTCGCTGAACGCAGGCGTACAGCTTGCAATGATGGAAAATGCGGACAGGACACTTGAATTTTTAGAAGATATGTCTTCAATTTTCAGATATAATATTCGCCCTCTCGATGAATTGGTTAAGGTTAGTGAAGAGGTAGATACTATTAGAGCTTATTGCAATATGATGAAAGTTAGGTTTGGAGAATCACTTGAGTACAGTTTAAAGGTAGATAAGACCATTCAGGAGGTTTTTATCATGCCGTTAATCATACAACCCGTAGTAGAAAATGCCTTTATTCATGGGATCGGAAAGAAGGAAGGTAGTGGTTCGGTCCATATTGAGATCTACTCTGAAAGTAGGACAGATCATGATTTTATTGTTTTCAGTATCGAAGATACTGGCGGTGGCATGACTCAGGAGAAGATCAACAGAATTCTCTCGAAGGACTCCAGCGGTCAAACCGCGTTGAAACATCCTAAAAAAAGTCACTCTTCTGGGATTGGTGCAGGCAATGTTCTTCAAAGACTCAAATTGTTTTATGGTGATTTAGCAGAAGTTAAAATTGAAAGTGTCATCGATAAAGGCACAATCTTTACGATCAAGATACCTGTTTTAGATAGGGAGGTAGGTTTGGATGTATAACATTTTAGTGGTTGATGATGAGCAGATTGTTCAAAAGGCAATTCAATATATCGTAGAGAAACGAAGAGATAATTTGAAAATCTGTGATGTAGCCTCAAATGGCAGGGAGGCGATTATAAAGGCTAAAGCGCTAAAACCAGAGATTGTTTTTATGGATATTAGGATGCCAGGCATTAATGGTATAGAGGCGATTAAAGAAATTAAACACCATCTTCCAGAAACACGATTTGTCATTATATCCGCTTATGAGCAGTTTGAATTTGCAAAGCAGGCAGTACAACTAGGTGTCAGAGAGTACTTGCTCAAGCCTATAAATCGTGGCAAGCTCAATAATATATTAGATCAAATTGTGGTAGAACTCAATCAAGATCAAGAACAGAGTGAACGCGACCTTGAAACCATGGAAAAATTGCAGAAAATGATTCCTTATATTGAAACCAGTTTTATCTATTCGATTATTTCGAATAATGATCGTATCGAAGAAATGAAGCGCTATTTTAACTTACTTGAAATGACCTGTGAATCAGGCTTTATGATGATTATCCAACTCATGCAAAGTGAGCAAAGTTCTTTTCTCGAAGATTTAGAATTACATGCACATGTGCCTCAGATTAGAGATGTTATCAAGTACAAGTGTCGTGCAATTGTGGGACCGATGATGCTCAATAAAATTGTGGTGTTCGTCGCTAAGAAAAATTCGGGTAATGCCTATGATTCAAGACTTGAGAGTGCTAATTTGGGAGAATGTATTCAGCAAGAACTTCAAGAAATCACAGGATTAAAGTGCAAGATTGGGATCAGTGCAGTTAAAAATATTGGTGAACTCTTCTATGCCTATGGTGAGGCACAAAAGGCTCTTACAAGTAATGATGCGCTAAGTGTGACACATTTTGAGGATTTATATGGCGAGCAGGGTGACAAGGTTCAACTGATTAAAACTCAAACTCAATTGATTGAGCACATGGAAAAAGGGCAACTTAATAAGGCGCTAAAATGTTTTGATCTCTTGTTCCAAAGTATTTGCAACCAACAGGAACGCTTACTGGAATTGGTGGTTTTAATCTATCGGGTCGCCTATGAGGAAGGGGTGCAAGAAGATGCTATTATCCGCTATGATCATTACTTAAAAGAAATGATTGCACTGAATACCACTTGTGATAGTCAAAGGTGGTTGAGCAATCGCATTAAATATATTACAGAACAAATCATTAAAAGGAAAAGTGAAAAATGTTCATTTATTGTAGAACGTGCTAAAAAAGTATTGGAACAAGAATACCATAAAGAGTTATCTCTTGATGGTGTTGCAAGGACCTTAAATATAAGCCCTCAGTATTTAAGCAAGCTTTTTAAAGAAGAAACGGGTCAGAATTTTATAGAATACTTAACACATATTAGAGTCGTCATCGCACAATCTTTGATGAAAACATCACACAAATCTGTAAAAGAAATTAGTTTTGAAGTGGGGTATTCTGATCCTAACTATTTCAGCAGATTGTTCAAAAAGCAAACGGGTTTAATGCCAACTGAATTTATGCATCAAGTTAAAAGATAATTCCTAGAATAATCAATGTGAGGGGGAAGCACATGACCATTAAAAAGGGAATTTTGATCCTAATTGTTTGTATTTTGATTGGGAGTATTCTGTGTTTTACACAAAAGCCTGTGCCACAAGAGGATCATAAGGTGAAAATTGGATTTTTAGTGGATTCACTGGTGATTGAAAGATGGCAAAAAGATCGAGATATTTTCATCTCTAAAGCGAAAAGCTTAGGCGCAGAGGTAATTTTAAAGAACGCAAATGAGGATGCGGAAGTTCAAAATAGACAGGTTAAAGAGCTTATAGAACAAGACGTAGACCTCATCGTGGCCATTCCTTATGATAGAATGGCTATTGGGCCAGCGCTTAAGTTGGCTAGACGTAATAATATCAAGATCATTGCTTATGATAGACTTGTGGAAAAGGGCGATGTTGATCTATACATTTCTTTTGACAACGTGCTCGTAGGGCAAATGATGGGCCGTCAAATCCTTGAAAAAGTACCTTCGGGCAATTATGTGATTATCAATGGTTCTCCAAAGGATCACAATTCTTTTATGTTTAATGAAGGCTATAAATCTGCTTTAAAACCAGCAATAGAGTCTGGGCAAATCCATGTGGTTAAGGAAATCTGGGCGGAAGACTGGCGAGAGATATATGCCTACGATACTGTTAATGATCTGATTGATGATGGCATCAAAATCGATGCAATCATTGGGGCAAATGATGATCTTGCAGAAGGGGCAATTCGAGCACTTCTTGAACGTCAACTAGCGGGAGCAGTGTATGTCGCAGGACACGATGCCAATCTGTCAGCATGTCAACGTATCGTGGAAGGGACACAGTACATGACGGTGTATAAACCTATAAAAACGCTAGCTCAGAGAGCAGCAGAGATTGCTGTTGAAATGGCAACTGCAAACTACGATAAAATATATTCCGAAGAGACCATAAATGATGGCGAAAGAGAAGTACCTTATGTGAAACTTGAACCGAAACTTGTAACCAAAGATAATATGGTCAATGTGGTTATTAAAGATGGCTTTCATTTGTTAGAAGATGTGTATCGGAATATTCCGAAAGATGAGTGGCCTGAGGAGTAAATTAATGATCTGATATGATCATTGTCTGTCAAAACAAGTTTTGCCAGTCCCGCTTTCGCCTAACCGCATTTTAGAAGGTTGAAGATTCCTTCTAAATGCTCAGCGAGAACTAATGATCTAGGACTGGATAATTTTGAGTTTAAAATTGTCTAGTCTTTTTTTTATGTATACAAGATGATCTTAATTCTGTCTAGAAAATTATAATTCGCTCTATTTTTTTAAATGTTAAATTTATGTAAAGTTAAAATGTACTTACATTGAAACATTTAATTCAAGGGAGGATTAAGAGTATGAAAAAAACGGGCGTATTATTGTTAGTTATTATGATGATCGCATCACTATTTGTGGGATGTGCACAGAAATCGGATGATAATTTAATCGGGGTTTCGATGCCAACAAAATCACTTCAAAGATGGAATCAAGATGGTGCTAACATGAAGGCTGAACTTGAGAAAAAAGGTTACGGCGTGGAATTGTTATATGCAGAAGATTCCGTAGATCAACAAATCAAAGATTTAGAAAATATGATTACAAAAGGTTGTAAGGTACTTGTAATCGCATCTATCGATGGTGAAGCACTTAAAGGTGTTTTAGATGAAGCTGGTAAAGCAGGTATTAAAGTGATTGCTTATGATCGTTTAATCAAAGGCAGTGAGTATGTCGATTATTATGCAACTTTTGATAACTATTTAGTAGGTGCTATTCAAGGTAATTATATTATCGAAACATTGGGACTTAATAAAGGCGAAAAAGGACCATTCACAATGGAAGTCTTCGGTGGTTCTCCAGATGATAACAATGCTTACTTCTTTAATGGCGGCGCAATGGATACACTTGCAGCGTACATTGATAGTGGCGTTTTAAATATCAAATCTGGTCAAACTGAAATGGAGCAAATTGCAATCCAAGGTTGGAAATCAGAAAATGCTCAAGCGAGAATGGATAATCTTTTAACTGCATTTTATGCGGATGAACCTGTAGACGTTGTGTTATCACCAAATGATAGTTTGGCACAAGGTATCGTTGCTTCTTTAAAAGCAGCTGGTTATGGTACAGCAGACAAACCTTTCCCAATTTTAACAGGACAAGATTGTGATACAACTAATGTTAAAATGCTCATCGCTGGAGAGCAATCTATGTCAGTGTTTAAAGACACTAGAACACTTGCTGCTAAAGTGGTAGATATGGTTGAAGCGATCATGAAAGGCACTGAACCACCAGTTAATGATACAAAAACATATGATAACGGCGTTAAAATCGTACCTTCATATTTATGTGAACCTGTATTTGCGGATGTCAATAATTACAAAGCGCTTTTAATTGATTCAGGTTATTATACAGAAGATCAACTTAAATAAAGAATTGTTGATAAATGCTGTGGTAATCCAGAATTGCCACAGCATCTATTTTGTAAGGAGTATAATATGGCGGCAAAGAAGCTTCAAAACATGTCAGAAAACATACTTGAAATGATCAATATCACCAAGACTTTTCCAGGTGTGAAAGCACTTGATTCGGTAAATCTACAAGTTAAGAGAGGTGAAATTCACGCATTGGTAGGCGAAAATGGTGCGGGAAAATCAACCTTGATGAGCGTTCTTAGTGGGATTTATCCATATGGTAGTTATACGGGTGATATTTTATTCGAAGGTTCAGTTTGTAATTTTAGAGATATAAAGGAAAGTGAAAAGCAAGGGATTGTCATCATCCACCAAGAGCTTGCACTAAGCCCTTATATGAGCATTGCAGAAAATATATTTCTTGGGAATGAACAAGCACATAATGGTGTGATCGATTGGAATAAAACATATTCTAAAGCTAAGGCGCTTATAGAACTTGTGGGGTTAAAAGAAAATCACAATACATTGGTGAGAGATATCGGCGTGGGTAAACAACAGCTTGTTGAAATCGCAAAAGCCTTATCTAAAGACGTTAAACTATTGATCTTAGATGAACCCACAGCAGCTTTAAATGATGATGATTCGGAGCATTTACTCAATCTTTTGATGAAAATCAACAAAGAGCAAGGCATCTCCTGTATTATCATCTCACATAAGCTCAATGAAGTAACCAAAATATCAGATCAAATCACTGTGATCAGAGATGGCCATACCATTGAGACTTTAGTCAAGCATGTCGATGAGGTCACTGAAGCACGTATTATAAAGGGCATGGTTGGTCGTGATCTTGTGGATCGATTCCCAAAACGTGTCCCTAACATTGGTGAAATCAGTTTTGAAGTGAAGAACTGGACGGTTTATGATCCAATGGATGACTCTCGAAAACGTATTGACAATGTCAATTTTAATGTTAAAAAAGGCGAAATTTTAGGGCTTGCAGGTCTTATGGGCTCAGGCCGAACAGAACTTGCAATGAGCATCTTTGGAAAAGCATATGGTAAAAACATCACTGGGGAACTCTATAAAGAGGGTAAGTTATTGGATTTAAAAGATGTCAAACATGCCATCAGAAGTGGACTCGCCTATGTGACTGAAGATCGAAAAACAGCAGGTTTAGTCTTAATAGATGATATCAAAAGAAATATAACATTGGCTAATCTTGAAAAAATCAGTAAAAATCATGTGGTCAATGATAACAAAGAACTTGTGGTTGCAGAGGATTATAGGGGAAAGCTCAATATTAAATCTTCTAGTATCCATCAGAAAGCGGGTAATCTATCAGGTGGCAATCAGCAGAAGGTCGTTTTAAGTAAATGGATCTTTTCTGAACCTGAAATTCTCATATTGGATGAACCTACTAGAGGGATAGATGTTGGTGCTAAATATGAAATTTATACAATTATTCAAAAACTTGCAAATGAAGGAAAGTCTGTAATCGTCATCTCTTCAGAGTTGCCTGAAATTCTAGGGGTCTGTGACCGCGTATATGTTATGAACGAAGGTAAGATTGTGGGAGAAATGGATCGTTTAGAGGCCACACAAGAAAGTATAATGGCTTGTATATTACAAAGCTCTTCATAAAATGGAGGACAAACATGGAACGTATCAAAAATACATTTAAAAATAATATGAAACAATATTCAATGTTGATTGCACTTATCGCCATCATGGTAATGTTTCAAATTTTAACTGGTGGGATCTTGTTAAAACCGATTAACGTCTCCCGCTTGATCTTTCAAAACAGTTATATTCTAATTTTGGCAATTGGGATGCTCTTGTGTATCTTAACAGGCGGTAACATTGACCTTTCCGTAGGTTCAATAGTAGCTTTTGTAAGTGCTTTATCTGCACTTTTTAGTGTGACATTTGGTTTGCCTGTTTGGCTTTCCATTATACTTGGCTTATTATCGGGACTTGTTGCAGGCATGTGGCAAGGGTTTTGGATTGCATATGTACGTATTCCCCCTTTTATCGTTACGCTTGCAGGTATGCTGCTCTTTAGAGGGATTAATAACATTATTTTAGGTGGACAAACGGTTCTATTACCAGATACCTATACAACGATTTCTTCTGGCGTTGTACCAGATTTTATTGGTGGTGAAGGTGGTTTACATGTAACGACATTAGTGATTGGTGTTGCATTTGCAATTTTGTATTGCTTGATCAGCATTTGGATACGAAAAGATAAGATGAAATACAATTTTGAAGTGGCTACAAATGGCTTTTTTATGGCTCAGCTCATATCAGTTTCATTTGTAATCGTATTGTTTTCTTATTGGTTAGCGCTTGCAAACGGCTTACCGTTTATATTGATTTTACTAGGCGTACTCATTTTGATTTATTCATTTTTAACCAATAAGACTGTCATCGGGAGACACATCTATGCCATGGGTGGTAATCAAAAGGCAGCTGCATTATCTGGTATTAAGACGAAAAGAATCCTCTTTTGGGTTTATGCCAACATGGGTCTTATGGCAGCTGTGGCAGGGATTGTCTTTGCAGGTCGTCTCAATTCGGCTTCACCGACAGCTGGTGATGGTTTTGAGCTTGATGCCATCGCAGCATGCTTTATCGGTGGTGCATCCGCTACAGGCGGTGTGGGCACCATTATGGGGGCCATTATTGGTGGTTTCATCATGGGAATCCTTAATAACGGGATGTCAATCATGGGTATCAGTGTTTTCTGGCAACAAATCGTTAAAGGGCTTGTGCTCTTAGCAGCAGTCGCTTTTGATGTTTATTCTAAGTCAAAGACGAGAACAGCACATTCTTAAAAAATATAATTTAAGAGTGTATATTTTAATAATGGATTCTTTTTAAGGGATCTCCCCCTCACAATGGAATATAAAAAAATAAACACTCTGATTTCAGGGTGTTTATTTTTTAAGCTATTTATTTTGGGGTTATCTAGTTTTAAACTTTCATTTGCAACATGTAGAGGTCGTAATAGATGCCCTCTTTGCTGAGGAGCTCTTGATGCGTACCAGTCTCCCTTATTTCCCCTTTACTCATGACGAGGATCTTGTTAGCATGTTGTATGGTTGAGAGTCTGTGTGCCACGATGATGGTGGTTTGCTTATGAATCATCTTTTGGATAGCATCTTGGATCAAGAGTTCAGTTTCGGTGTCGATGTTGGAAGTGGCTTCATCAAGGATGAGAATCTTCGGCTCAAATACCAGTGCTCTGGCAAAAGAGAGCAGTTGCCTTTGGCCAGAAGATAGCGTTGCTCCTCTTTCAACCACAAGTTCATCGTAACCATTCGGTAATTTAGAGATAAACGTATCTGCGTTTACATAAGTGGATGCTGTTTGAATTTCTTTTAAAGTGATTTGATCTTCTTTAAGGCGAATATTGCTCTTAATGTCACCAGAGAAGAGAAAAACATCTTGTAGTACGATACCGATCTTACGTCTTAAACTTGCAAGATCCATTTGTCTGATATCTACGCCATCCACTAAGATAGCACCTTTATGAATATCATAAAAACGACTGAGCAAACTGATAATAGTCGTTTTACCAGAACCTGTTGAACCCACTAAAGCAATGGTCTCTCCCTTTTGAACCTTAAAGCTCACGCCTTTAAGGACGTAGTCCTCATCCTCTTGTGGGTCGTCTTGATAACTGAACCAGACGTCTTTAAATTCAATAGTCCCTTCAAAAGTTTCTTCTGGTAAGATTACAGGATTCTCAGGATTTTCAATCGGATTCTCTTCATCTAGAAGCATAAAAACACGTTCTGCTGATGCCATCGATGATTGGAAGATGTTGAATTTTTCACTGAGATCCATGATAGGTCTAAAAAACTGTTGTGTATACGAGATAAACGCCACAAGAACCCCAAGATCAACCATACCTCTGATGGCATCGTTGCCACCAAACCAGAGCAGTAGTGCCAATGAAATGGAATACACAAGGTTCATGGTAGGTCTAAATACGGCGTATACTCTTGTCTCTGCCACAGAACTTTTAAGGTAATCGGAGTTAATATCGTCAAAAGCTTTATAGATGGAAGCTTCTTTGTTAAAGATTTGGATGATCTTCATACCGTTGATATTCTCAGCAAGCGTGGCATTGATTCTAGCGAGTTTTACTTTAACTTCCCTCTGGATCGCACGTGCTTTTACTCTGAAAATTGAGGCAGCAATAATGATAAGCGGTATAGTGCTTAGACAAATAATGGCAAGCTTTGTGTTAATCATAAGCATGACCACCACAGTACCCCCTAACAGGAAGAAGTCTTTCACTGATGTGATAAGCACATTGGTAAACATCTCGTTGATGTTATTCATGTCATTTGAAACTCTTGTGACCAGACGTCCCACAGGATTTTTGTCAAAGAAACTTAAACTCATGACTTGTAAATGATTAAATAGAGCTTCTCTTAACGTATACACAATCTTTTGGCTGGCATAGTTGAGTAAAATGGCATGGGCATAAGTCATTAAAAAGCTCAGTACCAATAAACTGGCCAGAGTTAAAGTCAGCTTTTTGAGTAGAGATTTATGGTGTGTCTTAATTAAATCAACGGTTTCTTTATCAAGTATACTGCCGTTTGACAGCTTGTATGAACCATTGGATTCAGTAGTTATGGGAACGATCTGCACCTCTTTATTTTTGATAAAAGCATCCTTTAAAGAGGGGAGCAAGTAGGTGGTGTTTCCTACTGTGACTGTGGCGTTGTTTTGTGGCTGATCATTCATATCAGCAGGGACTTCATAGAGTACTTGTGAACTCGGTGTTATAAATTCATCAATGGCCACCTTGATCACGTATGGCACCGCAAGATCCACGCCTGTAACGGCGAGCATCATGATGACGCTGAAAAATAAGATGGCACCTTGTGACTTGGCGTAACTCAGCAATCGGAGCATGAGTTTGCCATCGAAAGAGGTTTCTATATTTTGTTCATTATGAATGGTTTTTTCCATGATACCTCACTACTCCTTTGCTATTTTTTCTTCTAATAATTGTTTAGTATACATATCCTTGTAGATGCCATCCTTGAGCATCAAGGTTTCGTGATTGCCTCTTTCGGCGATTTCACCTTGATCTAAGACGATGATTTGATCTGCATCCTTGATAGTAGAAATACGGTGTGCGATGATTAAAGTGGTGGTTCCCACAAGTTCTTCTTTCAAATGGCTTAGAATACTCTCTTCGGTTTTAGTATCTACCGCGGAGAGTGAATCGTCCAGCATGACGATAGGAGGCTTTTTATAAAGCGCTCTGGCGATGGAAACACGTTGCTTTTGACCACCAGACATGTTAACACCACGTTCTCCAAGCTCAGTATTATAATTGTCTTTAAAGTCCATGATTTCCTTGTGAATTTGTGAAACCTTTGCAGATGATCTGATTTGATCATCATCTAAGGTTTCATTTGCAAATCCGATGTTATAGGAGATGGATTTAGAGAACAAGAAGTTATCTTGAGGGACATAGCCAATTTGATCTCTAAGGGCCTTAATAGGAAGATCGTTGAGATCCTTATCATTATAGAAAATTGTGCCTTTGTCCACGTTATAAAGTTTGAGTAACAAATTCATAAGTGTAGTCTTACCACTGCCTGTTCTACCGATAATGGCAACAGTCTCTCCTTTTTGAACCGAAAAAGAAATGTTCTTAAGGACGGGTTCTTCTGAACCGGGATAAGTGAAAGTCAAATCTTTGACATCAATAGTAGGGATGAACTTATAAAGATCTAAAAGCTGACTTGCATCGGCAACTTCTGGCTCAGTTTCAAGGATGACGTTAATCCGTCTTAAAGAAACTTGTCCCCTTTGAATGATGTTGTAGACGAAACCAAGTGCCATTACAGGCCATGTGAGCATACCCACGTAAGTGATGAAAGTGACGAATTCGCCTATGGTGATGACGCCGTCAATGACTAAAGAACCCCCGTAGACAAGTGAGATTAATGTACTGGTGGTGGCGATAAATCCGACTAAGGGTTGGACAAAGCCAAATAACTTCACAAGGCTCATATTCGCATCGAAATTTTCTTGACTCTTTTCATTAAAATGTTCCAGTGTCTTCTTTTCCATGACAAATGACTTGATAATTCGGATACCTGAGAAGGCCTCTTGAACATTGTCTGTCAAATCTGAAAAAGCTTCTTGAACCCCTTTGAAGAGCTTCTGAATACGCTTGCCAAGAGCAATGATAAAGAAAGCAATTAGCGGTAGTGGCAAGATCGCAAGTAGCGTCAAGTTAAGATTAACTCTAGTGATCATGAGGAAAATGGTCATCAGTCCCATGAACATGGCATCTATAAACATGACAATCCCAGAACCAAAAGCCATTTTAACGGAGTTGACGTCGTTGGTACAATGTGCCATGAGATCACCTGTTTTATGGTGGTTATAATAGTTAAGTGGAAGCTTTTCTAAGTGTTCAAAGATTTGGTTTCGCAGGTTATATTCTAGCTTTTTAGAGGTGGTAATGATGGTCATACGCCATCCAAAACGGCCTGCAGCAACAAGCACTGCAATTCCCACAACTGCGAACATGTAAAAGGGGATTTTTTCTGCAGTGAGATGCCCCGACATTAAAGTATCCGTGAAGTTACCGATAATCAGTGGTGTAACAAGCTGTAACGTATCGATAACCATGAGTAATGTGATCCCGAAAATATACGCTGGTATATAGCGTTTAATATAGGGTTTTATATATTTCAAATCGTTCATATTGACCCTCCTAAAATTCATATTAACATCATAGCATAGATTTTAATATTACGTACAAAATTGAAGTGCAAAATAATTGAAAACATGGTTACATAAATTTAACATTTGTATTATTTTTATTTGTTCGTCTACTGTTGACAAAGCCATATAAACGTGATAATTTGAGTATTAATAAAAAAATACAGCAAGGCGAATTACAAATTTATTTATATACAAAAATATTCGCAAATACTCATATATTTCCGAAATGATGGCTTGGATGTCTCTACGCAGTTGCCGATAATTACTGCACTATGGGTTGTAGCTTTTTAATTTTTACAAAGTCATCAATATTGATGCTGATGGCGTAAAACTTTTGGGAGACAACCTTTCTATATATAGAAGGTTGTTTTTTTGTTATAAAGCATCCGTTTTCGTCCAGATTAGAGACGAAATGTTCGGCTGGCTGACAATGATTATATAACAAAATGTGTCATTTCAAATAGGAGTTTGAAAGTTGAGTTATTTACTTTATTTAAGGAGGCTTATTAATGGAAGGAAAGTTGATTAAAGAAGGGTTAACGTACGATGATGTCTTATTAATCCCACAAAAGTCATATATTTTACCCAATGAGGTTAGTACTAAGACTCAGTTATCTAAGAAAATTACGTTAAACATACCGATTATCAGTGCAAGTATGGATACTGTAACAGAGTCTAAACTTGCAATTGCCATTGCAAGAGAGGGTGGTCTTGGTATCATTCATAAGAACATGAGCATCGCTCATCAAGCGCTTGAAGTGGATAAAGTTAAACGTTGTGAACACGGTGTCATTGTGGATCCTTTCAGCTTAACGCCAGATCATATCGTTCAAGATGCAGAAAATCTAATGGCTAGGTATAGGATATCAGGTGTACCAGTCGTGGATGAAGATCGCAAACTTGTGGGAATTATCACGAATAGAGATATTCGCTTTGAACCAGATATGGATGCACGCATTGGCGATGTCATGACTAAGGATATCCTTGTTACAGCGCCAGCTGATATTTCGCTTGAAGATGCAGAAAAAATACTGCGTAAACACAAAATTGAAAAATTGCCTTTGGTGGCCGAAGATGGCACATTAAGAGGTCTTATCACAATAAAAGATATCGAAAAAACCATTAAATACCCTAACCGTGCGACAGATTCAAAGGGGCGTTTACTTGCAGGGGCAGCTGTTGGGATCAGTGCAGATATGCTTGAACGTACAGAAGCACTTTATAAAGCAGGTGTCGATATCATCGCTCTTGATTCTGCTCATGGTCATAGTATTAACGTCATTGATGCTGTAAAAAGCATCAAATCTAAATTTCCAGATCTTGAAATTATCGCAGGAAACGTGGCAACAGCGGAAGCAACTGTGGATTTAATCAAAGCAGGCGCTGATTGTATCAAAGTGGGCATAGGTCCTGGTTCAATCTGTACAACGCGTGTAGTTGCAGGTATTGGTGTGCCTCAAGCAACAGCCGTATATGACTGTGCGAAAGCGGCAAAACCGTATGGTATCCCTGTGATCGCAGATGGCGGGATTAAATTCTCAGGAGATTTACCTAAAGCAATCGCTGCTGGTGCTCATGTGGTCATGTTAGGCTCACTTTTCGCAGGTACAGAAGAAAGTCCTGGCGAGATCGTGATGTATCAAGGCAGAAGCTTTAAAATGTATAGAGGCATGGGTTCAACCGCAGCTATGGAAGCTGGATCAAAAGACCGCTATTTCCAAAATGATACGAAAAAATTTGTACCAGAGGGTGTTGAAGGTCGTGTGCCATACAGAGGCTACTTAAAAGATATTATTTATCAATTAGTAGGCGGGTTAAAATCTGGTATGGGCTACTGTGGTACTGCTACACTTGAAGATTTAAGAGAAAATGGCAAGTTCATACGCATTACAAATGCAGGTCTTAGAGAATCACATCCACATGATATTTCTATTACTAAAGAACCGCCTAACTATAGTGTTTCAAGCAGCGATAAATAAGATTTAATGGATTGCCCTATTATAATGGTGTAAGAGATGTCATCAAGGCGTCTTACATGATATAATAATAGGGCATCGTTTATGCATATAAATCATAAGGGCATGTGGCGTTTATGAATTAGAATATTATATCTTTTAGGAGGCTTCATTCATGAATAATGAATTGATCATGATCGTAGATTTTGGGGGGCAGTATAATCAGCTCATCGCCAGAAGAGTAAGGGAAGCAAGTGTGTACAGTGAAGTTGTTTCTTGGAGAAATGCACTTGAGAGAATCAAAGAGAAACAGCCAAAAGGAATCATTTTCACAGGTGGACCAAACTCAGTTTATTTAGAAAATGCACCAACACTTGATAAAGAAATCTTTGAACTGGGGATTCCAGTCCTTGGTATCTGCTACGGTATGCAGTTGATGTCACAAGTTTTAGGTGGCAAGGTAGAACGTGCGACGCAACAAGAATACGGTAAAATCAAATTAAATGTATCTTCGAGTACAGGTCTTTTTAAATCGATTGAAGATCAATCTCAGTGCTGGATGAGCCATTTTGACTACGTTAAAGAAGCACCTGCTGGATTTGAAGTGATCGCAACAACAGATCATTGTCCAGTGGCAGCAATGGCAAATGTAGAAAAGAAACTCTACGCTGTTCAGTTTCATGCAGAAGTTGAACATACGCCATTTGGTAGACAAATGATTAAAAACTTCTTATATGAGGTTTGTGATTGTGCTGGCGACTGGAACATGGGCGATTTTGCAGCGAACATGATTGAAAGCATCAAACAAAAAGTCGGCGATAAAAAAGTGCTCTGTGGTCTTTCTGGTGGTGTAGATTCATCTGTTGCGGCAACTATGGTACACAAAGCAGTGGGCAATCAACTCACTTGTATCTTCGTCGATCATGGTTTACTTCGTAAAAACGAAGGCGATGAAGTTGAAAAAGTATTCGCTGAGCAGTTCCATATGAACTTTATCAGAGTAGATTGTGCAGATAGATTTTTAGGCAAACTCAGGGGTGTTTCTGATCCTGAAAAGAAACGTAAAATCATCGGAGAAGAGTTCATCAGAGTGTTTGAAGAAGAAGCGAATAAGCTTGAAGGCATTGACTTCTTAGTACAAGGCACTGTTTATCCAGATGTCATCGAAAGTGGTACAGATACTGCAGAAGTCATCAAGAGCCATCACAATGTGGGTGGCCTTCCGGAAGATATGCAGTTTGAACTTATAGAACCATTAAGAGATTTATTTAAAGATGAAGTAAGACGTGTTGGGGAAGAGATCGAAGTACCAGGTCATATCGTTTGGCGTCAACCTTTCCCAGGTCCAGGTCTTGCCATCAGAGTATTAGGTGAAATCACAGATGAAGCTCTACACCTTGTGAGAGAATCAGATGCGATCTTAAGAGAAGAAGTGACTAAAGCCGGTCTTGAAAGAGACATCTGGCAATACTTCACCGTCCTTCCAAATGTCCGTTCAGTCGGCGTTATGGGTGACGAAAGAACGTACTCACATGCCATTGGCATCAGAGCAGTAACTTCTATCGACGGTATGACTTCAGACTGGGCAAGAATCCCATATGAAGTGCTTGATAAGATTTCTTCTAGGATTGTGAATGAGGTTCAAGGGGTTAATCGGATTCTGTATGATGTGACGAGTAAACCGCCGAGTACGATTGAATGGGAATAATCGGATAAGTAAAGTCATGCACGTATAAAAGAAAAAAGGGGTCAAACAGCATTTATGCTGTTTGGCTCCTTTTTTCTTTTATACGTATAGGACGTGCAAGCGTCCTCAGCAATGCGAAGCATTGCTGAGGCATGGCCTAGAGAAATTTATTTAACTTAGTAGCACTTATCCAGTTATAAAAACTGATGCTGAATAAGTGTATAAATGGGCAATCAGATCAAAATAGAATACCGAAAACAGCGACCAAATCTGGAATTAGTCAATATCACATGTGACGACTGGATTTCAAATTATATCAACAGCTATACGATTCACAGCAACCGTCTGAATACACTTAATGGGGTAAGACATAATTTAGATAGACATATCAAGCCATATATTGGCGATATTAAGCTTAGGGATTTAACAGGATCAGATTTGCAGTGGCTTTACAATCATTTAGGTGATAAAGGTCGAGTAGACAAGAAAGGTGGACTTTCAGGGGCAACCATCAGAAGGATTCACAACATCATCCATCAGGCTTTAGAACAAGCGGTAGCAGAAGACATAGTTATAAAGAATGTATCTCAAGTTATCATCAAGAAGCTTCAGAAGCAGCAATATGAGCCTTATACCGTAGAAAAAGTGCAACAGCTTCTTGTATTTACTAGAAATGAATGGCTACATCCTATGATAGCACTTTTAATCTATACTGATATTAGGAGAAGCGAGTTATTTGCTTTAACCTTAGGAAGAGTTATCATTTGAGGATAGATCAATTAGCATCAATAAAGCTTTGACGAAACAAGCAACAGCCGATGAACCTTCAAGGTATATAGTCATGCCGACTAAGTCTGAGAAATCCAATAGGATTATTCCTATGTCAGATCCGATAGCTGCTATATTGAATGATCGTAACATAGAATTGAAAATGCTTAAGCTCAAGAGTGGAGATCACAGTTTTAACAAAGATAACTTAGTCTGTCTGGATCAGGATGGCCAGATGATGAATAGGAACTTGTTTACTCAGCGATTTAAAGCCTTACTCAAGAAATACAAGCTTAGGGATATTAGAGTCCATGACCTCAGGCATTCATTCGCCACAGAGCAGCTTAAGTCAGGTGCAAGTGCTGAAAGTGTCAGAGACTTATTAGGCCACTCAAATATTCAAACCACACTCAACACATATCGTCATGTAGATCTTGATGAAAAGCGTGATGATATGGATCGTTTCACAGAACATCTTAATCTAAAAACTGACCACAAATAAGGTGATAACAGCCTTCGGCAAAGGTCGCAATAAGCCCTATTGCACCGCTTTTACAGAATTGGTGTATATCATGGTGATACCTAGATCTCTAGTGAATGATAAAAGTAGTAATTGCAAGGGATTCAGAGTGTCACTGTGTTTGAAATGCATTAGATATATACTCTGGTGTAAAGTATTCGCCATTAATATGAAGCATACAGCAAGAGTTATCACGGTAACGCATGTTGCTTTCTGGTAACGATTAATGTGTTTGTGATAACGAAATTATATGTAAATATAACATAAATATTGAATTTGCTAACGAGATGCTGTATATTAAAGTTGGAGGAGTAAAAAATGTATACAGAATTGATTAAAATAATAGAAGGTGGAATAAGCGGTGATAAGCAGAAAGTTTATAATTACGCCCAAGTTCTAGCAGAAAATCTAAAGAAGGATAATGAAACAAAACTTTCAGATAGAATATATGACATATTAGAAAAAAAGAAGGGTCGCCTAACATCGTTAGATGAATTTTCCACTACACCAGTTGACCGTGACAGTCGAATGGCTATGGTAGATATATTATACCCTGAAGAAAATAAGCAAGATCTAATACTAAATCATTATATACTAGAGGAAATTGAAACCTTCATTGCAGAGTATAGTAAGAGAGATATGCTTCTGAAAAGGGGAGTATACTCCAATTCGTCTATCTTGTTTTATGGTCCGCCAGGTTGTGGTAAAACATCTTTAGCAAGATATATTTCGAATAGAACAGGTCTACCATTAGTGACGGTTAGACTAGATTCTCTAGTTTCATCATTGCTTGGTAGTACAGCAAAGAATCTTCGCAAAGTATTCGATTATGTGCAAAATCGCGAATGTATTTTGTTCTTAGATGAGTTTGATGTTGTTGCAAAGATGCGTGATGATAAGCATGAATTAGGTGAGTTGAAAAGAGTTGTGAATAGTTTGATTCAGAACATTGATTTACTAAGTCCAGATGTAATTATGTTGGCAGCAACAAATCATCATGAGCTTTTAGATCCAGCAATTTGGAGACGGTTTTCTCGAACAATCACTTTGGATTTGCCAAATACCTCAGAAACTGTAGAGATGGTTAAGATGTTAACTGCTGATGTAGATGATAATTTTAGTGATAATGAGAAGAAACTTAGCTTGATTTGCGAATCGATGAATGGTTTAAGTCATTCGAATATCAAGACAATAATTACAAATACAATTAGAAAGAGTATTTTGTACGATAATAATCAGGTGTCAAATTGGGAAATTCTAAAGGAAACATATTTATTTATACATCACACAATACTTGATGAAGATGATTTAATACGATTTATGCACAAATTTGGAGTGACGCAGAGAGAAATTAATGAACATTTAAATATATCATTAAGGAAAATACGTGATGT
Source organism: uncultured Fusibacter sp. (assembly GCA_965140735.1). Classification (GTDB taxonomy): domain Bacteria; phylum Bacillota; class Clostridia; order Peptostreptococcales; family Acidaminobacteraceae; genus Fusibacter_A. The sequence continues at coordinate 2,686,106 of OZ223306.1, read as the reverse complement.
ATCAAAATCGACACCTATATAGTTAAGAGAGGAGGATGAAAATGTCTAAAGAAAGGTTACCAATAAAGTTCTTTGGGAAAAGAGAAATTGATGAAATGAGGACAGAAGGTGGTGGCGGAGAAAGTCTACCACAATTTGTAATGAGTGGCGATGAGTTATACCAGCATAGAGATGATTTACTTGGATCACTTGAGGGATTTAAGAAATATGTAAGTGATAAATTAACTGAGGACTCTTTTGTACCATTTATGATGTCAGCTAAGCTAGCTGATAAAGCGCATGCTAAGACACATAGGAACAAGATTAAGGAGTTGTTCCAGTCGAGTGGAAAAAATGCTGTTGTAGGTATTAGAAATGATAATGAGCTAATCATTAATATAAATAGCATTGGTGAACTTGATGAAATTGAAGCTAGAGTATGCAATGCCGATAAGTATAAGCATGCCATATCCGCTTTAGATGAGATTGATACTTTTCATCCATATGTTGATTTTGAGGCAGATGCAAAAAGCTACAAGTTGAAATTAGTTGATTATCAAAACTATGAGTTTAATAATGCGATCCAAAGGCATCTTGAAGTTTATTTAAAGCAACACAATGTTGAATATACTAAGGAACACTATGCTTCTAATTATGATGTGTATCATATTAAGTCAACAGAACTTGATGATTTAAATGGAATAATTGAGAATGATATCTCAAGAGCAATCTTTTCTTTTGAGCCTATGCCGTATTTTACAGTAAGCTTAGATTTCTTTGATGATGATCAAACAGTTGAGATTGCGATGCCTGTTGAAGATGAAGAATATACAACTATAGGTGTACTTGATTCTGGAATTGAAGGAATTCCGCATTTAGCTCCATGGCTACATAATGAAGAATACTCACCATATCCTGAACATCTTAAGGATAAATCACATGGAACTTTTGTTGCGGGTATAGTTCTTTATGGAGATGAGTTGGAAGGACAAAGCTGGACAAATTCACCAAAGTTTAAGTTGTTAAATGCCAATATAGTTCCAGACCTTAATGTTGAGAGTCAAAGTGAAGCAGAGCTAATTAGCAATATCAGAGAAGCGATCAGTAGATACCATGAAGATGTAAAGATATGGAATTTATCTGTGAGTTGGGGATTGGAAGTCTCGGATTATAGCTTTTCAGATTTAGGGATTGCATTAGATGATCTTCAGGATTGTTATAATGTACTCATATGTAAATCAGCTGGCAACTGTAAGAATTTTGTAAGGAATATGCCTAAAGGTAGAATATATCAAGGTGCAGACTCTGTAAGATCAATGGTTGTTGGTTCGGTAGCTCACAAACAAGGACAATTCGATTATGCAGCATCTGAAAATCCATCGCCTTTTAGTAGGGTAGGTCGTGGTCCAGCCTATATTATAAAGCCAGAAGTTGTTCATTATGGTGGTAATGCAGGTGTAGGTACCGATGGGCGTGTAACAACTAATGGGGTTAAATCATATGGTGCAGATGGAAATATTAAGACTGCGGTTGGCACTAGTTTCTCAACACCACGTGTGACTGCACTTGCTGGTGGCTTATATCATGCGATGAATGAGGAGTTTGATCCGTTATTAATTAAGGCTTTGATGATACATTCTTCACGATATTCAAAAGATCTTATGATCCCTGAGGATGAGCGTATCAATCAAATGGGTTTTGGTAAACCACAAGATGTTGAAAACATTCTATATAATGATCCATCTGAAGTTACATTGATATTAAGAGATACTTTGGTAAAAGGCGAGTTTATCGATATTATGGATTTCCCGATGCCAGGAGAGCTAATTGAAAATGGTTACTTTAAAGGGCAAATTACTGTGACATTAGCATACAACCCATTACTAGAACCAACTCAACAGGCAGAATATTGCCAGTCGAATATTGATGTATATTTAGGTACATATGACGATAAAGTGCCTCGAGATGTGACAAAGAATTCTATTTTGAATCCTGTAGGTAGATCTGACTCGAAGAATCTCTTAAATGTTGATGCATACAGTAAAAGGAAAATGGACGCAGATAGAAGTGCATTTGCTTTGGAAGAAAGAATGAAGATAAAGTTTCATAATAAGTTTTATCCCGTAAAGAAGTATACTGCAAACCTTGCTGATATGACTGAAACTAATCGTGAAAGATTGTTAGGTGCTGATAGGAAATGGTATTTAAAACTTGAAGGATTGTATCGAGAGTTTATTGAGGATAAGGTGACTCGTGAACAATGTGTTGCAAGTCAAGACTTCTGTTTAATCATCACAATTAAAGATCCTGAGGGTAAAGTTGATGTTTATGATACAGTTACTCAGAAGTTGGATGAGTTTCAGTTTTGGCACAATAATATCCAGTTACGATCTGAAGTTGAACAGCATGTCTAACGATACTAAATCGATACTAATATTCATAGAAGCCACAAAATGACTTATGAAATATAAATAATAGGTAAATTAAATGTAGTGTTTCCAACGTGTTGAATATCGTGAAAAGGTATCAGCACAGAATGGGAATAATCGGATAAGTAAAGTCATGCACGTATAAAAAGAAGAGAACGCAGCGAAGCATTTATGTTTCGAGGCGTTCTTTTTTTTTATACGTATATGTTGCTTATTGAGCGCTTACCTATAATTCGTATTAGATGAATAGTAATCGATTCTAAAGAAGGATTGTTTTATGCTCATCCATTTTTCTTTATTTATTGTATTTGTTAATCTAAAAGTGGTCCATTTTCAATAAAATAATCAGTTGAAAAACGGTCCAGTAATTCAAAATTGATCCCCAAAGGTTTAAAATATCTTTGGTGGGAATAGGAGATGATCACTTTAATGGACAAGTACACAATTATCAAACTCAAATTGATAGGCATGTCAAACCGAGAAATAGCTAGAAAGCTTGAGATTAATCGAAAAACTGTAAGCAAGTATTGGAAAGAATATCAGAATGAAAATAACAAGCTTACAACAAACGCAAATGTTAAAGAAATCCAAGAAAAAATTGTATCTAAACCCAAGTATGATACTTCAAGCAGAAAAACCTATAAGTACTCAGAAGAAATTGATTCAGCTTTGGATCAAATCTTAGAGTCTGAAAAAGAAAAACTGCGTTTACTTGGAATCAATAAACAACAACTCAGTAACATTCAAATTCATCAAGAACTTTTAGCTTTAGGTTTTAACATTGGAAAAACAACTATTTCAACTAAAATACGAGAAAAACGTCAACGATCTAAAAAATGATTCATTCGTCAAGATTATGAGCATGGTGATCGAATTGAATTCGATTTCGGCGAAGTAAAACTTGTCATTAATAATGAACTAAAAAAGTATCACATGGCTGTATTTTCATCCCCTGCTTCAGATTTTAGATGGTGTTACTTATACACGAATCAAACAAAAGATGTTTTTCTTGATGCTCATGTGAAATTTTTCGAGATGATGCAAGGCGTTTACAAAGAAGTTGTCTACGATAACATGAAAAATGTTGTAACAAAATTCATCGGGCGCCATGAGAAACAGCTGAATGAAGATCTGATTAAGATGTCGCTTTACTATGGCTTTGATATCAACGTTACTAACTGCTTTAGTGGTAATGAAAAAGGCCACGTTGAAGGCAGTGTGAAACTTCTTAGAAACAAAATATTTGGGCCAAGGTACAAATTCGAATCATTCTCAGCTGCTCAAGATTACATGAATAGGACCCTTGAACTAATTAATCAAAGTAGTGAAATTTCACTTGAAAAAACTTGTTTACTGCCTTATAAACCACAACTCGAGCTCGCGAGCATAAGAATATTAACCGTTAATAAATATTGCTTTGTACGAATTGAGAACAACTTTTATTCAGTTCCTGATTACTTAGTTGGTAAAACGGTTACTGCGAAAATATACCATGCAGATATTGATTTTTACGCGAATGATCACTATCTATGTACACATAAAAAAATAGATGGTTCAAAGGAAATAAGCATCGACATTCGTCATTATCTTAGAACCTTTGAAAGAAAGCCCGGTGCGCTACACAATTCATTTGCCCTGAAGAGTATGCCTGAGCTCAAATCCATCTATAATATCTATTTTAAAACAAATCCAAAGAAATTCATAGATATTCTAAAAGAAAATAAGGAAAAAAACTTAGACGAGATTGTTGAAATTTTCAAAATAAGAGTTCAATATAAGCTGATTGAACAAACGCCACATTCTGGTCTAGCTTCAATGACCATGAACCAACTCAAACTCTATAATAATTTGAGTATTAAGGAGGTTCGTCAATGATGATTCAAGACCTCGCTGTACAGCTGAAACTGCCTTATATCAAAACTAATTATCAGGACCTAATAGATGAAGCAAACCATACCAATATGACCTTTGAAGAATTTCTTGAATCTATGCTTGAAAGAGAATATGAACTTCGTAAAAATAATGGTATTCGAACTCGAACAAAACAAGCAAAATTTCCATATCTTAGATACCTTGAAGATTTTGATCAAAAGAAATATGCAAAAGACTTTTGGCCAAAATTTAAAGAGCTTGAAACACTAAGATTTATCGATAAAAAGGAAAATATTATCCTGATAGGGACACCTGGATCTGGTAAAACCCATTATTCTATTGGACTTGCTATGAAAGCCATCATGGCAGGAAAATCCGTGTTGTTCGTTTCTGTACCTAACCTAGTTATTGAACTGAAAGAAGCTTTAAGTCAGCATCAGTTAAATAGCTATAAAAGAAAATTTGAAAGATATGATGTCGTTATACTCGATGAACTTGGTTATATTTCATTTGATAAATCAGGTTCAGAGATTCTCTTCAATCTTCTATCCAATCGAAATGACAAAGGGACCATTATTATAACTTCAAACCTAACCTTTGATCGTTGGAATGAAGTATTTAACGATACTGTCTTAACTGGTGCACTGGTTGATCGATTGGCCCATCGTGCGCATATTTTGGATATATCTAGAGAAACAAGTCATCGGTTTGAGGAAAACATAGCTTGGCTTAAAAACCAGGAATAAGTGGACCGCTTTTCGACTGATTGAGTGGACCATTTTTTAATTGACAAATACATCCAACCCTATGTGTACATTATACTTGATCATTGGATTGAGAAGGCAACGGAATCAGGTATTGAAGAGATAGGTAGCTTTATTAACGGGATATCAGGTGATAAAGAAGCTGTAGAAAATGCAATTAGATACCATTATAGTAATGGTTTAGCTGAAGGCAGTGTCAATAAGCTAAAACTTATTAAAAGAGTTGTGTATGGAAGGAATCACTTTAGTTTACTACGATCAAAGGTGCTATTGCTAGAAGCATTGAAAAAATGAAATATCAGAAGTAGGCTAAACACCTGCAATTAAAATGCCTCTCTTCCAATAACTCTGGAAAGAACCGGATTTACGCTTACCGTACATACACTATGTTATTAGACGCCTACTTTTTTTTAGTCATTTCGAGTCTCCTTAGGCTTATTAGCTATGTATTAACGTGTTGCAAAACTTGGGGAAATATGGAATTAAATAGTATTAATGAAAACGAATATTTACACTGTGTACCAATAATGTATAATTAAGTTGTATGGGGAATTGGTATTATGTTCAGGATGAATACATGAATAAATCAAAAAAGATTTTAATAGTTATTTTGCTGTTTATATTACTATTTTCAACAAATATCGTAACCTTAGCTACAACAGAAGAGTCTGGAGAATTGATTATTTCTCGCATAATCGAGTAAAAGCTAGCGCTATTAATTATGGCGCTGATTCTGTTGATAAAGTTTCATTCTATGTTCAAACTTGGAACTCATCGGGTGCAAGAATATATTCAAGAACATTAACGGAGACTAACGTTCCAACTATAGAGCCTCAACACGCAACACTCTATGTTATGAATTGGGAAAAAATAACTATTACTCAAATTCAAGCATGGAATGGGGGAGACTATGCGACAATTCCAGATGTAATCTATATAAAATAATTTTAAATAAATGATTCCAATTACTTATGCTATTAACTTGAAAAGAGGGCTGATTTATGAAAGTTTACCGTACTCCTGAGTTTGAAAAAATATTTTCTTTTTTTATTGACGTTTACGTATTCTTAAAAAAAGAAGGGCGTGCTTGTTTGCCAAAGTTTAATTGCATGCAACAGGAAAGTGAAACTGTAATTGCATTTATAAACGAAGGCCTTTCTTTATTCGAAGAAGGCTACGAGCCCGTAATTTTTAATATTCACATAACAGCATTGTTTCATTCAGCTTTAAAACGATGTAGCACAGACATAGAGATAGAAAAGATTGTTATTATTTATAATTATCTTGTTATTCTTTTTAAAGAAGATTTTTATTCATTTCTCCATACCTCTCAAATGTGGTCAACATCTATTAAGCATTACGCAATTACTCATATGAGTGATTGTTTGTTAGAATTTCAATTAAAAGATCTACATTCGTATCTCTAGGCTATTTTTATTCAGAGATAAACTTTGGCCTTCAACTAATTTGATACCAATTGGATTGTCAACAGAAATTTGGACAGTTTTCTTAAGGATATCTCTTTTAAATTGTGGTTCTTTCCAAAGTTATTGGAAGTGGTCTTTTAGTATGATAGAATGTAGGGATAATATTGGGAGGCTACTCATGGATGAAATAGTAAAAATGTTGGATCAAACTCTTGAATATATATCACACGAACTTATTGATGATACCTTACATATAAGAGTGAAATCAACCAAGGAATTCTTAAATTGTCCATTATGTGGAGAAGTGAGTTCAAAAGTGCATTCGAGGTACAAAAAAAGCTTTCAAGATTTACCCATACAAGGGAAAAAGGTAATCCTTGTCATACAGAATAGAAATATGTTTTGTACTAATCCCTCTTGTGATAAATATACTTTTGCAGAGTCGTTTGGTTTTATTGATTCCAAAGGAAAAAAGACGAAACGACTACTAGACGAAATCGTGCGTGTTGCATTGACGCAGAGTTCAGTGTCAGCTGCAAAATATCTTTCAGAAACAACAGTCAATGTAAAAAAGAGTTCTATTTGCAACTATCTTAAAAAAAACTGACAATTAATAAGAGCACTATACGCTTTGTATGTATTGATGATTTCGCGGTAAAGAAACGAAAGTCATACGGAACTATAATGGTTGATATTGAAACAGGAAATTATTGTAGATTTATTGGATTCTAGAGAGTGTGGGAAAGTAAAATTATGGTTGTCTACATTTCCCAATATTGAACTAGTATCCCGTGATGGTTCAACGATCTACCATTCAGCTATTAATGGATCTCATCCAGATTCGATTCAAATAAGTGACAGATTTCATTTGGTTAAGGCAATCTCCAAGTATATGAAGCGAATTATCAATGGTCGAATCGAGATCTCTTTAACTTCAGAAACAGGTGATAAAGAAGCTGTAGAAAATGCAATTAAATATCATTATAGTAATGGTTTAGCTGAAGGCAGTGTCAATAAGCTAAAATTCATTAAAAGAATTATGTATGGAAGGAATCGCTTTAGTTTACTACGATTAAAGGTGCTATTGCTAAAAGCATTGGAAAAATGAAATATCAGAAGCGGGCTAAACACCTGCAATTAAAACGCCTCTCTTCCAATAACTCTGGAAAAAACGGTTTACCGTTTACATATCAACAAATAAAAATATTGAGATTAGGAGTTAAACATTATCGAAATATTACTGGGGCAAAATAGAACTCACTATTGACGAACTATCAATTGATAGTTACAATTAAATTATAGGAGGGGTGATATGAGCAAAAGTACAAAAGTAATATCTTCAAAAGAAGATGTCGAAGCATTTCTTCATGATCTTATAAGTGTATTGAATAGTCCAGATTTTGATATAGATACAGATTTAGATATTTTGCCAAAGAAGAAAAAAGAATCACCTATAGATCCTTATACAACAGCAAATACGCTGCTAGAGTTAGATTTTGATAGAAAAGATGTGTGGCACCAATTAATTACTCTGGATATATCTGAATATTTAGAAACATTTGTTGATGATAAAGACCCATCATGGCCACCGTTTTTTGCATTTGCAAAATCAATAAAGAACAGAGATGTTTATATAAAAGTGAAGATTAGAGATCGCGTAAATGGAAAAGTATTTTGTGTATCCTTCCACTTTGCGAGATATCCATTCCCGGACACCTTACCACACGCATAATCTGGAATATGGAAAAGGAAGGTTTGATATGAAAGATATATTAATTGAAAGCATCAAGATGAATTGCCCTGTATGTGGTAATACACATATGGTAGAAAAAAGACTTCGTGAAACGCAAGCTCTTTTTAAAGGAGAAGTTGTTAATTATGAAGAAGTATATTTCCTTTGTGATAGAGCTGATGACGAGGAAAATGAGTTTGTTCCTTCAAAGGTGATGGATTCAAATTTTTTGAAAGTTCGTAATGCATATAGAAAAGTTAAAGGACTACTGACATCATATGAGATAAGTGAAATTCGATCGTATTATGGTTTAACACAAAGTGAATTTGCTTTGATGTTAGGATGGGGAGAAGTAACTGTAACAAGATATGAAAGTAAAACAATACAAGATGAGACCTATGATAGCTTAATGAGAATGGTCCGTGAAAATAGTATGTTAGCACTTGAATATCTCGATAAGCATGGCGGACGCTTTACAGATAAAAGATACAGTGAGATTCGACAAAGTGTAAAAAAGAGATTAGATGTTAGCAGCCATATGTATTTAAAGATGCAAGAGATAAAAAGTTTATACATTAAGTTTGAAGAAGCAAGTGATTACAATGGCTTTAAGATATTAGATGTTGAGAAACTAACAAGGGTTATGGGGTATTTTGCTAATGGGGTAAATCATCTCTATAAAGTTAAAATGATGAAGTTGTTGTGGTATACAGACGCGGTATATTATGGACGACATGGTAAATCTATGACGGGGCTTGTATACGAGCATATGACTTTTGGGGCTTTGCCAATTGGATTCAATGAAATTCTTAATGTCCCTACAATTCAAGTTGTTGAAGAGATGATGTACGAAGACATTGGATACAAAATTATACCAACTAGTAAAATAGATGAAAGCGTATTCCTAAAAGACGAGTTGAGCGTTCTTGAGTTAGTTGCAAGCAAGTTTAAAGATTATCGTTCAAAACAAATTGTGGACTATATGCATGAAGAGAAGGCATATGTTGAAACTAGCGATCATGAGTTGATTCCTTATAGTTTGGCGAAAGATTTAAAAGAATTAAGTTGATGTTGATCGTGAGGCGATACTAATCTATTTTTAAGTCATGAAATCATCAAATAATGAATAGAATAGAAAATTAAAATGTAGTATGTCCAACCAAATCAATATAGATTTTAACATAATTATGACATTTTAAAAATTGAAAAATATTGTATATGATCACATATCAAATTTATCATCAAAATTCTGTAATGACAATAACCGTACTAAAATCGTACTAACCTTAGGAGACTGTAAATATTTTTGTGTAAATAATAACCACAAAAGTAGAAAATATTAAAGACTTAAAATGAGTTGTCTACTGCACCCTATGGATGCAGAATAGATAGCTCATTTATTATTTGATCCCAGTTCCGTTGTCGCTGTGACCATTTTTTAGTAGCGTTTTCCGTCGCTAAATATAGCGATTTCATAAGCGCTGTATCCGTTGGGAATATAGGCTTACCCTTAGTGACCTTACGATATTGCCGGTTCAAATTCTCAATTATATTGGTCGTATACATAATCCTACGGATGTTTGCCGAATAGCTGAAAAATGGCGAAAGAACAGACCAGTTATCTTTCCAGGACTTAATACACTGCGGATACTGAGATCCCCATTTTTCTTCGAAGTCCATAAGCATTTGATAGCCAGCTTCTTCGTTTGGTGCTTGGTAAACAGACTTTAAATCTTTCGTTAGCTCCTTGATATGCTTATAACTTACATAACGTGTAGATGAACGAATTTGGTGGATGATACAACGCTGCACAATAGAGGTTGGATACGTAGCTTTAATAGCTTGTTCAAAGCCCGGCAAGCCATCAACACTAAATATCGTCACATCTTGAACACCACGATTTTTTAGGTCTGTAAGGACTTTCAACCAGAATTTACTTGTCTCGTTTTCGCCAATCCAAATCCCTAGTACATCTTTCATACCATCATCATTTATACCAACAACATATGCTGCTTTGGAAATAATTCGGTTATTCTGCTTTACTTTATAGTGAATAGCATCCATGAAAACAAACGGATAGCTAGATTCTAGTGGTCTATTTTGCCATTCTTCAATGAGTGGAATAATCTTATCGGTCATTTTTGAAACGCTTTGAGCTGAGAGTGGCATACCATAAAGGTCTTCTATGTGTTCAGAAATATCACGCTACGACATACCTTTGCTATACATAGAAATTACTTTATCTTCGATTGCTGATAGATCATTTGTGTGCTTGGGTACTATTTGTGGTTCGAATTCACCATTTCGATCTCTTGGAATTTCAAGCTCTACTTCTCCTAAATCAGTCCGTGCTCTTTTACTGGATTTACCGTTTCTGTAATTAGAGCTATCACCTTGGCGACTATAGCGATCATATCCTAGTTCTTCATCAAGTTCAGCCTCTAAAAGTGCTTCTACTCCTGACTTTAGCATTTCTTTAAGGACACTCTGTAAATCAGCTACATCCTTAATATTCTTATCTTCCATTAGCTCTTTAGTTAATTCAGATATTTTTGTTTTCTTTCTAGAAATAAAAAAATCCCCCACTCAATAATATAGTTTCACCTATAATTATTTGAATAGAGGATTTTAGATCTTAAAGTTTGTTTCTACAAACAAACTACTATTCTTGTTTATCTCCACATAGATCTGTAAATCTTGATGCGTAATCTATACAAACATTGTAGCGCTCAAGAATCCACTTTCTTACGCCGTCAATGCCAATTACAAAAGCATTTGAATCTTTTTCTGTGCGCAGTTCATTTTTACTAGCTAAATTCAACAACTCACAGAGATGTGGATGTGGGTTTAGATAGACATCACAATTATTTGCCTTGCAATACTCCCATGTTTTAACGCAAGTAGAAGCGAAAGTCAACGCTTGATCAACAGCCCACTCTACGCTAAGAGGGTACTCAGTACCTGGATAATACCCAGGTCCAAACACACCGTATCCTCCAAACAACATTATGCGATGTTTTTCGCCACGGTCATGGACATCAAAGGAGTAATTTAAACAACCAGGTGTATGACCAGGTGCAGATATTACTTCAATTTTATGATCTCCAAAAGTAAAAATGTCACCATCGTCTACATATTTTGTGATATGGGGAATGCTTTGTTCTTTTTGCTCTCGGTTATCAAGTGACCAAACCATAAAGGATGCATCTTCTTTACTAAGTGCAACTTCGCATCCAGTACGATTTCGCACTTTGTCAGCGCCCAAATAGTGATCAAAATGACCATGTGTTAAAAAAAGCATCAGGATTTTTTCGTTCTCAAGCCCCAATTTTTTTAAACCAGGAACTAGAAATTCGTCATCAGCATCACATCGGTCCATAGCTTCAAACAATATTAGCCCTTCGCTTGTTTTTAAAATATGAAATCCAATCAGTTTATTGCCTACGAAATAGTAGTCATCAAAAAGTTGAATAGGCTCAATTGGATCCAATAGAGTTAGATCAAACTCTTGATTTATAGTGTTATTATCAGCCATTGTTAAAGGTTCTCCTTAATGCATTTTCATCTAAATCAAAGTCTAATAAAATGAAATGCTTTCTAAATATTTTTAAGTGAGGATGAGTGTCTAATTAGCGTATGCTAAAATAAAATGGAATCCAAAGAATCGACACAAGTGAAGACAGTAGAATAACAGGTGCACTAAATTTAATCATTTCTTTCATGCTGTATCCACCCAATTGATAAGCCATCAACGAACTCGGAGAGGACAATGGAGTTCCAAAGCTTGCTAAACAAGAGGCATCAATTCCACAGACAAATGGCAATGGGCTTAACCCATGTTGCGTAGCTGCCACTACAGCAATTGGTGTAAATATGTTGATCAAGGCCATATTATCCATAAACTGTGTTAAAACTACAAGTATAATAAAGATGCCTGCTATTGCTATCGTTAAATTACCTGTACTGAAAAGGCCATCCATAGATCGGGCTAACATATCACCAGCACCACTTTTGCCTATAGCTGTTGCAAGTGAGAGCATAAATGCCATAAAGAAAATAAGCGGCCAATGTACACTTCTGAACGCTTCTTGTTCGCTAAGAACGCCCAAAATTACACTTATAATTGCTGCAACGCTAGAAATTTGAGTGATCTCAATGCCTAATTGTCTACTAAAACACATGGCAATCATTGTAACTACAAAGAGAACATAGACTGTTTTTTCTTTCCAAGCAGGTAGCTCTGATTTTGAGAGAGATACATTATTATGGTCAAAAGCATCTGTTGTAGCTAAATCTCTTTGTGGCAATAATTTATACCCAATAAATATTACGTATAAAATTACCACGATTGTTCCAGGTAGTCTAGATAGAGTTAAATCCCAGAAGCCAAGTTCTCCGACACCACCGACATTGGCTATCATTGCGTTTTTCATAAGGAACATACTAGCAGCACCGCCTATTGGGAGTGCCATTAGACCAGCCTGTGCGCCTACTGAAGCTGGTAAAACTAACAATGTTGGTGAAATTTTGACTTCTTTTGCAAGTGCAATAAGAAGTGGTAATACGGTAATCATGGCAGTTACGCCACCGATAAATTGACATAGAATAAATGGTATTATAGTAGCAGCAACTAGCAGAATTCGCACGCCACTACCTTTGAAATTTCGAACTAAACCAGCAATATGAACAAGGATGCTAGTTTTTAAAAGTGCCCCAACGAGAATCATCATACCAATCATGGTGACGATGTTGCTGCTGATAAAGTTTTCAAAAACTTCTGTTGTGTTTAGGACTCCGGTCACCCATAGAAATACAACACTGATGCCACAAGCAACTGAAGCTGGAAGTTTTCCGGTTAACAAGGAAACTGCAACAAATATAAATGATACCAGTGTTAAAATTAAAAAAAGATTATTTTCCATTTTACCCCCTAAGAATTGTGGGAAGACTTTGAATTACTATATAAGTAGACTTATCTTAATCCCATAGCATTGTTTTATTTGTTGGAAAAATTACTTCACCGGCAGAAGCAAATTGTTAAAAGAATAGCACTATCAAATAAATCATACTATTTCGTCTTTATTATGACAATAATCATAAGGCATACTAGTATGCAATTTTGTAATAGAATTGTTCAAAGTAATCAAATATTGTATCTAAAGCATGTGTCCAACCTAAGAGATGTGTACCTCCACCCACGATTTTATAGTCTACTGGAAGACCTGCTTCTTTTAGATGAGGGTATCCTTTGTGAAAGGTGTACTGGCCATCAAATTCATCTTCACTTGCGATTAAAAGTAGAAATGAAGTGTTTTTTGATTTTAGATTATCCATATCTAGGAACGTAGTCGTAGGCATTCCCCCTGAGCAGACAACTGCATTGAAATAAGGCTTTGAAATATGTTTGATTTGTTGAAAAATGCCGAGGCTACCACCTGAATTTCCAAGAGCATACATGTGTTTTTCATCTAATGCATAACGTTTTTTTGCGTCCTCTATCTGGATTAACACAGATTTTTCTGCTATGTTGCACCAAACTTGCTCATCAGCCGTTAAATTACAAGGATTAGGATTTGTAGGCGGGATCAAACAATCGCCTACAGGCACTTTTGAAGCACCAAAAAAAGTGAATTTACGATAACTACAAATGGATAGCAGTATATAGCCGTATTTTTCAGCATATCTTGCTATGGCATCTTTTGTATGAACAAACATATAATCTGGATTTGCGTCCCCTCCATGAAAACACACAATGGTCTTATTGGGAACACCTGAACGATATGAAAAAGGAATATACATTCGATAGGGGATAATCCGATTTGCTTCACTAATCCAAATAGAGTAGTTTTGATACCCTAATGTTTTGCTGTGCAAACGATCAGTGCAATATTTCAATTTCATCATGGATGGAAATGCTTCTTTTATGCTTTTATCAGCATCTATGGCGAGCACATTGATATTTTCGGATTGTTTGATTTCTTTACTGAAATGGTGATTCATAACTTTAAGAACGTTAATGTATACAACGTTTTTTATTACAATCATATCTTCATTACTTAAAACAATTGAATTTTGGCTTTTAATTGGATGAGTGTACTTAAGCATTACAGAGCCTTCTTGTGCTTTAACTTCTAAGTAGGGTGCATAGATGCGACGCAAATCCTCAACGGCTAAATAAATATAATCGTTTAATAGAACAGGTGACTGTGCGGGTTCATAGAGATAGGTGTCTAAAAAAATTGTAACTTTCTCAATTTTTTTGATAAAGATTGCAAATTTAAAATCATAGCTGTATTCTTCTCCTAATGGAGCTGCTGGTATTCGCATGGTTACTTTGTATACTAAAAGTATCTTAGTATAATCCCCTTTCTGCCCTATTCATAAAAATAGAGCTATTTAAGTACATTCCTAATTTCTTGACTAAGTTTTTTATCATCTGAAAGAGTCATCATTTTTCTTTTGTAACTACCAATTTCAAAAACATCTAAGGTACCCTTTTCATAAGGTTTCCATAGTTTTTGACCACTATAATTAGGATTTCCTGTTTTCATGAAATTTGCCCAATAATCAGCCATTTCATTGGATAGTTCCCAGTCACTTCCTGTATAGGGTCGATATGAACGGTTTAAGGTTTGAAAAACATAATGATGTTCTACAGAATGGTGAGCATTAGTAGCACCAGGCGGTACGTGTGTGAAGTAGTACATGTAACAAGGTTTTCTATTGAGATAACTGTTATTTTCTGCAAAAGCGAAGTTGTTAACCGTGATTTCAGGTAATTCACCAGAAGTAGAACCGAGCATGTAATCAATCTCAGGATATTTAGCTTTTTTATAAAGTTCAACGACCGATTCTGGAAATAATACACCATCATCCACAGGTGAAAATCGCATATAGCCTCCCATTAGTGAAGCTGTATCGTGTTCGCTGATTTTAATATGTTTGAAACGCGTGTAGGCATCAAGGATATCTTTGGCAGGTAGATTTCTGGCTTCTTCGATCGAAGAGACCCCTAATAATTTTAGAAAATGTATGCCAACTTCTTCTGATCGCGCCAGCGAAGATGACCAATAGGAATAAACATTTCGAATGCCACCGCCACTTTGCATGATTGCACGGTGAAATAAGCCTTTCGTTTTGGGGATTACACATAAATTAGCAACACTTGAAGCGCCACCACTTTGACCGAATAGCGTGATGCAATTCGGATCGCCACCAAATGCTGCAATATTTTTTTTTATCCATGTTAAAGCTGCAATTTGATCCTTAACGCCGTAGTTTCCTGAAGTGCCATTTTGTTCATGACTCAGTTCTGGATGTGATAAATAACCAAAAACATTTAATCGGTATGCAATAGATACCATGATAACGCCTCGTTTGCAAAAGCCTTCACCATCGTAGCAATTCAAATAACTATATCCAGTTTGATGCCCTCCGCCATGAATATAAACTGCTACAGGAAGTTTTTCATCTGATTTTTCTGCAGGCGTCCAAATGTTTAAGTAAAGGCAATCTTCGCTTTTTTCATAGTTTCCAACATAATACTCTTTGGAAACAATACTCCCACCTTCAGAAGCCATGTCCTCTTGCATTGCCTTGGCTGCAAATTTGTAACAAGGGCGTACTCCAGCCCAAGATGAAACTGGTTGAGGATCTTTCCAACGAAGTTTGCCAACAGGCGGCTTTGCAAAAGGAACACCTCGGAAAATGGTAAACATTTGATTTGATGCAGGTAAGCCTTCTACCCAACCTGCAGTTGTTTTTACTTGCGTTAAAGCCATTTTGATACCTCCATTTTTAGTTGCCTCACCTTGTTATATCGTTTTGAAAGTATTCTGGCAATTGTTCGTGTTTTATGGTAGTATAACTTACGAATAGCGATATAATTGAGGAGGGTAAACTTTGGAAATTAGACAATTGGAATATTTCCTTGCACTTTGTGAAAAAGAGCATATATCCAGTACGGCAGCATTTTTAGGGATATCTCAGCCCGCATTAAGTAAAAGTATTTCAAATTTGGAAAGTGAGATAGGGACAAAATTGTTCGATCGGCATAAAAACCATATAAAGCTTAATGATTATGGAAGGACGTTCGAAGTCTACGCTAAAAACGCCCTTTTTGAACTCAGAAAAGGTGTTCATCAAATTCACCAATCACAATATGATATATGTGGAGAAATTCATATAGCGTGCTATGCCTTCGCTGATAGCATAATTGATTGCATCTTAGCTTATTATGAACTCAATCCTAAAATAAAAATCAATATTATACAATCGACTACTTCAAATAAACCGTATGATTTTATATTGACAACTCAATCTGATCCAGCGCTTATGTTAAAGGGTGACCGAGTTTGGTATGCCTATCCCTTGTTTGAAGAAAATTATGGCGCTTTGATTTCTCCGCGATACTCTCAATATTCAGAAGAAGTTAAATCGGTTGATATGACAGATTTAGCCAATGAACGCTTTGTAATTTTGCCAGATTACTCATTTTATTATACTGATATTACTTATAAATTATGCCGTGCGGCAGGTTTTCATCCTAAAATTGCATGTGCAACAGATGATTTTTTGACTAAAATGCGGTTTGTTGATTCTGGAAAAGCAATCTCTATTTTGCCAAGATGCTGTTTATCAATGGCAAAGAAAATTTCTCCTGATGTTAGATTTTTAGAAATTAAGGACATGGATACCCGACGAACGGTCTATCTTTTAAGACAAAAGGAGTCTATGATGTCTGAGGCTGTTCAAGATTTTTGGGCTTTTGTGCAGGATTATTATAGTGGATCTGAATAAATATAGTTTAACCATGCTCAAAGTAAAATGAATAATATTATAAAGCGCTGACTTCTATTTGAAGTGCAGCGCTTTTTTTAAAACAACAAGATTTGAGTCGAAAGCTGTGATGAGGGGTGTTTAACTTCAAACAGGGTCAGTGAAAATCGGTTTGAGTCATGGCACATGACTCAAATGTTGTTATCCATTTGAAGTGCGTTTAATCTATTGTGTGATTCATTAAATCTTCATAGTATTTAATAATCATACATGACATAAGTATGCGCAATTGTTGGGCACCATTTTTGATGTCAATGTTTGCAATTTGGTAGACCTTATTGAGCTTGTTTTGAATGGTATTTCTGTGGAGATAAAGTTTTTTTGCTGTTTGTGAGATACTGCGATCATTGAGAATATATTCGTATAAGACATTCAATAAATTGCTGTTATGCTTCATATCATATCTATAAATCCTTATGACGGAAGGATGTGCCATAAAGATAATATCGCTATGATTATGTTGCTCGATAAATTTCATGGCAGCTAGATCGATGATGTAGTGGGGCATATAATCTTCATGTTTAAACAGACGGACATTTTGACTTGGCGAACTGAAAACAAGTCCAAGTTTTACACAATCACTAGCAATGTTTAATAGCGTGCGAATTGTGCCACAATCTCTTGAAATGTTACTGACGCCTGCATAAGCATTGTGTTCCAATAAAAAACTTTCAAGGTGAGTTGGTGAAATATCAATTTGATTTTCGTTACGATGATCTTGGCTATGTAAAATGACAAAATCATTATTATATATACCAATATTATCTCCAAGAAACAATTGTTCTAAATCATTGAGACGGTTTGTAAATTGATCATGGAAATCGTCAGAACGAAAGTGAACAATAATAACAGATAAAAATTCAGATGTTTTATATTTTAATGCCAGCAGTCGCTGCTTGATATCACTGCGTGAATTGATTTTGAATTGCATCAAGTCTGCAAGAAATTCATTGGTTAAATTTTTTTCGGTGATGGAAGTGTTTTGTAGAATATCTCGTGTCTGAAGCAAGACTTTAGCTAATTTATCGATAAAGTAGCTCATATCAATGTTATGGGCTTTTTTATATGAAAATATTAATATTTTCATCACTAAATCCTTGTTAGGATTATGGCCTTCAAAATAGTGAATATAAGAGTCCACCTGATGATGTTTGTAAATTTTATAGTGATCATTTTGTGCGTGCAGATCATACATTGAGGCAAATGAGTTTAATTTTTGAGTGTTTAGTATGCCGTTTTCAATGATAGAACTGTAAAATACGTTGGGCATATTGGGAACACATTCATTTCCAATAACTTTGTTATTTGGATCAAGGACAACAATTGAACTTTTGATAAACTGCACACTTGATTTTAGAACGTGTTGGATGCTTGAATTTTCACAAAGTGCTTGTAAAAGTGTTGTATTAATAAGATTGACATTATAGAGTTGTGCATTAAGGATATTATAAAGTGACAGGAGCTCTAACGTAGTTTCGATTAGATTGTGAGATGAAGAGACTGTTGAGAGATCATAATTTGTTTGTTCTGGAATAAAGATGGTTATAGAGGTTTTTATGGTTGTGTTCATTATGAAATTGATGACACTATCCGGCGATCCAATGTAAACGAAGTTGTTTTTAACAGGGACTTGTTCATTCAAGAACAAGATGCCTTCGAGTGGAACTCTCACTTTATAATTAATAGTGGTTCTTAAAACGTTAGAGCCGAGTGACTTGATTAAACTATTGAGTTGCTTCATAATCTCTACTCCTTTATAAATCAAAAAACAGAATAATGTATTTTAACATTTTTGAAGAATGGGTTCAATGAGCTGAATTCTATGCAGTGAACCTATAAGGTTTGTATAAAGATGTGCAACCAGCATAAAAAAATGGATCGAGTTCAAAAACATTTTGATGTAAATTTAAGTCGGTGTTAAGGTTATTTTGAAAGTTGATAAGAGATTTATTTGGGAATAACAGATCATAAAAGATTACGAGTTTAGATTTATTCCTGTGAAGGAGGTATGTATGACTGAAAGAGTGAAGAAGATGAAAGAAAGCCTAACGGTTAAGAAATATCCATTGTGTATTGAAGTTTTTCGGCTTGCAAATGACTCTTTGGATTCTACTGTAGGTGAATCGATGCTCATTAGGCGTGCCAAGTTGCATAAACATATTTTAGATAACATTACGATTTTTATTGAAGAAGATGACTTACTATGTGGCTCTGGAGCGAGTAAACCTTTTGGTATGGAAGTGCAATATGAATACGGCGTTTGGACTCCAGATGAAGTGGCGTCTTTAAAAAGTGAAATTTATACGATATCTCCCGAAGATGAGGCAGAATTATATGAGTTAAATAAACGATTTGAAAACAATGCTTTTAATCGCAACCTCATTGATGCCCTTTCAGATTCCTTGGGAATGAATGATCGAATGTGGCCTTTTATGAAATCTGGTGCGATATTGCCTCCTTGGAAAGATCGTAAAGGCGGTTCAGGTGGTGGCTATGCCATGTCGGGTTATGGTCTAGGACCTGGATTTTATCTTGTCTGTATAGATTTTGAGAAAATTATTAATAAAGGTGCAAAATCGATCATTGAAGAGGCAAAACAGTGTCTAGAGGACTTGCGTTATACGTCAATTGATAGTTTAGAGAAAAAAGCATATTGGGAAGCAGTCATCATTGTTTTTGAAGCATGGGTTGGATTCGCAAAAAGGTATTCAAAACTCGCATACGATATGGCTGAGAAAACAAATGATCCCGTTAGAAAAGCTGAATTGATGGAAATGGGTCGTATATGTAATAAGGTTCCGTATGAGCCAGCAGATACATTTTACGAAGCACTTCAAGCATTTTGGTTTACATTTTTATTGGCATGTCCTTCACCTACGGCAACAGCGGGCAGGTTTGACCAGTACATGTATCCCCTCTATAAAAAGGATATCGATGCAGGCCGTATTACTCGTGAAGAGGTATTGGAGCTGTTAGAAATAATGCGCTGCAAAACGATGAAAATCAACAGAGTATCAGGAAAAGCCAATAGAAGTAAAAATTCTGGGATGGCCAAATGGTATAACTGGACAATTGGTGGTGTTGATGAAGAAGGCCGTGATGCGACAAATGATTTGACATACTTACTGCTGGAATCTGCGCAAAATACAAATTTGCCCCATTTTACAGTTACTGTTAGAGTGCATGAAAATACACCCGATGAATTGATGCAAAAATCACTGGAAGTCGTTAAATCTGGTCTAGGAATGCCAGCATTTTTAGGTGACAAGAGTTACATTAAATTTTTTGTCGATAATGGGCTGCCGATTTCTGAAGCACGAGATTACTGTGCAACGGGATGTGTAGATGGTAACATACCTGCAAAGACAAGATGTCAAGTTATTGTATTTTTCGTTGTTGCACAAGCCTTCGATATTTTTATGCATAATGGATTTTGTAGATACACAAATGAAATGGTGGGCATTGAAACGGGTGACGTAACAACATTTAAGACATTTGAGGCCTTTAAAGAGGCATTTTTTAAACAGTGTGCTTATTTGATTAGTCTAGCAGCAGAACGAAATAATGCGGAGCTTATCGCTGAAAGAGAACTTTTCCCAGATCCATTTAGATCGGCATTAATGAAAGATGGCGTAAAAGAAGGGAAAGATCTTTTGAACAGAACCTTTGATTTTGAAAATGCAAGTTTGATAGGTGCTGTCGGTGGTGTTAATACAGGCGATTCTCTTGCGGCTGTTAAGAAGCTTGTCTTTGATGATAAAAAGTACACGATGTCAGAACTACTAACGGCTTTAGATGCAAATTGGGAAGGTTATGAATTGATGCAACAAGAGTTTAAGGCTGTCCCTAAGTATGGCAATAATGATGATCTTCCTGATACGCTTGTTGCGGAAGTCTACAAGTTTTTTGCAGATACGTGTTATAGCTTAGATCATGCCTACGGTGGAAAAATCATTCCCAATGCCATATCGATTTCGGCACATCAACCAGGCGGACTTTGTACAGGTGCTACACCAGATGGACGTAAAACTGGGGAGGTACTTGCAGATGCGTCTCTATCACCAAATCAAGGCATGGATACAAATGGAAATCTCGCAGTACTTCAAAGCGCAATGAAAGTAGATCAAGATCCATACCAGGGGACACTGTTAAATATGAAGTTCCATCCAAGTGCATTAAAGACATCTGAAGATCTGCATAAGCTTGGAAATGTGATCAAGACTTATTTAACAAATGGCGGTAAGCATGTCCAATTCAATGTTGTTACCAAAGAGGATATGGTTGATGCAAAAGTCAATCCAGAGGCACACCCTGAACTGGTCGTCAGAGTTGCTGGCTATAGTGCGTACTTTACGCGTCTTAGCGATATGATTCAAGATGAGGTTATTGAAAGAACTGGCTTTGAAAAAGTGCAATATTAAAGAAATTAATTGGATTCAAATTAGGAGAGTGGTTTATGATTACGAAACCTATGGAAGGTATTGTATTTGATATTCAACATTACTCTATACACGATGGACCTGGGGTTAGAACAACCGTTTTCTTGAAAGGCTGTCCATTGACATGTCTTTGGTGTCAAAATCCTGAATCACAAAATAGTCATCCGGAAATGATGTTTCAAACTGAAAAATGTAATAGCTGTATGACTTGCGCTGCTGTATGTCCTAGTTCAGCCATATATGTTGCTGATGGTCATGTCAAAACTCACCGTGAGCGTTGTGATAATTGCGGGCTTTGTACAGAAGTTTGCCCTACGGAAGCGCGGTTTATGGTAGGCAAGTCTGCTTCCGTTTCTGAAGTTATGAAAGAGGTTGTGAGTGACAAGCTCTTCTATGAGGGCACGGGTGGTGGCATGACGATATCAGGCGGTGAAGCACTATACCAGTCAAATTATGCAAGTGAATTGCTGAAATCTGCAAAAGAAAATTTAATTCATACCGCAATTGAAACTTCCGGTTTCGCTACTAATGAGCAATTTAAAAAAGTCGTGATGTACACGGATTTGGTCCTGTATGATATTAAGCATATGGATTCATCAGAGCATGAGCGTTTGACAGGTGTTGGAAATCAGCTGATACATGATAATCTAATCTGGTTATCTGAAAATACATCAATTCCCTTTATTATTCGTTACCCGGTAATAAAGGGGATGAATGATACGTTGAAAAACGCAGAGGCAATGTGCTTGTTTTTGAAAGAAAAAGTATCAAGGTGTAAGCATGTTGATTTACTGCCTTATCATAATTTGGGCGTTTCTAAATGCAATTTTCTTGAATATGAGAGCATTTTTGAAGGAGAGAGACCTGATGATGAGCAATTAAAAGACATTAAAGTTTGTTTTGAATCGTATGGCTTCATCTGCAACCTATGTTAGTGAAACAATAGTCTACTTCAGACAATCACTGTACTCCAAATGCGAAATTCTATTGCTAAGTGGATGCCATCCAAGACTGCTGATGTTGTAATTTGAGAGGAGAGAATTGTGAAAAATATGCCCCAAAACTCTGTTGGGCTTTGGAATTATAAGTTCATTAGTTTGGTGATGATTAACCTATTTACATCTTTTAGTTTTTTTATGATCATATCGCTTTTATCAACTTATGTTGTAAATGCAGGTGGAACACTGGTTTTTGCAGGGATTGTAGTGGGGATATTTTCAATTACTTCTATGCTTGTTCGTCCACTTTCAGGTAGATTGGCGGACTCATTTAATAAGAAAATGTTGATCATTGTGTCAAATATCATAATATCGTGTGCTTATTTCTTCTATATTTTGACGGGTCATCTTTATATGCTGTTATTAATAAGAGTCATACACGGCATTGGATTTGCAATAGCGACAACGACTATAGTGGCAATGGCATCAGAGTATATTCCAAATGAAAAATTGGGAGAAGGTATTGGATACTTCGGGATAGGTCAAGTCTTGTCAGCGGCTATTGCACCTGGTGTTGGCATTATGATTATGCAATCATGGGGGATTACGTGGACATTTTTAATTGCAGGAATGATATCGGTTTTTGGATTATTCTTGAGTATAAGATTTGAATACAAGACGCGTCAAAACTTTATTGGTTCAAAAAAGAAGATCAGCCTCTCAGATCTAATTTGCACTGAAGTTATCGGATATTCTTTTACAAGTGCAACGTATTCCTTTGCAAATGGCATGATTGTAACGTATTTAATATTATTTGCTGCGAATAACCATATTGAGAACATCAGTCTCTATTTTACTTTTAATGCACTGACGTTATTAATAATAAGACCTTTTGCAGGAAAGTTGCTTGATCAAAAGGGTTTAGATTGGATCGTTTATCCCGCTGGCATTTTAGCAATAACGGCGATGATTATTTTAAGCTTTTCAACTACAATATTTTTTGTGATTCTATCGGCAATTTTACGCGCATTAGGTCAAGGTGCAGCACAGCCTTCTTTGCAAGCAGCATGTATCAAAAAAGTGGGCAAAAACAAGGCAGGAATTGCCACGAGCACTTTTTACCTTGGAGCAGATATTGGTCAAGGTATCAGCCCTATAATTGGAGGGTTTGTTGCAGCCTTATGCAATTATGAATCCACTTTTATTTTAAGTGCTCTTGTCTTGGTTGTTGGACTACTGGTGCATTTGAAGGGTAGTTTGGTATTTGAGAAGTTAAAGATATAAGTGTGATATTTATGATGCAGAAAAATCAAGTTAAAAGGTTTTATCAAACTTTAATTCATATTTTAAAATAATTTACTGGTAAATATGCAAAAACTCTGTTTTTGAAGCACTAACAGATACGGCCTATTTCTATAAGTTGGCATATTTGAAAAAGGGAGTTTCAATTTAGAAATGAAAATAAATATATTGGATTTCAGTTTCAACCTTGCTAATTTTAAAGAGGGAGCCTTTGTGCTACCCTCTATTTTTATTAAGACAACAAGATTTGAGCCGAAAGCTGGCTCAAATCTTGTTTTTAAAGAGTCCATCCGTTACTAATACGGCAATAGAATACCTTAAGTGATCGTATTCAGAGACTTGATTAACATACGTATGGTTATGTTGATATAAATTAATGAGTGTGGAAAGTGGGATATATAACCATAAATCTAGTTGACACATAATTAGGTAATAACTAGAATTATAAGGGGGTAACAATAATGGAAAAGAAACGGATACATATTAACAAAGAAAATCTTAAATAGTATTATTTTTAATCTAAAAGGAATGAGAGAGGAAAAAGAATAAAGATGAAAAAGCTGATGATAATAATGTTGTTTTGCACCCTATTTATATGTAGTTGCCAAGCCAACACTGAAAAGCCAATAACTTCATCTATAGAAGAGGAAGAATTGACAGATGAAGGCCCTTTTAATGGCTCTGAAGGCCCTGATGGACTCGTCATAGAAGTCCCTTGGCTTGACAATTGGTACGTCTTAAAAATGCCAAATGACGATCGAAACTTTAAAATATACGATAAAGCAACAGATGTTGAAAATCTTATTTATGATTCTGCACAGCAAGAAGAGGTTGAAGATTTAGAGGACTATCGTTTTATGAGTCGGTTTTATGTAGAGGATGCAAACGGCGATGGCACTGAAGAATTCTATTTATTCTTTGAAGATTTTTTTGAAGAATCCTATGAAATGGTGTTAACATACCAAGATGATTATTTAAAAACGTCTTACTTTGGTTATGGGGAGAGTATCTTTGCGTATGAAGATATTGATGAAGATGGTGTCATGGAACTCATCACACCACATCCGAGTGGCGGGGGCATGGTCACGGTATGGCAAGGCCTCGATCTTGTCAATGCTTATGACCCTGAAATGCAGACATACGTGTTTTCGTATTCTTTGACACGTAAAAAATACGAGGTTCAAAATAAGACTTTAGATCGTCAGTTAAATGCGCATTTATCACCAGAAGTGTGGGAAAAACTTTTAGAAAGTTATGCGGATTTAGGTGAACCTCAAATGTGTAAAGACTTGATTGAAATGAGTAAATCACTTGAAGAACTGAATGTGCATACAGATTGGCAAGGGCCTTATGACACCTACTTTGAATATGTTGTGGCTAGAGCTGAGTACTATCAAGAAATATGGCAGACATTAAAGGGTGTTGATTCAACAGATGACTCTGATGGTGCGACTGGTTTATCAGGTGCATTGACCAAAGCTGATTTTGAACTCTCTAACGGCCTGTATGCTGACATGTCCTATACCGAGTTTTGCGATATTATGAACTATTCAGGTACTCTAGAATTTTCTGATGATGGCTCTGGTTTTAGCAGTTCCATGGCGTCTGTAGATCTTGATGGGTTGTCTGCTTCTTTTGTTTGGCCGTCATCAGATGCTCCTGATCCTGTTTTATTTGGATATGTCATCAAAGAGCCTACTATATTTACAAAGCGGGGTGCTGGCGTTGGCATGCCCACAGAGGAACTCGTAGAGCTCTATGGTGACCCCGTGTCTCAATCTGATTGGGGATTGGAATACAGATGGCACCAATATACGCTACTCTTTGAACTGGCAGGGGATAAAATCGGTCAAATTAAGATGATCGTAAATCCATAATGAATAAGGCGTTAAAAACAATAGATGGATACTTTTACTGATATTTTGTGTATCAGTGAGGGTATCCATAAATTTTGTTCAATACATATGTGACATATTTAGAAGTGAATCGTTTATTAAGTAGGGAGGTGGAAAATTGAAAAAAGACATCATCGATAGGGTCTATAAAAAGTATTACAGGGATGTTTATTTATACATATACTCATTCTGTAAAAATCACCATGAGACAGAAATACTTGTTAGTGATACTTTTTTTAAAGCCATTTTGAGTTTAGATGGCCGTGAAGTACATCTAAAGTATTGGCTACTCAGAGTCGGTAAAAACCTTTGGATAGACTCGCTAAAAAAGAAACCTCAATTGTCGATAGAGGATAACCATATAGATCAAAGCAAAGGACCACTGGATCAATTGATTTTAAACGAGGCACAAAGGACTGTATATGAAGCCATCGTTGGATTATCCAGTCAATATAAAGAAATCTTAATACACTATTATTTTAATGGTTTCTCATTAAAAGAAATTGCTGAAATGAAAAAAATAAGTCCTGGTGCAGCAAGAACATTGCTTTATAGAGCCAGAATTAAGTTAAAGGCAGAATTAAAGGAGGAAGAAATAGATGGATTTTAATGAGTTGTTTATAAAATATAAAAATGGTACTGCCACTGATGCTGAGATAGAAATTGTTGAAGCTGAAATTGAAAAAAATATGATGATCAATGACTACCTTGCAGAATCACTTGATGATTTGTTTCTAGAAGAGAACACAGATCAATTGGAAATCAAGGAACAGGTTTCAAAGAAATTGAGGAAAAACGTTTTATATTCGGTAACAATTATTATTTTGTTATACATTTTTGCCAATTGTGTGGTTTCACCGCTGATAGATTCTATGTATTATAATCCTAAAAAAGTGACACAAGGGGAAAGTATGAATGATATCACCTTTGATATGATCGCATTAACAGAACTGACTGTTCCTGGCTATCAATTTAAAACAGCTATAGTAGATAAAAAAGGTTATGGCAGTTACGATATTATTTTGAGAAGAACAAATGAATTTGGACGACATGAAGAACGAATTCCCATTCAGTTGACTAGAGACGCAAGAGAAGGTTTTTTCGATTACTTATTTTCATATGATTTAGAAACAAAGCTTACTGAAGAGGCGCCTCTTATGTTTGATTATGAAATACCACTTGAAGATTTAAAATCAGAAGATAACTACGCTTCGGTATTTATCACTTTTAATAGTCCTTTGTCATTATCTGAGGCCACATCCTATGAGCAAACCTATAATCAGTTAATATTTCAATGGATGTCTGTGGCGCATGGGAAAGAACATCGAAATGAAAAAATTGGGTTTCAACCCGTTAGTTCAGTTAGAACAAGTTTTGGCGATGGTCCTGATAGAGCATTATATCCACGGTTTTACTTAGGCGATATGTATTTGTATGATGAAAAGGTAGAGGTTCCAATAGAAAACGTTTTAGCAGCCAATTATGAAACGCATGTCAAAACGCTATTGAATTATATGATTGATCGAAAAAAGTTTGTCACCGTTTTTGATCGAAACAATACTAGATTAAAATTTTATGAAGATACTTTATCGTACATTGATGAAAATGGCATTAAGGTGGATGGGATGCTGATTTATGGTGAAACCAGTGATCTTGTCAATTTTATTGAAAAATCAGATGTATATGGCATCCAAATATTAGATATGAAAGCATCTAAATACAGCAGAAGATAAAATTATTACATTTTTATTCCCCTTTAAAATCTTAAAATCCCACTTAGATAAATATTTTAAGTATTTGTTTAATTGGGATTGATTTTGTCCCAAATCGTGTTACAATAGAACTTGTGAGAAAACAGGGATATATTTTAACCCATAAAATAGGAGGCAACATGCAAAAGAAATATTTAGGGATTAATGGACTTGGCAGAATTGGAAAGCTTGTACTCTGGAATCAAATGATTGAAAATCACTTTGATGGCTTTGTCATCAGCATTGGTAGAAAAGTAGGTACATCTATTCATGATCTAATTGATTTTATCGTCAATGATTCAACTTATGGTGCACTTGAACGGTTTATGTACGGCTATTCAGGTAAGACAATTGAAATAGAAATTGTAGATGAAGAAGCCTATGAAATTAGAATTAATCAATACCCAATTAAGTTTTTAACACAGAGTAGAAACCCTAAAGATATCGGATGGGATAAGCATGGCGTAGAAGTCGTCGTCGATTGTACTGGTGTTTTTCTCGACCCAGAAGAGGATGCTGAAGCACCTAAAGGCAGTATAAGAGGACATTTAGCAGCAGGTGCTAAGAAAGTTGTTGTCAGTGCGCCGTTTAAGATCAAAGGCAAAGAATTGGTACTTCCAGGCGATGCCACCATGCTCGTCTATGGCATCAATCATGAACAATTTGATCCAGAAAAACATGACGTTATTTCAGCAGCAAGCTGTACGACCACAGCGCTTTCACATATGATGAAACCTCTGATTGATAAAATAGGGATTTCAAGAATCTTGACTGCTTCAATGTCGACCATTCATGCGGCAACTAACAATCAAAACTTGCTGGATGCTATGCCTAGTGAAGGGGCTAAAGACCTCAGAAAGAATCGTTCAGCACTGAACAATATCATTTTGACCTCTACTGGTGCCGCAAAAGCGCTTGAATTCATCTTGCCTGAAATTAAAACGATCGGATTTATGGCGGATTCTGTAAGAATTCCCACCAGTACAGTTTCACTCGTCACGCTGAATCTGACTTTTAGAACGAAACTGGAAGATTCAGGTGAACCGACGATTAATGAGACCTATATTAATGAAATTTATAAACAAGCTGCTCAAAATGGACAAAAGGGATACTTAGTGTTCTCAGACAAGCAAAATGTATCGGCTGATCTTCGTGGTTTTAAAGCTTCATCGATTATAGAAGGCGTTGAAACGGCAACTGAAACAGGTTACCTACCATTACCAAGTCAATGGATTCATAACATGGGAGCTCAGGGCGAACTGCAATTGCCAGTTACCCATGCTAAGATATTCGGATGGTATGACAATGAGTTCGGGAGCTATGTCAACTCGCTCTCAAATATTTTGATTCATATTGATAAAGCTATTCAGTCATAAATAATAAAGGATCTGTTGGAAAATAAATAACTCATAAAAAATCGGTGTACAAAAATGTATACCGATTTTTTGATGCTTTTATGTGCAAAAAAGACACAATTTGGTCTTGATGTGCGCTTTGTTCAAATTGTTTCAAGAGTTATTGAAAAAAAATGGACTTTATAATTAGACCTGATTTAATATAAAGTAGATATAATAGAACTAGATCATTATGAGGGGGTAGGGAAGTGAATATTAGATATTTGAATAAGAGATGCAAAGAAATTCTTCAGATGCTTCTCAACAATAAATCTTATTTACCTTTGCAACAGATTGCTAATGATCTAGGCGTATCTCAAAGAAGTGTGTATTATGATCTTTGTCGGATAAATGAGTGGCTACAATATAATGATATTCCTGAACTCGAAGTAATCCGTGGGAAAGGGCTTCTGCTTGATGATGATATGAGAAGTCAGATTGAAAATTGCACCGAAGATACTGCAGTGGAGGATGTTTATGTCTATTCGCCGATGGAGCGGGTTCAAATTATCATCTGTGGCATTATCTATTTGGAATCACCAGTGCATATAGACGAGTTAACTCAGTATTGCAAAGTCAGTAGAAACACAATATTTAACGACTTAAGAGTTGTTGTCAGCCAACTTCAAAAATATGATCTTAAACTAGAATATAAATCCAAAGTAGGCTACATGATCTCTGGAGATGTTATAAAAATGAGAGCGATCTTTTTATTGAATTTTCAGAAGTTACAAAATCTATTTATGAGTAACAGTATTCAATTTATTGACTATGAAAAAATTAATCACTATGAGACGGTTTTAAAACAATTAGAAAAAGAGTTAGGTGTTGAGTATGTTCCGGATAATAGGAGATCCTTAGCGGTTTTATTACCTATGATGGAACAAGGGAATGAAAATATAGAATTTGAAGATTTAAAAAAGCAAGAGATGGAAAGTCGCAAAGAGTATCATTTGGTTGAAAAATATTTTCCCTATCTCATTGAAAAAGAAAAAATATATTTGTGTATTCATTTGCTAGGGGGCAGAATTGCAACCTCATCAGAAGATATTTTTGAAAATACGCCAAATGCAATGGCCTATGAAATTACAAAGGCATTAGTATCTGAGTTTGAGAAAGTGGCTTGTGTGAGTTTTGAAAGAAGAGAGGAACTAGAGAGACAACTTTTCGTGCACATCAATTCATCTATGTATCGGTATCAATATGGCATTCAAAATTTAGATTCCCTTAATCAAGATATCATGCGAGAATATCCAGATTTGTTTGAAATCACAAAAATAGTCAGTCGTTATTTAGAAAAACAGATTGGTCTTCCGATTCCAGAAAATGAAGTTGCTTATTTAGCACTCCATTTTGGGGCTTATCTGCCTATATCCAAAAGTAAAAGCGAAAAAATTAGAGTCTTGATCGTCTGTGCAAATGGTATTTCCACTGGCAATATGCTAAAGCGTGAAATTAAAAAAATGTTTTCTGAAGTTGAGATTGTAGGGATTAAAGCGGCTACTCAAATACACAATGTTCAGGAAACTTGTGATTTGATTGTAAGCACAGTCAAGCTTAAAAGTGTTGTTCCTGTGATACAGGTACATCCCATATTGACTGGAAGAGATAAAGAAGTATTGGTGCGTCATTTTAAGCTAAAAAATAAGCACGAATCTGTGCATTCAAATGAAATATTTTCTATTGTGAAACGCTATATATCAGAAGAAAACTATGAAAAAGTTCAAAAGTTGATAGAAGCTTATTTACAAAATGGTGAAGGGACTCGTTATTTAGACTCAGGTCAGCAAAGAAAAAGTCTATTAGAGTTGATAGAACCCGCTAAAATTGAGATTCATGAAAATACTTGTAGATGGACACAATCGCTCTGGATGGCTGGAGATCACCTAATGGAGATTGGCAGTATCAACGCTTCGTACATTGAAAGCATTATCTCACAATTAAGATACTATGGACCGTATATGTTTATTGCCTCACGGGTAATTCTGGCACACTCAAAACCAGAAGCAGGTGTCAATCATTTGGATTGTGCGATACATTTTTTCAAGCAGCCCATTAAATTTTCAGAAACAGATAAAGCAAGTGTTGTGATCGTGCTCGCTGCAGAGGATCAGGAGAGTCATTTGAAAATTCTCCATGATATTATGACTATTTTTGAAGATGATGAGGTTATTGAAGAGATATTGGCTTTAAAAAGTGTTGAAGATATCTTGAAGTTATTTAAAAAAATATTAGATCAAAAACAAAGTGATGTGTAAAAATAGATTAAAAGCTCTGGAAATCTTCCAGAGCTTTTAATTGTAATAAGGGCTTTTTATAAGATTTGAAATGAAGATACAGTATGTTGCAAAGAAAACTCGAAAGTAGTTGGACTTCTATTATAAAAAAGACATTGATACAATTAACTCAGCAAAGCAGGCAAGAAAAAAGCGAAATGAAAAGAGGCATTCTAATGATAGAAAATATATTAAAACCTGAAAATATAAAATTTATAGAAAGTATTAAGAACTGGAAAGATGCAATTCATATTAGTTTGATGCCTTTATTAAGGGATGGTTTTATTACGGAAGATTATGAAAAAGCTATTTTGAGAATTACAGAAGAATTTGGTCCTTATTATGTGTTGTCGGAAGATTTGGCTTTAATTCATGCGAGACCAGCTGATGGCGTTTTAAATAAGCAAATAGCAATCACAATACTTAAAAAACCAGTCTATTTTGAAGAGCATGGGTATCCTGTACGCATTTTGCTCGCACTTGCAGCAGTAGATTCAGAGTCTCATCTGGATGCAATGCGTGTATTATCTAATATATTTATGGATGTAGAGCAAATTGACACTTTACTTAAAGCAAAAGATTCAAAACATGTTTATGAGTTTTTAATAGAGGCAGAAAAGCAATTAATGAATGAATAAGGGAGGTGACGGCTGCTTAGAACTTGAACAATTTTTCATGAGTAATTATAAGTGAAATGGATTAGTAAGTGCAGTGGATTAGAGTGATGAAAGGGGTTAAATCAAATGTTAAAAATATTAACAGTTTGTGGAAACGGTTTAGGCAGTAGTTTTGCCTGTCAAATGACAACAGAAAAGATACTCAAAGAAATGGGTGTTGAAGCTAAAATGGATCATATTGATATTTCAAGTGTCTCTGGACAACAGGCAGATATTATTATTTCAGGGAAAAATTTTGAAAAGCAGTTTGAACGCATTACTTTAAATAGTCCAACAATCTTCTTAGATAGATTAGTGGATAAAGAGGAGATTAAAGAAAAATTAGTACCAGTATTAAAAGAGATGGGTGTACTTTAGTCAGTTATGGGAGGTAGTCATTTATGGGTGTATTGAATTTTATTATTGATAATATTTTGACTCAAGCAGCAATTATTATTGGACTGATTGCTCTGTTAGGACTTGCATTGCAGAAAAAATCTGCGGGGACAGTTATTTCTGGAACAATGAAAACCATTTTAGGATTTTTAGTACTTGCGGCAGGATCATCAGTCATGCAGGGATCACTTGCATACTTTGGTGCAGTGTTTAATCAAGGCTTTGGGTTGAATGGACTTGAAAGTGTTGTGGCGTCAATTGAAGCCATTAACGGACAAGCCATGGGCAATCTAGGATTGGGCAGTGAAATTGCGATTGCTCTAGCAGGGATTTTCATTGTCAACATTATTTTAGCAAGATTGACACCGTTTAAGTATATCTTTTTAACAGGTCAAGCACTTTTATGGGAAGCAACGCTTTGTGTTGTCTTCGCATGGTTTACTGGGTTAAGAGGTATTGCACTGATTGTTGTAGCAAGTCTTGTCGGGGGTGCTTTTGCGACACTTATGCCTGCATTTGCACAGCCTATTGTAAGAAAGATTACTGGAAGTGATGATTTTGCTTTGGGACATTTCTGTACA
Source organism: uncultured Fusibacter sp. (assembly GCA_965140735.1). GTDB lineage: Bacteria > Bacillota > Clostridia > Peptostreptococcales > Acidaminobacteraceae > Fusibacter_A. The sequence goes on along the minus strand of OZ223306.1, from coordinate 2,653,437 downwards.
ATTGGCTATATGTTTACAGCTCTTATTGCGAAACTCGTTGGTGGCAATTCTAAATCTTGCGAAGATTTAAAACTGCCTAAAAGTATAGAATTTTTACAAGATACGTACCTCTCGGTTATGGTCGTAATGATGCCGTTCTACTTAATTGTTGCTGCGATTGCAGGTCCAGAAGCAAGTGCACCTTATGCAGGAGACACGAACTTCATGGTATATGCCTTTTTACAATCTATGCAATTTGTAGTAGGGTTATATGTTTTACTATCAGGGGTTCGATTATTGCTCGCTGAAATCGTGCCAGCATTCCAAGGCATTTCACAAAAACTTGTGCCAAATGCAAAACCTGCACTTGATTGTCCTGTACTTTTCCCTTATGCACCTAATTCCGTAATTATGGGATTTCTCTTTACAACAGTAGGTTCTTTAATTGGGATGTTGATCACAGGAATTCCGGCACTTGGCGTACCACTTGTTATTCCTGGTGTTATGAGTAACTTCTTTGCTGGTGGTACGGCAGGTATCTTTGCCAACAAAGTTGGGGGGCGTCGTGGTGTTGTAGTGGGCTGTATTGCACATGGTATTTTTATTATGCTATTGCCAGCATTTCTTGCACCAATGTTAGGTCAAATTGGATTTGAAAACATTACGTGTACAGACGTCGATACAGTTGTAACAGGGTTCTTCTTTGTGATTATTAAAAGTATAGTTGGCGTCTTTTAGAAATCGTATTTGAAAAGATAAGGGGGCAACAGTCATGTTTTTATTCGGGAAAAAGAAAGTGAAGAGTAGTCAGGAAGTGAAATTGCTAAGTGATGACGATAGGAAGGCACTCGTAAAACAAGCAGAAGAAAAAATATCGACATTAGAAGGTTTAGATGACGAAAGACAAATTCTGATTTTAAACGAAATTGGCTCCCTTTATTTTCAAGCTGAGCTATGGGACGAAGCTATTCTGTTTTACGAGAAGAGTCTTGCCATAAAACGTGAAATGGGCAAACCCTATACAGATTTAATGACTCTTTATAATAAAAAACGACAAAAGGCAGCAGAAGCCAAAAATGATAGAGAATTGGAGTTTTATTTAGGGAAAGTACAAGAGATGATGCAAATGTCAAAAGATATGCTTCGCGGGAAAATGTAATCCGTTATAAATAAAGAGAGAAGGAACAGAAATGTATAAAAATTTGATACAAATGTTTAAAGAAAATGAAGGCAAAGGTGCCATTGGTGCGTTCAATGTTCACTGTTTTGAGATGGTACCGGCAATGATTGAAGCTGCAGAAGAACTTGGCGTTCCAGTGATTCTACAAACTTCCTTGGGAACGGCAGAATATATCGGTTTTGAACCCCTCGTTGCCAGTGTAAAAGCTTTAGCTGAAAAATCAAGTGTAAGTGTTGCACTTCACATGGATCACTGTAAAGATATCGATGCCATTAAGAGAGCGATTGATTGTGGTTATTCTTCAGTGATGTATGATGGATCAGCGCTTCCAATAGATGAAAATATAAAAAACACAAAAGAGGTGGTTGCCTATGCGCATACTCACGGTGTTTCTGTCGAAGGCGAAGTGGGTTCTATAGGTGGCGCAGAAGAAGGTATTGTCGTCGAAAAAGATGATGTTATGTATACACGACCAGAGGATGCCCTTCGATTTGCTTCTGAAACAGCTGTGGATGCATTGGCAGTTTCTATCGGGACAACACATGGTCAGTACAAATCAAAAGCAAAGATAAACTATGAATTGCTTGAAGAATTGAAATCAAAATTAGGTTCAACAGGACTTGTACTTCATGGTGGAACAGGCGTGTCAGATGAAGATATAAAAAAATGTGTCAGAGAAGGTATGAAAAAAATCAATGTGGGCACAGAACTCAACAAATCTTATATTGAGGTCGTGAGTCAAACCTTTACTGCAAAAGATGTAACACCACTCACTTCACTTAGAAAGCTTCTAGGACCAGCGAATAGTAAAATAAAAGAAATTATACTCAATAAAGCGTCATTATTTAAATTAAATTGATGCCATAAAGTAAGCCTTTGGGCTCAAATCATGATAATAATTATAGAAATAGGCGTTTTAAGAGCGTCTATTTTTTATTAAGACAACAAGATTTGAGCCGAAAGCTGTGATGAGGAGTGTCCAACCTCAAACAGCGTCAGTAAAAATCGGTTTGAGGGATCGAAAGATGGCTCAAATGTTGTTAATTTACGGGCTTCAAGAAAGGAACTGAAATGTCAAATCACATAACGAATAAGATGATCCTTCTCGCAGGTTATCCAGCGACGGGAAAAAGTTATTTATGCCAAATGATCTTAAAAAGACACCCAAATTTTGAAACGATTAATTTAGACGAAATAAAGGAAAAGAAATATGACGAGCAGGGTTTTGATAATTTAGAGGAGAAAGCAAGCCTTGAGCATGAAGCTTGGCGACAATATTATATAATGATTGAGAAGGCCATGAAAGAACATCAACTGATTGTTTCAGATTATCCATTTAGCGATAAACAAAAGTCAAATCTTGAAAAGTTAGGCATTCAATTTGGTTACAACTTTCTGACGATTAGACTTGTTGGCGATATGGAAGTCATTTGTAAGCGGTCAAGAGAAAGAGATTTAGATTCAAGTCGACACTTAGGTCATCTAGTAAGTCGATATCATAAAGGCGATGTACTTTTAGATAGAGAAAAGGCGGATTGCTTAGCAGATGCGTTGACATTGAAAAAACGTTGCTCAGATAGAGCCTATAATCAATTTCAATTGGGGCAACTCATTGAAGTAGATGTGACGGATTTTCCCGCAGTCAATTATGATGGACTGCTCCAAAAAATAGATGCGTTTTTGCTATAAAAGGGGTAGTTTTTTTGCAAAAATTAAAAAATGCTGAAATGGATTTTAAGCCACTCCAACATTTATTATAGAGGTTATTTTAACGACTGAAATAAACCTCGAAGGCTTTTAATAGATTGGACGTTATCAATTAAGAAGAAAAACGTCTATGCCATTCCGCTTTGAGCTCTTCGTGGAATTTAGGATGCGCTATGGCAATAAGAGCAGTCGCTCTATCTCTCAATGTCTTACCTCTTAAATCGGCGATACCGTATTCTGTGATGACGTAATGAACATCGTTACGAGAGGTTGTCACAGCAGAACCTTCGTCAATAAAAGGTACAATTCTTGAAATTGTGCCTTTACTTGCTGTTGAAGGCATCGCAATGATGGATTTCCCATCCTTAGTCATGCTTGCACCACGGACATAGTCCACTTGACCACCAACACCACTGAATTGAGTGAGTCCGATACTATCCGATACCACTTGTCCCATCAAATCCACTTGAATACAAGAGTTGATGGAAACCATTTTAGAGTTTTGCATAATCACACATGGGTCATTGACATAATCCACAGGATACATTTCAACCACTGGATTGTTATGAACGAAATCATAAAGACGTTTAGTACCCATTAAGAAAGTTGCGACCATTTTGCCTTTGTGCAAAGTCTTTTTGCTGTTATTGATGACACCAGCTTCAACCAATTCAACAACACCATCTGAGAACATTTCAGAGTGGATACCAAGGTCTTTTTTATCCTTAAGGAAAAGGAGTACAGCATCAGGAATAGAGCCAATACCAAGTTGAAGTGTAGAACCGTCTTCTATAAGCGAAGCACAGTGTTCACCGATCGCTTTTTCTACATCACCAATTTTGGGTGGTGGCAGTTCGATGATTGGATAAGAGGCCTCAACGATATAATCCAGTTCAGAAATATGAATAAGAGAATCGCCAGCAGTACGAGGCATTTGACCATTGATTTCTGCGATGACTATCTTAGCGGCTAAAGCAGCGGGTTTTGTGTAATCAACTGATAAACCAAAGCTGCAATAGCCATGAGCGTCTGGGGGACTCAACTGTACTAATGCCACATCGGGTGGTAAAGCACCGTCTGTTAAAAGCTTTGGAATTTGATAAAAAAAGCATGGTGTGTAATCGGCACGGTTTTCTTTTATTGGACCTCTTGTGCTTCCAGAAGCAAAGAGGGCATTATGTCTAAAATGTTTAGCCATTTCTGGGTTTGTGTAATCCGTTTTTCCTAGTGCGACCATATGAACAATTTCTACGTTTTCGTATTGTGCTTTATTGTTTACCATTGCATCAATTAATGATTTGGGTTCACTTGCAGCATGTCCGATAACAACTCGATTACCAGAACGTATTACTTTAACGGCTTCTTCTGCGGAAGTCAGTTTTTCATTGTACATCTTATGAAATGTCATGGTTATCTCCTGTTCGTTTTGATTTTTATAGTGGCTGATAAGATTCAGAACCTTTTCATAATCTGAATCATGGGTCACCTGAATAATACCTTGCTTTACTGAAAAACGAGAAAAATGGGTGCATGCGTTCCTACACCCATTGATAACTAGGAGTACATCATAGTCTGATGTCTCAGTGGCTTTTTCGAAAACAATACTGTCTGATAGAGTGCTTATAATTCGGTCGGCAAATGCGGTTCGCGCATATCGAGGATTGCAACCGCCGCAATATTTGATTCCAATCTTCAATGTAGATTACTTGATTTCGTTTTGCTTAAGAGTTTTTTTGCAAAATCAATGAGTTCTTCGCTGGTTTCACTAACCGAAATAACGCGTTCTATTTCAGGAAAATGCGCCATCAATGTGGTTTCAACCACTTCGAGTAGTGTTAATTTTGCAGATGGACAATTACTGCAAGCACCCAGTAATTTGACTTCAACGGTATTGTTTTCTACTTTTAGGAGTTCAATATCTCCAGCATGGAGCCTGAGCTGAGGTCTAACCTCTTCCATTAAGACTTTTTTGACTTGATCAAACATGATTATACACCTCTTATCCATTTACTTATCGATACCTGCTATTTTTTTAGCAAGGTCTTTTTTATGTTGTAAATTGCTTTGTCTTGCAATCATAATACGTTGTGCCTGCGGAGAGCCTGCACCGTGCATAGATTCAGTACGATAACCTACTGCTGCGGTTCCAAGTGTTAAGTTTTCAACTAAACGCAGGATACGCATACGCTGTTCAGTAGGTACTTTATTGACACCTTTAAAGTATTTTTCGCATAGTGGTCCAATTTCTGGATGTTTGAAATCTTTTGCTGAAGGCATTGTAACCATTAAACCACCAGCGATATCTTCTGCTAAACGTGCGATTTCATATGGGTAGCGTGTTACGTTTTGCTTACAGATATTCGCTAATAAAAGATCAATTTGGTAGTTGCCTGCTTCAGTTGGATAGCCTTCACTAGAGCATGCAATCCCACAGCAATAAAGCGTTTCGTTTAAGTGTGTCATTTCAATTAATTTGTCTTTTATGTGAGATGCCTTTTCAGCACCATTATATTCTGCAGCAACAGCAGCTGCGCCTATAAGGACATCACCCACACCAACTTTACAACCACCGTAGCTTTGACGATGATAGCCAGCAAAGCGTTCAACTAACATGCCTGCAAATTCAGTTTCACCATTTAAGAAGATTCGATCATTTGGAATAAAGACATCATTGAAGACAACAAGTGCTTCTTGACCACCAAATTGTTTGTTACCAAGATCTAAGTCAGCATTTTCTTCGAGACGTCTTGTATCACAAGATTGTCTACCATAAATCATTACGATGCCTTCTGCATCAGATGGAATCGCGAATGAAACCGCATAAGCTTTGTCATCTTCACGCATAGCAATGGTTGGCATGATTAAATGTTCATGAGAATTCACTGCACCAGTTTGATGTGCTTTGGCACCACGGACAACGATGCCATCTGCTCTTTGTTCTACAACGTGCAAGAATAAATCGGGATCTGGTTGTTGATTTGGAGACAGTGAACGATCGCCTTTTGGATCTGTCATAGCGCCATCTATTGTTAAGTCATTTTCTTGTACGAAATGCATATACTTTATGAAATTTTCATGGTATTGAGTACCGTGTTTTTTATCGATTTCAAAAGTTGTGCTGAAAACTGCATTAAAAGCGTCCATTCCCACGCAACGTTGGAAACATGAAGCTGTCTTTTGGCCAAGCAATCTTTGCATTTTGACTTTTTTTCTCAAATCATCTGTACTTCTATGGAGATGTGTGAATCGGTTGACTTTTTCTCCAGTTAAGTGTGAAGTCGCAGTCATTAAATCCTCATGTTCTGCAACGTGAGCAAGTTCATAAGTCATAGCGACTGAATTAATTGATGGGCGAATCATAGGGTGATCTACTGGGTTTTCAACTAACTCTCCAAACATATACACCTTAATATTTAGTTTGCGAAGACTCTCGATGTACTGTTGTCCATTCATTAATGCCATGTGTATTTCTCCTTTCAACTTGTAAAGTTTTATACTTTCAATTGTCTTATGTTACCCACTAATTACGCAATATGCGTGCCAAAAATGAAGATATTAATTAAAAATAAGTCAAGTGAAGGTATTGCATGGATTGCATTCGTAATGAGGCGGGAAGTGTAAATGAAAATAGTAACTTTGAGAGTAGGCGTGTTTCATATTTGGAACAACGACAGGTTTTTCTTTCTGGTGAGTACACCGTATAGAGGCGTGTTTTGAGATGGTGTTCCGAAAATGGAACGTGTTTCTATTTTGGAACAGATAAAAACAGGTATAGACTAGATAAAATGAGATTAATTAAAGAGAAAGTATGAAATTATATAAGAATGTTAAAATTATATCAATAAACGCCCTAAAGTCTGTTTATTTGCTTGCGTGTCATTAATTTATGAATTATTATAAAAATAAGAGATGATATGAAAGAAAATTTTATATCAATATTTTTATATTAATATAATATAATGTAGATTGGTGGTCTAATGCTTCATGTATTTTAAGTAGGAGGGGTGAAATGGTATCGTTTGATGTAAATGAGATATTGGGGTCTATCTTTTGTGAAGGATCAATTCTTTCCTTTTTCAACACACTTGATAAAGGATTAATGATCATAGATAAAAGTGAAAGTATCATTTTTGCAAATAAAAGAGCACAAAAACAATTGAATAGCACTCTGAGTAAAATACAAGAAACAGAGCTGTCCTCGATCTTATCATTTGATAATATTAAAGAAGTTATGCAGAATGGACGCTGTTTTTCAAACATAAAAGCGTCTTATTGTGGAGAAAATCACTTTGTAAATATCAGTCCTATTGATATAAACTTGGATATAGTAGGTGCTGCAGTTGTTTTTGAAAATACTCAAAGCGATGAAACATTCGTAAATACCTTAAAACTCTGTAATTGTATCAGTCGAGAATTAGAGTCAGTTTTAAATTCTTCTTATGATGAAATTGTCGTCACGGATGCTAAAGGGAATATTTTAAAGGTAAATGAGGCCTATAAAAAATTATATAACGGTGAAATGGAAGACTTTATAGGCAAGAATGTCCGGCAACTTGAGAAAAAGGGGATTTTTAATCCATCGGTTACCATGAAAGTCATTAGAGAGCGGAAGCGTATTTCTATTACTCAAAAAACAAATTCAGGACGGGTATTGGTTGTGACTGGATACCCTATATTTGATAAAAATGAATCTTTTGTATCGGTTATCAGCACGGCTAAAGATATCACTGAGGTACATACACTTAAAGAACAATTGTCAGAGGCTAAAAAGACAGCACAGGATTTTTACTATCAATTGGGTATTTTGAGGCAACAAGAAAAACAACAAGAAAGTATGATTTCGCAAAGTCCAGAAATGAAAAAGGTCATGATGACTGCAAGTAGAGTCGCCAGAGTCGATTCAAATGTTTTAATTACAGGGGAGTCAGGTGTAGGTAAGAGTATGCTTGCAGGTGAGATTCACAAGCGAAGTGATCGGTCTAAAGGTGCTTTTGTAAGTATAAATTGTGGTGCAATTCCAGCAGCTTTATTGGAGTCTGAACTGTTTGGATATGAAAATGGCGCTTTTACTGGTGCAAGAAAAGAAGGTAAGCAAGGACAATTGAGTATTGCAAATAACGGCACACTTTTTTTAGATGAAATTAGTGAATTACCACTTCAAATGCAGGTCAAAATTTTAAAAGCAATTCAGGAAAAAAAATTCAATAGAGTGGGGGGAACTGAAACTTTAACCTCTAATTTTAGACTGATCACAGCAACCAATAAGGATCTTAAAAGCATGGTAAAGGCAGGAACCTTTAGAGAAGACTTGTTTTATCGCTTGAATGTTATACCGATTGAGATACCACCACTTAGGGAGCGCAAACAAGATATCATCATGTTGGTCAACCTTTTTTGGGAAAGGTTGAATGCAAAGTACGGTACCAATAGAAGGCTAGATTTAGAAGTATATGATGTTTTGGCAGATTATGATTGGCCAGGAAATGTGAGGGATTTAGAGAATTGTATTGAAAGACTTATGGTTACCGTTGATAAAGATGTGATTAGAGTATGTGATTTACCTGCTCAATTATTGGTTAAGCCTAAGAAAAAAATGGAGATCAAAGAAATATTGCCTCTAAAAAGAGCCCTGGAAGAAATAGAAAAGGAGCTTATTTTAAAAGCATACAAAGAATTTAATAATACTTATAAAGCAGCAGATGCCCTTGGTGTAAGCCAATCTACAGTGGTTCGGAAACTAAGAAAATACGGTTGTAACGATATATTGTAATGTGGTTTGGCAGGTGAATTTTAATAAACTAAGGGGCATAAAAAATGCATAAAAATGCATGTTGGAGTCAGAAATGAATTATGGAGTCATTTTTGACTCCTGATGAAAGCATTGAAAACACTATAAAATTTTCTGATAATTCAGATATCACTCTTTTTTTGCAAGATTGATATTTTTTTTTTGCAAAAAACGTGTAAATAGCTGGGTTTTTATATTGGCATAACTCTTGCGTTACATAGGGCGAACGTAAAAAATGATATGAGGGGGAACATGAATGGAGTCACGTAAAGAACTTGAAAAGGTTTACTCGAAAGGAGATGTATTATCTTTAGCATTCGGGGCCATGATAGGCTGGGGCTGGGTAATGCTCGCAGGCTATTGGGTTAAAGAAGCCGGTTGGCTTGGTGCAATTGCTGCTTTTGCAATCGGTGCAGTTATGTGTGTATTCGTAGGTCTTTGCTATGCAGAGCTTACACCTGCGTTACCATGTGCTGGTGGGGGTCTTGTATTTGCGTATAGAAGTTTGGGCTACACGGCATCTTGGATTACCATTTGGGCAACTTGTTTTGCTTATATCGGTGTAGCAGCATGGGAAGGGATAGCGATATCCACAGCGATTGACTATGTGATACCAATACCAAAACTGGGGTATTTGTGGACGATTGCAGGTTATGATGTTTATTTCTCATGGTGTGCATTGGGGATGAGTGTTGGTCTTATTTTAATCATTTTAAACTATATGGGGGGTAAAAGCGCAGCGTTGTTCCAGACGATTGCAACACTAGGCCTGACAGGTGTAGGTGTACTTTTCATGGTTGGTGGAACAACGATAGGACATACAGAATTTATGGGTCAAATGTTTACAAGTGGCAAGGGGTTGATCGCTGTTTTACTTATGGCTCCAGCAATGTATGTTGGTTTTGATGTCATACCACAGTCTGCTGAAGAAATGAGTATTCCACTTAAGCAAGTTGCAAAAATATTGATTTTATCTATTTTTATGGCAGCCGCTTGGTATGTCATGATGGTTATCGGAATTGCCAAGGCATGTCCACCAGATGTTAGAAATAATGGTGCCGTTCCTGTTGCAGATGCAGCGGCTTACTTATTCGGTTCAGCAATGTGGGGAAAAGTGATCATAATTGGAGCACTTTGCGGGATTCTGACAAGCTGGAATGGGTTCATAGTAGGGGGTGCAAGAGTTTTATTTGCAATGGGTAGAGCAAAAATGTTGCCACCTGTTTTTGGCAAATTACATCCTAAAACACAATCGCCATATGCGGCTATTTTAATGATTGGCTTTATCTGTTTATTATCGCCACTGCTTGGGAAAAATGCCCTTGTGTGGTTTGTAAACGCAAGTTCATTCGGGGTTGTTATCACATATTTAATGGTTACAGTTTCATTTGTAGTACTTAGAAAGAAAGAGCCAAACTTAGCTCGACCATTTGCCATTAAGAAATGGCGGTTCATCGGTTATACTGCAATTGTAATTTCAATTGCATTTATCATGCTTTACTTACCGGGTTCACCAGGTGCTCTTGTGTGGCCGTATGAATGGGGCATGATCCTTGGTTGGACGATCCTTGGAGCAGTGTTAGCATTCTTGACGAAAAGAGCCTATCCCAATGTTACAAAGCGTGAACGTGAACTCTTAATCTTTGGTGAAGAGTATGGCCGAGCAGATGTTATTGGAGCAAAAAAAGAAAGTACTGTGGCAAAAGTAGAAGAGAGTGCATAAAAAATGTTTCTTAAGTAAGCAATGGGTTTAGGGATAATATAGGGAATGCCTAAAGCCACTTAAAAAAATAAATGATAGATCACATAATAGATATGAAATAGGGAGGAAAATAATATGGAAAAGCTAGGATTAAGCATGCCAAAAATGGTAACTGAATTACCGGGACCAAAGTCAAAAGCGTTGTTAGACCTTAGAGCCGAAAATGTACCTGTAGGTGTATCATATGGTATTCCGACATTTATTGAACGCGGTGAAGGGGCAATGTTCCAAGATATCGATGGCAATGTTCTTATGGATTTTGCTGGTGGTATTGGCGTCTTGAACATTGGTTACAGCAACCCAGAAGTTATAGAAGCTGTAAAAGGACAAGTTGAGAAGTTCTTTCACACGAGTATCAACGTGGTTCAATATGAGCAATATGTACAGTTAGCAGCTAAAATTAACGCAATGGCGCCGGGGGATTTTCCAAAGAAAACGATGTTTGTAAATAGTGGTGCGGAAGCTGTTGAGAATGCAGTTAAGATTGCACGCAAATATACAAAACGCAGTGAACTCGTTACATTTACTGGCGCATTTCATGGCCGTACAGCCTTAACGATGGCATTGACAAGCAAAGTAAAACCATATAAATTTGGTTTTGGTCCTTTTCCAACGGGCATTCATCGTGCAGAGTTCCCATATGCTTATAGACGTCCAAATGGGATATCAGAAGAGAACGCAATGGCATATTTTATTGAAAAGCTAAACAATTTCTTCCTTGAAGAAGTCAATCCAGAAGAAGTTGCAGCAATTATTATTGAACCAGTTCAAGGTGAAGGTGGGTTTATTCCAGTACCTATGGCATATGTTAAAGAACTTAGACGTCTATGTGATGCACATGGCATGCTTTTGATTTGTGATGAAGTACAATCTGGGTATTGCAGAACAGGTAAAATGTTTGCGAGTGAGTACTGGGCTGAGGAAGGAATCTATGCGGATATCATGACAAGTGCTAAATCAATCGCTGGTGGCTTACCACTTAGCGCTGTAACTGCAAGAGCTGAAATTATAGATGCCGCACAAGCAGGTGGCATAGGGGGGACTTACTGTGGTAACCCAGTTTCAACAACTGCGGCACTTAAAGTTATAGAAATCATGGAACGTGATCATTACGCAGATAAAGCGATGAAAATTTCAAAAATTGTCATGTCTAGACTGAATAATATGAAAAAGGATTACGAAATAATTGGTGACGTTAGAGGTCTTGGCGCTATGATGGCTATGGAACTTGTTAAAGACAAAGCAACTAAAGAAGCTGCTAAAGATGAAACCAAGGCGATTATTAAAGAATGTAATAAAAAAGGCCTTGTTGTTTTAGATGCTGGTATCAGGGGCAATAACCTACGTTTCTTAATGCCACTTTGCATTACAGAAGAGCAATTGGCTTTTGCACTTGATATTATTGAAGGAGCTGTTTCAAAAGTAAACAGTGCTATGATTACAAGCAAATAGAATAGCGTTCAAGGTTTATGGGCACATATGAAGAATCAGAGTGAGGGCTGATTCTTCATAACGGCCATCGCAACTATAGATTTATATTTAAGAGAAGAAGAGGTAGAATTAAAATGACAAAAGTAGCGCATTATATTGAGGCAGTTTTTGAACAAGTTAAGGCTAGAAATGCTAATGAACCAGAATTTTTACAAGCAGTAGAAGAAGTTTTCAAATCTTTAGAGCCCGTTTTAGAAAAACATCCTGAGTACATTGAATCTAATCTTTTAGCGAGATTTGCAGAACCAGAAAGACAAATCACTTTTAGAGTACCTTGGGTTGATGATGCTGGTAAACTTCAAGTTAATAGAGGTTTCAGAGTTCAATTTAACGGTGCAATTGGACCTTACAAAGGTGGTTTAAGATTCCATAAATCTGTGTACATTGGAATCATTAAATTCTTAGGTTTCGAACAAATTTTGAAAAATTCTTTAACAGGTCTACCAATCGGTGGCGGTAAAGGTGGTTCAGACTTCGATCCAAACGGTAAATCTGATGCTGAAGTTATGAGATTTTGCCAAAGCTTCATGACTGAATTATATAGACATATTGGACCAGACGTTGACGTTCCTGCTGGGGATATCGGTGTAGGCGGAAGAGAAATCGGATTCTTATATGGTCAATACAGAAGAATTAAAGGTGTTTTTGAAAATGGCGTATTAACGGGTAAAGGCTTATCATACGGCGGCTCATTAATCAGACCAGAAGCAACAGGATTTGGTGTAACATACTTCACTAGAGAAATGTTAAAAACAAAAGGCGAAACTTTTGAAGGTAAAACAGTTGCATTATCAGGATTTGGTAACGTTACTTGGGGTACAGCTAGAAAAGTGACTGAACTTGGTGGCAAAGTCATCACGATTTCAGGTCCAGATGGATACATCTTAGACGAAGCTGGTATTGCTGGCGAGAAAATTGATTTCTTGTTAGAATTAAGAGGCAGTGGTAAAGATATCGTAGCACCATATGCAGAGAAATTTGCAGGTTCTAAGTTCTTTAAAGGCGAAAGACCTTGGGGCGTAAAAGTAGATATCGTGATTCCATGTGCAACTCAAAACGAAATCAGACTTGAACATGCAGAGCAAATCGTAGCGAATGGCGTTAAATTCCTCTGTGAAGCCTCAAATATGCCATGTACAAATGAAGCGGTTGATTATCTGTTAGAAAAAGGCGTTACAGTTGGACCAGCAAAAGCTGCTAATGCAGGTGGTGTTGCGACATCAGCGCTTGAAATGAGCCAAAACTCAATGAGATTATCTTGGACAGAAGCAGAAGTTGATGCTAAATTAGATCAAATCATGACAAACATCCACAAAAATGCTGCAGAAGCTGCTGCAAACTATGGCTTTGGCTATAACTTAGTGGCTGGTGCAAACATTGCAGGTTTTGTAAAAGTAGCAGAAGCTATGATGGCTCAAGGTAATTATTAAGCAATTGCTCTGATAGAATAGCATTATTTAAGAGAGGAGTTTTTAATGAAATATTTTAATTTGCCAACACAAATCAACAAATTTGATAATTTTAAAGGTTTTGCAAAAGAATTTGCAATAGGCGAAAAAGATTTAGTCCTAACCCATCAATTTCTCTATGATCCGTTCATGAAAGCATTGAATCTAAAGTCAGACTTTGTCATGCAAGAAAAGTTTGGCACTGGTGAGCCATCGGATGAAATGGTCGATAAAATTCATGAAACTGTAAGGTCAAAAAAATATGATCGTATCATCGCAGTTGGTGGTGGAACCGTTATTGATATCGCTAAACTGTTGATTTTTAAAGATGTGACCAATACTTTGGATATGTTTGAAGGCAACATCAAGTTGATTAAAGATAAAGAACTTATCATCGTGCCAACCACTTGTGGCACAGGCAGTGAAGTCACTAATATATCCATCGTTGAAGTGAAGTCAAAAAAGACTAAAATGGGTTTAGCCATGGATGAACTCTATGCAAATCATGCTGTGCTTATTCCTGAATTACTTAAAGGATTACCGTATAATTTCTTTGTATTCAGTGCAATTGATGCTTTAATCCATGCGGTTGAATCTTATGTATCGCCAAAAGCTAATGAATTCACACAAATGATCAGTATGAGAGCAATAGATTCCTTAATGAATGGGTTCATAAAAATCGTAGAGAATGGCCCTGATTACCGTCAAGAACTTCTAGAAGATTTTATTTTGGCGAGTAATTTTGCTGGAATTGCATTTGGAAATGTTGGCGTAGGTGCTGTTCATGCGTTGTCTTATCCACTCGGCGGGGCATATCATGTGCCTCACGGTGAAGCAAATTATCAGTTTTTTACAGAAGTTTTCAAAGTATATAATAGACTGAATCCAGACGGTAAGATTGAACCGTTAAATGCAGCTTTAGCCGCTATACTAGGCGTGGAAAAAGAAGCTGTTTACGATGCAATTGAAAAAGTACTTGATAATCTTTTGAGTAAAAAACCATTGAAAGAGTATGGTATGAAAGAAGAAGAAATTCAGGCTTTTACAACCAGTGTAATCGAAAAACAACAGAGACTTCTTGCAAACAACTACGTGCCATTATCAGAAGATGAAATTTTAAACATCTACAAGCGCTTATTCTAAAATCAGGTATATCTTGAAGCTCAAAAGGAGGCCATTTTGGATTTTAAAACGATATCATTGTTCAAAGAATCTGGCATCGCTGTTGCTAAAATTATCCGTGAGGAAGAGTGTAAGGTTTTCAATAGCTTGTTGTTTAAAGAATTGATGAAATTGGTCGAATTGGTTGAGATGGATGCTGAAGTCGATGTCCTCATCATAACTGGAGAAGACAATAGTTTTGCAGCTGAAATTGAAATTTCAGAAATGATTGAAATGCATGCTTGTCGTTCGTTGATCTTTGGAGATGTAAGATCAGCAGCTTTTAGATCAATCGAAAAAATGCGCAAACCAACAATAGCTGCAATCAAAGGTCTTACATTGGGGAGTGGTTGTGAACTTGCTCTGTGTTGTGATATGTGCATTGCCAATGAAGACGCTAAATTCGGTCGGCCGGCATTATGGTCTAATATTATACCGGGATTTAAAGGAAAGCAAAGGTTCTTAAAATTTGTAAGTACGAATCGTGTGGAAGATCTAGTGCACACTGGGGGACTCCTAGATGCCAATGAAGCTTTAAGATTAGGACTCGTCAGCTGCGTTGTAGGTGGCGACGAACTGATGGCAAAGGCGTTTCACACGGCAAAGGACATACAAACCTATGGTCGAGTGACACTTTAACTATGAAAAAAAGCAAAAATATAAATGACCCTTAAAAAATGAATTACCCTATAAAGAAATTACCCCTAAGAAAAAGAAGGTGAGCTGTGTTCTGACATACTCACCTTCTTTTTAATATTTATAGCATATGAAGCTTTTTCTACTCATTGAGTCTTTGACGTTTGCGCACAAAGGTCGCAGGCGCAATTTCAAGTGCTTTTGCGGCATCTCTAACATTCCCATATTTATTGTAAGCTTGTGTTAAAAGCTTTTCTTCCACAATGAGGATCGCCTTGTTTAAGGGCATAATATCAGCATCAAAGCACAACGTTTTAGTGACGCCAATAGAAGCAATCTTGCCCGATAAATCTTCTGTTTTAATTTGATCGTTATTGGTTAAAACTGCAGCGCGTTCAACGAGATTACCCAGTTCGCGGACATTGCCAGGCCAATCGTAGGCATAGAAGACATCCAATGTATCACGGGTAAAAGTCTTATGCCAATTGTATTTTTTGTTGATATTTTCTAAAAAGTGATCGGCAAGTGGGAAAATATCTAGTTTACGGTCTCTTAAAGGTGGAATTGAAATGGGAATGACATTTAAGCGATAAAATAGATCCTCACGAAATTGTTTTGCTTTAACCATTTCACTTAAGTCTTGATTTGTTGCAGAAATTATGCGGATATCAATGGGAATAGGGTGTGATCCACCGACTTTTGTAATTTCTTGTTCTTGAAGGACCCGAAGCAATTTGACTTGGGTATCAAGAGGGAGTTCGCCGACCTCATCTAAGAAGAAGGTGCCACCGTCTGCAACTTCAAAAAGGCCTTTTTTGCCGTTTGCATTGGCACCTGTAAAAGCCCCTTTTTCATAGCCAAAGAGTTCTGATTCAATCAGATTGGGTGGGATGGCACCACAATTGATTTTGATAAATGATTGGTTACTTCGAAGGCTGTTTTTATGTATGAATTTGGCGATCTCTTCTTTACCAACACCACTTTCACCTAATAATAAGACAGTTGAATCCAGCTTAGCAACTTTCATTGCAAGATTTAGAATTTTGAGCATCTTCGGATCTTCCGCTTTCAAGCCAGGTGTTTGTAAGAATTGTGCTTTGAGCACTTCAATTTCAGAGTGGTACTTTTCGGTTAAAGTTTTATTTTCTTCAAGTTTATTTTTTAAATCAGAAAGTTCTGTGATATCACGTACATTTGTGACCACCATTGTGATATGTCCTTGGTCATTTTTGACAGGTGTACTTGTAATGAGGCCTTTGCGGCCACTTTTGAAGGTTTGAGATAGTGTAACTGTTTTACCTGAAATCAATGAAGAAAGAGAACCAGATTCAGAGATATAGCCTTCATTTACTAAGGTCTTCATATTTTTTCCAATCAAATTCTCGCGCTTTAGACCAGTAATGCGTTCATAGGATTTATTGATTCTAAGGGTGTTTCCTTTGCCATCAGTGATGTAGATACCATCGTAAGAGCATTCAAAAAAAGCATCCAGCACACTGAGCTCATGCATTTTATTTTTTATGAGTGCAATATTAAGGGCATTCGTATCCAGAATACCTTTAACTTGTCCTAAGCCATCAACGAAAACATATAAATCCGTGTCAGCATGATGAAGGTCTTCTATGAGAATATCTTCATTTATTGGAGCAAGCTGTTTTGAGGGGAGCACATCAAGGGTGTCAGATAAAGAGGCGCCTTTGGAGAGGGCCATCAATAGACACTTTTCCGTAACAATGTTTATCAGCCGGCTGTGGTCATTTACAACAGGAATGCCAAGTACGGCATCAGATGTTTCAAAGATATGGATAGCGTTTAAAATAGTGTTATTAGGTGCTAAAGTAATAGGTGCTTCAGTGAGTAATTCTTTGACTTTCAATCCATTGCCCTCCCTTGTTGTTATCACTAAAATTATATCATAAATTGAGTGATAACAACAAGGGAGGGTTTTCCACAATCACGAGATGTACTAGCCTATACAGAGTCTATCCTGATTTATTCATAATTCAATTAGCAACTTCAAAATCAAGAAATGACATTAATTTTTAAGGTTATTTTCTGAACCACTAAATTTAGTGTTAAAAAAAGGACAGACTTATCCCGTATATGGCAGTATTGCTAATCCAACTTTAATTGTCAACACTATGGATCTAAATCTAAACGTTTTGCATGTTTTAATTTCATTGAGCATATTTGCAATGAAGTGATGCATAAAAACTAGTCTGTAGATGTAGCGATTGGTTCTACGATTAAAAGTTTTAAATTTAATCAAGCCGATACATAATGTATCGGCTTGATTAATCTTGGCTCACTTGAAATTCTAACCCTAGGTGAGTGTCCTAAATCAATTGATATAAGAGAAGTATTTGGTCACAGTATCAATTGTTTTTCACATTTTTCTATATATTTTATAGACTATATAACCTATAAAAATGATACCTACAACATTAACGCCTTGCCAAAGTATAGTCATAGTTCACCTCGCTTTTTAAAGAGAGTAATTAATTGTCATTTCAATTGGTTGAGAATACACTCTTAGTACACTGTTCACCAACAAATAGTAATCTAAAGTTCCTTCACATGTTATTTTAACAGATTGACCGTTGGAAGCTATTCTATGAGTCATATAATCTTCATTCCAACCAAATCCGTATGTAAATCCTGTAAATGTGGTATATTCGGAGCAATCTTTAATTTGTCCAAACGAACCATTTGTATACACTTTTATTTTAGCGTACAAAGTGATTTTACCATTAGCCATTCCAATATTCTTAACAGTTTTTTTAGTAACGGTTGTTTTAAATGTAAAAAATTGTAATTGAAGCCTCAAGAAAATAATAGCAAATTCGGAAACGATAGTCAATACAAAAAAACCAAAAAATGTAATAATCACAAAATAACACATTAATTCAATAATATTAGAGGTGTAAATTGGAAAAAAAGATATCCCTAGTCAGTAGGAAGTAAATACACTTATATGTGAAAAAATTATGTTTATCCATGCACAAAAACAACCAAGATCTCAATTTTACCCTTGGTTGTTTTTGTGTGCTTTTAATCACATCGGTGTGGTCTATCGAAACTGGAGTCATTTTTCTTTCCAACCACAATCATGTACTGGAAAACTCTAACTTATCTAAAATTCGATCGACACTTTTCTTGGAGATCTGTAAGATGGGTTTCTAGTTCACTGGGAGTAAAGATATCCTTTTTGATGGTCTACATAACACTGTATCCTAAAAAGTGTATCAATGCTGATACTAATGTTCTCTGATTTTCTTAAACTCATATTCTGTTAAATCAATTGTAAAATTAAATGGATTAAATTATGCATTTTTTAAATAGAGCCTCTCGTAAATAAATCATTAGGTATTTCTAAGTACTTCAGAACAGTTTTGACATTTTACCTTAAAGGTTCGTGATAACCATTATGGGTTTGTCCATTAATAGTTATTGTGGAGGTAAGTACAGAGAAAAATATCGTAGATTGTTTGAAGCGAAGGGTTGGTCATTAATCTAAGGCTTGTTTTGAAAGCCTATCAAGTTCTTAAAATTCTTTCGAAACTCGTTTGGAAACAGTTTTTTCTTTCTGTAATTTTAATTTTTCAGAATAACAAACAGCTATTGTAAAGGGATATCTTTATCGGTACATTCAATTTCATGTATGCTGTATACTGGTGGTTTGGTAGATGTGGGAACTTCAACGATCTTTAGCACATCAAGATATATTAGAGCGTATTCAAAGGCAATTTTTGTTTCTTTGATATTGTCAGGCATATGTGTAATTACTTCTACATTTAGGTTTTTAGTCTTTTCGAGAAATTTTTTTGTAAAAGCAGCACTATCTGCAATGTAAAATAATTCCACTTAATCAGATTTAAATTGATATCTCAAGAGGGCACATGAGCTAAATTATAGATGCTAAAACTGTTATTATCAATATTACAGACAATACTTCACCATCTATGCCAATAGCCTTTGTTGTTTCTAAGGAGAATTTCAATTGCTTTTATCAAAGCGTTTTTGTTTTGAGTACCTAAAGGCGATATCTACAGCTCTCATTGTGCATTAATCTGCCTTGTGTTGACTCCACATTACTTTGGAAGTGTATCAAACTACGTTAGAGAGTTAGATGCCATAACGTTTGAAATCACTGACAAAAATATCTGAAAGTAGAGCATCACAATCTACTTTCACAATTAAATCTAAAAATCCTCTCAACCGATCATCATCCGCCATATTAATAGGTATCATTTGAGTCATAATACTATAAGGAATTTCTACTGGATGCCTCTCTAAGTTGTTCTAAATGTGTATTAAAAATACGATTCAATCCTATTTGGCCGAAATCAATTTTCATAAGTTACCTTTGAATATTCGTTATAATATGTATAGTTGAGACAAAATGCCAACTTCCTTTATGATTTGAAAAAATTGTTTTTATTATCAGTCTTGAAATCGCCGACGTGCTAGTGAAATCCAAATTTGTGAGCGAATTCTTTTGTGAGAAGAAGTTCTGAAGCGGAGGACAGATCACCGCTATCGAAATATATTTTGAAATTTGTCAGGGCTGTGATGTGATTGATATACTACTGTCAGTAGACCTAAACACCGTTGACATCACAGCTATATCTGCTTAATATAAGGTAAGACGAGAATGTTTATAAATGAAATAGGAGATCAGATATGAAAGAAATCAATAGTTTAATCGCGGGGAATTTAAAAGTGATAAGAGAAAATCGCCACCTTTCTTTAAATGATCTCTCCAATCTCACAGGTGTTAGCAAAAGCATGCTTTCTCAGATTGAAAAGGGAGAAGCGAATCCTTCGGTAGGGACTATTTGGAAAATTGCAGATGGTCTTAAAATCTCCTTCACATCGTTAATTAATGAAGAAAGAGATCAAATGAAGATCGTTCGAAAAAAAGATTCGTATGAAGTGGCTCAAGAGGACGGCAAGTATAGACTGTTTACTTATTTTCCATATGATCCCATGAGAAAGTTTGAGATTTATGTCATTGAGCTGGACTGTGATAGTGAGCACAAATCAGATGCTCATTTTAAAGGCGTGGAAGAGTATGTAGTGGTTACAAAAGGCAAACTTGAAGTACAGATGGGGAACCTCATAAACGTTCTAGAAACTGACGATGCAGCGATATTTGTACCTGATAAGCCACACACCTATAGAAACATCAGCGAGGATCAAACTAAGGCGGTAATTGTCCTTTATTATTCAGAATAGTATTGCATAACTTTTCAAAATATCGTACAATATAACGGACGAACGTCGCTTTATATTGTACGATATTTTTTATGGATACAATAAGATTTTGGAGGGTGTTATGAATACGAAAATGAAAGCACTTGTTAAAAAATTCCCTAAAGAAGGGCTTTGGTTAGAAGAAGTTGATGTGCCAGTAATTGGCGATAAAGATGTACTTGTAAAAATGAAAAAGACTGCAATCTGTGGTACAGATGTGCATATTTATAATTGGGACAAGTGGTCGCAAGACACAATTCCAGTCCCTATGACTATTGGTCATGAGTTTGTGGGTGAAGTCGTGGAAGTGGGGTCACTTGTAAAAGCTTTTAGAGTAGGCGATCTTGTTTCAGGAGAAGGTCACATCGTATGTGGCGTTTGTAGAAACTGTCTTGCGGGTAAAAGACACTTATGTAAAGATACAATTGGTATCGGCGTTAATAGAACAGGCATCTTCGCAGAATATGCTTCTATTCCTGAGACAAATGTTTGGATGTGCGATAAGAGTATTCCCGAAGAGGCTATCAGTATCATGGACCCACTTGGTAATGCTGTTCATACGGCGCTATCGTTTGATTTAATTGGTGAAGATGTCCTAATTACAGGTGCAGGTCCAATCGGTATGATGGCAGCTGCTGTGGCAAAACATGTAGGCGCAAGACATATTGTTGTTACAGATATCAATGACTACAGACTTGGACTCGCTAAAGAGCTTGGTGCAACAAGAACGGTTAATACAACTAAAGAAAAATTAGTGGACGTTATGGCAGAGCTTGGCATGACTGAAGGTTTCGATGTGGGGCTGGAGATGTCTGGAAATGGTTCTGCTTTAAATGATATGATCGAAAATATGGTTCATGGTGGTAAAATCGCCATGCTCGGTATTCAAGCACCAGATACTCAAGTGGACTGGAATAAAATCGTTTTCGGGGGCTTATTTATTAAAGGTATCTACGGTCGTGAAATGTTTGAAACTTGGTATAAAATGACTGCAATGCTTCAGTCAGGACTGGATATATCAAAGGTGATTACGCATAGAATGCACTATACAAAGTTTGAAGAAGGTTTTCAAATCATGAAAAGTGGACAATCAGGTAAAGTTATTTTAGAATGGGACTAGAAGGAGGTATTAAAAATGTCGAATGTACATGAACTCAAGTATTTAAAGGAAAAAATTGAAGGCCTCAAAGCGGATGGTGTCTATAGAACACTACCTGTCTTTGATGGTGCGAACGAAGCAGAAATCAATTTAAATGGCAACCCTGTAATCAATCTTTCTTCAAATAATTACCTTGGACTTGCTAATAATCCAAGAATGAAAGATGCGGCTATTAAAGCGGTTGAAAAATACGGTGTTGGCGCTGGTGCGGTTAGAACAATCGTTGGCAACATGGATATTCACGAAGAACTTGAAACCGTCCTTGCAAAGTTTAAAAGAGAAGAAGCTGTTATGGTATTTCAATCAGGCTTTAACTGTAACGCTGGCACTATTCAAGCAATCACTGATAAAGGTGATTTAATTATATCAGATGAACTCAATCATGCCTCTATTATAGATGGTGTGAAGCTTTCAAAAGCAGATAAAGCCGTTTTCAAACACAGTGATATGGCACATCTTGAAAGTATACTGAAAGAAAAGAGAGACAATTACGAGAACGTATTAATCATCACAGATGGTGTGTTTAGTATGGATGGTGATATTGCTAAATTACCTGAAATCGTAGAACTTGCAGAAAAATACAGTGCAATGACTTATGTGGATGATGCACATGGTTCTGGTGTTTTAGGTGAAAATGGTAGAGGTACAGTAGATCATTTTGGCTTACACGGCAGAGTTGATTTCTCAATCGGTACTTTGTCAAAAGCCCTTGGTGTGATTGGTGGCTATGTGGCTGGAAGTCAAACCATGAAAGAATGGTTAAGTCATAGAGGACGCCCGATCTTATTCAGTACGTCTTTACCACCTGCTGCTGTGGGAGCCTTAATTGAAGGGGTCAACATGTTGATTGAAACCGATGAGTATTCTCTAAAATTATGGGACAATGCGAAATATTTCAAAGAAAATCTTGGTAAATTAGGCTTCGATACAGGAAAGAGTGAAACCCCTATTACACCTGTAATCATAGGTGATGAAGCTAAATCAATGGAATTCTCTAAGAAATTACTTGAAAACGGTGTTTTCGTATCTCCAATCGTTTTCCCAACAGTACCAAAGGGGACAGGACGTGTAAGATGTATGGTAACTGCTGGTCATACGAAAGAACAACTCCAAAAAGCCGTTGAAGCTTTTGAAAAAGTGGGTAAGGAAATGGGCTTAATCTAGAGATCAAACCGTTTGATAAAAGGTAAGTTAGCAAAATATAAAAATCATTTAGAATCTGAAACAGCTTGGCAAGTTTTCACTTGTGCAAGCTGTTTTTTTATATAGCAAAAAACCACATCCAGTAGCATAAGATACTTTATCTAACAATACAAGTGTTATATAAATCATTAAATGTTGCATAAAAAATCAGCTTCATCATCCATACAAATATTATATTTAAATATGCTATAATGTTGTCAATGAGGTGATCCATGCATTTACGAATATTAAACGAAAATGAGTATATGATTTATTATAAATTCTACAAATCCATATACAAGAACAGACCGAGAAAAAAAGACGATATGGCAAGCATGCTGTTGTCCATTTTAAAAAAAAGGAGTGCCATCAACAAGCGCATTAAGCTAAAACCCCTACTTGTTTACAGTGAGGGCGTTCCAATTATGGGGTCGGTTTTAGCTCAAGTAGACGATATGAGTACATACATTCAAATGAGTTTCTTTGAGGCAGTTTCAGCTGATGAAGTCGCTTTTTCATTAATACTTGAAGAGACAAAAGTGACAGGTGCCTTATGGGGGGCTGAGTCCATCTCGGGGTCTCTCAATATTCATGTAAACTATGGCTTGGGCTTTTTAAGTTCGCATTATGATGAAGCATGTAGTTTTGGTATGAACTATAATCCAGCATATTATAACCAAATGTTTATAAAGGCAGGATTTGATACTATAGATTTAGTGACTTATAAGCAAGATATGAAGCACTTTGAATTGCCCATATCAGATAAATTGCTCAAAAGGGTACAGTCAAAGTTCACTGTGAGAACCATGAACTATAAACAGTTTAAAAGAGACATTAAAATCTACACAGAGCTGAATAATGATGCCTTTAAACATCATCTTTTTTATTTTAAAAGAAACTTTGAAGAGGATTATGAGCTCTTTAAACCGTTTAGAATCCTGCTAAAAGAAGAAAATCTACTGATCGTAGAAAAAGAAAATAAGCCTGTTGGTTTTATGCTTTGGTATCCAGATTATAACGAGTTGATCCCAGAAGGGAAAACCCTTTCTCTAAAAACTGTAATCGACCATAAGGTTTTAAGTAAGCAAATCAGTACTTTTAAAATAGTAGAAATCGGTGTTATAGAATCGGAACAGAAGACAGGTGCAATTCTAGCACTATTTGATGCACTGAGTCAAAGGACTAAAAACAAGTATGCCTATTGTGAATCGTCATGGATCTTAAAGAATAACAGAGACTCAAGTAACTTTGGACTCAAGTGGTCAGAAGGTGAGTATAAAAAATATGCGGCATATACGAGGTCTATTCATGACTAAAATAACTGAGATTAATGAGCATAAGAGTAGCCTATCTACGATTGATGAGTCATTGAAAAGAGAGCTTGATTATCTTGAAAAGTTAAATCCATGTGATCAGAAGTATTATATCGATCGGTCCGCTTTTATTATCCAGTATCGTCAGGGCGTTGATATTTTTAATTTTATACCGAAATTGACGCTGCGATTGCCACTTAAAATTATCGGTAAACCTTACTCTGTATCATCGAAAGGATACAGGGGTGAAAATCACGAAGTCACTACACTTATTAAGACCTTAAAGGGATTAAATCTTGTGCTAAATGGCGATCGTGGTCTCGATCTACCTTATGCGTATACCTTATCAAGTCATGAGTTTCAAAATCAATTTGAGACATTTGAACACTATTTAAGTGCTCTTCGGAGTCACTATAGATATCGCGTGAAAAAGGCACTTTTAAAGGCATCTAATGTTCAAATGCTTAAAATAGATCAAAGGGATTTTAGCAAGGCACATCATGAACTGTATTTAGAGGTTTATCAAAATTCAAAAGATAAATTGGAGTGTTTAAGTCTGGCCTTTTTTAGAACATTTCCATCAGAAATATACGAATTCAGAATCTCAAGTACGAATGAGCTGGTGGGTTTCGTACAACTGGTAAAGGAAGCGACCAAACTCACATTTCTCTTTGGAGGCTTTAAACACAGACACAATAAAACTTATGATCTCTATATGAATATGCTCCTCGAAATCATACGCATGGGTATTGAAGATGGTGTAGAGGTCATTGAATTCGGTCAGACGGCGGAAGAGACAAAACTCAAACTGGGGTGTGTGCCTGTGGCAAAGTACTTATATGTACATCATTCGAATCGTGTAGTACAGGCCATAATCAAGAAGCTACTCCCCTTGCTGTCCTATAAGCCACATGGTATAACCTATAATGTATTCAAGGAAGACTTATGAAGATTATTTTGAGGAAAGTCAGAAAAAGAACGCCTTTTACGTGGATTAATCCGATCAAGGTAGAACCACTGGAACTTGAATATTTAAAAGCGGTGATTGATGATCTAGGCATGAGCATGAGTTTGGGCATTGATAGCGAAATTGACAGTGATGCAAATCTTGATCGCCATCTCCAGCCCGATCTCATGCTCAATGTGGAGAGTGTGATTGCAGATGACCTGTATTATAGAGAAGACATCGACGGCGATATCATCGTGTTAAATGGCTATAACACGGCGAGAGATCAAATGATGATGGAAGCCAAACAGATCAAATCAAAGTCGCCAAATACGATCGTTATAGGATCTGGTGTGGATGTGCAGATCAACTGGAAACTCTACTCATCAAGCGATTTTGATTTCCTCGTGATCTCTAATAGACTTGATGATTTTAAAAGCTTGATAGAGCACATCCTATTAGAAAAACAAGTCAATATAAAGGGTGTTTTGAATTTAAAAGAGAAATTGCATGTAAAAGGGACTTTATCTTTAAAGGATCGTTTGCCTCTAGAGGGGCTTTCGCCTTTATACGATGAAAATGCACGTGTAGATCACGATGTACTGACTGTTTTTGAAGATATAAGGCCTTCGAGAGCTTATTTTGAACAGATCAAATCTCAAACACGGTACTTATTATATGAGCATGTGGCTTTGGTAAAACGGTCACATGGTTGTCCTTATGGCTGTGAGTTTTGTTTCTGCAAGCAACTCAATCAAGGGCATTTTGTGAGTCGAAGTTACGAAGATTTGAAAATAGAAATGGAAGGTATCAAAGCAGATTACTACTGGGTTGTGGATGATGTGTTTATCCATAATGAGGCTGAAGCGGAAGCTTTTATAGAGGCTTTTAAAGAGACGTCTTTTAAAATGATCGTGTACTTGAGAGCGGATTTTGTAGTGAAGCATTCAGAGCTTATGGCAAAACTCAAAGAGGCGGGAATTATAGAAGTCATCGTGGGCTTTGAATCCATTAAGGCCAGTTTTCTGAAAGACTTCAATAAAGGCTATACAGTGGATATCAATGCGAAAGCAATCGCAACTTTAAAGCGTGTTGACTTATCTTTTACAGCACTTTTTATGGTGGACATAAGTGATGATTATAAGGATTTTAAAGCCCTTAAAGCCTATATAAGGCAATATCAAATTCAGAATTATACCTTTTCTATATTTACGCCTTTAAGAGGAACTGACTTATACAAGGACTATGAGAAAGACATCATAGATTATAAATGTGAGCATTATGATTTTTTGCATTTGGTTTTAAAACCGATTAAAATGCATTCAGTGGCTTTTAAGATGGCATTTATTGAGTTATTTATCTTTCAGTTTTGTCATTCTAAACCGGCAAGACAGTTGACTTATAAGCTCGTAAAAGACAGTTTGAGAACTTGTTTTAAAAGATAAGACATAGAAATATGCCTATTATAAAATTGAAATTAGGAAATCAACTTTAAGAAGTTGACTCTATAATCGTTACCATAATGATTTTAAGCGAGGTGACAATGAGCAGTCAAAAAGTGTGGAATTTTTGGGCACCAAGATATAAAAAACTATGGGTGCAAAAGGTATCTTTAAAACCGACGAGGATGAAAGTGTTGGACTTAATAGAAAAGTCATTTACAGATCAGCTGATTGCATCATACATAGATATTGGCTGTGGTGTGGGTGAATTGATTGAACAAATCGAATCCAAATTTGTAACGGGGAAAAGTTATGGACTAGATTATTCAAAGGCTATGGTCGAAATTGCCTCTAAACTGGATTTAAAAACGCAGTGGTACTGTGAAGATATTCATGCGTTTGAAACTGAAAATAGAATGGACTTAGTTCTGTGTACGCATTCCTTTCCTTATTATAAAGATCAAAAGTATGTCTTAAAGAAACTGAGTGGGATGTTAAACAAAGACGGAAAACTGTTGATGGCCTTCGCCAGTAAAAATAGTTTTTATGATGCTTTGTGTCTGGCTTTGGTGAAACTCACAACAGGCAATGCCACGTATCCTTCTGTGAAGGCATTTATAGAGCTTGCGTCAGAGGATTTTAAACATTTATCCACGACGAGAATCAAAGAAAAATGGTATATGCCAAGTATTTATCTTTTTGAAATGGAGCCTAAACATGACTAATGTGCTACTTATAAGACCAAAACCGCATAAAGACACCATAGGGCTCAAACATGTCATGATCTGTGAACCTTTAGAACTTGAATATTTGGTAGCGAATTTAGATCCTGAATTGAAAAATCAATACAATCTGATCCTTATAGATATGTTGCTAGATCACACTAAACTTCTAATACATCTTAAAAAGTATCAGCCAGAGGTTGTGATTTTTACGGGGTATAACACACATGTGAATTTGATTAAAGCTTTTTCAAAGGAAGTCAAATCGTTTGATTCGAAGATCGTTATAGCAGTGGGTGGTGTTCACGTGGAAGTGGTACCGGATGATTTCAAAGATGAACATATCGATGTGTTGCTTTGGCGAAATGGTATTGATGCCTTCAATAGGCTCTTAAAAGGTTTAAAGGTGAATACGGCTATTAATGAAATCCAAAGTGCTATTGACGAGCAACCTCTAAATTCAACTTTTGATTATAAGCCACCAGATCGTCAAATCAATGCTGGTCATAGAGCACAGTATTACTACATGTTTCACAATCCGTGTGCTTTGATTAAGACAAGTTTCGGGTGTCCTTTTAAATGTTCTTTTTGTTTTTGTCATGAGATTACAGGTGGTCGCTATTATGAACGTTCCATTGAAGATGTAATCTCAGAGCTCAAAGGTATAAGCGAAAAAGAGATCTATATTGTGGATGATAATTTTTTATTTTCAGAATCACGGGTTAAAAAATTCATAGAAGCTTTAAGAGAGGCTGATATAGAGAAACATTTTTTAATCTATGGCAGAGCAGACTTTATCGCTAAAAATGCAGTGTTGATGGCTGAGTTTAAAAGTGTAGGGCTTCACGGTGTGATTGTGGGGATTGAGTCTGTAAGAGAAAAGGACCTTCAATCTTATGATAAATTAACCACGGTTAAAATCAATGAAGAGGCCATCGCCATACTGCGTCGGTTAGATGTGGAGTGCTATAGCACACTCATTATCCCACTTGATTTTAATAAAAAGGATTTCAGAGATTTAAAAGTATGGTTAAAGAAAACGAGCGTTAATTTCGTAAACTTACAACCTTTAACCCCCTTAAAAGGCACTGATATCTATGCGGAGTATGTAAAAGATTTTATAGAAAATCCAGATGATGTGGAGCTATGGGATATGGCGCATATCGTTTTAAAACCTAAATTCATGTCCAAAAGACAGTTCTATTTTAGAATTTGGAAGTTATATTATGAAATCGTTATGCCACCAAAACATTTGATAAGACTGGTTAAAAAATACGGTATAAGGCCAAATTTGAAAATGCTCATCGGAAGCTCCAGAGTGTCCATGCAGTACATCCTAAAAATGATTAGAGGGTAGTGTGAAAAATAAGATGAAAAAATTGTTATTAATACAGCCAAGTCCATATGATAAAAACCATAAACCCATTAAAAAGAAAAAATTATACTTTGTTGGACTTGCCATGCCACTACTTGCGGCGATGACACCAAAGGACTGGGAAGTTGAAATCTGTCTGGAAACCATTGAAGACGTCCCACTTGAAACGGATGCGGGCCTTATCGCCATAAGCACTATGGGGCATGGCGTCCTTAGGTCCATTGATCTTGCGAAACACTACCGCTCAAAGGGCAAAAAGGTTATTCTCGGTGGCTATATGGCTTCAATTATGGCAGAAGAAGCTGTTCAATTTTGTGATGCAGTTGTCATAGGTGATGCAGAAGAGGTATGGGAAGACATGTTAAAGGATTATGAGAATGATGTCTTAAAAGCCGTTTATCATAAACCTATCCAGAAACTGAGCACACCACTGCCACGATTCGATTTGATTTTAGATAAATCCATTGGGGATTTCTTACCTGTACAAGCGGGTAGAGGCTGTCCTAACTGTTGCTCCTTTTGTTCTGTGGCTTGCTTATATGAAGGGTCTTATATAAAAAAAGACTTATCTGAAGTGAAAAGAGATATTGAACAAGTTAAAGCTTTGGGGTTTAATAAATTTACGCTGTTAGATGATAATATCCATGGGGATAGAGTTTACTTAATAAAACTACTTGAGATGATTAAGCCCTTTAAAATGAAGTGGATGAGTCAATGTGATATTAAAATTGGTAGAGATAAAGAACTCCTTAAACTGTTAAAAGAGAGTGGTTGCTATGCGCTTAGTTTTGGCATAGAGAGTATCTCACAGGAGTCACTTAATCATATGGATAAAGGGTGGGCCAATCCTTTAGAATACACAGAACTGATTAACAACATTGTTTCCGCTGGCATAGATGTCTCCACTGAAATGGTGGTTGGTGGTGAAGGCGATACCCTTGAAAGTATCAGAAGGACGAAAGATTTTATCGAACAAAATAAAATATGTGTACCCAGATTTTATATTTTAACCCCCATACCGGGGACGAAGTTTTTTAAAGAGATGTTTGCAGATGGGCGCATTTTGTCAGATAACATTTATTCATTTGATGGGTGTAAAGCAGAGCACATGCCCAAAAATATGTCCCCAGAAGAGCTGACTAAGGCTTATTGGGATTTATACAATGCACTCTTCTCATACAAATCCATTATTAAAAGAACGCTTCTAAGAAAAGATTTCTTTAAGAGACCGATCAACTATTTATTTTATGCCACAGTTAATTTATTTTATAGAAGTCATATCAAAAAAGGCATCACACCGAATATATTTTAAAAAGAATCGAGAGCTGAATTAAAGAGAAATGCCTTTTGAAATAGATGAGCAGAAACTAAATCATAGGTTGTTAGGAGCATATATGAAGATATTACTGGTAAGACCCCCTCGTATTAAAAAAGCTGTCACTTTGAGCGACTTTATGTATTCAGAACCCATAGGGCTTGAGATGCTCCACGCGGTTTTAGAAAAAGAGCATCAAATTGAAATCTTTGACATGATGTGTGATGCGCAACCTTTAAAGAAAAAGTTAATAGAGTTCTCACCAGAAGTTGTTGCGATCACAAGCTTATGTATTGATGTAAAAGCAGTTATTAAAATCGCACAGGAGACAAAAGCGCATGATGATTTAATCCATACTGTGGTAGGTGGCACCCAAGCACTTCTAAATCCAAGCAGTTTCTTTGATGATACAATTGATTATATCTTTAAGTTCACGACAACACAGAATCTCAAATTTTTTTATAACCAGTTATCTTCTCAAATTTTAGAATTTGAAATTGCAGGTGTATTAAGTAGAAAGGCTAATTATAAAGGGCAAGCAGTAAAGGGCGTTAATGAGTACATTTTACCGAATAGAAATGCCACCGCTCAGTATCGCCAGAACTATTCTTACTTTGGCTATAAGCCTGCAGCGATCATGCAAATATCACAGGGTTGTAGGAAGGCGTGTATGTTTTGTCTGCGATGGCGCATAGAAGGGTATGATGAGGTGGAATTAGACAGAGAGCTGATTAAACAGGATTTGCTCAATATAAAAGAAGATACCATTATGCTTTACGACAATGATATTTTGGGTTCGGAAACAAGAATTAATCAATTTTTAGATTTGATAGAGTCTTTAAAGCTTAAAAAGAATTTCATCGCCTATGCATCAGTGGGAGGCATTCTCAGTAATATTGAAGCTTTAAAACGGTTTAAGGCATTAGGTCTTAAAGCACTATTAGTCGGTTATGAGACCTTTAGTGAGAAAGAAATGGTTTATTATACGAAGAAGACCAGCATTTTAGACAGTGAGAAGGTCGCAAAATTACTTAAAGAGATAGGCGTTGACGTATGGGCTTCCTTCATGGCGCATCCAGATTGGACAAAAGAAGACTTCAAGGCTTTTCGTAAATATGTTAAAAAGCTGTCACCACAGATTTCAAGTGTAAGTCCCCTAACGCCATTTCCAAGTTTACCACTATACAAAGAGTTTGAAGAACGCTTGCTCTTCAGCATAGAGGATTATGAAAAATGGAGCTTTGGTCAAGTGTCTATTCAACCGGGAAACATGACTTTAAGACAATATTATTATCAAATGTTAGTGACGAATCTGCATATCAATCTAAGTTTAAATCAATCCACAGAAATGCTAAATAGATTTGGCATTGGAAGTATGTATAGATTGAGTATAGGGTCTTTAAAGGCATCCATGAGATATATTAAGTTAATGATGAAAGCCAGTGTCTAATGACGCTGGCTTTTTTAATAAATGGTTTTTATAAATAATTTCTATAAATTATTTATAAAACTGAGATCAATTAAGCTTCTAACCCTAGTTTTACATTTATTTTTTGTGGCAAGAAAAAACTCATCAATACCATTACGCCTGTTAGGATAATAATCAAATTAAAAAGTGCAACATGTCCGTAAAGATCTACTAAAATGCCATAACCCAGCATGGCAATTGCACTCAATGTGGCACCAAATCCCATGATAATACCAGTGCCAAAATTGATGCGATCTGGAATAATTTTATGGACTAAGGTGATGTTTGCCGATGAGGTTGCATTGATGGAAAAACCGAGCAGAATCAATCCAATAACCATTAAAATACCTTCGAAATTTAAAAACAGATAGATCGATATCAGTGAAAACAGATTGAAAATCTTCAATGTTTTTTCTTCTCCAATGGAGTCACTGACAAAACCACCAATAAGTGTTGCCACTGCTCTTGCAAGCATAAATCCTGATAATATGAATCCCGCTTGAACAGGGTCCACGCCTTTTAGCCCCATAATGATGACGCCGAATACAATCGTAATTCTATAAAGGAGACCTTTGACCACTGCAATTGTCATGGGGATACTCATGAGCAACTGTTGTTTTTTTGAAAGCATTTTCCTCTTGGGAGTCTTCTCAAGTGCACTATCGCCGACTTTTTGTTCCGAATTTTCTGGACTTACTTCCTTTGTCCATTTAACTTGATGCACTTTAGCTAAAAATAAAAATAGAGCTGA
Organism: uncultured Fusibacter sp.; assembly: GCA_965140735.1. Taxonomy (GTDB): domain Bacteria; phylum Bacillota; class Clostridia; order Peptostreptococcales; family Acidaminobacteraceae; genus Fusibacter_A. The sequence continues at coordinate 2,621,356 of OZ223306.1, read as the reverse complement.
AATCAATCCTGGAATCAACAGATAAACGAGTGCTTTTAAGCCGTAAATAGTAACCAAAGGAATCGCCACTAAAGGCGCTGCTGTATGTGCAAAGCTCCCGACAGTCATAAAAATAGAGAGGCTTTTCCCTTTAGTCAGGCCTGTTTTATGAATCGTAATAGTTGAACCCAGTGGATGGTAAATAGAAGACCCGAGAGCAGCTAATCCCACCACAACTGTGAGTAGATAAAAGTTGGTTATAATCCCACTTAAACTCATCCCTACTGTGATCCAAACTAATGCCCAAATCAACAAGACACTTCTTTGAACTTTATCAATTAAAAGACCTACAAGGGGTTGAAAGAAAGTACCTGCTGTGGTGATGACAAACAATATTATTGACATTTGAGTTGCGTTAAGTTTGAGTACTTCTGCAAAGGCAAATAGTGTGATTGGGACGACACTCATAAAGAAATCATTGACAAAATGCCCCCAAGACACAGCAAGTAATGAGCCGTTAGATTTAATAAATTGATTCATTCATATCTCCCAATAAAATATATTTCTGTACTCTAACTATTTTATGGTTTTTGTTATAGATTGTCAATTAAAGTTGGGGTTCGTCGTTATTTGATTTGTTCTTATGCCTTTCTCAGGAGATCTCCTTTTCATAATGGGGTGAATCAACATCTATAAACTTGGATTGCTTAACCTCTTTAAGATATTTATACAATGTAGCTTGTGCGATCTGTAGATATTCGCAGACGATAGGGATTGAGCCTTTGACTTCGAATACACCCTTATCCTCTAAGCGCTGAATAATCGCAAGTTTGGCTTCTCGAGAATCACTCGAAAAAGGTTTTTCTCTCTCAATTTCAGCAAATATAAGCTGCTTTGTCAACGTTTCGATGGAATGGTCCAACTGTGAGGCAGACTCGATAGTCTTGATTGGCCCACCTGAAAAGTTTTCAAGGTATTTTTGCATGGCATCAATATGCGTTAAATCTTGATTGATACAGATTGCATATTGAGCGTTTCCTTCAGAATCTTTTAGGAAGAAGGTTGAGCTTCGTATATGTGTTGTGCCTTTGGTATAGGAGTTTCCACCGATGAGCATATCGCCGAAAGAGGGATCCATTGCATGTCTTCTGGTGATGTTCATCGTTGTGGGATCATCGGTGTCGTTTTCAGCTCTGCCAGTGATATGGCCGTTGCTAATCCATTTTATCTTGCTGTTGATTAAGTCGTGTACAACGATTTCAGTATCGTCCCCCATGACTTTTGAAAAAAAATCTAAAATTGTAATAATAGTTTCTATTTGTGTCATACTGCCTCCAGTAAAAGTTTTTATTTTTTTCCATTATACAATAAAATAGAGAGAAACATGTTGTATAAAAAATTATATACTATATAAAAAATTATTGACCAAAAGATATAAACTTGATACACTGTATAAGTAATTATATACTATATAAAAAATTATACAAGGAGATGAGTTATGAGAAAGGGCGATTTTATTTGGGGCGCAATAATGCTTTTGATTGTGTCCATTTTTGCACTTCCAGATTCACGAGAAATATTTATAAGTTTTACGACAGCACATCCGCTTTTAGGTGGTTTTATCAAGTTTAGTATATTGGCTTCTATGGGGGAGCTACTTGCCACACGTGTTGGAAGTGACAGATGGATTTTCTCTAATTTCTTTATAGTAAGAGCCATTGTTTGGGGGCTATTTGGGATACTGATAACGATGATTTTTACCATTTATTCAACAGGTGCGATGGCACTTTTATCAAATGGATTGTTACCAGGTGGTGACTCTAAGCTTGCATTTGCTTTCTTTACATCATTTTTAATGAATGCCACATTTGCGCCCACTTTCATGTATGCACATAAGATTTCAGATAAATATTTGGATTTAAAAGCAGAGGGTGAAACGGATTTATCACTGGCCAACATTGTTCGCAATATTGATACAGTTGGATTTTGGACTTTTATCGTCAAAAAGACTGTGCCGTTCTTTTGGGTACCAGCGCATACCTTCACTTTTTTATTACCTGGAGAGTATAGAGTTTTAGCGGCGGCGATGTTATCCATGGCATTAGGACTTATTTTGACGCTTTCTAAGAAATCAAAATCTGCTCCAGTAGAAGCTTAGGTATAATTCAGGACTAATGCAGTTTGGCATTACATTCTAAAACGAAAGCGATAAAAGCATATTAAGGATTTAAAAGATCTGTAGAGATTGGAGTTTTAAGTTGAAAACTATAAGCGTATTGTTAGAACAGAAAAAAACAAATTTTGCTTTTTTGGGTGAGGCAGGTAGTGGTAAAAGTGAAATTGCATTGAATTTTGCAATGCTGTTAAGCCAAATGTCTGATAAAGCAGTTCATTTCTTTGATATGGATATGACAAAACCTCTTTTTAGATCCAGAGAAGCGATTGTAGACCTTGAAAAAGCAGGCATTATATTTCATTTTGAAGAACAATTTATGGATGCACCCACGATGGTTGGCGGTGTCAACAGATTGTTAAGAGATGATACCTGTCTTGTGGTGATGGATGTTGGAGGCGACCACATTGGTGCAAGAGCTATGGGTGGGTTTGCAGGTGAACTTAACAAAGCGCATACGCTTGTTTACTATGTGCTCAATGCGTTTAGACCGTGGTCAACAGACATAGAAAGGATTGATCAAACGCTTGCAGCTGTACTTGGTGCATCACGTGTACAGTTGGCACATGTCAGATTAATTAATAATCCAAATTTAGGCACTTCAACGACAATAGATGATTTTATCGAAGGTTGTCAAAAGATGAATGCAATAGTAAGCCCTTATAAAACGATTGATTTTGCATGCGTTAATGAGTCGATATATGAAGAAGCACGTCAGAGGGTTCAATTTGACTTGATGTCACTTCATTTATATTTAACCTACCCGTGGTAAAGGTAAATGAATTAAAAAGCATCACAGAATGTTTATATTGAAAGGAGTAAGAAATGGCTGAAGTAAAAATTATTTCGGAACGCTGTAAAAGTTGTGGTTACTGCGTAAAATTTTGTCCCAAAAATGTTCTCGAAATAGGAACAGAAGTAAATTCGAAGGGATATGAGTATGTGACGCCAGCAAGAATGGATGATTGCATTGCATGTCTGATGTGTGGTCGAATCTGTCCAGATGGCGCAATCGAAATCTATAAATAGGAGGAAGACAATGTCAAGAATATTTATGAAAGGCTGTGAAGCTATAGCTGAAGCAGCTGTCAGAGCAGGTTGTAGATTTTTTGCTGGTTATCCAATCACACCGCAAAATGAAATTCCAGAGTACTTTGCAAGAAGATTACCAGAAGTTGATGGTGTATTTCTTCAAGCAGAATCAGAAGTTGCTGCAGTAAATATGGTATACGGTGCTGCTGCAGGCGGTACAAGATCCATGACTTCATCGTCAAGTCCGGGTATTGCCCTTAAAAGCGAAGGCATTTCATACTGTGCAGCAGCTCGAATTCCTATGGTATATGCGAATATATCAAGAGGCGGTCCAGGTGTTGGGACAATTCAACCCGCTCAAATGGATTACATGCAAGCGACAAAAGCATCAGGGAACGGTGGCTTTCAAATGATGGTCCTTGCACCGGCTTCTGTTCAAGAAGCTGTTGATTTAACTTATAAAGCATTTGAATTGGCAGATCGAGATAGAAATCCTGTTCTGATTTTATCGGATGGTGTCATCGGTGCGATGATGGAGCCTGTTGAGTTGCCTGAACCTAAAACTGCTGAAGAGATTGCCGCAATTAAGGCTTCAAAAAGATCTTGGGCTTGTGTAGGTCATTCGCTTGATGAAAAGCGTTCTTGGATTCAACCAGGTCAATGGCAAACCTTAGAAATGGAACGCGCCAATAAAGAAGCAGAAGCACTTTATAAATCATGGGAAAAAGATGCTATGGCAGAAAATTACCATGTGGATGATGCCGAAGTGATTTTGACAGCACATGGAATTTCAGCACGTATCGCTAAATCAGCAGTAGATCATTTGAGAAAAGAGGGCTACAAAGTAGGCCTTATCAGACCGATTACGGTACATCCATTCCCTAATGCTGCCTTTGAAGCACTTGATTATAACAAAGTTAAATATATTTTAGATGTGGAAATGACTATCCCAGCACAAATGATCCATGATGTGGATGCAGTGGTTAAAGAGCGCATTCCAGTGAGAACTTGTTTACGATCTGGCGGGAATATCATGACACGTGATTTGATCATCCAAACAGTCAAAGGATTTGAAGGGGAGTGATGAAGATGAAACAACTATATGCGAGAACAAAGACAATTCAAGAAGATAAAGTTTCAGGCTTCTGTCCAGGATGCTTTCACAGTACGATTATGAAATTAATTGGAGAAGTCTTAGAAGAAATGGACATCGTTGATAAAACGGCATGTGTGATCGGTATCGGATGTTGTGGCCTCCACATGAACTATATGGCCTATGATAACATCACTGCACCACATGGTCGCGCTTCAGCAGTGGCATCTGGGATCAAAAGAACTAACAAAGATACTTTAGTTTATACCTATCAAGGGGATGGCGATTTCGCATCTATTGGCCTTGCGGAATCCGTTTCTGCTGCGAACAGAGGTGAAAATATCACCGTTATTCATGTGAACAACGGGATCTACGGCATGACTGGGGGGCAAATGTCACCGACGACTCTGATGGGGATGAAAGCTTCCACTGCGCCGAAAGGGCGACAAGCAGATGAACACGGCTATCCGATGGACATGTGTGAAGTCATCAACCAGCTGACGGCGCCTGTGTATATTGAGAGAACAAGCTGTAATACCCCACAAAATGTGATCAAGACGAAAAAAGCGATTCACAAGGCTTTTCAAAATCAATTGGATGGTAAAGGATTTTCTTTAATTGAAATTGTTTCGAACTGTCCGACTAACTGGGGTGTAGATCCGATTAAGTCACTTGAGTTCATTGAAGAAAAAATGATACCGCAATATCCACTTGGCGTGTATAGAGATAAATAAGGAGGCTAAAAATGGAAACAAATTTATGCGTTGCCGGTTTTGGAGGTCAAGGTGTTATGACTATGGGCAAATTCTTAGCTCAAGCGACTTGTGATTCAACAGATAAAAATGTGACATTCTTTCCCTCTTATGGTGCAGAACAGCGTGGCGGTACGGCGAATTGTTTCGTCGTAATTTCAGATGATTTCATTGGTGCCCCTTTAATGGACACAATGGATGATCTCGTTGTTATGAATGATCCTTCACTGGATAAGTTTTTAAATAGGCTTAAATCGGGTGGGAGACTTTTTATCAATAGCTCAATTGTAAGAGAAGATGTTGGGCGAGATGATGTTTCACTCGTGAAAGTACCCGCAACTGAGATGGCACTTGAAATGGGAAATGTTAAAGTCTTAAACATTATCATGCTTGGTGTCTATATAGGCTATACTGAGGTTGTGGCACCCGAAGTCGTGTGGCATACTATTGAAAAGAAATTAGCCAGTAAAGCAGCCCTGTTACCTTTAAATAGGCAAGCGTTTGAAAAAGGGCTTGAAATAGGCAAATCACAAAAACATTAAATCTAAAAAATAAATTGCTGTTTTATTGACAGAGCAGAGTATTTATTTGCTTGTTTAACCAAATCGTACAATTGAATATTAATGTAAAATTCAAGTTCTGAGCTAAGTTTTTTGGCTCAGAACTTTTTTATATAAAGAAAACCACAATTGTACTGGTGGTTTTCTTTAATTTTAAGTAATCCGTTCATTTAGATTACGCCGATTAATTTAAATAATATATGTAATTTTATTAAGTGTTAAGAGTGAGTTAGAATATTTTACAACAAAATTGTTTCATTTCTGAAACAAAATTTTAAAAGTGTTATATAATGATTAAAGCGTTAAGAATATAGTGATTGAAAATAGTATCCATTTTATTAGATGTATTTTTAAATAAGGGGGTAGCATGAACAACGAAATTATAATTATTTCTACGACAAAAGCTGTTACTGAAAGTGTCATAAATGTTTTGAAAAATAGGCAGTTGGAGTATCCTGTTTTTGAAGCGACGATGTCAAAAGCACTAGAAATCGCAAATCACGAAATTGAGAATGGTACAAAAATTATTGTGTGCCGTGGCGGAACCGCAACTTATTTGAGAGGAAAAGTGGATGTTCCCGTTGTGGATATACGTCATGGATTTATTGATATTTATCAATCAGTAGAAGTAGCAAAGGCGATCTCAAAACACATTGGTATTATTGGATATAGTAATTTATGTGAAGCAGCTGAAGAGTACAAAAAAATAATGAAAGAAGAGATTCTGATTGATTTAGTTTTCAATGACTCAGAATTTGAAGAAAAATTAAAGAAGCAAAGAGATATGGGCGTAGAAGTTGTAATAGGAGGGTTTCAGTTATCCAAGTCAGCACCTAAATTTGGAATGGCAAGTGTAATGGGTGAGGCAGAGCCAGTTGCAATAAATCAATCCATAGACGAAGCATTACACGATTTAAAAATCGAGCATGAGCGCAGAGCAAAATTTGAAACAATAAATGCAATCTTAAATTGTACATCTGAAGGTATTATAGCAATTGAAGAATCTGGAAAGATTATTCACATCAATACAATTGCACAAAAAATTCTTGGATACAAAAATGAACGTTACATTAATGAAATTTTACCAAATTCTAAACTATTAGAAACTGCTATGACAGGACAGGAGTTTATTGGAGAATTCTTAAAAGCTGGCGGTGATTCAATTGTTGTAAGTAGTGTCCCGATTAAAACTGAACATCGAATTGTAGGTGCTGTTGCAACCATACAAGAAGAAGTAAAAATTCAGGATATTGATCGTGAAATTCGGAAAAAAAATCTTGGGATTGGTCATTTTGCCAAAAAAACGTTTAATGATATCATCGGTTCATCTGATGAAATTACCCAAGTGATAAGGCAAGCTTCTAAGTATGCAAAATCAGATAGTACGGTATTAATTTTGGGTGAAACAGGAACAGGTAAAGAAGTTTTTGCTCAGAGTATTCACAATTATAGTAAGAGAAGAAATCAACCATTTGTTGCGATTAACTGTGCGGCATTGCCGGAAAATATTCTTGAAAGTGAATTATTTGGGTATGTTCGTGGTGCTTTTACAGGAGCAAACAAAGAAGGAAAAACTGGAATTTTTGAATTAGCTCATAAGGGAACAGTTTTTTTAGATGAAATTGGTGAAGTTTCAACAGCTGTACAAGTAAAACTATTACGTGTTCTACAAGAAAAAGAAGTTTCGAGAATTGGCGATGACAAAGTTATGCCAATTGATGTACGTGTTTTAGCTGCTACTAATAAGGATTTGTTAACGGAAATACAAAATGGTAATTTTAGAGAAGACCTTTATTTTAGATTGTGTGTACTAGAGCTTGATTTGCCACCTTTACGTTCGAGAATTGAAGATATTAAGGAATTGTGTCATTTTTTTGCTAAAAAAAAATCGCTTAAAAAAATTGAAATACCATCTGAAACAATAAAAATATTTGAAGAATACCATTGGCCTGGGAACATTCGACAATTGTCCAATGTGATTGAACGTCTAATTGTAACTTGTGATGATAATATTATAGATGCACAATGTGCCTTGAATGCATTAAAATATATGAATATAAAAGCACCTAAGAGTGTCTCAGAAATAGATGGAATTTCAGGAGCTGAAAAAATGCTTGTTAAGCTCATTGAAGAAATTGTTGATCAGCGTAATAATTTTAGTCACACAAAAAAGACGATTCCTTTATCCGATGACACGAAGGAAGAGATTGAGCTTCATGAAGGTGTCGGTATTGATACTTACATGGAAATACAAGAGTCAAAAATTATTTTAACTGCTTTAAAACGGTTTAATGGGAACAGAGAAAAAACAGCTCATTTCTTAGGTATTAGCAAGCCAACATTATGGCGTAAGATAAAAAAACTCCAAATAGAAAATTTAATAGAATAATTTTAATACAAAGATTAATAGGTGTAGATGTTAAAGTCCCCCCAATCACATGATAAGCTGGAAAGCTTGAAGAAAATTATTTCTTTAAGTCAATGTTGACGCTGAAATTGGGAGAGATTGTATATCAAGGTTTTGGGTTCCAGGCAGTCGAATTTCACTAAGTAAAAGAAACGGTCGAATAATATTTCTAAAGTGAAATATATTTCAAAAAAAGCATTATATTGTTTCAAAAATGAAATCGTTTGTTTACTATTTCACGAAAACAATAAAATATGTTCAAAAAATCAGACAATTTGAGCATTTAGTTTTTTGGCATAGATATTGCTCTTTACAATACCGACTCATTAAAATGAAAGGAGATAATAATTTGAAAGTTGCGTTAGTTGGTATTTTTCCGTCAGGAACTTATGACATGGTCGAGCAAATGCTACCAAAAGATTTGTTTGAAATTGAAATCGTTGACACTCAAGAAAAATACGAATCTTTGGTCGATGCAGAAATAATGGTTTTAAGGTTATTCAAAATTCTCAGAAGTGATATTGAACGTAACAAAAATCTCAAATTGATTCAAAAATGGGGTGCCGGTTTTGATACGGTGGATATTGAGGCTGCTGGAGAACATGGTGTATACGTTGCTAATTCTCCTGGAGCAAATGCTTATGCAGTTGCAGAAATTGCAATATTACAAATGCTCGCAGTTTATCGAAATCTCATTATTCAAGATCAAGCTATGAGAAGAGGCGAATGGACTAAAACTCAATATGTAGATCGATCTTACTGTCTTTTAAATAAGACTGTAGGTTTGGTGGGTTGTGGACATATTGGAAGGGAAGTCGCTAAAAGAGTTCAAGCTTTTGGAGCATCAGTGCAATATTATGATGCTTATAGGATGAGTGAAAAAGATGAAATTATGCTTGAGATGTCCTATGCTAATTTAGATGATCTCTTCAAGACATCAGATATTATTAGTCTACATCTACCGCTAAATGAGAGCACGAAACATTTTGTTAACAAGGAAAAGATCGCTTTAATGAAGTCAAATGCGATTATAATTAATACTTCAAGAGGCGGCATCATAAATGAAGTTGACCTTATTGAAGCACTGAAAAATAATCAAATACTTGGTGCAGGTCTTGACTGTATTGAAAGTGAACCAGTTAAGCAAAACGATCCAATTCTAAATGCCCCGAATGTAACACTATCACCACATATTGGTGGGACATCAGCGGACTTACTTGTTCACATGGTGCCACTTATGGTGGATAACATGAAAGTTTTTAAGGAAACAGGTAAGGCAAATTATATTGTAAATGAAAAATTTCTAGTTAGATAATGGCGGCATGATATGAGTGTTGGTAATCATGTTTTTTAAAGAGAGATCTTCCAAGTAAAAAAATTGTAGAAGTATTTAGAGGCATTCCAGCTACAAATATTGAAGATTGTATGAATCGTATTTTTGGATTGAATCCTGAAATAAAGAGAATGTCAAGTCAAGGTAGAATGATGGTGCAATAAGAGATACTGATGAAATTTCAAAGATGGAGATGCCGATATATGCAACCTGCTACACACCAAGTGGTCCGTTTAAAGAAGGACCAGATGAGGTGAATGTTCCAATAGCGAGGGGTGGCATTCCAATGATGTCAGGCGATATTATCATTGGCGATGGTGTAATTGTCATTCCAAAAGTGGCTGCAGAAAAAGTTTTAGAAGAAGCAAAAATTGTTTTACAAAAGGATACGGCTAAAGTTCAGGCGGCTAAAAATGGCACTTTAAATAAAAGTTGAGCTGTGGATGAGCCACTTGAAAAAGAGTATAATTTTGTAAATAATGTGTGTTAAAAATTAGTTATAAATGTTGAGAATGTTTTATTAAAACAAGTTTAATATGATTTAATGGGGAGGAACTATGAAGAAAATGATGAACAAGAGGGCTTTGGCAATATTTATGACACTGATTATGCTTTTATTATCTGCGTGTAGTAATTCAAATGAGCCGAGTGAAACTACAAAAGCACCAGAAAGCACTACTCCTGCTGAAAGTGCTCCAGCGGCAGAAGAATCAACTGATGATGGCATTGCATGGCCAGAAAAAACAGTTCAAGTAACTGTTCCTTACAATGCTGGTGGCGATACAGATATTTATTGCCGTACAACAGTGAAATATCTTGAAAAAGTACTTGGTCAGTCTATGATCGTTATCAATACATCTGGTGCAGGTGGGATGAATGCAGCACATGCAGTAATGGATTCAAAACCAGATGGTTATTCAGTATTGATGAGACATACAGCACAGCTTATAACTGAAGCGACTGGTATGGCAGATCTTTCTTACACAGAGGATATGGAAATAGCTGGAACAGCAATTAAAGACAACACTTATACACTCGTTGTTAGAAAAGATTCTGGATTTAAAACTTTGGATGATTTAGTGAAATATGCTAAAGAAAATCCAAATAAATTAACTTTCTCAAATGTTTATGGATCTGCAACACATCAAGTTAGTATTCAAATGAAACGAGAAATGGGAATTGAATATAAAGATTTAGATGTTGGTTCTTCAAGCGCTGATAGAATTGCAGCTTTTTTAGGTGGACAAGTTGACATGCTTGTTGCAAATTATGCGACGATGAAAGACTTTATTGATACAGGTGATTTTATTGCTCTTGGTATTATGGATGAAGAAAGAAATCCAGGTATTCCTGATCTACCTACTTTTGTTGAACAAGGCTACAATGTTGTTTCTCAAAAAATCTACACTTTTGCATTCCCTAAAGGAACCGATCCAAAAATCGTTCAAAAATTTAGCGATGCATTAAAAGTTGTTTCTGAAGATCCAGCATTCCAAGAAGAAATCAAAGGTTTTTATGGAACTGTAGTTTACAGAAATGCCCAAGAAACACATGACCTTGAAGCTAAATTGGTTAAACAATTCGCTGAAGAAATGTCTGACGTTAAACAATAATGTAAACAAAAAAAGAGGGGCATCTCCCCCCTCTTTTTCTTACAACTTCAGAATATAAAATCTTTATTTTAGAAAGGAAAATTTCTATGGTAAGTAAAGCAACTGAGCAAGCGACTTCGCTTTTATTTCTGTTTCTTGGTGTTGGTATGGTGGTTTTATCAGGGCATCTCCAACCTGTCATCGAAAATGATGTTGGTTCTGGATTTCTTCCTAAAATTGTTGGCATTGGCTTAATAGTACTTTCATTGTTAAAATTAGTGTTGAGTTTTATGTCGAATCAAAAACAAGAACAAAATCAAAATACAGCGTATAACATGAAGAAAGGCATATTGACAATATTCATTTTCGCGGTATATGTAATTACTATAAAATATTTGGGATTCTTCACTGGCACATTGTTGTATTTGGCTGCTCAGGTAAGTGTTTTCAAGTGGGACAAGGGTCTTAATAAGAAGGATTTGATTGAAATAGCACTACTTTCAATTTTAGCACCATTCATCATTAAATTAATTTTCGTAAATATGCTTGACTTGGTTTTGCCAACAAGTAGATTGTTTTAATCTGGGAGGAACATTATGATTCTTAGTGGTATTTTAGCTGTAATAACATCGCCGCTATGTCTATTACTCATTTCAATGGGTGTTATCGTCGGCATTATCTTTGGTTCTATTCCGGGGCTTTCAGCTACTATGGCTGTCGTTTTATTTTTGCCAATGTCTTTTGGAATGTCTCCAATCAATGGAATTTCATTATTAATTGGTTTATATATCGGTGGGATATCTGGTGGATTAATATCCGCTATTCTCTTAAGAATTCCTGGAACCCCTTCGTCAATTGCAACCGTTTTTGATGGTGGCCCAATGGCTGCGCAGGGAAAAGCAGGTAAAGCATTAGGGGCTGGAATATTATATTCATTTTTAGGCGGAATTGTAAGTGTTATTGCATTAATATTTATTTCACCAACCTTAGCAGCATTTGCTCTAAAGTTTACACCTGTTGAATACTTTTCAATTGCATTATTTTCACTGACTATTATTGCTAGCCTTTCAGGGGATTCCTTAATTAACGGATTATTGAGTGGCTTGCTTGGTATATCATGTGCTTTAATTGGTATTGCGCCACTAGATGGTACAAGCCGTTTTACATTTGGTTTTAGCGATTTGGGATCGGGCCTTATTATTGTAACAGTTCTAATAGGGTTATTTGCAATTTGTGATATTTTTGATTTTGCTTTTAAACCAAAAGAACTTGGTCATGAAGAAATTATTAAATATGAAATTAAAGGCTTTGGTGTTTCATTAAAGGAATTTAGAGAGCAATTCGTGAATTTTATCCGTTCAGCATTTATTGGCTTAGGAATAGGCATTTTGCCAGGTGTTGGTGGTACAACGTCTAGCATAATAGCATATTCTACAGCTAAAAATACTTCTAAACATCCTGAAAAATTTGGTACAGGGATTTTAGATGGTATTGTAGCATCCGAAGCTTCTAATAATGCAATGACAGGTGGTTCACTAATTCCATTGTTAACATTAGGTATTCCAGGAAATACAGTTACGGCGATGTTACTTGGGGGATTATTAATTCACGGCATAACACCTGGACCATTGATTTTTATCAAAAATGGGACTATAATGTATGCACTTTTTACAGCTCTAATTGTTGCCAATATTGCGATGCTACTTTTCGAATATTTAGGGTTAAGATTTTTCGTTAAGCTTATGGATATTCCTAAGCAAATCTTATTCCCGGTTATAACAGTTTTATGTACTGTAGGTGCTTTCGGCACTAACAACCGTATATTCGATATATACTGTATTTTAGTTTTTGGGTTAGTAGGCTTTATGTTTAACAAAGTGAAACTACCTAAAGCGCCATTCATCATTGGGTTTATTTTAGGTCCAATAGCAGAAGTTAATCTTAGACGTGCTTTGATGGCAAGCGAAGGTAGCTTGTTACCATTTGTCACTAGACCAATTTCTTTAATCTTTGTAGTATTAGCAGTGGCTTCTGTCATAATGACATTGAGAAAACAATTTAAAGCTCAACCGAGCAATGTTGCTGTGGAAGAGTAAGTTTAGTGTTTCTGTATTTTTAAATATTATGATAGTATTTGATATTGAAATACAACAAGTGATTGTCAAAATAGAAAAGAATATGGTTACCAATCAAGCTCAGACTTCTGTCGATCTAATATTATCGGGTATTGATCAAAAAGGAAATCCTCCTATCAGTGTCGAATAGACATTTTAGGAGGATTTTTGTACGAAAAAAAGATGGTCAGACCACCATCTTAATCTCGTTGCACATAGTCTTGCAATATACGTACAAAATAATAAAAACATGAATAATTATTATAACGAATTTTTTGAATTCCAGTTTGTTAAATCAGTACAACAGGTTTCAGTATTAGTCTATTCTGCACTTAGAAGTGTAAGAGCAGTAGACCGAATTGTAGAACTCTGCACGAGAGACCTTGCCTACATTTGGCTTGCCCAAGGCGAATGGCCACAGCGCGATGCTTTCTATGCTTTCATCAATAACAAACTAATGAACGAGATTCTTAAGGACTCAATGCAAGCCTCATTTCTAGCATTTCTTCATGTTTATTGTTTTTCAGAGGTCAATTAGGTATTTTCCCGATTGCCCCTTTTTTAAGATGTATTTAATGTTAATATAATGTAATGCTGAGGTAACACCTAATTATATAGGCTTCAAAGTATATATAGATCATGGTACAATATATAAAAACATAAAATAAAATTTGTCAAGAAAAGTCATAGTTCTTGCTTAAAAAAATAAAATGGAGTTGCATATGATAGAACAGAGAATAGCCCCAATCTTCGATAAAGTCATAGAAGAACTTAACAATGAATTTATTGGACAAGAAACCTATTTTGAAGCATTATGCCAGTATTTTCAAAAAAAAATAGAAAGAGAAAGTTATGGCACTTTGCTATTAGTAGGCGAACCAAATACGTTTAAGAAAAATAGTGTCCATTCAATTTTTAGACATCTGGATGAATCCGGTTTACTTGGGCAATATAAACTTGCTGAAATGGATATGGATCATTATGATTTCAAACTGGGTTTCAGTGTGTTTTTAACAGATTTAATTAATCTGTTAAAAAGTAATGCCAAGGGAATTATCTTTAATAATGTTGAGCGTGCATCGCTGGAGATACTATATGTATTGTCCTCTATTAAACCTTTAGACAAGATTCAGCTAAAGAAAGCGTATACCATTCGGGAGATGTTCTGGGTTGAAATTGAAGCTGATGCACAGAACAATGTGGAAGAAAGTTGTATAGAAACTATTGATTGTCCAGAAAAATTTTATATTTTTAGTTTTAATAGACGGAAAAATGATCAATTACCTCAATTTTTAGAAAAACACCTAAATCAATGTGATCAATTGCTCTACACACGTGAACTTACAAAAGATGAAAAACTATCCATGTTACAATATATTCTTTATAAAGTTTTAAACGATATTGAAGCAACACATCAAATTAAAATTAAATTTAATCAGAAAGGACAGCACGGTGATGCGCAAATTAAGAAGCTTTATAAATATATTGCCAGTTTTGAAGAACATGAAAAATTTTCATTAATGGAATATGTGCGCTATAAAATCAGTGATCCTCTTGATAAGTTACTTAGATTGAAGCCTAATCATGTGGATGCTGTGTATCTTTATGTGATGGAAAACGAAATATTTTGTAGCGTTAATGAAGAACGCTATAATTTGAAAGATTATGTAACACCGAGTCTATCAGAAGTCAAATATAGACTGCAGACGCGAATTGGGTTAAAGACATTTAAAACGTTTATGGCACAAATTGAAAACAATTATAAAGTTCAGAGCATTCGGAGACAAATGAAGCTCAAAACAGCGGAAGTGAATCTCAATACGGTTTTTACTGGAAATGCAGGAACGGGTAAAAGTGAGTCGGCTAAATTGATGTATGATTATCTTTTAGCACTGGGAGTGCTTAGAAATGAGCGTTTTATCAGTGTTAGTCAATCTGACTTTATGGCGGATGACCTTAACAAATTACAGGAGAATATAAGTGCATTATTTGAGAGTGCGCGTGGTGGGATGCTTTTTATTGATGAAATTTCATCTATTTTTGATAGTGAGGCAAACAAAGCAAGTGAGGCTTTTATTCATATGTTAAGTGAAGAATACCTGAAGTATGGGAATGAAGTGGTGATGGTTCTCTCAGGTAAAGATGATGAAATGCTTGCCATGATTGAATCACATGCACTAGAAGCTGTTTTTCCAAATCGCGTGCATTTCACTGATTATACGCCAAGTGAAATGTATGAAAAAGCAGTTATTTATGCAAAACAAAAGGGGTATGCAATTGAATTGAGTATAAAAGATGATCTCATTGCCCTATTTGATAAAACACAGATTAAGGAGAAAAAAGGTCTAGGGAATGCACGATTTGTTAGAAATATAGTTGATCGAGCCATTGCAGAGCTTAGAAAAAACTATTTATATAATCCAAATCAAGTATTGGAGACATTGACAAAAGAACACTTTAATTTTAAGTTCAGTATCGATTTTGATTTGGAATCAAGACTCTCAGATATTATTGGCCTTGAGGATGTTAAAAACCTATTACGTGCCCAATACAAGCTTTTAGTTGCACAAGAAAAAAGACGTTCCGTAGGGGTCCTAACGGAAATAGAACAAAATCTCAACATGGTATTTGCAGGGAATCCAGGAACTGGAAAGACAAGTATTGCAAGATTGGTGGCAGAAATGCTCAGTGCTATGGGATTTCTGAAAACGGGTCAACTCATAGAGACTGATCGTTCTGCATTTGTTTCAGACTTACCAGGAGAAACGGCTAAAATGACAGAACTTAAATTTAAAGAAGCACTTGGAGGCATTTTATTTATAGATGAAGCATACACACTTGCAAGTGATGCCATTGGTCGTGAAGCTATTGAGACATTATTAAAACTTATAGAAGATTATTCTAAAGAGGTCATTGTTATTTTAGCGGGATACACGGATGAAATGGAAGCTTTTTTTGATGTGAATATTGGTTTAAGATCACGTTTCCCACTTTGGACAGTTTTTAAAGATTACGTACCAGATGAACTCTTTGCCATGGCAAAAAAGCTTTTTCAAAGTAAAGGTTTTCGAATTTCAAAAAAAGCGGAGACTGAAATGGCAAAAAATTTTGTTGATATTTATGAAAATGCAGATATGCAGTCAGGTAATGGCAGGCTCGTTAGAAATTATGTAGAGAGCCTTATTCGTATTCAGAGTATTAGAATTGCTGAAGAGCATACCAGTGCAAATGAAATGAATGTCATCACGGCGACCGATCTAGAATACTATAATTTTTCAGATCGTAACCAAGATTATAATTTTAATGCACGTCTTGAAACATATACTGGCAATTCTGAATCCAAAAAATATCTATTGGATCTATATAAACTTTTAAAGATCAATGATTTGAGAAAAAGGAAAGGTTATGCGGTTGATCTCAACAAGTATAATAATTTGATTTTTACTGGTGAAATGGGCACTGGCAAGCACAAAATGATTGATTTGATGGGAGAGCTTTTGACAAATTTGGGTTTTATAAAATCTAAAACGCCCCATGAACTCAATTATGAAGAAATACTTGTAAATCTTGATCAAGGTCATGCACTTGAAGATATTTTCAACAAAGGGATGGGACGCATCATCCTGATTGACAACGCTGATAAGCTGGTTGCCTATGAGAAATTTCAAAGTTTGATGTCTGCATTTATCAAATTTATAGATAAGAACAAAGCACAAACTTACTTTATATTGAACTGCTCTAAGGAAGGCCTTTCAACTCTACTCACAAGCTATCCATCATTGGCATATCGATTTCCAGTGCATATTCATTTTGAAAACTATTCTATAGAAGCATTATATGCATTGATTTTAAATGAACTAAAGACAAGACGCTATGTGCTTGAATCTGGCTGTGATGTAATTTTAAAGGAAGCCTTAGAAGAACTCTGTAAAACTAAATATCGAGTGCTTAAGAATGGCTTGTTGGCGAAACAATTTTTAGATTATATTCTTAGGACTCAGTCAGTTCGTATTTATGACAAAAAAGAGGCGCAGGAAAAACTCATGCATATTGCATCGGTTGATATCATAAGCGCGAAGAAAAAGTTTATGGAGAAAAATACTTAGGGGATTAAAAGGTTCTGTCATATAAAAACATGATGAAAAGTAACAGAACCTGCAATTCCATAATCGTTTATTTACCTTCTCCTTTTAGATATTCTTGCATATAAGTGATTATAGCTTTAATTATTCAGCCATTGCAGCAACTTCTTTATATTTATCAAGATCTGTGTACAATTCACCAAGGTATGGATTACGTTTAGTTTTAGAGATTTTAGTGAACATGTAAATGATTAAAACGACATTTGAAGCAAGTGCTAAAAAGCTGACCAAGAACATGATTGTTGGATTATATGTTGATGAAACTAAGAATTGCCCCTTATCAATAAATGCTGGGAATGTTTGAGCAAACATACACCAGATGGCCAAAGTTTGAGCTCTATGTTGTAACCAAGCGCCTTTTCCCACCGTGAAAGCACAAAATGTTGGCGCTAAAAGAAGTGCAAATCCACAATACCAAGAATGACCAGGAAGACAATTGTAAGTGTAAGCAAAATTCCAGATATCATATGCAATGATCCAGAACCAAAGCATATCTGGCCAAAGCATATCCATACTGCTGTCTTCTTTTGTTTTTTTACGAATGACGATGCCAAACCAACCTGTAATGGCAATAATATTTAAAATGCCTGCAATACCGTTCATATAATTCCATGGACCGCCTAGAACATACATAGCCTCATCCACTAAAGTACCACCACCAATATAGTGCATACCAACTTCGAAATCTCTAAGAACAGCTTCTATAATGTTGATGGAAAGAATAAGAGGTGGAAAGCAAAGTGCCCATTTTTGATCGGATAAACGCCATTCTTTACCTGTGCGTTTAGAAGTGAATCTGACATGACGGATACACCAAAAGCCTATACAACCTGCTGTGGAAGAGTAGACTTTAGCTAAGTGAAACCAATCTGTATAAGTGGTATTTTTAAGTGATGTAAACCATAGGACGGATAATGCCGCTGGTAAAATCACAAAGCTGAAAAAACCAATCCATTTAGATCTTCTTGCCACTTCGTTAAATCCAAAGAGTAAAGCAAATACAACGATCCAAACGCCCCAAACACTTAAGAGTGTTGCGCCTTCTACATAGTTAAAAGTAAACATGTTAAAACCTCCATAAATAATATTAGTTCATACATGTATTGTATATTTTTTATCAAGGAGCCTTCAATAGACAAAAAAAAGAAAGTGTCTATATAAGCTGAAATAAATTCATGCTTGTATAATCAAGACACTTTCAAAAGATTTGTGCTATTTAGAAGCCATGGGATCGTCAGATTATTTTAGATTTTTGAGCTTTGAGGGGTACCCCAATGTAACTTCTCTTCTTCAGCAAAAGCTTCAACTGATCTTGGAATACTGCCATCAATCATTAGTTGGAGTTTTCTGAGGAGAACATTAGGCTCTTCCTTCATGCCTTCATTTACCCAGTCCATCATAAGACCGTTAAAAACATGCCTATAGAAATTGACAATGAAGCGACAATCTGGTTCTAAGAGATCAATATTCATATTATTCATACACTCATCTACGACATGATCCAAAAGCTGATTGGATATGTTGATAAATAACATATTTGCTTCTGAGCGATATGAAGAATTGTATACATTTAAAACCATACGGGCATTATTTTTTAAATAATGGAGTGTTGCTAAAAAACCGCCGCACCATTTTTCAAAAGTTCTATTTTGAGCGATCTCTTCTGAAATCTCATCTTGAAAAAGAGTCCTAAAAATATCAAAAAGATCACTAAAATGATTGTAAAAGGTCTGCCTATTGATAAAAGATTTTTCACAAATTTCAGTGACGGTTATCTTATCTAAAGATTTATTTTGAATGAGCTGTCTAAAGGTCTTTGTTATAGTCACTTTAGCGCTAGGTCTCATGAGGCCCTCCAAATGGTATTTTCTTCTATTATACCATAAAATATATTCAACCTCAAAAGGTGTGAAAGTAAGGAAAAGCCTTAAAAACATGGTTGCACATTTGTATAGCGCACAATGTTCTTAAGGCTCTTTATATCATATCTAATAGTTCTTTTTTTAGGCAGCATTTTCCTGTAAATTTTCATTTAATACATTATCATCTTCAGGTAAGATGATATTTAGAAAAATAGCAATAAGACCTGTAACAACGATACCAGAACCACCAAAGATTAGTTTTAACGTTTCTGGAAGATTGACCAGTGCCTCTGGAACTGATCCGAGTCCAAAGCCAAGGCCCAATGCAACTGCCACCACGATGCTGTTTTTACCTTTAAGGGCATCTTTAGTGATTAAGTTAATACCGCTGATAGCGATCATAGAGAACATGACAATTGCAGCACCACCTAATACACTTGAAGGCATAACTGCAACAACTGCCCCGATTTTAGGAAATAAACCAGCAATGATTAGGAAGCCAGCTCCCATTGCAACGACAAAGCGGCTCATGATACCTGTTAAAGTAACGATACCAACATTTTGACTGTACGAAGTATTTGGAAGTACATTAAAGATAGCAGCGATGGAACTTGCAAGCCCATCTGCCATGACACCACCAGAGAGTTCTTTATCCGTAGCCTCTCGATTTGCGCCACCTATGGTAATACCAGAGATATCTCCGACTGTTTCAACTGCAGTTACAATATACATTAAAAGCATTGCAGCAATTGCATCTAGATGAAAAGTCATACCGAACTTAAGAGGTGTTGGGAAAGCGAACCATGCAGCAGAGCTAACAGCAGAAAAATCTAATTTTCCCATTGGAATTGCTACGAGATAACCTACGAATAAACCAATTAGAATTGCGGACATACTTGAGATGCCTTTTGTAAATTGCTTAAAGAATAATATAGTAACCAGAACAATCGTACCAAGGAGTAGATTAGATAGCGATCCGAAATCAGCAGCACCAGCACCACCAGCGAAATATTTTATCCCGGTTGGCAGTAAAGAAAGCCCTATAGATAATAAAACTGTACCAGTAACGACTGGTGGAAAATATTTTCTGAGGGGTTTTAAAAAGACACCTAGGCCCATTTCAAAGAATCCCCCTATAAAAGTAGCACCCAAAATACCAGCAAGGCCGTATTTCGCGGAAATTGCAATACAAGTTGGTAAAAATCCAAAGCTTGTGCCTTGAACGATTGGTAAACGTGCACCGATTGGTCCCAGTGGATAAAGTTGAATCAAAGTCGTGAGTCCTGCAACGAACATAGCCGCTTGAATAAGGAAAGATCTCTCTTCTACGGGCAAACCAAGCACATTAGCAAGGATAATGAGTGGTGCTACGTTACCAGTGAACATAGCTAAAACATGCTGTAAACCTAAAGGAATTGCGGTTTTAAGGGGTGGTACACCATTAATATCGTAGATCTGAGTATTTTTTTCCATTTGTCCTCCTAAATTTGAATTGAATAAACTCTAATACATAGCATCTGTTTCAACAGTCAACAGCCATTTTAAAGTGAATTTTTATTTTATAATACCTTACAGTAAAATATTTTAATGATTTAATGTCCGTTAGTCAATAGAACGATGGAAATTTTTTAAGAAAAAACGTTCGTATTATTGAGGCTGAGATAAAAAGAATAAATAAAAAATATAGCTTGACAAATTTATATGCTTGTTTTATGATAAAAAAGTAATATCTTAAAGTAGTATCTTTTTAGTGTGTTGCTATTAGAGCAAAGGAAGGAGCAGTATTATGAGAAAATCGTTAATTGAGGTCCTAAAACATTAATTGAATATGAGGTCCTGTATCCTGTGAATGGGAACAGTGCCAAAAAACCTGAGCAATCTATAACGTGGAAAATATGCGCGCGAAGAAGGCGTGTTTTTTTATGCCCTTTTTTAGCCACAAGAGTAATGAGATTACAACCCGTAGAAGATCGTTCTGCGGGCTTTTTTACGCCTTTTAGATTCCATATTATGGAATTGTGGGTTGTGAAAACTCATGTTATGAAACCCCAAGGAGGTGGTTGCTATCCAATTTATAAATACAGAAAACGATAGTAAAAACAATGAAAACAATATTTATGACGCCAAGGAGGCAAATTTGAAAGAACAAAATTATATTGAAACAATAGATTTAAACGCATATGGCTGGACGACACAACTGGAATCACAGTGGACAGAAATTATAAATAATCAGCAAAACTCAGAAAAAAAATTGCATCGAGGTCGAATTATCTTGGATTATGGTCAGCGGTTTAAGGTTATAACTGAACACGGCGAAAAATGGCTGGGAAGACCTACACAACATGATATACAGCTGGCTGTGGGGGACTGGGTCATTGTAACTGTAGATGAATATCAAGAAGATGAAATTCATTTTGAAGGCCTAATGCAACGAAAAACAAAATTTTCGAGGATGGCTGCAGGTACTGAAATCAAAGAACAGATTGTAGCAACAAATGTGGATACCGTATTTTTAGTGCAGTCGCTGAATAAAGATTTCAATCCTAAAAGGCTTGAACGTTATTTGATCGCAACATGGGAGAGTGGTGCAACACCTGTGGTAGTCCTTACAAAGAGCGATCTCTGCGATGACTTTTTAGAGAACGTTCAAACGGTTAATGAAATTGCTATGGGTGTGGATGTACATGCGATTAGTTCGCTTACAGGAGCAGGGATAGAAGCGATTAAACCCTATTTTAAAGAAGGCGTCACTGTGGCACTTTTGGGATCATCAGGTGTCGGAAAGTCTACCCTTGTGAACACTTTAATGGGCATTGAGATTTTAGAGACGCAAGATATTCGTGAATATGACAGTAAAGGGCGCCATACGACAACTCATAGAGAACTGGTACTTTTGCCAGAAGGGGGGATGATATTGGATACTCCCGGTATGAGATCACTTGCACTTTGGGATGCTGAAGAGGGGATGTCCCATTTCTTTGGAGATATTGAGCAATTGATAGCGTCGTGTAAATTTAACAATTGTAGTCATAAAAAGGAGCCAGGATGTTCTATCCAAGAGGCGTTAAAGTCTGGACAGCTTAAGCAGGAACACTGGGATAGTTGGCAAAAGCTCCAAAGAGAGCAAAAACATTTGGAACAAAAGATGAGACAAAAAGAGCGTGCACTCGATAAGATGCAGAACAATTATCATGTAAAAAGAGAAAATAAAAATAAGATTATAAGACGTGAAAGTGAGGATTACTAGGATGATTACCTGTAAAAAGTGTGAATGGTCAGAGATTGAACTAGAGGTAAGGGCCTATTTTGAACAAAATAAGATTACAATTGATTCCTATTGGGAAGATCATGTGTTGGCAAGTCATTTTTATCAGTTTATTTCTGGTGATGAGCCCATCGGATTTTTTGCCATTTATGAAGAATCTATGATTACTCTTTTTCATGTGATAGAAAAGTATGCCAATCACGGGCAATTACTATTTGCACGCATAAAACAATTTGAAAAAGTGACCAATGCCCTTGTGGCAACAGGTGATGAATTCTTTTTAAGTCACTGCATTGACAATTTTGAAAGAATTGAAAAACAGGCTTATTTTTCGATTTATACTGACAAACTTATTAAAAGTCAGTATCAACATGACCTTACTTTTAGAGAGGCTAAGACACTTGAAGATACACGGCTTTTCACACTGACAGAAGACTTCTTTGAGGTTGATTCTGCTGAGAAAGTATTGGTTGGAAGTGATTATTATAAAGTCTATTTAGTTGAAAAAGAAAGTGAACTCGTTGGGTTCGGCGTAATCGAATACGGTCGGGTAGTTTCCAGCATTGGCAGTATTGGGATGTACGTTCTTGAAGAAAAGAGACAGCAAGGTTATGCCACTGGCATTTTAAAGCATCTCCAAAGTATGGTTGAATCAAGAGGTCTAGAGGCACATTCTGGGTGTTGGTATTACAATCATAATTCCAAGAAGAGTATGGAGAGTGCAGGTGCTTATTCCAAGACGAGATTGCTTAGATTTTATTTTTAGGGGACAAGATTTGAGTCAAAAGGTTTTCTCTGAGACTCAAATCTTGTTATAAATCATTAGTTTTGGCGGCAAAGGCTTATTTTTGCTCTAAAAACTCAATGACTTCATCAATTAAAAAATTGTTTTCTGGTGTGGCTTCATCAACTTCAACAATTTTTCTAGTCCTATAATAATCTACTTTTGAAAATGGATCGCCCTCTACATAAGTCCGTGCTTCCTCAGCGTCAATTGCATCAATAATCATCAATGCGTTGCCATCATGACATGGACCACAAAAGGGGAGTACATTCTTATTCTTGAGTGATAACAAATAGGCAGCATGTTGTGTTACAAGTTCTTTTGTCATAAGTTCTTTTTGCTTGTCTGACAAATAGACAATAAATTTTTTCATAGTAAGCTCCTTTGCAATATTTTTTACAAGTGTTTATTGAGATCAATTAGGGCAGTTTTGATAACCTCTAAATTGCCGCCGAGCAATTCATCTAGGGTTAAATCTGTGTTTTTAAGGATAGACAGCGCTTCTTGCAACACGGCATGCCCTTTTTCAGTTAAGTGAATTTCAATAGAACGTCTTCCGTTAGAAGAACGTCGTATTATAAAATCATCTCGTTCCATGCGTGATAGTAGAGTACTTGCAGTGGCACGTTCGATCTCAAGTTGTTGAGCAACAAAAGTCAAAGAGGATGGTCCATACTCTTTTATGACCTCCATAACATAAACATAAGATGTACTTAATCCCATTGGACTGAGTTGTTGCTCATACCATTTTTGAACTTTTTTTCGTGCTTGGCTTAATTGAAAAGCCAGACAATTCAGTGTGATTTCATTTTTATATTCATCCATGTTAGTATACTAACATTTAGCATACTAACATGTCAAGTGCAAATAATTAATATTTAAAAGAATTTCACATCTGATCCAGTCAAATGCTATAATGAAAAAGACTTATAATTCGAGAATTGAGAATGATCTAAGTAGAGGAAGTTTTAATATGAACAGAAATAAAGCGCTGCTTTCTGTAAATTTATCTGTTTTCTTATTTGGTATGGCGGGGCTATTTGCTAAATTTATACCATTGCCTGCAATTGCAATTACATTTGGACGTGTATTTTTCTCATCCATTGCATTGCTTTTATTTTGTATGGTTAAGCATCAAGAAATTAAGCTTGAAAGTCGAAAGCATTTTATTGTGATGCTTTTAGCAGGTGTTATTTTGGCACTTCATTGGTGGTCTTTTTTAAAGACGATTCAGATGTCGTCAGTTGCCATTGGTACGATTACTTTTGCAACATTTCCTTTGTTTGTGACATTTCTTGAACCTCTTTTTTTTAAAGAACGGTTAAAAATTAGAAATGTGATAATGGCCTTTTTAATACTAGTGGGCATAGGCATTACTTTTCCTGAGTATAACTTCAAGAATCAGCTGACTTTGAGTATTTTGATGGGTTTATTTTCTGCTTTTGCATACGCAGTTTTGACGCTATTTAATCGCGGTCTTTCGAAGTCTTATGAAAGTACAGTTATCGCTGTGTACGAGCAGATTACAGCGACTTTATTTTTATTGCCATTTGTTTTTTGGGTTCGAGCAAAGCCCTCAGTTATTGACATAGGTCTATTAATTTTTTTAGGGGTTATTACCACAGCTTTAGCACATTCACTGTTTATCAGTAGCTTGAAGAAGATACCGGCTCAATTAGCGGGAATTGTGTCATCATTAGAGGCAGTATATGGGATTGCATTGGCTTTTATAATACTTGGAGAAGTCCCAGCAACTCGTGAGATCATTGGTGGGATGGTTATAGTGGGTGTTGCCATTGTAGGGCAGATGAAGGGTAAGAAGTAAATGAAAAGCAAAAAAATGCACAGAAAAAACTAGTGACAAAATAAACGAGCATTTCAATATAAATTGAGAATGCTCGTTTTGTGTTTTCATAACTCAGTTAGAATATGATAGAGTACTCTATTATAGTGATCTTTAGTCTTTTAACCTGTCCCTAACCACCTCTACATCTAAAACCTTCCCGAATCTCCCATCCCAAATACTTTTGTTATAAAATTCGTAAAGCTTTTCCCCTGATAAGTACTCGTTATCAAAAGTTGTATTCGTATCCTTTGGAATTAAGATTTCATAATCCAAAGAAAAAGCCTGTTTTAAAGTTGCATCTATGCAATATTCTGTTTGAAGGCCCATTAAGACAAGCGTATGGATACCCTTAGATTTCAAATAAGTATCGAGATCAGTTTTGTGAAAGGCACTGTTGTATTGTTTTTCAAATATCATATCAGTAGGTAATATGTTGAGTTCCTTATAAATCTCCCAGTCTGGAGTTCCAAGTGCAAGTTCAGAACCTTCACCGTCATCATGTCTTACAAAAATGACTTCTTTATTATATTTTCTTGCCTCAGAAATTAAATCATTGATATTCGTTATCATTTGAATTTGGTTGTAGGGTTGTGCTTCTATTAGAGCCGTTTGAACATCCACGACGAGCAAAGCTATATCTTTCATAGTAATTGTTCCTTCTTTCATATAATTATATCCAATATTATTTAATGCTATCGAATTAAATCTGGATTATTCTTAAAACCACTTGAGGTTGCAATGATGAGGATACGGCTATTTTTATCTAATTTGTGAGCTTCAATGGCCAGTTTGACAGCGCCTATTGAAACGGCTGAGGAGGTTTCAAGATATACACCAGTTTTTGAAAACTCCCGAACGTTTGCAATGACATCGTCTTGAGCTGTAGCGATTGCATATCCACCTGATTCTTGGACAGCTTTTAAGGCTTGATAAGTGACTGTATTGCCACCAATAGAACCTGTTAAAGCATAACTACCTGGAAAATGACTTCTATAGTCTTTACCTTTAAGGACTTGAGTAATTCTTTCAAAAGGCTCCACACAGATGAGCTTTGGTAATGTTTTGATATGGCCCATAGTCTGTAATTCTTTGAAACCTTCAAAAATACCCCAGATGAGATCACCTCTGGATACTGGCACAAATATGAATTCAGGGATGTCATCTTTACAGTCTTCAAAAATTTCATAGGCAATGGTTTTATACCCTTGAACGCCGAAACAGTTACTGCCAACAGGGGGCAATATGTAATTCGTTGCAGGGTATAAGTCCTCTGTCTCAACTAAGGTTTGCATATGGGCCCACCTGCCTTGTACTGTGTCTTGTTCAGCATCAAGTATAACCAGCTGGGCACCAGTGGATTCGATAGAAGCACGATAAATATCACTGATCGCTCGTGGCGATATAACGACACATTTTAACCCTGAGTGTGCAGCATACGCCGCTATTGAAAATCCTGCATTGCCACTTGAAGCTACCACAACGCCTTTTTTACCAAGCGCTAAAGCTCTAGCAATGACCAATGGACTCATCCGGTCTTTATGTGAGCCAGTAGGATTTTGAAATTCATTTTTTAAGAAAACGTCTTTAATGCCTAGCTGAGTGGCTAAAAGAGAGTGTCTTACAATGGGTGTGTTACCTTCACCAAGTGTCGGTAAGTTCAAATAAGGCAGTGTAACGCCGTATTTTTGAATACCATTAACTCTGAATGGTTTATACTCAATCGACTTATATTTAAACGATAGTGCAGCATTTTCACCTTTATTGAAACAGAGTGGACAACCTAGATAATAATCGTCCAAAGGATAGGTTTCACCACATTTTATGCAATAAAGAGCCTTTATATTCGGGTTTATAGTATACATAATCTTATACCTCCATCTACTAATATATATTTGCCATTTATATTTTTCATTATAAAAGAGGAATTTGAGGTTGTCTAACGAATAGTATACATTATAACGATCGAAAATAATGATTATAACCCTTGAGGAAATGTCCCCCGTTTCTCAAAATGAGGGGCATCTTCCTAATTCAGTGAGCGTTCAAACGCCCACTGAATGCAATCTTAAAGGATTGCACAAGGGTTACGAAGGTAGCGAAGCGGACTGAGTATGTAACATTAATAGGTTGCTGTTATGTAGTTTTGGGTTACGAAGGTAGCGAAGCGGACTGAGTATATACTTTGATAGTAGGGAGCAAGAGATTATGGACTATAATTTATTAATTACTTTTATTTATTTGGCAAAATTTAAGAATTTCACAAAAACAGCTGAACAACTTCATATCGTTCAATCTACAGTTACCAGTCGCATCAAGCAACTTGAATACAACCTGGGGGAGAGTCTCTTTATGCGGACCAATAAAATGGTGGAGCTCACCAGCAAGGGAGAAGCTTTTTTACCTTATGCTAAACAATTGTTATCCATACAGGAAACGGCAGTATCTCAACTTAAGCAGTTGGAATTTCATCACGATACACTGAATATTGGCGTCGTGCATTCTATTTACGATTGCCATGTGGAGCGTATGATTTTAAAGTTTATCAAAACTCACCCACAGATTTCCGTTAAAATAAAGATTGGGCACAGTGAAGAATTGATTCAAGGCCTTCATGAAAATCAACTGGATATTGCTTTTACTTATTGGGATGTTAAATCCTCACAGTTTACTTGTGAACCTTTCCACAACGATCAGGTTATATTAGTAACAGGTGCTCAAAATAAATGTGACCCTGAGGGAATTTCAAATGAGAACTTAAAATCACTTCAATTATTGAATGCAGCAATTTATACAGATGCTCTTAAAGAGTGGGTTGACACGATTTTTCCTAAAAACCATTTGTATGCAGTGGATATTAATATTAGTAGCAATATTATCCCTTATCTAGAAGCAGGGATTGGCTATGCTTTTATGCTGAAAGCAATGGTTGCTAAAAAAATAGAGGAAGGGTCACTTGCTGAAGTTAAATTGCTTGAGAGCAATCCACCCCGTATAGAAAGTTACATCTTAATTAATAAACAGAGAATGACGTCAGAAGCGGTAAAACGCTGGCTATCGGAATTTGAATAATTTCGATTTTAAGCAGGAGATTAATCTAAACCAAAAGCCTTACAAACATTGAAACGAGAAGTTTGTAAGGCTTTTTTTATTTATAATCTGTTACAATACGTATGAACTGATGATTTTATTGAATTTTACAATATCAAAATTGCCTTTGATTTCAAATTTAACTTTCCCTACTGCACTTATGTAAAGCTCTATTTCGCAATCGAGGTCTAATACACCAGCAGTTTCAACAGAAAAAGTTTGAATCTTACTGTAAGGAATTGAAGTATAATCCGTTTTTCTACCAGTTAAGCCTTGTACATTGGCAGCGATGACACGTTTGTTAGTGAAGACAACTTGATCTCTAATCGTTTGAAAAGCTGAAAGGACTTGTTCGCCGTCGATCAGGAATTCATTTATTGCAGGTAACATTTTGCCATCTTTGATAGGCGATAACTTGAATATGGTGTTGCTGTTAAAATCAATCATTTTTATTCTCCTCTGAAATAGTATTTATATCAGCAGATTTAATTAAATCTGTAGACATAGTGCATAAAATAGTGCCAATAATGATTTTTCTACTTTAATATAGATCTATATACTAAATATAGCATAAATAAACGTTCAAGTCTAAAATTATACTCTATGTAAAAATAGCATGTATATGGTATAATTTAGTATAAAACAATGAAGGATAACTATTTATTATCGGTTAAATTTATGATATCTTGAGGAGTGTGCAATATGGATAGACACATAGATATATTTATTAAGAATTATACCAATGCAATCTTACAAGGCGAAGCAGCTATATTTGCTGGCGCTGGTTTGTCACAAACTTCTGGATTTGTTAATTGGAAAGATTTACTGCAAAATATTGCCCATGAATTAAAATTAGATATCGATAAAGAAAATGATTTTATTTCTTTAGCCCAATATTATTTAAATGAATCCGGTGGTAATCGTTACAGTATCAATAAGGAAATACTTGATCAATTTGCGAGAAGTGGAATGCAGAATGCAACCTTAAATATAATTACATCATTACCAATAGATACATTTTGGACTACAAATTATGATCATTTAATTGAAGAATCTTTAAGTAATGTATATAAAAAGATAGTTGATGTGAAAGTCCGTCAAGATGACTTAGCGGCAAATCTTAATGATAGAGATGCTGTTGTATATAAATTTCACGGAGATACATCGGATGTTAATAATGCTATTCTAACAAAAGATGATTATGAAATGTTTACGGTTTCTCACAGTCTATTTATAACTGCTTTAAAAGGGGACTTAGTTTCAAAAACTTTTGTTTTTGTAGGTTATGGACTGAGAGATCCTAATTTCCTTCAAGTTTTAGCAAATATAAGAATTCTAATTGGTAAAAGTGCAAGAGAACATTATTGCTTTATAAAAGAGCTGAAAAAAGAAGATTATGAAGACTATAAAGACTATGATTATGATTTGATTAAACAAGAGCTTTATATCAAAGATATAAGACGATATGGTATTAAGGCAGTTATGATAGAGGAATATTCAGATATTTCTGAAATATTTGAGCGAGTAAAAAAAAGATATTTATCTAATAAAATTTTTGTTGCCGGCAGTTGTCGGGAATATGGCAATTGGAAATCAAATGATGCTTATGTTTTCTTAAATAAACTTGGATATGAATTAATTAGGCAAAGAAATAGTGTATCAACTGGATTAATAGAAGGTGTTGGACCTCAGCTAGTTTCAGGGGCTTTAACTCGAATAAATGAAGATAAACTCCGAGTGGATAAATATTTAACTATCAAAACGCTTCCCTTAATAAACGGAAATGCTTCACACCTTGATAAAGATGCAAAAAAAATGTTTCAAGATAATATGATATCTGAGGTGGGAATTGTATTATTTCTTTTTGGAAATCAATTTTATGATGGAGTCTTAAAATCATCTAATGGTGTACTCGAAGATTTTAGAAGAGCCAAAGAACAAGGGCGATATATAATACCTGTTGGTTCCACTGGGTTTGCTTCTTATGAAATACTCCTTGAGTTAGAAAAGGATCCAATAAAATATGAATATTTACTCCCCTATATTAATGATTTAAAGGAAGAAAAAGATATTGATGAATTAGTAACTTTAATATTACGTGTTATTAATCATATTCAAAATTTGAATTGAATATTGAATCTAGTATAGTTATAATTTGATCAGAAATTAGAATATCTTCTCTCGAATACTGATTATTGATAAGTTGTTGCTTAAGCTTATCGTCAATCACATTCATTAATACAATAATATCATATTCAAAGATTTGATTTGTAGAATATTGAAGTGTTTTCAAATAAGTGACTACGTTATATGCTTTGAGTATCTTCGCTAAATCATTGAAACTAGTTTTCTTATAGTCGTTTAATAAAATGCATAAAATCTTATTTTTTATAGGAAATACTTTTTTATTAACATCAAGACCTTTGATAAATACTGAAACTATCTTATTAATAGTAGTTTCTATTGATTCATCAGTTTCGATTCTTGAATAACTTAGCCGTCTTAAATCTTTATATTTGTTTGGGAACTCCTCTTTCTTAATTTTATATAGAATAGGGAGAAATGGAATATTGTTTTTTATTAGAAAATCTAACTCTAAAGTACACCATGTTTTATTGAAATAAGTTTTATCAATTATTACAATAGTAGATATCCAAGCATTTTGAGTGCCTAAAATACTAAAAATATTTTTATATATGTCAATACCTAAATCTACTTCAGTCAAATCAATCCACGTGTTAAAACCAATGTCATCCAGTCGATATAATAGTGGTTGAACTGCATCTGCATAAATATTTCTTGAGTAGCTTATAACAAAATGATATTTATTAAGTTTCTGATCATTATTCATTGTTGCCTCTTTGTGTGCTATTTTTAACCGATAATAAATAGTTATCCTTCATTAACGATTGTTAATGTTTTCCAAGGCAACTTTTCAATCAGAATTTCCTTTTGTTTTTCTTTATTAACATGTGTGTAGATTTGTGTTACTACTACAGAATGATGTCCTAGTAAATGTTGGATATAGGTTATATCTACACCTTGTTCAAGAAGTGTTGTGGCAAAAGTATGTCTGAACATGTGTGGAGTCACATTTTTATCAAGATGTGCAGCATATTTTTTGACGATGTTTCTTACAGATTGCTCTGATAGACGTGCATCGCGTTTATTGATAAAAAAGAAGAGCCGTTGTTGTTGACGGTTATAATAGTATTCATCTAATTCTTTTAATTGTTGAATTAAATGTTCTGAAACGATATAAATCTGTCTCTGTTTTTTCCCTTTCCCATTCACTTTAATATAAAAAGTATCTAGAGATATATCTGACCTTTTAAGATGACATAATTCAGAAACCCTTAATCCTGTATTGAATAAGAGTTCAATGACAACCTTATGCTTTAAAATTTCATAATAACCAAAACCTTTTGAAAAATTCATTGCAAGAAATTGATCATTGACTTTCGTTAGAATAGATTGAACCTCATTGATATTAAGTACGTTGGGGAGTAAAAATGGCTCCTTAAGTCGGAGTCTCAGTTTCTTGAACGGAGAGACTACGATGAGATCTTCAAACTCAAGATAACTGTAAAATGATTTTAAAGTGGCCACTTTTCTTTTGACACTTTTTATTTTATATGAGGATTGGAGTAATTGAATATAACTTCTTAATATTTGCTTTTCAACGCATATGAGTTCTTTTGTAGAAGTTTCGTTCTTTAAATAATTTTGAAACTGTACAAGATCTGTTGTATAAGCTTTAATCGTCTTCGAACTCAATGTTTTTTCAAACCTACAATAACCTATAAATTCATCAACATATTTCATATTCTCCATGAGAACCTCCGTTATAATTGGTGTGTAATTATTATAATGTTAACATAATAATATAAAAAGACATGCATATCGCATTCTAGAAAGATTAACGGTATAATAGGAGTGTATAATGTCTAAAAGTAAATTCTGATAATATTATTGAGTAATAGGATCGAATAAACAGGGGGAAGGTCATATGAAATATCATATAAAGCAAAATAAGAAATTAATCTATAGTGCACTCTTAATTTGTCTATTAATACTTACTGCGTGTAGTAAATTTATACCAGTGGAAAAGGCTGAGTCAAAAGAGGCATCGTCAAATTCATCTGAGCAAGTTGATGTCACTGTTTCTGAAAAAACAGAATCAAAAAGTGTCTCAGAACTCACAAAGACAGAAAATTTATCATCAGAGCTCTCCTCGGAAGATTACTTATTTGAAAACAGTGCTCAGATAAAATTAAGCTTGGAAGATATTGTGGGCTATGATGAGCTCATGTTGAGAGTAGGGATCAATGAAATTTATGCGCGAAAGGGCTATGCGTTTAAAGATGCCTATTGGAAACAATATTTTGAGAGTCAATCGTGGTATAAAATCGATGAAAAATTTAGTGAAGCTGATTTTTCAAATATAGAAAAGGCGAATATAGCGTTTTTAAAAGGTCATAGCCCCGAACTTTCAACGCAGGTTTTAGAGGTAGATTTTGATGGTGATGGCATAAAAGAACATATCAATGTAGATGCATCCATAATAACTAAGCTAGTAGACCACGAAGAAAAATGGTATCCGTGGGAAGAGTCTTACATGGGAGCACTTGTGACTGATATTGACATCACAGATGGCGAAAGAGAATTGCTCTTATATGATTCAGGACCAAGTGCAGACTATAGTAGTGCGCTCTGTCGTTATAATTCTAAAACTCAAGATTGGACAATTATAAGTGCCCAGTCTACCTCTTACTTCGATCATGAATCAGATGGTAAGGGGCATATAAAACTAGAGACTTTTCAAAATGATATTTATGCAACTGGCTTATATGAATATGCTCAAGGCAAGTTAACTCTTACTGAGGTCACTTACCCCAATTATACTTTATCAAAGACAGTAGGCATATTAGCGAAAGGTACAATCGTCACGATAGAGCCTATTGAGGCACAGCCAGAAAAAAGCGAGAAAGCAGCTCTAAAAATCATTGAAGCCTCGCACCCCGAAAATTCAGAAATCGTATATATAAAAGAAGAGCATCCATTTGAATTTGGCATATACTTTGGCCTTATGCAAGAATATTTCGATGAAGTCACAGAAATGTACTATGGTGACTAGTGCTGTGGTGAGTATTCATATACAAGTCATCACTGCTGATCGAAGACTTTGCACTTTTGATATTGAGGATGACCATGTATACATCATGATACCTCTTTAAACGCCATCATAGTGGACAATCCACAGCGTTTTGAAAAAACGCGAGGACTCTTGTCCGAAGTGATGGTGTTCAAAGAGGTATTTCTATACATAAATCCCCTGCAATAATGTACTATGCAAAAAACAGCCTTATAAAGTATAATTCATAAAAGTACACTGGGAGGCGTTTATTATGAATTTTTTCTCTTTTATGCTGTATTGTATTATAGTGACCTTTACACCGGGACCATCCAATATAATGATTCTATCCACAGTTCACAACTATGGTAAAAATAAAGCCATCGAATTTGTCATTGGCTCAGCGTTTGGGTTCAGCTTGATGGTTGGACTATCGCGATACTCAATACACTTTTAATAGCTGTTATTCCTAAAATTATTGGTGTTATGCAAGTTGTTGGGAGCCTATACATGCTTTATCTTGCTTATAAAATTTATCATATGGATGTAACAAGCACAGAAAAATCGAAAATAGTTTCTGCTAAATCGGGGTTGATCATGCAGTTGATCAATCCCAAAGTGATTTTATTTACAATGACAGTGATTCCAAGTTTCGTTTTGCCCTATTATCATACAGGCCCACAAATTATTGGATTTGCACTGTTGATCAGTGCAATAGGATGTGCAGCATTTTCGACTTGGATTGCATTTGGCATGTTAATTCAAAAGCATTTAGAAAAGCATAGAAAATTAGCCAATACGTTAATGGCACTTTTTTTAGTTTATTCTGCTATAATGGTATCAGGTATATTGGGATAAAGGAGGCAATCTAAGTGGACCAGTTTATTTATAAAAAACAATCCGAGATTGTGGCTCTGTCTGCTCATTTTTCAGACTTTAGCTATAAGAGGCATTCTCACGAAGAGTACGCCATTGGCGTAACTTTAAGAGGCATTCAGCAGTATCATCATAAAGGGGCTTTGCTGTCTTCACACCAAAATGGCATCATGCTTTTTAATCCAGAACAACCTCATGATGGCAGTTCTTATGATAAGGATGGGATTGATTATGTGATGCTCTATATCCATCCAGAATTACTGATGACTGTACTGGAAAAGAAAGAACCTATTTTATTCAACGAGCCAATCGTGTACAACCTAGAATTGAAAAGAGATATTCTCAAACTTACAAGGGCCGTTCTCAATCATGAAGATGATGCGCTTTGCAGTGATCTACTCATGCAAGTTGCAGAGGGTGTCTCTCAGACTGAAATAAGCTATAATCATAAAAAAGAACCTTTATTGATAAAAAAATCTAAAGAAATCATCACTTCAAATTATAATGGTGTGCTAAAGTTAGAAGACTTAAGCAATGAATTTGGCATGTCCAAATTTCAATTGATTAGAGCGTTCAAAGAAGCAGTGGGCATCTCGCCTTATCAATATTTTTTAAACAGTAAAATAGAATATGCCCGTCGTCTGATAGAAGAGCAAAAAGACATCTATGCAGCGATAGAAGCCTGTGGCTTTACGGACATCAGTCACCTTAATAAGCACTTTAAAAATGTATACGGTGTAACCGCGTTTGAATATATGACACATATTAGTTGATCACATAAGTAAATTCAAGTACGTAAATCCTCATAGTATCCATTCTGCAAGGCAATCCGCAGTGGTTTATAAAACCGCGAGGACGCTTGCCTGAAAGTATGGATACGATGGGGATTTTTTACCTTGTGTAAATGAATTCAAGAGATACTTGACAATCATTCTAAACAACTCAAGCACCACTTGATAGACGAAGGTCCTATTTTTTATTATAGTAAGGATAGTTAATGAATTATGAAGGAGGTCCACATGTTTGACACAATGAAAACAGGACAGAGAATAGTTGAATTTAGGAAACGTAAAAATTTAACGCAAGCGGAACTTGCAGACATGATGAATGTCAGCTACCAAGCAATTTCAAATTGGGAGAGAGGTAACTCTATGCCAGATATTTCTAAGCTTCCAGATTTGGCAGCAGCATTTGATTGTAACATTGAAGCACTTTTAGGTACTTCTGAAAAGACGGATTTAATTTTTGATATTTTGAATGCCAATACAGAGGAGATGAAAGAAAAAATGACTGTAGAAAGATTATCAGATCTAGCACCTATTCTTAAACCTGATCAAACAGCGCCTTTTTTAAAAACAGACCATTTAAATGAAATGATGGAGATTTGTTTTGAAAATGGGACCATCCATGAAGTGGTATCGATCTATCCTTTTATCAGTAAAACGAAGCTCCAAGAGCTTGCAACTCAGATTGTCGAAACAGAAGGACCAAAGGGTATTATTAGAATGGCACCATTTCTTTAATCAATCCACCCCAAATTTGATTGATTAAAGTATTTATCCATGAGCTCACTTTCAAGGACTATATATACTTG
Source organism: uncultured Fusibacter sp. (assembly GCA_965140735.1). Lineage (GTDB taxonomy): Bacteria > Bacillota > Clostridia > Peptostreptococcales > Acidaminobacteraceae > Fusibacter_A. Next base: position 2,585,731 of record OZ223306.1, on the reverse strand, counting down.
AAAGTGAGTTTTTTTATGAGTTGTTTTTCAAATATGAAAAGTAAATAAAAGTGGCTGCAATTATATACTATACACCAATAGGTAGACTGATGTAAAATTCATGTATATTAGTATTTTAACGGTATACTTTAATTTGAAAAGAGGTCTATAATGAATATGGAGAAAAAAATAGCGATAATTGTCAAAGAGGATCTTATGTCTTGGCAAAAATTAAATGTGACGGCATTCTTAGCAGGGGGGATAGGTGGAAGTCAGCAGGTTATAGGTGAACCTTATATAGATGCCAGCGATATTCAATACTTACCGATGATTGACCAGCCCATTATGATATATTCAGCAACTCAAGAAAGCCTAAAAGAAATTCTTAAAAAGGGGCTTTTAAAAGAAGTTGAATTTACAATTTATACAGAGGAATTGTTCAATACCGGTAATGATATAGCAAACAGAGAACAAGTTAGAGCCTATAAAACAGAAGATTTGAACATCGTTGGACTGGGTGTTTATGGCAAGAAAAATCATGTTAATAAACTGGTTAAAGGCTTAAATTTACATGATTAAAGCTATAAATATGTGTAAAATTCAATATGGAAGCACTCTAATGCGCATTGAACTAAAATGGCAACTCTTCAAAAGAGGGTGCCATTTTTTTCTTGATTTTATCAAAATATAAGATTAAAATTTAATTATACTGACCGGTCAAAATAAAAAAAGGTGGTGTCCTTTGAAAACTCAAAAAACAGCCATTTGCTATTTTTCAGGAACAGGAAATACTAAAATTGTGTCAGAGCTATTGGCAAAAGAGCTCGTTGAAAACCAAAATAATATGACGACGCTTATAAATATTGAAGAGATGCTCAATGATATGAAAGGGCCTATACATATTGATGCAGACCTCATTGGAATTGCATATCCCATATATGGATTTGGAACGCCAGAAATCGTCAAACAGTTTGTAGATCACTTAGTCCCCGTAAAGGATCGTAAAGTTTTCATATTGCTGACAGGTGCAGACTTTATCCGTATCAATCACAATGCAACGGCTTCAATCAAAAGAAAATTAAAGTCAAAAGGATACGATATTACATATGAACGCATTATCGCTATGGGTTCTAATTGGTTTATGGCGTATGAGGATAAGATGATTAGATTATTGTATCAAGCTGCACAGCGCAAAGTAGTGCACATGAGCATGGAACTTCAATATGACAGCAGAAGAATTTATGAACCAAATGTTGCGATCAGAGCAGTAGCGCCTATAATTCACTTTTGTGAAGAAAAAATGGGCGCTAAAATGTTTGGTATGTTTTTACGTGCAAATGATCAATGTAATGGTTGTGGTCGATGCATTAAATATTGTCCCTCACATAATATAAGTTTTGACAATGATCAAATAAAATTTAATAATAAATGCTATATGTGTATGAGGTGTATTTATTCATGCCCTGAAAAGGCCATAGAAGCAAAGCATCTCAAATTTTTTGTTATAAAAGAAGGTTATAATATCAATAAAGTCATCCATAATGGAGTTGAAGATGAATCTCGTATTGAAGAAGAGCTCGTGGGTTATTTTAAACATTTTATAGCATATCTCAAGGATGATGCACTGTGAGTAAATACAAATGGATATAGAATCATATGAAGACATTTGAAGTTGTTTGTGATAGAGGTTTATAAGATTAAATAGGAGTCATGGTAAAGGAGCGTTAAATGCCAAAGATAGGAATGGAATCAATAAGGCGAAGAGAGTTGATCAATGCGGTTCTATGGATTATAGCAAACAAGGGATTTGAGGACGTGACCCTTGATAAAGTGGCTCTACGTGCAGGGGTCTCAAAAGGGGTGGTTGTTTACTACTTTAAGAATAAGGAAATGTTAATAAATGAATCTTGCAAGGCTTTTTTAGTGCAGTTCTCATCAGGTATAGAAGCACTGATGAGAACCAAGATGGATGCCTATACAATCCTTAAAGTGGTCGGATTGACAACCCTTGGTCACTTAGAAGAAGCTTATGAATTATGTGCTGAACTACCCTATGAAGAAAGTGGTTTAGAATATATGAATTCGTTTTCACTTGATGAAAATCAAAGCATTATGATGCAGATGCTTGGCAGAATGGTGCTCAATCAGACCTATAGAGCTCTATTAAGTGAAGTTTATCAAAATTATCACACAGCAATAGCATCGGTATTTAAGCAGGGGTTGCCAAACGCAGATATTAATTTGTGTAAAGGGTACGCTTTTCAATACATGGCATTGCTTGATGGCCTCTTAATATATGGCATTATGCAACTGCCAGTAGATAGATCAGCAGAAATTAATAGATATTTGGATTTAATTTTTCCAAAACCCGTGGTTGAAATGCAAGAGGTTGTCCGTACCTCAAATCCTCATGATAACCTATCTACGGATGCTTATGCAGAGAGTATCAATCGTGTGCAAGATTATATAGAAGCACATTTAGACGATGATCTCACAGTGACTCAGTTGGCTAAAATAGCGGCCTTTTCAAAGTTTCATTTTCAAAGAATATTTAGACTGATTACAGGTGAGAGTCTTTATGGTTATATAAAGCGGTTAAGGCTTGAAAAGTCCGTTTTTATGTTATGCACAAATCCCAAGAGAACGATTCAAGACATTGCCCTTTCAAGTGGTTTTTCCAACCAAGCTTCATTTGCAAAAGCGCTTAAAGAATATTATGGTATGAGTGCTTCTGCTTTGAGAAAACAGTCTCTTTTAGAAACTGAAATGATTATTAAAATGCGCAATAATGGAAAAGCATTAAACACAGAACGGTCATATAATGAACCTATGGATTTCAAAATTGAGGTAATCAGTGCCACAAGGGTATTGTATATTAGACATGTAGGGCCTTATAAAGGGGACAGTGATTTATTCCAAAACCTGTTTAATGAACTTTATATTTATGCAAAAGAACTGGATTTACTCGATGGTAAAAACAAATGGTTTGTGATGTATCACGACTTCAGTGAACTCACTGAGGATGAAAAATTGAGAATGAGTATTTGTGTCTCTATTGAAAGAGAGATAAGGCCAAAAGGTAAATTTGGACTCACGCAAATAGAAGGTGGCAAATACGCAATAGGACGTTTCCAGGTTAAGTCCGATGAATATCAAGCGGCATGGAACATGATGCTGCTGAAATGTATTCCTGATCATAAATTGATTCCAGATGATCGACCGAGCTTTGAATACTATCCACCTTGTGATGAAATCCAAAATGAAAGCAGGGTTGTTGAAATTTATGTGCCAATAACCTGATGATAAGTGTGGGAGGGCGTATGAAGCAAATTGAATTTAAATCAATAGGGACGGTGAGTGCACTCAAGTCATCATCACTGGCCTCCAAAAGGCAATTAAAATTAGAACTAGAAGAAATCTATCAAAAGGCGCTACAACAGCTTAATCTTTTTAGCCATTGTTTGGTATTTTGGATAACGGATGAAGGCATTCATATGGAAAGGGCTAATATTACAGAATGTGATCCAAAAAAGGGCTATTTGAACATAGAAATTAATACAACATGGGTGCCCACTGGCACACTCATTGACATAAAACCTTATTTTCCATGTGAGGACCAGATACTTATAACGAATGATGAAGCAAAAAATTTTAATGAACACAATAGACTTCAAAATGAATCCGCACTGATTGCCTTTCAAAATGAACCTATAGGTAAATTTGTAAGGTATGATAACTTAGCGATTTTAAAACTGAGTGATATTGCTTCTGAAACTTTTCAGTCCATGGCAAAGCAAGTGAACTCTGGGGACTATCTCAGAATATTCTGGTGGTTTGATCGGTTTGATAAGGCAGAGTTTAGAAGAACAACCACTTGTAATCCGCCTTATCCAAACAGTCCTAAATGTGGTATTTTTGCCACGAGATCACCAGTTAGACCTAATCCGGTGGCATCCACCGTGGTGAAGGTGGTCACTGTAGATATTAAAAGTCAAAGCATTGAAGTATTAGGTTTTGACGGTTTTGAAAACTCACCTATTTTACAGATTGCACCTTATGTTACAGATGAGGTTGTGGCGTATAGAGTGCCTAAATGGGTAGAACATTGGACGCCTTATAAAGTGTTTCAGACCTATGAATCCGTACAGATTTCTTCAGAGCATGTCCGAGTGTATACCAACGCGTTGAGAACTTTAGTTGAATCGGATCTCTATGTTGAAGCACTAGAATCAAATGCGTCTATGGATTCTGTTACGAATTTTGAGAAAACAAGTATTCAGCCTTCAAATCACATTATATTAGAAGGGGTTAAAACCCATAACTTAAAAAATATCTCTTTGAATATTCCTAAGGAGAAGATTACAACGATAACAGGTGTGAGTGGCAGTGGTAAATCAAGCTTGGCATTTGATACGATATTTGCAGAAAGTCAAAAGCAGTACATGGATCTTTTAATGTCAAATGCGCCTTCTCAACTGTCAAAAGTTCACTCCAATGTATCCAAAATTCAGGGGTTGCAACCTGCAATTGCCATTGAGCAAAAGGCGATCGGCAGAAATCCAAGATCCACAGTGGGTACAGTTTCTAAGGCTAGTGTCTTTTTAAAACAACTCTATGTAATATTAGGTGAACGCATTTGCCCAACGTGTCAAAAGGTAATTCCAGAGAACTTAATCTGTGACGACTGTGGAACGGTGTTTTTTTCAATTTCAACCTCGGATTTCAGTTCAAATCATCCAGAATATATGTGTCCAAACTGCAAAGGTCTTGGCTATGATTTACAAATCGATATAGATCAGATTATAAGTCACCCAGAGAGGTCCATTTTAGATGGTGCATCAGACTGGTGGGGCAATTTAAGAAAACATCGCGAAAAACCCAATGCCAATTGGATGAGGGGTGAGGTTCTCGCGCTTGCAACAGATCTGAATGAGGATCTTGAAGTGCCTTTTAAAGATTTGTCCGATGTCTTTAAAACGCAACTGTTTTATGGCAGCAATGGGCGAATTGTCAGTTTGACATATGAAAATTCAAATGGCAGGAAAGGTACGATTTCAAGGCCTGTTGAGGGCGTGGTCAACACGATTAAGCGGTTATTAAATGAAAATAAGGCTGATAAAGGAACGCGCCATTTAGATAGATTTTTGAAAAAAGAGATTTGCAAGAGGTGCCATGGTGAAAAGCTTATTGAGGCATCAAGGCTTGTGCACATAGAGCAAAGTAGATATCCAGAAGTTTTGAATTTATCTGTAAAGGAGCTTAAACAGTGGTGTCATGCAGTTTATTTTAGACTTTCAGAAGATAAGCAATCTAAAACAAAAACTATTTTTGTAGAATTACTTCATAAGTTAAAACGGCTTGAAGATGTGGGCTTGAGCTATTTGGGACTGGATAGGAGTGTAACGACTCTATCAGGAGGTGAACTACAACGTCTTAAAATTGCGAGTCAGTTTGGATCGGGGCTCTCTAATATTTTGTACATCATGGATGAACCTTCAAAAGGACTTCATCCTAAGGACTATAAGTTTCTAATTGAGTCTATACAAGCGCTCAAAGCCTCTGGTAATACAGTTATCGTTGTGGAACATAAAAAAGCATTTGTGGATATGGCAGATTATATTGTAGAGATAGGACCAAAAGCAGGGCATTATGGTGGCAAGCTTTTAAAAGCTGAGGCTCAAAGTCACAAAGTTGAGAGGCTTTCAGATACTTTAGAGAATGCATTTGATTTTAAATTAGAACGCACTGAAACATGCCTTGATATGGATATTGACGCAATTGGATGGATTGAGATGACAGGTGCCAAAACACACAATCTAAAATCAGTTGATTTAAAAATACCTAGGTCCAAAATGACTTCAGTCATAGGGGTAAGTGGTTCAGGGAAAAGCAGTTTAGTGTCTAAAACCCTCTATCCAGCATTGAGTCAAAAATTATGGATAGTAGATGTCGAACAGGGATACTTTGACCATTTAAAAGGCGTAGAGTCCATTGAAACAGTGGTTCTTATGAACCAGCAAGCGATTGGTAAGAATTCAAGATCCACACCAGCGACATATACAGGCGTATTTGATTTGATTAGGAACTTGTATTCAAAGTTAGATAGGGCAAAAGAGATGAAATTGACAAAAGAACATTTCAGTTTTAACAGCTCAAAAGGGCAATGTAAAAGCTGTAAAGGTATTGGGGAGATCATAACACCTATGCACTTTATGCCAGATATCTGTACAGTTTGTGAAAGTTGTCATGGAAAGCGATATGAATCAGAAATACTTGATGTACTCTACAAAGGTTATTCGATTGCAGATGTCTTAGAGATGGAAATCGGAGAAGCTAAAGTGCTTTTTAAAGAGAGTGCTCAAATCTATAACATTTTAGAAATGCTAGACAGAGTAGGGCTAGGCTATTTAAAACTAGGGCAGAGTGCATCTACACTTTCAGGAGGAGAATCTCAGAGAATAAGACTGGCTAAAACTTTATATGAAGATAAGTTGAGCAGTACGCTCTATATCTTAGATGAGCCAACGACTGGACTACAAGATACGGATATCAAACGATTGCTCCCTATTTTTAAAGAAATGACAGATCAGGGCGCAACGATCATTACCATTGAGCATAATCCGCTGTTGATTGCCGCTTCTGACTATGTCATTGAACTAGGACCAGAAGGCGGGCACAATGGTGGGTATATTCTGAGGGAAGGTTGGTTGGTCCAGTAGTTAAGCGAAATCAATCTGCATTTTATAAGCTGAAAATCTATCTGAGATGTAGAAATTATACCTAATCAGATAGGGTTTCAGCTTTTTAAAGTATGAGGTTAAATCATCCTATTTTCTAGAAAGAAAAAGTTTCAGGTTTTTCAGTAAATGAGGCAATTGTAGCAGTGGCTTTTGTAAAGTAGAGGACAGCGAATATATCATCATCAATGTCATACATTTTTTTTAAAGCAGGGACAGCTTCAAACGCCAAAGCCTTAACTTCTCTTCGGTCATCTAGAGCGACGTCACCAGTAATTCGAATCCATTGTCCCTTCTTGTTCATACCTGAAATTTCAACTTTAGGATTTGCCATCATTTGCTTGAAACAGTCCTTTGTGTTGTTAGTGGCAGTATAAAGTTTGCCTTCATGCTCAAAAACAGCACCAAAAGGTCTCACTCTAGGTTGATCTCCTTCAGTTGTAGCTAAATAAAATGTACCACAGTCTTGTAAAAATTCTAAAGCTCTTTTCATTATTCATGCTCCTTGTATTTTATTTTGATAAAAATGCTCATGTGTTAATGATAACATGTATAGAATAAAAAATAAGTACGATCTTTATGTTGAGTTAGTATCAAAAAGGATACTGTATGAAACATATCAATGGATAGCTGAAGTGTCAAATCATTACGGGATATTTAGCAAAGGTGTAAATAAGAGGTTCTTCTTTTATGTTATAATAGTGCTAATTTAAAGCGCACCATAAGTGAAAAGGAAGGATTGCAAAGATGGAGACGGTTAATTTAAATGAGAATGGTGAACATATCCTTACATCAATCCTGCTTACACACGTATAACAGGTGTTAAGTATGAGGAAATTGTGGGCAATGATATTTTATCTGTGAGGCCTGGGGCAAGACTGCCTAATGTGATCGCAAGTGGAGAGAAAATCCTTAGAGCCTTGAGATTGAAATTTAAATAGGGTGTTTTTCACAGCGCTATAGAGAAAGAAGCTGTGAGGAAACATAGGGAATCTATATAATATTAGCTTCAAGGAATGATATGAAAAAAATAAAAAAATCATCGTCCAACCCATTTAGGCTGGCCGATGATTTTTTATTACATAATACACAGTTTGAATGAATGCTGCGCTTTTGGCTGAAATCGATTGGAGACTAGCCTGTGCCAGCATGGACTATCCCAGTTGATTATAACTAATTAACCGATGGATATGAACTGCTAAATACGTGAGTTCTTCATTAGGAATATTTTTACCATAAACCTGTTGAATATACTCTTTGATCTTAAAAGCACCATTCATAGCTTGAGGATATAGATTTGCAATTTGTTCAAATAGAATATCATCCTTATCGTCAATCATTTTATCATCAAAATAACGTTCCACAAAAAATTTGACATGAGTGATAAACCTAGTGTAGTGAACATTTTCAGTATCAAAATTGATATTGAGTGTATATCTCACTAAGTTTACTATGCTCCCGATCATTTTAGCATATTTCATACCATCACGAGATTCGCTTTTTTCCGTTTGGGAGTTGACGATATGGAAGGCAATATTTGCAGCTTCCTCTTTTGGCAAGTCAATCTCAAACGCCTCGTTCATAAGCCCAATGGCATAAAGACCAATCTCAAATTCCTCTGTATAATAATTTTTAATTTCCCAATAGACTCTGTTGGTGATATTGATGTTTTTTTTGTAACGTTCAACTGCAAAATTCATGTGATCCATCAGTGTGAAGTAAATACCTGAAGTGAGTTTTGTATTAAGCTTATTTTCTGCGTGATTGACAATTTTCTGAGTTAAATCTATAAATTCAGGTGGCATGGCATCTAATAAATCCAGCAATTCTTTTGCTTTAAAATTATCTACAGGCATGAAAATTTGATCTGCTTTGTGATCTGCTATAATTGCACCAACTCTTTTCCCGTATCCGATCCCTTTTCCAAAGAGAACAAATTCTTTGCCTTGGTCATCAATGACTAAGACAACACTTGAATTCAAAACTTTTTTAATCTTAATCACAACATACACCTTTCTGCTTGAAAGAAGAAGCGTTAATCCAAGTCAGCCCCATTACTTTCAATGACTTTTTTGTACCAGTAGAATGAATCTTTACGGCTTCTTTTGAGTGTACCGTTACCTTCATCATCCTGATCTACATAGATAAATCCGTATCGTTTAGACATCTGAGAAGTACCAGCACTGATGATATCAATAGGCCCCCAGCTCGCATATCCAAAGAGGTCAACGCCTTCATCAATAGCTGCTTTCATTTGTTTAAAATGTTCGCTAAAGTATTTAATTCTATAAGGATCATGAATCGAACCATCAGCTTCAACGATATCTTTGGCTCCAACCCCATTTTCCACTATGATCATTGGTTTTTTATAGCGATCATAAAGTTCAATGAGAGAAATTTTAAGACCTAATGGGTCAATTTGCCAGCCCCATTCTGAGGAAGGTAGGTATGGATTTTTAACCCCCATAATGGTATTTCCTGATGCTTTTTCGAGTTCTGGATCGACTGATTCTGTAAGGGACATATAATAACTAAAAGAAAGGTAATCAACCGTATGCTCTTTTAGAATCGCTTTATCTCCAGGTGCCATGACAATTTTAATGCCTTTTCGTTCAAACCATTTCTCAATCATAACGGGATATTCACCAAAGATCTGAACATCCGAATAAAAATAATTGTGGAGATTCTTCTTGAGTGTTGCTTCTACATCAAGTGGATTGCAGGTATTTGGATAAGTGGTCAACTTGGTTAACATGCATCCCATTTGACTCCCAGGAATGATCTCATGGCAATCTTTAGTTACAAGAGAAGAGGCTACAAATTGATGATGTAAAGCCTGATAAATGGCCTCTTCTTCTTTACCTGCTTCGCATAATTCTGGAATGATGCCCGCAGTGATAAAGGAATGTCGGTCGATACTGTCAATTTCGTTGAAAGTGAGCCAATATTTGACCAAATCTTTATAAGCGTTAAAACAAACATTACAAAATCTAACAAAGTAATCAATTACTTTGCGCTCAACCCAGCCATTGTATTTTAAACTGAGTGCCAGTGGCATCTCATAATGTGAAAGCGTAACAATAGGCTCTATATGGAGACGTTTCATTTCGGTGAGCAGTTCTCTATAATATGCTACACCAGCAGGATTAGGTTCAGTTTCTTCACCAGTTGGAAACAGGCGTGTCCAAGCGATAGAAACCCTTAAAACCTTGAAGCCCATTTCAGCAAAAAGAGCCAAGTCTTCTTTATAGTACTCATAAAAGTTGATCCCTCTACGTTTAGGATACTTTTTAATATCATCGTCCTGCATAGCCTTTTCGATTAAATCTTTTGAAATTTCTAAGTGACCTTTATAGTCAGATAAGCTCACTTTTGAACGATACATGGCTACATCGGCTACGGACATTCCTTTCCCATCGACATTCCATGCACCTTCAACTTGATTAGCAGCGAGTGCACCACCCCATAAAAAATTTTCTGGAAATGTTTTATTCATTTATTATACTCCTTATATTATCTTATATGCAAATTGTATCATACTGTGGTAATGGTCATAACATGATCAGTTTGATTGACTTGATCCTTTGATTGGATATCTAGCTTATAAGCATCTTGATTTGTGACCACGGCAATCGTTACAGGATCAAAACCAGTTGCTTTAATTTGCTCAAGATCAAAGTTTAAAAGAAGGTCTCCTTTTTTAACTCGGTCTCCAACTTTAACTTTCGATTCAAAATACTGTCCTTTAAGTCTCACTGTATCTATACCAACATGGAATAAAATTTCAGCCCCATTGTCAGCTTTTAAACCAATAGCATGTTGAGTGTCCATAACAGTTTCGATTCTACCATCAAGAGGTGCGTATAATTCACCTGTATTTGGGATCACAGCAATACCATCACCAACAACTTTTGATGAGAAGATATCATCAGAAACATCTGAAAGTGAGATCATTTGTCCGATAATGGGACTGTTAAATAGGATTGCATCTTCACTAGGCTTGTCGGATGTTAAGTTGCGATTATCCTCAAGGTCACTTTCCTTGCCAAGGATAAACGAAATGATAAATGAAACAATAAAGGAAATCAACATACCAATAACAGCGTGAACAAAGTTTTTAGGTGCTGTTTCAGAAATAAACATGGACATACTTGCAAGACCAGGGCCTACAAGAACAAATGATTCCACCGCTGTGATACCGATATAAGCACCACCAATAAAAGAACCGGCGATGACACTGGCTAAAACCTTTTTATTTTGAAGTGTAACCCCATAGAGAGCAGGCTCAGTGATGCCAAAGAGTGCAGAGATACCAGCAGAGATTGCAACGGACTCTTTCGTTTTGTCTTTAGTTCTAATGGCAACAGCGAAACAAGCGCCACTTTCTGAGATATTATGGGCAAGTGAAGCTGGCAAATAGAGAATTTCCTTACCGAGTTCACCCATAGTGGTTACAGCATAAGGAATCATAGCCTTGTGCATGCCTGTTGCCACCATGAAAGGTAACACAGCTGCAAGAAGGGCAGTTGCAATCCAGCCGACTTTAGCAAAAAGGAAGAGAATAATATGTGTAAAGCCTTGTCCTAGATTAAACCCTATAGGTCCTAAAAAGAGTAATGTTAGAGGAACCGTAATTAATAGAGACATCATAGGAACGAAGAAAATTCGAATCGGTTTTGGAGATACTTTTGTAAAGAACTTTTCTGCAAATGAATACAAGATAATTGCAAGGATTGCAGGTAAAACTTGATATGGATATGATATATTTTGAATTGTAATACCAAATAACTGAGCACCTTCTCCCAGTGTAGAAAGCATCTTTGGTAAAACTAAAGCACCTGCAGCCGAAATAGCAACAAGATAATTGACTTTGAGTTTATTAGCTGTTGTAGCGGCTACTAAAATTGGCAAAAAGTAAAGTGGTGCATCTGCAATAAAGGATAAGAGTTTATAAGTTTGACCCGAAGAATCCATAATGCCAATCAGAGAAAGTAACAGTAATACGGATTTTAGAATCCCACCTCCTGCAATAGCAGGAATCAAAGGTTGAAATATGCCAATGATAAAATCTAGGATGTAGGCACCTGGTTTTAACTTCTCACCAGAAGATTTAGACATATCTGATGAAGAAAATGAATAACCTATCAATTTCATAATTTCATCATAGACTTCTACGACTTCGTTACCGATGACGACTTGGCACTGACCAGTCATTTTTACTGCCATGACACCATCAATTTTTTCGAGTATTTCCACATTAGCTTTAGACATATCTTTCAGTGAAAATCTCAGTCTTGTGGAGCAATGCTCAAAGTGAGAAATATTATCTTTCCCGCCTACATGTTTTAGAATTTCTTTTGCAGTACTTTTGTAATCCATTTTGTTTTGCCTCCTTAAGATTTTTCAACAAAAAAAGGACCCATATCGATAAATAATAATCACTATTTATCGATTAGATCCTGCCTGCTCAACCAGTCACATGTCTAATGGTACCCTTTATGTTTAATTTATGTTCATTATATAATTGAAGTTTGTGTATGTCAAGGCAAAATGTTCTGAAATACAAACAATAATATGTATTAGATATGATTAGATCAGTAAATTTATAAGATAAAATTGGTTAGAATCCTAGAAATGTACAATAAGAGAACCGCGTGTTTATCTTATTGCACATACTAAATTGACGATATTAGCTTTTAATTGATATAATCCTGTAAGGGTATTATATCAATATTGTGATAAGACATATGAAGAAGATGTTTCAAAAAGGGTATCTGAAAATAGGTCTCTTTTAGGGAGATCATTGGCAGCTAGATGCTAAGTCATTGAACAATAAGGGAAATTAAGTTACAATGAGATTAAATATTAGAGAAAATTGGTGTTTTTATTGATGTTTTTAATAGAGGAAAAATATGAAATTTAAAAGTATTAGAGGGAGATTGACCTTTTACATTGTCATTGTTATTTTGATCTTAACTTCTTTGAGAATTGGGTTAATCTATTTTGTGAAAAGTCAAAATATGATGACAGAAATGACAGATAACATAAATGCATTAGCGGATATAGGTTCGAATTCAATTAAGAGACCCCTTTGGGATTTTGATCTTCGCAACATAGAAGATATTGCAGAGGCTTTAATATCAAATATAAATGTTTCTGAAATTACGATTACAGATCAAGACGGCAGTATTCTTGTTCAAAAAACAAAACTTTGTGAAGATATGAAGGATCCCTTTCTCAGCCGTTCAAGACAGATTTTTTTCAACGATCAGTATATCGGTAATATTACCATCGATTTTACAGATCAGTTTTATGAACAGCAAAAATACAATGATATAATTCAGGAGATTTTTCTAGGGCTTTTAGAAATCTCAGTTTTGGGGTGGATTGTGCTATGGATTTCTTCTATGATCACAAAACCCTTGTTTAGTTTGACTCAAGTTGCAGAAAATATAGCAGGGGGCAATCTAGATAATGTGGTAAGGATCAATACTGCTGATGAAGTTGGAACGCTTGAAGATGCAATTCTGAGTATGCAGAATCAACTCAAATCTCACATTGATGAAATTGAACTCAATCATGATGAGATTCAAGCTTTATATGAAGAAACCTCTGCAATGAATGAAGAACTTGAAAGTTTAGTAAACACGCTAGATCAAAATTATCAAGAAACAATTATGGCACTTGCTAATGCCATAGAAGCAAGTGATTCTTATACAAGAGGACATTGTGATCGTGTTCAGAAATATTCAATACTTATTGCAGACAAAATTGGTATGAATGCACGAGATAAAAGAAATTTGCATATGGCAGCTATCCTACATGATATTGGGAAAATTGGTGTGCCAATAGAAATTTTAAATAAGGAAACACCATTAACTGAAGCAGAATTTGCTCATATAAAGAGGCATAGTGATATAGGCTATCAGATTATGAAAGATATTGAGTTTTTGGCGGAAAGTGCTCAAATCGTTCTCCAACATCATGAACGTTATGATGGAAAGGGATACAATAATGGGATCTCAGGAGAATCTATTTTATTATCGGCGCGCATTATCGGTATAGCAGATGCTTATGATGCGATGACGAGTTCAAGAGCATATCGGAAGACGCCTTTAACACGTGAACAAGCTATAGATGAAATCATCATAGGAAAAGGGACACAGTTTGACAGCAAGTTAGTTGAAGCTTTTTTGGAGGTGCTTACTTTTGAACAATAGAAGGCATTTAAATAGAGCAACTAATATTCTTCTTATATTTATCACTTTACTCACAGCTTTTACAGGTTTATGGATGAACAGACCAAAAGAGATTCTAAATACTGTAATTCCTATAAAAACGATAAAATATAATGCCGTTTCTGAATCACATTTTGAACCCAATCTAGATCACTATGTCATCGTAACTGGAGAATATGAGCCCTATGTTTACACAGAAAAAGGCGTGAATAAAGGGTTTGAATATGAGACAATGATTAAGGTTTTAGAAGCGATGAATATTGATTATGAAATACAGATGATATCATGGGCGAGAGGTTTTTACCTTCTGAATAAAGGAGAGGCTTTTGGTATATTTCCATATTTTAAAACAGAAGAAAGAGAGCAAATGTATAGCTTTACAGATCCTCTTAATGAGTTTGATGATGTAAAACAGTATTTCTATTATTACCAAAGAGAGAATAAATCTTTCGAACTTAATAGTGTTGAAGATTTAAAACGCTATAAGGTGGGGGGGATATCAGGTTACTATTATACACAGATTTATGATGAGTTAGGACTTGAGTATGATTTGTCGGTAGATGAAATGGAATGTTTTAGTAAACTTAAGGAAGGTCGGATTGAAATTGTTCCTATGGATCCCCTCGTGGCTGAAGCACTTATAGATCGATATTTTCCAGAGGATAAAGAGGCCTTTAAAAAAAGTGATTTTGCTTTTATGACGCCTATATCTAGCGATCATTTGATGATTAATAAACAGGACCCAAGAGCAGAAGCCTTTATTGATCGGTTTAATCAAGTGCTTTATGAATTAAAATCTTCTGGGGAATTGGATACCTATAATCTCGAAAATTAAGTCTAAAATCTAACAAATTGTAAATAATATTTAAAATTTTAATTTATCTATACTAATTTACTCGGATTTATAATATAATGTCTTTAATGGAGGTGAGTATTATGTATATCGCTACAAATGATGAGACTTGCGTAAAAATTCAAGAAGTTTTAGCAGCTCAAGCAGATAAGCCACAAAACATCAGAATCTTTATTGCTGGAATGGGATGCAGTGGTCCAAGCTTTGGTCTTGGTTTAGATAATCAAAATGAAGGTGATTTAGTTGAAGTAGTCGGCGGCATCAATTTCGTTCTTGAAAAATCTGTATATGATTCAGTTGGAGAAATCAAAGTAGAATGGGTAGGTAATGGTTATTCAGTTCAACCTGTTAACGTTCAGCCTTCTGCTTGTGGATCATGTTCAAGCTGTGGTTAAATAATAGCATCAACTTATAAACGACTCTGAGGGGTCGTTTTTTGTTTTTATTGAGATTCTAGAGCGATTTGTTTACAAAAAGTTAACCCCCTGATAGGGGGTTTTTCTTTTTAAGTAATTTAACTTGGGGTATAATAAGAAAGGAAGAATACTATATTTTATGGAGGTGTATTATGATTTTTAAAGTGAATCAAGACACCTGTGAAAGGATTCAAGAGGTTTTAAAAAAACAATCTGATAAACCTCAAGAAGTTAGAGTCTATATAGCAGGTATGGGCTGAGGTGGCCCAACACTTGGTCTAGGTTTAGATCAATCTACTGATGAAGATTTAAAAGAAATAATTCATGGCGTTACTTTTATCATAGAGAAGTACTTATATGAGTCCATGGGTGAAATTTCAGTAAGCTGGAATGGTTACAGTTATTCAGTCTATGCGACAGGAATAGGCGCTTCAAGTTGTGGTTAAATTTAATAAAAAGAGGTTCATCGATCCGATAATACCAGTGGCGATGAACCTCTTCTCTTTGTTTTATACGAATATTAGATGTAGGCTAATATGAAAATTTGGCAACACTAGTTTGCATATCTTCTGCTAAACGTGCTAAGGCACCGCAGGCATCTGCAATTTCTGCAAGTGAAGCTGTTTGTTGTTCAACAGAAGCGGAGGCTTCTTCAGTGCTGGCTGCATTTTCTTCTGAAATAGCAGATAAGTTATCAATAATCCCAATAATCTCATCTTTTTTTATAGAAAGCCCTTGAGAAGAGGTATCTAAATTAATGATAACCTTACGCATTTTTTCAATAGCATCTGAAATACCTTCGAACTTTGATTTGGTTTCATTGACGCCGTGGTTCTGTTCTTCAACGCTAGTCTTAACGGATTGGACAGTATTAACGGCTTGTGTAATCATTCCAGTCAAGTGGCTTATAATAGTTGAAATTTCTTTTGTAAATGCATTGGATTGTTCTGCAAGATGTCTAATTTCATCTGCAACAACCGCAAATCCTCGACCACTTTCTCCAGCTCTTGCAGCTTCAATAGCAGCATTAAGTGCCAATAGGTTAGTTTGCTCAGCAATATTTGCAATCATACTGCTAGCTTGATTAATTTTAGTAGCACTTTCATGCGTCAAGTTGATAATGCTTTCAATAGATAACGTTGCTTGTTTTGTTTCATCAGACTTAAGTAAAAGTGCATTTACAGTGATGGTGCCTTCTTCTTTTAACTGGTTGACTAATCTTGCAGCTTCATTAAGATCATGCATATGTGTAAAGTCTTCCTCAAGCAGTTTGCCCATATCATTCATATTGATAGCACCCTTTTCGGTTTCCATGGCTTGATCAGTTGCACCAAGTGCAATTTCTTCTATCGTTTTAGAGATTTCATTAGCAGTATCTGAGGCTAATTGACTGGTGGATGATAATTCCTCAGAAGATGCAGCAACATGTTGCGAGGATTTTGAAACTTCTCCTATTAGATGGACAAGATTACTTTGCATCTCAATTAAAGCTGTAGCGATTTGACCGATTTCGTCTGTTTTTTTCTTAAGGTGATGCACCTTGTGGTTTTCATCAATGCCTAGACGATAGTGTGCAAATTCTGTGATGAGGACAGAAAGTGTCATAATAGGTTTCGCAATGCTCTTACCAAGTGAGTAGGATGCAAAAATGCCTATTAGGATAAATAATACACCAACGAGTATCAGAAATATTGTAAGGGAATTGACACCGGATAGAACATCGTCTCTCTGAGTTCCGATGCCTAAGATCCAATCGGTTCCTGGAATTGTTGTAATGGCAGTGAGACGCATACTACCATCGAGCGTGTAGTTAGCCATACCTTGTGGCGATGCACCGAGTTTTTTTAGGGATTCACCAAAGGGTTTTAAGGCACCATTAGATTCAATATCAGCAAAAGCATTGCGCTGATCAGTAACATATTCTAAATTTGGGTGTGCATAAAAAGTAGAATCAGGTCCTACGATGAAAGCATAGCCACTTTCACCAAATTTTATTCTATTTGTAAATTCAGAAAGCGTTGTACCATCTCTACGCCCAATTAAAGCACCAACCACTTGATTCCTTTTAGTAATAGGAACGGCTTCCATAACTACGAGGGAACCTGTGACTTTGCTGATAAGAACGTTAGAAATTGAAGGTGTACCTGAAAGAGCCGTCTTTATGTACTCACGATCAGAAAGGTCGACAGTATCATCACTTAAAATATAGTGTGCTTTACCATCCAGAGTGATAACGGCCATATCTAAATAGCCAAGGCGTTCAATTTCATCTTTTATTTCGTTTTTTTGAACTTGAAAAATCATTTGTGTAACGTTGTCTCGTATTGCAAGTTCACCCAGTGATGCGAGTCTAAGGTCTATATCAGTTCTTAGATGTGCTGCACTTTCTTTGGCGTACTCAAGCATTGCTTTTTCCACTTCTGTGACGACTGCATGTTTACTTTTAGTAATGGCAATACCACTGAGTCCCAGTACAATTACTAGGACAAGAAGCATCGCACTTAAAATAATTTTTGCAGATAAATTTACTTTCATTATAATCTCCTTTATATCCTGTTTATACTCCTGTTTTTGTTATAATTATTATAACGTGAAATTGGAATTGTGTTGGATAAAAAAAAGGATTTTTGGATAAAATTACGAACCGATTTAAAAATAATTAAATTTATGATAAAGTTGTAATAACTTGGAATATAATAATGATAGTTTAAATGGGGATCATAAAAATGGACAGATTTAGCAATATAATTGAATGCTTGGTAGGATCTGCGGAAGAAGACGCATATATCGTGGAAACGTTAAAATCAAAATATGGTAAAATAAATACCTTAAATCGCAAGAAGGATGTTAACTATATTAGATTTCCTTATGATTACTTTGCAGATTTAAAGTTTTTTTTAGAATATCAAAATGTTTCTGCAGTTCGAACTTTATTGGTCGTGATTTATGAGATTTTTTTAGAGGAGAATAATGGTAAATTTGAATTAAGAGAGTTTAAAAACGCACTTATTATTTTTATGACGCTCTTTGCCAATATGATGATGGAAGTGTATGGTGATATAAATAATCAAACGATTGTATTTAGCAAATTAATTTCAAAAATAGAAGAGGTAGACGATACGGAAAAATTAAAAACACTTGTTTTAGATAAAATGTTGTCCATGATTAGAGCGCAAAGCGATGCGAGATCAGATGCAAGTTATAGCAGTTTAGTGCAGAAGGCAATGGAGATCATCCAAAGACAATTTAGAGAAAGCATAAGGTTGAAATCATTAGCATTAGAGTTGTCCGTTTCTGAAAGTTATCTTTCAAGGTGTTTTAAGAAGGAGACGGGCCATACTTTATCAGAGTATGTCTTAAAACTCAGAATTGATGAGGCAAAACAGATACTGACAAAAACAGATGCGTCTGTGCATGATATCGCAATCGCGGTTGGATTTAACTATCAAAATCACTTTGCATCTGTTTTTAAAAAATATACTGGCAAATCGCCTTTGGAATATAGAAAGCAGTGTTGTTAGTGAAAAAGGAATCCTAAATTGAGAATTAAGCTATTTTAGTCTTTTAAATGTATAAATTGCAGAACTATATGGGTTTATACCCACGACATGCTTGGCGATGTCTGGAATCCTCGTGGGATCATGTAATAAACCACTTTCGTTAAAGATCTGTTTAATTTCAACTTCATGCGTCTTATAAGTGAATTCGAGTTCTAGATCACAGCATAAAGATCTCAGAACATCTGCAATAGACAGCTTGAAAACTTCATGGTGTGCATTGTGAACGATCAGTAGGCAGTCATAGTCCTTCTCATCATCAGCGTGTATGCTGTATACAATCGCGTTTTGTCCAGTAGTTTCAGTATCAACAAAGTGAATATTTTTTTTAATGAGTTCAGTATCTTTTATTCTAAAACAACGATGTGTTTTTCTAAGCTCAATTAGATCTTTGACATAGAGATAAAAAGCATAGTGCATTTTTTTATCATACCAGTTGATGCCATTGATTGAAAGTGGTGCATTATAAGAATTATGGTTGCCTTTCTTGCTCCTTAGAAATTCATTTCCTGCATGGAAGAAAGGAATGCCCTGAGACATCATCATGATGTTAAAGCAGAGTTTATTTATTTTAATCCAATCTTCATACGAATTATTTGCCATAGATTTTGAAATTTTATCAAATATAATTAAATTATCATGTGCATTAAAATAATTCACGCTTTCACAAGGATTCATAGTAAAGCCAATATAGGTTTGGTCATACGGAATAGACCCCAGAATACCAACTTTAACGTTGTGCGTCGCATCTTTATTGCCCTGAATGAAGCCATGACCAGTACCATCATTGTCTCCTTTAATGGCGTTTCTAAAGTCATCATTAAAGAGCGAAAAACATTGGTTACATTGAACGCCTTTATAAACACGTTTAGCCTCAGGCAGTAGAGAAAGGCCTCCTGTCCAAGGTTCACCATAGATCATAATTTCAGGATTTATCTTTTGAAGTTCCCGAATTGCAATTTTTATTGTATCAATATCGATAAGTGCCATGAGATCAAATCTGAACCCATCCACTCGATATTCCTTTACCCAATAACATAACGAATCTACAATGAATTTTCTAGCCATAGGCTTTTCAGAGGCAAACTCATTACCACATCCAGAACCATTAGAAAATATGCCGTCTTCCGTGACACGATAATAGTAGTTAGGCACAAGTGCATTGAAATTAGATTGAGGTCCCCTAAAGGTATGGTTATATACCACATCTAAAATGACTTTTAGGCCTTTTTTATGGAGCGCCTGTATGGCTTGCTTGAGTTCCATAACACGAGCGATCGGATTATTAGGATCAGTGGCATAGCTCCCTTCTGGTAAGTTGAAATGCTCAGGATCATAACCCCAGTTGTACTCATCAGGTGAATTTGAGAGTTCATCCACTGAGAGATAATCATTTAGAGGCATCAAGTGAACGTGTGTAATCCCCAAATCGGAAAGATGATCTAATCCAGTAGCATACCCATCCACTTGACTACCTTCTTCTGTAAGACCTAAAAATTTACCTTTATGGATGACCCCGGAACTTTCGTCACCAGTGAAATCTTTTATATGAAGTTCATATAAAATGGCATCACAGTTTTGATTGCCACGTGGAATGGTATGATGCGCAAAACCTTCGGGGTCTGTTTTTTTCAAATCAATAATAGCGGTTCTCAAGCTATTGGCACATGATGAAACGCCATAAGGATCTGTAACTTCAAGTTCATGATTGATAATATAAGTGTAAAAGGCCCCATGCAAATCACCAGGTAGCTTTACTGTATGAACGCCATCCCCCAACTTAGTCATAGCATGTAAAGTTCTATGAAGTGCATTTGGATGATCGTAAAGGGCTAGTTGTATATGATCGCGTGTAGGTGCCCAAACGTTAAATTCAGTTTCAGCGGGGGTATAAAGACACCCCAGCTTTCGTCCTGTTACTGGATATTCCATAGAATCACCTTCATCTGTATTTTTATAATTTAAAATCTAAGGGTTTTCGGTTGACATTCCATATACCGGATGCATATTTGTCAATCGTATAGTCAGCGGAAAATGAACCAGAGCATGCAATATTAGTGAGTGACATTTTCATCCAGTGCGGCTTGTTTCTATAATAGAGCCCAATGCGTTCTTGGGCATCACGATAAGATTCAAAATCTTTTAATATAAAGTATTCATCATTGAATCTCAATAAGCGATCGACAATCGGAATAAACTCATCCCTAGGGACAGGTAAAAAGCTGTTGACCAATTGATCGATAACTTTTTTGAGTGCTGGATCTGAATTATACACTTCAAAAGCGTTATAATTACCATTTTTATAATAGTCATAGACATCACTATCTCGTAGGCCAAAGATGACAATATTATTTTCGCCAACTTCTTTCATAATTTCAATATTGGCACCATCAAGAGTTGCAAGTGTAACAGCGCCATTCATCATAAATTTCATATTGCCAGTTCCAGAGGCTTCCTTTGAAGCAGTTGAAATTTGTTCACTGACATCCGCCGCAGGGATCATCCTTCCAGCTAAAGAGACACCGTAATTGGGTAAAAAGACAACTTTGAGTTTATTTTTAATGGTCTTGTCATTATTGATCACATTACCCACAGTATTAATCAGCTTGATGATCTGCTTAGCGACGTAATAACTTGGAGCTGATTTACCCGCAAATATGAAAGTTCTCGGCGGCATATCCAAATTTGGATTTTCTTTGAGTTGATTATAAAGATGCATCACATGAAGTATGTTCATATGTTGCCTTTTATATTCATGAATTCTCTTAGCTTGCATATCAAATATAGAGTAGGGATCCACCGTAATATCGAGTTTGTTTTTAATAAACTTAGAGAGGTCTTCCTTATTTTGATGTTTGATCTCATAGAGTTTATCTAAAAAGGCTTTATCCTCACGATGTTTTAACAAATCTCTCAAGACAATAGGGTTCTTTTTAAATCCATCACCGATGGTTTCTTCGATTAAGTCTGTCAGTCTAGGATTGGCATTGAGCAGCCAATGACGATGCATGATACCGTTGGTTTTATTATTAAACTTGGTTGGATAGATATTATTAAAATCTTTGAGTTCTCTTGTTTTTAGAATTTCAGTATGAAGTTTTGCAACACCATTAATACTATGAGAACCAACGATGGCAAGATGGGCCATTTTGACGATTCCATCATTGATAATGGCCATTTGGTTGATCTTATTTTCATCCGTATATTGATAGACGTTTTTAAGTGAGGCGATAAAGCGATGATTAATTTCTTCTATGACCATGGTTACCCGAGGAAGCAAATCCTTCATCATGTATAAAGGCCATTTTTCAAGTGCTTCAGCCATAATGGTATGATTTGTATAAGAGACACAATTGGTAGTAATACGCCATGCCGTATCCCAGTCTAAATGTTCTTCATCAATAAGAATTCTCATGAGTTCTGGGATTGCAAGTGCAGGGTGAGTATCATTGATATGGATAGCAACTTGATCACTGAATGCTGTCATAGGCAAATTTAATTTTTTAAAGGAAGTGATGATGCTTTGGATGCCAGCAGATACAAAAAAGTATTCTTGTTTGAGCCTGAGCAGTTTGCCTTCATCATATGCATCGTTTGGATAGAGAATTTGTGTGATAATTTCCACAGAGTGTTTCTTTTCAAAAGCACTTAGGTAGTTGCCTTTTGAAAAATATTCGAAGTCAAAGATATCTTCTATTTCTTCTGCGGACCACAATCTTAAGGTATTAACGGTGTTATTACCATAGCCTAAAATAGGTGTATCATAGGGAACTGCTCTTACGGCATCATATCCAACATGCTTAAAACAGAGTCGATCTTCTTCCATATAGCTTTCAACCTGACCATTAAATCTAACTTCTACTGCTTTATTAGGCCGCTTGTATTCCCATACGTTATTATTGATAAGCCATCTGTCAGGAAATTCAACTTGGTTGCCATCAATAATTTTCTGTTCGAAGAGGCCATTTTTATAGCGAATGCCACACCCGTGTCCAGGAATAGAAATGGAACTCATGGCATCTAAAAAACAGGCAGCAAGTCGTCCAAGTCCACCATTTCCAAGTCCTTGATCCATTTCAACTTCAATGAGATCTTCAAGATCAATACCAAGTGCATTTAAACCTTTTTTGGTTACATCGTATATGCCAAGATAATGCAAATTGTTCGCCAAAAATTTACCTGTTAAAAATTCCATTGAAAAGTAGTAAACTTGCTTAACTTCATCAGCGCGGTACGTCGCATTTGTATTTGCCCATAAGCTGCCTATATAATCTTTAATCATTTGCCCAAGTGCGTTGTATCTTTCAAGTGAGGAAGTATCTTCAATCTGTCTTGCCGTTGTAGCTTGAATCGCTGCCATATAATCCATTTTAAAGTTATCTTCTGTAAGTTTCATTTTTCTCACCTCATAAATTCAAATTATGAATTCTTTATACCCAATATTTTATAATATATCTCAAGGTATTCTTTTGATGAGGTTTTCCAGCTATGATCTGCCGCCATAGCATGTTTCATCATCAAACGCCAATTTGATTTATCATTATAGTGTGCAAGTGCTTCTTTTATGGTAAATAGAAGTTCATGTGCATTGTAATTGACAAAGCAGAAGCCGTTACCCTCACCGGTGAATTTGTTATAAGGAATTACAGTATCTTTTAACCCACCAATTTGACGCACGATTGGAATAGAACCGTATCGTAGTGCAATCAATTGACTAAGACCACATGGTTCAAAAAGAGAAGGCATCAAAAACAAATCAGCACCTGCATAAATTGCATGAGATTCGTATTGATCAAAGTAGATACGTGCCGAAAGTTTATGAGGATATCGGTACTGATAGTATTTGAACATGTCTTCATATTTTTTTTCACCTGTACCGAGAACAACCAGCTGAATATCCTCTTGTAGGAGTTCTTCTAAAATATGATCCACAAGGTCGAGGCCTTTCATGTCAACGAGCCTTGAAACGATGGCAATCATAGGAATGTCCGGATCAACAGGAAGCCCAAATTTTATTTGAAGATGCATTTTGAGTTCGTTTTTCCGGTTAAGCGAGCGCCGGTCAAAGTGAATAACAATATTGGGATCTTTGCTAGGATTATAGAGTTCATAATCAATCCCGTTGACGATTCCTGTTAGTTTATGTTGATATTTTTGGATGATACCATCTAAATTTTCACCAAAGTATGGATACGTTATTTCATGTGCATAGCTCTTAGATACTGTAGTGACATGATCGGCATATACAATGCCCCCTTTTAAAAGATTTATGCCGTCGTAAAATTTGAAAGCATCTTCGTTAAAGTAGTCTTGAGGTAAATTGAGCATATCACCAAGTACAAAAGGATCGAATACACCTTGATATCTCAAATTGTGAATAGTAAAGACGGTTTTTATATGATCATAAAAGGCATCGTATTTTCTATAGTGATCTATCAAGACATTAACTGCTGCTGTGTGCCAGTCGTGTGTATGGATGATATCTGGTTTGAGATCTAAAAATTTAAGGGCAGCTAAGACAGCCTTGGAGAAATAAATATAGCGTTCTGCATCGTCGCCATCACCGTAGAGCATGTGTCTTTTAAAATAGAATTCATTGTCAATAAAGTAATAAGTGACAGAATCGTATGTCATTTCGAAAATACCGACATACTGATGACGCCAGCCAAGTGTGACCTCTGTTTCACCAATAAAAGACATATTTTTTCTAAACTCATTACTGATTTTAGCATGAAGTGGCAAAAAAACTTCAACAGTGACCTCTTTAGAATTAAGTGCTTTAGGTAATGAACCCACGACATCAGCAAGTCCACCAGTTTTTGCAAACGGCGCTGCTTCAGAAGCGATAAAAACAACTTTCATTTACACAACCTCCTTGTTAATAGAGGCCTTCTTACCTGCTATATAAGGATTATTTGGCTCGCCGATTAATGTAACACCAGTGCTTATTTTAGCACGTTTATCTAGAATCACATGATTGAGATGTACATTTTTTTCAATATCAGCTTTTTGCATGATAATAGAGTTTTTAACAATAGCCCCTTTTTCAATTTTTACGCCACGGAAAATAATGGAGTTTTCAACGTAGCCATCAATTTGACATCCATTTGCGATAAAAGAATTTTTAACTTTTGCATGTGATTTGTAATAAGTAGAAGGTTCATCCTTAACTTTTGTGAAGATTTGTCCGTTTTTAAAAAAGAGATCGTTTGATATCTCAGAATCTAAAATGGCAAAATTGGCTTCTGTATAATTTTTAATGTTGTTAATACAAGATACATGTCCATCAAACCTTTGTGTGGTCACTTTGTACTTATGAAGATTGTTAAAAAGAGCTTGCTTTAAGAAGTTCGCAGAACCTTTTTCAATGGCATCAAATAAGATATCAAAGTAGATTTCTTTCTTCATAAAATACATTTCAAGAGATAAATTGAATTTATTGTTTTTACCGAGGTTTGTACCAACACTTACGAAATCCCCTTTTTTATCCAAATGCACCATATCACAACCGATAAAAGCATGTTCTATATCTTCCACAGGTTTGTAGATCATACAAATATCAGAATCTGAATCAAGAAATTTTTGATAAGCTTCATTGAGATCAATATTGGCAACCATATAGGATTTTGATAAAAACAAATGCTCTTGTTTAGCATATTTGATAAAAGAATTATTTTGGTAAAATAAGTCCAGATCACCTACGCGTTTGTAAGTAGACGTATAGTCATAGGTGGGGGTGAATAAAAATAAACCATTTATTTTACGGTCAAGATCCCAAGGACGACCAGACCCCAGATGATCCATGATAGAACGTACTTTATTGCCAGTAAAAATACCAATCCCAGTGATGCCACTGTTCACCATGTTGGATAGAATGAAGTCGAGCACACGATATCTGCCAGCGAAGGGGAGCATTGAAGTTGGTCTGCTTTGGCATAATACACCAAAATTATTATCTATTTCACTTAAATTGATAATTCCTAAACAGTTTTTCATGTTTTCACCTCTTTCTAAGATTCAATAATTTTATTTTTGGAAACAAGATAGACAATGGTATCATCTTCAGTACCTATTTTGGTCCCAGCTTTAATGACTACATCTTCCATGACGACAGCATTATAGACTTCTGCTCCCTCTTCAATTACAGCACCTGATAGTACAACGCTGTTGATTACCTTAGCATTTTTAGCAATCATGATTTCATTAAAGAGAACTGTATTATATAAGTTGCCTTCTATACGACAACCTTCATTGATAAGTGAGTTCACAACAGAAGCATCTTTAGAGACATAATGAGGTGGTAAATGTCTATTTTTAGAATAAATCTTCCAATTACGATCATAAAGGTCTAAAGTATTGCTATCTTCTAAGAGATCCATGTTAGATTCCCAGTAGCTTTTAATAGTGCCGACATCTTTCCAATAGCCTTCAAATTGATAAGCAAAGAGCTTTTTACCATCATTCATCATTTTAGGGATGATATCATGCCCAAAATCATTACCTGAGTTAGAATCTTTTTCATCTGCAATCAAATATCTTCTAAGGGCTTTCCAGTTGAAGATATAAATTCCCATTGAGGCTAAGTTAGATTTAGGTTTTTTAGGTTTTTCTTCAAATTCAATAACAGACATATCTGGATTGACATGCATAAGACCAAAGCGTGAAGCCTCATCCCAAGGGACTTCAACAACTGAAATGGTAACATCAGCCTTTTTTTTCATGTGATAATCCAGCATTGTGGAGTAATCCATCTTGTAGATATGGTCTCCCGAAAGAATGAGAACATATTCAGGACTGAGTTCATCTATAAAAGATATATTTTCATAGATGGCATTGGCAGTGCCTTTATACCAACGCCCGCCTTGTTCGTTTGTATATGGTGGTAATACTCTAACACCGCCAGTTCTTCTATCTAAATCCCACGAGCTACCAATGCCAATGTGAGAGTTCAAATGATAAGGTTTGTATTGCGTTAAAATACCCACATCAAAAATACCTGAATTGGAACAATTGCTAAGTGGAAAGTCAATAATGCGATATTTTCCACCAAAGGGAACAGCGGGTTTAGCAACATCTTTTGTTAAAAGTTTAAGTCTTGATCCTTGGCCACCGGCAAGGAGCATCGCAATCATTTTGCCTTCTTTCATAAGTTAGTCCTCCTTTAATTTGAAATATAAACCACCATAAGGGGGGAGTGTGATTCTCAGCGCGTGGTAACGGTGATGCATGAGTTCCTTTTTTGAAGTATAAATCTTAGAAGCATTTGCCACTGTACCGCCATATTTTGTAGCGGCAGAGTTTAAAATGACTTCATATTTACCAGGAATAGTAACGCCTACAGGGTAATTTTGACGTTCAATTGGTGTAAAGTTGAGGACGACGACTAAACGTTCTCCAGCTTTATTGATGCGTTCAAATGAAATAATGCTTTCATTTGAGTTGTCGACTTCAATCCATTCATAACCATCATAGCTTGTGTCGAGTTCGTAAAAACAGTTATTATGACGGTATGTCCAGTTTAGGTCTTTTACGAACTGTTTTAATTTCTGATGAGCTTCATAATCAAGGAGATGAAAATCCAGAGCTTGCCACTCATTCCATTCTATGAATTGACCGAACTCTCCACCCATGAAGAGCAACTTCTTACCGGGGTGTGCCATCATATAAGTATAGAGTAGCTTTAAACCAGCAAATTTTTCTTCGTATGACCCAGGCATTTTATTAAGCAAAGATTTTTTACCATGAACGACTTCATCGTGGCTCAGCGGTAAAACAAAATTTTCCGTAAAAGCGTAAGTAAGTGAAAAGGTCAATGCTTTGTGGAATCCTTTTCTAAAAACGGGATCAAGCTCCATATATTCGAGGATATCGTTCATCCATCCCATATTCCATTTGTAATTAAAGCCTAAGCCACCGTCTGAAATAGGTCTTGAAACCATAGGCCACGAAGTAGATTCTTCTGCCATCATCAAAGTATGTGGAAAATATTGAAAGACAATTTGATTCATTTTTTTGATGAAATCAATAGCTTCTAAATTTTCAACGCCGCCGTATTTATTTTTGAGAAGTTGGCCACCAAAGTTGAGATAGAGCATATAGGCAACTGCATCAATTCGGATGCCATCCACATGATAGTATTCATGCCAGTAAAATATGTTGGAGATCAAAAAAGTATTGACTTCAGGTTTACTGTAATCAAAGTTGACAGTCCCCCATTGGTCGTTATGAGCGCGCTCGTAATCACTGGATTCGAAGCATGAACCACCATCGAAGTGATAGAGCCCGTGTTCATCTTTGCAAAAGTGACCTGGCACCCAATCTAAGATGATGCCAATGTCGTTTTGATGGCATTGATCGATGAAAAACATAAAATCTTTTGGGGTTCCATATCTAGACGTGGGTGCAAAATAACCCGTTAATTGATACCCCCAAGAACCGTCATAGGGATGTTCCATAATGGGCATGAGTTCAATATGAGTGTATCCCATGTCCTTAACGTAGGGGATTAATTCATGTGCGAGATCCTGATAAGAGTATTGTTTGCCATCGTGTTTTTGACGCCAAGAAAGGAAGTTGACTTCGTAAATGTTAAGCGGACTGTGGTAGTGATCAGTCTGTTCTCGTTTGTCAAGCCACGCGTCATCATGCCATTGATAGCCAGACAGATCGTAGTATTTTGAAGCAGTTTGTGGCCGCTCTTCTGCATGAAATGCATAGGGGTCTGCCTTGTAATGGACACTGTGATCGGGACCAATGATATGGTATTTATAGCTGTCAAAGGGCTGAACATTTACGACACAAATTTGCCACAGACCACTGTTTTTAACGCGTTGCATAGGATGTTTAGTTGTATCCCAAGCGTTGAAATCGCCGATTAGATTGACTTGATTTGCATTAGGTGCCCATACGACGAAGCGCACTGCATTTACATCAAATCGATTGACAGCATGTGCACCTAAAAATTCATAGCTTTTATAAAATGTGCCTTCATGGAAGAGATGGACATCTAATTCGCCTTCGTTCAAGTAAAAATAACCTTTATCTTGAATGTATTGATTGATTTCATGTGGCTGCATTTGATCACCTAACTTTCTTTTTCAAGGAGTATATTTAGAAATTTTTGAGTTGCTAAGGAGAGGGGTTTGCTCTTGTTCGTTAATATACCCACATTTATTTTGGGAATCTCTTCTATAATCGGAATTTCCCTAATTTTTTCTGCGATCAGGTCTTGTTCTGCTACATTTTTCGAAACAAATCCAATCCCCATATTTGATTTTACAGCTTCTAATATAACTTCTAAAGAACCGAATTCAAATGAGGGTTGCACTTTGAGTTGATTTGCTTTATAGAACTCTTCAAGAATTTTACGTGTTGTTGATTTTTCTTCAAGACAAATGAGAGGGAGCGTAGAGATATCTTTCAAGGCAATTTTAGAAACACGCTGTAGTGGGAGATAAGTATTTGCGGCAATGAATATATTATCAATGGTATTAAAGGGGGTAACTTCTAAACCGCTATAGTCTACATTTGGATTAAGATTGATAATTGCGATATCAATTTCCCCGTTTTTTAATCGTTCTACAGATCTTGGTGAAGGTCTGTTGTTAATAGAGATTTTTACCTTGGGATATAGTGCGTTAAACCCCTTAATTTTAGAGAGCAGTAGGTAGCGCGTGATGGTATCGCTAGCACCTATAAAAACAGTGCCTTCATCAAGCGATTTAATACTGTTAAGGGAGTTTTCAGCTGATCGTATAAAGTTAAAGGCTTTTTTAACATGTTTAAAGAGTACTTCGCCTTCAAAAGTTAAACGAATATTACGGCCTTGTCTAAAAAATAAAGTCACTTCAAGTTGCGATTCCAAAGATTTTATAGCTTGGCTAACCGCAGACTGAGTGACGTGAAGATTTTGTGCTGCCTTAGAAAAATTGAGTTCATCTGCAGCAAAATAAAAAAATTTGTAGAGTTCAAAGTTGATGTTGGGATAGAGCTCCATTGAAATGCTCCTTTTCTATAAATAATGATAGTATAAAGCTGTTAAACTTATGAGAAGTTTAAGTTATGTTTATTTTAAAATTGATTAGTAGAACTTATGAATATTATATCAAATATTTTCGGAAATGTAATATTTTCATTAGGAAAATGTGTTTTTTCTTTAAAATAGTTTTTATATTGAGTTAAAATAAAATATAATAGAAGGAAAAAGATAAATGACGTATAAAATAAAGTGAAAAATGGGTATACATTAGTTAGTTCAATTGCTTTTGGGAAAATAAGTAATACCTTTGATAAGGAGAATCGCATAAACGTTAATAAAAATAGGGGGGAAAATGATGAAACAGAAGGTTTTAACAGTTACTTTGGTGGTACTTATCATTTTTATGGGTGTACCATTAGATTTTGCTGTAAAGTACAAAACTGCTTCAGTTGTAGAAGTCACTGGAATGGTTTCAATTTTAAAAGCAGGAGGTGAGAAGGCATTTACACCTGAAGTGAATACCAAACTAGAACATGGCGATCGTATTATTACAGGTAAGGGGGCTTCCATATCGCTTCAAATTGACAGTGATAAGTATATAAAAGTCGGCGAAAAAACGTATATGAGTTTGAGTGAACTCATGTCAGAAGCTGAGTCCGGAGGGGATTCTACTAATATCCAACTATTCACGGGAAAGGTTTGGGCATCTCTCAGTAAGCCACTTGGAGGAGACGATTCTTTTGAGATCGAAACGCCAACGGCAGTTATGGGTGCGAAAGGTACAAAATTCTATGTTAAATATATGATTTCACCAACGCCAGAACAGAAGGAGAAAAGCAGTACTGAATTGGTTGTTTTGGAAGGTAAAGTCAGTATGAAAACACAGGTTTCAAAGCAAGGTGAAGGCGATGTATCACCTTCTACTCAAGATGTCGAACTCTTGGCAAATGCGAATGAGACTTTATTGCTCGATCCAGAACTCGTTCAAGGCATTTCAGATGAAATTACGAGTCGAATAGATGCAGGTGAAACAATTGATCAAATTAATATTCAAGAAGTCGTCAGCAAAGTCGGAAAGGCGAAACAAATTGAAGTAAAAGACTTGGATTTATTTGTGCTTGAAATTGTAGCGGATGAGCCTGAATCTTATGATCCAGCACTCACAAATGGCTTAGATCAATTAATTGAACAGAAAAAGCAGGAGTTGCCA
Source organism: uncultured Fusibacter sp. (assembly GCA_965140735.1). Taxonomy (GTDB): domain Bacteria; phylum Bacillota; class Clostridia; order Peptostreptococcales; family Acidaminobacteraceae; genus Fusibacter_A. Next base: position 2,554,763 of record OZ223306.1, on the reverse strand, counting down.
CCAGAAGAAGGACCTGATGAGGGGATTAATAAGATTATCTATGATCAAATTTCTGATGCTGATGGTGCAAAGACACCTGCAACACCAGAGACACCAAAAGTCCCTGAAACACCAGCAACACCGACAAATCCATCCAAAGACGACGATGAGGATGAAACAGAGGCATTGGAAGTGACTAAAGTGGAAGTTGTCGATGCAGTTTCTGACGATGGTATAGCAGATCATATCGTGATGACATTTAATCAAGATGTACGTGATTCAACTTATGTCGCATCAAGTGGTGCCTATATTGAATCAGGCGGTATGCTCGGTACAATTGATACATCCAAGATTTCTAATGATAAGATTTCTGGTGTAACAGATGTGAGCAATGATTCAGTTCTTGTATTTAACCTTAATACCTCTGGCAAGTCAATTAATACGATTCCACTTGGTTCTTTTAATGTACCACATTCAGGTATGATTCAATCGAAAACAGGTATATCTCTTGGAACGGTCTCCAATTTAATCACAATAGATAAAATAGCGCCAGTGGTTATAGGGGCAATGGTTTCTTTTGAAGGTGCTGCTGAGGATAAGTATATTAAGCTTGTCTATTCAGAACCAGTCTATGACATTAGTTCAGATCTATGGCATAACATAAGAATTGCAGCTTCTGAGGAGATGCTCTATAGTGATGCACAAGCAATTGGTTATGAAATGACTTCAAGTTCAGCGGTTTATGTTGAGGCTCAAAAATTGGATTACTCAACAGTAAATTATTTAAAAAATGCCGCTTTAGATGGGCATGAAGATATTCGTCTAAAAATGAACAGTGAAGTGCCGGCTTATGTTTCGGATGCAGGTGGCAATCAAAGACTTCTTCAAAAGAATATCAGTCTTTTGGGAGTTGCAATGGATACTCAAAAGGCAATGGTCTCAGATGTAACGGTTCAAACCTTAACACCAAATACAGATTATTTATTTACAGTTAAATTAGATGACTATTTACCTACGGAACAGATGCAGACATTGATTGAAACGCCTCAAAGTTTCTTAAAAGGCTCTTTTTCAAATGCAACTGCAGAATTTACTGACATTCGGTATGTATATGATAGTACAGATCAGATCAATATCAATTTCCATGTGAAAGTTCAAAGTGACACACTTTCGGCTGGAGATGTGGTTACTATAGATTACAGTTATCTAAAAGATTTATTTGACTATCCTGTAACAGATTATTTTGATAGTGAAGAGCAGACTACGCGCACCTATTATTATGATTCAACTGGAGACACTTGGACAATGGATGCACCACCATCAAGTGATTTCTATGCCACAAGTGCTGCTACAATAGATGTAGATGGTGATGGTTTAGTAGATCATCTACAAGTGACTTTTAACAATCCTGTTGATGATTCTACTTTTATAGCAGAGAATGGTATTGCTTTACAGTCTGATAACTTATTAGATCCTGTAGATGATACTCAGATTATTACCAACCTTACAGGAGCGTATACAGATACACCGGATGATGCAATCGTTTATTTGAAATTAGATCATAGCACCAGTAGCATTTCATATAACACTGATGGTATGGGTATTTTGACGATACCAGCTGGCACGATAAAGAATTTGGTGGGGGCATTGAATGATGCTACCCAAGGTATGAGGACGGTAGATCATGCGGCACCTGTGATTGTTGCTGCGGGGTATGCTTTTGAAGGATCACGTGATGATAAAAGTATCAAGTTAGTAACATCAGAAGCGTTTACTTCAACAAGTTTTGAAACTCCAGATTTTAGAATATTCAATAATGACACCAGTTCATACACAGATGCCTATCCAATTGCATTTGGCAAAATGGATAAGCATCAAGGCGAGCATGGCAATGAAATGAAAATGAGCGGATTAGATTACGATACGGTTAAGCGGATGATGCAGTATGTTGATGCTGATGAGAATACTTTTCTCTACTTCAACGATGGGTTGACAATTGCTGATGTATCAGGCAATCAAACTGTTTTAACAGGTAAGAATATTGTTTTACATGGTAGTGTATCTGATTCAAGTAAAACAATGATTAAATCGGTTAAGCTCAAGGAGCAACCGTTGAATCAATATGTAATTACTCTAGTACTTGACGATTATTTAGATGATAGCAGTGCAACAAATTATATGGTAAATCTAGAACATGCGGCGAAGTACATGGGAAGTAATAACAGCATGACTGTAGGAGGCTACAGTTATGATTATGGTGTTTCAGCTGATGTGACGCTCAGCTTTGTTGTTCAAATGATGGAACCTTTAACTACAAAAGATCGTCTTTCAATTAATATTGAAGGCTTGTATGACTACAATGGTTTACAAACTGGGGTTATAAGTGGTGATCCTGACAGGACTCAGTTTGATATTGCCTATGATTCTGATTGGACAATTGATTTGTCTTCTTTGGATATATTAGAGGTGAACACGATGGATTCTGATGGAAATGGGAAAATTGATCTCATCGAGGTGGTCTTTGATAAAGCCGTTAATGATGAATCTTTTGTAGATGTAGGTGCAGTTTTAAATTCAAGCTTGATTTCACCAGGGACAGTGGATATGAGTCAGATTGCAAGTCCTAGTGGTATAGATTATCCAAACGATACGAAAATTTATTTTTCGGTTACAGAAGGAGAGGTTGTAAATACAGCTGCTGAGGGTACATTAGATTTGACATCCGCAGGAATGTTTGAGAGTATTTATGCGCATAAGTTGCCTGCACTAAACAGCATAGAGGTTAAAGATAAAGCAGGGCCTGTCTTTGTGGATTCAGTAATTGATTTGTCATTACCTTTTGATGAAAAGTTCATCGCGCTGAAGTTTTCGGAGCCTTTAAATGAAAGCGATACAGTAGATGTATCTAAATTGAAACTCATGAGTTCAGGGTGCTATGCAAGTGGTCCAGTGGACTTATATGGAACCACCAGTGTTTTAGGAGACCAGATTTTCATTAAGCCTTTGGAACTTGGAAACGTTGAAACGAGTGCACCTTCTTTTATCAGTAAACTTTCAAAGTATCTTTACAAATATGATATGCTAACGAGTGGGGATGCGCGTATAAGGTTAGACAGTGGTTTTGCAATTTCATCTGCTAAGGGTGAAAATTACGTATTGCCTTATGAGTACACGTATCCTTACGATGGGCCTTTATCAAGTGAGATTAAGAGAATCAATGACACATCAAAAGTTTCGAGTATAACGAGTGTCACTTCGGGTTCGAGTGTGATCGTCACTTTAACCTATGATGATTATGTAGAGTCTTGGAACCATTTTTCCAGTGCATATAAACCAGCAACTACGAATGTTTATGCAAGTAATTTTGGGATTATGTCACAGAAAATAGGCAGTGATCATAAATCTTTAGAACTCGAACTCTGTAGCATGCCTCAAAATGGGGATATAATTATTATCCAGGACGTTAGAAATATAACGAACAGTTATGGTGATGATGCACATACGGCACCTATATATGCTGAGAGCTTAGGGATTATTTTTGATGGTACAGAGTGGCAAAAAGCACCTTATTAAAGGAGGGATACAATGAAGATGATAAGAAAAGTAGCACTTTTTATGATAATTATGATAATTGCAACACAGTTTTCCCTTGCGTTTGCCACAGAAGTAAAGCCAATTACCTCTGTTGATTCAGAAGTAAAAAGTGATTTAGTACGTGGCTTAAATCAGCCTTATGGTTTAGCAACGGATTATCTAAGCAATGTATACGTGGCAGACACTTATAATAATATGATTAAAGTATTGACTGCAAATGGTCTTGAACTTGTGGCAGGTGGCTTTGACGGGAAGGACAATATGGGTTTCCCAAGAGGTGGCTTTTTAGACGGGAGTGCACTTGAGGCAAGATTTAATAAACCCAGAGATATTTTTATCACCACAGCAGGTATTATCTATGTGGCGGATACAGGGAATAATGTCATCAGAAAGATTGAAGCGGGTGCTGTAACCACTATTTCTGGGAACGGTAAGGCAGGCTTTGTAGATGGTGCAGCCAACGTTGCACAATTTAACTTGCCTTCAGCTTTGACCATGGATTCAGAGGGCAAACTCTACGTAGCGGACACTTTAAACAGCCGTATAAGAGTCATCAGTAAAGATGGTTCAGTTGGAACACTTTCATTTACACCAGATCAGAAAACATTGAAATCTGGCGAACTTAACGAACCTAGTGATTTGCTATTTGATGATAATGGCATACTCTATATATTGGATAGTGGGAATCAAGCTATAAAACGTGTTGAAAAAGGCGTCATTTCGTTGGTCGCAGGACAAGTTAATGATTTGAATCCCGAAACCGGCTATGTGAAAGCAGGACTTGTCAATGGAAAAGCAAATGAAGCTCAGTTTAATTTCCCAAAGGGTTTTGCTATGGACGATCATGGGAACTTATTTGTGGCAGATTCATGGAATCATGTGATTAGAGTCGTAAGGTCTGATGGCAGTGTTGAAACCTATTCAGGGGCGCCTTTTAGTGGTAACGTCGTAGGCGATATAAAAGAAGCCAGGTATAATACGCCGACAGGTCTGGTAATTAAAAAAGATACTTTAGTGATTTCTGATATGTGGAATAATGAAATCAAAGAAATTTCGATTGATTACAATGATGTGAGTTTTGGATATTCTGAAGAGGCTCTCAAAGCACTCATTGACCTCACTCAGACAACAACAGATTGGACTTTTTGGGAAAATCATGAGAAGGTGACGTTAGAAAAACCTATAATTTGGGAAGAGGGTACTTGTTACTTGCCATTTAAAGCAACTATGACGCACTTTGGTTATGAAATTTCATGGGATGCGGTTCAGAGAAGAGTTCTTTATAAAAATGGACAAGAAAATGGCTTTATAGATGAAGGCATAGGGATGAAGATTTTTCAAGATAACAGTTACCTCTCTATAGAAGATTTTGAAAAAATCATAAATATGGATTTGAAAATTCTTGAAGCCAATAAAGCAATTATAAATATCGGGAATTAGATAAAATCTAAATTAGAAATAAAAGTAGACCACAAAAGTCTTTAAAATAAAAGATTTTTGTGGTCTTTTTTAACACAATTTAAATTAAGAAAAGTAAATCTACCGATTAAACCTACTCATTAAATCTACTATAATCAAGTGATTATTTTGAAGAAAACAATTCGTAGACTGCTTGATCGTACTGGATGTGTTGATTTAACCCGTCAAGTAAGGTGTTCAATGAGGCTTTAATAGCGGCTTCGTCATTATTATCGACAGCTGTTTTTAAAGCGATCATTAAAGTTTTATGAGCTTCTTGATCAATCTTGTAGGTGTCTTTAAGAGCCTCAAGTTCAGTTCTTAGAGCATCTTTTTCAGTTTGATTACTTGTCTTAAATGCTTCGAGCTGAGTCTTAGCTTCAGTTCTTGTAAGAGTGCCAGCTTCAAGGCCTTCTTTAAGTGTATTTAAAAGCGTTTTATACTCTGTTTGTCTTGTGTCCATTTTGGATTGTTGAAGTGTATTGATAGAGTCACGAATCGACTTTTGAGAGTCCATTGCCGTTTCAAATTTACCCAGAAGTTCTGGTGCGTATAATGTGACCAGTTCAAGTGAGCGATCTTCAAATCCAGAAGCTCTTTCTCCACCCCTTGGCATTCTGTCAATATTTTTTTCAGGTCTATCCGTTGGATTTTCTTTTAGTGGACGCTCTAACGCGGGTTTAGTAGTTGGATTTGTCGTGGTGTTAGTTGTATCATCGGCAAATACTAACGTCGGTATAATCAGAGCACCTGCTAATCCCAATACAGCTATTTTTTTTATAAATCTTTTTTTCATTTTATTTCTCCTTTCGTCTCGTTGGATAAGCAACTTGTCTGAGCTGCTTTGTAGTGTTAGTTTAACAGAGTGGGTCTCGTCATATCAAAGGTGAAACTGTGGCAAAATAGAGGTAAAGTCAATTTCAATATTTTTACTAAAGTGGAGTTGTGATATGATAAATTTAAAGAACGGAGTGATTTCATGCAAAAAAGAATTTATGTTGCCGATGATGAAAAGAATATAAGAGAATTGATTAGAAGTTTTTTAGAGAATGAGGGCTTTGAGGTGAAAACTTTTGAGGATGGGAAAGCACTTTATGATGCCTTTATGAATGAGCCCGCAGATATGCTTATTATCGATATCATGATGCCCAAAATGGATGGTCTCTCATTATGTTCAAAGATAAGAGCACAATACAATGTCCCTATCATAATTGTATCTGCAAGAGATAGCGAACTCGATCGGATTACTGGGATTACTATTGGAAGTGATGATTACCTTGTAAAGCCTTTTTCACCAATTGAACTCGTTGCACGCGTCAAAGCCATTTTTAGGCGCATGCAGTTTGATCAAGGACTCTATGAAATGAATCAGTTTCTAAGCTATGGTGATTTGACGATTTCAGTTGACAAGAGGACGGCAAAGTGTAAAGCGAAACCTTTAGATTTGACGCCCACAGAGTTTGCACTTATGGTCTATCTGTTTGAAAATCAGGAACGGGCCATTTCCAGAGATGAACTTCTTAAAAATGTGTGGAAATTTGATTTTGAAGTGGATACACGTGCGACTGATGATGTGGTCAAGAGGTTGAGAAAGAAACTACAATGTTCCAATGTGAAAATTAGCGCTGTATGGGGATATGGATTTAAACTTGATTTAGAAGATCAGCCCAAATGAGAGTAGGTTTTTATGAGTAAAATGAAAAATAATTTGACCATTGAACGTAAAATTCTAATGCCTTACATTGGCTTTATGATTGCTCTACCATTGGTGATCTTAATCATCTTTAATATTGCTATGAAACTTTACATTGAGAAAAATGCGCGTGATGAGATTCGCAATACACTTGTGAGCACGAATTTAATGCTTAAGCAGCAGCTGATAAAGAGGCCCTTAGATTTTTCTGATGAAACAGATCGTAAGCGTTTTAGTGATCAAATCGATTTTGTCAATGAAATATTTAAGGTTTCAAAACTAGCGAACAACACGGATATCTTTATATTTTCTAAAACAGGTGAGTTGATTTTTCCATTTGAGAAAGACGAAACAGATCCTGTTGTTTTGGCTGCTAAAAAGGCCTTTTTCATAGAGGAAATTGATGGTATTCAACGTGTTAAGGTCGATCAGAGCACCTATTTAATCGCAGGCGCTGAGTTTGTGATTAACCAACCAGCACCTGAAGCTGTTTCTGATACTACTTCTAAGCCATCCACTAGAAATTTGCCTGCTATTAGGTCTGCAAGTAGGACTTTTCATGCTGTATACGTTTCTTCATTAAACTCTGCAAATCAATTGTTAAGACGGATTAATATCATTTTATTGAGTATTATTGGTGTAACGCTATTAATCAGCAGTATCCTCTTTAAAAAAATTGCAGGAAGTATTTCAAAACCTATTATTGAAGCATCCACTTATGCAGATGCGATATCCAGTGGCAAATATGATAAGCTTTCTGTAAATCAAGATACCTATGAGATTTATCAACTCGTGCACAGCCTCAATCAGATGAGTCAAAAATTAGAGGCACAAGATCAAACACAGCGCAATTTTCTACAAAATGTTTCGCATGAGCTCAGGACACCATTAATGTCAATACAGGGATATGCTGAAGGGTTAGTAGGAGGTGTGTTTAAAGAAGTGACACATCCAGCTCAGATCATTGCAGATGAGAGTATCAGGTTAAAGGGCCTTGTGGATGAACTCATAACACTTTCGAGATTAGAGAGTACATCTGTTAATATACAAAAGTCAAAAATAGATTTAAAATTATGCCTACTAGAAATTGTTGAACGTGCAGAAGGCATTGCGATTAAAGAGAACAAGCATATTCATTTAAGTTGTGAGGACTCAGTGATTTTGTTTCTGGATGAATCATTACTGGAAAAGACAATTTCCAATCTATTGAGTAATGCCATTAGACATGCTAAAAATCAAGTTGAAATAAGAATTGAATCCACTTCAGAATTCACCAAAATCTTTATATCGGATGATGGCAAAGGGTTTAAAGCAAGTGAAATAGAATTCCTCTTTGACAGGTTTTTTAAAGGCAGTGAAGGCAATCATGGATTAGGTCTTGCTATCGTAAAAAGTGCAGTGCTTTTGAACGGGGGCGAAATTAAAGCCTATAATGGTGTAGAGGGTGCTGTTTTTGAGATTGAGTTTAAAAGAGTGAACATATAAATGAATGGTTTAGAATTAGAATAGAAGCTTTTGAGGAATCGGATTTTCAAGACGATTTTAAGAAGGCTTCTTTATTTTAGAATACAAGATTTGTATTGGACAAAATTTGAGAATTAAGGCAGTGGAAAATGTAAAATAGTGTACTGATTTAAGTACAATCATGGTAAATATAAAAATATGTGAAAACAATTATATTTATAGTATATTTTCCCATAATATCTGCTATAATATATTTTGAAGATATTAAGAGATATACATATTTTACTGTTATAGTATATCAAATATTGAAGGGGGTACATAAAAAAACATATCTTCTAAAATTATAAAAAGGAGTTTTAAATGTCAAAAAAATCGAAGACTATTATAAGAAATTTTGCTGTGGTAATGTCACTGATTATCTGTTTTTCAATATCATACGTGACCTCATTTGCCATGGCGAAAGACCTAGATGGGCACTGGGCATCTAATGTTATTAATGAATGGTTTGATAAAGGTTTAGCTGGAGGATATTCAGATGATACATTTAGACCTAATGCAAATATCACAAGAGCTGAATTTATGACCTTAGTCAACAATGCATTTGAAAAGACGTCAGAAATTCAAATTAATTTCTCAGATGTTAAAAGCAATGACTGGTATTATAAAACAGTTCAAAAGGCACTTGCTGCTGGCTATATTGGGGGATATCCTGATGGTACAATGAGACCCAATCAAGCTATAACGAGACAAGAAGCAGCAGTCATTATTTCAAGAGTTAAAATGTTGACACAGAAAGATATTAGTAAGGCTCCTTTTAACGATGATAAAATGATTTCTGATTGGAGTAAAGGTTATGTTAATGCTGTTATAACAGCACATATTATGAACGGTTATCCTGATAACACGTTTAAACCCAATGAGAAAATAAGCAGAGCTGAAGCTATCGTTGCACTTGATAACGCTATGAACTACGTTGCTTCAAAAGATATTAAATCAGAGGCAACTGTATTTGCAATAGCTGGGGTATATGGACCTGAATCAGGTGCTGTAGCGTACTCTTCGGATGTTGTTATTGATAACGACGGGATAACACTTCAAAATTGTACTATAAGTGGTGATTTAGTCATCTCAGAAAAAGTAGGCAATGGGGATGTCATTTTAAATAATGTAATAGTAATGGGAAATACTTATGTAAGAGGTGGAGGGGCTAATAGTATCCATCTCAATCAAGGACAATATAAACAAATCATTGTAGAAAAATTCAACAGTGATCAAGTAAGAATTGTTAGTAACAATGCAAAAAACATTCAACTTGTAATTGCTGAAACAGCAGCTCAAAAAAAAGTTGCTTTAGAAGGTACTTTTGATAGCGTTGCTTTAAATGCAAAGAACTTTGAACTCTCTACAGGTGGTAGTACGACGATTAAGAATTTAACAATTAATAAAAGTGCAACGGATAATATTGTGAGATTGGACAAAAACACAATTGTTGAAAAGCTTAAAGCGGATGTAGCACTTGCTGTAAAAGGAAAAGGACTTGTTAAAATTGCAGAATTGAATGCACTGAATGTAACCTTTGAAACAGAACCAAGTTCTAAAAATTTAACGGTACCATCCAGCACTGGATCAAGCGCAGGTGGTGGCAGTAGCAATAGTGGTGGCAATGATAAGGATAATACGCCATCCAATATCCCTTTAGATAACATCGTGTTTACTCAAACAAGTTTAACACTATTAGCTGGAGGAACAACAGAGTCGATTCAAGTATCTGTAACACCTGAAAATGCAACAGATAAGAGTATAATATGGTCAAGTAATGATACTTCTATTGCAACTGTAGAAGGTGGTGTTGTGACACCTTTAAAAGCTGGTGTAGTCACAATTACAGCGACTTCAAAGGCGGATCAGACGAAAACAGCATCGTGTAATGTGACTGTTCAAGATACAGTTGGTGTCAGTGAAGTTAGTAAATTTGTAGAGGCCATTAATGCAACAGGCGTTAAAGCGATTACACTCACAGATAATTTGGTGGGGGATGTTGTTTCAGTTCGTACTGGGGCTACTGATTTTACAGTTAATTTTGGTGAATTTTCATTGACGGGCAACATGTCTTTAACAGCAGACAATGTAAGTGAAATTACATTTAATACATCGGGAACAGAAGACAGTATCATTGGTAATTTAACTGTATCTGCGCCAGCTGCAACGGTGAATAACCACTTGAATATATCGGGTAAAATTATAATTCAGGCTATAAGCAATCACACCTGGAATCAAGCTGGTAATGCCAATGGAATAGAAATTACAGCTAATGGCGGTGCTTTTAATTTTGAAAATGGAAACTTGGGAACTGGTATTACAGTAAATCCATCGAATAATACAAGAGCACTCGTTTTAGAAGGCGATTTACGCAAGATTCCAATGAGAATTAGTAAACCTTCAATTTTAGAAATAGCTTCTGATGCACAACCACCTGCAATTGCAGTTGATCCAGCGGCATCTGGTTCAGCAATTGACAATTTTTCAAATACACCAGTGGATTTAACCACAAATGCGCCTATTTTTGTCGGAGGCAACATGACGAGTAATTCAGCGAGTACGGTTGCACCTACAGTAAGACAGTTAAAACCAAAATTCAGTCCTAGAGCTGGTAAAGTCATAGCCGGTACAGTCGTGACGATCAGTGCAATGGGTGCAGATCAAATTTATTATACGACAGATGGTAGTACGCCTAAAAATGTAGTTAACGGAAGCACAAAGGTATACACCACTCCGATAACGATTAGCTCGGATCAGACGATTAAAGCAATTGCAACAAAAAATGGACAAGTAGAAAGTGCCGTTTCTATGGCAGAGTATACCGTAGAGGCTGTACGTGTGAGCTCAATTAAATTATCATCTGAAGTATTGACAATGACCGAAGGTAGTAAAACAATCACTATAACCGCTTCTGTTTTACCAGCGAATGCAATGAACAAGGCAATTCTTTGGGAAACCAGTGATCCAAATGTAGTCACTGTTAATGAGGGTGTGATTACCCCTGTTGGTATTGGTACAGCGATTATTTCAGTAACTTCTGTGGATAACAATTCAATATCAGCGCATATATCGGTTACAGTACAATCTAAAACAGCCTATTCTGTAGAGCTCACAGATACTTTTAATGTAAATACGGGCTTAAATATTACGAAAGATATCAAATTGATGAAAGATAATCAATTGGTTACTGGTGGATATGTTATTGAAAATTCAACGGGAATCATTGTTGGAAAAGACACTGATGGTGATGGCATTACGCGCCTGCCTTGTGCCTTAAATGATGGGAATTTAAAAATTAAATTGGCGGATGGTACAGTGATTCCAGTAAATTAATAGGGGGAAGTAGAAGATGAAATTGATTAAAAAAACATTTGTGCTTATGTTGGCACTGGTATTGTTAGTAATGCCTGCAACTACAGGGTTTGCAGCAACAGACTGGTTGCTGGGACAATTGCCGGATAACACGCTTATCGTGGGGTCGCATGCTATTGGTATTGAGAGCAATGATTTTACAGTAAAGAATGTTATGGAAGCTATAAAAACAATTCCAAGTGGCATAGACCACAATAATATGTATTATAAAATAAGTGGGAATTGGTTTAATTTAACCTCAGATAGTCCAAGTGAAGTGATTGCCAATGCATCAGAGGTCATCAATCAAGATATAACAGAGTATGTTGGGATGACATCTCCAAGTGCAAGTGATGATTCGGTTTTGACAAAGTTTACAATGATGGCGCCTTTAACAAAAGTGATTAGTGATAATAAGGTGGAGATTCCTTTTGTGGCATTGGATCAAAATGGTGTTCGGATTTTTGATTATGAATTATTGAATTCAAAAGTCGGCCTGTTTACTTATGATAATCTAGGTAATAATAAGGTCTATTTTGTGAAACAACCAGATGGCACTGCAAAACTGTTCGGAAAGTTTCAAGGTGGGGATCAGAATTATACTACTTATGCAACTGTTACCTCCTATATTAAAATGGATGATTACGATTCGTCTGAAGCGACTCAAAATTTTGTTCAATTTGAAGTAAGCCCATTAGGATTTCCCAATGCAATTGAGGCATTAGATCATCCGTATGCTTACACTCAAGGAAGTCAGTGGAACCGCAGAATCGATAAATTGGATATTAGAGATCAATACGATAGAAAAATGAATTTAAGAACAAATCCAGAATTTCATGACTACAAAGTCAGAGTTATGACTTCAGATCAAGATGTTGTCGGCGTGAGTAACCCTTATTCTAGTAGCCTTCCCACAAGCACCTCAAGTAGTATCGGTGTGACAAGTCGTTCAGTTGAGATTTCTGGTAATGAAAAAGTATATTTTACTGGAGGAAATAAGTATGGTTCAGCAGTAATCACTTACTCGTTGATAGGCCGTGATAAAGTAATTGATGTAGCATCAACGACTGTTTACAACATTAATCCTGTTGATATTACGGGTGCAGAATTTTATCCAGAAGATTCTGATACGATATTGATGGTGAAAAATTTCCCACTTTATTATGATTCTGAAAATCATAAGGTAACTAAAATTGCAGAGTATGAAGGTGGTGTAGTATTCGAGCCTACCTTGCTTGGCAAGACAAACAATGGTACTCTAGTGAGGTTACCAGATCAAATGATAAAAGGGTATACTGTAGACAATGATAAGTTTGAAGTGTTGAAAGTTGATTCTTATAGTTATATTGTAGCCACAGGTGATTTTGGAAGCGCTCAAAGCAGTGAAACGGAAGTGACAGGTGCTATATATGATGTTAATCATAATGTGATTGAGACATCAAAAGTGATTAATGCAAGTGCAGAAGCGCCTCAAATAACAGACATAAATTGTTTTATCAGTAGTATGGATCTATATAATGGAGTGATCTCTATTACAGATGATGAGATAACTATTTCTAAATATGTACTAGACACACTTAATGGCAAGTCTTTAAAATATTATAACAGTAAAGGAGAGGGAAATCTTAACACTGGTATATTTGAGTTTTATGCAGATACGCAATATGAGACGTGGACAGGGATTATTGATAATATTTCCTTTAAAAAAATAAGTGATTATAGTGGATGTGAAATTACGGTTGATCCGACAACCAGCATAATGACTTTTAATTACCTTCCTGAACTTGGTGATAAATGGGAAATTACAGTAGTGGCTGGTACAATGACAAAAGTATATACTTTAACTGTGCAATAATAATCCAATATAGGACTTGAAGATTCAGGTATCCTAAAATAGAAAAGTCAAAGCAATTATTAAAGATGAATGGCCCTTTTTAATTAGATTTTAACACTGATTTTAAAAAGGGTGGTTCAGTTGCTTTGGCTTTTTTTGTTTTTTTGACCAGATGGTAGGGCTATTTTGCCACTTGGTTCAGGTGGATTAAATTCTTGTGAGGATTGATATATGATCCCTTTGGAAGGAGTGGTATGGTGAAAGTAACCGTTGAAGCACATAAAGACCTCGAAAATGATGAGGTTCTCATTTACTGTTCTGAGGTAGATTAAAATATAAAAAAATAAAACTCTATATTGAGACCATGGGTTGTATATCAAAAAATTGTATCCAATCGTTATAATCAATACCTGAAGACTTATCAGAGCGGTTTAGAAGATAATCGAAAGTTATAAACCGAGTCAGTAAAAGTCTCCAGCGCAGTAATATGAGAATATACATAGGTGTAGGAGACTTTTTATAAGTAGTACAGCTAATCTAAACCATTAATAATATTAATTTTATTTATAAATATGGCTGTGATAAAATAAGATGACAAGAAAAGCAATAACAATAAGGTGACAATGATAAATCACATAGTTATAAATTGAGTTTTGTAAGACGATGAATAATGGGTTAAAGTTATAAGGTCTTAAGGAGGATATTATGAGCTTAGTAAAGAGAATTTTGGTTCAAAAGAAGACGGGTTTTGATGTAGAAGCGCATGAAATATTACATGATCTCAAGCAGACACTGCATATTAACACACTTGAAAAGGTAAGTGTTATCAATGTGTATGATATGGAAGGTGTCAACGAAAATAAACTTGATGAAATAAAAGCTTTAATTTTATCAGAGCCAAATGTGGATTATGTGACTGAAACTGAAATTCAATTGCCTCAAAACAGTAGAGCTTTTAGAATTGAGCTCTTACCTGGACAATACGATCAAAGAGCGGACTCAGCAGCACAGTGTATAGAGATCGTAACCCTTGAGAGTAGACCGGAAATTGTGACTTCAAGAATCATCGTCTTAGAAGGTGCCATCACAGATGAAGCATTTGAAACGATCAAAACCTATCTGATCAATCCAGTGGAATCAAGAGAAGTTCCTTTGGAGATGCCTGAGACTGTAAAAATGGTCACGCAAAAACCTGAAAAAGTAAAAAGTGTTGAGAATTTTATCCAAATGTCTCCAGCAGAAATAGTAACATTTAAAAGCGAAATGGGATTTGCCATGACAGCAGAAGATGTGGCTTTTATTCAAAAGTATTTTAAAGAAACAGAACATAGAAATCCAACGATCACAGAACTTAGAGTGATTGACACATATTGGTCAGATCACTGTAGACATACCACTTTCTCAACTGAAATTGAGGCCGTTGAATTTGAAGAAAGTCAATTCACCCCAATCCTCAATAAAGCTTATCAAGGGTATCTAGAGGCTAGAAAAGTGGTGTATGCAGATCGTCATAGAGACCTCACTCTAATGGATCTTGCCACAATTAACATGAAGACACTCAGAAAAGAAGGCGGTCTTGAAGACCTAGATGTATCTGATGAAATCAATGCTTGTAGTATAGAAGTAGATGTTAAAATAGATGGTAAAAAAGAGCCTTGGCTTTTGATGTTTAAAAATGAAACACATAACCATCCGACTGAAATAGAACCATTTGGTGGGGCGGCAACTTGTCTTGGTGGCGCGATTAGAGATCCGCTTTCAGGCAGAAGTTACGTTTATCACTCTATGCGTGTAACGGGTGCAGCTGACCCAACTGTACCATTTGAAGCTACACTTGAAGGCAAACTACCCCAAAAGATTATTACCCAAAAAGCGGCAGCTGGATTTAGTGCCTATGGTAACCAAATTGGACTTGCAACAGGCCATGTTTCCGAAGTATACGACGATGGCTTCTTAGCGAAACGTATGGAAGTTGGTGCAGTAGTGGGTGCGGCACCAAAAGAAAATATCGTCAGAGAAAAACCAGTTGAAGGTGATATTATTTTACTTGTGGGTGGTAGAACCGGAAGAGATGGTATTGGCGGTGCGACGGGTTCTTCAAAAGAGCATGATGAAGAGAGTCTATTAACTTGTGGTGCAGAAGTTCAAAAAGGGAATCCACCAGTTGAACGCAAAATTCAAAGACTCTTTAGAAATCCTAAATTATCAAAATTAATTAAGAAATGTAATGATTTTGGAGCAGGCGGTGTATCTGTTGCGATTGGAGAACTTGCAGATAGCTTGCAGATCAATTTAGATGCCGTTAAGAAGAAGTATGAAGGCTTAGATGGTACAGAACTTGCCATTTCAGAATCTCAAGAGCGTATGGCAGTGGTGATTTCACCAGAAAATGTAGAACTGTTTAAAACATTCTGTGATCATGAAAACCTTGAAGTTTCAGAAGTGGCTAAAGTCACTGACGATGGTAGACTTATCATGACTTGGAATGGTCAAGAAGTGCTTAATCTTTCAAGAGCATTTTTAGATACAAATGGTGTAAAGGGTAAGACTGCTGTTAAAGTATCAGCACCTTCAACTAAAACCTTCTTTAATCAAGATAAACAAGATACAAATAATGAAACAATAGACCTTAAAACAAAGTGGTTAGAAACTGTGAAGGATCTCAACAACTGTTCGCAAAAAGGGCTTGTGGAGCGCTTTGATAATACCATTGGTGCAGGGACCGTCTTAATGCCATTTGGCGGTAAAACTTATAAGACACCGACTCAAACTATGGTTGCTAAATTTCCTGTACTTACAGGAGAGACGGATACAGTTTCTATGATGGCTTATGGCTATGATCCGCAAATCGGCAAATGGTCGCCTTTCCATGGAGGGCTATATTCAGTAGTAGACTCTGTTGCTAAACTCGTTGCTACAGGTGGTGCTTATGAAAAAGTGAGACTGTCACTACAAGAGTACTTTGAGAAGTTGGGCAACGACCCTGTCAAATGGGGGAAACCATTTTCTGCATTACTAGGTGCAAGTTATGCACAGACGCAACTTGGTACAGCGGCAATCGGTGGTAAAGATTCTATGTCGGGCACTTTTAAAGACATTAATGTGCCACCAACGCTTATCTCATTTGCAGTAAATACTGCTGAAGGTAGTGAGATTATTTCTCCAGAATTCAAAGCATCTGGTAATGCAATCGGTTACTTTTATGCTGAGAGAGATGATTCAGAAATTATCAACTTTGAAAACTTAAAAAAAGCATATTCTGAAATTCATAGAGCAATTGTAGAGGGCAAGATCATATCGGCATATGCAGTTGGTAAAGGTGGCATAGCACTTGCGCTGACTAAAATGGCTTTTGGTAATGAAATTGGATTTACACTTGAGACTGAGTTTGATTTATTTGAAGCCGCTTATGGCAGTTTGGTTTTCGAAATCAAATCGGGTACGGATTTAAATACGTTATCATTTGCTAAAATCATCGGTAAGACATCAGCTGAACCAAAGATTAGTGTCAATAACGAAGAATTGGCATTAGAGACACTTGTAACTGAATGGGAAAAGCCACTTGAGAGTATCTTTCCACAAATTCACGAAGCTCACGGAACTTGTGAAACGATCACTTGCTTAGATCGCTCTATATACGCACCTAAAACACAATTTGCCAAACCAAGAGTGCTTGTACCGGCATTCCCAGGCACAAATTGTGAATGGGATACGCAACGTGCTTTTGAAAAAGCAGGTGCTGTGGCAGAGCCGTTTTTATTCAGAAATTTAACACCAGAAGCGACGATGGCTTCGATAGATGAACTTGTGGAGAAAATTAATAAGAGTCAAATACTTGCAATTCCAGGCGGTTTTAGTGCGGGTGATGAACCAGAAGGTTCAGGTAAATTTATCGCATCTGTCTTTAGAAATCCTAGAGTTGCAGAAGCTCTTATGAAGCTTTTAAATGAACGTGATGGTCTTGTGATTGGTATCTGTAACGGTTTCCAAGCGCTTGTGAAGTTAGGGCTTTTACCATATGGTGAAATTCAGACTTTAGATGAGAATTCACCGACATTGACGTTTAACAAAATTGGTCGTCATGTGGCAAGAATAGCACATGTTAGAGTGTCTTCTGTAAAATCGCCTTGGTTTGCAAATGTAGAAGCGGGTGAGGTTTATGAGACTGCCTTTTCTCATGGAGAGGGTCGATTCTATGCGGATGAAAAGACACTTGAAACCCTTATACAAAATGGTCAAATAGCAACTCAATATGTGGATTCTAAACATCAAGCGACTTATGAGGGGCAATTTAACATCAATGGTTCTGTGATGGCGATAGAAGGCATCACTTCTGAAAATGGCCGTATTCTTGGAAAAATGGGTCATGTGGAACGTGTGGGTAAACATCTTTATAAAAATATTTATGGTGCGTCAGATATGAAAATATTTGAAGCGGGTGTCAATTACTTCAAATTGTAATAAAGGCGATAATCATTGATATAAGTGAAGTTGAATTGATTACAAATGAGGCATAGCAACCAAAGGGTTGAATTAAAGCCCGAATATGATAAAATAGGGCATATTTAAAAAAACAATTCAGGAGGTTCTATGAGGTTGAAATGGCAAGTGACCATGTTACTCTTATTTCTGATGTTACTTTCTTCGGTGACGTTTGCAAACGAAGTGACTTTGATCATTAATGATCAACCGATTGGCAATGATAATTTAATTGTTGTCCAAAATGATCAGTTGTACGCATGTGTAGCAGATTTTTCGTCAAGATTTGGAGGCGAAACCAATTGGTTTGGTAATGCAAAATTAGCGGTGGTAAAATATCAAGATAAATATATGAGCTTTGAGTTAGAGTCTTCACAAGCGATTATCAACAATGAAATTTTAATGATGGATGCGCCAACAATTGTGATTAATAATCGTGTGTATGCGCCACTTGATTTTTTAATGGCGCAATTTGAAGGTGAATTTGTTTGGAATGACAGTAATCTAACCCTTTCAGTTCAAAGTGATCAGTTCAAGTTAGATGAAGGAGACAAAGTGGTTGTAAATTATACGGATGAAGATTTGCTCTGGTTAGCGAGAATCGTAAACGTAGAAGGTGATGACAGTTCAGCGATGAAACTTGCGATTGCAAATGTGGTGTTAAATCGTGTTAAGAGTGCTGATTTTCCAAGTACAGTACATGATGTCATCTTCCAAGTGGGGAGATATCAACAGTTTCCACCAGCACATAAATCTAGTTTTTCAACACTTGAACCTTCAAAGAGTAGTATCATTGCGGCTAAGAAAGCTTTGACAGGTGAAAACAATGTTGGTGAATGTCTTTATTTCAACAACAGACCTTTTTCAAGCAAAGTAGACGATCTTTACATTATTATAGATGGCGAGTACTTTTACGAGTAAAGGCGCACAAAAAAATTGAGAATAATAGCTTAAATAAAGGGAAAAGATGAGAACTTCATATTAATGGGGGTCTCGTCTTTTTCTAATTTTGGAATGTCTATTGAGGTCACTTCTGAATGTGAGTTTGCTTATAGAAAAAGATTAGAGCTCTGGGTAAGTAAGCTATTAGGAAAATTTATATTTACTAGTCAAACAAGAGGGGAACTGTCGGGGAACTGTCCATATCAGGTGTTGACTTCAATGATCATAGCAGATCACTTGTTAATCATTGCAAAGAGGAACTGATGTATTCGGTTACTCTTTGTTTTTTTGTGATCATACGCGTAAAGGCTTGTAAAGTGAAGAAAATATGATATAATAAAAACAGAACAAATGTTCGGCCGTGTTTGATGATGAAAGTTGAGATCAGAGGTTAACTCAGATGAAAATAATAGAAGATATTAAAGAAGATATTAAGAAAAGATGTGAAAGCCCAAATAACTTTTTTGGAAAAGGTTGCTATGATCATATCGAAAGCGTTGCAAGCCACGCTGTTGAATTGGCACAGCAATATCATGCGGATGTTGAAGTCTGTGAAATTGCAGCATGGTTGCATGACATTGCCAGTATTACTGACTACGAGTTATATGAAGCGCACCACATCCATGGTGCACAGATGGCAGAGGAAATTTTAAAAGCATATGATTATCCAGAAACTAAAATTAAAATGGTAAAGCAATGCATTCTCAATCATAGAGGCAGTGTTGTTAGAGCTAAGATGAGTATAGAAGAAATCTGTGTTGCAGATGCAGATGCAATCTCTCATTATGATAATTTACCAGCACTTTTCTATTTGGCATACGTCATGAGAAAATTAGATCAAAATGAAGGTATAAATTTCGTGCGAAATAAGCTTATGAGAAGCTATGATAAAATGTCTGAAATGAGTAAGATATACTATAAAAATAAAAAAGAGCAGATTCAAGATTTGCTTGGATAATGTGGCAGGAGGGCAGTATGGAAATCTTTGAAAAACTCGAAATATTGGCAGATGCTGCTAAATATGATGTCTCTTGTTCTTCAAGTGGCAGTGAGAGATCGAATTCAGGCGGTCTTGGAAATGCAACTAAAGCTGGTATTTGCCACAGTTGGGCCGATGATGGTCGCTGTATTTCGCTTCTAAAAATATTGATGTCAAATAAATGTGTTTATGATTGTGCTTATTGTGTCAATCGATTATCAAATGATTTTCCACGCGCAGAATTTGAGCCAGAAGAAATCGTGGCATTAACGATTAATTTTTATAGACGAAATTACATAGAAGGCTTATTTTTAAGCTCAGCTGTAACTCGAAATCCGAACTATACAATGGAGAGACTCTTAAAGGTCGTTAAGCGCCTGAGAACAGAAGAAAATTTTCAGGGTTATATTCATTTAAAAGGCATTCCAGGTGCTGATGATAAACTTATAAAAGAAGCTGGATTATATGTGGATCGTTTGAGTATAAATATCGAATTGCCCACAACCAATGGACTTAAATTGTTAGCACCCCAAAAAGAGCGACAATCTATACTGGGACCAATGAAGCTGATTAAAAATGAGATCGAGCAGCATAAATTTGAAAAAAGAAATAAGACCTTATTTGTACCAGCGGGACAATCCACACAACTTATTGTAGGTTCTACCAACGAGACAGACTATCATATTGTCAAACTTTCAGAAGCACTCTATAACAAGATGTCGCTTAAAAGGGTTTACTATTCGGCGTATGTACCTGTAAACAATCATCCAGATATAGTGCCTCATAAAGTACCACCACTTCAGCGAGAACATCGCATTTATCAAGCAGATTGGCTTTTGCGCTTTTATGGCTTTAAGGCAGATGAAATCGTAAATGAAGCCCATCCAAATTTAGATATGTTGGTAGATCCCAAATGCCAATGGGCACTTCGCAATTTGGATTTATTTCCTATGGAAGTTAATCAAGTGAGCTTTTTAGAATTGTTGCGCATCCCTGGAATTGGCAATATTTCTGCAAGGCGTATTATGGCTGCAAGACGATTTGGTCTTGTCACATATGAATCGCTTAAAAAAATGGGGGTTGTTTTAAAGCGTGCGAAATATTTTATTACGTGCAAAGGACAATACTTTGGAGCAGGTGATTTAGAACCCTTTAGGTTAAAACAAATTCTACTGGACAAACCTAAGCAAAGTCAGATGAGTCTCAGTGATTTGTATCCAGAGGCGTTCGGCATAAGTGCACCTATGAATACAATCGGGGGAGAAACTTATGGATTACTTACATGATGGGAGTTTTGAAGGTGTTTTAACAGGTATCTATCAAATGTTTCATAACAAGGCGCGTATAGAAGAGGATCAACTCTTATACGCGAGTACTTATCAAATGACGCTTTGGTGTTCTTATCAAACCGTGGCGTGTGATCGGGATCAAGCATATAAAGTGGCTCGATCTATTATGGATACATTTGGAGAAGACGGTTTTAAAGTGGTCCTTTACAGCTATCTTTATGAAGCTGCTGATTATGGCACACTACTTTTTAAATTTTTAAAAAGAGCTTACAAGCTTGGAAGTACTGCTATAGACTGCTTAAGCGATGAAGATATTTTTAACGTCTATAAACTTTATAGAGCGGTTACTAGAGAGTCGCATTTAATGCTGGGTATTTTAAGATTTGCTCAACTGGATAAAGAGATTTACTATGCACAATATGAACCCACTTATGATCTGACGGGAATATTGGCCCCACATTTTGCTGAACGCTTAAAAGATCAATTGTGGGTGATTCATGATACTAAACGTGGTATTGGTGCTTTCTATGATGGTCAGAAGTGGTTCTTACAGCCAATTGATGCTTATGAGAAACTTAAATTTTCCGAAGAGGAAGCGAAGTACCAAGAACTTTGGAAGCGTTATTTTGATCATATTGCCATAGCGGAAAGAAAGAATCCTAAGTGTCAAATGAATTTTATGCCAAAAAAATATTGGAAGTTTTTAACGGAGAAAACGTTTGTATTAGAGTCACGTGAAAGTGATCTAAAGGAAAATTAAATAGATAGGATTTATTTAGAGCCATTGGTCTTAAATTTAGAAAGCAACTCGAGTATTCTAAGATTTAAGATCAATGGCTTTTGATCATTAATAGATAAAAAAAAAGGGTAGAAATCTAGAGAGAAAAATACGGCTTAAGTAAATATTTATCTAAAATAAGATAAATATTTACTTAAGCCGTATTGAATTAATTTTTTGTTATGATATGATATTTTTGAGAAGACTATTATGAGTCTTTGTGGCAGTATATTTGGATGAGGGTCTTTAATATGTCACTACGGGATTATCTCATCAACTATAGGATCGAACAGAGTAAGGCGTTACTAATGCGAAAAGAATAATTAAATGATATGAAAAGACTTTAGAAAATAAAATATAAGACACTATAAGGAGTGATAAGATGATTTTAGTTTTAGGTGGAGCAGGTTATATTGGTAGTCATGCGGTAAAAATATTAATTGAAAGCGGAGAATCTGTAGTTGTTGTGGATAATTTGGAAACAGGGCATTTGGCATCTGTGAATGAGAATGCAGTTTTTTATCAAGTTGATATTAGAGATGAAGAAGCACTTACAAATATTTTTAAAGTACATAAAATAGAAGCAGTCATGCATTTCAGTGCCAATTCACTCGTGGGAGAATCCTGTGAAAACCCATTAAAATATTTTGAGAATAATGTATATGGTGCCAATATATTGCTTAAGGTTATGAGAGATTATGATGTTAAAAAAATTATTTTCTCGTCTACAGCTGCTGTTTATGGAGAACCTAAGGTCGTACCGATTACAGAAGAAAATGAAACACTTCCAACAAATCCATATGGAGAATCCAAACTCATGATGGAAAAAATGTTCAAATGGGCTGATGTTGCTCATGGGATCAAATTTGTATCACTACGCTATTTTAATGTGGCTGGTGCAGATAAATCAGGCGATATTGGCGAAGCACATACAGTTGAGACCCATCTTATTCCGCTTGTATTGCAAGTTCCACTTGGAAAGAGAGAAGCCATTTCCATTTATGGAGATGATTATCCCACTAAAGATGGCACTTGTATCCGAGATTACATCCATGTGATTGATCTAATCAATGCACATCTTTTGGCGCTTAATTATCTGAGAGAAGGCAATGAGAGCAATGTTTTTAATCTTGGTAGTGGTGAAGGCTTTTCAGTAAAAGAGGTTATTGAAGTGGCAAAAGAAGTTACTGAAAAGCCTATTAAAACCATAATGGCACCAAGAAGAAATGGAGATCCTTCGGTCCTTATTGCATCACCTAAAAAAGCGAAGACCATCTTAAAATGGGAACCAAAGCATACGAATGTCAGAGAAATAATTGAAGACGCTTGGCGTTTTCATACTAACAAGCCAAATGGCTATAGTAAGTAGAGGTGAGACAATGGAGTTAAGTACATTAAAATATAAATTTTATAATCTATACAAAGAAGAGCTTTCAAAATCAAAGGGACAAGTCGCAGTCAAAACTTTTTTTTCACCAGGGCGAGTAAATTTAATAGGAGAACATATTGATTATAATGGCGGTATGGTTTTACCCTGTGCGATAAACTTGGGAACCTATGCGGTTGTCTCAAGAAGATCAGATCAAATGGTTAAAGTTGTATCACTTAATTTTGAGGAGATGGGGGTTTTATCATTTGAGCTCAGTCAAATTGAAAATGAGCCCACAATGGATTGGGCGAATTATCCAATGGGTGTATTCAACGAATTTATAAAAAGAGGACATGTTATTGAGCAGGGGTTTAATATCTTGTTTTATGGGGATCTTCCAAGTGGTGCTGGTCTTTCTTCTTCTGCATCAATAGAGGTTTTAACAGCCACTATTATCAATGAATATTTGTCTTTAGGGCTTACTAAAACAGAGATCGCACGTTTGTGTCAGAAATCTGAAAATGAATTTAATGGGGTAAATTGTGGAATTATGGATCAATTTTCCATTGCACAAGGGATAAAGGATCATGCCATTTTTTTGAATTGTAATACACTTGAATTTGAAGTTATCCCTGCTGCATTAAAAGATTATCGCTTAATGATTATCAACACCAATAAAAAGCGTGGCCTTGTGGATTCAGAATATAATACGAGAAGACGTGAGTGTGAAATTGCATTTGAACTCATTCAAAAAGGATTCGATAAAAGACCGATCCATTATCTATGTGATCTTACGCCTACAGAATTTTTGGAAGTTGCTGAACTCTTGAGTGATGATTCAGTTTATAAGCGTGCATATCACACAGTGATTGAGAATTTTAGAACACATGCAGGTAAAAAAGCACTTAGCAGTGGTAATCTTATAGAATTTGGTGAGTGGATGTATAGTTCACATGAGTCTTTGAAAAATTACTTCCAGGTAAGTTGTAAAGAACTTGACATTATCGTAGATCTGAGTCGAAATATTCGTGGTGTGTTAGGGGCAAGGATGACTGGTGCTGGATTTGGTGGTTGTGCCATTGCATTGGTTGAGAAAGATAAATGTGATTACTATATCGAAAAAGTTGGAAGATCATATAATGATAAGACGGGATTAAAGGCAGACTTTTATATAGCAGAAATTTCGGATGGAACAGGAGTTGTTCATGAAAGCTTTTAAACACATTGAGAAGTTAATTGAGTATGGATTAGCCAGTGAACTGATTCAAAAGACGGATACTTTTGTGGTGCGAAATGAACTTTGGAAACTGCTTGGTATAGAAGCTGATTTGGATGATATCCTTGCAAGCATAGATGATACAGAAAAAGAGTGCTCTGAGGATTTATTCGAAATATATAGGCTTTTAGATTTAATTACAGAGGATGCAAGAGAACTTGGACGCTCGTTAGAGTTTCTGTATGAAGTTGAGCGTTTTCAAGCTGAGGTCATGTCGAAACTCATGCCGAGGATGTCAGAAGTAAACAGATTTTTTTATGAAAAGCATAAACAATCACCTCAAGAGGCGTCGCAGTATTTTTACGCATTATCAAATGCATCTACTTATATCAGAATGGACAGAGTTTCAAAGAATGTCACGTGGAAATCACCATCTCGATATGGTGAACTTGACATTACCATTAATCTATCCAAGCCAGAAAAGGACCCTAAGGAAATTGCACTTCAAAAAAATGTTGCAGTATCTAAATACCCAAAGTGTTTACTATGCGTTGAAAATGCAGGTTATCAAGGCAATGTCAAACATCCAGCTAGGCAAAATCACCGCGTTGTGGAGGTAAGTCTTGATCGTGAACTCTGGTATTTTCAGTACTCACCATACGTGTATTATAACGAACATGCCATTATACTTTGTCATGAGCATCGGAAAATGAAAATAGATAGACATACATTTATTAGGCTCTGCGATTTTGTAGATCTAATGCCACATTATTTTATTGGTTCAAATGCAGATTTGCACACCGTTGGTGGGTCGATTCTAACACACGATCATTATCAGGCAGGATGTTATGAAATGCCTATGATGCGCGCTAAAACACTGCATACTTTTAAACCAAGAGCTTATCAAAATTTAAAAATTGAAGTATTGGATTGGCCTTTATCTGTGTTTAAAATCTGCTCCAAATCAAGGACAGAACTCATAGAAATATCAGATCGTATTTTAAAATCATGGATAGAGTATAGCGATGAGAGTGTAGAACTTATTGCACGTACAGATGAACGCCATAATACCATTACACCTATTCTAAGGAAAAAGGGTGAGCTATACGAAATGTATCTTGCACTTAGAAATAACAGGAGAACCGAGGCGCATCCAGAGGGTCTTTTTCATCCGCACAGAGAACACCATCACATAAAAAGAGAAAATATCGGATTGATTGAAGTGATGGGTCTCGCGGTGCTACCGAGTCGATTGGTTCACGAGATGAATGAAATCATAAACATCACAATAGAGTCGGATCAGCTGGATATTGACAGCTGTAATGCCCATACTGAAATCCAAAAGCATGTGGCATGGCTAACTCAGCTAAAACCTGAAATAGATCTAATCATTTCAGATCAGACAAAAAATGTGTCTGAAAGGCGCAGTGCAGTAGAAGATTATCTAAAAGATCAGATTGGCAATAAATTTGCTTTGGTTTTGATGGATGCAGGTGTGTATAAAGAAAAATCTGAAAGTATGCTGACTTTTTTAAAAGAAGGATGTCAATTAGAAGGTTAAATTAACTTTATATTATAGACAAATGGAGGAGACCGTATGAGTGTTGAAGTTATGAAAGATGAAAAATTAAGCGAACATTTTGGTAAAGAAATCCACCGTATAAAACTTAAAAATCAAAATGATATTTCTGTGGAATTATTGACACTTGGTGGCATACTTCTAAGTATTGAGACGCCAGACCGTCATGGAAAATTAGAGAATATTTTATTGGCTTATGATCAGATTGAAGATTATATTGAAAATCCATATTATCTAAATGCCAATATCGGTTTGACTGCCGGTCGCATAAGAGATGGTGAGTTTATTATAGACGACACTACTTATAAAGTCCCTGTTAATGATGGTATTAATTGTCTTCATGGAGGCCCTAATGGACTTCATACTAAAATTTGGCATATAGAGTCCTTTCAGGCCACTTGTGAATTCGAGGAGGTCATTCTTAAAACCCACCATAAGCATTTAGAGGAGGGGTATCCAGGGAATATTAACATCAGAGTGATTTATAGATTGGACAGCAAAGATACCTTGAACATTATCTATAAAGCTGAAACGGATAGGAGTTGTACATTAAACCTTACTAATCATAATTATTATAATTTGTCTGGAGCTGCACTGGATGAAATTGGAACGCATGAATTATTTGTCAATGCGGAATATTACAAGGAAGTTGATGAACATGCTTTACCAGTTGAGGATTTAGTGCGTTGCTCAGGGTCTGATTTTGACTTTACAAAGAGTACAACGCTTCAAAAATCTTTGGAAAGAGGTTTAGATCATCCTTTCTGTATAGAATTTAAAATCGATGAGGGTATGCCAGATGTGGTTTATAAAGAGCCAAAGTCGGGACGTACTATGAGTATCACTACAAATCAAGAAGCTGTTATAATATATTCGAATAATGGCCCATTTAAAACACATCGAGGTATTTGTTTTGAGCCTCAGGGCTATCCAAATCAAATATATGTATTAGATGCGGATGATACTTACTCAAATGAGATCAGCATTAAATTTGGTGTGGAAGTGTAACCTACGAGAAGCATTTAGAGGTAGACGAATCTCCAAAAATAATAATGCGATAAAATGGTTTTAAATGATTTTAAATGTTTCAAGAGTGACTTTAAGTATTTTGACCGTTTAGTTAAACGGTCAAAATACAGGAGGTTGCTCTTTTTTAGATACGGCGTACGCATAGTATAGAGACAGAATTAATAGTCTTAAGAAATTTGTAAGAATTTTGTGAAGCTGTTTGTCATAATATTTTGATATGATGTCTCTAGAGTGCACAATCTTAATAAACAGGGGGAGAGAAATGAAACATACAATATTGATCTGTGATGACGATATGGCCATAGTCAACTCAGTCGAAATTTTTCTAGAGAATGAAGGCTATCATGTGCTCAAGGCATATAATGGAAAGGAAGCTCTTAAATACATAGAGACAAGTGAGATTCACTTACTTCTCCTCGATATTATGATGCCGGAAATGGATGGCTTTGAGGTTATGAGAAAAATTAGAATGGATTATAATTTCCCGATTATCATGGTAACTGCAAAGTCAGAAGATTTAGATAAAATAATGGGCCTTAATCTGGGGGCAGATGATTATTTGACAAAACCTTATAATCCTCTAGAGCTTATTGCTAGAGTACGGTCTCAAGTGAGGCGTTATACCAAATTTGGTGGACAAATTCAGAATATAGATCCAGATGAGGTCATTTACAAAACGGGAGAATTAATCATGAATCCTCTTAAAAAAGAAGTTTCAGTAGATGGTGATGTCATATCACTTACTGCTACAGAATTTGGGATTCTAGAACTCTTGTTAAAAAACAAGGGTAGAGTATATGCTATAAATGAAATCTATGAAAACGTTTGGAAAGATCATGCGATTGCTGCGGATAATACCATAGCAGTTCATATCAGACGTATAAGAGAAAAGATCGAGATTGATCCTAAAAATCCAAAATATTTAAAGGTGGTGTGGGGCATTGGCTACAAAATTGAAGATATTCATTAAAAGTTCACTGACGCAAACAGTCGTTAAAATTATATTAACCATATTAGTACTTGTGGTAGGTCTTAGTTTGATGTTTAGGGGAGAATATGAAAGTGATTATTATTGGGGTTTATATGACTCCGATGATTTTCGCTATGAATTTCAAAGACGTGTTCATAATGTGATTGAGAAGGAATTCGTTTTACATTCCAAGGAAAACATTGAAAAAATGGCCACAGAAGATCCAACTTATGATTATAATAAGTTTATTTCGAGGTGGTATCAAATTCAGGCTAACTTATCAGATGCACCAAGTTTCAAATATTATATCCAAAACAATGATACAGGAGAACAGTACAGCAACTCAAGTAATTTAAGCAACAAAGGAAACGTATCTAAGTATGATTTTCGATTAATAATGGATGCTTCTAAGATAGAGGCAACAGAGATCAAGGATGGAAAAATCAGCTATATTGAAAGTTATTCTAGAAGTACAATGCTAAATGATGCGAAAGCTCTGGGAAACTGGGAGGGCGTATTTGTAATACAAGATACGGTTGGCCAAAATGATGTTTTTAAGGCATTAGAATACAAATATAAAGCAGTAGCCCCTTTCTTAGAGAACCGAAGTAATTTATATGTTGGCATAGTGGGTGTGGTTATTTTAGGTGTGTTCTTGTTCATTTATATAGTAGTTGCCACAATTACCACTAAGACTTCAAAAAAACATTTTTCAGATTATATACCAAATGATTTAAAGATTCTTTTGATATTCGCATCGTTTCCTATGATGTATGATATAATTGAGAGCTTTTCATTCGATGCTTTTATCGTGATTTCGGAACAACAAGAACAGTGGGTGGAAATTACAATTATTACGCTCATATTTCTATGGGTGTTTATAGGATTGCAATTTACACTTTCTTTAATAGGGGATATATCAAAGCGTTCTCTTTTAAAAAATACGTTGATCTATAAGAGTTTAAAAAGGGTTTGGCTATTTGTCACGAATATTTTTAAAGGTCTATCACGTAGTAAAATGTTTAGACGCCGTGTGATTATTTATATCTTAATTTATGGCTTTATCAATTTTGTACTGGGGATATTGCTAGTACAATGGGGGTTCTTTGGCCTAGTGCTAATCGTATTATTTAATATATTCTGTGCCTATTTAGTTTACAAAAATCTTCATAGTCTTCAAATCATAATGCGATATGTTTCCGAAGGGGATGTTTCAGAGCCGATTGAGTCAGAAACAATTTCGCCATTATTTTATAGTTTTGCAAATCAGATCAATGGTCTTCAACAAAATTTAAGAGAAGCGATTCAAGAGGCCATAAAAGGTGAACGTTTGAAAACGGAACTCATCACCAATGTATCTCATGATCTTAAAACACCTCTTACCGCAATTGTGAATTATACCTCACTCCTTAAAAATAAGGCAATTGATGATGAAGAGACCGTGAAGTATATTCAGGTAATCGATGAAAAAGCAGGTGTTTTAAAACGCCTAATTGAAGATGTTCTCGAAATCAGTAAGGTGAGTTCTGGCAATGTTGAGATCAATATGGAAGTTTTGGATATTAATCAATTGATTCAACAAGTTCTAGGTGAGTTTGAAGGTGATCTGGATGCACAGAAATTAAAGTTGATTACAACAGAACTGAGCACGCCTCTTTATGTGGAAGCGGATTCTCTTAAGCTCTGGCGTGTCGTCCAAAATTTAGTGTCTAATATAACCAAATATGCACTGCCGAACTCTAGAGTCTTTATCTTAGTTAAAAATACGGATAAACACGCTGTGGTAGAATTTAAAAATATTTCTAAGGATATGCTTGTGGCTGGAAATGATGAGCTCATGGAGCGATTTGTTCGAGGGGATGATTCAAGAAGCCAAGAAGGATTTGGTCTTGGACTTGCCATAGCGGGAGATCTTATGACACTTCAAAAGGGACAACTTGACATCGTTGTTGACGGAGATTTGTTCAAAGTAATTTTAACGTTAAATGTTTGTGAAAAACAGCAAAAAGACGTATAAAGTAGAAGAACTAATAGTAAATATTAGTGATCCTAATACCAAAAGTGAATATTTTAAAAAAATACAATAAAATAATTCGTTATCCCCTTGACGCCAAGGGGATATTTTTATATGATAAAAATAACCCGAGAGAAGATATTCTCTGCTTAATAAAAGTGGAGAATATCTTCCTAAATCAACAGGAGTTTGAACTCACGTTGATTTGCAAGCCGCCAGCTTGCACGAGGGTTACGAAGGTAGCAAAGCGGACTGAGTAAGAATTCACAGGTAAGTAAGTGGATCGTAGTAGCCGAAGGTTATGAAGTTGCCTGAGTATCGGCTTTAGGTTGGCTTTAGGAGGCATAGAACGTGGAAACATTAAATCAATTAGGTAAAGTAAATCAGATTAGCGTTCAACGCCAATTTCAATATTGGTTCAGTTAGTATGTCCAAAACCTTTTAACGAAAGTTAGAAGGTTTTTTTAATCATTATCAAGATCAAAATATAACTTAAGGTTAACCGTGAAAAAGGCATTCACGAGAGGTTTGAAGAGTTGGAGGAGAAGATGAAAGTAGCAATTATAATGGGTAGCGACTCAGATTTTCAAGTGGTTGAAAAGAGTATTCAAATTTTAAAGCAGTTTGATATTGAAGTTGTGGCGAGAGTTTTATCTGCACATAGAACGCCGCATTTGGCAGTATCATTTGCGATGGAAGCTGAGGCAAATGGATTTGAAGTGATCATCGGCGCAGCTGGAAAAGCGGCACATTTACCGG
Organism: uncultured Fusibacter sp.; assembly: GCA_965140735.1. Classification (GTDB taxonomy): domain Bacteria; phylum Bacillota; class Clostridia; order Peptostreptococcales; family Acidaminobacteraceae; genus Fusibacter_A. The sequence goes on along the minus strand of OZ223306.1, from coordinate 2,523,948 downwards.
GTGTTATTGCAGGTGTAACGCCATTACCAGTTATAGGACTTCCTATTAAATCTTCTACAATGGATGGCCTTGATTCGCTGTTATCAATCGTGCAGATGCCAAGCGGTATCCCTGTGGCAACAGTGGCAATCAACGGTGCAGAGAATGCAGCACTTTTGGCAATTCAGATGCTATCGATTAAGTATCCTGAATTGAGAGCTAAAATAAAAGCTTACAGACTTACGATGGCAGATCAAGTTATTGAAAAAGATGCAGCAATTCAAGCGCGTTACTAGAACTTTAAGGATAAGTAAAATCATAAAAAGAGTAGATGATTTGTAAGAAACTAGATTTTGATACTCTAACCGATAAAATTAAGCATATCATTATATTAGATATATAAAATAGATATATCAATAAGATCGAGAGATCAATAAAAACTTGGAGGATGAAGATGGAAAAATTAGAAATGTTATACGAAGGCAAAGCAAAGAAAGTCTATAAAACAGAAGATACAGATTACTATATAGTAGAATATAAAGATGATGCGACAGCATTCAATGGCGTTAAAAAGGGAACGATTCATGATAAAGGCATTGTGAATAATAAAATGAGTGCACTGCTCTTTAAAATGCTTGAAGAAAAAGGGATTCCAACACATTTTGAAACTTTGATGAATGATCGTGAGCAACATGTAAAAGCTGTTAAAATATTGCCACTTGAAGTTATTGTGAGAAATGTTGCAGCAGGTTCGCTTGCTAAGCGTCTGGGCCTTGAAGAAGGTGTTCCAATGAAGCAAACTGTTTTAGAATTTTGCTACAAAGATGATGAACTTGGTGACCCAATGATAAATGAGTACCACATCGCAGCAATAGAACTTGCAACAGAAGCACAAGTTAAAGTTATTAAAGAATATTCATTTAAAATAAACGATATTTTAAAAGCATTTTTTCTTGAAAGAGATCTTAAATTGATTGATTTCAAACTTGAGTTTGGTGTTTTTAAAGGGGAAGTGATCTTAGCAGATGAAATTAGTCCTGATACTTGCCGTCTATGGGATGCAAATACAAATGAAAAGATGGATAAAGATCGTTTTAGAAGAGATTTAGGCAATGTTGAGGATACTTATCAGCAGGTACTTGGTAGACTTGAAAAGTAATATCTGTCATGAGGAGGATGAAATGACTGATTTTTTAGAACTGGATAAATTGAAAGAAGAGTGTGGTGTCATTGGCGTGTATGCCCCTGGTATAGAAAACATTTCTCAGATGTTGTGTTTTGGCCTGATTGCACTTCAACATAGAGGACAAGAAAGTGCTGGGATTGCAGTGCTTAAAGATAGAAAAATGCAGTATTATAAAGAAATGGGCCTTGTCCAAGAAGTTTTTTCCAGTGAAATATTAGAGCGTTTGCCGGCTGATATTGGAATAGGTCATGTTCGGTATTCAACTACGGGTGAAAGCTATGTCTCGAATGCACAGCCTCTTGTGGTGAGATATAAGGGTGGCAGTATTGCACTTGCACATAATGGCAATTTAGTTAATGCAGGTGAAATTAGAGATCGCCTTGAAGATGAAGGCTCTATTTTTCAAACTTCAATTGATTCTGAAGTGATTGCAAATTTAATAGCTAAGAACTATCATCTAGGCATGAAAGAAGCTGTAATAGAAGCTGTAAAAGAAATTAAAGGTTCTTTTGCACTTGTGGTTATAATTGACAACATGCTTGTTGGTGTAAGAGATCCACATGGTTTGCGTCCGCTTTCGCTTGCAAAAACAGATGATGGCTATGTGCTTGCATCAGAAACCTGTGCACACGACGTGGTTGGCGCTGAATTTGTAAGAGATATTGAGCCCGGTGAAATCGTTGTGATCGATGATAATGGCATTGAGTCTATTATGTATGATGAGACAAAACGCAAAGCGGTTTGCTGTTTTGAATACGTTTACTTTGCAAGACCAGACAGTATCATTGATGGTAAAAACGTATTTATCACACGTAAAAAAGCAGGCAAGATTTTAGCTCAGGAAAGTCCAGTGGATGCTGATATGGTCATCGCAGTACCGGATTCTGGTATTGCAGCTGCCATAGGCTATGCAGAGGAATCGGGGATTCCGTTTGACATCGGTTTAATCAAGAACAAATATATGGGGAGAACTTTTATTCAACCCGATCAGAAATCAAGAGAACTTGCAGTGAGACTAAAGCTCAACACCATGCGAGAAAATATAGAAGGTAAAAGATTGATTCTTATTGATGATTCCATCGTCAGGGGCACAACGAGCAGAAGACTTGTGAACATGCTCAAAGAAGCGGGTGCTACTGAAGTGCACATTAGAGTGAGTTCACCACCTGTTTCACATTCATGTTACTTTGGGATTGATACCCCAAACCGTGCACAACTTATTGGTGCAACGCATACGATTGAGGGCATCAGAGAAATGACAGGGGCGGATAGTTTGGCTTATCTAAGCGTTGATGGTCTTGTGGCATCCATTGGTATGAGAAGAGATCAACTTTGTACAGCTTGCTTTAATGGAGACTATCCAATGGATGTGCCTAAAGAAGGCGATAAAAACATGTTCGAGAAATGTTAGAGCGATTATAAATCCCGTATTGAAAGATAACGAAATGGTTTGTGAAATAACGGATAGACGAAGGAGTTTATGATGAGTAATAGTAAATTAACTTATCAAGAGGCAGGCGTTGATGTAAAAGAAGGCGCAAGAGCTGTTGAGTTGATGAAGAAACATGTTAAAGAGACCTTTAATGAAGATGTTATTGGTGATCTTGGAAGTTTTGGCGGTTTGCTCCGATTAAGTGGCCAGTTTGAAAGCCCAGTTCTTGTGGCAGGCACAGATGGCGTGGGGACTAAACTTAAAATTGCATTTATGATGGATAAGCATGATACTGTAGGTCAAGATTTAGTGGCAATGTGTGTGAACGATATCTTGTGTCAAGGTGCAACCCCTTTATTTTTCCTTGATTATTTGGCAACAGGCCATTTAGAAGCTGAAAAAGCAGCAGCACTTGTTAAAGGTATTACAGATGGGTGTAAATTATCAGCGATGCCGTTACTCGGTGGAGAAACAGCTGAAATGCCAGGTTTTTATCAAGCAGGTGAATATGATATGGCAGGTTTTGCAGTGGGTGTTGTGGATGAGTCTAAAATTATCACAGGCGCTGATATTAAATCTGATGATGTCCTCATTGGTTTATCTTCATCTGGAATTCATTCCAATGGCTATAGCCTTGTAAGAAAACTTTTCTTTGATAAACTCAATTTAAAATTAGAAGATCACATAGATGAATTAGGGGATACACTTGGTAATGTCCTAATAGAACCTACGAAAATATATGTTAAAAGCATCTTAAAGGTTCTTGAAAAGGCAACTGTTAAAGGCATGGTTCACATGACTGGTGGTGGCTTCTATGAAAATATTCCTAGAATTCTGTCAAAGGGATTAGGTGTCGATGTCAATTTAGGGACTTGGCCAATCTTACCTGTCTTTAACTATATGATGACACAAGGGGATATTGACTTAGAAGAAATGTTTGCAACTTTTAACATGGGTATTGGCTACATCTTAGTGGTTTCAAAAGAGGATGAAGCTTCTACGCTAGCACTTTTAGAGTCACTTGGCGAGAAGGGTTATTCAATTGGGACGGTCACGGAGCAACATGAAGGAGTCCAGTTATGTCAAGGCTAAAAATAGCCGTATTGGTATCTGGAGGCGGTTCAAATTTACAAGCGATTATTGATGCAACTGAAAGCCATGAAATTGACGCGGAAATCAAAGTAGTGGTGTCTAATCGTAAAAATGCATTTGGTCTTGAACGAGCTCAAAAGCATCATATTAAAACAGCTTATATCGGTGTTGGTAACTATAAAGATATTTCGGTAAGGCAGAAAGCCTTACTGGATCTACTCGTGTCAGAAGAAGTTGATCTCGTGGTTTTAGCAGGCTACTTAAACATTTTATCGCCTGAAATTATCAAACAATTTGAAAAGAGAATTATCAACATCCACCCTTCACTAATCCCAAAATATTGTGGTGAAGGGTTTTATGGTGAGCATGTACACGAAGTTGTGATCCTCAATCAAGAAAAAGAATCTGGTGCGACGACACATTTCGTAGATGAAGGTGTTGATACAGGTGAAATTATTAAGCAAGAACGTGTGGATGTTTTAGCTGGTGATACCGCTAAAACTTTAGCAGCACGCGTATTAGAAGTTGAGCATCGTCTTTTGGTGAATACAATTAAGGCGATACAAATGGGACAAGTGAAAATTGGTCTTTAGGAGGCAAAAAAATGATTAAGAGAGCACTTTTAAGCGTTTCAGATAAAACAGGTATTGTAGAGTTTGCAAGAGCACTTAATGCATTAGGCGTAGAGCTTATTTCAACAGGTGGTACTGAAAAAGCCATCAAAGATGCCGGTATTCCTGTTAAAAATATCAGTGAGGTTACAAATTTTCCAGAGTGTTTAGACGGGAGAGTAAAGACTTTACACCCAGCGGTTCATGGTGGTATATTGGCAATGAGAGCAAACCCTGATCATATGAAACAACTGGAATCACTTGATATTCAAACGATTGATTTAGTTGCAATTAATCTCTATCCGTTTAAAGAAACAATTTCAAAACCCGATGTTGTTCTTGAAGATGCTATAGAGAACATTGATATTGGTGGTCCAACAATGCTCAGATCAGCTGCTAAAAATCATCAAGATGTGATTGTTCTAGTTGATCCAAGTGATTATGATAAGGCAATCGAAGCTATAAAAACAAATGGTGATGCCGATTATGAAACTAAGTATGATTTAGCGCTTAAAGTATTTTCACATACAGCACATTATGATGCGATGATTGCCGAATACTTGAGACAAAAAGGAAATCGAGAAAAATTCCCAGAAACGTTGACGGTTACTTTTGAAAAAGTACAAGATCTTAGATATGGAGAAAATCCACATCAGCAAGGAGCTTTCTATAAAGAAGCGATACCAACAGCGGGGACTTTAGCGCAGGCAGTTCAGTTACATGGTAAAGAACTCTCGTTTAACAATATAAACGATACGAATGGTGCATTAGCACTTTTAAAAGAATTTGAACAACCTACTGTAGTAGCTGTGAAGCATTCAAATCCTTGCGGTGTAGGTGTTGGATTTGATATTTTACATGCTTATCAAAAAGCATATGACTGTGATCCTCAGTCTATTTATGGTGGCATCGTAGCAGCGAATAGACCAATTGATCATAAAACAGCGGTTAAAATCAATGAAATATTTGTTGAGATCGTTATTGCACCAGATTTTGATGAAGAAGCTATTAAAGTGCTTACAACTAAGAAAAATATTCGTCTTTTAAAACTTGACAATATTAGTCAACCTATTTCTGAATTCAGCTTTGATATGAAGAAAATTCATGGTGGTATGATCATTCAAGACTCCGATCGATCTATGTTTGATGGCGAACTTGAAATTGTAACGGATCGCATTCCTACTAAAAAAGAGATTGAAGAACTTAAGTTTGCAATGAAAGTTTGCAAGCATGCTAAATCGAATGGAATCGTCATTGCTAAAGATGGTCAGACCCTAGGGATAGGCCAAGGACAAGTAAGTCGAGTATGGGCAGCGGAAAATGCAATCAGACAGTCAAATTTTCCAACTAAAGGCGCTGTTCTTGCATCAGATGCTTATTTCCCATTTGGAGATTCAATCGAAGCAGCTGCAAAAGCAGGTGTTTCAGCGATTATTCAGCCTGGTGGTTCTATCAGAGATCAAGAAGTAATCGATGTGGCAAATCAATACGGCATTGCAATGGTCTTCACAGGGATGCGTCATTTTAGACACTAGATAAAAAGTGATATACAAGATTTAGTACATTGAAAGTGAGTGATCATATGAAAGTATTAATTATCGGTAGCGGTGGCAGAGAACATGCCATCTGTCATAAAATTTTAGAGAGTTCAAAGGTTGAAAAAGTATTTGTAGCTCCTGGTAATGCTGGGATTGCTGAGATCGCAGAATGTGTAAATATTCATGTGGAAGATACAAGATCTCTTCTGGCATTTGCCCAAAAAGAGGCTATTGATTTGACCATTGTTGGACCTGAAGCACCATTGGTTGCTGGGGTTGTGGATGCATTCGAAGCTGAGGGATTAAAAGTTTTTGGTCCCAATAAAAAAGCGGCGCAATTTGAAGGCAGTAAAGCTTTTACAAAGGCTTTTCTCATGAAACATGGGATTCCAACTGCGCCTTATAAGGAATACCTTGATGTGGAGAAGGCAATCGAAGAGGTGGATCAATTTGGATTTCCAATCGTCATTAAAGCAGATGGTTTAGCTGCGGGTAAAGGTGTTATCATCGCACAAGATAGAGAGGAAGCTCAAAAGGCACTTAAAGAAATCATGTCGGATAAAATCTTTGGAGATTCTGGTAATAAAGTCGTTCTTGAAGCTTTTCTAACAGGCATCGAAGCCTCTATTCTTTGTTTTGTAGATGGCAAGACGATCTTACCGATGGCACCTGCTCAAGACTATAAAAAGGCGTTTAATCGCGATCTTGGTCCAAACACAGGTGGTATGGGGACTTATTCACCTAGTCAAATCATCGATGATGAAATGATGTCTAAAATCAAAACAAGATTACTAGAGCCGTTTATCAAAGGGATTCATGAAGATGACATTGAGTTTAAGGGCATCTTATTTATAGGCATTATGATTGAAGGCGATGATATCAATGTTATAGAATACAATGTGAGATTTGGTGATCCTGAAACAGAGGTTACGTTACCAAGAATGGAAAATGATTTGATCGAAGTGTTTGAAGCCGTTGTAGAAGGTGAATTAGATCAAGTTGAACTAAAATGGAAACCCGAACATGCAGTGTGTGTAATCATCGCTTCTGAGGGATACCCTGAAGCCTATGAAAAGGGCATTGAAATAAAGGGGATACCTGAGGTTAAAAATGCAACTGTTTATCATTGTGGTACAAAAAAAATAGAGGATAAACTGCTCTCTAATGGTGGCCGAGTTTTAGGTGTTACCGCACTTGGCGAAAGCCTAGAAAGTGCAAAGCAGACTGCTTATGAAGCTGTCAAATGTATCGATTTTCCAAAGTCGTTTTATAGAACAGATATTGGCGATAAAATAGAATTATAGATTCAGATAAAATCAGCCCCCTATATGAGATTTCTTGTTGCGAAATCTCATATAGGGGGCTTTTGCATTTATAATAGATGGGTTTGCTTTATATCTTCTGTGTCACCTTCTCTAAATAAAGGATTAAAGACTCCTCTATAAGATGTGGCCGCAATGCGTCATGAACCTCTTGATGATAGTGATTTAGCCATTCTATCTCATCCTCAGTTAAAAGTGATTTGATAACTGGGCGCGTATCTATTGGAGTCATCGTCAATGTTTCAAAATGATAAAATTCACCAAATTCGGTTTTGGTGTAGGGTACGATCAATAACGTATTTTCAGTGCGAATACCGTGGCGGCCTGGTTTGTAAATGCCGGGTTCATTGGTGAGAATCATGCCTGGTTTTAAGGGGGTTGTGTTAGAGACCATGGCTATACCTTGAGGCCCTTCATGGACGCCCATAAAGAAACCAACGCCGTGGCCGGTGCCACATTTGTAATCAAGCCCATTATCCCACATAGGTTTTCGAGCGAGGATATCAAGATTTGTGCCTGTGGTACCTTCTAGGAAGATGGCTTTGCTGAGTTGAATCATGCCTTTTAAAACCAGCGTATAGTCCCTTTTTTCCTCGTCTGATAAAGGACCAAGTGCAAAGGTTCTTGTGACATCTGTGGTACCGTTAAGATATTGTCCACCAGAATCCACCAAGAATAGTGCTTTGGGTTCTAGGATATATTCGGTTTCTTTTTTTGCTTTATAGTGCATTAAAGCTGCATGATCCTTATAACCTGCAATTGTATCGAAACTTCTACTGAAAAATGTTGAAATGTCCATTCTATACTGCGTGAGTTTTTCATCAGCAAGTGTCTCGGTTACAGTTCCAGACGGCACTGTTTCATCCAGCCATTTCATGAATCGAAGCATCGCCACACCATCTTGAATATAACAAGAGCGAAGATGCTTGCACTCGGTTTCATTTTTGATTGCTTTTAGTACAGTGCTGTGATTAAGTTGGTCTACAACTTGACAACGCCTGTCAATATCGTGATAGAGTTGATAAGACATTGCTTTTTTATCTAAAATAATGCGTTTACCTTCTTCTAGATCTTGAATATCATATAAAATATCCTCATATAATTTTACTTTTACATTATTTTCATGTAAGTAATTGATTATTTTGTCATTTAGTTTTAAAATATCTATATACAAGTATGTTATTTCTTTGTCAATAAGAACATATGATAAGAAATAAGGATTGTTTTTTATATCACTACCTCTCAAGTTGAGTAGCCATGCGATGTCATCCAATTTGTTGATCAAATGATAATCACATTTATTTTTCAGCATATTTGCACGTATGTGCTCAATCTTTTGTTTCGCTGATTCACCAGCGTAAACCTCGTCGTGTATGAACACTTTTTTGTTGGGAAGATAAGGCCTATCGAGCCATATTTTATCCACGATGTTCGTTCTGAAATCTAATTTGATCTTTTTTTCCTTGAGTTCACTTTTTATCATTTCAGCATCATGAACAGAATATTGAAAGCCGTTAAAGCCTATTGTAGCATTAGACGGTAATTTTGACTTTAACCATTCGTGAATGGTTGGTACATTTGGCATACGCATTTTATAAAGTTTGATTTCTGAACCTTGAAGTTCGTTTTCAGCTTGTAAGAAGTAGCGCCCATCTGTCCATAAACCACAGTCTTTTTGAGTGATGATGAGTGTTCCTGCTGATCCTGTAAACCCTGATGCCCACTGTCTTGTTTTGTAGTAATCAGGTAGATATTCACTATTATGAGGATCGCTTGAAGGGATAATGTATGCATCTATTCTAGAATGCATCATTTCCTCACGTATAAGTCTAATTTTATCATTAGTATTCATTTGACACCTCCACTCACCTATTGTATTACTTGTGCGGCGGGGTTTCAATACTCTATAGGCGTTAAATTATTTTAATATTCCCTAAGAACAATCCACGTACTATGAGAACACATTTTGGGAGGGCGAGAATGTTAAAACGAAGCAGGAGTTATAAGAAGTTTTTAATTTTTACAATTGTCATGTTAGTGGTAATACCTCTTGTTATGAATTCTGGTGTCATATTATGGGTGAATAGCAAATCCATAAGTCAGAATATTATGGCGCTCAATGTTGAGAAGGCGAATACGGTTTCACACGAAGTAGATCGCCTTTTAATTGAGACTGAGAATTTGATTTCAGCAATGACTTATGATGAGGCTTTACAGACAATGAAATCAAGTGATATGAGCTTGCTGAGTAAAGTAGTAGAAAATAATACCGTTGTGAGCCAGATTTATGTCATGAACACAAAAGGAATGCAAATTTATAAAACATCAGGAGAGCTTGGAGATCGTTCAGACCGCATTTATTTTAAGGAAGCTCTAAAAGGCAATAAGTACTATGATATTATATATTCTTCAACAACAGGGAAAGCGACGGCTGTATTAGCAATGCCTATTAAGAAGAATGATAAAGTGATCGGAGTTATAGGTGCGAGTATTGATTTGGAAATCTTAACCAGATTAACTTCGGAATATAATGAAAAGGATATTGCGTATGCTTTCATTGTGGAGAAAAATGGTACAGTACTGGCTCATCCAAATGCGGCTTATATTGAGAATATGCAAAGCTTTATGGAGTATAGTTATGTAAAGCGTGCCTTAAATGGTGAATCTGGCTCAACAATAGCACTTTATGAGTCAGAAGAATCTATTATAGCATTTGAACCTATTAAGACAGCAAACTGGGCTGTGGTGGTACAATCTCCAAAACATTATGCGTTTGCAGATTTAGATTATACGAGGAATATTTCTTTGATATCTTTGGCAGTATGGATTATTATTGCAATTCTTTTAGGTCGATTTTTATCAGGGGCTATTTTCAAAAATATTGCTTTTACTGAATCAGTGATATTAAGGTTGTCTAAAGGGGATCTTAGTTTTGATATAGATGAGAAATACTTGAAAAGGGCTGATGAGTTTGGAGTTGTGGCGAAAGAATTACAGGTTCTAGTAGAGACTTATAACAGACTGCTCAAAAAATTGAAATCTGATATGACGCAGATCGATGCCTTTTCTGAATCACTTCATGAGATCAGTGAAGACAATGCAAAAGCCACTGAAGAAATGACTGAGCAGATTGTTGATCTTTCTGAACGCGTAGGTAAAGACATGCACACAACTCAAGCCACTTTTTCTGCACTGCAAGATATTACAACCGGATCAAATGTTGTTGCGGAAAATACGGAAAAATTAAATTCAACAATTAAGGCCAATATGTCAGAAACACAAAAAAGTTCGAAATTGCTTAATGAGACTGTTGTCGATATGGCAGTTGTGTCTAATATGAGCGCTGAAACAAATGAAAGAATGAAAGCACTTAAGCATTCTGCAAACGACATCGGTGGAATTACAGAAGCCATAAAATCTATTTCAGAGCAGACGAATCTATTGGCACTCAATGCTTCTATAGAGGCGGCAAGGGCTGGTGAAGCGGGTAGAGGCTTCGCAGTTGTGGCAGATGAAATTAGAAAGCTTGCAGAACAGTCTAACGTATCTGCAAATCAAATTGCAGGCATAATCGGGATCATACAGAAGGAAATAGAAGAGATTTATGTGAGAGTTGGTCAGATTTTTCAAGGGATTAAGAAGGCGACTGAAGTTTCTGAAACAACTAAGATAGGCATGGATACGGTGCTTTCAATTACGGCATCTTCTAATGTTTCAGTTGAAGAGATTGCAGCGATTACTGAAGAGCAAGCGGCATCCATGACGGAAGTAAACGATTCTATGACACGTTTTGAACAGACATTGGTAAGTACCAATGATATGACGACGCACATTAGTGCTATCGCCGAGGAACAAATGGCATCTACAGAACAAATCCTTAACATGATTGATGAACTTAAGACCAGATCGCATGAACTTGTGGAGCAGGCGAATCAGTTTAAGCTTAAAGCTTAGAGCCCATTGTTTATTGTTTAAAGCACTAATGCATGGATTTATCTGTAAAAACAAGCCAAAAGCCCGCATTTTACTCCAATGCGGGCTTTTGATTTTAACCTCTTATGTGATATGAATCATTATTTCATAGCGCATACCAGCAAAGATAAATCCATTTTTCATGTACATTTCTTTTGCAGTATCGTCGAAATCAGTTACTACATAGGCTATTTCTGCCTTTTGGTTTTCAGCTTCTTTCATGAGTGCTTTAAGAACTTGTGAACCGTATCCTTTTCTCTGATGCATCTCAAGGATGTCAAAGTCTTCAATCTTTGCGGCATTGCCAAACCTATGAAATTCACAATTGCCAACAGGTTCTTCATTGTGATAACAAACGTAAAAGCGGGTTCTTTTTGTCTCATCATCGTAAATTTCAAATTTACGATTGATTCGCCGAATGGCAAATTCCATGGTCATAGAGGCGTAGTTAGCAGAGACATCAACATATTTACCATGTGTCTTTATAAGCGTTGTGTCAGCCTTTTTTACAAGTACGTCGGTCATGGGATTGATAGTGATCCAATGAGCAGTTTTGTTATAGTAATATGCACTTTTGGACAAAGTAAATTTATAAGGGAGTGTTTTAAGCCAGTTTAAGATTGTTTTTTCATCATTACAGCCATCAATGGCCACTTTTAAATAGGATTTCTCATGGGCTATTCTTATTTGAAGTTCTTTTTCTATGATCTGTGAGATCTTATCAATATTGTGTGGCTGAGAGATCCAGATAAAATTGTGAGAATACATATCTGGGATTCGATGATCCCAGAAGCGAATATAGCCATCGTTTAGTTCAAAGTCTGAAAATTCTTTTAGATAGTTTAACTCAGTTTCTAATATGTACTGTTTCATAAAAGTCATCCTTCCATTATTAAATTAAGGAGAGCAACTAGGCTCTCCTTAATTTTGAATGCTATTTTGTATTTTTTTAGTTATTTTATAACTTCTTCAATCTCACATCCACAGCATTCGCATGTGCATGAAGGCCTTCGGCTTTAGCCATTCTAAAAGCAGATGGACCAATCTTTCTAAGAGCATCAGGTTTAATCGTCTGATGGGTCAACGTTTTAAGGAAAGTGCCCACATAGACGCCGCCTGTATACCTTGCGGCTTTTAAAGTCGGTAAAGTATGATTTGTTCCTGAGATATAATCGCCTAGAACTTCAGCAGACCATTCGCCAATAAAAAGAGAACCGTAATTATAAAGCTGATCGATAATGGTTTCTGGTACTTGGATGGCAAGCTCTAAATGTTCAGGTGCGAACTTGTTACATAGATCAATACCTTCCTTAAGCTGATCGATCACCATGATTTCTCCGAAGACTTCCCAAGACTTGCGTGCTATATCTGCTGTTTCCAGTGTTTTTAGCTGATTTTCAACAGCTTGTAAGGTCTGTTTTGCGATACTTTCGCTTGTGGTGACTAAGATGCCTTTCGCTAAAAGATCATGCTCAGACTGGCCTAAGAGGTCAGCAGCAAGAATTTCTGGATCAGCATGTTCGTCAGCTAAAATCATGACTTCGCTAGGACCAGCTACAAAATCGATACCGATCTGACCATAACATTGACGTTTGGCTTCTGTGACGTACTGATTCCCGGGACCAACGATGAGGTCAACAGGTTTAATGCTTTCAGTGCCATAGGAAAATGCCGCTATGGCATGTGCGCCCCCCACCACATAAATTTCATCGACACCTGCAATATCAAGAGCAACCAGTGTTTCTGGTGCGATATGTTCAGTGCCTTTAACAGCAGGAGAACAAGCAACCACACGCTTCACGCCAGCGACTTTAGCCGGAATGACCAGCATTAGTGCAGATGAGAACAAGGGATAATTGCCTCCTGGTACATAGCAAAGACAAGATTCTATAGGGACGACACGATGACCAAGTTCTATGCCAGGTGCCACCATAAACGTAGGCAAGTCAGTGATTGTAGACTTTTGAGCTGTTGCAAATCGTTTAATGTGTTCGCTGGCGATTTTGAGATCGTCAACGAGGCTTTTAGAGACTTGATCGTATGCTTTCTTTATTTCATCATTTGTAACTTTGAGCGATTTTCTTGGGTTTAAATCAAATTGGGCATTAAATCTCAATAGAGCATTATCGCCATCTTGTTTTACTTGATCAATGATATTTGTGACACTCTGCTTAAGATTGTTTAAATCTGCAGGTGGTCTTTCAATAGACTTTTTAATGTATTTCATAGAATTATAGGCTCCTTTTAGGTTTAGTGTCTAAGTAAAACACTATTTATGGCCTCGTACAGGGACAATACAGATAAATTTCAACGGACTTGAGCCTGTGTTAGAAAACTGGTGTAGCGTATTAGAAGGAACAAAAGCATAACTTCCCGCTTTAAGTGGATGTAAAGCATCTTCTATCAATAATGTGCCTTCACCTTCAATTACATAATTTATATGAGGCCAATCGTGTTGATGTTTTGGAGAAAAACCTTCTGCTTCAAGTTCTATAACACGCATTACATGATCTTCCCAACCTTCAGAAGGTGATACTAATACTTTCATGGCAGCGTTTTTGGCGTCGCTACTTGTTATTTCTGAAGCCATTAAATCATTAAAATTTCCAACGATCATTGGACCCTCCTTTTTATTTTGAGTTTTGAGTTATAAATATTATAACAGAAATTTAATAGGTTTGAAGCAGTTATCCATGAATAATTTGCAAAGTAATTAGTGTCACGAAATATTTGAGTCACGAATAACCATGTGTTATAATATTTGTATACGACGGAGGGACATTATGAACTATTCAGAAAAAAGAGAATTGATCTTAAATGGTGATATGAAAAAGGTTATTTGGACTTTATCTGTGCCTGTTATGATTAACAATTTCATTCAAACAATTTATAATCTGACGGACACTTTTTTTGTCGGTCGAATAGGGGGGAATGAAGTCGCTGCCTTACAATTGGTATGGCCAATTAATTTTATGGTAATGGCATTTGGTATAGGCATGTCTATTGCAGCAAGTGCATTAATTTCACAATATATTGGGGCTAATAGGCATGAAATGGCAAGACTAGTTTCAGGTCAAGTGGTGAGTTTACTGTTCGTAATGGGAGCAATCCTTTCGTTGATTGGTTATAGCTTAAGTGGTCATATTGTAAGTTGGATGGGAGCTACTGGCTCACTTTATAATAATGCAAGTACATATCTTTCGATCACGTTTATTGGAATGCCAGCGCTTTTCCTTCTACAAGCCTATAATGGTATCAAGCAAGGGCAAGGGGATACGATTTCTCCAATGATCATGGGGGGAAGTGCTGTTTTTCTCAACATAATTTTGGATCCTATTTTCATATTCAAATTTCAAATGGGTATTTCAGGTGCTGCGATTGCAACGGTTATCGCACAGACGAGTTTTGCACTTTATGCAGTGAGTACACTCTTTATGAAAAATAAAGGTATCAAAATTACTCCGAGAGAACTTAAATGGGATATGAAAATTATACAGAAAATTATTGCAGTGGGGTTGCCGTCCTCTATAGGTCAAGCGACAAGTGCTTTTGGCTTTGCAATCCTAAATGTTTTTATCGTTTCTTTTGGGGAAATAACGTTAACGGCTTTTGCCATAGGTAACCGTGTTAATTCTTTGATTATGATGCCTGCTATGGGGATTGGCAGTGCACTTGCAACTGTGGTTGGACAGAATTTAGGGGCAGATAACAAGAAGAGAGCAAAAGAAGCAGTTCGAACTAGTATCGCTTTATCTACTTTGATTTTAGTAACTGGTGCTTTGATTATGTTTCCTCTCGCTCAAACAATCGTTAAAGCTTTTGCCACTAAAGAGGTGATTATTCAAAGTAGCACAGAATACTTGAAAATTTTGATCACCGCAGTACCACTTATGGGTGTTTTTCAAATTCTAATAGGGACGTTTCAAGGTTCAGGACATACCATTTCTGCAATGATTATTATGATGGGAAGGCTTTGGGGGATTAGAATCCCAATGATATTTGTTCTAAGCCATTGGTCTAGTTATAATCCAACGTATATTTGGTATGCTATGATTTCCAGTAATTTAATCATATGTATTATCGGTTATGGTATTTATCTCACTGGCAATTGGCAACATCAAATTATTAAGAAGAGGCCTCAGGTATCGGTAGATTAGTGAACTGGAATTGATCTTAAATAATATGTTCAAAATAAGTATTTATTCAAAAAGACGTCTATCCAAAATAATAAAACTAAATTTATTTTGAATGAACGTCTTTTGATATGCGTAAATGAAATGGTTTTAAAAGAGTGATCTCATTTTTATGAGTTTCGCTGGGAAAAAGCAAGAACTGCTGACGATTATAATTGTAATTCCTGAAGGTATGTTTAGACAGTAGGATATAAATAATCCTGAAATGATAAAGCAAATACCGATAATGACAGCAGCGATCATGACTTAATTGAACTTATTGAAAAATAGCTTTGCAAACATTGGTGGAATCGTTAAAAGAGCAATGATGAGAATAATCCCTGCAAGTTTAATTAAAGAAACAATGGCAAGCGAAATCAATGCGAAGAGTATAATCGTACAACGATCAACATTTATATTCTTTTTTTCTAGAAGTTGAATGACTAACGAAGATAAAAAGGAAAACGATAAGGTTTCAAGTCATGTTCACAATGATTATATATGATTTGGAACTCGATAAATGATTGAATTTTAATGATAATAAAAATCAGAACAGAAAATAAGAGGAAGGGTGCAAAATTTGAGATTGCATTCTTCCTAAAATTAAATAGAACCTAAATTATTTCAAGATCATTTGAAGATAATGTAAGCAATGCTTTCGTTGTGCCATCATCATTTACAATTTCTACCTCGTAGGCTTCTTGTGGATTAGAATAAGTCATAACAATGGTGCCCGTATCTCCCTTGACTACATCTTTTTCTGGGAAGTCTTTTAAAATTCTTACAGTATCAAATTCATTAAATGTCATAGTAGGTACCCCTTTTTTTTATTATTATTTTGTTGGAATATATAAAGTCACTAAGTTCGGTACAGTATCCCCTTGCTTAATAATCCAAGCAGTTTTAACAGTTACAGTGTTACCATTTGGACCAGTAATCGGTATGTCAACAGAATAGAGTTGGCCAAATTTATTCTTTTCACCAAGATTTGCGTTATAATTTGGTAATTTGAATAAAATCTGAGTTTTCAACTGATCTGCATTCGAAAGATCATACCCAAGTGCACTTTTAAAAACTTTGGCTTTGTGTTTGCCCGTGAGATGTTCCGGGTTTAGTGCATACGCAGTTAATTTGTTGTCATCAAATACAGCATCTTTAGCATTAGGAAGTTTATTTGTAAGATCTTCTTTCTCATCAGTTTTTTCATCATCTCTAACTCTGTAGACGGATTCCTTTGGATAGACCTTTGGACTGTCCTCTGGTGGTTTTTTATCTTGAGATTTTAGAGATCCTTGAATTTCACTTTGAGATGAAGAGCTTTTTTTTACTAAATCTTCTGATAAAGCCATGTCGCACCACTTTCTTTTAAATGGTGTAGAGCCTATTATAAAGCGCCAATAGACTGAAATTAAATTACGAGTGAAAATAGTAGTCTGTATAAGCTTCAAAGGTAATTATTAGTTTTTACGAAAATAATTTAATCCACAGTGGATGTAATAAGTAATCCATTAAATATGCGATTATTAACAGATCTCTACACAGATTATGCAGTAATACGTTATGCAACGTATATATTATCGTAATTATTGACAACTAAGTAGAGTAATTTGTATCAAAAGAGTTCTAATTAAACCTGTTAAAAAGATTTTTATTTCCGTGTAGCTTCACTAGCCAAGCAAAAAAATCAACATCGTCTTCATCGCTCCATGCATCATAATCAACAAAAGATAGTCGTGAGTATACATAGTAAACACTTTTAGCTGAACAATTTTCAAATTTAAAAAAACTTTTTTCTGTGTTAACAATTCTATGGTTGGTCCAAGAGGATCACCATATTGTGTGGTATTAATTTCATAAATATAATCTCTTAATAAAAGTTATAATGAGTATTGTAAGTATGTAATAGTCGATCTGGCATGTATAACGATAGATTTAAAGTTACACTTGTATATTATTCTAATTCGGGTGTAGCTGATAAATTTTCTCTATACTACTAGCAAAATATATCAGTTATATTATCCTTATCTATATTACCACTATTTTGAATTTTTAAACAATGAATGTAATTTGAAGGAATTGAAATGCATCATAATCATCGTATTGACATCTGTTCTCGGTGATGTTATACTAAGTCTGTAATAATCTTCAGGGCGGGGTGTAAGTCCCCACCGGCGGTAAAGCCCGCGAGCCGAAAGGTTGATCTGGTTAGATTCCAGAGCCGACAGTATAGTCTGGATGAAAGAAGAGGTTTATTATTTTAATGCTATTTACCCTGAAGTGCATGCTTTAGGGTTTTTTTATGCCCGTAAAGCCAACAATATTTATGGGAGGTCTTATATATGACTACATCAGCAGTAAAAAAAATGTCTGTCAAAACGATGACAAAAGTCGCTATGCTCAGTGTCATAGCATTTATTCTTTACTTCATTGAGATTCAAGTACCTATCTTTCCAGGTTTTTTAAAAATTGATATCAGTGATCTGCCAGCACTGATCGGTGCTTTTGCACTTGGGCCTGTGGCAGGAATTGCAATCGAGGCGATTAAGAATACTTTACATCTCCTTAGAACTTCAACGGGTGGTGTTGGTGAAATTGCGAATTTTGTGATTGGTATCGCCATGGTGATACCAGCAGCGTTGATTTACAAGAGATCAAAGACAAAAATGAGCGCAATCATTGGACTTGCAGTGGGTGGTGTATCCATGGCAATTATGGGTGGTCTTGCTAATTATTTATTCCTAATTCCTTTTTACACGAACTTCATGCCAATTGATGCAATCGTAAATATGGGTACCATTATTAATCCGAATATCAACAGTGTGGCCACATTAATCTTATATGGTATTGTGCCATTTAACCTCTTTAAGGGGTTGATTGTCGCACTGGTTACCATGATGCTTTACAAACGTATATCTCCAATTTTAACGCGATAACTCAGTTATAAAATTCATATGAAAAGATTAAATCTTTGGAATAAGGCCGATGTATAGTGGTTCGTGTTCCAGAGATTTTTTTGACACTCTGACTATAAACGACTGATGATTTGCTTTATGTTTGAAATGAAAAAGGGTTCTTAAAAATCACATCCGATTTTTGAGAACCCTTTTTTATTTAATTTAACAGTCTGTCTTTAGTTATTAGAGTTTATAGCGCTTGAGTTCATCTTTAAGAAATAGAACCACTTTTTCAAGTTCGTCAATATTATTAGATAAGCTTACAATTTCAGTAGAGAAGTTTGTAACATTAGCGCTCATTTCTTGTGAAGTCGCTGAATTTTCTTCTGCAATGGCAGCTAAAGTATGCATGTTTTCAAAGACTTTATTGATCTTAGAAGTTTCTACTGAAAGTTTTGATGAAATTTCTGCGATGGAATTGGAAACGGTATGAATTCTAGTTGAAGCTATTTTACTATCTTCAGCAACAGTTGCCATGGTCTGAGTACCATTTTCAAGTTCTATAAATTGATCGTTAACTTGTTTAACCATGTTATTAACACCTGTTGTAAATTCATTTAAACTGTTATTAATGGTATTAACCGCATCTTTAGAATCTTCTGCAAGTTTTCGGATTTCTTCAGCAACGACGCTAAAGCCTCTCCCCATCTCGCCTGCTCTTGCAGCTTCAATAGAAGCGTTAAGCGCTAAGAGGTTTGTCTGTTCTGCGATACTTTCAACGGTGCTCACAATTTCTATAATATTTTTGATTTTTTTACTTAGTTCGTTGCCTTGTGTGTTGACGCCAGCAAAGTTATTTTTAACTTGATTTAGATTTTCTGATACTTTTTCGAGATCATCAACTGAGATTTCAATCTGATTGACTGCTGACTCTAGGCTTTCTTTTCCTTCGAGTTCTTTGGCACTGATTTCATTTAATATGTCTATATTATCTGCAAGGATACTAACAGAACTTTCAGTTTCAGTGGCTTGATGAATGGCACCTTCTGCAACTTCTTGTACGGCTCTAGAAATGAGATCGGATACCTCACTCATGTTTTTGGCACCTTGTGCAAATTTGTCTGTAAAGGAATATAGATCATCCATGCCGCCTTTAAAGTAAGTGAATTCTTCACGCAATTTACCTTTCGTATCTGCAAGTACACGGAAAATATCTTCGTGATAGTCATTTGAGCGTACAACGAGATCGTCTCTTAAGTTGAGAACACCTACTTTCTCAAGTTCTTCAGAAATATCCATAGAAGGCTTAAGAATAATATTTCCAATGAGAACACCTGAAATAAGAACTGCTAGAGGTGTCGCAATTAAAAGTGGAATATTGGACAGACCCTCTAATCCAAGCACTAGTCCTAGTGATAAAAGTGTTGGAATAAAAGAAATTTTAAAAGGCGCATTTTTTATAAAGCCAAACGAAAACAATTTGGATAGACCATAATTTCGAATAGTCTTTGTGCCTTTTTCAAATACAATATGAATTTTTACGGTGTGAATGCCATCGGTGCCTACAGATTTATCTAGTATTTTGGCTTCAATTTTTTCGTTAAAGTGTTCGCCACAACCCTCAATAAGTCCCAAAAGGTAGTCCACAAGACCACGTTTTGATTTATAGGTGATGACCACATTTTTATCGTCAAGTTCTTCTGGAATCAATCTTGGTGGCTTGGCACCTGGAATCATCTTTGTCAGCTGTGTATGGACTTTATCCATGAGCATCATGAAACTTTTAGCTGAACTTTTATCAAAGTATGAAGGAAACCATTTGTAGAAGGATTCAATGTTGTTTTGTCCGAGTTTACGCCACATATCTTCTGTTTTCATACTCTTGCTGTGAGCAAAAGCACTCATAAGTGAAAAGACCTTAGTATCTTCTATCTCTTCTAAAGGTGTGATCATTCTGGAAGGATTCCACCCTTCTTTCTCCATAATTTCATTTCTATAGTTTTCTCCGAACATGGAAGAAATTGTATTTAGCCAAATATTGACTACGGTACCTTTCATAAAAAACACCTCTCTCTTTATTTTACATAGCTTACAAAACCAAAAATGTATACCCTAAATGTGATAAAAAAAACCTTTAAAATTGTAATCAGTTCAATTATACCAAATACTCAGCAAAATAGGCAATTGTTATCACAAATTAGACGAAAATTTATATAAACTATGTTAAAATAAAAAAGATTAGGGTGCCAAAATCCAAAAGTTGAGTAACTCTCTACCCCATGATGTCGGTTACGTGAAGTACGCAATACAGTATAGGGGAGAGGGTTCATGTGAAACTGACTTTTGCCACCTTAACTAAAAAAGAGAATGGGAAAAGATTATGAGAAAAAGTGGCTCAATTGTTTTATTCATCTTTATTTTGATAAATTTATGTGTTTCTTTTGCTACTGAAACAATTAAGGATACTGATTTTATAGAAAATGAAGTCGTGGAATTATCTGAAGGCTGGACATATGTTGATGGGTTCTGGGTAAAGCCTGATGCCCTAGATTTGATTGCAGGCAGAAGGGATTACTCATTAAAAAAACTGTTTGAAGATAGTTCTATAAATAAATTTAGGGGAACACTCTATAAGACTTTAATAATTCCAGAGGCACTCGTGGGAAAACCATTTGTCATCAACAATACCTTATTTGATGAAAGTTTTACAATGTACATTGATGGGATTAGGTATGAAAAGTCACGATTACTCACAAAACATCAAAATATGGAGGAAGGGTACCTTTTTATTCCCAGTGATTCAAAAATTACGTTGACAATTCAATTTGAACAAGGCTCAAAAAAGATTTCAAATGGATCAAGCCTTTATTTTGGTTCTTTTGAAGCTTATGAAGAGGATCAACATTTCATATGGCTTTCAGATAGTCTTGTACTTTCAATTGCTATTATCTTTTTAATGTATTTGATTTGGCAAAGACTATCCGCACAAGTTCAACTAAAAAATTTTCTGTTTGAGCAGATTGTGTTAGCGTTTATTTTAGGATTAGGCATATCTGAAATTGACAAGATGTTTACTTTTTCTCATTTTGAACTTATACGTGTTCAACTCTTCTTGGGTGCATTTATTTCAACGTTAGTTGTGACTTATGGGTTTAAAGGTAATGAGCGAATTATGCTAGTTGTAAAGGAGTTTGGCAAAATATATTTAATTTTATTTGCTGCTGGTGTGACGATTATACCGATTAAATACTTAGGGTTTCTTTGGAATGGTCATATGGTGTTGGCTTTTGTCTATGTACTCCTGTGTGATCAATACAAAATGCAATGGAAGTTGACACTTGCATTCGCTTATTTTTTAGGCATGACTTCTCTAAATTTGAATGGCATTTTAACTTCAAATCTTTACATGCTTCCTATTTTATTGATTGTGATTTATAAAAGCTTTTTTAGAACGATTGAAAGTGGAACCGAACAAAAAGAAGACACTGGGATTACATTAAAAGAGTCCTATGGTTCTGATAAAACGGAGTTGCAGTTTAAGGAAATGGTAAATGGAGTAGATGAAGGCGTGGCTGTCTTAACTGCTGACTTGTATATAGATCATGCTTATAATGAGGCCATGCAACATTTCTTTGAATTTGATATAAAACACAAAAAAATCACAGATATTATATACCGAGATGATTTTGATAACAAATTGTATGCTGAGACAATTTTGGGGCGATATTTTGAGGCTGAGACAGAAAATGATAAAAAACTCTATTTAGATTTATTGTCTAAAAAAGTTACTATTAGTGGTAATATTTTGAGCTTAAAATACATGATTGCAAAAGATCCTCAATACCTTGTGGTTATATTGGAAGATCAGACAGAGGTTCAAAATCTAATGAATGAGAAGGTAGCGTTACAAGAAAAAGTAGATATGATATTTGAAATTACTAGAAATCAATCGGAGTTTAAACAGCTTTATCAAGAGTTTTTACAGTTCTTACATCAAGAGGTTGAAGATAGTGTTGAAAAGAGCAGTACAGTAAATAATTATATTGATAACCTTTTGGTGAGTCTGGAGTATTTTAATAAAGTCTTTTTTAGATTTAGATTGATAAATGTGACAACGGTGCTTCAAAAGATTATAAGTGAATTGGAAGTGCTAAAAAAGGAAGGTGGTTTCATAAATACAATTGATGTGAAAAGATATTTGGAATCTTTTGATTTGGATGCGTGTCTATCAGTGGATTTAGAATGGTTAGAAGGTGTATTAGATGAAGAGTCCATGAAGCAAGACTGTTTAATTATGGTTGAAGAATCCGATTTTATAGAGTTAGAGAAAAGATTGCTGACTCTTCCGGGACATGAATCTATATTGGACCTGATTCATAAAATAAAACACGCACAAAATCAAAAGCTTATTAAAAAGTATAACCAGTATATAACTGAATTGGCTAGAAAATTGGGCAAGAAGGTTAATCCAATTTTGTTAGAAGGTTATGAAACAGTCCTAAATAGTAGGCAATTTAGTGACATTCTTAAAAGTATGTTTTATTTGATAGATAATGCGCTTATACATGGTATAGAGAAGCCAAGTGATCGATTTGGCATGAATAAAAGTGAGTACGGCACCATTAAAGTAAAATTCAAAGTTTTAGATACTTTTTTGGAAATCACTTTTGAAGATGATGGTAGAGGCGTTGACTACAATGGTATCAAGGACATGCTCTATCAGCAAAATAAAGTACCTTTTGAAACCTTGGTTTTGTTGAATACGGAGTCACTTTCAGATTATCTTTTTGAAGAAGGTGTTACAACTGATGTTGAAAATCACCTTGGCGTTGGGCTAACTCAACTCAAAAAGGAAGTTGAGTTACAAAAGGGCAATATCAAAATAGAATCAAGCTTAAATCAGTTTACCAGAGTTATTATCAGAGTAAAGTTGTGAGTAAACTTATCCTATTTAAAAAATGTATCTAAGTATTGTATCGCTTTAGTGATAAAACTTCTCGTTGTTTTTAGGGTGGAAACATCTATTTGATCCATAAGAAGTTGTGGTGAAGGGAGCTCATTAGTAGGTTCCTTTTGAATTTTATAGAGTTCAAGCAGTTTATTTGTAAGTGACAAAAGAGCTTCTTCAGAAAGTCTATCCAGATGAATAAGCGTTTGCCTTTGATCTAATTGAGTGTAATCAAGCGGAAGATTAAGACGTTGAGCAAGGGATTCTAGAGACATAAAGCCTTTTTCAGAATCCGTTAATAAGTCAGGTGTTCCAGAAAAGACGAACATGCTGTGGGTCATTTCACCAGAAGTGGTTAAATCGATGAGATGTTTTAAATTATTATAAGCAAGTGCTCTATGATCGCGTCTATCTGAGATCACTTGATCCAGTTCATCAATGAAAATAATAAGACCGTTATACCCCAATAAATTAATCAGTTTAGAGAACGCTTTTAAAAAATCAAGCGTATTTGTTTTATCAACATGACCGACTAAATCATATTTTTGTTTGAGCTCATAGGGAATATTTTTTTCCCCCGTAAGCCAAGCGGTTGTCACATTTTGCATTTCCTGGTTGCGTTGAATTCGGCCTCGCATGAACATTAAAAACGCACGTGCAAAGTTCATGTTATATTTTGAGAGTTCTTGGCATACAGCATTTATTTCAACACGTTTTCGATTTGGAAAGGGTGCAGTCTGTAAATTTTCGATCCACAGATCAAAAATTTCATTGAAAGAAGTTTTTTCAGAATGTGCATCTTTCATGTAGAGATTATGCATGATGGCATAATAAAGATCGTCAATTTTATTCAATCGAAAGCCATCGTTGACTTGGAAAGATGCAATGATATAGTCTTCTTTGAGGGCCAAACTTTTAACGGCATTTACAAGGTGGGATTTACCAGCACCATATTCACCTGTTATGATTTTGACAATACTCTCTCCATTCTTTAGCGCAGAGAAACAACGATTGAACTCGTCAAGTTCTCTTTGTCTACCGAAAATTAAGTGGTCCGTTAATCCCACAGGAGGGACACCATTTCTTAAAGCATTTATAATTTTAGATGCGTCATTTGCTTGAGTTTTCAGAATTAACACCCCCGATTTTATTATTATATCGTGTTATAGGGGGATTAGAAAAGAGTTATCTTAAAAAAAGTAAGGAGATTATAAATATGATATATGATTTGATCATAGTTGGTGGTGGTGCAGCAGGTATGTTAGCCGCTTCAAAATCTGACAAATTGAAAGTGTTATTAATAGAAAAAAAAGATAGACTCGGCTTAAAGGTGATGGTATCTGGAGGAGGTCAATGCAATCTCACACATGGGGGCTATATAAGTCATTTCTTATCTATGTATGGAGATCAGAAAAAATTTGTTAAGTCTGCTATTTCAAATTTTGACAACAAACAAATCATTGCTTATTTTGAATCACTTGGTATTGAGTGTTTTGAAAGAGAAGATGGCAAAGTTTTTCCTGTTTTACTGGATGCCAAGGCAGTTGTAAGCGCATTAAAAGAGCATATTGATCAGAATGTCCATAAAAAAACGCTTTTAAAGACACCGGTGCTTGATCTTTATAAGAGCGAAAGCACTTTTAAAGTCGTGACAGAGGGGACAACTTATGAATCTTTAAACCTTATAATTGCCACTGGTGGCAAATCATATCCTTCGCTGGGCTCAGAAGGTGACGGCTATGATTTTGCTCGTAAATTTGGGCATACAGTGATTGAACCGAAACCAGGATTGACAGGTGTTGTATCGGGGAAAATAAGTTCTTATGAATGGTCAGGGATTGGGCTTAAGCAAGTTGATGTGATACACCGTATTTTTACTGAGAGTAGTAGTCAATATGTTCAAAGACTTGTTTATCAAGGGGATTTACTATTTACTCATTTTGGTATAAGTGGTCCTGTTGTTTTAAATAACAGTCGTTATATTTCAAAAGGAGATTCACTCTATTTAAATCTGATTGGAATGTCCTCTGAGGCCGCTGAAAAATTATTTTTAGAGACAGCTGGAGACAAGCCCTTGGCATTTTGGCTTAATCAGATTAAGCTCCTAGATAAGTTTAAAGTCACGCTACTAAAAACGCTTGGGTTAACAGGTCAAGAGAAAATGGCAACTCTGTCAAAGCAAAGACGTAAGGAACTCGTAAAATGGGTGACACAGTTCGAGGTGAAAGTTGATGCTTTACAAGGCTTCAAGCAAGCAATGGTTACAGTGGGTGGTGTGGATACAACTGAGATCAATGCGAAAACAATGGCTTCGAAAAGTGTAGAAGGGCTGTATTTTGTCGGTGAAGTTTTAAATGTGGACGGGGATACTGGGGGCTATAACTTACAGTGGGCTTTTTCTAGTGCAGTAGCTGCTGTAAAAGCGATTGAAAAAAGGCATTTATAGAGCGTCTTTTTTTGCGCATACATTGACAATGATTATCATTAGTGCTAAAATTAAAAGTGTGAATGAGATTCATTATCAGCTTAAAGGAGAATGTTATGGCTTTAACAAATGCGGTAATTGGTAAGCATGTTGTATTAAATACGATAAATGGTAGTGATAAATTAAGGCGCAAATTAAGAGACATGGGCTTAACGGATGGTGTGCGTTTTATGCCCGTTTTAAAGACGAGAAACGGTCCGATGGTTGTTGAAATTAGAGGCACAAGACTTGCAATTTCAGACCAAATTGCATCCATGTTAGATGTAACACCAGTGCGTGCATAGTGGAGGATCGTGATATTATGAAAACAATCAATGTGGCGATTGCTGGTAATCCGAATTCAGGAAAAACCACTTTGTTTAATACGCTAACAGGCGGTAACCACTACGTTGGAAACTGGCCTGGTGTGACTGTTGAGAAAAAAGAAGGTAAAAAGAAATACAAAGATCATGTATATAACTTGGTAGATCTTCCGGGTATTTATAGTTTAGAACCTTTTAGTATTGAAGAAATAGTTGCAAGAGAATATATATTAGATGAAAAACCAGATGTGGTTATCAATGTTGTTGATGGCACACTACTGGAGCGGAACTTATATTTGACCACTCAATTAATGGCATTGAGTACACCTATGGTACTTGCTATTAACATGATGGATGAACTTGAAAAAAAAGATATCCAAATTAATATAGAAAAAATGAGCAAACAATTGGGTTTTCCGGTTGTTTTAATTTCTGCTCAAAATAAGCTCAATATAGAGCTTTTGCTTGATCAAGCAACGGCAATGGCACATTCTAAACCGATGAAATATTCGGATAAGAGTCCGATCTTAAAAGAGATTGAAGCGTCAAATGACTCAGAAGAACAAATTTCTAAAAAACGCTATGAATATATTGATGCGCTTTTAAAAGATGTCATGGTAAAGATGAACACAGTATATGATACTAAAACTGCTAAACTGGATAATTGGCTTTTAAATGAGTTTGTTGGATTTCCAGTATTTCTAGCGATTATGGCTTTTGTATTTTATATGACGTTTAAAGTAGGCGGTATATTTTTAGATTCAATTGATGTATTTTTCTCAGATATTTTAGGACCATCCATAAGTAGTTTTCTATCCAATTTTGGAGTGGCAGAGTGGATGAATAGACTTGTAGTAGATGGGATTATAGGCGGTGTAGGTGGTGTTCTAACATTTGTACCCAATATTGCAATTTTATTTTTCTTTATTTCTCTTTTAGAAGATAGTGGTTATATGGCTAGAGTGGCCTATATTATGGATAAGTGGATGTCCAAGTTTGGTTTGAACGGTAGAACCTTTGTCCCTATGATTTTAGGGTTTGGATGTAATGTGCCTGCGATTATGGCCACAAGAACGATTGAAAATGAAAAAGATCGATTGTTGAGTATTTTGATCAATCCCTTTGTATCTTGTGGTGCTAGATTTCCGGTGTATGTGTTATTTGCGTCTGTGTTTTTTAAAGGTTATGAAACACTTGTGACTTTTTCACTTTATGTACTCGGTATTGTGGTTGCCTTACTTGTGGCAGTCATATTTAGAAAGACAATTTTCAGGGAAAATGAATCACATTTTATAATGGAATTACCAGTCTATAGGCTACCTAATTTTAAATCGTTATTGGTTCATGTTTGGGAACGTGTCAAAGGATATCTTGTAAAAGCGGGGACAATTATCTTTGCGGCTTCAGTAATCCTTTGGTTTACACTTAATTTTAACACCACAGGGATGGTAACTATTAATGAAAGTTTTGGTGCTAGCATTGGAAAGTTAATGGCACCTATTATGGCACCTTTAGGGTTTGGTTCATGGGAAATCTCGTTATCTCTATTGACAGGTATGCTTGCTAAAGAAATGATTATATCTAATATGGCGATTGTTTTGGGAGTAACCGATGGTTCAACGACTTTTTTAACGGCACTTTCGGGTACTTTTGAACCTCTGACTGCTTATGTCTTTATGGTTTTTGTCTTGCTCTATACGCCATGTGTTGCGGTTATAGGTGTTATTAAAAGAGAGACAAACTCGTGGAAGTGGACAGGCTTTTCTGTGGTCTATCAATTTGTAGTGGCTTGGAGTGTTGCTTTTCTATTTTATAGAGTGGGCTTGTTGTTCTTTTAATCTATGTTTAAGCTGTATAGGAGGTTTACATGGGAACTGTAATCACGATCGTAATTGGTATTTTAATTGCACTTTATGCATTTAAGATCATTCGGAAGTCAATTAGGCAAGTGAAAGCGGGTAAGTGTATGAGCTGTTCTGTTAAATCTGAGGATTGTCATTGTAACGAAGTTCATGGTATAATTGACCTCGGAGAAGGTGACCAGGATGACAAGAAAAACTAAAGGTTTATTAAGTGTATTAGTCCCCGTGTTTGCGTGGGGCATTTCTTTTGTATGTACGGAGTTTTTATTAGGCTTGCTTGGGCCTATGACCATAGGTGCAATCCGATTTGTGATTGCTACAGCACTTCTATACGTGGCTATGAAGATGACAAAGCAACCTCTTAAAATAGCCCCGAAAGATAGATTCCTTTTTGTGCTTGCAGGGAGTGTTGGCATTGGTATATATTTCTTCTTTGAAAATATGGGAATTAAATACATTTCGGCATCGCCAGCAGCACTTATTATTGCAGCAATACCTGTGTTTACGTTGATCTTTGAATCCATTATTTTTAGACGAAAAATTGATGGGCTTGACCTATTTGCAGTCTTATTATCCGTTTTAGGGGTTGTTTTTATTGTGGATATTAAGTTAAGTGAGTTTTTTAAAGTGCAAGAGAGTGTGGGTTACTTGATGATGTTTGGTGCCGTTGTGGCATGGGTCATTTATTCTATGGCATCAAAGCCTTTATTTGAACGGTATTCTTATCTGACAATTATTTATTATCAATTTTTATATAGCATTCCTTTTTTTGTGCCTTTCGTATTCTTTGAATCCAATAATTGGCATGCAATTGGTTTTGAAGCAATTTTTAATTTAGTCTTTCTGAGCATTTTTGCATCTGTTTTGGGTTTTTACTATTTTGCTAAGGCGATGGACTTACTCGGTGTGACAGAAGCATCAGTCTTTATAAATTTTTTACCCATTGTTACCATAGTCTTTAGTTTTTTCTATCTTGGTACTTTGATTTCTGTGAGACAGTTTATCGGTGGCGCACTTGTACTGGCATCTGTTACGATAACGACAGTACATGAGCAGAAAGTTTTGAAATCGGGAAAAAAACAAAAAGTAGTCACTGAATTAGAGTGATTCATATAAATAGATATAAGGTTAGACTTTATAGCGTAGCTGTTGTGACTGCTACGCTATTATTAATATAAAGTTTTTACATATTCAAAATACATAAAAGCACTTTTGAAATAATTTGTTTAGCATATGAATGATAATTCACGATGAATCAATTTAATCTAATGAACGGGAGGCATAAGAGTGGATAAGAAGAAAATTAAATATTTGGTACTAGTACTTATACTGATCAATACATGTATTATACTAGTTTTTAATGTGATATCAAACAGTAGGCTAAATAATACTAAGCCACCATTGGATCAATATTATGGGGAAGTTGTGAGCATTCAAAATAATATAACATATCAAACGGATTAGCCTTAAGTATGCAGAAACACCATATCCGCAGTTAGACAATATGCTTGAAGATGGAGTTATAATTCATGTGTCTAAACCTGTTGATATTGGATTGCGTCTAGGAATAAGTGGTGAGAAACAACCTATTCAGTTTGGTGACTTAGAGAAGATGTATGAAAATTTAAAAGTAGGAGATAGAATTGCTTTTAGGGTTGAAGAGCAACTGGATAATGGTGAGTGGGAAGTCGATAAAATCATTTTTACAGGGAAGTAGAAATTAATGAGGTATTTACTTTATAATTGAATCTCTATTTATGCTGATGATAATCCCCCTTTTTGCCGATAAACCTTATAGGAAAAAAATAAAGAACTTAAATCTAAGTAGGAATCCTATAATGCATAAAGGAGACTCACATGAAAA
The DNA here is from genome assembly GCA_965140735.1 of uncultured Fusibacter sp. Lineage (GTDB taxonomy): Bacteria > Bacillota > Clostridia > Peptostreptococcales > Acidaminobacteraceae > Fusibacter_A. The sequence goes on along the minus strand of OZ223306.1, from coordinate 2,494,289 downwards.
TAAATCAGCTTTTGCAATCCTTAGTATCAGAGCAGAAATACAATTTAAAGCCAAAAGAGCAAAGCGTAGGTGAAAAAGTACTTGAAAGCTTTAAGAGTAAAACACCAGGCGTGAATCAATTGGCTTCAAAATATCAAGTTAATTTATCTGAAAAAGAAGTTAAGACTATTGACGATTTTGTAAAAAAAACAGATGGTCCTTTAAATGAAAAACTGAATACAGTTGAAATTGCGCTCTACAAGGGCATTGATATCAGCCAAGATAATTTAGAGACTATTCACAGTGCACTTACAGAGAATCCCGATATGGATGTTGAAATCTTAATCCCCAAAACGGGTGAATTAGGAGAACAGAGCGAAGCAGATAGTGAAAAACTTGATAATATCATCGATCATTTAAAACTGCCTAAAAATTTAAAAGAGGCACTTAAATCGGCTATAAAAGGAGGCGCGAGTGTTGAAGATGCTGTTAAAGCAGTCGCTAAGCAGATTATCGACACGTTGCCAGAACAATATAGAGATACACTTAAAGGCGCCTTAGAGTCTGGAGGTCTAAAGGATTTATCAGATGCTATGGCGGCTCTCGTTAAAAATGCATCTCTAACACCTAACCAGATCAGCAATATTTTATCGATTGGTGTAGACCCAGGTCAAGTGAATCCAATCTTAAACCTAAAAAGTGATGCTGTGCGTATTCAAGAGCTTATTGATTCTATCTCCGACTCGGAAAAGGCATCAGAAGGCAAGTTTAATAGTCAAGAAGACGTGCTCTCGGCATTAAAACAACTTGTATCAGCGATACAAAGTGGTTCAGAAAGTGTAAGTCACTTAACGTCACTGGTGAATGACAACCAAGTGGTTAAAACGATACTTAGTGATTTATTAAAGGCAAGCTCAGGAGAACAAATTCAATCTGAATCGTCAGAAACCTTAGGTACAGATGGGGCAGACGCTATGGACGGAAACTCTGAGAATGAAGCAGCAGAACTGGGACAAGCAGTAGAGTTAGATGAATCAACAGTCATCCTAGCACTAGAGCAAATGCTCGGTACAATTTCACAAACACATCAAGACATATTGCAGTCTTTTGATGTGAAGACGTTTATAGTTGAAACCATCACAGAAAAATCAGCTGCATTGCAAGCAGCATTTGAAGCGACAAAAGATGAATTGATCCAATTAACGCGTACAGATCAAGCCCCAACGCCTGAATCTGTCCAAAAAGCGATTGATGTACTGGAAAAAATGATAATGAAGAGCGAAGTCTCTCTGTATACAGATATGGGTACTGAAAAGAAACTATTGGTAATGTCTGGACAACTGGCAAATGCGCAAAAGTATCTTGCAAGTGGCGATATGGAAAAAGCCATTGCCATTATGAAAGAAACACATGAACAACTCCAAAAAATAAAAGTTAATATGAATCCTAAAAAAATTCAGAGTTTTGCCACAGAACGGGTTAAAGAAGCACTTGAAATGTTAAAACCTGAGGCAGAGCGAGTTCGGGTTAAGTCAACGACCATAAAAGATGAAGTCGCTAAAACACTAGAGCTTCAAAAAGATTTAAGTGGAGAGCGGTCAGCGCGCGATATTCTAGAAGTCTTAAGAAGTTTAGGGTTAAATCACGAAGTAGAAACTGCAGAAGCGCTTTCCAAGAAATCGGATGGGGTCAAGATGGATCACATCAATGAAAACATTAAAGAAATCTTGCTTAAATTAATGAAAGAAGACAGTTCAAATCGAAATGTTGAAGAAACACTTATGAGTCTCACTGGTCAACAGATGATGAATGATTCCGGTCAAAATCAACAAGGTGAGCAGCGTTTTCAATTCTTCAATTTGCCATTTGAAGATGATCTTGAAATCAATAATATGAAAGTCTACATGACTGGTAATAATAACAATGAGACATTGGATTATAAGAATGCAGAACTCTATTTTGGCATGAAACTTAAGCATTTAGGTGAAACCGGTATTAAAATTCAGATTAAAGATGAAAAGGTTGCAGTCACTATAATGAACGACCATATGGAAGCACTTTCAAAGGCATTTGATGGCTTAAAACAAGATGTTGATGGGATTGGTTATGAATTCGAAGTTACTAATCTGGAACCTTATAAAGCTGAAAAGCCATTTTCTTTAGCTGGAGACATCACACCGAGTGAACCTTATAAGTATGATACAAAGAAAGGATTTGATTTCAAAATATGAACAAGTTCAATCAGTTTAATCCATATGAAAAGCATTTAAAAACTGATGATTTTACATCTGTCTCTGAAGCTTTGGTCAAAGAAGCGAAGGAAGAGGGCAAATCAATAGAGGAAGACCCTTCTAAACTCAAGCATATGATTAAAAATGATCTCAGAGACAACATCCCGCCACAAATTTATGCGCTTATTGGATTGATCAGTTCAACCGTTGAAAAAATTGAGAAGGAACAGGGACAAATCAAGAAGTAAAATCATTAAAAGAATAAGAATCATCAGAAATCGGTTTGAGACATTGAAGGATGACTTAAGTCGATTTTTTACTGAGGATTGGATACAAGTTTATAGGACAGCCTTTTGTTTGTGCTGAGAATCCTGTATAATATATGAGACTATAGAGAGTGTGAGGATCTTATGAAAGTAAGTAAAACATCAAAAACATCTAAATCGGCAAGTAAGAGTGCTCCTAAGAAGGCAGATACGTCTTCAAACAATGTTGGGAAAATCAGTTTTACGGAGATTTTATCCCATAAAGAATACGATCATCAAAAGGAAGCACTTCAAAAAGCACTTGATGAAATTGATCGTAAAGGTCAAGCGCTTATAGAGAACCGGACTGTTGAGACGCTGTTTGAATATAAAAAAATGATTAAAGATTTCATTGAGGAAACGGTTCATAAAGGCTTTGAAATCAGGGAAAGAAGAGGTTTTTCAAGAACAGGTCGAAATAAAGTGATGAGAACGGTGGTCGAAATAGATAGTAAATTGACGGAACTTACAGATTTGATCTTAAAGAGAGAACACAAAGAAATCAACATATTAAAAAAAGTTGGTGAAATACAGGGATTGCTCATTAATTTAATCATATAAAGTTAGAGGCTTGCTCAACTATTGGATTTTGACACTCTAACCAGATTTACGAAATGAGGGTTAGAAATTGCTTTCTAACTCAAACGATACAAGGGAGGTAACAAATGGATTTAAGCACCTTGAATGCTGTGCAAAGGAAGGCTGTTGAGGTTGTAGATGGGCCTATATTAGTTGTAGCAGGCGCTGGTTCAGGAAAGACAAGGGTTCTGACGCATCGAATTGCAAACTTAATAGAAAATCATGACATTTTTCCATCTGGGATTATGGCCATTACATTTACCAATAAAGCTGCAAGTGAAATGAAAACAAGGATAGGATCACTTATAGGACCAGTGACATCTCAAATGTGGGTTGGCACCTTTCATTCAATCTGTGTTAGAATTCTCAGAAGAGATTCAGATCGAATTGGTTATACAAGTGATTTTGTTATTTATGACACACAAGATCAAAAGGCGCTTTTAAAAGTGTGTTACAAAGAACTCAACATCGATGATAAGCAGACACCGCTAAAGACGAGTCAATTTAAAATATCAGCGGCTAAAAATGATATGCTCACACCTGAACTCTATGATATGCAAAATGCAAGTGATTATAGAGAAAAGGGATTCATAAAACTCTACTATTTATATCAAGCGAAACTAAAGCAAAATCAAGCAATGGATTTTGATGATTTAATGCTTAAAACGATCGAGTTATTTAAGCAAAATCAAGATGTGCTCAGCTACTATCAAAACAAATTTAAATATATACATGTGGATGAGTATCAAGATACGAATAGAGCGCAGTACACATTGATTCAATACCTTGCAGCAAAAAACAGAAACCTCTTCGTCGTTGGGGATGCTGATCAGTCTATCTACAAATGGCGTGGTGCGGATATTAGAAACATCAGGGAATTTGAAGAAGACTTTCCAGGTGCTCAAATATTTAAACTGGAACAAAACTACAGATCAAAGAAAAATATACTGGACTTAGCGAACAGTGTAATTGTGAATAATCCCAATAGAAGGGCTAAATCACTTTGGACAGATCAGGATTCAGGTGAAAAAATAGGCTACTTTAGAGGCTATGACGAAAAAGATGAAGCTAAATTTATTATTGAACGCATTAAAAAGTTTGTAAGAGAAAAAGAATACAAACTTGCTGACTTTGCAATTCTCTATAGAACTAATGCTCAATCGAGATCTTTTGAGGATCAATTAATGCTCAATGCCATGTCTTATAAAGTAATTGGCGGATTAAAGTTCTACGAACGTAAAGAAATTAAAGACTTATTGGCGTATATGAAGCTCATCGTCAATCCAAGTGATGATGTGAGTTTTGTGAGGGTCGTCAATGAACCTAAGAGAAGTATTGGTGGTAAGACGATAGAAAAAATACAAGCTTTTCAATCTGAAACAGAGTTTTCATTACTTGAGTGTATTCCGCATCTCTCTAAGATTGAAGGGATCGGCGCTAAGGCACAGAAGGGATTAGTCGAATTTTATGAGATCATATCAAGCTTAAAATCAAAGATAGATACGGCCTTTGTATCACAGATTTATGATGAACTCTTAGAAAAGCTTAACATTATTTCACTCTATGAACTGGAAAGATCGATTGAAGCGGATGCAAGAATCGACAATATTTACGAATTTAAAACAGTTATAGAGGAATTTGAAAAGCGAAGTGAATCACCAAATTTGAGAGATTTTCTAGCGGAGACTTCGCTTAGAAGTGATCAAGATAATATTGAAGAACAGGAAGATGGTGTCTTATTGATGACGCTTCACGCTTCTAAAGGTCTTGAGTTTCCAGTGGTTTTCTTGGTGGGTCTCGAAGATAATTTGTTTCCGTCTTTTAGAGCAATGGATGATCCAGAGGAACTTGAAGAAGAGAGACGGCTTTGTTATGTGGGCATCACCAGAGCAGAAGAACGCTTATTTGTTACACATGCAAGAAATCGAAATCAATACGGTCGATTTGAACCTAGACAACCTAGTCCTTTTTTAAGGGAAATGGATCAAAGTATACTTGAAAATCTTTCAGAACAAAATGAAATGCCGAGTTTTGAAGCTCCAAAACCTAAAAAGGAAAATTATTTTAGTAAAAATGTGCAGAAGAGTAAACAAAGCTTTTTTGGAAAAGCTTCTGGGGTTCAAAGTACGGGGAAATCTGCAACAAATGAAAGTAAAGCCACACCTTCAACTTATTTTGCTGGAGCAAAGGTGAATCATAAAGTGTTCGGTATGGGGCTAGTGATAACGGTGGGAGCCGATGGTGAAACGCTTACGATTGCATTTGACAGTTGTGGGATTAAAAAAATTCATTCAGGTCTAGCGCCTATTAAAAAAGTAGATTAGTAAAAAATGAATTGAGGGACTAATAGTATGAAAGAAGATTTGAAAATTGGTCAAAAAATTGAGTCTTTGAGACAACAATTGGAGCAGCACAATTACAACTACTATGTTTTAGATAAACCAGAGATTACAGATAATGAATACGATATGCTTATGAAAGCGTTAAAAGAACTCGAAGCGCAATACCCAGAATTTGATTCGCCTCATTCTCCGACTAAACGCGTGGGCGGGGAAGTTCTTGAAGGCTTTACTAAAATAACGCATGATATCCCTTTGTTGAGTTTAGATAATGCATTTAATGCAGAAGATTTGAGAGAATTTGATAAACGTGTGAAAAAAGAAGTCAATGGTGAAGTATCCTATGTTGTGGAGTTTAAAATTGATGGTTTAACTGTGGCACTTAAGTATGTAGAAGGTACATTGGTGACAGGAGCCACAAGAGGCAATGGTGTTGTGGGCGAGGAAGTGACGAACAACGTAAGGACCATCAAATCAATTCCCTTGAAGCTAAAGACAGAAGAAGCTGTAGACCTAGTGGTTAGAGGCGAAGTTTTTATGCCTAAAATCGGTTTTAAAAAATTAAATGAAACTCAGATTTTGATGGGAAAAGAGGCTTTTGCAAACCCAAGAAATGCAGCGGCAGGATCGCTCAGACAGTTAGACTCTAAAATTGCAGCATCAAGACCTCTGGATATATTTGTCTTTGAAGTCATTTCTAGCAGTCAGAATTTATCTTTAACCTCTCATTTTGAGAGTTTTGAAAAGCTAAGGTCGATGGGTTTTAAAATGGTAACACCAGTCAAGTTCGATGAGATCGAATCGGTTATTCGTTACTGTGATCAGATGATTGAAGAACGTCATCAATTGCCTTTTGAAATCGATGGTTTGGTGGTCAAAGTGGATAATTTTGAACAAAGAAGACATTTAGGGGTCACCGCTAAAAGTCCTAAATGGGCAATTGCTTATAAATTTCCAGCAGAACTTGCAGAGACAATTATAACCGAAATTAGAGTTCAAGTAGGGCGTACAGGTGTATTGACACCGCTTGCAGAATTTAATCCAGTTAGAGTTGCGGGTTCTTTAATCAGTAGAGCCACGCTTCACAACAAAGCATATATTGCAGAAAAGGACATTCGTATAGGCGATACAGTTTATATTCAGAAGGCGGGGGATGTAATACCAGCTGTTGTCAGTGTTAAAATGGACCAAAGACCTGATGAAACAGAAGTTTATGAGTTTCCAGTGACTTGTCCTATTTGTGGAACAAAGGTTATTCAGATTGAAGGCGAAGCAGCGGTGAGATGTCCAAACGAGGCGTGTCCAGCAAAGATCAAACGCAAATTAGCACACTTTGTTTCGAGAAATGCGATGAATATTGATGGTGTAGGCGAATCCGTAATTGACACCTTGATTGAACACAATTTAATTGAAAATATTCCCGATTTATATTGTTTGTCAGAAAGAAGAGATGCCCTCATTGCAATTGAGCGTCTTGGTGAAAAATCTGTTGAGAATATGCTTGAAGCAATTGAGCAGAGTAAAAATAATGATCTATACCGTTTAATTCATGGGCTTGGCATTCCTCTAATTGGGGAGAAAGCTGCTAAATCGCTTGCACAGTATTTTGGCTCATTGGATGAACTGCTCAAAGCTGACTTTGAAACTCTGACGCATATAAGTGACTTCGGTGATAAGATGGCGAATAGCCTATTGAACACGCTTTCTGATGTAGAGTTCAAAGCACAACTTGAGCGGTTAAAAACACTTGGTGTTGATCTAAAGAGTGCCCAAACAATAGATCAAGAAGGTGTCTTCTCAGGAAAGACAGTGGTTGTCACTGGCACAATGCAAAAATATACCCGCGATGAGATTAAGAGTATTATTGAATCTCAAGGCGGAAAGGCCAGTGGAAGTGTTTCTAAAAAAACCGATATTGTTGTCGCTGGAGAAAATGCAGGATCTAAAGAAGAAAAAGCCAAATCTTTAGGGATCAGGATCATCTCAGAAGCAGAATTTGATGCTATTTTAAATGGTTTTTAAAGGGATAACACAGGATGAATAAATGTAAATTAAAATGAATTAAAGTGAAATAAAATAGATTTCGTTTTTTAATGAACCTCTATCTATAAACAAAAATAACTTTCTAGTACCTATTTATTAGGTGTGGATTTTCGCTATTTTTGAACCTAGATGGAGGTTTTGTGATATAAAAGTGTATGCCTATAAAAGGTAGTGAATGAATATACAAAAGCATTGCTTTGAACCAAAAGTATGTCGTTCTAGTAACTAAAAGATATATCAAAATAAATTAAATGAAATGAGTGTGTGTCGTAAATGCAATTATGAGATTAATGAAACGTAACATCTCCTCAAAATGAAAGATCTATAGTGCTTAAAATTCATTTGTTAGAATAGTGTACAAATTAATTTTTATGGGATGTTAAATGTTCTATCACACAGATACGAACCTGTACTACAGATTTGTTACAATATATTCATACTTGAAAATGATCAGAGACATTGAAAAATAGAGCGATTTAGAGTATTATTAGTACAAACGCATTACAGAAATATTTTTCTATTCACATATTGTTCACAATTTAACATTCTAATGAAGTGACACTTTTTATTCGGATAACTGCAATTATAATTAATTATTCAAATGAAAATGCAATTGAATAAATAAAAGGTGTCAAAGTAGAGAGAATTATAAAGTTGAATAAAGGAATAGAATCATATTTTAAATAGTGTGATTTTTCTGAAAATTCGAAAGGAGTGTAAGGGTTTGGGCAAATACATTGTAAGAAGATTAATATCTATGGTTATAACATTGTGGTTTGTAGTCACAATAACGTTCTTCTTAATGCATGCAATTCCAGGTGGGCCATTTTCACGAGAGAAAGAGCCGACTGCAAAAGTGCTTGAAGCATTAAACGAGAAGTATCATTTAAATGATCCTCTATGGAAACAATATGTTGATTATCTTCAAGGGGTTGTCGTGTTAGATTTTGGACCATCATTTTCAAGACCGGGAATCTTTGTATGGGACAAAATGAAAGAAGGTTTCCCGATATCAGCAAAAATAGGTGGGATTGCCTCTTTACTTGTTATTCTATTTGGTGTTCCAGCGGGTATTATATCCGCACTGTATCAGAACAAAGTCCCTGATTATATAGTAACCGTGCTGGCGACTCTGGGGGTTGCTGTACCAAGTTTCGTTGTGGCGACGATATATATATATGTGTTTGCCGAGAAGCTGGGATGGGCACCCGCCTACGGTTTAGGAGAAATTAAAGCTTATGTTGGACCATGTTTAGCACTTGCTGGTTTTTCACTTTCGTTTGTGGCGAGGCTATCAAGATCAAGCTTGCTTGAAGTTATGCAGCAAGATTATATTAGGACAGCAAGAGCTAAAGGGTTGTCAGAATTTAGGGTAATCTTTAAGCATGCGCTTAAAAACTCTTTGATTCCAGTGATCACTTATATGGGACCAACAATTGCATCGATTTTAACTGGATCATTTGTTATTGAAAAAATATTTGCTATTCCAGGAATGGGTAAACTCTTCGTGGAAAGTGTTGGTAACCGTGATTATACAATGATTATGGGAACAACAATATTCTACGCAGCATTTGCGATCTTTATGATATTCCTTGTCGATATCGCATATGGTATTATCGATCCAAGGATAAAATTAGGTGATTAGGAGGGAATAGCAATGTCGAATAAATGGGAGAAACTCTCAAAGCAAGAAATTATTAAAGAAAGCGTTCGCCCGAGTTTAACCTACTGGCAAGATGCGTGGAGACGTCTTAAAAAGAATGTCTTATCAATGTTGGGGCTTAGTGTTATATTTTTATTGATCTTATTCGCAGCTTTCGGAAATGCTTTTACGGATTGGTCTTACTCGGATCAAGATTTAGATATGTCAAATCTACCGCCTAAACTTGAGGTGTTTGATGTGGGCGATGGCCTTATACTTTATGTTCATAAAGAATACACGCTTTATCAAATTGCCGCTGATGGAAAGACTATTGAAAAGTTAGATTTGCCTCTGGCGAATAAAGATATGTTAAAAAAGCAAAATCATTACACAGTTGAGGGTAGAGATGTCACGGTAGATTACAGTTTTGCAGCAAAAGCAAAGAAATCAAAAGACCCTGATGCAATTAAATTTCAATTGCTTGTAGATGATAAAGTGTACACAGTGCCAACAGATAAAATATTTAATGGCGTTTATCGTTTTGGTACAGATGGTCTTGGAAGAGATTTATTTGCAAGACTTGTATATGGTGCTAGAATTTCGCTTCTAATCGCATTTATTGCAACTATGGTTCAGTTCTTCATAGGGGTGTTATATGGCGGGATTTCAGGGTATATTGGTGGCAAAGTAGATAATGTCATGATGAGAATTGTCGATGTTGTTTCCACTGTACCGCTGCTACTATATGTTATTATGCTCATGGTTGTTATTGGCCCTGGTCTTAAAACAATTTGTATAGCACTTGGTTCAGTATACTGGGTAAGAATGGCACGTATTGTTCGTGGACAAGTTCTCAGTATTAAAGAACAAGAATTTGTACTTGCTGCACGAACAATTGGTGCGAGTACTTGGAGAATAATGATTAGACATCTTATTCCAAATGCACTTGGTCCAATTATTGTTTCACTTGCTATGATGATTCCAAATGCAATCTTTACAGAAGCATTCCTAAGTTTCATTGGTCTTGGTGTAAATGCACCGATGGCTTCTTGGGGAACACTTGCAAATGATGCAGTACCAGGTTTAAGATCTTATGCATATCAGTTGCTTTATCCATCGGCATTTATTTCTTTGACAGTACTTGCATTTAACTTCTTAGGCGATGGTCTAAGAGATGCACTTGACCCAAGATTACGTAAATAGGAAGGAGTCTGACAATGAGTGAAAAATTATTAGACGTAAAAGAGCTTTATACTTCTTTCTATACGCATTTAGGAGAAGTACAGGCGATAAGAGGGGTGAGTTTTCACCTAGATAAAGGCGAAGCGTTAGGCATCGTTGGGGAGTCAGGTAGCGGAAAGTCCGTTACATCACTCTCAGTTATGAAACTGTTGCAACATCCTGGTAAAGTTAAATCTGGACAAATCATGTTCAAAGGTGAAGATTTAGTGACTAAATCTAATAAAGAAATGATGAGTATTCGTGGAGATCAAATTGCGATGATCTTCCAAGATCCAATGACATCGCTTAATCCAGTTTATACGATTGGAAATCAGATCATGGAAGCCGTGATCAAGCATCAAGGCTTATCCAAAACGGATGCAAGAGCAAAGGCGATAGAGATGCTGACATTAGTTGGGATTCCATCACCTGAGCAAAGAGTAGACAACTTCCCGCATGAGTTTTCAGGCGGAATGAGACAGAGAGCGATGATCGCCATTGCACTTTCTTGTCAACCTGATTTGCTCATTGCAGATGAACCAACAACAGCGCTTGATGTTACAATTCAAGCTCAGATATTAGAGCTATTAAAAGAATTAAAAGATAAAGTAAATACAGCGATTATATTGATTACACATGATTTAGGGGTTGTTGCAGATGTTTGTAGTCGAATTGTCGTTATGTATGGCGGTTTGATTATGGAAGAAGGAACCTCAGAAGATGTATTCTATAATCCTACTCATCCATATACGATGGGTCTAATCAAATCAATTCCAAGACTTGATCTCAACGAAAAACATCGATTGATTCCGATTCCTGGTACACCACCTGACTTATTGAATCCACCGACAGGGTGTCCGTTTGCAACAAGGTGCCCATATGCTATGCAGATTTGTGTTAATGAAGCACCTAAGTTTTATGTGACAAATGAAGGTCATCGTGCTGCATGTTGGTTATTAGATCCAGAAGCACCAGCAGTGGAAACTACTGGCGGTGTAAAGAGAGGTGACAAATAATGGCTGAAAAAGAAGTATTGTTGGAAGTAAAAAACCTCAAAAAATATTTTAAAGTAGATAAAGGTATTATTCGTAAAAATATCAAATACGTTAAAGCAGTCGATGATATTAGTTTTAAGATCTATAGAGGAGAAACTCTTGGTCTAGTTGGTGAATCAGGTTGTGGTAAATCCACAACGGGTCGAACAATTATTAGACTCTATGATGTCACTGATGGTGAAGTCATTTTTGAGGGTGCTGAAATTGGTCAAATGAGCGAGCATGAACTTAAACCTTTTAGAAAGAAAATTCAAATGATTTTTCAGGATCCTTATGCATCTCTAAATACGAGAATGACTGTTTCTGATATCATTGGAGAACCACTTGATATTCATGGTTTAGCTTCAGGTAAGGAGAGACAAGAAAGAATTTTTGACTTGCTTGAGCGTGTAGGTCTTTCTAAAATGCATGCGAGTCGATATCCACATGAATTTTCAGGTGGACAGAGACAACGTATTGGTATAGCAAGAGCACTTGCAGTAAATCCAGATTTTATTATATGCGATGAGCCTATTTCTGCACTCGATGTTTCGATTCAAGCTCAAGTTGTCAATATGCTTGAAGATCTTCAAAAGGAATTTGGATTAACTTATCTCTTTATTGCACATGACCTTTCTATGGTTAAACATATTTCTGATCGTATTGGCGTTATGTATCTTGGAAAAATGGCGGAAATTGCAGAGAGTAATAAACTCTACGAAAAACCACTTCATCCTTATACTCAAGCTTTGTTATCAGCAATTCCGATTCCTGATCCCGAAGTGACAAGAGCAAAACAGCGTATTATACTTCAAGGGGATGTACCTAGTCCTATTGATCCGCCATCGGGTTGTAGATTTAGAACACGTTGTATTTATGCTTTTGATAAATGCAAAGAAATTGAGCCAGAGCTTAGAGAAGTTGAACCAGAACACTTTGTGGCTTGTCACCTTATGGATGAAAAATTTTAATTGGAAGTTGTTTAAAAATTAACAAGTTTTTTACTGGTGGTAAATGACTTTTTAGTTTGAAAAATCTAAGAATATATATTATAATATGGTTATGTTAAAAAAAGTTAACGATATGATTAAAAGTGTGTAACAATAATCAAATTGTTACAAAATTGGTATGAATGTTGCTTGGGCACAGGTCCAAGCACGTTTATATAAAAAGTTAATAGTTTTAAGAAAATGTATAAGAGAGCGGATATGAATCGAATTTATTCGAAGTATCTTAATTATGGCGTGCACTACAGGGCGTCCATCTTATACAAAACTCAAAAAGACATTGGAGGGGATTATTTTGTTTAAAAGAAATTTAGCATTATTATTAGTTGTAATGTTAGTAGCAAGTATGTTCATTGGTTGCGGTTCTAAGCCAGCAGAACCAACTGAACCAGCTGCAACACCAGCAGCAGAACCAGCTGCAGAACCAGCAGCGGAGCCAGCAGCAGAACCAGCAGCGGAGCCAGCAGCTGATGTTGAGCAAGTCTTATACTGGAATATCGGTTCAGAACCAAAAACAATCGATCCAGGTTTAAATGCTGCAAATGACGGCGGTCATGTTATCAACAACATGTTCGAAGGGTTAATGAGAGAAATTAACGGTAAATTAGAACCAGCTATGGCTGAAAGCTACACTATGAGCGATGATGGTTTAGTTTACACATTTAAATTAAGAGATGCTAAATGGTCTGACGGTAAAGCTGTAACTGCTCAAGATTTTGAGTGGGCATGGAATAGAGTTTTAGCTGAAGAAACTGCGTCAGAATATGCATGGATCTTTGATGAAGCAAACGTAGATTCATTTAAAGCAATTGATGAAAAAACTTTTGAAGTTACTTTAAAAGCACCAACACCATACTTCTTAGGTTTAACAGCATTCTATACTTTCTTCCCTGTAAGAGAAGATTCAGTAGCTAAAGGTGCTGATGGTGCTTGGGCGACTGATCCAGCTGCTTCAATTGTAAATGGTCCTTTTATGCTTGAATCATATGTTGGTGGGGACAGATTAGTTCTTGTTAAAAACCCTAACTATTGGAGAGCAGATCAAGTTAAATTGGAAAGAATTGAAGCTCTTATGATCGTAGAAGCGTCAACTTATTTGACAGCTTATGAAAGTGGATCTTTAGATGCACTTACAACACCTCCAACAGAAGAAATTCCAAGACTTATTGCTGAAGATCCAACTTTCTATATTTTACCACAAGATGGTACTTACTACTATTCTTTAAATACTGAAAAAGCACCTATGGACAATATCAATGTGAGAAAAGCTTTATCACTTGCAATTGATAGAAAAGCAATTTGTGAAACTGTAACTAAAGGTGGTCAAGTACCTGCTTTAAATATGGTATCACCTGCGTCTTATGATGCTGATGGCAACTTATTTAGTGAAAAATTAGGTGGATTTGGGTTAGCTGAAACAGCTCAAATCGAAGAAGCTCAAGCTTTATTAGCTGAAGCTGGATATCCAAATGGCGAAGGTTTCCCTGAGGTTGAACTTATGTACAACACTTCAGAAAACCACAAAAAAATTGCTGAAGCAGTTCAAGAAATGTGGAAACAAAACTTAAACATCGATGTGACATTAACTAACCAAGAATGGGCTGTATTCCAAGATACTAGACGTGAAGGGAACTTCCAAATCGCTAGAGCTGGATGGTTAGGTGATTATTCTGACCCAATGACATACCTTGGGATGTTCTTATCAGACTCACCAATGAACTACCCACATTGGAAAAATGCTGAGTATGATACTTTAATTGAAACGGCTAAAACTGCTCCGGGTCAAGAAAGATTTGATGATTTGTACAAAGCAGCTTCATTGATGGAAGAACAGTATATTAATATTCCTGTTTACACTTACACTAATACTTTAATGGTAAAAGAAAAAGTTGTTGGATGGGAAATGACAACAAGATCAACTTGGTTCTTCGGATTTGCTGAAATTACTGAGTAATCTAAAGGTTTAATCAAGAGTGCCTCAATATATATTGAGGCACTCTTTTTAGTTGTGTTTTCATTACATATTGATTTTAGATTGAAAATGTATTATAAATTTATGACATTCATTAGTCATCAGCAACCATTGTGATATAATATAGGGGATTATCAGAGACATAACAGAAAGAATAATTGAGGTGTGTGTATGAGTATTGGGAAATTGTCTAATGAGGATTTAAATCATTTTATAATAGATGAAATTAAACCTAAAAGGTCGGATATATTGGTTAGACCTGGTGTTGGTGAAGATTGTGCTGCTATTAAATTTGGCGACTATGCATGTGTTGTAACAACTGATCCAATTACTGGCGCCACAGAGGAACTGGGGAAACTTGCAGTTCATGTAAGTGTGAATGATATCGCATCAAGTGGTGCAGAACCAGTAGCATTATTAATGACATTGCTTTGTCCAGAAGGAACTGCTTTGGAAGATATGCAAAGAATAATCACAGATGCGAATAAAACTGCTAATGCAATGAATATAGAAATTATAGGGGGGCATACTGAAATTACAACCGCAGTGAACCGGATTGTTGTTTCAGTTACAGCGTTTGGAAATACACTGGCGGAGGATATAATTATGACAAGTGGTGCGCAATATGGTGAATATTTGTATATGACCAAAACGGCAGGACTAGAAGGGACAGCAATAATTGCTAAAGAGAAAGAAGAAGAGCTGAAAAGCGTTCTAACCAAAACTGAAATTCAAGATGCACAATCTTTTATAGAACAAATCAGTGTGCTGAGAGAAGGCGAAATTGGGAAACGATTAAATGTATCTGCAATGCATGATGTAACAGAAGGTGGCATTTTAGGTGCAATTTATGAAATGTGTGAAGCCAGTAAAGTGGGGTGTAAAATTTATAATAGTAAATTTGCTGTCGATGAGATTACCCGAAAAATTTGTGAATTTTTCAATATCAATCCATTAAAATTGATTTCAAGTGGTTCAATGCTTATGAGTATTAATAAAGAAACTGCACCTGCTTATGAACAGGCGATGATAGAAGCAGAGATTCCTTATTCAAAAATTGGTGTATTAACTGAGGAACTAGATCGTATATTGATCTTTGGCGAAGAAGCTGGTGAAGAGATATTTGATGTAATAGAACCACCAGTAGGTGATGAGCTTTATTCTGTTATTTAAAGTTCGTGGCATATCTCAAATGGTGTAAATACAAACAGGATTAAAACTGAAAATAAGAGGTGATATATTAATGAAAAAAAATGGAATTAAAAAAGTGAGCGTCCTAATGCTGGTTATAGCTATTTTAAGCAGCATGATGCCGCTTGCATTTGCCAACAAATATTTCGAATCAAATCAAGTCGATCTAGTTGACCCAATATCAGGGACAGCGGGTTCCTACTACCCTGTAAATCTTATGTTCGCAGGTGAAGACGTTATAACCGATGTCCCTGCTATTATATACGAGCAAAACGGGAGTACTAGAACCATTGTACCAATTAGCTTTATCACAGATAAGCTTGGTGCTCAGATTTCTTGGAAACAGGAGACACAAGAAGTGACTATAGTGAGTTCTGAGAAGACGATTGTCATGCAGATTGGAAATGCTTATGCTACTGTAAATGGGCAGAAAACCAAATTACCTGATGGGATTCCGCCTATATTGCTTCAATATGAAGGCAAGACGAAAACCTATGTCCCAGTGAAGTTTATCAGCGAGCAATTAGGACTGGATATAAACTGGATTGCAGGAACGAGAACAGTTGCGATTAACAGACCAGTTCAGACCTTAAACAATGTTTACTTGGATTATATGAAACAGTTTCCAGAAATCAGAATGAAAGTGACTGGCGAGGTTGTTGCGACAAGTTTTAATATCTCTGGAACTGATGTAGGTGCACAGGATAAAATCATCATTGATCTTCAAAACACTAAATTTGATTTAAAAGATAAATCTTTATTGAAAGATGGCATTGGAACTTATGATGTTACAGATGGCATCTTTGGCATTGATAAAGTGGAGATTAGCAGTCAATCTTCTAATCCACCGACCACACGAGTTGTAGTGTATTTAGATGAAAAAAAAGGCCACAATATTTTTTATGATGAAAAAACACAAGAGATGGTGATTCAACTGGTTAATACCGTTAATGCTGTATCAGTAGATAATGTTTTTTCAACAGATACAGTAGTCATTGATACAAGTGAAACGCCTATTTATAACATCAATATAGTTGGTCAACAAATCATAGTGGATGTCATCAACAGTTACTTGAAAATCAACGAAGGTCAAATGCAAGTAGTTCCTGTTAATCAGGGTAAAATATCTTCTTTAGGTTATAGTCAACTTGATACGAGTCAATATAGCGATTCTGACTTTTATACTTCTGAGGATAAAGTTTCGAGAGTGATTGTTGAACTAAATGAAAAAGTGACATATGATGATATCTATGTGGAGAACGAAGGTACTAAAATCATGGTATTTGTCAGTCAAAATCCGCTTAATAATTTTGATTATGTTAAGCTCAATAACGCTCATTCGACTGTAGATGTAAGATTGCTCCAATACGGTAATTATGATGTTGCTTTTAATAATGAGAGTGGTGTTCTTAGAGTTGAAATACCCAAGGACCTTACAGATTTATCTGATTTTGAGTACCCGATCAGAGATCAACTCATAGAATCAATAGATATGAAAACATTGAATGATAAATATCAAATGAACATCACTTTGTCGCCAAATACGACTTATGAGCAACTTAAAGTAGATGGTAAAATTTCTTTTGCTTTTTCAAACACAGCAATTCAAAATTCAATTTACAAGGATATGTTGGTTGTACTTGACGCAGGTCATGGTGGTCATGATTCAGGGGCTACTGGAACAAAAGCGAAAGAAAAGGATCTGGCTCTTAAAGCGACGCTTTTACTTGAAAATCAATTAAAATCACTTGGTTTTAAAGTTTATTTAACGCGATCAACTGATGAATATATTGGTCTATATGATCGTGCAGATATTGCCAATGACTTAAATGCGGATTTATTCGTCAGCGTTCATATCAATGCAGCGACAACTTCAAGTGCATCAGGTGTTGAGGTGCTTTATGCATCTGAAAGCATGAGTGGTGGCAAAGGCCTTGCAGGACTTATTCAAAAACAATTGGTATCATCATTAGGGGCAGTAAATAGAGGCATTGTATCGCGTCCAAACGTGGTAGTCATTAGAGAGACTAAGATGCCATCTGTATTATGTGAACTTGGATTTATAAGCAATCCAGAGGAACAGGATAAAATGATGAACACTGCATATCTTGAAAAAGCGGCAAAAGCTATTGTAGAAGGTATTAAACAGTTTGTAAAATAGGAGGCAGAAATTTTGAGAATAGATTCAAGACAAAATGATGAATTAAGACCCGTTAAATTTACCCGAAATTATATCATGCATCCACAAGGCGCAGTCCTTGTGGAGATGGGTAATACTAAGGTAATCTGTACGGCGACAATTGAAGGAAAAGTACCCCATTTTTTAAAGGGTTCCGAGCAAGGGTGGGTTACTGCGGAGTATGGTATGCTTCCGGGATCAACTGGATCGAGAAAGTCTAGAAATACGAAGGGGATCGATGGTAGAAGTCAAGAAATACAAAGGCTTATTGGTCGCTCACTAAGATCCATCGTGGATTTAAAGGCATTAGGAGAACGCACGATCTGGATTGATTGTGATGTTATTCAAGCAGATGGTGGCACGAGAACGGCATCTATAACAGGCGCTTATGTGGCACTTCAAGATGCAGTTCAATCGCTCCTTGATGATCATGTGCTCGAAATAAACCCGATAAAAACAAGTGTTGCTGCAGTTAGTGTGGGCATTTATGAATCAGACGTTATATTAGACCTTTGTTATGAAGAAGATTCTAAAGCACATGTGGATATGAACCTCGTTATGACGGGTGAGGGTGAACTTATAGAAATTCAAGGTACTGGTGAAGAGAAGCCGTTTACTAAAGCTCAGATGTTTGAACTCTTAGAACTAGGGGAAAAAGGGATTAAAACGTTAACGGCATTACAAGTACAAGCATTGACAGCGAAATAATTTTTTCGAATACAAGTGGATGAATATAAACTGAGGAGATTTATTTATGAAGCAAAGTGCAATATTGGCTTCAAGTAATAAACATAAGCTTGAAGAGATTCAAAAAATATTAAGTGAATTTGATTTTGAACTATTAACCTTGGCGGAAGTTGGCCTTGGTGACCTTGAAATTATTGAAGATGGTGAAACCTTTGAAGCCAATTCTTATATTAAAGCAAAAGCAGTTATGGACTTAAAACAGATGATAACAATAGCGGATGACTCGGGACTTGAAGTGGATTACCTTCACGGGGCTCCTGGTGTCTACTCAGCACGTTATGCTGGAGAGCATGTAAGTTATTCAGATAACAATAAAAAGCTGCTAGAAGCGCTAAAAGGTGTCCCTAGTGAGAAGAGAACGGCTCGATTTGTCACTGTAATTACAATGCTCTTTGAAAATGGCGATAAAATTGTTGCTAGAGGCGAAGTGATGGGTATAATTGGGACAGAATTAAAGGGCAATAGCGGATTTGGTTATGATCCACTTTTTTATGTGCCTGAAATTGGCAAGACATTTGCGGAGTGTACACCAGAAGAGAAAAATAAAATGAGCCATAGAGCAAATGCACTTATAAAGTTAAAAGCACTTTTAGAAGAGAAACAAAATTAGGTGATTCTATGAAAATTTGCGTATTCAGCGATACCCACGGCCATATTTCTCAAATTAAAGATCGTTTAATGCTTTTGGATCAAGAGGTAGATGCTTTTTGGTTTTTGGGTGATTATGCTAAAGATGGAAGAGCCCTGAAAAAAATATTAAAGAAACAAATTCATATTGTAAGAGGGAATTGCGATTTACATTCACGTGAACCTGAAGATCAAATACTAGAGATAGAGGGTAGACGCGTTTTGCTGACACATGGGCATCACTATAATGTTAAAAATACTTTGACGACAATTTATCTCAAAGCCAAATCAAGTGAAATAGATTTAGTCTGTTTTGGGCATACACATATGGCCTTAAATGTAAAAGAGGAAGGCGTTGTGCTTTTCAATCCTGGTAGTCCCACAAGTCCAAGGGGGCAAGTTCGACCTTCCATGGGGATGATAATCATTCGAGAAGAAAGTATCTCGTGTGAGCATATTTGGCTCTAATACAGAGGTATTCTATCCCTTGAAATGACTGAGGCACCGTTTGTTTTCGCTTATGTAAAGTAATTGTAATTTTCTGATTAATGCAACATTAAAAAAGTTTTGAAAAGGTGTTGACGTTTTATATAGAGTCATGTATAATAAAATTCGTCAGTGACCGACGGGGTGTAGCGCAGTTTGGTAGCGCATTTGGTTTGGGACCAAAGGGCCGCGGGTTCAAATCCTGCCACCCCGACCATTGACGCGTTCGTAGCTCAACTGGATAGAGCACCGCCCTTCTAAGGCGGGGGTTAGGGGTTCGAGTCCCTTCGGACGCACCACTTTTCAAATGAAAAAGTGAAAGCACTAATTAAATATGGCGATTGTAGTCAAGTGGTTAAGACACAGGATTGTGGCTCCTGCATGCGTGGGTTCGAACCCCATCAATCGCCCCACATTTATTGGGGATTCGCCAAGCGGTAAGGCACCGGACTTTGACTCCGTTATGCACAGGTTCAAATCCTGTATCCCCAGCCAACATGGTCCATTAGCTCAGTCGGTAGAGCATCTGACTTTTAATCAGGGTGTCCCGCGTTCGAGTCGCGGATGGATCACCATTTAGAAACCAGTTGATTGATTACAATCAGCTGGTTTTTACTATTGTATCCGTATTAACATTTAAATGGAATGTTTAACCAATGACAATTAGGGTTATATAAGGGGTTATATAAATGGATTATATTAAGCTGTGGAAAGGGGAAAATGAAAATGGAACTAAAGAATCATAAAATAAAATGGCTTTATTTGTTAATGATTGGCGCTATTTTATTGAGTGTGGGATGTCAGAAGACGACACCGATTAAGATTGGAGTAGTTGCAACTCTAGAAGGTGAAAATTCTAGGCTTTCCAGCTCAGGAATAAACGGACTAGATATTGCAATTGATGAAATCAATCAAGCAGGTGGTATTAAGGGGCGATCAATAGAGCTGGTAATTAAGGATACTGAAGATCGTGATGAAAAAGCAATGCAATTAGATGAAACCTTTTTTGAAGATGAGATTAAAATTGTTATTGGACCGTTTACAAGTGGCATGGTCACAAGATCAATTGAATATATAAACAGTAAAGATATGCTTGTTATAGGGCCTACAGCAAGTATGGATTCACTTGAGGGTAAAGATGACCATTATATTAGATTTATAGGATCAGCGAGAGATGAAGCGGTGGCGTTGTCAGATGCAGCAGTAAAGCTGAATAACAAATCCTTTGTGGTGATCTATGATAAAACAAATGTTGGGTTTGCGGATAAACTGGCTCAAGATTTTAAAGCTGAAGTTGAAGCAAAATTAAATGGTAGTGCAAGAATTCTAGCCATAGATCCTGAACGATCAGAAACACTAGAGGTGACGCTAGCAAAGATTAGAGAATTAAAACCACAAGGTGTTCTCTTTGTTACGAATGCTAGAGAAAGTGCTATATTGGCAGAAAAAATAAAAGTGAACAATTCTGATATTCAACTTTATAGTTCCATGTGGGCGAACACAGAAGAGTTAGTTAAAATCGGATCGATTTACGTAGACGATATGATTGTTGTCAGTGGCGAGAGCTTAACAGAACTATCTGAGGCATATAAACACTTCAAAGAGACCTATAAGGAAAGATATAATGAATCTCCAGACTATGCAGCTGTATACAGTTATGATGCGATGAATGCTTTGTTAGAGGCAATGTCAGCTTCGGATGATTTAGAGCCAATGACTGTAAAGTCTAAAATTTTAGAAATTTCTAGATATGAAGGGCTACAGGGCAAATATTCAATAGATGCCTATGGTGACGTGTCTAGAACCTATAATACTTTTAGATTGAATAAAGGTGAGTTAGTGCCTTTAAAATAAGATAACAGAGTAGCGTTATGCTTGTGATAAAATACAGGTATAACGCTTAAGTTTTTTGGTTCAATTGAAGGCCTGTGGGGCGTGATCTTTTTTATTGGAGTGATTTTATACATTGGGTATATAAATACGAGTATAAGGGCATTAAAGAAAAGAGTTCAAGTACTTGAACAAGATCGAGAGAATGAAAAATATACAGAAGTAGACCACTTTGAATAACGAACAAATGGGTTATATTTAGAAATTAAGTTTTAATAGATATACATAGTGCTAATGACACCATCATTATATAAAAAAAGTTTTCTCAAAGATTATAGCCATTTAAAGGATTATAATCGAGAAAACCTTTTTTGAGTTATCTAGCTTAATGATAATATTTTCTGACAGCGGTTTAATTTGAATTCAAAGTTATTTTAGTGCATCGAGCAGTGCTATAGGGGAGATGTAACTTTTGCGTATCTCTTCTTTTGCACTAAGCCATGATTGAATTTGCTCTAGGTGTGATGTACAAGCAGATGGTGCTGGACCGCCTACATGTGCTTTGGAAGCGATTATTTGCTCCAATTTAATGACTTCATAGAGATCTTGTTCAAAGACTTTTGAGAAATTCTGATACGTTTCTAAAGTGATGTCTTTAAGTGCTAATTTTGCTTTAGAGGCATATCCCACAATTTGTCCGATTATATGATGACTATCTCTAAAACTAACGCCTTTTTTAACAAGATAATCTGCGAGATCAGTGGCTTCAGTGTAGCCTTTTAAAGTTGCTTCATACATAACGTCTTTATTAAACTTAGCTGTAATAAGCGTTTCACCAAGAATTTCGATCACATCAATCATTTGTTCGGCAGTACTCATGAAAAGTTCTTTATCTTCTTGCATGTCTTTATTGTATGCAAGCGGAAGACCTTTCATGACGGTTAATAATTGAATGAGATTACCGTAAGTTCTGCCAGTCTTACCTCGAATTAATTCATGAATATCTGGATTTTTTTTCTGTGGCATGATGCTGCTACCTGTTGTATAAGCATCATCTAAATCAATGAAATTGTAGAGTTGAGAATTCCATAATATAATTTCTTCGCAAAGCCGACTCAAATGCATCATAAAAGTGCTTGAAGCACTTAAACTGTCTAGAAGATAGTCTCTGTCAGAAACAGCATCTAGACTGTTTAATGTCATGCGTTTGAATCCTAGTTTTTCCATCGTATATTGTCTGTCGATGGGATAACTCGTAGATGCTAAAGCACCAGCACCTAGAGGCATTTCATCCATTCGCTCCAGCGCATCTTCGAAGCGAGAATAATCTCTTTTAAGCATTTCCACATAGGCGAGAAGATGATGTGCCAGTGTGATTGGCTGTGCTTGTTGTAAATGCGTGAAGCCAGGCATAATGGTTTCCAAATTAGAACTGGCAATTTGACTGATCTTATCAATAAGAGATGTTAGGGCATCTAGCATTGAAATAAGCCAATCTTTAGTATAAAGCTTCATATCAAGTGCAACTTGATCATTTCGGCTTCTACCTGTATGCAATTTCTTGCCGGCTTCACCAACCATATCAATAAGGTAGGCTTCAATGTTCATATGAATATCTTCTTGAGAAATTTTAAACTCAAAGCGATCTGTTTCAATCAAATGATAGATTGACATTAAACCTTTCTGAACTTTTAAAGCTTCGTCTGTGGATACAATAGATTGTTTTGCAAGCATTTCCACATGATAATAGCTGCCAAGGATATCATAAGGGTAGAGTTTATAATCAAAACCAATTGAAGCGTTAAATTTTTCAGTGAGTAAAGCGGTAGATTTAGAAAATCTACCGTTCCATAATTTGTCCATAAATATTTGTCCTCTTTGCATGAGTTATGCATTTCAATTTATATTTAAGTTCATTTCAATTTTGTTAATAATGTCAAGCTGAATGTGATTTATCTAATTTCCTGATTGCCTCTATTAGGAACAGGAAATGAATCTGGTTCTTCAGTTGGCCAGTCAGTTCTCTTCATTAAAGCTCTTACCGTCATAGGGAGCCCATAAAGATTAATGAAACCTTCTGCATCATGATGATTGTATAAATCACCTGTTGTAAAACTTGAAATTGAAGCATTGTAAAGTGCGAACGGAGACGTAGTCCCTGCAAGCGTACAATTACCTTTATAGAGTTTAAGCTTAACTGTACCAGTAACAGTTTCTTGCGTGCTATCCACGAATTGAGATAATGCTTCTCTAAGAGGACTAAACCACTGACCGTTATAGAGTAAGTCTGCAAATTTAATGGCGCAAGTTGCTTTAAAACTATAGGTATCTCTATCAAGACACAAGTGTTCAAGTGCATCGTGAGCAGTATAGAGTAGAGTACCACCTGGTGTTTCATAAATGCCTCTTGATTTCATCCCTACGATTCTGTTTTCAACGATATCTACAGTACCGATAGCATGTTTGCCACCAATTTCATTTAAAGTATTCATAATTTCAAGTGCATTCATTTCTTGATCATTGATTTTAACTGGAATACCTTTATCAAACGTGATGGTTATATATTCTGGTGTATTTGGTGCTTCTTCAGGTATATTTGACATTTTTAAAATTTTCTTGAAATCTACTTCGACGTTTGGATCTTCTATTTCAAGACCTTCATGCGATAAATGCCAGATGTTTTTATCTCTTGAATAGCTTTGTTCAGCAGTAAATGGAAGATTAATACCTTTTGAGTGACAGTAGTTAATAGCATCCTCTCTAGATTTAATATTCCAAAGACGCCATGGTGCAATTATTTTGAAGTCAGGATTTAAAGCTTTAATTGCAAGTTCAAACCTTACTTGATCATTTCCTTTACCTGTAGCACCGTGACAAATTGCCTCAGCACCTTCTAATTCTGCTATATCTACAAGAACTTTTGAAATCAATGGCCTTGCCATACACGTCCCGAGCAAATATTGATTTTCGTAAACTGCGTTTGCTTTAAGTGTAGGCCAAATGTAGGATTCAATAAACTCTTCAACAACATCTTTGACGTAGACTTTTGATGCCCCCGACTTAAGTGCTTTTGCTTCTAAATTATCGAGTTCATCAATGCCTTGGCCGACATCTACGCAAACGGCGATAATTTCATAATCATAATTTTCTTTTAGCCATGGGATAAT
This sequence comes from uncultured Fusibacter sp., assembly GCA_965140735.1. Taxonomy (GTDB): domain Bacteria; phylum Bacillota; class Clostridia; order Peptostreptococcales; family Acidaminobacteraceae; genus Fusibacter_A. Next base: position 2,469,710 of record OZ223306.1, on the reverse strand, counting down.
GGTTGTGGTATCTAAACCACCTGAGTAGGCTAAAACAACTTTTTTCGCCATAAGCGCCTCCTTTAAAATTTAATAGTTGATACGCATGATTATACAATTAATTTAATATAGATGCAAGAATTTTTTAAAAAAATATTGCAAAAATATTCATAGATATGTATAATGATCAGAAATAATCAAAATATTTATTGAAAATACAGTATAAAACTGTATAAGGAGTTGAGAATGATGAGGCGGAGGAAATTAGAAGTGATTAGAATAAAAATACAAAAATTATGCATAAACGATGTATAGAGTGAATAATTATTAAGGAGGATGTGCATGTTTAAAATCGTAAAGGGTCATATTAACTCGCCTAAAGGGTTCCTAGCGGGTGGCCTACATGCTGGTATAAAAAAGAAGAAGAAGGATTTAGCAATGATTTACACTGAAATACCGGCAGTATTAGCAGGTGTTTTTACGACAAATCAAGTAAAAGCAGCTCCCGTTTTATGGAATCAAGATATTCTGAGTCAGGGTCAGGGTGTTCATGCTGTTGTGATAAATAGCGGTAATGCAAATGCATGCACAGGCGTGAAGGGGATTTCAGATAATGAACAAATGGCCAAATGGGTTGCTGATAAGTTGAAGTGTGAAGCTAATGAGGTCCTTGTAGCATCAACAGGCATTATTGGATTACCTCTTCCTATGGGTGTTATAGAAGAAGGGATTAATACATTAGCAGATAAAATCACATCAAAGAGCTTATGTGGTAAAAATGCAGCGGAAGCTATTATGACCACAGATACGTTTTCTAAAGAGGTTTGTGTTGAAGTGATGTTAAAAGGTGAAAAAGTTACAATCTCTGGTATGTCTAAGGGATCGGGAATGATTCATCCAAACATGGCAACTATGTTATCTTTTGTTACCACAGATGCCAATGTAGCTGCTGAAGATCTACAAGCTCTATTAGCCGAGATCAATGAAGATACCTACAATATGATTTCTGTAGATGGAGACACCAGCACCAATGATATGGTGATTGTACTGGCAAATGGCGCTGCAATGTCTGAACAATTAGTAAAATCTGATTCTGACTTTTATAAATTTAAAAAAGCATTTATGTACGTCCATCAAACACTCGCTAAACTCATCGTTAAAGATGGTGAAGGTGCCAGTAAACTTATCGAAGTAACTGTAACAGGTGCAGAGTCGTCAAATGATGCTAAGAAAGTTGTGAAATCAGTTCTGACTTCAAGCTTAGTGAAGACTGCATTTTTCGGTGAAGATGCAAACTGGGGGAGAATATTATGTGCTGCAGGTTATGCAGGCGTTGATTTTGATCCATTAAAAGTAGGGTTGTCTTTCTCAAGTGAAAAAGGGTGTCTTGAACTATTAAGTGCTGGGGAACCTGTGAATTTTAGTGAAGCATTAGCATCTGAAGTGCTCTCAGAAAAAGAAATTTATGTGCATTTAACCCTTGGAACAGGAAACGCTAAAGCAGTGGGTTGGGGTTGCGATTTAAGTTATGAATATGTCAAAATTAATGGAGATTATAGAACCTGATGGAAAAGATTATAGATAAAGCTAGAATTCTGATAGAAGCACTGCCTTATATTCATGAATTCAAAGGGAAAATATTTGTTATTAAATACGGTGGCAGTGCAATGAAAGACCCTGTACTCAGACAAAATGTCATCATGGATATTTGCTTATTAGCATCAGTGGGGATTTTACCCGTAATCGTTCATGGTGGTGGTAATGATATTACCAAGCTTTTAGATGAAGTAGGGCAAGAGACCAAGTTTCATAATGGCATCAGACTTACGAATGACCACAATGTGGATTATGTGGAGATGATGTTGTCTGGAAAAATCAACAAGCAGATTGTAGCAGATATCAACTTAAACCATGGTTACGCTGTGGGGATATCTGGTAGAGATGGTGGGCTCGTGAAGGCTGAACTTTTAGATGAAGATAACAGCGCTATGGATCGTGTTGGAAAGATTGTAGGCATTGAAACAGACCTCATTGGAACACTTTTAGGAGCGGGTTATATTCCTGTGATTTCTCCTATAGGGACCAGTTCTAATGGACAGTCACTTAACATCAATGCGGATGAAGTCGCTGGTGAAATCGCCAGTGCGCTATGTGCCGAAAAACTCATCTACTTAACGGATGTAGATGGTGTCTTTGACGGCGATGAACTTGTGAGTCAAATTAATGCGAAGGAAGCGGCTACTCTAATTGAGACGGGGGTTATATCTGGAGGTATGATTCCTAAAGTCGAGTATTGTATAAAGTCAAATGTGGATAATGTTCATATTTTAAATGGTACTTTAGAGCATTCAATCCTGCTTGAGATTTTTACTCAAGAGGGTATTGGCACAAATATTGTAAAGGCTTAAACTCGGTGAAGATGTAAAAGAAGGTGGTTATAATGGATAAGATAAATGCAAATAAAAAGATAAAATCAACAGTACTCTTAAACGAGACAGTGATGGCAGATCAAATAGAACAGGGATTGGAATCAATCGCAAACACTTATGGCAGATTCCCAATTTGTTTTAAGTCTGGTGAAGGGCTGTATTTAAAGGATACAGACGGCAAAGTCTATTTAGATTTTGTGGCAGGTATAGCAGTCAACGCTTTGGGACATGGCGATAAGCAATACGCTGAAGTTCTCAAGGAGCAAGCAGACGCACTCGTTCATGTTTCTAATCTATATTGGAACGCTCAAAATATCAAGCTTGCACAGACGTTAACATCTGTTTCAGGACTTGATAAGGCATTCTTCTGTAACAGTGGTGCAGAAGCCAACGAGGCGGCTTTAAAATTTGCAAGACTATACGGTAAAGATGAAAAGTATGAAATTATCACCATGAGCAATTCATTTCATGGTAGAACCATGGGTGCACTTGCTTTAACGGGACAGACGAAATATCAAGCTTCTTTTTCACCACTTTTACCAGGAGTGCAATATGTGCCGTTTAATGATTCAGAAGCTTTAAAAAATGCGGTGGGCGATCAAACTGTTGCCGTTATGGTGGAAGTGATTCAGGGTGAAGGTGGGATTGTTGAAATTACGCCTGAATTTGCAAAGACAATTTCTGAATTATGTGCAGAAAAAGACGTGCTTTTAATTGTTGATGAAGTACAGACTGGGATTGGAAGAACTGGTCAGTATTTTGGATATCAAAATTATGGCCTTAAACCAGATATTATTTCTTGTGCAAAGGGTCTCGGAGGAGGCTTTCCAATAGGTGCAACAGTAGTCAGTGAAAAAGTGGCTCAAAAATTGACACCAAGTTGTCATGCTTCAACTTTTGGTGGAACAGCACTTGCATCTGCTGCTGCAAATTATGTACTGGGTGAAATTGAATCACGACAATTGCTCGATAATGTCAATCAGATGGGTCAGTATCTTCGAGAGAAGTTTTTGACATTACAAGGTCAGTTTAATGTGATCAAAGCGGTTAAAGGCAAAGGGCTGATACAAGGCATACAGATTGAAGATACACTACCAACGTCTAAAATTGTGAATAGTGCTATTGAAAAGGGCCTTTTACTAGTAGGTGCTGGTCATCAGGTGATTCGATTTGTACCACCTCTAATTGTGGAGAAAAAGCACATTGATGAGATGATTGGTATTTTAGAAAGTGTTCTTGGAGAGTTGAGTTTAAAATAATTAGATATCTGATGATTATAAGTGTACAGGCATTTAATCTGACGTGATCCGTGAGATTAAATGTCTGTATTTTTTGTCAACGGGTGGTAGGGTGTCAAAATCCAAAAGTTGAGCAACTCTGCACCCTATGATACCGTTTACGGGAAGTACGCGATAGTGTGCTAAGCTAAGGGCGTATCATATAGTGGGTGAGACTCCTACCGAGGAAGGTCTAACCAAATCACTCATAGCGAGTCATGGACATCATAGGGCGACTTGTGATGTTAAGTGTAGACAGTTAGATAGTAGGGCTGAAAGTAATTGGGTCCCGTAATATCCCTTTTTCAAGGGATTGACGTTATCATGGCAATTGAAAACAATATATCTATAAACGCTAGAAGTGGGTTAACAGATGCTCTTGTGGCGTCTTAGAACCAGCCATGCTACACAATGATTATATATTAACTGGGGAGCCCCTGTTGCTTCTTATAGAAATAAGTATGGTTGACAACAGTGAAATGAAGGAAAACAAAGGAGATGCAAGGAGTCGGATAGATGAATAGTACTAAAAAAGCTGAGTAATGTCAGTGGTGGAAAGGTATCTACATGATAGCGATTTTTCTAAAGACACATTATTTATACTCAGGGATGGGAAAATATGATGCAAACAAAATTAGAAAGAATAACAGAAATTTCAAGGAAACAGACAAAAACAGTATTTACTTCGCTGTATCATTTGCTGAATAAAAAACTTTTATTGCAATATCATTCAGCGTTAAATGGAAAAAAGCAGTAGGTATAGATGAAGTGAGTAAGTCTGATTATGAAGAGAATCTAGAATTGAACATAGACAATCTGGTAATAAAACTTAAGAATAAAAATTATAAACCTATGCCATCACTTAGGAAACATATACCAAAAGGAGCTGGAAAAACAAGACCCTTAGGAATGTCAATATAGGAAGATGAAATTGTACAATTAGCGTTAAAGAAAATTGTGGGGCTGTATTTGAGCCGAAATTTCTAGAGTGTACGTATGGATTTAGAATCAAAAGAGGATGTTATGATGCATTAAAAAGACTTAATAAGAATACTGAGGAAAGCAAAGCTAACTATGTTTTAGATGCTGATATTAAAGTGCATATTCGGACTAACTAAAATTACCAATTAAATAATTAAAATTCAACAATATTTTTAAAAAGGAATTTTGTATTTTATGTCGAATAGTAATAAATATTAAGCTAACTAGATAGTTGCGAAACAAAAAATCAAAGTTATTCACAAGGAAAAATGAAATATCTAAAAAATTTCAAAAAAAGCACAACTGAACAAGAGCTTACTCAATTTCGCAGTAAGTTATTCTATATAACTATAGTTTTTATAGACAAATGACCAGTGGTTATTTTACTTTTATGAATGATAATGAAAGCAATCAATTGTGTGATACCAGCTAAAAAGATGTTTGATTTCAGGGTTAAGGTTTTATTGATTTTGGGAATATTGATTTACATAAAGGATTTAAGTTGTGCGATGATTCTTTCACAAACCGTTCTTATTTTGTAAAGATTTATCCATTCAATATTACTTCGAGGCATAGCCGAATTGAATCTGAAATTGTTGTGAACAGTGATATTTTTAATTCTTCCATAAGGTGAGTTTGTACAAGGATTGTCACAATCAAGAATAACTGATTTTAATGAATTGGACATCACAACAGATCTTTTGGGACAAATAAACTGAATACGATCAGCTCTATTGGCTCCTTTAATCACCCCAGCATAGGTCATTGGTAAATCGGGATTGTTGGGACAAGTTGGGATACCATCTTCGTTAAACAAGGGCTGAGGCAGGGTAGAATTATTTCGAGGATTAAGGTTGATGATGGATACGATGCCTCTTTTGTAAAGATATGCATAGTTATCAACTGCATCAAAGCCTGAATCTCCAAGAAAGTAGTTAAATTTAGATTCTGGGTGCAAATCGAAAAACGTTTCAAGAGAAGGAATGAGAGATTTAGCATCATATTCATCTTTGATTTCTTGAGGCGTAAGGTTGAGCTGAAGCGTATTGTCAGAATTATAAAAGTTAATATCCCGAATTAATCCAAATCCGTTGGTAGCGAGGATGCCCTTTTGATAGTATCCGAAATGCCCATTGAGATAAGCCAGTTTAGTTTCAGAGTTATAAGAACTTTGTTTTGGCATCTTTGACTGGGCATATTTTTCTACATCAAAGATTTTATCGTATTTGTAAGTTTTAACAGTTTTAAGAATAGATTGAAAGAATTTAGGGTTGTTTTCCTTAACGTATAGCTCAAAACCGGTTGTATCCATAATGAGTATTTTGGCGAGGTGTTCATTCGTAACTATTGCAAAATCAGGAATAAAATCAACAAGATGATGAAACATCTCGATAATTTGGTCATAAAAGAGAGACTTGAACCTAGAAAACTGAGAAGGATGAGGCATTATAGAAATTATCTGTTTTTATCAACATTAGAGTAGTAAGCACTGTAGAAAGATTTTGGAATGACATCATCTGTGTCAATAAACTGGTTAAAAAGAGAAAAAAATTGATCTGATTTGTGTGAAGTGAGTTTATCAAACTCAGCATCAAAATCAAACAGAGAAACCTGATTAGAAGTAGAAATTAGCATAATTACCTCCCTTTATTTTGAGTATGAGTTATCAACAGGATCACACCTTGTTTATACTCGAAATAGGGGGGAATATGCTGTTTCTATAAATAATGACAAGTATTTCTAATGCTTGAAGAGTTTATCAAGAAACAAATAAGTTGTAAAAAAAGGGGGGATGGAGATGAAAGCGATCATTTTTGTAGACCAATAAATTGGAAGAAAGCTTTCTAAATATAAAAGAGTAGAGTAGTTAAATGACGGTAAATTATAGGGGGAAATGTGAGTAAAAATATATTAAACAAGAAAAATTTGTCAGATATTTTATCATTAACAAGTCTGCAACAAGGAATACTTTTTCATTATATTTCTTCACCCAAAGATACAAGTTATATTAATCAATTAGTTATTAAATTTGAAAGCCGGTTTGATATAGATAAGTTTAATTTTGTTTGGGCAGAAATATCAAAGGCAAACGAAGCAATAAGAAGCGTGTTTAAATGGGAAAAAATAGATAAGCCTGTACAGATAGTATTAAAGGAAATGCCAATTAATACTACCGTTCACGATTTAAGAAATAATTTTAAGGAAGAACAAAATGAAAAAATTGATAGTATACTAGAGGCTGATTATCTTTCTGGTTTCAAATTACAGAATGAATCTTTCAGAATTAATGTTTTACTAACTTCTGATAACACCTACACGCTAGTTATTACAAATCACCACATATTATATGATGGGTGGAGTACTGGGATTTTACTAAAAGAATTTGTTGAGGGATACAATAATTTAATTGAGAACAAAGAGTTTCAAATCACTAAGAAAGCATCTCTTAGAAAATTTCGTTCTGTCCCACAAGATGTTATATCTGATAAACACTACTGGAAGACTTATTTAGACGGGTTTGAATTTAAAGAAGATATATACGATGTTATTAGAAAAAGCAAGAGTGACGAAGAAGAGAAAGTATATGAATATTCATATATTATTTCAGATGAAATTCACAAAAAAATAAAACAATATATTAGTGATAATAGATTGTCATTATCGACATTAATTTATACGTCTTGGGGAATACTTATTCAAAAATATACAAGAAATAACGACATCCTATTTGGGACGACAACTTCTGGAAGAAATCAAATAGTTGATGAAATTGAAAAGACAGTAGATTTATTTATAAATACCATACCGTTAAGATTTAAGAGTAATAGCGAAAATTCAATTCTGGATGCATTAATTGATACTCAAAGAATGATAGCCGAAAGAATGGAACATGAAAAGTATTCTTTAGTAGAGATATTAAGGGAATCAAATGCTATTGGGAATAGATCATTCGAATCCTTAGTTGTAGTGGAAAACTACCCAATTGATAAAGACCTTTTAAATACAAATACATTAAAAATTAAAGATTATTACATGAAAGAAGAAACACATTATTCATTAGTTTTAGCTGTCAGTGAACATGAAAATTTGGAACTTAAACTTCAGTACAAATCATCCATTTCAAAAGAATCAATACAGAGTTTGATAACGCATTTTGTTAATATCATTCAAGAAATAGTATATAGAGATAAGATTTACATATCGGAAATTGACATGTTGGAATCAAGAGAAAAAGCCATATTATTAAACGAGTTTCAAAAAAAGGTACAATATTCTAGTCCAAAGAAGAAAATTCATGAATATTTTAAAGCACAAGTTGAATTGACCCCAAATAATATTGCTCTATGCTATGAAGGGCAAACGATGACATACAAAGAATTAGATAGAATATCAGACCTTGTAAGCAAACGGATATATTCAACCGTCGGGAATGGCGGCTTTGTAGGATTTGTTTCAGATCGATCCATGAAAATGGTTGTTGGAATACTATCCATTCTTAAATCTGGAAATGCTTATGTTCCTATTGATCATGAATATCCTATTGAAAGACAGCTATTCATGATGAATGATTGCAAAGCTAAAGTTATTCTAATGAACCTTAAAGAATACAATTTTGAATGTTTCCAAAATTTTTGTTTGCTAGACTTAAAAGATCTAATGACTGCTGAGAACATTGGAACTATTGATATTGATAAAAAAAACAATTTTAAAGGATTGGAATTGGCATACATGATTTATACTTCTGGATCAACAGGGAATCCAAAGGGAGTAGTAGTCGAACATGCCACTATAATGAACACTTTACTTTGGAGAAATAAATACTATAATTTTTCTGAAGAGGATGTGTTTTTACAAATCCCTTCATTTTCATTTGATAGTTCTGTAGAGGATATTTTTTGTGCACTTTTATGTGGTGCTAAACTTGTAATTATTAATGCTGTGGATCGACTTATACCATCTAAAATGAGTCTTCACATTAGAAATAATTTAGTAACACATGCATTAATGGTTCCAAATTACTATGAGACCATGTTGGATGAAATGGATGATTCTTTAACAACGCTGAAATATATAACGGTCGCCGGAGAGAAAGTATCCTTAAATTTAATAAAGAAACATTTTGAAAAATTTCCAAAAGTTCGACTTTTTAATGAATATGGTCCAACAGAATGCTCGGTTTGTGCAACTGCTTGTGAACTGTTTAAACACGACAGAGTAGCCTCAATTGGTAAGCCAATAGAAGGTGTGAATTGTTATGTTCTGGATGAATCTTTAAACTTGATGCCTATAAATATTCCTGGAGAATTATATATTACAGGACTTGGTGTTGCAAAAGGATATTTTAATAACCTTGAACTAACGGAAGCAAAATATAAAAAAAATCCATTTGATAAGCGATTTAAAATGTACAAAACAGGTGACTTAGTTAAATGGAATTCAGAAGGTTCTTTAGAATTTATAGGCAGAGTTGATGATCAGGTAAAAATAAATGGATATAGAATTGAAATTGGTGAAATTGAAGAGAGAATTATCGAACATGAAAGCATCAATAAATGTGCAGTTATCGTTTTAGAAAATGATAACAAGAAAATCTTATGTGCTTATTTCAGCTCATCAGAAGCTCTAGATATAATGACATTAAAGAAGTGGGTGGAACAAAAGTTACCTAATTATATGATACCGAATATATGGATACCAATTGATAATTTACCTCTTTCTGCTAATGGGAAAATTGATAAAAAAGCATTGCCTAAAGTCGTGGACAATGTATCAAATAATATAGATTACAGGGCTCCCCTAAGTGATTTGGAAATAAAGATAGCAGATATCTGGAAGGAAATTTTGGACATTCATAAAGTGAGTGTAAATGATAATTTTTTTGAAATAGGAGGAAATTCGTTAAAGGCTATATCCTTAATTGGTAAAATGCAAAAAAATATATCCGTTGAGATTAGCATTCGACAGATTTTTATAACACCTACAATTTCAAGTTTAGCGAGCTTTATAACTAGTGAAACCTATAATCCATACTCAGAAATAGAAGTTATAGATTATTCAGATCATAGGTATCCAATGTCATCCTCTCAGCAAAGAATATATAGTTTACAGCAAATGATACCAGAGAGTACGAGTTATAACATGCCAGCAATATTTGAGGTGAAAGGGGAACTTGATCAAGAAAAATTTGCTAAAACAATTGAAAAACTAGTCTTACGCCATGACGCCTTTAGAACCAGTTTTGAACTGGATGATGAAAAAGGCTTGGTTCAAGTTGTTCATAAAGACCTGAAATTTGAAATTGAGAAGATAGCATCGACAGAAGGTTTTGTAAGAAGCTTTGATTTAAGTAAAGCACCACTACTGAGAGTTGGTATCCATGAAAGTGAGACAACAGGGAATCATTTTATGTTTGATATGCATCACATCATCTCAGATGGAGAATCCATACGTGTGATGATAGAGGAATTTGTGAGACTCTATCAAGGAGAAACACTATCACCGTTACGGATACAGTACAAAGATTTTTCAGTATGGCAACAGGGACGTATGGAAGAGTCAGGGTACAAAGTACAGGCGGACTACTGGAAGGATCAGTATAAAGATGAGATTCCAGTACTGGATTTATCAACAGATTATGTAAGACCAAGTCTACAAAGCCACGAAGGCGATCGATATGAACTGAAATTGCCTCAGGCACTTAGCGAGAAACTAAAGCAACTCGCACAAAACCAAGATGTAACGTATTTTATGTTCATGTTTGCAAGTCTGAATGTGTGGCTATCCAAATACAGTGGGCAAGAAGATATGGTAGTGGGAACCCCAATAGTAGGACGTCCTCATGCGGATTTAGAGCAGATACTTGGAATGTTTGTAAATACACTAGCAATCCGCAGTCAACCAAAAGGCGAAAAAAGTTTTGAATCATATCTAAAAGAAATGAAGGAAATCTTATTAAGAGGTATTGAAAACAGTGAGTATCCATTTGAAAGATTGGTTGAAGAAGTAAGTGTGAGTCGAGATTTTAGTAGAAACCCATTGTTTGATGTGATGTTTTTGATGCAGAACGAAGAGAAGCAGGCATTTGAACTAGAAGGATTAACACTTTCAAGTGTAGAAACGGGCAATAAAATATCAAAATTCGATATGAGTATAAGCGTATTAGAAGAGACAACTGGAGACAAAATAAGGTTTGAGTACTGTACGAAACTTTTCAAGGAACAGAGCATCATCCGCATGGCAGAGGGCTTTGTAAATTTACTGGAAGAAATTGTAGAAAGACATACACAACCAATAAGTGAACTGAGTGTCTTGAGTGAAACTGAAAGAAATCGAATCATATATGAATTTAATCAAACTGAAAGTGACTATGAGATTAATGACACCTTACATCAAATGATAGAGCGTCAAGCACTGAAAACACCAAATGAAATAGCGATTAGAGATTCAAATAAAGCGATTAGCTACTCAGAACTAGACTCATTATCTAGTAAATTAGCATCCATATTGATAGCTGAGTTAGAAGAAAAGCAAGAAATTATTCCAGTATTAATGGAAAAATCAGTAGATCAAATGATTGCGTTCAATGGCATTATGAAAAGTGGAAATGCATACTTACCTATTGATATAACATTACCAGAAGATCGCATTCGGTATATGTTAAAAGACAGTGGTTCAAAAGTAATTCTAGTCAATGGAAAAGTAAGAGTAGATTCATATAGCGACGCGGCAAAGATCATAGATATAAGTAGCTTGAATTATGACGAGATGAAGCGGGTAACACAACTTGTAGATCCAGCATCACCAGCATATGTGATCTACACTTCAGGAAGTACTGGACAGCCCAAAGGTGTTGTTATTAGCCATCAATCAGCGGTAAATCTAGTTTATGGTTATCAGAATGAAGTGTTGAAACAATATTCTAAAAGATTGGTTTTAGGGATGGTAACGCCACCTCACTTTGATGCATCAATAAAGATTATTTACCCAGCACTTGCGTTTGGCCATGAACTGGCGTTAATATCGGATGATATTAAAATGGATTATGAAGCATTGACCAGGTATTTAAGTGAGCATCAAGTCGAGATTCTTGATGGTACACCTAGTTATTTACAAGAGTATATTGCATCAAAATCGTTTTCAGTAGAATCATTGAAAGTAAACCATTATGTAATAGGTGGTGAAGCGTTAACCAAAGCTTTAGTTTATCAAGTGATGGACAAATATGCTGAAAGTAAGCCCCCAAGAATAACGAATGTATATGGTCCAACAGAATGTACAGATATAAGCACAATGTATACCGTGAACTCAACAGCGGAAGTCGAACTTAACAGCGGGACCTCGGTAGTAATTGGAAGACCAATAGCAAATGTGGAGGGTTATATATTAGATAAGTGGAAAAAGGCAACACCGATAGGTGTGGTTGGAGAACTGCATATATCTGGAGCGGGGTTAGCGATAAGCTACTTGAACCAACCAGAGTTGACGAGGGATAAGTTTATTGAAAATCCATACAAGAAATCTCAAAAGATGTATCGAACAGGAGATTTGTGTAGATGGTTACCCGATGGAAGAATAGAATATGTCGGAAGAATAGATCATCAAGTAAAAATCAGAGGATATCGGATCGAACTTGGAGAGATAGATCATCATCTAGGGAAACACGCCAACATAACAAATGTGCTGACAGTTGCTAAAGAAGAAAAGGATGGTTCAAAAGTTTTGTGTGGTTACTATACAACAGAAGATGGAGAGAATATTTCAAAAGAACTGAGAGCATTTTTAAGTCAGAAGCTGCCTGAATACATGATACCAACACATTTAGTTCACATGAAGCAAATGCCACTGACAAGCAATGGGAAGATTGATCGTAAAGCCTTACCAGAACCAAGTGAAATGGAACGTGGAATCAAAGGGTATGTTTCACCACGAACAAAACTAGAGTCAGACTTACAAGAGATCTGGAAAGAAATACTGGGTGTAAATGATATAGGTGTTCAAGATCATTTCTTTGAAATTGGAGGACATTCTTTAAAAGCAACAGCGCTGGCTGGAAAAATAAACAAACGCTTGGGATATGAAATTAGATTACGTCAAATATTCGAAGCCCCAACAATCGAAGGACTAGCAAAACTGATAGAGCAAATGAAAGAAAATCCATACTCAGAAATAGAAGTTATAGATTATTCAGATCATAGGTATCCAATGTCATCCTCTCAGCAAAGAATATATAGTTTACAGCAAATGATACCAGAGAGTACAAGTTATAACATGCCAGCAATATTTGAGGTGAAAGGGGAACTTGATCAAGAAAAATTTGCTAAAACAATTGAAAAACTAGTCTTACGTCATGACGCCTTTAGAACCAGTTTTGAACTGGATGATGAAAAAGGCTTGGTTCAAGTTGTTCATAAAGACCTGAAATTTGAAATTGAGAAGATAGCATCGACAGAAGGTTTTGTAAGAAGCTTTGATTTAAGTAAAGCACCACTACTGAGAGTGGGTATCCATGAAAGTGAGACAACAGGGAATCATTTTATGTTTGATATGCATCACATCATCTCAGATGGAGAATCCATACGTGTGATGATAGAGGAATTTGTGAGACTCTATCAAGGAGAAACACTATCACCGTTACGGATACAGTACAAAGATTTTTCAGTATGGCAACAGGGACGTATGGAAGAGTCAGGGTACAAAGTACAGGCGGACTACTGGAAGGATCAGTATAAAGATGAGATTCCAGTACTGGATTTATCAACAGATTATGTAAGACCAAGTCTACAAAGCCACGAAGGCGATCGATATGAACTGAAATTGCCTCAGGCACTTAGCGAGAAACTAAAGCAACTCGCACAAAACCAAGATGTAACGTATTTTATGTTCATGTTTGCAAGTCTGAATGTGTGGCTATCCAAATACAGTGGGCAAGAAGATATGGTAGTGGGAACCCCAATAGTGGGACGTCCTCATGCGGATTTAGAGCAGATACTTGGAATGTTTGTAAATACACTAGCAATCCGCAGTCAACCAAAAGGCGAAAAAAGTTTTGAATCATACCTAAAAGAAATGAAGGAAATCTTATTAAGAGGTATTGAAAACAGTGAGTATCCATTTGAAAGATTGGTTGAAGAAGTAAGTGTGAGTCGAGATTTTAGTAGAAACCCATTGTTTGATGTGATGTTTTTGATGCAGAACGAAGAGAAGCAGGCATTTGAACTAGAAGGATTAACACTTTCAAGTGTAGAAACGGGCAATAAAATATCAAAATTCGATATGAGCATAAGCGTATTAGAAGAGACAACTGGAGACAAAATAAGGTTTGAGTACTGTACGAAACTTTTCAAGGAACAGAGCATCATCCGCATGGCAGAGGGCTTTGTAAATTTACTGGAAGAAATCGTAGAAAGACATACACAACCAATAAGTGAACTGAGTGTCTTGAGTGAAACTGAAAGAAATCGAATCATATATGAATTTAATCAAACTGAAAGAGAATACGATAGAAATGCAACGCTATACGCTCTTTTTGAAGCTCAGGTAAAAAACTCTCCAAATGCGATAGCAGTAATATTTGAAGATCAAGAGTATACTTATGTAGAAGTAGAAGCGCGAATAAATGCGATTGAAAATTATTTTGTTGAAAATAATGTAAAAAAAGGAGATGTTGTAGCTGTAATGCTAGAGCGATCCGTGGATCTAATATGCACGATAATGGGCTTATTTAAACTTGGGAGCGTATATTTACCAATAGATATAGAGACCCCAAAAGAGAGAGTAGAATTTGTTCTAGAAGATAGTCATGCAAAGATAGTAGTCGTGGACACAAAGACAATGGCTGTAAAGGACAGGCTATCAGAGCATATAATCTGTCTAAATGTGGGAAGTTGTAATACTCATCAGGTTAAGACCATTAAAAAGTATAAACCGAATTTTGATTCAGAACATTCTGCATATATTATTTATACTTCTGGAAGTACTGGGCAACCAAAAGGTGTAGAAATTTCTCATCGTGCACTTGTTAATTTTTCTTGTGCTGCTGAGAAGATATTGTTTGGTAAGGGCGGAAATTCAGTGCTTGCAGTATCGAGCTATACCTTTGATATTTCTATGTTTGAACTTACTGTTCCGTTGTTAACAGGTAATGAGATTATTTTGGCAAATCAGGTACAAAGCAAAGATTTATTAGCATTAGCAGTATGGCTTGAAAAAATAAAAGTTGATATTGTTCAATTAACACCATCAAGACTTATGGGTATTTTGCTAGCAAAAGAGAATTCTATATGGATGAGCCAAATAAAAAAGATGATTTTGTGTGGTGAAGTCTTTCCCTACTCAGAGATAGATTATTTTAATCAAAAAGGTTTTAAAGGTAAGCTATTTAATATGTATGGACCTACAGAAACGACAATTTGGTCAACACGAGAGCTGGTAGATAAAAAAAGTATCGAAAGTATTGGTGTCCCAATGGATAATACTCAAATTTTAATTCTGGATAGATTTCAAAATGTAGTTTCCATTGGCGTTAAAGGAGAAATGTATATTGGTGGAGAGGGTCTCGCTAATGGATATGTAAATCGTGAAAACTTGACATTAGAGAAATTTATCTTTACACCGCATTTAGATAGAAAAGTTTATAAAACAGGAGATTTGTGTAGATGGTTACCCGATGGAAGAATAGAATATGTCGGAAGAATAGATCATCAAGTAAAAATCAGAGGATATCGGATCGAACTAGGAGAGATAGATCATCATCTAGGGGAACACGCCAACATAACAAATGTGCTGACAGTTGCCAAAGAAGAAAAGGATGGTTCAAAAGTTCTGTGCGGTTACTATACAACAGAAGATGGGGAGAATATTTCAAAAGAACTGAGAGCATTTTTAAGTCAGAAGCTGCCTGAGTACATGATACCAACACATTTAGTTCACATGAAACAAATGCCACTGACAAGCAATGGGAAGATTGATCGTAAAGCCTTACCAGAACCAAGTGAAATGCAACGTGGAATCAAAGGGTATGTTTCACCACGAACAAAACTAGAGTCAGACTTACAAGAGATCTGGAAAGAAATACTGGATGTAAATGATATAGGTGTTCAAGATCATTTCTTTGAAATTGGAGGACATTCTTTAAAAGCAACAGCGCTGGCTGGAAAAATAAACAAACGCTTGGGATATGAAATTAGATTACGTCAAATATTCGAAGCCCCAACAATCGAAGGACTAGCAAAACTGATAGAGCAAATGAAAGAAAATCCATACTCAGAAATAGAAGTTATAGATTATTCAGATCATAGGTATCCAATGTCATCCTCTCAGCAAAGAATATATAGTTTACAGCAAATGATACCAGAGAGTACGAGTTATAACATGCCAGCAATATTTGAGGTGAAAGGGGAACTTGATCAAGAAAAATTTGCTAAAATAATTGAAAAACTAGTCTTACGCCATGACGCCTTTAGAACCAGTTTTGAACTGGATGATGAAAAAGGCTTGGTTCAAGTTGTTCATAAAGACCTGAAATTTGAAATTGAGAAGATAGCATCGATAGAAGGTTTTGTAAGAAGCTTTGATTTAAGTAAAGCACCACTACTGAGAGTTGGTATCCATGAAAGTGAGACAACAGGGAATCATCTTATGTTTGATATGCATCACATCATCTCAGATGGAGAATCCATACGTGTGATGATAGAGGAATTTGTGAGACTCTATCAAGGAGAAACACTATCACCGTTACGGATACAGTACAAAGATTTTTCAGTATGGCAACAGGGACGTATGGAAGAGTCAGGGTACAAAGTACAGGCGGACTACTGGAAGGATCAGTATAAAGATGAGATTCCAGTACTGGATTTATCAACAGATTATGTAAGACCAAGTCTACAAAGCCACGAAGGCGATCGATATGAACTGAAATTGCCTCAGGCACTTAGCGAGAAACTAAAGCAACTCGCACAAAACCAAGATGTAACGTATTTTATGTTCATGTTTGCAAGTCTGAATGTGTGGCTATCCAAATACAGTGGGCAAGAAGATATGGTAGTGGGAACCCCAATAGTGGGACGTCCTCATGCGGATTTAGAGCAGATACTTGGAATGTTTGTAAATACACTAGCAATCCGCAGTCAACCAAAAGGCGAAAAAAGTTTTGAATCATACCTAAAAGAAATGAAGGAAATCTTATTAAGAGGTATTGAAAACAGTGAGTATCCATTTGAAAGATTGGTTGAAGAAGTAAGTGTGAGTCGAGATTTTAGTAGAAACCCATTGTTTGATGTGATGTTTTTGATGCAGAACGAAGAGAAGCAGGCATTTGAACTAGAAGGATTAACACTTTCAAGTGTAGAAACGGGCAATAAAATATCAAAATTCGATATGAGTATAAGCGTATTAGAAGAGACAACTGGAGACAAAATAAGGTTTGAGTACTGTACGAAACTTTTCAAGGAACAGAGCATCATCCGCATGGCAGAGGGCTTTGTAAATTTACTGGAAGAAATCGTAGAAAGACATACACAACCAATAAGTGAACTGAGTGTCTTGAGTGAAACTGAAAGAAATCGAATCATATATGAATTTAATCAAACTGAAAGTGACTATGAGATTAATGACACCTTACATCAAATGATAGAGCGTCAAGCACTGAAAACACCAAATGAAATAGCGATTAGAGATTCAAATAAAGCGATTAGCTACTCAGAACTAGACTCATTATCTAGTAAATTAGCATCCATATTGATAGCTGAGTTAGAAGAAAAGCAAGAAATTATTCCAGTATTAATGGAAAAATCAGTAGATCAAATGATTGCATTCACTGGCATTATGAAAAGTGGAAATGCATACTTACCTATTGATATAACATTACCAGAAGATCGCATTCGGTATATGTTAAAAGACAGTGGTTCAAAAGTAATTCTAGTCAATGGAAAAGTAAGAGTAGATTCATATAGCGACGCGGCAAAGATCATAGATATAAGTAGCTTGAATTATGACGAGATGAAGCGGGTAACACGACTTGTAGATCCAGCATCACCAGCATATGTGATCTACACTTCAGGAAGTACTGGACAGCCCAAAGGTGTTGTTATTAGCCATCAATCAGCAGTAAATCTAGTTTATGGTTATCAGAATGAAGTGTTGAAACAATATTCTAAAAGATTGGTTTTAGGGATGGTAACGCCACCTCACTTTGATGCATCAATAAATATCATTTATCCAGCACTTGCGTTTGGCCATGAACTGGCGTTAATATCGGATGATATTAAAATGGATTATGAAGCATTGACCAGGTATTTAAGTGAGCATCAAGTCGAGATTCTTGATGGTACACCTAGTTATTTACAAGAGTATATTGCATCAAAATCGTTTTCAGTAAAATCATTGAAAGTAAACCATTATGTAATAGGTGGTGAAGCGTTAACCAAAGCTTTAGTTTATCAAGTGATGGACAAATATGCTGAAAGTAAGCCCCCAAGAATAACGAATTTATATGGTCCAACAGAATGTACAGATATAAGCACAATGTATACCGTGAATTCAACAGCGGAAGTCGAACTTAACAGCGGGACCTCGGTAGTAATTGGAAGACCAATAGCAAATGTGGAGGGTTATATATTAGATAAGTGGAAAAAGGCAACACCGATAGGTGTGGTTGGAGAACTGCATATATCTGGAGCGGGGTTGGCGATAAGCTACTTGAACCAACCAGAGTTGACGAGGGATAAGTTTATTGAAAATCCATACAAGAAATCTCAAAAGATGTATCGAACAGGAGATTTGTGTAGATGGTTACCCGATGGAAGAATAGAATATGTCGGAAGAATAGATCATCAAGTAAAAATCAGAGGATATCGGATCGAACTTGGAGAGATAGATCATCATCTAGGGAAACACGCCAACATAACAAATGTGCTGACAGTTGCTAAAGAAGAAAAGGATGGTTCAAAAGTTTTGTGTGGTTACTATACAACAGAAGATGGAGAGAATATTTCAAAAGAACTGAGAGCATTTTTAAGTCAGAAGCTGCCTGAATACATGATACCAACACATTTAGTTCACATGAAGCAAATGCCACTGACAAGCAATGGGAAGATTGATTTAAAAATGCTAATGAAGTTTACAGATGAGTATGTACAAACGCGTGAGTTGAATTTGCCACAAAATCCAATTGAAGTTAAATTGAATAAAATTTGGAAAGAAGTATTAGAATTGCAATCGGTTGATGTTGAAGATGATTTTTTTGATATTGGTGGGAATTCACTTAAGGCATTAAGGCTAATTGATTCTATAAATAAGATTTTTAGTGTAAAAATAAAATTTAAAGAATTTATGCAAAATAGAAGTATTCGGCAAATGTCAATGGTATTAGAACACTCTAATATCATTGAGGTTGAAGTGCTAAAAAAAGCAGAGACTAAACCGTATTACAAAGTTTCTTCAGCACAATTAAGACTTTGGATTCAACAACAAATTAATCCAAACTCTATGCAATATAATATGACTCAGATTATTAAAGTGGTAGGTGGTATTTCAAATGACAGATTTGAAAAAGCCTTAGTAGAATTGATAATTCGCCATGAAGCACTAAGGGCATCTTTTGATGTAATAAATGAGGATGTTGTTCAAATTAATAATTCAGTTGAATCCATTAAACATAGTGATTTATTCAAATATATAAAGACTACTGAGCACGATGTTGAAGCTGTTATAAATGATCAAGTTAGAACATTTAACTTAAAAGAAGCCCCATTAATCAGAGTTTCTATGATTCAAGCATCTGAAGATTTGTCATATGTAGTATTTGATGTACATCACATTATAACCGACGGCTATTCAATGCAAATATTGATAAAAGATTTTTTTGATCTTTACGAAAACAGAGAATTAAATAAATTGACTTATCAATATACAGATTATTCGGAATGGCATAATAATTATATTGAATCTGAATTTTTGGATGAGGGAAAAGAATTCTGGTTAGAAAAAATGAAATCATTTAATTTGACTAAAATTGAAACGGGAAATGTATATGACAATTCAAGTGAAGTTTCAGCAAGTATTTCTGTGTTGAATCTTAACTGCGATCTGACAAATCAGTTAAAACAAAAATGTATAAATCATCAAGTGACTTTGTATGCCTTGATGCTTGGAGTATTCAAATTATTAGTATCCAAATATACAGGCAATAACGACATCATTGTTGGAACGCCATATCATGGAAGAAGTAAGGCTGAATTAGATGAGATTGTAGGTGTATTTATAAATGTTATGCCTATAAGATATAAAATTGATATGAATAGTAATTTTGATGAGTTTATTAAAGATTTTTATGAGGAGCTGATAACGTATCAAAATTATCTAGAATATCCATATGAAAGGTTATACTCAAATTTAAAGGAGAATAATATTATTGAAAACGAGGAACTATTCACGCTTTTATTTAATTATATTCCTGAAAAGAAAGTGTTATTAGGTAATTCATTCAATATTATTCCAATAGTGAATAATAAAATGGAATCTAAATATGATATTACTTTCTATGTTAGAGAAAATGATGAAGTTGAGATAACCTGTGTATATAAGAAAGCTTTATACAGTGAAACCTTTATTTCTAAATTATTAGATGATTATAAAGTGCTATTTGAGCAGATATTAGAGTCAAGATCATCTTTAAAAGACTTAATCATAAATGAGAACGAAATTATTTTAGAAAATTGGAATGACTTTTATGAAAATGATGATTTTTTTACGGAGGGGCTATGATTCAAAATTCTATATGCGAATTAATAAAAGCACAATGTTTAATTAATCAAAATCAAGTAGCAATAGAGCACGAAGAAAAAAAGGTATCGTATAAGCAATTAGATTTTCTGAGTGATAATCTAGCAAAAATACTAATAAGCAATAATTTAAAAGGTGCTTTTATACCTATAATTATGGATAATGGTATAGAATCAATTATATCGTTAATAGGCATTTTGAAATCGGGAAACATTTTTGTTCCAATTGATTCAAATTATCCTACTAGTAGGATTGAAAACAGTTTAAATCAAATTATTTACCACATTGTATTAACGGATGAAGAGCGTTATGATTTTGTTAAAGGTAAAATTTGTAAAGAGTGCGAGAATGTGAAGATTATAAATGTTACGGAAAAATTAGATGAGGCGATAGAGAAAGACGTATTTGATGAAAAATCAAATTTAGCAAATATTCCTTTTGAAGATAAGTATGCTTATCTATATTTTACTTCTGGGTCAACTGGAAAACCGAAAGGGATTTTAGGGAAGACAAGAAGCCTTTGTCATTTCATTGAATGGGAGAAAGAGCAATTTCAGATTGGAAAAACGGATAAGATTAGTCAATTAACTTCAATATCTTTCGATCCATATTTAAGAGATATCCTTGTTCCATTAATATCAGGTGCAAGAATTTGTATTCCAAAAAATAAGGAAACCATCATGGATGGAAATAATTTAGCAAAATGGATACAAAGCCAAAATATAACTTTGGTTCATACAGTACCTTCTGTTCTAAAAAACATGTGCTCTTATATCAATGGAGCAATTCACTTTGAAAAATTAAAGTATATTCTTTTAGCTGGTGAAATGTTACGAGGATCAGATTTAACAATCTTTTTTAAAAAAATAGAAGGGGGATGCAATTATGTTAATATTTATGGTCCCAGTGAAACAACACTTGCTAAATTTTTCTATAATGTTAAAAAAGAAGATGCATTTAGAAGCATCATCCCAGTTGGTGAGCCACTTCCTTTTACGCAAGGACTGATATTAAATAAAGATTTGCAACAATGTGTGCATGGGACAATTGGAGAGATTTATATAAGAACGCCATTTATGAGTAGCGGATACTACAATAATCAAGAACTCACAAAAAAGGTTTTTATAAAAAATCCCTTTGGAACTCATAAAAATGATATTCTCTATAAAACTGGAGATCTAGGTGTCTATGACAATGAAAATAGACTTATTGTAGTTGGAAGAGTAGATTTTCAAGTTAAGATTCGCGGAAATCGAATCGAACTAGGAGAGATAGATCATCATCTAGGAAAACACGCTAACATAACAAATGTGCTGACAGTTGCCAAAGAAGAAAAGGATGGTTCAAAAGTTCTGTGTAGTTACTATACAACAGAAGATGGGGAGAATATTTCAAAAGAACTGAGAGCCTTTTTAAGTCAGAAGCTACCTGAATACATGATACCAACACATTTAGTTCACATGAAACAAATGCCACTGACAAGCAATGGGAAGATTGATCGTAAAGCCTTACCAGAACCAAGTGAAATGCAACGTGGAATCAAAGGGTATGTTTCACCACGAACAAAACTAGAGTCAGACTTACAAGAGATCTGGAAAGAAATACTGGATGTAAATGATATAGGTGTTCAAGATCATTTCTTTGAAATTGGAGGACATTCTTTAAAAGCAACAGCGCTGGCTGGAAAAATAAACAAACGCTTGGGATATGAAATTAGATTACGTCAAATATTCGAAGCCCCAACAATCGAAGGACTAGCAAAACTGATAGAGCAAATGAAAGAAAATCCATACTCAGAAATAGAAGTTATAGATTATTCAGATCATAGGTATCCAATGTCATCCTCTCAGCAAAGAATATATAGTTTACAGCAAATGATACCAGAGAGTACGAGTTATAACATGCCAGCAATATTTGAGGTGAAAGGGGAACTTGATCAAGAAAAATTTGCTAAAACAATTGAAAAACTAGTCTTACGCCATGACGCCTTTAGAACCAGTTTTGAACTGGATGATGAAAAAGGCTTGGTTCAAGTTGTTCATAAAGACCTGAAATTTGAAATTGAGAAGATAGCATCGATAGAAGGTTTTGTAAGAAGCTTTGATTTAAGTAAAGCACCACTACTGAGAGTTGGTATCCATGAAAGTGAGACAACAGGGAATCATCTTATGTTTGATATGCATCACATCATCTCAGATGGAGAATCCATACGTGTGATGATAGAGGAATTTGTGAGACTCTATCAAGGAGAAACACTATCACCGTTACGGATACAGTACAAAGATTTTTCAGTATGGCAACAGGGACGTATGGAAGAGTCAGGGTACAAAGTACAGGCGGACTACTGGAAGGATCAGTATAAAGATGAGATTCCAGTACTGGATTTATCAACAGATTATGTAAGACCAAGTCTACAAAGCCACGAAGGCGATCGATATGAACTGAAATTGCCTCAGGCACTTAGCGAGAAACTAAAGCAACTCGCACAAAACCAAGATGTAACGTATTTTATGTTCATGTTTGCAAGTCTGAATGTGTGGCTATCCAAATACAGTGGGCAAGAAGATATGGTAGTGGGAACCCCAATAGTAGGACGTCCTCATGCGGATTTAGAGCAGATACTTGGAATGTTTGTAAATACACTAGCAATCCGCAGTCAACCAAAAGGCGAAAAAAGTTTTGAATCATACCTAAAAGAAATGAAGGAAATCTTATTAAGAGGTATTGAAAACAGTGAGTATCCATTTGAAAGATTGGTTGAAGAAGTAAGTGTGAGTCGAGATTTTAGTAGAAACCCATTGTTTGATGTGATGTTTTTGATGCAGAACGAAGAGAAGCAGGCATTTGAACTAGAAGGATTAACACTTTCAAGTGTAGAAACGGGCAATAAAATATCAAAATTCGATATGAGTATAAGCGTATTAGAAGAGACAACTGGAGACAAAATAAGGTTTGAGTACTGTACGAAACTTTTCAAGGAACAGAGCATCATCCGCATGGCAGAGGGCTTTGTAAATTTACTGGAAGAAATCGTAGAAAGACATACACAACCAATAAGTGAACTGAGTGTCTTGAGTGAAACTGAAAGAAATCGAATCATATATGAATTTAATCAAACTGAAAGTGACTATGAGATTAATGACACCTTACATCAAATGATAGAGCGTCAAGCACTGAAAACACCAAATGAAATAGCGATTAGAGATTCAAATAAAGCGATTAGCTACTCAGAACTAGACTCATTATCTAGTAAATTAGCATCCATATTGATAGCTGAGTTAGAAGAAAAGCAAGAAATTATTCCAGTATTAATGGAAAAATCAGTAGATCAAATGATTGCATTCACTGGCATTATGAAAAGTGGAAATGCATACTTACCTATTGATATAACATTACCAGAAGATCGCATTCGGTATATGTTAAAAGACAGTGGTTCAAAAGTAATTCTAGTCAATGGAAAAGTAAGAGTAGATTCATATAGCGACGCGGCAAAGATCATAGATATAAGTAGCTTGAATTATGACGAGATGAAGCGGGTAACACGACTTGTAGATCCAGCATCACCAGCATATGTGATCTACACTTCAGGAAGTACTGGACAGCCCAAAGGTGTTGTTATTAGCCATCAATCAGCAGTAAATCTAGTTTATGGTTATCAGAATGAAGTGTTGAAACAATATTCTAAAAGATTGGTTTTAGGGATGGTAACGCCACCTCACTTTGATGCATCAATAAATATCATTTATCCAGCACTTGCGTTTGGCCATGAACTGGCGTTAATATCGGATGATATTAAAATGGATTATGAAGCATTGACCAGGTATTTAAGTGAGCATCAAGTCGAGATTCTCGATGGTACACCTAGTTATTTACAAGAGTATATTGCATCAAAATCGTTTTCAGTAAAATCATTGAAAGTAAACCATTATGTAATAGGTGGTGAAGCGTTAACCAAAGCTTTAGTTTATCAAGTGATGGACAAATATGCTGAAAGTAAGCCCCCAAGAATAACGAATTTATATGGTCCAACAGAATGTACAGATATAAGCACAATGTATACCGTGAATTCAACAGCGGAAGTCGAACTTAACAGCGGGACCTCGGTAGTAATTGGAAGACCAATAGCAAATGTGGAGGGTTATATATTAGATAAGTGGAAAAAGGCAACACCGATAGGTGTGGTTGGAGAACTGCATATATCTGGAGCGGGGTTAGCGATAAGCTACTTGAACCAACCAGAGTTGACGAGGGATAAGTTTATTGAAAATCCATACAAGAAATCTCAAAAGATGTATCGAACAGGAGATTTGTGTAGATGGTTACCCGATGGAAGAATAGAATATGTCGGAAGAATAGATCATCAAGTAAAAATCAGAGGATATCGGATCGAACTTGGAGAGATAGATCATCATCTAGGGAAACACGCCAACATAACAAATGTGCTGACAGTTGCTAAAGAAGAAAAGGATGGTTCAAAAGTTTTGTGTGGTTACTATACAACAGAAGATGGAGAGAATATTTCAAAAGAACTGAGAGCGTTTTTAAGTCAGAAGCTGCCTGAATACATGATACCAACACATTTAGTTCACATGAAGCAAATGCCACTGACAAGCAATGGGAAGATTGATCGTAAAGCCTTACCAGAACCAAGTGAAATGGAACGTGGAATCAAAGGGTATGTTTCACCACGAACAAAACTAGAGTCAGACTTACAAGAGATCTGGAAAGAAATACTGGGTGTAAATGATATAGGTGTTCAAGATCATTTCTTTGAAATTGGAGGACATTCTTTAAAAGCAACAGCGCTGGCTGGAAAAATAAACAAACGCTTGGGATATGAAATTAGATTACGTCAAATATTCGAAGCCCCAACAATCGAAGGACTAGCAAAACTGATAGAGCAAATGAAAGAAAATCCATACTCAGAAATAGAAGTTATAGATTATTCAGATCATAGGTACCCAATGTCATCCTCTCAGCAAAGAATATATAGTTTACAGCAAATGATACCAGAGAGTACAAGTTATAACATGCCAGCAATATTTGAGGTGAAAGGGGAACTTGATCAAGAAAAATTTGCTAAAACAATTGAAAAACTAGTCTTACGTCATGACGCCTTTAGAACCAGTTTTGAACTGGATGATGAAAAAGGCTTGGTTCAAGTTGTTCATAAAGACCTGAAATTTGAAATTGAGAAGATAGCATCGACAGAAGGTTTTGTAAGAAGCTTTGATTTAAGTAAAGCACCACTACTGAGAGTTGGTATCCATGAAAGTGAGACAACAGGGAATCATTTTATGTTTGATATGCATCACATCATCTCAGATGGAGAATCCATACGTGTGATGATAGAGGAATTTGTGAGACTCTATCAAGGAGAAACACTATCACCGTTACGGATACAGTACAAAGATTTTTCAGTATGGCAACAGGGACGTATGGAAGAGTCAGGGTACAAAGTACAGGCGGACTACTGGAAGGATCAGTATAAAGATGAGATTCCAGTACTGGATTTATCAACAGATTATGTAAGACCAAGTCTACAAAGCCACGAAGGCGATCGATATGAACTGAAATTGCCTCAGGCACTTAGCGAGAAACTAAAGCAACTCGCACAAAACCAAGATGTAACGTATTTTATGTTCATGTTTGCAAGTCTGAATGTGTGGCTATCCAAATACAGTGGGCAAGAAGATATGGTAGTGGGAACCCCAATAGTGGGACGTCCTCATGCGGATTTAGAGCAGATACTTGGAATGTTTGTAAATACACTAGCAATCCGCAGTCAACCAAAAGGCGAAAAAAGTTTTGAATCATACCTAAAAGAAATGAAGGAAATCTTATTAAGAGGTATTGAAAACAGTGAGTATCCATTTGAAAGATTGGTTGAAGAAGTAAGTGTGAGTCGAGATTTTAGTAGAAACCCATTGTTTGATGTGATGTTTTTGATGCAGAACGAAGAGAAGCAGGCATTTGAACTAGAAGGATTAACACTTTCAAGTGTAGAAACGGGCAATAAAATATCAAAATTCGATATGAGCATAAGCGTATTAGAAGAGACAACTGGAGACAAAATAAGGTTTGAGTACTGTACGAAACTTTTCAAGGAACAGAGCATCATCCGCATGGCAGAGGGCTTTGTAAATTTACTGGAAGAAATCGTAGAAAGACATACACAACCAATAAGTGAACTGAGTGTCTTGAGTGAAACTGAAAGAAATCGAATCATATATGAATTTAATCAAACTGAAAGAGAATACGATAGAAATGCAACGCTATACGCTCTTTTTGAAGCTCAGGTAAAAAACTCTCCAAATGCGATAGCAGTAATATTTGAAGATCAAGAGTATACTTATGTAGAAGTAGAAGCGCGAATAAATGCGATTGAAAATTATTTTGTTGAAAATAATGTAAAAAAAGGAGATGTTGTAGCTGTAATGCTAGAGCGATCCGTGGATCTAATATGCACGATAATGGGCTTATTTAAACTTGGGAGCGTATATTTACCAATAGATATAGAGACCCCAAAAGAGAGAGTAGAATTTGTTCTAGAAGATAGTCATGCAAAGATAGTAGTCGTGGACACAAAGACAATGGCTGTAAAGGACAGGCTATCAGAGCATATAATCTGTCTAAATGTGGGAAGTTGTAATACTCATCAGGTTAAGACCATTAAAAAGTATAAACCGAATTTTGATTCAGAACATTCTGCATATATTATTTATACTTCTGGAAGTACTGGGCAACCAAAGGGTGTAGAAATTTCTCATCGTGCACTTGTTAATTTTTCTTGTGCTGTTTCACCTCTTTTGAATGGAAATGGGAGTAAATCAATATTAGCAATAACCAATCCAACTTTTGATATTTCAATTCTTGAATTAGTAATCCCCTTGTTTTATGGGCTACAGATATTATTGGCAAATCAAGTGCAAAGTAAAAATTTTATTGAACTTAATCTATGGGCATCTAAATGGAATCCAGATATTATACAGATCACACCTTCAAGATTAGTTGGTCTCATTTCATTGACTGATGAAAATTTATGGCTTACTAAAATAAAAACAATGCTAGTGGGAGGCGAGAAATTTCCTTATGATATAGTGAAGACGTTTATCATTAATAATAGATCAGTAAGTGTATATAATATGTATGGCCCAACAGAAACAACAATATGGTCGACTTTTGCTGAAATAACTTTTGAAAGCAATTGGAAAAATAGCATTGGAAGTCCAATTGTAAACACTCAGATCTTTATATTAGATAAATTTTTTAAATCACTTCCGATAGGTGTGAAAGGTGAAGTTTTTATAGGTGGCGATGGTGTCGCAAAGGGATATGTAAATCGAGAAGAGTTAACGGCACAGAGGTTTGTTCATATTCCATATAGTGATAAAAGAGTTTATAGTACAGGAGATATCGCAAGATGGTGTCCTAATGGAGACTTAGAGTTTGTTGGCAGGAACGATCACCAAATAAAAATAAGAGGTTATAGAATTGAAATAAATGAAATATATTCTGTAGTAATGGCAAGCGGTTATGTGAAAAGTGCTGCAATTATTATTGCAAATGAAAATAGTGAGCTAGCGCAAATAAAGTGTTTTTATATTCCAACTGATGATACTGTTGTTCCTGAAACAATAAGAAAAAGTGTTCAGAATAAATTAATGAATTATATGGTGCCTAATATTTTTGTGCCCTTAAAAGAAATGCCATTAAATCCATCAGGCAAAATTGATTATGGATCACTAGAAAAAATTGAAACAGTCGCAACAAATCGACCATCTATTGAATGGAATGAGAAAGAGCTGAAAATTGCCGACATATTTAAAAAAATATTATTAGTAAGTGAAATAGATAATAATCATTCTTTTTTTGATATGGGTGGAAGTTCAATCACAATATTAAAATTGGCGAGTGAACTCAGTATAGCATTTGGGATACAAGTACAGATTGCTCAGTTATATCTAAATCAAACCGTATCTCAGATTGCAAATATGATTGATGAGACTATGGAACAAGTGAAGTATGTTATCCCTTTGAATCGAAGCATGAGCAAACGAAATATATTCTTTATACATGGACAAGATGGAGACGTTTTCTACTACAAGGATATTGCAAGACTGCTTGAAGGGAAATACAAAGTATATGGCATACGGATTAGGGGGTACAATAGTGATCAATCCATGCATACACATTATAGGAAAATGCTACAGGACTATATTGATGAAATAAAGATAGTACAGCCAGAAGGGCCTTATTATATTGGTGGATTTTGTGCGGGGAGCCCTTTAAGCTATGAAATGTCCATAATGATGGAAGACTTAGGTGATGAGATTGGGCAATTGATTTTACTGGATGAGGATCCATATTTGATCAGACAATATCCAGAGATGTATGTTGATTTATTACGCCAGCCTCATATGCTGGAACTTAATCATCAAGAACGGATGGATTATATTACTTTACAGTTGAAAGCTTTGATACCGTCTGTTGACCTTTATACTCAGCAAATGATCCTTCATTTTGTCAATGAATTAGAATCAGGTCAAGATGCAGATGAAACATTTATTCCTGTAGGATTGAGTAAGAAGGAGAAAGATTCGTTTATTAAATCTTATAATGCGATCTTGGTAAATCATCAAATGCGTCACTTGAGAATCACAAGTGCACCAATTGGATTTGTCGTTTCCTCAGAAAAGTATGATGAATCATGGCATGGATTGTGGTCTAAAATGACACATGGTAATGTAACCGTTCATGTTGTCAATGGAACGCACGAGAGTATGCTTCAAGCACCTGATGTCGATGCGACAGCACTTAGAATTAGTGAACTTATGGACGACTCAACCAACACCGTTACAATCACAGATGAGTACTTTCAAGTATTTCTCCCGACATCTTCATGATGTCTGGGAGAACACCGTATGCTGTAAATAGAAAGGAGAAAGGATGAAAATATTTTGTTTTCCATATGCCGGAGGTGTGTCTTCGATTATTTATGCCAAATGGAAATTGAGACTAAAAAACTCGTTTGAAATTATTCCAGTAAATATGCCAGGAAGAGATTATCAAATCAAAGAGGACCAGTTTGATTCTATCGATGAAGTTGTAAATTTATTGCTAAAAGATCTTAAAAAAGAGTTAACAGAACCATATGCATTTTGGGGACACAGCATGGGTGCGATAATAGCATATGAACTTTCAAGGAAGTTGCAAGAAGAAGAGTTAAATTTACCAGATCATATTTTTCTTACAGGGAAAAAACCATTGCATATTGAGTCAAAGAGTGAAGCTATTCATTATGCTGATGATGAGGTGTTTATCAAAAAAATATATGAGATGAATGGAACACGTCCAGAGGTTTTTGAACACCCAGAATTAAGAGAACTTTTTTTACCGATGCTTAGGAAGGATTTTAAATTGGTACACGAATACCACCATGATTCGAGTAGATCAAAACTTCAGGTGCCATTGACCGCAATCATGGGGAGTAAAGAAAAGATAACAGATCTTGAAAAAATAAGATGGCATGAGTTGACAAGTGAAAAAGCGACTATCTATACTTTGGAAGGAGATCATTTTTTCCTTGATCAAAATGAAGATGAGATTGAAGAAATCATTAGAAAGACATTGGCTTAGTATGCAGATATATATTTTAAAAGTACCCTCAGAAATCTCTATTCAGCTATTTAGTCGTTTAATGGAGAAAATCTCTGAGGAACGTCAAGAGCAAATTAATCGACTTCAGTTTTCTAAGGATAAATATTTAAGTTTATTTAGCGAATTAATTATACGAATGCATATTCAAAAGATGAATTTAAGTCCAAATGCAGAGATTAAATTTTTTAGAACTGAGTATGGGAAGTTAAAAGTTGAGTTAGATAAAATGCATTTTAATGTGTCCCATAGTGGAGAATATATTGCGTGTGGGATAGATAATAATGAAATTGGTGTGGATATAGAAGAGGTTATTCCAATTGATATAGAGGTTTCAAAATTGGTCTTTACTAAAAAAGAAATTGCCTATATCAATCGAGATCATAATAATAGCATTGATCATTTTTATCAACTGTGGACTTTAAAGGAAAGTCTAATTAAAGCTTTAGGACTTGGCTTTCATGCAGAATTAAAACGATTAGAACTGGTCGATGTAGATTTGTTAAGTAAGTATGAGGAGTGGTATTTTAAAACGATTGATGTGGTAGAGGGGTATAAACTTTCGATCTGCTCAAAAAAGAATGACTCTGATTTCACAATTGAGTTTCTTGATTATGAAGAGGTTCAAAAGTATTTTGATAGTAATGAAAATATTTGTATTAATGTTTAATTCATTTTACGAGGAGAGTATATGCAAAAAAAAAATATTAGAAAAAGGCAATTGGCATTTTTCACGGCATTATTAATTTGTATTTCGACTTTTCAATTGATTTCTGTTGCTGAATCAAACCATTCAAATGTAGTGGACATCTCTCAAATAGAACAGTATGTAGATGATCATTTTAAAGTGTTGAAGACACCGGGGTTGAGTATCGCCATTTTATCAGATGGTGAGGTACATTACATTAATAGAGGTGTAACAGACTTAGAGACAGAAAATAAAGTAAATCAGAGTACAAATTATGAACTGTGTTCTCTATCAAAAGCGTTTACAGGATTTGCAATTCAACAATTGATTTCTGAAGGACAATTGGAATTATCAGATCCTGTTTCAAAGTACTTGAATTTTCAAGGCAATTGGGAGGGGAAAACATACGATATTACTGTAGAGCAGTTATTACATCACACAAGTGGTATTGCTTCCAGTGATCTCAAATATTTAACAGATGATCGGTATACGTCATCTTTATTGACTGGAGTAACCCGATTATCTGGTATTGAGTTAAGTTCATTACCTGGCACCAAATTTGAATATACATCGGTTAATTATGACGTTTTGGGTGCTTTAATAGAGGTAATTAGTGGTCAGTCTTATAAAAGTTATATTGAAGAGCAGATCTTAAAGCCTTTGAATATGAATCATTCTTACGTGGGAGCAAGACAAAAGGATGATTCAAAAGCTTTAGGACACAAAATTACCTTTTTTAGTCCAAAAGTGTATACATCACCTTTTTTTACAGCTAATACACCTGCTGGTTATATTTTTTCCAATACTGAGGATATGATGAAGTGGGCACAATTTCAATTTAGCGATGGCGATTTAACAGTAAATCAACAAGTCCATCAACCTAATCTGTCTATAAGTCCACAAAGTGATGCTTTTTATGCGAGCGGTTGGTTTAAGAAAATTAGTTCTGACGATATTTTTTTTCATAGCGGGAGTAATCCCGGATATAGGAGTTACATATCAGTCAATCAGACTAAAAAAAATGCGCTTATCATTTTATCAAATTCAAATTCAGACAATTTTCTAGAGTTTTCAAACGCATTGGATCAATATCTCAATGGTGGGGATTTGATGGATATTACTAGGAAAGCTGGAGGAATTGACACTGTGTTTTCGGGGATTGTTATCCTTATTTCATTGTTATTTTTAGGTGGATTAGGATTTTTACTGAAAGTTGCAATAGATGTTAAAAGAAAAAAAAGAAGTTTTGAGGATAAAAATTTAGAGTTAAGAAAACTTCTAATATATATTATAACGACAATCCCGGTTTTCTATGGAATGTATATTATACCTCAAGTTTCTCAGAACACGGATTGGTATATGATATCTATATGGTTGAGTGACAGTGTTGTATTTGCATTATTATATACAGTTGCGTTTATTGTGTTCAGTTATTTCTTATATAGTATTCACCTCTTTTTTCCGACAAAAAATGAGTATTTTAAAAATACACCCGAACTTGTTGTTCTCGGAGTTGTATCAGGGATTTGTAATGCAATTACTATTTTAATAGTGACATATACAATTAATGGAATATTCAATCCAATTTATCTGTTATACTATTTTGTCTTATCGCTAAGTCTTTATATTTTATGTAGGCGTTCTCTTGAGATAAAGTTAGCAGTTTTAACACAAACAGTTATTAAAAATACAAAAGAGGTCATATTTAAAAGATTGTTCTCATCTAGTTATGAAGAGTTTATCAAGATTAAAGAAGGGGAATTGACAGCTGTTTTGACAACCGATATTGATCAGATTTCCCAAGTGGCAAATTTGACTGTAACTATTGTGACAAGTGTTATTACAATAATTGCTGCATTTATTTATCTCGCAACAATTTCGTGGGTTAGTACATTAGCGATCGTGGTGGTTATAGCTGTTGTAGCATCAGTTTATGGCTTTTTTAATAATCGTGCAAGGACACATTTTCAGAAATCTAGAGAAACTCAAAGTGTATTTCTAGAGAAAATTGAAGGTCTTATTCAAGGGTTTAAAGATATTTCTCTTCAGAGTAAGAAGAAAAAAGAATACATTGATGAAGTTATTGAAGTTAACAAAAGCTTTATGAATCACAATGTGAATGCGTTTAAGATATTTGTTAATGCATTCTTACTTGGAGAATCATTTTTTATAATAGTGCTTGGAATGGTCGCATTTGGTTTGTCGTTCTTTATTACGAATGCCTCTAGTGCTTATGTATCAATGCAGTTCGTCATTGTTTTAATATATTTGCTCAATCCAATAAATGGAGTTCTAAATTCAATTCCAAGAATAGCTAGAATTAGAATATCAATAAATAAAATTAAAAGCTTAATTAATAAATTGCCCGAAAAAGAAACTGAGGGGAAAAATGAGTTGTTACATGATTCTCGTGAGATCAGACATTTGTATTTTGATAAAATTGAGTACACATATTCAAATAGTGACGAACTTGGTTTTAAGATTGGACCAATTAGTTTAGATGTACAAAAAGGTGAGATCTATTTTATTATTGGCGGGAATGGCAGTGGAAAATCTACATTGATTCACCTAATTACAGGCCTGTTTCAGTCTACAAAAGGTAGAGTTTTGGTTGATGGAAATGAAAATCATGCAATAAATAGGGGAGAGTCTATATCTGCTGTATTTTCGGACTCTTATTTGTTCGATCACTTATACAATGCAGATTTGACAAATAAGGCTGAGCTGATTAAAGATTATTTATTGGAGTTTCACTTATTTGAAAAAGTGAAAGTTGAAAATGGAAAGTTCTCTACGGTAAAATTATCAACAGGACAAAAGAAAAGACTTCATCTTCTAAGAGTAATTTTAGAAGATAAACCGATTTTTATATTTGATGAGTTGGCTGCGGATCAAGATCCTCAATTCAGATTATTTTTTTATAGGACATTACTTCCTCGCTTGAAATCACAAGGAAAGATAGTGCTTGCAGTTACACATGATGATCATTATTTTGATATTGCAGACAAAGTAATCAAACTTAATTTGGGTCAAGTTGAAGATATGAGCGACGAGTATAGTGTGTAAGGAGGGGAAATGAAATTAAGATTGTCACATCCACAAAAACGAATATGGTATGTAGAAAAAAGTCATCCACAATCATATGCCCATAATCTAGCAGGCGTTATGCGTTTGACAGTACCACTAGATTTGGAATCTGTTCAAGAGGCCCTTAATATTGTAATTAAGCAAAATGTTGCTCTTCAATTAAGATTTGATGAAGAAGAAGGAATTCCGTTTCAATACGTTGATGAATCTATGGCGTATTTAATGGAGTATATAGATTTTTCCTTAATCAAAGAAAAAGAGAGAAAAGCAAAATTTGAAGAATGGGTCAATGAGAAGTCAAAGAAAATTTTTGATTTGAAAAGAGGCCCGCTATTCTCTCTTGATATTTATAAATATTCAGAAAAAGAATATGGCTTTTTAGCAGTGATGCACCATATAATTTCGGATGGCTGGACCATGCATTTGTTTATGAAAAAGCTCTTTGAGATTTTGGATGGTGAAATTCAAAATAGGACACATTCCTATTTAGATTTTTTGAAATTAGAAGATGAATATTTTGAATCAAAATTGTTTGAAAAGAATAAGGCGTTTTGGAAAAGTCAATTTGAGAATTTACCTGAAAACAATTATAGAGAGAGTTCCGAGTTAAGTAGTAGACGAATTGTGAAAAAAATGGACTCGACACTTTCGGAAATGATCTTAAAAGAAATTGAAGAGAGTAGATTGTCGTTAAATACATTTATGATTGTTAGTAAAGCAATCTACGATTATAAATTGGAAGGTAAAAAGGATGTTATTTATGGAATCCCTGTTCTCAATCGATCAGGGAGAAGCTTAAAAAATACTATTGGGATGTTTACGAGTACAGTGCCCATTCGCTTTAATATTTCCGGTGAGATGTCGATAGACGAGATTTATGAGAATGCCCTGCGTGCGTTTAAACAGTGCTTAAAAAATCAGAAGTATCCATTTGATTTGGTCTTTGAGGATCTTCAATTAAGAAGGAAAGGGTATCAGGTTTTATTTGATACATATATCAATTATTATGTCGCCCAGTCTCCTGGTACTTATCATGATGCAGTGGTTACAACAGAAGAGGTCTACAATGGAGAGCAGTACTATTCTTTACAAATTGTAATAGAGCAGAAAAATGATGAATTAGAAATTTTTTATGATTTTAAAACAGCTCTTTACTCATCGGAGGAGATTGAAACTCTGCACAAGTATATGATTTTAATAATTAAACAGATGTTAAACTCAAAGTTTGAGCAGATCAAGAATATTGATGTGTTAACACCAACAGAAAAACAGTATAAATACGATAATTACAACTTGATTAATAAAGCTTCAATTTACAAAACTGTCATAGATTTTTTTGCTGAAAATGTTGAAGAACAACCTAGTAAAATTGCAGTTTATGAAAAGGACAAGCAATATACGTATCTAGAATTTGATCATCTTGTAAATCAGTATGCCAATTATTTTGCTGAAATAGGTATAAAAGTGAAGGATCGAATTGGAATTATGCTTCCACATTCGGCGCAATTATTGATGATCGTTTATGCACTTCATAAATGTGGTGCTTGCTATATTCCGCTTGCGCCTGATTATCCCCTAAATAGAATGAAATATATTCTAAAAGATTCAGAGGCATCGTTATTAATTACAAATAAAATAATGGATATCTCTATCAACACTATCAATATTCACAACATAAATTTAGATGGATACAGTAAAATATTTTTATCTAAAGCTCAGATAGATGAACTTGCTTATATCATTTATACATCTGGATCAACAGGAAATCCAAAAGGAGTAATGGTTACACATAAGAATCTATCTAATTATATCGCGTTTTCTGGAAAACGTTATTTACCTGATGAGGAAGATATTATGGCATTTTATTCATCTATCTCTTTTGATTTAACCGTAACATCAATGTTTGCACCACTTGTAGCGGGGAGAAGTATCGATGTTTATAACAGTGATCAAGAAGAATTTGTCCTCTTTGATGTTTTTGAAAATAATAGGGCTAATGTAATCAAGCTAACACCTTCACACCTTAGACTATTGACAGAATGTTTTACGGATCAAACTAAAGTCAATAGACTAATTTTAGGTGGTGAAAATTTAACGAGGGAACTATCAATATCAGTCTGTCAAAAGAAGCCTGAGATAGAAATACTTAATGAATATGGTCCTACTGAAACAACGGTGGGTTGTATGCTGTATAAGTTTGATGAACAAACCTCGAAAGGAATTAATGTCTCAATAGGTAGAGGCGCTGCTAACGCACGAATATTGATTATGGATGAAGATCTAAACATTGTACCTGATGGAAGAATTGGAGAAATTTTTGTTGGCGGGGTAGGCGTTACTGCAGGTTATCTCAATAATACAGTTTTGACGAATCAAGTGTTTATAAATTATAAAGGTGAACGTGTTTATAAAACAGGAGATCTAGGCTGTTATACACTTGAAGGTATAGAGTATCATGGGAGAAAGGATCATCAAGTAAAAATCAGAGGACATCGCATAGAAATTGAAGAGATTCAAAATATAATGCGGTCTTATAAAATGATTCAAAATGCAGCTGTTAAAGTGGTGCAAGATCGAATACAAGCATATGTGGTGACCACTTTGAATGAAATTGAAATTAGAAATATGCTAAAAGATGATTTACCCAATTACATGATACCTAATGATCTAATGATTGTCGAAGAGATCTTTTTAACAACAAATGGGAAAATAAATTTTGATGCTTTGCCAGAGTTTCAAGATAAACAAGGGCAACTTATCAGGCCATCATCAGAACTAGAGTATTTATTTATTTCTATTTGCGAGGATATTTTGAATAAAGCCTCTATAAGTATGTCGGACAATTTTTATGAAATCGGTGGGGATTCGATTAAAGCCATTCAAATTGTTTCCAAATTGAAAAATGCAGGTTATGACCTTAAGGTGAAGCAGATTATGCAAAGTGAATCCATTCAGGCTGCCGCTCGAAATATTGTAATACAAAGTCAAAGGATCATTGCTAATCAAAATAAAGTTATAGGCGTAAATGGACATGCACCTATGTTTAAATGGTTTGAAAGACAGAATTTTATAAATCCGAACTATTATACACAATCAATTCTTTTAGATTTTGATTCCAAGTTTGGTTTTAATAGAGTTCAAGATGCAGTGCGAGCATTGCTTACTAGACATGATGTGTTAAATTTGAATTTTGTAAATAATAGTTGGACCTACAATGAGTATCCTATTGAGGAAATAATCTTTTATAAGAACTGTATCGGTTTTGAAAAAACAAAACTTGAAGAGATTATATTAGAAACATCAACCAAGGTGAAAGCTTCTTTTGATATTGTTCAAAAGCCAATCATTCAAGTTGTCTACTTTGATACGGGGACTCCTATTCAACACCTATTATTTTCTGTTCATCATATTGGGATTGATGGTGTTTCATGGCGTATATTGCTAGATGAACTAAATCAGTTGTTGAAAGGTTTGTCAGAGTATCAAAACATCTCCAAAACGACATCTTTTCAAGAATGGACATTAGCACTTAATCATTTTAAAACTGAAGATATACTAGATGAAACACTATGGCGTTTTTTAAGAAGAGATCAAACAGAATATCGGGTTATGAATTTTAGAAAATCTCACGCCGAAATGCAAGGTAAGAATGAAACTCGAGTATTGAAGATTTCACTAGATCGATTTAATCAATTGGTATTGGGGGCATCACAAAAATATAACTTGAGAACCCATGAACTTTTAGTTTTTATTGTAACAAAGGCCATAGCAAAAGTATTTGATCAAAATACTTTTATTCTCGAGTTGGAACATCATGGTAGGTTTGAATTTAATAAGACTATTGATGTTTCAAAAACCATAGGATGGTTTACAATGATGTATCCAGTCCCAATAATGTTCAATAAGGATGTGATAGATCATCAAATATCGGCAATCAAAGATACTCTTAGGGAATATGAGGGGAAGGGATATCAATATCTACTGCATGATCTTCAGGAGACTCATAATCATAAAATGATTAGGTTTAATTATTTGGGAGACTTTAGTAAATTGAATGAGTATGACAGTTTCAAATTATCAGAATTATTAACAGGTCCAGATAATGATCTTAATAATCGTTCTAGTGCGCTATTCGAGATAAATAGCATGATCAGTAATGAAGGGCTAAATTTGAATTTAGATTATCATACCAGTGATTTTGATGAAAAAATCATCATGGAATTATTAGACGAATTTATACTTCAAATGGAAGTTGTTGAAAAACAATGTTCACGAGATACTGAAGTAGAATTGTCACGCTCTGACTTTGAAGACTTAGATATTTCTTTGGATGATTTTGAAATGATATTTTCATAAATAAATTTTAGGATAATTCAAAATCTGTTTATTGTTAAAGAAATGAGTCAACTTCATAAAATGAATACATTAATTGAATGATATTGCTAGAAAATATCTAGCGATGGAAATTGATGAAGAAAAGATGCAATTTCGATTGATTGAGGAGTTAGACTTGGAAGAAATCTATGAGATTGAAGATGACATGATAATTACAGATTGCTTTTTTGCCTTGAAACACCTAAATGAAACAGAGGTGGAAACGTCAAATACAGGAATTGAGCATTTTGTGGAATGTTTTTCGGGCATAAGAGAATACAATCTTGAAGAAAAAAATAGGATGCTTTTGCAAAAGGCAGAGCAGAACTAACTGCATAATCATAATTCTGCAGTCATACACAAGTAGAATCACCGAATACTAGCTCTAAACGGACTGTGGGGACAGTCCAGCAGAGCAAATCTAAAACACAAAATATCGATAAATAGGGTGCAAGAGACCAAAGAATGTATGAGCCTTTGGTCTTTCTGCATTTTTGGAAAGGAGAATCACATGGAACACATTAATGATTTTGAAAACTATCTCAGGGAAAATGGCAAGGCAGAAAAGACCAGTGAAAGCTATACAGATGATGTCAGAGGATTCATGGGATATCTGAGTCGGAAAGGCATCATTGACGGCGTGCTTAACCGTTTTGCAGTAAACAGCTACAAGAACCACCTATTTAAGGAAAACTATGAATCAACGACTATCAACAAGAAACTGAACAGCCTACAATCCTTAAACATCTATCTCATCTAATTAGGCAAGATGACAGATAGTGTTATCAATTTTGGCAGGGACAGAATCAAGATCGCCAAGGGTTCAGAAAAGCAGGTGGAAACATTCTCAGACGATGTGGTGGATGCCTTGCAGTTCCATCTGGAATCCAAATCAAAAGAACTTCGAGATAAGTTTGTCATTCAGATTCTGTTCTATACAAGTGTTCGTGTCAGTGAACTCGTAAGTATTCGTATCAAGGACATAGATTTTCTATCCTATCAGCTGAAAGTCATCGGCATGGGATGCAAGTACAGAGAAATTTCACTGAAATCAGAAGTGGTCGAAACCATCAAGATATACCCGCCACTAGGTTAATGAGGTAAATAGTTAAGAGATATTAGACTGTATGGTTCTCGTAAGATTTGTTATAAGAGGAAACCTTCTCCTAGTTTTCTACAATTCCTATTTTTAAATATAGTGAATTAAATTTAAGTTAATATATTCTTGACAAGTATAAAATAGAGCGTTAAAATGTACTTGTCCAATAAGTACACTAGAGTTCATTTGGAGGGCTTTTATGGAAATTATAATCAGCAGTAACACCAGTAAGCCTATTTATGAGCAAATTACGTCTCAGTTCAAGGCGAAAATCATGTGTGGTGAATTGCAGACGGGGGATCCAATACCATCTATGCGATCACTTGCTAAGTCGCTTCATGTGAGTGTAATAACGGTTCAAAAGGCTTATGAAGATTTGCAAAGAGATGGCTTTATAGAAACGACTGTGGGACGTGGTAGTTTTGTAGCCGCTCAAAACAAGGCGTTTATACAGGAAGAACAACAGCGAAGAATAGAAACACATCTGCAAGAAGCTGTAGAGATCGGAAAAACAAATGGGATTTCCGTTGAGAAGCTGGTAGAGTTGGTAAAGCTGTTTTACCAAGAGGAGGAATAGCATGAATGAGTATGCTTTAGAAATAAAAGGGATCGGAAAAAAATATCCAGATTTCACTTTGGACGAAGTTTCTTTTAACGTTCCAAAAGGTTCTATTGTGGGCTTAATTGGTGAAAATGGTGCTGGTAAAAGCACAACGATTAGCATTGCACTGGATTTGGTACATAAAGAATCCGGTGAAGTTGTATTTTGGGGGCAAGAAATCCCTACAGATGACCACCGATGGAAAGAGGATGTTGGCGTTGTTTTTGATGGCGTTAATTTTCATGAGACGTTGACACCACTCAAAATAGGGAAAATTTTATCAGCCGGCTATGAGCAGTGGAATGATGCCGTGTATCAAGGCTACTTAGAGAGGTTTCAGCTGCCACAGGAGAAAGAAATCAAAAAACTCTCAAAGGGCATGAGAACAAAGCTTTGTATTGCTGCAGCTTTATCTCATGATCCCAAAATCTTGATTCTCGATGAAGCCACCAGTGGACTTGACCCTGTCATGCGTGATGATATATTAGATGTCTTTTTAGATTTTGTTCAGGATGAAAACCATTCTATTTTGATGTCTTCTCATATTACAACTGATCTTGAAAAAGTTGCGGATTACATCGTCTTTATACATCAGGGTAAAATTATTTTAAGTAAATCAAAGGACGAGCTCATTTACAATTATGGCATTATCAGATGTGGTTCAGCTCTATTTGAATCCATTGATAAAAGCGAAGTATTGGCTTATCGAAAATGTGATTTTCAGTGGGAAGTGCTGGTTGAAGATAAAGAAAAATTTAAAAGGCGCTATAAAGAGGCTGTTATA
Source organism: uncultured Fusibacter sp. (assembly GCA_965140735.1). Lineage (GTDB taxonomy): Bacteria > Bacillota > Clostridia > Peptostreptococcales > Acidaminobacteraceae > Fusibacter_A. The sequence continues at coordinate 2,428,974 of OZ223306.1, read as the reverse complement.
GACGATGCTTCCATAGATGATATTCTCTTGCTTTATATAAAGGGGGAACAGATAAAATGAAAAGTTTGATTTTAAAAGATCTCTACAATATTGGACACAATTCTAAATCAATGTTATTTATGCTCATTGTGTTTTGGTTTTTATTTGTATCTTCAAATGGGCCCACAACCTACATCATCATGTGTTGTGTTTTGTGTAGTATGATGGTTGTAACCACTTTTGCTTTTGATGAAAAAGCACAATGGACGGCGTATGCGATTATTATGCCAATTTCAAAAAAGCAAATCGTAAAGAGTAAATTTATTGTGCTCTTGATATTTACTTTAATAGGTGCATTATTTGGTTTTATCTTTGGTGGAATCGGTGGCATTGTGTTTCAAAAACTAGATTATAAGAGTTTAGAAGATTGGTTGACTTTGACTGCATCATCAGGTGTTGGCTTAGTGATCTCTTTTCTCTTTGGCAGTATTGTTATTCCATTGATTTACAAATTTGGTGCTGAAAAAGCGCGTGTACTTTCTATGGTAGCTTTTGCTTTACCAATAATGATTTTTGCGGGATTATATCAATTACTTATGATGGCAGGTGTCGTCTTTAATAGCACAATAATTGACATAGGATTAATAGCCTCTCCTGTAGTGGTGCTAATTTGGTCAATTTTAATGTATAGGATAAGCTATAAGATTTTTAGCCATAAGGAGTTTTAAATACTAATTTTGTTGAGTTGTATTATGTCAATCATTTGGAGGATAAAGCTTTCTGTTGGAAATGATATCAGTTGCTGTGATATGTGGATTATGATATTTTATTCGTTCTCGTGTAAATTTTGGAAAGTTGAGTGCTTGTTTTGGACAGAAAGAAATACAGGCCATACACTGGCTACATCGATGGAGAAACGTTGGCTTGCCATTTTCAATATTAATATTATGGCAAGGACAGACTTTGGCGCATAGACCACAGGAAATACAGTCATCCCAAACAGAAAAGTATTTGTCGTTTGACGGGCAGTGTTCAATAAACTTCTGCATCTTCCGTGGTGCAACCCATCGTGTGAGCGAATTGGCGTGAGGATAATGTCGCAATTTTTTTTCGACAATTTCTTGTGCAATAAAAGCGAGTTGTACTTCTGTTTTGGGAACGCGTTTTTCAGGATTAGGAAATGGCGGGTACATAGCAACATAATTGGCAACGCTATACACTTTTTCCCCATAGGAAAGTGTACAATGTTTTTCTTGTAGAAGTTCTGCCAATTTATCTTGGCAACCTCCGTTAATCATTGCTGGTGTGGAAACCGCAAAAATATATGCTTTAGGGTTTAGCTCTATTCGCTCTACAAAATGGATTGCATATTCTGGCATCGTCCAGTGATGTACCGGGAAAATGAAGCCGATTCTTTCAGCGTCTATTGCTGGAATATCCTTTGGATCACATCTCATGGAGATGATTTCCGTATCACCTAGTTGCTCAGCAATGACTTGTGCAGCACGAAGACTGTTTCCTGTCCCGGTAAAATAATAGATCATATTTTTCATAATGTCACCTCACAATTTAAAAAAACTTCAAATGGCACACTTGTAGCAGTTCGATGTTTTTATTATAATGAGTCCATAATAAGAATTCAAGATTTCAGAGGCAAGTGCTACACCTTGTCGTTTTTGAGACATTTGAAGGAGCCAACATGAAAGAGACACAAAACCCAATTGCTTTACGTTCCAAAAAATGGCTGATGGATGCCCTTTTGGAACTTATGAAAAATAAACCTTTTCGGGAAATTAGTATTTCAGAGATTGCAGGAAAAGCAGATTTGTCTCGTAGAACTTTTTACCGTTATTTCTCTTCGAAAGAAGAAGTGCTTTGCTGTTATCTGGCGTCCATTTGGCGTACTGGAGCATTAAAGCTTTCCGATGACAAAGACCACAGCTATTTTCACACGATTCAGTGGTATCTGGCGTTTTGGTATGAGCATAAAGAACTGGCTCTTTTGCTCTACCAAAATGATTTAATAGCGCTATTACTGCAAGAATACAATCACCTTTTTCATGACATGTACCTAATGCGGAAAGGCAATTATCCTTTGGCTAAGCAATCAGAAGCAATGAGATATGCTCTTTCTTACAGTGTAGGGGGACTATTGAATATCTTATGGCAGTGGACAAGTGATGGCATGCAGAAATCACCTGAAGAAGTTGCCGATCTGCTATTGACTGCTCTCAAGTTACCTGATAGAGAATAAGTTTTTAGAATAGGGATGTCTTTATAGATGTATTGCTGCATAATTGAGTTTAATATAAGATTTAAAGTGAGGGAAAAACGACATGACCGAGATTGTTGATAAAAATAGGTTGACGTTACGTCCAGTAAATAAACAGGATTTTTCCACTATTGAAGCATGGCTCAACAAAGATTATATAAAAAAGTGGTATGGTGAGCCAGACGAATGGATGTTGGAAATCCGAAATGACAGGGGCAATTTTGACTGGCTCAATCATTACATAGTTTTGTATCAGGATATGCCCATAGGATTTTGTCAGTATTATGACTGTTCGAAAACATCAGAAGGATTTGAATGGGATTCTGAACCACAGGGCACTTTTTGCATTGATTATCTGATTGGGGATGAGACTTTTTTAAAGAAAGGGCTTGGCAGCGTTATTGTCAAACAATTATGTCGGCTGGTTTGTACATTGGAAACCCCTGTACAAATCATAGCTGATCCGGTTCCTGAAAATATAGATTCTATAAAACTGCTTGGGAAAAACGGATTTATTTTAGACCCTATAACCGGGTTATATAAGATGAAAATAAACTCGCTGAACTGTTTCCAGCCAAAATGAGAAACACCCTGCTTTACTGATGAAAGGCAGGGTGTTTCTGTGAAAAAAGAGGGTTTTGAATTTTTCATTCAAACCCTCTTCAAGGCGCATAAACACGGACTTTTCAACCCAATATCTATTTTGACCTAATCTTATGGCGCACCCTGCGGGATTCGAACCCACAACCAACGGATTCGAAGTCCGGTACTCTATCCGATTGAGCTAAGGATGCGTGTGTTATACCGTTATTCATTATACTATAAATTTGTTTTTTAATAAAGAGGATAGATAAAAAAAGAGTATAAGTAAATAACTTGACAATCCAGAGGGATTCTTATTAAAGACATATTGTACAACATTAAATTCTACTTTTGTTCGAAATACGCTCTTATCAGTTTAGCGACCACAGGCATCAGCATTCTTTTGATTTTCGCTTGTATCGTATTGGGCGTTCAAGCAACTTCAATCTCTCCATGCTCATCAATAGTCAAAGTCTTGAAACACTTACTTTCCCATGGTAGAATTAAACAAAATATTATCGTACAAAGTCTTTGCGAAGTAGTAGTAAAAAAATGCCACTGATAAAGCAACATTTTTATTATCCAACAGAAAGGTGAAATTTCAATGAGTAGAAGACTTTTCGATTTTCGACTTATAATATTTATTTGCTTTACAGCAATAAGTATATCTCTGTGTAGTTGCTCTGCCGATGATAGTAAAGCAAAAGATAATCCAGAACCTAGTATAAAAGAGGGCGTCTTGAAAAAAGAAGTCTTTGCGCTTGTTTCAAGTGCTGAAAATTCATCGATAGACTATGGCACTCAATATTCTTATATTGAAGATATCGGAGATGGACGTGGTTATACAGCAGGAATCATTGGCTTTACATCGGCCACTGGAGATTTATTGAAGGTTGTAGAAAAATATGTGGCATTAAAGGCATCCGATAATATTCTTGAAAAATACATCACTGCTCTTAAACAGGTTAATGGCAGTGACTCACACGAAGGGCTAGGCGACGCATTTATCGCCGACTGGAAAGAGGCGGCAAGTGATCAAGAGTTGATTCAAGCACAGAACATAATTATTGATAATAGTTACTTACATCCAGCAGTTGAATTTGCAAATGAAGATGGCCTAAGCGTTTTGGGACAATATATTTATTATGATGCCCTTGTTGTACACGGTCCAGGAGATGATCAGGATAGTTTTAACGGAATAAGGGTAGCGGCTCAGAAATTATCAGATACACCTGCTCATGACGGCAGTGAAAAAGACTATTTATTATCTTTTTTGGAAATCCGAACGAAAATCATGGAAAAAGAAGAAGCACATTCGGATTTATCACGTATAAGGACTCAGCGAAAATTTATAGAAGAAAGCAATTATACATTAAGTCTTCCTCTTGAATGGGTAATGTATGGGGATAATTTTGAATTAACACAGGAAGTATTGGAAGAGATGAACTAATAAAAATGCCAATTTGTCTGTGGGATTATGCGTAAATATGCCGCATGCAATGGATAGCTACTAAGACTAAATCTCATTGCATTTACAATGATAGGTGCATTCATGAGATTTTTCTCAAGTACTACGGTTGCTGTGTCTCTAATCGATTAGAGATGCAGCATCTTTTTTTTAGAACTATAAATACTGTAGAGGTAGTAAAACACTTTGCGAAGTTGTCAAAAGTACAATTAATTTAACAATACATCAGTATTGACTTTAATAATATTTAGTATATAATCAATATTGTTAAAGCCAATGTGAAAGGAGATATAAAATGGATATTGATAAAATTCCACAGTGGATACTTGCATTAGAGCAAGAAGATGCGACCTTTCTTAAAAATTTTGTTTTAAAATCAGGTTCTCTAAAAGAGATTGCAAATTTTTATGAAGTTTCTTACCCTACTGTGCGATTGCGTTTGGATAAACTTATTCAAAAAATTGAAATGAATGATCAGCAGAAAGAAGAACCTTTTCAAACCTTTATCAAAGGTTTAGCCGTTGACTCGCGAATTGATTTAGAAGTAGCAAAAATTATTATTGAAAAATATAAAAAGGAAAAGGAGAGATGATTTTTATGAGTATAAAACTTTTTCTTAGCATTGGAATAACTGTTATATGTTGGGGTATTGAAATCTACTGCGCTAAATTAAAAAATCCGATTTGGGGTGGCATTATTCCTTTGTTGGCATTGACAGTCAGTATATATATTTTGGCTACTGGACTAATCGCCTTTAATAGTACATCTTTTATTGTATTTTTTGTTTTAAATTTTTTCCTATTTGAAGGATGGGTTACTGGCAGAGAAAAGTACAAAAAAAACCAAAAGGCGGAATTAGACAAGATGAAAGCGCATGATATTGATATTTAAAAGATGACTTGAAACTTACAATATTATCCTAATACAAAATGTATAGTGGTAAACTCAATAATATAATTTTAAAGTAGGCCTGTTTGAGACTGCACCGACCTGCTTTTTCTCTACATCTCTATGATATTCCAGCGCTGCTAGAATAGAAGTAGGATGAGTTAATCTGGATACGATGCTGCTCAAAATAGACCAACATTTAAACAAGCAGTGAGAAAATTAATCGTTAAGAAAAAGACATAACTTCCCATTGTCGGAAAGTATGTCTTTTGGAAAAAATGATGCAAAAAAGATTTTCTATTTACTTTTATGTAACCACCATGTTTCGTTTTGAATGGGATAAAATCCAATACTATAATAGAACTGTTGAGATGAAAGTACATAAGCCTGTTTTGCTCCAAGCTTGCCACATCTATTTATACCTTCAAGAACAGCGGCTTTTCCGAGTCCCATTTTTCGATATTCCGGCAAAGTGAAAACGGGTTCGACATAAGCATATCCACTATTGGGGATACACCACATGCCACAATGAGCAGCATAATCACCGTTTGGGGCTACGACTAATATTCGCAAATTCAAGTTTAAATATGGCGCATCAAAGCCTTCTCGTTTTCTCATGGATTCCATTTCTATTTCATTGCGCTGGCGTTGGTTATTGAATCCTCTCCATATTGCATTATAATATCGTTCAACATCAAAACTCTCATCGTCAAAACTCATAATGCGATAGCCACTTGGGAGGGTATAGTCATGATGATTAATATCAATCATCGCCACTGAAGACTTTTGAGTAGTGGGTATAAAGCCTCTTTGAATGGCAGCATGTTGATATTCTAAATCACCATCCGGCAATGTGATTCTTATTTCTCCATGTAAACTTAAATTTTGCATAGCGTATTCAATCAGTTGTGATTTCAGATCATTATATCTTTCATCTAAGCAGAAATACGCTTCACCGAGATCATTTTCATAAGTTACCAGTCCTACAATAACCCCGTTATCCTCAGCAACGCCAATATTCGACAAATGTTCCTTGCTCATATATGGCCCAAACTGCCATATCCACCGGGCCCACAAGTAATTAGGTGTAATGACCTTATCATGATTTATGCGAATTAGAAACTCACATATTTTTTTGAAATCATCCGAGTATCTCGCTTCTTTAGTGTAACTTCTAATTTTAACACACATATTGCTTCTCCCATCACAATTTTTCATTAAGTGCGGATCATTTGAATGCCCCCTTAAGAACCACAACGCATCCGCCCATTCTATATAATTATATAATACTTTTAATCATAAAAGAAGACATACCTTCCTATTGGTGGAAGACATGTCTTTTCTGGTGCACCCTGCGGGATTCGAACCCACAACCAACGAATTCGAAGTCCGCTACTCTATCCAATTGAGCTAAGGATGCATGTGTTTACTGCTATTTATTATAGTATAAATTTGTTTTTTAATAAAGGGAAACCTAAAAAAGAATTATAAATATAATTAGAGATTGAAGAGGCTCATCTAGTTGCTATTGGATATTTGAATAGTACATTATAAAATAAGAGAGAAATTAGAAAGTGACATATGTTATAATGATTGATAAATAAATAACAAAATATAGAGGTAAATCATGAAATTTAGATACAGGATGAAATATAAAGCCGTTTGGATTTTGTGCTTGTTGGTGGCACTAGTCTTAATAGGGGGTGGCTGTAAAAGAGCAAACGAGAAAGAACAAGTGATTATAGCAGATCAATTTGGCCTTGCTTATGCGCCACTTGAAATTATGAGACATGAGGGGTTCTTAGAGCATGAAATAGCAGGCGCAAATTTAGATTTAGAAGTGGTTTGGAAAAAACTTCCTAACACAGCTGCCATGAGAGAGGCTATGCTTGCCAATGAACTGGATTTTGGTTTTGTTGGCATCCCGCCTTTTTTAATTGGAAAAGATAAAGGGATGGACTGGCGTATCATTATGGGGTTATCGGAGAGCCCAATTGGACTTGTTGCACCGCAAAACGTGGCAAATTTGTCTGAATTGAGATCAGATCAAAAGATCATCTTGCCGCAGCCGGGGAGCATACAACATATTTTGCTCAGTATGTATGTTGAAAAGACACTTGGAGATGCAAAAGCTTTTGATAATCAATTGGTTTCGATGTCTCATCCAGATGGTCAAATGGCCATGATGCATAATGATTCTGAAAATTTACACTTTACATCACCACCTTATCTAAACAATGAGCTTAAGCAGAACGACCTTAAACTATTAGTAGATGGTGAAACCTGTTTTGGTGAGCCCTTTACTTTTATAGTGGGGATTTGTCCAGAACGTGTTTATGAGGATACATCTTTATATCGTGCTTTTTCAAAGGCACTTTCAAAATCTATCGACTTTATGAATACGTCGCCAGAACTTGCATATAAAATTCTTTTAGAAAGCTATACGGAGACGGATTTAGAGGCTCTATCTGAGATGACTTATACTGGTGATGTTAAGGGATTGAAGCTTTTTTTGACCTTCATGAGCAGGCAAAAGATGATTGAATCCAATTTAGATGAAGAGGCATTGATATGGCAGTAAATACTTTTTTAAAAAAAGGTGAGAAAATCAAAATTAAAATGGGGCTCTTTTTTCTGATTTGTGTATTTTGGGAGATTGTGGCTTGGAGTCGGTTTTATCCAGAGGCTTTATTCCCATCAATAGAGAAAATTATTATTAACTTGATTCGTAATGGTTCGGTGCTCACTGCAATCTCTTTTTCATTATTTCAAGTTATGGCAGCACTGTGTATAAGTACAGTATGTGTACTCAGTATGTTGGTGTTATCCAAGCGATTTCTCCTGTGCCAAGAATTATTTGATTTATTGTACACGCTACTCAGCCCAATCCCCAGTGTTGCTATTTTACCACTTGTAATTTTATGGTTCGGATTAACACCTAATGCCATCCTTTTTTTAATGCTTCATGCGACGATTTGGCCACTTTGGATACAATTAAAACTTTGTCAAGATCGGTTATCAGGTCAATTTTATGAATTGGAAAATGCATATCCAATTCCTTTATTTAAAAGGCTTTATAAAATTTATTTTTTAGGTTCGGTTCCAGATCTTATTCTGGGCTTGCAAAATGGGTTTAATAGAGGCTGGCGTGCAATCATCAGCATTGAAATGATTTTTGGGATGGTGGGCACGCATATGGGCATCGGTTGGTTCATCTATGAGAAGCGGATGCTTATGGACACAGTTAGTGTTTATAGCGGTATTTTTGGCATAATGCTTTGCGGCATATTAATAGACCATTTGTTTTTTAATACACTTAAGAAACACTTATCTGTACGATGGGGAATGCCTAAATTATGATTGTAATTCTTTTGAAATTTGCTATAATAAGTGAGTCATAAAGTGTTTATAAAGCACTCATTTTAGTGGACTGGAGGAACAGTTATGTCCGAGAAAAATATGGAAAAAATGAAAGAATTTTTGGAAAAGAAAAAAGCAGATAATAAAAAGAAACAAGAGTTTCAGGTCAATAGAAAAATGGGTAGTGCTTCTACTAGTAAAAAGAACCAAAAGACAAGAGGTTCTAATAACAAGGTATAAAATTAGGTGCATTATACCAATAAAAGGTTTATGTAGCAGTGCATATATCTAAGATTTGTATTGTGATCAAACGTAATTAGACAAAGGAGTTTATTGCTAATCTAAAGATAAAATTTAGGTGAGTGATAGCTCTTTTTTTGATTTTTAACGTTCTTTGGGAAATGCCTTTTTAATAGATGAGTAGATATCTATTATTTGATGCCTATTATTTATAGTGAAAAAACTGTTGATTGTATTTATCAGAATGAATATAATGAGCTTGAAATGAAAATATGGAGTATGATTTTATGAAAGCACCTTATATATTCAACATACAAAAGTTCTCAACACATGATGGCCCCGGCATTCGAACCACGGTTTTTTTTAAAGGATGCCCTTTTAGATGCAGTTGGTGTCATAATCCAGAAAGTCAATGTTACGATCAAGAACAGATATTGACCAAAGAGAAGCGCTTTGAATCGGTGGGAAAAACCTATACGATATCAGAGCTGGTAAGAGAACTTGAGAAAGATCAGATATTTTATGAACAGTCAGGTGGTGGGGTTACCTTGTCGGGCGGAGAAGTCATGGCTCAAGATATAAACTATATCCATGAACTTGTCGCTAGACTAAACGCCATTGGGATATCTGTGATTATTGACACGAGTGGAGAAGCACCTTATGAATCTTTCAAAAGAATACTTTCACATGTGGATGGCTTTTTATATGATATTAAGTTCATGGATTCCAAATTGCATGAAAAGTACGTGGGCATGAGTAATAAAAGAGTTTTAGATAATTTAAAGAAGCTCAGTGAAGATGGCGCTGTTATATACCTCCGCTTGATTCAAATTGAGGGTTTAAATAACAGTGAAGCTCAAATGGCTGAAATAGTGACATGGATAGAGGCGAATCAAATTAGAATTGAGTCTATAAATCTACTGCCTTATCATGAATTTGGAAGTGATAAATACGCGAGATTGAACCGGGAAAGTCAAATTTTCAAAAGGCCTTCGGAAGAAACGCTTAACAAGACCTGTGATTTTTTTAAAACAAAAGGCTATAGCGTTTCCATTGGCGGTTAAAATATATTTTTAGAAAGTTATGGAGAAGGAGTGAAGTGTATGACAAAATTAGAATCCAAATCTATTTTACGAGGATCGACAGACCGAATTAAAAAACTGCGCAACATCAGTGACAGAGAATGTCAACCTATGATTTCTATGGAACGTGCACTGCTATTGACTGAAGCGTATAAAAAATGGGAAGGAACGTGTTCCGCACCTGTTTTGAGAGGTCGAGCTTTTAAATATATTATGGAAAAGCGCACACTTTACTTGGAAAAAGATGCACTCATCGTGGGAGAGAAGGGGCATAGGCCGTGGGCAGCACCTACATTTCCAGAACTTTGTTGTCATACTATTGAGGATCTTGATAACATGCACAATAGAGAAAAAGTGTTTTTCAGAGTATCAGAAGCAGACCGTAAGCTACAAGAAGAAGTGATCATTCCTTACTGGAAAGACCGCGCTATGATGGGCCGTATGTATGCTTTGTTACCATCGGCATGGCATGATCTATTTAAAGCAGGGCTGTTTACGGAATTCTTAACACAACGTGGGCCTGGACACACCGTTGCTGATGATAAAATTTACCAAAATGGTTATTTGGATTTCATTGAACGAATAGATAAGGCAATTGAGAGCTTAGATTTTAACGAAGATACAGAAGCATTGAAAAAAAGAGAAGAACTTATGGGAATGAGACTTGCATGTGAGGCAATGATCATAATGGGTCAACGTTATGCAGCACTTGCAAGATCACTAGCTGAATCGGAATGTGATGTACATCGAAAAAAGGAGTTGCTTGAACTCGCTGAGGTTTGTGATGTCGTCCCTGCAAATAAGCCTCAAACATTCCGACAAGCCATTCAGATGTATTGGTTTACTCATATTGGTGTAACGGTTGAAATGAATAACTGGGATGCTTATTCTCCAGGAAAACTAGATCAGCATCTTGAACCCTTCTATAATAGAGAAATAGAAGCTGGGACTCTCACGCGTGATCAAGCGAAAGAATACCTTGAAAATCTTTGGATTCAGTTTAATAATCAACCGGCCCCTCCTAAGGTTGGGATTACGCTTAAAGAGTCTGCGACCTATACGGATTTTTGTAATATCAATACAGGTGCTCTGCGACCTGATGGCACGAATGGTGTCAGTGAAATGAGTTATTTGATCTTAGAAGTTATGGATGAATTGAAATTGTTACAGCCGAGTTCTAATGTGCAAATTTCTAGGAAATCACCAGAGAAATTTTTAAAGGAAGCTATAAAGATTTCGCGTAAAGGGTGGGGGCAACCTGCCTTTTATAACGCTGAGGCGATCATTCAAGAGCTTATCAACATGGGCAAATCAATTGATGATGCAAGGGCGTGCGGTATTGCTTCTGGGTGTGTAGAAACAGGCACAGCCGGTAAAGAAGCCTACGTACTGACGGGTTATTTGAACGTACCAAAAGTACTTGAATTGGTGATGAATCGCGGCTATGATCCTTATACTAAAAAGCAGGTTGCACCTGATTTGGGAGATCCTATAACCTTTTCCTCTTATGAAGCATTTTACAAAAACGTTTACAACATGTTGAAATATGTTGTAGATGTAAAGATTGCAGGCAACAACTTGATTGAACGAATGTATATGGAATATATGCCAGTCCCACTGCTTTCTGTTATAACAGATGATTGTATTAGCAGAGGTTTGGACTATAATATGGGTGGGGCAAAATACAACACAAGTTATATTCAATGTGTGGGTATCGCAACCATTACAGATAGTCTTGCTGTAATAAAGAAAAATGTCTATGAAGAAAATAAAATGACGATGGACGCTGTGATCAAGGCTTGCAAATCAAATTTCGAAGGTTGTGAAGAACTCTTTGATCTGGTCTATAATCATACGCCTAAGTATGGAAATGACGATGATTATGCCGATGATATTTTGAAGACAGTGACTCAATCCCTTCAAGATGCAATTTCGGGCAGATTAACACCTAAAGGGGCAAAGACCATTGTGGAATTTTTGCCGACCACTTGCCATGTCTATTTTGGACAGGTGATGGAAGCGACACCTAACGGCAGAAAAGCAGGTGTTTCATTGCCAGACGGTATTTCTCCTGAAAAAGGCGCAGATAGAAATGGGCCAACTGCTGTTATAAAATCGGCATCTAAAATTGATCAGTTGAAAACGGGAGGTGCACTTTTAAATCAGAAATTCACACCATCTGCCATAGCAGGTGAACGTGGCATTATCAATTTGGCAGCACTCATAAAATCGTATTTTGCACTTGACGGGCACCACATGCAGTTTAATGTCTTTGATCGAGCAACGCTGATTGAAGCACAAAACTGTCCAGAGGCATACACAGATTTAATAGTGAGAGTTGCTGGATATAGCGATTATTTTAACAATCTTGATAAGGCACTTCAAGATGAAATCATAAATAGAACAGAGCAGACTTTTGCTTAAAGTAGAGTTTGTCGGGGAGTATCTTATGGATGCAATCGTTAAGGCAGACTATTGTTGCTATTATGTAAAATAAATTTGAGCTAAAAGCCGTTAAATGGCATTAAGAAAAAGCCCCTATATCTTTACAGATTCAGGGGCTCCTTCTTAGAATATAGGTTTACAAAGCGTTGATAACTTGATCTTTATCAAGATTGTAGAGTTTATCAACAATTTTACCTTCTTTAGTAATGACGATTGCAGGTACTTTTTCAACGCCTAATTTAAGCGCTAAACCATTTGATTTGTATGTGTCAATACGATTGACGATTAACTGACCTTTATTGTCGTTTTCAATGGCTTCAATATGTGTTAGGAATTCTCTTGAAGGAGCATCAATGGCATTATACACGTAGATGAGACCTTGTTTTTCCTTTTGCATGATGCAAGTGTCAAAGACTTCTTTTTCTGCAATATAGCGTTCTGCAGCAGTTCCTGCTATGGCACCATCCCCAACTGCAGTTGCCACTTGTTTTAACCATTTGTCAGTGACATCACCGATGGCGAAAACACCTTCAATGTTGGTTTCCTTCTTTTCTGTAACAGGGATATATTTTTGAGGTGTCATATTGATCACGCCTTCAAAAAGTTCTGAGTTAGGCAAGTAACCAATGAACTCAAAGCAATTATCACAATTGACAGGAATCTCTTCACCTGTTTTAACGTTTTTAAGGACAACAGTATCCAAGTGACCTTCGCCCTCAAAACGTTTAGCCACAGTGTTCCATATGAATTCCATTTTAGGATTTGCAAGTGCTGCTTGACGTGCGATTTCATTACAGTCCATGATGCCTTCGTCATGCATAACCGATACAGTGACTTTGCTTGCAAACTTAGTGAGGAACATGCCTTCTTCGATAGCGGCATCACCAGATCCGATGACTACGACGTGCTTGTCTGTGTTTGCAGCAGCATCACAAGTTGCGCAGAATGAAATGCCTTTATCAAAGAGATAGTTTTCTTCGTTTTCTGCGCCAGTTGTACGTGGACGGCCACCTGTTGCAATGATCACTGTTTTCGCAATGTATTTATTTCTAAAAGTTTCGACGATCTTTTCTTCACCTTCAAGGTCAACGCTTGAGACTGCAGTGAGTTTAAAATTGACACCGAGATTTTTTGCTTGTTCTTTCATTAGATTAGTGATCTCTTCACCTTTGGGATCATTTGGAAATCCAGGATAATTTGAAATTTCGTTGGTATAAGTTGCAAGCCCACCGATGAGTGCTTTTTCGATAAGGAGTGTATTAAGACGTGCTCTCCCTGCATAAATGGACGCACTTAAACCAGCTGGACCACCACCGATGACAATCACATCGTAGTGTTCAACTTTTTTTTCTCTAGCCATTATATAAATCCTTTCTTATTCAAAAGTAGATAAAGTAAATGTGGATAACGTAAATTAATTTGCTTGCATAAAATTTGATTACATAAAGAATTTAACCAAAAGCTTACTGCCGACAATTGCACCAAAGAACATACCAATGGCAAAGACCCAACCAGAAAGTGACAACGAGGCAATACCACTGTAAAGTGCGCCGATATTACACCCAAATGCTAGTCTTGCACCATAGCCCATCAGAAGTCCACCCAGTGAGGCAGCGACAATTTGTTTTTTAGATTTAATTTTCTTGATTTTGAAGCCAGAAGCTAATAGTGTTGCAGTGAGTGCACCTACGATGATCCCGAGATTACGCCATGTCCCTGCGTGGTTGATAAAACCATTGTTGAGAACATTTTGCGCACCAGAACTCGCAAAGTAATACCACTTGTCAACTGAACCACCAAAAGCTTCAAATACCCAAGCACCCCAGTAAGCAAGTACGCCACTAACACCCCATGGGTCCTTTGTAACAGCAAGTGTAATTGTTTGAAAAAGCGATAATAGAACGGCTGCCGTTACATAGGTGATTGGATTCTTAAGCCATTTGATATAATATTCGTTGGTCTTTAATTGATCAAAGAACTTTTTTTCTTTCTTCTCCAATTTTGACACCTCCAAGTTGGTGTTATTTATTTTTTTCAATGATGACTTCCCATTCGCCATCATCCACTTCTTCAACTTCTACGTTATAACCATCTTTTCTAGCCCATTCTGGTAGATTTTTCATGGCACAACTATGGTCGATTTGGACGATAAGGACATCGCCAATTTTCATTTCTTTAAGTTTATTTTGAGCTTTTACCAAAGGTACTGGACAAGCTTCACCTAGACAATCTAATACAACTTCGTTCATGAGAACCTCCCTATTTGTTTTTTTCGATAATAACTTCCCATTCGCCATCTTCTACTTCTTCAACTTCTACGTTGTGACCTTCTTTTCTAGCCCATTCTGGGACGTTTTTCATGGCACAACTATGGTCGATTTGGACGATAAGGACATCGCCAATTTCCATTTCTTTAAGTTTATTTTGAGCCTTTACTAAAGGCACTGGACAAGCTTCGCCAAAACAATCTAATACAACTTCTTTCATTTGAATCCTCCCTGAAATTTAATAATGAAACTAATAAGTGTTTAACTTCTAGTAAGTTTAATTTTTAACGCATCCATTAGCTTGTGTATCTCTTTATAAGATCAGAATTACTAATGTGATGAAGCGCCTCTTTTTTTCTCGTATTCTTCTGCGAGAATATAAAGTGCCAATAAGACACCTAATTGTAATAATACTGCACCCATCCAACCGAATACATCCGGTAAAAAGATCGCTGTTCCCTTTGAAATAACATGTTCTTTCCACCAACCAAAATCATGTGCGCCGAGTAAAGAACCGATTATAAAGAAAACCAGAGCCAAAAGGTTCATGTAAAAACCTTCGCCTACGCGCATTAAAGTGCCTGATGCACAACCGCCAGCGATAACCATGCCCACGCCGAACATAAAAGCACCGATCAGTGTTGCAAAACTAATTGGTACGACGTAGCCCATACCTGGGATTGGTAAACCTGCACTTGCATAACCATATTTAATCGCTGTAAAGCTAATGGTAGTCAAGGCAAGTGCAATAATGACAGCACGTGTCAGTGAAGTACTTCCTGTTAAATAGGGATCACGCATTGAAGCAGTAAAACAGAACCGTCCCTTTTGAAGGATGAAGCCAAATGCAATGCCTGTGATCCAAAAAAGTGACAAAGTACTTGATTTTGTATTTAACCAAAGTGCAACTGCTATAAATAAAAACACTGCTACAAATCCATATGGAATTTGATTCTTCTTTGGTTTTCGATTTGCAGAAGAGCGTCGTGATGTTGCTGCGCGTCTTGATTCAGCCATTTTTTCACACTCCTAAAAATAAAGTTTGCTATACTCTTAACAATCTCACAGTTATATGATACCATTTTATTGAATCAAAGCATCAATGGCAATTCTAAATCAGTATAAGAAAAAGTGATACCCAAGTTGTGACTTAATCGGCCATAATAGAAATGAAGAGGTGTGAGATGAATTTAAATGCACTTGAATATTTTCGAGACGTTGTAGAGGTAAAAAGTATATCTAAAGTTGCTGCTAGTCGTCATATTTCACAATCGGCACTGAGCCAGAATATTCAAAAATTAGAAGATGAAATGGGATATCAATTGCTAGAAAGAAGCAACAAAGGTGTTCTTCCAACCGAAGCAGGCAGAATATTATTTAAATATTCTGGGACAATGTTGAGAATTCATGAAAAGCTTAAAGAAGAACTTATTCAATTGGAAAATAGCTTTGAAAATATTAAGATCAACGGCTATTTGTCCATGGTGAATTATTCTTTACCTTGCGTGATTTATAAAGTTAAAAAGGCATTTCCAAAGTATAACTTTGAAATGCATTCAAAGTCTAACATGGAATCTATTAACGACTTGATCAATGAATTAACGGATTTATGTTTTGTTACAGAAGAACCATGTGACGATCGATTGGAATATAATAAGATAGGTAAAGAGCGTATTGTTTTGGTGGCAAATGCGAGCTCTAGGATTCCTGACGTAATTGATGTGAATGAATTTTTAAATCATGAAATGGTTTTATTAGATGATGAGGCGCTTACGATTTCATCTTTCTTAAAACATAAATTGAAACCGCTAGGTTTACAAATGGATCAAATTCCAATTATGTTCAAAGTAGACTCGATACCAGCAGCTAAGTCTTCGGTCAATAATAATTTAGGGATTTGTTTTTTACCTTATATGTCTGTTAAAAAAGAACTTTATGAAAAGAGATTTAAAGTCGTAGAAGTTAAAAATTTTGATTTGGATTATGATATTTACTTGGTGACAAGACGAAAATGTAATCGTCAAAAAGCAGTTACGGATATTTATCATTATTTTATAGATCATTGCGCAAAAGAATTCTGCTAAAATTTAGATACAAATATAAAGGGGATTAAACTTTGGTAATGGTTATTTCCCAAACACCATTGAGCACTTCATCGATTTCATAGATCAAAGTGCTCTTTTTTAAAGTTTCTTTGATGGATTCTATGACACAGCTGTGATCTACAACCATTTGAAAAGAGTCTCCTGGGGTTAAGTTTTCAATTTGATTTTGCATTTTGAGAAGCGGTATAGGGCAGATATCACCAAAGCAATCTAGTTTATTCATATTTACCATCCTTTTTTAAGAGGGTATACGGATGTGTTTATCGACAAGTTCAGTGTAACAGATATTGAGGATGGCTTCAATTAGAAGCATTATATATTTTTAAAAGCACTACATATTTTATTTGGAGGCGTTTATTTTGAATTTTTCAGTAGTAATTCCTGTTTTCAACAGCGAAAATACAATTGAATTCATGGTAAGAAAACTCTCAAGCTTTTTTTTAGATCATGATATGACGTATGAAATCATATTGGTGGATGATTGCAGTCAAGATAAAAGTTGGCAGATCATCGAAAAGATTTCGAAAGAAAATAAAGAGATCAAAGGCATCAGACTGAATTCGAACAAGGGGCAACAGATGGCAATTTATCAAGGGCTTCATTATAGTATAGGAGACTATGCCATAACAATTGATGATGATGGACAACATGATATTGAAGACTTGCTTAAATTTATGCCCTTGCTCACACAAAGTTATGATCTCGTTTTTGGTATTTATAAGGCCTACAATGACCCCTCATATCGGAAAAAGGGCTCAGGCATTATAGGGCGTTTTTTTAAATGGCGGTTTAAGAATCTTAGAGGGATGAATGTCAGTAGTTTTAGGGTGATTAAAAAATCACTTTATCAGCGTATATTGAATAAGAACAAGAGGTTTGTGTATATCAGCGCAGAGCTTTTGCCTTATGCTGAAAAGATTGGAAACGTAGCAGTTACAAGGCATATGCGCCTACAGGGGAAATCGGGTTATACCTTTAGTAAGTTGTTAAAACTCGGTTTTA
Source organism: uncultured Fusibacter sp. (assembly GCA_965140735.1). Classification (GTDB taxonomy): domain Bacteria; phylum Bacillota; class Clostridia; order Peptostreptococcales; family Acidaminobacteraceae; genus Fusibacter_A. Next base: position 2,411,284 of record OZ223306.1, on the reverse strand, counting down.
ACTTGCTGTTTTACTATGGGATACCACATTTATTCGATAAAATTAATCAAGGAAAGGTACATCATGAAACGATTGTTAATGGTTGGTGCGGGGAGCTGTCAAATCAACGGTATCCTCAAAATGAAGGACATGGGTTATGAAACGGTAGTTGCAGATTACTTGAAAACCTCAAAAGGCAAGACACTTGCAGATATTGCAGTGCTTGCAGATGCATTTAAAACTTCTGAAATCTTAGCGTGTGCTATAGAGCAAAAGGTTCAAGGTATTTTAACAGTTGGAACAGATCAACCGGTTTATGTGGTGACACAAGTCTGTGAAAAGCTTAATCTTCCAACTTTTATCAGTTCAGAGACTGCTCTATGGGTTACTGATAAAAAGCATATGAAAAATCGATTTAAGGCTTATGGTATTCCAACGGTGCCTTTTGCCATTATTTCAAAATCATTTGATGAAAATGAACTTAAACATATAACACCACCTTATGTGGTTAAACCACTGGATTCTCAAGGTCAGCGTGGTATCTATAAACTGGATTCCATAAGCGAAATTCGGGAGAAGTTTGAGAAAGTCCTCAGTTATTCTAGGCAAGATGAAATTTTAGTGGAAGCTTATTATAAAAATAAAGAACTGACAGTAAGTGGCTGGGTTGCAGAGGGTGTGGTTAAAATATTCACTGTTACAGACAGAGTCACGTTTTCGCCAGAGGTTCATATTGGCGTTTGCATAGCACATGAGTATCCTTCGATTCACTTAGATCGATATGAAAAAGAGATTGTTGAGATTACAGAGCGTATTTGCGAAGCTTTTAACATTTATGAAGGACCAATTTACTTCCAATATCTTGTGGGCGATCATGGGGTTATGGTCAATGAAATTGCATGTAGACTTGGCGGCGCATATGAAGATGTGACGATTCCGCTGGTTACTGGGATTGATGTGCTGGATCTCGCCATAGAAGGGTGTCATAATTTAGATTATGATCAAAGTGAAGTAAAGGCATATGAATACAAGGTTAAGTCACCACTGTTTAGCACTCAGCTCTTCTTTTGTAATGCAGGAAAAGTGGCATATATGACACCTTTAGAGTCTCTGTTGGCATGCGATTATGTTCATCAAGCTGGTTATAATTTTAAGGTGGGCGATACCATTAAACCCATTGAAAATGCGTCTCAACGTGCGGGGTATATGATCATCACTGGGGAAGATGAATTGTCATTATCAAGAAATATTCAATTGGCGTATGATAAACTTGAAATTATAAATGAGCAGGGTGAAAATCTTGTAATTAGAGGGAAAAGATTTTATAGGGAGTAGAGGATAGAGTATGCTCGATAAAATATTTAAAACAAAAGCCTCCAAACATATCGCTTTATTTATGGTCATATACTGTATTTTTTCAGTAATTGGGTTTATAAGTGGATTGCTTCATACTTTTTATGGCGTAATCATCTATCAAGTTTTCTTGGTGTGCTTGGTGATAGCAAGTTATAAAATTTGGCATAAAAATTAAAAATATACCGCTTCTGCTTATGGCAGAATGCGGTATATTTTTATTATAAACAACAAAATTTGAGCCTAAAGATTTACGCGGGGCACTAACCGCGAAAATCGTCAGCGAAAATCGGTTTGAGGTATAGTATATGACTCAAATGTTGTTGTTGGCGTAAGTCAGTTCATCGTGGATCATATTTTTTCACATAACAGTCTTTTAAATTGAGTGATTTGCTGATAGAATTAAAATACACTTATATGACGTCTTCTTTCTTTATGTTTGTCTAGTCAACAACATTTTACAGGAGTATTGATTGTAAGTGATTTTTTTTTCAAAAAACTAAAAAAATGCTGAAATGGACTTTATGAACTGAGATGTGGTATTTATTATAGAATATTATTTAAATATGGCAGCTACAGATCGATAACAGGATTAGAAGTAAAAAAAGAATTGATATTACAAGTATAATACTCATTTTTGTTTACATACTATAGAAAAGCATAGTAAAATTTGTAGAGCAATCTGTCCCCCTGACAAGAGGGTGGGGAGTATGTGTGTTCAGATGATACTTTTTTATATGTAGAGGCGTCTCAACACGCTATATAGTGGTCTCTAAATCTGAAAGTAGAAAGGAGAATCGGATGAAAAATAGGTGCCATAAATGCAAGATCAAGTTTTGACATCAAAAAAGGGGGGACTAAATTGAAGTCCAAAGTAAAGACAAGGAGGGTTTTATGTCGTTAAAGAATAAGGTGCTTTTTAGTATGGGAAGCTTATTGATCCTAGTTATCATTGTATTGTCTCTGTTTCTCATAACGAAGACAGATCAACTGATGTCAAAAAAAGAATTTGAGTACAATAAATTAGTTGAAGAGGCAATAGAAAATACGATTAGCGATGCAATAGATGGCACCGTGTTGGGGTTAGAAAGTGTTGTAAACAATCCAGAAGTGGTTAAAGTATTTGCAGATAGGGATAGAGAAAAACTTATTGAAATGCTTTTACCTGTTTATAATTCTGTATCGGGTGATATTGAACAATTTCAGTTTCATTTACCAGATTCTACATCATTTTTAAGATTGCACAATACAAAAAAATATGGTGATAGTTTAAAGGATTTTAGGTTTACGGTCAATGAAGCTAATGAGAAAAAAACCAAAACTATAGGAATCGAATCAGGAGTTGCTGGGTATGGTATTCGTGTCGTGTTTCCGTTGGAATATGAAGGCATACACATTGGAACAGTTGAGTATGGACGAGAATTTGGAAAAGGTTTTTTGGATAAATTAAAAAGTCAGTTTCAAGGGGAGTATGCACTCTATAAGATTAATAATAACGATAGTGAGTTGATTGCGGCAACGTATGAAAATGATTCGTGGATGCCAACAGGATCTGTCCTAGAAAAAGTAAAGCAAGGAGAAACCACGTATTATTTATCGGATGATGAAGTTAACGGTATTATGCTTATTCCGTTTGACGATTATAAGGGGCATATTGCAGGGTATATAAAGGCAGTTCAAAATAGACAATCTATTATAGATGAAAAACATTCTATGATTATGAAAAATGGCATAACATCGTTGATTATGTTGATACTTACATTGTTGATTGTTTGGGCAATTATCACAAATTCTTTCAAAAACATCAATAAATTGATGGAAATTACAAAGAATATTTCTAGTGGAGATTTGACCAACGAAGTCGTCATAGATTCAAAAGACGAGATTGGACAGCTTGCTGAGTCATTTAATCTTATGATCAGAAACCTAAGAAATATAATTGGCAATATTAATATGAGCATGCTTGAAGTAAGTAATAACTCAGAAACTATTAAAAAGACAATGGATGAAATTGAAATTTCAAGTAATGAAGTGGCTAAAACCACTGAGGAAGTAGCTTTAGGTGCATCTGGTCAAGCTAAGGAAGTTGGAGAAAGTTATAAACTAGTAAAAACGCTTGATACAAAAGTGGGTGAAATTGAAGTTCAAACAAGTAAAATGAGTGAAAATGTCAATTATATGGTAGATTCAACGACAAATGGTGTAACGGCACTTGTTGGGTTAAAACAAAAATTTGATGAAGAAGGCAAATCCGTGCAGAGAATTGTCAATAAAATTGAAGATTTAGCGGCACTATCATTAACCATTAATAATATAGTAGACACGATCAAGGGGATTTCGGAACAGACTAATCTGTTGGCTTTAAATGCTGCAATAGAAGCAGCTAGAGCTGGTGAGCATGGTAAAGGCTTTGCAGTTGTAGCAGATGAGATTAGAAAGTTAGCAGGGGAGAGCAGTGATGCTACGGTAAAAGTGAGAACAATCATAGAAGATATTCAGTTGTCTGTAAAAGAATCACAAGATGACATGATTGAAGCAGAAGAATCTAGGAAAGTGGCAACGGAAGCCATGTCATATACTGAGGAGATTTACTCAAAAATAAAAGAGGCTGCAAATAGTGTTACTGAAAGTATTGGAAAATCAGCAGAAAAATTATCCGAGGTCGTTCAAATAAAAGATGAAATATTAGTTTCGACTGAGAATATTTCAGCAATTACTGAAGAATCTGCTGCAGCAACGCAAGAAATAAGTGCTTCCACAGAAGAACAATCTGCGGCAGTAGTTGAAACCGGAGAATCTATAAATGAATTGAAAAGTATTGTTGAAAGCCTGAGTCAAGCGATTGCTATCTTCAAATTAGAGTAATAACTAGAGTGTCAAAAGTTGAGCAACCCTCCACCCTATGCTATTGGTTACAGGCATTACGTGATATTGCATAGAGCAGAGGGATGTGAGAAAATGACTTTTGACACTTTAACCATTAATAAGTTACAAGCTTAAATCAAGTGCGATAATTTGCTATTTTTTGAAAACCCAAGTATAGATTTGTATAAATATTTTAAATATTAAGTATCCTAAAAAAACGCCTAAAGTATTTGCGATACTGTCGTTAATATTTATATTTCTAAACGTAAAGCCTTGAATGAATCCGAGTAAAAGCTGGACTATTTCAATGCCTAGTCCCAATATTATCCCAGATCTAATTATTTTGGATAGATTTTCTTTTTTTATACATGGCAATAAAAAGCCCATTGGAAAAGTCATTATTATATTTAAGCAAAAATCTTTAAAATCAAAACCTTTGAAGAAAGGTATTAGATTCATATTAGCAATTATATTTTCACTAACGGACTGCGTTTTATGGATTTCTTGAGCTATTGTAGAATTGATGTATATAGGTAATATGGAATATTTTAATAAGCCTAAAATATAAATCATAAAAATGCCTATAAAGAAATATTTAAAATAATCCTTATTTTTTAAGATAAAAATGCTATAAAAAATATAGCCTATCATGGGCATAGATAAAATAATCGCTATGGGTATATTCATATTTATGATCATTTCTAATTATGATACTCCTTTCTCCACTATTTTCTTCATTTCATATTTAGACCAAGCAGAAGATGATTTCATTTCTTATTATGTAATAAATTTAAATATCTGTCTATATTTAGTTTGTTCCAATTAGGACGTAATTTGTTCCAAATAGGCCCTGTAGTAGACGTAGAATATAATACACACATTAATTTTTGATCCTGTTAATGTGCCTGATTCAGTGTATAAGACAGCATTTAGCGATAACTTTAAAGTGCTCAATATAAAGATAGAGAACGATTTGATGATTATAAACTTAGATATTTTGAAAATGGATTTTGATAGTTTGGTGAATTTACGCTATTCTGTAAGTAAAACTATTTTTGAGAATAAATCCAATATCAATGAAATTAAATTCTTGGATAAAGGAAATTTAATAAGTGATTCTAACGATTATCAATTCAGTTTCTCATCAAGTATGTACAGAGAAAATGAGGAAAGTAACAAAAGCATATCGAGATACATTCCAGACGTTCCAAATCCAGTAATTGTTATCGATCCTGGACATGGTGGAAAATACAATCATACAGAGGTGACGGTAAATGGCATTCTGTATAAAGAAAAAGATGTCGTATTGGAGATTGCCAAAACGGTAAACGCAAATTCTATCTACTTCGGTATTAGGAAATATTGGTGGGGTTATTAACCTATGAAAAACAATAAAATAGTATGGGTATGCTTATTAATCCTATTTAGCTTTTGTGGTTGTTCGGAGCAAAATAGTGAGGCCATTAAGCCAAATACAAATGAAGAGTCTTTGACTGAATACAAATTAATATATTTTGACCCTATTCAAGGCCAGTATTATGATAAAGCAATATTGCTGAATGATGAAGGTGTTGAAGCACAAATCATATACGAACTGTTTAAAAAGGAGAATATTTCAGAAGTGCTTTATGATCAATTGAAAATGGATGAATTAGAACTTTTAGAGGTTACTTTTATTTCTGATGAGAAATTGATTGAAATAAAATTTAACCATGTTTTATATGATATTAAGGATGATTATAACTCAGCATCATCTCTACGTACCATCGTTTATAAGACTTTAACGCAGTTTGACACAGTAGATTTTGTGAATTTCTATGCAAACGATGCGTTAATTAAAGGTGCAAATCAATTTGATTTGAGTGGTGAAATTTATCATGATAATAATTAAAAAATATACCGCTTCTGCTTATGGCAGAATGCGGTATATTTTAGTTTGCCAAGGATAGGTCCCAGCATACTTTGAAATTCTCATAGCATAAAGTGGATTATCAATTTCTGCAATGAGTTCAGTGTGAGTCGATAGGTAGGTCTTGAGCTCATCCCAATAGGTCATATTCACATAGAGAAAATCCCACTTGGGCGAACAACTGGCGATATAATCCATTTCATCATGGATGATGAGATAGTTTATATGTCTTTCTTTTATATAAGCTTGTAAGGTGATGTGGTTGGCCTCTAAATAGGCAAGGTTTCTAATATCGTAAAACTGATTTGAATTGAAGCCCTCCATAACGTTGATATTGCCTAATATTATGGCTTCTTTTGGGATAACGGCGTTGATCTTTTCCTGTGTGCTTTCATAACTTTCAGCATAGGGAAATCTCATGGCATAATCTCTCAAATCGCTCTGTAGATTAATAAGTGCAAAGAGTACAAGGATTACACTAATCCCTTTTGTAAAACGTAATTTTGGCATTAAATTGAGCAGTGTTAAAATGAGGAATGGCAGTAAAAACACCACAGAAGTTTGATTGTTACGTCCTATGATAAATATGCCAAGAAGAATGCTCATGAGTGCTATATAAGATTCAAAATAAAGTGGTGACAAAAGGATGCGGTTTTTAGCTAATTTAATGAATTTGACATGTTCGATAGGTTCAATATGCTTATCGTGTTGAGTCCAGTTTGGATTTAATGCATGAAACACACTTCTCATGAGAAATGCCAGTGGCACGATAATAACGAGGAATCCCAATGTTAAAAGTTCTATTTTGATGTTAAAGAGTTCATAAGTGCCACCAACTTGATGATAGAGTTTGATCCAAAACCAGTAGTAGTTTTGGATACGACTCATGGGAACTGCATCTACACCAAGACTTGCACCAAAACTCAAGTAGCGTGTGAGGAAATCGGGTGCCATAAGGAATCCCAATCCCAAGTAAGCGATGAATCCTATCACGAGATAAAATGTGAACTCAAAGAGGTCCTTTATGGGACGCCATTTTTTATAGATTTGGTAGGAAAGTAGTACAAAAAGCATCAAGCCGATCAGAAAACTATTGGGATGGATACCAATGGAGATCAGGACGATTAAAGCCAGTAATTTTGGCTTTTTTAGAAGGAGGCAAAGCCAATAACTGAGTAACATAAAAAGCATGATGAGCGCTTCTTGACGTCCAAAGTGTGTGGCATATAGCCACTGAATATTGAGCATAAGCAGTAACAAGCCTGCAATGGCATAAGGCGTTGATCTTGAAGGTGATTTTGACCTTGTTTTAGATTGGGTTTTATGGTGTAGAATCTTAAAAAAGATCAAAAGGCTTAAAGTTGAAGCCACCAGAGAGAGCAGTCTTACGCTGAAAACTGAATTGCCAAAGAGTCCCGTAAAGCTAAGCTGCAAAAGATTAAAAACCCATCTGAAAGGGTGTTGAACTCTTGGATAAAGATCGAAAAAAGGTTCAGTAACCCCGAAATTCTTTTGATGCCATACTTCTAGTGAAAGCCCTTTTAACCAGATTTCATCAGAGTGAACCAATGGAAAATTTGTCAGTGAAATGAGGTTTAATATGAAGAATAAACAGATTAAACTATAGGCTATGGGCTTTAAAAAATCTATTTGAATGGCCTCAATAGATTGAATTGGATGCATGTTTTTAAGGCGGTGTTTTCTATTATGGCTTGAATTTTCTAAGTTTTTAGTTTTCCTATTTGAGAATAAATGCATATATAACCTTCTTTAAATGGGATCTGTTAAATAATAGGTGTTGAAAATCTCATATTTTTACGATTTTCAAAAGTAGCTTAAATCAATCATACTGAAAATCAACCTCAATGTATAGCCTTATAGGAGAGTGTGTTAAATTTCTATCATGATAATATGGAATGTTGTATAAGGAAATGTGATGGCTAAAGTTTGAGAAATTAGCATATAATGAATGTGAGAAATGTGATTTTTATCACATGAATTGTCTACAATTTAACAATGTACTCCAAAGCAATCTCACAAATTCGTTTATGGAGGTTTATATGACGAAAAAGAAATGGACAGTCCTCCTGACTTTGACACTACTTCTGGTGACTCTTAGTGTAACAGGATGTGCTCCGGATACGACGTACCCAGGCACGCTGAATGTTGTGGAAGCCAGCAAAGTAGGCACTGTTTACATGGACAATCCAGAGGTCATTGTCATTGATGCAAGAGGCGAAGAAGCTTATGACAAAGGTCATCTTAAAGGGGCTATTTGTTTAGCACCATCGGAGCTTGTTGATGAAAAATCGATGTTAATTGATCAAGCAAGTTTTGAAAAGGTGGTTGGTGCAAAAGGTATTTCATCTGATAAAATGATTTATGTCTATGATGATAATGCTGGCGTGAGTTCGAGCCGTGTACTATGGTCTTTTAGAGTTTATGGTCATGAGCAGATTATGATCGTAAATGGTGGAGCCAGTGCACTGGTTAAAGCGGGACTTGAGATTACCAAAGAAAAGCCATCATTTGAACCCGTTGTTTATACTGCAAAAGAAAGGGATCAGTCTCTTATTGCATCCTATGATGAAGTGAAGCAACAAGTGGAAAATCCAATGGATACTGTGAAAATAGTAGATGTTAGATCAATTGCAGAATACGAAGCGGGGTATATAAAAGGTGCGATATTATATCCGCATACCAAAAATCTCTATAGTGACGGTACTTTTATGTCCAGTAGAGATATTAAATTGTTCTATCAAGATTTGGGCCTGAAAAAAGAAGATACCATTATACTCTATTGCAAATCATCTTTTAGAGCAACACAGACATTTGCGCTTTTACAAGAAGCTGGTTTTACAAATGTTAAGGTATATGATGGTGCTTGGATTGAATGGTCATCTAAAACAGATGTGACAGTTCCAGTAGAACAGACTGCCCCTATCACACAGCAAGAGGGCTCGTGACCTATAAAATATTATAGATTATGAGTTTATAGAGTAGGCAAGTTTAATTTGGGAGGATATTATGAATAAGAAAGTGTTGGCAATTTTACTGACATTGATGTTAATTATTTCAGCAACAGCATGCGGTAAATCAGAAGAAGCACCAGCAAGTATGGAAGTAACAGATGCATCAGCTCCAGCGACTACTGAAGAGAGTCCAGCGACCACTGAAGAGAGTCCTGCGGACACAACTTCAGCTCCAGCAGAGGTTGAGGCAAGCAGTGCAGATGAAAAAGTAGTGGCTTATTTTGAAAATATGCCAGATCATATTTATAAGATCAAACAAGATGAATTTATTGGCAAAGTAGTTTCAGATGAATCTATGACAATTATAGATATCAGAAGTGCTGATGATTATGCAAAAGGTCATATCAAAGGTGCAGTAAATTTACCTTGGGGTCCTGCAATTGCAGAAGGTTTAAACAGTATTCCTCAAGATAAACCTGTCTATGTATATTGCTATACTGGTCAAACAGCTGGACAAGCAGTTATGACACTTAATTATGCTGGATTTGATGCAAGAAGTGTCAATCTAGGCTGGAATTTAGGTATTTCTAAAGTGGATGGCGTAGACGCTGTAACTGTAACAGAGGCAGCGACTCTTACAAGTGGCGTTACTGAAATCAATGCGGATGTTCAAGCAGATTTAACAGCTTATTATGAAGGCTTAAGCGCTGTGGCAGATTCGCAGTACAAGAATTATAAAGTTTCTGAAGACAATCTAAAGGCAATGGTAGATAGCGCTGATGATAGTATTTATATTTTATCAGTGAGAGGTGCTAAAGATTATGCAATCGGCCATATAGCTGGCGCAAGCAACATTCCTTTTGGAAAGGATATGGCAGCTTCTTTCTCCTCATTACCTAAAGACAAAACAATTGTTGTTTATTGTTATACAGGTCAAACAGCTGGTCAAACCACAGCGGCACTTCGCTTGATGGGATTTGATGCAGTTTCTTTAAATGGTGGCATGGGTATGTCAGCAAATGCACCTATGGGATGGGCTAACAAAGGCTTCCCAGTGACAAGCGATGCTATTAGTAAAGTGGAGCAGCTCTATGCTGAAATGCCAGATCATATTTATAAAATTGCACAAGATGAATTTGTATCGAAAGTAGCAGCAGATGAAGCTATGACGATTGTAGATATCAGAAGTGCAGATGATTATGCTAAAGGACACATTAAAGGTGCTATTAATTTACCTTGGGGTACTGCAATCAGCGAAAACTTAGCTAATATTCCAAGTGATAATCCTGTATTTGTGTACTGCTACACAGGACAAACTGCAGGTCAAGCAGTTGTGACTTTAAATGTGGCTGGCTTTGATGCAAGAAGTGTTAACTTGGGTTGGAACCTAGGGATTTCTAAAGTGGAAGGCGTAGATGCTGTAACGACAACAGAGGCAACACCGGTAGGTGGCACTGTTACTGAAATTTCTGCACCAATTCAAGCCGCAATTACAGCATACTACGAAGGCATGGTTGCTTTAAGCGATACGCCATATAAAAACTATAAAGTATCTGAAGATGCACTTAAAGAAATGGTAGATGCTAATGATGAGAGTATTTATATCTTATCCATTAGAAAAGCAGATGCATTTGCAGAAGGTCACATCAAAGGGGCTAGTAATATTCCTTTTGGCAAAACAATGATTTCTGAATTTGCTAATTTACCAAAGAATAAAACAATTGTGGTTTACTGTTACACAGGCCAAACTGCGGGTCAAGCAACAGCAGCGCTTCGTTTAATGGGCTATAAAGCAGTTTCATTAAACGGTGGTATGGGAACGGCGTCAAATGAACCAATGGGATGGGCAAACAAAGGATTCCCAGTAGTGCAATAGAGCGTTAGAGTGTCAAAAGTCAATTGACATACTAACCAGAGCTTAGATATTTAACTTTATATCAAATTGCTTATAAAATTAAAGCGCTTTTTCATGATATAATGATGAAAAAGCGCTTTGTTTTGTCAAAAATAAAGCCCGATGTTGAAGGATTTGAAGAGGTGAGTTAAACATATGATTGAATACCATAAACCCTACTCAAATAAAACGATTATCAACAAAGTCTGTGAAAAAATCAAAGAAAACCCATTTGAAGATCCTTATGTATTACAAGAAGCACTGGTGGAAACCTTTAGAAAGTTACCATTATACCAGTCTATTAAGCATGTTCATTTTTTGAATTCAGCCACAAGTGCGCTTGAAGTCATGGCACTGGCTTTAAATTTAAAACCAAATGATGAAGTGATCTTACCATCATTTACACATGTTTCCACTGCCAATGCGTTTGCAAGAGTGGGGGCAAAGCTCAAATTTGTGGATATTGAACCTGAAAGTCTCAATTTGGATGTCCATAAAGTTGAAGCCGCTATAACAGACCGAACTAAAGTGGTTATTCCTATTCACTATGGTGGTGTCAATCGTGATTTTGAAGCTTTGATGAACTTGTCAAGGGATCGTGGCATTACATTGCTTGAAGATGCGTCTCATTGCATCAACAGTGGATATAAAGATAAGGGTTATGGTTTACATGGCACTATGGGGTGTTTGAGTTTTCATCACACAAAGAATATTACTTCTGGTGGTCATGGGGGCTGTTTGTTTGTAAGCGAAGATCGACTCAATGAAGCTTGTCTTGAAATTATACATCATGGGACAGACCAAGATGCTTTTATAAAAGGGAAGGTTCAAAATTATAGATGGCAGCAAGTAGGCAGTGAGTTTATGATGTCTCCTTATCAGATGCGTTTTTTACTGGAGACATTACCTTTCTTAGAAGAAGTCACAAATCGAAGAAAATGGATTTGGAAGCGATATCAAGATGCTTTAGAACCGCTTAATAGAGCGAAGCAAATAAAATGCTCAAGAGGTGATGTTGGTAATGGTCACCTTTTCTATATTCTCACTAACACAGAAGAAGAGAAGGCTAAAGTCGTGACAGCGCTTGCTCAAAAAGGCATCCAGTTAATGACACATTATCAGCCACTTCACAGCAGTCCTATGGGATGTAAGTTGGGGTATGAAAATACAGATCTTATCATAACGGAATCTGTGGCTAAAAGAATTTTAAGATTACCAATTCATACTGAGTTGACGGATGATGAACAAAGTCTGATTATAGAGCAATTGATTAAAATTTTGACAAGATAAACTTTTAAAAAATAGAATAGAGACTTTCACGTCAAATGGGGTATGAAACTTCAGAGGGGGAATGGCGATGAAAGCGATAAAAATTTGCATGGTCGTGATGATCATGCTTTTGTTTTTTGGGATTGCCAGTGCAAATGATGATTTGATTCAACCTGAGTCTTTTCCAATGCCGATTGAATCTTATGATGATCCAGCTGACGGCGGCATATTAGACACTTTGATTTATAGAGTTCAACAGAATCCATTTAATCTTGCGGCAACAATTATTTTTAGCCTTGCAATAATACATGCTTTTTTAAGCAGCAAGATATTGTCTTACGCGCAAAAAATAGGTGTTCAAGACAGCTCAATAAAGGTTGAGCTTTTGCACTTCATGGGAGAAATAGAAGTAGTCTTTGGCCTTTGGAGTGTGGTGCTCGCTATCGCCATTACGCTTTTTTACAACTGGGAAACTTATGTGACTTATGTTGGGGCGCTTAAATATACAGAACCGCTCTTTGTCATTGTGATCATGACCATAGCAGCCAGTAGACCTATTTTAAAGTTTGTAGAACTTATTTTGTGGAAGCTGGTCAAGTTTATAGGAGGGAAGCTAGAGGTCTGGTGGTTTGTTATTTTAACCGTGGGACCACTATTAGGGTCATTAATTACTGAACCTGCTGCAATGATTATTTCAGCTTATTTGCTCTCTGATAAATTTTTTGATCTCAATCCAAGTAAGAAAATAAAATATATGACATTGGCGCTGCTCTTTGTAAATGTATCTATTGGAGGCACTTTAACTAATTTTGCAGCACCACCGATATTGATGATTTCAAATGTTTGGCATTGGTCAACTTCTTTCATGTTTATCAATTTTGGATGGAAAGCTGTGCTTGGGATATTGATTAACAACATCATCATGCTCCTATATTTTAAAAAGGAGTTTACATTACTTGAAGATGCCTATAAGAAGGATCGTTTTAAAAAATACATTCAAAGAAGATTTATAGATAAAGCGGTTATATCAGAGCAGATCGATGCTTTAGAGTGGCAAGTGGATAAAAAGTTGGGTTATAGCCACAGGCTCAATGAGACTTCAGATATGATTAAGGCAGATATCGAAGCCGAAGCGCAACGCCATTTGAGCGATCAAGAACTCGCTGAATACAACATTGACGAAGTGCTGTCACAACGCTTTGACAGTATTAAGATCAATGAAATGAAAAGGACTATTCCGGGGTTGCTTCCAAAAGAAATAAGGCCCTTTTACCGCGATCCAGAATGGGACTCTAGAGATGATAAGCTACCTCTATGGATTATGATGGTACATTTATTTTTCCTTGCATGGGTTGTCATCAATGATCACGAACCTGTTCTATTTTTAGGAGGTTTTTTATTCTTTTTAGGTTTTGTTCAAGTTACGGCAGAATATCAAAACAGAATTAATCTAAAACCAGCACTTATGGTTGCGTTTTTCTTGTCTGGTTTAATCATTCACAGCAGTGTTCAGGCTTGGTGGATAGAACCTGTGCTCGCAGACTTGCCCTCTGGTATTCTTAATGCGACATCTATTTTGCTCACTGCGTTTAACGATAATGCAGCCATCACTTATTTGAGCAGTTTAGTACCAAATCTTTCTGAAAGTCTTAAATATGCGGTTGTATCTGGTGCCGTAACAGGCGGTGGTCTCACTTTGATTGCAAATGCTCCTAATCCAATCGGTCAGTCTATCCTCAAGAAATATTTTGAATTCGGCATTGAACCGATGTCGCTTTTTAAATCAGCACTTATACCAACCTTCATAGTAGCATTCGTTTTTAGATTTTTATAGAAAACTTTGTCATTTTATTAAAGATGTTTTGAGTAAATGTTCAAAAAAATATCTGATTTTATATGTTGCGTCAGATCAGAATCTCACTCATTTATAAAAGATGTCACCATTAAACGGTGACATTTTTCATTGTCTTTTGTTTGTAAAATACAGCCATTTGTCCCTATAATCAAGTTGTAATCGCTTGTGATTGCAAATCGTATATCAAAATATTTAAGGGGGATCTTATGGAAAATGTATTAGGGTCACATGGTACTGGTAAAGGTGGCGTGCAAAAGTTTGGTCGATTTTTAAGCAGTATGGTGATGCCCAATATTGGTGCATTTATGGCATGGGGTATCATAACATTATTATTTATTCCAACAGGCTGGCTACCAAATGAACGTTTATCCACGTTAGTAGGACCAATGATCACGTATTTGCTACCAACATTAATTGCTTATACAGGGGGTAAATTAGTGGGTGGTGTACGTGGTGGCGTAGTCGGCGCCGTAGCGGCTATGGGTGTCATCGTAGGTGCTGATATTCCAATGTTTATGGGTGCAATGATCATGGGGCCACTCGGTGGCTGGGTCATCAAAAAATGGGATGATGCTGTGGCAGGTAAAATACCCGCTGGGTTTGAAATGTTAGTGGCGAATTTCTCTGCTGGTATTATTTCAATGATCTTGGCATTACTTGCTTTTGTAGTAATTGGTCCTGTAGTAGTGGCTTTAAACAATGTACTTAAAGCAGGCGTTGAAGGTATCGTAAATGCCAAACTATTACCGCTTACGTCAATTTTAATTGAACCAGGTAAAATTTTATTTCTCAATAACGCGATGAATCATGGTGTATTAAGTCCACTTGGGATTCAACAAGCAACAGAATCCGGAAAATCAATCTTCTTTTTACTTGAAACAAATCCAGGACCAGGTCTTGGTATCCTTTTAGCATATTGGGTGTTTGCTAAAGGTATGGTTAAACAAACGGCTCCAGGTGCTATTATTATTCATTTCCTTGGTGGTATTCATGAAATTTATTTCCCATACGTATTGATGAATCCAGCACTTGTTCTTGCTGTAATCGCTGGGGGCATGAGTGGCGTGTTTACATTTAGTATTTTAGGCGCAGGTCTAATTGCAACACCGTCTCCTGGTAGTATACTTGCACTGATGGCGATGACACCAAGAGGGGGATTGTTGGCAGTACTTGCAGGTGTTATCATTTCAACAGCGGTCTCATTCTTTGTAGCTGCATTTTTCATTAAAAGAAAAGGAGACGATGGCGATTTAGAAAGTGCAAAATCATCGGTTCAAAACATGAAAGCAGCGTCAAAAGGTCAAGTGGCACAGTCGGTAAAAAAAATTGTAGTTTCTTGTGACGCAGGTATGGGATCAAGTGCGATGGGTGCAACTACACTTAGAAAGAAAATTAACAAAGCAGGCTTGAATATTGAAGTAATAAACACATCTATTGAAGATATTCCATCTGATGCAGATATCGTAATCACGCATATAAGCTTAGGCGAGAGAGCGAGTGCAAAATGTCAGACAGCAGAGCTCATTACGATTGATCAATTTGTAGGTAATCCAATTTACGATGAACTGGTTGAACGCTTAAAAAAATAAGGATAATGTCTAGTCTTAGAAACAGTGGAGAAAGCTTCACTGTTTCTGTATATAAGCTCTTATTCAATAGTGGCACTAATGAATGCTGTCAATGCAGAGTAAGTTTAAGGCTGATTCCACCAACTTTAATAGTATAATAGAGACAAGATGAATAATCTGAAAATTCGTTTAATAATTAATGCTAGATCATAAAAAATGTCTCTATTAAAAAAGGTTGGAGGATGAAGTTGATTTATTCTAGAAGAGTTATGGAGATCGTTGACATTTTAAGTCATCAAACCGATTATATGGCGGTATCTGAAATCGCCAAGCAATTGAATATCAGCAAAAGGACAATTTTCAGAGAGATGGAGGACGTTGAGCGGCTCACCAAGGAACTTGGTATGGTCCTTCATAAGAAAACACGGTTAGGATTAAAGTTAGAGGCATCAGAGCAACAAAAGATAAAGATTAATGCTTTGTTAAATCAAACAGCAGAGGATCATTTATCACAGGAAGAAAGACAGCACATGTTGATCATTGAACTTTTAAAAAGTCGTGAGCCCAGAAAATTTTATTATTTCGCAGCACAGCTTGGCGTTTCTGAGGCAACGATTTCATATGATATGGATAAAATTGAACCTTGGTTTGCAAGTCGGGAAATCAAGCTCGTTAGAAAACCTGGATTTGGCGTTTACCTTGAGGGGCAAGAGAGGCAGTTCAGAAAAGCAATTGTCGATTTTCTATATCAGAATTATGAGCATCAAGATTTAATTGCGCTACTGGATAGTAGTGATATACAAAGTGATTTAGTAGAAACGGTTATTGACAAAGAAATATTGATCAATGTCAGTGTACTGCTTAAAAACTATGAGCACTATTTGGCCAATAGATTAACGGATGGTTCATATGTGGGATTGATGATTCATCTTGCCATTGCAGTTCAAAGAATCAAAAGGGGCGAGAGCATTTTTATGAATGCTGAGATCCTAAGTGGTCTGAAAAAAGATGCACAATTTGAGATTGCCAGAACTATAGGTGATCGCGTAGAAGAAACTTTTGGGATTAAGTTTCCAGAGGACGAACTTGGATACATTACCATGCACTTAAAAGGGTCAAAATTGAGAACAGGTGCGATTATAGATCAAAATGATCTAATACTGACTAATTTTGAAATCACACGCTTGGCGTCACAAATGATTAATGCGTTTAAACACTTAAGTGGTTACGATTTCAATGAGGATGAAAAGCTATTAATTGGTCTTGTGAGTCATTTAAAACCAGCAGTAACGCGGATGAAACTCAGCCTAGATATTCGAAATCCACTGCTGGATAAAATTAAAGAGATGTATCCAGAAATTTATACAATGTCTGAAAAGACAGCTTCTATAATGCGTGATGCATATAAGGTAATCGTTCCAGATGAGGAAATAGGGTATTTGGCAATGCACTTTGGTGCTGCCATTGAAAGATATAGAAAGGCACAACATCAGGAGCAAAAGCTGAGAACG
Organism: uncultured Fusibacter sp.; assembly: GCA_965140735.1. Classification (GTDB taxonomy): domain Bacteria; phylum Bacillota; class Clostridia; order Peptostreptococcales; family Acidaminobacteraceae; genus Fusibacter_A. The sequence continues at coordinate 2,394,109 of OZ223306.1, read as the reverse complement.
GGTATTGTTTGTTCAAGTGGGATTGGGACTTCAAGTTTGCTTTATTCTAGAGTTTCTAAGTTGTTCACCAATTTAGAACTGGTAGGTCAATTTTCGAAAGAAGATGTTTTATTAGGTAAGCTAGAAGCTCTGGGAATAGATTTATTAATCTCTACGATTTTTTTAGAACAATCTAATTTTCCCTGTATAAAAGTAAATCCACTTTTACTTGATGAAGATGTCGAAAAAATAATTCAAGTTACCAATATTCTTAAGGGTCACGTGAAATCGTTTAATGAAATACCAGAAAAAGATCAATCTGACAAAGTTAGAGACTTGCATGATATGACAGAAGCCATATTAAACATTGAACAAAGCTTTTCGCTTGAAACTCAAATTAAAATAAAAAATATCAGTGAGTTGCTCAGAAAAATAGCGAACTGTATGGCGAGAGATTCAAAGCATAAAAAAGTATTATTAAGACAGCTCGTGGCAAGAGAAAAGCTTGGCAGTACTGTGATCCACGGTGAGGGCATCGTACTGATTCATACTAAAACAGAAGCAGTTGATACTTCAAAATTCTCAATATGGCGTTTTGTAAATCCAATTCAAACAAATCAAAATGAACCATTAAATTTAGCCGTAATTATGTGTATGCCTATAGATGTTAGTAAAGTTCAACTGGCATTAATAAGTCAAGTTAGCAAAGCACTTATTGAGGATGACGCCTTTTTGTTGACACTTAAAGAAGGCACTGAAACACAAATAGAAATCAAGTTAAAGGGCATTCTTCACAATTGGCTTAATCGTCACTTACAAGGAGGTGCCGGTTATGATCAATCGTGAAAAAATCACGTTAAATTTACAAGGATTTGGACGTTTTTTAAGTCGAATGGTGATGCCTAATATAGGAGCTTTTGTAACTTGGGGAATCATTACGACATTATTTAATCAAAAGGGGTGGGTTCCTAATGCGTCATTAAGCGAACTCATAAATCCGATGATTATGTACCTCTTGCCGATTTTAATCGCCTATTCAGGTGGCAGAGCAGTGGCGGGAACAAGAGGTGGCGTTGTGGGTGTTATTGGGACAATGGGGCTTATTGTAGGCTCTGATATCCCCATGTTTATTGGTGCTATGATCATGGGACCACTGGGTGCTTTAATCATCAAGAAAGTCGATCAAGTGATTAAGGAAAAAGTACCCACAGGGTTTGAAATGTTAACGGGTAATTTTTCAGCAGGTATTGTGGGGACGTTCCTAATTATCTTTGCATATAAGGGTGCTGGACCAGTTATTTTTTTGATGACACAATCGCTTGAACAGGCAGTGAATATAGTCGTCAAACATGATTTGCTTTTTCTTTCAGCGATTTTTATAGAGCCTGCCAAAGTATTGTTTCTTAACAATGCTATTAATCATGGCGTTCTTGGCCCTTTAGGCATTCAAGAATCATTGGATACTGGAAAATCTATATTTTTTCTATTAGAGGCAAATCCAGGACCGGGTTTAGGCGTCTTATTAGCTTATTGGATTTATGGAAAAGGTCAAATTAAGCAAACGGCACCTGGTACTGTGATTATTCACTTTCTTGGCGGCATTCATGAAATTTACTTTCCCTATATTTTACTTAATCCTGCACTTTTTGTTGCGGTGATCACAGGGGGCATGGCAGGTATCTCTGCTTTTGAAATATTAGGGTGCGGACTTGTGGCAACACCTTCCCCGGGCAGTATCTTTGCAGTACTAGCGTTGACACCAAAGAGTAGCTTTGCCGGAGTGATCATAGGGGTGAGTTTATCTGCATTTGTTTCGTTTTTTATAAGTGGATTGATTTTAAAGCGGAAAAAAAACTGGGATGTGATCCTTGAAGAGCCACAAGAATTCTCAATTTTTAAAGACTATAAAGGGGATTACAAGATCTCTAAAATTTACTTTGCCTGCGATGCAGGGATGGGATCAAGTGCCATGGGCGCATCGCTCTTAACTAAATTACTAACTCAATATGACCTTAACTTACCTGTGGAAAACATCGCCATTGATGAAATTCCTAGAGAGGCTGATGTGGTCATTACGTTTATGGATTTAGTGGGTAGAGCGAGAAAGCAAGCGCCATTGGCACTTCATGTGGGGATTAAGGATTTTTTAGATAAACAACAATATGAGCTACTATTAGATGAAATTATAGAGCAGTGTACGATTTTGGAGGTAAAAATGGAAAATAAAAAACCAACGGAAATTTTAATGAAAAGTAATATTATATTAAATCAGGCTTCAGTGACAAAAGAACAAGCCATTGAACGTGCAGGGACGCTACTTTTTGAAAGTGGCTATGTGGGAGAAGGTTATATTCAAGGGATGAAGGGCAGAGAAGAAAAATTTTCAACTTATATTGGTAACGGTGTAGCCATTCCACATGGTGAAAATAATGTCAAAGATCTCATTATTGCTTCTGGAATAGTTGTGATTCAATATCCAAATGGCATTGACTTTGGTGAAAATAAATTAGCCAAACTCGTTATTGGTATTGCTGGGAAAGGGAATGAACATATTCAGCTTCTTGCCAACATTGCTGAGGCCATAGAAGAAACTGAAATTTTAGAGAAAATGCTTACTACCTCTGATCCAGAATATATTTACCAACTATTTTCAAGTGAGGAGATGCATTTATAATGATCATTACAGTGACACTAAATCCAGCAATTGATAAGACGCTTGAAATTGATGGTCTTACACAGGGGGGCTTGAACAAGGTCGTTTGCTCTAATACAGACCCTGGTGGCAAAGGGATCAATGTTTCTAAAGTCATCAAGTCTTTAAATGGTGAAAGTATCGCCACGGGCTTATTAGGGAGTTCGTATATTGAAAATGCACTGGATGCTATGGGCATAAACCACGATTTTGTAAAGATTAACGGTGAGACGAGAACGAACCTAAAAGTGTTTGATCATAAAACAGGTGAGACGACTGAAATCAATGAATTGGGGCCTGAGGTCTCTATGCAGGACATCGATTGTCTCTATGAAAAAATAACAGCGCATGCAACTGCAGGTTCTTTGATCATTTTATCTGGGAGTGCACCTAAGAGTCTGCCAAGAGATGTCTATCGAACTTTGATCCAAAAGTTGAAAAATAAAGACTTAAAGATATTTTTAGATGCTGAAGGCGATTTGTTTAAACAGGCGCTTGAAGGTAAGCCTCACATCATAAAGCCCAATCGGCATGAGCTTGAACTCTATTTTGAAAGAAAATTAGATACGAGAGCATCCCTTGAGGAAGCTGCTCAGCATTTCATCAACATGGGAATTGAGAAAGTCTTTATTTCATTAGGAGGCGATGGCGCCTTTTATTCAGACTCAGAAAAAAGATATTTTTTAAATCCCCTCAGGGTGAAAGTGCATAGTAGTGTTGGGGCTGGAGATGCTTTTGTGGGTGCAGTGGCATATGCGCTTGAAAACCAATACGAGCTTGAAAAACTTTTGAAGATGGCTGTGGCAACTAGCGCTGGAGCAGTTATGACAGTGGGCACTAAACCGATGGATAGTGCGTGGGTTTTAAAAAAAATGGCAAGTGTTGACTTAACGGCACTTTAGTAAGCTTTAGATAAGAAATTATTAAAATAAGAAGTCAATAATAGGGTTAGCATTTCAACGATTATTTTGACTTGATTACAAAGGAGTAGATTATGAAAACAAGAGCAGTTAGAATGTATGGTCTTGATGATTTGAGACTTGAAACGTTTGAATTACCTGAGATTAAAGAAGATGAAATTCTAGTTAAAGTGATTTCAGATAGCGTTTGTATGTCTACTTATAAAGCGATAAAACAGGGGAAAAATCACAAAAGAGTGCCTCAAAATATAGAGGAACATCCGATCATCGTAGGTCATGAAATGGCGGGGATCATAGAAAAAGTGGGCAAAAAATACGAGGGCCAGTTCAAGGCTGGACAAAAATTTTCACTTCAGCCTGCACTTAATTATAAGGGGAGTCCGTATTCGCCGGGGTATTCTTATGAGTATTTTGGTGGCAATGCAACCTATAATATTATTCCACCTGAAGTGATGGAACTCGGATGTCTATTGGTATATGAGGGGGATAGCTTTTTTAACGCCTCGCTTGGTGAACCCATGTCGTGTATTATAGGGGGTTTTCATGCGAGTTATCATACTGTTCCAAACGAATATAGGCATATTATGGGCACTAAGCCACAGGGAAATTTGATTGTACTTGGAGGTGCAGGTCCCATGGGACTTGGAGCTGTTGAATACGCACTTGCCATTGAAGGGAAACCTTCTAAAATTGTGGTAGCAGATATCAGTCAAGATCGGCTAGATCGAGCAGGTAAGTTTATTTCACCTGAAAGCGCAAAAGCAAAAGGTGTAGAATTACTTTATATCAACACAGGAAAAACAGTTGATCCAATTGCGGCGTTGATGGCACTTACAGATGGGCACGGCTATGATGATGTCTTCGTCTACGCACCAATTGTGCCACTTGTTGAACAAGGTGATCGGTTACTTGCCCATGATGGCTGTATGAACTTCTTTGCAGGTCCAACGGATAAAGCTTTCACTGCCCCAATAAATCTGTATAATGTTCACTATAGCAACACGCATATTATGGGTTCCACTGGTGGGAATACAAACGATTTGATTGAAGCACTGGATATGTCAGCAAAGGGAGATATCAACCCATCCGTTATGTTAACACATATTGGGGGACTTGATGCCACAATAGATGCGATTATGAATTTGCCGAATATACCTGGAGGTAAAAAGTTGATTTACAATCATATAAACCTACCTCTAACCGCCATTGAAGATTTTGAAGCTTTAGGTGCTGAAAACCCTTTGTTCAAGACTTTACATGAGCTCGTTGAAAAAAATAATGGTCTTTGGAACACTGAAGCAGAGCAATATTTACTGACGTATTTTAATGGGATTTAATATGAGGAGAGTTATCTAAAGCTGATGCTGATGGTGTTTAGAAAAGTGAGGCAAAAATATGAAAAAATATGAATTTACATTGCAAAATGAACATGGATTACATGCAAGACCAGCGGGTCTGTTTATTCAAGCTTGTAATAAATACCAAAGTACGATAAGTCTTTATAAAGAAGATCAGATGTATAATGGTAAGAGTATGTTAGGGATATTAAAAATGGCTGCATCTAAGGGAGATGTCATCAGAGTTGAAGTAGATGGTAGCGATGAAAGTGAAGCAATTGATGAGATTAAAGCATTGATTAGTGGGAACTTTGGTGAGTAGAACAAAGCATAAAATAATTTGAAGTATGTATGAGTTCGTCTACTTTAAAGTGGATGGACTCTTTTCTTTTTACAGAGACAATGATAAGATTAATGTAAAGTTGTTTTTTTGATAAAATTGTCAATTAGGCATTATATCAAGTTCAAAAGAAAGTAGGTGGTCTTTATGGATTCAAAAAATCCAACTATAGATGTTTTGGTAAACCATACTTCTATACGCAAATTTAATCAAGAAGAAATTTCAGATGAAGCTGTTAGCACCATTATTGAGGCAGCTAAACGTGGTGCAACAGCAGGTAATATGATGCTTTATAGTATCGTTAAAATTAGATCTAAATCTAGTTTAAAGTCACTTGCTAAAAGTTGTGATGACCAGCCATTCATTGGGGATGCTTCATTGGCACTTTTATTTGTACTAGATCATCATAAATGGCAGAAGTACTTTGAAATCAGCGGTTTGCCAGAGCGTGTTGAGGGCTTTTCAGGACCTTCTGTAAGCGATTTTGTTTTGGCGATGCAAGATGCAACCATAGCAGCACAGAATGCAGTTATCGCCGCAGAGAGTATGGGCATAGGGACCTGTTATATTGGCGATATTATGGAGCATTATGAAACGCATAAAGCTTTTTTTAATTTGCCAGAATACACCATGCCAGCAATTTTAGTGGTTTTTGGACATTTCGATCATAAACCAGTACTCAGACCAAGATTTGAAGATGAATTTACAGTCTTTGAAGAAACATATCCTGATATTAACGATGCTTTTATCCAAAAAATGTTTAAAGAAAAAGATGAGAGTACAGAAGATTTTGCTTATAAATTTTACATGAGAAAGAAAAATGCGGATTTCTTTAAAGAAATGAATCGTTCCATTCATAAATATCTTTCTGAATGGACTAAGAATAACATTTGAGCCATCTTGCGATGTCTCAAAGCAATTTTCGCTGATGCTGTTTGAGGTTAAAGATTCCTCAACACAGCTTTTGGCTCAAATTTTGTTGTTTATAATAAAAAAGGACTGATTGATTAGGGGAGATGAAAATCTCGATAATCAATAAGTCCTAACTTTTTGACGCCGAACATTAGAAGTCTAATTTATAAAATAAGGTCTCAATGTTTCGTACAAAGCGGTTTCAAATGGAGATGTACTTTCTTTAGTCTGAGCGTATGTAAAAAACCATTCTGCCAAGTAAATAAAAGCCATTTCATTTCCAGCCTGTGCACTGTCAAATAACTTTCCAAGGTCATTGTTGTTTAGTTTAAATGTTTTTGTAGTGTGAGTGCATTGAAGAATTTCAATTATTTTTTCACAATTTTCTGGATTCATATTTGCCTCCCCTAATATGATTTGGTAGTCTGGCAATCATAACAAAATTTGTTTTAGACCCATGACTTTGCGTCACTGACTTTCATCAGTTTTGCCTTTATCACTCTACATTAAAGTGTAATCAATATATATGATAACTGAAAAATGAAATGATTACAAGTAAAAGACAAGGAAATAGGGTATAAGTAGGGGGAATAATTTTATATAAAATTAAAACTAGGAGAATATATGTACAAAATTCATGACAATATACCTATTATGATATCTGAGCTTGCTGTTAAAGCTTTACTGTATGAGGTATCTGCAACACCAAAACCTGGGCTAGTGGATCGAAATAATAACGGGGCTCATTACGATATGGATTTTTATACATTTATAGACAGCAGTGTTGGGTTAGGCCAATATTTTTTTGAAATCGCCGAGTTTATTCTAGATAAATATCGAGTTGTACCTGAGCCTAAAAAATTTTTAAAGCCTGATGATTTTTTTAAAGATTTACAAAAAATGGGCATAGTTGCAGAAGCAAAAATGTTCAATGAAACACAAAATGTCAATACTCATAAAGGTGCAATTTATGCACTGGGACTGATTTCTTGCGCTGTGAGTGAGTGGTTGTGTATTCCTAGAGAATCGCCTATGGGTCATGAACAGTTTATAGAAGCCATTACCGGTAGGGTAAGCACTTATATTAAACCAGTTGTGACACAGCAATTATCTAGTGTGAAGGAAGCTAACACTTATGGTGAAGCTCAGTATCTTAAGTTAGGATTGACAGGTGCTAGAGGAGAAGCGGCTTCGGGCTATATAAGTGCTAAAAAATGGGGCTTGCCTGTGTTGGAAGAAGCACTCAGCAAGGGCATGTCTCTAAACGATGCCATGATCCAAGCATTGCTACTACTCATATGTCATTTAGATGACTCTAATGTGATTGGCAGGCATAATTATGAAATGTTGGAGTCCAGTAAAGCAAAAGCGAGAAGTGTTGTAGAGGTAGGCGGAATCTATACAGAATCAGGAAAAAATGCAATTGAACAATATGATTTATGGTGCATAGAGCATTATGTTAGTCATGGTGGCTGTGCAGATTTATTAGCAGTTTCAGTGTATTTAAAGTTGCTTTCAGATCAATTTTGTGACAAAATTTAAAAAATATATTGCAATTTGTTCAAGAATATTTTACAATGTAGGTGAGTTCAGATGAAAAATGATGCGGGGCAGACATTTTTTGTGGGGCGTTTTACGAGTATAAATTTGTGCAACAAGTGAATAGTACGGACAAGGATTAGTTTAAACTATGAAGGTCAGTATGTAAAATCAAAAGATTTTATGTACTGACCTTTTTTGTTGTAATAAAGCGAAAAAATGGGATCGCTTTAAAAAGAGGGGCTTTTATGATCGAGCAAACATTCATTAAAGACATGCGACCAAATGATCTTTACTGGAAAGACGTTTTAAATCTAATTGAAATCAATGATATTAAGCTAGATCCCGGAGTGGATCACACATTTGGCCTTTTCAAAGAGGATAAACTCCTTGGAACAGCATCAACACTGAGCAACACCATCAGGAGTGTCGCCATAAGTCCACAGGAAAAAGGAAGCAACGTCCTAGGAGAATTGATTGATGAAGTTATGAAGTTCTTATATGACCAAGACTATAATAATATCTTTGTTTATACCAAATGTGAAAGTGCAAAATCTTTTGAAAACCTCGGATTTTATGAAATTGAACGCGTTGATTCAAAAGTGGTCTTACTGGAGCGTAAACCACATGGTATTAAAAACTTTGCGTGTTACTTAGGTTCATTTAAAACCACTCATGAAGTTGTCGGTGCCATTGTGATGAATGGCAATCCATTTACATTGGGGCATCAATACCTCATTGAATATGCAGCAGCAAATTGTGAGTTTTTATATATATTCGTTGTGGATTCCACACACACATCGTTTCCAAGTGATGATCGGTACAAATTGATTGTTACAGGCACAGCACATTTGGATAACGTTTATGTGATCAAGGGCAGTGATTATATTATTTCAGATGCAACGTTCCCAACTTATTTTCTCAAAAATCCTGAAGAAGGTACGCAGATTCAAACGGAACTTGATCTAAAAATATTTGGACACTATTTTGCAAAGGCACTTCATATAACGAAACGATTTGTAGGTACAGAACCTTATTGTGCAACGACGTCACTCTATAATGAGCAGATGAAACAAGTTTTACCGAACTATAATGTTGAAATAATCGAAATTCCAAGAAAAATATTTGGAGATGATGCCATCAGTGCCTCTAGAGTACGAGCATTGCTGGCAAAGGGTCATATGAAGGAAGTTAAAAAATTGGTGCCTGAGAGCACGTATCAATATTTTAAAACAGCACAAGGCAAACGGGTGATTGAAAAATTAAAAAATGCAACATCAAGACACTAGGAGGTCAAAATGAAATTGAAAAAAGAAGCCTCTGCAGGCACAATGGATTCCTGCGATATCAACATTAGGCTTGAGAACAATCTACTGAGCAAAGCAAATGAAATACATTTAAAGAGCGTTGTGGAAAAACAGTATGGAGATCACATTAAAAACCTTATCTCACAAGTCATTGATAAATACGAACTTGAGAGTGTTGTGGTAAATGCAGTTGACAGAGGTGCACTTGATTGTACGATAAAAGCACGTGTTGAAAGTGCAATACAGAGAGGGCTAGATCAAGCGCATACTTTAGAATGGAGTGTGGTGCATCATGAGTAGACTTAGAAGAACAATGCTTTATGTACCAGGCAGTAATCCTGGAATGCTTGCAGATGCTGTTATATACGGTGCAGATTCGATTATGTTTGATCTTGAAGATGCCATTTCACTTAGAGAAAAAGATACAGCGAGAATGCTGGTTTATAGAGCACTTCAAACAGTAGACTTTGGAACCACTGAACTTGTTTGTCGAATCAATGGACTCGATACGCCGTTTGGAGAAAAGGATATTGAAGCAATTGTAGCAGGTGGTATTCATGTGGTGCGATTACCTAAGACAGAAACAGCAGATGATATACATCAAGTTGAAGCGTTAATTGCCAAAGCAGAGGTAAAATACGGCAGAGAAGTTGGCAGTACTAGAATGATGGCTGCGATAGAAAGTGCACTGGGGATTATGAATGCTTACGAGATCGCACATGCATCAGACAGACTGATTGGCATAGCGCTTGGTGCAGAAGATTATGTGACTAATCTTAAGACAAAGAGATCGCCTGGTGGTATTGAACTTTTATATGCGAGATCACAACTCTTAAATGCAGCGAGATCAGCTGGAATTGCAGCACTAGACACAGTGTACTCAGATATTGATAACATGGCAGGTTTTGCAGATGAAGTTGAACTCATTAAGCAACTTGGTTTCGATGGGAAATCTGTCATCAATCCAAGACAGATTCCAGTGGTGCACAAGCTGTTTAAACCTACAGATAAAGAAATAGCACATGCTGAAGAAGTTGTAAAAGCAATAGAAGAGGCTGAAGCTAAGGGCTTAGGTGTCATTTCACTTAAAGGAAAGATGATTGATAAACCAATTGTTGAAAGAGCCTTGAGAATTTTGGACCTTTCAAAAGCGAGCGAGTAGGAGACAGTAGGTGAATGAAATGAGAAAACACGGAAAACAAATTAAAATTTATGACAATAAATCTAAAATGGTGCCTTCACTTGAAGAGGCTATCAGAAAATCAGGTCTAAAAAGCGGCATGACCATCTCTTTTCACCATCATTTTAGAGAAGGTGATTACACAACAAATTTAGTTCTGAAGCACATTGCAGCACTTGGTATAAAGGATTTAACCATTATTCCAAGCTCACTTAGTAAAGTTCATGAACCCTTGATTGAGCTTATCAAAACAGGTGTTGTTAAAGAAATTCATACCAGTGGTATGCGTGGAAAGCTTGCTGAATTCATATCAGAAGGCCATATGGAAAAGCCTGTCATCATAAGAAGTCATGGTGGGAGAGCGCGTGCTATTGAAGCAGGAGAAGTTAAAATAGATGTGGCATTTTTAGCAGTTCCAAGATGTGATGAAATGGGAAATGCCAGTGGAAATGGCTCTAATACAACATGTGGTTCTCTGGGATATGCCATGGTAGATGCAGAGTATGCAGATACTGTAATTCTTGTGACGGATGATTTGTGTGCATATCCTAATATGCCTGCAAGTATTAAGCAACAGCAAGTGGATTATATCGTAAAAGTAGATGAAATAGGCGATCCAGAAGGTATTGCATCGGGTGCAACACGCTATACTAAAAATCCCAAAGAGCTCAAAATTGCAGAATACGCTTCGAGAGTGATTACAGCATTACCTGAGTATAAAGAAGGCTTTTCATTTCAAACAGGTTCTGGCGGCGCTTCACTTGCTGTGACGCGTTACCTCAGAGAAGCCATGATCAAGGATGATATAAAAGCAGGGTTTGCCCTTGGTGGGATCACTCAACCTATGGTGGATCTTTTAGAAGAAGGTTATGTTAAGCACTTATTTGATGTTCAAAGTTTTGATTTAATTGCAGCAGCATCTATTTCAAAAAATGCGAACCATCATGAAATTAGTGCCTCTGAATATGCCAATCCATCTAATCTTGGCTGTATCGCATCCGGTTTAGATTATGTCATATTAAGCGCACTTGAAATTGATAAAGATTTTAACGTTAATGTTATGACTGGATCTGATGGTGTGATTATGGGGGCATCTGGTGGACACTGTGATACCGCTCAATCTGCTAAAAATACAATTATTGTAGCCCCCCTTTATAGAGGGCGTCTTGCAACCGTCATAAATAAAGTGACGAGTATTATCACACCAGGTAACACAGTAGATGTGCTTGTTACAGAAAGAGGACTGGCTATTAATCCTCAAAGAACGGATTTAATAGAAATCCTTTCTAAAACCAATTTACCAATTGTTTCAATAGAAGCTCTCATAGAACAGGCAGAGCAAATCGTGGGTAAGGCAGCGCCGATTCCATTCGAGGAACAAGTGGTTGCTATGATTGAGTACAGAGATGGCTCAATATTAGATCGCATTTATAAAAGAGGGTAATATTTATGAGCCTTGAAAAACTCCTTGAATATAGGGATATTAAAGAAGCCTTTATACAAAGTCTTGTGAATAGTGATACAAGAACTGTTTTGGTAGTCCGAGTAAATATTCCAGGGCCTAATAAAAAGTCAAAGTGGGCTCAAAAGTTATTTGATGAAGCGGTCCGATGTGTAAAAGAATCATTTGACCATGAAGGTATAGAGTATGATGAGGTTACCTTTAGATTGAAAGAGCGCGTTGAACCAGTGGAGTATGTGAGTGTATTCTATGTGACTTCAAAAGCAATAGATGTAAAAGAACTGTGTATCCGAATTGAGGAAAATCATTCAATTGGTAGAATCTTTGATCTTGATGTTTATGATGAAACGGGCCAGTCACTTACAAGATCATTTATGAATAAAGGTGTTCGTAAGTGTTATATATGTGATCAACCCGCTTATGAATGTGCTAGAGGTAGGGTACATGCCTTATCAGAACTTGAATTATTTTTAATCTCAAAAGCCAATGCGCTTTAAGATATAATGCTATGAAATGAATTTATAGGAGGAAACGAGAATGGGTTTAAGAAGAAAATTGTGGTCATCAGTAATGGCACTTTCACTTGTTGGTGCAATGACCTTAACGGGGTGTGCACCTAAAGAAGCTGCAAAAACTGAATCAACTCCAGCAGCTGGAACAGAAACAGAAGTGGCATCTGAGACAAAATCAGATTATCCAAAAGGCGCGCTCGAATTTATCGCACCAGGTGGCGCAGGCGGAGGCTGGGATTTAACAATTAGAACAGTTGCTAAGGTTTTAAAGGATACAAAATTAGTGGATAGTCCGATGCCTATTACAAATAATTCAGGCGGTGGCGGTGGTGTAAACCTCGCTTACATGCAAACTCAAGAAGGTTCAGAAAAATTAGTTTCTGTTTATTCACCACCAATCTTATTAATCAACTTAAATGGTTCAAGTGAGTACAGCTATAAAAACACAACACCACTTGCTAGATTAATCACTGATTACGGTGCATTTGTAGTGCCGAAAGATTCTAAATACAAATCAATTAAAGATGTTATGGACGCACTTAAAGCAGATCCTAAAAGTGTAAAAATTGGTGGTAATTCATCAGCTGGTTCTATGGATCATATCCAATTTTTAATTATCGCTAAAGCAGCAGGTGTTAAAAACCTTAAAGATATCGATTATATCAGTTTCCAAGATGGTACTGCAACTGCTCAAATCTTAGGCGGTCATGTCGATTTATTGACAACTGGTCTTGGTGATGTTCAGTCTTTAATCGAAAGTGGCGATTTAATTGCTCTTGCACATACAGGTGCTGAAAGAGTTGGTGAAGGTATGCTTGCAGAAATTCCAACTTGTAAAGAGCAAGGCATTGATGCAACTTTTGAAAACTGGAGAGGCCTATTTGGTGCTCCAAACATGCCTCAATACGCAGTAGATTTCTGGCAAGATGCATTGGCTAAAATGGTTGAAACTGATGAATGGAAAGCTGAACGTGCAAAACATGGTTGGGCTGATGCTTACATGAATCAAGCAGATTTCACTCAATTTTTAAGCGAGAAAAACGAAGAATACAAAACGATAATGGATGAAATTGGTCTGTTAGCAGTTCAATAGGAATTGATATATCTGGGAGAGCCCTCTCTGAGGGCCCCCCTTATAAATGGAGGCATTATGGAAAACAATAAAAAGACGACTAATTATGATTTCCTTACGGGTATTATCTCTGTAGTGCTTGGGGTTGTATATGGTCTTTTATCTTACAACATAAAGAGAAGCCCAATGGGAAATCCTTTAGCACCGTCCATGTTCCCACTCATTTTGGCAGCTTGTATGATTGTATTTGGTATTATTTTAGTCTTAAAAAGTGATTTAGAATCTACTAAAAGAGCATTTCAAAAAGCTAAAGAAATGGCAACAGATAATGATAAACACAGTCAAAGGATGATTGCGGCAACTGTTGTAACATCAATTGTATACGCACTTATTCTAGAACATTTTGGTTATGTTATTTCGACATTTATATTTATGATGGCAATGTTATCCATTACGAACGGTAAAAAATGGGTTAAGAATAGCATTGTGGCACTTCTTTTCAGTGGCATCGTATATTATATCTTCTTCTATCTCTTGGGCATCAGTTTACCAATGACGCCTTTTATAAATCTCTAGGAGGATCAAATGGAAGTATTACATCACTTGTTTGCGGGGTTAGCAGTCGCTGTTCAACCGTATCATTTACTTTTAATAACCTTCGGGGGCGTTTTGGGAACGATTGTAGGCATGTTGCCAGGATTGGGCCCTGCCACTGGAGTTGCAGTACTTTTACCACTTACATTTTCTATGAGCCCAACGGCTTCATTGATTACAATGGCAGGTGTTTACTATGGGGCAATGTTTGGAGGTTCTAGAAGTTCAATTCTGATCAATACACCAGGAGACGGTGCAGCACTTGCAGCAACGTTTGATGGTTACCCAATGGCAATGAACGGGAAAGCAGAATCGGCACTTGCAATTAGTGCGATTGCTTCATTTATTGGTGGTCTTATTTCAGTTGTATTTTTAATTATGCTCGCAACCCCAGTTGCAAAATTTGCACTTAAATTTGGACCAGCAGAATATTTTTTATTAATGATCACAGCCTTGTCAATGACAGCATCGATGTCAAAAGGCAATATGGTTAAAGGATTTATTTCAACAGCCTTCGGATTGATGATTGCAACTGTTGGAATTGACGCACAATCTGGTATTTCAAGATTCACATTTGGCGTATTAGAATTACAAACGGGAATTGATTTCTTAGTTGTTATTATTGGACTATATGCACTTGGAGAAGTTTTCAAGGCATTTAAAGAAATCAAAGACGGGAAAAAAGTACCGCAAACAAAATTCGGAAGAATTTGGATTACAAAAGAAGAATGGAAAAGAACATGGTTGCCAATTCTTAGAAGTACACCGCTTGGTTTTATTGTAGGTGCATTGCCAGGTGCAGGTGGAACGATGGCATCTTTGATGGCATATAATAATGAAAAACAATTATCTAAAGAACCAGAAGGTTTTGGAAAAGGTGAAATTGTAGGCCTTGCTGCTCCAGAAGCGGCAAACAATGCGGCATCTGTAGGGGCCTTTATCCCAATGTTAACACTGGGAATTCCAGGCTCAGGGACCACAGCGATTATGATGGGTGCACTTTTAATGCTTGGCATTCAGCCAGGGCCGTTACTCTTCACTCAGCATCCAGATGTGGCTTGGGGTCTAATCGCAAGTATGGTCATCGGAAACTTTGTACTTGCAATTGTTAATATTCCAATGGCAGGTATCCTTGTTAGAGTCTTAGCAGTACCCCCTAAAATTTTGTATCCATTGGTATTAGGACTAGCTTTTGTTGGTACTTATGCAATTTCTAACTCTATAGTTGATTTTTATATCTTGATCGTATTTGGTGTACTTGGATATTTTATGGAGAAAATAAAAATGCCAACAGCACCGATGATCCTAGCTGTTATTGTGGGCGGCACAATGGAGCAATCTTTTAGACAGGCTACTAGAATCGCAGATGGCAACTTAGGTATTTTCGTGGAGTCACCTTTAGCAAAAGCTTTAATATTAATTACAGTAATCTCAGTAGCATATCCTGCTATTAAGAAAATTTTCTCAAATATATTTAAAAAAACAGGTAGTGCTCAAGCTTAGTAGTATTGTCCTGAAGTTTGCTAAAGCCACCGAAAGGTGGCTTTAGTTATTATACAACAATCAGTCAAGAACCAGTTAGGAGACAGAAGTGAAGGGCAGCACTAAGCGCTTAAACAAAGCTTTAGATGAGGTCTTTAGATGTAAAAAAGTCTATCTTTTTTGGGGGTAAAAATGAAAAAATATCGATTAAGATCTATTTTGATTTTGAGTTATGTGCTTTTGATGCTTATTATTATGGGAGCATCATTTTATACTGTAAATCAAATTACGAATCAAGGAAATTCTCAAGCTTTTTTAAACAGCATGAATGAAATACTATCGCATATAGAAATTATTTTACTCAATCAAGAAAAATATAAAAACAGCGGTGATGAAGCATTATATGATGATATCAAACTTAAAATTGAGGAAACAGAAGGTTTAACTACTGCTGGTTTAGAGCAGTTAGAGCAGGAAGAATACAAAGAAAGCCTTTTAACTATACAAGATTCAATTTCAAAATATAAAAGTGCAGTGGGTGCTTTTGCAACGGACAAGAGAGATCGAGATCAAAATGTACTCCATTTGAACGAACAAACACGTCGCATAGAAACTGATTTTTTAGCAATTGAAAAAAGCCACCTCGAAACACAAGTGCCTACAGAAAGTAAATCCAATCTATTAACGACATTAAAAGTGAAAATGACGCAACTCTTTTATTTTAAACAAACATATCTGAGTGAAGGTAAAAAGGATGCTTTAGCACTTGCAAAGATGACAATTGATGAGATTGAGATACTTTTAGATAAGGCACCTATAGATGCTCGAGAAAGGCAGAAAATGAAGGTTGCCTTCTTAGAATTTAATGATACCATACAAAAAATTGAGATGCTCGATGATCAAATGAAAATTCAATCACTGGTCTTAATATCTGAGACACAAAAAATTAGTGATTCGGCAATAACCATAAAAGAATCTTTGTCACTAAGTCAATCTCAAGTCCAAGAAGGTACAATAAAAGGTGCTAAAAGAGCAGCAATCTTATCTACTCTAGTGGTACTTATCTTTTCAATTTGGATTTTCAGTATGATTTCGAACCCCCTTAAAGTATTGACAAGAGATCTGGAGCGACTAGAACACGAAATGAATCTGAGCTACACATTGAGGGCACCAAATGATAATGAATTTAGATGGCTTGCAAATGGTTTTAATAAAATGATCAACCGGTTTAAAAAATTGATCATCGTTTTGCATGACAACATAAAAACCCTTGAAGTCATTTCAGATGCACTATATGTCAATATGGATGATGTCATCTTAAAGGCAAGCAATATCAATGAAAGAGCTGAGAATCTTTCTGCAAATATGGAAGAAGTGACAGCTTCAACGGTTTCTATAGAAGCAGTAACCGAAAAGATGTTTATAGCAATACAGGGTATTTCTAAGGATACTTTAGAAAATGTGGCATTAACAAACGCACTTCAAATAAAATCTGAACAAATTCAAACTGAAAGCTTAGCTGCTAAGAACAAGACGCTTTTGCTCTATCAGAAAACAAAAGACGCACTTGTTATAGCACTTAAAGACGCACATGAAACCCGTGCAATTCAATCACTTACAAAGACAATTCTCGATATTTCAGATCAAACCGATCTCTTAGCACTAAATGCAGCTATAGAAGCTGCTAGAGCAGGTGAAGCAGGCAAGGGATTCAGTGTCGTTGCAGATGAAATTAGAAAACTTGCGATTGTCAGTCAAGAGGCGGCAATGGAAATCAATAAAGTCTCTGCTCTTGTGATGGGCTCCATAAGCACAATGGAACAGGAAATTCAAAATATCTTGAGTTTTATAGATCATACGATTTTATCAGACTATGATAAAATGATTGAGTCAGGTGATGTATATCTAAACCGTGCCTCAGAACTCTTAAACTCATTTAATTCGCTTACGACTGAAATGAATGGCATAGAAAAGAGTGCACATTCTGTAAGAGAGATGATGTCCCAAATCTCAAATGCAATAGAGAGTAGTTCAGCAGAAATTGTACAGACAGCAGATCAAACGGGGCAATTAAAAGTATCTATTAACGCCATTGAGGCGCAAGCTATAAAGCTTAAAAGTTGTAGTGATCAAATGACAGAACAAGCTTTCAAATTTATTGTATAGAGACAATACATTGTTCAATAATACTTGTGAATTCTTCGTTGGTCACATATAATGATGAAAAAAACCAAAGGAAATATTTTCATGAAAAAACTAAAGCGACAATTAAAAAGTGTCTTTATATTTTTGACGGCAATAGCTGTGATGATGGTTATTGTACTGGCCTCCTATTATAATTATAGAGCGGTTCAAGACAATGTCATACAGATCGAACAATCTCAACTCCTTTCACTAGCGGATACGGTGGCAGATAGCTTAGAACGTTTTTTTGTCAATCAGACGCATAATCTTGAAATTTTGGCTAAAAATAGATATTTTATAAGCAATTATATTGCACAACAAAAAGGATTAATTACTGAAGCTGCTTTTCAAAATATCGAAGACTACTATAGCATCCAAGCAGATAACATAGAATTAATACGCCTAATTGATAGCAAAGGAGACGAAATTTACACATATCCAATTACAGACTATGGACACGGTATAGACTCCGATTTTAAGAAACTATATGAGCAACAAAAATCAATTGTAGGCGATATTTATGATGAACAAGGTAAATTGTATATCAATATTTTGCAGCCTGTTGTAACAGATGGGGAAATCAGTGGTGTGCTCTATGTTAAGATTAAACTCGAAACTATTTATCATGCTTTCATTGTACCAGTTAAGGCTGGTGAGAAGGGTTATGCTTCTGTAAAAGATTCAGATGGTATTCTAATTATGCATCCTAATGCCAAAGATATAGGTGTAGATGTCATGGAAGCTAGAACCACCGCTTATCCAAATTTTGACTGGTCTGAACTTCAAGCGCTTGTAGAAAAACAAAAACGAGGTGAATCTGGCGTAGGTATTTACCATTCACTTTGGTTTAATGATAATCTGGAAAAGCGTGTCAAGAAATTCAGCGCCTATTCACCAGCTCGCATAGGAGACGATTTTTGGATTATGAATGTATCAAAAGATTACGTGGAAGTAGTCTCTTTTTTAAAAAAACGTACCTACAATATCATCATCATCAATTTTTTCATTATATTGATTTTTGTCACCACATTATTGTATCTGTATAGAGTTAAGAAAGATCAAGCCCTCGTTGCAAAAGAACATGCACTTCTTGTGAAAGTAAAGGAACTTAACGAGGAACTTGAAGTAGATATCAATCAGCGTATTGTGCTGGAAAAAGAGTTGATTCAGAGCAAGAATAAGTTTGAAAACATATTTGAAGCAGGTTCAGATTGTATTTTTGTGATAGATGTCGGAGAAAATGCTCGGATCAAAGAAGTTAATCAAAAAGTAACGCAATCTTTGGGCTATACAAAAGAACACTTACTTCAAATGCACTATCAAGATATTAGTACTTGCGTGACAACTGAAAAACTCTATGAAATTAAGGCGGATTTATTGTTACATCAAAGTTATATTTTTGAAGATGTCTTAAAGGGTAACCATGGTAAGGAAATTCCAGTGGAGATTAATATTAAGCCAATGGCTTTTGAAAATACAAATCAAATGGTTATGATTTCAAGAGACATTACGATGAAAAAAAGATTTGAAGCTGAAATGATGGAAAATAAACGGAAAGAAGCCTTGATGATTTATCAATCTAGACTTGCTGCAATGGGTGAAATGATTGGGAGCATTGCACACCAATGGCGACAACCACTTAGTGGTATATCGATGATTTTTAATAATATAGAAGATGCCTATGCCTTTGATGAACTCGATGATGATTTATTAAAGAATCAAGGACAACGCTTGCAAGAACTCATCAAATATATGTCACGAACCATTGATGATTTTAGGTTCTTTTTCAACCCCAAAAACGATAAAGAAAATTTTTTAATGTCGAAAATATTAGATCAAACAATTGATTTTCTAAGAGAGAGTATTCGACTTAATAACATTGAAATTTCAATGGATTTTGAGAGGGATATCTTAATGCTGGGAAGACCAAATCAGCTTTCGCAGGTTCTGTTTAGTATTTTAAAAAATGCCATTGACGCCATTGTACTGAATAATTCAGAACAACGAAAAATCAGTGTGAGATGTCGAGAAGTGGATCATCATGTGCACCTTGAAATTGAGGATACAGGCGGCGGGATAGCTGAAGAAAAATTAGCCCAAATATTTGAAATGTACTACACGACAAAAGAAGAACACAATGGCACTGGCCTTGGACTTTATATTGCTAAAGTTATTGTTGAAAAAAATTTTGGTGGTGAAATTGCAGCTCAAAATATGTCAAACGGCCTTTGTATTGCCATAAAGCTTCCTATTATATAGCTTAATTTTTTGATTATAGCGGAAATGATGAAGGGGGATTCTAAATGAAAGAATTAACATGTTTATATGTAGAAGATGAACCGTTTTTAAGAGAAGAAATTGCACGTTTTTTAAAAAGAAGAGTTGGTCATTTAATTGTTGCCGAGAATGGACAAGAGGGGTTTGAAAAATATGAACAATTTCCTGTGGATTTGATCATTACAGATTTAAAAATGCCTGTCATGGATGGGCTTGATATGACGCGTAAAATCAGAGCAACAAACGATCGAATTCCAGTAATCATTACAACGGCTTTAAGTGATGTGGAATTGATGCAATCCTCCATTGAAATAGGCATTGAGAGATATTTGTTAAAACCTTTAGATGTTGCAGCATTAACTCAAGCACTTGAAAGTGTGAAAAAGAAAATTAATAAACAAAATTTTGAAAAAACACTGAACGCACTCAATATGGAAGAGAGTAAATTACTTGAAAGAAAAATTGAGAGTGAGGTGGCAAAAATAGTGAAGCAGACCTCAGGAAAGGGGCCTCAGAAGGTGACTGCTTTCTTGAGGGCTAACTTGATCGAAATTATAATTGCAGGTTCTAGAACACTCCTTGAGCAAACCATCCTATCATCTGATGAAAATAAGCGTATTGCCGATTATACAAGAGAGACGTATTACCAACAAATTCAGTCCGATATTGAGAATGTTATTCGCGAAATAACTGGATATAGAGCAATTTGGATGAACCAAAGCTGTAACAGTCAAAAAGATGTCGATATGATCAAGCTTATTTTAGAAATCTAAATGAGGTGCTCGTGTGGCTCCTGTTTTCATAAGGTATAGCGCAATAAAAGCATAAAAACCTAAAAACCAGAAGAAAATAAGCATATATGTCTTAAAATATGGGTATGATAAAAACTAAACTAGGTACTGTATATTTTTTATAAATGGAGGCATATATGAGAGAATTAGGTGAATTTTTAGGGATATTGATTATAATATCCTACGGATTAACATTGCTGAGCTTTCTTTTGAAGTGGCTTAATAAGCATTTTAAGAAACCTATTGATGAGATTGAATGGCTCAAGAATAAATTTCCAAAAGTGATGAGATATTTTGTGAAATATCATCGATTCTTTGGATTTTCGGCTGTATTATTTATACTCTTACATTTTGGCGTTCAATTTTCTCGATATGGTGTTAACTTAACGGGTGCACTTGCAGCAGGTTTAATGTTTTTACAAGTGGGTATAGGCATATATGGTTTTAAAAGATCAAAAGGTTCTAAAACTTGGCTTTGGCTACATCGATCTGTTGCAGTAATCATTGGTATGGCTATATTTATTCATATTAATTAGGAGTTTATCCATGATTCAAATGGTGACATATTCTGTGATCATTTGAATTGTGGATGAACTCTTTTTACGTATCACAGCTTACATTGCAGTTGTTTTACAGGTCAAATTAAGCTATGATAGTAAAGTGAAATCGTGATTTTAGATGATAAAATGATATTGAATCGTTAAAAATAGAGAGGATGACCAAACGTGATACAGGTAAAAGAAATTTATTTACACATATTAGATGGTATCAATGAAACTAAGATACTTTCAGAGAATGAAATGGAAATAGAGGGCGATATTCAAGATTATATAGAGAAACATGTGACTATTTTTTTTGAGCAGCTCGATATTTTCAGAGGCAAAGTCGATGAGGCATCACTTGTTAAAAAACTGCTTGAGAGCTCAGGTGATTTTAAAAATTTTTCGCTTGAGATCGCAGATTTATTCTTTGAAGTCATGAAGCGATCGGAAGAGATAAAACCCTGTGATTTAATGTGTCTTTACTTTGATTATGAAGGAGAAGAATACGTCGGCATTCTTAAACTTAACTTGAGAACTTCATATATTCATTTCGTTGAGACTCAAGATCAAAAGATAACCAATAAAATCATAAGGCAACAGGCCACACTACCTTATAAAAGTCAAAAAGTTGAAGAGGGTTTTCTCATTGCACTTGAAAGAGATGAAGTCTATATAAAAGATAAACAAGTGATGCTGGATGGCAATAAAGCCCGTTATATTCAAGAAGATATACTAAAGCTTTCTATGGGGGCTACAGCTAAGAAAGCTATAGATGCAGTGACTAAAGCTGCTGAGAAAGTAATTCAGAAATATCATGATCAGGATTATGTTAAAACGGCAAAGGTCAAAGAATTTATCAATGGACAGCTCGATGAAAAAAATACCATTGATTTAGAGTCTATTGTATACCAATGTTTTGAAACGCAACCTGAGCGCGAAGCTTACAGAAATGAACTGGACTCAAAAGGGATTGATCCAACTTCTTTTGAACTCAATGAATCTCAAAAAAAGAAGATTAAGAGAAGCCAAAAAATTAAAACAGCAAGTGGTGTGGAAATTACATTGCCTTATGAGTACGTGGCAAGAGCAGAAAATATGGAAATTGAAAATAACCCTGATGGTTCAATTTCCATTAGGTTGAACAATTTAGGAGAACTTTTATGAGAATTAATAAATACCTCAGTGAGTCTGGTGTGTGTTCAAGGCGCAAGGCTGATGAGCTTATAGATCAAGGTGTCGTAGAAATTAACGGTGAACTTGCAACTAAGGGCTCACAAGTAGAACCTGAGGATGATGTCCGTGTGAACGGCAAGCCGGCAACCGGTAAAGAAAAAAATATTTATATTGCTTTTAATAAGCCCATCGGTGTGGAATGTACGACTAACTTATCTGTGAAAGACAATATCATCAGCTATATTAATTATCCAGAGCGTATTTTTCCAGTGGGCAGATTAGATAAAAATTCCGAAGGCTTGATTTTATTGACTAATGATGGCGACTTATCAAATGAAATCTTAAAGGCACGACACTATCACGAAAAGGAGTATCTAGTCACTGTTGATCACAGAGTTTCAGATGAATTTTTAGAAAAGATGAGAAGCGGTGTTGAAATCCTAGATACGGTAACGCGTCCTTGTGAAGTAGAAATTATACGAAGCAACATGTTTAAGATCATACTGACTCAGGGCTTAAATAGACAAATCAGGCGAATGTGTGAAGCACTAGAATATAAGGTCGTCAAATTAAGGCGTGTGAGAATCATTAACATTGAAATTGGCGATCTTGAAAAGGGAAAATGGCGATATTTGTCGACAGATGAGTTGAAACGGTTGAAGGCAATGGTTAAAAAATGATACAATGGACTTAACAATGTGGAAAAAATGACGATAATAATATAAGTAACATAAATTTATGACGTTTATTGACAATTTTAAGTAATAAAATGAAGGAGATTTTATGTTATTAAACATTTTATTTGCTGGGGCAGTAACCTTTTCTATATTTTTGATGGTTGAATTTATCAAGAGTATTCAGCAATTTCTAATTTTTAAAAAAGTAAGAGAGACGATTTTATTATCATCTTTTAGTTATTTAAAGCAAACGCCAAATTCGATTGTTGACCTCAATAAAATGCAAGAGATACTTTTGAGAAAACTTTCAGAAACAAAGCTTTCAAAATGGGTAAATGATCTTAAGATTACTTGGCAATCCAGTGATGCGATTCAATTTGTATTTGAGCTTAAATTCAATGAGATTAAACCAAAGTACAAATTTGTAATTGGCTTAAAAGATATTGATGAGATCGTCAATAAGGCAAACGGGTAAGAGATTAAGTTAAATCATCGATTAATTTGTATGAGGTGAGATATGAAAAAAGTAGTGGTCATCGTTTTATTTGCAGTTATTAGTTTTTTCCTCTATAGCATCGTATTTCAGACGAGAGAACAACCGCCTGTTATTTCGTATACCTTTGATTTTGATGAAATGGATAAAGATTTCTGGCTCGTTGGGCAATGGGAAAATTATAATCGTTCTTATGACTTGGTATCTCTTAAAGATGGCATTCTTAAAATGACTTCTGATGTGCCTGAAGCACTTCCTTATGTTTTATCACGTCCAATTGAAATTAGAAGCGGTGATGTGATTACCTTGAAGCGTAAGGTCAAAATTTCTCATGGTGATCAGATGTTTGCAGGTGGGCTTGCAATGTATCAGACTAATTCAAGTGAACTTATTCCACCCAAAACAGATGGTTCTTGGTTTACGGCTATGGGAGATGGCATTGCATTAGTGGAATACTCATATGACCTATCACCACTTCAAAAAAGACCTGGAAAAGATGTGGTTAGATTTTTAGCGGCAGATTGGGACTATAATGAAAATTTTAAACTGATTCCGCCTTTTTATGATAAATGGGTAGAAGAAAGCCTCAGCTATGATACGCGTTCAAATCAAATTACTTATAAGATTGATGATGCTGAATATAAGTTAAACAGTTATCCTGTTGATCAAAATAATATTAGATTCTTAATGCATGCTTATGGAGAAGGTGCGGGGAATAATATGGAAATTGATTGGGTCGAGATCACAGTGGTTAATAAGAAAAGTGGACTGAAATAATGGAGTTCTTATGGAAATGAACAAGGAACAAGAGAAGTGGCTCAATTATGCATTTTATTTGCTTTCATTTAGAATGCGTACTGAACACGAACTTATTGAAAAATTGAATTCAAAACAAGTTGATGAAACAACTCAGCAACTTGTTTTATCTTTTTTAAAGGCACAAAAATTTATAGATGATCAGTTTTATGCAGAGAGTTACATTGAGAGTCATGCCAGTAAATATGGGACTTATCGTATGAAACAGACGCTGAAGAGAAAAGGGGTTTCACAGGATGATATTGAAATGGCCTTTGAAGCACTGGATGCATCATTAAATCCTTATAAAGATGCCAAAAAAATTCTCAAAAAAAAAATGGACGGTATGTCCATTGATTTTGAGAAGTTAAAAGAGGATTATATTTATAAGCGTAAAATTCAGCAAAAGTTATCACAGTTTTTAGCTTATAGAGGATTTTCTCTCGATGTGATCAAGGGCGTCCTCAGTGAACTCTTGGCTCAAGAATTCTTCAATGAAGAGTGAATTCTTGTTGAAGTCACCATTCATAAAACGTGTATGAAGCAATTCAAAACGCATTTTAGCACGGGTCAAACCCACGTAAAATAGACGACGTTCTTCTTCGAGAGCGTCTTTTTTTTGGCTATTAAAGCCTGGAAAAATCTGATCGTTCACATCGATCATGAATACACTGTGAAATTCAAGCCCTTTAGAGCCATGAATCGTAGAAAGTGTTACTTTAGCTTGATGAGCTGGTGTTGAATCTAGACGTAGATGCTCTCTTAAGTTCTCGATCCGGGTGATGAATTCAAATCCAGATTTTAAGGATTTGCCAATGGCTTTATAAGCATCGAGTCGTGTTCTTGCGAAATTCATGGAAACGCCAAGTCTTGTGGTATTCTTTTTTAGATATTCGAGATAACCGAGTTCTGTTTCTATAAAAGCGATGGCATCATAGGGCCTCAAAAGCTTGAGGTCTTCAAATTGTCCCATGAGACGTTCTTGTGTTCTTGATTGATAGGACTCTAAAAAGGGTATATCAACAAGAGTCCTAAAAACAGTTTTACCCCTTATATGTTCATTCACATATTGGAGCATTTCTCTTGAAATGTAACCATTCATTTTAAACGCGATTCGATTGAAACTCTCTAGATCTTGCGGAATTAAAGCAAGGTTCATAAAAGCGAGAATATCCTGTAAAAGCCAATGGTCAAGTTCTGCTAATGGGGGCTCCTTGATATAGTATTCTACTTGATTTTGACTTAAGAGATTTACAAGACTAAGTGCAGAAATTCTGTTTCGATATAAAATAGCCACTGAATCCTGTGCATTTTCAATTTGATCCAGTAGGTATTGATTTCGGTCTATAAGGTCGTCAAAATTTTTAAAAAGTGGTGGCGTCTCATGTTTGTGAATCGGGGACATGGGTTTATCAAATCGGTGTTCATTTTTTTCAATGATTGATTGAGCTGTAAAGACAATTGCAGCATCTGATCTAAAGTTATCTTTAAGGTAATAAATGGTGGCTTCTCTAAAACGCTCTTTGAAAGAGAGCAAATAATCCGGAAAGGCACCCCTAAAACCATAGATAGATTGATCGTCATCTGCAACAATAAAGAGATTTTTTTCTGAGTTTAAAAGGAGCTCAATTAACTCGAATTGAAGTTTAGAAGTATCCTGTGCTTCATCGACTTGAATATAAGAGTACCTATTTTGATAAAAAGTCAGTGCTTTGGGGTTTGCTTTTAATATCTTGATGGCATAAAATATCATATCATCAAAGTCAAAAAGCTTGTGTTTCTTCTTATATATATGATAATCGGAAACCATATCAAAGATACGGTCAAATTGAAAATCGTGAGCGTCCTGATCTTCTCTTTTGAGTTTTAAATTATAAATAAGACCAATGTGATTGGTAAAAGCTTCATATTCATCTTCAGTGAGCGATGTGGTATAGTATTTTTTATAGATTTCATTGAGAATGTGAAAGCGACGACCAGAATCATCTAATAATTGCATTTGTTGTCCCGTTTGAGCATTATATTGCTTAAAAATACCATAAGCAAATTTATGAATGGTCATAAAATGGAACTTGTAAGGTGCATTTAAGGCCAGATATCGATTGGCCATATCATCAGCAGATGCCTTTGAAAAAGTTAAAGTCAATATATTAGAGGGCTCAACCTGCTTATTTTCCACAAGGTGAATGAGTCTTGAAATCAAAAGTGTGGTTTTACCACTTCCGGGAATCGCAAGTGTAAGCGCTGGTCCTTTAAAATGTGTCGAAGCTTTTGCTTGGTTAGGTGTTAGTTTGAGTTTAGGGGTCATGAATTCTCCTATAGATGTGGTCTTGCATTTTCTTTATGAATAAGTTATTAATATATTATAACATAAGGGTAAAATTTGCAATAAAGGCTTGTTTAGACCCACTTTTGATGTATAATAAGAGTGATTTTGGCTATTAATCTTTACTTTTTACCCTAAATACGGTACTATTAATAAGTTAAAGCACTAAAAATGACTGGGAAAGTCCAGTTTTGATAAATATGAGTAAATTTATTGGGAGGAATTCACATGAGTTATGAAATCGTAAAAAAAGAAAACAGTGAAATTACTATAAAAGCCACTGTTGGAAAAGACGAGTTTGAAAAAGCAGTTAAATCAGCTTATAACAAAAACAAAGGCAAGTTTAACGTCCCTGGTTTTAGAAAGGGTAAAGTACCTCAAACAATTATTGAAAAACAATATGGAGAAGGTGTTTTCTTTGAAGATGCTGTTAATGAGCTATTACAAGTTCATTATGAAAAAGCACTTGATGCACTTGAAATCAATCCAGTTGCAAGACCTGATATCGATGTAACTGAAGTCGGTAAAGGCAAAGATCTTGTTTTTACAGCAGCAATCACAGTAGCACCAGAATTCACACTTGAAAATTACAAAGGTATCGAAGTTGAAAAAGTCAATGTTGAAGTAACAGATGAAATGTTAGATAAAGAAATTGAAAAAACAAGAGATATGAATGCAAGATTAGTAAGTGTAACAGATAGAGCAGTACAAGAGGGCGATACAGTAATTATGGATTACAGTGGCTTCCTTGGTGAAGAACAATTCGAAGGTGGTACAGCTGAAAATCAAGAACTCGTAATTGGTTCAGGTAAATTTATTCCAGGATTTGAAGAACAATTAATCGGTAAAGAAGCGGGTAGCGATGTTGAAGTCAATGTGACTTTCCCTGAAGATTATCATGCAGAAAATCTTAAAGGACAAGCTGTTGTCTTTAAAGTCAAAATAAATGAAATTAAATTCAAAGAATTACCAGAGCTAGATGATGAATTTGCTAAAGATGTATCTGAATTCGATACGCTTGCTGAATATAAAGAAAGCATCAAAAAAGAATTAGAAGAGAGTTCAAAAGAGAGTGCTGTTGCTGCACAAAGAGATAAAGTGCTTGAAGCAGTTGCAAAATTAATAACAGTTGAAATTCCTGAAAAAATGGTAGATACTGAAGTAGAAGGCATGCTTCGTGAATTTGATCAACAGTTAAGACAACAGGGCTTAAGCCTTGAGCAATATGTTCAATTTACTGGCGGTAATCTTGATGAACTCAAAGTGACAATGAGAGAAGATGCACTTGCAAGAGTACAAACAGGTCTTGTTATTGAAAAGGTAATGGAACAAGAAAACATCGAAGCAACTGATGAAGATGTAGAAGCAGAACTTGATAAAATAGCAGAATTACAAAAAAGAGATAAAGAAGAAATTCGCAAGTTATTCGCACAAGACAATTATGAGTATTTAAAATCAAATCTTAAATCAGGAAAAACAGTTGACTTCTTAGTTGATAATGCGAAACTTGTTTAATTTGTAGAACTTTCGGAGGTGGAAAAATGGCTAATTATGTACCTTATGTAATTGAACAAACGAGTAAAGGCGAACGTTCGTATGATATTTATTCTAGACTTTTAAAAGATCGTATTATCTTTTTGAGTGGTGAGATTGATGATAATACAGCGAATGTCGTGGTTGCTCAGTTGCTCTTCTTAGAAGCGGAAGATCCTGATAAAGATATCAATATTTACATTAATAGTCCAGGAGGTTCAGTAACCGCAGGTATGGCGATTTTTGACACCATGGAATATATAAAACCTGATATTTCCACCATTTGTGTTGGTATGGCAGCGAGCATGGGTGCATTTTTGCTTGCAGCTGGAACAAACGGGAAGCGTTATGCACTTTCAAATGCTGAAGTAATGATTCACCAACCCCTTGGTGGTGCAAAAGGCCAAGCATCAGATATAAAAATTCATGCTGAATGGATTTTAAAAATGAGGAAAAAACTGAACACTATTTTAAGTGAGAAAACAAACAAGCCATTGAAGCAAATAGAAAAAGACACAGATCGAGATAATTTCATGAGTGCAGAAGAGGCAGTTGAATATGGTCTTATTGATAAGGTTTTCAAACAAAGATAATAAGAGCAGAAAGAGGTAAAGGATGGATAAACCAACTTTAAAATGTTCCTTTTGCGGGAAAAATCAAGAGCATGTGAAGCGCTTGATTGCTGGACCCAATGTCTATATTTGTGATGAGTGTATAGAATTATGCAATGAAATTCTTGAAGAAGAACTATCTGTACTTAAGGATGATATCACACAAGACTGGGAACTTTCAGAATTACCAAAACCAGCAGATATCAAAAAAATATTAGACGATTATGTTATCGGCCAAGAACAAGCGAAAAAAACGCTTTCAGTTGCGATGTATAATCACTATAAACGTATACAATTGGAAGTTGAGGCAGATGACGTAGAACTCCAAAAGAGTAATGTTTTACTTCTTGGACCTACTGGTTCAGGTAAGACGCTCCTTGCACAAACGCTTGCTAAAATTTTAGATGTGCCATTTGCGATTGCAGATGCCACAGCTTTAACTGAAGCGGGTTATGTAGGAGAAGATGTTGAAAACATTATCTTAAAATTAGTTCAAGCTGCAGATTATGATATAGAACGTGCTCAAAAGGGGATTATCTATATCGATGAGATTGATAAAATCACAAGAAAATCTGAGAATCCTTCGATCACTAGAGATGTTTCTGGTGAAGGGGTTCAGCAAGCTCTTCTTAAAATCATCGAAGGTACTGTTGCCAATGTACCACCTCAAGGTGGTAGAAAGCATCCTCACCAAGAATTTTTACAAGTGGATACCACGAATATACTCTTTATCTGTGGTGGTGCTTTTGACGGCATGGAAAATATCATAAGTTCGAGAATTGGTGAAAAGGCCCTTGGATTTGGTGCAGCTGTTCAGAGTAAGAAAAGCATTTCTCTTGGAGAACTCTTTGCCAAGATTGAGCCGAAGGATCTTCTTAAATTTGGTTTAATCCCTGAATTTATAGGAAGAGTTCCCGTGGTGGTTGCGCTACATGAGCTAGATGAAGCTGCACTTGTAAAAATATTAAAAGAGCCTAAGAATGCCATTATTAAGCAGTATCAAAAAATGCTTAAAATGGATGAAGTTGAGCTTGAATTTGAAGAAGAAGCATTGGTCGAAGTAGCTGAAATGGCTATCAAAAGAAAAGCAGGTGCCAGAGGGCTTCGATCTATCCTTGAAAGTATTATGATGGAAATTATGTATGAAATTCCTTCAAGGAAAGATATTAAGAAATGCATTGTTACAAAAGAAACGATTCGTAATCATCAAATGCCAACACTTGTATTAGTAGATTCGAAACGAGATCTTGAAGCACATCACGAAAGTGTTTCGTAACGATTTTGAAGACAGTGATTAATATAGACTTTATAACGAGTGGATGCCTATGCGGAAACTCGTTTTTAGCATCTATTTAACGATATGAAAAGATTAGAGGTGAAATTATGGAAAACGAAGTAAGAATCGTTAATATGCCGTTGATTCCTCTCAGAGGATTATCAGTTTTTCCATACATGGTATTACATTTTGATGTGGGTAGAAAGAAATCTATCAAAGCACTTGAAGCGGCCATGGCAAAGGATCAGAGAATATTTTTAACAACACAATTTGATATTGATATAGACACGCCTACACCTAAAGATTTTTATCAAGTGGGGACGATCTGTAAAATTAAGCAAATGCTTAAATTACCTGGTGATGCCATTAGAGTTTTGGTTGAAGGGATTCAAAGAGCAGAAGTTGAAACCATTATAGAAGAGAATCCATATTTCAGAGTGGACTTAAAAACTTACAATGATAGCTTTGAAATGGATAAAGAAGCAAGAGCCTTGATGCGTTCATGTGTAAATGCTTTTGAAAAATACATTACAATTAGCAACAGAGTAAGTGCAGACGTGATTCTTTCTGTATCTGCAATTGAAGAACCTGGAAGACTTGCGGATATTATTGCGGCGCAATTAACACTTAAGACAGAACAAAAACAAGACATTATCAATGCCATTGAAGTTAAAGAGAGACTTGAAAAGCTGTATCTTTTATTATTGACTGAAATCGAAATTCTTCAAGTTGAAAAAGACATCAATGACAAAGTTAAAAGTCAAATCAATAAATCTCAAAAAGAATATTACTTAAGAGAGCAAATAAAGGCCATTAGAGATGAGCTTGGTGAAGAAGATGCGCAAGAAGATGAAATTGAAGAAATGCGTAAAAAACTCAAAAGGCTCAAGCTTGGCAAGAAAATAGATAAGAAAGTAACGAGTGAAATAGATCGATATTCGCGTTTGTCTTCTTCATCTGCTGAAAGTGGCGTTATTAGAACTTATGTGAATTGGATTTTAGACTTGCCATGGCGCAAAGAAACAAAAGATGAGATTGATCTCAATGTGGCTCAAACAGTTCTAGATGAAGACCATTATGGACTAGAAACGGTTAAAGAGAGAGTGGTAGAGTACCTTGCCGTTAGAGACTTAACGAAAAGTATGAAAGGTCCAATCATTTGTTTAGTAGGGCCTCCAGGTGTGGGGAAAACATCCATTGCGAAGTCCATCGCAAGATCACTTAATCGTGAAT
The DNA here is from genome assembly GCA_965140735.1 of uncultured Fusibacter sp. Taxonomy (GTDB): domain Bacteria; phylum Bacillota; class Clostridia; order Peptostreptococcales; family Acidaminobacteraceae; genus Fusibacter_A. The sequence goes on along the minus strand of OZ223306.1, from coordinate 2,362,870 downwards.
TTGTCAGAATGTCACTTGGTGGTGTCAGGGATGAAGCTGAGATTAGAGGTCATAGACGTACTTATATTGGGGCTATTCCAGGTCGTATCATCAATGGTATAAAAGAGGCAGGGACTAAGAATCCCGTCTTCTTATTTGATGAAATTGACAAGCTTTCAAGTGATTTTAGAGGTGATCCTGCATCAGCGCTTTTAGAGGTATTAGATCCAGAGCAAAATAAGGAGTTCACAGATCACTATTTAGAAGTGCCTTTTGATCTTTCAAAAGTGATGTTCATTACAACTGCAAATACATTGAGCACTATTCCAAGACCTCTTCTTGATCGTATGGAAGTGATTCAAGTTTCTGGTTATACAGAAATTGAAAAGCTTAATATTGCGAAAAAGTATCTTGTACCTAAAAAGATGGAAGAGCATGGTCTTGTTAAATCGACGCTTTCATTATCAGAGGATGCGTTGATGGATACAATCCGCAAATATACGAGAGAGTCTGGTGTCAGAGAACTTGAGCGAAAAATTGCTGATGTTTGTCGTAAAGCCACTGTAAGAATCGTTAAAGGTGAAGTCAAAAGCGTTCGAATTACAGATAAGAATTTAGATAAATACCTTGGTAAATCTAAGTATCATTATGATTTAATTGCTGAAAACGATCAAGTGGGTATTGTTACAGGACTTGCTTGGACCAGTGTAGGTGGCGAAACTTTATCGATAGAAGTGAATACGATGAAGGGGAAAGGTAAACTCCAACTCACAGGACAACTGGGAGATGTTATGAAAGAATCTGCTCAAGCAGGCCTTTCTTACATCAGAACGATTGCATCTGAATATGGGATTGAAGATAAATTCTATGAAGAATTAGACTTACATGTTCATATTCCTGAAGGTGCAATTCCTAAAGATGGTCCATCAGCGGGTGTTACAATGGCTACAGCTATGATTTCTGCGCTATCTGGTGTCCCTGTAGATCGCTTTGTTGCAATGACAGGTGAGATTACACTAAGAGGACGTGTACTGCCTATTGGGGGCTTTAAAGAGAAGTCTTTAGCGGCTAAACGTGCAGGGATTAAAAAAATTATTTTCCCATATGAGAATCTTAAAGATCTTGAAGATATACCAGAAGTTATTAAGAAAGAAATTGAATTTATTCCAGCTAAAACGATGGATGAAGTTCTTAAGCATGCTTTAGTCAAAAAGGAGCCAGAACATGAAGATCAAAAATAGTGAATTTGTCATCAGTGCGGTGGCAAAATCACAGTATCCAGAAGATCAATTACCAGAAATTGCATTTGCTGGACGGTCCAATGTAGGCAAATCCTCTCTTATAAACATGTTACTCAATAGAAGAGGCCTTGCAAAAACAAGTTCAACACCAGGTAAAACTCAATTGGTAAATTTTTATGATATTGATGGTTTATTTAGATTCGTAGATTTACCGGGATATGGATTTGCAAAGGTATCTAAAACGCAGAAAGCGACTTGGGGCAAAATTATTGAAACTTATTTAACCAGTAGAGAAAATTTACTTGAGGTTATTCAACTTGTGGACATCAGGCATAAGCCTTCACAAGAGGATAAGCAAATGTACAGCTGGATTAAGGACTTTGGTTTTAGTGGCATCGTCGTTGCGACTAAGGCTGATAAACTCAGTAGAAATCAAGTTGCAGCACAAATGAAGATCATACGAAAAGAACTCAACATGAATAAAGAGAGCGTCATCTTACCGATTTCTTCTTCTGAAAAAACGGGTAAGTATGATGTTTGGGATTTGTTCAATGAGGTTTTTGAGGTTAATCAGTGCGGCATTTATGTGGAAAGACAAGTGGGTGATCCACGACTTCTTGAAGCGGAATCAGCATCTGAATCAAAAGACGAATTAACGACAGATTCAACCATAAAATAAAACATTAGAATCAAAACATGAGAAGCAAAAACATGTAAATTAAAATTTTGAATCTAAATTATAGTATAATAACAAACACGCCCTAACATCACATTACTGGCACGCGGTCCTCGCTGGGCTGCGGAGTGCCATCCATGTGATGTTAGGGCGTGTTTTTACACTCTAACCGTGGACACGCATTTACATAAGTTTTGATTTAATGGATTATTACCAAGTTGTATCAGGGACATATGGCTCTAAATATCATATTCAATGCGGTCAATCTGATAATGGGTATCTATTTTTTTAATCGTGATGGTTTGGAAGTAACTATCTGCTTGATCTTCTAAATGAACTGAGAAAATTAAAAGTGTTTTATCCTTATTTTCATCAATTTGTACGATACCTTCGGCCATGATCTTATAGGGTGCCAATTTGGTTTTATAAAAATTGGTATCCTTGATGGTACTGATAAAAGCATCGGTATATATTTCAGACAGAGTATATTCGGTCTGACTGTATTGAACTTCTAACGATGCCTTGATAAGTGCGTTGACATCTGTATTATCTAGCTTTTCTGCACTCTTTAGATTTTTCGCTAAGGCGAAAATCATCACAAGTAAGAGCATAATGAGGACTAGAGTTTTAATTAGCGTAGAGCGGCGCTTCAGCATATTGTCTCCTTCTTACCACGAGTGTTGTTAACTCTTTTGGGATGAGCTTTTTCATAATAAACTTAAGACTAAAAAATAAAATTTTGAGAGTTTATTTTGATTAAGGTTAATTTAATTGTATCACATATGAGCAAATCTTGATTTATACACGGTTTAGAGATGAAAAAATAGAAACAGAATAAATTTTGAGATAGGAGTGTGGCGAACAAATTCTAGCTTCATTTATGTCAAAAATGATATAATCAAATTTGATAAGAAGATTTTGTAGTTAGAACAGAAGGTTCTGAACAAATTATACCACTAAGTTATAATCCAAGTTATGGTAGGATGTACTTAGATGCAAACGCGGTTAAAGAAAAGATTTTACCCTATTTTGTTGATATTTGTATGCAGGCAATATAAACAATAGCTATTAGTATAAAAAGTCACTCCATTCTGTCTATTATTTATGAAAAGACATGCATTAGGTCCTACCTTCAAAGCGTTAGGCATTTCGATAGGAGTATCTGGTAATAGATATGCAAGCTATTACTATACTATTAATGAGGATTTTGATCCAAATTATGTTGGTGGTTATTTTGAACCGTAAAATATAAGTAAAATTGAGATACATAACTAGGAGCGTTCAATGAAGAAAAATAGAGCATATTTGGTTATAATGGGATTATTAATTGTGGGCATATTTTTAGCTGTATTGGTTTTTCGGGGACGTGAAAACGAAACTACAGACATTGAAAAAAACACTTTTAGCCTCTACGACCGATTAACACATCATTCCACAACCATTCCAGACCATCTCATAGAGCTGGAAAAAGGTATGTGTTATTTGATAATGGATGGCGAGAAGAAATTATCAGGGACACTTTCTGTAGTGATGCCTGCTCAATCGTTTGATAATGACGTTGATAAAAAAAGTGAATGGCTGGTTGATGCATTTCTTACCTTAAATAAGGATGATGGCAAGTATTCCATTTCATCTGTTGATGGCTATAACGTTGCTTATATCGAAGATGGGGTATCCTATTACTTTGATGCTCAAATAGGGCGATTCGTCTATTGTGAAAACAACACATTGGTTGTTAATTTACGAAATCAGCTGGGTCAAGAATTATCTGAAGTCTATCCAGTTAATTTAATTCCGTTTATAGAGGCAGATGAGTCAAAACAAATCAGTATACAGGAAAAATCTCCAGGACTGAATTCCTTGGCACTTAATGATGGAAACGGGATGCTTACTCAATTGAACTGGACTCCAGAACAAGAGATGGACTTACTAAAATCGGGCAATCGCAAGGGGATACTAAAACTATCATTTGATGATGGTCTTTACTGGGAAGGCGTGATATCGATGAAAGTTGACTCTGCTAATGACATTATTGTTGACAGGATTATTACGGATCGAACCTATCTTTTAAACGAAGATGGTACTGAAATGATTTTGAATGAAGATAAAGGCAATTTTCACGAAATAACGTTCAATTCGGACACAAAAGGCACTCACTTTAAATTGATGCAAAGGTATGAAGACCATCTAGGCCCTCAGCGGATAACAAGCGACTTTTTAGTTGATTTAAATAGTGTATTAAATACCAAGTAGTTTCTAGTTATATTAGCCTTGATAGTCCAATATTCATGCAAATGAAGAGAACTGCTTCTGATGGAAAACATCATCATGCATTGGTACTAAGAGGATATGAGCATTATATGTATTACGGGTTCGCGTGTATATAGATGGTACAAAACTGTTAAAGGATTTTAACTAGGAGTTGATTAAATGTTAAAACGAATCTTAACGATGTTATGTATAGTGATGCTACTTCAAGGATGTTCTATGAATAAAAATGTTGTGAAAGATGATTTAGCACCAATGATCTATGTTAAAGACCAACTTTATATGGTTCAAGACAGTAGTTTTGCTATAGTAGAAGCTGGAAATATTGGTGAAGAAATTTGCAAATTAGAACTAATACTGGATGGTGGCGAAAAACCGAGTCAAAATGGCGAAGCCAACATTTATGTAGCAGGGACAGAAATCTATGAATATACAGATAAGGCATAAAATGATATTGTAGCAATAAAGTATGATGATCAATATGTTTTAGCCATTCCATATAGTGAATAATATTTGGGATAAAGAGCGTAAACATCCAAAGGACAAATCATAAAATAAAAATGCCCCCACCCTCTACAATCACATCATAGGCACTTCGCAGCCCCGCGAGGACTGCGTGCCGGTAATGTGAGCGTAGAGGGTGGGGGTTACCTTATGTTCAATAAATTTAACCTAAATGAGTGCACTGAGAGGGTTACAATCCTAAATTCTGAAATATATTATCAAGCAATCTCAATCCGTTACGATTACTAGAAGTTAGTAAAGATTCAGGATGAAACTGAACTGCAGAGATGGGCAGTGTTTTATGTCTTACGCCCATAACGATGCCTTCTTCATCCAGTGCAAACACATTTAAAGTATCGGGCACTTTTTTAGCGTATAGAGAATGATATAAGCCAACATCTATTTGGTTTTCCATGCCCTTATAAAGTGCGGGCTCATTTAAAGTGACTTTGAACTTCTTACCATGACGCGGGTGATCGATTATGCCTAGTTCACCCCCAAAGTATTCTACAATCCCTTGAAGTCCGAGACATACACCGAATACTGGAATTTTATTTTCAACACAAAGATCAATGGTATTTTTTAATTGGAATTGTTCTGGATTTCCAGGACCGGGTGAAAGCACTACTAAATCATATGAGGTTTTTTCTTTAAGAATTTTTCTGGCATGATGATGTCTCAAAGTGACCACCTCTGCGCCTAATTGCTTCATGTAGTTTCCAAGTGTGTGCACAAAAGAGTCTTCATGATCTACAATAAGAATTTTTTTACCTGCATAGTTGTTAAAGGTCATAGCTGTTTTTTTAGATGGATCGAATTTCTCGATGCTTTTAAGCAGTGCACTGGCTTTGGTGTAAGTTTCCTCTTCTTCATCTTGAGGAACTGAATCAATCAATAAAGTTGCACCCACACGAATTTGAGCAATTTGATCTTTTAGTCTTATGGTTCTTAAAGTCAATCCCGTGTTCATATCACCATTGAATAACATGAAGCCCACAGCACCACCATACCATGCTCTCGGTGTCTTTTCCTCATTTTCAATCCACTCTATAGCCGCTCTCTTTGGTGCGCCTGTGATGGTTACAGCCCACATATGGGTTAAGAAAGCATCAATGGCATCGAAACCAGGCATCAACTGTCCGACCACATGATCCACGGTGTGTATGAGGTGAGAGTAAAATTCGATTTGTCTTCTACCGATGACTTCAACGGAACCTGGAACACAAATCCGAGATTTATCATTTCGATCCACATCTGTACACATGGTTAACTCATTTTCATCTTTTGTGGAATTGAGTAAGGTCCTTACCTGATCGGCATCTTCTAAAGCATTTCTGCCTCTTTTAATCGTCCCAGAAATCGGACAGGTTTCTACCTTGTCACCTTCAACTCTGACGAACATCTCAGGTGATGAACCTACCAAAGATTCTTTGCCTAAATTCAAATAGAAGTTATAGGGACTCGGATTGATTCTTATGGTATTTAAAAAAACTTCATAAGGATTTAGTTCTATCTTCTGTGCGAGTATGTGAGAGGGGACCACTTCAAATAAATCACCACGTTTAAAATAATCAATGGCCTTTTCAACAATTTTTGCATATGCGCCTTTAGGTGATGTTACATCGTCAAGGGGCTCAGAGTTAAATTGACACAATCCAGTTGTCCTTTCAGTTCGATCTAATCCGAGAGTTGTGCCTTTTTCAGTCGTAAAATCATAAGTAACTTGATACTGTTGCCCTAATTGTCGGTCTTTTATAAACAATTGATCTGGTAAAAATAAGACAAGGTTTTCTTGACCTTCTGGTCTTGCTTTACTGGATTTAACTTCAGATTCGAATTGAAAGACGAGATCATAACCGAAAGCGCCGTATAAGCCCAATTTATCATCCTCTTTTGAGTAAAAAAGGTCTATGATATTTCGAATTAATAAGAAAATTGAATTCTGTTTACTGCGCTCTTCCTCGCTAAAAATCACATTACTCTTTTCAATCCGACCAACAATATAAGCTTCGCTTTGCTCTATAATATGGACACCAGATAGTTTTGAAATACTGTTAATAACCGTGTCTAGTAGAATATCTCCCCTTTGATTTAGGGCTTGAATTATGAATTTACTTTCGAAAAATCTAAGTTCTAAACAGGGGTCTATAAAAGCAATTTCCCATCTAGAATATCGGCCAGGATATTCATAATTGCTGGCAAAAACGCCGCCTTTTTTATGGACAAGCTGAGTGCCAATGTCCTCTATGATATCTTCTTTTTCTAGGTATTCTTTTACTTTGTCAATTTTGATATTGCCTTTAGTGTAATAGGTTTCTTCTCTTTTATGCATCATTGTGCCTCCTCTAGAATCTACTTTTCATATTGCTGTTCAAAGATCTCATATTTCTGTTTCAAGAGGAATGAAGGATGACTTAAACTATTTTATAACAACATTTGAGCCATCTCGCGATGCCTTAAACCAATTTTCACTGACGATTTTCCCAATTGAAGTCTCGGAGAAAATTTTTTGGTTTAAATCTTGTTGTTTTAATAAAAAAAACACTTAGCCCCAAAAATTGGGACGAAGTGTTTGCTTCATTATGCCACCCAATACTTAAAATAAGTATCGTTATTCATACTTAGATACGGAAGTGATCTTCGATATCCTACTCCTGTAACGTGGAGAAACGGCATCAGCTACTCTAATCAATTTCGCCTTGCTTCTCATGAACCCATTCCTTATTATCATTCATATCGGACTTTTCACCAACCACCGACTCGCTAGAAAAAATGTTTAATAAGTACTCTCTTCAATCTTAGAATTTATTTAATATTTTTTTGATTATAGCTTTATTCTATGACTTTGTCAACTGGAAACTATTTTACTATGAGCATTTTATGATTCATATATGATAATGTCTTAAGCAATATCATTATGAATTTGTCTAGACGTTGCGAAAATTGAATTTTAGTGATCTTTAAGAGCAAATTCAACAGCCGCTTTAGAATGAATGTCCGTGGTATCAAAGACTGGTATAGATACATCTTGCTGCTTAATCAACAATGGAATTTCTGTGCAACCTAAAATAACACCTTCAGCACCATCAAGTGCTAATTTTTCAATGATCTCAGTATAATTCAGCTTACTTTCTGGATTGATGATGCCAACAACTAATTCTTTATAAATAATGTCATGAATTATTTGTCTATCCGATTCGGTTGGAATGATAACCTCTATACCGTGATTTTCTTCTAAAATAGACTTGTAAAAATCACCTTCCATAGTAAATTTGGTGCCAAGCAAAGCCACTTTTTTAAGACCCTTGAGCCTAATAGCGTCACCGGTTGCATTTGCAATGTGTAGTACTTTTAATCCTGTTTTTTGCTCAATACTGGGGGCCATAAGGTGCATGGTATTGGTACAAATAACGATGAACTCAGCACCTGCATGTTTTAAGTTAGTGGCCTGTTTAACCATCTCTTTCGTAAGTGCATCCCAGTCGCCTTTGTGTTGTAGCGTTTCCACATCATAAAAATCAAATGAGAACATGACGCATTTCGCAGAGTGTGATTCACCAAGTTTTAATTTGATTTCCTCGTTGATAATTCGATAATACTCCAGAGATGATTCCCAACTCATGCCACCTAATAAACCAATCGTTTTCATAGTTAACTCCCTTCGGTCTAATGTTATCAGATATTATATACAGTATAGCAGACCTGTAGCTAAGGAAAATATTTAGAAAGAGATTTTGATAAAAAATTTAGAAGATATTGGATTGAATGAGGTTTAATGCAAATGTAATTGTAATGTAATACCATAGTGATAGACTATGAGTGTGTTACTGACATAAAACTAAGTGTGTACATAAAAATTAGGAGGCCAATAGGATGGAAATGTTTAAAATTAAAGTGCGGCACATTGGAGTAAAATTGTTGATTATGACCATTTTGTGCTCTCAAGTTACGGCATGGGTTGGAGTTGCTGCTACTGATGGACCACAAATTATTAAAACAGTGAAGGTGTTAATACCGACTTACAAAATAACGTTAAACGATCAAGTATACGATAATGCAAAGGTAGAGCATCCTTTTATAAGTTATAAAGATGTCCTATATGCACCGCTTACTGGTCAAAATTGCGAATTCTTAGGAATAAAATCAAACACATATTTTCAAATTCCCACTAAGCCAAATACGCTTTTTATTGGAAATGCACTGCCATTGGCTGAGAAATTAGACATTTCTTTAGAACCTAAAACCAATGCGCTTTCTGCAAAAGCATATATTTATGATTATAAAGTGGCTTTAAATCAAATTGCTTATGATGGATTCTTTGAGAATAAGTTGTCGGATTATCCTGTTATAACTTATAAAGAGATTACATATCTGCCATTAACTTGGCAAAATGTAGTTGAGAAACTAGATTGGCAATATTCTTATGATCTAGAGACAGGATTTACATTGAATACACAGGATGTTAATCGTCCTATTCTGGATGATCACATTATCGGTGTACAATCACCGCACAGTATTAAGCAGTATGCTATTTTTGATGACATTTATATTGAATATCCACCTTCAACTCTTGGTGGTCACTATTCATTTGTGTATCAAAAAAGAGGGGGAACTGAGAGCTCAATTGATTTGAGAGATCAGCTAGAGGGGGGAGATTATAACTTCAATGTATTAGCAGACAGTAACGGATTTGGTTATAATAAGTCACCTCTTTTACCAGCGTATGATCAAGGCGTATTTTCAATCGTATGCTCAGTCAGATCACAATCCGAATATAAAAATTATCTTCTAAAAATTGACTTAGAAAAGGGCGCCATTATTGAACGTGAGCCAATGTCACTTATAGACGTATCTATTAAGTAGGTGATTTGATAAGTGTCTTGTAATATAAACCCCCTCTACAACCATATGGCACTCCGAAGTCCAAGAGGACTGCGTGCCAGAGAGAGGGTGTAGAGGGGGTTTTTACATGCACATAAATCATATTTTATTAAGTCATTGACTTAGAATTTCTCGATTTCTCCAATTTCATAACCATTGAGTTCAACAGTCATTTTTTCGATGACAACATCTTCTTTAGGACGATCTTGAGCACCTGTTTTAACATTTGCGATTTGATCAACGAGTTCAAGACCCTCTATGACTTTACCAAAAGCAGCATAACTCCCATCAAGATGTGGTGAATTCTTATGCATAATGAAGATTTGGCTTCCAGCACTGTTAGGCATTTGAGATCTTGCCATTGATAGAACGCCTTCAGTATGTTTCATATCATTTTTAAAGCCGTTGCTACTGAATTCGCCTTTGATACCATAGCCAGGACCGCCCATACCAGAACCTTGAGGACATCCGCCCTGAATCATGAAACCTTTAATAACTCTGTGGAATATTAAGCCATCATAATAGCCTTCACTTGCAAGTGTCAAGAAATTATTCACAGATGTAGGTGCTATTTCAGGATAAAGTTCAGCAACCATAGTGCCAAAACCTTTTACTTCTATTTTTACTTGTGGATTCATTGTATTACCTCCTTATTTTTTCTCTCTACTATTCTAACACACTATCGAAAAGTTGAACATATTTTATAGATGAGTTTATATGCGATCAATCATTTTTGAAATATCATCAATGATTCTGCTATTTTTTATATTTGGAATTTTATTGTCTTTTATAGCTTTTAGATAAGTAAGGATTTTTTTAGCGACAGCATCTGTTGTATCATACTCAAGCCGTGTTGTAGCCGCTCTGTAAAAAACTTCCACAAAGCTATGATAGTCATACGTGATCATAAAGGCAGCATTCATAAGCTGGAATTTCCAGTAATCTTTTGAATCTTTAAGCCAGCTGTGGTCGGTGTCTTTATCGGCCGAACCTTGTGCCATAATGTCGCGCGTCATATCACGTGTTGTGCCAGAGACCCCCCCCATAAATGGAATCTGTTCTATTTTAGGCGCATCGTCCTTAGGTTTAAAACGATTCTTGCTGGTCATTTTGTCAAAGGGAATTGTCACATTTGGTGGGTCTACTTGTCCATTTCCAGCTTTGACTACTTTATGATCTTTTGGATTGAGAACGTCGTAATAATCTCCTGAAACGCGTTTGCTGAATAGATCGTCTTCCACCACTTGAGCATCTACAGCATTGGGGGCTACAGTATTGGTATCCATAATGGTTCTGAGCAATTTAAAGCAGAAAGCTGTTACATGTATTTTATTACTTTCATAGTTTTCAAGCGTATGAGCAGTTTCTGAGGTTGCCACACGATGGAGTGAAATGAAAGCATCTTTAATGTGCTTCTTGTTTTTTATCATATATTCAAGTGTAAAAACATCACCTAGATCTGGATTAGATTTTGCTAGAATTTGGGATTCAGCTCTGAGTCCGCCTGATTCTAAAAAAGGTCCAATACGTTTATTGCGATAGTCTTTTAATTTGTCTCCAGTAAGTGGTCTGTTTTTCTTGTCTGTTGGGTTTAATAGATCCTCAATCCATTTTGAGTATCTAAGTTCAGTAAGATCTATAAGATTCTTGAGATCTGATGTAGATGTACTGATGTGTTGCGTAGCGAATTCCTGTTCGCTATTGAGAGCTTCTATGCTATTACCATGCAAATCCTTGAGAGCACCTGTTGGTAGGCAATGATTTGCCTCCAAAAGGGTAGCGAGTTCTTCTCTTACTTTCGCTTCATTAGGTCTAGCAATCTTGATAATGCCATTTGCAGGTGTAGTAGAATCAATGGCTTTGTCTAGATAGTCATCTGTTCCTAAAATATAAATAAAACGATCCATTTTATCGCTGTATTCTGAAGCTTTAGCCTGAGCTTGCGAAGGTGAGTAAAGTCTTGGTTTTCCCCTACCATCAATCTCATGAAATGCCGTATTGTTATGGTCAAAAAAGTGGACATCAGTAGCCTTTTGTTGATCATCTTTTCTACGTGAAAATCCGATGAATTTTTTGAAGTCGTCATGACTTTTAATAGTGCCACTATCTTGTAGTAGCGTTTCTGGAGTGGCATCAGTGTCGGCATAGGTGGTTAAGTCAGGCTTTGAGTCCACAAGTTTTTTATAAGCAGAAGATTCTGACTTTGTGCCGTATTGATTGGGCACTTTGAAATCTTCATTCATCGGTGCATCGGGTTCTCCTTCTTTGAACTGCTCGCTGAGAGCGGATTCATGCCACCCTTTCATTGCATCGGGCTCGGCCTCAATCGTCCTGATAAGTGGTGGAGGATTGGCACCGGCAGAAGGGTCCATCGAGTATTTGGTCATCCATGAAAATGCACGAACAGGTGTAGAAACGCCCAATTGTAGCATGGTCCCTTTAGTTTTGATTTTACCATTATCATCTTTTTGATTAATGTCTTTATGCTGGTCGGTTTTGCTAGGGGCGACGATGGCCATGTAGAGCTGAATTTTACCATCAATTTGGCTCAATAATGTATTTTGATTAAACACGTAGCCTTTTGTTCCAGCATTCTTTACGATAGCTTCAAGGTGCTTGTATTGCACATCTATATCTTTGAGATAACCGTGAGCTGCATCATCTTGATAATCGCTTTTTTTAGCTTCCATAATTTTTTTAAAGCGTCTTACTGTTTTTGGTTTTTTTGCAGAACCATGCATCCTTACAGAGGTCATGTAGGCATTTTTCTTAAACTTTAACCGATCTTGAAGACTTTTCCTTATTTTTCCTATGTATTCTAATTTATCAAGAATGATGCCTTTGTAGAGTTCTTGTTGGGCTAAATCATGGTCACGATTTGTTCCAGCACCAAATGTGTTTTTTTCGCCGGGTGTAAGTTTATTTTTAGAGTTGGTTGATTTTCTTGTATCATCATCATAGGCCATGGCAGTGGCAGTTAAAAACTGAAGGTCAACTTGTCTGATGTCTTCGAGTAAAGTTTGGACGCGTTCAGCGTATGTCGTAAGTTCGGGTTCAGTGGTAGCCTGTGCCGGCCATCCTGGCTTGCCGATATTTGTCGTTATAATTTGCCCAATTTGAATTTTCAGCTTAGAAATATCAAAGACACTGTCTGCTTCTGACATCATCTGAATTGGTTGCTGATCTGGAGAGAGAGGTAGTTCTTTTAAAAACATAGGATTACCTTTCGAAGGTGCTTTACGGGCGATCTGTCCAGCTTCAGTTTCCAAAGCCATATCTGTGTTAAATGGAAGACCATACCTTTTATCAGTTGGACTTACTTTACCTTGTTTTTGTTGCACCACATGACCAAGTTCATGTTCAAGGTGTTCTTCTTGACCGGGCGCAATATAAACTTCTTGACCCTGTGTGTAAGCTAAGGCTTTTATTTTTTTTGGCATATCAGATTGATAGTGGACACGAACATCATCCATTGAAATTCCATAAGCATCTTCAACATTGCTTTTTAAATTATCGGGAATCCCTGTTCTATTTGTATTTTCTGATTTATTTTTTGGGGTTTGATCACTGATTGGCATTCGTATGTTTTCACATCCTTACATAAAAACTTAACAGGCTGGTTATTTGCATATATGGTGTATTTATACAAGCGCGGTCATTTAATACCCAGATTAAATTTGTTTTAAACGAAGCTAATGCAGGATTTACAATTAATTTCACAGAGGCGTAAATCCATCAGATATGGGAGATGAACATAATACAGTGAAAAACGCCCTCATTGTAAACTACACATTATTTGTGAGTTGCCAAGAGGGCGTTTTTTAAGTAGGAGCAATTATTTCGTCATACTGTTTAAGAACCAAAGATTTTTGTCAAAACCTGCAATATGATCTTCAAACATGTTTGCAGTTGTAAAATCATCTTCTTCAAGTGCTGATTGACGAATTGAAGTAGCTTGAGTTTTAAAGTTGCTTAGATCACTAACTAGAATATCAAGTACTTCTTTTGTTGAGAAACTTTTAGCTTCCAGTTCCTTTATTGAAGCGATTTCAAGATAATCTTTTAGACGTGTTAGTGGTGCGACGCCTTTAATTTTAAGTTGCTCTGCCACATCATCAAATTTAGAAAAGAAGTCATCATAGAGACTTTCTGTAAAGTTGTGAATGGCAAAAAAGTTAACGCCAACCACATTCCAATGTAAATTGTGTAATTTGATGTTCATTACTGCTAGATCAGCAAGGTATTGGTTCATTTTATCTGTTTTATTCATGTGATCCTCCTTTTATTAAATGAAATTGATTATCATTTGTCATAAGTATATGATAAAATAGTGATAACAAAAAGAGACAAAAATGTTTCTTAAGGAGGATGTGGAAAAATGAAATCGACAAATACAATGACAGAAGGCTTTCAGCTTATACATGATGTTTTTAGAATGCGATGGATTCCAGAAATTATATCAGTTATTGGTCAAGGATATCATGGATATAATGAAATCTTAGGGCAAATTGAATTCCTAAGCAACACAGAACTCAATCGTAAATTGAAACTTTTATTGGATAGACAAGTGATTGATAAAATTGAAGCTCATGGTCAACATGGCTATTATTTAAATGCTTTTGGAGAAGATTTAGATCATATTTTTAAGCACTTTATTGAAATGAGTGAAAAATACATCAATAAGTGAATTACCAAAAAAATGAAAAGGCCCTTATCAATAAAGGCCTTTAACACTAGCATTTTTTATTCTTGATTGCAACCTAATACGTTGATTATTTTATGTTTAACCATACCGTAGATTGCTTCTCTAGCAGGTGCCAAGTATTTTCTAGGGTCAAAATTACTTGGATCTTTTGAAAATTGTTGTCTGATTGTTCCAGTAAGCGCAAGTCTTAAATCAGAGTCAATGTTAATCTTGCAGATACCGTACTTAGCAGCTTCTCTTAATTGAGGCTCAGGGCATCCCTTTGCATCAACTAATTGACCACCAAATTCGTTACACATTGCAACGTATTCAGGAATTACAGAAGAAGCACCGTGTAAAACTAATGGAAAATCTGGTAGCAATCCAGAAATTTCTTTTAATCTTTCGATATCTAATTTTGGATCTGAATCAGCAGCGAACTTGTAAGCACCGTGACTTGTTCCAATTGCAATTGCAAGTGAGTCACAACCTGTCTTTTCAACGAATTCAACTGCTTGTTTAGGATCTGTGTAAGTTGCATCTTCTGCAGAAACATTGACAGCATCTTCGATACCAGCAAGTCTTCCGAGTTCAGCTTCAACAACAACACCTCTTGCATGAGCATATTCAACTACTTTTTTAGTGAGTTCAATGTTCTCTTCAAATGATAAATGAGAACCATCTACCATTACAGATGTAAAGCCATCATCTATACATGCTTTACAGATCTCAAAATCTTCACCGTGATCAAGATGAAGTGCGATATCAAGCTCTGGATGCTCGATTAAAGCAGCTTCAACTAATTTTTTCAAGTAAACAGGGCTTGCATATTTACGTGCACCTGCGGAAACTTGAAGAATTAATGGTGATTTTGTTTCAGCAGCAGCTTTAACGATCCCTTGGATAATCTCCATGTTATTTACGTTAAATGCACCAACTGCATAACCGCCTTCATAGGCTTTTTTGAACATTTCTTTTGTCGTTACTAATGGCACTGTAATCACTCCTTTTAATATATGGATTAAGTGCAAATTTTGGTTACAATTTTTTATAAACAAAATACCTGCTATATATGATATTATAAAGCATATGCCGTGAAATGGCTAGACTAAAATAAAAAGGATTCGTTAGAGGATCAAAAGTCAAAAGTTGAGCAACCATCTAGCTTATGATGTCGTTTACGGGAAGTATATGATACAGCATAGGGCAGATAGTTTATGTGAAACTGACTTTCGACACTCTAACAGTGGACTAGATAAATGAAATTACCGATTGCATTTTTAGATAGAATGAAAATAAGATTGGGAGAAGCTTTTGAAGCTTTTTTAGATTCTTATGATGGCCCAACTTACACAGGGCTGAGAGTCAATACTCTCAAAATATCAGTGGAAGATTTTCTTGAGATTTTTCCTTACCCATTGGAGCCGATTGATTGGACAGAGGATGGCTTCTATTATAACGCTGAAGATCCAGTGACCAAACATCCACTTTTTTATGCGGGGCTTTACTATATACAAGAACCTTCGGCAATGTCGCCTGTGACTGTATTAGAGCCGAAAAAAGGCGAAAAGATATTGGATCTTTGTGCTGCACCAGGTGGTAAGTCACTTCAAATTGCTTCGTTTACCCAAGATTCTGGGTTGCTTGTGACAAATGATATCAACGATAAACGTGTTAAAGCCATTGTGAGAAATGTAGAAAAATATGGGGTCAAAAATATCTTGGTTCTCAATGAGGATCAACATGGGATTGCACGTGTGTTGCCACATTATTTTGATCGCATACTCATTGACGCACCTTGTTCAGGCGAGGGGATGTTTAAAAAAGATTCAAAAGCTGTAAAAGCATGGGAAGCTTATGCAAACGAAACCTGTGCAAAGATGCAGAGAGAAATTTTAGAGGTCGTACCAGAGCTTGTAAAAGCAAATACAAAATTGGTTTATTCCACATGCACATTTTCAGATCTTGAGAATGAGGAACAGATGCTATTCTTAGAAACAAGGGATTCGGGCTTTAAAAAGCAAAAAATTAATTCCCCCTATTTTGATGTAACTGGCGGTGTTGCACATTTATGGCCCCATTTGTTAAAAGGGGAAGGTCATTTTATAGGAGCGATGCTCTATCAAGGTGAAGGCGATGCATTTGAGTCGTCAAAACAAATGAAAATAAATAAGTCCAATAGGCGTTCAAACTCAATTTGTGAAATCCTAAAAGAGGCACCAGAGGCCTTTAAGATCTTTTCAGAGCAATATTTAAATGAGAAAATTCAAGGGACTTTTATGATGGAACGTGAAAAACTCTACCTATTACCAGAAGAACAGGTAGAGACAAAGGGGGTACGAGTGGCGCGATATGGTTGGCTTTTAGGTGAATTTAAACGTGAAAGATTCATACCAAGTCAGGCTTTTGCAATGGGACTAAAAATGGCTGATTTTAAAAATGTCATCAACATGCCTTCAACCTCAGTTCAGGTCTTAAAGTTTCTTAAAGGTGAAACCTTAAATTATGATGAAGTAACAGCAACTGGTAGCGTAACTAAAGGATTTTGCCTGTTCTGTACAGAGGGGTATCCGCTTGGATTTGTGAAAGTTGAAGCGAATCTTATCAAAAATCTATATCCAACGTCTTGGCGCATGATGTAAACTAAAAAATATAAGGCTGTAGTTTTAATTAAAGGAGAAATACAATGGGTGAAAAATTAAGAGTGGATAAACTGCTTTCAAATATGGGGAAAGGGTCCCGCAATGAAGTCAGAGATGCCCTTAAATATGGTCAAGTTAAGGTCAATGGGACTGTGGTGAAAAGTGGTAAGTTAAAAGTAGATGTGGAAGAAGATGAAGTGCTTTTCCAAGGGGTACGAGTAAAATATCAAAAGAATATTTATCTCATGATGAATAAACCGCAGGGTGTCATATCGGCAACCGAAGATAATCGACACGAGACTGTAATTGATCTGCTACAAGAAGACGTCAATTTCTACAATGTGTTTCCTGTGGGACGACTTGATATTGATACAGAAGGGTTACTATTATTAACGGATGATGGTAATCTAGCGCACAATTTGCTTTCACCTAAAAAGCATGTGCCTAAGCTTTATTATGCAAAGATTGATGCAAAAGTAACAGAGTTGGATGTTAATAAATTTGCAGGGGGGATTACCATAGATGATGGTTATCAGTGTAAGCCTGCTGAACTCAATATAATAGCTTCAAGCGAGACTGAGTCTGAAATAGAACTTGTGATTTATGAAGGCAAATTTCATCAAGTTAAAAGGATGTTTGAGGCTGTTGGAAAAAATGTCATCTTCTTAAAAAGAATGAAAATGGGCGCTTTATCACTGGACGAGACACTGGAGAAAGGTGCGTATAGAGAATTGACACAAGAAGAACTAGATAGACTTTTATCTGGTGAAATAGAGCAAAGTTAGTAAATTAAAATGAAAGATGGTTTAGACCATCTTTTGTACATATAGAGATGAAATCTGTCTAAATTAGCAGAAAAATTGAAAAAATAGAGCTATTTTCTATAAAATTCCCCCAAAATTATGATAAAATTTAAGACTGAAAGAGTATTTCCTAGTAGTACAAGTAATCATTAGATATCCAGTAAAACATGTCTCTTTTATTCAAAAACAAGATTTGAACAAATGAATTTATATGAGGCTTTCATCAAGGAAAGAGAGCTCAAAATGATGTTTTGGATTTAGGTTAATGGAATTTTCTTACTAGAGTAGATACGTTTTGAAACGCTTAGGAGACAATGCTCGAATGGTTGAATTTCTTCTAATAAAAAACATGAGAGGAGGGCAACTACAAATTAGTATTTGTAGTTCGACTAAAATGAATTTTAGACTAAAAAAAATATTAGTGGTTATGTTAATTGCAACAATGATATTCCCGTACTCATTTTCAGGCATATCGGAAGCTGACTCTGTAGGTGGAATTGAGTATGTAGTAGGCACAAATCCAGTCTTCACAGCTGGTGCGACGGTACCTGATGACACATACAGATATATAATCAATATTGATTATGATTCTGACGGAGATGAAGATTTTATAGCTTACAATGGGAGTAAGCTTGTTTTTTATAAAAACGATGGCAGTGGCTCCTTTACAGAGGTAGCCCCCAATGTGACATTGCCCGTGCAACTGGCATCTGAATATCTGGTGGCAGATTTTGATAATGATGGTGATGAAGACATCTGTGTGCTAGGAGATTATTTTGTCAATAATGGAGATGGGACGTTTGCAACGGGTACAAATCCAGTCGTATCAGCAGGTGCAACGGTAGATGATGGTACATACAGATATATAATCAATATTGATTATGATTCAGATGGTGATGAAGATTTTATAGCTTACAATGAGAGTAATCCTGTTTTTTATAAAAACGATGGCAGTGGTTCATTTACAGAGGTAACCCCAAATGTGACATTGCCCCTGCAACGGGCATCTGAATATCTGGTGGCAGATTTTGATAATGATGGTGATGAAGACATCTGTGTGCCAGGAGATTATTTTGTCAATAATGGAGATGGGACTTTTACAGAGGTGGAAAATCCAGTCTCCACAGCTGGTGCGACGGTAGATGATGGTACATACAGATATATAATCAATATTGATTATGATTCTGACGGAGATGAAGATTTTATAGCCTATAATGAAGGTAAATTTATTTTTTATAAAAATGATGGCAGTGGTTCATTTACAGCAGTTGATCCCAATGTAACATTGCCTTTAAGAAATGCATCTGAATATCTGGTGGCAGACTTTGATAATGATGGTGATGAAGACATTTGTGTGCTAGGTGAGTATTTTACTCAAAATGGGACGGCATCAAAAACGAATAATCGACCGCCTAGACTGACTTCTACGTCACCGGCAGATGATGCAACAGATTTTCCTACAAATGGTGACATTGTACTTGATTTTGATGAACCTATTTTAACTGTTGGCGCAGGTAAAATTAGCATTTATAAAACTTCGGACGATTCACTTGTCGAAGCCATAGAAGGGACAAGTGAAAGGGTCAGCGGTGTTAATAGTAATAGCATGGTTATCAAGCCGAGTGTGGCACTAGATGGAGAAACAGCTTATTACATTAAAATAGAACCGAAAGCTTTTTTTGATGAGGATGGTATGACTTTTGCTGGAATCTTGGATAAGACAACGCTTAATTTTCTAACGAAATCATCTTCAACCTCAAATGACAATCTCAATAAAATTTACTTTAGTGAAGCGATCGCAGGACACTATAGAGTGAGTAGAGTTGATTTAGATGGCACAAATTTTGAACAGTTGTTTTATACGGAAACTGGGGAACCAAAGAGTGTTACAGTAGATCCTAACGCAGGTAAAATCTATTTTTCGGATATAAAAGGCAGTGATGCAAAAGTTTATAGTTTGGACATAGATGGCAGTAACCTACAGCTTATTCTAAGTGGCATATATGCTGAAGATATAGCAGTAGATGCAATCAATAGTAAAATCTACTTTACTGAATCATCGACGCCAGTACCAGGCGATGACCGTTATAGAGTGTGTCGAATTGATTTAGATGGTACAAATTTGGAAACCTTATATGATTCTCCTACGGGGACCCCTAAGAGCATTGCCGTTGATCCTGTAGCAAGAAAAATTTATTTTTCAGACCCTTATGAATCTGTTAAAAAAATTTACAGCGCAAATTTAGATGGTAGCAATCCACAAGCGATTATAAGTGATGTGTGTGCCAATGATATAGCCGTAGATCCTATAAATAACAAAATTTATTTTACAGAGGCGTTAAATAGTCATTATAGAGTAGTCAAGGCAGATCTAGAGGGTACAAATCTGGAAAGCATATATGAGTCTCCGGTTGGATCTCCACAGGGCGTTACAGTTAACCCTAAATTGGGTAAAATCTATTTTTCGGATCCCAATGCAAGTGTTCAAAAAATTTATAGTGCAAATTTAGATGGAACTGATGTAACTGAAATTGTAACAGGCATGTATGCCAATGATGTTGCGTTTCCATTTGTAGAATCTGATCCAGCATCTTCTAATACGGTGCCAACAGCGTCCAATTTCACTGTATCTTCTGGTCTTTTTCAAGATGTGACTTATACTTTTGGGACTGCTGATTTTGGGTATTCAGATGGAGATTCTGATGTTCTAGATCATCTTCGCATCACAGCAGTGCCTGCCAGTGGCACACTGTATGTGGATGCCAATGATAATGATTTATATGATAGTGGAGAAGCAGTGTCAAATGGTTCAACTATAAGTAAAGCGAACTTAGATGCGGGTAACTTACAATATATAACGGATAATAGAGTGGATACATCATTTACATTTGATGTAAATGATGGCACTGATTATAGCAATACAACTTATCAGGCGACATTAAACATTTCAGCAGGTGTAACGATAAGCACACAAGCCGTGACTTCAATTACATCAACAGCTGCAATAGGAAATGGCAATATAACAGATTTGGGGAAACCGAATCCAACAGCGCACGGCGTTTGCTGGAATACAACAGGAAGTCCAACCATTTCAGATGATAAAACGGATGAAGGTGGCGCAACTGCAACAGGAGCCTTTACAACAAGCATAACAGGACTAAGTGCAAATACAAAATACTATGTGAAAGCATATGCAACTAATACAGCGGGGACGAGTTATGGTGACGAAGTTGTTTTTTCAACAGATGTAACAGCACCGGCCTTAACCGCAGGTGAAGTAAATAGAACCGGTGATACCACAGGCACTGTGAAGTTCACCTCAAATGAAGCAGGCAATTACTACTATGCCGTTGTGACAGATGGAGCAAGTGCGCCAACCATTGACACAAGTGGTACTGGGACAGCGTGTACCACATCAGAAACGACCATTACTGATCCAACGGGACTGACTGAAGGCGCAAAGGACATCTACATCAAAGTAAAAGATGCCTCAGGTAATGTAAGCGATGCACTTAAAATAGTTATTGATGCTTATGTAGCACCAGATACTACAGCACCCGTCTTAACAGCAGGTGCAGTAGAGAGAACAGGTGATACCACAGGCACTGTGAAGTTTACCTCAAACGAAGCGGGGACTTACTACTACGCTGTTGTTGTAGATGGTGCAAGTGCACCAACTATAGACACAAGTGGTACTGGGACAGCGTGTACCACATCAGAAACGACCATTACTGATCCAACGGGACTGACCGAAGGTGCAAAGGACATCTACATCAAAGTAAAAGATGCCTCAGGTAATGTAAGCGATGCACTTAAAATAGTTATTGATGCTTATGTAGCACCAGATACTACAGCACCCGTCTTAACAGCAGGTGCAGTAGAGAGAACAGGTGATACCACAGGCACTGTGAAGTTTACCTCAAACGAAGCGGGGACTTACTACTACGCTGTTGTTGTAGATGGTGCAAGTGCACCAACTATAGACACAAGTGGTACTGGGACAGCGTGTACCACATCAGAAACGACGATTACTGATCCAACGGGACTGACTGAAGGCGCAAAGGACATCTACATCAAAGTAAAAGATGCCTCAGGTAATGTAAGCGATGCACTTAAAATAGTTATTGATGCTTATGTAGCACCAGATACTACAGCACCGGCCTTAACCGCAGGTGCAGTAGAGAGAACCAGTGATACAGAAGGTACTGTGAAGTTCACCTCAAACGAAGCAGGCAATTACTACTATGCCGTTGTGACAGGTGGAGCAAGTGCGCCAACCATTGACACAAGCGGTACTGGGACAGCGTGTACCACATCAGAAACGACCATTACTGATCCAACTGGACTGACCGAAGGTGCAAAGGACATCTACATCAAAGTAAAAGATGCCTCAGGTAATGTAAGCGATGCACTTAAAATAGTTATTGATGCTTATGTAGCACCAGATACTACAGCACCGGCCTTAACCGCAGGTGCAGTAGAGAGAACTAGTGATACAGAAGGCACTGTGAAGTTCACCTCAAACGAAGCAGGCAGTTATTACTATGCCATTGTGACAGATGGAGCAAGTGCGCCAACCATTGACACAAGCGGTACTGGGACAGCGTGTACCACATCAGAAACGACCATTACTGATCCAACGGGACTGACTGAAGGTGCAAAGGATATCTACATCAAAGTGAAAGATGCCTCAGGTAATGTAAGTAATGCACTTAAAATAGTTATTGATGCTTATGTAGCACCAGATATTACAGCACCGATCTTAACCGCAGGTGCAGTAAATAGAACGGGTGATACCACAGGCACTGTGAAGTTCACCTCAAACGAAGCAGGCAGTTATTATTATGCCATTGTGACAGATGGAGCAAGTGCGCCAACCATTGACACAAGTGGTACTGGGACAGCGTGTACCACATCAGAAACAACCATTACTGATCCAACAGGACTAACCGAAGGTGCAAAGGACATCTACATCAAAGTGAAAGATGCCTCAGGTAATGTAAGTAATGCACTTAAAATAGTTATTGATGCTTATGTAGCACCAGATACCATAGCACCCGTCTTAACAGCAGGTACAGTAAATAGAACAGGTGATAACACAGGCACTGTGAAGTTCACCTCAAACGAAGCAGGCAGTTATTACTATGCCATTGTGACAGAGGGCGCAAGTGCGCCAACCATTGACACAAGCGGTACTGGGACAGCGTGTACCACATCAGAAACGACCATTACTGATCCAACTGGACTGACCGAAGGTGCAAAGGACATCTACATCAAAGTAAAAGATGCCTCAGGTAATGTAAGCGATGCACTTAAAATAGTTATTGATGCTTATGTAGCACCAGATACTACAGCACCGGCCTTAACCGCAGGTGCAGTAGAGAGAACTAGTGATACAGAAGGCACTGTGAAGTTCACCTCAAACGAAGCAGGCAGTTATTACTATGCCATTGTGACAGATGGAGCAAGTGCGCCAACCATTGACACAAGCGGTACTGGGACAGCGTGTACCACATCAGAAACGACCATTACTGATCCAACGGGACTGACTGAAGGTGCAAAGGATATCTACATCAAAGTAAAAGATGCCTCAGGTAATGTAAGTAATGCACTTAAAATAGTTATTGATGCTTATGTAGCACCAGATACCATAGCACCCGTCTTAACAGCAGGTACAGTAAATAGAACAGGTGATAACACAGGCACTGTGAAGTTCACCTCAAACGAAGCAGGCAGTTATTACTATGCCATTGTGACAGAGGGCGCAAGTGCACCAACTATTGATACAAGTGGTACTGGGACAGCGTGTACCACATCAGAAACGACCATTACTGATCCAACTGGACTGACTGAAGGTGCAAAGGATATCTACATCAAGGTGAAAGATGTCTCAGGTAATGTCAGCAATGCCCTTAAGATTGATATAGAGGCTTATGTAGCACCAGATATTACAGCACCGATCTTAACCGCAGGTGCAGTAAATAGAACAGGTGACACAGAAGGTACTGTGAAGTTCACCTCAAACGAAGCGGGAACTTACTACTACGCTGTTGTTGTAGATGGCGCAAGTGCGCCGACTATTGACACAAGTGGCAGTGGGACAGCTTGTACCACATCAGAAACGACCATTACTGATCCAACTGGACTAAACTCAGGTGCAAAGGATATCTACATCAAGGTAAAAGATGCCTCAGGTAATGTCAGCAATGCACTTAAAATAGATATAGAGGCTTATGTAGCCCCAGATACTACAGCACCAGTCATAACAGCAGGTGCAGTAGATAGAACGGGTGATACCACAGGCACTGTGAAGTTCACCTCAAACGAAGCGGGGACTTACTACTACGCTGTTGTTGTAGATGGGGCAACGGCACCTGTTATCAGCACAAGCGGTGCGGGTATCACTTGCACCACATCAGAAACGACGATTACCAATCCAACGGGACTGACCGAAGGTGCAAAGGACATCTACATCAAGGTGAAAGATGCCTCGGGTAATGTCAGCAATGCACTTAAGATTGATATAGAGGCTTATGTAGCCCCAGATACCACAGCACCGATCTTAACCGCAGGTGCAGTAGATAGAACAGGTGATACCACAGGCACTGTGAAGTTCACCTCAAATGAATCGGGAACTTACTACTATGTGGTTGTGGCAGATGGGGCAACGGCACCTGTTATCAGCACAAGCGGTGCGGGTATCACTTGCACCACATCAGAAACGACGATTACCAATCCAACGGGACTGACCGAAGGTGCAAAGGACATCTACATCAAGGTGAAAGATGCCTCAGGTAATGTCAGCAATGCACTTAAAATAGATATAGAGGCTTATGTAGCCCCAGATACCACAGCACCGATCTTAACCGCAGGTGCAGTAGATAGAACGGGTGATACCACAGGCACTGTGAAGTTCACCTCAAATGAATCGGGGACTTACTACTACGCTGTTGTTGTAGATGGGGCAACGGCACCTGTTATCAGCACAAGCAGTGCGGGAATCACATGCACCACATCAGAAACGACGATTACTAATCCAACGGGACTGACCGAAGGTGCAAAGGACATCTACATCAAGGTGAAAGATGCCTCGGGTAATGTGAGTACAGCCCTTAAGATAGACATACCAGCGTATAATGCCCCTGATACCACAGCACCGGTCTTAACCGCAGGTGCAGTAGATAGAACGGGTGATACCACAGGCACTGTGAAGTTCACCTCAAATGAATCTGGAACTTACTACTATGTGGTTGTGGCAGATGGAGCAACGGCACCTGTTATCAGCACAAGCGGTGCGGGAATCACATGCACCACATCAGAAACGATGATTACCAATCCAACTGGACTGACCGAAGGTGCAAAGGACATCTACATCAAGGTGAAAGATGCCTCGGGTAATGTGAGTACAGCCCTTAAGATAGATATACCAGCGTATAATGCCCCTGATACTGGCACGTCTGATGACAGAGACGATTCCCCGGGAAGCGATGGTGGCGGTGGCAGTAACACGAGTACGCCAATAAATGATGATAAAGTAATTGTAACTGTAAATGGGACAGAGCAAAAAGTCGCTACGGAAGAGCATTCAATTGAAAATGGCAAGACATTGACAACTGTTGCAGTAGAGAGCGATGCAATAGATAGCATTGTTAGACAAGTTACTGAGAATACTACTGAAGCGATTAAGAATGTTATTCAAGTTTCAGTATCAGATGAAAATGCTGAGGTTGCTAAAGTTGAATTAACAGGAGATGTGGTCAAAAAACTGGAGGACAACACTTTTGATGTCTCTATCAAGCATAAAAACATTGAATACGTTATCCCTGCCGAAGAGTTTACAATTAGCAAAGTAGCTGAAAACTTAAAGGTTCCTGAGAGTGATTTATTGGCGATCAAGATTGAAGTCAAAATTGCTGAACTGAATCAGGAAACTGTAGCTCAGTATAATACAGTCGTCGAATCCAATGGTGCTGAAATTGTATTTCCACCAGTTGAATTTGAAATTATAGCGAAAACAACTCAAGACAATGGTACTGTACAAGAGCAGTCTATAAGTCAATTTGAAGATTATGTTGATCGCATAATGGAAGTGCCTTCAGATATAGATCCAAATAAAATCACAACAGGCATTGTATTTAATTCGGATGGCACGTATAGTCATGTGCCAACAAAAGTTTTATTTAAAGATGGCAAATGGTATGCGATGATCAGTTCGCTTACGAATTCAAGCTATTCGGTTATATGGAATCCTGTAACCGTAAAATCGGTTCGAAATCACTGGTCAGAAGAAGCTGTTAACAGCTTAGCTTCAAGACTCGTTATTTTAAATCCAGAACAGTTTAATCCTGATAGAGCGATAACAAGAGGTGAGTTTGCAGGTTACATTGTTAGAGCGTTAGGGCTTTATAGAAAGGGGTTTGTGTCTGAAACTAAATTCACAGATTTGAATAGCCAAAGTGAACAGAACTTGAATATACTCATTGCCAATGATTATGGCATTATATCGGGCTATTCAGATGGCACCTTCAAAAGTGATCATCTAATTTCTAGAGAAGAAGCAATGGTTATGTACCAAAAAGCGATGGTTATAACAAAGCTTGAAGGTAACGATAAGAACAGATACCAAAGTTATACAGACTATGGAACGGTTTCAAATTGGGCGGTGGATTCAGTACGAGAAGTGCTTTCTGCTCATGTCTTCAGTGGGACAACAGACAAGACAATTTCACCAAAATCGACTTTAACACATGCTCAGGCGGCTCAGGCCATTGAGAATTTACTTGAGGCGTCTGGACTGATCAAATGATAAGATGTAAAAAACGGCAATAAGCATAAAAAAACCTCAGATTATATCACAATGATAGATGATATTTTCTGAGGTTTTTACTTGATTAAATTTAAAAGACTTACAATTTGAGGATCTAGTGATTAAGTAATCTACAACCCTTAGGAATTATCAGTATTATGGATTAACGGCCTTGACCAGCAAGCACTTTAATGATGACATCCAATGAATCACTTTTACTGAGTTCAAATGTGCCAGCTCTAAGTTTGTTATCAAGCTTTAGTGCAACTAAGCGATTCACAAAAGTATCGACATCATCAACATAACCCTCTGAGACTAATTTCTTGCCGATGCTATAACCGGTTGCGCCTTCAGGGACTTCAAAAGAAATAAGTGCACCAGATGGTGTAGAGTTGGTTTCAGGCTCTGAGGGTGTACTCGGAGTGGCATCGCTTGGTGGCGTTGTATCAGCAGCGGGCTCTGGTGTATTCTCAGAAGAATCGCCTGTGGAATCTGTAGGATTACTATTTTCGCTTGTGGGATCAGTGGCTTCATCAGAAATACCATTTGGATTGATCTCAGGAATAATAACTGTAACAGGTGGGTCCACTTCAGCTTCAACAGTGGGGTTGGCTAAGGTCTCTTTTAAATTAACGTCTAATGTGTCTGATATTTTCCAAGAAACAGAAACAAAGATAACGGCAATTATAATTAAAGAGACAACTATATCACTTAAATCATATAAAATGTCTTTTATTTTTTCTATCATGGGACGCTCCAGTATATTTATATTAGTCAAAGTTAAAAAACATGTCTTCATCTATTAGAATATCATAATTTATTCATTTCTTAAAGTAATGTTCTTTTCAAATTGATTACTTTCGTGTTACAATTTTTGAAGGAGGCATAAACATGTTTGGAAAACTTGAAAAATCAGATATACAACTCATTAAAGCTTACTTAGAAAGCAATTTCGAAGAAACCTTATATTTTCAAAAGGTATACGAAGCATTAAAGCAAGGCGTCTTGCAAGGGACTTTTTATGGTTTTATACAGCAGAATGATCTCGTGGGATTATTCTACTTTTCAAATAAAAATTCTTTAACGGTGCATTATTCAGATTCTGTCGTGTTGGGGAATCTAAATCTTTTAAAGGCGATTAAGCATCATAAACCCAAGTATATAAAGGGTGAAGTCAGTGTTATAGAAGGCATTTATCGGGTGATCTGTAGAACGCTTGACTCTCTTCATGAAGACGATAGTGTTCTAATGCGATATGATTCAAATCAAAAAATTGAGGATGTTGAAATTCCATTTGAGTGGATTAGCGCCGCATCTGGAGATGTTTTTCAGGAGCTAAAATTCTTCATAAATGTTGAAAATCAATTTGGAAGAAATGTAAAATCAATTAATGACATCTCAAAAGATCTTAGAGAAATGTTAAAACAAAAAAAATACTATCTAGTTAGATCAAGTCAAGGATTAATTGGCCAAGGCTTAATTGAAGAAGAGACGAGTTTGTTAGGGATTATTGGAGGCATTTATGTAGATCCCCTATATAGACAAAAAGGGATTGGAGAGGCGATTTCTCTAAAACTAACACGTCAATTGCTTAAAAAAGAAAAGAAACCCTATCTATTTGTTATGGCAAATAATAAGAATGCAATACATCTTTATGAAAAAATTGGGTATAAAATGAGTACCCCCTACCGAATACTAACTGTGAGGTATCAATGAAAACCATAATAATAACTAAAAATGAAGCGGACCAGAGGCTAGATAGGTTCTTGTTAAAGTATTTCAATAATACGACTAGAACGAATGTATATAAGCTCATTCGCAAAAAAATGTTCAAAGTTAACGGCGTCCGTGTGAAAGAAGATTATTTCCTTAAAGATGAAGACAAACTTGATATTTTTTTACAAGACGAAACGATTGAAAGTTTGATGAAAGAAATTGTACAAGTAAAACCAGATCAAATAGGATTAGACATTGTATTTGAAAATGATGAAATGCTCATTGTCAATAAACCCAAGGGGATGTTAACGCATCCAGATAAAGATGAATATAAAAATACCCTGTCGACAATCGTACAATACTATCTTGCAGATCTTTGCACAAAGACTTTTAGACCTGCGCCTGTTCATAGACTTGATAAAAATACCAGTGGGCTTATTCTTTTCGCAAAGACCTATGAGAGCTTAAAATTATATAATGAACTTATGAGAGACCGTAAAATTGGCAAGTACTATTTAACAGTGGTAGAGGGCACTTTAAAGGGCTCTGGTGAAGTTAAAGGTTATTTAGTCAAAGATGCAGTTAAAAATAAAGTCAAAATTTTAAAATCAAATCAAGATGAATCCAAATTTTGTCATACAAAGTATAGTATTTTAAAGCATTATAGGGGTTACACGTTAGTCGAAATAGAACTTCTAACTGGGAGAAGTCATCAGATTAGAGCAAGTATGGCGAGTATTGGGCATCCAATAGTTGGAGATGTAAAGTATGGGGGCAAGAAAGTAGAGTCTATTACAACTCAGCTTCTGCATGGATACAAACTTATTATTGATGGTAGAGAATACCAAACACAATCAAAAGAAATTGAAGCATTTGTTCATAAACTAAAGTAAAAGTTGGTGATTGCATGACTGAATCAATGCAAGTGATTAAAAAGCTAATTGAACGCTATGACTATGGTGGTGCATTTGAATTATTAAAAGAAAAGGGGCTTGAACGATCAGATGCAGGTGTGTTAATGGATTCTTGTCGATATGCTGTGAATTTTGACTTTGAAACAGCACGTAAGATTCTTAATCATGTTTCTGAAAAGACGAGAAATAATGAAACGTGTTTATCGCTAAAGCGAAACTTGGAAGATTTAAATAATGGTCAACCAGATGCGTTGTTTTCTGAACTTTTAGAAAATGTCAAATTTCAAATTGTCAATGAAGAGTACATTGATTTTTTAGGACGTGTTTACCGTTTTAAAGAGGCGGTTTATAAATACATGTTTATTAAAAAGCACTTAAAAGATCGCACCTTTACATTCCATATACGTTTTATACAGAAAAAAGAAGTTTTGAAAATTCTCAGAAATCATTATAAAATTTTTAATAATAATTTGATTTATGGTATTAACACTTATTTTCGAAAGTACGCAAAGCAAGATGTAAAAGGAGAACGTGTCATAAAAGTGTTAAGTTCTGAAAAAATGAATCAACTTATTGAACTCAGACATGAATCTTTGATCGGACACGGCTTTAAAGGCGTCAGTATTGACGAGATTCAGCGTGTTTACGGGAATCCTTATTGTGTTTTAGACGATTTTAGAGAATGCTTAGAGTTACTTGAAGTGGAGATTTACAGGTACAAATATTCTTATCTTAATAAATACATCGTCAATTTACTAGAGAATGAGTATTATGGATATGTTAAAACTTCGCATGCTCAAATGACACATTTTGAATAAATGGAGGTAAAAATATGATCAAAGTCAATATAAAAGGATTTGGTGAGTTCGAACTTGAAGAAGGTTCAACTTATGAGAGTCTGGCAAAAAAAATACAAAAACCAGAAAAACCTTTGATTGTGGCAGTAAGGTGTGGCAATGTCTTAAGAGAACTTACGGAAGTTGTAGAAAAAAGTTGTGAAGTACAGATGGTTGATTTGGCAACCTCAGATGGTGAAAAAATTTATCAGAGAAGTTTATCTTTTATTATGATTAGAGCTGCAATTGAAAGTTTTAAAGACATCAAGGTTAAAATAGAACATTCATTGAGCAAGGGGTTATATTGTGAATTTGGATATGTCCGTAAGCTGACTCATGATGACTATGACGTTATAAAAGCGAGGATGAAAGAGATTATTTCTAATGATGAGCCGTTTATTAAAAAGAAGACATCTATAGAAATGGCAAGAAATGCTTTTGAAATCTATAATATGCAATCCAAGGTAGAGTTACTAAAGTATCGTGATTCTGATTATATTAATTTATACCAATGTGGCAATCTTCAAAATTATTTCTATGGTTATATGGTGCCGAGTACAGGTTATATAAAAGAATTTGACATGGTTAAATATGATAATGGTATGATTTTAATGCATCCGACAAAATACTCACCTTTTGTGCCACCTGTTTTTGTCGAGTCGCCTAAAATTGCAGATATTTTTAATGAAAGCGAGCACTGGGGTGAAATCATGGAGATGGCTTATGTAAGTAATCTCAACGCACTCATTGAAAGAGGAGAACATCCTGAGCTCATTCAAATTGCAGAAGCACTTCATGAAAAGAAAATTGCATATATTGCAGATCAAATTACAAAGACAGGAAAACGGGTTATTTTAATCGCAGGGCCTTCCTCTTCTGGCAAGACGACATTTGCCAACCGTTTGAGGATACAGCTTAAAGTTAATGGTCTTCATCCAGTTACGATTTCCACAGATAATTATTTTGTCGATCGGGAGAAAACGCCAAAAGATGAGCATGGAAATCTTGATTTTGAATCCATTGAAGCAGTGGATGTGGCGCAATTTAATAAAGATTTGATGATGCTTCTTGATGGTGAAATGGTTGATTTACCAGTTTTCAATTTTCATGTGGGCAAACGTGAAATTAGAAATAAGCCGTTTTCGATTAAAAATGATCAGCCGATTATTATTGAAGGTATTCATGGGTTAAATGAACAGTTAACAAGTAAAATATTTAAAAGAGATAAATTTAAAATTTATGTCAGCGCATTAACACAACTGAACATAGATGAGCACAACAGAATTCCAACCACTCAAACGAGACTTTTAAGAAGAATTGTTAGAGACAATCAATTTAGAGGACATTCTGCCAAAAAAACAATCGGTATGTGGAGTTCTGTTAGAAGAGGTGAGGAACGCAATATATTCCCTTATCAAGAAGAAGCTGATGCGATGTTTAATACAGCATTACCTTATGAACTTGCTGTACTCAAAAAACATGCTGAACCACTATTAAAAGAAATTTTACCAAGTGATTCAGAGTATGGAGAGGCTGTTTTACTGATGAAGTTTTTAAGTTATTTCAAGTCAATTGATGATGATGATTTGGTACCTTATGTTTCGATCTTAAAAGAATTTATTGGTGGAAGCTGTTTCGATGTTTAAAAATTGTGTATAATAAAAAGTGTACTATTAAAGTTAGAACGGCAATGTTCTAACTTTTTTTAAAATCAAGATTAAGAGCTGTTTTATATAGAATTAAGCTTCGAGGTGAATGATGTATCAAACTCATACTAATAGCAAACAATATCAAAAAATCTTAGTTATCTGTGCAGTATTAGTTGGACTATTGTTACTAGAGCGTTTTTTATTGGCGAGTCTATTACAGGCATATTCAAAAATTATGCTTGGAGGCATCGTGATGATTAATATCATCGTAGGGTCTTTTTTAGCTAATACGACTTTTTATGCAAGCAGAATCAATATTAATAGACAATTCATGGCAATTGCTTTTGCGGCGTACTTGTATGTGATAAATATGGTGATTGCTGTAGTTATCCTAATGAGCAACAATATGATATTGGTTATAGAAGTGAATTTCTTTCTCATCAATGGTAAGCTACTATTTTTAATGGGATTAGTGATTCCATTTGCACTTTCAAAAGTATCTATTTTTAGAGAAAATTCATATGTGAAAATGACCTTTATAAGTATTGTTGTCTTTACAATAGAGTTTTTTCTTTATAGTCTAACATTTCATTTGCTAATGAAGCCCAATGAGATTATATATTTTATGAATATTCTTTATCTTTTAGGCCTAATGATTTTCTTGCTTGAACTCATCTTAAATGATTTAATAAAGACCGATATTAACACTTATATGATGATTTTTAGTTTTATTTTACTATTTATTGCTCAGTTTTATTTAACTGTGATGCCACTCTCGACACACATGCTTATTCAAACTTCTGTTGTAAACGCTGTTGCACTGGGGATACTGGCTATTGAGATTCATGCTTTTAATATAGAAATTCCTGAATCTAAAAATAGGCAACTTCAAAAGCAATTTAATATTTATTCGAAATATCTTAAACGCATTATTGATAAGAAAACGCTTTTGGTTAGAGAGGTAAACCAAAAGATTATTGATGAATTAGAATACGCTAAAATTATACAACAATCCTTATTGCCAAGTAGTAAGATAACCCATAGAGATGTCAGTTTCACATCAGCATATTATCCTTGTGAAAGACTAAGTGGTGATTTTTATGATATCTATAGCATAGATGATGATAATGTAGCGCTTTATTTACTAGATGTATCTGGACATGGTATTTCCGCAGCGTTGATGACTATGCTAAGTAATAATTACTTAAAGTCAAACGAGCGTGTCATCAAAAGGTTTAGAGGCATGCATCCAGATAAGAATCTCAAGTATTTTTATGAACAGTTTAATCGAATGAATTTTCCTGATGAAATGCACATGGTAATATTCTATGCAACACTGAATTTAAATACCAAAGTATTGACGTATTGTTCAGGTGGCATGAATTGTAATCCCATTAGATTCAAAAGCAATGGAAAAGTGGAGTTTTTAGATCAGAGTAGGGGATTTCCTATTTGTAAACTCGAAGGTATTTTCACACCTGAATATACCAGCGAGACGATTCAGTTACAACATGGTGATCGAATTCTCTTCTATACGGACGGATTAACAGATAAGGAGAAAAATGACATATTTGATACGGATGAAATTATTGAATTATTCGTAACATCTAGAGACTTAACTTCAAGAGAAATAAATGATATTATAGTGGACAAAATCAATGCTCGGAGGGGTGCTTTAAACGATGACATTACTTATATTCTCGTAGATATTTAGTAGATCGAAGGATTATTATTTCTAGGTTCTATTGACTGTCCTAGTTTAAACAATTATAATATGTATAAATTAATTTCTATGAGAAAATTAATTTATATGGGTGGTAAAGTGTATTTAAGATGGGGAAGGTGCTATGAAAGAAGTTCTTGTTCTTAAAGATTTAGAACAAATTAAAGCTGTATCTCAGCAATACCGTTTGGAAATTTTAGAAGCATTTGACAGTAGCGCAAAGACAGCAAAACAGATTGCAGAGATTATGGACGAACCTCATGGTAGGGTTAATTATCATATTAAGATGCTCGAGAAAGTTGGAATTATCGAGCTGATAGAAGAAGTCACAAAATTTGGTGTTGTGGAAAAATATTATGCACCAGTAGCCTACAAGCTCATTATTGATAGCAATGCTGTCACATTAGATGATGAAATGAGTGATTCAATTAATAAAGTATCCTTAGCTTTTTTTGAAACAATTTCTAGAGAGTTTTATGACTCGATTGAGAATTTTTCAAGTGGGCCATCACGAAAAATTTCTTATTCGGTGGACTATTATCTCACAGATGAAGAAGCGTTGGAACTTTATGATAAATTAAGTCAAGTTGTGGATGCCTATCTCAAGGGTAAAGAAGAACCAAGAGAGGGAACACATAGACACTTTGCTGCTCATATGGTGGTACCATTACCACAGAAAGAATAGTGGGCAGCTATCCAAATTTTAAGGGGGATTACAATGAAAAAATCACTAGTATTACTGCTTGTATTTGTGATGGTCTTTTCTTTAGCGCTCACAGGTTGTGGCTCTAAAACGGAACCAGCACCAGCAGATAGTCAAACACCGGCTACTGACGCTACAGGCACAGATGCAGCGGCATCTGATGAGACTGCACCAGCACTTGATGCAGATCAAAATCCAGCATTAAAAAGAGGCAATGTATTAACAGTTGCGACGACTTCGTTAGACGGTAAATTTAATTCAATCATGTCTGATAATGTATATGATACTTGGATTAATAACTTGGTATTTGAGCCACTTATTAATAATGATGCTCAAGGAAATCCTATTCCTGCTGCTGCAACAAGCTGGGATGTTTCTGAAGACAAGTTAACGTACACATTCCATTTAGATGAAGGGATGACTTTCCACGATGGCACACCTGTAACTGCAGATGATGTTGCTTTTACTTTCACTACTATAGCTGATCCTGATTACGATGGTCCTAGAGGTACTGTTGTAAATGATATCGTTGGTGTGGACGCTTATAGAAATGGTGAAGCCGATTCAGTTGAAGGGATCAAAGTAATTGACCCTAATACAATTAGCTTTACGATCACAGAACCAAATGTTCAAAAAATATGGGATTTTAACTATGGTATATTACCGCAACATGTTTACAAATATGATAACTGGGAAGCATTCAAATCAACTATGAACAATCCTGTGGGATCTGGTATCATGAAATTTGAAGAATTCAAAGTTGGTGAATTTGTAAGATTGTCAAGATTTGATAATTACCATGGACAAAAAACAAAGTTAGATGGTGTTGTTGTTAAATTACAACCTACAGAAACTTCAACAGCTGCATTTGCTGCTGGGGATATCGACTTAGTAAACCCACCTGCAAATCTTGAAAATTATGATATCATGACTTCAACTGGTATTGGTACAGTTCAAGAATTTACAGGAAATGGTTATAACTATGTTGGTTTCAACTTAAGAAATCCTAAATTATCTGATAAACGTGTTAGACAAGCTTTAGCATATGGTTTAAACAGAGAGTTATTCATCGAAAATCAATGGGAAGGTTTTGCATCAGTATGTAATACACCGATCTCTCCTGTATCTTGGGCATATCCAGATGAAGCAACTTTAAACCACTATGACTACGATGTAGATAAAGCAAATGCTTTACTTGACGAAGCTGGTTGGATAGATTCAGATGGCGATGGTATTAGAGATAAAGATGGCGTTAAATTATCATTAGTATGGACTGCATATAATGATGTTGACTGGCCATTAAACTTAATTGCACTTGCGAAAGAAGAATGGAAAGAAATCGGCGTTGAACTTGAGCCTGAATTAATGGAATTTAATGCAGTTGCTGAGAGAGTATTTGATAACCAAGATTTCGAAATGTTCAACATGGGCTGGTCATTATCTATCGATCCAGATCCAACTGCAATTTTTGGAGCAGAAGCAGATGTTCTTGGTGGTTACAACGCTGTTGGTTTCCACAATGATAGAGCGGAAGAAATCTTTGCTTTAGGAACTCAAGAATACGATCAAGATAAGAGAGCTGAATTGTATAAAGAATGGGCAGTTATTGCAAATGAAGAACTCCCATACCTCTTCAACGCTTATAGAAATGAAATCTGGGGCGTTAACAACAGAGTTAAAAACATGGAATTAGGACCTTACTACGATTGGACATATACGATTAAAGAAATTGAATTAGACTACGTTCAATAGTTACAAGTAAGTTATTTCATAAAAACTGAGATCAAACATGAATTCTAGATAGCCCAGCTTACGCTGGGCTATCTAAATATTCTGAATATATTAATAAACTGTAAATTGAATTATGTATTTGTAAAGAACCATCATAAGACCTTAACTATATGTCATTATTCGTTCTAAATGTTAAAAATGAACGATTTTATGCTATAATTGTTTTAATAATTTTAATTCATAATAAATAAATTTTTTTAAATTTTTATGAACGAATTATAATGAGGATCATTTAAGTGTTTTATGTTGAATTAAAATTTTGATCGACATCGTAAAAATTTTTTTAGCCATAAATATAAAAAAAATTTTATGACAATACGCTAAATTTAGAAGGGGTGTTTAAATGAGAACGTATTTACTGAGAAGAATACTGCAAATAATTCCAGTACTATTTGGGATTACAATACTGATATTCTTTATTGTACATGCAGCGCCGGGAGATCCAACCACGAAGATGATGGACCCGAAAATGACTGTGGAAGAAAAAATGCGACTAAAAGAAAAGTTTGGGATAGACAAACCAGTCATTGTTCAGTATACAGACTGGATGTCTGAAGTTGCTAAGGGAAATTTAGGATTCTCATGGAAATTTCAAAGACCAGTTGCCCAAGTTATGGGTGAAAGAATGTTATCTACTTTTTATTTAGCAATTGTTTCGTTATTGCTTGCACTTTTAGTTGGGATACCTGCTGGTGTTATATCTGCCACGCGGCAATACACGGGATTGGATTATTTTTTCACCATTTTTGCACTGGTGGGAATATCTGTACCAAGTTTCTTCTTTGCACTTTTACTCATTAAATTCTTTGCAATTGATAAAGGCGTTTTTCCTATTTCAGGGATGAGAACCCCTGGGGCTTCCGATTGGACGATGTGGGCTCAAATTAAAGACATTTCGATTCATACGGTATTGCCAGCTATCGTTTTAGGTCTTGGATCTACAGCGAGCTTTATGAGATATACACGTTCAAGTATGCTTGAAGTTATAAGACAAGATTATATCAGAACCGCACGTTCTAAAGGTCTCAGCGAGCGTGTCGTTATTTATAAACATGCACTTAGAAATGCATTAATTCCTATTATTACGCTTTTAGGATTTTGGATTCCAGGACTTTTCTCTGGTGCTTTAATCGTAGAGCAAGTATTTGCATGGCCAGGAATGGGTTTATTGGGTTATCAAGCTGTTACAGATAGAGATTATCCTCTATTAATGGGTGTAAACTTATTTTTAGCATTTTTAACCCTTATAGGTAACTTACTTGCAGATTTATTCTATGGATTAGCAGATCCAAGAATTAAATACGATTAAGAGGAGGAGCAGTCGATGTCAGAATCAGTTAAAAAGAAACAACAAGCGAATGCGAATCTCGATGCGAAACAAAAAATCGAATCACCGTGGACGATTGCATTCAGAAGATTAAAAAAGAACAAACTGGCAATGGTGAGTTTATTTATTTTATGTGTATTGGTGTTATCTGCAATTCTAGCAGATGTTATTACACCATACGGTAGAGATCAAATCAATTTAGCCGATAAAGAAGTTAGAGGCAAAGTGATGGAATTACCTATCAAAAAAGAAGCACCAGACTCTAACTTTATTTTAGGAACAGATGAACTCGGAAGAGATATTTTTACACGTTTAATATATGGAGGTCGTATCTCCTTAACAGTTGGTTTAGTGGCTGTGTTCTTGCAGGTAATCATTGGTATTGCTGTGGGTTCTATTGCAGGTTTCTATGGTGGCATTGTGGATGCTATATTAATGAGACTAACCGATATTATCATGTGTTTTCCATTTTTATTAATCGCCATTACAGTAGTTGCCATTTTAGGACCAAGTATTTTCAATGTTATGCTTGTTATTGGATTGTTAGGATGGACAGGAATTGCAAGGATTGTTCGTGGTCAAATATTATCCTTAAGAGAACAGGAGTTTATGGAAGCTGCTGAAGCATTGGGAATCAGAGATTCTAGAAAAATCTTTAAACATCTTTTGCCAAATGTTATGGCATCAATTATCGTTTTCGCGACAATGGGTATGGCAAGTGCTATCTTGACTGAATCAGCATTATCATATTTAGGAATGGGGGTTACACCACCGACACCTACTTGGGGTAATATGATGCAGGCGGCAAAGTCAATATATTCTCTACAACACCATTGGTGGTTATGGATCCCGCCAGGTTTCTTGACGTTCATCACAGTTATGAGCTTCAATATTCTTGGTGACGGTTTAAGAGATGCCCTTGATCCAAAGATGAAAAGATAATGGAGGTAAGAGATGGCGTTATTAGAAGTTAAAGGATTAAAAACATATTTCTACACGGATGGTGGTGTGGTTAAAGCGATAGATGGTGTGGATTTTACAGTAGATGAAGGTGAAACTCTAGGCATCGTTGGCGAATCAGGCTGTGGTAAAAGCGTAACCTCTATGTCCGTCTTGAGACTCGTTGCGGGTCCTTCTGGAAAGATCGTTGAGGGTAGCATTACCTTTGATGGCATGGATATATTAGCACTTTCAGATAAAGAAATGAGAAGCATAAGAGGCAATAAAATCTCTATGATTTTCCAAGAGCCTATGACTTCGTTAAATCCTGTTTTCACAATTAAACAGCAAGTATCAGAAGTGTTGTTACTTCATAAAGATATGACAAAAGAAGAAGCAAAGCAAGAATCGATTAAATTGCTGGAAACTGTGGGGATTCCAAGACCAGCAGAAGTGGTTGAAGATTATCCGTTTGCACTTTCAGGTGGTATGCGTCAACGCGTTATGATTGCAATGGCACTTGCATGTAATCCAAAACTTTTGATTGCGGATGAACCAACAACAGCTCTTGATGTAACCATACAGGCACAAGTACTTGAACTTATGAATAAACTACAAAAAGAATTTGGAACTGCTATCATGTTTATTACACATGACTTAAACGTTATTGCTGAGATGGCAAGTAGAGTTATTGTTATGTATGCTGGAAAAGTCGTTGAAGAATCTTCTATTGTAGAATTGTTTGATAAACCTTATCATCCTTATACAATAGGTCTTATGAAATCAAAGCCAGATCTCAAGGCTTCTGGCGAGAGACTTTATATGATTCCAGGTGTTGTACCGAATCCGCTTTATAGACCTGCTGGATGTCAATTCAATTCTAGGTGTGAATACGCAATTGAAAAATGTTTTCAAATGGAACCTGATTTAACTGAAATTGGTGCTGGGAGAAAAGTAAGATGTTTCCGCTGGCAAGAAGTTCAAGAGTTGAGAGGTGGTAAGTAATGAGTGAAAATGTCAATGTTAAATCTGATGTGTTACTGAGCATCAAAGATTTAAAAAAATACTTTCCAATTAAATCAGGCGTGACAAAAAAAACGATTGGACACGTCAAAGCCGTTGATGGCCTCAACTTTGATATCAAATCGGGTGAAACATTTGGCCTAGTTGGCGAATCAGGTTGTGGTAAGTCAACAACAGGTAGAACGCTTTTAAGATTGTTAGAAGCGACAGAAGGCGAAGTTATTTTTAATGGTGAAAACATCTTAAATTATGACAAATCAAGATTGAGACAGCTTAGAACTGAAATGCAAATTATATTTCAAGATCCATATTCTTCGTTAAATCCAAGGATGACTGTTGGTGAAATTGTTGGAGAAGCATTACTAGAGCATGGACTTGTTAAAAATAAGAAAGAACTTCAAGAACGTGTGGTTTCGATTATTGAAAAATGTGGTTTAAGTGCATATCATATTAAACGTTATCCACATGAATTTTCAGGTGGTCAAAGACAGAGAATCTGTATTGCAAGAGCACTTGCGTTAGAGCCAAAGTTTGTCGTTTGTGATGAAGCTGTATCTGCACTTGACGTTTCAATTCAATCTCAAGTAATCAATCTCTTGAAAGATTTGCAAAATGATATGGACTTAACATACCTCTTTATTTCACATGACCTTGGTGTTGTTAAATACATCAGTGATAATATTGGTGTTATGTATCTTGGAAGTATGGCAGAGATGGCAGATAAAAATGAGCTATTTGATAATCCGATGCATCCTTATACACAAGCGTTGTTATCAGCTATTCCAACATCACATCCACTTGATAAAAAAGAGCGTATTATTTTACAAGGGGATATTCCATCACCTGCAAATCCACCTTCTGGTTGTCGTTTCCATACAAGATGTCCTAAGGTGATGCCTATTTGTAGCCAAGAAATTCCTGAGTTTAAAAAGGTTGGCGAAGATCACTATTGTGCATGTCACTTGTATAACTCTTAAGAAATGTGTCCCCCACTTCGAGAAGCGGGGGACGCATTCCTAATTCATTGGGAACTTTAGTTCCCAATGAATGCAATCCTAACGGATTGCGCAAGAGTTACGAAGGTAGCGAAGTAATCACACTTTAAGCAATGAGAAAGGAAAAGCGATGGAACCAATAAATTGGGAAGACTACAAAGGACTCCAAGATAAAACAGATGATGGTCTCAACAGGCTTGATATGAAAGATGTTATTGCCATGAGTATTGCGATGCTGCAATTGGTTTTGCCTATTGCATTTGCCTTTATGGGAATTACGCTTGTGACTATTCTTGCTTTTAAGTGGTTCTTTGGGTGCTAAAATGAGATTTTAATAAAATAAGAGATCTAATAATAACTTTTTCGGGAGCCCGGTCCTCGGCTATCGCCTGTGGAGCTCCCGCCTAAGTCATTATTAGATCTCTTTTCATATTTTATGAGATTACATTTTAGCGAACATGGGCAAAGAGGTGGGGATGTGGAGCCTTCTTCCAAAGTCATTATGTCAGCTTTATTATTTTACAAAACTACATTTTAGCGAACATGGGCAGAGATTAGGTTTCGTTTTTATATAAAGTTCTCAATTTTGTGATTTCTTCTTGATGGCCTTCTAGTTCATTTGGTGTTTCTAGGAAGAAGGGAAGGTGGTGGAGTTTGGGGTGGTTGATTATGCGTGTGATAGCTTCGATGCCGATGGTGCCTTGGCCTATGATCTCGTGACGGTCTTTGTGACTGGCGAAGGGTACTTTGCTATCGTTTAGGTGTATAGCTTTAAGGCGATCAAGCCCAACGATTTGGTCAAAGTGCTCTATGACATCATCCAGTTGATTTACAATGTCATAACCCGCACTGTACAGATGGCAGGTATCGAGACATACGCCAAGGACATGGTTTTGAGTGACTTGATCTATGATTGCTCTAAGTTCTTCGAAAGTTGAACCAATTTCAGTGCCTTTACCAGACATGCCTTCAAGCAATACATATAGTTTTTCCTCTCCTGTGAGGATCTCATTTAAAAGTGTGGTAATGCGCTGGATACCATACTCTATACCTTTGCCAGTATGAGAACCTGGGTGGAAATTATAAAGTGAACACGGTAATGCTTCTAATCGTTTTAAATCATCTGCAAAGGTGGATTTTGCAAAGGTGTAAACATCATCTTTTTGTGCAGCTGGATTCATCGTGTAGGGTGCGTGTGCTAATAAATGTGCGATATCATGTTGCGCCATCAGTTCTTTTAACGCTTTAATATCATCGGGGTCAATTGCTTTTGCTGTGCCACCCCTTGGATTACGTGTGAAAAACTGAAAGGTGTTAGCATTGATTTGAGTTGCACCTTTTGCGGCTTGGCTAAAACCTTTTGAGATGGAAATATGTGGACCTAATCTAAACATAAACGCTCCTTTTTTATTAATATACTGCTGTTATGTGAAAGAATCAAAGTTAATTCAACGGTTAAATAGGTTATAGGCTAAAAATTAATGGTGATAATAATGATTATTTACCCTATAATAAGGGTAGTATATCAAAACTTGAGACAAGTATATCAAAAAAAAGATATACTCATCAAGAAACATAAGTATAAGTATTTCGGATAAGTTCTATTGGCAAATACGAAATAAAAGAACAAAATCTAAACGAGTATAACGAATTTACTGGATAGTTAAATCTTTATAAGAGGACTTTTAATGAAGCAAAATAGGAACAATAATAGAGCAAATGATAGTGAAAATTATATTAATAATATACATGAATTATTTAATCGAATGGACGATATCTTAATTCTTGGGCAGCTTCCATACTACGATTTTTTGTATATGGGACTTGATGAACTGAAAAAAATGAGTGTGCACGAACAGGATCTTTTAAAGCATATTAAACTTAACCTCTTTAAAACCGAATTTGAACCAGAACCGGCTCAACGTTCATTTTTTAAAATGCTTGAAACAAAGCTCAGTTCAAATGGAAGCGTTCTTCTTTTATCAGTGGCACTTCCCTATCCAAGGCAAACAACAGGTGTCAACAATTCAAAAGGCGTTATAGAGGGGTCGAGTTGGTATTACGATTATCATACGATCTTAAGAGCACGTATGAATCAAGTACTCGTCATGTTTTCGAAGATTGCATGTGATACGGTTAAGGAAAGTGGCTGTTTTGTAGATACTTCGGACTATATTGATCGAGAACTTGCCTTTCTCTGTGGTCTAGGCAATTATGGTAAAAATCAAATGTTGATTCACCCAGACTTAGGCACTCAGTTTCACATAGGACATTTGTATATAGTATTGGATAATCGTGTGGATCATTTACTTTCTAAGATGGAATCTGAAACTGAATTGAATTGTAGAAGATTATATAAGGGATGCCAAAATTGTGAGAAATGTGTAAAGGCATGTCCAGCACAGATTTGTGGTACCATACGAATGAATCGATTGAAATGTATATCCTATTTGACACAGACTAAAAAAAAGCTGACCTTCAAAGAAATGAAAATGATACGTAACAAGCTTTATGGATGTGATATTTGTCAAAATGTATGCCCAGCAAACTTGCTTCAAAATAAAGGTGGTGTGAATCCGCTAAATATAGACCACTGGCAATTAAAAGATTTTGAAGGAATAGAATTGCTAGAGACGTTAAATCTGTCTCAGAGAGCCTTTAAACGCCAATACGGAGATCGTGGATTTGCTTGGAGAGGTGTTAAAGTATTCAAAAGAAATGCTTTGATTGCAATGGGGAATTCCGGAGACCGTATTTTTTACGAAAAACTGCAAGCGTTTTCAGAGTTTAAGGATGATGATTTTTTGAAGCCTTATTATGAATATGCACTTAGAGAGACGAAGTCTGATTAAATTTTCAAAGTAAGCAAATGCTCAATTTTGTCCATGTCTTTTTAAATTCTGTGAATGGTAATGTGCAATATGGGTATAAGGTCCATGTATAACTAGAAAAAAATATTTATAAATAGCTGAAATAAGGGTATAATAGTTATTATAATACAGGAGTGGAGGGTTTGAGATATGATGCTTGATAAGAAAGATGGAATATTACTCGAAAGTGGCACTGGTGAGGTAGAAATCCTACATTTTACAGTTGCAGGAGAACATTATGCAATCAATGTCGTAAAAGTAAAGGAATTGTTACAGATTGAAAACGTTTCTAAAGTACCAAATTCTCATCCTGCGATATCAGGTATTTCTTTGATTCGAGGCGAGATGATTTCTGTTGTGGATTTGATGTTTGTTTTAGAGAATAGAAAGAGCGAAAAAGTCAGGGGCGGTATGACTTTGGTTTGCGAATTCAATAAAATTAAAGTGGGTTTTGCAATCGACTCAGTACTTGGAATTCATAGAATTGGTTGGAACAAAATCATGAAACCAGATGATATAACTTCTAATTCTTTGATCATTGGCAATATTAACCTCAATGAAGAGATCATTATGTTGCTTGATTTTGAAAAAATTGTTATGGATATTAATCCAAATACGGGTATTAATATGGAGCGTGCTAAAAAAATAGCAGTAAAAGATCGTTCTAAATACAAAATCGTTTTGGCAGATGATTCACCAATGATTCGAAAGGTTTTATTGGATACATTGACATCTGCTGGATTTACGAAACTCAAGTTTTTTGATGATGGGATGCAAACTTATGACTACTTAATGCTTTTAGCAGAGAAAAAGGGAGAGGCTTTTATGGATGATATTGATCTTTTGATCACTGATATAGAAATGCCTCAGTTAGACGGTCATGCCCTCACAAGAAGGGTAAAAGAGCATAAGATTCTAAAAAAATTGCCAATTATTATATTTTCATCTTTGATTACAGATGATT
Organism: uncultured Fusibacter sp.; assembly: GCA_965140735.1. GTDB lineage: Bacteria > Bacillota > Clostridia > Peptostreptococcales > Acidaminobacteraceae > Fusibacter_A. Next base: position 2,318,936 of record OZ223306.1, on the reverse strand, counting down.
TGCTTCATAAAGGCGATGCTGTAGGTGCGGATGCTCAGATGAGTAAACCTGAGATTGAAAATCTAGTGGTGTTGATTGATAAAATGCTACAGATAAAAGATTAATAGCCAATTGAATACTTTTGTGTGCTTGAATATAATTTAGATGAATTAGTCTATACAAAAACCCTAGAAGTTAGTGCGTATACATGCATTAAAATTCTAGGGTTTTTATATTATAAAAAAGAGACCGGTTTCTTTTTTTGTATAAATACTCAAACTTCAGATGCTTATACAAGAACCTATTCACGTAAAAATTAAGTATTGTTAAACAAAATATTTAATATCATATTGACGTGTATAGAATCATAAAGTATAATAAATCGAGTGAAAAGTTTAGTAATAATAAACTAAGAAATTAGAGATGTATAGATGTTTAAAAATACTTATGAGTAGCAAGATTATATGGTGGTTATAGGCCCACTTTTTAAACTTACAGAAAAGGAGAATTGGTTGTGAATATTGGTGAAAAAATTAAACGGATTAGACTTGAGAACAACCTAACACAAGAAGAGTTAGCGGATCGTTGTGAGTTATCAAAAGGATTTATATCGCAACTTGAGAGGGATATGACGTCACCTTCTATTGCGAGCCTAGTAGACATACTTGAAAGCTTAGGGACAAATTTACAAGAATTTTTTAGCGAAACAGTGGATGAGAAAATTGTATTTAAAAAAGAAGATTTTTTTGAAAAAGAGGATGAAGAAGTTGGCTATCGATTAGAATGGATTATTCCTAATGCTCAAAAAAACATGATGGAACCTATTATGCTTACTTTAGCACCAAATGGGGCATATGATGAACATGATCCTCATGAAGGAGAAGAATTTGGATTTGTAATATCAGGTTCTGTTGTGGTGAGATTGGGTAGTAAGAAGTATGTGGCAAAAGCAGGGGATACATTTTATTATAAAGCGAATAAAGGACATGAGATTATCAACAAAGGTAAGCGTGAAGCTGTAATCATATTAGTTGGAACACCACCAAATTTTTAGACATTGGAGGGCGTCATGGAAGATAAAATTGTATTGGGAAAAAGCTTGTCAAAAGTCTACAATGGAGTAGAAGTCGTCAAGGGAATCGATTTTTGGGTTAAAAAGAATCAATTTTTAACCATATTAGGACCGAGTGGCTGTGGTAAAACAACAACCCTTAGAATGCTTGCGGGATTTGAAAGCCCTACAAGTGGTCAAATATTTTTTGAAGGCGATGAAATTACAGACTTGCCGCCATTTAAGAGGCAAATAAATACCGTCTTTCAAAAATATGCGCTTTTTCCTCATATGAATATTTATGAAAATATTGCATTTGGCCTTAGAATAAATAAAGTTTCAGAAAATATTATTAAAAGTAAAGTGGCTAAAATGCTTGAACTTGTCAATTTAAGCGGATTTGAAACACGCAAGGTCAATTCCTTATCAGGTGGTCAACAGCAGCGTGTGGCTATAGCTAGGGCACTTGTTAATGAACCTAAAGTTTTGTTACTTGATGAACCTTTAGGGGCACTTGATTTAAAACTCAGAAAAGACATGCAGATTGAACTTAAAAATATGCAAAAGGAATTGGGCATCACTTTTATTTATGTAACGCATGATCAAGAAGAAGCCTTGACAATGTCTGATAAGATAATCATTATGAATCAAGGTGAAATTCAACAAATTGGAACACCTATTGATATTTATAATGAACCAGAAAATGCATTTGTTGCGGATTTTATTGGTGAGAGTAATATCATGGATGGCATTATGCATCAAGATCGATTGGTCACTTTTGCAAACAGACAATTTGAGTGTGTTGACAGTGGTTTTGGTAAAGATGAGCCAGTAGATGTGGTTATAAGGCCAGAGGATATCAAAATGGTGAGTGAAGAAGAGGGGGATATCAAGGGTGTTGTCACATCAGTGGTCTTTAAAGGTGTTCATTATGAAATGATTATAAAAGGGACTACTAAAGAATGGATGGTTCACAGTACTCAAATGGCAGAAGAAGGGAGTAAAGTGGGTCTTTTGATTCTTCCCGATGATATTCATATTATGAGTAAGGAGGCTGTGAATGCTTAGAAAAATTGCATCGAGTTCTTATATAATATGGAGTCTGTTGTTCATCATAATTCCTATTATAATGGTTGGCTTTTTAAGTTTTACACCTGTTGAAACCAGTGGACATACGGGTTTTACGTTTGAGAATTATAGAAGGTTCATGGAACCCATCTATTTAAAAGTATTGTTACGCTCTGTAGAAATCGCTTTTAAAGCGACATTTATTTGTTTTTTAGTAGGATACCCAATGGCGATGATTCTAGCAAAGATGAATCCCAGAATTAGAAATTTAGCGGTGATGCTATTTGTGGTCCCAATGTGGATGAATTTTTTGCTTAGAACATATGCTTGGATGACGATTCTAGGGAAAAACGGTATTCTCAATAAATTTTTAGCTTTATTTCATATAGCACCCATGACATTTTTATATTCTGAAGGTGCAGTTTTGTTGGGGATGGTATACAACTTTTTACCGTTTATGGTTTTACCGATCTATACGGTTTTAACAAAGATGGACAAAAGTTTGGTCGAAGCAGCTGAAGACTTAGGGGGGAACAAAGTCACCGTTTTTAGAAAGGTGATTTTCCCACTTTCTTTACCTGGCGTTGTTTCAGGATTTTCGATGGTATTTATGCCAGCGGTGAGTACATTTGTCATTACGAATTTACTTTCTGGTGGTCAATATATGCTCATCGGGAACCTCATTGAACAACAATTCTTAGCCGTGAATGACTGGCATTTTGGGGCTGCAATTTCAATGATCCTTATGATCTTGATACTCTTAACCATGTCCCTGATGAACCGGTTGGGAGCGGGTGTCGGTGAAGAAGGGAGTGCTGGATTATGGTAGGAAAATGGCTTAAACGGCTTTATACGATACTCATCTTCGCTTTTTTATATGCGCCAATAGTGGTTTTAATGGTTTTTTCGTTTAACGATTCTAAAAACACCGCTAAATGGGAAGGCTTTACATTTAGATGGTATCAGACTTTAAGTGAAAATGGCTTAATTATGAAAGCACTTTATTACACCGTTTTAGTGGCTATTGTTTCAGCTCTTATAGCCACTGTGGTAGGTACTTTAGCTGCTTTTGGGATTCATTATATGAAAACTTGGCGTCAAAAGGTGGTTTTGAACATCAATAGTATTCCAATTTTAAACCCAGACATTGTAACGGGGATATCTCTAATGACTCTGTTTGTTGCCTTTAAAATGGAATTAGGACTCATCACCATGATCTTAGCGCATGTGACTTTCAATATTCCCTTTGTGGTTTTATCTGTACTTCCAAAACTAAAACAGATGTCTGGGGATACGCTTGAAGCAGCTATGGACCTTGGCGCAACACCGTGGTATGCGTTTAGAAAGGTGATTTTGCCAGAAATTAAACCGGGCATTATCACAGGTGGTTTGATTGCCTTTACCTTGTCAATTGATGATTTTGTCATCAGTTATTTTACCACAGGAAATGGCGTAACCAATCTTTCAATTGCCATCTATTCTATGGCTAAAAGGGGCATAAAGCCTGAAATTAATGCACTGGCAACTTTGATGTTTGTATTTGTGTTATTGATGTTAATCCTAATCAATAAACGCACTAAAATAGAAGAACTTTGAAAATCTAACGATACTTTGAAATGAAAAAATATGAGAGTAAAGAAAAGCGTGATCTAGAGAGAGGAATGTGAAAAATGAAAAAGAGTTTAGCAATGATATTAATAGTTGCACTAATTGCAACGCTGTTTGTAGGGTGCAAAAAGGACGATCAAGTGGTCTTAAATGTATACAACTGGGGTGATTACATCGATGCCAGTATATTCGATACATTTGAAGAAGAAACGGGTATCAAAATTAATTATGAGACATTTGCAACAAACGAAGAAATGTATACAAAACTTAAAAAGGGCGGCACTCAATACGATATTGCTATTCCATCAGATTACATGATAGAAAAGATGATTAAGGAAGATATGCTTGAAAAAATTGATTTAGAAAAGATACCAAATTATGTAAATATAGATGATCAATTCAAAAATCTGGATTTTGATCCTAATAACGCCTATTCAGTGCCTTATTTCTGGGGAACTGTGGGTATTATATATAACACGCATCTCATTTCAGAGGATATAGATTCTTGGAATGCACTTTGGGATGAAAAGTATAAAGGGATGTTCACCATGGTGGACTCACAACGAGATTCTATTATGGTGGCACTTAAAAAATTAGGCTATTCTATGAATACTAAAGACGTGGCTCAACTTGAAGAAGCAAAGCAGCTACTAATTGAACAAAAACCATTAGTTCTCGCTTATGCTGGTGATAATGTCAAAGATATGCTTATCAGTGAAGAGACTGCCATGGCAGTAGTTTGGTCTGGGGAAGCAAGTAGCGTCATCCAAGATCATGACTACTTCAAATATGTACTCCCAAAAGAAGGTTCTAATAAATGGTTTGATAACATCGTGATTCCTAAAGGGGCTGAACATATCGATGCAGCACATCAATTCATTAATTTTCTTTGTAGAGGCGATATTGGGTTTAAAAATGCAGATTACGTAGGTTATTCTACTTGTAATAATGAAACTTTAAAGCTAATCGATCCTTCATTGATAGATACGACTTATGCTTATCCTAAAAAAGAGTGGATCAGCAATTTTGAAATTTTCTTGGACCCAGGAGATTTTGTGAAAGAATACGATCGTGTTTGGACTGAATTAAAAGCGAATTAATGACTTGAGACTAGAGTTCTAATAATGTTAATGATATAATAAAGTTGATTCAAAAAAGCCCAATGATTTGGGCTTTTTATCTATAAACTTATCAAGGGGGTAAAAAATTGATTATTGATGGACGCGAAATTGCAAAAAATATAAAAAATGATGTAAAACAGAGACTGAACGACTGTAAAAAAATGCCAAAAGTAGTGGCGATTATATTAGGGGATAATCCGTCTTCAGAATCATACCTAAAAATGCTTGAGAGAACATGTACGAATGTGGGTTTTGGTTATGAGCTTTGTCGGTTACCAGATGCGATCTCAGAAGAAGCACTTTTATCTTTAATAGATGAAAAAAATAAAGATGATGAAACAAATGGTATTTTGGTACAGATGCCTTTACCGGCACATATTAGTCAAGAAAAGGTGCTTATGCAAATTGATCCTCTCAAAGATATTGATGGTTTTCACCCATTAAACGCTGGAAGACTTTTTAAAGGTGAAAAAGCGATGAGACCTTGTACACCTTTTGCTGTTATTACTATTTTAGAAGCTTTAAACATTGACTTAACGGGTAAGAATATAGTAGTAATTGGTAGAAGTAATATTGTTGGAAAACCACTTGCCATTATGTTGATGCAAAAAAATGCCACCGTTACAGTTTGTCATTCACGCACAAAAAATCTTGAACAGCATACTAAGGCTGCTGATATTGTGATCTTGGCAGTGGGTAAAGCTGGATTTTTAAAGAAGGAAATGGTTACAGAAGACACAATTGTCATTGATGTCGGTACCAATGAAGTGAACGGAAAATTAGTTGGAGATGCTGATTTTGAAGCTTTAAAAGATTATGTTAAAATGATTACACCTGTGCCTGGTGGTGTGGGTCCTGTGACAAATGCAGTGCTTTTATTGAATGTTTTGGAGCACTTTGAACTTTAGAAGCGTGATGCGTTAAAATTGCTAAAAGGAGAATGGATATCTGTGAATATTTTTGGTGTTATATTAGCGATTGGATCAGTTCTTGGAACTGTAATTTATTATATGAGTGAGTCCAAAGAACATATAGAAATTGATCCATATCATGATTACGAAAAAATATTGGATGCTGCTATGGCATATAAGGAAGACAAGGAAGAGTATGCTAAAGACTTTTCAAAATTGAGTCCTTATATTACCAAAAAAGAGATTGTTGCGTCTAAGAGATATGGTCTGTCACTGGATGGCAAATTTTTAACAATTAGTAATTTAAGTGAAGAAGAGGCCACTAACTTGATCAATGAAATTGGTGGCGAGTCCTATATTAATGGCAAATTTACGTATTTGACATTAATGCGTAAAAATGAATTGAGTAAGATAAAACCAATTGCACATTTTAATATTAGACCAGACTCAAAAATTAATACCACAAGTGTTTTACACTATGATACTAGTGGTTGTATAGCGGAAGATAACGAAATTATTGAAAAAAAATGGGAAAATAAAATATCCACATTTAAAGAACCTGGCACCTATACCATACGCTTAAAGATTAAAGATAAAAATGGCAATTGGTCTGATTCTTTTGAACGTGATATCAGAGTTTCAGAAATAACAGGCATTAAAAGTATAGAATGTTACGACTCAACGATGTTTGTTATCTACAAAAATGGTAAAGTTCTGTCAAAAGGTAAAAATCAGTTTGGAGAATTGGGGATCGGTTCTCTTACAACGATTCCAGAACTTAAATATAATAACATACATGATGGTGTTTCACAGATTGCCTGTGGTGAAAACTTTACAATATTCAAAATGGTTGATGGTACACTTTGTGCGGCTGGTAGCAATCGCTATGGTGAATTAGCTTCTGGAGATAAAAATGCCAGTAGAACCCTCAATGTGATCTGGGGACTTGAAAATGTGAAACAAGTTGCTGCAGGGAAGCATTTTGCAGCAGCGCTTGATCTGAATGGCGATGTATACGTTTGGGGCGATAACTCTGAGAATCAACTTATGAAAGATGACTTGCAGGAATCCTCAATGCCATTGAAACTTGAAGGTGTTGAAGGCATCAAATCGATAGCACTTGGTTCAAATTTTGGTTTTGCAGTGAAGTTTGATGGAACGGTTATCGGTTGGGGCGATAATACCCATGGTCAGCTAGGATTAGGATTTAAAGGGCGTATATCTGAACCGACAATGACACTTTACAAGAATGTTGCCTTTATGACTGCTGGTGAGAAATTCTCTATTGCAGTATCTGAAAGCGGTCGCGTATATGGTACTGGCAATAATGCCTATGGGCAATTAGGCACAAAGGGAAAGACTGAAATTTACTTCCCTGCTGAAGTCTTGAAGGTGAAGGATATTGCCACAGCATATGCAAAAGAGTCAATGGTTGTAGCGATTAACGAAATTGGTAAAGCTTTTATATGGGGAAATTTCAACTCTCCAGGGACCAAACCTATTTATGAGCCTGAAGAAATCGTAGGTGTTAGTTACGTTTCTAGTGCAAGTAATACAGGGAAAAAATGTTATTTGTTAGATGGGAACAGTACTTTAAATATTATTTCTGATTTGTCAGGAAAAAATGAGCTAAAACAACTTTATCAAAGTTTTCATGAGTTTTATAATCTTGAGGACAAATCTAAATAAATAGTTTAAAGCATACATTTTTTATGTATAATAGTAGATAAGAATAATTATGAAGGTGCTGAATTGAAATTTCCAGCATAAACATCTGTTATTTTCAACTCATATCAGAATAGGAGAGATCGGGATGAGGGAGAGAAGAAGAGCGCATAGAATACCTTATCAAGCAGTTATGACAATAGATGAGGTCTATAATCAACAGGATGTGATCAAAGAATCAAGAAAGATCGCAATAGAAGTTGTTGACATTTCAAAGGGTGGCATTGGGTTTATTGCGAAAGAGGAATTGCCTCTGAACTATTATTTTAATGCTAAAATTGATTTGGGAAATGGGCGACAATTTTATAGTGTTTTGAGAATCATGCGTAAAGAGTTATTGCCTCAAGGGTATAACTATGGTTGTGAGTTTACGGGATTAGCAGATATTCTGTCCCTTTATATTGATGAGTTCGAAGAAGACGTTTCAAGTGATAAATAAATCTATTTGCACTAGCAAGAGCCAGCGATTTCGCTGGCTTTAATTGTCAAGATAATGTATATTTTTTATGAATTGTAACGGAGGTTAAAATGAAAGCATTGTTTACTTATGATTATGGCAAAGAACAAATGACTAAAATTAAAAATTTAGGTTATGAAATTCTTTATATTAAAGAGAATGAGATCCGCGACAAGCAGTCTGAAATTATTGCTTTTAACCCTGAAGTACTTGTTTGTTATGATCCTTTTGAGGATTTTCCGCTTGAAAAGTTAACACAATTAAAATGGATACAATTATCAAGTATAGGCGTTGATCAAGTGCCTGTTGATCTCGTTTTAAAAAAAGAGATCACTATTACCAATAATAGGGGTGGGTATTCAATTCCCATGGGAGAATGGATTGTATTTCAGATGCTTTACCATTATAAGTATGGTCAATATTTCCAACAATTAAAGGCAGAAAAAAAATGGAAACTCAATTCAAATATTCGAGAATTAACGCATAAAAAAGCGCTATTTATCGGGACGGGGACTATTGCAAGAGAAGCGGCGAAAAGATTAAGTGGTTACGAGCTGAAGTGTATCGGTATTAACACAGATGGTAGAGAAACACCTTACTTTGATAGGTGTTACCCAATGGCATCACTTGACGAAATCTTATGGGAAATGGATTTTATTATCTTGACGGTTCCACATACCAAAAAGACTGAGGGCTTAATTTCTAAAGAGCGTTTATCTTATATAAAAGAAGATGCTGTACTTATAAATGTAGCAAGAGGAAGTCTCATTATAGAATCTGATTTAATTGAGGTGTTGGATCAAGGTAAATTTTTAGGTGTTTCACTGGACGTCTTTGAAAACGAACCTTTAGAGGTCACAAGTAAACTTTGGTCTTATGATCGAGTAGTTGTGACACCTCATAATTCTTGGATATCAGAATTTAGGAATACTAGACGATTTGATTTAATTTATAAAAACTTAGAAGCTTTTAATAAAGAGCTTGAACTTGAAAACAAGGTTGATTTAAAAAGAGGTTACTAACAGAATTTCAGAAAGAGATGTAAGTATGATTGAGATTAGAAATTTAACACAAGAAAGGCTCACAGAGCAACTTGTGGCAATGGGTGAAAAAAGTTTTAGAGCCAAACAAGTATTTGAATGGATTAACAAGGGTGTTCAGTCTTTTGATGAAATGAAGAATTTGCCAAAGGGCCTGATAGAGCAATTAAAAGTGAAGTACTATTTGGAAAACGCCTCTATTATTGAACAGTTGAACTCAGAAGATGGCACGATTAAATCACTTCATAAACTTTATGATAATAACGTGATTGAGTCGGTTTTTATGACTTATAAACATGGCTATAGTGCTTGCATTTCAACTCAAGTTGGTTGTCGAATGAAATGTGCTTTTTGTGCATCGACGCTCAATGGAATGATTCGTAATTTAACAGCTGGAGAAATGCTTGGACAACTTTTTGAAATGCAGAATATAACTGGGAAGAGAATCGATCATGTGGTTTTAATGGGAAGCGGTGAACCCCTTGATAATTATGATGAAGTCATTCGCTTTATAAAGATGGCTTGTTCTGAAAAAGGTCTTAATTTATCGGGTAGAAATATAACGCTTTCAACCTGCGGTATTGCACCTCAAATCTATAAACTCGCAGATGAAAAGTTGCAGATTACCCTTGCGATATCACTGCACAATCCATTTGACGCTGAAAGAACACAAATTATGCCTATTAATAAAAAATATGATATAGATAAACTCATGGCGGCTGTGGACTATTATATTAACCTTACCAATAGACGTGTCACTTTTGAATATGCGCTTATAGAGGGCGAAAATGATTCGGATAAACATGCTGAGGCATTAGGCGTAAAACTAAAAGGAAAATTAGTACATGTCAATCTCATTCCAATAAATGCCGTTAAAGAAAAACAAATGAAACCTTCACAAAATTCTAGAATAAATAGATTTAAAAGCATTTTAATGGATAAGTATAATATAAATACTACAGTGAGGAGGGAACTTGGATCTGATATCAACGCAGCATGCGGGCAACTGAGAAATCAGCATATTAAAATCAATACGAAGTCAGAATAGTCAGAAAATACGAATAATTCAGATTAAAATAATTTTAATGTTTTGAAGGAGATTTAATTATGTATCTAGAATAATACATTTAAGTGCTAAAACTAAAGGAGGAGATTCACATGGTTACTTTAATAGCGGGAAAAAAGGGAACAGGAAAATCCAAAGAAATAGTTAAGATGGCAAATGAAGTTGTTGCTGGTGTAAAAGGTGATGCTATTTTCATTGATGATGATAACAGAGCAATGTATGATTTGCATCATGACTTAAGATTTATTAACATGAACGAATTCCCAATAGATACGGGTGAAGAGTTTTTTGGTTTCATCTGTGGGTTGATTTCAAATAATTATGATATCCAAAAAATATTTATAGATGGTATATTGAATTGTGTCAAAATAGATCTAGATAAATTACCTGCTTGGTTTAAGAAAGTTGAAGATATATCAACAGCTTTTTCTGTTGATTTTATTATAACCCTAAATTATGAGTCTACACTTCCTGAATCTTTACAAAGATTTAAGCACTGATTAAATTAAAATATTCTAATAATGATAAAAGGTCACCTGTGATTTATAAAATCTAGGTGACCTCTTAATGTATGGTTAATATTTATTAAGCTGTGATAAAGCCTATGAGCAATGAGTTGAAAATAGAGTATGCTCGTGAAATAAGTTATAAAAATTTTTTGCCGAGATATTTTTTTATCAACTCTTTATCAGAGAAATCATCAATAATAATTTCTTCACCCGTTTCTTCGAACAAAACGAATATTTCGGTATTGCCATCTTTAAACGCTTTAATGACAGTGTCCTCGTTGAGTTCACGCACTTTATTTTTATGATGTTTGATTTTCTGAAATTCCTTAGTGTAGATTGCACCTGTAATGCCAATGACTTTTGTATATCGATTCATTTCTAGTCCTCCTTGCCCTTTTTATTATACAGGAGATTAATCTGTAATACAATTGTACCTAAATGGTTAAGAAAACTTTATCAATTTTTAATTTTAGAACATCTTTTATTTGGTATAATAAGAAAGGACAGGGTTACAGAGAAATCAATAAGGAGATAAAATATGAGAAGAAAGAAAAAAGTCATGGTCTGCGTCACACAACAGAAATCGTGTGAGCGATTAATTGATTATGGTGCCAGCCAGATTTCTTCTGAACACGATGAATTGCACGTAGTGCATGTCGTTAAAGAAAATTGGAAGTTTTTCGGACAACTTAAAGAGGAAGATGCGCTTGAATATTTGTTTGATGTTTCAAAAAGTCATCATGCATCTCTTTCGGTGATCAAAGCTAAAGATATTGAGAAAACACTTTCAGAATATGCTGAAAAATATAAAATCAACAATATTGTTATGGGGGAATCATTTGAAAAAGATGAGCAACAAAATATGATTAACAGACTTCAGGAGAAAACGAAAATCAAAGTGAATTTTCAAATTGTTCCAGTTGATTTTGATGACGAAAATACACTTATATCAATAAAATAGATTAAATAAAAGATGCTAGAGGGATATATCAACTTTCCCAATAGCATCTTTTTTAGATGGACTATATAAAAGCAAAATTATAAGCTGTTAATTTAATAGATAATAATAAAATTTAGGTAATGGAAACGTTATGTAAATGTTAAAAAATCAACTGTATAAATATTTTTCTATGAATTATATACAAATTTTAATAAAATGTTTGTATTCCATACCTTGTGGATATAAAATAGAAGTGAGTTAAATTATATTAATAGGAGGCGACACATGTTTAATGGTAAAAAAATACTTGTTATGATGATGACATTAGTTTTAGTGATGTCAACAATTTTACCTGCAATGAGTTTTGCAGACGAAGCAGTAACAATTGATATTTACTCAATTAATGATTTTCATGGGGCATTAATTGAAAGTGGTAAAAATGTGGGGATGGCTAAACTTGTTGGTGCAGTAAACGCATTGAAAGCAGCTAACCCAAATACAATCGTTGTTTCTGCTGGAGATAACTATCAAGGTTCTGCAATGTCTAACCTTTCATATGGAGAACCGGTTAGCGAAATGTTAAAATTGTTAGGTGTTACAGTATCAGCTGTCGGTAATCACGAGTTTGATTGGGGTACAGACAAAATCTCGAAATGGACTGAAGATGGTGGTTTAACTTTTCTTGCATCAAATATCTATGATAAAACAACTGGTGAACCTGTAGCATGGGCAAAACCATATCTGTTTAAAGAACAAGATGGTAAGAAAATAGCATTTATTGGTCTTGCTACAGAAGAAACTGCTTATAAAACAAAAGCAGATAATATTGCAAATCTAGAATTTAAAGACCCTGCTGAAGCGGCAAAGATATGGGTAGATTATTTGATGGCAGGTAAAGATGCTTCTGGTAAGCCAGATGCAATCATTGCGTTGACACATATACCAGCGTCACAAGAGGGCTATGGTGCAGATATAACTAAACCTGTAACAGGTGATGAAATTGCTTCTATTACAGCAGTAGACGGTATTGATGGTGTTGTTTGTGCACATAATCATGCAACTGTAGCAGGCTATAGCAATGGTGTACCTGTTGTTGAAGCTTATTACAGCGGTAGAGCATTAGGGCATTTATCTTTAAATTTCACAGGTTCTACTTTAAAAGTGACACCTTCTGTTGATAATTTGTACAAAAGAAGTGATGAAATCACACCAGATCCGACTGCACTTGCAGCTTTTGAAAAATGGGACAAGGATTTAGCGCCAACTTTAAATAAAGTTTTAGGTAAAGCAGATGGTACTTTCACGCATGATAGATATACAGGCGCTTCTACGACAGTTTTAGGTAGATGGGTATGTGAAACTATGGCAAAAGCTGCTGGAACTCAAATTGCGATTCAAAACGGTGGCGGCTTGAGAAGAGATATCCCTGCTGGTGATATCACTTATGGTATTTTATATGAAGTAATGCCATTTGATAACACACTTGTAACTTTAAAATTGTCAGGTGCAGATCTTCTTAAAAATATTGAACACGGTATCGCAAATACTGAAATCGGAAATGCATCTTTCTCAGGACTTCAAGTGGATTATGATTCAACACGCGAAGCAGGTAATCGAGTGCTTGGATTAAGATTAGCAGATGGCACACCTGTAGCAATGGATCAATATTATACAGTTGTTGTTAATGATTTTATGTATCCAAAAGGTGATAATTTCGATTTTACAGGTGCAATTGATGTTAAAGATACATTTATTCCAATCAGAGACGTTCTTGTAAATGAAATTGAATCAGCTGGATCGATCAAAGCATTATCAGCAGATTATGCAAAAGAGTATGGTCCTTATACGATTCAAGCAGGCGATGTCCTCTGGAAAATAGCTAAAAAATTCGGAACAACGTATCAAAATCTTGGTAAAGTTAATGGCCTAAAAAATATGAATTTGATCTATGAAGGTCAAATGTTATTAGTACCACAAAAATAGATATAAAATTGATGAAATGCTAAAAGGAGCTTTTATCAGATGACCCTGAGTCTCTGATAAAGCTCTTTTTTATATTTTAAATTTTGGGCGCAAAGCACCGGCTACAGGTGTAATTTGTTACCCCAAAAGCGTATTTATATGGTAAAATAAGATGAAAATATAATGTGAGGCGATTCATGAGATATCAAAAGTACAGTACGTATTTAGTTGAAAAATATAATGAGAAAGTCTATAAAATTCCTGTTAACATTCCCTGTTCTTGCCCAAATAGAGATGGCAAATTGGGAACCGATGGTTGTATATTTTGTGGTGATGTTGGTGCGGGTTTCGAGGCTCAACCTTCAGAAATGTCTATAACACATCAAATTGATAAAAATTGTGAATTGATACAAAAAAAATATAAAGTTAATAAATATATTATCTACTTCCAAAATTACACCAATACTTATATACCAATAGAGCAATTTGAAGCCAATTTACATGAGGCTATGAGAGAACAGGTTGTTGGTCTTAGCATTTCAACGAGGCCTGATTCTATTCCTGATCCATATCTGGAAGTTTTAAAGAAAATTCAAAATATGTATGCTGTGGACATTGAAGTGGAACTGGGTTTACAATCTATAAATATCAATACATTAAAGCAAATCAATAGAGGTCATGGACTTGCTGAATTTATTGACACTGTCCAGCGCATACACGCGTATGGTTTTACAGTGTGTGCGCATTTAATCGCTAATTTGCCTTGGGATACCGATGATGATTTTATCGAAGCGGGGCGTGTTCTGTCTGCATTAAAGGTAAAATCCGTAAAAGTACACTCGTTATATGTTTTAAAAAACACAAAGCTTGGAGAGCTTTATAGCAAGGGCGATATTGAACTTATATCATCCGATGCTTATTTAGAAAGATTGGTAAAATTTATACAGAATATTTCAAGTGAAATGGTTGTTCAGAGGTTATTTGGTAGAGCGCCAGAGTCACAAACATTGTTTTGCAATTGGGGGATGAGCTGGCGAAAACTGCAAAATCAATTCGAAGCAATACTTGAAGAAAGGGATATCCGTCAAGGTATGCAATTCAACATCTATAAAGCTTAAAAAACGTTTAAATAGAATAAAATTTGCGTTTAGGAGGGGTATTTATGAAAGTTATTAGAGAATGGAAGACTATGTTAATTCCATATGAACAAGCCGTTGAAGAATTAAAAGTGAAATTTAAAGCAATTAGGAATCAGTATAGAGAACTGAGTGAATATTCTCCTATAGAGTTTGTAACTGGACGCGTAAAGAAGATTTCGAGTATCATTGAAAAAGCCGAACGAAGCGGCATTGCCCTTGATCGTTTAGAAGAAGAAATGGAAGACATTGCAGGGATAAGAGTCATGTGCCAGTTTATTGATGATATTTACCGCGTGGTGGATTTAATCCATGAAAGAAGTGGCAAAGACTTTGAAGTTTTATATGAGAAAGATTATATTAAATCGCCGAAGGAAAGTGGCTATAAAAGTTATCATATTATTGTCAAATACCCAGTGTATACAGCTCTTGGACCTAAAGAGATTTTATGTGAGTTTCAAATTCGAACACTTGCAATGAATTTTTGGGCAACGATTGAGCATTCATTAAGTTATAAGTATAAATCTCAAATTCCTGACAATATAAGAGAAAGACTTCGCAATTCGGCAATTGCAGCAACTCAACTTGACGAAGAAATGACTGAAATCAGTAAAGAGGTCATTAATGCACAGTTGATGTTTGAAGAAAAATCCAATACGATAAGAGATATCACAACTCATATCCAAATTCTATTCTCTCAAGGACTTGAACGTGAAGCGATTGATTTTGAAAAACGATTTGAAAATATCAAAGATGATGATAACATGTTGGAATTGGAACAACTTTTAATAGATATAAAGAAGGCGTTACCACGATATAATCTATTTGAGAAAGGTGCGCTTAAATGAAGCGTTGGATGCAAAACTTGTTTTTAAAACCTATTAGACATGCGATTGATGCCTATAATCTCATAGAGCCAGGAGATCGTATTTTGGTAGGTGTTTCAGGTGGTAAGGATAGTAGTTTGCTTTTTTTTGCACTTGGACTTTTAAAAAAGTTTAATATCTATGATTTTGAAGTCGTTGGTTTCATGGTTGATCATGGGATGTTAGAGGGGGTAGCACCTCATCAGAGATTTTTTAAGGCTCTTGGACTTTCCATAGTGATACATGAGGAACCATTTGTTTTGCTTTCAAATGATGTCAGTCCGTGTTATACTTGTTCACGTATGAGAAAAGGGATTATGCGAAAATATGCTCTTAATAATGCATATAACAAAATTGCATTTGGGCATACCAAGGACGATGTTGTAGAGACTTTTATGATGAATCTTATAAAGCATGGTAAAATCGCTTCAATGCCACCTGTTGCTAAAGAAGAGACATCTCATCTTAAGATTATTAGACCCTTAATATATTTGGAAGAAACCGCAATAATAAAGGCGGTTAAAATGCTTGAAATTCCAATTGTAGCATCAAAATGTATACATGCAAAAGCAAAGATCAGAGAGCGTTCAGAAAATTTGATTTCAATGATAGAAACTGAAGTTCCTGAATATTCAAATCAAGTTATTAAAGCACTTTCAAATATAGACATAGAAAGAACACTTGTAAAATTAGAGGAGTAATGAATTTCATGGGCGTTTTTGTAATAGGGGACTTACATCTAAGTTTTAACACAGATAAACCGATGGACGTTTTTGGAGAAGATTGGATAGAACATTATAAAAAAATAGAGCGTGATTGGAAGACTAAGGTCAAGGCAGAAGATCTTGTTATTATTCCTGGAGATACGTCTTGGGCTATTAATTTTGATGAAGCTCATACCGATCTAGATTGGATAGATGCGTTGCCAGGGACAAAAGTTTTGATAAAAGGAAACCACGATTACTGGTGGACTTCTAAAAACAAAATGGATCATCAATTCAAGTCCATATTTTTTATTCATAACTCTTTTTTTGAATATAAGAAGCTAGCAATCTGTGGCACAAGGGGATGGTTGTGCCCAAATGAAATACAGTTCTCAGAAAGTGATGAAAAAATCTACAAAAGAGAAGCTATGAGACTTGAAAATTCTTTAAAGCAGGCGGTCGAACAAGGTTATGAACAGATTTTAGTTGCACTTCACTTTCCGCCAACGAACGATAAACGTGAACCTTCAAGGTTTACAGAGATAATAGAAAAGTATCCTGTAACACATGTGGTTTATGGTCATATTCATTCAAAAGAATATTTTAGTGCAACCCTCAAAGGTATTTATAATGAGGTGTCTTATTATTTAACATCATGTGATTATTTAGAATTCAAGCTGCTTAAGCTTGATGTATAGAAAGGTAAAACATTGAACAGAGTTTATGAATTTGGTAATAAGAGGTTAGAGTTGATCCAGAGACTAGAAGTTGGGGATTTGGATAAAGAAACATTTATTTTAGAAAATTACAGGCTAATTGGAAGCTATACGCCACAGAATTTTAATGTGAATTCTGTAGAAGAAGGTGTTGTGAAATATCATTATTTCAACACGAAAGCGAAAAAGCTTATGCTTGAAGCCGATGAGCTTGAATTTAGAGATCCAAGAATGTCAGATCGTCTCAAAAATAATGCTTACAATTTTTATGTGAAAAAAGATAAGATAACACTCGCTATGCTCGAACATGTTAATTTTGAAGACGTGACTGCTTATTTTATCAATATGAATTCAAAATACCTTGAAGGCTCAATCTATGAGATTTGTTTTAAGGAACATGATAAAGTAATCTTACATTCTAGGGATCGACGTATATTATACAAGCTAAAATGTGCAGGATGTTATGATGAAGAAACGCGTGATTCTATAATTGGAGATTATGTGAATACTAAAATTTAGATAATGGCTATAGTGCCGAAAGATTTTTGCAATGTATGAACATCATCTTGTCGTTTAAAGGAGACTTAGAATGGTTGAATATAAATTTGATACACAATTATTAATTGAAGGTGAGAATTTGTCGGAAGATGAAATTGGAGACTATATAACCCAAAATATCGAAGGCGATTGTTTGATCGCAGTGGGGGACGATGAACTGATCAAAATACATTTTCACACCAATACACCTTGGAAGCTTCTTGAGTATGGTGCTTCACTTGGTGATATTCATGATGTTGTTGTGGAAAATATGGAAAGACAGACAAAGGGGCTTAAAGGCTAACTAGAAATCAAATAAGATAAGTTTTGAAGGGGAAACTCTTCTTGTCAACAACATTTGAGCCATCTTTCGATGACTCAAACCGATTTTCACTGCCGCTGTTTGAGGTTGAACACCCCTCATCACAGCTTTCGGCTCAAATCTTGTTGTTTTAATATAAAAAAAGGTCGTCCGAAGAGGACGACCTTTTTAATGTGCAAATATTTATAATTTTAGTATAGATTCTAAATTTTAAATTCATTGACATAAGATTTAAGTGTTTCACTGTTTGTTTTTACGGTGTCTACTTCAGTGGTTACATGATCAGACACAATAACGATATCGTTGATATTTTCTGCAACTTCAGTAACACCGCGTGCACTTTCACCAACTGTGATGGCAATATTACTGATGGCTTCTGTCACTTCGCTTACGGAAACTTTCATGGATTCCATAGTCATGACGAGGTCGCTAAACATAGTGTTGAGGTCATTTGCATCTTGGTTGTATTGATCACTAAGCTCTAGGAAGCCATCATAATCTTTAAGGACTTTAGATTCAATGAAATTGATCAATTGATTTGCGTTATTAGCCAGTTCGTTAACTGAGGTAATTACGCCACCAGTGACCGTTTGAATCTCATTTGCTGAGGTTTGACTCGTAACAGCTAGTTTTCTGATTTCATCTGCTACAACACTGAATCCTTTGCCAGCTTCCCCTGCTCGAGCGGCTTCAATGGCAGCATTGAGTGCTAAGAGATTCGTCTGTTCGGCAATGCCTAAAATTGAATTAGAGAGCAAGTTGATTTTTTCTACCTCTTTTGACTTTTGAATAGACGTTGATAGAATGTTTTTGGATGTTTCATACAGAGCGATTGCATCTGATTTCGCCTTAGCTGAGGATGATTTGACATCTTCAGAGCGTACTTTAATCTCTCCAGCGAATGACATCCCTTCGTGTGCTCTGCTCACAACATCTGAAATCATAGAATCTATGGTCTGAGTTGTTGCATCAATTTCTTCACTAGAAGCACTTGTTTCTTGCATACTTGCAGAAAGTTGCTCCACACTAGCAGAAATATTTTCAATGTTATCATTGAGACGTTTCATTTGACTTGCGACTTCTATCGAAAGTGTTTCGAGTCCATCTGCATTTTGATCAATATCTGTAATCATCCCATGAATTTTTTTAGAGAAACCATTAAAAGCATGTGCAAGTACTTGGAATTCATCATTTGCTTTCAAGAAAATTTGTTTTGTAAGGTCGTTATGATCTGTTGCACCTATGAGTTCAGTTGTTAATTGTTTTAATGGTTTTGTGATAGAACGATAGATGAATACAGAAGATATAATTGAAACGATAACCCCGATAGCTAAAGATAAATTTGCAGTTGTTCGTGTGGCGTTGCTGATAAATTGAACGAGATCATTTTGCTCTTTTGCAATTTCAGCACTTGTTACTTTTATAGAATCTACGATGCGAACTAAAGTGAGCTTTTGAGAGTTTAAAGTATTATCAACCGTAAAAAGGCGGTTGGCAAAATGTGTGTAATTATTAAGATCTTGAGTAACTGCTTGAATCGTGGAAGAATCTCCTAGATCATCTAGTTGATTTGCTATAGAAAGCATATTAGTTTGAATTTCCTTAGTATCACTTATCAATTTAGTAAGGGTGTTTTTATTGCCAGACATAATATATTCTTTTTCAAGTATACGTAATTTATTAATAGCTAATTCGATTTCGATGCCATTAGCAAAGGTGGTATAAAGATTTTCAACCTCGGTTGAATCTGTAAACCCAGCTCTACTCGCTCCAAGTAAATTTATTTGGAGTTCGGCTTTTAATTTTCCGATTGCTGTAGTTGCTTTTAGTGCACTTATATTTAATTCAGACATTGCTTCTTGACGATCTCTTTTAAGAGAAGTGTACTTATTGAATTCTGTTTCATAATTATTAACAAGTTCTTCAATCTCAGCAATTTTAGTCAATGTTAATTCATTTTTTTCCTGAGTTCTAATGACATTGATAGAATCTCTAGCAGCATTGAGTTCTGATGTGATGACTGCTAAGTGCTCATTATCCTCAGAGATTTCGTATTCGCTTTGATTATAGAGTACATTGTCGATGTTTTTAACGATGCCATGGATCAATGTGTTTGTTTCAACGATATTATTCATGTTGATAATACCATTAATCGTGATAAGTAGTGACGCCACAATAATGACAAATAAAATAGTGTAACTTGTAAGTAATTTAACGCGTACATTTAAAATTGATGTTTTTCTGGGATGTTCTTGACCAGATTTAGTTTTTTTCCGAAAGGGAAACTTAAAATTTTTGCGCTGTTTTTTTTGGCGTTTTGATTTTGGGGAAATTTTTGCTTTTTTAACTAAGCCCATTTTTACCTCCTACAGTATTTCCTTGGCGGATAATCGAGTTGATTCTCTTATGTGCCAATTCATTGTATTGGTTATTCACCTCTTTAATTATAAACAAAATAACTGAAATATAATATTGTATTTTATTAATGATTAAACTAGAGGTGGTTGTTATAAATATTTTAGCATAAATTTCTTGTAAAAGGGTAAATAATGTATAAGGAAATCATAGATTTAAACGTAGGTGACTACAACACGTAGCACGTAACAGTATGGAGGTGTTATTATGCTAGAAATGAAGAAAGTTGAAGTGGGAAATAAAATGGTGATTCAGAGAAAAGTAACCGAAGAGGATACATCATTAAATTATGGTAGTGGAAAGATTGAGAACCTTTTTGCAACACCAAGACTTGTGGCAATGATGATTGAAGCAAGTTCTATGCTTATCGACAAAATGTTACCAGAAGGTTTTGTATCTGTTGGGAAGCATGTTGAAGTTGATCATTTCAAACCAACAATGCTGGGCGGAACCGTTTCCCTTACGGTGTCTGTATTAGAGTCCGATGAATCTAAGGTGACTTTGAGTATGGAAGCATATGATGAAATTGGTAAGATCGGTGAGGGCAAACATGTACGTCATATTGTCAATCAAGGTAAACTTCAAGAAAGGGCATCTTTAAGAGAAGCCGAAATTCATCAACCTGAATATTAAGATGAATTGCAAAAACATATAAAATGAGATAATATGGTATCAAAAGTAAAATGATTTGTGGACATCACAAATCATTTTTTTGATCATTAATAGCGTAAAAATTAAAATTTTAGTGAAAAGAGGCACTGTATGAATTGTTTTAAAGACATAGAAGCCATTATTTTTGATTTAGATGGCACGCTTGTGGATTCCATGTGGATTTGGAAGCAGATTGATATTGATTTTTTAGAAAAAAAGGGACATGCCTTACCAGAAGATTTACAAAAGAGTATTGAAGGCATGAGTTTTACTGAAACGGCAACCTACTTTATAAAACGGTTTAATTTAGTGGAAAGTCTCGATGAAATAAAGGCAGAATGGAATGAAATGGCAAGTCATTTTTATGCAAATGAAATAAAACTCAAAGAGAATGTTCACTTAATTATAGAATATGCACATAGGCACAACATCAAATTAGGAATCGGAACAAGTAATTCAAAAGAGTTATTACAGACCGTGTTAAATGCCAATGGCATTCAGTCCTATTTTCATAGCATAAGGACATCTTGCGAAGTTAATTCTGGAAAGCCCAGTCCAGATATTTTTCTCAAAGTGGCTGAAGACTTGGGGGTTTCACCAGATAAATGTTTGGTTTTTGAAGATACACATGCGGGTATTCTCGCAGGAAAAAATGCTGGCATGAGAGTAATTGCAATTTACGATGCACTATCTGAACCTTATACTGAAGTCATAAAAGAAGATGCAGATCATTATATTTTGAATTACAATGAGCTCATGGAATAAATAACTACTTACTTCGAATATGATAGATTTTAATGTCGTCTTCAAGAATCATACTGATAATTTTATCTCTAGTAACAGGGTAACTGTAGTAGTATCCTTGAACAAATTTATAATCAAAATGTTCTAAATAGCTTAAATGAGTATCACTTTCGATCCCTTTGATGATAACTTCAATATCAAGGTTTTGGATGGTATTGATAAGTGCTCCTAGAATACTATGGTTGTTACCGTGCTCATGAAAAAAGCTGATATCAATTTTTAAAAAATCAATTGGCAGTTTTTTTAGATAGTTTAATGATAAATATTCTTTGCCAAAATCATCTATAATAATCCTAAAACCTAATGTTCTTAAAGCCATAATTTGTGTAAAAATATCATCAAAATTATTTTCGATAATGGTTTCACTTATTTCTAAACAGATCATACTTGGATCTGTTTTTTTTTCATTTAAAATAGCCTCAATATCGTCGATTACAATTGAAGTTAAAAGTTCTTTTGATGAAAGATTGAATGAAATATAGGTCTGACTATCAGAAGTGTTGACGATGTTGTTGAGATCACAAACTTCGTTGAATACAAATTTATGAATGGATTCCATCAGATTAAGATCTTTTAAAATAGGCAAAAATGTACTAGGTGGAATATTACCTAAAGGACTTTGCCATCTCAACATCGCTTCGACAAACTGCACATTTTTTGTTTCTATATCATATGCAGGCTGATAGTAAATCGAAAATGTATGATCTTGCGCAGCCTTTTGAAGTTCTTGTTGTAACTGATCTAAATAGTCTGATTTTTTCTTTGTATCTTCATCATAGTATGCGTATTGATTTTTACCAGCATTTTTAGCAGCGTACATTGCCATGTCAGCACTACCAATTACTTCATCGTATGTATTTCCATGAAGAGGAATGACGGCAATCCCCATACTAAAAGTCATATGAAATTTATGGTCTTTTACACAGAGCGGTTGCTTAAAACTTATAAAGAGCTTGTTGGCCAGATAACTTATTGTATCGTGTTCATAGATGCTATCTGTTAATACTATAAATTCATCTCCACCAAACCTATAGACTTTACCATATTCTGCTACATCAATGAGCAATTGCTCAGATATTTTGATGAGTATTTCATCACCAAAGGTATGTCCAAAATGGTCGTTGATATTTTTAAAATTGTCAAAGTCTATAAAGAAAAGAGCACCTTTAATCACATTTTGAGAGGACTGATTTAGCAGTTTCTGTAGGTCTAGCCTAAGTGTATGCCTGTTAGGGAGATGCGTTAAGCAATCATAAAAAGCATAGTCTTCTATGGTCTTTTGCTTTTGGATAAGGTTTTCTTTTTGTGATTCCAATTGATTTCTTTGGATGATGAGTGCTTCATTCTGGGCCTTTAATTTTTCCTCAGAAGCACTTATAGTTTCATATAGGGCATAAATTTCATCTGTCTTTTGGGTAAGTGTTTTTTCTACGTTCCTACATCTAATGACATAGTAAAGGAGATAGACAATAAAAGCGATGACGAGTGTAAAAAACAAAATCGCCATTATGATTAAATCAAAATGAATCTCTATGAAATCAGGTGAATTAGAAGCTGACATAAGAAAAGCCCTCCAGAGTTATATTGGTTACTTAATACCCCTTGAAAATTTGATAAATCATTTTGATTAATACTTGTTATTATTGGTGAATGTTTGATATAATCAAAGTCGAATTTTAAATTTGAGAGGATGTTGATTTTGAAAAAAGGCGACGAAATAACGATTAAGATAGAAAAAATGAAATACCCTAATATTGGTATTGGCTTTCATAATGATAAAAAAATTCATGTTAAAAATGTTTTAGAAGGTCAGGCGATTCGCTGTAGAATAAGTAAAAACAGAAGTGAAAAACGCGAAGCTAAACTAATTGAAATACTTGAGAGTAGTCCGATGGAGCAACCTTCATTTTGTGAGCATTATGGTCTCTGCGGTGGCTGTTTGTTTCAAACCCTTTCTGGAGAGGGACAACTTCAAACAAAGCATGATATGGTAAAGTTACTCTTTGATGAGGCAGGTCTAGAGATTCCTTTTGAAGGGATCTTACCAAGTCCTCAGATTTTTGAATATCGTAATAAGATGGAGTTTTCTTTCGGTGATGAGACTAAAGAGGGTCCATTGAGATTAGGGATGCATAAAAAAGGCAGATATCATGATGTTGTCAACGTTGACAAGTGCCATTTGATAGATGAGGACTATAGAGTCCTATTGAGAAATGTTTTAGAATTCATGACGCGTAACAAGGTTCCCAAATTTAATAAAAATTCATTGATTGGATTTTTACGACATTTAGTCGTGCGTAAAAGTTATAAAACTGGAGAAATACTCATTGGGCTATCTGCTTCAACTCAAGCCCTTGATGATAAGGGGACTTTATTTGATACCAAGTCTTTTGCTAAAATGCTTTTAGAGTTGCCGCTTAAAGGGAAAATAGTGGGCATTCTCTATGTTAAGAATGATGGCATTAGTGACATGGTACAAGGTGAATATGATATTCTATTTGGTCGTGATTACTTGTTTGAGAAACTTTATGGCTTATCTTTTAAAGTTTCCTTCTATGCCTTTTTTCAAACGAATACAGAAGGTGCAGAGCGGTTATATGAAGCGGCACTTAATATGATTCCCGACTTAGAAGGCAAAGTTGCCTTTGATTTATTTAGCGGGACGGGTACCATCGGTCAAATTATGTCACAGAGAGCCAAAAAAGTGATCGGTATCGAAATTGTAGAAGATGCCGTCAAATCTGCCAAGGAAAATATGATTCTCAATGATATTCACAACTGTGAGTTCTTATGTGGGGATGTTTTTAAGGTGTTAAATGAGATATCCACAGGGCCTGATATTATTGTGGTAGATCCACCTAGAAGTGGTATGGGAGAGAAAGCCTCTATTAAAGTAGCAAGTTATGGCGTTGATGAGATTCTCTATATTTCATGCAATCCGAAGTCTTTGCTTGAAGATATTTTAGTCTTAAGAAGACAAGGGTATCAAGCTGAAAAAATCTTACTTGTAGATATGTTTCCTTGGACTGGTGCCGTGGAAAGTATCTGTTTACTGAGAAGGGTTTCCAATGGTTAGAAGGTGTTAAAAAGGTATAAAATTGACGACTTGCCGACATTTTGCCGACGCTACCTATTGATATAGTGAATATTTGTTGATCTGCATATAACTCAATATTACTAAAGCACATTTAAGCATTGATTTAAATGTGCTTTTTTTGGGTACTCTTAGTAATATTAGGGAATCGTATCTTTTATATATTCTGGGAGGCAAAAAATGATTCGTAAATGGCTTGTTCGTAATAATAGAAAAACAATTGCATCCTTAGTGGCGCTGTTAACATTCATCGTGCTGGTATCCTTGTCCGCGTATTTTCTCTTTAATTATTCAGTGCAATTGCAAGAAGAAAATGAATATAAGATTTCGCTTACTTATCATGGGTTGATAGGAGATCTTCAAAATTTCACCAACCAAAATATCAGCCTACTTTCGGGATTTTCTGCATATATTCAGATGAAAGATGTTTTTACAGATCGCGAAGTGGATACATATCTTAATTTTCTTTTAAAAGATCACTTGGATGACATGAAAAACATTGGTGTTTTTGAAGATACTACAATTAAGTGGGTATATCCAGTTGAAGGAAATGAAAGTGCCATCGGTGTTGATCTGTCAAAAGTACCAGAACAAGCTGATGATGTTTATCGAGTGAAAAACAACCTTGAAACCTTGTTCGTAGGGCCTGTTAACCTAGTACAAGGTGGCACTGCGTTTATTATTAGAATGCCACTTTTACGACACGAAAAATATTGGGGGATGGTCAGTATTGTTTTAAAAGCAGAACAAGCCTTTGGTTTTATAGATCGCTTTTCTAATGAATATGATGTGGTGTATTTAATTACACATGCAGATCAACCGGATCAAATTATTTATGGCAATAAGGATATTCTTTCTATGTCACCGCTTAAATTTAGAACAGATGTCACCATGGGGGGTTGGGATATTTATACTGTGCCAAAAGAGGGCTGGAAACATTATAATCATATAATTGGAATCATTTTTGTGATTATAACCTTAGTCAGTATAATGATTTCTAGATACGTCTATTCTTGGATTATGCAATATAATAGAATGCTCACTGACAAAGTTGAACTTGAGCACAAGTACATGTTGGATCCATTCACAGGGATATATACAAGAGAACATTTTGATTTAAGAGTTCGAGAAGAAATCAGTCAGGCAGAAAGAATTGATTATCCTATTTCGATGATTTATTTTGATTTGGATCATTTTAAGAATGTAAATGATACTTATGGTCATGCTATGGGTGATAAAGTTCTATTGCAGGTTGTGGATGTGGTTAAAACGATTATCAGGAAAAGTGATGTTTTTGCAAGGTGGGGTGGTGATGAGTTCATTATACTTTTACCTCACACGAATTTAGAATCAGTAACGATGATTTCTGAAAGGGTACGGTATAGCATTGAAAATTTAGAGATCAGTTTGTCACTAGGTGTTACTTCAAGTGTTGGCTGTTCAAAGTGGATACCTTTAGAATATGTGGAATCTTGGTTTTCTAGAACAGATAAAGCACTTTATAGATCAAAGAATACTGGGAAAAATAAGGTGACGAGAAGTAGTGATGATACAGATAAGGAGATTCTTGTAAGAGTAAATTGGGACGATACATGGATATCTAATCATCCTGTAATTGATAAGGAACACAAAGAGCTTTTGGAAAGATGTAATTCAATAGTTGAAAGTTCTCTTAAGAAAGATTCTTTTGATGAGACACTGCGAAACGTAAGCGCTTTTATGGAAGAAATTGAACAACATTTCAATGACGAAATCGAAATTTTAAGGACTGTGAACTATCCTTATATTAAGGAACACAAACGCATTCATGATTCTATTTTAGAGGAATCAAGGGAATTGTACTTAAAAACAGTACACCAAGACATAACTTCAAATGAGTTATTTCAGTTTCTATTGACAAAAGTTATGAAAGGGCATATTAACACTGAAGATGTAAGCTATAGAAAATATCTATAGTAAAAAGCAAAAGCCCTTGGAAATCCAGACTATAATGACTGTATTTCCAGGGGCTTTTAGGCAATTAAGAGATTGTTATTATTGTGCTGGTACTAATAAAGTTTGTCCAACGACGATCATGTTTTTATTTTTGAGTTGGTTGAGGTTTAAAATGGCCTCAATTGTCGTGTTGTATTTAGCCGCTATTTTCCAAAGAGCATCATTTTCCTGAACGGTATAAGTGATGTTTTGAGTAGTAGGGGCTTTTTTGGCGAGTGTTGCTTCAAACTCATCTACAAGCTCACCAAAGTATATGAGTAAGTTATCAACTGGTGCTGAAGAAGTCATATCGACCCCAGCTGCTTTTAAAATATCCACAGGATAATCTGAGCCACCAGCAGCAAGGAAAGTTAAATATTTTTCTGTGGCTTGCGGTTTATTAGCGATGATGTTATTTACGAGTTCATTTGCCGCAGACATACTTGTGGCATATTTATAGACGTAGAAATTCATATAGAAATGGGGAATTCTACTCCAACCTGTTTTAGCGACATCATCCACAGTGTAGTCAGGACCATAATATTTAGTGATGAGGTCAAGCCAAAGATTATTTAAGTAATCTGCTGACAAGGCTTCACCAGCTTCAACTTTTTCATGGATCGTTTGCTCGAATTCAGCGAACATAACTTGAGTGTAGACTGTACCTCTGATGTTATCAATTTGCATGTTTAACAGGTAGAGTCTCTCGTCGTCTGATTTTGCATTTTTAATAAGATAGTCCATCAGTAAGATTTCATTAGCAGTAGATGCAACTTCAGCTGTGAAAATTGGATAATCTGCATTGAGATAATTTTGGGCTTTATCAGAATAAACAGAGTTAATGGCGTGACCCATTTCATGTGCCAATGTGGAAACCGAATCTAAACTGTTGTCATAATTAAGCAGGATATAAGGATGAGTATTGTAGTTGCCCCAGTTATATCCACCGGTATACTTGTGGTCATCTTCGTAGACATCTAGCCAGTTGCTTTTGATCCCCTTGTCAAAGGTCTCAATATAATCTGTGCCTAAAGGTGCTAAAGCAGTCTCGATGGTTTTAACGGCATCGTCATAAGACATTTCAAAATCAAAATTGTCAACGAGAGGTACATAACAATCGTAGCTGTGAAGCTCATCAAGTCCCATTGCTTTTTTCCTTACAGTGTAATACTTATGCAAATAAGATAAGTTATTGTTAACTGAAGTTACGAGGTTATCATAAATCGACTTTGGAATGTATTCAGCATCAAGAGATGCTTCCAGAGCTGAATCATAGCCACGAGCCTCAGCTAAGAATATATTTTTCTTAACTTCTGCATTCATGGTTGCAGCAATGGTATTGATGGTTTTATCATAAGAAGCAAATTTAGCGTTATATGTCTTTTCGCGCAGTGCACGATCGTTTGATTCGATAATGTTGTAGTAATTAGAACTATTGAGCACAAGTGTCTCACCATTTTCATCAACGATTTCAGGTTTTACATAGTCTGCAAGAGTAACTTTGTCATAAATATCTTTTGGCGAACTTGTTGTTTCAGAAGCAAGTGCCAGTATTTTTTCCTCTTTAGAAGAGAGCACATGTGCTTTCGCTTTGAGCAATTTATCAAGTGTCATTTTATAAGGGGCCATTTCAGGCAATGCCATGAACTCACGAATAACGGCTTCATCCAATTTTAAGATCTCAGGTATTGCGAATGAAGTTTCACTTTGATATGCACCATAAGTACTATCTGCCATACCGGCCATTTCCGTAGCTTCAGAGTTATCTTGGTTAAGATCCATAACAAGATAAGGATACATATAGACATTGGTTAAAATTTTAGAAGCTTCAATATCGAGCTCAAAGTAGGTTCTGATATTTTCAGCAGTATTCAATTTACCTTCATATGCTGCAAGCTTTGGAATATAGATATCATTTAGAAGCTTGACATCTTTTTCAAAAGCCTCACGATTTGAATAAAGATCTGTTAAATCCCATTTGTATGCATCGGAAGCCTCTTCTCTAGTAGGTATATCCAGTGCAAATGAGAAACTTTGACTTAAGATCATCAACGTGAGTAATAGAAGTGATAATAAGCGTTTCGAGTGTTTCATAAGAATCCCCCTTTAAAATAATTTATGCATATAAAAAAAATTATATGATAAATCTATCCTAGCATTTTATGACAAAAACTTCAATAATTAATGTCTAATTGTTAATAATTAATGTCCATAATGTCAATAGGTTAAATTGACAAGTTCATAAGGGTAAACTATTATTTAAAGTATGATGGATTATTCTATTATCCAGTCATTTATTCAAATGCTGCAGAGGGGATAATATTGAAAAGTGGATGGAACATTTGATCGTTAAACATCGTCTAATCTATGATGTGGCATTAAAAATAGATTTTTAATAACAAATGAGAGGTGAGTAAAATTTCAATTTATAAAGCAATTGTGGAAAATCGAAAATTACCAGATCAACTCACAACCTATAGCAACACAAAGATAAATAGAATTTATCAAAATGATTTTATGGATATTGGTCGATTTGAATTAAAAGCAGATACCATATTGTATATAGATCCTCTAAAAGCCATGAGAAGCTATTTTATTTTGGAAGGTCAATGCAAGGAATTGAAGTCTAAAAAGCTACTCATAGCAGGGGACTTATTTGTTTATGACAAAGAGGAAGAAATCATAACACTCCATATGTTGACCGATGTGGTTATTTTAGTGCATTCTCAAAGAGCTGAGGCGATTGAAAGTTTTAAAGAGAGTAATGGTTTGATCGTTAGATTACTTTCTGATATTCAAGCGAAAGATCATTATACAAAAGCACATTCTGATCGTGTCTTTATGTTGGTAAAAAGAATGGCACTGAAACTGGGCTATCATTCAAATGCACTTTTTAATATCAATAAGGCTGCTCGTTTTCATGATGTGGGTAAGATTTTTATTCCGGATGAAGTTCTGAATAAGCCAAAAGCACTTGATCACGACGAGTATGATATCATAAAAAAACATGTGACGCTTTGTGAGTCGATGATTTTAGAAAAGTACAATGAAGAAATTTATGAAATTATCGTACAACATCATGAACGCTTAGATGGTTCTGGTTATCCAAGAGGGTTAAAAGCAGATGAGATATCAGAACCTGCTAGGATATTGGCAATTTGTGATAGTTATGATGCAATGACTACAGACCGTGTTTATAAAGAGGGCAAATCAAAAGCCGTTGCAATTCAAGAATTGATTATGCTTTCTGGTCAATACTATGATTCAGAGTTAGTTGCTGTATTTATTGAAATGATTAAAAATGATACTGAAATTGAAAAAGAATCCAATTTTAAGGACATGGATCTAGAAATTTAAAGTGTTACTAAAAATACTATTGAATAAATGGACATACTTTGCTAAGATTAGTTCAGTCACAAATAAGGAGTGAACTATTTGAATCGCAGTTTATTATTGATCGTGGGGTCACCCTTTACAGCTTGGTTGCCCCTTTTGTTTTGTGTAAAAAAGATCATAAAAAAATCTACCCAAATCGTATTACATCCTGTTAACTTAGGGGTAATCGGTTTATTTTTTTGTTCTATCGTATCCGCACTTTATAATCAGGATGTGTTGTCATTTTTGGCAAGTTTTATTTTACTGCTTTATTTAATTTTGATCCGTTGGGTGCGTGATGAGCTTACGAGTTTTGAAAAGATACATCGATTTTTAAGAGAACTATGGGTTTTATCTTTGATTCCAGCATTATTGGGTATTTTAGAAAGAATGATTTCAACGCAAGTCGAGATGACTTGGCTCGTAAAACTGTTTTGGAATCCGACCTATTTCCCAATAATAAGTAATTATAGAATCATGAGTACCTTTGGAAACCCCAATGTCGCTGGCGATTGGTTTGGCATGATGTCGCTTCTCAGTTTTTATTTTTTAGAGCACTGTGGTCATAGCAAGAAAAAATTGATTATTTCTGGAAATGTTCTTTTTTTATGTAATTTAATTTTAACGGGATCAAAAGGTGCGATGATCGCGTATATGTTGTCTGCTTTTGTCTTTGCCATACTCAAGCACAGCAAAAACACATGGAAATTTTTAATTTTCTTTTTAGGCATATCAATACTGGGTACAATTGCTTTTTTTAATCTCTTTGAAACGTACAATTCGCGTAATTTGATTTGGCAAGGTTGTCTTGAGATTATAAGTAAATCCCCAATATACGGTTGTGGTATATTAGGGATTTATCCCATACTTCATGAAGTTCATGGTCATAATTTGTTGATTTCTATAAGCGCTAGTTTGGGTCTTCTAGGATTGCTGGTGACATTATACTTGCTACTTTATATTGTGAGAACCCTTTGGAGACTAAATCAAAATAGAGTCAGAATGGCCCCTGTTTTGACGAGCTTACAAGTGTTTTTATTAGCACATAGTGTGGTTGATTTTACGATTATAGCGCCTCAAATTGGCATTATGTTTTTTGGAACCTGTGCAGTAATAACAACATTTGGGGCAGTGTTTCTAAATCAAAGATATCCGAAAGTCGATATCATTAAAATCGTCAAAAAGAGGCAATTTCTGCTTAAACCGCGAAGAACACCTTTTTAAAAATTAAATTGAGTGCCAAAACTGTGGAGACCAGATAAGCCGCCTGTATGGATAAACAGTATATTTTGTGCACTTTCAAAAGTACCTTTTTCAACTTCATTATAAAGACCTCTAAAAGCTTTTCCCGTGTAGACAGGATCTAAGATGAGGCCTTCTAGAGATGCTATTTTTTTTATGAATTCAAGTTCAAAAGGCTGTGTTAAGGCATAGCCAATGCCCTCATAACCGCCAATGATTTGGATATTTTCTGAATCAAATTCTATTTTATAATCCATGATCTTTAAGGATTCTAGAACAATTTTTTCGATTTCAGATCTAAAGTGTTCTGGTGTGGCCGAAATATTAAAACCGATGATTTTTTTAGAATAATCATTGAGAATGTTTCCTAGGAAAAGTCCGCCATAGGTGCCACCAGAACCCACTGCAGTTACAATGGTATCAAACTGAATAGACAGCTCATTTTCTTGAGCCTTGATTTCTTGATAGCAGTTGTAGTAGCCAAAATTACCAATACCGTTAGAGGCTCCCATGGGGATAATATAGGCTTTTATGCCAGTGTTCTCATACTCTGATTTAAGATTTTCCATATAGCTTAGGTAGTCTGCATTAAAAATTTCAGGTTCAAGGTATGTTATTTTTGCGCCCATGATTTCATTGAGCAAAAGATTACCCTGAGGATGATCTTGCTTAGTCCCCCTGAGAACGAGATGTGCTTTTAGGCCTAGGCGATTTGCAATTGCAGTTGTGGCTCTGGCGTGATTAGATTGAAGTCCACCACATGTGATAATGGTGGATGCGCCTTGTTGAATAGCTTCGTTGATTGCATATTCGAGTTTTCGAATTTTATTGCCAGACCATTCATTACCTGTAAAATCATCGCGTTTAATGTAAATATTCTTATGGAGTAACTTAGAAAGCTTATCTAGTTTTTGAATCGGTGTAGGTGTGTTTGCAACTGATAGACGTGATGGTATATTCATAATAATCCTCCTAGCTAGTGTTATGATGAGCGTTTCTTTTTATATTATTTCACAATAAAGGGAAGACATCAAGATGAGTTGGAGCACCTAAAAGAAAGCGTAAAGCAGAAAATATATTGACACCTATAAAATCCTTTGGTAGAATAAGTTCAATAAAATTCGAATTAAAACTATTGAAGAGAAGAGTAGTGATATAGGTTGAATTAAGCGAGAGAGTGATGGTGAAAGACTCTTATGATGCCGTATCGTGAAAGACATCTCAGAAGTGTCGTTCTGAAGCGAGTAGGAGCGAACGGTTATCCTCCGTTATAGGGACCTAAGAATAAATAGGATGGCACCGTGATACTTTCACTCCTTTGGGAGCGAAGGTTTTTTTGTTTTTTGCCCTCATCTTATTTAAACCAAGGGTGGTACCGCGTAATTCGCCCCTTGAGCAGACGTGCTCAAGGGGCTTTTTTATCGTTGATTTATTTAAATACCAAAATATGAACTGAACATGAATTGTTTTATTTCAAGGAGGTAAAAAATGAGAACATTATCATTAGAATTAAAAAATAGAGTCGGTGAAAAAGTCTTGATTCAAGGCTGGGTGCATCGTATTAGAATATTGAAATCAGTTACTTTTATCATTTTGCGTGATCGATCTGGATACGTCCAATGTGTTTTTGAAGGTAAACCAGAGTGGACAAAAGGGCTAAAGTTAGAAACTATAGTAGCCATTAAAGGCTTAGTGTGTGTTTCTAAGAATCAATATCAGCCAGTTGAAATACAAGGAGAAACTTTAGAGATAGAGATTGAAGTGACTGAAGATCTGCCGATTCAAATAAATGGAGATGTTTTAGAGGTCAATCTTGAAACAGTATTAAGCAACAGAGTTCTTTCCTTAAGACATCTTCAGAATCAAATGCGCTTTAAAATTCAAGCATTAATTGTAAGTGCTTTTAGACAATTTTTAGAGGCTAACGGTTTTATGGAAATGTTTACACCTAAAATCGTTAAAGAAGGGGCAGAGGGAGGTTCAGAAATTTTTAAGCTAGATTATTTTGGTGAAACTGCCTATTTAGCACAAAGTCCTCAATTCTATAAGCAAATGATGGTGATTGCAGGATTTGAACGTGTTTTTGAAATAGGATCAGTCTATAGAGCAGAGCAACACAGTACAAAGAGGCATCTTAATGAATACGTGAGTATGGACTTTGAAATGGGTTTTATAGAGGATGAGTACGAAGTAATGGCAATGGAAGAGCAACTCTTAAAGTTTATATTCCATACACTTGCTGAGAAGGGTAAGCAGCAACTTGAAGTCTTAGGAATTGAATGTCCAGTTGTTCCAGAGATAATCCCTAAATTAAAAATGTCAGAGGCGATAGAGATTCTTAAAAAGCATTATCAAAGGCATGAACTTGAAGGGGACATAGATCCTCAAGGGGAAAGAGAAATAGCGGACTATATAAAAAATAAATTTGGAAGTGAATTTGTTTTCATTACACACTATCCAAGGCATAAAAGGCCCATGTATACAAAGTCTTATGATGATAGTGATGAAACACGTAGTTTTGACTTGCTCTTTAGAGGTCTTGAAATTACAACAGGTGGACAAAGAATTAATGAGAAGGCTGTTCTGATCAAGAGTATGCTGGCAAAAGGTCTAAATCCAGAGTTTTACTCAAGCTACTTAGAATCATTTAAGTATGGTGCACCACCCCATGGTGGATTAGCAATTGGACTTGAAAGGCTAACAGCACAAATTCTAGACTTAGATAACGTTAGATTAGCCTCTCTCTTCCCAAGAGATCAACAAAGACTGTTACCATAAATGATTCTTGTGTAAAAGCATTATATTTGGTTAAATATAAAATAAAGCAGTTCTTGAGTAACATGAAGGTTAAAATGAAATATTGAGGCGAAGTTGGAGGTTGATATGGCACATAAGCAAGTAGTTATAATAGATGATGAAGTAGAAATCCTAAATGCTATACGTAGAATTCTTAAAAATGAGCCATATGATACGCACTATTTTTTTGATGCCTCAGAGGCAATGACTTATGTAAAAAATAATAAGGTAGATGTTATTTTATCGGATCAAAGAATGCCTAATTTTACGGGTCTTGAGGTTATACTCAATGCCAAACATAAATCGCATACCGTCAGTGGTATTTTGATGTCAGGATATACTGATTTTGATGCTGTTGTTGCAGCTGTAAATGATGGTGAAATCATTAATTATTTAACCAAACCATTTGATGCAGACCGGCTTAAACATCTAATAAACCAGGGGATTCGGATTAAGAATGATAAAGACGAACTGGATAGGATCAAACACTATAGACTGTTAGATCAAAGTTATGATCATCTTGAAATTGATCAACAAAAAAATATGGAAGTAATTATTGGTGCTTTAAGTAAACTGATTGAAGCGAAAGACCCTGAATTATACGAGCATTCTAGACGGGTTTCCAATATAGCCGGTTTCATATCAGAGCAATTAGGGCTTAGCAAGGTAGACTATATACTCATTAAGTTAGCTTCTCAAGTACATGATTTAGGTAAAATATCTTTGAGGGATCAAATTGTGTATAAAGATAGCAGTTTAAATGAAAATGAATACCTTGAAATGAAGAGACATCCTGTGGTGGGGGCTGAAATTCTTAGACAGTTTCAAATCAATGAACGCTTGGTTAAAATTGTTGAGCAGCATCATGAAAGAGTAGATGGGACAGGTTATCCCAAGGCACTGCCTGCACAGGATATTGTTATTGGAGCAAAAATATTAGCAGTTGCAGATGCATATGATGCCATTACTTCCGACAGAGTGTACAGAAAAGGGCTATCGAAGGCAGAGGCACTTGAAATTATTACAAAAGCCAGTGGTAGCATATATGATGAAAAAATTGTAAAAGCTTTTATTCTTGGATTGAATCCATGATATAAAATTTAATAGCATCACAGATAAAAACTGTTCTTCGGGGCAGTTTTTTTAGATAACATAAATTAAATAAAAAAACTTTTTAATCACAGTGACGGCAATAATAGAAGATCGTATAAGATGAAGTGTCTTTGTGTAAAGGACACAATATAAAGAAAATTCTATAAAATGCAAGTTTGTTAATAAAAACAATTCAAAAAAACGCTGAAAATATTGAAAAAAGCAAAAAAAGCTTGTAAAATGAAAGTTTCAGCACGAATACGAATCAAAAATACGTATGCGATAGTTTGACGTTAAAGGATGATTGTGATATAATTTCACAATTATATAAAGAAATGGGGGAAAATAGATATGAAAAGAATTTTATCATTACTTCTTGTCATGGTACTTATGATGGGAATGTTTACGGGGTGTGGCCAAAAAGATAATGGCACACCAGCACCAGCTTCTGGATCAGCACCAAATGCAGAAGCAAGCCCAGAGGTGGCAAAGGGGGATAAGTTATTACGTATAGGCGTCGATGTAGCATTGCCATCGGCAGATCAAGATGTGGCAACAGATGGGTTGTCATTTGACGTGATTGCATCAATGATTGAAGGCTTATACTCACTTGATGCGGATGGTAATGTGATTCCAGGTATCGCTACAGACTATACAGTCAGCGATGATGGACTTGTGTATACTTTTAATCTTAGAGATGCCAAGTGGAGTAATGATACACCGGTTACTGCAAATGATTTTGTCTACAGTTGGAGACGACTTGTGGATCCTAAAACAGCAAGTGAGTACAGTTTTATCGCAGAAGTTGCCGGTCTTAAAAATGCAGGAGCAGTTACATCAGGTGACATGCCGCTTACAGACTTAGGGGTTGAAGCTAAAGATGATAAAACACTTGTGGTGACATTGGAAAGACCAGTGCCATATTTCTTATCGCTTACAGCGTTCGCGACGTTCTTCCCATTAAATGAAACGTTTGTCACTGAAATGGGTGATGGATATGCACAATCACCTGAATCACTTATTGCAAATGGACCTTTTAAAATGGTGGAATGGAATAAAGGCTATGGCTTTAAACTTATGAAAAACGAAAGCTATTATGATGCTGGAGCGGTTAATATAGATGGGTTAGACTACCGCGTTATCAAAGATAATCAAACAGCAGCGCTTAAATTTGATAGCAACGAGCTCGATGTAGTTAAATTGACATCTGAACTCGTGGATAATTATAAAGATAACCCAGCTTATACTCAAATAGATGCATCTTATGTATGGTATGTCTCTATGAATAATGATAATGAAATTTTCTCAAATGTAAATGCGAGAAAGGCAATACAACACGCCATCAATAAAGATAATATCGTTAAAAACATCTTAAATGATGGTTCAACAACAGCTAACTTTATTGTCCCAACTGGTCTTGCAACAGGTCCAGATGGTAAAGACTTTAGAGCAACAAGTAAAAATGACTATGGTCTTTATGATGTGCCAATGGCCCAAAAGTATTGGGAAACAGCAAAATCAGAACTTGGAATGACTGATGTCTCTATTGAAATTCTATTCGATGACGCTGAAACTGTTAAAAAAATGGCTGAATTCATACAAGCTGAACTTGAAACGAATTTACCAGGGTTAACAGTGTCCTTAAAATCTCAACCTAAGAAAAATAGACTTGAACTTATGAGATCTGGTGATTTCCAAGTGGGCTTAACTAGATGGGGACCAGATTATGCAGACCCGTTGACAT
Source organism: uncultured Fusibacter sp. (assembly GCA_965140735.1). Taxonomy (GTDB): domain Bacteria; phylum Bacillota; class Clostridia; order Peptostreptococcales; family Acidaminobacteraceae; genus Fusibacter_A. The sequence continues at coordinate 2,282,031 of OZ223306.1, read as the reverse complement.
ACCTTGAACTTTTCTTAACAGGCGTTATCAGCAATACACCTAATTTCTCAAATGCAAAGTATGATGAAGAAGTTATTGCAAGTTCTACAACTATGGCTGGAGATGCTGAAGGACGTTGGGCGGCAATGAAAGATGCTGAAGATATTCTTCTTGATCAATATGCAGGGATTGCACCACTTTACCAAGCAGGTTTTTCATATCTCATCAATACGAAAGTCACTGGTATAGAACCTCATGCGATCGGTACACCATTTATTTATAAAAATGTGAAAATTGCCGATTAGTAAATGCATAATAGGTAAAAAAGCAAAATCAGTAGCTTGATTTTGCTTTTTTTAAATCTTTAAAATGACAAAAGGATATTGGAGTGAGCTTATGATTAAATATTTAATAAGGCGGTTGATCATTGCCGCAATAACGCTCTTCACCATTATGACCCTGCTTTTTTTGTTGCTGGATTTTATGCCAGGGTCACCCTTTAATGATGAAAAGCTTTCAGACAGTCAAAAAACATTATTATATGAAAAATACGGACTGGATAAACCGATTACCTACAGATATAAACAATTTATGTACCATGTTATTTTTGAAGGTGACTTTGGCGTATCATATACCATAGAAAAAAATGCGAAGGTTTCTGACATGCTAAGTAAAAGATTGCCATTATCTATACGAATTGGTCTTCAAGCGTTGGTACTGGGCTCTATAGTGGGTGTTTTATTGGCTTCGGTGGCAGCACTGAAAAAAAATTCAATTTGGGATACCCTGACAACTGTTATCTCAGTTATAGGGATTTCGATTCCTTCATACGTCTTTGCATTAGGGCTGAATTATTTTCTAGGCTATAAATTGACGAAAGCAACAGGTATTTCATTTTTTCCTCTGACATTTGATCTGTATGCACCCCTTAAATCCAGTATTTTACCAACTGTTGCTCTATCTATGTTCGTTGTGGCAACAGTAGCACGGTTTATGCGAACTGAACTTGTAGAAGTTATCGGTTCTGATTATGTGATGCTCGCAGAAGCCAAAGGATTAAGTGCAAATAAAGTTGTTTTTAGACATTCAATTCGAAATGCACTTATTCCTGTGGTGACAGTACTTGGACCGTTAACAGTGAGTTTGATGACAGGTTCGCTAGTGATAGAGCGTGTTTTCGGCATTCCTGGTATTGGCGATTTATTAGTTACCGCCATAAGTGTCAATGATTTTAATGTCGTTATTGCAATTTCATTTTTTTACAGTATCTTTTATATCGTCATGCAATTATTCATTGATATTTTATACGGGATCATTGATCCAAGAATTAGAGTATCGAAAGGAGGAGAGTAAATGGCGCAACTTCAACAAGCAGATCAATTTGAGCGCATATTAACCTCTGATCGGGTACAACATGATGTGGTCTATGAGGGGATTAGCTTTTGGAAAGAAGTCTTTTTAAGATTTAAAGAAAATCGTGGTGCAGTTATTGGCAGTATTTTAATTCTTTTAGTAAGTTTTATGGCATTTGCTGGACCTTATATGAACGAGCATACTTATAAGAGTAAAGTGGACAGTCACATCAATTTACCCCCAAGAATCCCCGTGATTGAAAAACTAGGTATTTTTGATGGCGAGCGAAATGGTAAGAATGTTTATGAGGCCAAAGGGCTTGATGATATTTACTATTGGTTTGGTACCGATAATTTGGGCCGGGATCTTTGGACTCGGACTTGGATTGGTACTCGTGTATCCATTTACATCGCCCTACTTGCAGTGGTTATAGATATGTTTATCGGGATGGGCTATGGTCTTGTTTCAGGCTATGTAGGTGGCACTTTGGATATTGTGATGCAGCGTTTTATAGAAATATTGAGTGGTATTCCCAATCTTGTGATTGTGACGCTTTTCGTAATCGTTCTCAACCCGGGTATTTTATCTATTTCTTTGGCATTGGTGATTACAGGGTGGATTGGTATGAGCCGAGTTGTACGCTCGCAAGTACTTAAATTGAAAGAACTTGATTTTATTTTGGCTTCTAAGACAATGGGAGCTTCCACATCCACTTTGATTCTAAAGGATCTCTTACCTAATATTTTTGGACAAGTAATCATTATGAGCATGTTCTCTGTACCAAACGCAATCTTTTACGAGTCGTTTCTAGCGTTTATAGGATTGGGGTTACAACCTCCGCTTGCAAGTTTGGGTGTTTTAATAAACGATGGTTATAAATCTATTTTAGTATATCCTCATATTATATTACCACCAGTGATGGTGTTGGCACTATTAATGTTGTCTTTTAACCTTGTGGCTGATGGGCTCAGAGATGCTTTTGACCCTAAGATGAAACAACAATAAGGAGGATGGCATGAACGAAAAAATATTAGAAGTTAAAGATTTGAAAGTGAATTTTAAGACACATAATGGAACCGTTGAAGCTATTCGTGGTGCTAATTTTGAACTCTATAAGGGGGAGACATTGGCAATCGTTGGCGAAAGTGGCTCTGGAAAGTCAGTGACAACTAAAGTACTCATGGGCATTTTAGCGAAGAATGGTGTTATAGAAAGTGGCACAGCGATGTATAAAAATCAAGATTTGTGTAAACTTTCTAAAAAGGAATTTGTGGATATTCGAGGCAAAGAAATCGCAATGATTTTTCAAGATCCCATGACCTCGTTAAATCCAACAATGACTATTGGAAAGCAGATACGAGAAGCGGTTTTAGAGCATCACGTCATCACAAAGAGGGCTGCTAAAAAACGTGCCATTGAACTTATTGATATGGTTGGGATCACAAATCCTGACGAACGCTATAAACAGTACCCACATCAACTCAGTGGTGGGATGAGACAGCGTGTTGTGATTGCCGTAGCACTTGCTTGTAATCCTAATATACTCATAGCAGATGAGCCTACAACTGCACTAGATGTGACGATACAATCTCAGATACTTGAACTCATTAAGCGTTTACAGGATAAAATCGGATTGTCCATCATATTTATCACACATGATCTAGGGGTTGTGGCAAATGTAGCAGATCGTGTCGCCGTTATGTATGCGGGTAGAATTGTGGAATGGGGTACTGCTGATGATATTTTTATGTCCCCTGCACATCCTTATACTTGGGGCCTTTTAGCATCAGTGCCAGATATGGCGAACAAAGATATTGAACTTTATTCTATACCAGGATCCCCCCCTAATCTGTTGTATCCACCTAAAGGGGATGCTTTTGCACTTCGAAGTGATTATGCTTTGAAAATTGATTTCGAAGAAGCGCCTCCAATCTTTAAAATATCTGAAACACATTATGCTGCAACATGGCTTTTAGATGAACGTGCACCTGAAATACCACTGCCTCTATTTTTACAAAAGAGAATTGAAGCGATGAAAAAGGAGGCGGCAGCATATGGGAGAACGTGAGATTATTTTAGAAGTCAATAATTTAAAACAATATTTTAGAATGAATAGACATTTTACAGTTAAGGCCGTGGATGATGTTTCATTTAAAGTATATCGGGGTGAAACATTTGGCATTGTCGGCGAGAGTGGCTCTGGTAAATCAACCACAGGTAGGAGTATTATTAAGCTTTATGAACCTACTGCGGGACAAGTTATTTTTGAAGGTAAAGAGATTACAGGGAAAATTACAGAAGAGACTCGAAAGATGCTGCGTACGAAATTTCAAATGATTTTTCAAGATCCAATGGCTTCTTTAAATCCAAGGAAAACTGTGATGAATATTATCGCACAAGGACTTGATATTCACAAACTTTATAAAACGCAGGAAGAGCGTGAAAACATGGTCTATGAAATGCTTGAAACCGTTGGACTGAGTCGTGAGCATGCACATCGATATCCACATGAATTTTCTGGTGGACAACGTCAACGTATTGGAATTGCAAGAGCACTGATTATGTCTCCTTCTTTTGTAATTGCAGATGAAGCAATTAGTGCCCTCGACGTCTCTATACAAGCACAAGTTGTCAATATTTTAAAGAAACTTCAAAAGGATAGAGATTTGACTTATATCTTTATTGCCCACGATCTTTCAATGGTACGATATATTAGTGATCGTATAGCGGTTATGCATCAAGGGAAAATTGTGGAGATGGGATCGTCGGATGCGATCTATAAGTCACCTATACATCCTTATACAAAGGCTCTGCTTTCTGCAGTACCACATCCAAATCCAGGTGTTGAACGCTATAGAAAGCGCATGTACTATGATCCTGCCACAGTGGATTATAATGCAGGCCAGTATCATACGGTTGAAGGTGATCATGTGGTTTTGGCGACAGATCATGAGTTTGAAAATTGGATAGAATAGATTATAAAAGAGGTATATTATGAATAATGATGAAATTGTGTTTTTTGATGCGCTTTGGGTATTAAATAATAGCTTGACGCATTAAATTGAGTATGCTATTCTTTTCCTGTAAGGCAGAAATTTTCGGGCAACTGCAGTGGGTACGACCTATGGGCCAAGTAATTTGGACATGGGTCTTTTTTTGTCAAAAATGGATAGAACACAATAGGAAGATTTAGATTCAAAATAAATTATTCATAGGAGGATACTTAATGGAAAAAGAATTGTTGCGAAGTCGGCAAGCGAAAAGAGTGACACTTGTTGGCTTTTGGGCAAATGCAAGCTTGGCCATATTAAAATTAACGGCGGGTATTTTAGGGCGCAGTAGTGCGATGATTGCAGATGGTATACATTCGCTTTCAGATTTTTTAACAGATATCATTGTCATTGTCGGGTTTAAATTGACAGAGAAGCCTGAAGACCATGATCATAACTATGGTCATGATAAGTATGAAACACTTGCAACTGTTATGGTCAGTGTTGCCCTACTCGTTGCAGGCATCGGGATTTTTAAGTCTGGATTGGGCAATGTTTTTAAAGTTATTCATGGAGAGATAATCCATCAACCTGGCATAATCGCTTTAATAGCAGCCTTTGTGTCCATTATAGGCAAAGAGTTTTTGTTTCGATACACGATGAAAATTGGGAATGAAATAAATAGTGGTGCAGTAAAAGCGAACGCTTGGCATCATAGATCAGATGCTTTTTCTTCTGTTGGGACAATGATTGGTATTGGTGGCGCAATTGTACTTGGTGAAAAATGGGCTATCTTAGATCCAATTGCTTCTCTGGTAGTTAGTATTTTTATTGTAAAAGTAGCGGTACAAATTTTTATGCCTGCAATGAATGAACTTTTAGAGACGTCTCTTGAGCGTGAAGATATGGAGTGGATCAAAGATGTTCTAAGGAAGCAAAATGATGTTATTGGATTTCATGAGGTTAGAGCACGTAAACTTGGAAATAAATCAGCGATTGAATTTCATATTATGGTTGATCCAATGATGAATATCACTGAGGCACATGATATCTCAACGGAAATTGAAGTGACCTTAAAAGCAAAATTCGGCGAAAATAGTATTGTTACGGTGCATATGGAGCCTTATAGTGAAGAAGAAGCGCAAAATGGGTTACATTATGAAATCAATGAGAAGTTTTGAGAAAGATGTTATAATTATGAGATAGAAATCGCGATAAAGTGATTGTAATATCAATATAAATGAGTCGTTAGATTGGAGGAAAAATGAAATTTATATCATGGAATGTAAATGGCATTAGAGCTTGTGTCAAAAAGGGCTTTATGGATTATTTTAATAGTATGGATGCAGATTTTTTCTGTTTACAAGAGACAAAATTACAAGAAGGTCAGATTGAACTTGAGCTTGAGGGTTATCATCAATACTGGCATTATGCTGTCAAAAAGGGGTATTCTGGGACTGCCATATTTACAAAGCATGAACCCCTTGAAGTAAAGTATGGTTTAGATATTGAAGAACATGATCAAGAAGGTCGCGTTATAACATTAGAATACGATGATTTTTATCTAGTAACAGTGTATACACCTAATTCTAAAAGAGGTCTTGAACGGTTGGATTACAGAATGAATTGGGAAGATGACTTTAGAGCATATCTCAATACACTTAAGGCGAAAAAAGGTGTTATTGTCTGTGGGGACTTAAATGTGGCTCATAAAGAGATTGATTTGAAAAATCCAAAGACAAATACAAAAAATGCAGGGTTTACACCAGAAGAGAGAAGCAAAATGACCACGCTTCTAGAGGCTGGTTATATTGATACTTTTAGATTCTTTTATCCAGATCGTACAGATGCTTATTCTTGGTGGTCGTATATGGGCGGTGCTAGAGCCCGAAATGTAGGGTGGAGGATTGATTACTTTATTACCTCAGATGATCTTCAAGATCGATTAAAGGATGCTGAAATACATGCTGAAATCGAAGGAAGTGATCACTGTCCTGTTGTTTTATATCTTAAATAATCGCATATTTTTATAACAAAAGGGTAAATTAGAAATAGAGACTCAAATCATAGGAAGTGATTAATATGACTGGAATCTATTTTATACTTTACTCTTTTTTTATTTATAGTTTTCTTTTCTTGTACGTATTTACATCATATATGAGTTATAAATGGTGGGGGTCCAAATTTGAAAAATATTCTCAATGGATACACGGTCTTATACTTGGGGTTGGCGGTGTTATTGCTATTTCATTCATAGTCATTCTAGGGTTAAGAAATGTTGATGATGGGCGGTTTGCCCTAATCACTTTGACAACGCTTTTCTATGGTCCTGTTGCAGGTAGTGTGAGTTTTTTAGTCATACTATCCTATTTGTTTTTATTAAAACGCGCCTATATATTTTTATATATAATTATTGGTGTGACGCTCATTTTTAGTACGACATTTATGAAACGTTTTTTTGATAAACGGAAGTCAATCTACAGTTATGGAACGATTTTGTTTATTGCAGCTGTGAATAATATACTCTCGTTGATTGTGAGTATTATGATCTCACCAGAGTATGGACAAGTAGTTGAATCGAAGAGAAATTCTATCTTGATTTTTATCCAATTTATTCTATTGGTGATGCTCCTCAGCAGTATCATAAAAAAAGAAAAATCAAATGAGGGGTATATTAATGCTTTGTTGCTTTCAAAATCTGATCTTGAAGCACAAAATGAAGAAATTAGAGCCCTTTACGAGGAAATGGCAGCCACAGAAGAAGCGCTTCAATCCAATTATGACGAACTGTATGAGTATAAATGGAAACTTGAGGAGAGTGAAAAAAGATATAGTCGCGTTATTGCAGCAAGTGAAGAAGGCTTCTTTGATTACTATCCAGTAACAAAGGTTTGGTTTGTTTCAGATCGATTTTGCAATATTTTTGGGTTTAATGCGGAGGATAGCAATATCGTCACCAGTTCATTTTTTAATCGTTTGGGCGAAAATGGTATCGAAGTAAGTGCCTATTTTGAATCCCTCACGGCTTGGCATGATGAGGAAAGATTTTCAGAGGAAATACAAATTTTATGCCATGATGAAGTTTATAGATGGGCACAGATAAACGCAATTGCAGAAAAAGATGAAGCTGGAAGACTTATGAGAATCACAGGGTCACTACTGGATATCAACCAGCGTAAGATCGAACAGGAAAAAGTGGAATTTTATGCGTTCCATGATCCAGTGACAGGATTTCTCAATGAGGACTATTTTGTAGAAGCGATATTACATCATTCTGAGAAATCGTTGATCATTTTATATGTGGCAATTTATGATTTTAACAGATTAGCTATGATCTACGGTAGTAAGATCGCAGATATTATTCAGTATCAATTGGGGATTTATATTCATGAAAATTTTGATAATGCCATCACCTACAGCCACATTAGGGCAGGAGTTTTTGGCATACTATTAGACGATCATATAGAAAATATAAATTACATTCAGAATAATATTCGAAAATTTGAGATGCTCTATAAGCAAGATGTTTTTATTGGAAATTATAATATTAATATTTCGCTTATGTTTCCATACTGTGTGAATAACAATGGGCTGTCCATTGAGGAATTCATGGATCATATTGAAGTAACATATGAACATTGTAATGATCAAAAAATTTCTTTTAAGTTACAAGGCTTTTCAAGTGCTTACTTTGAAGATAAGTCTTATATCAAGCGGGTATCCAATTATTTGTTTAAAGCGATTTCAGAGCAATTGTTCACGGTGATGTATCAACCACAGGTTGAAAACGGAAAAATAATAGGAGTAGAGGCACTTGTCAGATTAACGCATCCAGAAATAGGTGTTATCTCTCCAGATGTGTTCATTCCAATTGCAGAAGAACTAGGGATTGTTCATGAAATAGACCAACTTGTTATAAGTGAGAGTTGTCGGATGATTTCAAATCTCAATAAAGCAAAAGGTTGGACTTTGAAATTGTCTGTCAATCTATCATTTTTAGACTTGATAAGTGAACAAGTTGTTGAAACTTTTATTAGCATAGGCGAAAAATATGGCCTGAATAATGGTTTGTTGTCCTTCGAAATGACTGAAACAGCAATTTCAAAATATATAGAGGGTCTCCAAAATAACTTGACGATCATTAACGAGGCGGGGATAAAAATTGAACTTGATGATTTTGGAACGGGTTATTCGTCTTTAAAATATCTAGGTGAATTGCCTGTGGATGTGATTAAAATTGACAAAGCTTTTATAACAGACATAGAAGAAAGTGATAAAATGAGGGGGTTGGTTCAATTAATGATTAATGTTGGCCACTTGTTAGATCTTATTGTCGTGGCAGAAGGTATTGAGAATATTGAACAATTTAAGATTTTAAAATCTCTAAATTGTAATCGGTATCAAGGGTATTATTTTTCAAGACCTTTAAGTGAGTCTGACTTAGTAGAGCTCGTAGAAGGACAAGTTGAGAATTGAGACCTAAAAACAGTTCTAACAATCTAATAGCGGATTACAATTTAGTGTCCGCTAAATACTTTTGAATTGGTTACTTTGTGGATCATAGTGAAAGCCTTGATTCTTTAGATTTGCAATGAGCATGCCACAATCTATTTCCAAATCATCGCAGAGTTGTTCTAAGGATGCATACTCATCCCTGAGCTTCATGTTGATTATGCTAAGACAAATATAGGGATCTTCTGGTAATTTAAAAGACATAGGATCATTCCTCCAAACGCATTAAGGTTATATAAGTGTATCATTTAAGCTCATAGGACTAGTGTACTACAAAGTTAGGAAAGGAACAATAAAGGATAAAAACATTCAAAAAAAAGCATTAATTTTTAATACTCTTTTAAGTATTTAAGCAGAAAATTGTGCTATACTCGTAAAGTATTAAAAACTTAAGGAGGAAACATGAATAAAAAAAGTATTATTGCGATTGCTGTAGTGGTGGTTTGTCTATTAGCAGGTGGTATCGGTTATCCGATGGTAAAAGGGTATATGATTAAAAAGGACCCTGTTAATTATTTGTTATATGCTTCAACTCAAAATGAATCTACTGCGGCAGATGCGTCTGTAACAGGTAGTTTTAGCATGGATGATGAAGCACTAAGCCAAATGACAGCTTATATGTCTTCAGATCCAGAGGCAATGTCATCATTTATAAAGGGCATTGTGGGAGAACTCAATTTTAATGGACGTGTTAAATTTGGAACTGATCTTGAGAACAAGAAAATCAATTTTTATGAAAATATAGGTATTCAATATGGTCAGAATAAACTATTATCTTTAGACTTGGGATACATAGACGAGCAGTTGTTTTATCGTATGCCAGAAGTTTATAATAAAGCATTTGTAATGTCTAAGAGCGAATTGTTTGATTTGATCAAAGAAGAGCAAGATCTTGATTTGTCTCAAATAAACTGGGACAAATATTTGGATTTACTTGACTTAAAGAATGATGCAGATTATCAAGCTATTTTAAAAGATAAAGCAAGATATGAAGATATCCTCAGATTATTTTTAGCAGATTTAAAAGCAAATGGGCAAACTGACGTGACACTTGAGGATGGCACTGTGCTTAAATGTGATGTTTTGGAAACGGATATAAACTTTGATCAAATGATCGATTTATATGTACAACTTTTCAAAGCTGTTAAAGAGGATCAAAATATAAAAACCTTAGTTAAGAAAAAAGCTTTAGAAGCACTTGATGTTGTTTTAGAGACAGAAGATTACAAATTAATGATGCTAGAAGAATCTGATGTTAAAGATGCGATTGAAAGCGTCAATACAGATTTTGAAACAAATTGGAATGATATGTTGGATGAGCTTATAAAAACTTATGAAGACATTCAAGCAGATCCAACGCTTGCACAAAACATGAACCTTAACTATCATATGGTATTTGCGATTGATAAGAAATACAATGTGAGACAATATAAACTTAAAGCAGATGCTAATGGTATCTTAATTGATGAAACTGTAACTTATAATGCATACGGGAGTGATGTTAAATTTGATGAGACATTCTCAGCGGATGAAAAAGTAGCCATAAAAGATATGATTCTAGATCCTGATTATACTGAAGAGATTAGAAAAGACGTGATCACGAATGGCTTATCAACATTCCTTTCAAGTGAAGCATTTACAACTACAGTGAATGACATCAAGGAAAAGGCAGCTGTATTACCAGAAGAAGAAAGCCAACAAATAATTGAGTCTTTAGATTATGTTTTGGATAACCAAGAAATGATCATCAATATGTTAGCTGGAGAGTACTAATAATAGCCATTAGATACACTACACAAAAAACCTCTAATTTCTAGAGGTTTTTTGTGTAGTATAAATTGAATCTGATAAGAATAAGCGTTTTATTATCATCTAAATAAGGTATAATACTAAGATAAACTATTCGGGAGTATATCATGCAATATAGAAAATTTAAAAATAAAATTCTTATAGTCATTATCAGTTGTTTATTGGTTCTTATTGGTGGATTTTGGTGGATGTCTGCTCTTAATAAAAAAGTGGTGTCCTATAATCAACTGGTGAGTATTACAATTGACACTCAGAATTCAATAAGCGATATTCAAAAAGACTATTATGCTTTTTTTGCTGACCCATTAAAAAAAGACATTTTCAAGGCAGCTATTGATGCTAGACTTGATCATATTGATGAAATCAGAGATCGTTTTATTGAGCGGGAAATCATTAGTGTTGAAACGGCTTATAGCCAATTTGACATAGAATATACCAAGTTAAAATCGGCATTAAAGTTTAATCAAAATTTTAAGCCCGAAAACATCGAGAGCGTCAATAACTTTATCGACAACGCACAATCTGCAAATTTAATTGCTAAACAAGTGGTAGTCAATGAAATCAGGCATGTAAACGCAATCCGTACGTATATTTCATGGTTAATCATCGCTGGGATTATCATGGGGATTATAAGCATTCTATTCATTATCAGAACGGATATACTTAGACCCATTAGCGAGTTCACAGCTGACTTAAAAAAGAAGACAGATTCTAATGCATTAGAGTATACCGATATCAAGATCAGTGGCCTAAATGCTCTATCAGAGCTTGCGAATCATTATAACGATTATACCCATAAAATTAGTGTGATAAATGACTTAAATGATCGAATATATGCTCAAAATGGTTTTGATGAAGTTCTACAGTTCGTATTTCACGCATGCAAGCCATTTATTCCATATAACCGGATTGGAATTGCTATTATCAGCGATGATGGCAAAAAAATAATTGCCACTAGGGCAAAAGCGGATTATCCTATCTTGCTAGGTCGAAATTATCAGGAATACTTATCTCAATCTTCTTTATCTGACGTGATTCGGAATAATGAGTATAGAATTTTAAACGATCTTTCAGAGTACTTACAAAACAAGCCGCATTCGGAATCCACGAGACTTATTTTAGCAGAAGGTCTTAGATCTAGTATTACAATACCACTATCAGTCGAAAATAAAGTTGTTGGTGTTATTTTTTTCTCATCTATTGAAAAAAATGCGTATAATATATCTCATATCCACTTTATATCACATATTGCTAATGCACTTGCAATCTCTTTTGAGAAGAGTTTTGTGTATGATGAATTGATTCTTGCATCTATTAAGGGGTTCGCTGGAATTGTAGAATCCAAAGATCACGTGACAGGAAATCATATAGAACGTATGAGTCAATATGCGAGATATATTTCAGAAATTTTATATGAAGACAAGTATTTCATTCAAGAGATTGATGAAAACTTTATTGAGCAAATCTATAAATTTAGTCCCCTTCATGATATTGGAAAAGTAGGGATTGAGGATAATATTCTGAACAAGCCTGGAAAGCTAGGTGAACAAGAGTTTGATATTATGAAAGGTCATGCGAATATAGGCTATAGTATACTTAAAGATATGTCATCCTCTAAGTTCTTTAACAGAACGGCTTTCTTTAAAATTGCGATGGATATTACACGTTATCATCACGAAAAATTTGATGGAACAGGGTACCCGGAAGGTTTAACTGGTGACGATATCCCTTTAGCAGCAAGAATTGTTGCGTTGGCAGATGTTTTTGATGCATTAACATCTGAAAGGCCCTATAAAAGAGCTTTTTCATATGAAGAAGCACTTGCTATTATTGAAGAAGGCAAAGGCAGACATTTTGATCCAGATATTGTTAACTGTTTATTGCATCATGAGTCTGGGTTCAAAAATTTATACAGAAGGATGAAATATGATGAATAATGCATATTATATCTTATTATCGTAACATAAAATTTTCAATTTGTTGTGGCCCACGTGTCACACGTCTTTTGATTTCTAGTGTTCCTGAACTGTTTGGAAGTATACGCCATTCAATCATTGAAATTTGACCATTTTCGATTTCTAATCCCGTGATGTTTCGCGGGTGAATACAACAGCCCGTGTTAAAATAAGGCAATTCATAATTCTTAGGATATTTAGGACGGTGTGTGTGACCAGCGATGAGAATCTTTCGAGTTTGAGAGATCCATTTGGTGTAGTTTTTCTCTATTTTGTGACGCTTATGGGCGTTTTTAGCAGGACTGGCAGGGTTTCTAAAACCTACGATATGCAAGTATCGCCAAAAATGACGACTTAGAAATCGCATAATCGGCCAGAGTTGATCGTTTATAAGATCGCCTTGATGGCCATGAACGATAAAAATTTCTTGATCTAATGCCTTGTTCTCAAGAATAACGGACTCATGAACTTTGATGTTGGGAAATAGCTGACTGAAAAATTCTTCGTATTCATCGTAAAAATGAAAAAGGTCATTCTGAGCAGTGTATGAATGTCTAAAAGTATTATTATGATTCCCATAGAGCATTACAAAGCGATCAGAAAGATAAAAATCTCGAAGAAGCATAAAGACATCACTATGTGCATATCGGATCACGTCAAATTTGTTGTGTTCCCATAGTTCATCTCCATCGCCAACTTCGATGTAGGTGAACCCATTTGCCAGATAGTATTGTAGAGCAAAATAATAAATATTTTGATTATGAGCAAATTCATCTGACAGACTGTTATCTCCTCTATGAACATCGCTGAACAATATAAACTTTGAATTGGTATCAAAGGGAATCCTATAGGCGGTTTTGTATGCTGTATTTAATCGTTGCATTGTAAACATATGAAACATCTCCTTGTATCGCTGAGGTCTTTAGAACTCATATACCCATTATAGCACTAATTAATTAAGACTTTGTGACCATTTTAAGGTATTTTTGCTAATAAAAAATTGAATCCCCCATGATTAAGTTTGTTAGAATCACAAGCTTAATCGTGGGGGACTATTTTTTAGAAAAAAGCAAATATATGCGATTAGAGGCGTTTATATGCGCTGAAATTTTCAATGGTAGAGTATTCGTTAAGATGCTTGATTAAATGTTCTGGAATGGCGTGATAACCATTAATGAGACCTAAAATTGCGCCAATGATGATGCCACGACTGGCAGAATCACCTCCACAAAGATTATTTAATCTAAGCCCCTCGGCAAATTGATGCTCGTACTTTAAGATTAAGTACATCGTTGCTGGAAAGGCATATTCACTGGTACAACTTTGTCCGATGTCTTTAACAAACTCAATTGTATCATCATCCTGATGTGCTTTAAGTCGCTCGAAGATCGTTTTGAATTTCGGATATTTGAGCATTAAAATATCGATACTCTCGTAAAGTGGTTTTCCTATAATAAGCTCCAGTGTTAAATCCGTCAAAAAGTGACTGATTTGAATTAAATTTTCATCATCATGTGTCATTCGTGTTTGAGATTCAACAAATTCATGTAGTTTTGGATCATCAAAGTAGTAAAAAATAAGCGGAAAGCATCTTGAAAAGCCACCTAATTCATCTGATGAGGACCCTTTGTGATTTTCTTGATCTAGAAGAGCCATGCTTTCTTTAGTGGCATGATCAACATATCCCTCATATTTTTGCATATAGGTTAACCAATTGGTTTGGAAAGTGACTAAATCAAATCCCTTGTTGGCAGAAATGCTTTTTAATAATAGCAAGCTCTGATCGCCATAATGGGTAAAATCACCCTTGTGTTTATGAGCATGGAATAAGTTTTTAGATGGATCGATGTAATCTTTTTGCGACTGAGCTTCAATCATTAATTTGTCTGTGTCATATATCCAATGGACATTAAGTGAAAAAGCATCGCCAACAAATGAGCCAAATAGCATTCCTTTTAGTCGTTCCATAGAAATCCCATCCTTTCATATGTCGTGTATTCATAATTTACCCAATTTCATATCCCTCAATCTATTTCATAAAATCAACAAGGATTAAATCCGTTTCAGAGAAGCGCGCCATTGTATAGATTGCATCAGATAAGCGGTTGATATATTTAATCAGTACAGGTCTTATATCTGCATGAGAAGAAAGTTCTAAAATACGTCTTTCAGCACGTCTACAGACAGTTCTACTCACATGCATATGAGCACTGAAGGCATTACTGCCAGGAATAATGAACTGAAAAACTGCCTCTCGATCCATCTGATCCAAATAGTGATCAATTATAGACTCAAGCCAAGTGATATCTTCTTCGGTCACTCTTTCAGGAAAATTTGAACCTTCAACAGTTGCCAGTTCTCCAGCTATGTTGAAAAGCATTCTTTGAATTTTTAGTAAGTGATCTTTAATTTCTTGGTTTTCACAAAATTGTCTAGAGACGCCTATATTTGAATTGAGTTCATCAACTGTACCATAACTTTCGACTCGTATATCATATTTGGAAACACGTGTGCCGTCAAATAGACTGGTTTGTCCTTTGTCGCCTGTTTTAGTGTAAATTTTCATATTATTTGCATCCATAAACTTTTTTATGGTCTCCTTTCAATTGTTATTGGTTAGTTCAAGCTATTAGATTGATACCCGAAAGTTATTTGATTAATAATTAAGATTGTAAATAAAATATGAATCTAAAAAGGTTTTAAAGATGTTATAATAAAGCTAATTAAATCCATAGAGGAGGTCAATATGAAAAATTATAGGTGTACTGTATGCAGTTATGTTTACAAACCGGAAAAAGGTGATTGGCGTAAAGATATCCCTAAAGGAACGGCATTTGAAGATTTACCAGAGGATTTTAGATGTCCAACCTGTAATCAACCTAAAATGGCTTTTGTCCCTGTGGATGAAGACCGATGATATCTAATTTTGATAGGAGCACTTTTGAAGTGAAGTCGTCACAGCGTAATCTTTTGAAACTCAGCTTGCTCGTGATTGGCGTTGTGGTATGTCTAAATGCATTGCTTGTGATCAATTTTATCAAAGAGCAAACTACAATGGGGCAGTTGATTAATGTTACCGGCAAGCAGAGCATGCTGAGTCAACGCATTGTTAAGAGCGTATTGAGCTTTGAACAAGCCGAGTCTATGTCTCAAAAAGATGTCTACTATAAGGAACTTGAACTTTCACTCAATTTGCTTGAAACGACTCAAGAACAACTTGAGACAGATGAATTCTTTGACCAGTTTACAGAGACAAATTATGAACATCTCTTAGATTTAGCGGCCCCTTATTATAAGGAAATCATAAGTATTACCCGTCAAATCATAGAGGATAAAAAAACGCTTAGCGTTGAGGAATTCAATAAATTAGGTTTAAATGGAGATTATTATCTTAGATTTATGGATGAACTGGTGAATCAACTGATAAGTTATTCCAGTTCGCATAGCCGTAATATCATTCACCTTGAAATCGGATTTGTGCTACTAGTCTTGTGTCTTATAATAGGTGAGTATTTTTTCATTTATAAACCTAGAGAGCGCCGAACAGTAGAGGCGATCAACGAAACTAAGAATCTTTTTGATATTGCGCCAACAGCAATTATAATTGTTGATCCTAAAGATTTTACCATTCAAGAAATTAATGATGAAGGTGAGGCTTTATTAAAGCTTAATTATGAGGAAGCTCTACGTATGAACCTTCAAGACTTTATAACAGAAGAGACTAAAATTAAAATTCAACGTTTTTCTGAAAAAGAGCATGAGAATATCATTAAGGGGATTGAAGCTGATATTCGTGATTTAAAAAGGCAAGAAGCTACATGCTTGATTTCTGTGGGCAAATTTAAATTTGGGGGAAAAGAATATCTACTCATAGGTTTAGCCGATATAACAAAGCAAAAGGCAACCGAAGAAGTCTTTGAAAAACTGGCAACAATCGATGAAATGACAGGTCTTTATAATCGAAGAACAGGTCTAGTGATGCTCAAGAAAGAATTTGAAAAAGCGAAGAGGCATATCTATGATGTCACAGTTTGTTTTATTGATATGGATGGACTCAAGCATGTTAACGATACTTTTGGACATTCAGAAGGTGACTGGTATATACAGTCCGTAACAACGGTTATACGTGAGGGGATTAGACAAGGTGATATTGGTATGCGATTCGGCGGTGATGAAATCGTACTTGGTCTTACGAACTGTGATGAATTAGAAGCAGAACATATTATGAGTAGAATTCAAACCGTTCTCAACCTCATTATTGAAAAAGAACAAAAACCATATGAAATGGGGATTAGTTATGGCATCTCAGAATACAAAAAGGATGTCCCTATATCTTTAGAAGCTTTTATAAATTATGCCGATGAACGCATGTATGCAGTAAAGACATTAAAAAAAACCACTAGACGGTGATGAGAGTGGGCATTGTGCGAGATTGTCTATTTTGATATAATGAACATATGAAGTAATTACAATTGGAGGTATTATATGATAAATAAAGTAGATCACATTACAGACTATTTCGAAAATTGTTATGACTTAAGTCGTATTAAATTACTACCCATTACAGATAAGTTTAGACTTATCAATTACATTAAGCTTGTAAGCAGGGCAAGCGAAGTTGCGAAAGAAAAGGGCATCATAGAAATTACAAAATCTAAATACTATGATATGGATTTTACTTTTCATCTACTCATTTCTTTAATTAGTGCTGGAACAGCCCCTTCTGTGGTTTCAGAAGTCATAGAGCATTATGCTCACAACTTTGATGATAGTGATATTTACTATGCTAAGTTGATTGTTTTGGGTTCTGGTGCTTTGATGATTCAAAAGGGAATCGACAGTGATTCTATCATCAACTATTTAGTGAGCTTATTAGGAGATGATTTTTTACGCAATAATTATCAAAGAATTTACAAGGATAAGGATACATTGGACATCAATGATGAAAATGAAATCAACATTAAGTACAAAAACTTTGATTACACTTATAGAAAATTAAAGTATGATCTTTTGGCACTCTTAAAAATAAAGAGAGAAATGGGACATGAACGTGTGATTGATGTTCTATTTAATGAATATGGGAATAAAGAGTTGAAGCTCTACTTTAAACTTTTGGATATTAGAGACAAGAGTGTTTCGGAGTATATTTATCGCAATTTGATGAAAACATCACCAAAGATGGATCGATTCCTATTAACGGCTTCAAGATGTATTATTAAAGAGATGTCGATTCTTGAAACGCATTATTTACTCAATGCAATCATTGGGAAGTACACGCGTTTTGACAAGCCTTATTCTGAGGTTATGGATGAAATTAAGGTAAGAGAAGATGAGATTTTAGCGACTCAATAATCGGATCGCCCTAGTGTATTGATTAGTTAATATACTAGGGCTTTTTTGCAAAGTGATTGGAAGAGTTGAAGAAACGTGTAGGCCCCTCTATAAAGTTTGATGAGAGCAGATCATGATTCTACAGGAGGCATGAATGACTTTTAGACATAAGCAAATAATCTATGGCACTATGAGTTTAGTAATTTTGTATGGTGTATTTAACGGCTATTGGCTCAAGGGGTTAATTTTACTGAGTGTGTTGGTATTTGGTAGCTACGTGGTTGATATTCGTCAAATAAGACGTTATACGGCTTTGATTCTCAACAAGCTTTATATATGTTTGGATATTACGGCCTATGATCAAATGGTAGAGGATCTTAAAAAAGCGCTTTTCTTTCCACCGCTAAGACATCAAGCAGACGTTTTTTTTAGTTTGATGAAGGAAGTTTACAATGAAGATCAAGACTTGTCACTGTGGGCGTATTTAAACCATTGGTATGTTCCAAATGTTTGGCGTGCGTATTCAAAAGTGCTCCTGGATGATTTGAATCACTATAAGTGGGTTCAAAAGACTATTCGCAAATATGAGTTAGCGTATCTACCAGTGATCATTTCTGTTAAACAGATTACAAAATTACCTGTAGAATCACAAAAGGCATCTTTTCTAGAGTTAAGAGGTGAAATTGAAAATAATCTTCAATTTGCGTGGGTTAACTTATGGCTATCAAGACTAGAAAATGCGCCGAATAAAAGTGCTTATTACCTGAGGATTGCAATGAACATTGCAGCCGATTTTTTTCAGTTAACGGATGATTGAAGTGATTAAATTTGGATATATTCTTTCAGAGGAGATGATTTTATGGATAAAAGTCGCAACATGGAGCAGACACTAGTGATTATAAAACCAGATGGTGTTAAGAGAGCACTAATTGGCAGAATAATTGAAAGATACGAAGTCAAAAATTTAAAGATAAGAGCCATGAAATTTGAAAATGCCACACAGGAAATTCTTGAAAAGCATTATGAAGAGCATGTTGGGAAAGCTTTTTATGATGATTTACTCTCTTTTATGAAATCGGGACCGGTTGTTGTAATGGTATTGTATGGTGAAAATGCCATTGAACTCGTCAGAAAGATCAATGGCGCAACTGATTTTTTAAAAGCGGATTCTGGTAGTATTAGAGGACAATATGCCTTTTGCACTACAGAAAATTTAGTACATGGTTCGGATTCTAAGGCTTCAGCAGAAAGAGAAATCGGTATTTGGTTTCCAGAACTCAAAAATAAAAATTGATTTGCGGAAAATATCAAAAAAAATGCCCCTTAATTTTAAATTAAGGGGCATTTTCTATAAAATCATTATTATAGAACAATAGTTTGGGTATTAAGACAGTAAATACTGTTTTCTTTGGGGGCAATGTGAAAACAAAATTGAGGATGATACTAAAAATTAACAGTTCGCTTATATTTATAGTTGGAATAGCACAAATTGTGCCTTTGATTTATGCCATTATAATTTCAGAAGGTGGTAGCTTAATCTATGACCATTTTCTTGCAGTTATGTTGACCATGAGTTTGGGCTGTTTATTCTATTTTCCAAACAGAACCGTAAATGTGGCACTAAATATGTCACTCAGTATGATTCTTTGCGCTGTTTCGTGGCTGATTATTTCTATTTTAGGGGGTATAAGTTTTGTATTAATTCTCAAAATATCATTTATAGATGCTTTTTTTGAATCTGTTAGTGGCTTTACAACAACAGGGATTACTGTACTTACAGGCCTTGATCAGATGCCTGGGTCAGTGCTGTTATGGAGGAGTATGATTCAATGGCTTGGCGGTCTTGGTATTATAACTTTTTTCCTTTTTGTGACCTTTAAGAACGAAGGCAATCTATGGCAACTTATATCCGCTGAAAGCCATAAAATTAACACTTCAAGACCTGTTCCCAATATTTATAGAACCATAAAATTGTTTTGGCTAATCTATTTTGTGTACACTCTTTTAGAAGCTTTTATTTTAACCTTTTTAGGTGTGCCATTTTTTGATGCCATCATACATAGCTTGACCACTTTATCTACTGGAGGATTCAGTAATCATGATCTAAGTATTGGTTATTATGCCTATAGCGGCTTTAAAAATGCAAAACTCATAGAATACGTGATCACATTTTTTATGTTATTAGGGGGAGTTAATTTCTTTGTACATTACAAGTGGTTTACGAGGAAGTATAAAGATGCTTTTGGCAATGAAGAATTCAAGAGTTTCTTAAAGATTATTGGTATAGCCGTTCTGATCATTTTAGTGGCGATGGGAATTCAGGAACGTATATCTGAAGATTCATTTCGGAAGACATTGTTTCAAGTCGTTTCAGTGATTACAACCACAGGTTTTGGGACACAGGACATCGGGTCTGATTTTTTCCCAACAGTAGCAAAACAAATCTTTATTTGGCTGATGATTATAGGTGGATGTGTGGGTTCAACCTCAGGTGGAGTAAAAGTTGTAAGAGTCATGGTCCTTGAGAGACTTTTTAATAGAGAATTCAAACGTATTTACTATCCGAGACATGCAATAATGCCTGTTAAAATTGATGGCAGCATTGTTTCAAAAGATGAACTTTACAAACTATCAGCACTCTTTTTTGGGTGGCTTTTAATCATTGTGATTGGGGCTATGATAACCTCTTTATTTTCTGATCTCGGCCCATTTGAAGCCCTTTCTGGGATGACCAGTGCACTTGGGAACATAGGCCCTTTTTATTTCACAGTTGAAAAGATGGCATCTCTAAGTGCAATTGTAAAACTTAATTTTATTGTGGCAATGTTGATGGGACGCTTAGAAATCATCCCAGTGATTTTACTTTTTAGCCGAAGTGCTTGGAAAAGCTGAGAGGGGGAGATGCAGTGTATATTGTTATAGCGGGTGGCGGTGTTGTTGGCAGAAGTATTGCAAAGGTTTTATCTGACAAGCATGACGTTGTGGTTATTGATAAGGATATGAGAGCTTGTGAGGAAATCTATACAGAATTATCAGCAGTAACGATAAATGGGGACGCCACACAAATAAAAATATTAAAAGATGCAGGCATAGAAAAAGCAGACTATTGTCTTGCAGTGACAGCACATGACTCTATTAATCTTATTGTTTCGCTTTTAGCGAAGCGATTTGATGTGGCACATATTTTCGTAAGAATGAGAGATCCGGAGTATGAAGAGGCTTACAAGATTGCTGGTGCCAATAATATAGCTTCTAGCGTATCCATGTTGGCTCATAAGTTTGTACTAGATATTGAGCGCCCTGATATTAGGCGCGTTGCCTCTTTTGGAGAGGGAAAAGCAGAAATTTCAATCATTGATTTCCCTCAAAACAGCATCCATAAAGGCAAGACCATAGCCACTATAGGCAAAGATCCCATGTTTCCAAGTGATTGTATCATTGCTGGCATTTATGACATTGAAAAGGAAGAATTGATTATTCCTAGAGGGCATAGAACTGTTGAAGAAAATCGTAGGCTTTTCTTAGTGGGATCAAGGTCATCGGTAGAAGCAGCATATAAGTACTTTAATAAAAAAAGATAAGGAGATTTATATGGCGACGACTAATATTTATGAGTTAATTGTTGAAAATGCCCCTAATATGATTTGGATGAGTGGTTTGGATAAACTTTGTTACTATTTTAATAGGACTTGGTTAAATTTTACAGGAAGAACAATGGCTGAGGAAAAGGGTAATGGTTGGGCAGAAGGAGTTCATCCAGATGATCTAGAACGATGCATTAAGATATATACAGAACACTTTGATAAGCGAAAAGCATTTTACATGGAGTATCGTTTGAGAAGAAGTGATGGGGAATACAGATGGATATCTGATCAAGGCATACCTATATATGATCATAGAGAATTTGTTGGTTATTTAGGGAGTTGTTTGGATATTCATGAAAAAATTATTGGGAAAAAAGTGATTGATATGGCCTACTATGATGGCCTTACGCGTTTGAATTCGAGGCAGTATTTTATTGATCAAATTTCTGAACTTATTGAAAAATATCATTATGATGCAGCACCTTTTTCACTTGCGTTAATTGATTTGGATAATTTCAAATCAATTAATGATCAATATGGGCATCGATCAGGAGATATTGTTCTGATGAAAGTAGCTGAAGTTCTAAAAGGTTCAATTCGAGGGGATGATATAGCAGCGCGATATGGTGGCGACGAGTTTGTTCTTTTATTAAATGGTGCAGATGAAGTGACAGCAAATACCATTATAAATCGAATTAAAGAAGAAATAAGTAGCTTAGAATTCAATTTTAATGAGTGCAATGTCCATATTAGTGCAAGTATTGGCATATCAGAGTACACACCAGAATTTACACTAGAAAATTTTATTAATGATGCAGATCAACAGATGTACTCAGAGAAAAAGAGACGACATAGGCGTCTTTAATTAAAAGCAGTGATTCAGAGATTAAGGAGGCGCATATGTATATTCATTTAATTGAAAATAGGCGGTCGATTAGAAGTTTTCGAAGCACGCCTATCACTGAAAGTCATTTTGAAAAAATCAATCAGCTTTTAGACACATTAAATGCAAATGTTGGACCGTTTGGTCATAAGGCTGAATTTACCATGATTCCTGTGAGCAATCACATTAATGCAGAAGGTGAAAAGATTGGCACATATGGTATTATTAGAAATCCAGTAGGTTATGTTGTTGGTATGACTCGGAATAATAAGGAACACTTAATTGATTTTGGATATACTTTTGAAATTTTTATGCTCGATTTATTTGCTCTTGGTATTGGCTCTTGTTGGCTGGGAGGTACTTTTGACCGAAAAATGCTCAGCGCCAAATTTGAAAAAAACAGCAGTTTCATCATTCCTGCAATTACACCCTTTGGGTATTATGAGGAAAAAACGAGTCTGATTGAAAAGACCATGAGAAAATTGGCTAATTCAGATCATAAATTTGATTTTGAAACTATTTGTTTCAAGCAGAACTTTGAGAATCCTCTTAAAAAAGAAGAGGCTGATCTCTATGAAATTCCCCTTGAAATGGTGAGAATTGGACCTTCAGCTTCTAATAAACAACCCTGGCGGATGGTAGTTGGTGCTGATGGGGCTGTGCACTTTTTTATAAAACATACGCCTAATTACAACAACAGATTGAATTTTGACATTCAATTGCTTGATCTTGGCATTGCAATGGCACATTTCAAAATTGCAGCTGATGAAATTGGTATAGACGGTGCTTGGAAAGTATGTGAAGGCCTTCAAATTCCAATTGATGATCCTAATATTGAATATATTATGTCTTGGCAAAAACATTTAGAGTAAAATTGTAAAAAAGAGGTCTAACATGAAAAGCGCGAATTATTGCGCTTTTTTTTGTGCTGTTTTGTATTGTTTTCTGAACATAGGTGTGATACACTTAATATATACAACTGATATATCAGAAAGATATCAGTAGAATATCAATCAAGTGAAAGAGGTGTTTTATGTTTGAGATAAGATGGCATGGAAGAGGTGGCCAGGGTAGTTTTACAGGTGCGAAATTACTAGGTGTTGCAGCTTCTATCTATGATGAAAAATTTGCACAGGCATTTCCATCCTTTGGTCCTGAAAGAAGAGGGGCACCTGTTCTGGGATTTAACAGAATTTCAGATGAGAAAATAACCGATAGAAGTGAACTGACAAAATGTGACTATATCGTTTTTTTGGATGATACATTATTCGATGAAAGTGTTCTAAATGATTTAAAAAATGATGATGCCATTGTGCTTGTGAATACTCAGAGACAGATAGAGCATAAAAAAATAAAATGTATCGATGCCACTAAAATTGCACTTGAAATTTTAGGCATTCCGATTTCTAATACAGTGATGCTGGGGTATTTAGCGAGTTATGCTAAAGAGGCGGTAAGCTATCAAGCCTGTATTGATGCCATTAGAGCAAGTATGAAAGCTAGTATTGCTGATAAAAATATAGAAGCCTTTAAAAGTGCTTATAATCAAGGGGGCTTATAAATGAAAAATTTTAAAAGAGTACCGGTGCCACCACTAAATCATATTAACGACTATCCACTGGGATCAAGCTGTAAGAGTTTTCATATCACAGACCAAAATTCTGGATGGCGTGTTTTTATGCCAGTGATTGATTTGGATAAATGTGTTGGTTGTTATAGATGCTATCTCGTATGTCCAGATGGTGCGATTCATCAAAATGAAGATCAAAAATTTGAAATAGATTATGATTATTGCAAAGGGTGTGGTATTTGTGCCAATGAATGCAAAGTCAAAGCAATAAATATGGTTAAGGAGGACAAATAATGAGTCGCAATGCATTTTTAAATGGAGATGAAGCAGTTGCTTATGGCGTTAAACTATCAAGACCTAATGTTGTGGCGGCTTATCCGATTACGCCTCAAACCATTGCAGTGGAAAAAATATCGTCTTTTGTACAAAATGGCGAACTTGATTGTGAATACATGCATGTGGAATCGGAGCATAGTGCTATGGCGTGTTCTATCGGAGCGAGTTCAGTTGGTGCAAGAACCTTTACGGCAACATCTTCTCAAGGGCTTTTATATATGGCAGAGTGTTTACCTTATGCTTCAGGGGCAAGACTTCCAATCGTTATGATGAATGCCAACAGAGCAATTGCAACGCCTTGGAATATCTATGGGGATCAAATGGATGTGATGTTCTTGCTCAATGCAGGTTGGGTACAGATTTTCGTTGAGGATGCTCAGGAAGCACTTGATATGACGATACAAAGCTTTAAAGTAGCAGAGCACAAAGAGGTCATGGCACCTGTAATGATTAATCTTGACGGCTTTGTATTGACACACACGTATGAAAAAGTCAATATTCCATCGCAAGAAGCTGTAGATCAATTTTTACCGACTTTTTTAGGTGCTCATCATATGATGAATGATGAAACGCCAATGAGTATGTGTGTTTCAGCAGGGAATCAACACAATATGGAATTTAAAATAAAACAACATGCTGATTTGCTAAGTGCTCTTAAAATTATTGAATCTGTAGACCATGACTTTGAAGCTCAATTTGGAAGAGGTTATGGTGGTGCGATAGAAGGTTATAAACACGAAGATGCTGAATGCCTTTTAATTACCACAGGTAGTGTCACTGGAACGGCCAGAGTTGTTGTGGATCAATTAAGAGCCGAGGGCAAGCGTGTGGGTCTCGTTAAACTGAGAGTTGTTAGACCATTTCCAGTGGCGCAATTAAAAGTGGCAATACAAAATGCCAAAACCATAGGGGTTGTGGATAAAAATATTTCTTTTGGTTATGAAGGGACGCTTTATACAAATATCAATTCTGCATTTATGCAAACTGGCATTCAGAAAGAAACTTATAACTTTATCGGTGGTATTGGTGGCAGAGATATTACTAAAGAAGATATTCATGAGATGTATGAAAATTTGCGACTTGCCTTTGTTGGCGAGCAGATTGACAAAGTGAGTTATTACAATGTGAGGTGTGCGCTATGACGATAAATAAATCCATCAAGTTGAATGCAAGAAACATCACAAGTGACGAATACTTTTATGGTCATAAGGCTTGTGGTGGCTGTGGCGAGAGTTTGGCGCTTAGACTGGCTCTGAAAGTCCTTGGAGAAGAGGCTTATCTTTCCTTACCAGCGGGTTGCATGGCAGCAGTATCGTTTATATATCCTAATATGGCTTTTAAGAACAATGCAATTATCACACCATTTGCTTCAACTGCGGCGGTTGCAACAGGGATTGCAGCAGGTCTAAAGGCACTTAATCGCAAACATCTTTCTGTTGGGTTTGCTGGTGATGGTGGTACTGCAGATATTGGTATTCAAGCATTATCTGGGGCGATTGATAGAGGTGAAAAATTTATATATATTTGTACGGATAACGAAGCATATATGAACACGGGCATCCAAAAGAGTGGTCTTACACCGTTTGGAGCAAGTACCACGACAACGCCGGCTGGAAAAGTAATCCGTGGTAATATTAAACCTAAAAAGAATATGTTTGAGATCGTTGCGGCACATGGTATTAAGTATGCTGCAACTGCAAGTGTAGGCTATTTAGAGGATTTTATGAATAAAGTGCAGAAGGCAAAAGAAGCTGATGGACCAGCCTATATTCATGTATTTTCGCCATGTCCAACGGGTTGGGGGCATGAATCTGATCAAACAATTGCACTGGCTAAAGAAGTTGTTGATAATGGTCTGTGGTATCTCGCAGAATATGAAAATGGAAAGTTCAGTTTAAATAAAAAGCCAGATCTTTCAAGTGATGTTAGGCCTTATTTAAAAGGACAGGCGAGGTTTAAGCATCTAAAGGATGAAGATATCGAAATTATTGAAGCACTAAGATCTGAAAAATGGGCCCAAATGCTTGAAGAATGGCAATAACTAATGCTTGGTTTACCTTTTTAAATCATGTATAATAAGGTTTAATAGATTATTAAGAATTTTACAAAATATGACATGATTATAGATGATGAGGGATGGTGCAGTGAAACAAGCAAATAATGTGATTTTCGAAGTTTTAAAAAAGAGGATAATTGAGCTGGAAATGAAGCCCGGTGATGTGATCAACGAGAAAGATTTAATTGCTGAATTTGAAGTCAGTCGGACACCTGTAAGAGAAGCACTCATAAAACTGTCCCAAATTGATCTCGTTGAAATCAGACCAAGAGTGGGGACCTTTGTCACTCAGATAGATCTCGCCACAGTGAAGAGTGCCTATGAAGTAAAGAAAAATTTAGAAGGTCTTGCGGCGGAACTGGCAGCAAAACGTGCAACAGCAGATGAAATAAGGGCTCTATATGAAATTATAGAGCGTTTTTCAAAATATGATATTGTCAAAGATTACAAGCTCTGTATTGAAGATGATCAAAATTTTCATGAGATTATCAGGACGGCATCCAGAAATGAAATTCTGATTGACGTACTGGATAATCTCAATACGAAGACAGCGAGATTTTTGCAGTCTATTCAATATGTGATTGAAAATTTTGAATGGTTTTTCGAATCTCTTCAGGATATTGCAACAGCAATACAAGATAAAAATTCAGAAGAGGCTCGAAGATATACTGAAGAGCATACGCGTCGGTTTTTAGAGGAGTTGTCGCGTAGTTTCTTTTCATAGGAAATGCCTAGTGGACGATAACGCTCTAGATAAGTTACAGGGTAAAATAAGTAGGAGGTGTGTTTATGGAATATCTTTTTTCAGAAAGAGTAAAAAAAGCAAAAGCATCAGAAATCAGAGAAATTTTAAAGTTAACACAACAACCTGAAATTATTTCTTTTGCAGGTGGATTGCCTGCACCTGAGTTATTTCCAATTGAGGAAATGAAAGTGGTAACACTTAAGGTGCTTGAAACTATGGGTAAGGAAGCCCTTCAATATAGTCCTACGGAAGGGTATGATCCACTTAGAGAAAAAATTGCCATGAGAATGATGAAGCAAGGTATTGTTGCTAAAAAAGAGGATATTTTGATTACAAGTGGCTCTCAGCAGGGACTTGATTTTACTGGAAAAGTATTCATTAATCCAAATGATTATGTATTATGTGAAAGCCCAAGTTATCTAGGTGCAATCAACGCTTTTAAAGCTTATGAGTGTCAGTTTAAAGAGATTCAAACAGATTCTGATGGCATGATTATGTCGCATCTTGAAGAAGTGATTAATCACACTGAAAACGTCAAATATATCTATGTGATTCCTGATTTTCAAAATCCTTCAGGGAGAACATGGTCACTTGAGAGAAGAAAAGCACTTGTTGAAATTGCGAATAAGCACAATCTCGTAATTATTGAAGACAATCCCTATGGCGAATTGAGATTTGAGGGTGAACCACAGCCTGCGATTAAGTCATTGGATACCGAGGGGAGAGTTGTCTATTTAGGGACTTTTTCAAAGACTTTTTCACCTGGCTTGAGAATTGGCTGGGTATGTGCAAGTAAAGTGTTACTTTCTAAATATATTACGGTTAAACAAAGTGCAGATTTGCAGTCAAGTTCAATGAGTCAAAGAGAGCTTGCAGTATATCTAGAGGATTATGATTTAGATGTGCACATAGAAAAGATCAAAAAAGTCTATAAGCATAGACGTGATTTGATGATTTCTACTATGGATGCTCATTTTCCTAAAGAAGCTCAATATGAGGTGCCTCAGGGAGGCTTATTTGCGTGGGTTGAATTACCAGAGCAGATAGATACAAAAGCGCTTATGGTAAAAGCTGTAGAGCGAAAAGTTGCATTTGTACCAGGGGGATCATTCTTCCCTAACGGAGGACATGAAAATGCGATGAGAGTTAATTACTCTAACATGCCTGATGACAAGATCGTTGAAGGCATTATCCGATTAGGTGCATTGCTCAAAGAAGAACTTTAGACTTCAGAAATTAAAAAATAGGATATAAAAAACTGAAAAAAAAGAGGTGCCTCAACAAAGCATATCCCTTGGTATGATTTGATTGAAGCCTCTTTTTTTTAGTGTGCTTTATATGTCTATGTCTTAAGATTGTCATCTGTTTTTATATAAGTGATATATAATTTAATGTCCGAATAGGTTATAATTGTTCAAAGGAAGGGTATAATCATAGAAAATATAGGATTGGTGATATAATGGGTTTGTTTAAAAAATACAAAAGCAGTCTTAATTTCAAAATCACAATGATCACAATTATATTCATCATTTTGGGCATGTTGTCTATGATACTTTATACCAATTTATCCGTAGAAAGATTGACTGATAAAACGTTGAGTACAATGGATCGTGAACTCTATTATCTGTTGGATGAATACTACACGAATTATATCAACGAGATTAGTTTGAGGATTGAAGAAAATTACAAGGGTTATCTAGATGAAGTACAGATACTCGGCAGTATTTTCCAAGAAGTATTTGATAAAACCAATGATTTAGAGCATGTGATGTCAGTGGTTAAGGAAGATCCATATTTTAAAGATCGTATTATTTTTAATGGGAACTGGGGTCAAAATACTTCTGAGGAACCCACCACTGTATTTCTTGGCAGATATTTATATAATGATGATGGTGAGCTCAAGCAAGAGGTGCAGAATGCAATTGATAGGACCAGCATTTTTGATATGATCATGCCATCATTTGCCACTAAGGGGAAAGAAAAAATTCAAATTTATTATACGGGTGGTATTGGTGAAGATTATACAAGAATGGCACCGTGGATTGATATCGGTCATAGTGTCTATGATGTTTATCCAGAGCTTTATGATTTGCCTATGTGGGAAACTTTTAATCCAGGTCTAGTGACTGATTGGACAGAAAGGATGCATAATAAAGGCATTGGCAATTCTAAATTAATTAGAGTTTCCCAACCTATTCAAGATGGAATAACAGGCGGCCTTATATTGGGGATTTCTTATCCGATTTGGGATAGAGATACACAGACTTTTAAAGGTCATGTAGCTTATGATATAACAATCGAGTCCATTATAAAACAAGTTGAAGCTATTAAAATCAGTAATACGGGGTTTGCAATGCTCATTCAATCTAATGGTAATATTTTTGCCATAAATGATGAGGGGGCCTCTGTATTGGGTCTTAAAAATATAAATGAAAGTACAAGTTCCAGTGAATCAGGCACGGGCTTTAATAGACTTAACCGATATATCCAGAACAGTTCGATTGACTCGGTTAGAAATCTTAATTTTTCACAAGGTAATGAGATAAATGAAATAGATATAAATGGAGAAATTTATTTTTTCATTAATAAAAAGATGGATTCGTTTGTATCATGGACATCAGAATTAGGCTTTTATGATGAAGCTTGGACACTTGCTTTTTTAGTGCCAAGAGATGAAATTTATAAAATGTATATCAATTCAGAAATGCAGATAAAAAATGATCAAAATATAGCTATTAAGCAACAAGTAGGTATTGGGGCTATCATTTTAGGATTTATTGTGATCTTCATCATTTTATATAATTCAAGAATGACTTCTAAGCTCAATGCGCTTACCAACAAAGTTAAGCAGATGAAAGAGAATAATTATCAAGTGGATTTTGATATTCATTCAGAGGATGAGATTGGAAAACTTGCAAATGCATTTGAAGGGATGCAACAAGAAATTCGTGATTCCTTCTCAAGGTTAAAAGTTCAAAATGAACTCCTTAAAAATGAAATTGACGAACGTATCAAAAAAGATCGCATCATTGATTATCTTGAAAATTTTGATTCTCAAACGGATTTACTTAATAAAAAAGCTCTTTTGAATATGCTAAAAGATTTGAGTTTAGACTACGATCAAACATTTGTCTCACTGATTGTTATCGGAATTGATGAATTTAGAAAAATAAATGACGCCTATACGTTTAAAGTAGGGGATGAAATTATCCAGTTACTGGCCACTAAATTGGATCAGATTGTGCAGAGTCATGAGTTGCTCTTCAGAATTGGCGGTGATGAATTTGCGATTTTGTTTAAGGGGAAGGATCTCAATGAGCTTATTTTAAAAGTGGAAGAAATCAATGCCTTATTCAAAAAAACATTCAGTATTAGAATGCATGAGGTCACTTTAGGTGCATCCATTGGTATAAGTACATTTCCACACGATACGAACGATACACTTGACCTTTTCAAATATGCTAACATAGCGATGAATCATGCTAAAGAAAGTAACCGAGGTGGAAGCGAATACTATAATGAAGAAATGAATTATAGCGCCCGAAATAGAATTGAAATGATCAATGAACTGAATCAAGCGATAGAAAATAATGAATTGAGATTACATTTTCAACCTATAATAAAAATTGAAACCAATAAGATAGCAGGTGTTGAAGTACTTCTAAGATGGCGATCCAAAAAATTTGGAAGTGTATCACCAACGGTTTTTATCAAATTGGCTGAAGAATCTAAGATGATTATAAAGATAGGTAGTTGGGTGATTGAAGAATCATTTAAAGCACTTGTTAAGTTTGAAGCCGCTGGGTTTGGTGGACTTGAAATGGCGATTAATATTTCCGTTATCCAACTTATGCAACATGACCTTGTCGCCGAAACAAGAGCACTACTCCTAAAGTATCCGGTCAAAGCAGGACAAGTGACTTATGAAGTAACAGAAGGCCTTTTTATAAATGATTTTGATAAAGTACAGGGGACATTCGATGAACTTGAGAAGTTAGGCATTTTAATTTCCATAGATGATTTTGGAACGGGTTATTCATCGCTTTCGTACCTAAAGAATATTGCGATAAACAAGCTTAAAATTGATCGTTCTTTTATATCTGAACTTCATGATATAACTGGGTGGGAAATTACAAACGCTATTATTGCATTGGCCAATAATTTGAACCTCAAGGTGGTTGCAGAAGGCGTTGAAAAGCCTGAACAATTAGAGCATTTGCGTGAACGCGGTTGTAATGAAGCCCAAGGCTTTTTATTCTCCAAGCCAATTGATTTTGAACATTGTATCGAATATCTAAATCAATACTGGTCATAAGATTAAAGACTCTTATTCTAACGTTTATAGAATAAGAGTCTTTCTAAGTTTTAACCCAATTTTAATATGTGAATGATATTTTATATAGAGAAAATTGAGAAGGTGAATAAAATGTATAATAGCGCATTAAAAGACTTGATAAAAGAATGGTATCAGCTCGAAGTTAAGGCTACTATAGAAGGTAAGAAGTTCAACATTAGAGATCAGCAACGGGAGTATAAGCTCTTAATGGCTTTAATTACCTCTATTAAGCAATTATTAGAACAGGCATATGATCAAAATACTTTTGATAAAATCATCGAGGATTATATTCATGCAACAAAGATCATAGATTCATCAAGTGTATCAATGCTCTTCAATAAAGAAATGATTCAATCAACTATAGATTTTTATGAACAAGCAAAAGCTTTTAATGGCGAAATGGGAATCGAAGATATAGGACAGGCTATGAGGAATGTGTGGATCATCAACATGATTCAACGACTAGAATCTAAACCTGCAAACTTGAGTAGCAGCGCATTTGGCTATAGTATGCTCTATCCGTACACTGATAATTTATTAGATGATATCGAGATGGACTCCGAATATAAAAAAGCCGTGATGAAACAATTTGGGAAGCGTCTCTCAGGCATTTCAGCCAATCCAGCAGATCCTACAAAATCTTATGAGCGTGATTTATTTAAACTCATCGAAATGATAGAATCAGAGTACAAAAGAACTGAATACCCAATGGTTTATGAAAGCATGCTAGGCATACATCATGCGCAGCTGATGAGCCAAAATCAGCAATGCGTGTCGATTCCCTATGAGAGATCCATACTGGAATATACTTTCGAAAAAGGCGGTACATCTGTTTTAGCAGATGCTTGTATTGTTAGCGGTATTTTAACAAAAGAGCAAATCCTTTTTTATATGCAATACGGTATTGTGCTACAATTATGTGATGACTTTCAAGATATGATCGAGGATAAAGCCAATGGGCATCAAACTTTATTTAGTCAGTTGATGGGATGCTACAAACTAGATCCCTTGATTTTGAAGACATTATTATTTAATGAAAAAATGATTCAAAAGTTACCAGATAAAAAATGGAGATCAATCTATAGCAATTGCATTTTAATGATGATTGCCTTCTCAAGTTTAAATTATAAGCCTTATTTATCTCGTAATTTTTATAAAGAACTGTCGTCATATTCGCCTTTGACAAGACGGCAATTTAAGAAAATTGAAAAAGAAATCAAGCAATCAAGAAAATTATTATTAAAGCCTGATATGATTTCACTTTTAAAATCGTATGTTTCTGAAATGAGACTTGACATATAAAAAACAGAACGGTATTATTATGTAAAGAAATGCATAATGATACTGTTTTTTTTGGAGGTTGAATAAGTGAAAAATATATTTGTAGATGGTCAACACGGTACAACAGGTCTGGAGATTAAGCGCTATATAGCAAAGCATCCTATGCTTACTCTGGTTGAAATAGATTATGAGGAAAGACGCGATTTAAATAGACGAAAGACATTAATGAATGCTTCTGATGCTGTGGTTCTCTGCCTGCCAGAGGAGGCAAGCATTGAAGCACTCAGCTTGCTAGAGAGTCAGAAAGTAGTTGTTATAGACACAAGTACAGCACATAGAACCAATGATGAATGGACTTATGGATTACCAGAAATGAATGCAACTCAAAAGGCGCTTATTTCTAAATCATTTAGAATTGCCAATCCTGGATGTCATGCATCAGCTGCTTTGCTTGCACTTTTTCCGCTGCAATCAAAGGCTCTTTTGAAGTCAGATCTGTCACTGACCTTGATCTCACACACAGGCTATACAGGTGGCGGAAAAGAAATGATTAAAATGTATAAAAATACAAAAAAACCAATTAGTGCTCAACATTATGCACTGGGGCAAACGCATAAGCATATTCCCGAGATTATGAAGTTTGGTGATCTCACGATAAGACCTACATTTTTGCCTATTTTATGCAATTATCCTCGTGGTATTTTATTGAGTGTTCCTTTTCATCAAAGTAATTTTACTCAGAAGATTTCTTTGATGGAGATTTATAACGCATATGTTGATTACTATAAAAATTCAGTGTTTGCTGTTATTCATGAGCCGAATAGTACAGAAAAATACCTTCACGGTGAAACATCAGAAACAAATCAATTTGAGATTTTTATTAATGGAACTGATGAAAACTTTCATATAGCAGTGAAAATTGATAATTTGGGAAAAGGTGCTTCTGGTGCTGTCATACAGTCTCTTAATCTGAGATTTGGTTTTCCAGAAGACATGGGATTATAAAATAAATTTAATTCGTTTATGGTTTGATAAATCGGATATAAATAATTATGGACTTAATTAATAGTGAGGTGCTTGTATGTATCGAATGTTATTATATGATGAGGCCCAATATATCCGATCTAAAGTCAAAGGCATTGTAAAACATTTTCAAGTGGAAACTTTTGAAGCTGGTTCAGTATTGCAACTCAATCGTGTTCTCAATGAATCCAAAGGTGAATTCGATTTAGTTTTAGCCGACCTCAATTTTGATAATGCACCTGTGATCATATGGTTTGAAAAGTATTTGGAGCAGCATCCTTTTACGCCGCTTATTATTTATACAAGTATAGTGACAAGAGGGAACTTAGCCAGTGGGTTGAGATTAGGCGCAAAAGACTATATCCTTAAATCTAGTGATGATGATATTTTATTAGAGCGCATTATGAAAAGTTTGCAGACTGAGAATTTACCAAGACCGAAGACAGAACAACCAGAACAAATCGTCATGAATATGCAATCCTTTTTAACAAGTGAAATCAGGAAAGCTCAGAAAGGGCGTTATGAGGTAAGCATTTGTTTAAGTTCAATACAATCTGTCGATGATTCAGTGACTGATAAAAAATTAGGCTATGATGAAGGGGCAGTTATTATTCAAAAATTCAAAACAAAGTATTGGGAAACCGATGTTATGTTCCAATTTGGGATTCATGCATTTGTGAGTTTCTTTCCTTTTTGTGGACATGAACAAGTTATTATTGTAGATCGTAAATTAAAAAATGTTTTTCAGGAGATCAAGGATGATTCAGTGAGCTTGAGGGGATTCACACTGGTAAATAATTTTGTGACTTTTCCACATGATGGCGAAGACAAGCAACAAATTTTGAAGCAACTTGAAAGTATCATGCAAAAAAGCTGATTTTAAGAGAGGCTATTGATATCCTTTGTCTAAAATTGGTATAATAGTAGAAAAAAATGGAGTTGACATGTCTCGAAAAACGATTGAAGATCTTTTGATTACGTTATCATATTTAAAGATCGTTATCATATTTACTACTATAACTGTGATGATACTCATCATAATAGACGGTTCAAATACGGAGACTCCTTTGAGTCACTATAAAGTCGAGTATTTGGCTATAAATTTTAAAGCACTTACAGCAAATTCTCCAATTATAAGTTTTATTAATTTCCTTTGGCGTTATTTTTTTGAATTTATATTGAGCTGTCTGGGATTGATCAGCTTGTTAAAACGTCAATTTATACTTTATTTTCTTGCTCTTGTTGTTGCTATGGCTTTTTCTTTTTCAATACGAGTTGAGATAGTGATTGTCATAGGACTAGAAATTGCACTTCAAATGATGTACTTGGTAAAATGTAAGTACCAACAAGAGTAGGCACCACTAAAATTGTAAAGATCCAGAAGAGGTTTAATAGACTGTAGACCTTTTCTGGATTTTTTTATCTTAAAGGACTTGTTATAGAGTGTTAAAGGGAAGTCTTTAAGTCATAAGCTTTGATTGATAAGCTGATCAAAGACATCACCATAACTTTCTCTAATAACAAGGCTTGCAGTGTGGTCATAAGGGGTTTCAGATTTGTTGATCAAAACAAGATTTTTGCCTTTGTAATACCTCAGAAAACTTGCAGCTGGATAAACGACAAGAGATGTCCCTGCAACAATCAATAAATCAGATTCTTGAATTGCCTGTACAGTTTTAGCCATGATCTCTTGATTCAGGGGCTCACCATATAAAACCACATCAGGCTTAATCAAACCATTACATAAAGGGCACCGTATAATTTCATCTTGAGTCTCTAAAATCCAATTCATGTCATAAAGTGTATGACATTTTGTGCAGTAATGTCTGTGAACGGAACCATGTAATTCAATAACATTAGAAGACCCTGCTG
The DNA here is from genome assembly GCA_965140735.1 of uncultured Fusibacter sp. Taxonomy (GTDB): domain Bacteria; phylum Bacillota; class Clostridia; order Peptostreptococcales; family Acidaminobacteraceae; genus Fusibacter_A. The sequence continues at coordinate 2,246,416 of OZ223306.1, read as the reverse complement.
CTTGATGTAGGCCATCTATATTTTGTGTAATAATTGTATTTAAGCCCATCTGTTCAAGTTCAACAGTTGCAAAATGGCCCTTGTGAGGTTTAATATTTGGAAGCAAGAGGTACTCTTTTAGAAATGCATAAAAACGATCTGGATATTTATAAAAATAGTCATGACTTAGAATTTCTTCTGGAGAAACATTGTATTTTTTAAAGAGTATAGACCATTCTCAGATCGGAAATCTAGAATGTTGCTTTCAGTAGAAGTACCAGCACCACCAAAAAGAACGATATTTTTACTTTCTTGAACCAGTTTTTTTAAAGTTTCAATAGACATAAGACCTCCTTATTTTTAATCGCTTATGCAATAAGTATAAGTTTTTATGGGCAAAGATGCAATGTGCATGTCTTTTCTTTTCTGAGGGTATAGATTATAATAAAACTAATATAAATTTTGTGTAAAATAAGAGAAAGAAATTGCTAAATAAAAGTGTGGAAAATATCTTTTGTTAAGTGAATATTTACTAAACTTTATTGTTTATATAGATTGAAAGGGGTAATAATATGGCAACCATCAAAGATATTGCAGGAAAGGCGGGCGTTTCTTCTGCTACAGTGTCAAGAGTGTTGAACTACGACAATACCTTATCAGTATCGGATGAAAAGCGTCAATTGATATTTGAAATTGCAGAATCCTTGGATTATATGCCGCCAAGAAAGCGTAATATCAGAAAGACTCAAAAAAAACTTAGAATTGGGCTTGTGCATTGGTACACAATGAGTCAGGAATTGGATGATCCCTATTATATGTCAATTCGGTTAGGCATTGAGAAGATATGTTATGAAAGCAACATCGAAATCATAAAAATATTTAAGCCAGATGAGTATGACTTTCAAAGTCTTGAGAGGATGAATGGCTTTATTGCAATCGGTAAGTTTACACAGTCTCAAATCAATAAGATTGCGGCAGCATCTCAGAACATTGTGTTCGTTGATTCTTCTCCTATGGAAGAGCAATTTGATAGTGTCGTCATTGATTTTGAAAAAGCAGTTATTGGTGCATTGAATTATCTTTGGGAAAATGGGCACAAAAAAATCGGCTACATCGGGGGACGAGAGTACATTGGCCATGAAAGGATTGTTCTTGGAGAGCGTCGTGAGACAGTATTTAGAGACTATATGAGAAGACTTGAACTGTTGGATGAAACTCAAATTTATATTGGTGCATTTCTGGCGGAATCTGGGTATGAACTGATGAAGAAAGCCATTAGAGAGTCAGATGATTTGCCAACTGCATTTTTAATTGCAAGTGATTCTATGGCAATTGGCGTTTTAAGAGCTGTTCATGAAATGGGGCTTAAAGTGCCTGAAGATATTAGTATTATTGGGTTTAACGATATTCCAACCTCTAAATTTACAGTGCCACCGTTAACTTCTGTTAGAGTTCATAAAGAATTTATGGGGGAAACGGCGGTAGAGCTTTTACTCGAAAGAATTCTGAAAAAGAGAATCATTTCTAAAAAAGTGATTGTACCGACAGAATTGTGTATAAGAGAGAGTTGCTGTAAAAATCACTAAAATAATATTATGACGAACACAAAATAATTTAGGGAGATGATTAGAATGAAAAAAATAGTAGCTATTTTATTGATCATGATCATGCTACTATCCTTGACAGCTTGTGGTGCTCAAACTGAAACTTCTGGAGATTCTGCAGTAGAAAAACCTGTAATTGGTGTTGCGATTTACAAATACGATGATAATTTTATGTCATATGTAAAAAGTGCTATTGAAGCAAGCAATAATGGTGTCGCAACAATTGAAATGAAAGATTCTCAAAATTCACGAACGGCACAAAACGATCAAGTGGATACGATGATTTCTGAAGGTGTTAAAGCTTTGGCAATCAACTTAGTTGATCCACAAGCTGCATCAGCGATCATTAAAAAAGCACAAGCGGCTGACCTTCCAGTTATATTTTTCAACAAAGAGCCTGAAGCAACTGTGTTGGCAAGCTATGAAAAAGCATGGTATGTTGGGACTGCATCAGCTGAAGCAGGTATCATTCAAGGTGAAATGATGGCTAAAATGTGGAATGATAATCCAACTTGGGATAAAAATGGTGATTTCACCATTCAATACGTTCTTTTAAAAGGTGAACCTGGGCATCCAGATGCTGAAGCAAGAACTAGATATGCTGTAGGTGTAATGGTTGAAAAAGGTCTTCAAGTTGAAAAGTTAGAACTTCAAACAGGTATGTGGGACAGTGCTAAAGGTAAGGCGTTAATGGATGAATGGAGTGCTAAACATGGAGATGCTATCGAACTTGTCATCACCAATAATGACGCTATGGCACTTGGTGCTATTCAATCATTAGAGGCTAATGGCTACTTTTCTAATGGGAACTATGTCCCTGTGTTTGGTGTAGATGCTATTCCTGAGGCTTTAGAGCAAATTAAAGCTGGTAAAATGGCAGGGACTGTGTTAAACGACGCAAAAAACCAAGGGAAAGCTACTTTTGAATTAGCTTATAATGCTGCAATGGGTAAAGATCCACTTGAGGGCACAAATTGGAATTTTGATGAAACTAAAGCTGTTCGCATACCCTATATAGCAGTTACAATTGATAATATCAAGTTTGCTGAAGAAGCTTACAAATAGGAACATGCAGAACGTGACCAATATTATTTAGAGCATAGCGTTGCACCATAGGAATCGTAAATTGTTAAACTGGAAAGTAGATTTATTTAGAAGGTTAATAAGTTAAGAAAAGGCGCTGTCAAACTAAACTGACAGTGCCTTTTCTTGAGCTAAATCTATAGAGTAGGGATTATATGCTATAGTTTTTCAATTGTTGTTAAAAGGTCATTAAAGATTTCTGGAACGGTGCTCATCTCTTTAACTTTATAGACGTTTTCACCTGAAAAGATAAGCCCTTCATCGACATTTCCAGAGACTGCATTGACAAGTGCTTGAGAAATGCAAAATGGCGTTGTCTTAATATCGCATGTTTTAAGACAGTTCACACATTTTTTTATTTTAGGTGGATTATTGGCATTGACCTTTGCTAAAAATGGATTTTGAACGGCTCTGCCAGGCAATCCAACTGGTGAAATGATAATCTTGACATCATCTTTCACCGCATCGATATACGCTTGCTTGTAGACTTCGCTTGCATCACATTCTTTAGTAGCGACAAAGCGTGTTGCCATTTGCACGCCATCGCCACCAGCTTTTAAAACGTCAGCGATGTCTTCACCTGAATAGATACCACCAGCCACAATTAAAGGAATCTTTTTCTGATATTTTTCTTCATAAGGCTTCAAAATGACTTTTATTTCAGAGATTGTTTTAAAAACATCGTAGTTTTCATTGACGATATCATCACGTTTAAATCCTAAGTGACCACCGGCTTTTACACCTTCTAGAACAACAGCATCTGGGGCCATATTATGATTTCGATCCCATAGTTTTGCGATTAACCGAGCACCTTTAGAAGAAGAAATAATCGGTGCAATTTTTGTGCTTGAACCTTTAACAAGTCCAGGCAGTTCTGATGGGATACCAGCACCTGAAACGATAAAATCGATCCCCTCTTTAACGGCTTCACGGACATGCTCAGCATACATATTCATAGCAACCATGAAGTTAATGCCTATGGCACCACCTTTGGTCATCTCTTTTGCTTTTCTAATTTCATTTCTTAAAGCACGTAAATTGGCTTCAAGTGTATTGTCCATAAAATCAGGTTCTTCAAAGCCAAGGTTAACACCTGACATGACGCCGAGCCCACCAGCATTTGTCACTGCAGCAGCAAGACCAGATCTTGTGACACCAATTCCCATAGCACCTAGTACAATGGGGTATTTTATTTTTAAACTTCCTATATCCAAAGTTGGCAATTTCATTTTTCCTCCTAAATCATTAAAACCATATTCTATGGCTACATGTACTTATAATACAGTATATAACGCAGTAAATTCAACGCTTGTATGAAAATGCTATAAAAATGCTATAAAATATTTATAAATATACTGACAGTATCCACAAAGTTTAAGGCAAAAGAGCATTGACATATAATTCTACAGCGTGTAGAATATAACTACTACAGAATGTAGAATGAAAAGGAGAGTTTGATATGAAACTTACGAAAATTTCTGAAGCTGAGATGGAAGTTATGCAGGTTATTTGGGCATTTGATAAACCAATGGCATCCTCTGAAATTATAAAGTTGATGCCACGTGAAAGAGAAATAAAAATGACAACACTGCTTACTTTTTTATCAAGATTAACAGAGAAAGGGCTTTTATCTTACGAGAAAAAAGGCAAAAAGAACTACTATTTTGCAATTGTTACAGAAAGAGAGTATAAGAAATTTGAATCCAAGAATTTTCTTTCTGCAATTCACGGTGGATCCATCAAAAATTTTATAGCGGCGTTATGTGATGACGATGAAATTAGTCGAGCAGAACTTGATGAACTTAAAAAATGGCTGTCAGAAAAGTAGGAGAAGAATTATGTTTCAAACGATATTTAATATGATATTAATGATGTCCATCGTGGGCACGATCATCTATATGACGGCTTATTTACTCAGGGCAATCACTATGAAAATATTTGATTCAACTTGGCATTTGTGGATGACTTGCGTGACACTTCTATTTTTCTTACTGCCCATCTCACTTCTATTGGATGTCTTAAAAATGGACGTACTAAGTTTCTTTGTGTCCCCAGGAAAAGTACCATCTGTAATCTTTAAACTGGGAGAAGGTAATTACATAGAGAGCGGTATGGCGTCATTGGATGTTCTTTTGATTTCAAATACTCAGAGAGCGGATTTTATATTTTATAAGGCACTACTTGAAAAATCGGTTGTCTTTATAAAATATATTTGGATCAGTGGTGTTCTCATATTTTCAATGTTAAATTTTAAGCGATACAGAGAATTTAAGAAGATTATCAAGAGAAGTCGGCTTATTGGAGATGGATTTGTTCATGATGTCTTGAGTGCCAGTAAGCAAGAGATCGGCATCAGTAGAAAAATAACGCTTCTAGAGAATAAATTTTTGGGAACTCCTATACTGATGGGACTTTTTAAACCACAGATTGTATTGCCAAAAGTAGAAATAGAAGCATTTGAACTGGAGTATGTATTTTCACATGAGTGTATTCACTTAAAAAGAGGTCATTTATGGATTAAGGCTTTATTAATTCTTGTGGGCATTATTCATTGGTTTAATCCGTTGTGTCTACTGCTGAAAAGAGATGTCAATAGACTTTGTGAGCTGTCTTGTGATGAAGAACTTGTGGAAAAGATTCATTATAATGAGCGCAAAAAATATGCACAGACCATTATCAGTATGCTTGATAAAAGAATTGGCATGTCAGGGATTGTTTATTCAGCACTTAATGAAAACACCCAAAATCTAAAAGAGCGTTTATCAAAGATACTGGAATATCGAAAACCAAAGAAAGGCATGCGTTTTTTTTCTGTATTTGTGGCGTTAATCATAGCTCTACTTTCAGTACCAGTTTCTAGTGCTGTGGCTTATAGGAGTCCAGAACCAGTTATGGATGGTCGGATTCAAAGTTCCGGTGATCTGTCAGATGCGTTATTTGATTTAGAAAAATTGCATCCTGATGGTGAGAGTGCGCAAGCTGGTTTCTTTATGCCCACATCACCATTAAAAGAGACAGAAGAAATGAATTTTCAGTGGCCCTTGCCGAGGAGCAACTATGTGACTTCTCCTTTTGGAACTCAGCATCATCCTGTTACCAATGAGGAACGCTTTCACTCAGGTGTGGATGTTGCAGCTGAAAAAGGGGCAGATATAGTAGCTGCAGGAAGTGGTGAGGTTATATTCTCAGAATGGCATGATGATTATGGCTATACTATTAGGATTAAACATAACGATGTTTATTCAACGGCTTATGCACATTGCAGTAAGCTACTCGTAAAAGCAGGTGATCTTGTAAAAGCGGGGCAGAAAATTGCTGAAGTGGGTAGTACGGGGAAATCAACAGGCCCTCACTTACATTTTGAAATTACTAAAGATGGAGAATTGCAAGATCCGTTGACATATGTGAATTTCCAAGAGCATGTAAACTAATCCATTAAAATCATCTTATAGGAGTTACAAATGAAGCAGAAGAGAAAAAGTAAAGCGAAAGGCGGAAAGGGCATCTTATATTTTATGGTTTTGTTCTTTGCGATGTTATTTTATCCGATACAGCTATTGCAAGCAAAGATACACAAAAATAACCAGATCAAAGGTTTTAAAAAAAGTTTTTTTTCCAATAAATCCTTGGGGATTTTGGGGTTGATTATAGCAATCATTTTAGCAGGTGGTAGCTTTGCTTTTGTATCTATTTTGAGATTTCAACCTGTAGCACTGGGTGTATCACATGAAACGAATCCTATAGAAATGACTAACGATTTAACGCCTGTACGGATTTCAGTTGATAAACCAGAACCTCTATCAGAGCGACCTAAACTGATCATACCGGGATTTTCAGCCATACCAGCTTACGAAATTACAGCCAATAATCGTGTTATTGCAGCCTTTAAGAGTGAAAATGAAGCACGTTTTTTATTGGAGTCTTTAAAAGCAAAATATGCCAATATAAACTCTGAGTCGACGATTAAAGTATATTTTGGTGAGCAGATAAAGATTGCTAAAAGATATGTTGAGATTGGTAGATTTGAAGGTTATGATACTTTCGATGAAGCGATGACCTATATTATAAATGGGTTTAAAGAAAGTAAAACGCACATAGTCAAAAAAGGTGAGAATTATTGGGTAATTGCAAGCTATTATGGGATAAAGCCATCTGATCTTGAAAGTGCAAATCCTGAGATTAAACCAGAATCACTTCAAATTGGCCAAGAGATCAATTTAACGGTGCCTAAAGCTTTGGTTACAGTCTACACAGTTGAGCGCTCTGAGTATAATAGCGAGATTCCCTTTGATGTGGTCTATGAACCTTCTGATGATTTATTTAAAAAAGAAGTCAAGACGAAAAGTAAGGGGAAATTAGGTGAGAAAGCTATTACAGCCCAAATTGTAAAAAAGAATGGTGTTGAAATTGAACGTGAAATCATAGAAGAATCCATCCTCTCTGAACCAGTGAGTAAAGTCGTCTATCAAGGGACAAAAGAGTCACCACCTAAAATGGGGAGCGGGGTCCTTTCAAGACCCACTTCACGTGGGAGTGTTTCTTCTGAATTTGGTTGGAGATGGGGCCGACGACATGAAGGTATTGATATAGGCGTTCCAGAAAACACTGAGGTAAAAGCTGCTGATGGTGGTACTGTTGTTTATGCGGCTTATAGCAGTTCATATGGCAATTATATCATCATCGATCATGGGGGTAACATTTCAACACTTTATGCACATAATAATAAGCTTTTAGTTAAAAAAGGAGATAAGGTCTATAAAGGACAACTGATATCTTTAAGTGGCAATACAGGTCGTAGTCAAGCCCCACACTTGCATTTTGAAGTGCATAAAAATGGGGTGCCACAAAATCCAAGAGATTATGTTACCTTTAAGTGATAAAGAGGACTGTAAGATGGTGCGAATCAGAAAGCAAATCATATTATTGTTATTCAGCATCTTTATGGTAGGCAGTAGCGTCATGTTAGGGCGTATAGCATGGTGTGACGATGACGATCTTAAAATTAAAATACGGGAACTGGAAAAGATAAAAACGCAAATTGAAGCCATGGATCAGGCACTAGACCAGAATAAGAATTTTCAAGATCAAGTCAGTGGTCAGGTCAGTGAAATGAACACAAAAATTAAAAATATAGAAAAAGAACTTAACCAATTAAATGATTTGATTCATATTACCAGTAGAGAAATTGAATATAAAGAAAATGAGCTCATTGAAATAGAAGCGGAAATTGAGTGTAAGAATAAAACTTTGAATAGTCGATTGAGGACGATGTATAAGATGGATGTGATTAGCTATATGGAAGTTTTATTAGGGGCTGAGGATTTTGTGGACCTTATAACAAGAGTGGATATGGTACAAAAAATACTTAAGCAGGATCAAGAGTTGATTCGATCTATGGAAGAAAACAAGGCGTTACTAACTTCCAAAAGGCATGAACTTGAAGCGCAAAAAAAAGTCTATAAAGAGCAGTCCGCCATTAAAGCTGTGAAGCAGACTGAGTTAGAGGTTGAATTAGAGGCATTAGAACGATATAAAGTAGAATTAGAAAATGACGAGAAGGCACTTATGGCAATAGAAACCGAATTCTTGAGTGAATCCAATCAATTGACTCAAGTTATCAAAAATTTGGATTCATCAGAGGCGTATATAGGCGGTGAAATGATGTGGCCTGTAACAGATCATTACACAGTTATTTCACAGTTTGGCAAGCAACTGCATCCGATTTCTAAAAAAGAGATTATGCATACTGGTATCGATATTGCTTGTGAGAGAAACAGCAATGTTGTTGCAGCACAGTCTGGCACTGTAATTTATGCGAACTGGTATGGAAGCTATGGGAAAGTGATTATTTTAGATCATGGCGGTGGCTATACGACTTTATATGGTTATAATGACAAGTTGACTGTGAAGGTAGGCGATAAAGTTAATAAAGGCGACTTAATTTCAAAATCAGGCACAAGTGGCAGTACAGTTAAAGCTTGCTTGCATTTTGAGGTCAGAGTAAATGGCGAATATTTAGATCCATTAGTGTATATTAAGTCTAAATAGGCGTTAAAATCTCTCTAGTGCTCTTCTAAGCCTCGGAAGGGTATGGTATAATCTTAAAAATGAGTAAAATAAAAAGATTGTGAAGAGGGCTAGATGAATATACAAACATTGACTAACCAAACGAAGGTGCTCACAACGCAGTTTGCAAATGTGGGCATCTTTTATTTAAATGATAAAGAAGTGATTTTAATAGACACTGGGCATATTCACGAAGCTTTAGATTTGTGTCAATATTTTCAATCTAATCATTTAGAAGTGATTGGTATTATCAATACACATGGCCATATAGATCACGTAGGGGCAAATTTTAAATTGCAGGAGATTTACAACTGTAAAATTGCAATGCCTTATGTGGATCATATTTTCTGTGAGGATATTTCTAGATATTATATGTCTTTTTCCACTTCTGTGGTAGAAGGGTTATCTGTGTATGGGAATGGTACTTTTGAAGTAGATTATCTAATTGGGGAGAATGAAACGTCGTTTGAGTTTTGTGGTGTTCATTTTGAGTGTATTGGACTCAAAGGACACACTTTTAATCAAAAAGGCATTGTGACACCTGATGGTATTTGCTTTCTTGGGGATAGTTTAATTCATATGGATGTTCTTGGAAAAGTTAAATTTCCGGTGGTTACGAATATCGGATGGCATTTTGAGACTTTAAATTTATTGAAGAGACTTAATTATCACACTTATGTCCTCGGACATGGTTCAGTGATCGCCACTCTAGAACAGACCATTGAAAGTAACGTTAAATATTTTCATAAAAAGATAGATGAAGTTGAATCTCTACTTCAAGTTGTGAGTCAATTTGATGGGATTATGTTTGAGCTCAATAAAGTCTATAATATAAGAAGGAATATTTTTAAATATTTCGTTGCTGAGCGCACAATACGTGCAATTTTATCTTATTTAGAACAACAATCTAGGATTTCCATAGTCATAGAACAAGGTGTAATGATTTATAAACTCATATAAAATGCATTGTCAAAGTCGATGTGGATAATATATAATAGGGGTGGGTAACCTTTTTCCAAGATCGATTTTATAAAATGCGAAAGGAGCTTGGAAGATGAGTAAAAAAGTTAACATTGATTGGAACAATTTAGGATTTGGTTATACGAAAACAGATTTTCGTTATGTTTCTATGTGGAAAGATGGCGCATGGGATGAGGGGAAATTAACTGAAGATAATATGATATCTATCAGCGAAGCCTCTACTGCTATTCACTATGGTCAGCAATGTTTTGAGGGGCTTAAAGCCTATACAACTTCAACAGGTGAAGTGCAGCTTTTTAGACCTGATGAAAATGCGAAAAGAATGAATAGAAGCTGTAGACGTGTACTGATGCCAGAAATTCCAGTTGAGAAATTTGTGGATGCATGTATTCAAGTGGTAAAAGCCAATATGGATTATGTGCCACCATATGGTACTGGAGCAACATTATATCTTAGACCATATGTAATTGGTGTGGGGCATAATTTAGGTGTTAGACCAGCACCAGAATTCATGTTCGGTGTGTTCTGTGTACCAGTAGGTGCCTATTTTAAAGGTGGCATGGTACCTGTAAACTTCACTATCGCTGATATGGACAGAGCTGCACCATTTGGTACAGGTGCTGCCAAAGTTGGCGGTAACTATGCTGGTAGTATGATGCCACATGAAGAAGCGGTTAAAAAAGGTTTTGCAGACTGTATCTATCTTGATCCAATGACGCATACTAAGATTGAAGAGGTTGGTGCAGCAAATTTCTTTGGTATTACTAAGGATAACAAATTTGTAACTCCTAAGTCACCCTCTATTTTACCAAGTATCACGAAGTATTCTCTAATGTATCTTGCTGAAAATTACTTGAAAATGGAAGTGGCAGAAAGAGATTGTGAAATTGATAAGATTGATGAATTTGTAGAAGCGGGCGCTTGTGGAACTGCAGCAGTAATCACACCAATCGGTGGTATTGATTACAAAGATAAATTACATGTGTTCTTCAGTGAAACAGAAGTAGGTCCTGTCACGAAAAAATTGTATGACACTTTGGTGGGCATTCAATTTGGCGATGTAGAAGCACCAGAAGGCTGGATCGTAAAAGTAAAATAATGGGTTAGAGTGCTAAAAATTAAAAGTTGAGTAATCTTCTATTTTATGATGTTGTTTACGGAAAGCAAACGATACAGCATAGGATATAGGGTTAATGTGAGATGAACTTTTGATATTCTAACTATAATGCATTTGAAAAGTCCGCACCTTGTGCGGACTTTTTTACATAAAAAAATATAAAAATAAATGCCAAACAGTGGCTGTGTACGATGAATCTTGATCTATTCAATATTATATAAGACATTCTTCGAGTTTGGTCTCAAAAAAATAAGCTTTAAACAGTTCAAAATATGAATTATCAAGGGTTGGCATTGAAATAAAATGATGTGCATCAATGTCAAGACGATAAGCCCATAAGGCAAGTGATTCACCTTTGATAGGACATTCGCCATACTTGGCATCTCCCATTACAGGATAGCCAATGGATGCGAGCTGGACACGGATTTGATGTTGACGACCAGTTTCAAGTGTGACCTCAATTAGACTTAGAGGTCCGTAGGTACTGTTCAGATGAGCTATTTTTTTATATTGAAGGCTTGCTTTCACGGTATCAGGAGCCGAGGTAGTAGAAGCTGTGACGAAATTGGTTTTAGAATTAATGGTTAAGTGGTGGACGAGTTTACCTGAATTATTCAGATTATTGTTTGGATCTGAAACAACTGCTAAATAGCGTTTTTCAACTTTATGGTTAGAAAAGGCTTTATTTAATTTTTTCAATGTAGCCTGTGTTTTCGCAAAAATGCAAATACCACCTGTGTGACGATCAAGGCGATGCACTAATCCTATAAAGGGATCTTCAACTCCACGACTAAACTCAAAATAATCTTCAAGAAGTGTTAAAAGTGAAAATGTTGAATTGCGATCTGGTTGTATAGAAAGGTTTTGAGGTTTGACCACCACAAGCAGATTTTTATCTTCGAATATGATTTTAGGGGTAATATTTGGAGCAGAAGTTGAAGTCGATTTTTTTTGTGTATGTGAGCTCATTTGGCTTCCTTTATGATTTATTTTCTAAATCATTGTATAACACCTCTTATGGATTATCAAGTTGATTGTAAAGTGAAGAAGTTCAAAAAAAAGAAAAAAGCCATTACAAATGTAATGGCGTGGTTTATTTAACCTAAAATGCTGTTTTAAGATCATAAATGTGATAGTCCATTGGAAGTTCATCCACTACGAATTTCCCTAAAAACCCAGAGTGGTTTGCTAATTTTTGCTCAATAATTTGAGTTTCAGTTTCTGATAACTTAGTTTTCAAAATCGCACCGGTTGTTTTACACTTGATACCAATTTGATGATTTGTCATAACGAGTTCACCGAATACATTTGATTTTGATTGAGCGCCATCAGCCATAAAATAAGTACCATCTTCAAGTAATAAGTAATTTTTCATTGCTTTCCTCCTATTCTTGTCTCTCAGGACAACATTAATAATTGAAAGTGCATTTTTATGCAAAGGACTGTATAAATATTTATTAGAATTATTATACCACATTGAGCGAACAATGCAATAGAAAATATCTATAATTTTGAATTGATTATTTTTTATGAAAACGGGTATCAATTGAGATTAAGGAGGTGCTTTTATTTATGAGTAACTCGATTAATAACTCAATTAACAACCTTAATCATTATAATGTATCTTTACCTGAAAAGGAAGCTAATTTTGAAGAAAAAAATCAAAAACATATTTCTGGAAGTACGATTCAATCCATCGGCAATATAAAGGAAGACAAAATTATAAGCTCTGAGAGTCGTATAGACAAACTAAAAGAGATTTACGGTGAAAAAGTTTTAAAGCAAATGGGCGTTATAGAATGTGAAACTTGTCAGTCAAGAACTTACGTAGATGGTTCTAATGATCCAAGTGTGTCCTTTAAAACACCAACGAATATATCGCCTGAAGCATCTGAATCAGCTGTGGCTGCTCATGAGGGAGAGCATGTCGCCAACGAAACAGCCAAGGCTGAGAGTGAAGGTAGAGAAGTTGTTTCACAAAGTGTTAGAACGTTTAAAGCGATTTGTCCTGAATGTGGTAGAATGTATACTTCTGGTGGCGTTACACATACAACTACTCAAAATAAATCAAAATATGGGGAACAAAATCAAAGTTTTCAAGGACAATTGCTAGATATGAAGGTATAATGAAGTTAATATAACTCTTAGGGCGTTTCAACTCCCGCTGAATGCAACCCAATAGGAGATTGTACAAGGATTACAAAGGTAGTGAAGCGGACAGAGTATACACTTTTATAATGAATTAGGGGATATATTAATGGATAAAACCAAAAGAAAAGCACATATTTTGAGAGTGGCAAAGACCTGTTTTGAAGAAAATGGCTTTAATCAAACTTCAATGGATTACTTAGCTCAGCAATGTGAACTTACGAAAAGAACGGTATACAAATATTATAGAAGCAAAGATGAACTCTATTTTGCTTTAGTTTGTGAATCCTTTATGAAATTTGAAAATAAATACCTTAATATAGATGACTCTATGAGTGCAATTGATCAGATCAATACGCTTATGGATTGTTATATAGAATTTTTCGAGGAAAGTCCTTTTTTGGCGAATTTGATGGTAACACGGAAGGTCTATGAGCATGATGATCCACTTGTACTTGAAAAAATTAAGTGCATAGAAGCGTATGCCAAAAGAATACCTTTACCCCTATTTATTCATAAAGGTATTCAGGAAGGTAGCTTACGAGATGATATCGATCCCTATCAACAGGCGCTTATTATTTGGGGTGCACTACATGGCGTGATTGAGATTGCAGTAAATAAAACGAGGCTAATTGAGAAGAGAGATGTAAAGACTTTCTTACTCAGATCTAAGTCCATGTTGATTAAATCTATGAGTCGATAAAGCCTAATTGAATTAGACACTTATTTCGAAAAAGAAAAAGGTGTTTTTTTATGAAAAGAGTTGCATGAATATGAAAGATAATGTATAATTACTTAAAAATAATGCTAACAGAAAAGGAAGTGATTGTGGTGAAAGAAAAAGTTGTTGTTGTTTATAGTGAAGGTACCAATGGTGCATCAATGTTGGAGTGGATGGAGAGGCAAGTAGACACTGAAATCGTCGCTATAAATTTTTCAAATGATGATGCTTTTCTATTATCCAACACTGCCATGATCGTCGGTGCTAAAAAAGTTTATATGATAGATATGGTTTCAGCCATTGAGCCTTTACAAACTCTTGAAGATTTGATTACAAGTAAAGTGCTTAAGATAGCAGCTAAGGAAAATGCAAGCTCTATTGTGGCAGCTGATGATACTTATCAGTGGTTGATGAAACAAAATCCATCGATAAAGATCATGCCGTTAGTTTCATAGAAAAGCCAAATGCATCATTTTTGAATGATGCATTTTTTTAGGTCATTTGACTGAAATGGATGAAAGCACAAAACAAATTGTCATAAAATAACGTATTGTGTTAATTAATAATGTACAGAGATACATTAATTATTGGAGGGTGTATGAAAGGATATTTGGTGTTAGAGGATGGCTTCGTCCTCGAAGGAAAATTATTTGGATCTATTGAAAAGAGCATTGGAGAGGTCGTCTTTAATACAGGCATGACTGGATATGAAGAGATTATTACCGATCCATCTTATTTCGGACAAATGGTTATTTTGACCTACCCGATCATAGGTAATTATGGAATCAATCTAGAAGATATTCAGTCAGTTGGTCCTCAAATTAAAGGGCTTATCGTAAGAGAATTTGTAGGGAATTACTCAAATTGGAGAGGGAAGATGACACTCTCTGAATATTTAGAATCTCATAAAATCATTGGAATAGAGCAATTAGATACAAGAGCACTTGTAAAACATATCCGTGATAAAGGAACCATGATTGGTGTTATTGTCACAGAGGATGTCTACAAAGCTGTAGACGGTGATCTTAAAAAGTTGTTTACTGAAAAGGATAGTTTAGTAAGTGGTGAGGCTCTTCTTGAAGCGGTTTCAACAAAAGAGAGCTATACTATGGACATTGCCACAGAAGCAAACGATTATAAGGTAGCAGTGCTTGATTTTGGGATCAAACGTAATATATTAGAATCTTTAGCCCATAGAACAGGACAGGTAAAAGTTTTCCCAGCATTCACAAGTTATGAAGAAGTCATGGCCTATGAGCCAGACGGCATTTTCTTATCAAATGGTCCTGGAGATCCAGAAGACTATAGAAGTGTTGTGGAAGTTGTCAAGCAATTACTAGATTCTAAACCTGTATTTGGTATTTGTCTTGGGCATCAGTTAATTGCACTTGCAATTGGTGCTAAAACTCAAAAACTTAAGTTTGGTCATAGAGGTTCTAATCATCCTGTTAAAGATCTGGATCTCAATAAAGTGATGATTACTTCTCAAAATCACGGCTATGTAGTTGTAAAAGAAACGCTTGAGCCGCTGCCTGTCACTGTGACACATCTCAATGTCAATGATGGTTCAATAGAAGGCTTAAAGCATAATAATAAACCTGTTTTTAGTGTTCAATATCATCCTGAGGCTTCACCAGGACCTGGTGATTCAGCTTATTTGTTTGATCAATTTATTGCGATGATGGAGGAGACTAAAAATGCAAAATAGTGTAATTGAAAAAAAGAGAAGAGTATTGATTATAGGCTCGGGACCAATCGTTATCGGACAAGGTGCTGAATTTGATTATTCGGGAAGTCAAGCCTGCAAGGTGCTTAAAGAAGAAGGGCATTATACGATCTTAGTGAATAATAACCCTGCAACTATTATGACGGATCGTGAAATGGCAGATGCGATTTATCTTGAACCAGCTCAAATAGATTTTATAGAAAAAATCATCATTAAAGAAAAACCAGATGCCATTATTCCTGGAATTGGTGGTCAAACAGGTCTAAATGTGGCTGTTAATCTCCACGAGCTTGGTTTGCTAGAGAAATATGGCATAGAAGTTTTGGGGACCACAATTGAAGGCATTAAAAAGTCTGAGGACAGAGAAGATTTTAAAAAGGCAATGGAGAAAATTGGCATCCCAGTCCTTCAAAGTTATGCAGTGACCACTTATAAAGAGGCACTTGTTTGTTTAGATCATCTTGATCTTCCAGTGGTTGCAAGACCAGCCTATACGCTGGGCGGTACTGGTGGTGGTATCTGTCATACTATGGAAGAGTTCGAAGCCATCGTTAAAAGAGGTATTGCATTATCTCCAGTTAGTCAGGTGCTTATAGAGAAATCCTTAATGGGATGGAAAGAAATTGAATATGAACTCATGAGAGATTCGGCAGGAAACTGTATAACGATTTGTAACATGGAAAACATAGATCCGCTTGGCGTTCATACTGGTGATAGTATCGTTGTGGCACCTTCACAGACTTTAAGTGATCGAGAATATCAAATGCTCAGAAAAGCGGCGATTGATATTGCAGCTGAACTTGAGATTGTTGGGGGCTGTAATGTTCAATATGCACTTGACCCTAAGAGTTTTCAGTTCTATGTTATAGAAGTTAATCCAAGAGTAAGTCGTTCATCTGCACTTGCGTCAAAAGCAACAGGATATCCAATTGCAAAGGTTTCAACTAAAATTGCGCTTGGTTACCAGATGGATGAGATCGTCAATGACATTACTCAAAAGACAAAAGCTTGCCATGAACCAGCACTGGATTATTGTGTGGTTAAGTTTCCTAAGTGGGCATTTGACAAGTTCCCAGAAGGGGATAAAAGCCTAGGCACGACTATGAAAGCAACTGGTGAGGTTATGGCTATTGGCAATAATTTCGAAGCTGCATTTTTAAAGGCAGTGCGTTCTCTCGAACTCAATCAATACAGTTTGATTTTTGAACCACTTAAAAAGATGGTGCTGGATGAATTGTTCAATGAAATTGGCAAACCTAAAAGTGATCGTATTTTCTATGTGGGTGAACTTTTAAGAAGAGAAGTGAGTATACCAAGTATCCATGCACAAACAGGTATAGACTTTTTCTTCCTTCACAAGCTCAAGAAAATCATTACTTTAGAAAATTTAGTTAAAAAATCAACGCTTATGTCCATCGGGAAAGAAGAAATGCTTGAAATGAAAAGAATTGGCATGTCAGATGCCTTTCTTTCAAAACATTTACTTGGAAATCCAGATGAACTGAGTATTAGAGCGTATAGAAAAGAATTAGGAATCATACCAACTTATAAAATGGTGGATACTTGTAGTGGTGAATTCGAAGCACTTACACCTTACTATTATTCCACATATGATCAATTTGATGAAAATATCAGAACTGATAAGAAAAAAGTCATTGTTGTGGGATCAGGTCCAATTAAGATTGGTCAGGGTGTTGAATTTGACTACTGTTCAGTGCATGGTATAAAAGCACTAAAAGCACAAGGTTATGAAGGTATTATCATTAATAATAATCCTGAGACAGTGAGTACAGACTTTGACGTTTCGGATAAGCTTTACTTTGAACCGATTACAGTGGAAGATGTCTTAAATATCGTGGACTTTGAAAAGCCAGATGGCATTATCATACAGTATGGTGGACAAACAGGATTAAAATTAGCTGAAATTCTAAAGGATTTGATCATCGGAACTTCTTTTGAAAACATTGAAGCTTCTGAAAATAGAGAAGATTTTTATGATTTACTTGATAAAGTAGATATTCTGCATCCAGAAGGTCTAAGTGCCGTAAATGTAGACGAGGTGATGAGTATTGCTGAGGGGTATGGCTTCCCAGTCCTTATTAGACCAAGTTATGTTATTGGCGGTTTAGGGATGAAAATCATCGATGACGCAGAGCAATTAAGAACGTATTCGACGATGCTGTTTGCACTTGGTAATGATGAATTGCTTGTGGATCGCTATATACTGGGCATGGAAATCGAAATTGATGCAATTTGTGATGGCGAAGACATATTGATACCGGGTATTATGGAGCATCTTGAGCGTGCAGGTATTCACTCCGGTGATAGTATTTCGATATATCCTTCTAAAGCATTAGCAGAGTCCTTAAAAGCAGATTTATATACGTTGACACAGAAATTATCGAAGACTTTCAATGTACGTGGGCTTATGAATATACAGTTGGTTGAAAAAGATGGACAGTTCTACTGTATAGAGATCAATTTAAGAGCTTCCAGAACTGTACCGTTTTTAAGCAAAATTACTGGTGTGCCAATGATTGAGCTGTCAACACGCATTATGCTTGGACAATCGCTTTCAGACATGGGTTATGGTTTAGGCCTTTATCCTGAAAAATCAGTATTTGCTGTTAAGATTCCAGTGTTTTCAAATGATAAACTCATAGGTGTGGATGTTGAACTTGGACCGAATATGAAGTCAACAGGTGAAATGATGTGTATCGAAACCACCGTGGATAAAGCACTTGCAAAAGGCTTTATGGCGATTGGCAACTCTTTCGATCATCATGGTAAAGTCGTTTGTATTATCGATTCAATTGATAGTAAAACGGCAGAAGCACTTGATATCATGAAGCAATTCCAGCACATTGGTTATGAACTCGTATCGGATCAGGAAACGGCAGATTTGATCGAAAAACATGAAATTGACCTGAAATTTGATACTGTGGTTGAAGCTATTTATAAGGTGTTTGATGAAGAACAGGTGAAATTTGTGGTGACAAACCTCTCTGGTGGAGAGGCTAAAAAGACCTTTAATATCAGACGGTTTGCCACTGAGAAGAAAATTCCATGTGTTACGGCTTATGACACGTATTTATCATTCGTCAACATTTTATCTAAACCAGAAATTTTCAATAGTTTAGAGGTATTTGATATCAATGCCTTGGCATAAGTATTGAATTAAATTAATATAAAGAAAACCCCGTTTTATATTAATTAGGAACCGACCCTTAAAAATTAGAATAGTAATCTAATTTTTAGGTGGTCGGTTTTTTTATGAAAAAATTAATTTTGAATTTGGGCTAAAATAGTTGAAAGAGTAGATTAAACAAAATAAATGTAAAAAAATGTTAAAAAGTTATTGATTTTTTGTAATGTATTGTGATATACTTGAAAAAATATAATTGTTGTTAATAGATCAATGTTGATATTAATACAATGTGGTGAATGTGATATAAAAAAGGAGAAGAAAATGTATTTTGAAGATAATTTTATAATATTTATGATGGGAAATGTGTGTTATAAAAAAGAGACTGAGATTGAAGATGAAGGTACTAAAGATTTTATAGGCACAAAGCTGGAAATACATATAAAAGAGCATAAGAAATAGTGTCATATAGAGATGTTTGTATAACATCTCTATTTTTTGTTGTGTCTAGATGTCGAGATTGAATTGTAAATTGAAGATAGAAGAAGGAGAATAAATCAAATGTTATTAAAAAAAATGGAGAGACTAAAGCATCAAATAATAGTGATGAGAAAAGGAATGAGTGAAGAAACTAAAACCTTGGTGGGGAGAAAAACGATGCGTGAGATGAGATATAATTTGCAAAATTGGAAAGAGAAAAGGACTCATTTTTCGCTTGAAAAAAGATTGATAGTAACTGTACTCAATATCTCATTGATAGTGTCTAGTGCCATTATTGTGGCACCACAAAGCTATGCAAATACATTACCAACTGACATCCAAGGACACTGGTCAGAACCTTTTGTAACTTCTTTAGTCGGTCAAGACGTAATTTCGGGATATCCTGATGGGACATTTAAGCCCGACAAAGCCATCACCAGTTCAGAATTTCTTTCACTGCTTCTAAAAGCAGTTGGAGAAACCCCAAGCACACCACAGAGTGGCGAGTCATGGGATGCCCCTATTATTCAAAGTGCCATCCAAAAGGGCATTATCAAATCAACGGAT
Source organism: uncultured Fusibacter sp. (assembly GCA_965140735.1). Classification (GTDB taxonomy): domain Bacteria; phylum Bacillota; class Clostridia; order Peptostreptococcales; family Acidaminobacteraceae; genus Fusibacter_A. Next base: position 2,226,799 of record OZ223306.1, on the reverse strand, counting down.
GAATTTGCCCAATCCAACCAAGACCTCACAAGAGCAGAAACGGCTTACATGCTTTATAATGCACTGAGCGTGAAAGAAAAGTACACGTATGATCCTTGTTACACCCCTATACTCGATCAAGCCATTTTAGATCATGACCAAATCGAGCCGAAGTATCGTGATGCCGTCTACAGTATGCTTCAAAAAGGCGTCCTCACTGGCAATGAGAATTACTTCTATCCTGAACAAACATTCACAAGAGGGGCAGCCTGTGTGGTGATTGAACGTGTGATGGATAAAGATAAAAGAGCCTATTCAGACGATGTAAAGGGCAATGTTATGACTTGGATTACGTTAGTTCAGCCAGTAGAAAGTCAAAATACTGTGGAAATGCCCTTTGAGAATGGCAAGCCTGCTATTGATCGAGAGAAAGTGATCGGTGAACTAAAACAACATACAAATAATGTGTTTTCAGGTTCATTAGATAATTCCTACACCTATGACGAATACATTAATAAAAAATGGTATGGGGCAGGCTACAATACAATTGAAGCGAAGCAAAAGCGAGTAGATGCTTATTATAACGTAGCAGTAGATGGCGTTAAAATATTCTATAACTTTGACTACCGTATGGACTTAGAAGCCTATAAAAAATCCATGCAGAGTGTAACTCGTGGGAGTGAAGGGAATGATAGATTCCTAAATAAAACGATAGAAAACATAAAAACCAATACTCTTGTGATGGAAAGTACTTTTGTAACAGATAAGAACTTATTTTATTATGGCTCAGATGGTCAAAATAGAACAAGAGGTAGACTCTACTTTATATTCAGATCACCAAGTCAAAAAGCACAAATGTACCAAACACATCACCTTGATAAGTTGGTGGATTTAAAAGTGGATCAATGGTACTACATTGATCTTGAAGCGACTACATGGAACTCTACAAGTGATAGGGGATATGAAAATTGGGGACGTGATGGGCTTGTGTATCGTGATGATTACTATATTACTGATTTTATCCCAGTGAATCCTAGAGAGTAGGTGGCTAAATGAAACAAAGATTAAGTGTATTACTTGTAATAATATTGGTACTAGAGCTTGTGTATCCGTTTAGTTTTATGATTGATGAGACTGATGAAAAAGCAAATGGCTATAATGACACAACCAACACCTTCGAGTTCATCACCGACACCCCCCTCGCTCAAGGCGGAGTTACCTTTAAAACACTGGGTTTTAAGTTTGCCTTTACGCAAAATGGAGAGGTCTACTCAGCCTATGTGCATATGAAAGACTATAAGCATTCTGAACCATACGATCAAGATGGCAAGCAATGGATAACAAACTATTTCCACGTGCCACTGGGACTAGACAACGCCATTAAAAACGAAAATATCAAATCCATCTATGAAGCTTTTTATGAAAAATATCATACGGTGGGTTCTAAATATTACAGTGATAAAGCCATAGAAGATATCAATGATTTCTTTTCACACGATAACGTTATTGAACGCTATGCTGTTTTAACTTCTAAAATTAACGGTGTAGAGCAGGGTTCTTTTGGGACCGATATCAACGGCGATCTTACGCCAATTGGTGTTATATGGGCGAGTGCAGAGGAATTTAGAGCTTCTCAAGGGACTATGGGGTGGAGTTTTGAAACTATAAAATCAGTTTGTAGTACGCAATACTTTGGGGCTACCTTCAGTTTTCCCGCACAACCGATCAATGCCCCTACGCCTGTAATTACGAGTTATGATGCTTCGGGGAATCCTGTGAATAGCAATGGCAAGCAACTGGTTTTTAAAGAAGGTGAAGTGATAAATATAGACGCATCACTCTCAAAGAGTCGTCCAAGTGATGCGAAAGAAGTTTATGAATGGACGTATCAACGCTTATCAAGTGGAGTACCTATAGATAAACAAATGCCAAATAAAGGCTTTTTTATAAGTGGCTTTTTACCTGTGGGAGATTACCAGATAACTTTAAAAGGCGCATCTCTATATAAAAGACCGTGGGATTCATCGGAAGCCAAAGTATCCTCTGATCCAGTTTATGCCACCTTGCACATCATTCCGAATGAGGCCCCTAATGCTACTGCAAGGGTAACGGTGCAAGAGCGCATTAAACTTGAAAAAGATCAATATAGCGTTACTGTGCCGATAGAGCTGAAAGGTCGGATTGAGAACATAAATGTAAGTGACATTCTCACGGTGGAGCTTCAACTTTCTACACAGGAAGAAGACTGGATGCAAAAGCAAGTATTCTCCCCAACACTGACTCCAAGCCTCACCAGAATGTATACACTTTCTTATAATGGGGAATCCAAAACTCAATTCTTTAAAGGCAAAACCTTAGTCACCTTAAAAGGCGGGGGCGTTATAGAATCGGCTTATGATTACGCCTACACAACGATCTATAAGGAGCTAGAACTCAACACGCCACCAGTGGCCATACTCTCCATGCCAGAACAATCGTCAATGGGTGGCGTGAGTGTATCGGGGCGGTACTCATATGATTCTGATGATGATGGGTATATCGTCAGCTATGATTTTGAAGTGCCAATGCTCGGCACTAGGATTGAAGGTGACAAAAGAACAGTAAACATCGACTTTAAAGCACTTGGGACTTATCAAGTCATCCTTGGTGTAACAGATAATAAAGGGGCAAGAAGTGAAACAAACGGCTACATTAAGATAGAACCCCCAAGCCCCAATATCGCCTTGTGGCGAAGTGGGACTTATAAAGAAAATAGAACCATCACCTTAAAGGCAGAAAATGACTATTGGAATGAATATTATGCCCCAGTTGGCAATAACTTTAAGTGGACGATAAAGCCAATGGGGAGTGTTATCCCTCAGAGTGATATCATCATGACATCAAATTATGGCAAAAATATAGACATCATGTTTAGGAAAAAAGGCAAATATATAGTCACATGTACAGGGACAAATGGCTTTGGCAAATCAGACACTGAAACCTTGATTCTAAACATCGTAGAAGACAAACCCCCAGTGACAAAACTAAGAGCCACAAGCCCAGTTCACCGAAATGAAGAAAAGAATGCTACCATCACAGTAGATGATGCATCATATTCAACAGATGGTGACTATATCGGAAAAAGAGACTGGTATTATATCTTTGATAGCAACAATGACGGTAGTTTTGAGGGTGAAGCATGGCATTATATAAAAACGTCAACAGAACAGATTGACACAGGTGTTAGTTTCAATGTCAATCACGTTGGTAAATATGAAATTTATCTTGCTGTCACCGAAACCTTTGGTGAACCGACCATGCCTCAGTATTTAACTGAGTCAGATTATAAGAAGGTTTACGCCACAACAGTGGTTGAAGTAGACAACATTGCCCCGATGGCAAGTGCTATCGCTGTAACAGAAAAGAAGATAGATGTTTCTATCGTTACAGACTATGAAGGAGACGACCTTGTTAATCTTCAAGCTAGAATGAACCAGTTTAAGATAGAAGGTTCAGAACACTTTAGAAACATAAATTTCAACATTGTAAGTGATAAACAGATTATAGGCAAGAAAGTTCCAGATGAAATTGTGTACCGTGGATATCAATTTAGCGATAACGATAAAACCTTTTTAGAAAATGTCTATGAATCTCCGTATAAAATAGCGGGAAGTAGTATGTATAATTATCATGGTGAGTTTTATGCGCTTGATTCGAATTATGTATCCTTAAAAATTAAATATGGTAACTACACTGTGGATCGAAGCTGTGCTTTCGGTTCAGATATCAAAGCCATTTCAACACAGAGTAATATGAGAGCTTACTATGTGCTCCTTGAAAATGGTGATCTATACATGGCTGGAACAGATACCGAATTTTTATCTACAACTTCGCCTAGGCAATACTTTTACGAACGAAGATTGAAATCTTTTCATCGAGTGATGACTCAGGTAAAATCTATAAGGGGCTATCGACACACTTATGTTGTTAAAAATGATGGAACGGTCTGGATTGACGGATCAGAGCTTGGCGATGCACACTCGGATCATAATGGTAGTACGGAGAATAGATGGTATTTTTCCGTTCCAGAATCCCGATTAGGGAGTTGTCCTTCTGGTCATCACAATGATAACCAATTTGGTACAAGAGGATTTCAACAAATACCAGGATTTTCGAATGTAGAAAAGATTGAAGTGTTAGATAAACTGATTCTTGCTAAAACATATGATAATCAATTCTATACCGCAGGTGAAAATACCCATCGAGTAGGTGGTGAAGTCCGAAGTGGAGATAAGGGACATCCTAACAGTATAGACCATACACAATATCTCCATAAAGCACCAATAGCGATAAAGGTCAATGTGGATGCCTATGGGTTTGTAGATATTCTCAGAATGGGTGATAAAATTTGCTATAAAACCGCAGATAACACACTCTATGAGGTAACAGCAAATACCCCTGGGTGGAGTTATGTGCATAATGAATGGTATACGGATTATATTGAGGTAGAAGATCCATTTGTTATAACCGCAAAAAAAATAATCCAGACGCCAAGCGATTTTGTTCAGTTTATAAACGGTTCTAATTTCTTATTAAATGCAGATTAGACGAGTGAAGTAAAATATATGTATGTTCTCAATCTGTACACTTCTGAACGATACAATTTCGTTTATTTTAATGGGAGTGGTTTAAGAGCGTGGGATATTCAACATACCAAAATTTCTGATGGAATAAATTGGACAGATGGTGGAACAAGCGAAAAAGACAATGGAAACACGGTTGATGATCCTGACTTTTGGGCAATACCTCCTGTTTATCAAGGCGGATGGGTTGACATACCTGTCTCAACTTTTCGTACTATCCCCTATGGCAGAAATGTCACGGGCATTAACACCAACAACGTGAAGTCGTCGCCACTCAGAGATAAATCCTCAAGGTACATGATCTACCTTGCAAAAGGTGATTCATTCAAAGTTGCAGAAGCGGGATTGATCGACTATATAAAAGCAAACAACATAACCGTCATGGCATCCTGTGATCCTCAATACTATGATAAAAGGTCAGGGTTGATCTCACAACAAATCACCTTAAATCAACTCGTGAGCGCAAACCCACAAGGTAAGAAATACGGACTAAATTCACTTGAAACGATACTCTCTGAAATCAATCAGCAAAACAAGATCAAGTTTAGCCCCGATGGTGGTCTTTACTTGATACTGGGAGAGGACACTGCCACTTATCACATTTCATATACGGATAATGAAAAAGATCCATTGATTCATGCTTATTATCATACGGCACATGACCCTAATTACTTTACGAATGGCACAGGTCTATCTACTTACAACAATACAGACTTAGTATGGCCTCCAACATCATTTGATAAAGTGGGTAAATACAAACTGGATTACTATGTCATTGACAATCCAACTCTTGGAAGTGACAGCGAAATCTTTGGGAACTACAGGAAAAAATCTAAACCCGCAAGTATAGATGTATACGTGCATCGTAGACCAATTGCTAACTTTGACCTCAGCTATAACTACCAGTCCACTTATATTGGGATTAGCCCTATAAGTTACGCTTACGATCTCGATCACATTGGCGCATACTGGAATGGGATTACAAAAGTTGAATACAAGTATAGATTAAATGGGGAACCCAGTTGGCACGATGGCATCCCTTGGGGACTCAACTACAGCGACACCATAGAAGTTGCACAGACCGTTACAGATCTAGAAGGTGCCACAAATAGCATCGTTAAAACTTTTATCATGCCTACTGAAATGCCACTGGTATTAACATGTGAACTCAAAACAGAACGACCAGAATTTAGCAAAAAAGCCATCCCTGCATCTGAATCTCTTAGATTGACCAACATCATCGTAAACAGAGCGCTTCCACATGGCATCGAAATAGATCTTAAAAGTAATGATGGGCTTATCAACCAAAAGTATACAGAATACACCAATAGCAACACGGGCACCTACACAGATGCAAATGGGAAAAGACAATGGCATGATATTCTCATAAGACTCCCAGAAACCTACAAAGATGGTGGCTATAAAGTTGAGGTAAAACTGAAAGACATTAAAAATACAAATGGCACAAGTTATCAAGTCAAAACAGGTGATCAAGATCGTAAAAGCTTAGACTTCAATATCATCACCCCAGTGAATATAAATGCCAGTATAGCGGTTCAAAGTGGGAACTCATATGACCTCAAAGGCATCACAGGTGGATATTCCAAAGAAACCATAGTGAAACTCTTTTCAGGGACAAGCTACGAAAAAACCTTTAGTTTACAAAAAATATCTGAAACGCACAAAAGCAACCATCTGCTAGATCAGGCCACATGGACGAGAAATGTAAAAATCATAGCAGTGGATGCCAATACCTCAGCACCGGCACCAACAGGGCAGTACATCGCCAGATTTGAAACCAAAACTGCCTCAGGTAATCAAGCTATATCAGAAGTGCCCTTTGACTATCGACCAGTAACCGTAAAATCATTTGATGTCAGAGGTTACTGGAATCACTGGAGAGGTCAGACCACACTTAAAGGTGAAGTCACCACCGTAGAGCCACACCGGTTTTTAGCACATGAATGTGTAATCTTTGAGGCCTTAATCCATGGGGAGATAGAAGGGGCACTGTTAAGGCTTAGTCCAGAACTAGAGTCCATGACCTACTGGGATAAATATAACAATCTTTACCGATATGAAGACGACTTCCACATGAAAGTGTACTTCCCAGTGCATCTAAAGAAAGTGAAGAGTACAGCAGAAGGTGATCTTTGGCAGTATGAATACGCTCTGCCCTATGCAGACTCCACCCAGAGCTTTGAAAATGAACGGTTAAAGCCAAGCTATAAAGCCACACTTTATGTCATTCCAAAAGGGGTAGATTGGCATGGCGACTATACCACAAAAGGCCTTATACAACAGGAGATAGCAAATATCGATATCACTGGGAACATACATGATCTCTTGTATATTGAGCCTGTTAGGGGGAGTCAATAATAAAATAATGAGATCATATAAAAACTAAAAAAATTATAAAAGATTATGGCTAAAAAAATAGTATCAAATTATTTTAAAATTTTTGATGCGTTTTAGAGATGAAATAGAAGGCAAGTGCATATGAGAGTGCTGTAAAGATAAACATCACTTTAAAACTAATAAGATCAACCACAGCGCCTAAAAAGAGTGGTCCCGTAATAGCAGCTAGTGATGAGGCAAAATAGTAAAGACCTGTATAAGTACCGATTTTATCTTCACCTGTTTGTTCCACAACGAGGGGATAGGAATTGATGTTGATAAGTGCCCAAAAGAAGCCACCTATAAACATCAAAATCATCATAACCAGTGCGGAATAAGGCATTATAGTGCCAATCGTTGCAAGCAGAATAAAAATCACCATATCACCGAGGAGACCTATTAAAATGGTGCGGCGTTTGCCAAACTTGCTGCCAATAAAACCCGATGGAATGGCAAATGTCAAAAACGAAAGTGCAAAAAATCCTAAAATCAATGAAGCATCGGCGACTTCAAGGCCCAAGAATTGAACACAATAATTGCTAAAAGTGGCTTCCACGCCTTGATACCCCACAAACCAAAAGAAAATAGCGATTAAAATCCAAGCTGTTGAATGATTGGGATCATGATAAATTTCTGAAAGAGAATGCCTAAGACTTGGCATTTCTTTTTCAGAAGGGACTCCAATACTGGGCTCCTTAATATATTTAAGAAGCATAAAAAGTGCTAATATCATGAGAATCGCTGTTATTAAAAAGGGCAGATTCGGATTAACACGATATAAAAATGACCCACCCACAAGAACAAAGACAGAAGCGAGACCACCCATGAAATTAATGATGCCATTGGCCTTACTTCGAAGAGGTGCGGGCGTAATATCTGGCATAAGAGCCACTGTGGGTGCTCTATAAATTGCCATCGCAAAGTTGAGTACTGTAATGATTAGCATAAAAGACAGAAAACCTAAGTAATGTGGCAACAAAATGAAAGCAATTGCAGATATGGGAATACCAATCATTAGATAGGGCATCCTTCTGCCAAGTCGTGTATTGGTGCGATCACTTAGAGCAGCAATAAAGGGAATTAAACTGACTGCTAAGATATTATCAAGTGTCATAATGGCATTGATTTGGAATTGACTGTCTATAAAATCTCTTAGAAAAATGGGCACATAAATATTGTAGAGAGGCCAAACTAGGCTTACTGCAAAAAAGCCAAGCCCTAATACAAATGTTTGTTTGATGTTGAGCTTCATGGTGTATCCTCATCTAAGAGAGCCAACAGTTTATCAGGACAATCGGTTATGATGGCATGTATTTGATGTGCAATAAGTTGTTTAGCAACACGCGTATCATTGAGCGTGTACGTGTTGATTTTGAGTTGATGATTTTGCATTTGCTTTAAATTTTCACCGCCCAATGTAAAATAATGAGGATGATAAAAATCCGCATGAATACGGTCTAAATAGAGCCAAGGCTCAACGAGGACAGCCGAGGTTAAGGCGCCAGTCAACATTTCCGAGTTGATTTCTTTTAACCGGGTAAGTGCTTTATGATCAAAGGAAGAAAAGATCAATTGCTCCTTATCAAGATATTTCAGACAAAGGTTAAGGACTTTTTCTTCTATATTGGGGTAAAATAGACTCCCCGCTTTAAACTCAACATTGAGGATTCGTGGCTCAGATAAAGGGGCCTCTTTTTCAAACTCTGAGAATAAAATCAAAACTTCTTCTAAAAGTGGAATTTTATCTTTGTAGCCATCTTGATGAATCGTCATCTCTTTGAGTTCTTCCCACGTGAAATCATATACATAACCTTTTTTCTTTGTCATACGTTCGAGGTCAAAATCATGAAATACCACAATCTGGCCATCTTTTGAATAATGCACATCAAGTTCAAGGCCGTGAGCACCAATTTCGAGTGCTTTTTTAAATGCCAGTAATGTATTTTCAGGATATTCACTTTTAAAACCTCTATGAGCTATTATTTTGGTATGCATTATAAGACCCCTTTCTCTCAACTCTAAATATTATTTGAAAACAACGGTGTTCAGAACAACATTTGAACCATCTTTCACTGACGCTGTTTGAGTTTGAACATTCCTCACCACAGCTTTAGGCTCAAATTTTGCTGTTTTAATAAAAAAACAGCGAGTAGGTCACTCACTGTTTTTATTCTATATGCATGGATATAAATCCTTTATTTTAATTAAAGAACGCTTATATTTAACCTATATTTTACAACCTAGAGGGCATCAAAATGAGCTTCTTCAAAAGTGATCATTTCACGGTTCATATAGCAAGCTGCTTCAACGATATTAAAGGCAAGGAGTGCACCACTGCCTTCTCCAAGGCGCATATTCATATCTAAAAAAGGGTCAAGGTTGAGATAATCAGTTGCAATTTTAGCCCCTTTTTCAAGTGAATAATGTGAGGGAATTAAATAATCTCTCACTAAAGGGTTGAGTTTGCAGGCTAGGATAGCCGAAACAGTAGAGATAAAACCATCTATGACAACAGGGACTTTTTTATAAGCAGCCCCAATCATAGTGCCTGCCATACCCGCGATATCAAGGCCACCGACTTTTGAAAGTATATCCAGTGGATCATCGGCATTAGGTTGATTGATTTCTATAGAGCGTTTAATCACATCGGCTTTATGCGCTAATTTTTCAAGTGGAAAGTTTGCACCGATACCTGTGATTTCACTGGGATCAATGCCTGTGATTACAGATAAAATGGCTGTGGTTGTGGATGTATTACCAATGCCCATTTCACCAGTTGCGAGAATCTTAGCGCCTTTATCCACGGCTTTTATGGCTATTTCTATACCAACTTCTAAAGCTTTAATGGCCTCATCACGAGACATGGCAGGTCCTTTAGTCATATTGTGAGTGCCATACATCACTTTTTTGTTAATGACATATTCATCATCGATATCGGTCATAACACCGATGTCAACTGCGTAGATCTTGGCATTCATTTGTTTGGCGATAGCACCAGCTCCTGTTATACCTCTTGGAATGTTAAGGGTCTGTATATAAGTGACTTCTTGAGCTGCTGATGCGACATCTTCAACACATACTCCATTATCTGCACACATGACGATGAGTGCTTTTTCATCTGTCATAGGATACGCTTCTCCTGTAATACCGGATACTTGAATCACAAGATCTTCTAATTTCCCCAGAGAACCTTGTGGTTTATTGAGATTTTCAACTCGATTTCTAACGGTTTTCATCATATCTCGATCAACCTCGGTAATACTTTCTAATACTTCTTTTAACATGAATATCCTCCTTCAATGACACGGCGCAAGGACAAAAAAAAGCCCATTACTCCTAGAGTAATGAACTTTGCCTTCATTCATTGTTTGGCTTGTCGGCAGGTCTCCTGGCTCAGCATCATCACGAATCTTACGCCTTCCCGAGTAAACTCAGTGGCACCTGTAAGTCGCTCCACTTTACAGTGATGGGTTCGCTTAGGACTTTCACCTAATTCCCTATTCTCCAAAATCATTTGGCACCGCACATGTCGTTTATAGTGTTGTTACACAAAATATATTATATGAAATTTAAATACACGTCAAGAGTCTAAATCTATTTTTAAAGTCTAGTATGCATTAGAAAGCAACTTATGAATCAAATAAGCTAAGATGACAATAAGTAGCATCGCGATAATATTCACAGTAAGGAGTGTTTTTTTCCAGATCCAAGCTAAAAGTAAGAGCAGAGCCATAAATGAAGTCCCTTTGATAAAAGCTTTTATGAGCTTGTGTTTAGTTTCAGCTTTGTGCTCAAGTGATTTTCCAAGGAACGTTTGTACAAGTAAATAGGCGATGATAATAATTGCAAAATAGGAAATGACTTGAAATATCGAAAGTGAAAGCTGAAAATTTTGAGGGTTACCATTGAGTATGTCTTTGATTAGATTATAGGTTTCACTGGACATCACAAGTGTGATTATCCCTAGAATAGCTGTTGAAAAAGAAACAATATCGAGAAGCTCATAAAGTTTTTCTTTAAATGTTTTTGGTGGCAAACTGGCGATAACATCATCACAGAAAACTTTATAATCTTCACCAATGACTGTTTGAATGTCTTCATTTCTCTCTTGGGCAGAAAGAACCATTTCAAGGAGATCATGACGTACAATTTCCTGATGATACTCTGAAATATTTGCAACGCGCAGGTAGCACATAATATCTGTTAAGGCATCATCATTTGCTTTGTTTAGTTTTTTATCAAGCACGTTATTCAGTTGATTGAGTTTTTTCGTTTCTTTGTTCATTTTGAATCACCTCTGTCTAAAAATAGTGTATCAACAGCTTCCTTGAGTTCTTGCCAATTAGATAAAAAAGTTTCAAGTTCTTTTTGACCCGTTTGAGAAATGGAAAAATATTTTCTTTTGGGGCCTAACTTAGAAGCTTTATGCTGCGCCGTTATCAGACCACTTTTTTCAAGTCTCAAAAGGATGGGGTAGATAGTACCTTCTGAAATATTAGAAAAACCATATGTTTGAAGTGCCTGTGAAATTTCATAGCCATATGTTTCTTGGTGGCTGATCACCTTTAAAATACAACCTTCTAAAGTGCCTTTTAGCATTTGTGATGGTATCAAATTTTTCACTCCTTTAAACGCTATTAGGTAATACATAATACTTAGCTATATTGTAATGCATAATAGTGGAAGTGTCAAATTATCCTTGTTTATTGAAAGGGTAAGAACATATTTTACATATGAAAATGTACAGGGATCGGGTATAATTTAGGAGAACTGAGGACATTAGAGTTAAAATATAAAGGCAGTTAAAAAGCACTTATAAACGATTACAAGTAATTATTAGTAATGAAGGTATCGTTTAGAGTGTAGTTTTTTTAAAGAAGGAGTTACTAAATTGGTGAAGGTTAGTACAATTGTAGTTTCTGAAGATCAGACCGAAGAAGTACTTATAAAAATGCATAGTAAACTGGATGAAGAGACTATAAAATCAATTGAAGAACTTGTCAATTCTAAGCAAAAGCAGTCTTTTCTTCTTGGAAGATCTAATGAGAAATATTACAAGCTTAAACTAGAAGAGATTTACTATATCGAATCCGTCGATCGAAAACAATTTATATATACAGATAACCTGGTTTTAGAGACCGATGAAAAATTATATGCTCTAGAGGCGCATTTTGGGGGCTCAAACCTTGTACGTGTTTCAAAATCAATGATTCTAAATTTGGATCATATTGATTCATTTGCCCCTAAATTAAGTGGCAACTTAGAAGCACAACTTAGCAATAATGAAAAAGTGAGCATCTCAAGGCGTTATGTTTCTAGTGTTAAGAAACAACTTGGGATGAAGGAGGCGTTATGATGAATTTGATTAAGAAAATTACTCAAGTGGCTACCCTTGTTTTCACAATCTTGATTGTACTTCAAATGTCATCAGGGACAGAGATGAGTAATCAAGTGTTGTGGCAGTTGTTATTTGTAGCTTTTATCGCATCTGTAGTGAAAGTGGTTTTATTTAAAGAGACGCTTTTTAATTATCAATGGGCATATCAACTGGGGTATCTTTTGCTGATATGGCTGAGTATTTTAATTTTGAGTGTATTTTTTAACTGGCATATTACAACAGGCGGTGCTCTGGCGAATCTATTACTCGTGTTCTTTGTTTACTTCATCATTAGAGTTATAAATTATAGAAAAGATAAAATAGAAGCAGATCAAATGAATGACTATCTTAAAAAGAAACGTAAAGATCAAGAAGCTCATCGCAGTCGATAGAGAAACCAAGACCTTAAATTAGAGTTTTCTACCGCTTAAGCATTAAAATCAACCGCTTACTGCAAACGATCTTGATGTGTTGATTCATCCAATGTAAGCTGTGTACAAGAGGAACACAACAAACACAACTGAAAGGATGATATGATGATTAGATCCATAATTTCTGGAACACCAACTTACGTGTGGGGGTTATTAGCAATACTTGTGGTAAGAGGTCTTAAATTAAGAAGTGAAGCAGAATTAAATATTCCCAAAATGATGATCGTGCCTACGATTTTTATAATATGGGGACTCGAAAAATTGTTCAACAATTTTTCTTATGTAGGCGTGAGTTTGGTCTTTTATCTAATGGCAGCAGCTATAGGTAGCGTGATTGGTTACAACCTTTATAAGAAAAATCGCCGTGTTTTTAGGCAAGATAAAATGGTTTACAGATCAGGAAGTCTTCTACCACTTACGATTATATTGACAAACTTTTGTGTCAAATATACTTTGAATGTTATTTTAGCAATCCATACAAATTTACATGATGCTTTAAATTTCAATATTTTGTATGCACTGCTTTCTGGAATATCTGTGGGATTATTTATAGGCGGGATTTATCAAGCTTATAGAGCAAAAGCAAGTCTACAAAATAGTTAAAAAAACAAAACAGTCTTCACTTGAGGCTGTTTTTTTAGTATGAGATAATATATGATAGATTAAAACTTAAATTTGGAAACTTTTAGTGAAGGAGTGCTCATGAAAAGATGTAAAGTCGAAATGCTGGATAGTGCTTTAAGAAGTAAGGTTGAGCAATATAAAGACTTATTTGAATCTGTATATTCTTTTATTCAGGTTGAAATCTTTGAAGCAAATGAAAATATTGTTTATTTTAATGAAGAAATTAGCCACTTACACTATCTCATTAGAGGGAAAGCGAAGACCTCACTTGTCCATGAAAATGGTAGACGTTCTATTATTCAATTTGTGGAACCAAATGAATTTATAGGGGAATTAAGTCTAATTGATGTAGAAAAGCAACCTAAAGATGTGGTCGCAATTTCCGAGTGTATTTGTATTTCAGTGGCCTTTGCGGATACAAAATCAATTTTATTAAAAGATGACAAGTTTTTATTAACTTTGAGTCGTTATATAGGTGACAAGCTCTTAAAACGTACATGGTACTATACTAAAAATCAGAATTATGAATTAAAAAATCGTCTTGCAGCGCATCTTATTATGTTTGCATATAAAGGTGTATATCAAGAAAAGCACACAGAAACGGCTGAATTTTTAGGTGTAAGTTACCGCCATTTATTACATACATTTAAGCATTTTCAAGAAGAAGGCTTGATTGTAAAGCAAAAAAAAGGTTATAGAGTAGATGAAAAAAAATTAGAACTTCTAGCCAAAGATATTGATATTGGCGACTATATTTAAGATTTAAAGAATGTTAGGGCTTAAAGAACAGCAACATTTTTAATATCGGATTAAGTGTATTTTTTTCTGTTATCAAGAAATATCAACAGACTTAGGATAAGTGAAGTGCTAAAGATAAATCCCCATATGTGAATTGGCCCAATTATTGGTATGAGCCATCCACTGAGTATGACGCCAAGTGCATTCATACCAGCTTTTAACACAAGGTAAAGCGCATTTATTCTGCCTCTGAAATCAACGGGTGTGTGATCTGCAATATAAGCTTTTATATTGGTCGCCATGAGGATTTCACCAAAGGTCCAAATGATTGTGGCGACGACATACAAAAAATAATTAGAGACAATGGCGTATAGGCCAAATCCGATGGCATAGAAAATCCCCCCTAAAATAACATTTATAAAAGTGGCATTATCTTGAGTTTTAATGGTTATAAAGGATGTACTTATAATAACTGTGATGGCATTAATGCTAAATAGGGTTCCGAGTAGTGCCGAGCTGTTACCACCAAAAACATGTGCCAATAATAAAGGTAGCGCAAATTTTGTCTGTACATAAATCAGAGAAAAACCAGAGGTGATCAATAAAAAAACAGTTAATCTCTTATTTGATTTTAAAAGATCTGTCGTTGTGGCATTTAGTTTAGGTTTAATTGTTTCATTTTCCGCATGATGAGTCGCCATAGTATTTACATAGTTTTCACTAATCAATGTCAAGACAAGCGTCACTGCAATGAGAGAAGTAACAACATCGATTAAGAAAAAAAGTGGCAAATTAATTTTAAATAAAAGGCCTGCTAATGCGGGGCCAACAGCTACGCCTATATTGATGCCAAGATACATCAGAGAGATACCGAGTTTTCGCTTCTCAACGGGCATAAGGTCAATTGCCAAAGCATCCAGCGCAGGACGGACGGCACCGTTAAAAAAAGTAGATGCGATTAGTAATACGATAATCACCTGTGGCATTTTAATAAACGCACAGGGTAAAAGTGAAAAGGCTGCAACTGTCTGTGTGATCAGGTAAATCTTACGTCTGCCAAAGTGATCGGCAAGTTTACCCCCAAAAAAAGATCCGGGCATTCTGCTTATCAATGCAAAGGTGACTACAATACTGGATGAGGCTACAGACATACCGAGCTTTTGAGTTAAGTATAAGGCTAAGAGAGGGCTGACAAAGTCCCCAAAGCGATTGATGACATTGGCGGTAAATAAAACGTACATTTCTTTAGGAAGTCCTTTATACTCATTAAAAAAGCGAAACATGATCTAACCTCCGTAATTGTTTTCAATGATAGAATTAAAGTTGTAGGGCTATATGGATATTCCTCGAACTTGATTTTACCAAAGTTTTGTTGTATTGTATAACAAATAAATATGATGATAATAATCGATTTTATCGATAAAGGAGGTCTGCGTGAACACAGAAGCTTATCAAACATTTGTGACACTTGCTAAAACACTTAGTTTTTCTAAATCAGCAGAGCAGCTCAATGTGGTACAGTCCACTGTTTCATCGCGAATTGTAGAACTAGAAAAACATTTAGATCAGACTTTATTCAGCAGAAGCAAACGATCTGTAGAACTGACACATGCAGGCCGTATTTTTTTACCTTACGCAGAAAAAATACTGAGGAGTGAACTCGTAGGCATAGAAAAGCTTAAGACAATGAGTCTATATGAAGATAAAATTAAGATTTGTAATATTGGTAGCATCTATAGAGGCAAACTTGCTGGGATTATCAATGAATTCTATAAAAAATATCCTATGTATGAAATTGATATCGAGTTTAAAATTTCAGAAATACAGGTGGATATGTTACTTGAAAGTGAAATTGATATCGGTTTTTTAAATCGAAAACCCAGTTCACGAAAAATTGAAGTAAGACCCTATATGGATTATGAGATGATTTTAGTAGCCCCGGGAGATTATGAAATTGAGCGTAAAATTACACGCGAAAAGTTGGCGGATATTGATCTTGCGTTGATTAGCAATAATTCACAGTTGCAAGAGTGGTTTGAAGAAATCATGCCCGGCAATTATAGACCAAGACTTCATATTAACAGTACTATCCAATTGCGTGAATACATCAAGCGCGGTTATGGTTGTACTTTTTTACAAGATTTTTTAGTCAAGGAAGATATTGAAGAAGGGCGTATGAAGCAAATTGAAATTGAAGGTGTTAAACCGCTTAAACTCTCCAGCTATATCGCCATTAATAAATCTAGGGCACAGGCCAAAGTGGTTAAGCGGTTTTTAGAATTGATTCCTGAACTGGATGAGTTCAAGTATAATGTATAAGGAAAATGTGTTTATGATTAAACTTGTGAAATTTGATAAAAATGATTTCAGCGACTATTATAGGCTTGTTGGAAATGAAAAGGTTATGGCAATGATAACCGAGCGGGCAATTCCACAGAATGAAGCTAGAATCAAATTCGAATTAATTTTACTCAATAATAGCATTCATGAAGCCTTTGGGAATTTTAAAGTATTAGATGAACATACAAATGCATTTATAGGAACTGCTTTGATAAGAGTAAAAAGTATTGACGCCAAAAAAGCGGAGATTGGATATATGATTTTGCCTCAATTTTGGGGTAGAGGGATTGGAAGCCGTATCTCAAAAGTTTTAATTAAAATAGCTCAAGAAGAAGTACAACTTGAGTACTTAGAAGCCATAATAGATCCAAGTAATGTTGCATCTAGGCGAATTTTGATAAAAAATGGATTTGTAAGTAAAGAGTTCCGTGATTTTGATGGTCTGCCGGGAGAAATATTACATTTAAAATTAGATAGATAAAAAGTTGAGAGGATGGTAATTTTATGAATATTTTAGTGGTGACAGGAAGTCCAAGAAAAAATGGTAATACTGAAATTATGGCAAATGCGTTTGCAGAGTCCGCAAGAACAGCGGGACATCATGTAATGGTGAGAAACTTAAGTGGCCTTAAAGTAAACCCTTGTATAGATTGTAAATACTGCTTTACGCATGAAGGCGTTTGCGTTCAAAAGGATGATATGAATGAAATTTTAAAAGATGTTGAGCAGACTGATTTACTGGTTCTTGCATCGCCGATCTATTGGTTTGACGTCTCTGCTCAGACGAAATGTTTTGTAGATCGCATGTATGCTTTTGCTAAAAAGGGGTTTAGAATCAATTCTGTGGCAATGCTTCTCAATGCGGGTGCTGATAACGTATTTGATGCCGCAGAAGCACAAATTAAGTCGATTAGTTCGTATTTAAAGTGGGATTTAAAAGGGATTATTAAGGTGCCAAATATGGGAGAAAAGGGTCAAATGAATGATTCTAAGGCACTTGAATCCGTAAAGGCGTTTGGAAAGAGCTTTTAGTAGTAGAAGGGTATCTGGGAACGGGAATGTCTTCTGTATATTTTCTATAACCGTTAAAAGATAAATTAATTTTAATATGGTAAAATATAGATATTAATATAAGGTCAGTGAGATGTTCCCGCTTCATTGAATAGGAAATACAAGTTTATAAAAAATGTAATACCAAAATAGTTTGAAAGGGTTGAAATTGGATGGCAGATTTATGGAATATCAAAGATAGTCTAAAAAAATACAAGAAAAAGAAAATTTTATTGAATGATCTGATGAAATTTGTACCATCGGACATGTCATATGAGACATTTGTTCTGTCTATCCAACAACTGATGGATGAAGAAGTATTGGTTCCAATCAAAGCATCGGGCTTTAATAAGCGATCAATTAATTTGCCGAATAGCTATCAAGTAGATAAGCGTAAACTTGAGAATGACTATAAAATAATGCTTCAAGGGCAGGTGAAACTATTAACGTCCGAAATTGACTTAGATTATTATTTTGCGCATTCCGATGAATGGGAACAAGATAGAAGTTATATTGATATGATTGATGCTTATATCAAGTCAAGTAGTTCTCCTTTTGAAGCTGCTACAATTCCGGAAAAGTCCTATTGGATAAGCGGTGACGAAAAGTGGCTCTCTGAAAAAGGCGGACTTCAAGTTTTAGAAAGAATAAAACTGACTGAGAAAATGAACTTAGTACGTGAAGCAGAACCAATTGCCTTTGCTATCAACAATGTCTTTCAACAGCATGAAGTCTTTAAACACCTAATTGTTGAAAACAAATCTATTTTCTATAGAGTGTTAGATATTTTAGAAGATACTCCGTTCACTGCTTTAATCTATGGCGCTGGTTGGCGTATTATTTCAAGCATGCACTCTTTTTCTAAGCAGTTCCCATTTGCTGATAAAACGAATGAATTTTATTATTTTGGAGATATGGATTATGAGGGCTTAAAGATTTGGTATTCCTTAAGTCAAATTTCTGAGGTTTTGCCAGCACATGCTCTTTATCACCGTTTGTTAGAGACACCTCCAAGTGCCGGTAAAACAAATCAAAAAAGTGACCTTGAAGCGGTTAATGCATTTTGCAAACACATTAGCGATGGAGATGCTTCCTTTCAGTTTAAGGTCGTAAATTTGTTGGAATCCGGGTTTTACATACCACAGGAAGCTTTGACATTAGAGGTTTTGAAAGAGGTGTTAAAGGGTGAAGTCAATGTATGATAACCAAGCAATGTTTACAAATTATAAGGACAGGATGAAACGACTGGCATTGTTTGAACCCTTATACTCATTACAATCAAAGCGATCTAAGGATTTAGAGGGAAATGCGATTGACATGTTTGAAATGGGTTTAATTACCTTGCTGTTTTTTTTTGAAAGTAAGCTAACTCGTAATAAGGAGGCAGGTGTAGAAGAATTGAGTAGATTTCTACACAATGTTTTAAGCCAACGATATGCCTTGAATCATAATGACTATTTTATATATGCAAGGACAATGATCGAAACATTTAGACCGCCGAGTGGCAAAAAATTGCAAAAGATATTCTTTGACTTTGAAGGACATGAAGAGACGACAGTTTCTTACTCAATCTTAAAGGCGGGGCAATCAGATCTTCATAAGAATAAGCAATACTATGAATTGGATGAAGATGGTCTGGAATTAATATTTGCTACAAGTGAATACTTTTCAGAATATCAAATATCAATTAGTCAAATGCTTTTAAGAAAGCAACTTGAAAAAGGTGAATTTATATCAGCACTCAGACAAATTGATGAGATGCGTCTTAGTGTCAACCTTTTGAAAGAAAGGATGATTGCTTTAAAGCGCGAAATCAACAGGAATATTACCTCAGAAACCATATATAATAATTATAAAAATCTAGTGGATGATATTAATAGGAGGCTTGAACTCGAAAGTCGTGAGTTTGAAGCGCTAAGGGAATTTGTCATTGAAACTGTTCAGAGAATAAAAACGGATTTGGCAATAGATAAAGACCGAGAAGTTTATCAAAATGCTCTAAAGGTAAATCGAGAATTAGAAGCTGTACATCACTTACACAATAGTCTTTTTGCTGAGAGCATCAATATAAAAAAATCCGTACTGGTTGCAGCCAAAGAATCTCTATATTACATTGGTGTTGAGTCCTTTAATTTCAATAAGGAAATAGTGAGTCGGATCGTATCAGAACCTTTGCCACTGGATAAGGTTAGAGAATTGGTAAAACCTTTCATGTATACGGAAAAGGCACTTATTTGGTCTCCACTAGCCGTATTTTTCCCACAGCGTTTGATTTCAAAAGGACAGGCCGAAGTGAGTTCGTCGTATGAAGACATTGGAGAGGAAACTGAAGAAGATTCAAGGCTTCTTGAAATGATTTATCAAAAAATGATGAGTATTTGTGTGAAACATTTGAACAGTGATGGCACTTTATATTTAAGTGATCTTATAGATAACTTGAAGAATAGTGAAAACAAGGCGATATTAGGGACTAGGTATTTTTATGATTTTTGGATAATGCTTCATCAGTATTCACCAATAGACCTCTCTTATGAAGAGGCAGACAAAACGCATAGTATATTAGTTGAAGCTCTTCATGAGCTAAGACATCAATACAAGACATTACAGGTTGTTGAAACAAAGGAAGTTATTGCAGTTAACGAGTCGTTTCATGTGAGCAATATGATTTTAAGTTTAGAGAGGGTTTATGAATTATAATGAATACGAAATATTAGATGCCTTTAAGATATATTCGGAACTATCCCTTAAGGGTGTATGTGATTTAAATGAACATGAGGTTTTTACCTTGGATGATAAAATTAGAGGGCTTGTTGAACAATTTTGCTATCATGTGAATTGTACTGTCCTTGTGACAGATAATCAGTTATTGCTTGTTCCCTTAATTATGAGTTCGCCTTTTCACATCTCCAATGAACGGCTTAAAAATGAGTATCTTCCTAAAAATGCGCTGAATGCAGATATTTATTTAATGTACTTTGCTATAATCATTTTTTATGGTTTGTTTTATGACAGCTATAATACCACAGAACCTGTATTGGATTTTCTGCCAATGGATATGTGGCTTGAAGCTATAAACCAAGCTATCGAAATACTTTCTAGACAAGAAGAAAGTTTATTGGAGGAAAAACAAAAAGAAATGCAGTATAATTGGCTATCCATCATTGAAAAGTGGCATTCTATCGATGACACAAATGAAAAGGCTAGGAAGCAGGATGGCAGGACCAACAGCCGGTTGAGCTTCATGAATTCTGTAAAGCAATTTATGTTGGCTCAAGATTTGGTCACAGATATAGGCAATATGGAACTCATATTAACAGAAAAATCTAAAGATGTTGTAAAGCGCTATTACATGGATTCAGAGTACAATAGAGAATTGCTAGAATTTTTGTACTCAATAGATGACAAGGAGTGAGAGAATGGCAACGATCTCTAAAATTAGATTAGCAAATATACAATATGAAGGCGGGTTAAAACGTTATAATGATGAAACTTTTTTGCTGGATGGCAACAACACAGCTTTGATCTTAGAAAACGGTGGGGGCAAAACAGTGTTGGTTCAGATGATACTTCAAGCAGTATTACCAAGACATAATCACTCTGGACGAAAAGTATGGGAAACGCTACAGCTTTCTTCGGGCGCTGCGCACATAGCCATCGAGTGGTTATTAGATGAACGTCCAAGGCGTTATTTGTTAACTGCTCTTACACTTTATTTAAATTCAGGGAAACTAGAGTCTAACCTATATGTGACAGAATATATATCATCGGATAAGGGAACTATAGAGGACTTGCCCTTTTCCATAGATACAGAGGATGGCAAAAAGCGTCCAGCTTCAAATGGCGAAATAAATGATTATTATCTAAAACAAAAAAAAGAGCATTTCAACAGTAAGACTTTTGATACGATAACAAGTTATCAAGAATATTTAGAGAAAAACTATCAATTGTCTTACAAAGAGTGGTTGAGCATATCCAAAATTAATTCTTCCGAAGGGGGAATCGAGGACTTCTTCAATAATTGTGCAACGACGCCTCAATTGGTAAATAATTTATTGATACCGACAATTGAAGAGGCAATAGAAGGTGAGAATACAGAGTTATTTGCTGATATTTTCGAAGAACATCGACAGCATATTAAAGAGTATAAACGATTAACTAGTGTAATTGAAGAGAATCAAAATATTCAATCAAATTTAGCGGATTATGTTGACACCTGTAAACTCTACCATGGTAAGAAGGAAGGCTTCAACCTCGAAAAGGCTGTAATCAAAGGGCTATATCAGAAGGCGATAACAGAAAGAGAATCAAGTAAAAGACAGATAGATAAGATTTTCAATGAAAAAGAGCTTTTGAATGAAGCATTGGGTTTATGGGAAAAGAAAAAAGCTTCATATGAGCTTGGTACTAGGGCAGTAGAGCAGACAGCAGCGGAAAAAGAGTATTTGATTTTTAAGGACAAAGTCTCTCAGTTAGAGATAGCCATTCAAGATACACAATATCGCATCAACAAACTGACTTTAGAGAAATTAAAACAAGAGTATTCAACGAAAAATATGAAAATAGAAACTATTCAGCGTCAACTTGAGACGTTAGATCAATCAAGTGACGCGGATGCATTAATTGAAGAAAGAGAACACTATGAAGCTCAACTTCTCTATGTGTTTAATGGAGCATTGAAAGGCTTAGAAGAGCGCAAGCAGAAGTATGAAAGAGAAGTTTTTATGATGAGCAGTCAATTGAGTGACGCTCAGGCGAGCAAAGAGGCGTTAAGACAAGAGCAAATGCGGCTTACTAAAAATATAGGTGAAGAAAAAGGAACCATTAAGGAAATAAATAATACACTTGAACGCTACAAAAGTGAATTGCTTCAATTGGAATCATTTGAACAAGTAAAATCTTATAGAGAACTTTGTTCAAAAAAACTTAAAGATTTAACATTAGAGCATGAGGCATTAAAAGTTATAATCCTTGAAACAGAAGAAGTAATTGCAGAACTTCATCAGTCAAATGATGAGTATGCTTTGCAAATGACTTCACTTGAAAGTCAAAGAGCGTCAATTCAAGAACGGATTGAAACGATTAATGTTGAAAATACTTCTTTGTATACACAATTTTTAGAACTTTCAGGCAAGCCTTTGGTTGGAAGAGATGTTTACACGTCATCTGCCGATATGGAAAAATTTCTAACGCAAGAATTAAGTGTTTACCAAGAAGAACGAGAATTATTAATTAGTCAAGAAGCCGAATATAACTATAAAGAAACCTTGTTTTCAGATATAGACGTTTTCATTGCAGATCCTTCATTAAAACAACGAACGGAACAATTAAATAAAAATTTTAACTACGTTGAACTTGGGACAAGCTACTTATTACAACATTATAGTGAGAGCGAAATCAAGAGGATTTACGAAGTCTACCCCTATTGGCCTATAACACTTATAACCCTTGAAAGTGAAAAAGAGAAGATGTGGAAGCACATTATGATGGATAGAGAGCAGATTACCTATCCAGTTGTACTATTATCAGATAAAGAAGTAAAAGCCATCGCGAGTGGGAAGTGGGAAAAGATAGAACGATTTGAGGTGATGCCAAAGTCGTGGTTGAGCAATTTATCCGAGGAGAACTTTAATGCGTGGAAAGAAAAAAACCGTCAGTTGCTTGAAAATTATAAAGAAAAACGTAAGGAGCATGAGCAAAAGATAAAAGCGTTTGAGATGTATTTGACAACGATGTCTCAGTTTTTAAAAAAATATCCCTATGAAATATATGAAGAACTTAAAGATAATCTAAATAAGATTTTGCTTGAGCTTGATGCAGTAAAAGCTTCTTTTGAAATTAATCGCACTTCAGTGAATGACAAGCAAGGGCTTCTTGAAAAAAAGAGAAAGCGTTTGGAAGTGGTACTAGAAGAAAAAGCGTCTTATGAGCGGCAGCTTGAAATCACTGTGAAAGTAATTAGCGAACTAAGAGCTTATGATGAGTCCAATAGAAGGTTAGTGTTTTTAGAAAAGCGGCTTGAGAAACTCATAGATGATTTAGGCCAAATTGTCAGGCTGGTTCAGGAATTAAGTATATCGAAAGACGAGATACAAAATGAGATTTATGGTCTCAACCGCGGCATTGATCGAATTGAAGAAGACCCTATCTTCAAAAGAATACAGGGGTGTCATTCGGTACTGAGCAATTATACTAAAGAAGAACTTATTGTTTTGTTGGCCCATGTGGATCAACAACTTAGTGGTGTATTAGGGCAAAGACAGGAACTGGAGAATAACCAGCGGGAATTACTATCTGAGTGCAATGATTTGTCTGACAAAATTGAAGATTATCAGGAAAAGACAAGAGATTTCATACAAGCTGAAGAGATGGTTCTCGTAGGTAATGGTGTGAAACAAATAAAGCATTTAGAGACGCAGTTTAAAGAGTTGAATAAGTTGAAAAACACAGCTCGCACAAATATGGAGGTTAAAAAAACTCATTTTGATAAGTTAAGCGGTGCAGTTGAAACGTTGAAATCGAATTTTTATAAAAAATATGATGAAATTATAATTTTTGAGGAACCTTTAGAGTTGATTAAAGAAACGCTGAGACGAGAGGAAACTAATATAAAGGCAGAATTAAATCAGATCAGTCAAAAAGTCGAAAAAGAAGAGAAATTGCTGGACGATATAAAAAAAGTCATCGAGGAATTAGAGCGAAAGCATGAAAGGTATGATTATTTAGCCGATAGCATACAAGCAATTGATGTCTCTGAAAGCTTATACAATGATTACCAGTACAATCGCTTTGCAACAATAAAGAAAGTAATTCAAAATATAGAAAAGATTCATCAGGATACATTGAGAGCATTCCACGCAAAAGAGCAAAAAAAGAATGAATTCAAAACGTTTTGTGTAACACATATAACAGATCCTAAGCTTAAAAATTCGACGATATCTTTTATTGATAACCGTGATACATTTGAAGAGTTAAACCAATGGAAGGAGAAAATTCAAGAGAAAATTGGACATGTTCTTAAGATGTCAGAGATTAACTTAAAAGAAGTTGACAAGGAAATCGTTAAACTTATTGACCGATTGTACATCTACTTGACGAAAGTGGTAGAGGAGCTTAATATTTTAGAATCAAAAACCAAAATAAAATTGAAAAATGACACAAAGAGGGTCTTTAAAATTAAAACGCCAGAATTTAGTGAAGCTACTGCAAAGCAAGCTATTAGAGATCACTTGATTTGGATGACGAATAAAATTCAAGAAGGTCCATATCTAAAAGATGATGGAAATGAAGACATGACAGAGGTCAGAAAGAATGTAACACTCTGGCTGTCCACAAAAACACTCCTCAGAAAGATTTTTCTTTCCAAAGAAATCACAGTTCAGTGTCGAAAGGTCACAAATGATTTTCAGATCAAGGGATTATTGACAGACTGGGGGCATACAAATAAGTGGTCTGGCGGTGAAAAGTGGAGTAAAAATATGACCCTCTATTTGGGGATACAAAATTATTTAGCTGAAAAACGTTATGTAAATGTGGCAAAAAGCAAGCTCAATCGAGTTGTTTTATTAGATAATCCCTTTGGAGCAGCATCAAGCGGTCACGTTCTGGAGCCTGTTTTTCTCATTGCAGAACAGCTTGGCTATCAACTTATTGCTCTAACGGCTCATTCAGAAGGAAAATTCATTAGCGACTATTTTCCGATTGTTTACAGCTGCAAGTTAAGGTCTTCAAAAGATAATCGCATTCAAATTATGACAAAGGAAAAAGAGGTTAACTACGCCTATTTAAGAGATCACAATCCAATGAGCATCTACAGGCTGGAAGAAGACGAACGACATCAATTAGATCTATTTTCAAATCTGTTGATTTAGATGTTTTTAAAGAATAAAGTGGTTTTGGTCAATACCATTAGGTAGAAATGACACTAAACAAAATCAGTGGTAGCTTTTTTCACAAGATAATCATAAAAGAAAATGGAAAAATTGGAATAAACTCTACACATTTATTTTAATAGAGGTATACTTAAAGAAGAATAAAGTGTAAATTTAGTAAAAGAAAATGGAGGGTTGAGATTTTATGAAAAAAAATACTGCATTAATTTTAATGGTTTTGGTGATTGCTGTATCATGTGTATCTTTTGGAAGCACTTTAAAAGCAAATGTGGTTGGATTCCCTGTTGAACTTAATGGCATCAGTATTAATAATCAACTTGCAGATTATCCGCTACTTTCATACAATAACATAACCTATTTCCCAATGACTTGGACTTTTTCAAGAGGATTAGGATTAACAACTGAATTTGATGATGTTAAAGGGTTACAAATTAAGAAAGGTAGCAACTCGTCAGATATAAATCAAGCTTTGAATGGCAATAATACAATAGGGGATGCCTATAAAGTAGAATTACCTGATTTCCCTATATCAGTTAATGGTGTGATGATAGATAATAGTAAGGAACAGTACCCTATATTTCTTTATAAAGGAATTGCTTATTTTCCGCTGACTTGGCATTATGTTGTCGATGAATTTGGGTGGACAAGTGAGTATTCAATTGAAGAAGGATTGAAAATAAACAGTTCAAAAATGAATGTTGTAGAAACTAATACAGAAATTATTCAAGAGCCAAGTTCAAACGCTTTAAATGATGATAATGTAGTTGAAAACACTTCTCTCAATGAAGCTGGAGAGGGCAATCAAGTATCAGGGATCACTTTGAAAATAACTAGAGTGGATTTAAAAAGTGAAGAAGTTGACATTTTAAACACTGGTGAAGAAGCGATAAACTTAAATGGCTATAAACTTGTGAGTGTTGTTGGCAATCAGATCTATACATTTTCTTCATATGAACTTCTGCCGAATTCGATCGTTACGGTTTATTCTGGAAAAGGATCAGGTGATTTAAAGTGGACCGGTAGTTACATTTGGAATAACGATGGCGATCCAGCGAAGTTGTTTGATCCAAATAATACTTTAATAAGTGAGTATTAAAAAATTAAGGAGCTGTCAGGAAATAAGATAATTTGACCAAAGCTCGAATCAAAAGCAAAAACGCCTCAATAAAAGTCGTTTCAACAAACGAAATTATTGGGGTAATTTTTTTGAGATATATTTCTATTTTTTTGAATAGTAAAAATATCTAACGCATAGGTTCTTATTTTGTAAGCGTCTAATAACATAGTGTATGTACGACTCTATCCTAGAATGAGATAATACTCCTAAACAATCAAAGCAACTTTAAAAGATTTGAAAGTCACCTTTATTTTAAATTAACTTATGGAGGGTTGAATGAAACGTTTGATATTGCTTTTGTTGGGTGCAATTTTGTTGTCAACAGTGGCTTATGCCCATGAGGCTATATCAGAAATTATTGTAAATGAAGCCATTATTACATATGATGATGAGTCGGGTTATCCATTTTTGGATGAAGATGGCGTGCTTATGGCACCTGCGATTAAGACCTTTAAAGCTATGGATGCATATTTTAGAAAAATCAATGCGAAACAGCATTTCGCAGTATATGGGAACCAAAAGTTTATTACTTTTTCCCTTGAAGAGAATCAGATCGAAGTTGAAGGTAAATACGTCTCTTCAGTACCTGCTTCAAGAGTTGTGAACAAAAAAAATTACGTTCCTATTCAATTATTTGCTGAGCAGATGGGCTATTCAACTGTATATAATAATAAGTCCAATAAACTTATAATCGCCTTGGAAATGCCTTTAGAGGAGAGCCGTTACGAAGATGAAGATATCCGTTATGAAGATGAAGATATACCTGTTGGGAAATATAAAGTTTCCTATTTCAATTCAAAAACACCTGACAAAATAGTAAAGGAAGTACTTTCAGATGCAATTAGTTTGAATATGAGTTGAGATATTTATGGGATACCTTCTGAAGAGCTTAGTGTGCGTTGGATTGGCTACTTTGATTATGAAAAAATGACGAATAAGGTCATAGAAATTGATCAAAGCTGGTCTGATATCCAGCTCTACATTGATGATCAAAATGTCCTTCCAGGATCGTATACATTTACAGAAGGACGACATAAAATAGAATGTAGGTTTACGAATAACTGGCACACGGATAATTTTATGGTAAGCTTTAATGATCCAGAGACAATTTTATCAAAAGAAGAAGCGATGGTGATCTTAAAGGAAATCACATCTGAATCAGCCCATGTTGTATATGTTGGTATTTATGAGAGTTACAATATTGATCATGATTCAACGGTTATTTTGTCAGATCAGAATGAAGATGTGATTCTGTTTTTAAGCTCATATCATGCTGTTAATTGGAAAATTAAAAATCCATATGGTGTGAATATTAAAGCGATTGTATATAATAGTCTCAAACTCGGAACAAACGTAACATATCCAGACTCTGAAGAGACTTATATCTTTAGATATGATGACTTGATTCAAACCTCTTCTATTTATCCAAGTTATAGAAAAGAGGGGTATAGCTATATTGTTGACAATGATGAGTTTCTCAAATTGAATAAGCAAGTAGAGTCATTAACAGGTCATCGAATTGATGGATTCACAGGGGAATACGAAGGCGATTTTTTTGTGGTGCCTAGTGTCATTCTTGATGAATCTGAGTACGATGAGATTAATAATGCCTATGAGACACTTGATGAAGTGTTAAATAGAGCCCCACAAAGACCTGATAACTTATTTGGAGAGGCAAGTCTAAACAAACCTTGGTCCCAGTTTTTTAGCTGTGAATCTTCCATGATGCCTAATGCCTTTACCGCATACTATTTTGATACGAATAACCTTGAAAAAATTGTAGCAGTGGAAGAGATGGATGAACCTTATCTAAACACGGGCATAGATAGACCTTATGGTATTGAAATTGAAGATTTAGGGACTTGTTATATAGGGGAATTTAATTTTGCCAAGGATACTAAGCAAGTATTGAATATACAAAATGGAACTGCATTTTTAAGGCTTATTGTGGATGGGCAGATCCTATACAATTCATGGGAAACACATGAGAAGCAGATAGAGTACACTTTCACAAAAGGGAAGCATGTTATAGAATGTGAGTTTATAAACGATTGGCACACTGCAGATTTATCGTTGAGTTTTTCTGAAAAACTAAAATAGAATCTTTGATAGAATAAAGGCATATAAATGAAACGAAGGAAATAAAAGGACATAAAATGTTGTAGAAATATGAAAAACCTGTTTAGAGCAATTTGAGCAGGTTTTTTTTCGCAGAAAAAATTGGTATGCATCCAATCTTTAAAATTGGCTGTTTTCAAGTGAATATGATATTGTTATTATAAAATTGGATCGGTCCACTGAGGAGTTGATATTTTGAATATTCATATTAACAAGAATTCTAAAACGCCTATTTATAGGCAGATTTTCAATCAAATGAGTCAGAAGATTATATCGGGCGAGTTGGTAGATGGCTATCTTTTACCTTCTGAGAGAAAGCTTTCAGAAATGTTAGAGGTCAATCGGACCACAGTCAATAAAGCCTACATGGAACTCAAAGCAGATGGTTTTATCTTATCTCAAACGGGTAAAGGCACTATGGTGCAAGGGCAAATTTCAAGAGAAGTGCAAAACAAGGAACGGTTTGTACCAAGATTGCAGTGGCAACAGTTTCTCAACCTTGATATCCATAAAAATGATTCGAGTTTGATCAAAAGAGTGATGAATTCAGAGGATGAAAAAGAGACAATTACTTTGGCAGGAGGCTTTGTCAATACGGCCTTACTGGATATGGATTGCCTTGAAAAAAACATGTCCAGTTGCTTTAAGAAATATGGTGAAAAATTGTTTAGTGCTTCAAGTGTCTATGGCCTTTACGAGCTCAGAAAACTTATTGCAAGCCGTATGGAGATGAAAGGCATTAAAGCGCATGTGAATCAAGTGATCGTTACATCTGGCTCTCAGCAAGGGGTAGAATACTTTGCTAGAAGTTTAATAAAAGCAGGCGATATGGTGATTGTGGAGGAACCCTCCTATTTAGGGGCCATCGAAATTTTTAAGGCATATGGTGCACAAGTGGTTGGTATACCAATTGATCAGGATGGGATATGCGTAGATATTTTAGAAAAATATCTGCTCAAGTATAGGCCGAAGTTTATTTATACCATCCCTACTTATCAAAACCCATCAGGTGTAACTATGAGCATAGAGCGACGAAATCAATTGTTGGAATTGGCCTATTTATATCGAATCCCTATTTTAGAAGATGACCCATACTCAGATATTGTTCTTGAGGGGACAGAAATGCCAGCACTTAAAGCTCTAGATCGCTTTGGATATGTGACGTACATAGGCACGATTTCAAAGAGTTTATTTATGGGGCTTAGGATTGGATGGGTGATATCGGATGAGAGACTAATAGAAGAATTCGGATCACTTAAGCAAATATCTGATCTTCACACCAACACACTGGGACAATATCTCTTAATCGAACTGATAAAGAGCAAAGCTTTTGAGGCACATATTGCGCGTTTAATTTCAATTTACAGGCAGAATAAAAAGCTTATGGTGGATACTATAGAAAGCTATAATGTACCTGAGATGGACATCACACCATCAAATGGAGGGTTCTATCTATGGTGTAAACTTCCCCAGAATTTAAATATGAATGAATTTGTTCAGAAATGTAGTGAAAATAAAGTTCTAATCATGCCAGGAGAGCCTTTTTTTGCCACTGGGACGGTGGGTGAAAATTACATTAGGCTCAATTACTCAGCGCCATCAAATGCAGAGATTGTGGAAGGGATTAGGCGTCTCATGATTTCTATAAAAGCATCCATAAAAGTTTCTACAAAAGGCATAAAGCATATGAATATAGAACAAAATACCCCGTTAGTTTAAATAAAGGAGGCTGAATATGACGGAATTATTTTCAAAAGTCGCTTTAGAAGCGAAAGCATCGGATGTAAGAGAATTGTTAAAGCTCATGGAAATACCAGATATGATTTCTTTTGGTGGTGGTTTGCCTTCACCAGATGCATTTCCAGTGGCAGAAATGAAAGATGTCGCTGTGGATGTAATTGAAAAGCATGGTTTTAAAAGCATGCAATACAGTACTACAGAAGGCTTAACTGAACTTCGAGAATTGATTAAGACGATGATGACTAAAAGACATGTAAGTACTGATGTCTCTGAGATTATGATCACAACAGGATCACAACAGGGGCTTGATCTTTGTGGAAAAGTTTTTATAAATCCTGGGGATAAAATTGCTTGTGAAAGTCCAACTTATTTAGCAGCTATAAGCGCACTAAAGCCTTACCAACCACAATTTGTGGAGATCGATATGGATGATGAGGGCATGTGTCTTGATCATTTGGAAATGCAACTTAAAAACGGCGATATAAAATTTGTCTACACGATTCCTGATTTTCAAAATCCTTCAGGTAGAAGTATGACCCTTGAAAGACGTAAAGCTATGGTGGCTTTAGCTAATAAATACAAGGTACTTATTGTTGAAGACAGTCCATATTCTGAACTCGCATATGATCATGAGCCATATGCACCGCTTAAGAGTTTTGATACTGAGGGGCGAGTGATTTACTTGAGTACCTTTTCCAAAATTGTGTGCCCAGGGTTTAGAGTAGGGTGGATCTGTGCAGATGAAAAGTATCTTTCTAAATACATTACATTAAAGCAGGGGATGGATCTTCATACCAACCAATTTTCTCAATATATGATTGAAAACTATTTTTCAAAGTATGATATGGATCAACAGATTGATCAAATCCGAAGTCTTTACAAGACTAAAAGAGATGCCATGATAGAGGCAATTGAACTTCATTTTCCCAAAAGTGTGAAGACATCAAGGCCGACTGGTGGCATGTTCCTCTGGGTTGAACTTCCTGAAGGGATTGATTCAAAGGCACTACTGCCAAAAGCACTTGAGAAAAAAGTAGCTTATGTATCAGGAGAGGCATTTTATCCAAATACACCTAAAAAAAATACCATGCGACTTAATTTTTCAAACAGTTCGGTGCCTGAAATTCATAAGGGCATTAAAATACTTGGTGAAATATTAGCGGATGCGCTATAAATATAATGCCATATAAAAAAGTGTTAGTCATATGACTGGCACTTTTTTAAGTCCTACTTTGGATTGACATTCAGATCAAATTCAGGTGACATAATTCAGGAGATACTATGAACTTCCGAACAGAAAGCGTAGAATAATTCTTAGCAGAGGTTGTTGATCTATATGGTCAACCCAATGGGGTTGTGATAAAATATGGAGAAAACATTCAAGTATTTGAAAGTTCAATATTTACAGGGTATATTGATTTCATAGGCGAAATTGGTCTTTCAAATGGTGGCTTCAGAATTATAAACTTTGAAATTTATGAGATGTGCAAGGCTACACGCAGTCAAGTTTTTAAGCGAGGCGTTCTGCGATTTTGAGGGTCTGCCAAGAGAAATATTACAGTTAAAATTAAATAGATAAAAAGTTGAGAGGATGGCAAATGCGTTTGCAGAGTCCGCAAGAACAGCGGGACATCATGTAATGGTGAGAAACTTAAGTGGCCTTAAAGTAAACCCTTGTATAGATTGTAAATACTGCTTTACGCATGAAGGCGTTTGCGTTCAAAAGGATGATATGAATGAAATTTTAAAAGATGTTGAGCAGACTGATTTACTGGTTCTTGCATCGCCGATCTATTGGTTTGACGTCTCTGCTCAGACGAAATGTTTTGTAGATCGCATGTATGCTTTTGCTAAAAAGGGGTTTAGAATCAGTTCTGCGGCAATGCTTCTCAATGCGGGTGCTGATAATGTATTTGATGCTGCAGAAGCACAAATTAAGGCGATTAGTTCGTATTTAAAGTGGGATTTAAAAGGGATTATTAAGGTGCCAAATATGTCTGAGAAGGGTAGTATGAGTGCTTCAAATGGACTTGAAGAAGTGCGTGAGTTTGGGCGAAATTTGTAGAAACTGAGTTGTTCGTGGGCAAAAAAATGTGTTTAGGAGCGAGGTGTTCTATGAAAAAATTGATTATAATTAACGGGACGCCTGGTGTTGGTAAAACGACAATTTGCAAAGCGTTAAATCAAAACGTTGAAAATTCGGTATGGTTAGATGGCGATTGGTGCTGGATGATCAATCCCTTTAAAGTCACTGAAGAGAACAAGAAGATGGTTGAAGATAATATTAATCATCTTCTAAATAATTTTTTAGACAATACTTCAATTGAGACGATTATTTTTAATTGGGTAATCTCACATAATAACTTGATGAATTCAATTATTGAAAAATTACCTGTAGATGAGGTCAAAATTATAAAGATTTCACTGATTAGTTCAGAGGAAGTATTGAAACAGCGTATGATGAAAGATGGCCGATCAAAAGAAAAAATAGAAGAGAGTATAAAACGATTAGAAGCCTACTGGCTTATGGATACAATTAAAGTAGATTCTTCTGAATTGAGCATCAAGCAGACGGTTAAAAAAATAGAGGAGATCATCAATGATTAAAATAGAGGACTGCATTATAGAGGCAGTTACCCCAGAAAACTATTATATGTATGATGATATGGTTTTTTGGAGACTAAATGAGAGAGAACGAACTCAAGCTGATAAAGCAATTTCAGAAAAGAAGTCCTATACAAAGGCTATTGAAGCATTAAGGCATAACGGTTTTTATGTCTACGCAGCCCAATATCAATCGAGGTTTGTTGGTTGGATTCACTTGATTTATATGCCGAAGATAGGGCGGTGGCAGAGTGGCGTACTTTACGTGGATGAGCTGTGGGTGACGCCTGAATTTAGAAGACATGGGGTTGCAAAAATGCTCTGCGAAAAAGCTAATGAACTCAAAGTGAAATTAAAGGCAGATCGGATAAGACTTTATACAGATAATCCAATAGCTCAGAGGGTTTATGAAAAATCGGGTCTTTTCATGAATTATATGAGTATTAAAGAAACCAGTGAGAAATGGCAAATTAGTGATCGAAGAATAAGTTTTTTATGTAGTAAAAGTAGAATAAAAGGTGATACTGAGCCTTCTATATTGGGTATACCTTACAAATAAAAATGGTGGTTGATTCAATTTAGAAAATAGTGTCTCGAATGATTCGAAATAAGCACAATATAAACAATATAAGGTGTACTTTATATAAAGTTAAAAAAATTACTGAAAATTATTCACTTTTACGAAGACGTATTATATAATTGTGGAATGCATATTTTTATATGAAAAATTAATAAGCATAGTAAATTAGGATTTTGGTTTATTCACTTAATGGTTTTAACGTTCATGGGGCGAAATCATTTCTTTGATTTATGAAACTTTTTATTTTATAGAGAGTTGATATTATGCAATTTCTTCGATTATAATGATATTTGAGTCATTAAGTAGGAGATTGCTTAGACGGTGGGAATAAATTTTGTAATTATTTAAGTAGCAGATTCAGTATAATGAGTTGACACATTAGTGAAGGGGCACTTAATCAAACTATACTAAGTAAAGAAGGGGGACATACGTAGATGAAAAATACATTTCAAAAACGAACATTGGCTTTCTGTTTGATATTCATGTTACTTTTTAATATGATGCCAGTTCATCTGTCTTATGGAGCAGTGAATACACCACTGGCAGATGAAAGAGTGTGGAAGGAAATAGAAACCAATTTGAGCACGTCATCTGAATACTATGATCTATTTGGTCAAAATGGCAATGGCTATCTAGTCGCTAAGGGGAAAACGCTTAGTGAGGTGAAAATGCGTAGAGCCAATGGGATTGACAGCTGGTCCACACAGACTTCGCAGTTTTCGAATTCAGAAAAAATTCAGTTCAGTGAACAAGTGGGCAATGATATGTATGTGGCAACAGATGACGGAAGTGCATCAGAGGCAATCACATTGTACAAGTTTGATGGATACAATAAAAGGCTTGTTCTTGATAATTTATCCAGTCCAGTTGTGGCCATTGCTGAGTTGCAACAGAGATCAACTACAAGCATGTGGCAGCCTGAAATACCAGGGAAAATTGTGGTGGCGACAGAAAATGGTCGTTTATATGAGGTTCAAGTCTACTCAAACAGCTATTCTCTTCTTAAAACAAGTGCGGCACCTATTTCAAATGGTATACGAGATATGGGATGTGACAGTAGTCATCTGTATGTCCTAGATGGTCAAGGTCGCGTTCATCAAATGAGTGATGTGGATACGGAGGAAACCAGTGTGCTTGTTCACGCCGATGCCATCAAACTCATTATTAAAAACAGCAACCATTTGTATTTAAGAGTGTCATCAGATCAGATGAGCATCTATAAAGGGGATACAAGTTTGGGGTATTCTGTTTCAGAAGTGGTTCGAGACAATGTGAATGTGTCAGTAGGGGAATTTGCCTATAAGGATAATCAGTACATATTGGTGGGTCAGAATAAGACATCGAATGCGTCTTATGTGCTGACATCAGATGATTCAAACACTTGGAAAAAACAAAGTGTTCGTTTATTGAATGGGTCATCTGGGAATTTAAAACTTCTCGATTTTGGATATAATAACTCAAGCAAAGTTTATTATGCAGTTGCAGAAAACGGAAAAATATTTTGGCTTGTTGACCGAATGAGTGTTAAGACCAACAATGCGACAAACATTCAGGCTACGACAGCTGGTTTATATGGCAATCTAACTTTAGGTGAGCATAATGTTATTCGAAAAGGGTTCCAAGTGGCTCAGGCTGCGGATACGACGTTTGATAATGCAACGGAAGTGGAATCATCATCCTCGCTGACAGTTTCATCCTATTATTACGATCCAATGATGGGATACGATCCAATGATGGGATATGATCCATATATGGATATGGGTATGGGTATGGACATGTACGGCGATGGCAGTAGTAACTTTGATGCCACTGCAAGTGGTCTTCAACCTGGCACCGATTATATCTTCCGCTCTTATGTGGAAAATGATGTGGGTTTGTCTTATGGGGAAACACAGCGATTCACAACCACCATTTCCACAGGGGCTACTCTTATTCCAGAAGGTGTGGTAGAAGAGAATAACCTTAACGGTGCTCAGGTGATTGTTCAGTTGGACAACGCCAACTTTTCTGACAGCACAATTGATCCTGCTAATATCACATTGGTCAACTTCCCAGCGGGGGTGACTATTGGTTCCATTGAGTATATTGACAGCGATACGCTTAACATGATCCTTGACTATGATGTTGTAAACAATAAAATGACAACAACTGTGCGAGATGCTTATATCACTATTGCAGGTGCAGAAATGAGCGGTGGTTCCGATGTGAACTCCAAGAGTATGACTATACGAGACGTATATGAAACGCCACGTGCACTTACGAATGGTCTTGGGGGAGCAGCTGGATTTGGCGAAAACACCATGCCAGTTGCGGATGATACTTTTAAAACGGTAGATATCACTTCGGTTTTCCCAGAAGGGATTAAGTTTGGTAGTCAAGTCTACACCTCTATTGATATTAATGTGAATGGTGCACTTCATTTTGGTCCAAATGATGGCACTCACAGTTCATATACACCGTCAGGTATCGCTGATGCAGGTGCGCCGATTATTGCAGCATTTTGGACAGACATTGATGTTTCAAAGCCTAGTAAAGGTATAACAGAAGAACGAGATGCTAATGGGAACCTAATTGGCACATCTACAGGGAGTAATTCAATCTATTACGATTTGGATACGGAGAATAAAATTTTTACCGTGACATGGGATGATGTTGTCACTTATAAGTCTTCAGTCCCAGGCGCTGCAGCTTTTCAAGTTCGTCTCCATAATATTGGGGAAAAAAATATGAGCATTGAGTTCATTTATGAAAATCTTGAGTATTATGGCAGTAGTACGCCAGCTCGAATGGGCTGGAGTACGGGTGAAAAGAAATCGTCTGCTGGTGGCGTTGAAGGTGTGGATTTCTATGAATTCCCCGCATCAGGCAACGCTGATGCTATTCTTGAGTTATCAACATCTCGTGGTCCGAATGGTCAAGTCGGCACATATCAGTCCAACTTGGTTGACGGAGTTGTATCGAATGTTCTAGAAGATAACAACAACCTGCTTAGCTTAGATTCAAGCGCAGGCACACTGGTCCCAGCATTTCACTCTGCCATTTTGGGCTACAGTGTGGAAGTGGCGAGTGATGTGACGAGTATCACACTGACTCCAACCCTTGAAAACTCAGAAGCTTCAATGACTGTGGAAGGCAGTGCATTGGCTAGTGGGGCTATTTCACAAGCCTTGTCCCTATCACCAGGGCTCAATACATTTAACATTGAGGTGACAGCGCAAGATGGGTCGCAGAAAACCTATACGGTGGCAGTCATTCGTCAACAGCCGGTACTATATACTGTAAATTATGACAGTCAAGGTGGAACTTCCGTATCTGGCATGTCCGTCGAGGCAGGTGAAACAATTACTGAGCCTATTCCACCTGTACGGGCTGGTTATACTTTTAAGGGCTGGAGCACAAGTGCCAGCACCTATTCAGCATGGAATTACGGTTCGGATACTATGAGCGAAGATATAACACTCTATGCTTACTGGAATGCGGTGGACTATTCGGTGATATACCATAAAAATGGAGCCGATGCAGGCAGCGTGCCGATAGACACTGGGGTTTACCATGTGAATAATTCAGTTGGTGTGTTGGGCAATCCAAATAGCCTAGCACGAGACAGTTATACATTTAAAGGTTGGAACACGAGAGCTGATGGCTTAGGAATTCGATTTGAAGCTGATGAGACCTTTGAGATCACATCGGATGTGACCCTCTTTGCAGAGTGGGCATTCAGTCCAACTTACAGCGTGACATACAATGCAGGTGGTGCTGAATCAGGTACTGTGCCGACAGATTCCAATGCGTATTTTGAAGGCGCACGTGTTAAGATTTTGGGCAATAGCGGTGGTTTGACAAAGAC
Source organism: uncultured Fusibacter sp. (assembly GCA_965140735.1). Taxonomy (GTDB): domain Bacteria; phylum Bacillota; class Clostridia; order Peptostreptococcales; family Acidaminobacteraceae; genus Fusibacter_A. The sequence goes on along the minus strand of OZ223306.1, from coordinate 2,189,346 downwards.
TGGATATGCCTTCACAGGCTGGACGGAGACCGGATCAACCCACGTGTTGCAAGAGGGGATGACGGCGACTATTTTAAATGCGGACGTCACTTTAACGGCAAATTGGACAGCTCTTCCAACTTACAAAATATCTTACGATGGAAATGGAAAAGAATCAGGTACTGTGCCGACAGATACAGCTGCTTATCTTGAAGGGCAAACGGTTCTAGTAAAAGAGCGTGGTCTTAAATTGGAGCGCTCTGGCTACACCTTTAGAGGCTGGAACACTCAGGCAGATGGTCTTGGAAACTACTATGCTCTGGGCAGTGAACTGGCGATGCCAGGTGTTGATACTACTTTGTACGCTCAGTGGGAATTAATTCCAACTTACCAACTTACTTATAATGGAAACACTGGTGAGGGCGGTGAAGTACCTGTGGATGACAACGCTTATGAAGCAGGGACAACAGTGAGTGTTCAGGGCAATGTCAACAAATTGACAAAGTCAGGCTATGAATTCGTTGGATGGAATACAGAGGATGATGGCTCTGGTCATACCTACACAAGAGGACAATCCTTTAATATGGGTAGCAGTTCCATGACTTTGTATGCTATGTGGAGTAAGTTACCAACCTATACTGTGACCTACAACAGCAATGGTGAAAATAGTGGCTCAGCGCCAGATGATGACAATGAATATTACAGTATATCGGATGTGATGGTTCAGTCGAATCCGGGGGATATGGCTCGGTATGGATATGCCTTTTCAGGTTGGAACACAAGTGCAGATGGACGAGGCACACACTATCAAGCAGGTGAGTCTTTTACAATGGGTTCTGGCAACAGAACGCTATATGCAGAGTGGGATGCCCTGCCAAGATATGCTGTTTCCTATAATGGAAACGGTCATGAAGGTGGTAGAACACCTATGGATACAGGATCTTACCTGTCTGGTGAGATGGCGACTATTTTAGATAATACCGGTGCTTTAAATCGTTTCGGTTATAAGTTTTCCGGTTGGAATACAAAAGCTGATGGCACAGGAGAAATTTATACAAAAGGCAAAAAAGTTATGATAAAGGGTAGTAACATCACTCTGTATGCTATGTGGAGTCAATTGCCTACGTATAAAGTCACATATCATACTAATGGCGCAGAAAATGGAGATGTACCAATAGATGAGATGGAATATCTTGAAGGTGCAGAAGTGAACATCCAAAGAAATACTGGGCATCTGATTCGTTATGGGTATAAATTAGTGGGCTGGAACACAAGTGAGAATCCAGAAAGTACGATATATGGGCCAGAAACGACCACGACTATGGGGGGGGCTGATTTGGATCTTTATGCGTCGTGGACACCTCTACCGACGTATACAGTAACCTATGATGGCAATGGACAGGAATTCGGTTCTGTGCCAGAAGATAAGAATCTGTATTTGACCGATGCAACAGTCAATGTGAAGAGCAAGGACAACACCCTTGTAAAAGCAGGTTATGAGTTTGTTGAATGGAACACAAATGCAGACGGTACAGGCACAGGATACGATGCAGGGGATGATTTCCTTATGGCCGATGCCAATGTGACACTTTATGCCAAGTGGAATGCACTGCCAAAGTATGCGGTGACCTATAATGGAAATGGTAATACTTCAGGTTATGCACCGTCAGACACCAACAATTATTTGAAAGGTGCTTATGCTACAGTGCTGGATAATTCAAAACAGTTGAGTCGAACAGGGTATCGCTTTGTAGGTTGGAACACAAGTGCTGATGGCAGTGGACGCGATTTGCCGATTGGGGCTGTGGTGCCAATGGGCGATCAAAATGTCACCCTGTATGCCAAATGGGCTATGACACCGCGTTATAATATTAATTATGATAAAAATGGTACGGACAAGGGCTATGTTCCAGTAGACAACAATGATTATTGGTTGGGTGCTGAAGCGACGATCCTTGGTAACTATGCAGGCTTAAGTCGGACGGGATATAGTTTTGCAGGTTGGACAACGAATCCAGAGGGCACAGGCAAAGTTTATAAGGCTTCAGATGCTTATGAAGTACAAGCTGGTCAGGTGACTTTTTATGCTAAGTGGATAGCCAACAATTATACACTGTCCTACAACTTGAATGGGGGTACACAAACCATACCAGGTCCAAATGAATTGACTTATGGTGCTGTGATCCCAGAAATTGAAACACCAGTCCGTTCTGGATATTTGTTTACAGGCTGGTATCAAGAAGACACCTTAACAAACAAGATTGAGCCAACAGTGACCACTATGTCAGCCATTAATCTAACTTTGTATGCAGGCTGGAGTATTGGAGATTTCGAACTAAGCTATGACCTTGATGGTGGATCTATCTCGACGGCATCGGAGAAAGTGATTTATGATACAGTTATTCCAACACCGGAGACACCGACAAAAACTGGGTATACCTTCATTGGCTGGTTTAGGGATGTTGACCGAACCATCTCATTTAATGCCGGTGTAGATAAAATGCCAGCTGAGGATGTAATCCTTTACGCCAAATGGTCCTTGAATAATTATGCGATTTCCTATGATCTTAATGGTGGTACATTTAGCACAACTTCTTCGGCCGTTCGTGTGGATTTTGGAAGCCATTTAACTAAGCCATCTAATCCAGAAAAAACAGGCTATAACTTTGCAAGTTGGTATTATGATAGCGGATTAACACAACCAGTTAATTTTATGTCTGATCTCATGCCAGCCGAAGATGTGACCCTTTACGCCAAGTGGACAACAAATGGCTACGAGTTACGTTATGATTTTAATGGCGGCACAGCAACAACAGCAGCGGCTATAACTGTGAAATACAATGAACTTATTAAAGAGCCAGATGAACCGACAAAATCGGGCTATAGCTTTGCCGGATGGTTTAAAGACGCAACGCTTAGTATGCCTTGGAATTTCGATACAGATAGTATGCCAGCAGAGAGTATGGTTATTTATGCCAAGTGGACAACAAATGGCTACGAGTTACGTTATGATTTTAATGGCGGCACAGCAACAACAGCAGCGGCTATAACTGTGAAATACAATGAACTTATTAAAGAGCCAGATGAATCGACAAAACCGGGCTATAGCTTTGCCGGATGGTTTAAAGACGCAACGCTTAGTATGCCTTGGAATTTCGATACAGATAGGATGCCAGCAGAGAGTCTGGTTATTTATGCCAAGTGGATAACAAATGGCTACGAGTTACGTTATGATTTTAATGGCGGCACAGCAACAACTGCAGCGGCTATAACTGTGAAATACAATGAACTTATTAAAGAGCCAGATGAACCGACAAAACCGGGCTATAGCTTTGCCGGATGGTTTAAAGACGCAACGCTTAGTATGCCTTGGAATTTCGATACAGATAGGATGCCAGCAGAGAGTATGGTTATTTATGCCAAGTGGATAACAAATGGCTACGAGTTACGTTATGATTTTAATGGCGGCACAGCAACAACTGCAGCGGCTATAACTGTGAAATACAATGAGCTTATTAAAGAGCCAGATGAACCGACAAAACCGGGCTATAGCTTTGCCGGATGGTTTAAAGACGCAACGCTTAGTATGCCTTGGAATTTCGATACAGATAGGATGCCAGCAGAGAGTATGGTTATTTACGCCAAGTGGACAATCAATCCATACCTTGTAAGTTATGAGCTGAACGGTGGCACAATGACATCACCAAATACTGTTTCGGTTGACTTTAACCAAGTTGTGCCAGAACCAGATGCGCCAACGCGTAAGGGTTACAGCTTTGCTGGATGGTATGTTGATAGCGCTTTGACTCAACCCGTTGCTTTCTTGACGGACCGAATGCCCGCAAGAAACATTCAACTGTATGCTGCGTGGTCGATCAATGCATACGAAGTGACATTTGATAGTACAGGAGGTTTAGCAGTAGAGAAACAAATCGTTGAGCATGGCGGTTTAGTGATAGAACCAGCGACACCACTGCGCCCTGGATATAGATTTGTTGGTTGGTTCTCAGATCAAACCTATACGACAGCTTGGGATTTTGAGGCTGATCATGTTGAGATTGAAAACATAACAATCTACGCTAAGTGGTATAAGATAGAAAACCAAAAAGATTCAAATGATGACTCGGGTGAAAGCACCTCATCACCAAAATCAACAGAAACTAATGTTCCAGATATTGCTGTTGTCATTGTCAATGGTGAGCAACGTGTAGCAGGCCTTGAAACAGTGAAAACAGAAAGCGGTAAACGAGTTGTTGGAGTCGTTATGGATCATGATGCGATTGAGGCGGAAATCAATTCTGCTCTTGAGGGGGCTGATGCAGTAGATAATGTTGTGGAAGTCCGTGTAAGTCAGTCAAACATGGATGCTGTGGAGCTGGGGCTTACTGGCGATGTGGTCAAACTCATGGAAAATAGTGATTTTGATTTATCGGTTCAAAGTGATATGGCTACATATGTGATTCCGGCCAAGGCGCTTGGAATCGATCATGTGGCTGAACAACTGAATGTCTCTGCCAACGTGCTTGTAGATATTGCTATCAGTGTTTCCATGGAAATACTGGGAGATGATCAAGTAAAGGAAATTCAGTCTAATTTAGGAAGTATTCAAATGGTTTTAGCGCCTGTGGCGTTTAAGGTGATAGCATCTACGACAGATGAAAATGGTCAGAAAAGGGATGTGGAAGTGAAGGCATTTACTGAGTATGTGACACGTCGTTTGATACTGCCACAAGATGTGGCTCCAGAGGATGTGACTACAGCTGTGATCTACAACCAAGATGGCTCTTATTCGCACATTCCAACAAAGTTCATCCGGAGCGGTGAGTCTATAGAAGTTGAAATCAACTCATTGACAAACTCTACTTATACATTGGTCCACAACACTGCGTCCTTTGAAGATATCACTGGACATTGGGCTGCATTTTCCATTCAAGATTTAGGAAACCGTATGATTGTAAGTGGAGATGTCGATGATCAATTTCATCCAAACGATAATGTGACACGTGCAGAATTTGCAACAATGATCACACAGGGGCTTGGGATACTAAGACCAAACCAATACTCCGATACGTATGCGGATGTAACAGAATCAGATTGGTACGCCGATGCTGTAGCATCAGCACAGAACTATGCTTTACTCAGTGGATACCCTGATGGAACATTTAAACCAAATATTCAAATCACGCGGCAAGAAGCTTTTGTTGTGGCATACAACGCTATGAAGCTCGCGGGCCACAATATGGTAGAAGCCAATCGGGCAATGTTGAGATACTTCGATGACCAGACTGAGGTACACGATTGGGCTGTGAATGCAACAGGCAACTTGCTTATGAGTGGTGTGGTCTCAGGCTATGACGGTAAATTGTCTCCGGAAACGCCGATCACACGTGCAGAGGCGGCTGTACTGATCAGAAATATTCTGGTTAAGAATAATTTGATTAATGAGTAGTGCTTATCTAAGGTTGACTGTTTTACTGCATCGCTGAGATGGTTTTAACAGAGATTAATTAACTTGGATACTTTGATGCTAACGTATAAAAAAACCACCTTACGATTGATAGGGTGGTTTTTTTAGGTTATGAAATTTTAAAGCCATTTGATCTGTATATTATGATTTTAAAACTAGGAATAATACGCACGGCTAACTTGTTCTGGAAAACATCTTTATCATATTTTCCTACTTCTTGAATCCATCTATATAATGAATTTTCATGGATATCAAGTTACTTTGCTACTTGTTTAACGCTAAAATCTTCTGATGTTACAAGTTGAACAGCCTGAAATTTAAACTCTGGCGTAGATAATTTACAGTTCATACATTCTTAACAGAGGATGTTTATCTATATGGTCAATCCGATGGGGTTGTGATAGAATATGGAAAAAACATTTCTTAATATTTTTTGGATTAAGATTGATGGTAGACATGATATTTTTTTATTGAGGTATGCATACTTGTCAATTGCATCAAATCCAGAATCATTTAGAAAGTATTTAAATTTAGATTTTGGATACAATTCGGAAAAGGTCTCAAGTGATGATATATTGGTAGAATGGATAACTTTTGATAAGTTCTAACTTCCCAATCTATTTTCTAATGAGGAGGTAATGATTGAATACATTTATTATTCCAAGTAAACTTCATAAACCTAAACTTGAAGGCGATTTCATCATGAGAAATCCGCTCATTGACCTCATGAGTCAAGATCAGATTAGTGCTATCACCGTGTCTTGTCAAACCGGATATGGTAAGACCACTCTAGTGTGTCAGTGGCTTAAGCGGGCAGAGATTCACGACTATGTATGGTATTCACTTGATGCTCTTGATAATGACATTCAAATTTTTTTAACTTATTTTGCACACAGCATTAACCAAAAAGACCCAGCCGTTGGCAAAAATATGTTAGGCCTACTTAATCAGCTTAATACAATTCCAAAAGACAGATTTTTAAGAATGTTTATTAGTATACTATATAATTTAAAGACGAGTCTCTTTTTAATCTTTGATGATTTCCATCACATCTCAAACTCAGATATACATGACTTTTTAAACCTTGTTATACTCTTTTTAAATGACAAAGTCAAGATTGTGGTTATTTCACGTGAAAGAATCTCCCTTAATCTTAATAAAGATCGTTTAAATGGCCAACTCTTAGAAATCAAAGAGACAGATTTGAAGTTAGATAAAGCTCAAATAGGAGAAATTCTATCCATGCAATCTTCAAATTTCCAAGTCCCTTATGAGCTGAATTCAGAACTTGCTGAATACATCTATAAACTGACAGAGGGTTGGGCAGTAGGTGTCAAACTGGCTCAATTATCAATTGGAGAGACAAATATAGAAGCGCACAGCTTAAAGCGTATAATCAATCAAGACATAAATATCAGCTCACACACGCTCTTGAGCCAATATCTTATTCAAGAATTGTTTAAATCACTGAGTCAGGTAGAGAGGAATTTTCTCATGTTAAGTGCTATTCCTGAATCTTTTTCTAGAAACATGTGCCAAGAGGTCTTTGACATTTTCCTAAAAGGCAGTTCTATAATCATGGACCAAATCCTTGGTAAAAACCTATTCATTACAAGAATAGAGGGTAATCATCAATTCTTTCGTTATCATCCTCTATTTAGAGAGATTCTCTTAGAACACTTAAAAAATCAGCTTGGATTGGACTATCCTACACGGATTAAAGGTGTCAAGTTAGCAATTGCAGATTGGTATATGGCATCAGAAAAGGTCTTTGAAGCTACTCAACTCTTCCTTGAACAAGGTGACTATAAAAGAGCTGCTGTGGGGATTGAGCATTTATGGGCTTTAATGGACTTAAACTTAACCACTAACATATGGCTAGACATGATCACGAAATTACCTGAAACATTCATCAAAGATAGACCAGTATTGGCCATGGGTTACGCTTGGGCATTGATTGATAACAACCGCATTGACCAAGCTGACTATTGGCTAGATTATGCTCAAGAAGTCTATGAGCATGAGCATTTTAAAGTGCTTAAAAAGAAAGGCTTAGTAGTAGATTTTGAACAATACGATTTACTAGAGGTTAATCTTTTAATGGCAAAAGCATATAGAGCTGCGGCACGTGGACAAATTGAAGACTTATTCCATTATGGCAATTTAGCTAAGGAAGCCATGGCCCATAAAACCCTTAAAAAATATGGGGTGATTATGATGACTTTAGGCTTTGCCTATTGGCATCAGGATGATTTTGACATGGCAGATGACTGTATTGAAAAAGCCATTTATTATGAATCTCAATATGGTGAAAGCATTAATGTGGATAATTTTTGGATGGTGCGCTACCATTTATGGCTCCATCGTCACGATCTCGATTTGCTTAACCATAGAGTTCAAGAGCACATCAAGGCGATTCAAAATAACCAAGGCTTTCCACTAATTTTGCCTACCCTCTATCTCTTGTTGGCTTATAGTGCCTATCTTGAAGACCACCAAGAAGACTGTAAACAATTTATGAAAGAAGCCAAGACTCTGGGCAGTCAAATGGCCATTAATGACTTTGACTATCGGTATTTGATGCTGAGATGCAAAATTTATATAGACCAAGGCGCTTTTACAGAAGCAAAACTCTACTTATCTGAGACAAAGCACCTGTATTTCCCCAACCCGATTCCAGATTTTTATACACTTGATCAACTAGAGGGACAAATCAAAGCACTGGAAAAGGGAACAGATGAGAGACGTCATTATAACGCGCTTTTGCCAGAGCCCCTAACCATTAGAGAAATGGAAGTTTTGGAATTGATAGAGAGTGGTTTGTCTAACAAGGAGATTGGTCAAAGACTTTTTATCGCCTTAAGTACAGTCAAAGGCTATATTCAAAATATTTATGGTAAATTAGAGGTTAAACGCCGAACAGAAGCTGTGGCTAAAGCCAAGACGCTCAATCTTCTTTAATTCAAAACCCTACTTTAGTAGCTAGTGACATGGCCTTTACTTTGTTACAATTATAAATCATAAGGGGCTCAAGCCCTTATCAAAACGTAAAATATGTAAGCTTTATCGTTTAATTTGATTGTAAACAAAGGAAGGAGTTATAATATGAAACAAACAAAAATAGGTGGCTTGGCAAGCATTGCCCTTGCCTTGATTTATCTGATCGGTATTGTGATGCAAATGACACTTTTGGGCATGTCTTCGGTAGGTACTCTTGAGGAGCGATTTGCTTTTATTACAGGTAATAGTGGTCTCATGATTGCATGGATATCTTTAATATTTATTGTATTTGGTATCGTTAAGTTATTTTTAACAGTAACCCTACATGATTTATTAGCTGTTCACAATGGCTATCTGAGTAGGATTGTCTTGGCGTTAGGGATTATATGGTCTACCCTTGTTATTGCAAGTGGCATGATTTTCAACACAGGGCTCTTAACGGCCATGGCAGAAAACTCAACTAATATTTTCCGATTAACCGAAACGGTCCACCTTGCTATAGGGGGCAATAATGAAGTCGTTGGGGCCTTTTGGATGTTAATTGTCGTACTTGCTGGTTTTAAGTATAGGTTGTTCCCTAAAGTGGTTAATGTACTGGGGTTAGTTGCAGGTATTGGAGGAGTACTCACAATGGTGCCAAGTCTATACGAAGGTGTTATCATGATTTTTGCCTTGGGCCAAATGATTTGGTGGGTGGCATTGGGCGTTTGTTTGTTAAGAAAAAACATGAGCTATGCTCAATAGGCACATATAAAATTATATTAATATGAAATCAAGTTTACTTTAAATGTATTCTTATGTTAAATAATAATAGAATTTATTAGAAACTTATAGATTCTATAAAACATAAAAAGGACCTCTTCTGAAAGCGCAAGAGGTCCTTTTATTAAGATAACAAGATTTGAGCCAAAAGCTGTGATGAGTGGTGTTCAACCTTAAACAGCGTCAGTGAAAATCGGTTTGAGGCATCGAAAGATGGCTCAAATGTTGTTAATTTAGATGAATGCGTACATGAAAACCAACATCATTTAGAAGGCAATATTGTCACACAATTTCGGCCTTGATCTTTCGAAATATACAAAGCTCTGTCAGCGATATCGAAGAGATCTTCAAAAGTTTGGTTACTCCTTGATGCAACTGAGACGGCACCAATACTGCATGAAATAGCAGTTTGATTTTCAGTAATTGGAATCTTGCCTGCTGTATTGAGGCTTTCTATGATCCTACGGGTGTTTTCTAATTGATTATAAGCTTCTTTACAATCGTATCCAATAAGTGTGACAAGAAATTCATCGCCACCATATCGGAAAACATCGCCAAGGTCTGAAGAAAGATTGGCTTTTATTATTTTAGAAACTTCAACAAGGCAGGCATCGCCGTGAGCATGACCAAAACTATCATTGTGAAGCTTAAAATGATCTACGTCGAAAAGTGCTATTATTGCTGGGTACTTGTGGTTGATTTCAGCCCAAGTATCTATATATTCTCGGAGCGCAAATCGGTTAGATAAACCTGTCAAGACATCGGATCGTGACATTTGGTTAAGGGTATCCAGTTGAGTATGGAGTTGTGCAAATTTTATCGCAGTTTTAATACTTTCACTTCTATGCTGAAGATTTGTAGCTTTTTGATTTTTAATCACTTCTATATATTTTTTATAATGAGTATTTGCAAGTTCCAGTTGGCCATTGGAATCGGCAATTTTTGCTAATAATTCTTGAACCTCTGGAATAGCTGCATCAAAACTATAGTCGCTACTATTTTGAAGGAGTAGATCAATTCTAGTACGAGCTTCATCTATATCACCTTTTGCAAACAAGGCTTTAGCGTGATTCAAGATAAAGTTTCTATAGTATACAAGGATGGCTTCATTTTTAGCATAAGTTTCGCCCTTTTTATAGTATCTAATTGCAGTATCATAATCTTTTTGTACATAGGCTAAATTGCCAAGCGCATTAAATATATATGCAGTACCTTCTGCTTTCGTAAATTTTTTAATTTGTTCTTGTGATAATTCAAGATAATACTTGGCTTCTTCGTAATGTCCAAATGAAGTTTCACACTCAGCGATATTGCTATATATGATTGCAAGAAGGCGGAAGTTTAAAGGATCATCAAAGGCTTCTTCAGCTTGCTTATAATACCTGTAAGCTTCATGCATATCACCCAATTCGTCAAATATTGCACCTATGTTATTGATTACTCTTGCTGAGTTAGCATATTGAAGGACAGAAAGATAGTGCTCAGTAGATTTTTCATGGTTGCCCCTATTATAAGCAATAAAGCCAAGAAGAGTATGAATCTGTTCTAAGAGAAAAGTGTCATTTTCTGTCTCAGCAATTTTCAGTGCTCTGTTTGCATGATCAATGGCGATTGCGTAATTATGGTTCAGATTGTTTAAGCAAGCCAATCTGAAATGCTCAAAGTGAGCACCAGCTGCTAGAGTTTTTTCTTTTATGGTCTCGAGTTTTTTTCCCGTTATAGTTATATCAACGTACTCATTTCGTAAGATATCTTTTAATTCATTGTATATATCATGCATGGCATCGTCCCCCATATCAAATTTTATGTATTTATTCACAATATTATATCAAAATATGCCATTGTATGTGCTACTTTCTTCCTATTAGATTATTTTATAATATGAGATTTTCCTTGTGACTGTACAAAGAAGGGTTAAACTTTTTTTTGATGCAAACTGATTACAATTATGATGTATTTAGGTATTATCAGAGATTTCAATCCAGTTTATATTGATACGGCTTGACCTAGAATAAAGACCCTCAATACAGGATAAGTGCCTTTATACCTTTGCAAAATATCAAATCTTCAAGGTTTACAATTTTTTAAATATATGCTAATATGGTTAAAATATTAACCTGTGATGAGAAGAGTACAGACAATTGAGTCCAAGCGAGTGGGGAATGGTGTGAGCCCATGATCAAAATTTTCTGGAAGAGGACCTCTGAGGTTGCTTATTGAGCCTAGCAAAATAAGCACGGTAACCCCGTTATAGGTTTCGAGTGAGTGCACTGCACTAACAAGAGTGGTACCGCGGATAAGCTCCGTCTCTTTTATGAGACGAGGCTTTTTTTTTATAAAAAAAGGGTGGTATCAAACTAAATTTACCGACGTAAATGAGTTTATAAAATGCACAAAACCACGACTAATTGAGAAGGAGGAAACACAATGAATACATTACTTGATGATTTATCAACAATTTTAAAAATGGCATTTGAAGAAGCAGGTGTTTCTTCTAGATCAATTGAAGTGAGTTACTCAAGAAGACCAGATTTATGTGACTTTCAATGCAATTCTGCTCTGAAATGTGCAGCAAGTATGCACAAACAACCTATCAAATTGGCTCAAGAGGTTGCCACAATACTTAAAGAACAAGATGCTTTTTTAGAAGTTACCGTACAGAATCCAGGATTTATAAATCTTAAAATCTCTAGTGATTGGATATCAAAGCGTTTGAAGCAGATGAATCAGTTGGACCGCTTGGGCTGTAAAAGAGCAGATAATCCTCAAAATTTGTTGATTGATTTTGGCGGGGCAAATGTGGCAAAATCACTGCATGTGGGCCATTTGCGTTCTGCTGTTATTGGTGAGAGTCTTATACGACTCTTGTATTTTAGTGGACATAATGTCATCGGTGATATTCATCTTGGAGATTGGGGTCTCCAAATGGGTTACGTTATAGAGATGCTACGACTCAAAGATGCAGATCTTCCGTACTTTAAAGAAACTGAATTAGATGCGTATCCAGAGCAAGCACCATTTGATATTGCAAAGCTGACTGCGTTATATACTCAAGCCAATATCAAAAGTAAATCTGATGAATCTTTTAAAGCAAAAGCAGCTCAGACAACTGCTGAGCTTCAGAAGGGCCGAAAAGGCTATCTGGCACTTTGGCATCACATTATGAGTGTATCAAAAGCCGATCTTAAAAAAAATTATGACTATTTACAAGTTCATTTTGACTTATGGCTTGGAGAAAGTGACAGTCAGGAGGCTATACCGAAGGTCATTAAGCATTTGGATAATATGGCACTTTTAGAAGAGAGTGAAGGCGCAAAAGTCGTGCACGTGGCAATTGAATCTGATAAAAAGCCAATGCCACCTTGTATCATGCAGAAGGCAAATGGTGCGGTACTTTATGCGACAACTGATCTCGCAACGATTTATCAAAGAACACGAGATCAGAAACTAGAAGGGATTATTTATGTGGTTGATAAGCGACAAGATTTGCACTTTGAGCAAGTCTTTAGAGTAGCGCGTATGTCACAGATTGCACCACCATCTCTCAATCTGAAGTTTATAGGTTTTGGGACCATGAACGGCTTAGATGGCAAGCCTTTTAAAACACGTGATGGCGGTACAATGGCACTGAGTGACTTAATTGAAATTATCACAAAGAGTGCACTCAGAAAATTAGAGAAATATAGTCAGCTCGATTCACATGATGAGAAAGTACAGGCGGCATTAAAAATTGGTGTAGGTGCTTTAAAATTTGCTGATTTATCTAATCAAGCTGATAAAGATTATGTGTTTGATATCGATCAATTTACAAGTTTTGAAGGCAAAACAGGTCCTTATATCCAGTATGCAATAGTACGTATCGTGTCTATTCTCAATAAACTTTCTGAAAAGGGTGTAAAAGCATCTGAAAATTTTAACGGCGAAACAGTTATAGAAAAGACTTTAATGCTTAAATTGGCTACTTTTAGTGACTGGGTTAATATGGCTACTGAAACGTATCAGCCATCTAAGATTTGTGACTATGCATTTGATGTGGCGCAGACATTTAATACACTTTACCATGAAGTTCATGTTCTCAACAATTCTGAGAACCGTCAATCTGAATTGATGAATTTGCTCTTTTTCACCAGAGAAATTCTTGAAGAATGTCTCTGGTTATTGGGAATTGAAGCATTAGAGAGAATGTAAAAAAGACATACCGGATAGTGAGTATTTTTAGTCTTATTTATGAGAAAAATATTATGAAATTTTTTATAAGTTAGGGTATATTTACTTCTTAAATGGATATAATTGATTTATAAAGAGTACAAATGGAGGGTGTCATGAATATCGAACGGAAAAATAAGATAATGAATCACAGATATCAAATTAGAGATCTATTAATGCTTGTTATTCTAGTCATGTTCTCTAGTCTGTTCTTATCCAGCTGTGGAAAAGAACCCATAAAGATTGGACTTATTGGTGATTTGACATCCAAAAATTCTCAAGTATCAATAGATGCCAGAAATGCAGTTGAATATGCTGTGAATCAAGTTAATGAAAAAGGTGGTATCAATGGACGGTTATTAGAACTAGTGGTTAAGGATGACCATGCGGATGCTAGCACCGCTCTTGAGATGGATCAGGCATTTATAAAAGAAGGGGTGCATTTTGTTATTGGTCATATGCATAGCAATATGGCAGATGCTATGAAATTAGTTGCCAGTGATGAACTTTTATTTATTTCGCCAACCATGGGGACAAACGCATTATCTTTTATGGATGATTTTATTATTAGAACAGCGCCTCTTAATGCAGAACAAGCCAAAATATTTTGTGATTATTACATGGAGAATGACCTAAGAGATTTGGTTATCATATGCGATTTTATGAATCAAGAGTACACTCAATCAATTGGAAATAGAGTTCAAGAGATTTTAACTGAAAATGATGTAGAGATCAAAGCTATTTTTGATTATGATTCAAGGAAAGATGATTTGAAAAGTATCTTAGATCAAGTAATTTTAGAAAAACCAAGAACCTTGTTATTGCTTAGTCAGGCAACAGATTCTGCTTATTTTGTAAAAGGCATTAAGAAAAATCTGCCAGATACAAGTATATTTTCTGTACCATGGTCAATGACTAAAGATTTTATTGCCAATGGTGGCGAATATGCTGAAGGGACTAAATTTATAGGAGTGTATCACTCAAAAGAAGCATCACAAGCATATTTATCTTTTGTTGATGGCTTTGAGAAAGTCTATAATTATAAACCCTCATTTGCAAGTGTGCTAGGTGCAGACGCATTCCAGACTTTGTATATAGGGCTTAAAAGTGCTGAGCAATTAACACCAACAGAGGTTAAAAAAGCTATTATAGAGACAAATAAGATTCAAGGTTTACAAGAAGAATTTTCGATTGATAAGTTTGGAGACGATACAAAAGGTTATATGCTATTTGAACTCATCGATGGCAAATACATGCCAATTAGAGCACTGGAACAAGATTAGAAATATGAGGATGAAGATACATCCATGAGTGTATCTTTTTCACTGCGGTCATTAGCTTTATAATCACAGCAGTGACACAAATAGTATCATATGTTATTTTAACTTTATATTTACCTGTTTAGCGGCATTAATTAAAATTTGTTTTAAGGCGTAATGTATTATAATACTTTCTGACACCTTTGTGCCAATTTTGGTCTTCAGCATAGGTTTTATTTAACCAAATCAACGGATCTGCACCTTTAGGTTTTGTTGAAAGTCGTTTGACAATGGTATTACATACAACTTGACTGCTATCAGCAATGTTGGTATTATATTTCTGCCAACTGCCATAAACATTAAAAGGATTGTTGGCTATTTTTGAGGCATTTCTATGGGTTTGTTTTACTAAACTTTGTTCTTGTCCTGCAATAGCGAACAAAAGACGTGGATCTATGTGGTGAGAGGTAGCTGTATCAATAATAGTTTCAAAATAAGGTGACTTGGCTAACAGGGAATTTTGTTCGGATAAATACGTTTGCAATGCAGTGATATCAAAAGATATATTTTCTAGAGGCATGTCAGTATTTGATATTAAATTACTGGAATTTGTCTTTTTTTCGACAGCGGCTTCTTTTTTTTCCAATTTGATTTCTGATAATGGGGTCAATGAAATGACATTACGATCTTCTTGAATCGTAGTGCTTTTGGATTTTGGCGGAATGATTGATATGCTATGTTTAATATCAATAATTGGATTCATCATCTGATTTTTTTCCGTTTCAATGGTTAAAGACTGTGTGGTAGGTAAAGTTGACTCAATAGTCACAGGGGCATCATTACGAATTAATTCATAGAATTTCCAAGAGGGCATCATTTGAAATGTAGTATGTATCGTTAATAGCATTACAAGCCATAGAACATAGTGTGCTATTTTTTTTTGCGATTTTATGCTTGGAATTAGCTTTTCTGTGATGTTTAGCAAAATCATCAATTTGATTTTTCTTTCAGGTTGAAGGCTTTCAGGTTGAAGTCTACTGGCGTGAATGATTGTCATTTGAACTATTTCAGGTTGTAAATTATAAGATGACAAAAGTTCTAGTTCTGGCGATTTGACTTTTTGGACATACTTTTTCAAATCCTCATGATTGAATTCTGA
This sequence comes from uncultured Fusibacter sp., assembly GCA_965140735.1. GTDB lineage: Bacteria > Bacillota > Clostridia > Peptostreptococcales > Acidaminobacteraceae > Fusibacter_A. The sequence continues at coordinate 2,173,514 of OZ223306.1, read as the reverse complement.
TGCAATCTCAGATATATTTTTTTCTATCCATGTCATGGCGTAAGTACAGATTGCTTCCAGATTCGTATCGATTACGACAATTTCCTCAAAGACATCTCTCTTACTGATTTGATAATGATGGTTGGCTAATGTGTGCTGAAAAAGCCTCAGTTTTAGTTCTTTTCGAAGAGTTAAATCAATGCCATCTAGATTATTGTCTACGACGCGATTGATTGCATCAGCAAGCACTTGAGCATGTTCATTCCGTGGCGAATCAGCATATTTTTTTGTAATATATGCTTTAAATCGAATAATGTCTTCTTTACTTAATATTATGGCATTTTCCATATAACTCAATAGATATTCCATAGACTTTTCTCCAAATTTATAAAAATGTATACTTATTTTATCGTCAATAAAAAGGTATAACAGTAAAATATATACCATTAAATTTGATAAATTATTCATCTATTGTGGTAGCTTCGAACTATATTGGCATGCTTTGATACAATTGTATCTTCCTGTGGGTGAAGGGTACATTTGGATTAATCATATTATCAATTATGATGGTATTGATGGGGCAAAAATACGGGGACCAAAATTTTTCATTTTTGAATATTTCAATCTAATATGGGCATAAGACTAATGACTTTGCAATTATGAATCTATTTTGTTTTTTTTCATAATTCCTTAAATCCTTATTAGAGAGGTGTGGCGAAATGAAAATAAAGAGCATATCGAAAAAGCTGCAATTGGCTTTTTCAATAATTATTTTAGTAGTATTAGTGGCACTTTCAGTTATTACACTGACAAATGCAAGAGATCAAAAACAGCGTGCTAAAGAAGAGGTTTTATCTGCTGTAAATTTACTGACAGATTTGATTGATAACAGAAGCAAGGACTCTCTTGCACTGGCAACAACTTTTGCTGAAGATGAGAAAATAGTGAGTGCATTAAGAAGCAAAAACCGAAGTGAGATGGCAGCTTACATTAAACCCATTTTTGAAAATCTAAATCAAACGATGGGGCTATCGGTTTTTGAGATAGGAGATGACAAGGGAATTGTTTTTTTAAGAGGACATAATCTTGAAAAGAACGGTGATGACAAAAGTGGCCATACCACGATAAAAGCGGCACTTTCGGGTTCTTTTGTTATGGGGACGGAGACAGGTTCGTCGGGAATTGCAATTAGAGGATTTGCGCCAATTAAAGATAACGGTAAAGTCATTGGAACAATGCAATTTGGATATGCAGATGATTTTTTTGAAAGATTTAAAAAAGTATCCAATCTAGAAGTGGAGTTATTTGATAAAGAGAAGTTACTGTATACCACTGATAATAATTTATCGAATACAGTGGGCAGTTTAATATCAGCGTTAGACGATGAAGATCAGAGTTTACTGGGAAGGGCATTAAAGGGAGAATCCATTTATGATGCTCAAAAAAAAGAATTACATTACCTCATACCAGTCTATGAACCTACGAAAACCTATATTATTGGTGTTTTTAAACTAAATTATGATCTCGAAAAAATCAATAGTTTGATCGCAAGAGTCATGGTAATCAATGGCCTGATTTTGTTGTTAATTATTGGAATTATTCTTGTGATCATCTTTACCTTCAACAAGAGTATTTCAAAACCTATCAAAGAATTTACAGAAATCATAAATGAAATGGCAAATAATGATTTTAGTGAAAAAGTGATTGTCAACCAGAAATCATTATCTCAGAGTGATGAAACTGGACAACTGGGAAGAGCCATTAAGGAATTGGTGACCACCTTTAATGTGATGATTAGCTCTCTAAAAACGACTTCTACACAACTTGCTGCAAAATCTACAGAGTTGGGTAAAAATGCATCAAGCGGTTCTGAGACTATAAATGATATTAATATGGGATTTACAGAATTTGTTGATGGCATACAGCAACAGGCTAAAGATGTTAACCAGACTGTAAGTGAACTTAGAAAACTTTCGGATTTTCTTGAAAGAAATCAAGCCATATCTTCCAGTATCTTTGAAAACACGAAAATCATTGATCAAAATCAAGAATCATCTAATCAGAGCTTAAAGACTATGACAAGTGCTTTCAAGCAATCCGTTTCCGCGAACAATGAATTGGGTGTTACTGTTGATGAGTTGTTAAAAAGCACTCATGAAATCAGCAATATCCTAACTGTCATTCAGAGTATTGCAGAGCAGACGAATCTTCTTGCTCTCAATGCTTCAATAGAAGCTGCACGAGCAGGAGAGCATGGAAAAGGATTTGCAGTTGTGGCTGAAGAAATTAGAAAATTATCAGAGCAAACGACATCATCTATAGGTAATATCAACACGATTACCACTTCTATTATCAATAGTGTAGATGGTGTTAAAAGTGGAATTGATTTATCCACACACCAGCTAAGCGAAGCTGATTCTAAACTTGAAGATGCCAATAAGGCATTAAAGACAATATCTTTAAGCGTCAAAACTACTTTTGGAGAAGTTCGTGACTTGATCAAAGTCAATGAAAGTATCGATGTTGCTAAAGAATCTGCCTCTGAATCACTTGAGAGTATCTCAGCAGTCATCCAAGAAAGTGCAGCGACTTCACAAGAAATTGCGGCTAGAATTGAAGTTCAAGACGACATGGTTAAGATGATCAGTACTGAAGCAAAAGAACTCGAAAAAATAGCAGTGAAATTAGATGAAAAAACAAAAGCCTTTAAAATATGATCGTATGCCTGTAAAATGCAAATCTATTTAAATGGTTAAGGGTAATCCTTGATGAGAAGCTGTTTAGAGCAATCTAAACAGCTTTTATAATCTAATGAGTTTTTTGGTGCAAGTAGCTTAAAACAGGTATAATATAGATACGATTCAAATAGTTGATGCGCTAAATAAAACGGTTAATAAAATTAAAGGAGGACAAGAATAAAAATTCTTGGCAGGTAGAAACATGTATAAATTAGTTATTTTTGATTTTGACGGCACCATAATGGATACTAACGATATCATTAAAGAAAGTTTGAATGAAGCTTCAAAAAAGTATAGGCACTGCGAGATCAGTAATGAAGAATATGAACTGATATTGGGGAAACCTCTTGGGCAGCAAATGCGAGATTTATCTGACAGTCACTATGAGGCCATGACTGAGTTCTATAGGCAGTATTATAGAGCAAATCAAGAATCACGCACCGAAATCTTTGATGGCGTTCATGATTTACTGGAGGCACTTAAGAGCAAAGGGATTAAATGTGGTATTTTGACGAATAAGGGGCGAAATGGACTTGAGAAAGGTCTAAAACAATATCAGATTGATGAATATTTTGAATATTATCTCAGTGCGCAAGATGTTCTAAACGCAAAACCAGATCCAGAAGGGATTCATAGAATTTGTGATTACTACAGTGTTCGCGAATCAGAGACATTGATGGTAGGCGATAGTGCACATGATATAGAAGCCGGTAAAAACGCTGGTGTTGCAACTTGTCTAGTCTCTTGGACTATATTGAGTTTATCAAAATTGAAAACCCTTGAACCCGATTATATTGTAAATCATCCCAGTGAAATTGGCTTAATCGTAAATTCTGTAAAATAAATTGATTTCATAAAAAAAAAATTAGTAAAAGTACTTCCCTTTTCTTCAAAGTCTGATATAATGAATAAAATATCAAATTAATTAAATAAAGTTTTTTTGAAATAAACTTTAAAATAATAAGAATCGATGGACTGTAGGAGGGGTTGTAATGAATAATATTAAGAAAGGTGATCTGGTAACCTTATCAATGGATGGTGTTAAATCTTTGGAAAATGATCGTATGTCGATATATGAACGTGTCAACTTAACACGCCTTCAGGCAAATGGTGGACAGGTGATTAGTTTGTACACGGATTATGCTAAAATAGGCATATTTGATTTAAATAAATCAGAAATTGTGGATCATTGGATTCTTGAACAGAAGAGAATTGCTCAGTTATAATGAGCTATAATTTAATATGATTGTTTGTGAGCCTTTGTCAGAATCTTTTTATCTGTAACAGAGGCTTTATTTTTTACAAAAAAACAAGTGGACTTAAAAATTTTTAGAGTTACAAAAAAATTTTAATCTTTACAAAAAAATTGCAAAAATAATTCGTTCTGATATAATCATATATAGAGAATCGTGATAATTTATTCAATTATATGAATCGTTTATTTATGTTAAAATACATTTTAATAAAGGAGGCAACAATGATTTCAAGAGAAGTAGAAGAGAATTTAAAAAAATCATCATGGATTAGACGTATGTTCGTAGAAGGTGCTGAACTCAAAGCAGTTCATGGTGAAGATAACGTGTATGACTATAGTATTGGCAACCCATATTTTGAACCCCCTAAAAAGGTTGTTGCCAAACTGAGAGAAATTGTTAATTCGGATGAACTTGGTACACATAAGTACATGGATAATGCAGGATTTCCTGATGTTAGACAAAAGGTTGCAGATGATGTTAATAAAGATATTGTAAAGCCCATTTCACATGAACATGTGATGATGACAGTTGGTGCAGCAGGTGGTATGAATGTTGTCATGAGAACCATATTGGACCCAGGTCAAGAAGTCATCATTATTGCACCTTATTTTGCAGAATACATTTTTTATATTAAAAACCACAATGGTGTTCCTGTGGAAGTAAACGCTGATCCGAAGACTTTTGAACCAGATCTTAAAGCGTTAGAAGCAAAGATCACGCATAAAACAAGAGCGATCATCATTAATACACCTAATAATCCAACTGGGGTAATTTATTCGGAAGAAAGCCTTAAAGCTTTGGCTGAAATTATAGATAGAAAAGAAGCTGAAATTGGACATGAGATTTTTGTGATCTCTGACGAACCATATAAAGCAATTATATATAATGATAGAAAAGCACCTAACGTGCATAACATATTTAAAAATTCTTTAATTGTAAACTCTTATTCAAAATCACTTGGACTTGCAGGAGAGCGTATCGGCTATATTGCAATGAACAGTAAAATAGAAGATACTAAGATGCTTATGAGTGGCTTCTCATTTGCCAACAGAACGTTAGGATTTGTAAATGCACCTGCATTATGGCAAAAAGTTATCGCGGATTCACTTGATGATTCTGTTGATATTAAAGAGTATGAGAAGCGTAGAGATGTGCTTTACAATCATCTAAAAAGTATCGGATTTGAAATGGTAAAACCAGATGGTGCATTTTATCTATTCCCAAAAGCCATGATTGAAGATGATGTAGAATTCGTAATGGAAGCTAAAAAGTACAATTTACTTTTAGTACCAGGAAGTGGTTTTGGCTATCCAGGTTATTTTAGAATTTCTTATTGCGTGGATATGGATATGATAGAACGCTCTTTACCAGCATTCACGAAATTTGCAGAATCGTATAAAAATAAGTAAGCCTTAAAAGTAAGGGCTCCTTTTTAAAGGGGCTCTTTTTTTATGTCTTTGTGTCTGTTTTTTTAATTTAATATTACAAATAATCGAAAAAGTTGATTCTTTAAAGTTGAAGAGATATGATATAATTCCTGGTTAAAAAAAGACGAGGAAACATACAATTGAATAGGGCATGCATCACATGGAATCAAAAGGAGGTATCACTATGAACGCAAAGGAACATCCTGATTATGAACATGAACAAGAGAAACTGGCAATGATTCAAGACATGATCTCGAAAGAGCATGAAGAATTAATTATTAAGTCTCAAGATTACGGCAGATTGTCTAAAGAGGTTATCACAGACCCTAATGTACTTGAGCAACTACGTAAGATAGAGCGCAATCGCTTGAATATCTTAGAGACATTGGCGAAAAAACCGTATTTCGGCAGGGTGGATTTTTGTGAACTCGGCAAGAACAAGGAGAGTTATCTCATTGGTAAAACAAGCGTAGATAATCCCAAAACCAAGGAACTCATTGTCTTGGACTGGCGCGCACCGTTGGCTGGAATTTACTATAGTGGTGAGATTGGTGAGGTCATGTACAGTTCACCTGATGGGACGATAATAGGAGATTTGGATTTAAAAAGGCAATATGAAATTACGGATGGGGAACTTGTTAATATATTTGATAAAGGTCTCACGCCCATGGACGAGTTTTTACAAAAAGCGTTATGGGAGAAGAAAGACAATCGACTTGGCGATATTGTAACGACCATCCAAGATGAGCAAAACCAGATCATCAGAGCATCCAAAGATGGGGTTTTAATTATTCAAGGGGTTGCTGGTAGTGGGAAGACCACAATCGTACTACACCGAATAGCGTATTTGATGTATACCTACCAAGATATATTTCAGGCTGATAAAATTTTAATGATTGTCCCAAATAGACTTTTTCTAGACTATATAAGCGATGTTTTACCTGATCTTGGTGTTCATGATATTGAGCAAGTTACCTTTGAAATGTTATTTGAAAAAGCCTTTGGAAGGACTCTGGCCACAACTACTGAAATTAATAAGCTCAAAAATCTGATTAGCCTAGATCGCGAAGATGAAATAAGGCAAAAGCTTGAATATATTTCATCTTTTAAAGGGTCTATGAAATTGAAACGCATCATGGATCAGTATGTGACTCAACTTTTAGAAGAGGCCTTACCTAAAGAGTCAATTGAAATCCTTGGAAAGACACTTTACACTTATGATGAACTTGAAGCACTCTTTAGCAAGCAATATGCCTATATGACTTTAGCGAAGCGAAAAGAAAAGTTATACAGATATATTAAGGATACCATTGAAGATCGAATTTTAAAACTAGAAAGTAGGATTATAAGTCACCTAGACAGTAAGATTTTAAAGCTCAAAGAAAATACGGATTTAGATGAGCAAAAGCGTCAAAAAATGATTTCAAGTATTGCCGATCAAAAAATAAAATATGGCAATACACTTAACGAAAGTATTAAAGTAATTCCCAAGGCATATCTTGCAAAATGGGAAAATTTAAATATAGAAAAACTCCTTTTAAATCTCTTAAGTGATGTGTCACTTTTAAAAAAACATTCAAGGGATGAACTCTCTGATGAAGAGATAAACACGGTTATTCAATACACAAAAGAAGTTGTTAAAATGAAAATCGAATACGAAGATATTCCTGCTTTACTCTACCTGAAATTTGCAGTAGAAGGGTCTGAACTTCTTAAAAAATATGCACATATTATTGTAGATGAAGCACAAGACTTTAATCCACTTCAAATGCATGTGCTCACCATGACCAGTTTAAACAATTCCTTTACAGTGGTTGGAGATGTCGCACAGGGGATTAACGCTTATAGAGGCATTTCCAATTGGGATGAGTTGACCCATCAAGTATTTAAACCTAAGGTGACAACTTACAAGACCATAAGTATATGTTACCGGTCCACAAAAGAAATCATAGATTTTGGAAATGCAGTGATTGCCTCATTAAATGATGATAAGATAGTCTTAGCAAAACCGGCATTAAGAGAAGGTCGTAAACCTTGTCTAGTGTCCTGTGCCGATGAGGATGTCATGATTACAGATGTAAGTGAACGCATTAAGGCGTTAAAACATACAGGGTATAAATCTATTGCAATTATGTGTAAGACAGAGGTCGGGGGTATGGCAGTTTATGAAAAGCTAAGCGATTTAATGACAGATGATGTTCAATTGCTCACGGGTCATGAAGAACACTATAAAGGTGGTATCACAGTTCTTACACCTCAGTTGTCTAAAGGGCTTGAATTTGACGCTGTGATTATATTGGATTCTCATAAGGATCAATATGAAAATGATCCACTTCACATAAAACTCTTATATGTGGCGGTTACAAGAGCACTTCATGAATTATTTGTCTATCATGTAAATGAGCCTACAGAACTGATTTCAAGGATTGATGCCCAGCTATATGAAAGATTATAAAAGCTGAAATTTTAATTAAATTCTAATGGAGAGTTGACGTTGTTCTAATATTCATTCGATATGATGAAGTTATAGTAAAACATAACTTCATTTTTTTTGAATAGAATACGTATATAGATTAAAATTTAAGATATAAGAGCAAATTAGGAGGCTCAAATGAATGAGAAAAAGATAGTGATTCTTACCGCAACTTTTGGCATGGGACATCACTCAGTTTCAAAAGCCTTAAAGGCAGAAATTGAACGTGTATATTTTGATTATACAATTGATATTGTTGATATTTTTGATATCATCAAACCTTCATATAAAAAAATAGCACAAGGCATCTATAATTATCTCACAAGAGAATTTGAAACCCTCTATAATTTCTTTTATAATTATAAAAAAGACAGCCGAAAAAATCTCATAGATGAATTGCTTTATGCGAGATATAATAGACGGTTTAAAGCCTATATGGATAGAGAAAAACCTTCTATTGTCATCAGCACATTTCCAATGACTTCAGGTTTTATGTCAAGATACAAATCAAAAAGTAATAGTAATGTGCCTTTGATGACTGTTATTACAGATGTTGTAGACAGTTGGGAATGGGTGCATGAAGGCACAGATCAGTATTTTGTACCTTCCATAGAGGTCAAAGATTTATTGAGACTAAAAGGCATTGATAAAGATTCTATTTTCGTTACAGGGATTCCAGTTGGGGCAGATTTCAAGGTTGAAAAGAGTAGTACATCGCACACACAAATGAAGCAGGTGCTCTTAATGTCCAGTGCAATGGGAAAAATAAAATTTGATGAAGCTCTCTTATCACAGTTAGAAAGTGTTGAGAATACAAAATTTATTATTGTGACTGGAACAGATTATGAGCTTGCAGAAGCTTTATCCACTAAAACTTATAAGAACATAGAGGTCCTTGGATTTGTTTCTAATATTGCAGAGCTTATGGAGTCGTCTGATCTTATTTACACAAAACCGGGTGGTGTGACACTTTTTGAAGCAATTAACAAAGAAATTCCACTCCTTATTCAGCAAACTACAGTAGGGCAAGAAAATGCTAATATAGAATTTGTTAAGAATCGTGAAATTGGGATCATATTAGATCACAAAACACACTTTGTGGACGAAATTGCAAAGATCATCAATGATGATGTGAAGCTTTTTCAACTTAAATCCAATATGTATGAACTCAAAAAAGAATTTAAAGATGAGGCAATCCTAAGAGCAGTCAGATAAGAAGGTGAAATCATGACAAAACAACAAAAATGGATTAATTTCACCATCATGTTTATATTGATAGGTGTTACGGTTCTGATACTAAAGAGACAAATCAGTCTTAATCAGATGATTGAAGTGGCTCAAAGCGTTAAAATAGGCTATATATTTGTGGCCGTAGGTCTGATGTTTGGTTTTTGGGGTCTTGAGTCATTGATGATTGGTTTGTTACTTGATCATGTGGATGATAAGGTCAATAGAAAACATATACCGTGGATCGCTATAAAGACTACTTTAATCGGTCAATACTATAGCAATATTACGCCTTTTGCAAGCGGTGGACAACCCATCCAACTTTTGTTACTCAGAAAGCATAAGGTATCTACCAGTAATGGGACGGCAGTTTTAGTGGGCAAGTTTCTTGTATTTCAAGTAACGGTTACACTTTACGCATTGTTACTTTCAATGCTTAATTTCAAGTATATATTCAATGAAATGAGTTTGATCACAGGATTTTTGGCATTGGGATTGCTTATAAATACCGTAGGACTTTCTCTTATTATCTTTCTGGCTTTTAAGCCGAATTGGATCAAGTATTTAGGGAAAAAAATAAATACAATATTGTCTCATTTTAAACTCATAAAAAGTCGTGAAAAATCTGAAAGTAGATGGGTTAGTTTTATTGAAGAATATCAACAAGGGATTGAAAAGTTGAAATCAGATCCGAAGAAAACACTTGCACTCTTCTTTTTAAGTGTATTACAAGTGACTTTGTTTTTTGGAATCACATATGTCATCTATAGGGCACTTAATCTTTCTGGGATTAGTCCTTTAAAAGTGATTACCCTTCAAGCGATACTTTATATGTGTGTCAGTTTCGTACCTATACCTGGGACTGTTGGTGCTTCTGAAGTGGGATTTTCAATGGTACTTGGTTCCGTGTTTACAACGCACTTTGTAGGCATTGCCATGTTATTATGGCGACTTATCAGCTACTATTTTGGATTGATCTTTTGTGGTCTATTCACATTGATCGTTTCAGTATGGGAACATAAATTTAAGCATAAAATACCAGAACAAGATCTTGTCTAAATGAAATATTAAAGGAGCTATTGCAAATCTAAGAAATTAGATGAGTAACAGCTCCTTTTTATCAGTCATTCATTATTCACTTGTTAGGACTTAAATACTTAAATGCAACTCCTAGTAAATTGTTTTAACAAATTGAAGGGATTTACTTTCAATTATGGACTTATCAATTTCAATATGTTTCACAGACGGGTTAATTTTAATGTGTTTTCTAATTAAATTTTTCATAGCGCACCTCCAAAGGTATCTATATAAATCATTTTCTCTACAGTTATAGAATATACTTTAAAGGTTAGTAATTTATGAATGCAGTGTTAGAAAATCATTAATATTTGTAAATGACTCGGGAACCGAAATATAAAGAACATGCTTGCTATTTCATAAATTGGTCTTTAGGGAATAACAAGGCTATTCTAGTTCCAATATTCTCTTGACTTTCGATTTGAATTCGCCCACCTTGGACTTTCATTAAACTTTCAACAATGGCAAGGCCAAGACCGACGCCACCAGTTTTCCGATTTCGATCTTCATCTACTCTGAAAAAGCGATTTGTTAGGTTTGGAATGTTTTCTGCCGGGATACCACGACCAGTGTCTGTTATAGCAATTTCATAGTATTTGCGCAATTCCCTTGATGTGATGGTAATAGTACCTGGTGGATCAGTATACTTAACTGCGTTATCAACAAGAGCTCTAAAAACTTGTATGATAAGTTCTTTATCCACTATGAGATCACCAAGATAATCAAGTTTAGCATTAAATGTAAAGTCCTCATAGATGAGCCGACATTCTTGAATGAGTTTATCTGAGATTTCTTCAACAGAGATGCGATCAAATTTAACTTCAAACGTTCTGTTTTCAACTCTGGCAAGTAATAGCAGCTTTTCAACAAGATTTTTCATGTTTTGAGCTTCTGATTCAATGGAGTCAATCGATTCTTCAAGAAGTTCTTTTTCATCATAGCCCATGGTTTTTAGGAGATCCACATATCCTAAAATGATAGTCAATGGTATCCTCAGTTCATGTGAAGCATCTGATACGAAACGCTTTTGATAGTCAAAAGATTTTTCAAGATTTTGAAGCATATAATTCAGACTTTTAATGAGTGTATCCACCTCATCGTTTGTGCCAATTGAAGGGATTCGATAGTCCAAATTTTCATTGTTGATATTTTGTGCGGTATAAGATAAGTTAACGAGTGGTCTGAGAGCGCGTCTTGTAAAATATCTCCCAAAGATAGAGAGCAAGAGAATGCCAATGATGGAAGATACAAATAAGGCTGAATTTAAACTCATAAGATAATCTTCATCCAAAGTGGAGGTTAAGAAGAGTGTAATATAGACCTTTTTACCATCTAAAAAAACAATATTAGAGGTGGTATGCATCACATCTGTTTTTAAAACTTTGGTGACATACACATCGGATGAATTTTGATTTAGATCAAATGGAATTTTAAAAGATGTCAAAATACTTTGATCAACACTGGCTTGATTGTCATAGATCCTCATGTTTAAAAAAGTACCCTCTGAAGTGGTCTCAATTTTTAAAACAGTTGAGAAGGTACTTAAGTCTGTGTACTCTTCACCAGTAATAAAGCGATCGTAGTAGTTTTTGTTTAAGGGATATGAAGTCCGGTTAGAATCATCGGAAACCAAAACCACAAATTTATAATTTTCAAAAAGGTATAATTTTTTTAAACGCTCATAAAGATAGTTAACTCTTTGATTTTCGGGTGTTTGGTAGAGGAGATTAATATCTTCATTTATAAAATCTTCAACTTGTACTTTTTTTGAGATGAGTTCATCTCTATTTTTGTAAAAGAGAAATTGTCTTGTGAGCAATGTTACAAATAAAAAGACAAACAAGATTAAAATGGCAAAAAGAATCACATTGAAGACTGTGATTCTCGTAGTTAATTTAAGCTTTCTAAATGGATCATAGAGCTTATGATATTGTCTTTTAAAGAAATTTTGTTTATTTGACAACGTATCCACGACCCCTTACTGTTTGTATTATTTTTCGATCATAATTGCGGTCCACTTTATCTCTTAAATATTTGATATAGACATCTACAATATTGAGACTACCATAATAATCATAGCCCCAAACTTTGTTGAGAATTTGCTCGCGTGTGAGGACGATGCCCTTGTTGATGACCAAATGTTTTAAGAGATCAAACTCTGTTTTAGAGAGATCGATTTGATCATCTGCCCTTGAAACTTCATAAGTCGATGTGTTGATAAATAAGTCTTCAAATTGAAGTATCTCTTCAGAAGTAGATTCTACAATAGAAGTTGTTTTACGCATATTAGCTCTAATGCGTGCTAATAATTCATCAAAAATAAAGGGTTTTGTTACATAATCGTCGGCACCGCTATCTAAACCAGTGATCACGTCCTGAATATCATCCTTTGCAGTGAGCATGATAATTTTATTGGCTGGATCATGTCTTTTTATTTCTTTACAAGCGGTTAAACCATCCACTTTTGGCATCATTAAGTCCATTAAGATAAGATCATAACTATTTTTTAAACACTTATCAATGGCCTCAGCACCATCTTGTGCTAAGTCGGTCTCATAACCTGCATATTTTAACTGTAACTCTACAATTCGAGCTATTTTTTTTTCATCTTCTACAATAAGAATTCTTTCCATAAAGCCTCCATGTGCTTTTCATTAAATATATCAAAAAAAAAGTCGTTTTACAACGACCTCATGCCATGAGCTCATGGCATAAATCCCCGATCTTTGCCACAGAATAATTAGAGGACATTGCTTTCATTCTATTTTTAATAACGATGAGTCGTTCGGGTTCGTTGATAAAAGATTCAATCGTGAGAGGGAGCATATTGAGATTTTCAACATATACAGCTAGACCTTCAGAAGCTAGTATTTCTGTGTTTTCAGCTTCTTGCCCGTGAATGTAAAAAGGAATTATAATGGGAAGTGCCTTATTGATAGCTTCCGTTAAAGTGAGCCCCCCGGGCTTGCTAATTAATAAATCAGCTTGATCCATCAATTCATCTACATTGCTGACGAATCCATATACTTCTAAAGAAATATGAGCAGGCAAATCTTGAAAATGAGACTCAATGGCATTTTTTACTGTTTTATTGTTCCCGCAAACGACTTGAATTAAAAGATCATGCCTAACTTTAAGCAACATGTCTAAGGTTTTGTATAACTTTCTACTACCCATACTACCACCCATGAGGAGTACTGTGAAAGGCGAGAAATCTTTCCGGTGAATGACTGAGTTGTTATAGAATTCAGCCTTAACAGGAATACCATAGTCATAAAGTTTATCCTGTGAAACGCCAAGCGCCTTTAATTGATCATTCGTTACTTTTGATCCTGTGATGTAGGCATCAATTGAGTCATGTGCATAAAAGCGATGTACCCCTAAATCTGTTACCACAGAGAGGCAGGCCGCGTGTGTTAAACCTTCTTTTTTCAGTTCGGCGATAATATGCACAAAAATGGGATGTGTTGAAATGATAACACTTGGGTTATAATGCTTTATGTAAGCTAAGATCTTATTTCTAAGCATTATCTTAAAGAAGCGCTTAAGTTGTTTATTGGTGGACTTATAACCACTAAATCTATAAATTTCACCGTAGAGTTTCGGTGTATAATTTGCTAAAAAAGTGTACCCATCTTCAATCATGGTTTCTAAAAATTTACTGTTTTCTTTAAAGGTATCTATCACATAAAAGTCAAGTGCGTGATCTGAAAGCTGCTTTTTTAAAGAGTGGGCTGCTTGATTGTGGCCACCACCAGTGGATGCTGTAAAGATCAAACCAACTTTTTTCATGAGAATGCCTCCCTTTCAATTTATATTTATAAAACGTTTACAATAACGTTTACTCATATTCATAATACGTTATTAATATTAAAATCGTATTAAAAATGATTTAAGAATACATAAGCATTGAAAGAAATAAGGCTATATGCCCACAAGAAGGGAGCACATATAGAGATCTTATTCATAATTTATCATAAAAAGAGATGATAACTATTCTAGGTATCATCTCCTACTTTATAAAACTAAATTTATTGATGTGAATGATGTAGCGTAACATAGCTCACATTGGCCTTTTTGAGACCTGCTAGTACAACGAATCCAAGGACAATGCCACCGACGAATTGAATGATATTCCAAGGGATACTAAAGATAGGAACGATAAAGCTACCATACATAACACTAGCAGCAAGATAATAACCGAGAACCATCCATAACCCTGCAATAACCATTCCTGAGAGTTGACCGAAAGTGATGCCGTACTTATCCTTAAGAAGATAAAAAAGGATTGTGATCAACGGAATAATAATGGCAACCCCTAGTAATTGATAATTCAACTTTGAAATAGCAGCTACGACATTATCAATACCGGCTAATTCATCGACATTTGAAGCCAGAAAATTGATATCGGTGCTTTTAATTGAGAATACAAAAGCGATTAAAGAAACAAACCAGATACCGAGAGCACCTGCGAGTATATGCTTTTGGTTGCGTTTTTCGCTGGCAAAGTACCCTACGATGAATCCCATGATGCCTTTAATGACTAAAGTGGGGATAGCCCATTGTGCATACCCACCGAGCACATCTGCAAACATAGAGCCTGCACCAGCAGCAAAGGCACCGTACCAAGGTCCTAATAGAATACCGGAGATAAAAATGCACATGTCTCCAGCGTGTATATAACCATTTGTAAATGGAATTGGTATTTTGATTATAAAAGTCGTAATAAATACAAATGCAGTCATTAGAGCCGTGTAAATTAGAAGTTTTAGATCGTTTCTCATAGAGCCCCCTTAAAAGATATAAATCCGTATATAATACTTGTAATTAAATACAAGTCAATTATAATATAATATAGGATTGGGTTTATCGAAAGAGTCAGATATACATAAATGGATAGGGACAGATGGTGGAGAGATGATCGGTTTTGTAATTAATTTAGAGGAAAAATCAAAAATTCCAAAGTATATTCAGTTATATGAGCACATCAAGAATGAAATTCATGAAGGAACCCTGAAAGAGGGGACTAAACTACCTTCCATAAGAATGGTCTCAGAAGCTCTTAAGATCAGTAAATCAACTGTTGAAAATGCATACAATCAGTTGATTGTAGAAGGTTATATAGAAAGTAAATATAAAAGTGGCTACTATGTAATCAACATTGATATTTATGATTACAATCAGTTTGCAAAAGGGTCTTCTCCTAGTATTAAACTCAATAAACCCAAAAAAACGATTCAGATTCAAAGTAGTGATGAACAGGAAGAAGCGACATTTAACTTTAACGACTGGAAGAAAATGGTTAACAAGGTCCTTGAGTATGATACGAAGGCACTTCTTTCTTATGGTGACGTGCAAGGGGAGTTTGCGCTGAGAAGAGAAATTTCTGATTTTTTGCATCAATCACGTGGTGGCAAATGTCATCCGGATCAGATCATAGTTGGCGCAGGTATCCAGTATTTATTTGGCTTGATTGCAGCTTTATTTAGAGGGGAAGAAGCTCAGATTGCTTTTGAATACCCGGGATTTTCAAAGGGAATGTATATTTTTGAAGATTACGGGTATCAAACGATTAAAGTTCCAGTGGAATCAGATGGGATTAACATTAAAAAACTGGAAGCTTCACTTGCTAAAATTGTCTATGTTTCACCATCACATCAGTATCCTACAGGGTCTATTATGCCCATAAAAAAAAGGATTAAGCTCATTAACTGGGCAACTAAAAATCAGTCTTTTATCATTGAAGATGATTATGATAGTCTGCTGAGATATGAAGGCTATCCGATTCCAGCTTTACAAGGACTAAATCAAGGTAAGAATGTCATCTATGTGGGTTCCTTTTCAAAGCTTTTAATTCCTTCTCTTAGAATTAGCTTTATGGTACTTCCAGAACCCTTGTTGCAAAAATTTAACCTCATTAAAGAGAGATACTCTCAGACCGTTTCTAAAATTGAACAATTGGCACTGGCTAATTATATGTCAGAAGGTTATTTTGAGCGTCATATTAGGAGAATTAAAAAGATATATGGCAGAAAAAATCAACTTTTAATTGATGCTTTTAAAATACATCAGAACCCTTACTTTGAATTGATTGGAAAAGAATCTGGCTTGCATGTTATGTTATCTTTTAGTCGGACGGTCAATAAAGAAAAGGTGGTCAAAGAAGCTGAATTGATTGGCTTAAAACTCGAAGGTATTAGTGATTATGAAGGCAGTGATATATTAGTGCTCTCATACAGTGGTCTAGCGGATCAGGAAATCGAACCTGTTATTGGAAAGTTGAGTCAAATCATCTTTGAATCTAATGAAAAATTCACATAAAGGACACAACTTTAATGGTATAATTGAGTATAATGAAGGATATGACATAGAATTGGAGGCTGTATGCAAAGAAAATGGTTGATCGGTATGTTGTTCATGTTCTCTCTAGTGGGATGCCATAGGGATGTTGTAAGTGAACATCAATTGCCACCAACAGTAACGCCACCTATAGCTGAAGTTGATTCAACTGAACCTATTAACAAAGAGATTGCCAAAGAGGATTTGATTGGTAATTTTAAATACTTAGATCAAAATATTTCAAGTATGACAACTGAAGAAGCTACAGAAAATTTTTTTAAACTTGAAGAACTATCTATTAAGAAGCAATTTTACTACGTAGAAGTCATTTCACTTGATAAGCATATTCAAACAGAGCTGATGAAATGTTTTGACTCGAAAAAGGGTGCATTTGACTTTGGTAAATATGATGGTGGAAGCGGTATGGTGATTGATGAAATTTATGCCAGTGGCTATAAATTAGTCCCATATGAAGGCGTCGTATATCCAGTAACAGATTATTCGAAATTCAAACCATATGCTTCTTATATGAGTGATGAGGTTCAAAGTTATATTAATTTGAAGGCACTAGAATCGGATGCTTATACGGGTACACGGTCATCACTTGAGATTTCTCAATCGGACCTTGTGGACCGTATTCTTTTAGCAGAAAATCATATTAGACGATATAGGAATGGTAGAACATATCCTATAGTACTTGAAATGTACAAGGCCTATATGTATTATTACATTCCATCATCAGTTCTCTTTGAAGATAAAATGGATGTGGATTTAGAAGTTGCCGAATACAAAGCCTTTATTGAGGCGCATCCAGATACCATAACAGCTCAAATTGTATCGGATTATTTGGATACCTTAAAGGATAATGGTTATGAAGAAAATGAAGCTGTTAAAAGTTACTTGAAAGACTTTTACAGTTCTATAGAGAATTATATTTCAAAAGCAGATCATTAGGATAGATTTAAAATTAAAAATTGAAGTTACAGTTGAAATTAAAAGCAATAAGAAAAGGCACTATTTTAGAATGGTTTTCCACAATCATTCTAAAATAGTGCCTTTAGGTTATTATAAGAAACTTTTGATGAGTGCAAATGTATTATCAAGTGAGAACGAAGCTTTTAGAGCAAATACATTTTGTCTAATTTGATTGTAATAGCTTGGGTCGTTAATGAGTTGATCTAGTATGAATATAAGCTTTTGACCACTTTCGATTTTAAAAGCGGCGCCTGTACTCATTAGAAAATCTGTATTTTCTTCTTCCTGTCCTGGCATGGCAAATGGAATTAAAAGCGGGAGTCCCTTAGCGATGGCTTCAGTAGTTGTGAGACCGCCCGGTTTTGTTATAATGACATTTGAAACATCCATGAGTCTGTCTACATGATTTTCGAATCCATAAATTTCATAAAGACCATTTTCAATCTCAGATTGATATCGCTTTTCAAGTGATTTTTTCAATTTTAAATTATTACCACAAACGACTTTACAATGAATAGGCTGTGGATAATGTTTTAACGTTTCAAGCAGTTCGTCAACGAATGTTAACCCAATACTACCACTCATAATTAATAGGGAAAACGCTTTGTCAGGTGTTTTAGATACCGTATAATATTGTGCTGTGAGTGGAATACCATAATTATATACAATTGAACTCTTAATACCATTTTGCACCAAAGCATTTTTTGTAAATGCAGATCCTACGATATA
Source organism: uncultured Fusibacter sp. (assembly GCA_965140735.1). Taxonomy (GTDB): domain Bacteria; phylum Bacillota; class Clostridia; order Peptostreptococcales; family Acidaminobacteraceae; genus Fusibacter_A. The sequence continues at coordinate 2,155,294 of OZ223306.1, read as the reverse complement.
AGCATTCACTTCTGGGTTAATATAGCTTCTGTGAGCATGAAAGTCAGTAACGACAGAAATATAGGGCATGCTAATTTGATGATTTGCTTTGAGTTTACAAATAATACTACTGGCAAGTAGATGAGTACTAATGATCAAATCAGGATTAAAATATTTAATATGATTTAAAAGACGTGTTTTTCCCACGATATTAAAGACGCTGGTTACCCGATTATTAACAAGCTTACGGTTACTTATATAGTACAAATGCCCAAAGGTCCTTGGAGATCTTAAAGACATTTGCTTGTAACTGTTAACCACTAAATAGTCTAAAGAGCGATTAATCTCTTTCATGAAACTACTCACTTGAACAGTAATGTCGTTTTTTTCAAGCAAAATTCTTAAATTTTCAGCAGCTTTATCGTGACCGCCACCAGTAGATGCAGTCAATATGAGTATTCTAGCCATTTTATGCCTCCGTCTTAGTATAACACTACTATTTTATATGAAATAGTAAAATTATTCAACAGAGGGACTTTAAGAATAATGACGTGTCGCTTTGATCTGATACATTTTTTCATCCGCAACGTGTAGCAGTGCATCAAATGTAGCCCCTTCTTTGGGAAAAATTGCATAGCCGACTGATATTGAAAGTGTCAAATCAATTTGCTCATCAAGGTGTAAGGGGTCCTTGAATGCGTCTTCAATTTTTTGGAGATTTGCATGGACTTCTTTGAGGTTTTTACCATTACAAGAAGCTAAAACGACAAATTCATCACCGCCAATTCTAGAGATCATTTTTTCTTGATCAAAGATTGTCTTTAAAATGAGAGAAACTTTTATAAGTGCCAAATCACCTACTGCATGTCCATAAACGTCGTTTATTTGTTTAAAAAAGTCCACATCCAAATAGTAAAGACATAAACGCTGTTTTTTTAAGCTAGCATTTTTAATGGCTATTTCAGCAAGTTCTAAAAAATAGCCTCTGGCCAATAACTGAGTAAGATGATCATAATAGGCTAAGTTGATGATTTTTTCTTCATTCGCCTTATAATTTGTAATATCGTAAATAACACCAATATAGTTAATCGTTTGTCCTACATTGTTTTTGACATCTAATATGGTGAGCCATTCAAGGATTGTAGTGCCATTCTTAGTTTTATTTTTAATTTCACCAGACCAATGCCCAGTACTCATGATAGCAAGCCACATGTTTTCATAGAATTCACTTGAGTGCGCCCCTGATTTTAATAACCTTGGTGTATGATTTTTGATTTCCTCAAGTGTGTATTGGGTAAGCTGTAAAAAGGCTTTATTTGCCCAAATTATTTCTTTGTTTGGACGCGTGATGATAACCCCTTCTTTGATATGGTCAAAAGTTTTCAAGAAGAGATCATATAAATGCTTTTGTTTAAGGTCTTCTGTAATTTCTTCATACATGACCACAAATTTATGGACAGCTAAATTATCTTGCATGAGAGGATAAGCTGTCATGTGATAGGATTTTTTGACAAGATTTTTATTTTGCCGGACCACATCGTATTCAATCGTATTGCCTTTTGAAACCATGTTTAAGAAGAACCAAGTTTCTTCAGAAAATTCATTTGGGACAATCGACTCATTTATAGTCTTAAGACGGAGTTCCTCATCGGAAAAGGCGAATTGTTTTTCGAATGCAGGATTGACTTTAAGTATTTGGAGTGAGCTAGACATAATCATCATAGGTACTGGTGTATGAGTGAATAAAAGAAGATAATCTTTGTCTGCTACAGAGGTTTCTGACAGTTTATTTATAGGCGTAATGGATGAAAATAAAAGTTTTTTGTGGTTGTATTCAAATGGCCCACTGATAACTTTGACATTCCAAACTTCGTTATTGGCAAGACGATGTCTAAAATTAAAGTGATTTCTGGATTCTTTAGAAGCTTTAGCCATTTCTTTTTGAATGGCTTCAGGGGTTAGTAGATTGATATCTGATATTTTCATTTGTTGTAATTGTTCGTGAGTGTAGCCATAAAAATCAAGTGCAAATTGATTTGCATGTAGAATATAACCTGTGTTGGGATCTATTATGAGTGTGGCATCTCTTGCGTTAGTCAGCAAATTATAAAGTGCACTCGAAGAGGTTTCTAAAGGTTTTACAAGTCGACTTAGATCCAAAATGAAAGCACCATAATAATTGTTGTATAAATCTTTTTTTAAAACGAAGAGCACAATTTCTGCTTGAAATTGATTTTCGTGAGCATCCTTATGTAGCCATTTAAAGCGAATGGGCTCGTTGAGTGAAGCGTTGTCAAATTTATGATGATCCAAGTAATCAAAATAAGAAGAATAGGAATGAACTTGGCTGGTTATCATATCGATGCTTTTATGCACAAGTGATGTTTTAAAGAGTGACTCTGCACTTAAATTGGAAAATAGAATTTCTTGATCTTTTAAAATAATAAAGGGATCTTGATAATGATAAGATAATTTTATAAAGTCCAGTCCAATATCTTTAAGCCATAGCAAAGATGGATTGTTTTCAATTAGGTATTCGGGCATGAGAACCTCCAAAGTACAGTCTAGTTTCAATTACCTTATATATGCCCCAAAATACCTAAATCTATCAACTATTATAAATTTATCAACCCACAAAAAAGATGTCTACAGATTTGGCTTGATTTCAAATCTATAGACATCTTTTTTACTTTAATAATAAATATAATTAAATAAAGGTTGCTACTTTTCTAATTTAGTCCAGATACCATTAACAATAACCCCTAAAAGTGCAGCAAGGCTAAGACCAGACAATGCAACTGAAGAGTTAGGAATTGAAATTTTAAGTGATAATGCTGGGACGTATGAAGGTGCAAGACCAACACACAAGATCATAAGCATGATCACTGTATTTTTAATATTAAAGACAACGTTTTGATTTTTAATCGTTTTGACGCCTATCAGAGCAATCATAGAGAAGAGCATTAAACTGATGCCTCCCATTACAGCTGACGGTATTGATCCTAAAACGCCACCTAATTTGCCCACAAGACTTAAAATAATTGCAAACACTGCAGCGATACGTAAAATAGCGGGATTATAGTTCTTAGTGATTGCAAGCACACCTGTGTTTTCACCGTAGGTTGTATTCGCCGGACCGCCGAGGAAACCTGCAAACATAGTTGCAATACCATCGCCAAGTAATGTTCTATGGAGACCAGGGTTTTCTATAAAGTTTTTCCCAACAACTGTACCATTTGTAGTGATGTCACCGATATGTTCCATAAAAACAGCAAGAACAACAGGTGCAATGATTAAAATAGCTTCTAAGCTAAACTTTGGAAGCGTGAATGCCGGAAGTCCCAAAAGTGAAGCTTGTTGGATACTTGTAAAATCCACAGCATTTATAGCAAGTGAAACCGTATAGCCTACAATGACTGCGATTAAGATCGATAACTGTTTAAAGAAGCCTTTACCTAGGAAATTAATAGCGAGTGCAGTTGCAAGTGTAACGCCAGCAAGCATAAAATTTGCTTTTGCCATGTCAAAAGCTGTAGGGACAAGATTCAAACCGATTACAATGATCATCGGCCCCACAACATGTGCTGGTAAAAAGGCTTTGATATGATCAACGCCAACCGCTTTTACGAAAAATGATAAGAGCACATAAATAAATCCAGCAACAATAATCCCACCTTGGGCATATGCTAGATCACCTTGATAAAGTTCTTTTACTTGTAGAATTAAAGGAATAAATGCAAAAGAAGAGCCTAAAAATACAGGTACTTTCCCACTGGTACAGGAATGGAAGATTAAAGTGCCACAACCCGCAGTAAAAAGAGCAACTGATGGGTTGAATCCCGTTAAGATTGGAACGAGAACTGTAGCGCCAAACATGGCAATAAGATGTTGAAGTCCTAAGATAAAATTCTTTGGATCAGATAAAGTATTCGGTGCTTCCACATAACTATTTGTTGACATAAAAAAACCTCCCTTTTTTTAAAAAAATGAATGGGAGAAGATATTAATCTTCTCTTTTTAGCCTCACAGGACCAAATTAAAAAGTGCTATTTAATTCTGACGAGATCACTGAGCTACCTCGTTAGTGATAATACCACATAAAGCATCTATTTTCAAGTAGAATAAACGATATTGTTTAGAAAAAGTTTACAAAAGAATTCATAATTTTGGGGTCAAAAAATGTTATAATAGAAAGATCGTTTAACTCGCTAAATATAGAAAGGAATAGATCATGAGCTCTTATTATGAAAAAACGTATGAACTACATAACTTTGATTTTAATGCGCATGAACATGTCAAAACAGTGACTTTACTTAATTGCCTACAAGATATATCCACATGTCATTACAATTCAGTGGTGGGAGAAAATAAAGTAAATGCGGTTTGGGTGATTGTTGAATGGGATGTTCATTTTACGGCACCGATTACTCAAGTTCAAAACTTAACGGTTAAAACCAAACCGACGTATTTTAGAAAGTTTATAGCTTATAGAGCCTACGAAATAGTGGATGAGAGTGGCAGTGTGGTCGTAACTGCTGTCAGTAAATGGGCCTATATTAACTATGAAACGCGAAAACAAGTGGTGATTCCTAAATCACTTTATGAAATTTTTGATGTTCGAGAAAATGCGGATAAACCCAAAAAACTTGAAAATATGGATTTCAAGATAGAAGCTGTAGAACCTATGACTTATAGGAGTTGTTTTTCAGATATAGATATCAATCAACATGTGAATAATGTCTCTTATCTCAGATGGGCCATAGACAGCTTGCCTTATGAATTTATAGCGCAGAATTCTCCAAAGCGATTACAGGTTTATTATAGGAAAGAAATCTTTATAAATGATGTGATTCACGTCTTGACAGATTTAGAGGTGAAGGAAACTAGACAAATTATTCAAAACAGCAATGGTGAAGAATGCGTAAAGATTAGAATGCTTTGGAAGTAATGAAAATAGCAAAATAGTAAAAGTGTCATTAGGATGTCATCACATTGTAAAATAAATGTGGTTGACATCTTTTTTTCGTTTTGATACGATGAAATGCTTCAAAAACTTCATAAAGGAGGGTAATTATGATAGAACTTGAAGGTATTTCAAAGACCTATCGCATCCCAGTGCGTTCAAAAGGCGTCGGTGGAGCGGTAAAAGCGCTGTTTAAAAGAGAGTATGAGCTCGTACAAGCTCTAAAGAGCATCTCTTTTAAGATTAACCCTGGAGAAATCGTTGGCTATATAGGTCCCAATGGCGCTGGGAAATCCACAACGATAAAAATTATGAGTGGTATTCTCGTACCGGATGATGGCAAATGCCAGATCGGTGGACAGATACCGTGGAAGGACAGAAAAGCCTATGTTGGCAAGATCGGTGTCGTCTTTGGACAGCGGTCTCAACTCTGGTGGGATGTCCCAGTTATGGACTCCTTTGAACTGCTAAAAGAGATTTATGACATGTCAAATGCGCAATATGAACGCTCTTTTAATGAACTCTGTGATGCGCTTGATCTCTATGATTTTTTGGATCATCCAGTTAGGCAATTGAGCTTGGGTCAGCGGATGAGATGTGAAATTGCGGCTGCACTTTTACATGAACCTGCAATTCTTTTCTTAGATGAACCCACTATTGGGCTGGACGCAGTTTCCAAGATTGCAGTAAGGCAGTTTATTCGTTACATCAATGAAAAGCGTGGTGTCACAGTGATCTTGACCACACATGATATGAGTGATATCGAAGCGCTGGCTTCTCGTATCATGATGATCGGCAAAGGGGAGATCCTCTATGATGGGACTTTAGAAACCTTGAAGAAAGCGTACATGAAGACGAAGACTATCACTGTGGATCATTATGATTATGAAGGCGATGTACAATTTGAAGGGACAGAGCTCGTCAGTCATAGTAGAGAACGTACGATTTTAAAAGTAGACACATCAAAGCGTTCGGTTGCACATGTGATTTCAGATTTAACAGAACGATTGAGTCTAAAAGATGTGACTATAGAAAATGAAGCTATCGAAGATATCATTGTAAATCTTTATCAGGAGCATCAGATATGAGAGCATATGTAGCCCTACTCAGGATGAGACTCATGTTTGAAATGCAATATCGTGCAGCCGCACTGGCTGGTGTGATGACTCAGTTCTTTTGGGGCATTATCAACATTATGATTTATGAAGCTTTTTATAGAAATAGTGGTTTTAGACCTTCTATGACGATAGAAGAACTCACCACTTACATTTGGTTACAACAAGCATTTTTGATTTTAATTATGCTTTGGGTTAGAGATAATACACTTTTTGAAATGGTTAGATCGGGGAATGTGGCTTATGAGCTCTTGAGACCTGTGGAAACCTATTTCTTATGGTATTTCAAACTTCTTGCGCATCGGATCAGTGGTGCACTTATGAGATGCTTACCGATACTGGTGGTGGCACTTTTATTGCCAGAACCTTATAAACTTGTGGTGCCCTCGGATGTATTAACTGTTATACTATTTGTTTTGACTTTGATCTTAGGGGTTATCATCACAGTGGCGATATCCATGTTCATCTATATTTCCGTCTTTGTGACTTTATCACCAAGGGGTTCCGTGCTCATTTTTGCTGTTATAGGCGAGTTTTTTGCTGGACTAGTCATTCCAATCCCATTAATGCCAGAATGGCTCAGAAATTTTGTGTATTTATTGCCTTTTAGGTATACAGGAGATTTGCCTTTTAGAATTTTCACAGGGAATATTGGGCATACGGAAGCTTTTCAAGGTCTTTTGATTCAGTGTTTTTGGGTGATTAGCCTTGTTGCCTTAGGTCGATTTTTGATGAACCGTGCACTCAATCAGCTTGTGGTTCAAGGAGGTTAGGATGAGAATTTATTTTAAATATATTCAGGTTCTATTTAGATCAGAGATGGTTTATAAAAAATCATTTATTCTGCTCTGCATTGGACAGTTCTTTGTGCCTTTTTCCGTGTTCTTTGCGATGTTCTTACTCTTTGATCAATTTGGCAATCTGGAAGGGTGGGACTTCTATGAAGTGGCACTGTTGTTTGGTGTGGTACATCTCTCTTTTGCCTTAAGTGAGATGTTTGTCAGAGGATTTGATGGCTTTTCATCACTTATCATAAATGGTGAATTTGATCGAATTTTAGTGAGACCAAGGAGTACAGTGGTTCAAGTGCTCGGGTCAAAAATGGATTTTACGAAAATCGCGCGAATACTCCAAGGGGGATTTGTATTGAGTCTTGCACTGGCTCGTATTGAGATTCAGTGGACTTTTTTAAAAGGCATGACGGTCTTTTTCATGATTATAGGTGGCACCTGTATCATGTCAGGCTTATTCATCATCTTTGCCAGTATGTGCTTTTGGACAGTTCAAGGTCTTGAAATCGCAAATATCTTCACTGATGGTGGCAGGGAGATGACGCAGTATCCACTGACGATTTATGCAAAGTGGCTTAGAACTTTCTTTACTTTTATAATCCCTTTTGGGATGGTGAACTATGTACCTATGCAGTTTTTAATGGATCGCACGCATCAAGTCTCTATAATATATGCTTTTGCACCACTTTATGGCCTTTTATTTTTGATTCCAAGTCTGATGGTTTGGAAGTTTGGCGTTTTAAGATATAAATCGACTGGGTCTTAAGTTATGTAAAAGTGATCTAGTTGCAATTAAAATAGATTGTAGAATTACAAAAGAGGTTAGCACTTATAGGGTGTTAGCCTCTTTGTGTATCAAATATGGACAATTTAATGAAGTTAAGTCTCATTCTTTAGATGAAGTTTGTGTTCAAAAAAATAAGAATAGAATAAAAAAACTTTCATATAAGCAGTAAGTGTTATAAAACCCCATATTTTCAATAAAACTTGAATCAATTGTATACAAAATGATATAATTTAATCATTTCATAAAAAAGATAATAAAAATTTGGGGAGATTTATGATTATACTTATGGGTTATGTGGGAAGGTTTGTTGCGAGTTTTTTTCTATGGATTGAAATATATGCGCTGGCTTACTTACTGGCAAGAGAGAAGTTTAGTATTGAAAAGATTAATAAAGTAGACTATTTGATAATTTTTATAACAGCAGTTATTCAAATGTATCAGTTACCAGAGTTACAGGGAAAAATTAACCCAGGACTTGCTTCATCCATTATGTGTATTCTATTTTCAGTTTTTTTAAGACAGAAGTTAAAGAGGAGTATTTTATGGGGTTTAGGTGTGATAATGGTAAGCAACTTGCTCGCATTTCCAGTTCAAATGATTAATGGCTGGTGGATACCTTATTTTGATTGGGACTTTGCCATGGCAATGACCATATTTTATTATCCATTTCAATTGATTGTTGTATATTTTTTATACCAGTTTTTATCAAATTCTAATCAAACGAGACTATTGATAGTCATACAAAATGTTTATTCTAGGTTATATAAGATTCTTGCAGGGGTTTTTATCTCCATGATGATATATTTGATTTTCATTTCAGTTCAAATGACTGATAGTCAGAGTAGATTTGATTTTGATATCTATATTTCAATTGGATTTGCATTGTTATCAGTTCCCGTATTTATGGTGATTATTGGCTATATTGATTATCAGAATAAACAATTGAAAGCAAAGTCTGAATATATGAAAACATATTCAATATCATTAGAGATGCTTTATCATGAAATGCGTGCTTATCGACATGATATTGATAATATTCTACTTTCTATAAAGCTGATGATTGAAGAGGGCAAGTTGGATGATTTAAAGTGTTATTTTGAAGACAAAATAGAGAGCTTATCTGGAGTTGATGTTGATCTGTATAATTTGATGATGAGCTTGGAAATGATAACAGATCATGCAGTAAAAAGCTTGATGCTTTCAAAATTGAAGAAAGCAAAAAGTCTTGGTCTAGATATAGAGATTTGTATAGATGAACTAACAGAATTTTATAGTATTGCTGATATTGATATGTGTAGAATTTTGGGAATATTATTAGACAATGCTATTGAAGCTGCATCTACTAGCGATGAGAAATCACTTAGTATAAGTATCAAGCATTATGTAAAGAGTATTGATGTATCAATTTCTAATTCAATGATTGGTGAAGTAAATTCAATTCAAAAATTAGGGAGTAAAGAAAGGGGGATTGGGTTAAAATCTTTAGAGGCTATACTTAGAAGAAATGAGCATGTTAAGCTTAAAACGTTTATTTCAAATAGTGGCTATGAACAGGTGATTTCTTTCCATTATATTTAGGAGAGGAATTCGGTGAGTATGATGCGTTAATAATCTTTTTTTTGATAATCAAATTATGATAAGCAATAGCCAAATGGTATAATAGTGTTGATACTCACTTGTTGAAGGTTGGGGAAAATTTGCATTTATATTAAGGGGAGATAATTTTGATTAATATATACTTTGTTGAAGATGATGTTGTTCAGGCAAAATACTTTAGCGGTATTGTGGAGCGTTATTTTAAAGACAAGAAATTAGAGGCTTGTGTTTCGATAATGAATAATGAAATATTGGTGCCAGTTTTAAAAAGCAATTTGAGTGATTTGATTATTTTTTTCGTTGACTTAGATTTGAATCAGGATACGAATGGGTTTAAAGTTTCTCAGATGATTCTTAAGGAAAATCCTTTGGCGTATATTGTGATTTTGACATCACATATGGAGTTGATGGCGGAACAATTTAACTACTACATCAAGAGTTTTGATTATATTTACAAAAGTAGTCCAAGGATAAAAGAGAGGATAGGAATTACTTTAGATGCAATTTGTCTAGATCATCAAAATATTCTCAATAAGAGTGATATATCAAACTCTGAAAGAGCATGCTTGGCTTTTGAGTTTAAAAATCTGCATCATAAGATCCAGCTTGATAAAATAATTGCAATTGATACTGATATAAGACTCCGATCTACAATAGTACATACAAGCGATTCTAAGATTAGAACACCATATGGAGTAAGTGAGATTTTGGCATTGTTACCCCCAAATTTTATAAAATCTCATAGATCGATTATCTTGAATATCGATGAGATCGTTAAAATTGAGGTTGATAATAGTTTTATGCAGGCTCACATGAGCAATGGGGAAATGTTCCATGTGTCGAGAGGAAATTCAAAAGAGATATTAGAAAGATTTTATGACAAATAGAATGATCAGAATAGATATTAAAGTAGTCTGATGTAAGATATGGGGAGAATTATGATTATACTTATAGGTTATGGGGTTCGATTTATTGCAAGTTTCTTTTTGTGGATTGCAATTTATTCGATAGCTTGTTTGCTGGCAAGTGAGCGGTTTAGTTTTAAAAATTTTGATAGGGTAGATTATTTGCTTGTTTTTTTGACAGCGGTTATTCAGCTGTACCAACTGCCAGAGATAGTAGAAAGTGTTAACTTAGGAATTGCCTCGGTTAGTATGTGCATTCTTTTTTTAATCTTTCTGAAGCGAAAGTTAAATAGATCTATTTTATGGAACATGGGGATAATGACGCTAAGCAACCTGATCTCTTTTCCAGTTCAGATTTTTAATGTCTGGTGGATTACATATTTAGGATGGGATTTTGGTGCGTCTATAACAGTATTTTACTATCCATTTCAATTAGCTTTTGTAATTTTGTTGTATCAGTTTTTATTGAATTCATATCAATCGAGACTTTTAGTAATCATACAAAATATTTATTCAAGATTTTATATGATCTTGGGAGGTATTTTTATCGCTACCATGGCTTATTTCGTTTATTGTTCACCCCAGTTTTCTAATGCTCAGAGCAGAGTTGATTTTGATGCGGATGCTTTAATTTGGACTGCATTGCTGTCTGTTCCAGTTTTTATAGCGATAATTGGGTATGTTGACTATCAAAACAAACAATTGAAAGCACAATCGGAATATTTGAAAGCGTATTCGATATCACTGGAGATGCTCTATCATGAAATGCGTGCTTATCGACATGATATTGATAATATTTTACTTTCTATAAAACTGATGATTGAAGACGGCAAGTTAGATGATTTAAAGTGTTATTTTGAGGATAAAATCGAGAATTTGTCAGGGATCGATATTGATCTGTATAATTTGATGATGAGATTGGAAATGATAGGAGATCATGCAGTAAAAAGCTTGTTGCTTTCAAAATTGAAGCAAGCTGAAAGTCAGGAGCTGAATATAGAGATTCATATAGATGAACTAACGGAATTTAAGGATGTTGCTGATATTGATTTGTGTAGAATTTTTGGAATATTGTTGGACAATGCGATTGAAGCAGCATCGGGTACTGAGGAAAGAGCGTTAGGGATAATCATTAAACATCATGAGCGATCTATTGATGTTACAATTTCAAATTCGATAATAGGTGAACTGAACTCAATTCACAAAGTATGTAATAAAGACAGGGGCATTGGACTGAAATCTTTAAACGCTATACTTAGAAGATATGAGCATATTAAACATAGAACCTTTGTTTCTGATAATGGGTATGAGCAAGTGATTTCTTTCAATAAAGTTTAAGTGGGGGAATATGTTTTTTACAGGGTATATTATCAGGTTTATTGCAACGTATTTTTTATGGTATGTGACTTATGCTTTTATTGCGATGCTAGCAGGAAAACGTGTTCATCTTGCAGAGCTGACAAGTCGAGATAAGCGGGGGCTTATTTTAATTGCTATTATTCAACTCTATCAACTGCCCGAAATTCTGTTTCATATTAATCCTTCTATTTTATTTATAGTGCTCAGTATGACTTTCATAATTTTTTTAAAGAATAGGCTTAAAGAGAGTTGGATCTGGATTTTGGGAACTCAAATGTTGTACTTGCTTATGGGATTTCCGGCAACGTTCTCAATTTATTTTATTGTATCTACTCTAGGATTAACGGATTTTAGATGGCGTACTGTGTTATATCACCCTTTACAACTTATAGTTATGGGGGATTATATTGGTTTGCAGGCACAGCAAAAGGAGTGTTTTTGAAACAGGTTTTGAAATTTGTCTATTCAAAAATCTACTTTGTCTTGGCGATTGCTTTCATTGGGACTACATTATATTTTCTTTATTGTTCACTGAAATTTGAGTCTTTGCAGTCTCTAATTGATTATGATATGAACATGTATTTGGTTATGGCCTTTTTAGCGGTATTGATTTTTATGATGATCATTTACAAGATTTACTTTCAAAACAAGAGAATTCAGACTCAATCAAGATTTATGACAGATTATTCTGAGGCAATAGAAGTGTTGCATCAAGAAATGAGGGCTTATAAACATGATTTTGATAATATTTTATTATCTCTAAAAATTCTAGTTGATGGTGATGACTGTGGATTGTTGAGAAGCTACTTTGAAAGCAATGTTGAAGTTATTCCAGGGCTTAATAAAAAGCTTTATGATGAATTATTGAGTTTAGAGCGTATTGAGAACCGTTCGCTTAAGAGTTTTCTGTTTTCTAAAAGTAGAGCGTTAAGAATGCAAAGTATCGCTTTAGATCTTCAAATTGAAAATGATGGATTTGATTTTAGTGTAGATGAGATGGATTTGTATCGTGTACTTGATATTGTATTCAACTGCGCGTTGATGCTTATGGCAAAATCAGGTAAGCGTAAAATTGAATTGCGTATCTTTGAAGTTGAAAATATGTTGAATATGGTTGTGGTAAGTCAGGTTGAATCAAATTATTGGATTCGTAGATTAATGTCGAAAATGGTATATTTTATAGAACTCAAGTTTATACGAAAAAAATATGATGACATGAAGATCAATTTTGTTGTTGTGGGAAGTGTGTGTACTCAATCGGTGGAGGTTAGTAAAATATAAGAATGGAGAGAACTCTCCTGTGTTGAGAGGAAATTCAAAAGAGATATTAGAAAGAGTTTATGATAAAGGGAATAGTTAAAGCATATCTTGAAGTACTCTAATGTCAAATATGGTGGAAAAATAATTTATTTGGTTAGAGTGTCAATAGTTGAGCAACTATCTACTCTATGATGTCGTTTGCGAGAAGTTCGTGGTGCAGCATATAGTAGATGGTTTATGCGAAACTGACTTTTGACGTTTTAATTTTGTTTGAAATTATAAAAAAGAGAAATCTCAATGAAAGAGCAGTAGATGCGTTTTCATTGAGATTTTTTTGTTATTACTCAGCAATTCTTGTACGGAATTGTGTTAAATAACGTATATGACGTGTGAATAAATACAAATTTCGTAAATGGGTTAAAACTGCGCTTGAATTGTAAAGGGGATCTGATGAAAATCATGATATTCTAAAGTACAGGTAAATGAATCTGTCTTAAAAATTAAAAGGGAAAGGTATTTCAAGGACTTAATTAAGATATGATGCTTATTCTTTGGGAACGACCTTGCAAATAGGTATAAGATCAAAAAAATTGGTGAATTAATCTTTTGATTTTGCACTAATACCCATAGTATAGATTCAATGACTCTAAGTGCAATAGGATTACCAATATTTCAATCAATTTATTGCATGGAATTATGTATTGGAAAATATGAAAGGACTGAAAATTAGTACTTGACTTAAAGAGGAGGTTATATGGACAACGATCAATTTCAATCACTAGTGAGAACTGGTGAGTATTCTGAAACTAGTAACACAAGTAGCGCTTCAAGTTCTTCTGACTCACCTGAGAGTTATTCACTATCAACTGAACAATGTGCCGATGAAATGAGGGGTCTGGCAAGAATGATAATTAAGATACCTGTTGTATTAATAATTGTTGTTATGTTTGGGAAAAGTAAATCTGATGGCACCTATATAGGAGCACTGGTCCTTTTCCTAGTGACACATTTTGTATCGTTGGCAATATTTCCAAAAGATAAAGATTGTTGGTAGCAAAAAGAAAATTGTAACACCAGTAGTGATGAGGTTGATTTTTATGCCATCTTAAATTCTAAAGTTTTAATAATGTATTAGCAGAATTAAAAATATGTGGAAGGGGCGGGGTTGAAAATATTAGGGTAGCTTAGAGGGACAATATATTAATTGGGAGGATCATTATGAAGAAGAGAGTTATATCGTTTATTTTAATACTTGCTATGTTTTTAAATATTGTTGGTGTTATACCATCGTTTGCCGATTTAAATACACCGGAAGTGAGTACGGGAGATGCAAATGAGATTACAGCTAGTAGTGCAGTTTTATTTGGGAGTATTCTTAAAAATGGTGGGGCAAATATAACAGATTGTGGAATTATCTATGGGACTAAAAAGAGTAATATGAATATGACTGCATCTTTAGGTTATAAAGGTGATCAAAAAGGTGAGTTTTCTTTGCAATTGTCCAACCTTGAGATGGGGCAAAAATATTATTATGCATTTTATGCTGTAAATGAAATTGGTATGGTTAAAGGTTCAACAGAAAAATTTACAACAAAAGAGTTAACCGTGCCTGAAATGAGTACATATAATGCTGAAAATATAGCAGAAACAACAGCATTTATAAATGGTGAAATACTGAAAAATGGTGGATATGAAATTTCTGAATATGGGTTTGAAGTAGGAACAAGCAGATCCAATTTAAACAATAAAATTGCTTTGGGTTCAGCAGGTAGCAGGAAATTTCCATATCAAGCTACTATAAAACCTCTTCAACCTGATACCAAATACTATTTTAGATCATACGCTACCAACCAACTAGGTACAGGTTATGGCGACGTGAATTCTTTTAAAACGAAAAAGTTGGAACAACCAGAAGTATCAACAAAGAGTATATCTGAGGTAACATCAAGCAGTGCAGTTTTATCGGGGGAAGTATTAAAAAATGGCGGGTTTGATATTCTAGATTATGGATTTGTTTTGTTTGCATCTGGAAATGAGCCACAAAACTTTTCATTAGGATATCTAGGCGACCAAAAAGGAACCTATACTTATTCAAGTTATGAGTTATTGCCTAATACAACGTATAATTATTATGCCTACATTACGAATCAGAATGGTCTATACAAAGGTGAAAGTAAGAGTTTTAAAACACAAAATGTAGAAAGCGCTGAAGTAAAAACAATTGGCTCTAGTGATATAAGTCAATCGACTGCAGTAGTAAAAGCAGAAATTTTAAAAAATGGTGGTTTTAACATTCTAGAATATGGTTTTTACTATGGGCCCAGTAGTGGAAGTCAGATGAAGCTTTCTTTAGGTGTTGCTAATGATCAGAAATTTCCTTTTGAAACTATGTTAGGCGGTCTTGAAGCGAATACACGTTATTATTTCAAACCTTATGTAATTAATCAAAATGGGGAATATACAGGAAATCAGAACGCATTTACAACAACTGAACCTCAACAAGCCGAAGTTAAAACGCATAAAGCGACTGAAATAACTGGAGATGCTGCAGTTGTAAATGGAGAGGTTATTAAAAATGGTGGCTATAATATTACCAAATACGGTTTTTTATATGGAACAAAAAAATATAATCTTACTGAGCAAGTTTCATTAGGTGAGCTAGGGGCACAGAAAATACCTTTCAATTTTAAACTTACTTCTTTGGATCCGGGTACTGTATATTACTATAGAGCATTCGCAGAAACAGAATTAGGTAGTTCTAATGGTGAGTTATGTCAATTTACAACAGGTAAAATGTATCCTCCAACTGTTAAGACGGACACGGTATCTGATATAACAGCAACACAAGTTACATTAAATGGTGAGCTCATTAAGAATGGTGGATATGATATCGTTGACTTTGGTTTTTATTATGGAACCAACTCTAGCAATAAGCAAAAAGTAACATTAGCTAGTGAGAGATATGCAGGATCAGATAAATTCAATTTTTCAAAAGTAATTGATGGTTTACAACCGGGACAAAAATACTATGTTCAGTCGTATGCAGTTAATCAACTTGGAGAGACATTAGGAAATAACTATTACTTTGAGACGGTTTCCGCACCAAAAGCAAGCGTTAAAACTTTAAGCGCAACCGAAATAAATTCGAGTTCCGTTGTTTTAAATGGTGAACTTATAAAAAATGGTGGCTACAATGTAACTGATTATGGATTTAAATATGGTACTTCGAAGTCAAATTTAGCTAAAGTTACATTGGGTTATATAGGAGATCAAAAAAGTGCTTTTAAGACATTTTTGTCTGGACTAAAGCCTGAAACGAAGTATTATTTTCAAGCATATTCAGAAAATATAGGTGGTATTTCTGAAGGTGATTTTTATACTTTTACAACACTTAAAGCAATAGTTCCAGTTGTTTATACTGCGCCTGAGGTGATGACTTATTCTGCTGAAAGTATATTTAATTCAAGCTTTGTTGCAAGAGGAGATGTTCTGAAAAATGGCGGAGCAGAGATAACGGATTATGGTTTTTTATATGGACTATCGTCAATAAATCTTAACCAAAAATTATCGCTTGGAAGCTTGGGTGCTGAAAAGGGTGCCTATAGTGCACAAATCAGCGATCTGAAAGCGAGTACTTCTTACTTTTTTAAGGCCTATGCAACAAATCAAGTGAATACAGTTTATGGACCTGTCATAACTGTTAAGACATCAAATAAAGCCCCAATTAGGGACTATAAGCCAATAAGAGAAGATTTGATGACATTAGAAAGTAAATTTCCAAATTTATTTAGCTTCAAGTTAGCAATAACAAGTGATAATGACAGTTGGGTTGAAACTTGTTTAGATAGATTTGCAGAAGTTTACGGTATAAATAGATCAAATATAACAGAAGATGAATTTTTCAATAAATTAGACGAAGCATCAAAAGAGTGGATTTACCCGCTAGGAGCTGGCTTAGATAATGCTAAATCGAATCTTAAGAAGCTTGCACAAAAATATCCTGAGATATTTGATTTTAAATTAACAGATGTAGAACTTAACAATGATTATTTAAAATATGTTAAAATCATGGGTTATACAAACAAATATACTAGGCTGGAAGAGTTACAATATTACATGTATAAAGATGTAAATAGCTCGTTAAATTTAACAGCAAGCTATAGGATTCAAGCGGAAAAGGATAATGGAACATGGGTAAATAATGAACTTCCAATTTATAATTATACTAATTTACATGTTATGAAGTGTATTAATGGTGTTGAATATAAAATGTTAGATAGTGTCGTTTTTAAAGCAATTTCAAATGAAGACATAGTAGCGATTAGTGGTAACAAAATTTCTGCGAAGTATTCAACGCGTGAAGAAACGCAGACTGCGCTTATCGATGCATATAATAATAATCAGAAAGTGGATGCAAAAAGTTTTAAGATTATTGTTAAAAGTAATGTAGATAATACTACTGTTACAACTGATGTAACAACATCTAATAATGTGATCGTCCTTCAAATAGGCAATCCATATATCGATATTAATGGGAAAAAACAATTAATTGATAGTAATAATAGATTAGTTACACCAATAATACAAAAAGAAACCAATAGATCTTTTGTTCCAATAAGTGCAGTCGTAAAGGCGATGGGTGGCACTGTAGAATGGGATGGAACTAATAGTAGAGTTATCATTAAACTAGATGATGAATTATCTTTTAGAGTCGGAGAGAATTATTTTTATAAAAATGATATAAAAGAATCTTTTGATGTTTCACCTTTTATTATAGAAGGACGTACTATGTTTCCTATTAAAGCACTTGAAAATTTGGGGTTGAATGTGAGTTGGGATTCAAACGATAGAAAAGTTATAATTTCCAAAATGATAATGAGTAATGGAACTTTATTAAATGACGATTATTCTATTTTAAATCCAGAAACAATAGTACCAATGACTGATAAATCAATAAAGCTTATAAATAACATGCAAGACTTAAATAATCGTGAATACAATGGAGAAAAAATTTTTGAATGGATTTCTGGCCCAGAACATCACAATTACTATGCATATTATGAATACGCTTCGAATAAAGAATCAGATACTTGGACTGATTTTGTGATGAGTATTAATGATGGTGTATATAATGGTACTCTATTTATGAGTAAATCGCATGCAGAATTAACAGAAGAGAGAGCTAAGGAGATATTAAGAGTTCTATTGGCGAGCGAAGGAGAAGATGTATTTAACTCTTATGTAAAAACAGAGTTAACCCAAATTGCAAAAATATACTCAAAATACGCTGCAGTAGTTGTATCACAAGATGGAAAGATATTTGAAGATGCTTTTGGAAGTAATCCCGCTCGATTAATTGCATTTGAAGAAGCTCTATTTAATAAAACCATGGCTCATATTAATACAACTGGTAAGTTGCCAACTATTGTTGCAGTTCTAGATGTTCCACTATACAATAATAATACTGAAAGATATGTAAAAGAGATTGGAAATAAAATTGTCAAGAATAAATATTTTATAAAAAGTTTAAAAGCAGTTGATAGATTTGGTGTAATATTAGATGTTGCAAATATTTCAGAAAATACTATAGATCAATTTGCGGAAGTTATAGCATTACGAAATGCTAGTGGTAATTTTATTGATTTGCTAAAACGACTTGAAATTGATGCTACTTTAGATCCTGTAAAATCAGCTGCTAGAAAACTACGTATTGAGTATGAAAGTAAGTTATATTCAGCTCTTACAGTTGTAAATGAGATGATAGATAGTACAGAGGATGTAGGTATAAAACTGGTTGTTTCAAAAATTTTAGGGTGGAAAGTATTAGCAACAGAATTTACGATGAATACAATTTTTAAGTCAGGTTCATTATCAGATAATTATGACAGAATCCAAGTGATTTCATCAATGAATGAGGTTTTAGGAAAAATGATTGATGAGAAAGTAAATATTCTTATTGAGTCAAAAAATCCAATCGATAAATCAATTGCAATAAGTAATGTATATGGATTAACTAAGTATTCGGTAAAATTGTCAATTCTTGGTGAAAATTCTCTGTTAAAAATTATTGAACATAAAAATTATTCAAGTAATGTTATTAACAATTGGATATTCGGAGATGATCTATTATATATACCGATAGCGCAACAAAAACATTATGCTATTACTAGTAATTTAGAAAGATGGATTGTGATATTCAGAGATGGATATAAATAAATTCTAACTTAGTGTTTGCGCTGTGTGTCAGTAAAAAAAGATGGTAGGCCACTCGGAATCGGTATGTAGGCATTGAAGCCATAAAACACATCGTATCGGACATCATTTGAGGGGGGATATGGCTTAGCTTCAAAATATCGGTATCATGATAAGACATTACTATTCTTTGATAATCAAACTTTGCAATATCAAGAGTTTAGCTGTAGTGCTGGAATTGATGATATCGGTAAGACAACTTCAGTAAATGCAATTGTAAAAATTATGGGAAATCCTGTTTCAGGTAAATATGAAAACTCTACTGTATGATCTCGAAAAACAATTTCTCTTAACAACTTAGAAACATTTAAAGTAGATATTACAGGCATGAAATCAGTTTATGTACAATTAAAGTTAAATGATAGTTCGAATTATACAGTTATATTACGTTGATTGAAAAACTAACTTCCGTTTTTTGGCCCTCTTGCAATTGAAAGAGTAAATGCCGTTTTATGTATCAATTTATAGTTATAATGGCCATCAAAATAGTATGAAATTGTGAAAAACTTCTATTTTTTCACATGGTGATTAGACCACCAAGATGTTTCTGCACGAGTAACTTCCGCTGGTAGATTTTTTGCAGAACTAAATTCCGATGATGTCTACCCGAGTTTTATGTTAGTTTTCTATTTTAAAAGTGACGGTTTTAAATGAATTTCATCTGGTTCGATCCGTTTTAGAGAAAGGGATTCTAAGAATGATTCATCTAAAAGTAATTGCGCTAGTTTAAAAGGGGTTTGTCTATTTAAACTTGTTCTTGCAGTACTGTTTATATGATTGATCATAAGTGTTACTTTAGTTTGTGTGAGGTGATCAAATGATTTTCCCTTTGGAAGAACATAGCGAATATATTCATGATTCTTTTCAATATGTGGCTTTTGATAAGATGACATGGGCTCACAGTAAAAAATCTTTGTTCGTTCATTGCCAAACTCATCCTTTTCAAGAGTCTCAGGGGCTTGAAATTCTGAGCCGTTGTCTGTCAATATGATCGGGAAACAGTTCTTGAAAGCGGTATTCCCAATTGCATCATAAATGGCATTCATAGCATCTAGAACACACTTTTGTGTGCCAGAATCAAGTAAAAGAGCTATCATCAAAGAACAGTTACGAAAGAACAATGTAAGTAGAACTTTACCACCTTTTCTGCCAATTACGGTATCCATTTCAACAACTGATGTTCCTGGATTAAGGTCTAAGTAGGTATTGAAATCTTTATAAGTGCGACCACTCCTATAAGCACCACTTTTTTTAGCTAACTTGGCCTTTTTTCGTGGTTTATAACGTACTTTTCTTGGCAGATCAATGTTTCTAGCTGTAAAAGCATTCATATCAAAGTAATTGTATAGTGTGCGTTCTGAACAATCTATTTCGTCATTATGATGAGCAAAAATATGTGCTATAGACTGTCCTTTTAGTATGAGTGGAGATATTAACCCATCCAGTTCATTAAGTTCTATAGGGGTAATACCAATGCCTTGCCTGCAAGATTTTAATACCTCTTCATAATTAGTTTGCGCTACTTTAGCGCGATAATGATACTTCTCATGATGACAATTTATCTTTTGTTTGCAGCCATTACAGACATGAGGAAAATGAGTTAAATGGATACATTTTTTAACGATATATTGAGGGCAAATCTTGAAACAATTCATCGTGGTGCATTTTTTACACATTCGATCACATACTGCACTGCAAAGATGCTTTTGAGTACAAGCTTTGCGATTACTACAACTGGCCAATAAGTTACCTTTACTTTGAGTACTTGAAATTCTATTTCTTTTGACTTCCTTAGAGATTGTTGTTGGATCTTTGTATAAACGCTCAGCTATTGATTTCAATGTGCTGTTCTCGTTTAGAGCTTCTTCTATTATATTTCTATCTTCTGTTGTAAGATGCTTACCTTTGTCTGACGGATGAGCTCTCATTATTTTATCTCCTGAGTTTTCAGGATAGATATCTTTTTTATTGTACTACATTTCTTGCAAAACTAACTTCCGTTTAAGCATCAAAAGCGGAACTTACTTTTTCATTTAAGGTACAGTTATATTAGATCCTAAAATGAAATGATATAAATGTAATGATTCGGGGATATATGAAAATTATTACATTGTTTTCTTAATATGAAAACAGATGCTATATAAACAAAATTGAGAAAAGATTCTGAGAGATTGTCATATCTTATGGTAACTCTATGACAATATTTAATCTTATTGAAAAAAATGATCAAAATTATGTTGGGTTTTTCTGAGGAAATAACGCTCATATATCTTTAAATCACCTTAATTTACTAGCCTTCAATAATGTATTATATATTTGCTTTTTTGGTGTTTATCACCGCTACTTACAAGGGAGTTGAAGAAATCAAAAATCGAACTTATTAAGAATTTAAATAAAATTTGATTTTTTGAATAAAGTGATATTAACCCCCTTTACTCTACCAATTATTAAATCAAATTATACATCGGTTGTATACTAACTGTGAAATAAGTGTTACACTATTGTGTAATAGGTAACACTTATTTCACAGTTTTTTAGCATTTAGGAAACACTTTTGTTTCATCTTTGTGAAAAAATACATAAAAAGTAAAATCAATAAACCAGTCTATCCAATGACTGGGAAAGAATCTACTTAAATTAGGAGGCTTGTTTTTAGAAATTGATGTCATTGGCATATTCTTTGCGACTATAAATAATTATAATATACAGTAATTGTAATAAAGGTGTATCCATGGTTTTATTTTGTGAGGAGTTTACATGATTAAGAAAAATGAGATGTTGCTTGAGAACTGGGAATCTTTTGTGGGCACAGGGGAACTAAAATCTAACGATGTGAAGGATGAAATTTATAAATCGTGGCTTAGATGCAGAGATTATGGTGTAGATCCATCAGATGATTCTAGGCATGTATCACTAAGTAAAGAAGCGTTTGATGAATCGTTGAAAAAAAAGGCGTATTTAATTAAAATTGCACACCCTTTTATGTTGAAACTCTATAAATTTGTAAGAGGGACAGGGTTTGTGGTGGTCCTCGTCAACGAAGAAGGTTATTTATTAGAGTTGTTTGCAGATGAAGATGTTTGGCAAAATCCTGTGACTAAAAATTTCTTCCTTGGGGCAAGTTGGCAGGAAGAGGTTGCTGGAACCAATGCCATAGGCACTGCTATGTATGAACAAGCACCCGTTCAAGTATCAGGAGCAGAGCATTATTGTAAAAAACACCACGGTCTTACTTGCTCCGCTGCGCCAATCTTTGATGTCAATGGCGATGTGCTCGGTATTATAGATATTTCAGGCCCTTTTGAATCTTCACATGGACATACACTGGGAATGGTAGTGGCTACGGCTGAAGCTATTATGGCACAACTTCGAATAGAAAATAAAAACAGACAGCTCGCACTTGCGAATAAAAAACTGCTTAACTTCTTTAATATGGTTTCAGATGGTGTTTTGATTGTTGGAGAAGATGGTGCAATATCGGAAATGAATCCAGCTGCAGAAGTGATCCTAAGAAGTAAAAAGAAAGACACTCTAGGGATGCTGATCCAAAATATGGTAAGTCCTAGGAATAGATCCACGGATAGTGGGTGCTTCTATTTGAAACCATGTTCCTATGCAGAAGGGATTATTTATACACCGAGTGGGCAGTTTGATTGCATCATTTCATCAGAACCCATTTATAACGAAAAAGAAGTCTTAGTGGGGAGCTTTATCACTTTAAGACAAGTGAAGCAAGTTCAAAAACTCTTAGATCGATTTGGGGGCTACACGGCGTCACTTCAATTTGAAGATATCATTGGCAGCAGTTTTGAAATAAGAGAATCCATTCGTCTTGCAAACCTCACAGCGATTAACAATTCAAATGTTTTGCTTACAGGTGAAAGTGGGACTGGGAAAGAAATATTCGCACAAGCCATTCACAATAAGAGCTCACAAGCCAATGCGCCGTTTGTTTCTCTCAATTGTGGTGCAATTCCACGGGAACTCATTGGCAGTGAACTATTTGGTTATGAAGAAGGTGCTTTTACAGGTGCAAAACGCGGGGGCAAACCTGGAAAGTTTGAACTGGCAGCAGGGGGAACCCTTTTCTTAGATGAAATAGGAGATATGCCTTTAGAGCATCAAACCGTACTCTTGAGAGTTATTCAAGAAAAACAGATTGTTCGCATCGGTGGGGACAAAATGATTTCCGTTAACGTGCGTTTGATTTGTGCAACGAATAAGAATTTATTTGAGGAAGTGGAGAAAGGCAGTTTTAGAAGAGATCTTTTTTATAGGCTTAATGTCATGGCGATTATGATTCCGCCTCTTAGAAATCGTGTTGAAGATATTCCACTGCTTTTTAGGCACTTTTTGAACAAATTGTGTAACGATAGAGACCGTACGGTGCGTGTGGATCAATCCGTTTATGAATATTTAAAACGTTATTCATGGCTTGGTAATGTAAGAGAACTTCAAAATGTAGTTGAACGTGCAGTGAATTTGGCTGAAAATGGTATCATATTTCCTCAACATCTTCCAGAACGCATTCAGAATTTTCAAGGGATGTCTTCTACAGATCAAAATGTAGTTGGCGAAAACTTAATGGCGTGTCGTATTCTCACTAAAGAAACCGCTAGGGAAAATGAAAAAAACAGACTTATGGAACTCTTAAACAGGCATGCGGGTAATGTCAGTCGTGTAGCACTCGAAATGGGGCTTTCACGTAAAACAATTTATAACAAGATGAAACTTCATGAAATCTATAAGTGAATAAATGTTACCCATATGAGTAAAAAAAGTGTTACCTCACATGCTGAAGGGACACTTTTTTTGTACCAGTTCGAAAAAAGTTTTGTTTAGGCAAGTAAGGGGTATTTAATCTAAAATAACATCTATGAAGCTTGATTTATAGATGAAGCAACATTACATCAGGATGGCTAATTTATGAAATTGAATTTTTTCCAGAAATTATTAATTATGTTTTTAACGTTGATTATTTTTATCGACAGGTACTGTTGGGTTAGTTAGCCTAAATTCTATTGAAAAAAATTTAAAAGTTTTAGCTGAAGAAGAAGTTCAAAAAACAGCTTTGTTATTTGCAAACAAAAGTGAAGCCTTTTTAGTGAGTCAACTTAAAATTGGTCAATCTTTAGCAAATAATATATACGCTGCAAGTGCAGATACAACCATTATCCAAGCTTCGGTAGATGCTATTATGGGTGCTGATGCTTCAGCATATGATGGTATTTTTGTTGTAGATACTAAAGGCATTGTTACAGCCTGTAATCCAGTGCAGATGAAAGGCGTTGATCTTAGTGAGAGAGACTACTTTGTGGAAGTTATAAAGACAGGGAAACCTTATATCAGTGACGTTATTCTATCAAAATCATCAGGAAAACCGATTATCATGATTGCAACACCGATCAAAAAAGGAGATAAAATCGTAGGCGCCGTAGGTCAAGCGGTTAAATTAGATATTCTTGATGAAATGCGAAAGGAGTTTGATTTAGGGGAAACGGGCTACACGGCGATTACAACTAATCGAAATGGAAAAGCCATTATCGTAAGTCATCCAATTGAATCGTATGCTTTAGAACAAAAAGATGTAACGGATATTGAAATCGTCAAAAAAAGCATGCAAGGTGGAAATCAAATGCTACGGTACACGAATCCAGAAGGGATCGTGATGTTTGGAGCCTCTAATATTTTAGATCTGACAGGTTGGATTTTTGTAGCGACTATTTCGGAAAAAGCACTCGATGCGCCAATTGTAAAAATAAGAATACAATTGCTCATTATGATGCTGATCATATTAGTAATAAGTATTTTGCTGATGTGGAAATTTTCAGATAAGATTTCAAAAAGATTGGGCAAAATGGTCGAGCAAATTACAACGCTTACAAATGGGGATCTAGGTTACGAACAAGAATCAGATTCTGATTATGATGAAATTGGTCAATTGAGTCGTTCCATCAATCTTATGAAAAATGAATTGAAAAATATAATTACAAATATAAGCACATCTGCCGTTCATATTACGTCTTCATCACAAGAACTAAAGGAAGTGTCTTCTCAAGCAGCAACCACATCTCAAGAAGTTGCTGGAGCAATTGAGGAAATTGCAAGAGGTGCTAACAATCAAGCGAAAGATACAGAAAATGTAGCTATTAATATTGAAGAACTAGACCGTCTTTTGAATGAAGATTCTAAAAACATAAGCGCGTTAAATACAGCAACTGTTGGAATTGAAAAAGAAAAAGAAGAGGGTTTTAGTATTTTACGAGCATTAATTGTTAAGTCTGAGGAAAACAACAAAGCTACCAATAATGTGTATGAAATTATAATCAATAATAATGAAAGTACAGCAAAGATAGAAAATGCAAGTGTGATGATACAAAGTATTGCTGATCAAACTAATCTGTTAGCGCTTAATGCGGCTATAGAAGCTGCAAGGGCAGGTGAAGCGGGTAAGGGATTTGCAGTTGTTGCAGAAGAAATCAGGAAATTAGCGGAACAGTCTACTAACTTTACAAATGAAATTAAATTGGTAGTAGATGACTTGAAAGACAGTTCGGATAAAGCTGTAAAATTAATGGAAGATACCAAAAAAATAGTTCATGAACAAGTGGATAGTGTTCAAAAAACAGAAAGTAAATTTTCTGGAATATCTATGGCAATAGATGTTATAAAAGAAGTAACAAATCAGCTTAACACGTCAGCTAAAAACATGCTAGATAATAAAAATAAAGTGATCGATCTTATACAAAATTTATCTGCAATTTCAGAAGAAAATGCCGCTGGTACTGAGGAAGCATCTGCTTCGATGGAAGAACAATCTGCAATGATTCATGAAATTGCACAATCAGGTGAACAAATGACTCAGGTTGCTAGTGAGTTAAAAGTATTGGTTGAAAGATTTAAACTATAGATCTGTTTACAAGATGTTGTTTCAGATAAAAATGTAAAGAGTGTTACCTAAGTGCGTAAAAGAGTGTTACCTTACACAACGGGGTAACACTCTTTTTTGTATTTTTATGTGTTGAATCATGAGCAAGTCAAAACAAAACAGAAAAAAGATAACTTTGATTAGATAGGCTTTAGAATGGCTTGTAAATTTTCTAAATTGGATCCACAAGAAATTTTCAGTATATTCTGTATTTTGGCATCCCTCTTGCGTATATAAAGAGGTGACAGTGACATGAACAATAAAGATCTGTTTCGTTAACTGCGCTTTGCAGTTATTGCGGCAAAAAAGGAATACAGGAATAAAAACACTCTCAAGCAGAGCGCTGGATTCCTTTCCTGCGCTCTTTTTTTAAGACAACAAGATTTGAGCCGAAAGCTGTGATGAGGGGTGTTCAACCTCAAACAGCGTCAGTGAAAATCGGTTTGAGGCATCAAAAGATGGCTCAAATGTTGTTGTTAGATTTGGATGACATTCTTAATGGAGGTAGCTGATGAAGTGTGTACCAGTGGAACAAGCAATAAACATGGTGTTGTGCCATGATATTACGGAGATTATCCCTGAAAAGAGAAAAGGACCTGCATTTAAAAAAGGCCATGTGATTTCAGCAGAAGACATTCCTAAATTATTGAGATTAGGAAAAGAAAACATCTATATCTGGGAGATCAACGAAGATACTTGTCATGAAAATGAGGCGGCAAAGAGAATTTCAAGTGCGATTACAGGTAGTGGTATTGAACTCACAGAACCCTCAGAGGGCAAAGTTGAGCTTAAAGCTACTGTGAGGGGGCTTTTAAAGATTAACCTTGATCCCTTTATCGATATAAATTCAATTGAAGAAATGGTATTGGCATCGATACATTCTAATCAAGTAGTAGAGGTAGGCCAAACGCTTGCGGGTTGTAGAGTTGTGCCACTGGTTATCTCTAAAGATAAAATCGTCGAAGTCGAAAAGATTGCCAGTGACCACTATCCCATAGTACAGGTACTCCCAATTCATAAAAAAAAGATTGGGATTGTTACCACTGGGAGTGAAGTGTTTAAAGGCAGAATTGTGGATAAATTTGGACCTGTGGTGAAAGCAAAAATTGAGAACCTAGGCAGTGAAGTGATTAGGCAAATCATCTCTGATGATGATGTTGATATGATCGCAAAAGCCATTCATACGCTTATAGATGAAGGTGCAGAAGTGATCGTTACAACTGGTGGCATGTCAGTTGATCCTGATGATGTGACACCTTCAGGGATTAGAAAGGCTGGTGGCACCGTGATCACTTATGGCGCACCAGTACTACCAGGAGCAATGTTTATGCTTGCTGATATTAAAGGGATTCCAGTGATGGGACTTCCTGGTTGTGTCATGTATGCCAAGAGTACAATCTTTGATCTCGTACTACCGAGAATTCTTGCAGGCGAAAAAGTGACAAAGCGTGACATTGTAACTTACGGACATGGGGGACTCTGTACGAAATGTGAGCCATGCAGATTCCCGAATTGTTCATTTGGGAAAGGGTTTTAATAAAACAAAATGGCGATAGGAGGAGGGTAGTAGAGGTTGTGTTGTTTTTTACTATAAAAAAATTCATTTAGGAGATGTAACATGGAGAAAAAAGTTCTTATTGTAAACGGATTACCAAGAACCATGATTGTTGATTCAGATGTAACATTGGCTTCAGTACTTCGTGAGCAGTTATTGCTTACAGGTTGTAAAGTAGGGTGTAACCAAGGACAGTGTGGCACATGCTCCATTATTATGGACGGTAAAGTTGTGAGGTCTTGTATCGTTAAAATGAAACGTGTACCTAATGAAGCAAAAATTACTACGATTGAGGGCATTGGTACGCCTGATAACCTTCATCCACTTCAAGTGGCTTGGATGGCATATGGCTGTGCACAATGTGGTTTCTGTAGTCCAGGTTTTATTTTATCAGCTAAAGTTTTATTAGAAGGCAATCCAGAGCCAACACGAGAAGAAATTCGAACTTGGTTCCAAAAAAATAGAAATGCATGTCGATGTACAGGCTATAAACCACTTGTGGATGCTGTTATGGCAGCAGCTAAAGTTTTAAGAGGTGAGATGCGTAAAGAAGACTTACTCTTTAGCCCAACTGGCAACAAGATTTATGGTACAACATACCATAGACCATCTGCACTTAGTAAGGTTACTGGGACTTGGGATTTTGGAGCAGATGTGGCTCTACAAATGCCGCCAGGAACATTGCGGTTGGCACTTGTACAGGCAGAAGTTTCACATGCCAATATCTTAGGCATTGATACCTCTGAAGCTGAAAAGATGGAAGGTGTCTACCAAGTTATTACACATAAAGATGTCAAAGGTAAAAATAGAATTACAGGTTTGATCACGTTCCCAACGAATAAAGGCGATGGTTGGGATAGACCAATCTTATGTGATAAAAAAGTATTCCAATTTGGGGATGCGATTGCAATCGTTTGTGCAGATACAGAAGAACATGCTCAAGCAGCTGCAAAAGCAGTAAAGGTTGATTTGGAAGTTTTACCAGCATATATGAGTGCACCAGCAGCCATGGCGGATGATGCCATAGAAATTCATGAAGGTACACCTAATGTTTACTTTGAGCAAGGCATCGTAAAAGGTGAGGAGACAAAACCTTATTTCGATCAGGCAGCAGCAATCGTTGAGGTTGATACTTACTGTAGCCGCCAACCTCATTTACCACTTGAGCCAGACTGTGGTAGTGCATACTTCGATGAAGAAGGTAGACTTACAATTCATTCAAAATCAATTGCATTACATCTTCATCATGCAATGATTTGTCCAGGGATTGGTATTGAGCCAGATAAATTGAGATTAGTGGCAAATCCAACAGGTGCAACTTTCGGCTATAAATTTAGTCCAACAAATGAAGCCCTTTTAGGCGTCGCTTGTTTGGCAACTGGCAAACCTGTATCGCTTAACTTTAATATGTTCCAAAACATCACTTATACCGGTAAAAGATCGCCTGGTTTTGTGACTTGTAAACTGGCAGCTGATAAGGAAGGTAAATTACTAGCAATGGAAACAGATTGGACAATCGATCATGGTCCATATTCTGAATTTGGTGACTTATTAACACTTCGTCAAGCACAATTTACAGGTGCTGGCTATGATATTCCAAACATTAGAGGTATGGGAAGAACTGTTTGTACAAACCATGCTTGGGGTTCTGCATTTAGAGGTTATGGTTCACCACAAGCATTCTTAGCTTCTGAGATTGCAATGGATGAACTCGCTGAAAAATTAGGGATGGATCCACTTGAATTGAGATATAAAAATGTTTATAGACCAGGAGCAACAACACCTACTCAACAGATTCCAGAAGTTTTCTGTTTTGAAGAAATGCTCGATACGCTTAGACCACTTTGGCAAGAGGCTAAGCAGAGATGTGCTGAATATGATGTGCCAGGTAAAAAACGGGGCGTTGGTCTATCTCTAGGTATTTACGGTTGTGGCCTTGACGGACCAGATAGCTCAGAAGCTTGGGTAGAAATGACGCCTGAAGGCGTTACAGTTGGTAGCTCATGGCAAGATCATGGTCAAGGTGCTGATTTGGGCACATTGACACATGCACATGAAACGCTTCGACATGCAGGTTATCGACCAGAACAACTAAAACTTGTCATGAATGACACAGCATTCACACCGAATAGTGGTCCATCGGGTGGTAGTAGACAAAATGTTGTCACTGGAAATGCCATTCGTGTTGCTAGCGAAATGCTTTTAAATGCCATGAGAAAATCAGGCACTAAAGAAAATGGTGAATACAGAACCTATGATGAAATGGTTGCAGAAAACATACCATTACGTTATGACGGTAAATGGGCAGCTTCAATGTGTACAGACTGTGCACCAGATACAGGTAAAGGCGATCCATTCTCAAACTACATGTATGAATTATTTATGCCTGAAGTTGAAGTTGATCTTGAAACAGGTAAGGCGACTGTGGTTAAATTCACAACGGTTGCAGACATTGGAACGATCTCAAATAAAGCCACATGTGATGGCCAAATCTATGGTGGATTAGCTCAAGGGATTGGACTTGCTCTAACAGAAGATTTTGAAGATCTTACGAAGCATACCACACTTGCTAAATGTGGTCTCCCATACGTTCAAGACGTTCCAGATGATATGCAAATCATCTATAATATCACACCACGTGCAAGCGGTCCTTATGGCGCATCTGGTGTTGGTGAAGGTCCTTTAACAGCACCACATCCAGCGATCTTAAATGCGATCTATAATGCGTGTGGCGTTAGAATTTATGCAATTCCTGCTTTACCAGCCAAAATTAAAGCGGGTCTTGAAGCCAATAAAGCATCATGCAGCTGCTGTGATTAATAAAGCTTAGCGAGCAGCATCACAGTGAGAAATATCCTCTTAATAATTCAGGGCGGTAATCTGAAAAAGTGCCGTCCTGAATTTTCAATAACTAAAGGCTAATATAAGGGTCAACATAAACGCTAAAAGATCCTCAGTTAGATCATTTAAAGTAAGAAAGATGCTCTAAAAATAAGTGAAGTTCAGTTAAAAGCATTATAAAGAAAAGAAGGTGTGATATGGACCAGATTTTACTTAGAGAACGTGAAGGACTTTGCACACAAGAAAATCCACCCAGATGTACAGCTGAATGTCCCATACATGTGGATGTAAAAGGCATCGTCCGTGCAATCCAAAAAGAGGATTATAAAGGTGCTTATAAATTATACAGCAGATCAGTCCCCTTTCCGAACATCCTCAGCCATATATGCGAAGCACCCTGTATGCATAAATGTTTGAGAAATGAAATTGACGAATCGATTCTCATAGGAGAACTTGAAAAATATATCGTACTAAATGGGAGGCCCTCTGGACCTTCTAAAATACTTTTACCCCCTGAAAAACAGCAGAGCATTGCTGTGGTTGGAGCGGGGATTAGCGGTTTAACAGTTGCAAAGATTCTAAGACTTAAAGGGTATAAGGTGGCAGTCTTTGAAAAAAGCAAAAGTCTTGGTGGACAGTTAAATCAGTATAAAGAAGAAGTATTGCCTGCTTCAATACGGAACGAAGCATTTGAAAATTTAAAAAAGATTGGTATACAGTTTCAATTAGAACATGCCATTGGGCAGGACGGATTTTTATCATGGGCATCCCTTGGCGAATCTTATACAGCGATATATTTAGATATTCCAATTGCAGCACTTGAGACCGTTGTTGGTGAAAATATTACAGATTTGATTGTTAATCCATTAACCTATGAGATTCAAGAGGGAGGTGTTTTTGCAGGCGGTTCTCTATGTGATAATCGTGAGACCTATAGCCCTGTACGCTCAATCTCGGATGGTAAAAGAGCAGCGAATTCCATCGATCGTTATTTTCAAAAGGTTTCATTAACAGCGAATCGAGTAGGTGAAGGCAGTATAGAGACAAAACTTTTCACAAATATAGAAGATGAAACTGCGACCAGTGCAACTCATCCAAGCGATCCGGTTCATGGATATACTCAGACAGAAGCTGAAGCTGAGGCGAACCGTTGTTTATTATGTGAATGTCTTGAATGTGTAAAAGCTTGTGAATACATGAAGCATTATAAAGGTTATCCAAAACGTTATTTTAGAGAAGTTTATAATAATCTATCCATAGTCATGGGCATACACCATGCAAATAAAATGATTAATACCTGTAGCCAATGTGGACAATGTGCACAGATTTGTCCAAACGGTGCAGACATGGGGCTGGTTTGCAAAGAAGCCAGAGTCCAAATGGTTGAGACCGATAAAATGCCGCCTTCAGCACATGATTTTGCACTTAGAGACATGGCATTTAGCGTGAGTGATCATTTTGCAATGATGAAGAGACCGCCTAATCAAGATAAAATAGCGACTCTGTTTTTCCCAGGGTGTCAATTATCTGGATCTGCACCAGAACATGTTGAAAAAATATACCCTTGGCTTTGTGAAAATCTACCGGGTGGTACAGGCTTGATGCTGGATTGTTGTGGGGCACCAGCACTTTGGGCAGGTCGACAAGATCTTTTTAATGAGCGTATGGCACATATTAAAAAGACATGGCTCGAAGAAGAAAAGCCTAAAATCATCACAGCTTGTCCAAGTTGCTATTCAGTCTTTAAAGAGCATTTACCTGAGATAGAAGTAGAAATGCTCTACACGCTTTTAGATCAAAAAGACTTTATGTCGATAGGGAATCAAGTGATTGAACCCAAAAGACTTGCAGTTCACGACAGTTGTAGTACACGGCTTGAAAAAGAACTTCAAGAAAGTGTGCGAAATCTCTTGAAAAAAGCAGGTCATGAGATTGTAGAGCTTAAATACTCAAAAGATAAGACCACATGTTGCGGTTATGGTGGTCTCATGATGTTTGCTAATCATGAAGTGGCAAAAACAGTGATTGATGCCAGAGTAAATGAATCATCAGAGGACTACGTCGTTTATTGTGCCATGTGTAGAGACAACTTTGCTGGACAGAATAAGAGAACTTACCACTTGCTTGATCTACTCTTTGGACAAAACGGAGCATCTTATCCAGTGAAAAAAGGACCTGATTTTTCAGATCGACATGAGAATAGAAGTAGACTTAAAAGGCAACTTCTTAAAACCATATGGGGTGAATCCCAAGAGGAGGTTGAAAGCAAAGTGAATTTGATCATAACAGATGATGTGAGAGCGGTCATGGCAAAGCGCAATATTCTTGTTGAAGATTTATTGAAAGTCATGGCGCATGTGGAAGAAACAGGACAAAAAATGTGGAATGCCACGAAAGAGACTTATGTGGCTTATTATAGACCTGTAGCGGTAACTTATTGGGTTGAATTTACCCCTTCAGATGAGGGTTATCATATCTTAAACACATATAGTCATAGATTAGAAATCGAAATATAGGAGGTTCTCTA
Source organism: uncultured Fusibacter sp. (assembly GCA_965140735.1). Classification (GTDB taxonomy): domain Bacteria; phylum Bacillota; class Clostridia; order Peptostreptococcales; family Acidaminobacteraceae; genus Fusibacter_A. The sequence continues at coordinate 2,122,436 of OZ223306.1, read as the reverse complement.
TGTCAGCGTATACAAGTGAAGATCGTTCTGAAATAATTTGTTCGATATGTGGCGAAAAGATGAAACTAGGGAAGTTGACATTGTCATATTTAGGCAATAACTTTCCTGTGGAACTTAGCAAATGTGAAAAATGTGGTCTTGTTTACATCCCTGAGGATTTAGCACTGGGCAAGATGGAACAGGTTGAAAAGACGTTGGAAGACAAATGAAAAACAGTTATGAAACCTACCCTTTTTCTGAAAAGAGTACAAAGGTAATGAGGCCTGGAGGATTGACATTAACAGATGAAATGATATCAGCGTGCAATTTAGATGAATCCGCTAAGGTATTAGATGTAGGGTGTGGCATCGGGACAGTGGTTCATCACTTGCGAAGAAAATATGGTTATGATGCCATGGGAATTGATTGCTCACAGAGCCTAATTCAGACAGGGCTCTTAAATGTATCAGGTTTGCCTATAAAAGTGGCAAATGCTGAAAAATTGCCCTATTTAGATGGAACTTTAGATTGTGTTTTAATGGAATGTACTTTATCCGTTTTTCAGAAGCCACAGCAAGTCTTAAAAGAAACTTATCGGGTGATGAAATCAAGTGCTAAGCTTGTGATATCAGATGTTTATGTGAAGGAGCAGTCTTCTTCAGCTTCAATCAAAATATGGGAAGAAACTGAAAAGATGATTGTAAGTCAAGGTTTTAAAATATTAAAATTGTCGGAAAAAACAACCCTTTTGCACAGTTATATAGCAGAAATGATTTGGAATCAATCTGAAGATCAAGAGATGGGGTTTCTCTCTGAATTTTGTTCACTTACAGGGGTTTCTGGTTTAAAACTCGGTTATTTTAGTTTAATTGCTGAAAAATAAAGGGAGGCGATAGTGATGAGTAGTGATATGATGCGGATTTTAGAACTTTCACAAGGTGGTTTTTGCTGTAGTCAGATTTTGTTGATGATGGGACTTGAAGAAAAAGGAACGGATAATATAGATTTGATTAGAGCGATGGGTGGCTTATGTGGTGGTGTTGGTGGCTCAGGTAAAAATTGCGGTGCACTTACTGGTGGGGCATGTTTGTTATCACTTTATACAGGACGAGGTGTTGAAGATGAAGCAGATATGCCCTTTTCAAACCTTATGATGAATCAACTGATTCAGTGGTTTGATGAAGAAATTGGTGCACTTTATGGTGGTAGTAATTGTGTTCAAATACTAGAGAACAATCCGATGAATCGTATGGAGCGGTGCCCTGATCTCATAGAACAAGTCTATGAGAAGGTTAAAGAAATTCTTGAATCGTACGATCACTCATTATCTGAGATCAGGGAGGCTATTGTATGAAGTCTATTTGGCAATCCTTGAAAAAAATATTGGTGGCAAATGAAGATTGTGTTTTTGCGACGATTGTAGATAAGACAGGTTCAGCCCCAAGATCATTTGGCGCACATATGATTGTGTGTAATAACATGAGTATCATTGGTACTATAGGGGGAGGCAAACTAGAAGCTGTGACAATGGAAACCGCTCAAGAAGTTTTTAAACAAAAGCGGTCGCGTATACAAAGTTTTTCACTCACAGGAAAAGAAGCTTCAGAGACAGACATGATCTGTGGGGGAACAGGTGAAATTTTATTAGACTATATTTCAGAGGATGACCCAAGTAATCTAGAAGTTGTAAATGCTATACTGTCATGTCTTAATAGCAGAGAGAAAGCATGGCTTTGTACAATTATAAATCAGAATGGAAATAGACAACAATGTTTGGTAGAAGCGAAAGGACATGTCACTGGTGATCTAAAAGGTGAAGCTCAATTTTACAAGGAAATGATATCAAATCCTGCTAAGGTAATGCTTCACTCCGAAAGTACCAAAGGCAAAAGAATTATCATAGAACCTATACAGAGCGGTGGTCATCTATATGTCTTTGGTGCAGGTCATGTCTCTCAAAAATTGGTAGAAGTTGCTGAAACAGTGGGTTTTAATTCAATTGTCATAGATGATCGACCTGAGTTTGTAAATGCTGAACGCTTTCCAAATGCAAACCTTATTTTACTGCCTTCACTAGAAGGCACTTTGCCTAAATTGCCATATGACAGAGACAGTTATATGGTCATTGTCACAAGGGGACATATGCATGATAAAACCATACTTGACCAAGTGCTCAATGTACCATCTGCATATATAGGTATGATTGGAAGTCGTCATAAACGAGACTTAATTTATAAAGATCTCACAGAGCAAAAGGGGTATAAAATGGCAGATTTTTCAACCGTTCATTGCCCAATTGGGTTGGAAATCCTTGCTGAATCACCAGAAGAAATTGCCATTAGCATTGTGGGAGAGCTTATAAAAGTAAGAGCTCAAAATAACAAATGAAAGTAGAAAAGGTTACAGCACTTATACTTGCAGCAGGGCAATCTTCGAGGATGGGTGCTTTAAAACCAAAGCTTGAAATAGAAAATAAACCTTCTATTTTATGGGTAGTTGAGGCTTTCCAAAAGGCTGGTATAGAGGATGTTAGGGTAGTTGTGGGTTATCATTCACAAGAAATAAGAAAAGTCTTATCTGAAACAAATGTAAAAATTATTGAGAATAGAGCACCTGAAAAAGGGATGTTTTCATCTGTTAAGGTTGGGATTGCCTCTTTAGAAAGTGATACAGCAGGTATTTTATTGATACCAGCAGATATCCCAATGATTAGAAGTCAAACGATAGAAAAAATTTTAAGAGCACATGTGATGTATCCAGAGAAAATTATTTTTCCAAGCTTTTTAGGTCAGAAGGGGCATCCGCCTTTTATTGAGAAAGCCTGTTTTAAGACAATTCTCGAAGCGCATGAGGATATGAACCTAAGACAAATCTTAGAACAGTTCAAGGAAAGCTGGCTAGATCTTCCCTGTGCTGATAATGGCATCGTGATGGATATGGATACATATGCTGATTATGAGCATATGGTCGCTTATGCGTCAACACGGTTGAGACCAAATCTAGATGAGTGTCAAGCGCTACTGGATCTGTTTCAAGTATCTGAAAGGGTGAGAAGACATTGTCGTGCTGTTTCAGAGCTGGCGTGTAAAATTGCAAGAAGCATAAACAACAAAGAGGGGATGATTCTTTCTGAGCAGGTTTTAAATACTGCGGGGCTTTTACATGATGTTGGAAGAGGACAACCCAATCATGCCGTTTTGGGTGCCAAAATGATTTCTAATGAAGGTTTTTATGCGCTTGAGGAAATTATAATGAGCCATATGGATATTGAATTGCCACATGAAAATTTCAAAATTACCGAAAAAGAATTACTCTATTTATCAGACAAGCTAACTGAAGAAGATCAGTACATTTCGTTAGAAAGAAGATTTGAAAATACGAGAAAAAAGTATCCTAAAGTTGCTGAAGATAAGATTTTTCTAAGGTTTTACAATGCCAAACGCATCAAAGATAAAATTGAAAGTATATTAGTATTAGATAATTTATATGACTTTTTTCATGAAAAAAGTATGGAGGCTATAAATAATGAATGCAGTAAAAGTCTATTCTAAAACTGAAAGTGTTTGTCCCGTTTGTTTAAAACGAGTGGATGCTGAAATTATCCGTGAAGGTGATAAAAGTTATCTTGTAAAATCATGTTCTGAACATGGCTCTTTTTCAACACTTATTTGGGAAGGTAGTCCTGAAATTGAAAACTGGTGTGGTGAGCGCAATTCTTTTGAGAAAGCACCCCAGCCGGTGGCAAGTAAGGGCTGTCCCTATGAGTGTGGTATATGTGCAGAACATCAACAACAATCTTGCTGTGTACTACTTGAAGTCACACAGCGTTGCAATTTAAAATGTCCAGTTTGCTTTGCAGAGGCTGGAAACGGAGAGAGTGTTGATCCTACAACAGACCAAATTCAGGCGTGGTATGAAATGTTACTCTCAAAAGGAGGTCCTTTCAACATCCAACTCTCTGGCGGAGAACCTACCATGAGAGATGATTTGCCAGAGATGATCACTCTAGGCAAGAATATGGGATTTTCTTTTTTTCAGCTCAATACAAATGGTATTCGATTGGCAGAGGAGTTTGATTATTGCATAAGACTAGCTGAAGCGGGGCTTAATTGTGTGTTCTTACAATTTGACGGTCTAAATGATGCGATATATAAATCACTGAGAGGCCGCCCACTTTTAGAAAAGAAGATAAGGGCGATAGAAAACTGTAAACAGGCAGGTATTGGCATTGTTTTAGTGCCTACTGTGGTGAAGGGGATTAACGATTCAGAGCTTGGTGCGATTATTGACTTTGCATCGCATAATATGCCAAGCGTTAGAGGGGTCCACTTTCAGCCAGTAAGCCATTTTGGCAGATATCCAGAATCTTTTTCAGATGAGCGGATAACTATTCCAGAACTTTTAAGACAGATTGAGAAACAAACAGAAGGCGGCATTAAAGCTTCTGCCTTCATACCACCTTCAAGCGAACATCCGCTTTGTTCTTTTAATGGCAAATTTGCACTTCAAAAAGAGGGTCACTTTAAAAGTATCTCTGAATTTGGTAAATCTAAGTCATGCTGTTGTAGTGTGGAAACACCTGCTGAAAGCGCAATGAAATATGTAGCAAGGCAGTGGTCGGCACCAAAGATAAATACACTTGAAGTCGTTCAGCCAGAGCAACCCAATTCATTAATACCAGATTTGACAAGTTTAGATGATTTTTTAGAGCAGGCTAAAATGACTTTGGCGATTTCTGGAATGGCATTTCAAGATGCATGGACACTGGATTTAAAGCGTCTTAAAAGTTGTCACATCCACGTGGTGAGTCAGAAGGGTGACCTGATTCCATTTTGTGCTTACAACCTCACAAGTAGGGATGGCAAAAGCCTTTATAGATGATCAGAGTATATTAAGTTTGGAGGTTAAGTAGTGACTGGCAGTACAACGAAATTCGTTTTAGAGTCCTGGGTGGCAGAACAAGTGGATTCAGATCTTCATGAATTTACAGATGCCATTATGGAAAATCAATTGAAATGGCGATCCCGATTATTAGAGTACACAACTTCCAAAAGTTTTTTTTATAAAGAGCATATTGAGAGAGCACTGGAGACAGGGCAAATCGCATGGGAATCTGTGCCTTTTACAACCGCAGAAGATCTCAAAACAAGAGGCCTTGAAATGCTCTGTTGCTCTCAAGATGACATCAAACGTGTGGTGACTTTAGAGACTTCTGGGACAACAGGGACGCCAAAAAGGCTTTATTTTACTGGAAAAGATCAAAAAAGGACTATTGATTATTTTAAAATAGGTATGAATACGTTTACGAATATAGGGGACAAAGTGCTTATTTTGTTACCTTGTGAACGAGAGGGGAGCATCGGAAAACTTTTAGGTGATGCCCTTAAATTAGGTGGCAAAATTCCAATTTTGCATGGCGTGGTTAAAGATTTGAAAGAGACTTTTAAGGTGATTGAAGAGATTGAACCGGATGTTGTGGTGGGTATTCCTTTCCAAATCCTTGCACTTGTAAAATACGGTGTATTCATGAACAGGGACATCACAACTGTTAAAAAAATGCTCTTGAGTACAGACTTTGTTTCTGAAACAGCTGTAAAAGTTATCGAACAATATTGGCATTGTGAAGTCTTTAGATATTATGGTATGACTGAATCTGGATTTGGTGGCGGTATTGAATGTACCTGCCATGCGGGGTATCATTTATACGAATCAGATTTTTATATTGAAATAATTGATCCTGTTTCTGGTGCATGCTTGCCAGAGGGGGAGACAGGTGAAGTTGTAATAACAACTTTAAAAAGAGAAGGAATGCCTTTAATACGCTATAGAACAGGGGATCAATCTCGTATAATCCCAGAGCCTTGTAAATGTGGCTCTGTTTTAAAAAGGTTAGATGTGATTAAAACGCGTTTGGAAGGACGCATTCAGTTACATGGAGGTGACTATCTTACTAAAGGAGCAGTAGATGATGTCTTACTGGATATAAAATCGCTATTGGACTACAAAATACAATTTAAAAGAGATAAGAGGCAAGATAAGCTTGATTTACAGCTTTACTATTTAGGAGACACTGTTGAGCCACAATTGATTATAGAACGCCTAATGGGCATTGAGACGATTAAATTAGCTTTTAAACAAAGCAAACTGAAGATAGGTGTGAATTCAATAATTGTAGACACAGATTATTGTCCTCACCCAGCTAAAAGAAAGATAGAGGAGTGAAGGTATGTCAAAGAAGACCCTATATTTACTTAGGCACTGTAGGCCTGCACTTACAGATCGACAACGTCGTTTTATTGGACAAACTGATTTACCTCTAAGTGAAGATGGGGTTATTCATGCGAAGGCACTCGGTCAGTTTTTTATAGATAAAGACATTGAGACCATTTATTGCAGTGATTTAATGAGATCCTATGATACTGCTAAAGAAATTGGCATTCAAAATAATATTCACGTGCAGGTGATCTCAGCATTCAAAGAGATTAATTTAGGCCGATGGGAAGGAGAGACATTTACTGAAATTGCAAGATGTTATCCAGATGAATTCAAAGCAAGAGGACAAGATATTGGTTATTTTAGACCACCAGGTGGAGAGAGTTTTATAGATTTGAGTAAAAGGGTTTTACCGATTTTTGAGAAGATCATAAGACAGGATAATAAATCGGTTGTCATTGTTGGTCATGCTGGCGTTAACAGAATGATTCTGTGCAATCTCTTAAATATTCAGATGAAAAATATGTTTAAAATTAATCAAAATTACGGTGGCATTAACATCATACAAGGAAAAATCAATGATCTGAGATTGAAAACGATGAATATGCTGTTAGAGGAAATTACAGAATGAAATGATGGAGGTATAGAGATGGCGAACAATACGAGTATGTGTCAAAGATGTGGTAATGAAATTCTCAATCAAGTCCTTTACAAATGTGTTAGGTGTTTTACTGAGTACTGTGTCTCATGTGAGGATTCAAATGAAGGGCGTTGTTGTCCAAAATGTGGTATGGGTGCAAGGATGATATTAGATCAGACACCATCAAAAGAAGAGGAGGAAGCCTAATGGAAAAGCAAATTGAACAAGAAATTTTACCAGAAAAAATAGAAGCAGAGGTTGTGACACTCGAAGTCACAGACGTTAAGACTGGCAAAGTCTATAAGAGAGAAGTGCCACTATTTTATAGAGAAAATGATAACGGTATTATCTTAAGTGGCGAAGACTCAAAAGGCCAAAAAAGTGAGATTGTGTTTCTTTCAGATGTTGCAATTGAAAAGATGATGAATTTCATGGGTAAGGGACCTGATCATTCACACCATGACCATTCTGAACACGATCATTCAGAACATGATCATCCTGAATATGTGTTATAGAGGTTTTGAATAAATATCAGACGTGTATTTATGACAATGTATTGAATTATAGACCCTAAAAACGACTGGATATTAAATTAAATCTATTCACGATGCAAAAAAATACCCCTATAGACTTGACTTCATTTTAAACGTCAAGTTTATAGGGTATATTTTATGGTGAATAGCTTTTTTTATATTCTAATTTCAAAAAAATTTAAAGATTAATTTTAAAGGATTGGGCTTACATCACAATTCTCTTAGCCCATTTTTTCGAGATCACACGTGGTGTTCCGAGGATCACTTTAGTCACTTCTTCAAGTGAAACCATGGCAACCACAAGGTAAACGGGATACTTTAGAACAAAGCCACCTAAAAACGCCAGTGGGACGCCTATGCACCAGACACAACTAACTTCTAAGATCATGGAGAACAGCGTGTCACCACCACTTCTGAAAGTGCCAATTATAATGATGGTACTGTAGAATTTAAACGGCATAAAGAGTGCCATAACCCGCATAGTGTTAATTGTGATTCGACTCACTTCCGGTGTTAATTTAAAGAACGTGTGAATCATTAAAGGGGCAAGGAGTATGATTAAAATTCCGATTAAGATGCCAAACATGGCGGATAAAGTTAAAAAGCGTGTGTTGTATTCAATGGCATCATCGATCTTATTTGCGCCTAGGAGATTCCCTAGCATGACAGAAGAAGCATTTCCAAGCCCGAAACTAGCCACCATAAAGAGACTGTTGATGATGTTTGAAATCTGTACAGAAGCCATGGCATCCGTGCTAATATGGGCATAAACAAAGGCATAAGTGGTCATGCCAAGAGCCCAAAAGGTTTCGTTTAGAATCACAGGAAAAGCTGTTTTAAAAACTTGTTTCACAGTGGCCCATTTAACATCGAAAAAGTCTTTTACCTTTACAGCTAGGACAGGTGAACTCGAGTAGATACTGAACAAAATGATAGTGAGTTCTACAATTCTGGCAATTAAGGTTGCCATAGCAGCCCCTTCAATGCCGTATGCCTTGAATCCAAAATGGCCAAAGATGAGAGCATAGTTTAAAATTGTATTCAGTATCAATGAAATCGCACTTGCATACATGGGTAATTTTGCCCGACCGATACTTCTTGAGGAAAATCCATATGCAAAACTCAGAGCAGTTAATATATAGCTAATGCTCACTATTCTGAGGTATTTTGAACCCAGAGCGATAACTTGAGGATCGTTTGAAAACAAGTCCAGTATCCCCTTTGAGTTAAAGAAGGACAGCCCAAAAAAAACACTTGAAACTAATGTGCCAAACGTGATTCCGATAACCATCACGTGTTTGATCTTACTAAGTTCTTGGTTGCCCCAGTACTGTGCGATATAAATGCTAACGCCACTATACGTACCGAATAAGATTAACGTCATTAAAAAAAAGACTTGATTGGCAAGGCCAACAGAAGCGATATTAGTTGCCCCTAACTGTCCAATCATAACGTTATCTACCAGATTGAGTGATGCAGAAATCATTTGTTGCAAAACAATTGGAATTGCAATGGCAAAGAGTGTTTTATAGAATGTGATATTTTTTTTATAACCAAGTGAAATCATATGTCCTCCTGAATATTCGTAACCCTAAGGATATTATACAATTTGTTGAGCAGAAGATAAAGAATTATAAATTTCCTTGTGTTTGTTTTAAGTTCTATTATACAATGGTGGTGTATAATGATTCATGTAGGAGTGGACAATATTATATAGAGGTGATTAGATGAAAAAGAATAAGATATTAATAGTAGATGATGAAATTCATATTTTAGAACTGTTAAGGTACAATTTAGAAGGCAATGGCTATGAGGTGGTCCAAGCGGAATCGGGCGAAGAAGCAATGGAAATCTTAGAGAGTCAAACTCTAGATGGTGTTATTTTGGATTTGATGTTACCAGGGATAGATGGTATAGAAGTCCTCCGTAAAATAAGACAATCAGAGCATGCTAGATTACCTGTGATTATGCTGACTGCAAAAAACGAAGAAATTGATGCGGTTATCGGTCTCGAAATGGGTGCTGATGATTATATTGGTAAGCCTTTCAGAACGAGAGAACTTATCTCGAGAGTTAAAGCCGTGCTCAGAAGGGCTGAACTCAGGGAGCAACCTACGAGTTCAAATGTATTGATTAATAAAGAAGGGCTTTCAATCAATACAGAAACACATCAGATTTTTAAAGACAGTGTTGAACTTATTTTGACACTTAAGGAATTTGAACTTTTAGAGAAATTGATGAAGTCACCTGGAAGGGTGTATACCAGAGAGGAACTTCTTGAATCCATATGGGGCTATGATTATGTGGGCGAAACAAGAACTGTGGATGTTCATATCAGACAACTTCGAAAAAAAGTTGAAGAAGATGATAAGAATCCTGAACTGATTATAACCGTAAGAGGGATCGGCTACAAATTTAAACCTTGATGATGTTAAGTTATAGTGAACCTCATGATTATAAGGAGCTTTAAATGAGAAAAAAGATTTTGGGAACTTTTATCATTGTCATTGCGATCTTGACATTTTCATTTGTGATGATTACGAATAATTCTTTGATAAATGCAATGCTTATTCAACATGAAACCAACTTAACAAATGAAGTTAAAATGGCAGAAAATTTATTAAAAGTATCTTATCATGGTGCATTTGACTTTCAAAGCTTTTGCGAAGAAATTAAAGAAAGTGTTAATGCAAGGGTAACCATCATAAATGAAGAAGGCGTTGTTTTAGCGGATTCTGATGAGGATCCAAAGGTGATGAATAATCATTTAAATAGAGAAGAAATTATTGAGACAAATGAGACGGGTGAGCCCGCCACTACCAAGAGATTTAGTAATACGCTAAAAACAGATTACTTATACGTGGCACAAAAGATCACAATTGGAGATGAGAAATACTTCATTCGAATCTCTAAGCCACTTATTGATATCGATTCCATTACCAAAGCAGTTAGAAGTTATTCAATTGTAGCGATTATTTTTACTGCCTTAATGGCTGTTTTTATTTCTTTTATAGTCACGAGGAGGATAACAGGGCCTCTTTATCAGTTAACTGAAGCTGCAAATTTAATTGCAAATGGTGAATATGGCAAGAAAATTTACAATCAATCTAAAGATCAAATCGGTCTTTTGACGGAGTCTTTTAACCTGATGAGTAAGAATCTCGAAAAATCCATCAGTGAGATCACCAGTAGAAATAGTGAACTGGAATCCATACTCAACAGTATGATCAACGGTATTATTGCCATTGATAAAAGCAGAAATATCTTGATGATTAATAAAATCAGTTTTGAAATTTTAAATCTACCAGAAGACTATGTCGTTGAAAATGAATCAATGTATAAAATTATAAGGAATGATGAAGTCGCTGAGATGGTTGAAATTTCAATGAACCAAGGCATTTCTCAAATTAAAGAACTGCCATATGTGCATCTTGATAAGATTCTTAGAATTTACATCAATCCGATAAGGACAGCAAACAACGAAACGATAGGGAGTATTGTTGTTATACAAGATGTTACGCAAATTAGGAAGCTTGAACAGATGAGAAGCGATTTTGTATCCAATGTTTCCCATGAACTTAAAACGCCATTGACCTCAATTAAAGGATTCGTTGACACTTTAAAACAGGGTGCAATCAATGATCAAAATACAGCCATGCGTTTTTTAGATATCATAGAGATAGAATCTGATAGATTACATCGATTGATTACGGATATCTTGTTGCTTTCTGAAATTGAAAGTATGGATCGAGACAGTGAAAATTCAGAAGCTAATCTCAAAGCCGTTTTAGAAGAAGTCATTGAAATGCTTGCATCGAAAGCAGATGAAAAGAATCTTACTTTAAAATTTAGAGTTGAAGAGGATTATGTAATATCTGCTAATAGAGATCGCATTAAACAAATGTTTATTAATCTCATCGATAATGCCATAAAATACACTGAAAAAGGTCAAGTTGAAGTTGTCATTAGCGAAAAGAATCCTTGGATTCAAATTTTAGTTAAGGATACGGGCATTGGATTTTCAGAAGTGCATAAAGAAAGACTATTTGAAAGATTCTATAGAGTAGATAAAGGTAGGAGCCGATCACAAGGGGGAACAGGTCTTGGGCTCTCCATAGTGAAACACATTGTTTTACTTTATAAAGGGAAGATTTCTGTGATAAGTACCCCAGGACAGGGCACAACTTTTGAAATTCTACTTCCTAACAAGAGTGTCGTGGATAAATTAAGAAAATGATAAAAACGCAGGTCTCTACCTAACTATGGTGGAGCCTGCGTCTTTTATTTGGGCTAAAAGAAATGTTCTGGCACTTTACGTTCTGAAAATTCAATTTCAAGCTCAGTCTTATGTCGAAGGTAATTCTCATCATCATAATACTTAGCATTTACAGGGCAACTTTTAATACAGGCACCGCATTTAATGCAAATATTTGTGAGCGTCTTTGGTGCATCATATGGAATAGAACCCATAGGGCAAATATTAACGCATTTTTTACAATCAATACAGAGTTCATTGGTTTTAGGCGTTACCTTGCGGATATCCACAGGATTACCTGCTGGATCTTTAGGTCGGTAATATGGCCTATAAGGTGTATTTCCAGAGACGATGACAGGATCTGAATACGTATGATTTTGGATTCTTTTTACAATGCGAACTGCAAAATCATCGGCATCTTGAAAGTCAATAACATCGGGTCTGTCCTTAGCAAGCGTTTTTGAAAAGGAATGCTCACCAATATATGCGGCTGCTGCGATCACTTTAAATTTCTGGGTACACAAAATATCCTTGAGTTCAATTAGAGCATCGTCATAATTTCGGTTGCCATACGAAACGACTGCAATAGCTAAGGCATTATTGCCTTCAACGCGAGACAAAGCATCAAGAAGAATATTGGGTACACGACCCGCATACACGGGAACACCAACAATGACAATGTCTTTTGACGTATAATGAGGCATGGTACTCCTGAAACAGGGGCACGTAAAATTGTAAGATTCACAATGGCGAGAGCCGTTTAGCAAATCATTTATTTGAGATGCGATTCTTGTAACCGTTTTTTCGGTCGTATTTGTAGGGCTAAAAAATAACGTCTTAACATTCATGATAATAACCTCTCATTCGCTAATAGATGTTGATTAAATAACATGAACTGGTAAAGTGTACTTGAGTGTGTGATATGTAATTTATCCATTTTGGATTATATCACAAAAAATTATTGAACACAATCAACTCATTTTTGTAATTTGGAAGTACATAAAGTTCTAATAAAACAATGAAACCTCATAACCGAATTTGATGAAAAAGCAAAAGTATTATGAAATGTAAAGTTTCATGAAAATATTTTTTTTGAATGTACAAATAACTAAAAGCAGGTATATTAAGCTAGGCGCCTTGATTGCGTAAATACATAATAGGAATCGTAATCGAGATTATGCGATTGACAGGTTATTTAACGTGTGCTAATATTGATTTGAATTGAAATAGTCAAATATTTAACAATAGTATTAAATTGATTTTAACCAGAAAATGGCAGTGCTGTTTGTCTGGTAAAATTAAGCCTCTAAAATGGAATGCATTCCGTAATGCGGAATGTTCAAAATGTGATTAATGGTTTTGAGTTTGTGAGGTAAAGAGGGAGGTGAATTAGAGTATGTGGGAATCAAGTACAATGACCATAAGAGAATCGCTAATGGTATCAGCTCTAGGCATTTCTATTGTAATGTCTGCGTTGATATTACTCGCTTTGGTCATTATCATTTTTTCAAAGGGAATAGTAGTGTTTGGCGGCGGACAGAAAAATAGTCAGCCACCACCCATTATGGTAATTGAAGATGATTCTGATTTAAGTGAGGAAATTTATGCTGTTTTAATTGCAGCTGTTATTGAAGAGGTGAATACGTCACTTCAGCAATATCGCGTGGTTGAAATAAAGGAAATTAAATCGTGAACTGAAAAAGGTATATAAAAGTGTGAGATATGTAAATTTGTCGAGAGGAAGGTTAAAGCATGAAATATATAGCAACACTTAATGGGAAAAAATATGAAATTGAGTTGGAGAAAGTCCCTGATTATCAACCGCTAACGAGAGAGGCGGCTATAACCCCTCAAAATGAACCAGAGCCTATTAGATCAGAACCTGTTGTGGCATCACAACCTAAAGTCTCTAGTGCAACATCGAAGAACAACGTGTCTAGGCCAAAAGCATCGAACCAATCTGAAAACACAGTGCTTAGCCCAATGCCAGGCAATGTGTTAGATGTGAAAGTATCCAAGGGTCAATCCGTTAAAGCTGGTCAAGTATTGTTCATTCTGGAAGCAATGAAGATGGAAAATGAAATTGTCTCACCTATTGATGGTGATGTAGTTTCAATTATGGTGAAGAAGGGCGATGTCGTCGAATCGCATGTAACCCTTGCAATCCTGAAATAAGGAGGAAGCAATGAATTTTATAACTGTATTAGAGGAAATGGTGGCAAGATCGGGTTTTGCAGCGATGACTTGGCAAAGCGGAATAATGATTTCCATCTCCTTTGTACTGATCTATCTGGCGATTTGGAAAAAATTTGAACCTCTTTTGTTATTACCAATTGCGTTTGGTATTTTCTTAGCGAATCTGCCAGGAGCCGACCTTATGCAAGAAGCAGAAGCGTGGTATGCTTCGGGGATATTGCGTATTATCTACAGTGGTGTCAAAAGCAGTGTTTTTCCATGTTTGATGTTTTTAGCAGTTGGTGCTATGACGGATTTTGCACCTCTTATTGCCAATCCGATTAGCTTGGTAGTTGGAGCTGCAGCACAGTTTGGTATTTTCGCAGCATTTACATTGGCCAATATAACGAGTCTTTTTACGGTTAAGCAGGCAGCTGCCATCGGTATTATTGGTGGAGCAGATGGTCCAACAGCGATTTATATGGCCAATAACCTTGCTCCCGAACTGGTAGCGCCTATAGCGGTGGCGGCGTATTCTTATATGGCACTAATACCTATGATACAACCACCTATTATGCGTCTTTTAACGACAAAAAAAGAGCGTAGTATCAAAATGAATCAGCTTAGAAGCGTCACTAAGATTGAAAAAATAGCTTTTCCTGTATTTACAGCATTGATAACAGCCTTAATGCTACCATCTGTTGCACCGCTTATAGGGATGTTGATGTTTGGAAATTTACTTAAAGAATCAGGTGTAACAGGTAGATTATCAGATACGGCACAAAATGGTCTTTGCAACGTAATTACTATTTTTATAGGATTAACTGTTGGAGCAACAGCTAATGGGGAAATCTTTTTAAGCCTTCAGACCATTACCATTATTGCGATGGGGCTATTGGCCTTCTGTTTTTCAACAATGGGAGGTGTATTACTTGGTAAGATACTATGTCTTATTACGGGCGGTAAAATTAATCCATTAATTGGTGCAGCAGGTGTATCAGCAGTTCCAATGGCGGCCAGAGTAGCTCAAGCAGAAGGTGTTAAAGCGAACCCAACGAATTTTTTATTGATGCATGCCATGGGTCCAAATGTAGCTGGTGTCATAGGATCAGCTATAGCAGCAGGTTTCTTTTTAGTGATATTTGGTTGAGTATAACCATTAAAGTATTTTATATCAAAGAAATTGAGTTAGGAGGAATATCGTGAATAACAAAGTTTGTACATTATCTGAAGCAGTAGAAAAATTCGTAAAATCTGGAGATCAGCTTGCAATAGGAGGGTTTACTACAAATAGAAAACCCTATGCACTCGTTGCCGAAATATTAAGGCAAGGTCAAAAAGACTTTATTGGACAACCAGGACCTGGAGGTGGAGATTGGGATATGCTTATCGGTGCAGGGCGTGTTAAAGCGTACATCAATTGCTACACAGCAAATTCAGGTGTCACCAATGTATCAAGACGTTTTAGATCTTCTATTGAAAATGGAACATTGCTCTTTGAAGATTATTCACAGGATGTTTCAATGCTAATGCTACACGCAGCAGCTTTAGGACTTCCATATTTGCCAGTTAGGCTGATGATGGGGAGTGACCTTGTCGATAAGTGGGGCATTAGCAAAGAAATTCGTAAAACCATAGATAAATTGCCAGATGATAAATATGTTTATGTAGAAAATCCATTCAAACAAGGAGAAAAAGTTGTCGCAGTGCCTGTTCCCCAATTGGATTTGGCATTAATCCATGCACAAAAAGCATCACCAGATGGTACGGTTTCCATTGAAGGCAACGAATTTCACGATGTTGATATTGCCATTGCGGCAAAACGCGTTATTGTAACGTGCGAGGAACTTGTCAGCAATGAAGAAATGCGTTTAGATCCAACAAAAAATTCTATTCCATCAATGTGTGTAGATGCAGTAGTACATGCGCCTTTTGGTGCCCACCCGTCACAATGTTACAACTATTATGACTACGATAATCCTTTTCTTAAGTTATACGATGTTGCTAGCAAGACTCAAGAAGATTTTAATGCATTTGTTCAAGAATGGATTTATGACGCTGAAACACATGAAAACTATTGTAATAAGCTCAGCGCAATGCGCTTGATTAACTTGAGGGTAGTTCCAGGCTTGGGATATTCGAAAAGTAGAAATAGTGAGGTGAAAAAATAATGGCTGATTATACAAATTATACAATTCAAGAAATGCAGGCTGTTACCATTGCCAGACAAATCAAAAATGATCAAATTGTTACGGTTGGAACAGGTTTGCCTCTAATTGGTGCAGCGCTTGCAAAACGCGTTTATGCACCAGAATGTGTGTTAATTGTAGAAAGTGGACTCATGGATTGTTGCCCAATTGAGGTGCCTAGAAGCGTTGGAGATAACCGTTTGATGGCGCATTGTGGTGCACAATGGCCAAATGTTCGCTTTATAGGGTTTGAAACCAATGAATGGCTTCATGGCAATGATAGACTCATTGCTTTTATTGGTGGGGCTCAGATAGATCCATACGGAAATGTTAATTCAACTTGTATTGGTGATTACAATAACCCTAAAACGCGTTTTACGGGAAGTGGTGGTGCTAATGGCATTTCAACTTACACCAACACCATTATTATGATGCAACATCAGAAGAGACGTTTTATAGAGAAGATCGACTATATTACTAGCCCAGGATGGGTAGATGGTCCTGATGGCAGAAGAAAAAAAGGCTTACCAGAAAACAGAGGACCAATAATGGTCGTTACAGATAGAGGCGTTCTTAAATTTGATGAAGTTACAAAACGCATGTATTTAGCTGGTTATTATCCATCATCTTCTATCGAAGAAATAATCGATAATACTGGCTTTGATATTGATGTTTCAAGAGCGGTAGAACTTGAAGCACCAGATCCAGAAGTGATTAAACTGATTCGAGAAGAAATTGATCCCGGTCAAGCTTTTATTAAAGTCTCCATATAATTCACATAAAAGCAAAAAAATAAAAAAGGAGGATATAACATGGGAGATTACTCAATGCCAAGATATTTTCAGAATATGCCAAAAGTAGGGAAAACTATTAAAACTGCAGATATTGAAAATGTGGAGAGCATCAAGATCATTGAAAAAGAGATTCAAAAAGTTAAAGATCAAATTCAGTCAGAAGGCCGCTCAGATGAGTCTTTAAACAAATCCGGACAAATGACGGCACTACAGCGCATACATGAATTGGTTGATAAGGGGACATGGTGTCCGCTAAATACACTGTTCAATCCAGAAGGAAATAGTAATGGTTCAACAGGCATTCTCAAAGGATTAGGACGTATCAATGGAAAATGGGCAGTCGTTGTTGCATCTGACAACAAGAAACTGGCAGGGGCCTGGGTTCCAGGTCAATCTGAAAACCTTATTAGAGCATCAGATACAGCAAAATGCCTCAAAATTCCATTAATTTATGTTCTCAATTGTAGTGGCGTTAAATTCGATGAACAGGAAAAGGTATATCCAAATAGACGCGGCGGTGGAACACCATTTTTTAGAAATGCTGAATTACAAAAGTTAGGTATTCCAGTGATTGTAGGTATTTATGGGACAAATCCAGCTGGTGGCGGATACCATAGTATTAGCCCAACAATTCTGATCGCACATCAACAAGCGAACATGGCAGTTGGTGGAGCAGGCATACTAGGTGGCATGAATCCTAAAGGATTTATCGATGACGAAGGGGCAAATCAAATTGCTGATACAGTGTCAAAAGCAGGAAAACAAGAACCACCAGGATCTGTATCGATACATTTTAATGAAACTGGTTTCTTTCGAGAAGTGTACGCAGAAGAAAAAGGCGTTATAGCGGGCATCAAAAAATATATGGATTCAATTCCTGCGTACAATCTAGATTTCTTTAGAGTAGCAGATCCAAGTATTCCTGCTTTTGCATCAGAAGACTTATATACGGCTTTACCGATTAATCAAAAGAGAGCATATGATATTTACAGTATCATCGGTATGATCTTTGATGACAGCGAGTTCTCGGAATATAAAAAAGGATACGGCCCCGAAGTCGTAACTGGTATCGCTAAAATTGATGGACTGTTAGTGGGCGTGATAGCAAATACTCAGGGACTTATTATGAATTATCCTGAATATGTAGAAAATGGGATTGGTATAGGTGGAAAACTCTATCGTCAAGGTCTCATTAAAATGAACGAATTTGTTACGCTTTGCGGACGAGACAGACTCCCTATTATTTGGATTCAGGATACAACAGGCATTGATGTGGGAAATGCAGCTGAGAATGCAGAATTGCTTGGACTTGGACAATCTCTCGTCTATTCTATAGAACAATCAAAAGTACCACAAATTGAAGTTACTTTAAGAAAAGGGACCGCTGCAGCACATTATGTATTGGGGGGGCCACAAGGAAACAATACGAATGCTTTTTCACTTGGTACAGCAGCAACAGAAATTTACGTCATGAATGGGGAAACAGCAGCTTCAGCTATGTATTCAAGAAGGCTTGCCAAAGATAAACAAACAGGGAATGATTTATCACCAACGATCGAGAAAATGAATAAACTCATCGATGAGTACAAAGAAAAATCAACACCAAAATATTGTGCAGAACATGGTTTTGTGGATGAAATTGTAGAGTTAAAAGCTTTAAGAAATTATTTTGTGGCATTTGCAAATGCAGTTTATCAAAATCCAAGTTCTATATGTGCATTTCATCAAATGTTGTTACCAAGAGCGATAAGAGACTTTGAAACTTATAATAAGGCCTAGAGTTACACAGAGGGAAGGCCTTAAAGTAGAAAAATCAATGTTAAACAAATAAAAAAATGTCCGGATTTAGCATCTAAAAAAAGGGAATGATTTATCACCAACTAACGGAAAAATGAATAAACTCATCGATGAGTACAAAGAAAAATCAACGCCAAAATATTGCACAGAACAGTGTTTTATTGATGAAATTTTTAGCGTTAAAAGCTTTAAGAAATTATTTTGTGGCATTTGCAAATGCAGTTTATCAAAGTCCAAGCTCTATATGTGGATTTCATTAAATGTTGTTATCAAGAACGATAAGAGATTTTGAAATTTATAATAAGGCCTAGAGTTAGACAGAGAAAAGACCGTAAAGTACGAAAATAATTGTTAAATAAATAACAAAATGTCCAGATTTAGCAGCTATAAAAACAAAATTTTAGGATACGTATGGGGAGGAAATAAACATGACTATTCAAATGGATATTTTAAAAACGCTTTTACTTGCAGTCGTTCTTTTACTTGTAGGTAAAAAAATTCGACAAATATTTCCTGTATTCATTAAATATTGTATTCCATCAGCCGTTATTGGTGGTTTATTGTTTTCAATTTTGACACTAATATTGCATACTACAAATATTGCTACATTCACATTTGATAAAACGCTACAAACTTTTTTTATGAATGTTTTTTTTGCAGCGAGTGGTTGTGCGGCATCAATGAGGCTTCTTAAAAAAGGTGGCATTAAAGTTGGAATTTTCATCATACTTGCAGCTATTCTTGCCTTTTTACAAAATGCTGTTGCTGTTGGCGTCGGCGGATTAATGAATGTAACACCACTGATTGCATTAATGACAGGTTCTACACCAATGACGGGTGGTCATGGTAATGCTGCTGCATTTGCACCAATAGCAGAAAGCTTCGGTGCAACAGGTGCTGTAAGTGTTGCTGTTGCAGCTGCAACTTTTGGTCTCGTAGCGGGTTGTATTATTGGTGGTCCAATTGGAAACAGATTAATTATTAAAAAGGGTCTTGATAAAAATTATATTTCAGGTGAAGATGCATCAAATAATCAAAATGCTCATAAACCATTTATTGATAAAGAGAGAACAATGACGGCGGTATTTATTGTTTGCATCTCTGTAGGATTAGGATCTTTTATATTTGACCTGTGTAAAGTTGTTATACCTAATGTTGTATTACCTATTCACGTTATGTGTATGGCGGCTGGCGTTATTGTTAGAAACGTATACGATGCGATTTTGAAACCTAAGGATGAAGTGCTCTATGATGAGATTGATGTTATGGGAGATGCAGCACTTGGCTTTTTCGTAACAATGGCGATTATGACGATGAAGTTATGGCAGCTTGCAGAACTTGCAGGACCACTGATCATCATGTTATTGGCACAATGTATCCTTGTTTATCTCTTTGCAACACAAATTACATTTAGATGCATGGGTAAAGATTATGATGCAGCAGTTATGGCTGTTGGTCACGTTGGTTTTGGTATGGGTGCTGTTCCAGTTTCCATGACAACGATGAAAACAGTTTGTGACAAGTATCACTATTCAAGAATTGCATTCTTTGTAGTTCCTTTGGTCGGAGGGCTCTTTAGCAACTTTACGAATGCTGCAATTATCACAGCTTTCCTAAATTTCTTTAAATAATTTGGGACTCTATTCAACTAAGCTTCGACAAAAGCGTATAATGTAATTCTGAAATAAATATTAGGCTAGCTGGTCTGTTCAGACAGCTAACCTAAAAATACAATTGATTTGTGGGAGTTGGCCATGGAAAAAATATATACACTAGGAATCGATGTCGGTTCAACGGCTTCAAAGTGCGTTATTATGAAGGATGGAAAAGAAATCATCAGTAAGTCTTTAATAGATGTAGGTGCAGGGACAAGTGGGCCGAAACGAGCAATTGAAGCGGTATTGAGTACGTGTTATTTAAGTCTAGAAGATATGAACTATATTTTAGGAACGGGCTATGGGCGTAATTCACTCAAGGATATTGATGGAGAGCTCAGTGAGTTATCTTGTCATGCAAAAGCGGCATATTTTCTATTTCCAAGCGTTAAAACTGTTATTGACATTGGTGGACAAGATGCTAAAGTTCTTAAAATCAACGAAAAGGGTATGTTGACAAACTTTGCCATGAATGATAAATGTGCAGCAGGTACGGGACGCTTTTTAGACGTAATGTCTCGAATAATAGAAGTAGATATTAACGATCTTGGAGATTTATCTGAGCAGTCAGAAAAAACAGTGAATATTAGTTCTACATGTACTGTATTTGCTGAGTCAGAAGTTATTTCACAGCTGGCTAAAAATGAAAATATTTGTGATATTATCAATGGAATTCATCGTTCGGTGGCGGGGCGTGTTGCGGGATTGGCAAAGCGAGTTGGCATAGAAGATGATGTGATCATGACAGGTGGCGTTGCTCGAAATAAGGGTGTCGTCAAAGCACTGGAAGACGAAATTGGAAAGAAAATTCACGTTTCGGAATTAACACAATATGCTGGTGCAATTGGTGCGGCACTTTATGCGTATGATAGATATAACAAGGGCATAAAAAAGGACGAAATATATAAATTGAGTGTGCAATAACGCATCGAATAGAATTATTATGAGGTATTTATAGGCAGGAGTTTCAGAAGGAGGCTTACTAAATGTCAGAAAACAATAAAATTCAAGCCAAAGTAAGGCTTAGAAATGTAGTAGATACAGTTTATCAAAATGCATGGGATGCAAAAAAAAGAGGTGAGCCCGTTGGATGGTCATCATCAAAATTCCCAGCGGAAATAGCAGAAACATTGGGATTAGCAGTTTGCTATCCTGAAAATCAAGCAGCTGCAATTTCTGCAAAACATGGTGGTCAACGTATGTGTGAGCATGCGGAAGCAATGGGATATGATAATGATATCTGTGGTTATGCACGTATCAACCTTGCTTATGCAGCAGGATATGAAGCGGATGAAAAACCAATGCCTCAACCTGATTTTGTCCTTTGTTGCAACAATATTTGCAACTGCATGACAAAATGGTACGAAAATATAGCAAGAATGCATAATATCCCACTTATTATGATTGACGTACCTTATACGAATACAACAGAAGTTGGCGATGATTATGTTGCGTATATTCGTGGTCAATTTGATGATGCGATTAAGCAACTGGAAACTATCAGTGGCCGACAATTTGATCAGAAAGTTTTTGAACAGGTTTGTGCAAACTCTAATAGAACCGCTAAAGCATGGCTTAAAGTCTGCTCTTATTGTCAAATAAAGCCATCACCTTTTGCAGGATTTGACCTCTTCAATCATATGGCTGTTGTGGTAACTGCAAGATGTAAAGTAGAGGCTGCAGAGGCCTTTGAACAATTGGCAGATGAATTTGAGCAAAACGTTAAAGACGGAAAATCCACATGGAAGTATGAAGAAAAACATCGTATTATGTTTGAAGGTATTCCATGTTGGCCAGAATTACAAGCACTTTTTAAACCATTGAAAGAAAAGGGCATTAATACAACAGCAGTTGTTTATGCACCGGCATTTGGATTTATATACAACAATTTGGATGAACTTATGAAAGCCTATTGTAAAGCTCCTAATTCAGTTTGTTTGGAGACTGGTGTCAACTGGCGAGAAGACATCTGTAAGGAAAACCAAGTTGATGGTATTTTAGTGCACTATAACAGAAGTTGCAAACCGTGGAGTGGTTATATGCCTGAAATGGAAAGACGTTTTCGAAATGATCTTGGGGTTCCTGTTGTTGGATTTGATGGTGATCAAGCTGATCCAAGAAATTTCTCAGATGCTCAGTATGAAACGCGTGTACAGGGCCTCACCGAGGTTATGGATGCATATGCTGCTCAAAGAGGAGGTACAAAGTAATGTCTAAAATAGAAATGATCTTAGAGCAATTTAGTGAAGTCGTCAAAAGTCCAAAATCACAACTTGATCGCTATAGAGCAGAAGGCAAAAAAGCAATTGGCGTATTTCCTTATTATGCACCTGAAGAACTTGTCTATGCAGCTGGAATGGTGCCATTTGGCATATGGGGTAAGACAGGTGGTAGTATTAATGCTGCAAAAGAGTATTTCGCAGCTTTCTACTGCACCATAGCTCAACTTAATTTAGAAATGGGTTTAAACGGCACTTTAGATGGCTTATCAGGCGTCATTGCACCTTCTATGTGTGATACGCTTAGACCCTTTACGCAAAATTTTAAAGTGGCATGTCCAAATATTCCTTTTATTTTTCTTGCACATCCCCAAAATAGACGTAAGCCATACGGTGTAACCTTTACTATTGAACAATATCAAAAAATCAAAAAATCTTTAGAAGAGATTTCAGGCTTTGTGATTACAGATGATGCACTCAAAGATGCTATTCTAGTTTACAATGAAAGTCGTAAAGCACGTCGTAAGTTTATTGAGCTCGCAGGTAAGCATCCTGATCTCGTTCAACTTCGACAACGTAGTGCGGTATTGAAAAGTGCCAATTTTATGCTTAAGACGGAACATACTGCGTTGTTAAATGAATTGAATGCATTACTTGAGGCGTCACCTGAAAAAGTTTGGGATGGCCCTAAAATTGTTACATCAGGCATATTGCTTGACAGCCCATCACTTCTAAAGATTTTTGAAGATAACAAAATGGCAATTGTCGCAGATGATATTGCACATGAATCACGTGGTATTCGTGTCGATGTAAATGAAGAAATTCAAAATCCCATGGAAGCATTGGCACTTCAATTCGCAGATCAAGATTATGACACCCTACTCTATGATCCAGAAATTAATAAACGACCTGGACATATTATAGAAAAAATTAAGGCAAGTGGAGCAGATGGTGTTGTCATCATGATGATGCAGTTTTGTGATCCGGAAGAAATGGAATTTCCTTCTCTAAAAAAAGCACTTGATGAAGCACAGATTCCTTATGTAAAAATAGGTATGGATCAACAAATGACAGATTTTGGTCAAGCAAAAACATCTCTTCAGGCATTTGCAGATATATTAAGAACAGTATAGTAAATTTATAATTTCCCCATAATATTTTCTAACTTAGCAAAGGATAGGAAATAAAAATTAAAACACGTTATTAAGTGACCACTTAATAACGTGTTTTTTTATAAGTAAGATAATTTTGATGAGTAGCCCATAGAAGCTGAAAGATCGTACCCATGGACTTTAACGATGCGCATAAGTTCTTCTATTGGTGCGTGCCTTTTGGCAGGATAATCAAGAAAAATAATGCCAATAGTGCCTTTGATCTCATTGTCAAATCCGAAAACTGGTGCGCCAATACCTATTGCACTTTGAATATATTCACTGTGAGATATTCCAATGCCATTTTCCCGAATTTTTTTGATATCATTTATAAGTTTTTCTTCAGAAGTTTTTGGAAGAGAATCAGGTAATGGCAGTGCATTTTTTATATAATCTCGAATAAATGATTCCGATTGATAAGCAAGGAGTGTTTTTCGAATAGCACCACAGTGTAAATAGCGTTCATATCCAAAAGTATCAACTACTTTAAGTGGGTTAGTGCCTTCTGACTTTTCAAGAATGACTCCTTTATAACCAAAAGGGATAATAAAAAAGGCATCTTCGCCAGTTGCTGATGAAAGGCTTTTTAGAGCAGGGACGATGTTTTCTTGGATATTCATGTTGTGTTTTACAACAACGCTTAAAGGAATAAATGCTGGACCTAAGCGATAGGTGTGTGTACGATCATCTTTAACAACGTATTTATGTGCACATAAAGTTGCCAGAATACGATGAAGCGTACTTGGTGGCAATTGAAGCATTTTCGAAAGCTGAGCGATAGTGAACTCTTGATCGGGTTGTTTCATAGCTTCTAAAACCTCAATACAACGTTCTAAACTTTGAATCATTTGAGAAATCACCTCCTTAATTATATTTGTTACCATTATTTTAACCAAATAGTGGGATAAAAGCAATAAATAATCGCTTAATAATGAAATGTATTCCACGATTCGGGATTTCATATATTCTTACTTTAGTTATGATGAAGCATAAGCTGAATGATTTTTGGATACAAGAGAAAATGAGAACCAAGATAAAGAACACTTAACATCCATTTAACATTAGATTTATTTGCCTATAACAAAGGGGTGGTAAAGTGTATTTGAGGTTGACCATTAGACAACAAAATAAACAATCTATTTGGAGGAAGTACTATAATGAAGAATTTAAAAATTTTAGGCGTATTAATGCTTGTATCTATGTTGATGTTATCATTGACAGCATGTGGCTCAAAAGCAGAAGCGACACCAGCAGCAGCGGCACCGGCACCAACACAAGAAAATACTCAAACTGAAGCTCAAGCAGCACCAGCTGAAGAAGTGACAAAACTTGAAGGTCAAGTTATTATTGATGGCTCTGGTACAGTTTATCCTTTAATGGCAAATATCGCAGAAGATTATATGGTAAATGTTCAACCAGACGTCAGCGTACAAGTTGGTCGTGCAGGTTCAAGTGCAGGGTTTAAGAAATTTATCCCTGGTGAAACAGATTTTTCGGATGCATCAAGAGCAATTAAAGATAAAGAAGTTGAAGGTTTAAAAGAAAAAGGTTACGAGTTTGGTAAAGATGTATATGAATTTAAACTTGCGTATGATGGTGTGACCATGGTAATCAACAAAGATAATACATGGGCAACAGAGATGACTAAAGATGAAATCGTAAACATGTACTTAGCGGGTAAATTCAAAGAAGACGATAAAGTATTGTGGTCAGATATCAGACCTGAATGGCCAGCAGAAGAAATTAAGTTCTACGGACCAAATGAAAATCATGGGACTTATGAATTCTTTTATGAAAAAATCTTAGATGAACAACCAATGGTAAAAACAGCAAGTTTACAACAAGAGTATTCAACTTTGGTTGATTTAGTATCAAAAGATAAAAATGCAATTGCATACTTTGGCTATGGTTACTATGCAAGCAACAAAGATAAATTAACAGCAGTAAAAGTTGATTTTGGTAACGGTCCAGTTGAACCAACACTTGATACAATAGGTGAAGATTTAGACTACGCTGGTTTTACAAGACCTGTATTCACATACCTCAACGTGAAATACGCTTTAGAAAAACCACAAGTTCTTGACTATGCTAAATACGTGGTGTCACCAGAAGGTGCTGCAAGACTTGCAGGCGCAAATGGATTTGCTCCAATGCCAACAAGTATTTATGAAGGTTATGCGAAACAACTTGATGCACTTAAATAATGTAAAAAATGTAGGCCATATATAAGGTGAGGGGGATTTACTCCTCATCTTAATATGTGTTATGAGGAGTGAGCCACTTGGAACAGAAAATGAATGTTAGGGCGATTATTAAAAGTAACTTTAAAAAGAAAAAAAAGACAACAGATAAGGCAATGCCTATTTTCTTTTTAGTATGTGCATCTGTATCTGTAATAACAACAATCGGAATTGTATTGACGCTCTTTACAGATGCGTACAAATTTTTTAAAGAAGTACCATTTTCAGATTTTTTCAGTACTAATTTAGCACCACTTAGTGCAGAACCGCACTTTGGCATTTTACCTTTGATTAACGGGACGATATTAACTTCACTTGTTGCAATGGCAGTGGCTGTGCCATTAGGACTCACAGCAGCAATGTACCTGAGTGAATTTGCTTCTGATAGAGTAAGGCGTGTATTAAAACCAATGATGGAACTTTTAGCGGGTGTCCCAACTATTGTATATGGCTTTTTCGCCTATTCATTTGTGACGCCGTTACTCATGAAAATCATTCCAACACTTGAAGCTAAGAATGCACTTAGTCCGGGTATTGTAATGGGCATTATGATTCTGCCACTTGTAACTTCATTGTCAGAAGATGCGATGAAATCAGTTCCCGAAGCTATGAGAGAAGGCGCTTATGGCCTTGGCTCTACTAAGCTTGAAGTGACTTTGAAAGTGGTTATACCTGCTGCGATCTCTGGTATCATGGCTTCTTTTGTACTTGCTATTTCTAGGGCAATTGGAGAAACAATGATTGTAACTATTGCAAGTGGAAGTTCTAAAAACTTTACATTCGATATTACACATTCTATGCAGACTATGACAGCATATATAGTAGAGTTTACAAGTGGTGATGCTGGTAGTGGTACCACAGGGTATTTCAGCCTCTATGCAGTAGGGTTGATGCTCTTCTTGTTTACTCTAGTTTTAAACCTTGCAGCTCAATATATCTCTAAAAAGTTTAGGGAGGAATATTAATGATAAATTATGAGTTTGAATTAAATCCAAATGAGGCCAAAAAAGAATATAAGATAGATATTAATAAGCAGAGGATTGATCATAGAATCTTAGTTAATAACATTTCTAAAAAGGTCTTTTTCTCATCTATGATCTTTGCACTAATTGTACTTGGACTGTTGCTTTATAGAATTGGCATTCAAAGTATTGGGTGGCTTAATCTACATTTTTTAACCGGAAAGCTTTCCATTTTTCCAGAAAAAGCAGGTATTTGGGGTGCAATTATTGGTTCTGTAGGTTTAATTTGTGTTGTTATTCCAGTGACACTTGTCATAGGTGTATCAACTGCAATTTATCTTGAAGAATATGCAACACAAGGTAGAGTCTCTTCCTTTATTAAAGTCAATTTATCCAATCTTGCAAGTGTGCCATCTGTTATCTTTGGATTGCTAGGTCTATCGTTATTTGGAAGACTTTTTCATCTTGGATCTAGTATACTTGCTGGCGGGCTCACGCTTTCACTTTTAGTTCTTCCAATTGTGGTGGTATCAAGTCAAGAAGCCATCAAATCGGTTCCAGGATTCTTAAGAGAAGCATCCTATGGTATGGGAGCAGATAAATGGACGACAATCAGAAAGGTCGTTTTACCAGTGGCGCTTCCTGGTATTTTAACAGGGGCTATATTATCTATTTCAAGAGCAATTGGTGAAACTGCACCACTTGTAGTGCTGGGTATCCCAACGCTTATCATGAAAGTTCCAAATTCATTTATGGATGATTTTACAGCACTCCCAATTCAGATTTATTACTGGACATTGGATACAGTTTTAACACCGGAATATGCCAATCTTGCAGCGGCAACGATTATTGTTTTACTGGTCACTTTATTTCTTATGAACTCAATTGCCATCTTTATTAGAAATAAGTATCAACGTGGATTTTAACGTAGATTTTATGGAGGATATGAAATTGTCAAAAAAAATCATAACATCGGAAGATTATGTATATGATGTACAGGGCTTAAACCTTTGGTATGGAACTGACCAAGCTCTGAAAGACATCAATATGAAGATCAATAAAAATGAGGTAACAGCCATTATTGGGCCTTCTGGTTGTGGGAAATCAACTTTTATTAAAACTTTAAATCGAATGATTGAAAATATACCGATTGTAAAAACTTCTGGAGAGATTCTATACCATGGAGAAAATATCTTTGATAAATCGGTAAGGGTGGAAGAGCTTAGAACCACTGTAGGTATGGTATTTCAAAAGCCTAACCCATTTCCAAAGTCAATTTATGAAAACGTCGTTTATGGGCCCAAAATTCATGGCATTAAAGATAAACGCTTACTTATGGAAATTTGTGAAACGAGTCTTAAGAGTGCAGCACTTTGGGATGAAGTTAAAGATCGTCTTCATGATAATGCATATGGCCTTTCTGGAGGTCAGCAACAGAGATTATGTATCGCAAGATGTCTTGCTGTTCAACCAGATGTCATCTTGATGGATGAGCCTACATCTGCACTTGATCCTATTGCTACTGCTAAGATTGAAGAACTCATCAATCACCTTAAATCAGAATATACAATCGCTATTGTAACGCATTCTATGCAACAAGCAGGGCGAATTTCAGATAAAACCGCGTTCTTCCTTATGGGAGAATTAATTGAATACGACAGCACTGAAGTCATCTTTTCAACCCCAAGAGATAAACGTACTGAAGATTACATCACAGGCCGATTTGGTTGATTCTTTAAGAAACGGATGACAGGAGAAAGCACATGATATTGGAGATGAAGCCCCCTAGAGGTAGGTTCGGCACAAGAAAAGGACGCATATCAGCATACTTTAAAAGCATAAAAGGGATTAAATTTTCAAATCTAAAGATACAGACAAAACTACTTCTCATGGTTTTACTCACAAGTTTATTGCCGTTAACAGTTTCAGGCATTATTAGTATTCACAGATCAAGCCTAGAAATTGAACGCGAGATTTACAGGCAGAATCAATTGTTTACAAGTCTATCAAAAGAACGGATTGATGCTTATTTTTCAAACAGAGAAGGGGATTCAAAGCTTTTAGCAGAATCTAAAATCGTGCGCGATGGTATTGAAAGACTGAACACTTTCAATGTAACAGAAACAGAAAAAAAGATGATAGAATCAGATTTTAAACATATTTTACAGACTGCAATTGGTCAATATGCGTATACAGATATTTTTTTAACCAATCAGTATAACGAAGTAGTCTATTCTATAAATTATGAAAAACTAGACATGGCACCACTTGTAGTAGCAGGTGACTATTGTGAAAAGGCTTTGGGCGGCACTCAAAACTGGTCTCATATTTTTAGAAATAGTTTTATTGATGATAATATTATGGTATTGTCTACACCTGTATTCAGTTATAGTAATCAAACCAAAGAAGCTATTGGGACACTTAATATTGTTTTAAATCAAAAGGCTATAAATAAAATTGTTAAAAATGGTGTTGAAAAGATTGGCGCATCATCAGAGGCTTACTTAGTGGATGAAAAAGGTCTGTTGCTTACAGATAGAAACCATGTGGGGTATACACCGCTTGAGTCCTCTATAGATACTCAAGGTATTATAACCTTGGAAGAGGCTATTAAAAATAAGGACATGAACTTTGAGAGCACTCTAAGGTATAACAACCAAGAAGGCAAAGCAGTAATCGGTACTTTAGCTGTAACTCATGTTGGTAAGTGGCCTGTGGGATTTGTTACTGAGGTAGAAGCAGAAGATGCATTAAGTGAAATTTCTGGTTTTAGAATGAATTTACTCATGACTTCTATGGTGATTATATTATTTTGCATAATACTTGCATTGATTATAGCAGGTACTATCAGAAGACCCCTATATCAAATTATTGATTTGACCCATAAAATAGCAGCATATGATTTAAGTATAGAGATTGATGCAGAAAAAATAGATCATAAAGATGAAATGAGTGATCTGAAAAGAGCTATTATAAAAATTGTATCGAACTTTAAAGAAATTATTCAGGAAGTAGATCATTCGTCAAAACAAGTTTCCAGTGCATCTAAGTTATTGAAAAAAGATGCCTCAGTCTCATTAGGTGTCACTGAAGAAGTGACTGTTGCTGTTCAAGAAATCGCTTTAGGCTCAAGTGACCAAGCTAAAAATGCGCTTCAAAGCTCTAGGAAGACAGAAGAACTTAGTCAGATATTGAAACAGGACCAAATTGAAGTAAAGGATATAACAGATGCGATTATTGAGGTTGATGCTTTAGCAGACCAAGGGTTAGAGGTTATAAAACAATTGATTGAAATAAATGAAGCTTCAACCAAAGCCAATAAGGCAGTGCATAAGAGCATTGTTAAATCAGCTGAGGATTCTAAGAAAATTGAGAAAGCCAGCACGATGATCAGGTCAATTGCAGATCAGACGAATCTTTTGGCACTCAATGCCGCAATAGAAGCGGCAAGGGCAGGTGAACACGGTAAGGGATTCTCTGTAGTAGCTAACGAAATAAGACTCCTAGCGGAACAGTCTAAAGCATCTACAGGTGTTATTAATACGATAATTGACGAACTGACTCAGGATAATCAGAACATAATAATTACTGTAGAAGAACTGATTTCCATTTCAAAGACTCAAATGGGAAGTGTAGATGTTACTGAAGAAAAGTATAAAGAAATTGCAAGAGCCATTAAAAATATTGAAAACAAACTCGGTTCACTTGAAGTTTCTAGGGTAAATATTGAAGATGCACGATTTGAAGTCGAAGAAATGATACACTCACTTTCTGCAGTAAGTGAAGAAAACTCTGCCAGCACGGAAGAAGTTGTAGCATCAGTGGAAGAACAGAGCCAAGTTATAAGTGAGATTTTTAATGCTTGTGAAAGACTAAGTCAGCTAGCAGAAAAAATGGATGATACTGTTCAAGTTTTTAAATTATAAAAAGTGGATTACAAGGAGAATATAAATGAGAGTCATGTTAGATAATGAATTAAAGTCCATTCATGTGGATATCATAAAAATGGGCACATTAATTGAAAAAACAATTGATGAGACAATAAATGCATTGGTAGATCATGATGTTGAGATGGCACAGAGAATCATTGAAGGTGATGATCGATTTGACCAGATGGAACTTGAAATAGAGAGTAAATGTATCAATGTGATCGCGAGACGTCAACCTGTTGCAACCGATTTGAGAAAGTTGCTGTCTATTTTAAAGATTGTTACAGATCTTGAGCGTATTGCAGATCACTGTCAAGATATTTCAAAGTTAACGATCGATCTAGCGGGAAAGACTTATGTTAAACCTTTGATCGATCTTCCCAATATGGCGAAACAAGTTAAAAATATGGTGAAGATGACCATCGATTGCTATATTGATGAAGATGTTGAAAAGGGAAAACTTATTTGCGCAGATGATGATATTGTAGATGACTATTATGATATGATCTTTGCCGATTTAGAAAATATTATGAAAGAAAATCCAAAAGAAGTAAGACAATGTATGGATTTTATGATGATTGCGAAATATTTCGAAAGAATGGCAGACCATGCAACCAATATTGCAGAGTGGGTTATTTATGGTGTTGAAGGTAAACATTTTGATATTAATGAATCCTTTGAATAAAAAATTATTCACTGAAAACATAGAAAACATAGAATATGAGACGGCCCTTAAAGTGATTTTAAATCATGAAGTGGATCGTCTTTTTTCTTGAAACGGTTTTGAAAACATGTGATATAATAAATTTATACATAATGAATTTGAGCATACGTATAAGGTGGTTGGCTTTGACAAAAAACAATATTTCCATAAAAAAATATCTTCTTTTAATGGTGATTTTCATAACCATTTCAATAGGATCTGTACTAGGCATTAGTAAATTTTTAAAACACGATATTGATTTCTCGGGGATACCGTATTATTGGTATCTTATTTTGGGAGCGATGGCTTTAATCTACATCTTATTAGATGGGCTTAGATTCTATGTTATATTAAAAACGCTTAAGATACATTTACCTTATAGATTTGTTGTTAAACAAGCAATCATGGGGACTTTTGTCAGTAACGTAACGCCTTTTTTGGCTGGTGGCAGTATTGCTCAAATCTATTTTCTTAAGGAACATGATATTCCAATTTCAGAAGCGGCAGCAGCGACTTCAATTAGAGCTATTTTAGCGTCTACCTTCTTCTTTGTTTCACTGCCTTTGGTCGTTTATTTTAATCCAGAGTTGTTGAGTACTTTAAAAATAGAATCTATTAAATGGTTGCCCCTTGTTTCACTATTTTATGTAATTTGGACGGCTTTTATTGTGCTTGTTGGAAAGTACAGAGAAAAGAGTATGACTTATCTCGAGAGATTGATTCGTAAACTGCCTTTAAAGGAGGCCAATAAAACTAAATTGCATGTAGGGTTAGATGACTTTCTTAAGCACTTGGACTTATTCCTACGAGGAGATGTAAAGCATCTACTCTTAAGCTTTTTTGTTACCATCTTGCATTTTACATTTGTTTTTACCTTTTCTGTGGTTATATTAAAGCTCTATGGTTATAATATTTCACCGTTTATAGTGATTTCAGGTCAGATGCTTTCTAACTTTATTATGTATTTTGGCTTTACACCAGGGGCATCGGGTTTCGCCGAGGGCGGATTCGCATACTTTTTTTCACAAATAGTAAGTGAGCAGGATCTCGT
Organism: uncultured Fusibacter sp.; assembly: GCA_965140735.1. GTDB lineage: Bacteria > Bacillota > Clostridia > Peptostreptococcales > Acidaminobacteraceae > Fusibacter_A. The sequence goes on along the minus strand of OZ223306.1, from coordinate 2,089,951 downwards.
CAATATCGTCTTTTTGTGGCGTGGTTCAACTGTTTATTTTGCGACGATAATTGGCATGTTTTTCTTTGCAAAAGAAACGCTCTATATTCGGAAAAAACATCATCAAGTGCATGAACGAAAGGATATAACATGAAAACAATTTACTTTGATAACGGTGCAACGTCGTTTCCAAAACCTAAAGCAGTTAAAACCGCAACACTAAAATATTTTGATTTTGCCACTGGCAATGCAGGTAGAAGTACCTCTTCTTCAAGAGGTGTTGATAGACTTATATATGATTTAAGAGAACACCTTGCTCAGCTTTTTAACTTTAATCACTCTGATCATGTGGTCTTCACGAAAAACATCACTGAATCGCTTAATACTGTACTCCAGGGCTATCTAAAAGAAGGCGATCACGTCTTGATTTCTAACTATGAACACAATGCCATGCTGAGACCTCTAGTGGCTCTAGCAGAATTTAGAAATATAGAATTTGAGCTTATCCCATTTGATGTCTATGGCGATATTGATATCGAGGCAGTTCAGGCGCTTATAAAACCTAATACACGGCTGATTGCAAGTTTGCATGCTTCTAACATCACAGGGCAGATATTAAATATAGAAAAATTAGGAGAAGTGGCAAGGCGAAATAAGATTCGATTTTTACTTGATAGTGCTCAAACAGCAGGTTTTTTAAAGATTGATATGAAAGCACTTAATATCGATTGTCTTGCCTTTACAGGTCACAAGTCACTTATGGGGCCAACGGGTACTGGGGGCTTTTTAATATCCCCTAGCATGGCATTAGAGACAAATCCGCTTATTTTTGGAGGCACAGGGAGCTTGTCTGAATCTTATGAGCAACCTAAAATTATGCCAGACCGATATGAATCGGGTACTCTAAATCTTGTGGGACTTATGGGGCTTGAAGCCAGTCTTAGATGGCTCGAGGAAAAAGGTAATGACTTTATTCAGAATCATGAGAGAGGTTTGATTCAAAGACTTGAGGCCGGATTAAATGCTATTGAAGGTGTGAAATGCCATAATGAAGTGCCTTTTACGAAGAGGACTGGCGTCTTAGCGCTTTCATTTACACATAAGGATGCCTCGTGGATTGCACATGCACTTAATCAAGAGTATGGCATCATAACACGAGTTGGATTGCAATGTGCACCAGTAGCACATAAGACTATTGATACTTATCCATCAGGGGTTCTGAGAATAAGTGTATCCCCTTTTAATACACCGGAAGAAATCGATCAATTGATTCTAGCATTAGAAATCTTGTTGAAATAGAAAGTCAAGGAGGTACTTATGGATCATTTACCTAAGGCAATCTCAATCGATTTACAAGAAGCTTATGATATTATTAAACAGACCAATTTGGTTATCTTTAAATGGACATTATCAGAAGATATTCCCACCGATTTTGTGTCTGAGAATATTTCTATATTTGGTTATGAACCCAGAGACTTTTATACAGGTAAACTTAAAGATTATTGGGCATTTGTATACGAACCCGATCGCGAAAAAACAAAAAAGATACTCTACGATGCACGTGAACAACATCTAAAGCATTTTAAAAATCAGTATCGAGTTGTCTGCAAAAATGGTGAGATTAAGTGGGTTGAGGAATGGGTGATTCACGAAAGAGACCGTTCAGGTAAATTGGTGCATGAGAAAGGTATTATAAGAGATATCGATGAATCTGTACGTATTTCAGAGAAACTTAAGGAAAGTGAAGCGAAGTACAAAGAGTTATTTGATAATGCATCCGCCATTATTTTTACTTTTAATAGGCACGGTGAAATTACGAATTATAATAAAACTTTTCTTGAAGCTCTTAAAATTGAAAAACGTTTTGAGAACTACGTCATAGAAGATTTTTTAACATCCTACTATAGAAGTCATTCTCTATTTATGCAATGTGTCGAAAAAATTGGGACTCGATTTGAGCTTGAGATTATAGATCTTAAGGGACAGAAAAAATTTATTGAACTCAATTATAGAGTCGTCTATCAATATGGGAGCCCCTATGAAATTCATGCTGTAGGTCAAGATGTTACAGAACGCAAGCTTGCCGCTGAAAAAATTAATTTTTTAACCTCGCATGATACTTTAACAGGCCTTTATAACCGATCTTACTTTGACAAAATGCTCGTCGTCTACAGAGAGGATGAAGACAGAAATGTTTCTATCATTATAGGAGATGTCAATGGTCTTAAAATGATAAATGACGCTTTTGGACATAAGCTTGGTGATGAACTTTTAGTCCAAGTGGCTAAAATTCTAAAAAGTGTTTTCTATGATCCGAAAGATGTAATTGCAAGGCTTAGTGGTGACGAGTTTGCTATTATTACAGAGCGCAAAAACATTGGCACTTTAATAGATCGAATTCACGCGAGATGTGGATCAGTTGTTGATTTTCCATTCAAAATAGACATCTCCCTTGGATTTTCAAGCCGCAAAAAGTCCAATATTGGGATTGATGGTATTTTTAGAGAAGCAGATCATCAAATGTACAAAAATAAACTTAAAACTTCGAAGCATATTAAGTCTATGTTGATTCAGAACTTGCAACAGAAACTTTCTGAAGAATCTCTTGAAACGGTTGAACATGCAGAGCGCATAAAAATACTCAGTGAGAAAGTAGGTGAGTATCTCAATTTAAGTGAAACCGCTATGGAAGAACTTGACTTAACAGCGATCATGCATGATCTTGGCATGATTTCTATTCCAAAAGAAATTTTAAATAAAAAAGGAAAGCTCAATCAAAAGGAAATAAAAAAGGTTATGAAGCATGCTGAAATTGGTTATCATCTTTTGGTGGCAACCCCAAATTTAGCGGGTATTGGCGATTATGTTTTAGCACATCACGAAAATTATGATGGTACTGGCTATCCACAAGGACTCAGCGGTGGCGACATTCCTTTGATATCAAGAATTATATCTGTAGTGGATGCATATGAAGCCATGACACATGTGAGAAGTTATAGAGCAGCTAAAACACATCAGCAGGCAATTGATGAAATATTGAGTTTGTCAGGTACACGGTATGACCCGAGTATTGTGCATGCATTTTTAAAATCAATGGAAAATTGGGAAGGTTTTTACGTATAAATCAATTTTCTGTTGATTTTGGCTGTAATTTTTCACTTTTTTAAGTATAATAGAGCTATGATTATTTTTTGGGAGGCAACTTATGAAAGACGAAACCATAATGGCATCAAACTTTATTCATAATATAATTGATGCAGATCTAGAAAACGGAAAAGTAAAAAAGATCCATACGCGCTTTCCGCCTGAGCCAAATGGTTATTTACATGTGGGACATGCAAAAGCAATTTTGATAAACTATCTGACTGCGAGAAAATACGGGGGTGAATTCAATCTAAGATTTGATGATACAAACCCTATAAAAGAAGATGTAGAATACGTAAATTCTATCATGGAAGATATCAGATGGCTCGGCTGTGAATGGGATCATCTTTTCTATGCATCTGAGTATTTTGGAAAAATGTATGATTATGCCATGGAACTTGTTAAAAAAGGACTTGCTTTTGTAGATGATCAAACTGCAGAAGAAATAAGTGATACTAGAGGGACATTAACTGAACCTGGTGTTGAGAGTCCTTATCGTAGTCGAAGCATAGAGGAAAATGTTACTCTATTTGAAAAAATGAAAAATGGTGATTTCCCAGATGGTTCACGTGTTTTAAGGGCTAAAATTGATATGAGTAGTCCAAATATCAATATGAGAGATCCCGTTATTTATCGAATTGCTAGAGCTACACATCACAATACTGGTGATGAATGGTGCATTTATCCAATGTATGATTTTGCACATCCGATTGAAGATGCCATTGAAGGCATATCGCATTCGCTCTGTTCTCTTGAGTTTGAAAATCATAGACCTTTATACGATTGGGTTCTTATGAATCTCGAGGCTTATAAAGTGGAAAGACCAAGACAAATTGAATTTGCCAAACTCTTCATCAAAGATTCAGTACTGGGCAAACGGTACCTTAAAAAATTAGTGGATGAGGGTAAAGTTGAAGGCTGGGATGATCCTAGGCTTGAAACGATATCTGGTATGAGAAGAAGAGGCTATACGCCTGAGTCTCTTAAAGATTTTGCAGATAGAATTGGTGTGGCAAAGAGCAATAGTGTTGTGGATAGAGCGCTTCTTGAGTATTGTGTCAGAGAAGACTTAAAGTTAAAAGCAAAGCGTAAAATGGCAGTTCTTGATCCTCTAAAAGTGACTATTACAAATTATCCCGAAGGCCAAGTTGAATGGCTTGACGATGATGATAATATGGACAACGAGGCCATGGGTACCAGAAAAGTACCGTTTTCAAGACACTTATATGTAGAACGGGGTGATTTTATGGAAGAACCACCTAAAAAATATCGCCGTCTCTACATTGGTAACGAAGTTAGATTTAGAAAAGCTTATTTTATAACTTGTAATGATGTGGTTAAAGATGCAGAGGGCAATGTTGTAGAATTGCTATGTACGTATGACCCTGAAACTAAAAGTGGTAGTGGTTTTGATGGCCGAAAAGTTAAGGGGACAATTCACTGGGTATCCGCAGAACATGCGGTGGATGCAACGGTGAGATTATATGAAAATTTAGTAATTAGAGAAGATGAAAATGATGAAAGCAGTGAACTCGTGCTCAATCCAAAATCACTGATTACTTTAGAAAATTGTAAACTTGAGCCTAGCTTTGTAGAGGTTCAAAAAGGGGAGCATATACAATTTCTTAGAAACGGTTATTTTGTTGCAGATACTAAGCTAAGTACTGCTGATCACCTTGTTTTCAATAGAGTTGTTTCACTCAAGAGTTCGTATAAAATATAAATATAAGAGCAGTTCCTTTGTGGGACTGTTTTTTTAATGGGATAAAAGGTATAATAATAGTAGGTACAAAGTATTGATAAGTGTTCTCGTTAAGACAAGGAGTGAAGATAATGGATAGACGTCGTGGGCGACGACTTAGTAATTTGGGAATGATCGAATCTTTTAATTTTCATACAAATAACAGGCTTGTAGAAATTAATAGTCCTGTTGAAATTTCACTTAAAGATATTTCAGTAGGTGGACTTGGGATCAAATCAAATTGCTTTTTCGAAGAAGATACAACCTTGAGCTTAGACATTCAATTTAATGAAGAGAACCATGTAGTTATCGGGAAAGTGGTATGGTGCCGACAAAGTGGGAACTTTTATGATTGTGGTCTAAAATTAATTTATATGCCAGAACCACTCATTAATTTTCTAATGGAAATAGATGAAGATGAAGAAATCAAGTATATGAATTAAGAAGGGGTTTAATGGAGGTAAGTAAAATGGAACTAAATGAGCAATACAAATGGGATTTGTCTGCGCTATTTACTTCTGATGAAGTATGGGAACAGGCATTTGAGGAGGCACAGAAGAGTGCCTCACGCATTGAAAAGTTTAAAGGAAGACTTCTTGAAAGTCCAGAGGTTCTTTTAGAAGCGATACAGGTTAGTGAAGATATAGAACGTAAGTTAAGTAATATTTCAGTTTATGCCCATCTAAAAAATGATGAAAATACAAAAGATGGACATTATCAAGGCTTATATTCCAGAGCTGAGAGCTTAGTGGTTCATGTTTCAGAGAGCATGGCCTTTTTTGTGCCTGAACTCATGGCTGCTGATCAATCTGTCGTGGATCAATTTATGCTTAAAAACAAAGCACTCGAAAACTATAGGCATTTTTTCGAAAACTTATATAGAAATAAACCGCATATACGTTCAGAAGAAATTGAGATGATTTTAGCTCAAGCAGATGAAATTTCAAGTGCGCCGCATAATGCTTATAGTATGTTGTTAAATGCAGATATGAGTTTTGAACCTGCTTTAGATTCAGAAGGTGTAGAACATAAAATTACAAATGGCAGTTATATCTCTTTGATGATGTCACAAGATAGAACCCTTAGAAAAAATGCATTTGAGTGTTATTATCAATCGTATGAAGCGCATATTAACACCATTGCATCCTTGATGCAAAGTGAAGTTAAGAAAAATATTTTTAACAGTAAAGTCAGAGGTTATACTTCTGCACGCGAAGCTGCTTTATTTGCAGGTAACATTCCACTTTCAGTGCCAGATAAATTAATTGAAGCCGTTAATGAAGCACTGCCGGCTTTTCATAAATATATAAAACTTAGAAAAGACGTAATGGGATTAGAAGAATTGCATCTTTATGACATCTATAATCCAATCATTAAAGATATTGATTTTAAAATTACTTATGATGAAGCTGTAAGTTATGTAAAAGAAGCGGTTAAACCGCTTGGAGAAAGCTATGCACAAACGTTGAATAAAGCGTTTGATGAACGCTGGATTGATGTCTATGAGACTGAAGGCAAGAGAAGTGGTGCTTATTCAAGTGGTACTTATGATTCAAAACCCTATATTCTACTCAATCATAAAGATAATGTAGATAGCATGTTTACATTAATTCATGAACTAGGGCATTCGATGCATACTTATCTATCCAGTCAGCATCAACCGTATGTTTATGCCAATTATTCTATTTTTGTAGCAGAGGTTGCTTCCACCACAAATGAAGCTTTATTAAATGATTATTTGATGAAGACACTTGAAGATGAGAATCAAAAGAAATATATACTCAATCATTATTTAGAACAGTTTAGAGGCACTATCTTTAGACAAACGATGTTTGCTGAGTTTGAAAGAGATATACATGCTTACGTGGAAGCTGGTGGTGCACTTACAGCAGATTATCTTTGCAAGCACTATTTAGAGCTCAACCGAAAGTATTTTGGTGAAGATATTATAATTGATGATCAAATTAAATACGAATGGGCGAGAATTCCTCATATGTACTATAACTTTTATGTCTACCAGTATGCAACCGGATTTTCAGCAGCTGTTGCACTAGCAGATCAAGTTCTTACAGGTGGTGAAGCCGCTGTTGAGAGGTATTTGAACTTTTTATCAAGTGGTTCAAAAGCCTATCCAATTGAGGTGTTAAGAGCTGCTGGTGCAGATATGGAAACGGAAGTGCCTGTGAAAAATGCACTCTCTGTTTTTGAAAAGGCAGTTGAAACGTTGACACAATTACTAAATTAATAAAAATTAACTTGCATTGATGAGAGAATCATGTGAAAATATTTATACTACGGTGACAGAGTAAGTAAAATGCGTTAAGTGTTAAGGAATGGGAAGTTGTCCTTAAACGAAAGAATTTTTTCTGCGATATTTTACTGCATCCGCTGTTGCATTATAATCTCCTTTAAGTAATGTGATAGTAGGATTATTACGAGAGGAGATCTAAAAATGATGCAAGTAAGAAAGAAGCGCTTGATGTCAACATCAAGTCTGGTTAAGGCTGCCTTGTTGGCTGCAATCAGTATTGTACTAACAAGGGTATTTTCACTTATGATACCACTTGGTGGGTTACCAGCGCTTCGTGTAGGATTTGGGAGTATACCGATTATTTTATCGGGGATGTTGTTCGGCCCTGTAATTGGATGCGTCACAGGCGTTATTTCTGATTTATTGGGTTATATGATGAATCCACAAGGAGGATTTTTCCCGGGATTTACTTTAAGTGCAGCACTCTTTGGTACTATTCCCGGATTGCTTTTTAAAATTTTTAAAATTCATAAGCAAAGGTTCAATTATAATTATGTGAATGCTGTAATCGTTATTGGTTTTGCAGTGGGCATGATCTGGGTAATGTTTAGTAGTGACGTGATTGGATTGAGAGAAAGTCGCTTGATTTTGAATGATACCTCTTCAATTTATTTATTTTTAAGTGTTATAGTAGTTGCTTTACTTTTCGGTATTATGCCTTTTTGGATATCCAAGTACATGAGGGGCACTTCTGAGAAAATTGAACTTGATAAATTAACTTTCACAGTGACGTTGACTTATGTTCTGATCTCTCTTTTGATGAATACGTATTGGCTTTCAATTATGTTTGGTAAGGGCTTTATGATCTTTTTACCTGGAAGAGTTGTAGCTGCTATTCCAACGATACCGATTTACACGTTTATTTTGTATACTTTATCTCGATTTATAGATTTAACAGAATAAAATGCAAAGTCCACACGAAAGTGTGGTCTTTTTTTATGAATATTTTGCGCCAACTATGGTATAATAATTTTTGACGGAAACAGGGACGAAAGTCATAGATGGGATTGATATGAAATTGACAAAAAAACAGACAATGGAAGTAATTGAAAAACTTTTAGAGCTCTATCCAGATGCAAAGCCTGAACTGGATTTCACGACACCATTTGAGCTTTTGATTGCAGTGATACTCTCAGCACAGTGTACAGATATTCGGGTTAACCAAGTGACTAAAGTTCTGTTTGAAAAAGCGAATACAGCGACACTTATGTATCAACTTGGGATTGAAGAAATTGAAAAAATCATCAAACCTTGTGGTCTATATAAAAATAAATCTAAAAATATATGGATGACTTCTGAAATTATTATGAGAGATTATAAAGGGAATGTCCCAGAAACTATAGAGCTCTTAATGAAGCTACCAGGCGTAGGTAGGAAAACAGCTAATGTGGTTGTTAGTAACGCCTTTGGCATCCCAGCCATAGCGGTAGATACGCATGTTTATAGAGTCTCTAATAGGATTGGCATTGTATCCGCTAAGACAGTAGAGGATACTGAGATTCAATTGATGAAAAAAATTGATAAAGCACTTTGGACTAAATCGCATCATTTGCTTATATTTCATGGTAGAAGGGTCTGCAAGGCGAGAAAGCCACTTTGTGAAGCATGTCCATTAACGTCCTATTGTGTTTACTATAAAAGGAGTGTCTTATGATAAACCAAGTAAAACTCAATGAAGTGCCTAAAAATTTACTCTATGCACTTGATATTGGAACACGTAGTGTTGTAGGGACCATCGCCAAAAAAGAGGGTGATGATTATGTTGTTGTGGATTATGAAATAATGGCACATCCAGATAGAGCTATGCTTGATGGTCAGATTCATGATATCGCTAAAGTGACAGAAGTCGTTAGACATGTGACGAATCAGTTGGAGCAAAGAAATGGTTACAAACTTGAGCGCGCTGCAATAGCGGCTGCTGGTAGAGCACTAAAAACAGAACGTGCTAGTGTTGAAAGAGAACTTGATTTTACAAAAGAAATTAAGAAAACATTTACAGATAGCATTGAAATGGAAGCTATTCAACAAGCCCAAAAAATACTGGTGGATGAACATCAAGTTCAGGCTAACTATTATTGTGTAGGTTATAGTGTTCTTAACTATTATTTAGATCAAAGTCTGATATTAAATCCTATTGGACATCGTGGCTCTAATATAAAAGTTGAAATTATTGCTACTTTTTTACCCCATATAGTTGTGGATAGTTTATATTCAGTTATACACAAAGCAGGTCTTGAAGTGATGAATTTAACACTTGAACCGATTGCTGCAATAAATGTTGCAATTCCAACTAATTTGAGACTTTTAAATTTAGCACTTGTGGATGTAGGGGCAGGCACATCAGATATAGCGATCTCAAAAGACGGTACAGTGACCTCTTATGGGATGGTGTCGCTTGCTGGAGATGAAATCACAGAGAAATTGGCTCAGACTTATCTGCTTGATTTCAACAAAGCTGAGTCTTTAAAAATAGGACTGGCTACAAATGATCAAAACACTTTTACAGACGTACTTGGGATGTCTCATGAAAAAAGTACAGATGAGATTATGTCACATTTAACTGAGACAATTGATCATATCAGTACAGAAGTTGCAGAGCATATTCTTCAACTTAATAAAAAACCACCGAGTGCAGTTTTCTGTATTGGTGGTGGATCTCAGATTCCTGGGTTTACAGAAGCTTTATCAAGATCACTTGGACTCCCAAAAGAGCGTGTTGTGATCAAAAGCTGCGATGCGCTTGAAAAAGTAAAGTTTAATAAGGAACCTCTTGTTGGGCCTGAATTTATCACGCCAATAGGGATCGGTATTACGGCATTTGAAGAGAGAGAACATGATTTCATACAAGTAAATGTAAATGATAGCGCACTTAGACTCTTTAATTCTAAGCAACTTCAAGTTTCGGATGCGCTTATTTTGGCTGGGTTTAATGCAAGGAGTCTAATTGCAGAAAGAGGCCCTTCGCTCACGGTAAGTGTTAATGACTTGCCCAAGGTGATTAAAGGCGATTATGGAGAACCTGCTAAGATTTTTATTAACGGGGTTTTATCAAGCCTTGATTCCAAAATCAATCACAAAGATCAAATTAATGTCATATCTGCATCAAAAGGTGTTGTTCGCGTTGTCAAATTAGAGGAAATTGTTAATTTTGATGCCGCCATTACATTAAATGGAGAATCGATCAAAATTATAGATGCAGTACGTGTCAATGGGAGTTATAGAACAGGTGAATACACATTATGTGAAGGTGACATCATTGAAACGGTGGGCATTGACACGATAGAGAAACTTGCAAAACAAACAGAACTTGATATTCGACGAGTGGTCTTTTCTAAAGGTGATCAAAATCTGGATTTAAAATATGTCCTTCAAAGTGGCGATCAAATTGACTTTAAAGTCGTTGAGCGATTTGATTACGAAATCGAGGCGGACATAATAGAGTCTACAGATGCATTTGAGGATGTGATTGTTGAAGGACAGGAAGTTCTGACAAATGAGGATATTCTTTTAGGAAGAAATGAAGAACACTCACAAGAGGCAATTCAAGTTACTGTTAATGGAGAACCGATTTGGATTTCTCAACAAAATAAAGAAATGGTGTTTGTGGATATTTTTGACCACATAGACTTTGACATTACACGTGCAAAAGGGATTCTTGTCCTCAAACTTAATGGGGAGCGTGCACGTTACACGGATATATTAAAGCACGGCGATATAATAGATATCAACTGGCGATAAGAAAGAAGGGTTCTAGTTATTGAGTGATTTATTTGATAGGAAATACACTTGTAATATATGTGGGAATCAATTTACTTCGAAGCAAGTCAAAACTTCTGCTTTGAGGGTTAAATCGAGAGAACGTGATTTTCATGCTTATTATAATAGTGAGAGTCCTATTTATTATGGTGTTGTATGTTGCCCAAATTGTGGCTATGCAAAATTTGAAAAGGATTTCAAGTCATCAATATTGAATACAGATGTGAATTTAGTTAAATCATTTATATCTTCTAACTGGAGATATCAAAACTTTTGTGATCAGCGTGATGTGGACACAGCTCTTAGAGTCCACTTGGTTGCACTTGCGAATTATAAGATATTAAGGGCAAGTAATTATGTGCTAGGTAAGCTCTATTTGAGATTGGCCTGGTTTTATCGTGAGATGCAGCATTCCGATGAAAAAAAATACTTAAAATTAGCTCTGGATGCATTTACACAGGGCTTTAAAGCTGAAAAAAATGATGAAAATGAGCTTGAAATAATCTATTTGATCGGTGAACTGAATAGACGTGTCGGCAATTATCAAGAAGCGATTAGGTGGTTTTCTAGTGCTGTTAATCATGAGTTTGCTTACAAGAATAGAATGATTAAAAGCTATGCAAGAGACCAATGGGAAATTTGTGCAGAAGCTTATAAACTGGAGAAAAATAAGAGCAGTAATCAAGGAGCATAACGAATGAATATTTACTTAATTAGACATGGTGAAACTTACGCCAATGAGAATGGTCAGTTTGCTGGTTTTTGGGATGTTGAGCTCAATGAAAAAGGGAAAATACAAGCAAAGGTTGTCGCTGAGAAGCTTAAAGATATTACTTTTGATAAGATTTTTGTTTCGGATCTTCAAAGAGCCCAAAATACATGTGCTGCCATTGCAAGAAATCATGAAGTGGCCCCTATTGTTACAGAAAATCTAAGAGAAATGAATTTTGGAAACTGGGAAGGGTTAAAGTTTAAAGATATTAAAGAGCGTGATCCAGATCTATTGAAGCAATGGTTTGACGATTATAAGCATTTTAAAGTGCCTGGTGGTGAAAGTACATCGGAGATGTACGAAAGGGTAACACAATTTTTTAAGTCTGTTTTAAGTGATTATGACACTGAGGCGCCTGTAAACTTACTCTTTGTTGCACATGGTGGTGTTATTCAAGCTTTACTTAGTTATCTATGTTACGGTGCACTAGAGGGGTATTGGCGATTTCATATAGAGAATTGTGGTGTCAATCAAATTCAATATGTTATGGGAATGCCTGTGATTTATGCGATAAACAAATAGAATACAAGAATATCTGCTTAGTAAAAGATTTTTTGGGGTATTATTGTGTTAATAGTAAATTTTATCCCAAATTTACGCAGAATTTTTCAATATTTGGCCCCAATTCAACATATTGAGAAATTGATTAGTAGATACGTTAAAAAAAACAGGAAAAACACGTTATTTATCTAGAAGTATGGTATATTATATATATTAAAAGAGTGTGGGGGCTCTAGATTGGAGGCGTTAATGTGAATGTAGAATATATTAATGCATTTGTCAAAGCATCGACAGAGGTATTGAATAATTTCGTTACTGAGAAGTTTACTGTGGGCAAACCAACGATCAGAACAAATCCTTTTCCAACGAAAGAGATTGTTATTATGCTTGGTATAACAGGTGAAATTAAGGGGCAGGCTGTATTTAGTCTTTCTGAAGAAATGGCTAAAATGATTGCTTCTGGAATGATGATGGGAATGCCTGTTCCTGAGATTGATGAAATGGCGAAAAGTGCACTCTCAGAACTTGGCAATATGATTATGGGAAACTCTGCAACTTTGTTGTTTAATCAAGGGATTCAGATTGATATTACACCACCAACTTTGGTTAGAGGAAATTCAATCGAAATTTCGTCTGCTGGTATGGAGACTATCTTAGTACCACTTGTTTCCACAGTAGGAGAGGTTGAATTCGATATTGGTATAAAAAAAATCTAGGAGAAATTATAGAAATTATGGCGATCCACATTGTACTGTATCAACCAGAAATACCGCCTAATACGGGTAATATCGCCAGAACATGTGCGATTACAGGTGCAAAACTCCATTTAATCAAGCCGCTTGGCTTTTCCATTGATGATAAGCATGTAAAACGTGCAGGACTTGATTATTGGGATTATTTAGATTTAGAAGTTCATGAAGATGAACATGCTTTCTTTGAAAAGTATGGTCATGAAAAACTTTACTTTGCAACGACTAAGGCTGATTGTTATTACGATGAGTTCAAGTTTGAAGATAACTGTTTTATCGTGTTCGGCAAGGAGACTGCAGGATTACCTGCTTATATTCACGAACGCTATAGTAGTACGAGGTTCAAAATACCAATGAGGAAACATGAGCATTTAAGAAGTTTGAATCTTTCAAATTCAGTGGCGATCATTTTATATGAAGCCTTGAGACAAAATACTTTTTTTGATCTAAAATAAAGGGTTAGAGTGGCGTGTGAAACTGGATGAAGGTCCTCTAACTATAATTTAGAATTAAGCTAAATTTCAGAAGTATATATCATCTATTGGGCTAGTAGATGTTCTAAAATTTGGTTGATAAGATCACTACAATGATTTAAAGTCATTAATTGTAGTGGTTTTTTTATGAATACAATGAGATTCGAAGGGAGATTTGTATGGATGTGATATCATCAAAGGAAATTATGGGGATCCTATTTCCTTTGTTGGGTGGGCTGGGTCTTTTTCTTTATGGAATGACAATAATGAGTGAGGGATTAGAAAAATCAGCAGGCAACAAGCTCGAAAAAATCATTGAAAAGATTTCGGGCAATATTATTGTCGGTGTGTTTGCAGGGGCTTTAGTCACAGTGATTGTTCAGAGTTCTTCTGCAACGACAGTAATGGTAGTAGGGTTTGTCAATGCAGGGATAATGAACCTTACACAGGCAATTGGCCTCATTATGGGAGCTAATATTGGGACGACGATTACAGCTCAGTTGGTATCAATAAAGTTAACAGCACTGGCACCGATTGCCATTGCAATGGGAACGGGTATCAAGCTTTTTTCTAAGAATAATAAGACCATTGTGATTGGAGAAATCGTACTCGGTTTTGGGATTTTGTTTTTAGGAATGGACCTTATGAAAGAAGCTATGGCACCTCTTAAAGAATATCAAGGCTTTAACAGGATGATTATCAGCTTTGGGACAGGAGGCTTTTGGGGGACTGTCAAGGGCTTTTTTGCAGGGTTCTTGATTACTGCTATTGTGCAGAGTTCGAGTGCCACCACAGGGATTCTTGTGGCGTTAGCTGGGACAGGTGTTTTGCCAATAGAAGCTGCTTTACCTGTATTATTAGGGACTAATGTTGGGACATGTGTAACGGCTTTGATTTCATCGATAAGTGCCAATAGAACTGCTAAGAGAGCTGCTGTAATGCATTTACTTTTTAATGTGATGGGCACTCTTATATTTGTGATTTTCTTTAGCCGTCTAACGGTGTCTTTTGTTAAAACGATGAGTGACGATGCCGCAAGACAGCTTGCCAATGCACATACATTTTTCAACATAATTAATACGTTGTTATTGCTTCCTTTTGCAGGCTTGATTGTCAAAATTGTGGAGAAAATTATTCCTGAGAGCCAAGAAGAGAGAGATGCTGTGGTAATGGGCGTTAAATACTTGGATGACCGTATTCTTGAAACCCCATCAATCGCACTTGGGCAGGTGATAAAAGAAGTCCTTCATATGGGCAATCTAGCAATGCTTTCATTTGACAGTGCTGCTGAAGCTGTTCGAATGAATAATCAAAAGCTAGTAGACAAAACTTTTAGAATAGAAGAAACAATTAATGCAATGGAAAGAGAAATTAGCAATTATTTAGTAAAATTAACCAATACCGCAGTTGGTGACGATGATCGTAAATTGTTAGATGGGCTTTTTAGCACTGTTAATGATATTGAGCGTGTAGGCGATCATGCAGATAATCTTGCAGAACTGGCTTTGTTTAAAATTGAAAATAATATTGAATTTTCTGAAAAAGCGGTTGTAGAACTTGATGAAATGGTGAGAAAAGTGCGCAGTGGATTTGAATTGTCTTTAAGTTCCATGAAAGACACTGATTTTAAAGATGCACAAGAAGTTATTGAACTTGAAGGTGAAGTTGATCTTATGGAAAAAACACTTAGAAAAACCCATATCAGACGGTTGAATGAAGGGCGTTGTGAAACCAATGCCGGGATCATATTTTTAGATATTATCTCGAATTTAGAACGTATTTCAGATCATTCTTCGAATATTGCATTAGCAGTCATGGATGTTAGAAATTAGTTTAACAATTCTAAAAGAAAAAAGCATGACAAATTGCTTGCCATGTTTTTTTCTTTTGGTGTATAGTAAAAGAGGAGATGAGTTCTCTTAAGGAGGAAATAAAATGACATATGATGTAATCATCATTGGTGCTGGTCCAGCGGGTCTTTCTTCTGGACTCTACGCAGCAAGAGCTAAAATGAAGACGCTGATCATTGAGAAAGACAAAAATGGTGGTCAGATCACAGGTACAGATGAAGTCGCAAATTATCCTGGAGCAATGCCAGAAGTAACTGGTCCTGCGCTAGCAGCTAGGATGGTAGAACAGTGTGATGCATTTGGTGCTGAAAGATTAAAAGCGATCGTCGAGAAATTAGAACTTCAAGATGATATTAAAAAAGTGCACACTGACAAAGGCATATTTGAGGCAAAATCAGTGATTTTAGCCATGGGTGCAACTCCTAGGAAATTAGGTGTTCCTGGAGAAAGTGCTTTAACAGGAAAAGGTGTTTCTTATTGTGCAACTTGTGATGCAGATTTTTTTACCGGGCTTGAAGTTTATGTTGTCGGTGGTGGAGATACTGCACTTGAAGAAGGGATGTTTATCACAAAGTTTGCACGTAAAGTGACTGTTATTCATAGAAGAGATGCTTTTAGAGCAGCCAAATCAATCGTTGAAAAAGCGATGAAGAATCCGAAAATGAATTTTATTTATGATTCTGGTATTAAAGAGATTTTGGGAGATGGCATCGTACAAGGGTTTGTACTTGAAAATTATAAGACAGGTGATGTGAAGACAATTAAACCTGACGAAAATGATGGTATTTTCGGTATTTTCATCTTTGCAGGTTACCTGCCTGAGACACATCTTGTTGACAATATGGTAGAATTGAATGATATCGGTTATATTCAAACGGATGAGAATATGAAGACTAACATCCCAGGGGTATTTGCTGCTGGTGATATACGTGTTAAGTCTTTAAGACAAGTTATAACAGCTACAGCAGATGGTGCAATTGCTGCAGTCCAAGCTGAAAAATATGTAGATGAACACTTTAATGAGTAGGAGGCATGAAATGATTGAATTAAGTAAAGCAAATTTTCAAGAAGAAGTGATCGGTAAAAGCGGTCTTGTAGTCGTGGATTTTTTTGGTGATGGGTGTGAACCTTGTAAAGCACTTATGCCGGAATTTGAAGCAATTGCAAATGAATTCAATGGAAAAGCACACTTTGGAAAACTAAATACAACTGCTGAGAGAAAATTAGCAATCAGTCAGCGTGTACTTGGAATTCCAACAGTTGTTTTTTATAAAGATGGCCAAAGAATTGCTGAATGCACAAAAGACACAGCAAATCGACAAGTGATTGTAGAAAACATCTTAAAGCACTTGTAGAATATCCTTGAGATCATATTTGAGGCATTATTTTAAAAGTTTATGAAAAACATACAAAGTAATTGTGAAAAAATTCAAACTATGGTCACTTTTCAAAAATTAGTTTATTAAAATAATATAATGATTATTGAGAGGTAAATTGGATATAATTATTAGGTAAGGTTTAAGGATTATGTTAATTCATCATAATTACATACCTAATAATCACATCTAAGGGGGATTAGTGTCGTAAAAATTCTAAACTTTTTTCTAAAAAAAATTGAATAAAAAAAAGAGGGATTTTTTACTTTGTGTAGAATTAGTATAATTCGGGCAAAATTCTATATTAATAAGAGGAGGATTTATTAATGAGTAAAAGAGCTATATCACTAATAATGGTAGTGATGCTTGTAGGAATGATGTTAGCAGGGTGTGCATCTAAACCGGCACCAGCTACAGAACCAGCAGCAGAACCAGCGGCAAATGCAGAACCAGCGGCAGAGCCAGCAGCAGAACCAGCTGCAGAAGCACCAAAAAGCGACATCGTTATGGGTATGATCACAGATACAGGTGGACTTGGCGATCAATCGTTCAATGATTCAGCTTGGTTAGGTCTTGAAAATGCTGAGAAGGATTTGGGTATTACTAGACAAGTTCTTGAATCTCAAAGTGCTGATGATTACTCACCAAACTTAGTGTCATTTGCTGAAGAAAACACAGACATTATCTTTGGTGTTGGTTTCTTATTTGATGAATCAATGAAAGCTGCTGCAGATAAATTCCCGGATCAAAAATTTGCAATTATTGATTCTCAAGGTTTAGAAAAATCAAATGTAGCAGAAATCGTATTTGCAGAAAATGAAGGCTCTTTCTTAGTGGGCGTTATTGCTGGTCTTAAAACTGAAACAAATAAAGTTGGTTTTATTGGCGGTATGAAATACCCATTAATCGAAAAATTCGAATACGGTTTTAGAGCTGGTGTTAAAGCTGTAAACCCTGATTGCGAAGTTATTGTAAACTATGCTGATTCATTTGATGATGCTGCAAAAGGTAAAGAAATTGCTTTAGTTCAACATCAAGCTGGCGCAGATATTATTTTCCATGCTGCTGGTGGTGTTGGTGCTGGTTTAATCGAAGCTGCTAAAGAAGAAGGCTTCTGGGCAATCGGCGTTGACCAAGATCAATCACATATGGCACCTGAAAGTGTATTATGTTCTATGATCAAACGTGTTGACGTTGGTGTTTACGCAGTTGCTAAATCAGTTGTTGATGGTACTTTCCAAGGTGGAACATTACTATTTGATGCTAAAAATGGCGGCGTTGGTTACAGTGATAAAGCTGGTAACTTAACAGATGATTTAAAAGCTGCTGCTGATAAATATCTTGAAGCTATCAAAGCTGGCACATTTGTAGTTCCTTCAACAGAAGCTGAATTCGATGCTTTTGAGGCACCATCATTATAATAATTAAGGATTAAATTATTAAGAGTCAGGTGTCCCCGACATCTGACTCTTTCTTAATATAACCCTTGGGAGATAGCCCTCACTTTTTAAAGTGAGGAGGTATATTCCTAATTCAGGGGAGTTCAAACTCCCGCTGAATTCAATCCGATAGGATTGTGCAAGGGTTACGAAGGTAGCGAAGCGGACTGAGTATACTTTTAGATACAGCTTATAGAGTTTTATGAAAGTAATTACGAAGGTAGCGAAGCGGACTGAGTATACTTTTAGATACAGCTTATAGAGTTTTATGAAAGTAATTACGAAGGTAGCGAAGCGGACTGAGTATACTTTTAGATACAGCTTATAGAGTTTTATGAAAGTAATTACGAAGGTAGCGAAGCGGACTGAGTATACTTTTAGAAACAGCATATAGAGTTTTATGAAAGTAATTACGAAGGTAGCGAAGCGGACTGAGTATACTTTTAGATACGGCTTATTGAGTTTTATGAAAGTAGTCACGAAGGTAGCGAAGCGGACTGAGTATACTTTTAGATACAGCTTATAGAGTTTTATGAAAGTAATTACGAAGGTAGCGAAGCGGACTGAGTATACGCTTTAAAACTGTTTTTATGAACATCATTGGAGGGAATAAGATGGCAAAAGTTGTCGAAATGAAAAACATAACAAAGGTCTTCCCTGGTGTGGTTGCGAACGATAACGTGAATTTTGAACTTGAAAAGGGTGAGATTCATGTGTTATTAGGTGAAAATGGTGCGGGTAAAACCACCTTGATGAATATTCTTTATGGCTTGTATGAGCAAACATCAGGCGAAATTTTTGTCAATGGACAACTCGTAAACATCAAAGATCCTAATGTAGCAATTAAGCTTGGAATCGGAATGGTGCATCAGCATTTTATGTTAGTTGAGCCGTTTACAGTTACTGAAAATATCATTTTGGGTGCAGAAACTTCTAAAGGACCTCGTAATATCCAACTTGATATGGAAACAGCCTCGAAAAAAGTTAGAGAAATCTCGGAATTGTATGGATTATCTGTTGATCCAAATGCCAAAATTGAAAACATTACTGTCGGCATGCAGCAGAGGGTAGAAATTTTAAAAACCCTTTATAGAGGGGCTGAAATTCTAATTTTAGATGAACCAACAGCAGTTTTAACACCACAGGAAATCGAAGAACTTGGCATTATATTACAAAAACTAGTAGGTCAAGGCAAATCAATTATCCTTATTACACATAAACTTAAAGAAGTTATGGCAATGAGTGACCGTGTTACAGTAGTGCGTCGAGGAAAAGTCATTGAAACACTAAAAAAAGAAGCCACCAATATTGATGAACTTGCAGAACTTATGGTGGGTCGTAAAGTAAATTTAAAAGTTGATAAAGCAGATCATAAAGCAGGTAACACTGTTTTAGAAGTTCAAGGCATAGAAGCAATGAATAATAGAGGTTCAAAAGCACTTAAAGAAATCTCATTTGATGTCAAATCAGGTGAAATTTTTGCAATTGCTGGTGTAGATGGCAATGGACAAACAGAACTTGTCGAAGTGCTAACAGGTCTTAGAAAGTCCATTAAAGGCAGTTTTTCAATTAATGGTAAAGAACTTCAGAAAATGTCTAGCAAGAAAATTATTGATAGTGGTATGGCACACATACCGGAAGACAGGCATAAACGCGGACTGGTTCTTGAACATTCGCTTGCTGAAAATGGGTGCTTGGGCAACCACAAAGATGAACCGTTTAGTAAGAATGGTATACTGAATTATGACTATATTCATGAATACAGTAAGAAGCTTATAGAAGAGTACGATGTAAGAACACCAAGTGAAAGCGTTGCGGCAAAAGCGCTCTCAGGTGGGAATCAACAAAAGTTTATTGTTGCCAGAGAGCTTAATAGACATCCAGAGCTTGTTATTGCAGCACAACCTACAAGAGGGGTTGATGTTGGTGCGATTGAGTTTATTCATAAGAAGTTAGTAGAACAGCGTGACATGGGGAGAGCCGTTTTATTGGTATCTCTAGAACTGGATGAAGTTTTGGCACTGGCTGATCGTATTGGCGTAATTTATGATGGTCAAATCGTGGGTATTGTCGATGGTGCTACCGCTAATGAAAAAGAACTTGGAATTATGATGGCTGGTGGTAAGGTAAACAAATAGATTGAGTCAGGTTGTCTTGATCGGATTCTAATTAGGGGTGACAAAATGCAAAACAAGGAGAAAAATTTACTACAAGTAGTTGTGGATAGCATCAAGTTTCCATTGCTTGCAATTTTATTTTCATTTATCATAGGCGCTTTGTTTATATTATGGACAGGGCATAGTCCTTTGGTCGCTTATCATGAATTATTTTCGGGAAGTCTCGGCAATTTTGGTCGTTTTGGTGAAAGTTTGTTGAAGACGACGCCTTTAATCTTTACCGGGGTAGCATTTGCATTTGCTTTTAGATGTGGTCTTTTCAATATAGGTATTGAAGGTCAATACATTATGGGTGCTATTTTTACAGTAGGTGCAGGTTGGATTTTTAGAGACCTACCGGGTGGTTTATTGGTTATTTTGTTGTTGATTTCAGGTACTTTGGGAGGTGCGCTTTGGGCATTTATCCCTGGTATTCTTAAAGCCAAAAGAGGCGTGCATGAAGTTATTGTCGCTATCATGCTAAATTATACTGCACTTTATCTTTCAAATTATATTGTTCGAACTGTTCTAAATCCTTCAGTATTACTGGGAACAGAGAAAAAAGCGAGCACGGTTATGCTTCCAGAGCAAGGCCGGTTACTTTTGCTCTCTAAAGTTATGCCAGCTTTTGGTTATTCCTCTGTAAACATAGGATTCTTTATAGCTGTGATTACAGCTATTGTCATTTGGTTTGTATTATTTAAAACAACGTTAGGTTATGAAGTCCGCTCTGTTGGCCATAATCCATATGCTTCTGAATACGGTGGTATTAGTATCGCGAAGAATATAACGCTTGCAATGGTTATTTCAGGTGCTATCGCAGGACTTGCTGGGGCAGTTACTGTGGCTGGATTGAGCTATAAAGTTGATCAAGCAGCCGGTATGCCAGGGTATGGCTTTACTGGAATCGCAGTAGCACTTGTTGGTCAAAATCATCCAATTGGTATTTTAGCGAGTGCACTTTTATTTGGTGTTTTGGCAAATGGAGAGCGGAAAATGCAAATGGCAGGTATTCCAAAAGAAGTTGTTGGGATCATTCAAGCTATTATTATACTCTTCATTGCAGCTGAACAAGTTGCGAAGTATTTACCAGATATTAAAAAGAAATTTTCTAAAAATAAAACTCAGGAGGTGCAAAAATAATGGTTATATTTATTGCGTTACTTGCATCTGCGTTGAGACTTGCAACGCCTTTGATCTTTTCAGCACTTGGTGGTGTTTTTACTGAACGATCAGGTATTACCAACATCGCTCTTGAAGGTATGATGATCATGGGGGCATTCTTTGCCATCCTAGTGACTGAGTTTACGAACATGCCTTGGCTTGGTGTCCTTGCGGCTATGGTTGCAGGTATTTTGACTTCAATGATATTGGCAGTGCTTTCGATACACCTAAAAGGGAATCAAGTTGTCGTTGGTACGGCGATAAACTTATTTGCAACGAGTATCACAGCGTTTTTATTAGAACTTGTTTGGAAACGTTCGGGACAAACGGATTCTGTGGAGAAAGCATTAACCACGAACCCATTTCATTTTTTAGAAAATATCCCTGTGATCGGTAAACTGTTTGGTGGAATGACACCGTTCGTCTACCTAGCTTTTGTTGCTGTAGCTGTGTCCTATTATGTTCTCTACAAGACGCCATTTGGTCTTAGAATTAGGGCGGTTGGAGAACACCCTAAAGCTGCTGATACAGTGGGGATCAATGTTTATAAAATTAGATATATCTGTGTAGGTATTTCTGGTATGATGGCGGGGCTATCAGGTGCTTCAATGTCACTTGGTACAATCAGCCTGTTTAGAGAAGGTATGACTTCTGGTAAAGGCTTTATTGCACTTGCTGCAATGATCTTTGGGAAATGGCATCCTATAGGGGCTATGCTCGCGAGCTTGTTCTTTGGATTCTGTGAAGCGCTTCAAATTCAAGCCTCTACACTTGGTTTCGATTTCGTACCGTCAGAGTTCCTTCAAATGTTACCTTATTTAGCAACGATTATTGTCTTATCAGGCTTTATTGGCAGAGCAGTTGCGCCAAAAGCTGTTGGTACAGCATATGAAAAAGGTCATAGATAAGTTTATAAAGTAAAGATAAATGTTCTGAATCTCGCCAGTTCTTTAGGGAATAGGTGAGGTTTAGAACATTTTTTTGTGAATATCTGTCACCATAAAAGGGTATATCAAAACTAACAACATCATTTAAATTGAACAAAGTTGCATGGAGGTGACCATGATCGAGTATATTGAATTTATAATGAAGTTAATGTTAAGTTATGGCATGGTTTTCTTTCTAACATACTTTGCGATTGTCATTTTACATAAAAATAAAGTTTTGCCATATCGACGTTATTTTATAGGTTTTTTAATAGCCATGATTGCATGCTTTCAGATCTATGTTACTGAGTTCTTCGCTTTTAATGATATTGCGGATGGCAAGTTTGTTTTAGCGGGGTTAGTGACATTCTTTTGGGGATTAGGACCGGGTGCAATAATTGCGATTATAGTATCTATTTTTAAGTATGTCGTCTATGGTGCCAGTATCCTACCAAATCTGATTTTGTTCGGTGCTTATATTCTTTTTTTAAAAGGTGGAAGAATCTGCTTTAAAAAATATAAGATCAGAGAAGATTTTTCAACATACGCTTTATTATCAATGCTGTCAGTCGTTTATATTCTATTTATTGCAGAATTTGTTTTCGAAAGCCATATACATTTTGTGACAGCAAAGCAGTATTATTTATTGATTTTAATCGTAGGGACATTTATAATTACAGCTCTTTTCTTTATGGTTAAACGTGAACTGGATGAAATAATTTTAATTGATTCCCTTAAAGATCAAAAATCAGAATTGCTAGAACAAAAAGTTGAAATTCAAGCCCTATATGAAGAAATGGTAGCTTCAGAAGAAACGCTTAAATCAAATTATGATGAGTTAAAGCGATATCAAGAAAAAGTCGAGTTTTTGGCATTTCATGAAAGTCAAACCGGATTTAGTAATAAGGAACATCTTTATAAATGTCTAAGAGCATATAATGAAAGCAATTTGAAGGTGTTGTTGTTGTTGGAAGTCAAAGAGGGGAATAAACTCAATTATACCCTTGGGAATACACTCTTTGATATGCTCCATTTTACGATAGGTGCTGAAATTCAGCAGTACTTTGAACCGTATTCTACAAATAAGCTTTATAGTTTAAGCCGGGGGTTATTTGCGGTACTTCTGGCTATAGAAATCTCAGAAGATGAGATTGGGGGGATTTTTAATAGCCTTAACGAAACTTTTTTAAAAAATGAATTGATTAAATCAATGGGGCTCTCGGTGAGTCTTAAAGCTGGTGCAGTTCATCTAGATGACGATACATTAGAACCCGAAACTTGGGTTGAATATGCTGAATCTGCATTATCGATATCTCAACGCCTTAAGAGTAGTGACAAAATCGTCTGGTTTAAATACAGTTATTATGAACAGATGCGGGCAAAATCTTATCTTGTTACAAATCTAAAAAAAGCCATTACCAAATCAGAGTTTTATGTAGTCTATCAGCCAAAATATGATCATAATGAGAAGCTTAAAAGTGCAGAAGCGCTTATTAGATGGCATAATTCTGAGTTTGGAGAGATTATGCCTTCAACGTTTATCCCGCTTGCTGAAGTAAATGGTGTGGTGGCTGAGATTGGTGAATTTGTGATAAGTTCAGTCTGTGATTTGATTAAAAGCGTTGAAACGATGGACATGAAATGCATTCCAATTGCCGTTAATGCCTCTATTATTGAGATTTTAAATCCTAAATACTCAGAAAAGGTTTTTAAAACTTTTAGCGAGAAAGAGGTGGATCATTCAAGTGTTCATATAGAAGTGACAGAAAGTGCGATTTCTGAAAGTTATGAAGAGGTAATCCAAACGTTAACAACTTTATCAAATGAGGGTGTTGAAATTCATTTAGATGATTTTGGGACTGGTTATTCATCGTTGAGTCATATAGGCATTATGCCTATATCGGTTATAAAAATTGATAAAAAGTTTATTGATCGCATTTTCAAAGATGAAAAATATGAAAACCTAATTGAGATGATGATTGATTTTTCACACCGTTCAAATATGAAAGTTGTTGCTGAAGGTGTTGAGGATAAGGCTCAATTTGAATGGCTCAAAAAGAGGCACTGTGATTACTATCAAGGGTATTACTTTTCTAAACCAATTTCTAAAGAAGATTTTATTGAATTAGTTAAAAGCCATAATGAATAATGGGAGAAATAGATATGCCATTTAAAGGGGATATCTTTTTTTGTTTTACAGTTTGATATGAAAAGACTTTTAAAGGAAGCGTTAAACTTATTGATTTGGTGTTCAAAAGTGGCAGCAAATTTGCTATAATAAAGAAGTGTTTTAAAGTGAAACGTAGAACTCACAATATTTGACAATATTTCTAGTGAAATAACAAAGAATGGGTGAAATTAATATGAAAATGAATTTTAATTTAAATTTAGTTCAAACACAAAAATTGATTATGACGCCAGAACTGAAGCAAGCAATTGAAATTCTACAATACAATGCACAAGAATTAAATGAATTCATTGAAGAAGAACTTCTTAATAACCCGATATTGGAGAAATTATCCAATGCTGCAACGAATCAAGAAGAAACACAACCGATCAAAGTTGAAAGTGATGTGGAAGCGGAAACTGATTATGAATATGATCTTGATAAAGGCATCAAAAAAGAAATTGACTGGGAGGAAATGGTTAATTATTTTGAAGATGCTAGACCCATGGGAAACGTCAGTTATGATTTTGATCAAGAGTTTAGCTATGATAATTTTGTAGCAGCTGAAGAGACTTTGAAAGATTATCTTTTAATGCAGTTAAAATTTGCAAAATTAGAAAAGCGTTTCTATGTGATTTGTGAATTTTTAATTGAAAGTATTAGTGATAACGGTTACCTAGAAATAAACATGGAAGATACAGCTGCTTTTTTTCAACTTGAAATGGATGAATTAGAAACTTTAATACGATTGGTTCAATCTTTTGATCCGCCAGGAGTTGGTGCGAGAGATTTGAAAGAATGTTTACTAATACAGATGTACCAGCAAGGTTTTGAAGATAGCATTGAAGAAACACTGGTAAAAGACTATATTGAAGATTTGGGACAAAAACGTTTTGCTCAAATTGCTAAAAAAATTAATGAAACTGTTGAACGTGTGCAGCTTGCTTATGATTACATTAAAACACTGGAGCCAAAACCAGGGCGATTATTTGCTTCAATGAGAGATGTGCGGTATATTGTACCAGATGTCTATGTGGAAAAGGTTAAGGGCGAATATGTGATTTCAGTTAATGAAGCGGCAAATCCAAGGCTTCAAATTAATGGTTTTTATAGAACTATGCTTAAAAATGTAAATAGAGATGAACTCACAAGTGAATATCTCAATAAAAATCTGCAAGCAGCACTTCGAATTATAAAAAGTATAGAACAAAGACGCAACACAATTTACAAGGTCTGTAAAGCAATTATTGAGTATCAATATGAATTCTTTGAGAAAGGGTTACTCTATTTGAAACCGCTTAACCTTAAAGATATCGCTGATGAAGTGGAAGTACATGAGTCTACGGTTAGTAGAGCTGTTAATGGCAAGTATATTCAATGTCCAAATGGTCTCTTTGAGATCAAATACTTTTTCCAGAGCGGCGTCAAAGGTGCTAGTGGGGAAGGTGTTTCTTCTGAAAGTGTAAAAATTGTTATCAAAGAAATGATTGATGGCGAAAATACCAAAAAACCATTGAGTGACCAATTTATAACAGATGAACTCAAGCGGAAAGGGATCAATATTTCCAGAAGAACCGTTGCAAAATATAGAGATGAACTGAATATTCCGCCTTCTTCTAAGCGGAAAAGATTTTAAATAAAATAAGCTCTAGGGGTTGGTATAACTCACTAGAGCTTGTTAATTTATTGACAAAATATCAACTGGGATATTTGATGTCCTTAGGGGATAAAAATAGTCCACTTTTTTTTAAAAAGCCCTTGTTTTTTGTTTTTGGGGTGTTATAATTAACTTGTAAGTCGGGTACGAAAGGCTGATACAATTAAAATAATGAAAGCCGATTTATTGAGCAATTTTTTTTATGACGGCTGGGACGCGAAAAAAATTAAGAGGATGATTAGCATCCCGATGGTTGGTGATAAAATGGGACAAACACAAAATTCAGATAGAGAAAAGTTAATATTTGTTCTAAAGTATGCTTTTCCAGAAATGGACGAACTTCTTCCATTAAGATTTAATCTTTTGAACACTATAAAGTTTAATCAACCCATTGGTAGAAGAATTTTATCTTCCACTATGGGTTATACAGAACGTGTGGTTAGAAGAGAATGTGACATCTTAAAGGATAATCATCTCATAGATTATTATCCAGATGGCATGAGAGTAACCCAAAAAGGTGAGGATGTGCTATCTGCATTGACAGATATATTTTATCAGGTCAATGGGATCAACGAACTTGAGGTTGAAATTTCAGAAAAATTAAAGATCAAAAAAGTGATTGTCGGTTCTGTTGGACTTCATGATGCACATGTATCTCTTAATGAAATTGGATATGAAGCAGCAAAGTATTTAAGCACTTTAGTTAATTCTCAAAGTATTATTGGATTAACTGGAGGTTCTTCGATAGAAAAAGTGATTAATGGGTATAAAGCTGAATGGACACAATTTGCCCATAATGATATCATGGTTGTCCCTGCTCGGGGAGGTCTTGGTAATAAGAATGAATATCAAGCGAACACACTTGCAGAGATACTGTCCAACAAGCTTGGTGCAAAATATCAGATGCTTTATACACAAGATAACTTGTCAAAAACTACAATCGAAGAATTGAAGAATGAACCAAACATCAAACGCATATTAGAGTATATTGATAAACTTGACGTTTTACTCTTTGGCATTGGCCGTGCAGATGTTATGGCAGCTCGAAGGGTACTAGATGTCGATGAAATTAAAGGCATCATGGGAAAAGGTGCTGTTGCGGAGTCATTTGGATATTACTTCAATAAAGACGGTGAAATAGTCCACGAAATCAGTACTATTGGTATTGATTTAGATAAATTTAAAGCTCTCAAGAATGTAATAGCAGTTGCTGGTGGTGTAGATAAGGCTGAATCTATAATTGCCATCAGCAAGCTCAATCCCAACTTAGTTCTTGTCACAGATGAACAGACAGCTAAGAAAATCAACGAACTTTTATAACTTTAAGGAGGATTTAACAATGGTAAAAGTAGCTATTAATGGTTTTGGTAGAATTGGTAGAAATGCATTTAAAGTAGCAATGGGTTTAGAAAATCCAGAATTTGAAATTGTTGCAATCAACGATTTAACAAGTGCAGAAACATTAGCGCATTTATTAAAGTATGACTCATTATTTGGAAAATTCAACGGCACTGTTGAAGCAAAAGACAGTAGTTTAATCGTAAATGGTAAAGAGATCAAAATCTTTGCTGAAAGAGATCCAGGCGCATTGCCTTGGAAAGCATTAGGTGTAGACATCGTTATTGAATCAACTGGTTTATTCACTGATGCAACTAAAGCAGTAAAACACATCGAAGCTGGTGCTAAAAAAGTTGTTATTTCTGCACCTGCTAAAAATGAAGACGTTACAATAGTATTAGGCGTAAATGACAGTGACTATGATCCTTCAAAACATCATATAGTTTCAAATGCCTCATGTACAACTAACTGTCTAGCACCTTTTGCTAAAGTAATAGATGAAGAATTTGGCATTGTTAAAGGTTTAATGACTACAGTTCATGCTTATACAAATGACCAAAAAATTCTTGATGCTCCTCACAAAGATTTAAGAAGAGCTAGAGCAGCAGCTGAGAGTATGATTCCAACCACAACTGGAGCTGCAAAAGCTGTTGCTTTGGTACTTCCACAGCTTAAAGGTAAAGTAAACGGTATGGCAATGAGAGTGCCTACACCTACAGTATCTGTTGTAGATATCGTGTTTGAAACTGCTAAACCTGTTACTGCTGAAGCTGCTAACGCTGCTCTTAAAGCGGCTGCTGCTGAAGGTCCATTAAAAGGAATCTTAGGATTCTCTGATGAGCCATTAGTATCAATCGATTACAGACAAGATCCAAGAAGCTCAATCATCGACGGTTTATCAACAATGACTATGGGTGACAACATGCTTAAAATTTTATCTTGGTATGATAATGAGTGGGGTTACTCAAACAGAGTTGTAGACCTAGTTTCATTAATGGTTAAAAAAGGATTATAATTCGGTTCTAACAAACAATAGCCCTGAAATTTGATTTCAGGGCTTACTATATATATTGATAAATATAACTTGGAGGCGCAAGGTTATGTATAACAAGAAAACCATAGAAGATATTAGTGTAAAAGGTAAAAAAGTCTTAGTAAGATGTGATTTTAATGTTCCGATTCAGGAAGGTAAAATCACAGATGAAAATAGAATTTTAGGGGCTATGCCTACCATTGAATACTTGGTGAAAAATGGTGCAAAAGTAATCCTTTGTTCACATCTTGGAAAACCAAAAGAATTTGAAGCAAAATTCAGTTTAAAACCTGTAGCAGACCGCCTTTCTGAATTGTTGGGACAAACGGTTATATTCAATTCAGAAGAAGCAGTAGTTGGAGAAAAATCGAGAGCAGCGGCAGCCTCTTTAAATGAAGGTCAAGTAATGCTCCTTGAAAATACAAGATTTAGAAAAGAAGAGACAAAAAATGGAGAAGCTTTTTCAAAAGATTTGGCTTCCCTTGCAGATATATATGTGAATGATGCGTTCGGTACAGCACATAGAGCACATTCTTCAACAGTGGGTGTTACTGATTTTGTTGAAGTTGCAGTATGTGGCTACTTAATTCAAAAAGAACTTAAATTCTTAGGCGAAGCTGTAGATAGCCCAGAAAGACCTTTCTGTGCAATTCTTGGTGGTGCTAAAGTTTCAGATAAAATTAAAGTAATTGAAAACTTATTAACTAAAGTAGATACACTTGTTATCGGTGGCGGTATGGCTTATACTTTTCTTAAAGCACAAGGTTTTGAAGTTGGTAAATCACTAATCGAAGAAGACAAGGTAGACTATGCAAAACAAATGCTTGAAGGTGCAAAAGCTAAAGGCGTTGAATTATTATTGCCTATAGATCACATTGTAGCGGCTGAGTTTAATAAAGATTCTGCACCAATTGTAACAACAGATGAAAATATCTCAGCAGATTACATGGGGCTTGATATTGGACCCAAAACAGCTGAAAAATATACAGCTGCAGTAGCTAAAGCAAAAACAGTAGTGTGGAATGGTCCGATGGGCGTATTTGAATTCGAAAATTTTGCCAAAGGGACGATTGCAGTGGCAAAAGCACTTGCTGATTCAGATGCAACAACTGTTATCGGTGGTGGTGACAGTGCTGCTGCTGTGAATATTTTAGGATTCGGTGACAAAATGACACACATCTCAACTGGTGGTGGTGCATCACTTGAATTCTTAGAAGGGCTAGTATTACCTGGTATTGATGCACTAAACGAAAAATAGGAGGCAAAGCATGAGAAAACCAATTATCGCAGGAAACTGGAAAATGCATAAATCCATTAAAGAAGGCGTTGCTTTTGTAGAAGCAATTAAATCTCAGGTGGCAGATACAGATGTAGAAGTATTATTGTGTGCACCATACACTTTACTTCAAAATATGGTGGAAGCAGCAAAAGGCACTAACATCAAGATTGGTGCACAAAATATGCACTTTGAAGATAAAGGGGCTTTTACAGGAGAAGTGACAGCAGATATGTTACTTGAAATCGGTGTATCACATGTGATCATCGGACATTCTGAAAGAAGACAATATTATGGAGAAACAGATCAAACGGTAAATCTTAAAACGAAAAAAGCACTTGCAAAAGGACTTGTACCAGTTGTTTGTGTTGGCGAAACTTTAGAACAAAGAGAAGCTGGCGAAACAAAAAATGTATGTAAAACTCAAATTATTAATGCATTTGAAGGTATTGAAGCTAAAGATGTGCCTACAATCGTTGTTGCATATGAGCCAATTTGGGCAATTGGAACTGGTAAAACAGCTAGTAGCCAAGATGCAAATGATGTAATTGCATATATTAGAGAAGTCCTTAAAGACTTATACACAGATGTTGTATCGGAAGAAGTTAGAATTCAATACGGCGGAAGTGTTAAACCTGCTAACGTAGAAGAAATTATGAATGAATCGGATATCGATGGCGCACTTGTTGGTGGCGCTAGCCTTTTAGAGGCTGATTTCGTTCAACTTGTAAATTTCTAAGGAGTAAATTATGAAAAAACCTACAGCACTCATTATAATGGATGGATGGGGACAAAGCGAAACAACAACTGGAAATGCCGTTGCGCTTGCGAAAAAACCTCATTACGATCATTATCTTGAAAAATACCCTCACACATTAATTGCCGCAAGCGGATTAGATGTTGGTTTACCAGAGGGACAAATGGGTAACTCTGAAGTAGGCCATCTCAATATTGGCGCGGGCCGTGTGGTTTATCAAGAACTTACTAGAATCACTAAATCCATCAAAGATGGAGATTTCTTTGAAAATGAAGCTTTGCTTCTTGCCATGCAAAATGCAAAAGCAAACGGCACGAAGCTTCATACATGGGGCTTACTTTCAGATGGTGGTGTTCACAGTCACATTGAACACTTAAAAGCAATTATAAAACTTGCAAAAGATCAAGGTTTAGATAATATTTATGTACATGGTTTTATGGATGGTAGAGATACTTCTCCTACAAGTGGTATCAAATATATCAAAGCACTTGAAGCTTATATGGCTGAATTAAACTTTGGTGTGATTGCTTCTGTTTCAGGCCGATATTACTCGATGGATAGAGATCAGAGATGGGAACGTATCGAAAAATCTTATGATGTGCTCGTTCGTGGCAAAGGTGCAAGTGCGGAATCTGCAGTGGCACTTATGAATGCCTCGTATGAAGCAGGTGTAACAGATGAGTTCATCATCCCAACGATGGTCGTTAAAGAAGGTAAACCCGTTGCAACTGTTGCTGAAAATGATTCTGTAATCTTTTTCAATTTTAGACCAGATAGAGCTAGAGAAATCACAAGAACAATTACAGATGAAGCATTTAATGGTTTTGAAAGAGAATATTTTAAAACGACTTATGTGTGTTTAACACAATATGACAAAGTTATGCCTAACGTTACAGTGGCTTATAAACCACAAACGATTGATAATACACTTGGACAATATATGGCTAAACTTGGTAAAAAGCAACTTAGAATTGCTGAAACCGAAAAGTATGCACATGTAACTTTCTTCTTCAATGGTGGTGTTGAAGCACCAAATGAAGGCGAAGACAGAGCACTTGTGGCTTCACCAAAAGTAGCAACATACGACCTTAAGCCAGAAATGTCTGCTTATGAAGTAACCGAAAAACTTTTAGGTGAGCTTGATAGAGATTTTTATGATTTAATCATTTTGAATTTTGCAAATGCAGATATGGTTGGACATACAGGTATTATCCCTGCTGCTATCAAAGCAGTGGAAACAGTGGATGAGTGTCTCGGTAAGATTGTTGCTAAAATTGAATCACTTGGTGGTAATTTTATTATCACTGCCGATCATGGCAATGCTGAAGAAATGCTTACAGAAACGGGTGAGCCAATGACAGCACATTCTATAAATCGTGTCCCATGTATTGTAGGTGGTGTTGGTAATCCCGAATTGTCGGATAATGGTAAACTTTGTGATCTTGCGCCGACGATGCTTGAAATGATGGGGCTTGAAAAACCAGAAGAGATGACTGGAACTTCTATTATTTTAAAGGCATAAAATATTTTGAAGATATAAAAGCAAAAGTTTATAGAAATATAGAATATAGAAGTATAGAATATAAAAGTATAGAAACAAAAACAGATTAGTCTGTGAATACTTTATGAGTTTATCCACAGACTAATTGAAAAAAAGTGAAGTTACCAACACATGAAAATGTGACACATAAATTATATATTAATATGGAGGTATTTGTTATGTCATTTATTACTGATGTATTTGCAAGAGAAATTCTTGACTCAAGAGGCAACCCTACTGTAGAAGTAGAAGTATTTTTAGAAGACGGTTCTATGGGTAGAGCTGCAGTACCATCAGGTGCATCAACAGGCGCATTTGAAGCAGTAGAATTAAGAGATGGCGACAAAAGTAGATATTTAGGAAAAGGCGTTGAAAAGGCAGTTCACAACGTTAACGAAATCATTGCTCCAGAATTAGAAGGTTGGGATGTATTTGATCAAGTTGGTATTGATAAAATGATGATCGAATTAGATGGTACTCCAAACAAAGCTAAATTTGGTGCAAATGCAATATTAGGCGTATCAATTGCTTGTGCAAAAGCAGCTGCAGAATCTGTAGGCTTATCATTATATGAATATGTTGGTGGTACAAATGCTAAAACATTACCAGTACCAATGATGAATATCATGAATGGTGGCGCACATGCTGATAACAATGTAGATATTCAAGAATTCATGATTTTACCTGTAGGTGCAACTAGTTTTAAAGAAGCTTTAAGATGGGGTTCAGAAATTTACCACACACTTAAAAGCGTTCTTAAAGCAAAAGGTTTGGCAACGGGAGTAGGCGATGAAGGTGGTTTTGCACCAAATCTTCCTACAAATGAAGATGCTCTAAAAATGATCATGGAAGCGATTGAAAAAGCAGGTTACAAGCCAGGTGAGCAAATTAAATTGGCAGTTGACGTTGCTGCAAATGAATTATATGATGAAAAAACAGGCAAATACACTTTAGCAAGTGATGGCAAAGAATACACTTCAGCTGAAATGGTTGAGTACTATGCTAATCTTTTAGAGAAATATCCAATCATCTCAATCGAAGACGGTTTATATGAAGAAGACTGGTCAGGATGGCAGTTGATGGTTGAAAAACTTGGTAGCAAAATTCAAATTGTTGGTGATGATTTATTCGTTACAAACACTGAAAGATTATCAAGAGGGATTAAAGAAAAATCAGCTAACTCTATCTTAATCAAATTAAACCAAATCGGTTCAATCACTGAAACATTAGATGCAATTGAAATGGCAAAAAGAGCTGGCTACACAACAGTTGTTTCTCATAGATCTGGTGAAACAGCAGATTCTACAATCGCTGATGTTGCAGTGGCAGTAAACTCTGGTCAAATCAAAACAGGTGCGCCAGCTAGAATTGATAGAGTTGAAAAATACAATCAATTATTAAGAATTGAAGAGCAATTAGGCGATAACGCAATCTATGCTGGCTTATCTGCATTCTACAATTTAAGATAACAATCAGAGGGTCTATTGACACTCAATTATAATTTATACTTGAACACAAAAGAAAATGCTTGCCTATTTTAATTTTGAGTTGTCTTGAGTTAGCATCTCAAGTAGAAATAAATGAAAATAGCAAATTTTGGTTACGAAACTAGGGTAAATTGTTCAGAGGCTTGATGAATAGCAACATCAAGCCTTTGTGCATTTTTGATAAATATAGAAACTATTAATTGTATTTTAGGACATACTGTGTTAAAATACCTATGTTAAGCAAGTACAAACGGAGGTGTTAAAAATGTTTTCGACAATCGTAACTGTTTTTTTAGTACTGGCATCTATAGTCCTAATTGCGAGTATATTGTTGCAATCCGGTAAATCAGCGGGATTATCAGGCTCAATTGGTGGTGGCGCTGAACAAATATGGGGAAAAAATAAGGCTAGAGACTATGATGATAAATTTGATAAAGTGACAAAAGTATCAGCAGTAGTGTTTATGTTAGCAGCATTACTATTAGCATATATACAAAAATAGGTTTATACCTATTTTTGTATATTTTTTTATCTCTCATTCTAGGTGAGGCGATTGAGAGCGTGTCATATTAATAAATAAAAAATTCACAAAAAAATGATCTGTCATTTTGAATAATTGATTTGTCATTTTCAATGAAAATAATAATAACTGAGGTTATAAATGCCAAGGTTTTTTATTATAAAGAACGAAGCAGATATCTGTTTCGTTAAAAAATAGTTTATTGGAGTAACAAATCTCTTCTTAGCGATCAACGTTATGATGGTCAGTGAAAAAGGAGCTTGTTACTTAACTATTGTTATGAGAAGCAAAAGTTTAAACTAGTGTGTTTGTTTTCATTAAATCTTTATTGTGGGGAGGAATTTTAGATGAACTACGCATTATATTCAGCGGGTGTCGGTATCATAGCACTCATGTTCGCATTCTTCTTGGTTATAAGAAAAATCGATACAGTAACGGTCACACATGATCGGATGAATGAGATTGCATCTTATATTCATGAAGGATCTATGGCTTTCTTAAGAAGAGAGTACAAAGTTCTAGTTATTTTTGCAGGTGCTCTGGCAGTAATTATTGCTGTTGGATTGCACAGTTATCAAACTGCAATTGCCTTTTTATGTGGGGCATTTTTTTCTGCTTTAGCAGGATTTTTCGGTATGCAAGTTGCAACAAAAGCTAATGTAAGAACAGCTTTTGCAGCTAAAGAAAGTGGCATGAATAAAGCATTGTCAGTTGCTTTTTCAGGTGGTGCGGTAATGGGCATGTCCGTTGTGGGGCTTGGTCTATTCGGTATCAGTGCTTTATATTATGTCTTTAAAGATCCGCAAATCATTACTGGTTTTGGACTCGGAGCTTCTTCAATTGCACTCTTTGCACGTGTTGGTGGTGGTATATACACTAAAGCGGCAGATGTAGGTGCTGACCTTGTTGGTAAAGTTGAAGCAGGTATTCCAGAGGATGATCCAAGAAATCCAGCAGTTATCGCTGACAACGTAGGTGATAACGTAGGTGACGTTGCAGGTATGGGAGCCGATTTATTTGAGTCTTATGTAGGTTCTATTATTGCATCTATCACGCTTGGTTTAGCGGTATACGGTGTAGAAGGTGCTTTCTTCCCACTTTTATTATCTGGGTGTGGTATCCTTGCTTCAATCATCGGTACATTTTTTGTTAAGGGTAATGAGGGATCTGATCCACATAGTGCTCTTAAAAAATCGACGTATGCAAGTGGTTTCTTAGTATTAGTAGCAGCTTATTTCTTAAGCAATTATTTCTTTGATAGTCTTTCTGCATTTTATGCTATTGGAGCAGGGCTTGTATGTGGGACTTTAATTGGTGTTGTTACTGAAATATACACTTCAGGAGATCACAAATACGTACAAAAAATTGCAGAACAATCACTAACAGGTCCAGCGACTACTATTATCTCTGGTCTTGCAGTCGGTATGTTCTCAACAATGTGGCCTATTCTCTTCATTTCAGCAGCGACGCTTTTAGCTTTCAAATTTATGGGGCTTTACGGTATCGCACTTGCAGCAGTAGGCATGCTTTCAACAGCGGGTATTACCGTGGCTGTTGATGCTTATGGTCCTATCGCAGATAATGCTGGTGGTATCGCAGAAATGAGTGAATTACCAAAAGAAGTTAGAAAAATCACAGATAAATTAGATGCAGTTGGCAATACAACAGCAGCAATCGGTAAAGGTTTTGCAATCGGTTCTGCAGCATTAACAGCACTTTCGTTATTTGCTTCATACTCTCAAGCGATTCATCTTGAAACAATCAATATTTTAAATCCTAAAGTTGTGGTAGGGTTATTTATTGGTGGTATGTTGCCATTCTTATTCTCAGCGATGACTATGGAATCAGTGGGTAAGGCAGCTTTCCAAATGATTGAAGAAGTTCGTAGACAATTTAAAGCTATTCCAGGGATTATGGAAGGTACTGCTAAACCGGACTATGCTCGTTGTGTAGACATCAGTACAGGTGCAGCATTAAAAGAAATGATGGTTCCTGGTATTATGGCTGTTCTTGCACCAATTGTAGTCGGTCTTCTTTTAGGACCAGAAGCACTTGGTGGTATGTTAGCAGGCGCTTTAGTAACGGGTGTACTCATGGCGATCTTCATGGCAAATGCAGGTGGCGCATGGGATAATGCTAAGAAATACGTTGAAGAAGGCCATCACGGCGGTAAAGGTTCAGAAGCCCATAAAGCTTCTGTTGTTGGCGATACAGTAGGTGATCCATTTAAGGATACTTCTGGTCCATCAATCAATATCTTAATCAAATTGATGACAATCGTTTCACTTGTATTTGCACCATTATTTGCATCTATCGGTTCATTATTATAGATAGAAATATTCAGAATAGAACATCACAAGATTAGTTTAAACAAAAATTCAATAACAATCATAACTTATAAAAGAGCCCTCTAGGGGCTCTTTTTTAGTTATAATAAGATCTGATTTTTTTAATAGATAGATTTACATTTTACTTGAGATTTAATTTATCATGTTGTTTATGATATTGTTGTTTTGAGATGTACATTTTATGATCTAGATATTTGATAAAATCGTCAATCGTGTCATGGGGTTCTGTCTCATATAGATCATAGCCGATACTGAAACTTAAAGTAAATGGAAATTCACTGGTTTGATTAAAACTTTCAATATTAGATTCGATAGAGAAGACAGCATGGGCTAAACTCTCATAATCTTCAACCATAAAGATGACGACGAACTCATCGCCACCATACCGAGCAATAAAATCATCCTTTTGAAAACTGTTTTTTAAGATCAATGCAGTTTGTTCTAAGGCAATATCTCCCATGGGATGACCATAGGAATCATTAATTGTTTTCATATCGTTTAGGTCAATCATCATCCCAGCAATTTTTAGACCAGAAGATTGTAGAGTGTTAAAGTGCCTTATATTCGTATCTAACTGTCTGCGGTTGTACAAGCCGGTTAAGTAATCTGTGGACACATTGACATTTTGGATTTTGGTGTAAATCACAAGAATAGAAAAGGTAACACTCATCCATAAAACAGATGTCCCAAAGAAAAATATTTGAATAAGACCACCAAAGGTGGGAGGTAAAAGAAAAAAGAGCATTGGCAAAAAGTCTTTCGAACTAATGTTTTTTCGATTTCTAAGAATCATTATGAATGTGTAACCGAGATAAAGATAACATGCAAGGACTAGAGTCCAGTTAAAAGCACCACGATAGTATTGATTTTGAGCGTCTATATAGAAGAAGAAACCATTAAATAGACTCATAATAGAGACTAATCCAAGTATTATCGTTGGTATAACAGCTATGATAAATATCTTTTTAAAGCGAGTTTCGTCATTGAATATAAGCAAATCAGCATACAAAAACCAAAAGAGACAAGGAATTGGATTGAGTATGTAATAGCTGCAAGTCACTAATTTGTTTAAGAATATGAATAATTCAGTTTGTTGCAGAGGAAGTAGATACATGAGGACATCCAAAACAACAACCAAAGCAGTGGAAAGGACAAGTGCTTTAAAGATTGTATGATCTAGTTTGTTTTCGTTGATATCAAATTTCATGTTAAAATATACTAATGCAAGTATAAGTAGAGAAAACAATCCTATTTGAATATAATAAATCATAATTAGTCTCCTAAATAGTTTTTACTCATAATGATTATAACATATTATAAAGCTGTTTTATGTTGTAAAATGAACATAAAAGGACATTAAAATTGGTAGACAAATCTCTGCGCAAATGTTATATTAAATATATAAATGTTATAGCGGTTAAGAAAGAGGCATTATAAAATGACAGATCCAAGTTCAAATATAGGTATAGTCCTTAAAAAAACAAGATTTGAAAGAGGGTTGACACTTGAAGAAACTTCTAAACTAACTGGCGTTAGTAAAGCAATGATTGGACAGATCGAAAGAGGTGAATCCAATCCAACAATTTCAACTTTATGGAAAATATCGGCAGGCCTAAGAATCGCGTTTTCAGATCTAATAGGCACTTATGACGAAAATTATGAAACTGTTAAGATTGATCAATTAAAACCAGTTTATGAATCCGATGAAAAAATGATTCTATATGATGTTTTTCCTTTTGATCCAATGTCAGGCTTTGAATATTTTTATATTAAGTTGTTGCCAGAGGCGAAACACACGTCACCACCCCATTTTAATTCTACCGAAGAATACATTGTTGTCACAAGTGGCACTTTGGTTTTAACGGTAGAAGAGCAGGAGTTTGTTTTGAAAGCACCCGCGGCTTTGAAATTTAAAGCAAATATACCACATACTTATAGTAATCCTTATGATGAAACTGTCGTGCTTCAGAGTATTATAAAGTATTAGATGCCAGAATAACTTTGATTCTGGTTTTAATTTAAAATCAAAGGATGCTATAACGCACAAAGTACACTTAAGCATAATAGATAAACATAAGACATAAAGCTATAGTACATAAGGCGATAGGCATCCATAATAGAACCTATTCTCACTCATGTAATGTTCCAATGACTCTATCAAGAAATTTTAAGGAGGATCTAAATGATGGTAACAGAAAGAATTGAAAATGCGAGACAACAATACATTAATAATAAGCCTGCAATTTCATATGATCGTGCAAGAATTTGGACAGAATCTCATATGAAAACAGAAGGCGAAGCTGTTCCTATTAGAAGAGCAAAAGCTTTTAGAGATACTTGTGAAGAATTGGCGATTAGTATCTTTGAGGGGGAACTTATTGTAGGGGCAGTAGGAGAACATAGACGCTGTGGTATATTGACGCCTGAATTTTCATGGACTTGGGTAGATCGTGAAATGGATAGTTTTGAAAGTAGAGTTCAAGACCCATATGTGATTACGAATAGTCAGAAGGATTATATTAGAAAGCATATTTTTCCATACTGGAAAGGTAAATCATTAGAAGAAGCTTTTTTATCTCAAATCCCAAGTGAAACAGCAAAAGTAGTTGTAGATACTGGTTTTGTAGACAATGATTCTAAATGGCGACAAGCTGTAGGCGAAATTACACCTGATTACACTGATGTTCTTTTCAAAAAAGGATTTGGTGGTATTATTGAAGATGCTAAGATTTCGCTTTCAAAATTATCACGTACAGATGCCGAAGATCTTAAGAGAAGAGAATTTTATGAATCTATTATTTTGACATCACAAGGGATTATCAGATTGGCTGAAAGATATTCTGAAAAGGCGAAGGAAATGGCTGCAAGAGAAAGTTCTAAGACAAGATGTGCAGAACTTATTAAAATTTCGGAAATTTGTTCTAAAATTCCTAAAAATCCTCCTTCGACTTTCTATGAAGCAATTCAATTCGTATGGTTTACACAAATCGGTGGTATTTTATCTGAAAATCCGTTAGCGTTAAATCCAGGTCGATTTGATCAATATATGTATCCTTATTATAGAAATGATATTGATAATGGGATTATGAAAGATGATGAAATTCAAGAACTTATAGAATCGTATTGGCTTAAGCTTTCTGAATGGGTTTGGACAATTTCAGCCAATACAGCAGATTTCTTTGCAGGGTATAATCAATTCCAAAATTTAACTGTAGGTGGTAAGACACGAGATGGTAAAGATGCTACAAATGAGCTCTCTTACATGTGTCTTAGAGCGACTGAGCGTGTAAAAACACATCAACCTGGTTTGAGTGTTAGGATTCATCAAGATTGCCCAAAAAGTTTTCTGGATGAAGTGACACATCTTGTAAGTAAAGGCACTGGATTTCCTGCAATTCATAATGATGCTGCTGGGTATCAAATGTTACTTAATGCAGGCTATGAGCCAGAAGATGCAAGAGATTGGAGTAACTGTGGTTGTGTCGTTCCACACTTTAGAAAAACAAGTGAATGGACCTCGGCAGTTAATATCAACTTCACTGCAGCACTTGAGTTTGCACTGAATGAGGGCAAAAGTAGATTGCTAGGCGAGAAAATAGGTCTAAGTGAAAAGAATCCACATCAATTTAAAGCGTATGAAGAAGTGGAAGCTGCTTTTTATAAGCAATTTGATTATTTGATAGAGCAGTCAGTAATAGCAACTTTATTGGCTCAAAAATTACAAAAAGAAATGGTACCAAGACCGTTTTTATCTTCTTGTATGGAAGATTGTCTAACAAGTGGTAAAGATCTTGTAGATTGTGGTGCTAAATACAACGTAGGTCCTGTTTTGACTGGGATAGGTCTTGCTGTAACTGCCAACTCTTTAGCTGTGATTAAAAAATTAGTTTTTGAAGATCAAACTGTAAGCATGAAAACTTTGATGAATGCCCTAGAAGCCAATTGGGAAGGTTTTGAAGCGCTAAGACAACAAGTTATAAATGTGCCTAAATACGGAAATGATAATGACTATGTAGATGATATTGCAAGGAATATAGCGAACTACTACTATAAAAATTGTCATCAGTACAAGGACATCAATGGCAATGCTTTTACAACCGCTTTTATGGGAATCTCGAACTATTTGCCAACTGGGAAAGTTCTTGGTGCAACACCATGTGGTAGAAAAGCTAAGGAACCTTTATCAGAAGGGGTATCACCTGTGGCTGGATCGGATATAGAAACACCGCTTAGTGCCATGAGATCAGCAGCTAAAATAAACCAAGATGTTCACTCTGGTGGAACGCTTCTCAACTTAAGACTAAACGAAGAATTAGTCAGCACTAAAAGAGGTCAGAGCAACTTAGGGGCTATGATCCAAACTTTCTTTGCACTTGGTGGCTTCCATGTTCAATTTAACACGATTTCCACAGAAACATTGCTTAAAGCTCAAGAGCATCCAGAACAGTATAAAGATCTGCTCGTTAGAGTGGCTGGTTACAGCACGCAGTTCGTAAATCTCTCGACTTCTATGCAGAATGCCATAATTGCAAGAACAGCTCACAAGGCCTATTAGAGCGTTAGGAGCTTATAGATATGAAATCATTAAAAGGGTCATTTTTAGACTTACAGAATTTTTCAGTGAATGATGGAGACGGTATAAGAACCACGGTGTTCTTTGCCGGATGTCCTTTAAGGTGTGAATGGTGTGCGAACCCAGAAGGTCTTACCAACAGTCCGAAAATAGCTTATTATGAAGAACTCTGTATTAAGTGTGGGGCATGTGTACCTGTTTGTTCAGAAGGCATAGAGATCGATCTCAATGTCAGTGAAGCACGTCGCCAATGTAACGCTTGCGGTGAATGTGTAAAACATTGTGAGACAGGTGCTCGAAAGCCAATGGTATTTTCATATACCGTGGAAGAAGTTTTAAAGAAGATTGAAAGACAAAGCATATTTTATAGGTATTCAGGCGGTGGCGTTACTTTTTCAGGTGGAGAAGCAACGAGTCAAGTGGCTGTACTTAAAGCACTTGCAGATGACTTGTACGATAGAGGCATTTCTCTTAGCATTGAAACTTCAGGCTATTTTCAATTTGAAACAGTGGCAGAGATTTTAAAAAAAATGGATTTGATCTTTATAGATATAAAACATATGGATTCACAAATACATTTGGCTTATACAGGCGTCGAGAATCAAAAGATTCTTGAGAATATTGCAAAATTAAACACTTTAAAAATTCCAATTGTAGTTAGAATTCCTCTTATTATGGGTGTTAATGCAGATATTGAGAACATAACTCAAACTGCAAAATTCGTTAAGAAAACGATAGATCATCCCAAGATAGAATTGTTACCGTATCATGCTTTTGGCAACGAAAAATACGAAGCACTTGGTATGGAAACGCCTTCTGAAAACTTTTCAGCTCCAAATGATGAACAGATGAAAATTTTGGAAAATGTAATC
This sequence comes from uncultured Fusibacter sp., assembly GCA_965140735.1. Lineage (GTDB taxonomy): Bacteria > Bacillota > Clostridia > Peptostreptococcales > Acidaminobacteraceae > Fusibacter_A. The sequence goes on along the minus strand of OZ223306.1, from coordinate 2,048,046 downwards.
AAAGCTGAAGGGGTTCATATCGTGAGCTATAAATAATATTTTTTAGAGCTATCAAATGTATTAATTTAAACTGGTTTCTTTCATTTGCTAAGAGACCAGTTTTTTTATCTTTCCACAATTTTTACATAAGTCACCTATATATTATAGGGTTAATACGTTATAATTAAGGTATAAATCTTACTATAGAATAAATTTTCTTAAGGAAGATTATAATCGAGGCTGTCAAAATGCGTCGTTAAAGGAGGCAACAAATGAACAAAGAATATTTAATGCAATTTTTCAAATCAAATAGTGAAAGAGCTTTTATAGAAATGGATTTAGTAGAACAAATGAATGTTGATAAAGACGATATCCCTTTGATGTTTACTTACCTTGATGAAATGGTGGAGGAAGCTAAACTTATTAAAACAAAAAAAGGCAAGTTTGCTTTGCCTGAATTTTTTCAAATATATGTAGGTAAAATTCAGATGACTGCTAAAGGGTTTGGATTTGCAATTATTGATAGCGTTGAAATGCGTGATGTCTTCATCCCTTCAAGTGCGCTCTTTGGCGCAATGAATGGTGACAAAGTCATGATTAAACTCACTAAAGTAGGCGGTGCAGATAAGAAAAGTGAAGGCGAAGTCATCAAGATTGTTGAACGCTCTAATACAGTAATCGTAGGGACTTATGAAGAAAGCAAGAATTTTGGATTTGTAGTGCCTGATGATCAGAGAATAAGAAGTGATATCTTCATTTCACGCAACAATGCGCTTGGGGCTAAACAGGGCGATAAAGTGGTAGTTGAAATTTCGAAATGGCCTGAAGATCGAAGAAATCCAGAAGGTAAAATCACTGAGATTTTGGGTCAGACGGGTGAACCAGGTGTCGATATTTTATCCGTCATCAGGACGTATAAACTACCAGAAGTTTTTAATACGAAAGTGCTTCATGAAGCAGAGAATATTCCAATTGACGTAGAAGAAGATGAAATCAAGAAGAGAGAGGATTTCAGAGATTATAAAATCGTCACCATTGACGGTAAAGATGCTAAGGACTTAGATGATGCTGTACACGTGATCAAGCTTCCGAATGGCAACTATGAGCTTGGGGTGCATATTGCGGATGTTTCTTATTATGTTAAGGAACACTCAAAAATAGACAAAGAAGCACTTAGACGTGCAACCAGTGTGTATTTGCTCAACCGTGTTATCCCGATGTTACCAGAGAGGCTTTCAAATGGGATTTGTAGCTTAAATCCACAAGTGAATCGCTTGACCATGTCATGTGTTATGGAAATTGATCCTAATGGGGATGTTGTTAACCATAAAATTTGTGAATCTGTCATTAAAACTGTAGAGCGTATGAACTACGATGATGTATCTGATATTGTGGAAGGTAAAATTTCTCACGAGCTTAAAGAGAAATATGGAACTCTCTTTGGTGAATTTGAAATGATGAAAGAACTTTCACAAATTCTTAGAAAACGACGTGATAGACGTGGTGCGATAGATTTTGACTTTGCTGAGTCTAAAATTCAATTAGATGGCGAAGGCAAGCCAATCTTTGTAGGGAAGTTAGAGCGTAGAATTGGTCATAAGATCATTGAAGAGTTTATGCTTGTAGCGAATGAAACCGTGGCTGAGCATATGTTTTGGTTAGAACTGCCATTTGTCTATCGTATTCATGAAATTCCAAATGAAGAAAAGATTGAAACGCTCAATAAATTCTTGCATAACTTTGGCAAAAAAGTTAAGGGCAATGCTGAGGACTTACATCCAAAGGCAATCCAACAAATGCTCGCAGAAGTAAAAGGGAGCCAAGAAGAGCATGTGATTAGTAAACTGACGCTTCGATCGTTAAAACAGGCGAAATATTCACCGAATAATGAGGGCCACTTTGGACTTGCAGCTAAGTACTATTGCCACTTTACATCACCGATTAGACGTTACCCAGACTTACAGATTCATCGCATTATTAGAGATATGCTACAAGGCAAACTCAATGGGGATCGCATCAAGGCTTTAAGAGCAATTGTTGATGAAGTGTCCTTACAGAGTTCTGACCGTGAACGCAATGCAGAACTAGCAGAACGCGATGTAGACGATATGAAAAAAGCAGAGTACATGATGGGACATGTAGGGGAGCAATTTACCGGGCTGATATCTACAATCACTTCTTTTGGGATGTTTATTGAACTTGAGAACACCATAGAAGGATTAGTGAGAATGGAAAGTCTGGATGACGATTACTATGTATACGATGAAGAGCGTATGCAATTGGTTGGTGAAAGAACTAAAAATGTCTATAAATTAGGACAAACGGTTGAAGTCGAAGTGATCAAGGCAGATGCGACACTCAGACAAGTAGACTTTGATCTGGTGTAGTTGCTGATGTAAAAACATAATGAGGCTACTAGGCTATTGAAAATCGTATTTTAGTTATTAGATTGTATTTTAATTAGTATATTTAAAGGAAAAGGATAGGCAAATTAATGACAAATAAAAAGTTAATTGTAAGTGATATAGATGGGACGCTTTTAAGAAGCGATAAGACGATTTCTGAAAAGACCAAAAATAAAATATTTGACTTGATTCATGAAGGCCATCTGTTTGCCATAGCGACAGGGAGAATGCATGATGCAGGTCGAATTATCACTAAGGATCTTGATTATGATGGGTTCCTCATTTCCTGCAATGGTGCAGTGGTAAAACATCTTAAGACTGGAGAAGTGATTCAAGCCATTGAGATTCCAAAGCTACTGGCGAAAGAAGTTGTGAAAATTTGTCATAAGTATGACGCTTACTTTCATCTCTATGACAGCGATGTAATTTATTCAGAAAAAAATATGAACCTTGCAAAGAAATATGCAGAGGGTATGAAAAAACTACCTAAGGCCTATCACTTTAGAGTGGAATTTCATCCTGATTTGATGCCACTTGTGGATCAGGTCAGCGTTTATAAAATTGGTCTCTGGAGTGAAAAACCAGAAGTTTTTGAAGCTGTAATGGCTGAAATAAAAGAAATTGAAGGCCTAGAAACTTGTAAATCACTTGAAACTTCATTTGATGTTATGGCGAAAGGCGTCACTAAAGCCACTGGCATAGAAGCCATTCGTAGTCACTATGACATTCCACTAGAAGATGTGCTTGCATTTGGTGACAATGAAAACGATATGGATATGATCAAGTATGCAGGTGTAGGTGTTGCTATGAGCAATGCAACTGAGGCGCTTAAATCAGTTGCCAATTACATCGCTAAGAGTAACGATGAAGATGGTTTATGCCATGCACTTGAAGACTTGATAGGGTAGAACATAATGACGTAAAAAAGTAGATCGATAAAAAAGCAGATCAAACTCTTAGCATTGAAGAGTAGATCTGCTTTTTCTATTAATAAGATACGCATTTAACAAAAGTTAAATTTTTGTTTAAAACTATAACAAGTTAGCCATAACACCTGCGAAAATAACAGATGAAATGGAAACTGTTACAAATCCCGCCACAAGCATTTTGGGAAGAATATGTTGCAATAAGACTTCTTTTTCTTCTTCAGTCTCACCAATGGCATTTGAAACTTCATGAGATAAGAAATAAGTTGGTGGAAATCCAAAAGTACATGCCATACCAATTGAAACGGCCATTGAAGTGGAATATTTAAAGATTTTGCTCATGAGCAAGCACATCAGAATATTGCCAGTAATGCCAACAGCAGCAGCTACTAGTAGTGGTTTTATAAACATTAAAGCCATTTCAGGTGTTGCTTTAGAGAGATTTGAGAAGATTAGAGTCATAGCCAAAAGCATAACCAGTCCATTTGAATTGGCTTTGTTAATAATATTGTATTCTAAGAAACCGAGTTCTGTGAAAATAACCCCTAATATTAAATAGATAATAAACACATTAAGCTTGCCTTGAAATAGAGCAAATAATTGATCCCCAATTAAGATTACGATCATGATCTTTGTAAGTAACACAAATGGTGTTTGCATGTCCTTAGGAAGTGTAGGGAAAATCTTGATGCCCTTTTTAGTCTTTTCAGGTGTTTTTTCAGGGTTTTCCTTTGGTTGTTTAACAGAATGCCATTCACCCAATCTATACTTTTGGATAACATTTCGAGATTCTTTTTTGAGAAGATGTGCCGCTATTGGCAATCCAATAAATTTTTGAGTGACATAAAGTAATACGACAAATACTGCAATATCTGGAAATCCTTTTTCATTAAGTGCTGTTGACATGATAAGTGCAGCTGCACCGCCACCTGATAATACAGGTGCTGAAGCTATGGCCATTTGTTTACCAATAATAGGTGCTCCGATAAAAAAGAGCGCCAGTGAAAGTGAGAGTACAGCCATAAAGGCAATAACTGCAGTTTTCCATTGCTCCTTTAATTGTTGCAAATTAAATAAGGTTCCCAGAGATACTATCATCAAAGATGCAGCAAAAGGCGCTAAAACCATCAAATTTGAATCGGCAAACACTGTTGTAGGCAAGATATTAGTCCAAAAACCGACTAATAGGGCAATTGCCACAAATAAGATCATGGATATTGCGGCTTGAGTTTTAACTGAAATAACATCCCCTAAACCGAAAATAAATACTAAAATAAATATTGCTAAAGTGCTGTTCATAAATACCCCCCCATATTCATATGTTATCTAAGATAAGTTCATTACTGTTGCGAGAAACAAATGTGTTCTTTCAAATAAGCTTTCAACAATTGCGTATTCATCTGGCCTGTGATTATTTTCCCCCTTAGGTCCAAAGGCGCATATTGTTGGCAAACCCGCTAAAACTGGATATACAGAATCAGAAATACCACCAACTGTCAATGCATGAGGTATGGCGAGATTTAATGACGCTGCACTTGCTTTAACGATTTCTAAAAGTGCTAAACTGTTATCTTTAACTTCCATAGGATCAATATTTGCCCTATAGACAACTTGTGTAGTGGTCCCTTCAATAAAGACTTTACTAGCAAGCTCATTAATTTTGGCAATAATTTCTTCTTTGTCCTTTACTTTTGAATACCGAATTCCTACTGAGGCAACAGCGTGATCTGGAACAATGTTGAGTGCTTTTCCCCCATTGATTAATCCAACGCAGGAGAAAGTGCCTTTTTCATAGTCGGTCATGTTCTCAAATTCAATAACTTTATGTGCTAACTCAGCGATTGCATTTCTACCTTTTTGAGGTGCGTTTCCTGTATGTGCTGGAATACCAGTCACAACAAGATCAAAAATAATAGCACCTTTTCGGCCAAGGACAAGGCCATCATCTGGAAATCCGGTTTCAAAATTGAAGGCAGCTTTTCCATCTTTAAATTCTTTCATAGCGATATTGGCAAAGTCAGTTTTGGGATGTCCAATTTCTTCGTCGGGCGCTAAGATCATTTTTAATGAATAATCATCGTAGCCAGCATATTTTAAAGCTTTCATTGCATAAGTGGCAATTACGACACCACCTTTCATATCAAGGACACCAGGACCATATGCTTTTCCTTCCGCGATATGAAATGGATTTGGATCAAATGAACCTTTTTTAAAAACTGTATCCACATGACCAATGAGACAAATAGATTCTTTTTGACCTTCAATGCAGTTTTTACTGATCAAAATATTGGGTCCATCAGTGGATTTGATGATTTGATTATTAAATCCATCTTTATCAAGTTCATCAGAAATTATTGCCTGCACAGCATTTATACCTTCAACATTATCTGGACCACTTTCGATGTTGACTAATGTTTCCCAAAGTTTTAGCATGTTTTCCCGATTTGAATTAATATAGTTCATTGCTTTTGTTAATTTAGGATTATTCATAATCATCTCCTATTCCAAATCTTTAAATGCGTTTGCAATTCTAACGAAAGCTTCTTGGATAATCGGTCTTGGGGAAGATAAGCAAATTCTCTCAAATCCCGAACCTTGGTCTGGATCAAATAAAAGACCGCTTTCTAGAATAACATTTGCATCAACGTAGATTCGTTTTCTGATTTCTTCTTTTGAAATACCGTAAGCTCTGAAGTCCATCCAAAAAATATAAGTGCCTTGGGGTCTAACAAATTTAACTTTGGGCATATTTTCTTTTAGAAAAGAGATCACCCAGTCAATCGTGTCATCAAAATAGATTTTAATGGCTTCAAGCCAATCTTCACACTCATTATATGCGGCTATCACGGCATTACATGTGAAGGGACTGGGAAGTTGCATACCAAGTTCATCTGAAAATTTAGTTCTTAATTGTTCATCCGTAATCACAATTGCAGAGGCATGTAGTCCAGCTGTATTAAAAGTTTTACCGATGGCCGTACAGCTCACGATATAGCTAGGATCTTCTACCAATTTAGCAATAGGGGTAAATTTTTGATCACATCTGATTAAATCGCCGTGAATTTCATCAGCAACGAGGATGACATTATTTTCCTTACAAATTTGTGCCATTTTTATAAGGATATCATCTTCAAAAATTCTGCCTGAAGGATTATGTGGGTTACATAAAATAAATAGTTTGTTTTCAGGTTTCTTAGCCAATTCTTCAAATCCAACTAAATCAGGTGTATAATATCCATTTTCATCGACACGCATTTGATTGTTGGCAACAATGCGTTTATTTTTTTCAATCTGAACAGTAAATGGAAAATAAACAGGTCTTTGAATGATAACGCCGTCGCCGATTTCTGTGAAAGCTCTAATAGCAATTTCTAATGCATGTACTGTTCCAGGACAATACACAATATCATTTTCTGAAAAAACCCAGTCATGGCGACGTTTAAACCAGCCGGTAATGGCTTCATAATATGACTTTGGAGGTGATGTGTAACCATAAATACGTGTATCTGCTGTTTTATGCATTGCTTCAACAATTGGCGGTGGAACAGCAATATCCATGTCAGCTGTAAAAAGTGGCAAAGTATTTTCATCAAATTTTTCGGTGAGTCCCATTTCCACAAGCATTTCACCATGAGCCCATTTTAGTGAACCCGTGTTTTTCCTGTTAATAATTTCATCAAAGTTGTATTTCATATTTTTTAAAGCCCCCCTTTAGATATAATTTTTATTCGAAAAAGAAAAAATGTGAAAAAAACATTTGTTAAGCAACTTAATCGTTAAGCAACTTAATAATTATATAGTATTATAATTTATGGTTGGGATTATTTCAAGTCTTTTATTAAGTTTTGGTAATAAATTTTTAAAGTGTTTCAATAAAATTTTTATGAATGCCTTAAAAATGAATTAAGGTGTGTATCTAAATAAAAACATCCTCTTCGTTTGAAAAGGATGTTTTTATTTAAATTTTTATGAATTTTTATAATTTTTTATAAAAGTGTGCTAATTTCTAGAACGTTTTATGGCTTCAGCTATAGCATTGTTGAGACATTCTTGGATTTTAATATAGTTTTCAAGTTCTTCCTCAGAGAATTCTTCCAGAAACAAACAAGATTTCTCGTATTCTACGCGGTCGTATTCTTCATGTTGATTGAATATCTCCCAACCGTTATCGTTTAAAAACAAGTTATACTCTCTATTGTTCAGTGTGTTTCGAACCTGCTCAATTAAATTTCTCTTTTTAAGTTTTTTTATAATCTGTGAAACTGCACTGGTTGTTTTTCTAAATTCTGTCGCAATATCTGTTACTGTCATTCCGGGATTTTTACCTATATATTGAATCATATGTGTTTCAGCCATATAAAAAAAATCATCTCCATATTTTCTCGGATAGGATTCGTATTCAGTATTTAAAGAATATGAAGTCAATAAAGTTTTCATAATTCTAGAAAATGTGTTAAACCTTTTTTGTGTAATTTTCAAGTATGCACCTCTTCTCATTAGATATTTTGGAGATTACATCAACATTAATCTCCAAAAGGATACCTTTCATAACCCAAAATAAATTGTATCATAAAAAAGAGTATTAAAAAATAATATAGCCAATTTAATACAAATTAAAACAACAAAATAACGCGTTGAATAATAAATGTTACTAATTTAACAGAGTGCATTTGTCTAAAAAAACTAACGTAGACAAGGGGGCGTTTTTTATATTTAAAATATCAATGAAAAAGTGTAAAATGGGTATTATAAATTTAAGATTAAAATTGGGGGGAAAATAAGATGAGGTATAACAAAACACAATGGCAGATCATCATGTGTTTTTCGATTGTATTTGGATATATTATGGCACTTCCATATGAAGGACCAGTTCTATATGCACTGGCAGGGGACTCTGAGATTGATTCAACACTGATTAACTTAATCAGCGTATTTTTTCATGGATTTGGATTGCTCATGGGCAGTTTTTTTGCAAAGAATTTAAGAGATGCTAAAAAATTTATGATACCAGCACTCAGTCTTTCATTCATTTGTAGCATCTTTATGATACTAATCCCCCCTCATTTGTGGTATATACTGCTCGTCCTAATCGCTTTTACTACAGGTATTACTATGACAGGATTTGCACATTATCTTGGTCAATATTTCAATGAAAATATGCGCGTTAGAGCTGTGGCAGATGTTCTTATTATAGGCAATGTTTTTTTAACACTTGCGCATATAAGCTCAGTTGTAACCACGCCTATACTCAGTTTTTTATTTATAGAGCTTGTGTTTGCAATAATGCTAAAAATACTTATTGGCATCAAAGTTGAAGACCGTGTGGAACAAAGTCGTACTCAGACACATACGCTTAGTGCCTACACTTTTATCTTTATTTTTATACTAGTGATTACACTTAATTCTGGAATCATGTTCAGTGTCATTTATCCGTATTTTGGCGTGTTTGAAACGTTAGAGAGCTTTTATACAAATGCACCTTATATTTTAGCTATATTTTTATTAAGTCGATATTTTAAGGTACATAGGTTTTATTTTTTATATGTGGGATTGGCTTTTTGGGCCATTGCATTGATTGCGTATGCCACATTAGGACAAAGTATATTGGGCTTTTTTATTGTATTTACACTGATGTTATTTGCCGCAGGTATCTTTGATTTCTTTTGGTGGAGTATGATTGCATCACATTTTGACTATCTTAAAAATCCAGCTATTCTCTTTGGAATTGGGTTAGCACTGAATGTATGGGGCGTTTTTTCAGGAAACTTACTTGGCGAAAAAATGATGTCTCTTGGATTTAGTGAGACAGGTATATCCTATGTGGGGCTTAGTATCATCATCTTATCTATGTTGATGATTTTCCCACTCAATCAAAAATTATCTGCGATTTATGAAAACAATTCTTTTTTGGTGTATCTCTTAGAAATGAAAACAGAAGAAAAAGTAAACTTGGTTGAGAAAGCGGAAGAAGTGCTCTCCAGAAGAGAATTGGATGTATTTAAGCTTCTGATAGAAGGTAAATTAGATCGGGAAATTTGTGAGTTGCTTTATCTGTCGCCTCATACGGTGAAAAGTCATAATAGAAATATTTATAAAAAATTAGAAGTGCAAAATAGGATAGAGCTAAAAGAAAAAGCAAATCAAAAAACGACTTAAAAGAGTCGTTTTTTACATGTAGACATTAATTTATAAAAAGCAGTTAAATACAGAATAGTGATAAATAAACGCCTTCTCAATGCGTTAAATTTAAAATCACCCCTAAAATCATCCCTAAATCATGGGGATGATTTGTTTTTCATACTATTTACTTTGCCATAACAGAGCTACCATAAGAGTGTAAGCATTGTAAGCATGTAAAAATTCATTTTTGGGGAATGGGAGGTAGTCAAATGAAAAAGGTTTGGGTGATATTGTTGATCATGGCCATGATTGTGGGGTGTGGCAACGGTAACGGTGGTGAAAAGGCAAAAGAAGTGATCTTAGAAGATAAAACCCTTGGGGTATCGGGGGGCAACATAGGAAAACTTGAAGCGGATAATTTATTGGTAGCTGTACCAGAAAATGCACTTGAAGGAGAGCAAAAGTTGTCTTTAGGTGAAGTTAAGGATTTTGAAAAGATCGAATCAGACCGAGGCACGTTACTTTCTGATCCAATTGATGTCTCAGTGGATCAATCTTTAAGCCGTTTTAACGAACCCATTTTGATTAAGTTTGCTTTAACAGAGACAGAAGTTCAATCCAAAGAGGCTTTAGATGAATTATGGGTTGCCTATTTTAATGGTGAAAATTGGGAGTTTATCAGACCAACGGAGATCAATCTAACTGAAAAGTATATGGCATTTGAAACTTATCATTTTAGTTGGTTTAGCAAGGCGAAACCTACAAAAGCAGAGATAGCGTCTAAATTTGCTAAGGATAAATCGGTTGAAATTTGGCAAAATCGCAATAACAATAACGTTTTAAGAGATCAAACATCAAAAATTGTAAAGGATATTTTGTCCAACCAACTTGGCGTTAACAGTAAAAGCATAGAGCAAGATGTTGTGGAAGCTATTTTAAAAGAGAACGATTATGCGAAGTTACTCGCCAATTATAATGAGGGTAAAATGGATGAATTTGGGACAGACTTAGCTGTTCTAGCTGGGCAGAAAATTTTTGAAACGATAAAGGATTTGCCAGAATCGGATGCTTCTCTTTTACTTGGAAATATAACAGAACATGCAAGTAAAGTTGGTACAGGTGTTCAGATGGCAACGTTTTTGTACAATGGTCAATATGAGGATGCAGCTAAAGCACTTTCCAATGAAATAATGGATGCTTATCCACTGACTAAGATGCTAAAGGTATCAGCAGAAATTACGGATCGACAAATTAAAAGATGGAAAGATCAAGAGCTTGAAGCAGCTTATCAAGTTTTTATAAACGGTGCTGAAAGCAATGTTCCCTTTTGGGGATATAACGTGGAGAAGGGCAATTTTGACGAACTTTGGGATCAAATGAGAGGTCTGCAAACCAAGGTTTTAGATGATGCAATCAAAGATTATGCAGTTCAAAATGGAATGCCATATGAGAGCATCGGCAATGCCATGATGGAAAAAATTAGAAAACAGGCAAAAGAACAATTGCGAGGAGAATTTGAAAACAGGCAAAAAAATGAAGCTGAAATCGCAAAAATTGAACTGGAAAATAAAAAACTCCTAGATGCTTTTGAAAAGGCACACCTCTTTGAGAAATACCTTTATGGTTATGATGATAACAGCACCTTTGAATTTAGATTGGAAAGGCTTTTTCGCATCAAAGATATGATTTTAAGAGATACAGGAGCAAGAATTACCAATTTAGATTTGCCAGACTTGGGGGAAATTTCACATTTCACAATAGCGAGACTCGCAAGCGCTTGGTATACACCAGATGATGGTAAAGCAAAATATAAAGCCTTGTTGATCCAGTTAGGCTATTGGGACGCATATCCAACGATAGATGAAGTGACCGGCGTTTATCCGGGAACGATGACTTTTACTAAAGTAGATGTGCCCACAGCAGATCAGTATTCTGTGGTTAGTCATAATGAAGAGGATGCAGAGGGATGCGATGCTTTTGGTATTGATGCAAATGTTATATTTGCAGCACTTAAAGAAAGAGAAGGGACCAGCATGCCTTATTATATTATTATAGAAAAAGAAAGTGATACCAGTGGCTTTTTGTCGTTAAGTGAAGATGGGATGATGTTAGACCAGAGTGATGTGCCAGAAGGTATAGATCCAAGAATTCACTTTACTTATGAAGATGGGATTATAAAAGGCTATCAGGATAACCAAGGCATTCATATAGCGGTTAATCTTACGCCTACTAAGGTCGATAGTGGCATGTCCTTAAAAGGTCAATTGGACATGAAGGGGATGGAAGATCTCATAAATATTGTTGTTGACTTTAAGGGGATGAAGTAAATGTATCCAATTATAGAATTTAATGTTTTTGATTTATCGATTCGTTTGAGAGCATATCCTCTATTTATTGGGATTGCGTTGGCGGTTGGTATCGTGTCTGCTCTATTTGTGCTCAAAAAAAATGGCATGTCTCTTTTAAAGGCATTAGGACTTGTGACATTACTTTCATGTACGTTCTTTGTAGGGGCAAGATGGTTAAACTTTATAGTAAATTACGAGGCTTATCGTGTAGGTAAAATTTCACTGTTCTCATTTAAGCTGGTTGGATTTTCTTTCTATGGTGGTATTATATTTTGTGCTGTGCTCTTAATGTACCTAGGTGCTTTGAATAAAATGAATCTGTGGAAAGTTGCAGATGAGCTTGTGGTGCCATTTGGTATTAGTTTTTGTATTGTGAGAATAGGGTGTTTTTTTAATGGTTGTTGTTATGGCAATTTTACGCATAGTCCTTTTGGAGTACCACTTCCAAAATCAGCGATAGAAAATATGCCTGACATTAGCAAAATGCCTTTTTTCTCCTACGAAATGTTAAAGGTACACCCGACTCAACTTTATGAGGCCTCAGCAGCGTTGATTTTAGTGATAGGTCTTATTGTTTGGCATAAAAAATTTATAGTAGAGGGTATGAAGGCTCTGTTTTTTATAATAGGATTAACGAGTATGCGGTGGGTTATCTTTTATATGAGATATACACAATATGATGCATGGGTAAAGCAAGTATTCTATCCTTTACTCTACATGTTTACATTGGCACTGGGGATTGTTCTGCTGGACAGGAAGATGAAGAGGCTAAATCATGGAATCGAAAAAAAGCGTGTTACTTGAATTGGATTGTGAAAAGAAAATGACTCTATTTAAGTATAGAGCATGTCAATTGGAGATTTATAGTGATAAGCTGATCGTGAAGTGGAGAGATTCAAAGATAAAGGAAAATAGGGACTCAAGTTTATCAATAACGGAGCAAAATTTAGACCAGGATTTCGAAATATACGTGGATGAAATTGATGATTTAGTTTATCAAAAGCGCATCAGAAAATTAAAAGTGAGCGCAAATGGTTTAAATCATGTCTTTAGATTGAAGTCGATCTAAAATATATAGCGCCAGAAGGCAGCCGGGAATAGCTGTTTTTTGGCGCTATAATTTTTGGCTCTAAGCCAATACCCATGACTCCCACTCTTTTTTCTGTTTTGAGACTGTTTTAATATTGAGGTTATTTTGTAAGATTTTATTGCATGGGGAATAAACTAATCCGAGTAGGTTTATGTTTTGAACCTTTTGTTAGCCAATATGTAGGATTATTTTTCTAAAGCGCTTAAAATTTCTCATGCCATAGCCAATTCTCTTTAAGCCGATATACTTGTCTGAGTTCGTCATTGTAGAGTAGCGTGGTGTTTAATCGTTCAACAGCAAGGGCAAATACCTAGCTTTGGTTTTGTTTCTAGAGTAATTTTCAATAAAATATTACTAGAACTAATCTATTTTACTTGAACATATTTTAAATCAAAGAAATTTTTAGTAAAAACGAATGTGCTTATATGACCTCTCCTTTCTTTGGTTGTTTCAACAACAACATTTTACGGGAGTATTGATTATAAGTGCATTCTTTTTTTGAAAAAAACAAAAAATGCTGTGGTGAGTTTTAACCCACCACAGCATTTTTTATAGAGCCTTTTTTATGGAATATTACTTATAGTAGTGATAAAGTTCAAGAATTAGTGAAAAATCATTGGGATGGCTATCATAGAGATCTTGTAAAAGCGATGTATCACCACCGTTTGCTCTTATTTTAAAGAGTTTATCAAAAGCTTGTGATTCCACTTTGAGACTCAATTCTGAGAATGAACTCAAAAGAGGATTGTTTTCGATGTCGGCTAAAGCCTTCTCCATATAGTATCCTTTAGTATGATTTTGCTCAGATAGAGGTTTGCTAAAATCAACTCGATTTCTTAACCACTCAGCTTGTGCCTCTTCTTCTAATTTACGCATTTCATCTTCATATTCCTTTTGAACAACTGCGAGTTCAGTTGCCTTTTCTTTCACGCGATTATCATGTCTTGCTTTTTCAAGGGATTCTAAGTGGATTTGATATGCTTCCCAAGAATCATACCCTTTTTCTTTAGCGGTTTTATGCCTGTCAGCTTTAATATTTGCTATGGTCTCAAAGATATTTTGATCTATGGTTTCCCCTGCCTCTAAATAAAGGTTGCACTCTTCCTCAAATCGTTTTAGAGTGCTTCTTGCATCGGAGAGAGCTTTATCCATTTCATCTTGTTTCCGGCTTGGCGTTCCAACCATTGCATATACTAAATAATCTTCTGTTACGTCATATACTTTTCCAAGACTTGCGACAACTTCATAGGCCATAGGGGTCAATTTGTCATTTTCATCAATTTGAATTGCGCTAAAATCACTGGTATCTCTTATGTTGAAATCGACATATAGTTCTCGATTTATATTCTTAGCGGCACGATAAAGTTTGGAATCTGTTCCCCCTTTTGAGTAAAGGGTCACACACTGGGTTACTGTGTCAAGAGCTTTTTTGTATCGCATTAAGTTATTTTTATGAGCGATTGCGATTTCTTGAAACATTCTGTCTAAGTTTTGATCAATTTCAATGCCGTACTGACGCATTAAGCTGATTTCATTGGCTTGGTTGTAAAACTCCATGTAGTATTGACTGTGTTTTTCGTAATCTGTTTTTGAGTCAGCCGCATCGTTTTCGGAAGACACTGCATAGGATACTAGTCCAGCACTTTGCAAATCAAGAAGGCCCGCAAGTGAGTAGAGTTCGTCAATTGCTTTTGATAAAGGCTTATAGGCACTGTATTCATAAGGTTTGATATCTGACAGGATTAGAATTTTATCGTGGAATTTCAATAATTCAGATTGATAAAGCTGTAAAAAACTCATATCCAAAGTTTCACCGTTATTTACTGCACTTTCTGCGATTATAAGTTTTGTGTGCAAGCTATTGAGTTCATCAAGGAAAAAGGGCAATAGATAATCATGTTTTTCTTGGGCAGTCATAGCATCCCACTTGGCTTCAAAAGCCTCCTTTTCTTCTTGAGTAACTTTGGACTCAGCAGTCTCTAATTGTTCTAAGATTTCCTCTTGAGAGACAGAAATATCTTTTCCAGATACTGTTTTTTCTGAATCAAGTAATGGTGCTTGATATGTAGTGGCAAATGTTGAAGTTGTGGCTATGAGGCACGACAAAACTCCTGTGATAGCAATCTTAAAAATTTGATTTTGTTTCATAATAATCTCCTTATAGAACATTTGTATTTTCATAGAATGATGCTATTATTATATCATTTAGCTGGATTGAAAAGTATAGTATTTTAGTAAAAAATTAGAGTGTAAATGGTACGCTTGATGAGTATAGTGGTAAAGCCATGAGAGAAAATCAGAGTTTACGTCGAGCAACAAGTGAGAGCTAAATCTGAAAAATATCATTATAATGATAATCTGAATTTTGAATTTAGGCTAGAGAGGCTCTTTAGAATTTATGTGTAAAAGAAATGAGAGTAATCACTTGATTAACATTATCTGTAAAGATAAAATAGAATCGTGAAATCGTGAGGAATTATGATTTAACGAAGTTTTAATTTTGAACCTTAATTTGTTCTTTTGAAGTATTTTATTAACCTATATGTGGCTCATTTAAATGAATTTGGTGTTTTGAAATCCAAAGTAGAATGAATGATAGAGTAGAATCGTCTGAGTATGTGGTTTTTGTATTTATTTCTAATACTTATCTGATATAATGATCATCTAAAATTTTATTTTTAGAGATTAAAGGGTTATTTTTTCACCACATCTGATTGATTCACCACACTTTGTGATGAGTTATAGAAAATAATAAAAATAACGTAAGTTTGTTAATCATAAAAGTCACAAACAATTTCCTAGAGTGTTTCAATTGAGCGCGTCATAACAACAAGAATTGTGGAGCAAAGGGATTCTAAGATTTGGTATAATGAAGTAAATGACGTTCAAAAAGATAAAGACAATAGAGCTGATAAGGTGATAAAGGAGAGATAAATGATAAAACAACACGGTGCACGTGCTCATGACTTTGGAAAAATTGAAACAGGTCAACTCATTGATCAATTGATCGAAAATAATATAGCTGGTGTTCAGTTGGCACCTTTAAAATTATTTAAGGATTTAGCTTCACATGAAGCTTTTATTGAAGGGAAGCTTAAAATGAGGTGTTGAAAGCTTTTAAAGCATCTAGAAAGCAAATACATGTACTTGGGTGCTGTCTAAATCAGACACATCCTGATGTAGATAAACGCGCAAAATTTAAAGCGATCGCAAAGGGCTATATTGACATGGCATCTCTGGACAGAACAATTTGTGAGTGCGTTGCAACAGAGAGTTTTACACTTAATGGAGATGGCAAACCTCATGTGAATGACCATAATGAAATTGGTTATAAAGCTTTTTTAAAAGAGATTCTTGAAATTGTGAAATATGCAGAAAAAAGAGATGTCAATTTTTCAGTGGAGCCTGCACATCATCATATTATAAAGGCAATCAAGCATATGAAACAACTTTAGTATTTTTTAACACATGTAGGGATTGTTCTAAATATTGGGTAAGTATGCATATAGAATCATGAACATATGGACAGGGAGGCGTATATGAAGAAGTTATTTATACTTGGAGACAGTGGGCTTGTGGGTAGCGCTCTTATAAAACATCTAAACGATGACTATGATATCATAGGCGTTTCAAGAGATGAAATGCCAGGAGCTAAGTGGAAACATTTGAAATTCGATCTGGAATTAAACCGTTTATTGCCTATATTAGAGGTGACACAGCCTGATGTCATTATTTCATGTACAAGAGGTGATTTTGATAAACAGTTGACGACTCACCTTGAAATTGTAGAGTATGCTTCCTCAAAAGACGTAAAAGTTTATTTTTTTTCAACAGCAAATGTTTTTGATGGCGTATCTGATGCCATAAAAATGGAAACGGATTTGACGAACGCAACATCGGCATATGGACAGTTTAAAATTGACTGCGAAAAGCTTTTAATAGAAGGTTTGGGTCAAAATGCAATCATTTTAAGGTTGCCAATGGTTTTCGGTGCAAATGGCCCACGTGTCAAAGAAATCATTGCTGCCCTTCAAACTGAAAAGCATATAGAACTTTATGAAAATTTGCTGTTCACCACCATATGGGATACACAGATCGCTTATATGTTTAAGCATATACTGGAATTTGATCAGAGAGGCATTTTCCATTTGACTTCAAAGGACGTTATGGATCATGTCACCTTTTATAGGAAGTTTTTAGGTAAAAAAGCGCTGACAAAGACCGGTCATATCAAGCACCATGAACCTTATTATCTCGCATTGGGAGCTCAGAGGGATGACCTAATCGATTTTGAATATTCAAATGATGATGTAATTGAGAAAATCAAAGAAACACTCCGGAAACTTAAGTTTTAAATCATAAAAATGCAAATACATTGTCAAAAAAAGCCTTGTTAGATTTGAGAATGACAAATACAGTATAGAATATTTGTTTCAATTTCCCTTAAATATATCGAAAACTCAAAATATAATAAATTTGAAATAAGACATGTCTAGCTAATTAACTATTATATAATAGTAGATTACCCAGATCGGGAACGTTTTATGAATATCTTGGATGTTCTTGTCAAAGAGGGCATGGACGTACTCAAAGGAGATGACAGATCAAGAGGCCAGTTTGAGATTAAGCAACAATTCTTGTTTGTATATGTGATGTCATATGTTGGTGTTACAGGAAGCTATAAGTAAGTAGTGAACTCATCAAGAGTGTAAATAAAAGCGTTTAATCGTACAAAAAAACAAGTTATAACGGAATGAGTAACAACTGCTCAAAAGTTATAACTTGTTTTTATTTTAATCATTTGCACGAAATGATTTATTTAGGATGGATTCGTTTTATTCTGCTGTGGTGAACTCAGTAGTCTCAGCAGGTTCTTGAGTAGATAAATCCATTTCTGGTGTTACAGGTGTTTGGCCATCTGTATGAGCTTTGCCTAAATAACTTGGTATATCAAGTCCAGCCATGTTAAACATTTCATTTAACGGTGGGATAGATTGCATCATACCAGATACGAATTTAGCCGTATTTGTTTTACCATCATCACTACCAAGATTATCCCAAACAGTGATTTTATCAATTTTTATGTTTTTAATAGCTTCAACTTGTTTTTCAATGAGTTCTGGTAATTTATCAACTACCATTAATTTCATAGCTTCATCCGCCCCGCCAGCAGCTTCTACGATAGCTTTAAAACCGTCTGCTTGTCGGATAAGCATTTCATTAATACCTCTTGCTTGTGCTTCAAGTTTCAAGTAGATGGCATCTGCTTCACCTTTAGCACTAATTCTGATACGTTCTGCATCTGCTGATGCTGCGATTTCCACACGTTCTTTTTCAATTTTTGCTTGTACGATTTGATCAGCTTCTCGAGTTGCTTTTTCGAGTTCAGCACGTGCTTTTTCAGCTTCTTTTTCTGCAACATAAGATTCTTCAAGTGCTTTGGCTTGCTGAACTTTTTCGGCTGCTACAGCGTGTTTGTTAGCGATGGCTTCCATTTCACGACGTTTTGCATCGGATTCAGCAACTTTAATTTTAGATTGGTTTTCGCCTTCTACGGCAGTTGCATTGGCATCAGCCACTTTAACCCTTTGATCCATCAAAGCTTGCGCTTCACCGATAGAACCATCTCTTGTTTTTTGAGATACGGAAATTTTAGCATCATTCACAGCTTTTGCAGCGGCTTCTTTACCAAGTGCATCTATGTAACCAGATTCGTCGCTGATGTCTGTAATGTTAACGTTGATTAATCTTAAACCGATTTTTTTGAGTTCAGATTCAACGTTTCTCGAAACTTCTTCTAAAAACTTATCGCGATCTGTGTTGATTTCTTCGATATCCATCGTTGCAACAACAAGACGCAATTGACCAAATATGATATCTTTTGAAAGTTCTTGAACTTCTTCATTTTTAAGCCCTAAAAGTCTTTCAGCTGCGTTTTGCATAATGTCAGCTTCAGTACTGATCCCTACAGTAAATCTCGAAGGCACGTCGATTCTAATATTTTGTTTAGAAAGTGCATTTTGAAGGTTGACTTCAATCGACATTGGCGTTAAATCCAAATAACGGTAAGCTTGGATAACTGGCCAAACAAGTGTTGCACCACCATGGATACATTTAGCACTTTTGGCACCGTCAGAGTTCGTACCAACTAGACCGTATTTAACGAGGATTTTATCAGAGGGACATTTTTTATAGCGTGATAAGATTGCAAGGAGCAATCCAAATATGAAAATGGCCGCTAAAGATGTAAACATAATGCCTGAAAAATTTTCAATGATCATTTATATCTCCTTTTTTTGAGTATTGGGGGTATAAGTTTCGATTAAAAGTTGATTTGTTCCAAATATAGCCACGACTTTAACCTTTGTGCCTGTTTTAATAATAGAGGATTCATCGGTTATGGCTTCAAGCTCTTTTAAAGAACCTTGAACTGCAATCATGACTTTGCCTGCACCTTGTCTATTGGGAGGGATGGGAATATAAACTTCACCAACTTGATCAAGCGCATTATCAAAATTTAATGTGCCATTACGCTGCATTCTACTGACGAGAAAAAACATGCCCATGGATATCATGACAAATATAAGACCAACGACAATGGAAAAGAAAAGCGTTAGGACAACAGGTATATTTTTAGTGATTAACCAAAGTCCACTCCAACCGAAAAATGTAAAAAAGGCCACAATGTTTCTCACTGAAAATATGGTCATATGACTTGCACCTGAGATATCTACATCACCATCAGCATCAAAATCTGCATCCACTTCACCTGAAAGACCAAATATCGTCATAAGCGTTTGAATGATTAAAATAAGTGATGCAGGGATTGCTAAGTATAGATATATTTTTTCCAAAGTTAATTGCATATAATAAAGCCTCCTTTCTATTGGTTTACCATCCAAGTGTATGATACCATAATTTATAAGATTTGATATTAAAATAGTATTAAGTTAGACTTAAACAAATTAGAATCAAAAGGTTTATTAAATGCATTATAGGTCATGTTGATGCTCACATTAAATTTTAAGATCGAGTGTAATTTACCCAATACTCTGAACCATCTGGTTTTCTATTGAGGTATCCAGATGTAATCAAGCCTCGTCTTAATAAGAAGTGATCGTTAAAAGTGTGAGCTGATTCAAGGATCAGATTAATTTCATGTTCAGTGTAAATTTGATTTGGTTCTAATAGGGTTGAAAGAAACTTGTAGATGATTTCTTGTTTAGATTTTTTTGTAGGCCATGTCTTAATGCGACCTTCTGTGTCTAAAAAGCGGTTCAAAACGATTTGTTCTTCTTTGGTAAGCATGATGTCCTCCTTACGAGTGTATTGATTTGGTAAGCCCTAAAAGCGCATGAGCGTCTTGAGTGAATTCTGTGTCGCCAGTTACTGTGAAGAGGGTATTAAACCCTAGTTTATGCCAAAATTGAAGCCCTCTCCAGTTCTTTAAAC
This sequence comes from uncultured Fusibacter sp., assembly GCA_965140735.1. GTDB lineage: Bacteria > Bacillota > Clostridia > Peptostreptococcales > Acidaminobacteraceae > Fusibacter_A. The sequence goes on along the minus strand of OZ223306.1, from coordinate 2,027,726 downwards.
TGACACCGACACCTATTTTACTAAAGGGGTATTTAGTGTAAAGGTTTTTGAGATTTGAGATGATTTCATGACCATAGTGGTTGCGTTGATGCTGGGCATCTATGACAAACATACCGATCCAAAGTGTATCCTCATCTGGATAGCCCATGTAGGTTTCCATAAAACCAATTATTTCTAAAGTGTCTTTTTTTAGAATTGTGTAGAAATCTAAATGGTCGTGATTTGCATTGGGGATAGGGGGAAGCTCGCCACTTTCTATGGCTTTAATGAAGTAATCTTTTGTAAAGGCTTCTCCTTCAGTTATGGCTTTGTTTTTCCATGATGATGCAACTTGCATAAGTTTTTCAAGTTCATCTAGATGGGCATTTTTGATAATAAGTCTTTTAGTGGTGTTGTTATTTAACATAAGGCACATCCTTTTTTAGTTATAGGTGTAAATTAGGGCGTTATGACTTCAGCCAGTATTCTGCACCATCTTTGGAACGATCCATAAAGCCATATTCAATGAGGTAGCGTCTTAAAGTGACAAAGTCATGATAGATGGCTTTCAAAATGGTATTAAGTTCTTTTTCAGTGTAATGTTTTTGGGAATCAAGTGTGGATGCAATTTGCCTTAAAATGACGAGCTTTTTCTTTTCTTTTGTTGAAAAACTCTTGAGTTTCAAAGGCTTTAGTGAAGTAAACATATTTTTAAGTATATCGTTCGCCTCGTCTGTGGTGACTTTGTAACGGTCATCAATCATAGTGGCGTGGACATGGATCGGCACGATATCAGAACTTGATGGTTCTGTTTCAAATGCGAGTTCATAGATGGCGAGAAAAATTTTAGCTTGTTTGGCTTTTTCCTTCATAGTGAAACGCAGATGTCTAACTGTAGATGGCGATAGATTTAATGATTTTGCAATCTCTTTATCGGTAATCCCTGAAGCCATCAGAGTTAAGATTTCCTTTTGATTTTCAGTAATAGATGTGAGTTTTTTGTCAAGCGATAAAAGAGTCTCGAGTCTCTGACCATGCTCATGTGCGATATGATATTGAATCATCTTTTCAGCAGTGAAGAAGCGATTTTCAAACGGGAATATTTCTCCAACTTCGAAAAGTGTGCCACAAGTCATACATTCGAAGCTATCCTTTTCCGAAAGATAACGGTAGCCTTTTTTTATAGTTTCTATGTTTGTATCGTTGTAATTAGGGTTCATTAGATCACCTCTGCTAGTATTTTATAGTAAAAAATATGATGCTTAAGAAGCGTATTTAAAAAACGTTTGTATAAAATGCAAATAAATTATATAAAAGTTTATAAAATATGTCAACAATATATACTTTGAATGACTCGGATTGTTTTTGGAAGTGACGGTGATCTTGATATATAGTATAATCAGTTGTGAACAGGTGAAGGCGGTGTTGAGATGGCAAGAGATGAAAACCTTAAAGTGGAACATCATGAAGCTAATATGACGCTTAAAATAGAAAAAAGTATTTTGAAGAAGAAGGGGTTCCTTTATGCAGTGATTGCATCTGGTATTTATGCCTTTAATTCGATCTTAGGCAAAATGATTCTAGGGAAGGGCGTTGAACCTCTCATACTTAATTTTTATCAATATTTGATCGGAACGGTGATCTTATTAGCCACTATTTTGGTGGTTGATAAAGATAAACTTAAAGTCACTAAAGTACAACTTAAGCAAACGGCTATTCAAGGCATCTTCGGTGCTTTTGGAACCAGTTTATTGTTTTATTTTGCACTACAGAATTTAAATGCAGGTATTGCTTCAATGTTGCTTTTTACGAACCCTGTTTTTGTGACGATTTTTTTCGCTATTTCAGGAACCAAAAAACTTGGAAAAGCGAATTATATAGCGCTTGCATTTGCGATGGTTGGCATCGTACTCGTTCTTGATATTTTTTCTGTGAAAGGTTCAGATCTTTCTTTAATGGGCGTTGGCTTTGGACTTGCAAGTGCATTGACATATACGTTTTATAATCTCTATGCGGATTTCAAAATGGTTATGATAGATCCTTTTGCGGTGCTTTTTTACACCTCTCTATTTGGCTTGATTGTATCGTTTGTCTGCTTGATAGGGGTGTATGGTAGCGTTCCAATTCTAAGTTTATACTTGCTCAAAGATGTTTTTATCATTGCGGTGGCTGCAGGTATTTTACCAGTGGTTTTTTTCTATAAATCTGTTGCACTTATTGGATCGGAAAGAACGAGTATTGTGGCGACTCTTGAACTACCTTTGACATTGATCGTGGCGTTTTTGATTTTAAAAGAACATCTCAATGTGATGCAAATTGGCGGGGCTTTATTGGTGATCCTATCTGTGATCTTGTTGCATCATGGGGATTAGGAAGGGGAGATCAAAGTAAGGTTGAAATAGATATAATTGGTAACCTATGGCTGAAAAGATTGGAAAAACAGCTAAGATAACAACTAAAAGTAACAACTAAGGTAACAACCATAACTGAGTAGTAGGGGGTATTTAGATAAATGAAGTCAGAGGACAAAGCGGTTCAAATTCAAGAGATTCAAACTCAAGTGGATGAGGTTACAATTGCACTTAAAAAACGTCATATTGGGTGTCGGTATTTTGAAAGTGAGGCTATGTTTTTAGAATATATCCAGGCGAAAATTAAAGGCAAGGTCGTTGGTGTTGGTGACTCAATTACTTTTGAAGAAATTGGGTTATATGATCTGCTAGAAAAGCACAGTGGTCGATATCTAAACAAATATGATGTGACTTTGACTAAAGCAGAGAAGCGTAAATTGTACAGAGATAATTTCTCTGCGGATGTGTTTTTTTCAGGAATCAATGCGCTGAGTCTGTCAGGTAAAATTTATAATCTCGATGGTAACGGAAGTCGTGTGGCACCGATTATTTATGGTCCTGAGAAGGTTTTTTTAATTTGTGGGACGAATAAGATTTGTCGTTCTGATGAAGAAGCAGTGCTCAGAGTGAGACAAAAAGCAGCACCAATGGATGCAGTGAGACTGGGAAAAAAGACGCCATGTGCCATCACTGGAAAGTGCATGGATTGTCGGTCAAAAGATCGTATTTGCAACTATATGACCACGGTGGAAGGACAGTTTGATCCTGATCGCATAGAGGTTATTTTGATAAAGGGTAATTATGGTTATTAAATGTCATCATCAAATTTGATTATTAAATTCTGATTACTAAACGGCTACAAGAATTGAATAATGGCATTGTTTGTGCTAAAATGATAAAGTTCGGTAAATTAAGCGCATTAAAAATGCAACGTATGTATTTGAAAGGGGGTAGCCAATGGCTGAATTTAAACTCATATCAAACAACAAAAAAGCTAGACACGACTACTTCATAGAAGATACGTATGAGGCGGGTCTTGAGCTTTTCGGAACAGAAGTGAAATCCATCAGAGCTGGTAAAGCAAGTATCAAAGAAGCTTATGCTGAGATCAGAAATGGCGAAATGTTCATCATTGGGATGAATATTACACCGTATGATCATGGTAATCAGTTTAACAAAGATCCTCTTAGAACGAGAAGGCTCTTGTTACACAAGCGTGAGATCTTCAAAATGGAAGATCTGAAAACGCGTGATGGTTATACACTTGTGCCACTTAGACTCTATATCAACCCAAGAGGTCTGGTTAAGATTGAAATTGCGGTTGCTAAAGGGAAGAAGAATTACGATAAGCGCGATACACTTGCGAAAAAAGATGCTGAACGCAAGATTCAAAAAGCCTTGAAAGAGTATAACAGATAGGCAAACTCATTCATGGGGCCGTCCAGGTTTCGACAGGGATGATGCACTGTTGTAAGCGAGCCGTGTTTCTTGGTCTGGGGTACACGTTAATGAACTGGACCACTTAAATATAATTGCAAACGAAAATTTTGCACTAGCTGCCTAATCGCAGCGTCAACCCTAGGCCTTATCTCAGCCGCCTAGGATCATTGACCTAAACCCTGCTGGGGTCTCTGTATCAGATGCTTTTCTAATTTGATTTGGTAGTATAATAGAAATAGCTTGCTAGTGTGTGTGTCGTTAAACGTGCTTGTGAGCGAATTTTATGAAGCGACTGCGCTCGGAGAAAGTGATAGGAATTTGTTTTTGGACAGGGGTTCGATTCCCCTCGGCTCCACCAATAAAGAACGAACCTTTGCAAATGCAAGGGTTCGTTTGTTTTTTTGAATCAATTAACCATAATTTAACCATAAAGTTTTCGATAAGCCATAATTACATAATACCAGAGAGCAATTTGATCGCTTCGATCTTAGAATCTACATCCACATGCGTATAAATCCGAGCAGTGGTTTCTATACCTGAATGGCCCATAAGTGTGGCAGCTGTTTTTAGAGGGACACCTTTTGAGGCAAGTAGCGTGCAAAAAGTATGACGTAAAGCGTGAAAGTTTACATCTTCCTCAATTCCTAATTGATTTTGAAGTTTTCGCCATCTTGAAGTTAAGCGATCGCCTCTGATGGGAGAACAGTTATTTGCAGTGAAAAGATGATTGCTTTTAGAAAAATGAATCCCAAGTCGGAGATGCTTTTCTTTTTCAAGAATGACATGTCGCCTCAGTGGCTCTTTTAATTCATCAAATAAGGGAATCACCCGAATGCTTGATGGCGTTTTAGGTGCAGTGACGATCACTTGGTTTCTGCCATCCTTTTTAACTCTGTTCAGTGTTTTATTCACCTTGATCAGATCATTTTCAATATCTGCATGTGTAAGCGCCAAAATCTCGCCTTGTCTAAGACCTGTGAACAATGCGAATAAATAGACGAATAGACTTTGATCTGCACTGTAAGCTTCAGTGAGCAGTGCGATTTCATCACGATCAAGATGCTTTTTACTTTCGACTTGTTTTTGCTTCGGTTTGCGCACGTTGTCCATAGGATTAAAGGTGAGTACCCTTTCTCTGATGCAATACTTAAAAAATGAGGACAAGAGCATATACATCTTTTCAGCAGTGGGTACCTTGTCGATGGTGTTCATATACTGCTGTATGTTCATACTCTTAATAGCAGTGAGCTTCATGGTGTAGAAGCCACTCTGTGATATCCATATCCGATGAATCGTATCATAGCGGTTATATGAGCTTTGTGCCAGTGTGGGTCTATGAACGATATCGAGCCAATTGGAAAAGAAGTCCGAAAACTTCAACTTGTCATAATCCAGTGCCATACCACGTCTGAGGTTTGCAAAGTACTCATCACGCTTTAACTCAGCCTCTTTTTTAGAAGTGCCATAAAAGACCTTCATGATCTGCTTACCCTGATCATTAATACCGATCTGAGCCCTAACACGGTAATATTCTTTGCCATTGGTTTCAAAGTTTGTCTTTTTCGCCATATGATCAACTCCTTTCGTAAAAATTATAATGGCGTATACATATAAATAGAGGGTAGGGAAGTGAGGACCAACTGTCTTTTATCATCGACTTTCCAGTAGAGCCTTTCAAGACTCATGATGGTTAATTTCATGGTGATCATTTCCTCTGTGACTTTAAATGCCTGTGCGATATCTGCCACTGAGATACCCTTTTGTGATTTTAGATAGTCTATGAGATCGTATGTAGGGATAAGGTAATCACATGCCCATCTAATCGCACGAGATTCGTTTCTGTGGGTATTAAGTATATCCAGATATGACGAATAAGGCGAGAGCGATTTAGTCGTTATAGTGGTAAAATAGTGCCCTAGTTCATGCGCTAAGACGTGACGGAACTCGGTTTCGTCTTTGATGTCTTCATTCATGACGATGATCTCATCGCCTGAGTCCTTATAATAAAACCCTCTGATTTTAGAGGGAAGATCGGGGCTGTATTCGATGTGGATGCCAAGGGTGGTGATTATGTCGAGTAGTTTGGTCATTAGTGAGTAGCCTCCTAAAATAAAAAAAAGAAACAGAACACACGTTCTGTTTCTAGGATAACATTTTATTTTTAGAATGTAAACTGTTTCAACTTGCTGTTGAATTGGGGATCTCTTTAATTTGCTTGTATCTCATTGTATAGAATTTAATAATAGGTTTTAATTCATTGATATCAGTTTCATATTTTAGTGTTGAAATTATTTCAATGAGTTTTTCTTTTTGTGATTTTGACAATTTTGAAAATTCTTTTTTCCAGTCAGCTGTTAATCCGATATTTTGGTAAAAATTTCTATAAACTATAAAATCGTGTGGCATATGCAATAATTCAATATATTCTTCTTTAGTGTGACCAAATGCAGTCTCTAAGAAAGAACGATCACCTGCGACTACACCTTTTGTCACATTAATAATAGCTTGAAACATTCTCAAGAAATGTGCATTCCATTTTTCACCTATATATTTTCGATTGGTTTTATCAATAGGTGCATATTTCATTGGAAATGAATAAATTACTAGATCTAATTCTTCAACCAATTCTAAATTTAACATAATCCGTTCGTATAGCTCGACAGGATCATCTTTAAAATTATAGAGCAAATAATTTGAAAAGTGTCTAACACCGTGATCAGAAGCCAATCGGATTGCTTTAGAATATTCATCTTTTGATTTAATATTATCGAAAGCAAAACGGTATGGGCGGATCGGTAGTCTGGCAAGAATTTTCATTTTCTCAGGAGTCAACTCTCGCGCATCTAATCCTTGATTGAAATCCACATATCTTTGAAGAGGATTTCTTAAATAATGGAAGGTACTAATATCAACAATCTCATTATATCGACTTTCCATTACATCAAAGAAGTCGGATGCGGCGTAAGCTTCATCAAGAATATCTTGTATGATCTCTTTATTTGAAGCTGAGACAGTAGTCTTAATTAACAGTTCTTGTAAGAACTCTTCAATCAATTTCAATGCATTTAATGTTCTACAACCGTTAGCAAGTTGTCGATAATAATAGCCCATTAATTCTTCAAATCGTGTTACTCGATAATAAGATGGCGTATTTATATATCCAAGCTGATTAAGCTCAGTTACGAATTTAGTGAGATAAGCTTCATCAAAACCAAGAATATTATTATCAAGCAGCAATAGATTTCTTTTGTCGCCATATTTATCTCTAATAGTATTGATCTGAGAGCTAATATTGTTTACCGTTGTAAGCTGACCTTCAAGTAGCGGGACTGCACAAAATGAACATGTGTTAATACATCCACGGGAAGTATAACTTATTATGCTATCGCCAGTGCCGTACTTATAATCAGTATCCATCAAAATATCATAATCTGGGATCAATGAATCAATATTCACATTGTCATCAAAACCAATTTGAGAAGAATTTGTTAATCTACCAGTCAACATATTGTCTAACTTAGTAGTGGTTCTGAATTTTTCTTCTAAAAGCGTAGCAGCAATTCCACCAAGATAAATCTTATTTTTATCAGTAAAAATTTTTTTATAGTACTCAACTGATTTGACGACTAAATCAAAATCAAAAGTAAATAACGAAGTGATATAAACTCGATCCCAACTTTCGTCTGTATCATATAGCCCTTTATGGAAGTAAACATAATCTCCACGAGATTTATGGTAAGTAGCGATTTTCATTAATCCTAAAGGGGGATATTTATTTTTATAACTTGGTTCAATTAGTAAAATTTTCATATGCCCTCCTCATTTTTTTGCTCAATATACTATACCATGGAGAGGGATGATAATCAATAAAATTTGTTGATATCACTCCAAGAAAATTTTAAAAACATGTAATAATTTTTAAAACTTTGCTGTAAATCAGAAATAGTAGGATGTAAATTATGATTGTGAATTAAGGTGTTTAGAATTGAAATAACACCACATTCAGAGATCTTATCACTTTCAATATCTATTGAAAAAGCAGGCATAAACTTTTTAGCTTCACCAGCACCTATATTTCCAGAAATTCGTTTATACACAGCTATAACTTTTTCTTCTAAGGAATGATAAGAACCTAATTTTTTGTTCATAACTTTTTCAATATAAATATTTACTGTAAATTCAATGAGTGATCGAAAACCTATTGCTCCAACATTAATATAGTGATTTAAAGGTAATTTTTTCAACTCTGCAAATAGATCTTGGACTCTCTGATCTGAAATTGGAATATGATATTTTCTAGAAATCAAAGTAATGTTAGGTTTAGGACCTCTTTTTAATCCTGGATCCAGTACAGGATCAATGTCGTCAAGTAATTCACTTTCAATAGTAATATCAGGATAGATTTCAGATATCAAATCTGTAGTAGGATGAGTAACAATATTGTGAGATGAGGAAGTCATGGATGTATTTTCAGTAATAGTTGGAGCAGTTTTGCTAGGGGATGCAACTACAGTAGGCAATTCGATCTCACGGTAATGTTTGTTTTCTTTATCTGTAGGGTAAAACTGATTTACCTCGTGATTATATGCAATTATTGGATTATTAAATTCACTTGGATTGAGAACATTAAAATCAAGGATATTATTATTTAAATAATTATCAATGAGTTCATCTGTTTGAGCCATCTCAGAAGCCTTTAAGGCTTTACAATCATATATTAATTGGCATAAGCGTTCAACTGTTATTTTTTCATTCCAGATTAATAAAACATTTTCATTGTCAATGAACTCAACTCCGAAATAATTTCTCATGACATCATTTTTTTTCGTAAAACGAGCAAATTGTGCTATCCATCTATCTGAAGAAGCTATTTCGATAACTTTTTCTGTACAAAACTCAGATGAAAGCACCATATCAAGAAGCGTTTTTCGCTTTGAGGGTTGGCCAAGACTATCTCTAAAATTATCCGCAGCCAGTGGATTCCACATAGCTCGGCTAATCCCTTTTTTTGCAGTATGTGTTCGCTCTAATAATTGATTAATATAATCATCATCAGATGATACAACACATGGGAGCATGGTATTGTTATATTTTGTAACTAGAAGTTTTTTAATATCTGTAGCCCTCAAATCTAAGTTCTGTAATTCGTTTTTATATTGAGTCATTAGCTTAATTGCAGTGGTTCTTCGATTACCTTCTAGAACAAAGTATTGGTTATTTTCTATAGGCTTTACAATTAAAAGTTCATGTGAGTTTAAGTCGTTTTTATCAATGTCTAGTGCTAATGGAACAATATGAGAATCCTTTAAATTAAGCATTTCATTTACAGTATCAAATTCCGATTCATTTTCCTGTCCAGAATAAAATCGAGCATTTTGTGGATTGAGAATTAGTTTGCTTATGTCTATACTTTCAAATGTGTACTTGTTACTTTTGGGCTTAAGCATATATTTAGTCCTTCCTCTAGATATAGTATAGTCTGTAATAGTAAATCAATAGGCATATAAATATAAAAAAGAATAGTGGGATATTTTAATAACAAAATTTCATATCACCAACACCAATTTCCAAGGTTTCGGCTGAATTATAGCCGGCACCAGCGGCTACATAAACTTGGACTTCTAAAATATCAATATTACTAATATCAATGTCAATATCTACAGGTTTATCATTACTATTAATAACATTATCGTAGAGTGTTTCTCCATCGCCTTTAATTAAAACTTCTCCAAAGTTTTTAAATACACGTGCCTCAGACATTCTTTGTGTTGCTGCCATAACAGCCTTAAATTTTTTATATTTTCCATCTAAAACGATCTCATATTTTGAGTGACCACCTTCTAATATGCCGTCTTGTACTACAAATGAGTCATAATATGTAGTTCCATAATTAGATGTAAATGATTTTATTGAAGCATGAACTTCCGCTTTTGATAAGAAATTAAGAGAACTAATGCTGTCGAAAACTTCCTTTTCTTGAAACTCAGCAATTAAATTAATATTGTTACCAGAGATCACACCAGAGTTATCATTAGACCATTTAACAAATTCATAGTTATCTAGATTATCAGTTAGTGTAACGTTATAGGGATCTCCATAAAAAAAATCGGTACCAGTTCCATTGAAAGATGTTACATTAGGCGGATTGGAAACGGCTGTGACGGTGTAGTAAATAGGAGTAAAAGTTGCTAATAAATTTATATCGGCATTTTCTACAATACCAGAATTATCTTTTGACCAACTTTCAAATTTATACTTATTCTTATCGTAGGTAAAAGTTATATTAAATTTATCGCCAGAGTCAAAATTATCCCCTATTCCATAGAAAGTTGCAGCTTCAGGGGGAGATGCTTTTGCATTGACAGAATACATAATCGGTGTGAAATGTGCTATAAGATAGACATCCATAGATGAAATAGTACCTTCGTTATCGCCTTCCCATCCATCAAAACGATACTTCGTTTTATCGTACTCAACATCAACAGAATAAGAGTCTCCGGTTTTAAAATTATATCCAGTTCCTGAGAATATTGAAGCACTAGCAGGATCAGATTTAGCAGTAACTGAGTAAATTTCATTTGAATTTTGACTTACAATAGATTCATTTTCACCATCTAGAGTTTTGTTTATTACAAGGAATCCGGTTGCCGTTAGTGAAGTGTAGCATACAATATAAAGAAATGAAACTATACCTAAAAGCTTATACCATTTTGGATTGGTGTTTCCAATTAAGTGAGCGATTAAGTGTGCAACTATGTCTAAAGCAACAATAGATAATATCGTTATGATAATCACTGTAAATGCAGATAATTTTAATACCATTGAATCCCCCTCTTTGAATAAATCTGAATATTTTTTTGTTTTTAATGTAAATTATTTTGAAATGCCTAAACTAAGTAGTAATCATATAATAATGTACAATTGTGATACGATTAGCACTTATAACAATAATCACCATGTATGATCTTAGAAAAAGAGCCTTATAGCTCCTAATCTCAATTATCAAATTCTATTTCTTACCCAAATTCTTATCTCGCATATTTTGAATCATCTGATGAACCAGTTTGATATCATCTTCTGTCAAACCTTCAGTAGAGTTGAAGGCAAGAATATCTTCTGAATATTTTTTTACATCAGTAAGACCTAGTAAATAGTCAGTAGACACATCAAAAAAAATTGAAATTTTATTTAAAAGTTCATAGTTAGGTTGCTTTGATTTTGTTTCATATCCAGCAATTGTGGATCGTCCAACACCAAGAATTTTAGAGAGTTCTTCTTGTGTTAATCCTTTTTCTTCTCTTAACGCCTTGAATCTTTCACTAAATAGCATATTTCACCTAATGTAAATTTTATTTCTTACCTAAATTTTTATCCCGCATATTCTGAATCATTTGATGAACAAGTTTAAGATCATCTTCAGTTAAACCCTCTGTAGAATTAAAAGCAAGAATATCCTCGGTGTATTTTTTTATATCAGTTTTACCAAAAAGGTAGTCTACTGATACATTAAAATAATCAGATATTAAAGAAATTGTATTATTATCAGGCTCTCTGCTTCCATTTTCATAATTTGCATATGTAGATCTAGGAATTTTTAAAATTTTAGAGAGTTCTTCCTGTGTTAGTTGTTTTGATTGTCTTAATTCTCGTAGTCTTAATTTTATCATCTTACTTATTTCCTGAATTTTTATCTCTTAAATTTTGAATCATTTGATGAACAAGTCTGAGATCGTCTTCAGTTAAACCTTCAGTAGAATTAAAAGCAAGAATATCTTCTGAGTATTTTCTTATATCAGTAAGTCCTAATAAATAATCAGTTGAGACATCAAAAAACTTAGACAATAATATAAGCACATTATTTTCAGGTATTCTTTTTCCACTTTCATACATTGCAACAGAACCTTGAGAAATATTTAGCTTATTTGCAAGTTCTGTTTGAGTTAATTCTTTTTCTTGTCTTAAAGCCTTGAATCTTTCACTAAATAGCATATTTCACCTAATGTAAATTCTATTTCTTACCCAAATTCTTATTCCGCATGTTTTGGATCATCTGATGAACAAGTTTGATATCATTAGATGAATATTTTTTATATTAGCTCGGAAAAAATTCACCAACATGTCAAAAAAATCAGTTTCAGTTTATTCTTTTTCTTCTAATTGTTCAATTTGAGTGGCACTTTCAATCAATTTTTCGAGATCCAATTTTATAATTTTTATAATCAATTTTTCGTAAGCAGAGAGATTTAATACATCTTCTCCATTAACTTCAAGAGTAGTCATTCCTTTTTCAGCAATTTCGCCAAATGGTTTTAAACATTTTAATAAACCGACTTCCGGATTATCAATTCCAATTTCTTTTGCTTTTTTAACTAAATCCATATATGCAGACATTTGTTCACATTTATTAAGATACATTTCTTTACTGATTTGACCAGTTATAAGATCTCTTAAAAATACACCTATACCCTTTAATAAGTTTTCAATAGTAATAACAACTTGTTTGATTCCAAGTAAGTCAGTAGCCCACGAACCAGTGTGAATATCATTAATTAATAATTTATTATTAGGTTTTTCAGCATCAATTTGGTAAATGAAACAGATGTATTCATATAGTTTTTCTATACTTGTAAAAATATTGACAAATTCACTTATATAATATGTTTTTTGATCTGAGTTAATTGATATTATATTGTGCGTAGATGGGATAGAATCAAAGTTTTTTTCATTACTTTCAACGATAAACTCAAAATGTTCAATATAACTAGAAATGGATTGATATAATTTTGAGCTCAATTTAGTAAGTTTATATACGTGGGGCAGTGTTTCATCAGAATAGGCATCAGTATGAAGTTTAATAAATTCACTTAATTTTTCGATAAAATTATTGTCTGAACCAAAAGTGTCATCAGAAGCCATTAATTCAACGATGAAATTACTTATTAAAGACATCACATTCAATGGTTTATTCTTTCGAATAATTGATAATGTTTTTTTCAAATCGTCATTAATTTCATTTCTAATTTCATTCACACTTTCGCTCAGTTCCGTACCCCCCGCTGGCAAATTTGCTATATCCTTGGGATTGATAATAAGAGTTTCTTGACATAGGCTAAGCTCTTTAAAATAATTTATTAGTTCATTGTTATTATTGAAAATGGTTAGCATATGCTTTGAGTAGTAGTATAAATTCATAATTTCTCCTTTCTCAATTTATTAAAAATGAGGTAATTAAAATTTTGTCAATTAGATATGAAAGAGACACTTAATAGAGTGATAACATTTCTCAAGTATAACAATATTCACCATGTATAATCCTAGAAAAAGAGCCTTACAGCTCCTAATCTCAATTATTAAATCCTACTTCTTACTCAAATTCTTATCTCGCATATTCTGAATCATCTGATGAACAAGTTTGAGATCATCTTCTGTCAAACCTTCAGTAGAGTTGAAAGCGAGAATATCTTCTGTATATTTTCGAATATCGGTTTTTTCCAATAGGTAGTCAATTGAAACATCAAAGAAATCTGATATCTTTAAAAGAGTTTCATAGTCGGGTTCTCTAGTACCACTTTCATAATTTGCATAAGTTGTTCTTTTAAGATTTAAATAATCAGCAATTTCATATTGCGTAAGTCCTTTTTCAGTTCTTAAATCTCTTAAACGATTAATTTTCATATGACACCTCTACTATATTATAGTGTTTCTTTTTGTGACAGACAATATTGGATTTAACAAAATGTAATAAAAAAATGTTGAATGTTAAAAAAAGTGTTGACGAATACTCTAATTGTGGCTATATTATTAATATAGTCACAAAATGAGTCTTAAAGGAGAATGCGATGAGACAGTATCTTATTGACAGTAGAAATCAAAAAGGGATGAGTCAACAAAAAGTTGCTGATAGTGTAGGTATTTCAAGAACGCACTATACCCAGATTGAGAATAGTAAAAGAAATCCATCAGTAGGGTTAGCAAAAAAAATTGCGGAACTGTTTGGATTTGAATGGACTATTTTTTTTAATAACAAAGTCACAAAATGAAGAATTTTATTCATAAAAGTCACGATTTTACATGTTAATTAATATCATATCGAGGAGTTTGATTCTATTGTGACAAAATTCAATTTCATAATAAAGGAGGTCGATAGAGGGATGCACTTTTACGAACGTTTGAAGTTTGCAAGGGATAAAGAAGGTCTTTCACTGGATGTCAGTTGGGCATGAGTCAGAGCAATTACAGTAAGTGTGAGCGTGGTACTCAGGAGTTTCCGTCTGATCTAGTCGAAAAAGTCATAGGAATTGTGAAAGAACCGAGGTTAAAGGTTGAATATACCACTGAAAGAAAGCTTGGTCTTTTTAATATGCCATTGCTTGATAATGTGGATGAGAATTATACCACTGTTCTGGATTGTTTGATCGAGGAAATGGAAGAGGCGATTGAAAGTGCTAAGGCGATCAAGAAGATCACGAGAAATAAGAGGGAGTGTCAGTATTTGTCGGTGAGTGAGCAGGATGACTTTTTTTATCATCAATTACAGATTGCTGATTTACATATGGCACTGAGTTTCAATTTTTTAAAGGCTGCTGAGGTGTTTGATCTTGATCTTGTGAGAGTTCAGAAAGAGTTGGTGATGAAGTATAAGGATAGGCGGTATTATGCGGAAGAGTAGAGAGGTGAGAACAGATACCTGTAGCACAAAGAGCGTTAAACTATTTTTACATTTACACTAAAAAAGACTCAATTCGTATTGAGTCAGTTTATGGAACTAAGCCGGGTCGTGTTGAGGGAATGACATAAGCAGGTTGGAGTTTGTTTGGGGTCTATAATGAGGATAAGGTTCAGTTCATGGTAGCGGTGGAAGCGCATTATTTGGTTAGACAGTGTGAGAAAATTTTGAAATCAATTTATGATTAAATAAATCTATAATTGAAACTTCCTTTCGTGAATATTAAATTGTTTGAACGTTTAGTTAAATAAATAATTCCAAATGCCTGCCTCAACGAGGTCATAACATGATCCTAGAAATCCATTACATTATCCTAGATCAGAGTGATTTTCAACAGGTCTAGTGTAGTCGCATAATGAAGTTTTGAGTCAATATAGCTACCTATAAGGCCACTTACAAGACCTGTACTAAAAGCACCTAATCTCGATGTTGTTGCTAAAACAAATATGAATAAGATGCTTACTATTTTTCTTAATCATGATTTCCACCAAGAATTCCGTATTCAGCTAAGTTGTTTGGATTGACAATAACTTCGACACGCTTTCCTTGATATTCAATTTCAAAAACATAACCAAAATTAACAATTTCATAAAAATGAATAGAAGTGAGTGCCGTTGTAGGCTTTAGATTGAAAACCTGTTCTTGATTATAAATTTCCAAAATTTCCCTTTCGGCATCTTCGTAGCTATATTTTGGAAATATTAAAGAGGTTAATAATATTTGGAAAACAATAACGACTAATAAAAATCTAGATATGTATTTTCCAATAAGCGAAGCAGAAAGTAACGATAAAATATAGATCAATATGAAATATAATATGTTTACTGTTGTAGCATAAACAAAAGCATCTATAAGCAAACTTCCTAAAGAAATAAGGCTTATTAGAACATAAATATGTTTTTTTTGCATTTTTATCCTCCTAATATATTATTTTTATCAAGAAATATGTATCGAGTAGCAGAGAGATTATGTCTTCAAATGGACATCTCCTATACAGTATGACTTACACGGAGTAGTGTAACATAATAGAAAAATATGTCAATAAGAAATAAAATTGGAATATATATTTTTTCTATAACTGAGATAAGGAAAAATAGTACATTTAATGTACTCAATAGAGCGTACAGCGTTAGTGCTTGGATCTATATGGATGGCAAAAAAGTACCTCTTCCTAAAAATGGGAAGGTTTATAATAATGCCAAACAAGTGGATTTCGAATTTATTGTAGTGAAGCCGCCTATGATTGAACATTCTGAGATTAATGAGTATCAAGGATGTTTTAAGATTAACACATAGAGAAGGTGGTGGCATGGAAATGGCATCTTTGTGAATAAACTTTATTTGTACGATGTAAAATTAGAAATAGTATTTATAACAAAGTCTGAACAGATTGAGATTGACCTAAATTTCTTGGAGCAGTTTGAAAGTTCTTATTTAATGCCCACTAGCCCAGCCTACCAACAACATTTGAGCCATCTTTTGATGCCTCAAACCGATTTTCACTGACGCTGTTTGAGGTTGAACACCCCTCATCACAGCTTTCGGCTCAAATCTTGTTGTCTTAATAAAGAACGAACCTATACAAATGTGAGGGTTCGTTTATTTTTTTGAATCAATGAACCATAAATTTCTCAATAAACCATAATTACAGGATACTAGAGAGCAATTAAATCTAGTCATTAGCATTGAGATTTCCTATAGAAAAAGATGATATGAAAATAGAATCAAAATAACTTAGTTGATCTTCTGACGCCATTAATTTAAAGTATGGATCTTCTAATTCTGAATAGTTGAAAACAGTTTCTGAATATATAAGCAATCCATCTTTAGATGTAATGAAATTGAGATCAGAAGTATCTAGATATTCATATCCGTATTTTTTTATGAAAATATTAATAAGTATATTTCTTGGGACATCAAATATTGGTACATTATCATAGTGGACCTTGTAATGGCTAGAGAGAGATTTATCTATTGCTATCGAAATCAATTTATTGTTATCTTCGAAGAATAGAACAAGACCACCGTTAAAATAATCTAGGGTTTTATACCGAGCAACATATGATTTTTTGTAAACAGGCCGAGTAATCTCTTTGTAGTTATTACCAAATACTTTGATACATTTTTCAAAGGTTGCACCCAGTTTTATGCCAAGTACTGATAAATCTTTTTTTATTTCTAAATATTCCATAATAACCTACTTAATAATTATTTATGTCGAATAGCATTTCATATTGATATAACATCATTACAACTTTATTGTAACATTTTTATTCTGTTTAGATGAAAGCATTAAGCAAGCGGCAATTATGATAAATAGAGTGCTAGTATGACAATTTTCATCATCCATATTAAACTTAATATTGCAGACATTTATGTATCTATTTTACTTTTTATATCTGAAAATGTTACGCTTGTACCTTTTGACGTTTTCCAACCCCCCTATAACATCCCAGATCCAGCTCAAAAGAGATATAAAACAAATAAGCTCAATTTTGAAATCCTCATAAAAGCAATTGACTAATTTCAATGCTTATAAGAACCGAATTATTAAAAAATCACCCAAAAGTGGTGATTTTTTTTATGTTTTTTTTGCATATAATACTGTGTATAGGAATGGGTTGTTGCTATAAAATATGTATGTAAAGGGGAATGGATATGAAAAAAATTATGTCGATGTTACTAATAATGATCATGGTGATAGGCATATTACCATCAAATACTTTTGCAAATAATGAAGCTTTTGTCAGTTTTAGAATTTATGATGCATCGTTAAAAGATCATATTCCCATCGATCAAATTAGTGACTATAAAGTTTATGTAGACAATGCATACTTTAATACATTTAACAATCGATTTAGATTTGATTACGGCATGGCGACTGTAGGTAGAACTTTACATGTGGCTGTTGAAATGGATGGTTATCAGAGGTATGAAGGCGATTTTACTGTAATACCGGACCCAGGAACTGGTATTGAAAACGATTTTCTAATCTATCTGAATAAATCGGGTGCACCAGTTCAGGATATGTCAGCTCAAGATACACTTATCCAAGATACGCCTACTCAGGATGCACCTACGCAAGATGTACCTGCTCAAGATGTGCAGTCAGGTGATACAGCTCAAACAACTTTTACAAGGTCAATTGATGTTGGCACTCTAACTGTTGAGGCAAAAGAGCTTGGCATAAAAATTGATTTGCCTAACTATGCCATTGACGCGCCTACAGAGATCGTGATTAAAAAAATTAGCGATAGTCACAGTAAAGGTATTCCAGAAACCGTGATATATAAAGAGGTAATTGAAGTAAAATTAGGTGATATTCACAACTTAAGTGGATTTGCTACTATTGCTATGCCCTATAATCCATCAAAAATACCAACGGATGTCTTAGAAGAAGAATATATTTCCGCACGATATCTTAATGAAGAAACAGATCAATGGGAACATATCTACTATGAAGTAGATTCACAAAAACATGTGCTCTATATTAAAACCGATCATCTTTCTAAATTTGCATTACTTATGGGAGATCTTCACAGTGCTAGAGACTCAGCTACCTCAGTGATTAATCCAGAAGCTTTTGTTGTTGAAACAAAGAATGAGAGCGACATCACAACTGCTCTTAAAGCTTTAGATGCAAACTTAAAAAGTATTTCAGATTTTAAATTGGTTGAGGCAACAGAGTTTATTTTGGGAACAAAGAGTTTAGAACCAATAAAAGACGGCCTTAAGCATTATGGTAAAGGGAAAAAGATATTTGCAATTCACGAAGGTATATGGGCAACGGGTAAACAAACCCCCGAAGCAAAAAAAGCGGTTTTAGATGCTGCTAAAGCAATTTTTGACTATGGCATGGATGAATTGATCAGCATATCTTCAGCTGCATCAGCAGGTGTAGCGATTATTGACTACTCGCTTACGAAATTTGTCAATGCCGCTTTTGAAGGCAATGAAAAAGTATACTATAACGCTTACACTGATTTTTATAACACAATTAGAGGACCAGGTGTGAAAAGTATCAAAGAGTGGATCAGTATAATTGAGCCTATGATTGATCCTAAGAATCCACAGGATTTAAGCCGAAAGCTAGATGAATACATTGTTGAGTATCTAAATGAAATATGGGATGGTGGAGACAATGAAGGGTGGTTTGATGATCAAGTTCATGCCTCTGGTAAAAATTTTGCCTATCAATCGCTATTGACACCTGCCATGAAAGTTAAGCTTGCAGATCGGTTTAAGCCAGTATTATATAATACGCGAATTGTACCAGCCTTGACTCAAATTAGAGAAAAGCAAATGGAAGCTGCAGAACAAGCACTAGATGATATGTATTGGGATTTGGAAATGTATTTGGTACTGCCTAATGGCGTAAGAGTAGATTTTCAAGAGCCAGCAGGTCACGAAGGGACTTATTCTTTAGATAAAGTTAAGATTAGTCTTTTGGATGCCAATTATAATGTTGTTAAGAATCAAGCACTGGATATAAAATTTAAAACCAATGCAAAAGAAGTTAGATTTACCTTAATGGAACTACTTCATCGAAAAGTAAATATTGAATTTGTAAAGGTTGAAATGCCATTACATGACGGCACCTATAAGACAGAGACAATAGCACTTCCGTTTAATCCTTTTGAAGTTGAATTCGGGGAAGTCGGTGTCATGTTACCAGAAAATTATGTGGAATTTGAACCAACAAGTGAAAACACATTGACAGAACCTTCTGGGACAGAAACAGCTGGTAACAGCTATACAATCAATTTGGCATTCTATGATGTAACGACAAGAGAGCAGCTTTTTTCTGATATTAATTTAAAAATAAACGGCGTGCCTCATGATGTATCTAACGGTGTCGCTAAATTAAAAATTAAAGATGGTGAAGCGAACGCGTACAAATTTGAATTTTCTACAGATGGTTATGATTCGAACAGAGTATCTCTAAATTCTCATTATATAAAAAGATATGATGGTGGCACCTATAACCTTTATTTAAAACATGCTGAGGAAGTTGCTGTAGAAGAATCTGCTCCAAAACTTGACTCATATCATAATATTGCAATAAGAGTCCAGATCGTTAATGATAATCATAACACCCCTCCTGTATTTCCTGAAACGGTTAATGTCGTACTTAATGGGACACTATATACTGGATTAGAGCTAGAAAACGGCAGAGCATTTTTGAAAATTCCACGTTCTCCTGGACCATTTCATAATGATCCTATTCATGTTGAAGTAACGTTGCCGGGTGTAGGGACCAAAACAATAGATAAAACAAGCGCATCAGTGACGAGTTATTATTTCACAGAAATAGAGGATCATGCATACTCATTTCCTTTTCAATTTTACGTACCAGGGACAAATTAAGTTTGGAGTTAAATTAAGCGTAAAGAGATGTCTATATCAGACATCTCTTTCATTGTTTAAGATCATTATTTTCCCCGAGCACATCGGTCTGAAATCGCTTTTGATCTAATAAAGATTATGATCCCAACGACTATTAGGGAGACTTTTATGATAAAATCTAATCCACCATAAAACAGATAATCGAGCATTAGTTTTGTGAATAAACCTTCTTGAAGAAAATTAAAACCTGTCAAGAGCATTTTGCCGCTATTAAGCACTAACAACAACCCTGTTATTTTCAAAGTTAATTGATAAAGTGCCTCTAAATCAAAATCGGTGTTTGTATATGTGATATGTCGAGTTATTAATTGAGGTCTTACAATGAATAATATCCCCATGATTGCAGGCAGGAGGAATAGAATATATGTAATCATTGTTAGTGCGTGGATATCATTATGATATAGGGCCTTAAATAATGGTGAAATTATAGCAATTGCAGAAGCTGATCCTGTCGCTAATAAGTATATGCCTAGCACTCGTATGGCTAAATTAGATAGTTTTTTTATTGTCATATGTGTTCTCCTCTAAATTGAATTTTATTAATTTTGAGACTATTCAAAGTCAGTGTTAGGTGATGGCTAATATCTAATCATTAGATATACCCTCTAACGTTTATAATATCATATTGTGTAATTATATTACAGAGATCACCAGCAGATGAATTTAAAAATCAGCAGAAATTTATATTTAGTCATTTCATGACGCTAAAGGGCCATTTCGTGCAAATGACGTTTTCATCATAAAAAATAGAATACAATGGAATCAACATGTAAAATCTTTTAGAGTACAAGAATAAGTCACTTGGATTTGAAAAATGAAAACGAGGAGAGACTAAAATGAAATTAAGTAGATTAATGATGATGTGTACATTCTTGCTGGTAATCGCTACTTGTATTGGTACTGAGTTTGAAAATATTAGTTTTGCAAACTCAGACTATTCAACACCTTATGAGTGGGAAGTCACAGGAGATGGCGAGTACTATAAAGGAACGTTAGAACTCAGACTTTCGGGAGCTGTTGGCGAGATTGCTTCAGATGGTACAATGCATTTTACAAGAATCCCTGATGCTTATACATTTGGGCGGAGAGTCTCCATAGTTCGACCTGATTATTACCCGACGACATATGGTGAAAACCCTAACGCACCTATAACAGGATACTCGGTTCAATTAACAAGAAAATATGATTCTGAATCACAAGTTGCAAAGTTAGGTGAAGTAGATAAAACAGTCATTTCGATGGCAGAGACTGAGCAACTTAGAAAACACTCAGTGAGGCTTATTCCAGTTCTTGAAGGTTCTACACTGACGATAGGATTGGGAACAGCCGAGTATTTACAATGCTTATTGAATTGGGAACATGCATTTGTAGGTCCGGCTCCAATGCTGATAACAGGTGCTACGAATAAAGCGCTTTTCTTCCAAATGTGGCAGGGAGATGCGCCACAGACATTTACATTTAAAAAGGCGTTTAATCCGGATGGTTCTGTAAGAGTATACACAATAGATAATGTGTATCATGGGCTAGGCGAAAATATTGCATTTTACGTTGTGACCGCAGCAGAAGCTCAGGCATGGATGGAAAAGCCATTTGAACCTGAACTCAATGCAACGCCGATCTCATCTAAAATACTTGTGGATGGTAACGAGGTTACTTTTAACGCCTATAATATTGATGGAAGCAATTACATTTTACTTACCGACCTTGGAAAAGCACTTGAAAACACTGATAAGAAATTTGCTGTGGACTATAGAGATCATTATACAACGATACGTTTTGCAGATAATTATAAGGCAGTGGGGGACGAGTTAACCCTTGGTGATGGTACCTCAAAAGTGGCTACCTTTTCAGAAGTACATCAACGTGTTAGCTTTCCAAAGACAAACGGCTTATACACGGATTATCAAATTTATGATATAGAAGGTAAAACTTATTTCAAATTGAGAGATATCGCAAAGTTGCTTGATTTTGCAATGGGTTGGGATGATTTAACAAATACAGTTACGATTGATACAACGACTGATTATTTAGAGTCTGGTGAATTTCCAGATTCCGAAAAGCCTTATGTTAGACTTACGCCAAAAGATAAAAACACGGTTATTAAGGCAGGTATAGCCAGAGTAAATCAGATTGATGGTATTCTAACACATTTCTGTTGGAAGGGAAATTCAATTACTTTTAAGAACACGCCAGCAGCCTCTTCTTTAACTTTTAGGTATGCAAATAAGAAGGATATTGACGCAGTAATGCTGTATATTAATGGGAAAAAGGTAGACACGTTAGTTTTCCCAAATACGACGGATGGTCATCCTTATTTTACAGAGATTTCATTTGATATTAAAGTGCCTAAAAGTGCTGATGTTATGATTAAACTCGGCGCTGATGGAGATCTCGACTTAGAGTATATTGATTTTTACAAGTAAAAACGCTTGTTTGTTGTCCCCAAAAAGATAAAATATGAGCATCCTATAAATTGGGTGCTTTTTATTATATACCATCTTGGATGGCAATAGAACGTCCTGTATCAATCTTGCGGTTAGCAAGAACTGCAAACGTAAGAGAGCTGAGTAAAGGTGTCCTTTTTAAGAGAGGGTGCCTTTTTTTGTTTGTATTTTAAAACAGTTCAGCGATCTGTATAAAACATATGCGGTATACCATATGTGAATCATACACAATTGTAAACTTTTTTTATTATGATTGACAACAGAGCAAATAACCATTAAAATGTAAATACACCCCCTGGGTAGGGGGTAAAATAAAAATAAAAGAATAGAAACAAACTAAAAGAATAAAAGGAACTTTAAAGCGAACCGTTTTCAATGTTCCCTAAAAATAAATTAGATGAGGTGGATTATATGGAAAAAGTAATTATTATTGGTGGTGTAGCAGCAGGAGCGACAGCTGCAGCAAAAGTACGAAGAATATCAGCAGATGCAGAAATTACAATCCTAGAAGCGGGTGCTGATATATCATTTGCAAACTGTGGATTGCCATACTATATTGGCGGAGACATCAAAAGTCGTTCAAAATTGATTTTACAAAGCCCAGAGAGTTTTAATGATCAGTATCAAACGACAGTTCATATCCATACTACAGCAACAGAAATTGATAGAGTCAATAAAGTCGTGCATACATCAGATTCACGTACTGGTAAAAAAAATCAGTTTGAGTATACAAAGCTTATTTTAGCTCAAGGTGGTAAGCCGATAGCACCACCACTTCCAGGTGCGGATCAAGATCATGTTTTTCAACTTTGGACTCTAGATGATATGGATAAAATCAATTCATTTATAACAGATAAACAGCCTAAAACAGCAGTAGTTGTGGGGGGTGGATTTATAGGTCTCGAAATGACAGAAGCCCTTGCTAAAAGAGGCATGAAGGTATCTGTAGTAGAAATGATGCCACATGTTATGGGGATTATGGAAGCTGAAATATCAGGTTTTATCCAAGAAGAGTTAATTTCATATGGTATTGATTTACACACTAATAAAGCACTTTCTGAGATTCATGCGAACACCGTCCTTCTTAACGACGGTACAAAGATAGATGCAGATATGGTTTTATTATCAATCGGTGTACGCCCTACTTTAAAACTTGCACAAGAAACGGGTCTTGAAATGGGACCTGCAGGCGGGATATTAGTGGATTCAACATTAAAAACAAGTGATGATAACATCTATGCAGCTGGCGATATGATTGAATTAGAGCACCGTGTACTCGGCAAGAAAGTGCGTATTCCACTTGCTGGACCAGCGAACCGTCAAGGTAGAATCGCTGCAGAAAATGCACTTGGAAAAAAACACGAATATAAAGGATCAATTGGTACATCCATCGTTAGAGTTTTCGAAGCAGTTGCAGGTATTACGGGTATTTCGTTAAAAGCAGCAAGAGCTGAAGGCATTAATGCAGATGCAATTGTAGTTCATAAAGAAAATCATACGTCTTACTATCCAGGGGCAGAACTTGTAACGGTTCTCGTGGTTTATGACAAGGAAACAGGTGTTGTACTTGGTGGTCAAACTGCAGGTTATGCAGGTGCGGATAGAAGACTTGATGTCTTGGCAACAGCGGTGGCTTCTAAACTCACTGTTTCTGATTTAGCGGATATGGATTTTGCATATTCACCACCACTTGGCAATGCAAATGATGCAATCAATATGGCAGCTTATGTGGCTGAAAACAGAATTTCAGGTTTTTCGCCTACACTTACAATTAATGAATTAGATGACTATTTAGAAGAAAAAGCTGCGCTTTGGATAGATGTAAGAGATGTCTTTTCATTTGAAAAATCACATGTTGAAGGCGCTGTTAATATACCACTCGAAATGCTTCCATCAACACTTGATAAATTACAAAAGGATCAATTGACCTTTGTCTATGATCAAACGGGTAAAAAAGGACACCAAGCGTTACGTACTTTGGTAGGGGCTGGCTTTACAAATGTACTCAATGTAAGTGGCGGATTTATAAGTCTCTCGAACTATGCTAGAGCCGTAAAACCACTCAACTTTGTTCTAAATTTACCAGAACCAGAGCTGAAAACACTTGGTGATACAAATAGCGCAGAAAAAGCTAAAGATTCAAAAGAAGAAGCAAAAGCAGTGGAAGCAGAAGTTCAAACTGGACCGTTGATTATCGATGTGCGCTCTGAAGATGAGTATGCTTATGGTGCTTATCCGGGTGCGATCAACATTCCTTTAGATGAACTTGAATATAGAGCAAGTGAACTTACCGACAAAGATAGAAAGATTGTTCTTTACTGTGCATCTGGTGCGAGAAGTGCTTATGCATTACAAATTCTAAAGTCTATGGGTTTCACCAATTCTGAAAATGGTGGTGGACTGGCTAAAATGATGGCACGATATAGAAGTACAGCAAAATAGTAAAATTGATAAAACGTCTTGGCATTAATGCTGAGGCGTTTTTTTAGATGAAGGGCCTGAGATTGCGAGAACACTTGATGGGCGGGTTGACCTGGCAGTGGCGAGATCGCGATCTGAAGGAACAATTAGAATGATAGCACACCTTTTATGGAGAAAAAGGTATGCTATTATTTTAGTGTTTATAGCATTTGGTGTCATAAATTTGATGAACCTTGATTTGTTCTTTTTTCTCTAGGTCAGTATGTATAAATACAGTTAGTTTTGCCGGTATCTTTATCATGAGATTGGCCTCCTTTTTACTTGTTATTTTACCATGAATTTTCAATTTGTCAAATAATAGAAGCACTTATATCATTTGACTTATAAAATGTTGTGGTTAGATTTCAACGATAGAAGAAAAAAGTAAGTTACAAATTCATACAGATGCTCTATAATGATAGTAATGAGATATCCAGAGGAGATTTTGATATGAATGAAAAACAAAAAAGGGTTTTTATGACCATAGCAGGAGTCTTGATTACAGGCTTTAGTGTTGGTATTTTCAATTTTGCTTTATTTGGGATGGACCCATTTCAAGTGTTTGCTCATGGTATTTGGCATCATACAACTATTGGATTTGGTACTTTTTATATGATTGTGAATTTATTAATGCTCATAGGCATATTTTTTATGGATAAAACAAAAATTGGATTGGGTACAGTCATTAATATTTTTTTACTTGGCTATGTAGTTCAATTTTCATCATGGCTGTTTAATGTCTTGATACCGGCACCATCACTGATTATCAGAAGTGTTGCATTAATTATAGGTATTTTGGTTATTTGTTTTGGCTCAGCACTTTATTTTACAGGAGATCTTGGTGTTTCAACATATGATGCAGTTGCACTGATTATGACTGAAAAGAAAGTTGCTAAATTTCAGTACTGTCGAATTGGTACAGATCTAGTCTGCACTCTTACGGGATTTTTGCTAGGTGCTACAGTTGGGATTGGTACATTGGTAACCGCATTTTTTATGGGTCCAATTATTGCCTTTTTTAATCGAACGGTTGCAATACCATTCCGATATGGTAAGAATATACCACTTGATTTAGAATAATGGTGAACAATAAGTGCGTGATAAAAAGAGAAAATCATCTCATTTTGAGGTGATTTTCTCTTTTTATATAGAGCAAGAATTAAACTAAATTAACGAAAATATTGAATTCTCTCAATGCTTCTTTTTATAAGCTTGTTTGGCTTGATACATTTCTTGATCCGCTAATTCAAGACTTTCTTCGAATATATCACGATTTTTTAGAGTACTTATGCCATATGAAATATGAACAACGAAGTCATATTCGTCTAGAGCATCCAATTTAGCACAGATGCGCTTCATAAGGCTATTGGTTTCATTGGGAGTGTCATTAGGATAAAGAATGATGAATTCATCACCACCATATCGCACTAATAAATCTGTCTGGCGAATTGTATCATTAATCACTTGGACCACTTTTTTGAGTACAGAATCACCAGTGACATGACCGTAGAGATCATTGATATTTTTAAAATTGTCGATATCGATAAGCACAATTGAATACTGCAAAGCACTATCTCTAAGCTTTTTATGCCATATATCTAAAAAAGTTCTAGAGTAGGCACCTGTTAAATCATCTCTATAAGCCATGGTTTGAAATTGATCTCGGCTAAATTTTAAGCGATTTAATTCATTTTTTGCGTATCGAATAATGTATAAATAGATCAAACTGGTAAAACTAAGGAGGATTATCACCCAGATTGTGAGAATTCTAATGCTTAGGTTCTTTATAGTCTTGAACAAGGCAGAACGCTTTTCAGTGGCGATAAAGTATGTGTTGGGGATTAGATTATCTAAATAGATGACCCTATCATCATGTTGTAATGTTAGAGGATTTTCAGGGTTGATTACTATGGAGTCGTTAACATAGTGATCATAGCCATCGAAATCTAAGAGTGAAATTTTAAGCTCAGGTGTGCTAAGTGCTTTAATTTTCGAGCTTATATCATAGGCCACATAATCGTAACCAAGAACCATATCTTGCTTTAGTATTGGAGCTATAACCATAGCAATAGTGGTTTCCTTATCTATATTGAGACGTGTGATGACTTTATCAGATAAGTTTGAGGGGATATACCAGGATAGATTTGCAGTCGTTATATTAGGTGCTTTATAAGTTGCAATAGAGTGTCCATTGGAGATGCGTTCAGCTTGAATGATGTTTTTGAGCACTTTAGCACCTTGTTCATATTTAGGTTGCGTATAAGCTTGTAACTCAGATAAGCTTATTTCGTTATTTCTAAAATTGTCAAGAGTAGTATTAATCATAGTTCGACTTGAAAGACTCATAGCGCCTTCAACACAATTTTGAATATCATTTTGGACAAGATTATATTTAGAATATGAGATCTGACTGAAATTACCAAGCAGGTTTTTTTCGAGTTCAGACTTCATAGGTATATATATGACAAAAAACATGGATAGACTTAAAAAGAAGGTCATCATAAAAAAAATAAGATTAAATCGCTTGATTAGAGAGTTCATAAGAGGCTCCTAGTAATCCAAGAATATAGTGATGTTTTATATACCTATGTACCCTAATTAGCGTTTTTCACGCATGTTATGGCGTCCTGCGGTACATCTTATTTTAATAGATTTTGTGGCAAAAGGCAAAATTAAAAATCTATTGATTCAAAAAATTATAGAGTATTTGTCCCCAAAAAAGAAAGAAGAACCTTCGAAAAGGTCCATTCAATCTTTTTATTTTAGAGCGTTTGAACTCTAAAAAATGGAAATGTTTATTAATACCATTATATACATATATATAGCGAATAACAATAGATAATTTATGGCAAATTTGTAGCAAATTTGTGGCATATAAGGCCCAAAATTTTTAAATGCATTTTTTAAGCCTTGACATAATCTGATAATCTGCTATATAATGACCCATATAAGGTTTGTTACTCTTAGAGGCATCACCGGTTTTTTTGGTGTGCTCTGGGAGTTTTTGTTTTTTTGAGGTGTATGTGCGGGAGAATTATGTTATGAGAGCTATAAAAAAAATTAATAATAATGTCGCTTTGTGTATAGACGATAATAAGAAGGAATTGATCGCTTTTGGTAAAGGCATCGGATTTCCAGCTATGCCTTATGAGATAAGAGATTTAAGCTCAATTGGCATGACTTTTTACAGAGTGGATCATAAGTTCTATGAACTGCTTTGTGAGATTCCAGAAGATGTTTTTGAAGTGACAGCGATAATCGTGCAAAAAGCCAAGCAAGAACTCGATTGCTTGCTTAATCCAAACCTTGTTGTGAGTCTATCAGATCATATTAATTTTGCAATTGAGCGTATGAAAAAATACAAGAAGCTCAAGATGCCTTTTTCATATGATATTGAAAGTTTATATCCCGTTGAGACGGCAATCGGTAAATATGCCTTAAACCTCATACAAAAACGATTATATATAAAATTACCTGAAAGTGAAATTACCAGCATAGCAATGCACTTGATAAACGCTAGAGAAAGTTCTGAACCTTTACAAGAGGAACAGGATTTTGAAAAGCTAATAGAAGATGTAACTGTTTTGATAGAACAATTTTTTACAATAAAGGTTAATAAGAAAGAGTTCAATTATAACCGGTTTGCAATGCATATGCGATACTATCTTAAACGGTTAGAAGAAAAAAAGCCCATCAGTGGAGACAATGTCGCTTTTATAAAATTTATGCAGGAAACAGAGCCTGAAATATACAAATGTGCGACAGAGGTTGGGCAGTATATTGCTCAGCAGATGACAACTGAAAGCACCGAAGATGAAATGTTTTATTTGCTACTTCACATACATCGCATTGTCCAAAATATAAAATCATAGTTTCTGGATTTGTTACTCGTAATGGAGGCATGACCCAAATCAGTGGATCTTAAAGGGATCTGCTTATTTGGGTTTTTTTATATATTACTTTTTTCAACGATCTATCTATTAAAAATTTAAGGAGGCAATAAAATGGGGATTCAAGAAAAAAATCAAAAAATGGCTCAAGCAATTTTAGAAGCTGTTGGCGGAGAGGTGAACGTGATTAGCGTTACACACTGTATGACGAGATTACGTTTTAATTTGAAGGATGAGAGTATACCGAATAAGGAAGAAATCCAAAAAATTGATGGTGTTGTTGGGCTTATCAATGCTGGTGGACAACTTCAAATTATCATTGGTCAAACTGTAGAGCAAGTTTATCAAGAAATTTGTAAATTAGGAAGCTTTGAAACGATGAAAGAAATCAACACAGATCTAGAGCAGACAAAAAAGAAACTAACCCTTAAAACAATTGGGCCTGCAATTTTAGATGGACTGGCAGGGTGTTTAACACCTTTAATACCGCTCCTGATGGCGTCGTCAATGTTCAAACTCCTAGCAGCGCTTTTAGGACCAAGTATGCTGAACGTAATTTCAGCCACTGGAGACACTTTTAAACTTTTCACCTTTGTGGGGGATGCAGGTTTTTACTTTTTCCCAATTATAGTGGGGTATACCGCTTCTAAAAAGTTCAAGGTAACCCCAGTGACAGGTATGTTTTTAGGGGCGATTATGATCCATCCAACTTTTGTTGAAATGAGTGCATCTGGAACCCCTTTTACTGTATTTGGTCTTCCGGTAAGTGTTCAAAATTATGCGAGTACGATCGTGCCTATTATATTATCTGTATGGGTCATGTCATATGTTGAAAAATTCTTTAAAAAATATTTACCTACATCACTAAGAACTATTTTTGCGCCGTTTTTAACGATTCTCGTGATGTTGCCCATCGCATTAGGTGTTTTAGGACCAGCGGGTTCATTCTTAGGGGTTTATATCTGTAATGGTCTTCTAGGCTTTTCGGGTGTAGGTGGTGTCATTGCCATTGCATTGATTGGTGCGCTTTGGGAATTCCTTGTTATGAGTGGTATGCATTTGGTTATGATTTCAACTTTAATTCTTGTTTTCTCTACGAATGGCTATGAGTCATTTGTGAGTCCAGCAGCATGTGCGGCTAGTTTTGCGGTTCCGGGAATGTGTCTGGGCGCTGCTCTTCTTCTTAAAAATAAAGAGGAAAAGAGTCTTAGTATCGGTTATATCGTTGCGGCTTTAATTGGTGGTGTAACAGAACCTGGTTTATACGGTGTTGGTATGCGGTATAAAAGACCATTTTTAGGCCTAATTGCAGGCGGTTTTATCGGTGGTTTATATGGCGCTATCACAGGACTTACTGCATATACATTGATTCCTGTTGCCAGCGTTCTCAATCTTTTAAGTTATGCAGGTGGTAGCACAATGAATTTTATAAATGGGATCATTACGGCTGTAATTTCTTTTGTAGTGGCAGCAGTAGTCACTTATTTTGTGGGGATCAATCAGGACAAAAAGACTTCAGAATCAGAGTTAATATTATAAGGAGACATCAATGAATTTATTTAAGAGCATTTTTAACAAGAAAAAAGAAGAAGCGATTCTTGTGGAAACAGAAAGAGACATTGTTTACGCACCTGCCGAAGGTGAGATTATAGCGCTTGAAAAAATAGAAGATGCTATGTTTTCTCAAGGAATGCTTGGGAAGGGGTGTGGTATTAACCCTAGTAAAGGTCAGATCGTGGCACCTTTTGACGGTGAAGTCGTTGTAATTTCCGCAACAAACCATGCACTTGGATTAAAGAGTGTTCATGGCATAGAACTTCTCATACATGTGGGAATGGATACCGTGAAAATGAATGGTCTCGGGTTTGAATCGTTAATTAAAGCAGGCGATACATTCAAGTGTGGACAAATATTGATGAAATTTTCTCTGTCAGAAATAAAAAAGGCAGGTTATCCTGATACAATAGCCATAGTTGTGACAAATTCTGAGGCTTATGAGCGCATTGAATTATTGAAACAAGGTCCAAATAAGACCTTAGAAAGCATGCTTCGTGTTTTATAAATGTCTTATAAATTTTGATAAAGGATCTGTTAAAAATTGAAGTAATTATAAGATCATTGTTGAAAATTGGAGCGAAAGAAGGGTTGAAAATGAAAAAATTATTATTGAGAGCAGATGATTTAGGCTATTCAGAAGGTGTTAATCATGGGATTGCAAAGAGTGTAATTGAGGGGCTTATTGGCAGTGTGGGCATTATGGTCAATATGCCATCCGTAAAACATGGTTTGAGTCTTTTAAAAAATGAGCAAGTTTGTTTTGGTCAACATACGAATATTTGTGTGGGGAGACCTATTACTGATCCCAAGTTGATTCCCAGTATTACCACTGAGAATGGAGAATTTAAGGCCTCAAAAACCTATAGAGAAGCAAAAGAAGATTTTGTCGTTTTAGATGAAGTGATCATTGAAATTGAAGCTCAGTATAGACGTTTTATTGAACTCGTTGGGGAACCACCACATTATTTTGAAGGACATGCCATTAAAAGCGATCAATTTTTCAAAGGACTTGAAATCGTGGCAGCAAGGCACAATTTAAAGTATTCAGGATTCTCAATTGATGGGACGCCACTGAAAATTAGTGATAAAAACGTAAAGGTTAATATGGAAAGCATGAGTGAGGGGTATGTACCTTTTGAATCATTAAAGAAGCATGTTGAGAGTCTCCCTGAAAATAGCTATTCGATGTTTATTTGTCACCCTGGATATTTGGATGCCTTCATATTAAAAAATTCTTCACTTACAATACCAAGACCACTTGAAGTAGAAATGCTTTGTGATCCTAATACGAAAAAATGGTTAGAGGACTCTAAAGTGAAACTCATCACGTATGATGACCTTTAGGTTAGAGTAGTATTACAACTCAATTACAATTAGACGATTTGATTGCATTTGATAATAGAGTTTGCTATCATAAAGCAGTAGCATATGTTACGCAATCATATTATCAAACTATAAAGATGGAGGACATAGATATGACATGTAAAAATTTATTCGAGTACAATTTGACACTAATTTTACATGATGTTTATGACCGAGGATAGTTTTTTGTGCTTTTAGCATTCAAGTGACGAATCTATTTACCACAGGCATAAGTGTCTGTGGTTTTTTTATGCCCCAAATTAGTGATGACAACATCTTAATACAAAGCATATCAAGCGCATAGAAGGCGCAAATGAGGAGTTCATTTTGAATACTAAAAAGATTAACATAGGCATAGTTGCACATGTAGATGCAGGTAAAACAACGATTACAGAACAATTTTTATATAAAAGTGGTGCAATAAGAAATATTGGTAGAGTAGATAAGGGCAACACGGTTACTGATAATTTAGGTGTTGAGAAAGCACATGGCATCACGGTGAGAACATCAACCGTATCTTTTAAGTGGCAGGATGTTCAGGTCAATTTGCTAGATACACCGGGACATATGGATTTTATAGCTGAAGTGGAAAGATCCTTGTCTGTTTTAGATGGTGCGATTTTGACCCTATCAGCAAAAGAAGGGGTTCAAATTCAAACACGCATTATATTTGAAGCTTTAACCCGTCTTAGAATTCCAACCGTTATTTTCATCAATAAAGTAGATCGAATGGGTGTTGATCTAAATGCTGTTTATACCTCAATTGAGCAAATGTTGACACCTGAAATTGTTAGACTCAACCAAGTCAGTTGTACGGGACATAAGGATTTCATAATAACAGATAGCTGGCATGATCCAAATGAAAGGATTAAGCTGATTGAATCCGGTGCACTGCTTGACGATCTGCTACTGGAAAACTACACACAGGAAGTAGAGGTTTCATATGAAGAGGTGGAGAAGGTTTTGATTCAAGCTTTTATGGATTGTAAAATTCATCCAGTTCTTCATGGGTCTGCGCTTCATGGGCTTGGTATTGATGCATTGCTAGATATGATAACGAATTGGTTGACACCGAAACAGACTGAATCTCTATTTGGACGCGTCTATAAGATTGATAGAGATTCACAAGGGCGAAGACGTTGCTATGTAAGACTATATGGTGGACAATTGAATGTTAGAGGTGTCTATCGCATAGTGGGAGATGAGTCTCTACTCAAAGTGGCCCAACTTGCAGCGATTGAAGCGGGCAAAACACATCTTGTTGAGACGCTAAATGCAGGAGATGTGGGGATTATTTATAACAATCGGTTAAAAATTGAAGATCGCATAGTTGAGGACTTTGGAGATGAAAAGTGTATCAATGGAGATACAGGGCTGGAAACTTATTCTGATCATATGGCTACGATTGCATCGCCAATGTTAAAGGCAGCGGTTCATTATGAGGATTTAGCTCAGAGAAAAGAATTAATAGAAGCTTTAATTCAGCTCACAGATGAAGATCCATTTTTGGACTTTGGAATCAATCCGATAACAGAAGAGGTCGAAGTTAAGCTATTCGGCAATATTCAAAGGACCATTTTAGAGAGTATATTAATGGAGCGATTTGAGCTAAAGACACAGATTGATGAAACGGTAACCATTTATAAAGAAAAACCACTTTCTAAAGCAGAGCACGTGATCTATATTTATCATGAGGGGAATCACGATGCAGCAACTGTGGGCTTAAAAATAGAGCTTCTCAGCATCAACTCTGGATTTAAGTATAAATCCACGGTATCTCTTGGAAATCTAAAAAAGCCATTCCAAAATGCAGTTGAAGAAGGCGTGAGATCTGCACTGACGAGTGGTCTTAAAGGATGGGAACTTACGGATTTAAGTGTCGAATTTTTTTATTCTGAATTCAACAGTGTGGACAGCACACCAGCAGATTTTAGAAGACTGGCACCAGAAGTTTTTAAAGTGGCTCTTGAAAAAAGTGGCACAGTGCTTTTAGAACCCCTTTTAAAATTTGATATAAAAGTGCCTGAAAGCTGTGTGGGAAAAGTGATTTCAGATGTGACTAAGATGCGAGGAGATGTTCAGAAAACAAAGTGCATCCAAGATGAATATCATTTAGAGGGCATTGTACCCGTGGATACCTCTAAAGATTACTTAATGACTTTATTAAATGATACAAGTGGTCAAGGTGTTTTCGCGACAACTTATTATGGTTATAGAGAAGTTTAAAACCCTTTCATGACAAAAAAACGTCGATTCGTGCAATCGACGTTTTTTTATATCTAATTTAGGTATGATATCTACTAAGACAATGACATATAAATGATATAAAAGTACTGATCTGTAATTGATGAGAAATAAGAATAGATTAAAAGGGGGAGACTTAAATAATGAATGGGAAAAAAGGCTTGAAATTTGAGATGTTGTTTCTTATAACCTTATTTATGTTTTTACTGGTTGCTTGTGGTCGTGAGAATACGGCGGCAAGTAAATCTGCAGTGGTATTAAATTCAGCAAATCAAGTTAATGAAAGTAGTCAGACAACGAATGTGAGTCAGAGTAAAACGACTAAACTGAGCAAAACTACTGAACAGAACACAAATGCCGATCCGTCCAAAAGTGCTACACAGGGTAATCAAGAAACAGAATGGGCAATCTACTGGTATCTTTGTGGGAGTGATTTAGAATCTGGTGGTGGGTCAGCCTCTATAGATCTCTTTGAACTCACTGAGGCTGTATTACCTGAAAATGTAAAAATTATCATTCAAACGGGTGGGGCAAGTACTTGGCAAAATGATTTTGTCGATCCAAATTTTATTGAGAGATATGTTTATGATAGCAACGGCCTTGAAAAAGTGGAGCAGATGTCTTTGTCGAGCATGGGCAGTGCAGACACGCTGTCTGATTTTTTAAGCTTTGCAAAGAACAATTATCCAGCTAAAAAGACGATGTTTTTATTCTGGAATCATGGTGGTGGCACTGTAAGTGGTGCTGAATCAGATGAACTTTTTCAAGGAGATGCACTTGATTTGAGGGAGATGTATAGCGCATTCAGTTCAAATTATGAGCTCTCAGAAGAAAACCCACCCTTCGATATCATTGGATTTGATACTTGCTTGATGGCTACTGTAGATGTTGCTTTTGTTTTTTCGGATATTGGGAAGTACTTAGTGGCATCTCAAGAACTCGAACCTTCTAACGGTTGGAACTATACGGATATGGCATCTTCACTTGTTCTGAATCCAAAAATGGATGCTGAGACCTTTGGCAAAGTGATTTGTGACACTTATCAAGCGGGATGTGAGTCAGTTGGAACAGCTGATGACATCACTTTATCGTTAACGAATCTTTCAAAAATAGGGCCATTACTGGGTGCATATGAGGATTTTGGAAAGGAAGCACTTGCAAGTGCCTGTATGGATAGTTCTTTTTTCTCCTATTTTGGTAGAATTGCACTGTCAACAGAAAATTATGGTGGCAATACAAAAGAACAAGGGTTTACGAACATGGTGGATCTTGGACATCTTGCAAGACGATCTGAAGAATTATTGCCTGAAACTTCTATGAATGTCCTTAAAGAACTCGAGAATTGTGTGATATATAAGGTCAGTGGACCCTATAGAAAAGAGTCAACAGGGCTCTCTTGCTATTACTCGTTCAACGGGGATATAGAAGATTTTAATGGTTATGCAGATTTAGGGTATGGAGAAGCTTTTAAATACTATTATGCATATGGTTTAACAGGAGAGCTATCTGATGCTGGAATGGATTTTATATCTGAAATGAATTACGAGATGTTACAGCCACTCGAAACGCTAGCAAATGAAGGGTGGGAAGATCATGCACTCGATATCGATGATGAAGGTTTTGCAATGCTCACCCTTGGTGAAAATGCAGCCAGTATTTTAAGTGGTATCTATATTCAACTTTATTATGTGGACCCAGAAATGGATTTGATGCTTTTACTAGGCAGTGATAATGACCTCATTGCAGATTGGGATACAGGTGTCTTTAAAGATAATTTTAGAGGCGTTTGGGGAGCACTTGATGGCAATATAGTCAATATGGAACTTTCTTATGAAGGCGAAGATTACAATTTGTATGTAGTACCGGTTTTAATCAATGGGGAAGACTACAATTTAAATGTGATTTATGATTTTAAAGCAGAAGCTTTTGAGATTCAAGGCGCAAGAAGACCTGTTAATGAAAGTGGTATGGCCGATAAAAATCTCTATGAATTGATCGAAGGTGACGTTATAACGACGATTCACTATATGATGTCGATTTCAGGTGATGATGAACCTATGCCGTTAGAAGTCGACGAGATTATATGGGACAATCAGATGACTTTTGATGAAGTTGAACTTGGTGATGGTTTGTTCATACAAATGTTTGAAATGAGAGATATGCAGGGCTATTCAGCATTTTCAGATGCCATCATGTTTGAATCTTCAGAGGGCATCATTACAACCACAGTTGGGTTTGCGGACTAGGTTCTCACTGACTCGGTTCTTTTCGAGCATCTTTAAACGAATATGCCATATAGAGTGTTTTTATATTTAGGTAATTAGCTTTGGAAATGGGTACTGTATTTTGAGAATAGAGGATCAGTTCTCGAGTGGATAAGATTTCAATATAATTGAGATTAACGATAAAAGAACGATGTGGTTTTGCAAACTGAGGATAGGTAAGTAACACTTTTTCCAGTTTGGAAAGGACATTGATCTCCTCAAAAACAATGCCATTTACTAAATGATAATAAATGGTACGACCAGAGACTTCAACATATTCAAGTGTGTGCAGAGGGATATGTGTTAGTCCAGCTTTGCATTTTACTAAGATACTGGCTACGTTTTGAGTTTGAATTTGGGTGAGCACTTTATCTAATACAGCAAATAATTTCTCTTGCCGGATCGGTTTAAGTGCATAATAAAAAGCATCCACACTATACGAATCCACAGCGAATTCAGGTGATGATGTGAGGAAAATGATCTTTGCCACTTGATCATAGAGTCTAATTTCTTTAGCGGCATCCATACCATTCATATAGGGCATAATGATGTCTAGTAAAATAATGGCATACTGTTCACCTTTTTCAATCGCTGAAATAAGTTCCATTGCATTTTGAAAAGCAGTGTAGGTAATCTCATAGCGTAAAATATTCAATGTTTTATAAGCATCAATGATAGAGACTATATTTGAAAGTTCAGAGACATTATCATCACAGATTGCAATTTTTAACAAAAGAGGCCCTCCTTTTTGAAATAATATCATTATATCATGCCTTACTTTAAAGCGTATGGGTATTTCATGTAAAAAAAAAGACGTTTCATGCGAAAGTCGGTTTTGAGCATAAAAAATTGATATATTGATTACATAAGAGAAAACGTACATTTTATTGTACTTTTACTTCTCAATTAATTAAGGTGAGGAAAGAGGCGAAATATGAAAAAATTATCATCAGTAATGTTAATGTTTGCACTTGTAATTCTTATATTTACAGGGTGTAGTGATGGCCCGGATTTAACGGGTGTCAATGAGAAATATAATGAAGTCTCAGCACTTTTCAATGAAACAACAACACTTTTTAAATCAAACGGTTGGTCAGAGGACCCAGAAATGCTGTCGACACATAATTCAATAGCAGATATGCTCAATGAAATTAAAACAATACTTGAAGATCCTGAACAATCAAAAAATATTGATGTGGATCAGCTGACTGCTAATTTAGATGATATGATAGCTTCACTGAATGATTATAAAATGGCAGTTTCAGTACCTGCCAATTAGTTTTAGGTTAAGGTGTTGCAAAAAAAGTTAAAATGTGCTAAAATCTTTTAAAACCGACCGGACGGTCTTTAAAAGAAAGGCATTGTTGAATTATGAAAAAATATCAGACAGAAAGACTTGTATTAAGAACTTTATCAAAAGATGAACGTCATTTGCTCATGGATTATTTTCAGAGAAATAAGACGTTTTTAACACCGTGGGAACCAAAGCGAGATGAAAGCTATTTTAAAGCAGAGAATGTAGATCAAATGCTTGAGAACGAATTTAAAAATAATGAGGCAAAGGCATTTTTAAGTCTCTATATTTTTAAAAAGGATTGTGAAGAGATCATTGGAAATGTGACTTTATCTAATATTGTTTATGGTCCCTTTTTATCAGGTTTCATTGGTTATAAACTAGATTATAGGGAAGAAAGACAGGGATTTATGACAGAAGCACTTAACAAGATGATAGAGATTGCTTTTGAAGAATATCGCCTACACCGATTGGAAGCCAATATAATGCCAAGAAATATAGGGTCTATCAAAGTGGTGGAAAAGCTGAAATTTGAAAAAGTAGGTCTTAACAAAAGCTATCTAAAAATTAATGATAAGTGGGAAGATCATTTGACCTATGTACTTTTAAATGACGCCTTGGAAGGATAATCAGATGGCGATATTAAATGAAACCCAATTAAATGAACGCAAGCAAAAGATTCTTGATGCAGCTTTTGAAGTCTTTGCAGAAAAGGGCTACAGTGTTGCAAGTATGGTAGATATTGTCCATAAAAGTGGCGTGAGCAAAGGCGGTATTTATCACTACTTTAAGAGCAAAGAAGAGATATTCTTTGCAATAGGAGATCAAAGATTTGAACTTCGGAGAGATGAGCTTGAAAGTTATACAAGTTCTGAACGGGTTCAGGATGCCATTAAGCTTTATTTACTTCAGGCATTTAAAAATATGAAAAATCAGGATACCATTTGGAGTGCCAAGTTTTCTTTTGAGTTCTGGTCAATTTGTACGAGAGATGAAGAAATGATGAGAAAGGCTAGAAAAAGGTATGAGAAGTATGATATAATCTTCGAAAGACTTTTAGAGCGTGGCGTAGAAAATGGTGAAATTAAGGATTCAATAGACCTCAAGGGGATTACTTTTATCTTATTATCAACATTAGATGGGATCACTTATACGCATATTGTAATGGGCGTCGATATACCT
This sequence comes from uncultured Fusibacter sp., assembly GCA_965140735.1. GTDB lineage: Bacteria > Bacillota > Clostridia > Peptostreptococcales > Acidaminobacteraceae > Fusibacter_A. The sequence continues at coordinate 1,989,127 of OZ223306.1, read as the reverse complement.
GAATCGGCAGTAAATCTTTATGTGGATACGATAATGCAGATGATCTTTAATTAAGAATAGCATTTAGAGGGTATACAAAATAATATATTATGATACAATCTTAAGGAAGTCCAAATAAGGAGACTTCCTTATTTACATATTAGAGCTAAACGAGCCCTATAGAGTGAAAATTTGAAAACTCAAAATATGATTAAATCCAAAAGCTTGAAGTGCTATAAATGAAAGGGAATTTGTAATGAAAGAAAGTTTAAACCAAGAAAAGAAACCAATAAGTCAAAAAAATAAAGCGATTATTGCAATGCTTATATCAGCGTTGTCATTTTCTGTGATGGGTATTGCAGTGAAATTAGCCGTGGATGTCCCGGTTTATGAAAAAGTATTTTTTAGAAATTTTGTGACACTTTTTTTCGCATACCGAATCGTTAAAAAGAATAATGCACCTGTTTTTGGAACACCAGAAGGAAGGCCATATATGATTGCCAGGAGCATATCAGGAGTGCTTGGGATCGTCACAATGTTTTATGCAATTTCTAAAATTGACGTGGCTACAGCAACCACGATTCAGAAACTTTCTCAATTCTGGGTATTGATATTTGCGGCGATATTTCTTAAAGAAAAAATTAAGCCTAAACAATATATATATTTAATACTTGCTCTTGTGGGGGTGGTTATTGTATCTAAGCCTTCTGCACCAGATATTTTGATACCAACACTAATTTGTTTTTCTTCATCCATATTTGCTGGGATTGCTTATACATTTCTCAGTAAATTGAAAGAATATGAGCATCCCTCAACAGTTGTTTTCTTCTTTTCATTTTTTTCAACAGTGGTGATGTTTGTTCCAATGATTTTGAATTTTAAAGTATTTACGCTCTATGAGTTTATACTTTTGCTATTAATGGGACTTGGCGGACTTGGCGGACAAGTTTTTTTAACAGATGCTTATCATTACGCAGATGCTTCGGATGTCTCAATATATGCTTATGCTAATATTATCTTCAGTGCTGGATTGTCACTCGTGATTTGGGGTACCTTGCCTGATATCTGGAGCATTATTGGCATTATTATCATAATTGCTGCCAGTTATATGAATTACGATTATGTTAAAAAGAGTGATGCGACTGAGTCGTTATCGAGTTGAGAGGATATTTAAGATGAAACGAAAACGGATAAGTTCGGATAAAATATTAAGTTCTAAAAGTAAGGCCATCATAGCAATGCTCATATCTGCATTTAGTTTTTCAATTATGGGTATTGCAGTGAAATTGTCTGTTGATGTGCCACTTTATGAAAAAGTATTTTTTAGAAATTTCATAGCTGTATTCTTTTCTTTTTACATTGTTAAAAAGAACAAAGGATCATATTTTGGGCATAAAGAGAGTAGACCTTTTTTAATTGCAAGAGGTATCATTGGCGTTTTAGGTGTGGTTACTTTTTATTATGCAGTTTCAAAAATAGATGTGGCCACGGCAACCACGATTCAAAAACTTTCTCAATTTTGGGTCTTGATTTTTGCGGCAATATTCTTAAACGAAAAAATTAGAGCAAAACAATATCTTTATTTGCTAATTGCTTTAGTGGGGGTGGTTATTGTGTCTAAGCCTTCTGCAACAGGTTTATTGTGGCCCACTTTAGTCTGTTTTTCATCCTCTTTGTTTTCTGGAGTTGCTTTTACGCTGCTCAGCAAGTTAAGAACGTATGAGGAACCTTATACCATTGTGTTCTTCTTTTCGTTTATCTCTACTGTGGTGATGTTTGTGCCAATGTTATTGAGTTTTAAAATGGTTACTTTATATGAATTTGTATTATTACTTCTGATGGGGCTTGGGGCACTTGCTGGACAAGTATTTATGACGATTGCCTATCATGATGCAGCTGCATCAGATGTCTCTATTTATGCCTACGCTAATGTGTTTTTTAGTGCCATGCTCTCATTGATGATCTGGGGAACCTTACCCGATATTTGGAGTATGATTGGGATCGTGATTATTATAGGTGCAAGCTATTTAAATTTTAAAGAAGTTAAGGATTATGAAAATAAAAAAGAAGTATCAATTGAAAGCAATTGATGCTTCTTTTTTTTATAGAGATTATTAATATGTGGATAAAGCTTCTGCTTCTTTGATTTTGCTACTTCTCATATCAAAAGGATTATTTTTTACAGCGGTTAAAAAGAGGTAGGGATAATCCACTTGTAGATGTGACATATAAGAAACCCATTCTTCTGAAAGTGATTTGTAAACGCGTTCCGTATCGACTTTAAGATGATCCAAATCGGATTCATCTAGTGTTTCAATAGGCCTATGTTTTAATTCATCAGCGAGGTGAAAGAGGCTCATTAAAACTTCAGAAAAAGGACCGTGTTCGTGGATAGTAGGGTTCGAAATCAAATTGACAATTAATGATTTGTGAAGTGTAAGTTGCTCATCAAGTTCAGTAAGATTGACTTTAGACATATTCACGTGATATTGATGTGCCATGATACATTTGGATAGTTTTTCATATTTGTGTTCGTCCCAATTAAAATCAATAGTAGCATCGAAATTATCGCTTCTGAGATCATCGTCAGCCGAAGCGAGATGGGTTAAAACATAATTACCAATTTCTTGATAAAATAAGCCAATGAGCATGTTAAGCTTTTTAGTAACTAAGCGCTCATCTCGTTTTTCTATAATGCGTTCCAAAACTACAGAAACAAAGAAAACTTCCAGTGGGATAAAGGCAATATCTGAAATAAGGAAGATCATGATGTGATGTATATCTCTAAAGATGGCGTAGTGTACGAGGTGGAGTATAATGGATAATCCAATGAGTATAGCACCAAGTAATAGCGTTTGTTTATGTTCTTTCATTTTTATCTCCTGTTTTTCTAAATAATCATGGTTTATTATATCTTAACCTCAGCAAAAATTCAAAAGGAATTGAGCATTCATGTCTTACAAAGTCATATTATGATAAAATCAGATTAACAAAAGGCAGCTTAACTATAAAGGATGAGATTCTATGATGACTCGTGAAATGATAAAAGAACAATTTTTAAGACAAGTTGAAATTGGAAATCATATTATTGGTGTTGCATCTGGGGCAGGTATTACTGCGAAATATGCAGAACAAGGAGGAGCAGACTTTTTATTAGCACTTAATGCAGGACGGTTTAGGCAAATGGGGAGAAGTTCATTAGCCGGTTTTTTACCTTTTAATAACAGCAATCAAATGGTGATGGAATTTGCATCCAAAGAGATACAACCTGTCATTAAGAAAATTCCTGTCTTTTTTGGACTCAATGCCACAAATCCTACGATAGATTTGGACCGTTATATTGACCAATTAAAAGATAGAGGTTTTGTAGGCATTAATAATTTTCCAACAGTGGGTCTTATCGATGGTCAATATCGAGAAGCGCTTGAAGAAATGGGTTTTTCCTATGATTTAGAAGTCGAAGCGATGAGGATAGCCCATGAAAAAGGGCTGTTTACAGTGGCATTTGTATTTGATGAAGTCCAAGCAAAAAATATGTTAACTGCTGGAGTGGATATTATTTGTGCTCATTTAGGTTTTACAGCAGGTGGTATGTTAGGTGCTAAAAAAGTACTTTCTCTTGAAGCTGCAAAATTAAAAGCACTTCGCATTTTCTCAGTTTGTGATGCCATTAGACCAGATGCGATCAAAATGATTTATGGTGGTCCTGTAAAAATGCCTGTAGATGTACAATATATGTATGGCAATACAGGGATTATGGGTTATATAGGTGGCTCCTCATTTGAACGCATTCCATCGGAAAGGTCGATTACTAACGTCACACGTGCATTTAAAAATACAGGCAATCTCTCTGAAGATGATCTTATGGTTAAAATGCTGGAAGGGATCACAAAGCATTATGACTATGTGCAATTTGTAAAAAAATATGTGGCAGAGCACTATATGCAGAAGATTTCATTCTTAGATTTAGCAAAAGTTGCCTATGTTTCAAGAAGCCACTTAAGTGCATTATTTAAGAAAGAAGTGGGGTGTTGTTTTCCAGAGTATCTGGTCAAATTTAGAATTAATAAAGCAAAAGAGCTTATAGAGCGTGAGGATGAACTTAATTTGTCGGAAGTGGCTGAGCTTGTAGGATATAAAGATTATGCCCAGTTCAGTAAAATGTTTAAAAAATATTTAGGGATGACACCAAGTCAATACAAAACTAGACATAAACACATGTCGTAAAGACATGGATACATTTACTTTATAATTGGGCAACAGTATGATTAATATAAAGGGAATCATACTGTTGTGTTGTACATATGAAAAACCCGTAAAACTTAGACGTTAATCCATTTTGAGTTAAAAATTGGAGGTAAAATGATGAAGACTGTGGCAATAGCGGGAACATTTGATTCGAAAGGTCAAGAATACGCATTTGTAAAAGGCATAATTGAAAGTCTTGGTTTAAAGACTTTTACAATTCATACAGGTGCATTTGAACCAGCATTTGAACCAGATATATCAAATGCAGAAGTGGCAGATGCAGTTGGTGCTGATATTAATGAAATTGCAGAAAGAAAGGACCGCGCATACGCAACTGAAATTTTATCTAAGGGTATGGAAAAATTAGTGCCAGAACTTTATGAAGCGGGTAAGTTTGATGGTATTATTTCATTTGGCGGTTCTGGCGGGACATCGCTTGTAACTCCGGCAATGAGAGCACTTCCAATTGGTGTACCAAAACTTATGGTTTCAACTGTGGCATCTGGGAACACGGCACATTATGTGGGAACCAGTGATATCATGATGATGCCATCCGTAGTGGATGTTTCAGGACTCAATACAATTTCTATGAAAATATTTACGAATGCAGCTTTTGCAATAGTAGGTATGGTTAAGTTTGAAAATAATAAGGCAGTTGAAAAGAAACCACTTGTGGCAGCAACAATGTTTGGTGTTACCACACCATGTGTTGATTATGCGAGAATGTATTTGGAAAAACGTGGATATGAAGTGCTTATTTTTCATGCTACTGGCACAGGTGGACAATCTATGGAGTCTCTAATAGAGGATGGTTTTATAGAAGGGGTACTTGATTTAACTACAACAGAGTGGTGTGATGAACTCGTAGGTGGTGTTTTAAATGCTGGACCTAATCGATTAGAAGCAGCAGGGAAAAAAGGTATACCACAGGTTGTTTCTGTTGGTGCTGTAGACATGGTGAACTTTGGACCACGTGAAACTGTCCCAAAACAATTTGAAAATAGAAAATTTTACAAGCACAATCCTACAGTGACTTTAATGAGAACCAATGTAGAAGAAAATATAAGAATTGGTGAGAAACTCGCAGAGAAGCTTAACATGGCAACTAAAGATACGGTTATGATGTTGCCTCTAAAAGGCGTGTCTATGATAGATGCACCGGATCAAGCTTTTTATGGGAAAGAAGAAGATGAGGCATTGTTCAATGCCATTAGAGTGAATATAGATAAAAGCGTTGTGGCACTAGAAGAATTACCAAATCATATTAATGATCGGGTATTTGCAGAGACTGCTGCACAAAGATTGATTGATATGATGAATAAAAAAAAGCTTTAATGAGATCGTATTAAGCACATAGATTTCGTGTAGGCTAGTGAGTCAGTTTGGCGTAAATTAGTTTAGAAGAAGGCATGATGGTATAGGAGGATACTCAGATGAATAAAATGACACGATCAGAAATTATGGAGATGTATAGAAAGCAAATAGCTCAGGGGAATATATTAGTAGGTGTTGGTGCTGGAACTGGAATCACTGCTAAAAGCAGTGAACTCGGTGGTGCAGATATGCTCATCATCTATAATTCTGGCAGATACAGAATGGCTGGACGTGGTTCTCTAGCAGGACTTATGGCGTATGGTGATGCCAATGCGATTGTCGTTGATATGGCATCAGAAGTATTACCAGTTGTTCAAGATACACCTGTACTAGCGGGCGTTTGTGGTACAGACCCTTTTAGAGTGATGGATGTGTTTTTAAAACAACTTAAAGATATGGGGTTCAGTGGTGTGCAGAACTTCCCAACAGTAGGGTTGATTGATGGCATTTTTAGACAAAACTTAGAAGAAACAGGGATGGGCTATGACTTAGAAGTTGAAATGATTCGAAAAGCACATGAACTTGATCTTCTAACTACGCCATATGTATTTGACCCAGAACAGGCCAAAGCAATGGCTGAAGCAGGGGCAGATATTCTTGTGGCTCATATGGGGCTAACTACAAAAGGCTCTATTGGTGCTCAAACGGCTTTAACTTTAGATAAAAGTATTGTTAAAATAGAAGAGATCATTAAAGCAGGACGAGAAGTGAATCCAGATATTTTGGTGATTTGTCACGGTGGTCCAATTGCTGAACCACAAGATGCAGCATATGTTATTGAAAAAACTGAAGGCATAAATGGATTCTTTGGGGCATCAAGTATCGAACGTTTTGCAGCAGAGAGGGGTATTAAATCACAAACAGAGGCCTTTAAAAAGATTTGCAAATAATTTTGAAGATCGAAAAAATGCATTAGAGTATAGACTCAAATAAAATTATGAGTAGAATATGATATAATTATGAAAACCTCAGCCTGAATAATGCTGAGGTTTTTTTAGAAAAAATAGGAGGCAAATTCATATGAGCATGAATGTCATCATTAGAAATGTTAAAAAAACAGATTTAGAAGCCGTTGTCGAAATCGAAAAACAATGTTTTCCAGAAGCAGAGGCAGCAGAAAAAAGCTCTATTGAAGAGAGAATGGCCACTTTCCCAGAGAACTTCTTTGTAGCAGAAGTTGAAAATAAAATGGTTGGGTTTATCAATGGCTGTACGACTAATAGTCCTGTCATTTATGATGAAATGTTCCATGATGCGAGTCACCATATACCTTCTGGGGAAATTGTTGCGGTATTTGGATTAGATGTCATAGAAGCTTATAGACGAAAAGGGATTGCGTCTGACTTGATGAAGACATTTATCGAAAATGCGCGTAACCATGGAAAAAAAGCGGTTATTTTAACTTGTAAAGCACATTTACTTTCTTATTATGAAGGGTTTGGTTTTGTAAACGATGGTGTCTCAAAATCAACACATGGTGGTGCAGTTTGGTATGATATGACTTGTAATTTATAAAAAAATAGTCAGATAAAAAAGCAGCCAATCTAAATCAAAGTGGTATTAGATTGGCTGTTTTTAGAGCGACATTCTATTTAGCTTTTAAGCTTTGTTCTTTCAGATGAAAGCAACTCTTTTGTTTTTTCAAGATTAAGAGGCTTACTGAAATAATAACCTTGGATGAAATCACATGCTTTGTCTTTTAATATTAGGTATTGTGCTTTTGTTTCCACACCTTCAGCGATAACTTTAATACCGAGTTCGTGAGAGAGGTCAATCATCTGACGCACAAGTTCTTGATCTTTTTTAGAATCTGCCAAGTCATCTATAAAAGTTTTATCAATTTTAAGGGTTGAAAGAGGCATAGTTCGGAGATAGCTGAATGAAGAATAACCAGTTCCAAAATCATCTAAGGCTATTTTGTATCCCATCTCCCTAAGTCTTGATAGTGAATCGTTCTGTTCACTTACTACACTGAGTAAAACACTTTCTGTCACTTCGAGTTCAAGATAGTGAGGTTCAATATCGAATAATTTAGTAATTCTAGAGACTTTTTCTACAAAATCGGCTTGTTTTAACTGAATACTTGAGACGTTTACACTGATGTGTTCAAAATCATAACCCAAATGAAGTAATTCTTTAATGGTTTTGCAGACATCATGTAAAGCCCAATCGCCGAGTTCTATAATGAGTCCATTTTCTTCTGCTATAGGTATAAAATCAGCGGGTGAAACGGGTTTATTGTCTTCAGTTGTAATACGCATTAAGGCTTCAAATGAATTTAATCTTTTATCCAAAACAGTATATTGGGGTTGATAATGCATGGAGATGAGATTGTCTTTAATAGAGCGTCTCAAGAGGTCTTCCATGTCTAAATTTTTTTGAACAGATTCAGATAAAAGATTTGTGTAGAAAACATAAGTTGATTTACCAGAATGCTTAGCTGCAAACATAGCAGTATCAGCATTTTGAACTAATTTATTGACCGTATCACTATCGTTAGGGTAAATGCTAATCCCTGTGCTCATACTCGTATATATGGCCTTGTTATGGATTGCAAAAGGGTTGTTAAATAGCTGATAAATAGAATTGATAATTTGAGTGATTTCATTTTCTTCTGAAATATCGACCAGAATAAAAGCGAACTCATCAGCAGATAGATGGAAAACCTGCATCTTTTCAGTGCAAACTGACTTCAATCGATCTGCAAGTGCGTTTAATACTTCATTGCCAATGTCATGTCCTAAAGTGTTATTGATGCGCATAAAATTATCTATATCCATTTGAAATACGGTTAAACTAGAATACTCAGGTGGTTCTGTTTCAATATATGATTTTAAGGTCATCATATATGCATGTCTATTTGGGAGTGACGTCACTTGACTGTTAAATGCAAGATCATGTAATTTATTAGCTGTCTCTTGTTCAGCGGTAATATCTGCCATGATACCAGATGTTTTTATTGGTTTTCCTGAAGGATCCCACTGGGTGTTTGCTCTTACTAGAAAATAAACGATTCTATCATCGGGGGTTAAATATGAAAAAATGAAGGTTAAAAATGTGGAATGTGCTTTCCAATGGTCTTCAAAGTGTTTTAGAACGATCTCACGGTCTTCTTCTGCTAAGAGTTCTTCAAATGCAACATAGGTGATGTTACGGTTGTAAGAAGATAATCCTGTGAGTTCACACCATAATTCTGATGCAAAAAAACGATTTGTCTCATAGGTCCATTCCCATACAACATCTCTTGATCCTCGTAGTGCATCTGCATATTTTTCTTGAAGAGCTTCTAAAGCCTTTTGGCTTTGTGCAAGTTGTTCATATTTTTCTCTTAATTCTTCTTCCGTTGCAACTAGAATGTCATTTTTAGATTCGACCTCTTCATACGCGCCAGTAAGTTCGTCTAACATGTAGTTTAAATCACTTGAAAGGGTGCCCAGTTCACTGGGACTTATATATTGAGAGCGTATACTTAAATCACCTTGGGTGGTGAGATGCATAACACGGCTGAGTTCAGTGATAGGGCGTGTAATTTTTCGAGCGAATAAAATGGCTACTGAAGCCGACAATAACAGTACTGAAAATGCAATGAGAACCATAATGCCAAGCGCTTTATTGGCAGAACTCATGATAACATTGATATTTTGGTCAATAACCAAAATCCAAGGTGTATTTAAAATTGACTTGTAAGCGATATAGTAGGTAACCCCATCTCTATAAAATTCTGAATTGTTGGGGATAGAGAGATTTGAACTACTGAAAAACTCATCAATTTCAGGATTCGTATGCCGAGAGCCAATTAAGCTATGATCTGTATGAAAGATAATCATGCCTGATTGATCTATCAAATATGCATCGCCTACATTGGTGTCAACTAAACTTCGAATACTTTCAGATGCATTTGTCGTGTCTAATAAAATACCGAGTACACCTATAAGGGCACTTTTATCACTTGTGTACACAGGTGTCGCTACAACTAAGCCAGTTTCATTCTCTATTCTATCGACGATTAAGTCGCTAATTGTCGTTTTACCATTTAGGGCATCTAAGTAATAGTCTCTATCTGACAAATCCATCCCATTAGCTTCTGGGTGGCTAGCTGATACTACATATCCAGAGGGGGATAATACGAAAATGCCTCGAATATCTCTTCTTGTATTTTCAAATTCTTTAAAAAAAGTATCTAATTCTTCATAGTCTGGTTTAAAAGTTGGACCAACATGGCGTGGATCATCCAGGTACGAGGTTAAGGTGTTAATAACGAGAGCATCTTGACCTAAGTAGTCGATTTCCAATTTGCGCGTATTAAATAGATTTTCTAGTGTGATGCTTTCCATGTCGAGGACTTGGTTTATTTTATCTTTATTATCTTCAATAAGTATATTTGAAATATAAGCATAGAAGACTGCATTCATGAGCAATAAAGAGAGAGACATGATGATAATAGATACTAAGGGTAATTTTATCTTGAGCGACATAAGTCTTCCCCTTTCTTTTTTTCTAGTATAGCTGAGACTGTAGAATATATAATTAATACCCAAATTTGAATAAATATCACTTTGTCGGATTCATATTTATAGGTCAGGGGCAATTAAATTTATTTTGCTTGACCTTCCAGTAACAGGAACCTATAAACTGATCTCAAAGCATAAGGAGGTCAGTTTATGAATAAAAATGTAATGACACTAAGTTGGTGTGAGATTGAAGCACTGGATAAGGCAAAAGCAGTGGTTTACTTTGGCATAGCGCCGATTGAGCAACATGGTAGACATTTACCAATAGGTGTAGATGTCTACGAGACAGAATTTTGGATTCAAAAGAGCATTGAGTCACTTGAAGCAGAAATGAAAGATTACACTTTTCTTACAATGCCCATCGTACCCTATGGTCATGCGCAAATGGATGATTTTATAGGCAATATTCATTTGGATCAAAAGCAACTTTATCACTTGGTCTTAAAATCTATAAGTGACATTGTGGCATGGGGTATCAAGCACATCGTCATTATTTCAGGACATGCTGATCCAAAGCATTTAATTGCAATTGAGCAGGCTTGTGATGTGATAAATCAAGAATATGATGAGGTTGTTTTTTCGCCTATGGGTGCTATTTTCAGCGGAAAAGTACCTAAAGAAATAATGCATAATGATTCAGAGTTAGCAGATAAGATGAGCCGATTTCACAATGACTTTCATGCAGGGTGGATAGAGACTTCATATATGTTAGCGGTAAGACCTGAGTTAGTAAAGCCAAATTTTAGAGATCAACCAGACATTCAAATCACTGGAAAAGAAATGATCTTACCTGAAGTGGTCATGGCGAGAACTAAAAATTATGGACATTTAGGATTTCCAAAGGAAGCAACGGCTGAGCTTGGAAATGCGTTGAATCATGATATGATAGGATATATCAATGAATGTGTCACTGCTTTTATAAATCGAACAGATTATAAGCAGTATAAACATCACAAGCTTTTTGAATTGCCATTTATGAAGGTGAAAAATGGAAGGAGTAGCGATGTATAGTATTGGACAGTTTTCGATGATTTGTAATTTAAATAAGAAGACCTTGCGGTATTATGATGAAATTGATTTGTTTAAGCCAGCTAAAATTGATGAGACCAATCAGTATAGATATTATGATGAATCACAGATAGAAGTCATCAGAGAAATTTTGAGATTGAAGGCAATTGGCATCAATCTCGATCAGATTAAAGGCATAATATCTGAGAAGGGTTCAGGGCATAGTATTGAACAAATGAATAGGGTCTATATCCAGCGACTGGATGCAATAGAAAATCTACTTAAACAGTTAAAAGAGCAGAAAGCATTGATTCATGATTATTTGAATTTAGATGCTCAAAAAAATGAAGAATCTTTAAACTATAGCATTGAAAAAGGCTTTTTTATAGAATCAGGAAACGTATTCTATAATTCAATTCAAGCCAGTCAAGAGGATCTAAATACCGTGATCGGTACTTTTTATGAAAGTGGCAATGGATTGAAACTCACTTCAAGTCATATTTTTAGAAGAAGTCTTGATGAGCATCTGACAAATTATGATGAGATTTTTGCTTATACTTCTGAAAATGTAAATAATACCAATGTAAGAGCACAGTCCCAAGCCTTATGCTTAAGACTGATATGCGATGGTATTAAAAATCGTGAAAAGAGCTATAAGCAGCTATTTGACTATATTAACTCAAATGGTTATGTCATAGGTTATATATATGAAAAATATAGGATGATTAATGGCCACATGAGTGTTGAAATTATAGCGAGTACTTTATAGGATCACTTTTTCAATCTTTTTTTCATCAGTTCAGACATGTAACCACCTCTAAAAAGAGTTGGCTCATAGAAGACTACGAAGGCACTGGGTTCATATTCTTGAATTAAACATAAGAGTTCTTTTTCTTTAACGCGTTTTGTTAAAATATCAAGGCGGAATCGAATGCTTTCACGGCCTTCGCCTTCAAAAATAGTAACGCCAAAGCCTTTTTCTCTCAAAATGTCAATTAATTGCTGATTTTTATTTCTGATATTGGCAACAACAGAGGTATAACCAATTGCAATTTTGTTTTCAATTTGGATGCCAACGATTAAACCAAGGCCAAATCCAATGGCATAAACTAACATCTCAACAATAGTCTGCTCGCCAGTTAAAACGAGAGAAAGTCCTAGGACATAAATGAGACTTTCCAAAACACCAAAAATAGTCGTCCACAAAGTCAATTTTTTCACCATACATATCGTTCTAAGTGCAAGCATAGGGACGTAAATAAGCTGCAAAATAATAATGAGTATAATTTCTTTCATCGGAAATCTCCTTGCCATTAAAGTATAATTTGAATTTTTATAAGCAATGCTTGTTAACACAAGAGTATTTGGCAGAATGATTTCAATATAAATACTCAGCTAGGATATTATAAGCCTAAAAAAAAGAATATACAATCTTTTTTAGCTGAATTTCTAAATAATTTTATAGTGCGCTAATATGCCGCTAAGTGCTTGGTCAAAGTCCAAGATTACTTTATCAAGCCATTTTTTTTCATCGGGCATATAGAGCTTTTCGAAGTCCTTTTTTATACGCTTAAAAATGCGATCTGTATCGCTATGCATATGGTGAACACTATTCTCTTGCAGCATAATTCTAAGCGATTTTATTTCATCGAGCAAACGGATGCCAATCGTTCCAAATTCAAAACAAGTGGCATAGTCCGTTTCCTTAACAAGTGTGTTGATATAGTTGACCATATCGCCGTTGATCTGATAGAAATCATCGCCATCTGCATTTTGAATCAAAGGGTAATTAAAGACCTGAGCTAATTTTGAAGCGGGTCTTTTTTCAGTTGGTGAATTTACAATACTCATTTGGTATTTGGGGCCATAACCCGTGTGGAGATCAATAAATATTCTTGTTTCATAAGGTGCCTTAGTTAATGTCTTAAACAATTCACTGAGTATTCTTGTGGATTTTGCCATTTTTGAACCACCATAATAAAACCCTTTTGGATAATCATACTGTCCCAGCAATACCGCTTCTCTGAATTGCTCATTTGGAATATGTCTGTAGAGTCGAGCTGTTTTTATATAGAATAAAAGATTCTCAATGAAATAACTATGACTAAGCTTTTGTGGTAAAAAGAAAGCAGCATTCGCCTTAAACCCTTCGTTTGTAGGGAGTGTTTCAAATGAGGTATTAAAATTTCTGTTGAGGTCTATACTGTCTTCATTTGATTTGCGTTTGTATTTCATGCCATATGGATTGATGGCGTGAACTAAAATGACATGTGTCTCTTCTAAATTTAGACGTGATAAAAATTGCTCGACGAATTCTTGAAGCACATAATTGCCGATATAACCTTCTATGCCATGGAGTCCAGAAGTCAAGCAAAGCATTTTCTTAGGTGTTTCGGGCATGATTTCTAAAATGTCCATGTAGAGGCCATCTAGGATTTCATGAGAAGTCAACTGAGTCTTTACGAGATGAGTTGATTGTTGGTTTATGATGTGATCTATGATGCTCTTAAAGGCTAAAAAAGCCTTTCGAGCAGAATCGTATTCTTTGTATAAAATTGCCATGATGTCCTCCTAATAACCAAACTGTAGACCAATCCATATGAAGCCGATGGATAAAAGGCCCATGATGAACTGAAATTTAAAAACCCATTTAAACCATTTTATATAGCTAACCCCAGCTAGGCCGATACCAATGAGCAAGACCGCATTTGTTGGATAGAGGATATTGGAAAAGCCATCTCCGAATTGAAAGGCCAATATGGCCATTTGTCTGCTAATGCCCATCATATCCATAAGTGGCGCTATAATTGGGATGACAATAAAGGCTTTTGCACTTCCAGAGCCAATGAAGAAATTGAGTATAAAGACCAATAAATAAACCCATAAAATCGCAGAAAAAGGAGACGATCCTGTTACGGCATTGGAAGCATAGTAGAGGATACTGTCCATGATGTTACCGGTTTGAATCACATGTTTTACACCTGTTGCAAGTAGTATAAGGATTACCCCAGGGAGCATCGCAGAAGCGCCTGATTGAAAGAGTCTAAATGTGCCTTTCAGCCCACGATTTGAGAGCATGCCACTGCCAATGCCTGAAATCAGAAATAGAACGCCGATAATGGGCAAGTTGTAGGCACTGATGATTGGGAGCACAGAGGATAACAAGATAAGGACCACCATAATACCTGTGCAGATGAGAAACCATATAACCGCCTTCTTAGAAGCACCTGCGATTGCATTAAAACTTTTAGTTGTAGGCTTTTCAATGCTCTTGGCATATTTTACGAGCATTGCAGAGAGGACGACATAGGTGAATAAGAATATTAGGAGACGATATCTAGCACCTGAAAATACAGGGATGTCAGCAATCTTTTGTGCGACACCTATGGTGAATGGATTAGAAACGGCAGCTGCAAAGCCAAAGCCTGTGGCGAGTAAACTCATGCCAAGCCCTGTCATGACATCAAATCCCAGTGCTAGACTGAGCGAAATGAGCAAGGGCACAAGTGGAATGACTTCCTCAAAGATGCCTATAAAAGCACCAAGCGACATAAATATAAAGACAATTGCCCAAATGAGCTGGTATTTTTTATGAGCAAATTTTCGAACGACCTCGGCAATGATACTGTTGAGCACCTTGACTTCATTGAGAATGCCGATGGCTCCGCCTATGATTAATAAGAATAGGATAATCGTAATAATAATGACGCCTTCGTTTGAGAATAGAACCTCAATAGGTGCCGTGAACCATTTGTAGATTGGCAAGCGAGCACCTGTTAATTCGTGATAGCTATCAGGAATGATGGTTTTAGTACCTGAGATTGTGGTGTAATCATAGCTTCCCATAGGGATCACACGCGTAAGAATACCTGAACCTATGAGTAGAAATATGAGGATGAGTGATGCTGAGATGAATGTTTTGACGCTTATATTGAGTGAATGGTTAGGATTCATGAGAGCCTCCTTTGAGCCAATATTTTTCCAGTGCATTTGACAGATTTGAGATGCAAGTTGTAAATTCTGGAGTATTCGATTTAAGGGTTTTATTAAAGCTTTCTAACAGGTTAAGGGTTTCACTGGTTTGGGAAGGCGTTTGAAATAAATAGACGGCGGCATTTTTAATACCTATTTCAAATGAATTGATAAACAATAGAAACATGGTATTAGCCGTATTTTTACAGACTGTGTAAAAATATTTGAAAAAAAGAGCACTCAGGATTTGGATATCTTTTTCTCTGCTGGGGACATGATGCCTCTGGCTTCGACCCTCTGCGATGATAGACATATCCTGTATAATCTGATCAAGCGTTTCATCATAAGGCTGATCGCTTGCTGTTTCGCAGATCAAAGTTATTTGGAGCATCATAAAATGGATCATATCCAACTTTAGCTTATCGCTAAGTTCTTCGCGATCTAAATCAATCATCACTTCAAGTAAATTGAAATCACCGGTATTCATGTAGTCGTTGACGATTACGCCTTGCCTTGGGACGATGGTGACTAATCCTAAATTAGAAAGTTTGATTAATCCGTTGTGCACAGTTTGTCTAGAACAGCCAAACTGCTTTACGAGTTCGCGTTCGGGAGGTAGTTTTTCACCTATCTGCCATGATCCCGATATTATTTTCTTTTCCATATTTTTTATAAATAAAGCTTCTACAGTCATCTTAATCTCCTGGACAGTCCACGTTTTAAATAGTATAAATTTTCTGATAATTGTTGTCAAGTTAAAAAAAGGCTTAAGTCGATTTGAACTTAAGCCTTTTTGAGTGATTATTTTTAGTTCGGAATGGTGCGGTCAATGTACGCTCTTTTTCATAGATCGTGTCAATGACAATAATAAGTATGTATTTTTTCCATAACATCATGCCTTTTATAAGTATCAGATAAAAAGAATACATACACATTAAAGACGTCTCATCACCCCTAAAGGTTCAAAGTAAATAATGTAATTGTCAACAACAACATAACGTCCGTAGATTTGCATATAAGTGTCTACGGTTTCCTGCAGAAATTCGGTGGTTACACCAATATGTTCTGAAAGTTCATATTGGTCATGACAACCGTATTCAAAACAATCTATGAATCTTTCAAGTGGAATGAGTTTTTTATGTGCCCATCTTCGAGCCATTTTTTCTTGTTTTATATTTTTGAGGCTATCTTGATCTAATATATTACCTGCTGATGTCTCATAATGTCCAATCTCTTCAGCAAGAATACAGGTTAGTTCTGCTTCTGTTTCAATTTGTGATTGATCCAATATGATCGTTTCATCAAAATAAAGTCCTTTAACATCTTTAACTGGAATTTTATGTTCTACAAAAGCAATGTTCTTTCTTTCAATATGATCGAGTAAATTTTTAATCATTCTTTTCCCTCTGTGATTTGATAAATTGAGCAAATTCTAAAACTTTCTTTTGCTCGTCTGCTGTTAAGTCTGAGAGTGCATGAGCGGCAATGGTGTTGATACTTGAGTCTTCTTCTCCCCAGTCCATAAGGTAGTTTGGTGTCACACCCAGCGCATCTGCAAGTCGTTTTATTTTATCGTTTCTTAAATTTTTAATTTCACCACTTTCGTATCTCTGAATGGTTGCTGCACTTACGCCGACCTTTTTTGCCAATTCTTCTAAAGTCAAGTTCAGCTCTTGGCGTTTCTGCTTGAGCTTACTTTTAAAATCCATCTTAGGCCTCCTTAATTATTTACACTATCAATAATATAACATATAAATTGCGTAAATGCAAAAAAAAGCTTTATATTTTGCATTTACGTATTGACAATGTTTTGCGCCAAGCGTAATATCAAATTACGTAAACGCAAAAAAGTAATCGAATTGCACTCTGTTGCACTTTTTTTATGGTAATCTGTCAGAGTAGAAATTTAGATTATAAGCAGAAAATTGAGTTATAGATTGAAAGAGAGGTCTTTATTATGACAACAGTTGAAATTAAAAACATGCTTAAAAGTTACAATACAGTTTGTGGTGAAATACATCATTTAAATCAAGAGATACTTGAATTATCAGAAGTAGCAGCTTCACATAGGGAATTATCTGCGATTACATATTCAGATATGCCAAAGGGAAATCAGATTTCTGATCCGACTTATGAAAAGGCTCAAAAGATTATCGATCTGTATATGAAGCAGGTGGAAAGAATTGAATTGAGGATAGAGGGATTGTTTGTTAAAAAGAATTATGTCGAGACCCTGTTGGCAAAATTACCTGATATCGAAACTGAAATTATTAAGTTGAGGTATTTTAAAAAATACAGATGGGAGATGATCTCCAATGTGGTTTGTTACAGTAGAAGACAGTGTATTAATATTCATGACAAGGTTATTGAGGAACTTGCAAACTAACACTGCACTCTATTGCACTTTTTATGTGTTATGATGTTAGTGTCGAAAGATGTCGATGATGCATTACAAAAAAAGCGAATTCAAATTGCATATGAGCAAGACCTAAAGCACATGCCGTATAAAAGCGACATTTGCTTTTTTTTATGCCCATAGAGCCACAAGTCGCAGCATTTGTGTAACTTTGAGGACATCAATTTATCAGATAACTTTGAAAGGGGGGATGCTTATGGTGTTGTAGAGATTCACGTAAAAGTATGAAAGGAGTATGAGATGACTAAAACGGCTTATGAGCTTGTAAAGCAAAAATTGCAGCTTAACTTACCAACCATCAATTGGATGGATGAAGTCATTTGGCCACCAGATGATTCAAGGCCCTGTTTTCAACTGAAGACACTTACATCTGACCAAAATATGATTTCAAGAGATTTAATGGCGGTAAAGACAGCCATTCAACTGGTCTATTATGGACCTAGTTCTACTGCAAGCCATGACGAACTTGTGACAGTTGCAGATCAAGTTTTGAGTATTTTTCAAAATGCTTTTGAGACTTCAACTGATCAAATGCGATTTGAAACTTCTCAAGTTGAATGTGAAATCAAAGAGGGCTTACTCTATTTTAAAATCACATTAGAAACTCAATTATCAAAAGAATCAGAAGTCTATCCAGTAATGGAAAATTTAAATTTTAGGGAGGTATAATTTATGGGTTTACCAGGTATTAATATTATTTTTACGAAAAAAGCAGCACAAGCGATCAAAAGTGGTTCTGAGGGCACTGTGGCATTACTTTTAAAAGATGCAAGTGTTGTGAGTGGTGTAGAATACTTTTCATTAAAAAGTATCGTAGATATGCCAGAGACGCTTAGTGATGTCAATAAAAAGTTTGTTGAAGATGCGTTAGTGGGTGCACCATCAGAAGTTAAGTTGGTTGTAATCAATAATGAAGCAGCTAATTACAATGAAGGGCTCTCTTATTTAGAGACGATTCTTTATAACGTGCTTACAGTGCCTAATATTATTTCGGGTGATGTATTGACTTTTGCAGCATGGGCTAAGACTCAAAGAGAAGCTGGTAAAAGATTTTTAACTGTGTTACCTGAGTGTGTAGGCGATCATGAAGCCGTTGTTAACTTTACGACAAAAGATATTGTCGTAGGTGAAAACACGTATGCAGCGACGCAATTCGTGGCTAGAGTAGCAGGTATGATCGCAGGTTTACCACTCACTGTGGCACCTACTTATCAAGTTCTTTCTGAAGTAGATGATGTGCCACATCTAACAAAAGCGGCTGCAGATGCAGCTGTGGATAATGGCGAATTCATCCTCTATCATGATGGTGAAAAAGTCAAAGTGGCCAGAGGTGTAACTTCTTTAACGACGATTACTGAATCTAAGCCTTCTGAGTACCAAAAGATTAAACTCGTTAGAATTTACGATAAAGTGGCTACGGATATTGAAAGAACAATTGAAGATCACTACATCGGTAAGATTCAAAACAGTTATCAAAACAAATTGTTGTTGATCTCTGCAATCAATGCTTATTTAGAGTCACTTGAACAACAAAATGTCTTAGATGCAGGTAAAAATTATGCAGAAATCGATTTGGTTTCTCAAAAAACTTACTTGAAATCTGTTGGACAAGATGCAGATGCCATGAGTGAACAGGAAATCAAAGAAGCTAATACAGGTTCAAATGTGTTCATTAAAATCAATGTTAAAGCACTTGATGCAATCGAAGATGTGTCAATCACAATCATATTATAAGAAATCAGGAGGAAAAGCATATGTCATTAAATCCAAATAAAGTTATCAGTGGTACTTTCGGTAGAGTGTGGTTAGACGGTGCACTTATGGGGGAAGTATTCGGACTTCAAGCTAAAATTGAAATTCAAAAAGATGAGTTTCCCATTGCTGGTTCACTTGTTCCAGGCGAAAAGGTGACTGGTTGGAAGGGTACTGGCTCATTGAAGTTCAGAAAAGTAGATTCAAGACTGATCAGCATGATTGGCGAAGCTATTAAAAGAGGTGAAAACCTTGAGTTTGAAATCTTAGCAGAACTCGCAGATCCAACTGCATATGGTGCAGAACGTATTCTTTATAGACAAGTATCTTTTAACGATCTTACATTAAGTGAGTGGGAAGTTGCCACAAGAGGTGATATTGAAGCGCCATTTACGTTTAGAGATTACAAGTTCTTTGATTTAATTCAGCCGATGTAGAAATTTTACACAATGTAAAAATTCCACCAGATGTAAAAATTGCACTCGATATCTCTCAGTTTAGCAGTAGATATCCAATTCTGTTTAACCCCCTCTAAGATCGTATAGAGGCAAATCGCTGGAGGGGGCATTTTGCCTCTAAATTCATTTATAAATAAGGAGCGATTATTATGGCAGCAGCAACTAAAGCGAAAAACGCATTGAGCTTATTACTAAATTCAAAGATGAATGTTATGGAATTGCCTAAAAAGAGTATTGAGATTCCAAGATTATCCCAAGCTTTTGGCGAGAAAATGACTTTTACGATTCGTGCACTCAATAACAAAGAGTTTAAGAACATTCAAGATTTGGCAATCAAGTTTGATAAGAAAGATGCAGATGTTGATACGAGTTTAGTTCAATCTATGATTCTCATCGAGGGGATTGTGGAACCTAGCTTAAAAGACAAAGAACTCAGAGACAAATTTGGTGTGGCGACACCGATTGATGTATTAGAAAAATTACTATTACCTGGAGAAATCCTTCATCTCTACAACCAGATTTCTGAGTTATCCGGCTTTGGAGATGATTCTATCGTTCAAATAAAAAACTAATTGAGACAGACCCAAAGGTGGGGATTATGTATTATATGTGGTCAAAGCATGGCATATTCCCATCGGAGGTTTATGAAAGGCTTGAAGAAAATCCAGGTGAGTTAGATGTGCTGATCGCCTTTTATCAATATAGGATGAAAGAAGAAGAGCAGTGCGCCAAGAACAACATTCCAGGGTTTGTCTCAATATAAAGGAGGTGTGGATAGATGGATATGATAAGTGCAATAACAAGAAGTGCCAAAGATGCCGCAAGACTTACCACTAATGTATTTAGGGAATTAAGAAATAATTTAAGCAATCAAATGAGGCAATTTTACAATGAACAAGGTGGCAGCATGAAGAATTTTATTTCAGGGATTCTCAATAATAGTATTCAATTGGGCAGTAGATTGCGTTCGACAATTAGCCAAACAACAAGGCGGATTGTAACTCGAATTCTTGGTGTTATACGTCCTCTGAATCCTATTCTCAAAAGATTGATCTTTTCTATTCTAACTAGAATTCCTGCGCGAATCATCACAAATTTCTTGTTTAGAAACAGAGGGAGACGTGATATTCGAAATGCAAATAGAAGTTTGAATCCCCTGAGAAGAGGGCTTACAGTTGTATTAAGAGCCAAAGATAATATCTCAAAAACTTTAGGTAAGATAGGAAAGAAATTAGGTTCTTTGGTCCTTTCTGGTGCGATGGGACTTGCATCAAAAGTGGCTTCACAAGCAGGCGAATTGGCAGAAATGGGCCTAAAAAATGCCATTAGTAGAAAAGCAAAACAGCAGGATATAACGACCACAATTAAACAAAACAATGAAGGATTAGATGCAAAATCTGTTCAAAACAAAAGCAATAATTTTATGAAAATGATTAAAACGAATTCTAATACCACCGTCTATTCTGAAAGTGAAGTATTGGATGCCGGTTCAAGCGCTCTTAAAATGGCAAAAGGAGATACTGGAGAAGCAGAGAAATTTTTAAAACTCGCAGAAGACATGGCAGGGGCTAATTCTGGAAAAACTCTGATGGAAGCAATGGATGCACTCACAGAAGCACAATCGGGAAACCTAGATGCGCTTCAAGAATTTGGTGTGAATGCCACTGAGGATAGTTTAAAAAAAGCAGGTGGCAATATTCTTAACATGAAGAATGATTCAGGCAGTACAATGACGGAGCAATTTAAAGGTGGTGCTGAAGAAGCTGGAAAAACAATTCCGGGCCAAATTGCTAAGCTAAAAGGAATGGGTGAAACTATTTTAACGGATATAGCGTCAACCAGTCTTGGCGGCATAAGCGATATTTTGAGAAAAGGTGTTGAATTTTTATCTGCAAATCAAGAGAAATTCACTCAATTTGGTTTAACTGTATCCAAGGTAGTTGGGGATGCCTTTAACTTTGTTTTCAGTACAATTCAAGCTGGAAGACCTGTTTTTGATGCTTTTATGAACTTCATTTTTTCAAAAAAGGATGTCTTCATGGGCATGTTCGAAAGTATCATGGGCATTGTAGACCAGTTTAAGATCGTCTGGTCGGAAAGCTGGCCAGTAATTCAGGAAATGTTGGCAACAACTTGGGAAATTATGGCGCCTATCTTGAGTGCATTTTTAGACTATATGGGTACATTTATCAATTTTCTGGGAGTGCTTGCCGAGGTTGTAGTGAATATTTTTACGAATACAGTATTACCTACAATAAAGGGTGTTTTTGATTTTATAACCCCGTTAGTAAAAAGAGTATCTGAATTTATAATCGGATTCTACGATGGGATTAGTTGGCTCTATAATTTAATCGCTGATTTTCTGCAAAATATTTTGGGCAAGGATGTTGGTGAACGTTCTGAGGTTAAAAATGTACCAAGTTCTGCTCAAATTGCAGATAAAAAAGCTCAAATGCCAACGCTTGCAGTGGGTATAGGCTATGTGCCTTATAACAATTACCCTGCATTACTACATCAAGGTGAACGGGTTTTAACGGCTGCGGAGAATAGTCAGTTGAGTCGTCAATCATCTGGAAGTCAAATTTCTATAACTATTCCTAAACTGGCAGATCATATCAGTGCTTCAAACAGTAGGGATGTAGACACATTACTCTCTAAACTAGAAGAGAAACTAATGGCAGTTGCAGTGAATATGGGGGCGGTATAATGATTTTTGAATTAAGTTATAACAATTTTGAAGATATATTAACACTGCCTGTCAACCCAGGTCAGTATCAAATCAATGGCGGGCAGACGGTGAATAGTACGGAGGTTATTGGCATAGGGGAAGTCAACCAAATTGGTGCAGATAAACTTAGGACTATTGAAATTACGTCTTTTTTCCCGAAATACTATGGCGGTTACTGCAATTATGAGATTGGAGAAGATCCCTATGTACACGTTGGGAAAATCTTAAAATGGCAAGAGAGTAAAAGACCCATAAGGTTAATTATCACAGATACACTAATCAATATGCCTGTGGCGATTCAGAGTTTTACTTATTCGGAATCGGGTGGTTCAGGTAACGTAGATTTTACGCTGAGTTTAGTGGAGTATAAATTTTTAAAGGTTAAATCAGAGACTGCAAGTCTTAATGATAAGAAGTCATTGGTTAGCCCTATTGTTAAAACCAATAGACCACAAGACAGGCGGGTACCTGATTATTATGTGACTCAATATGGTGATACCATTTCGGCTATATCTAAAAAACTGACGGGGACTTTTGCGAATGCAGAAGTCATTTACTCACAGAATAAAAATCGCATTCAATTTATTGTTGAGAATGCTACCCATAATCCATTATCTAATCGAATGAAATCTGGGATTAAACTGATTATCAGATTCAATATCATAGATCAAAATAAAAAGACAGAATCGTCAAGGATAAGACTAGAATAAGGGGGAAAAATGAAAGTAATTCTTATTAAAAATAATAATCCTTTTGATATTACTGACCTCGTTCAGAACTTATCCTGGGGCGGTAATATTAAACAAGTTGCCAGAAGTTTGACTTTTCAAATGGTTCATTCAGAAGATTATTATACACCTAAGGTTTCGATTGACAATGGTGACTTCGTTAAACTTTTAGACCAAGAAGACAAAATTATTATTTCAGGTGTTGTTTTTTCAAAGGCGACAGATAGAGCAGGGGGGACAGTAAACATAACCGTTTATGATCCCCTCATCTATTTGACCAAAAATATGACCACAAAAGTGGTAGACAATATTAGAGTGACCGAATTTATCAAGAGCTTATGCGAAGAATTTGGTATTAAAGTGACTAAAGTACCTCAGATTCAGTCAAAATTGGAAGGTATTTTCAGAGATATGTCTCTTTACGATATGCTCAATAAAGCGTTAGAAGAACATGCTCAATTGACCCAGACAGAATATTTGATGAAGATGGATTCAGAAGGGTTAGTCATTGAAGCATTAGGGGCGCAGAACAAAGTCCTTGATATAGAAGCTGGAATAGATGAGATTTATAGCATTGGTGTCACTGAAAGCATTGAAGAACTGAGAAATGTCGTCATTGTAAGAGGAAAAGGTGACGGTGTTGTAGCTGAGGCTATGGACGCAGATAAAATCGCTCAATACGGTCGCATGCAACACCAAGTTACAGAGGAAAAAATGGATAGATCTAAATCCAAAGTCTATGCACAGAATTTATTGAAAACACTATGTAAAGCATCTGTGGATATTAATCTTCAAATGAAGGGCAATGTGCTTGTTAAAGCAGGGGACAAGATCACTTTGATTGATAAGAGACTCGACATTAACGAAGCTTATATCATTGAAGAAGATAGCCACAATATGACTGAAAGCGCGTATACAATGAACTTAAAATTATTAAAGAGGTGATTGAATGGCAGGTGAAAAATTGATTCAGTTTATTAAAAGCCAAGATAAAGGCAAAGACTGTATAGAATTTGGAACTATAGTGAGCGACTTACCTAATATAGCTGTGAAACTTGACAAAATGAAGGTGGCAATTCCAAGAAAGTTTTTAGTCTTAGATCATGCGCTTAGCAAACCTGATGGCAGTGGCATATCGCGCGTTGGTAATAGAGTTGCAGTAGTGAGTATAGAAAATGGCAACAGATTTTATGTTATGGGAAGGGTGGTGGAATAATGGCAATTTTCCCAGAGAATATTGAACAATTAAATCAGGCCATATTTAAAGAGCAATTACTAGACTATGGCAGAGAGTGGGCATTTGATTTTGATCAAAATAAGTTTATTTTACAAAATGGGAGCCCCATCATTGTAACAGGATTAGAGGCACTCAAAATTTATATCATAAAAACGCTTAAGACGGCTCGATATAGATACTTGATTCACAGCTGGGAATACGGTTGTGAAATAGAAGATGTTTTAGGTAAGACACTTCATAAGGATGTGCTAGAAAGTGTTATTAAAAATATGATTACAGAAGCATTGATTTATGATGAGCGGATTGACTCAATTACAGATTTTAAAGTGATCAATACGGGTAGTGAGGTCAACGTTACTTTTGTAGTCAAGACCAATTTAGGCGAAGAAATGGAGGTGAATACAAATGTTTGAAAATGAAACTCAAGAAGCTATTCAAAAAAGAATGAATGCAATGGCAGTTGATGAGATCAACACTGATGAAGGCAGTATGTTCTATGTGGCAACAGCACCCATCGCAGTAGAATTGATGCAGGCTTATTTTAATCTTGAAAGAGTTTTAGAATTAGGTTTTTCTGAAACAACCAGTGGGGCCTATTTGGATATGAGAGCTAGAGAGCATGGCATAGAACGCAAGTTGCAAACAAAAGCAAAAGGTAAAGTCAGAGTTGAAGGTAGCGATGGGACGACTATTCCCAAGGGCAGTCTTTTTGCCACTCAAGATGGGAAAACCTATATTGCTGACGAAGAGAAAATCATCAGTAATGGTGTTGTGGAAGTAGCTGTTACGGCAAGTGATTTTGGAACGCTATACAATACGGCGTCTAATACAGTCATATTATTGCCCATGTCAATTTCAGGGGTAACGACAGTGACTAATCCACTATCTATTAGTGATGGTACAAATGAGGAAACAGATACTGCTTTACTCGAAAGATTGTTATCACATGTCAGAAAACCAGCAACCAGCGGTAATGTCTATCAATATCAGCAGTGGGCTGAGTCTTTAGCAGGTGTGGGTGGTGTAAAGGTGCTTCCGTTATGGGATGGACCTGGAACTGTGAAAATTGTAATCGTTGATGAAAATATGTTGCCTGCAAGTGAAAATTTACTTTCAAGTGTATCTAAGTTTATTGAAGAACAAAGACCAATAGGGGCACAGGTGTCCTATCTTAGTGCCACTGGCGTTTCCATTGATATAATTGCCAAGATTACCATATCTAATGGATACACATTAGATGAAGTGAAAAACTTGTTTAATACGAATTTAGAGAGCTATCTTATGAGAGACGTGGCATTCGAAGTAGATTCAAAGGATGTTCCTGTTCAGGTATCTATTGCTAAAATTGGTTCAATTTTGATTGAAACAGAGGGTGTCGAAGATTATTCTGAGTTAAAAATTAATGGGGATACTAAGAGTGTACCGCTTGGAGTAGATGAGGTGCCTATGAAAGGATCGGTGAATCTCTATGAGTAGATATACTGAAATTAGAAAGTATGTCCCTTCTTTTTTAGAAGAAGCTGAGCCACTGAAGTCAATCTATAGGGCAACTGGTAAAGAGTCTGGTCTCTACTTTGAAAAAATTGAAGATGTCTTGGCTCAGATGTATGTTGAGACTGCTACATGGGGATTATCGATCTGGGAAAAAATGCTTGGGATAAAATCATTCACAGACTCTTCTTTTGAAATGAGACGAGAAGTGATTATTTCTAAACTCAGAGGGATTGGAACCACATCAAAAGAGATGATTAAAATTTTGGCGGCTTCATTTTCTGGCGGAGAAGTTGAAGTCATTGAATTACCAGAACAATATAAATTCTTGATTAAATTTATAGGCGTTTTGGGTACGCCAGAGAACATGGATGGTTTAAGTAAGGCAATCAATGATGTCAAACCAGCACATCTTTGGTATGAGTATGCATTTAGATATTATCTTGTATCTGATGTGAATACAATGACTATTGAAACGCTTGGAAAACAAATCTTAGACAAGTTCGCATTTTAGAGGAGGTGACTATATGAGTGTCCTAACACAATTTTTAAACCTATTTAAGGCCGAGCCGATTGTAGATGGCAATGCTGTTTTTAACATTACAACAATGCTCAATGAGAACTGGGATAAAGTAGATCTTGCTGTCAAAAATCTTGATGGAGATATCAGGCAGATGGCATCAACGACGACTTATCTTCAAGAAGAAGAACCAACAGAAGTAAGCCAATCAACGATATGGTATTCAATTGGAAGTGAGACAAATTTTAACCTAGGTGGTGGTGTAGCAATCAACAATGCTGAAACCGGTGAAACACCACCTGAATCAGATTTATGGTTTCAACTAACTTAAAGGAGGAGAAGTAAATGGCAAATTTAAATATTCAAATGAAACATAGAAATGGATCCGTGTGGGATGATTTATTTCCCAAAACGACATCTGAAAATGTCATTGAGAGTACAGATAAGCAATTTGTAAGTGCAACAGAAAAATCTACTTGGAATGCAAAGCAAAACGCACTTGGTTTTACGGCAGAAAATGCCTCAAAAAGGGGTGTTGCAAATGGATATGCTTCACTTGATTCCACAGGTAAAGTACCATCGGCACAGTTGCCGTCCTATGTGGATGATGTCTTAGAGTATAGTGCTCTATCGGCATTTCCCACACAGGGAGAGAGTGGCAAGATTTATGTCGCTCAAGACAAGAACTTAACTTACAGATGGAGTGGGTCAAGTTATGTTGAGATTAGCAAGTCACTTGCACTTGGAGCGACAAGTAGCACTGCACATCGTGGAGATCATGGGAACACAGCCTATGTCCACAGTCAGACTGCTCATGCACCATCAAATGCTCAGAAGAACAGTGATATTACAAAGGCAGAGATAGAAGCAAAATTAACAGGTGCAATTACATCGCATACACATTCTGGACTTGTGAAAGTAACGGTAAACAGCACAGAACCATCATCTCCAACAGCTGGAGATTTTTGGTATTCAATAATATAGGAGGTGATGATAAATGTCAACATATAATACTGTAATAAAGAAAAGAAATCCCCAAAATAATGGTTGGGATTCTATCTTGCCAATCACCACAGCAGAGAATGTTCTGGTTGATGAGAGTGGGAAGACGGTTAAAGAATTCATAGACGGTGTTCCAGGAAGGAATTATTTGATAAATGGGAATTTTGATGTCTGGCAGAGAGGGACGAGTTTTAACATTGAATCGCCTAAATATACGGCTGATCGATGGCATTTTGATGGTGTTGTAAATGGTTCTGTATCTAGGATCTGCTTAGCCCCTAACGAATTGGTAGGAAGTTTATATGCTTTAAGATTTAAAGGAGGCACTACTCCCATATATTTTAGACAACGCATTGAAAAGTTCGTAAGAATTTCAGCAGGATTAGACATAACTTTATCATTCTATGCAAGAGCTTCTATAGATTCTGTCACTATAAGCAATATATATGCTAGGCAAAATTTTGGAACAGGAGGAAATGTTTCGCCTATCGTTAGTACTCCTTTTGATAGTAGTTCAATCGTAGTTGGCACTGATTTAAAGAAATATGAAATACACGTCACTCTTCCTTCAATTTTGGGAAAATCAATGGGTTCCGATGAAAACGACTTTTTAGAAATTTTCTTTAACCCTCAGAATATAGATGGTGTTACATTAGATTTTGCACAAATAAAATTAGAAATAGGAAATGTTGCAACTGATTTTATTTCTAAAACATTTAATGAAGTGTTAGAAGAATGTCTATATTATTATGAAAAAAGTTATGGACGCGTAAAAGTTCAGGGTGATATTACAACAATTGGTGCACATAGAACTTCAGCAGAATCGACTTATTATTTATCACAAGGAATGGTTAAAATGCACTCAAAAAGAATAGTACCATCTATTGGAATAAACTCAATTTCAACGGGACAAATAGGAAAAATGTACGATGTTACAGCTGAGCTTGATAAATCAGCAACTTTAGTATATACAAGTGAAAATTCTTTTCTTGTGTATTGCCAAGATAATGATTTAGTTGAAGGAAATGAAATTATGTTTCAATGGGTTGCAGACGCTGAAATTTATTAGAAAAGGGGAATAGAATATGATGTTAACAAGCTACAAGCATTATGTAAGACTAAATAAAAACAACTTTGTTGTAAAAGGTTTTTCAAAGTTGTTTGAAGAACCTCTTGAAACAGATACTTGTATCAATGAAGAAGGTGGCGGACACTTTGAATTAAATGGCATTATTAATCCTTCATTAATACATCTTGATGGATTCCCAAAATATAAATATGTAGATGGTGAAATAATCGAAACAACCAAAGAAGAACATCAAACCTATTTATCAAATTTGCCAGCACCAAAACCCACAGCAACAGAGGTAATGGCAAAGCAAATAACTATACTCATGTCAGAAAATGCGGAAAAAGAGGAACAGTTGAGATTATTAGCAAATCAAGTCACTGAATTAATGTTGGGAGGTATGTAAATGTACACATGGCTTAAATACGCTTACCCAAAAGGATGGGCAACAGAAGAACAATGTCGAAGAGCGGTAGAATTGAATAAAATTTCAGAAATTCAGTTCCAAGAAATCATAAAACAATCCTAAAATTGTTGACACCTTATAGTTTTAAAAACAAGGAGATACCTCAGTGGACATCATAAAACTATCAAACACCATCACCACCATAGGCGCCGGCACAGTCGCCTTAGGCATCCTCTTCTGGATCTTCCTAAAAATGTTCAATGGCATCATTGAAAACAACACTAAAGCCATGCATGAAATGTCCAGATCAAATGATAACGTCGCTCAATCACTTGAAATCTTAAAATCAAGTATAGAGAATAGCTACGATCTACAAAACAGGACAATTTCAATGCTGGATCGCCATGATGTCAGAGCAGAGCGCATCGAAAACGAACTCATCAAAGTGAGTGAACGCACAAAAAAATAAACTTCAAATAAAAGGTAAGATCAGTAGAGCAATAACCCACACATTAAACGAATAAACTCAAATAACAAAACAGAAAGAACGTGAAAATATGATCAATAAACTCAAAATCATAGGGGGTGTTATTCAAAACAAAGAAATTGGTGGCATTCCCCTTAAAACTCAAATCGTCATGCCAAGTGGCAACCACAACGTCAGAACCCAGATTCCATTAAACCTCAAAACTGCTTTAGGCATCACCAACCATAACACAGGTAACACTGCCCCTACTGCAAATGCAAATATGCATGCAAAGTGGATGCAAAATGTAGAAAATGCAGATGAAACCTATGTTGGGGCACATTTCTTTGTGGACGAAGAAGGCATTGTACAAGTGCTTCCTATAAATGAAGTTGCCTACCATGCAGGGGATGGTAAAGGTAATGGTAACATGAAAACCATCGCCATAGAAATCTGTGAAAATAGCAATATCTTAAAAGCAGAAGAAAATGCTAAAATCTTGAATGCAGCACTTATACTGACCTATCCATATTTTAAAATTTATAAACATCAAGATTGGTCAGGTAAGTATTGTCCAAGAGTTATACTCGGGCGCAACTCATGGGATGAATTCGTCGAAGATATCCTAAAATATGTGATAGAAGCGAAAGTGGAAATAGATTCAAATGTAAAATCAGATTCTAATTCTAACTTGGACTCAGAATCAAAATTAGACTCAGAATCAAAATTAGACTCAGAATCAAAATTAAACTTAGAACCAGACTTTGAACAGGAATCTGACTCAGATAATCACCCTATAGAGAAGTGGAAACTCAGTGGCATCAACTTTGCCATCAAAGAAGGTTTAATTACAGATTACAACTACTGGCGAGATAGACTTAACGACGAAATGCCAGCATGGGCACACTTTATCATCATGGAAAAAGTCGTTGAAAAACTACGGGACGAACTTTCTATGTCTATAGAGGAAGCAGTCAATGCGTATGAAAGGAGAAACCTATGACCAAAGAAATCGCAATGGAATATGGCTTAATGGTAGCAGTCGCAGGGGCTGTTTTTTTGTTTGCTCTTTTAAAGTGGCAGCAAGTAAAAGTTATTCTATTTAGATTGATGCTGACGGCTAAAAGCATGGCAAAAGATGCCATTCTAAACAGTGGACAGGAACAAGAAGCGTGGGTGCTTGAAAAAGCATATCAGCATCTCCCCATCTGGATAACCCTATGGATGAGCAAAGAAACCATGCGTAAATTGATCGCCTATCTGTATGAAATTGCGAAAGATTATTTAGACGATGGCATAATAAATCAAAGTATCCATAAAGACTAATATTTTTCCGCCTTAGACTTGTTCTCAAAAAAATGCAAGCGTATAAAAACTTCCAATCGTTTTTATACCTTGCATTTTTTATATTTTACTCAACTCTAAGTTATTCTATACACAACTTTGATACTGTGACAGGCTGGACCTTGTAAATACATTTCAACTTTTTCAGAACACCAAAATTCATCATCCATTGCATCCGTTGCATCCATTGTATCCGATGCGTCCATCGCACCTGTCACCTCTAATAAATCGAAAGAAGGTTCAACCACATAAATCGATGGCAGAGCTGAAAGTAAGAGTATCTTAGAACCATCAAGTTGCCATTTAGGAGAGATCAAACTCATAAAATAGAATTTCATCTTCATAAGCTCAATAGAAACCTCAAAATAATCTGCCAAAGACTGAAGCGGCATCTCAGAAACTTCACGGAGCTTACTAATTAAAAGATCATTTGGTATTAAGTAATCACAGGCCCATCTGATCGCCCTAACTTCATCCCTTTCTGTATGTATCAAATCCATGAAGGCGTTGACTTTAAAGCTACCCCCAGTTGTAAAGTAATGGCCAAGCTCGTGACTGAGGACCGTCCTAAATTCTGCTTCATTTTTTAGAGCATTATTAATAACAATAATATCGTGAATATCATCTTTATAATAAAAACCGTTAACATTTCGTGGTAATGCACTTGTGATCTCAAGTTGAATGCCCAATGAGTTAATCATATCTAATAAAGTATCCATAACGCAACTACTCCTTAAAATAATAAAACAAAATAGAGCTTAGAAATCGCACTATTTAATATAAAAAAAGAGCATACGCTCTCATGATAAAACTATTTGTTTTGCAAATTTTTATGTTTTAAAGTTTCAATTAAATCTTTGACCAGCTTTAAATCATCATCTGTTAAATGCTCAGTTGTATTAAAAGCCAGAATCTCTTCAGAATAACGTCTGATATTACTTCTGCCGAGAAGATAGTCAGTAGAAACATCAAAAAAATCAGCAATAATGGACAAAATCTCATTATCAGGAGATCGTTTTCCCGTTTCATACATAGCAATAGAACCCTTGGAAATGTTGAGCTTATCAGCCAATTCCTTTTGAGTCAAATTATTCTCTTTACGAAGTTGTTTTAATCTGTTTTCTATCATATCATCACCTAAAATCATAATATCACACAAAGTGAGCAAGGATAAAGAAAAAGATTATTATAAGATAACGAAAGTAACGTAAAGTGAAAATATATTTGACAAAAGTAACCAAATGTGATATTTTTTAAATAATTATTGAATGTATTAGGAGGTATAATTGAATAGAATCGCTCAATATAGAACAGAGAAAAAACTGTCTCAGAGGGCACTTGCGAAGCAATTAGGTGTTTCAAGTGCAACTGTTGCAATGTGGGAAACAGAAAAGAGAACACCGCGGTTAAAAATGGCCAAATACATAGCACAATTTTTTGATACAGATATTGAAACCATTTTTTTTGATCAAAAAGATAACAATACGTGATTAAATTTGTTCCAATACAGCCGTTAGGTGTCATATTTAACTCAGTAAATCGTTAAAAATTAGAAAGAAGAGGTTGATTACTTAAAAGATATTAATGAGGATTTTTGTACCTCTTGTGGCATATTAAATAAGTAAATGCCATTATAAGCGGCATTTAGTAGGAGGTGACTTTATGAAATTATATGCTTGTGATTCGTTAGAAGAATACAAAATTTTAATCAAAGCCTATCAGATAAGTGGAAATACCATTACATTATTTGATCAAGAGCACAAATACCTAAGCAGTGGGATTGTTACCTTTATCACAGAACAAGCTTTTATCATCCGTGAAGCTTATAATACGAAAGTAAAAGTTTATTTTCAAGATATTTTAGAACGAAAACATTTCATAGGTTAACACTTTAAGTTCTGTCGGATCGCAAATCTAAACTCAACATCGATAGAAATCTATTTTTGTCGTATAATGAAAAAGTACATAGAAATATAATTTGGATTAGCGTAGGAAGAGGAGTGTCAAAATGAAAATAGAACATATAGCCATTTGGGTATTGAATCTTGAGAAGGCAAAAGACTTTTATTGCCAATATTTTGGTGGGAGATCATCAGATTTGTATCATAATCAAACCACAAACTTCATGTCGTATTTTATAAGCTTTGATACGGGTGCACGGCTTGAACTTATGAAGAGACCGGATATATTGGATGCAAATAAAAAAGATCGCCTTGGACTTGCACATTTTACTTTTTCAGTGGGGAGCAAGGCAGAGGTCATCGCACTTACAGAAAAGCTTCGTGCGGATGGTTTCATCGTTAAAAGTGAACCTAGGACCACAGGAGATGGGTATTTTGAAAGTGTTGTACTAGATCTAGAAGGCAATGCAATAGAAATTACACTATGAAAATTTATAGAGCGATCAAAACAAAAATAATCCAATTTGCAAAACGACTTAAGCTAGAAATTACGACACTGTATGTTTTATATAAAAGTAAGAAGCTCCGTATTATTACTCAAGTTTTGACGATTTGTGTGCTGGCATATGCACTGAGCCCAATTGATCTTATCCCTGATTTCATTCCTGTTCTGGGGTACCTAGATGATCTCATTTTATTGCCTCTTGCCATTAAAGGTATTTTGAAATTAATTCCAGAAGGTCTATATCGTGAAAGCAAAACCAAGGCACAATTTTTAACCCGAAATGATCTCCCAAAGAATTGGTGGTTTGCAGTGTTTGTTATCATTATTTGGCTGTTACTTATTTGGACTCTTGTCAGAGTCCTTTTTTAATTTGAATAAATAGGGTATAATTAAAAGGTTAAGGGTTGGTATGTTCAGTAATACAGGAGGAGGCATCATGAAGTATAACTTAAGTCGTTCTATCATTTTGAATTTAACTGGGAAGCCTCAGGTGTTTTCTGCGGGTTTATCTTTATATCAAAACGAAAAGGTTTACATAACAGAAGGTATTGGTGCACAGACCATTGTCAGTATTGTTATGGAAGATCAATCTTTTGATGTGAAACTCAAGTTTTCTAAACTCGGAGACCTTTTGACCTCCAAATGTAGTTGTCATAAATCTTTAAAACCCTGTCGGCATATCGTTGCTTCGCTTTTGCAACTAATGGACGATGGTGACTTACTTGAACGTGTGGATACGATGGAATTACCTTGGCCATTTAACGACAGTACTATATACGACCAATCCAAAATAAAAATTAAAAGAGCAGACACAACTGCAGAAACAGTTGTCAACGAACGTAAATACGATCAATCTAAAAGTGGAGCAGAATCGAAAGTTATTCACAGTAATTTTGATGGGATTATTAAAAGTTTTAGACAAAAGGATAGTGCAGATAAAGAAGAAATTCAGATAGTACCATACCTAGATTTTACAACGACAAATACGGCGAATACGACAAATGAGTATCCTGTTAGAATGTCCTTTAAAATTGGATCAGAATATCTCTATGTCGTCAAAGATGTGCTACATTTTATGGAAGCCTACCTTTCTGGTGAAAGCTTAAAATTTGGTTCTCAGTTTACATTGCAATCACAGGAAATGAAATTGTCAGACGAAGGACAGAAACTTTTAGATTTGTTAGAACAGTTTCATGAAGAACAAAAATTTTATGGGATTCCTGTGATAAAACACGGAGTGGTACAACTGACACATCAAAATTTCATTAGAATTATAGAGCATTGTAAACTGGATTATCATGACAAAAAAACGAATAAAAAAATTAAGATAAAAACACAGGTTGATTTATTTCAGTTTGAGCTCATTAAAAGTGCATCACATTTGGAATGCAATGTGCTCAATAATGCAGATGTTAAATTATTAGGACACCGCATCCATTATGTTTTAGTAAATCGTAATAGCCCTACTTTGATTAAGACTTCTAATGAACAACAAGCTATATTGAATACACTCTTTCCGCATAAAGTAGTTGTTCCAAAGCTTGTATTTAACAGAACTCAACTTCAAAAGTTTGTTGATTTTATATTACCCAATCTAGAGAAGATAGGCAAAGTTAACATTCAGCCTGAGCTTAAAAAATTATTTATTGAAGCAGATCTTGCTTTTGAAGTCTATCTAGACTATAACGGTGGCGCGATACAAATTGAAGTTCTATTCCAGTATGGTGGCGTCAAAATCAATGGATTAACAGAAGATAACCATGAGTCAGATTGGATTGTAGCGCATAGAGATTGTGAAAAAGAAACTGCTTTTATGGCACGTTTTGATCGCTATCCCTATCATAAATTAGGTGAGCATATTAAAATTCTCAGAGATCATGAAATCTTTGAATTTTTAAAAACGGAGTTGATAGAAATTGAAAAAAGTGCAACTCTATTTAGAACGGAAAGATTTTCAAAACGTCGCATTATCAACGGCGATAGAATTAAGCAAAGAATAACGACAAATGAATTCAGTAATTTATTAGAGTATGAGATTGAAATTGATGGTTTTGAAAAAGAAGATGCATTAAAATTACTCAGAGCATATAGAGAAAAGAAAAAATACTATAAACTTAAAAATGGTGATTTTTTAGCTTTTGAAGAGGGGCAATTTGAGACTATTGAAGAACTAACCCACTTATTTCAGGCTAAAATGAATAAAACCACTCAAGTGATTGCGTTACCTAAAGCATCTGTTTACTATTTATCTCAGCTCATGGACGAAGGCCGATTGAATGCGATTGATATTTCAGATGAGACTTTGATGATCAATCATGAAAAAGCAATGGCACCACTTGAAATTCCGGAACATTTGGTCACGATATTGAGACCATATCAAAACAAAGGCATTTACTGGTTAAATCAATTGACGATGTATGGTTTTGGTGGTATTTTAGCAGATGACATGGGACTTGGAAAAACACTGCAAATGCTGACTTTTATAAAAATTAGGAGGACCTTGGGATTTGGTAGGATTTTGATCGTTGCACCGACGTCGCTTATTTACAACTGGGCAAATGAAATCGTTAAATTTACAAATTCTTTGACGTACGATATTGTGGAAGGTACCAAAGAAAACAGAGAAAAAATCATAAATAGTAGTGATGCTCATATTTTGATTACTTCATATGGTGTACTCAGAAAAGATCAAGAGTTATAC
Source organism: uncultured Fusibacter sp. (assembly GCA_965140735.1). Taxonomy (GTDB): domain Bacteria; phylum Bacillota; class Clostridia; order Peptostreptococcales; family Acidaminobacteraceae; genus Fusibacter_A. Next base: position 1,953,311 of record OZ223306.1, on the reverse strand, counting down.
GAACATTGTGACTTTGATATGATTGTACTGGATGAAGCTCAACACATTAAAAATGAAGGTTCTTTAACGTCTAAAGTCGTGAAGCAAATTCCAGCAAAACATAAGTTTGCCCTCACAGGGACACCACTCGAAAATCACTTAGGGGAACTTTGGTCTATTTTTGATTTTGTTATGCCAAGTTATTTAGGCACAAGATATCACTTCAGGGAACAATTTGAGAAAAAAACAGAATCGGAAGAAGATCAAAACCAAATGAATAAATTAAGACATTTGATTGAACCCTTTATGATGAGAAGAATCAAAAAAGATGTGCTTAAAGAATTGCCAGATAAACTAGAAACGAATTTAATTGTTGGCATGACTGATGAACAGAAGAAGCTGTATACAGCCATGGTTGCAGAAATCAAAGGTGAATTTTTAGAAGACCATTCTGAAAAGCAACTTGATGCTGATAAACGTATGCGCTTACTGGTTGGGCTCATGAGACTTAGACAAATCTGTGCACATCCAAGTGCATATCTTACGAATTATGAGGGCGGGAGTGGCAAACTTGAAGCGTTGGTTGAACTCCTCAGTGAACTTGAAGAAAGTGGTCATAGGACACTTGTCTTTTCACAGTTTACTTCTGTACTCAAGTTGATCCAAAAGGCGATTGGGGCAGACTGTTTTTATTTAGACGGCAGCATGCCTGCTAAAGAAAGAATGCAGACTGTTGAACGGTTTAATCAAGGGGAGAAATCGGTTTTCCTCATATCCCTTAAAGCTGGTGGGAGTGGTCTGAACTTAACAGGTGCTGATACGGTTATACACTTTGATCCCTGGTGGAATCCTGCTGTTGAAGATCAAGCCACTGACAGAGCACATCGTATTGGTCAAGAAAAACGTGTACATGTGATTAAACTCATCACTCAAAATTCAATTGAAGAGAAAATTTTAGCTTTACAAGGACGAAAAAAAGCCCTGTTTGATCAAATTATTCAACCAGGGGAAACGTTCTTAAATAAATTGACTATAGATGAAATTAAATCGTTATTTACAATATAATCCTATAAACCTTGAGGCGATTTTCCCTCACTGAATGCAATCCGAATGGGGTATACGCTTTGATTTTAGGCACCTTTATTTTAAGCCTCTTTTGTAATGGCTTCTTGAAGATCGGAATACTGCTTTGTGGCAATCTTTTGATAGTGTTCATTGATTTGAGAGAGTTGTTCCATATGATCCACAACAATTTGAACGAGATTGAGATCTAATTTACCATCATTACCTTCAGAAAGTAAGACCTCCTTTGCAAAATCACTGTTAATATGACTACGGTATGGACGTTCCTCTGTTAAAGCAGAAAAAATATCTGCTATGCAGAGGATCATTTCCTTTTCAGTTAAATCAGCACGTTTAAAAGGATAACCTTTGCCATTTAGTTTTTCGTGATGGCTTGAAGCAATGGTTTTAATTTCTTCAAAACCTTTGATTTTAGATAGAATTTCCATTGTGTAAAATGAATGCGATTTAATTTGAAGCATTTCATTTTTATTAAGAGTTCCTCTTTTGTCCAGCAGATCTTTGGAAAGTGCAAGTTTGCCGATATCATGGAAATAGCCAGATATCTCAAGTATATCTAAGCTCTCGCGATCATACCCAAGAAGTTGCCCGATAGCACGTGCTACTTTGGATACCCCTATACTATGTGATGCTGTATAAGAAGATCTAAAATCTATAGCTAAAATAAACAGTTTAGAAATATCAAAAAGAGTATTAATATCCCTAATAAAGGCATCCGGCTTTAAGATTTCTAAAATGATTTCTTTGTGTCGATCGGTTGTTAAATTCAGCCAGAATTCTTCTTGTTTTGATAAGCTTAAAAAAGCATCTACAAATTCTGTTTTATACTTTACATCTTGATCAGCAGTGATCATATACTTAATGCGATCAATCTGGTTCAGTATGAAATTCGACTTATCAACTAAAACGGCTATGCGATCAGCCAAAAAAATCAGATTGGAGTAGATTTCGTAGTCAGATTTTGTGATTAAAACTTGATAATCAGCGTGATGATAGCGCACAAGCTTCGCAATTTTATCAAATCCTGTAAGCGTCATCAAGAGTTGATAGCCAATTTCACCGTGATTTGAGATGTCTTCAAAGGCGTAATTTGCTAGATTGACACGATCTTCTGCAGTAAAAACACCAATATCATGTATCAGAGAAGCAATGGTAATTTCTTTAATCGTCTTTGGTGCTATATTCAGAGCGGATGCAAGTTTTAGTGCTATGTAAGCAACATCATTGTGATGGTTATAAATGCGCCGATCAATTAAATCAAGTGATTCACTAAAAGCGTGAAAAATTTCATTTTCAGATACCAGAATTGACATAAGACCTCCTAAGTTAAGTGAATTACTTTAGCAATAAATGCTATACTCTATTTACCCACACTTTCTCAAATGACACAAAATAGTATTAAAATTGTGTTTACCCCCCTGGACTCTGGGGGTATAATAAAAGCACCTATTAAAATATGAGATTTAACTCAATTTAGTCGGTAATTTATCAAAGAGAATGATTGTTTTTTATTAAACCGTTAAAAGGAGAGTTGTTATGGCTTATATTGAAGTAACTTTTCCGGGTGGGAAAAGAGTAGATGCAAATTTTAAAAACTTTACAGTCCCAACAGATCAACCTGAATACGCTGGTGGAGAAGGGAGTGCACCTGCACCTTTTGATGTTTTTTTATCCTCTATAGCGACTTGTACAGGTATCTATGCTCTAGGTTTCTGTCAAAGTAAAAAGTTGAGTACAGAGGGCTTGAAGCTTACTATGGACGTTGAGAAAAATAAAGAGACCAAAATGATTGATAAGATAACATTGAATTTGGCCTTACCTAAGGATTTCCCCGAAAAGTACAGAGCTGCCATTGTAAGATCTATGGATTTATGTGCAGTTAAAAAACATATGCTGGCCCCACCAGAATTTGCAATTGAAGCCCAATAGACAGGACTTACCCCGTATAAAAATAATTATACGGGGTTTCTTTTTTATGATATAATTGGGAAAGAAATTACATCAAATGAGTAAGCATAAATAGGGAGGCAGTTATGAAATTTACAGAATTTAAGTATGAACGTCCTCAAATGGAAGCTCTTAAAACCGATATGGGTGCGCTCATTGAAAAATTCAATGAGGCGGGTTCAGGACAAGAGCAAATCCAAATACTGCATGAGATATCGAAACTTAGAAATCATATAGAGACTGCATCGGTGCTTGTAGAGATCAGACACACCATTGATACTGAAGATGCTTTTTACAATGCTGAAAATGATTTTATAGATGATGCAATGCCCACTTATGAGGAAATGGTAAATCACCTTTACAATGCACTGGATCAATCTAAATTCAAAGAAGAGCTCAGAGCAGAGTTTGGAGAACATTTATTTAATATTGTGAATGTAAAAATGAAAACATTTAAACCTGAGATATTAGAAGATTTAAAACTAGAAAATAGTTTAGTCTCTAAATATACCAAGCTCAGAACGTCTGCGAAGATAATGTTTGAAGGTGAAGAGCGCAATTTGGCTCAAATGGTACCTTTTTATGAATCAACAGACCGCAGTGTTCGAAAAAGTGCCCAAGAAGCAGCCACAAAATTCTTTGAAGAAAATGAGAAAGCATTTGACGATCTATATGATGAACTGGTTAAAGTTCGTCATAGCATCGCAAAAAAATTAGGTTTTAATAATTTTGTAGAACTCGGTTATTTGAGACTTACTAGAACTGATTATGATCATAAAATGGTAGAAACATATAGGGAACAAGTTTTAAATGATCTGGTTCCAATTGCGAGTAAACTAAAAGTGAGACAGAAAGAAAGATTGGGGTTAGAGACACTAGCCTATTATGATGAACCTATCGCTTTTAACTCTGGAAATGCAACCCCTAAGGGCACTCCAGAATGGATTTTAAAAAATGGAAAACAAATGTATGAAGAATTATCTAAAGAAACAGGTGAATTTTTTAACTTCATGTTAGACAGTGAACTCATGGATTTAGAAGCTAAGAAAGGAAAAGCTGGAGGCGGGTACTGTACTTTTATATCTGATTATAAAGCACCTTTTATCTTTTCTAATTTCAATGGGACTTCTGGGGATATTGATGTTCTAACTCATGAAGCAGGTCACGCGTTCCAAGTATATCAAAGTAGAAATTATGAGATTCCAGAATACGTATGGCCAACTTATGAAGCCTGTGAGATTCATTCTATGAGTATGGAGTTCTTAACATGGCCGTGGATGAAAAACTTCTTTAAAGAAGACACAGCTAAATATCATTTTAACCATCTGAGCGAAGCTTTATTATTTATTCCTTATGGTGTTCTCGTTGATGAGTTTCAACACTATGTTTATGAAAATCCAGAAGTGACACCAGCAGATCGTAAAGCGAAATGGGCAGAACTCGAGACGAAATATTTGCCACATAGAATCTATGAAGATAATGATTTCCTCAAAAGAGGGGGATATTGGTTTAGACAAGGTCATATTTTTATGGACCCATTTTATTATATTGATTACACACTGGCTCAAGTGTGTGCATTTCAGTTCTTTGTCAAAGCAGAAGATGATCGCAAAACAGCATGGGCTGATTATATTAGACTTTGCAATAAGGGTGGAAGCTTGCCATTTTTAGAATTGTTAAAAGTAGCTCATCTGGAAAATCCTTTTGAAGCGGGTTCTTTAAAAAGGATATTACCTGCCATTGAATCTTGGCTAGACGGGGTGGATGATAGCAAGCTTTAAGCTGTTTCGGATAAGTCTAAATATTAAGAAAAAAAAATAATTTTAAAGATTTAAAAAAAAGGTTGAAATAAAAGCATATATGAAATAAAATTATTTTGAAGGTGGGACTTTATTTAGGACCACACCATATGATCATATTGATCCCAGTTGAAGATAATGCGAGATACCTTAAGAGGGTAGCCGAAGGAGCAATGATTAAAAATAGCCGTTTTTAATTTGAAACTCTCAGGCAAAAGAAGTGTTATTGGATGGATCTCTGGAGAGACCGAAAGGCACCGAAGGATGAAGTGTTAAAGTGAGATTATATAAATCTATTTTAACAAGAAACTCTCAGGTAAAAATACAGAGGTATATAATGGCGACTAGCATTGCTATGTCCATTATATACCTCTTTTTTGTCTTTAAAAAACAGATTTAAAGTATGAGTAAAAGGTATAATTATAAAGAAGTATGACTAAGGCGTACGTGGAGGAGGCAACAGGATGGATTCAGTTAAAAAAACAGCACTTTTTGATGTCCACCAGAAACTGGGTGGAAAAGTAATTGACTTCGCAGGTTGGGCATTACCAGTTCAATATGAGGGGATCGTTGAAGAGCATGAAGCTGTGAGAACAGCAGCTGGGATGTTTGATGTTTCTCACATGGGTGAAGTTGAAGTGAAAGGTAAAGATGCTTTTGCATTTGTCCAGAATCTTGTGACAAACGATGTGGCAACACTTGAAGATCACCAAATTCTCTATGGGATGATGTGCTACGAAGATGGTGGCGTTGTAGATGATCTACTTGTTTACAAATTTAATCAAGAGTTTTTCTATCTCGTCATTAACGCCAGTAACGTTGAAAAAGATTATGCATGGATGGTTGAACAATCAAAAGGTTACGATTTAAACCTTGAAAATGTTTCGGATTCCATTTCTGAAGTGGCAATTCAAGGTCCAATTGCTCAAGAAATCCTTCAAAAAGTGGTTGATGTGAATTTAGCAGATATCAAATTTTTCTACTGTAATCAAAATGTGACAATTGCAGGTGTAAAGTGCTTGGTATCGAGAACAGGTTATACTGGTGAAGATGGTTTTGAAGTATACACTGAAAACGAGAATATCGTCAAAGTATGGGAAACCATCATGGAAGCTGGTAAGGAAATGGGATTAAAACCAGCTGGACTAGGGTGTAGAGATACCTTGAGATTTGAAGCGGCATTACCGCTTTATGGCAATGAAATTTCTAAAGATATTACACCACTTGAAGCAGGACTTGGCTTCTTTGTAAAATTAGGCAAAGAAAAATTCATTGGCAAAGAAGCACTTGTGGCTCAGAAAGAAGCTGGACTTCCAAGAAAAACAGTCGGTTTTGAGATGGAAAAAGGCATTCCGAGACATGGTTACGATGTTGTAGTGGATGATCAAATTATAGGTGTGGTTACAACGGGTTATTTTTCACCGACACTCAAGAAGAATATAGGCTTGGCACTTATTGATGCTTCATACGCTGAGATGGGTGGAAGCCTTGGCATACAAGTTAGAAAGAAAGTTTTACCAGCAACTATTTGCAGTAAAAGATTTTATCAAAAGAATTATAAAAAATAGTTAAAATAAGGTATAATTTATTTAATCAATAGCCACAGCAATGTGCTGAAATTATGATGAATATTCAGGAGGTAATGAAGATGAAAGTTTTAAGCGGTTTGTATTATACAAAAGATCATGAGTGGGTTAAAGTTGAAGGTAATGTTGCATTAGTTGGCGTAACAGATTTTGCACAAAATTCTTTAGGATCAATCGTTTATGTTGAATTACCAGAAATAGATGAAGCATTTGAAACAGAAGATAGTTTTGGAACAATTGAATCTGTAAAAGCAGCATCGGATATGCTAATGCCTGTATCAGGAACGGTTACAGAAGTGAATGATGAATTAGAAAATGATCCATCTCTTGTCAATTCGGCACCTTATGAAAACTGGATTGTCAAAGTAACACTTTCTGATGAAAGCGAATTAGAAGAACTCATGAACGCTGAAGAGTATGAAGCATACTGTAACGAGGAGGCATAATGATGTTTCCATACATCCCAAATACTAAGCAAGATGAAGCGAAAATGCTTGAAGTTCTTGGTATTGATTCAGTAGACCGATTATTTGATGACATCCCAGAGCAAGTTAAACTCAATAGAAGATTGAATTTATGTGCACCACTTTCTGAAGCAGAAGTGTCAAAACATATTAGAGGTCTTGCAGATAAAAACACATCTACTAATGAACTCATATGTTTTTTAGGTGCTGGTGCCTATGATCATGCGATCCCTTCAGTGATTCATCATTTGGTATCCAGATCAGAATTTAATACAGCGTATACACCCTATCAACCAGAGATTAGCCAAGGCACATTACAAGCTATCTTTGAGTATCAAACTATGATTGCAAATGTGACTGGCATGGAAGTTTCAAATGCTTCTATGTACGACGGTGCATCTGCTACAGCAGAAGCGGCTATGCTTGCTATGGCAAATCAAAAAGGCAATACTATTCTCATTTCTGAAACAGTTCATCCAGAAGTTAGAGAAGTTGTTAAGACTTATATGAGATTTAACAATGTAAATGTCATAGAGATTCCGTCGGTGAATGGTGTGACAGATATTGAAAAACTTAAAAATGTTATTTCTAAAGAAACAGTAGGTGTAATCGTTCAATCACCAAACTTCTTTGGTAACATTGAAGACTATACAGAAGCTGTAGAAGTGACACATGAAAATAAAGCGCTTTTTATTATGAATGTAGACCCGATTGCTATGAGTATTCTCAAAACGCCAGGTGAATATGGTGCAGACTTAGCTGTAGGCGAAGGTCAAGTTCTAGGCAATAGCCTAAATTATGGTGGTCCTTACCTTGGTTTTATGGCAGCATCAACGAAGCAAATGAGAAAATTACCAGGGCGTATTGTGGGCCAAACCTTAGACTTAGATGGCAAAAGAGCATTCACTTTGACACTTCAAGCGAGAGAGCAACATATTAGAAGAGAAAAAGCAACTTCTAATATTTGTTCAAACCAAGCTTTGAATGCACTTTGTGCAACGATTTACCTCAGTGCACTTGGCAAAGAAGGCTTAAAGGAAGTCGCAACTCAATGTGTTAAAAAATCACATTATGCACAGAGAAGACTCATTGAAACTGGTAAATTTAGAGCTGTATATGATGCACCATTTTTTAAAGAATTTGTTCTTGAAACTGATATGGCAATTGAGAAACTCAATGAAAAATTAGCTGAAAAAGGCTTCTTAGGTGGCTTTGATTTAGGGAAGGCATATCCATCAGATCAAAATAGAGTTCTGTTCTGTGTGACTGAAAAGAGAACAAAAGAAGAAATTGATGCACTTATAGAGGCAATGGAGGCAATCAAATGGTAAAATACGATCAACTTATTTTTGAAATTTCAAAAGAAGGCAGAAGAGGGTATAAAATTCCTGGATGCAAAGTTGATGACGTAGAAATCAATGATGTAATACCAGCGGACTTACTCCGAAAGACAGAACTTGGTTTACCAGAAGTAAGTGAACCACAACTTGTGAGACACTACACTTTATTAAGCAATAAAAACTTTGGTGTAGACACCGGATTCTATCCTCTTGGTTCTTGTACCATGAAATACAATCCAAAAATTAATGAAGATATGGCTGCTTTAGATGGTTTTGTAAACCTTCATCCATATCAAAACAAGGTGCAAACACAGGGCGCGCTTGAGCTCATGTATGATTTAAAGAGTATGTTGTCTGAAATAGGCGGCATGGATGCGTTTACACTTCAACCAGCAGCGGGTGCTCACGGAGAACTTACTGGCCTTATGATTATCAAGGCTTATCATGAAAAACGTGGTGAAACGAAGAGAACTAAAATTATCGTTCCAGACTCTGCACATGGGACTAATCCAGCAAGTGCAAATGTTGCAGGATTTGAAGTTGTGGAAATAAAATCTACAAAGGAAGGTGCCGTTGATCTCGATAATTTAAAAGCTGTATTAGGAGATGATATTGCAGGGTTAATGCTTACAAATCCAAGTACATTAGGGCTATTCGAGAAAAATATCGTTGAGATCGCTGAACTTGTGCATGAAGCCGGTGGTTTGCTCTATTATGATGGTGCCAACTTAAATGCGATTTTAGGTCAAGCTAGACCTGGCGATATGGGATTTGATGTTGTACATTATAATCTTCATAAGACTTTTTCAACACCTCATGGTGGTGGTGGTCCAGGTTCTGGTCCAGTTGGCGTTAAAGCATTTTTAGAGCCGTTTTTACCAGCACCAGTTATTTCTAAAGTAGAAGATCAATATAGTTTAGATTATAATAGACCAGATACAATTGGTAGAATGAAGGGCTTTAATGGGAACTTTGGAATTCTTGTGAGAGCGTACACTTATATTTTATCAATGGGTAGTGAAGGTTTAAAACGTGCAAGTGAGATGGCTGTGCTCAATGCGAACTATATGCAAGCTAAGCTAAAAGACCATTTCAACTTGCCTGTGGATACCATTTGTAAACATGAATTTGTACTTGCAGGTCTTAAAGGTGAACTGAATCAGTGTAGTACACTTGATGTGGCAAAACGTCTTTTAGACCATGGCTATCATCCGCCAACGATATATTTCCCAATGATTGTACATGATGCAATTATGATTGAACCTACTGAAACAGAGAGCCTTGAAACGCTTGATGCTTTCATTGACGTCATGATTCAAATCAGCAAAGAAGCAGATGAGGCACCTGAATTACTAAAACAAGCACCTACTACAACTCAAATCAGAAGAGTTGACGAGGTTCTTGCAGCAAGATCCCCAGTACTCAAGTGGGAAAAACAAGTCTAGGAGGCAATATGCAAAAGGAAATCGTCATTATAGGTGGTGGACCAGGAGGTTATGTGGCTGCCATACGTGGTGCACAATTAGGTGCCAAGGTAACTTTAATTGAGCGTCATAAAATTGGAGGCACCTGCCTAAATTATGGATGTATCCCTACAAAGACGCTTTATAGAAATGCGGAACTCCTAAACACTTTAATGCATATAGAGGATTTTGGGATCAAAACAGGTCCAGTTAGTTTTGATATCCCTAAAATTCAATCTAGAAAAAAAGAAGTAGTGGATCAATTGGTTGGTGGTATTGAACAATTGATTAAAATAAATGGCATTGAACTCATCTATGGCAGCGCAGAGTTCTTAAGTGATTCAGATCTAAAGATCACCACGGAGTCGGGCGAAATTAGAACTATTTCTTGTGAAAATATCATTATTGCCACAGGTTCTAAACCACAAATGCCACCCATTGAAGGGATTGATCTCGAGGGTGTCATAACCAGCAAGAAAATCCTAGAATTTACGGATGTGCCTAAAAAATTAGTGGTTATTGGTGGTGGTGTCATCGGAATGGAATATGCAGGCATTTTTGCTGCCATGGGCAGTGAGGTGACTGTGGTTGAATATGCAGATCAAGTCCTAGGTCAAGTCGATACAGAAATTTCAAAACGGTTTGCAGTCAGTGTTAAGAAGAAAGGCATTGATGTTCATAAATCAACTAAAGTGATTAAAATCATCAAGACAGAAAGCGGCCTTACTGTGGTAGGAGAGTCTAAAAAGGGTGAAGTGACATTTGATGCCACAAGTGTTTTAGTCTCAACAGGAAGATCGGCAGTTATTGAAGGTTTAAATTTATCAAATACTGGTGTAGAATATAATCTGAAAGGCATTTGTGTAGATGAGCATTTTAGAACTAATGTTCAAAATGTATATGCAATCGGTGATGTCAATGGAAAGCTCATGCTTGCACATGCTGCATCTCACCAAGGAATTGCTGCAGTGGATCATATTATGGGCGTACTACATCACGGTAATCACGATGTGGTACCAAGCTGTATCTTTGTTTTTCCAGAGATTTCTTGTGTTGGACTCACTGAGGATCAAGCGAAAGCCGAAGGCCTTGAATTCAAGAAAAGCAAATTTATGTTTGGAGCAAATGGAAAGGCACTTTCTATTGGAGAACCAGAAGGTTTTATAAAAGTAATATCGGATATGAATGATATCATACTCGGTGTTCATATTATGGGACCTCATGCTTCTGATTTGATTCATGAGGGGACACTTGCAGTGAGCCAAAAAATGCATGTTGATGCGATTGCTGGTACAATTCATGCGCATCCAACACTTTCAGAAGCTTTTTCAGAAGCTACTATGGGACTCAAAGGAGAAGCCATTCACATGGCACCAATCAAAACTAAAAAGTAATGTGAGAGGGGACCAATCAATGAATTTAGAAATCATTAAGAAAAATGACCCAGAGCTCTATGAATCAATGGAACTTGAGCTTAAAAGACAGTCAAGTAACATTGAATTAATTGCATCTGAAAACTTTACAAGTAAAACAGTAATGGCCGCAATGGGCTCACACTTAACGAACAAATATGCAGAAGGCTACCCAGGTAAGAGATATTATGGCGGCTGTGAATTCGTGGACATATCAGAAGATTTAGCACGTGACAGAATGAAAAAACTTTTTGGTGCTGACCATGCTAATGTTCAGCCACATTCTGGTTCACAAGCAAATATGGGTGTCTATATGGCAGTTCTTGAACCAGGTGACAAGATCTTGGGGATGAACTTATCTGATGGTGGACACTTAACACATGGTAGCCCAGTTAACTTTTCTGGAAAACTTTACAATTTTGTTTCTTATGGTGTAAATGCAGAAGGCTTCATTGATTATGAAAATCTAAGAGAAATGGCAATTGCAGAAAAACCTAAAATGATTGTTTCTGGTGCAAGTGCTTATTCTAGAATTATAGACTTTGCTAAAATTAAAGAAATCTGTGATGAAGTAGGTGCTTTAATGATGGTTGATATGGCACATATCGCAGGACTAGTAGCTGCTGATCTTCATCCAAATCCAGTGCCTTATGCTGATTTCGTTACAACGACAACGCATAAGACGTTAAGAGGCCCAAGAGGTGGTGCAATTCTTTGTAAAGCAGAATATGCAAAAGCTGTTGATAAAACAATTTTCCCAGGTATCCAAGGTGGACCGTTAATGCATATCATTGCAGCTAAAGCGGTTTGTTTTAAAGAAGCGATGTCGGATGAATTTAAAGCATATCAAAAACAAGTGATTGAAAACGCAAGCACATTGGCGGATGCTTTAAAATCAAAAGGCTTTAACATTGTGTCAGGTGGTACTGATAATCATTTAATGCTTGTTGACCTTAGAAACAAAGATATTACAGGTAAAGTTGCAGAAAAATTACTCGATGAAATTGGCATTACGACAAATAAAAACACAGTGCCTAATGAGACAGCTAGTCCATTTGTAACAAGTGGTATTAGAATTGGAACACCTGCATCAACAACACGTGGCTTTGGAAAAGAAGAAATGCTTGAAATTGCAGATATTATTAGCTGGACTATTGACAATAGAGATGCTGATCTTGAACCTGCAAGAGCACGTGTAAAAACATTATGTGATAAATTCCCTCTATATAGGGATTAATCAAATTACCAACCCCGCAAAGAAAAGCTGCCCACTACCTCACGGTTTAGGGTAGCTTTTCTAATGAAAAAGAGGGGACAGGAAATTTCTATAATATTTAAACAATTTCACGATAAAAACGGACACATGGTCATTATAATCTATGGTGGTATACACTTGACTTGTTATTAGGGCTAAGCTATAATAAAAAAGATATTTATTTTAGTCCAGTTAGAAAGCGAGCAATATCATGAACTTCAGACTTTCATACTTTGCAGTGGTACACAATATAATAGCAAATTTTAGATTAGACGCAAGAGGTCTCTCTAAAATTTAATATTATGTTAACCCGCAAGTGTCTGAAGAAGACTTAATTTTATAGAAGCCATAGAATTGAGAACTCTGAGTGAACCCACTTGGAGTTTTTTGTATTAAAACAACAAGATTTGAGCCAAAAGCTGTGATGAGGAATATTCAACCTCAAACAGCGTCAGCGAAAATTGGTTTGGGACATCGAGAGATGGCTCAAATGTTGCTACTTGACACAAGAGTTTTCGTCCGCTTTGAATGAGCATTTTTAACTTATGTTAAGCCATTAGACAAGAACTTTCAGACAGAAAAGTATTGTTATATATTAAACTTCCAAAGACCTTGCTGACACAATGAATCCATTTTACTTTGGAGGTAAAACATGAACAGAACAAAGAAATTAAAAAGCAATATCGGGAAAAATTACTTATTTACATTGATGTACAACTTAGATTTGACAAGGGGCATATGGATGATCTACTTGGCAAGTAAAGGGATGTCACTAACCCAACTCGGCCTATTGGAGACAATTTTTCATTTGACTTCTTTTACGATGGAAGTGCCAACCGGCGCTGTGGCAGACCTCTTAGGGAGGAAGGCAAGCCGAGTAGGGGGGAGAATTTTAGCATTAGTGAATGTGGCGATTTTACTAATGTCAAATCAATTTTGGGGATTTGCAATAGCCTTTATTTTCTCTGCGCTCTCATATAATTTAGAATCTGGTGCGGGTGATGCCTTGCTCTATGACTCTCTAAAAGAATTGGATGCAGAATCTGAATTTATGAAAATCAATGGCAGGAAAGAAGTCTTTTATCAAACAGCAAGTATTGTATCATTTTTTGTAGGTGGGTATCTTGCCACAAAGAGTTACCCAATGGCTTTTTATATCACTATAGTGATAGGTGTACTGACCATTATTCAGTCGCTGAGCTTTATAGAACCTGAGATTAAAAAAACAAAACAGGATGATGTAGATAGTAGTACGATAAAAAGCCCAAAAGATCAATCAAAAGGGTATTTATTAGAGGGATTTGACACGTTTAAGAATCAACTTTTAGAGAGTATTAAAGTCGTGAAAATGAATCCTAAAATTGCATCATTGATGGTGTTAGGTCAATTAATAGGCACATTCTGTACATGTATCTTTTTTTACAATCAAAATTATTTAAAAGCATTGCATTACACGGAAGCTCAAATAGGGCTAATTCTTGCGATCTCATCCATGGCAGCAGCTATTATATCCACTCAAGTACATCGAATAGAGAAGGTGGTCAAAGAAAGTGGTATTCTTTTCGGATTGCCGTGGATAACGGTTATCTGTATCTGGGGGATTGCTCTAACTCCTTTTCACTATGTATTCTTTATCATTATGATGATGGCAGAAAGTGTGACTTATATTGCTATGACAGATTATATTAATAAATTGATACCAAGTGAAAATAGAGCGACAATTTTGTCTTTTGCCAGTATGGTATTTAGTTTCTTCATGATTATATTGTTTCCGGCAGTGGGCATTATTGGAGATCTCATTAATCTAAGATGGGCTTTTATGGTAATGGGGACTCTTGGTATTGTATTTGTACTGATCAACAGTCTTTTAGTTATTAAGAGTAAACAGAAGGCGATATAGACAGGCTTAAATGAATTGAGAATAAATTTGTCATTCAATGGGTATAAACTATCCAATATGGAGGTAAAATTTATGAAACTTTATTTAGTCAGACATGGTGAACCAAGTTATACACCTTGTACACAAAGAGGTCTTATTGGTCAGGGGCGAGACTTGTCAGCTCTTAATGATAATGGGATCAAGCAAATGTCTGAATCGGCACTTAAACTTGTGGGTAAAAATGCTCAAATTATACTTTCATCCCCATATACGAGAGCCTTACAATCAGCGGCAATAGTGGCTAAGTACACCGGGTTAACCACTCGAGTCGTTCATGATCTTCATGAATGGATACCTGATCTAACCTTTCAATATCAAACCTATAAAGAGCTAAAATTGTTGTATGAAGATTTTGTTATCAATAAAGGTGTATACCCAGCAGATGAGCATGCCATTACAGCATATACCCGCTGGGAACCACTGGAAGACTTAAAAATGCGCGTGAAAAATGCACTCATACCCTTTTGTGATGAATATGAACGCGTAATTGTTGTCGCTCACGGGATGGTGATTCAGACCTTCCATTGCCAAGATAAAATTAAATTTGGTGAGATTATAGAAGTGACTTTTGATCAAAACTTTATTCAACCCAAGTGGTTGTTTCAAAGGGCTGGAAATTAAAAAAATGATATGAACATGAAATGATATGAGCACGATATGTTAGGACTTTCATAGTGATGTGAAGGTGCTATTCCTAAGATACTGTGCTCATATCATTTTTTTAAAAGACACTATTTTTATTTATTCAAATTTATCATAGAAAATTTGATCTTCGGGCATTCCCTTTGCCATTAAAATAGGAATGACAGAATCAATCATTACTGGACTGCCGCAGAGATAAGCCTCTTTACGGTCACCATCTTCTAAGAATTTTTCCAGTAGGTCAGTTACTCTACCTTTTTCACCAGTCCACTGACAGCTTTCTGTAGGACGTGATAGACAGGTGATTAATTTAAAGTTAGGCAGTTCTTTTTCAAGTTGTTCAAGGGTTTCCATCTCAAAGAGATCTTCTCTTGTCCGTGCACCAAAGTAAAAAGTAGCTTTGCGCTTAATCCCACTATCTCGCATAAACTTTAAGATGGACATAATAGGTGCCATCCCAGTTCCAATGGCGACTAAAACCATTTCACGATCTGTATCTTGGTAGAAAAAGTCGCCATACGGGCCTACAATAGTGAGTTTGGCACCGGGTTTTAGATAATCATGTACGAAAGTAGTGGCAATCCCATTTTTGACAAGTCCGATGTAGAGTTCAATTGCTTTTTGGTCAAGAGGTGAAGAAGCTACTGAATAAGCTCTATAAACCTCTTCGTCATTGCCCTTGTATTTAGGGGCTAAAATTTGAATATACTGTCCTGCCTTAAATTGAATTTCTTCTCCTTCAGGCAATTTTAAACGCAAATGCTTGATAGTAGGGGTCACTTCTTTTATAAATTCAACACGATAGTCGAATTGTTTGACACTAAACAGTTCTTCAGGGATCTGAATTTTCATGTCTTCTTTAATTTTGAGTTGACAGGAAAGCCTGACACCTTCTTTTTGTTCAGCAGGTGTGACATAACCCAGTTCAGTAGGGAGAATTTGACCGCCCCCTTCAATAACAGTGACTTTGCAATAGCCACAACTCCCTTTGCCACCACAGGCCGATGGTATAAAGACTTTTTGATCTACTAAAGATGAAAGCAAAGTTTCACCGCCGTCTACCATAAAATCTTTGTTGTCGTTAATCGTAAGTTTTTTTTCGCCATAGTTGGCAATTGTTTTATTGGCGAGAGATAGTAGAAAAGCTAATGTACCTGTGATGCCGCTAATAGTTGCCACAGTAATTGCGATTGTACCTAAAGTTGTCATGATATCCCTCCCTATTGTATTTGAACGATTCCAGAAAAACCCAGAAAGGCAAGTGCCATAATACCAGTAATAATCAAGGTGATTCCAGGTCCTTCAAGACCGTTAGGCAATTTGGCGTTTTTTATTTTTTTACGGATGCCAGCCATGGCAACGATAGCCAGTGTCCACCCTAATCCAGAACCAATTCCAAATGCAAAAGATTGAAACAAGTTGTAATCTCTGATTGTCATAAAAAGAGAAACGCCTAGGATGGCACAGTTAACTGTAATCAGTGGTAAAAAGATCCCTAAAGAGTAATAAAGTGTCTCGAAGTATCTTTCTATGATCATTTCCACAAGTTGAACGAATGCAGCTATGACGATTATAAATACGATAAATCGTAAGTATTCAAATCCAAAAGGGACTAATACATAATGATAGATAAAATAGTTGAGCACAGTTGTACAAGCAAGCACAAACGTAACAGCTTGACCTAAGCTGAGTGATGTTTTGATTTCATTGGATACAGCTATGAAGGAACACATCCCGAGAAAATTGGATAGGATCATATTGTTTGTAAAAATAGAAGCAAAGAATATGATAAACGGATTGATTTCGATCATGCCTTAGCACCTCCTTTTTCATCGTTATTTGGAAAGATGTTTCGTGTGATCCATATGACAATACCTAGCATGAAGAATGCACCAGGGGGCATAATCATCAATGTCCAGTTCACCCAACCTTCGCCCAATACTTGAATGCCAAAGAGGGAACCAAATCCAAGGAGTTCTCTGAAAAAGGCGATGAAGAGTAGGACTATGGTATAGCCAAGCCCCATGGTAAGACCATCAAAGAAAGAAATCAAAGGTTTATTCTTTTGTGCGAAGGCCTCACAGCGCCCCATTATAATGCAATTGGTGATTATTAAGCCCACATAAGGCCCCAACGCTTTTGACATGGACGGCCAGTAAGCTTTTAAGAAAATATCTAAAATGATAACATAAGCGGATATTATAAGTGTTTGAACCATCATCCGAATGTGTTTAGGGGTTTGCTTTCTCAAAAGTGAGACGGTGAAACTCGAAAAACCCGTTACGAACATAAGACCGATCCCCATAACAAGCGAGTTGAGGAGTAAGTTTGTCACGGCAAGAGAAGAACAGATTCCTAGTATTTGTCTGAAAACAGGATTGTCTTTTATCATACCTTCTTTAAAGACGCGTTTTAACTCATTCATTGAGTTTCACCTCCATTTCGATACCTTTGATGTCTGTTATAAATTGGTTGACCATATCTCGAACGGAATTGGATGTTAAAGTAGCACCAGTAACGGCATCTACAGTCCCACCTTCAGCAGGTTTGAATATCACAGGTGCTTTAGTCTTAATGGGCATGTTTCGAAACTGTTCCTTAAACCATGCTTCATCTATACGACCACCAAGTCCTGGTGTTTCAGAATGAGAGATGAAATCAATGCCGAGAATGCTATCAAATTCTGGTGAGATTGCAATATTTCCAGTGATGGTGCCCCAAAGACCTCTTCCAGAGAATTGAAAGGCATAGCCTTTAAGAGTATTGTCAACACGATAGACATAATACGTCTTCTCGTTGATCGCTTTGATAGTGACATTTTCATCAAAAGTCTTTTGGATTGCCGCATCTTGTGCTTCAAAAGGAATGTTGAATACATATAATATAGATTTTTGGATTCGAATAGCTTCCCGTTCTTTTATGAGCTCAATTGAATTCGCATTTATGAAGGCTAACACAAAAGTAAATAGAGCGGTTAATGCCACCATGAAGACTACAGGGTAGAGAATTTGTTTTTTATGAGCCATTATTTTCCCTCCTTTGCAGGAAGTTTCTTACGTTTTTTTATTGTATTGACTGCTTCATCTATGATTGGTGCAAAAGTATTGCCAATTAATATGGCGAACATAATACCACCAGCAAATAAAGCAAAACCTCTTATGATCACGGTAATAGCCCCTATTAACACGCCATAGACAATTCGACCATGAAAAGTTTTAGGAGATGAAATTGGATCAGTGGCCATAAAAACGGCTCCGAAGAGAATACCACCAGCCATAAGGCCATATATTGGATTAGGCACTTGTTGGAAGCCAGAAAAGTAAAATGCAGAATCCATAATTAGAAAACCAGCGATGACACTGAAAATTGTTTCTTTGGCAGCTGTTTTCGTGAAGATGAGATAGATACCCATCAAAATGATTAAAAGAGCACTTGTTTCTCCAATTGAGCCAGCAATGTTGCCAAAAAGCATATCTTTGATAGGTGCCATATCACCTGTAGCTCTATAGATTAGCATTGGTGTAGACTGCGTGATAGCATCTATAGGCTCTCCTAGATAAGTTGTGAAACCGCCTAATAAACTGTGAACGGGTTTAGTCCATTCCACAGTCATGAATTTTGGAAAATTGACATAGATAAAAGCCCTTCCTACCAAAGCTGGATTAAATGGATTTTTACCAAACCCACCAAATACCATTTTTCCAAAGAGGACACCAAAGATAATGCCGATAATTGCGATCCAATAAGGCGTTTGAGGTGGTAAGGTCAAGGTAAATAAAATAGCAGTGATAAGGACTGCTTCTGTTATCTTTTTCGTTGTTTTTCTAACAAAAATCCATTCTGTTAAACAGGCGAAAAAAGTGACGACAATAAGCAGTGCAAGCACACGTAGACCAAAAAAGTAGATGCCAGCACCTACAATGGGTAAAAGCGAATAGAGTACTTTTCTCATCATGGCTTGCTTCATAAATTTCACATTCTTGAGTGATAGCTTCAAGGGTCTTCCCTCCTTTAAAGTTCTTTAAGGTGTCTCAGTTTTATATATATCCAAATGTTATTGAGATATACCTATTTTTAATAACTTTATTAAAACTTTTTTTTAAGTTATAATTGGTTAGAGTGTAAGAATCCGATAGCTGAGCAACCCTTTCCACATGATGTCGTTTACGACAAGTACGTGATACAGCATATGGTAAAAGGGTCGTGCGAAACTGGATTTTGACACTTTAACTATAATTTATAAGGAGTATATTTATAATTTGGAGGCATGAATTGAAAAAAATTTATCTATTGTTTTTAATGTTATTAGGCATCTTTTATTGGATTGTTGTATTGGATCATGCGGATGCCGCTGGAAAGCCAATGCCATTGTTGATGATATTGATATGCTTATTGGTTGAAATTTTACTCATAAAGTACTTGAGAAAAGAGACTTTTGAGATACCTTCGCATGTTCAATTGTGGAGTGATTTGCTTACTGGTATTGAATGGTTGATTTTTTTCTGTTTTATAATAAAGTCATTTTCAAAAGAGCTCTCTTTTTTTGAATCACAAATTGAAATGCAGACTTTTTTCTTTATACTGACGATGTCGCTTTTAATAATGCCCACGGCAGTGCGCAGTAAAAAGAGCCATCAACCTATTAATTTTAAGTTTGTGATGGTTGTTTTGATCGGTTTTGTTTTGATAGATAGAAGTCTAATTTATTTTGAATTACACCAGTTTTTGCCACCTATATACACTTCAAATACGATTAGTTTTGCAACTTCTAATTTAAGTATACTTATGTATGTCACTTGGATTGTTAATGTTGAATTCATTAGAAAACAATTCTTAAGTTTCAAGAATTAAATGATATAATAAGATGACTTTTTAAGAGATAAAAACATATCTTTACATGAAGTGGATTTGTCAAAATATTGACTCTATTAGTCTATAAAAATTTGTCTGAGGTACAGGAGGCTTTATATATGAAAATAGCTATAGTAGGTGCTGGTACTGGCGGTACCAAGCTCATAGAGTTGTTTCATCAAATGGATCAAACTGAAATAAAAACGGTTGTGGATAAAAATCATGAATCTCAAGGTGTTGTGCTTGCCAAACAATTAGGCATAAAATGTGTCACAGATATGACACAAATTTCTTCAGAGGTTGATGTGATCATAGAAGCGACTGGAAATGCAAGTGTACTGAGTGCATTACAAAAGAAATTTCTCAACTCAATCATATCGCTTCAGAACAAGAAAAAACCACAAATCACATGAAAGAAAGTGTCAATGTTTTAAAAAGTATTTAAAAAAATGAGCGCCTATAGAGTGAAGATACTTCAGTTTAGTATGAGTGGTGTTGAAGAATTAATTGAGTCATTTAAGTGCGAAAAAACCTAGAGATCTTTAGTATAGAATGTTATATTGAGACTGCTAGGTTTATTTTTTAGATGAAAGAAGGAGCGAAAATGCAATATCGAGAAGTGAAAGCCACAGGAGATCAAGTTTCAATATTAGGTTATGGTGGTATGCGATTCCCAGTCGTTGCAGGTAAAATTGATGAAGAAAAGACAACAGAACTTCTCAAAGTAGCAATTGAATCTGGCATTAACTATATCGATACAGCTTATTTTTATCACGGTGGCCAGAGCGAACCCTTTTTAGGTAAGTTTCTGAGTTCTGGCTATAGAGAAAAAGTGAAGATTGCGACAAAAATGCCACCATGGTCTGTTAATAAGAAATCTGATTTATCTTTAATATTTGAAGACCAGAGAAGAAAATTAAAAGTAGACATGATTGACTATTACTTGTTACATGCTCTTAATCGCGAAACATGGGCAAAATTTAATGCTTTTGATGCGTTGACTTTTTTAACAACATTAAAAAAAGAACATAAAATTGGACATGTGGGATTCTCGTTTCATGGCGATCGAACTTTGTTTAAAGAAATCATTGATGCCTATCCATGGGACTTCTGCCAGATTCAATTCAACCTATTAGATGATTTGAATCAAGCTGGTAAGGCGGGATTAGATTATGCTGCTTCAAAGGGGATCGCAGTATTTGTGATGGAACCTCTTAGAGGCGGAAGTCTTGTTAAGAATTTGCCCAGTCAAGTCATTGAAGAATATCATAGAGTTGATGATGAAAGATCACCAGCAGAGTGGGCTTTAAAGTGGATCTGGAATCATCCCGGTGTGACAATGGTGCTTTCAGGAATGACCGAACAGCAGCATTTAAAAGATAATTTGTTATATGCACAAAGATCAGGTGCTGATATCATGAAGCCTGAAGAACTTCAGACAGTGGCACGTGTAAAGGCAATCTATCAGAGTCTACAAAAAGTACCTTGTACTGGATGTCAGTATTGTATGCCTTGCCCATTTGGTGTGGATATTCCAAGATGTTTTGATCTCTACAATTCAATATTTCTATTAAATCAAAAAAATATGAAAGGTTTCTACTGGCTACAGCTTGGTGGTGCGAATGGCAAACCATCTTATGCTTCACTTTGCCAAAATTGTGGAAAATGTCTAGAGCATTGTCCACAGGCCATTGAGATTCCACAAAAACTGCTTGAAGTTAAAGCCTATATGGAAACACCATTGATGAAACCCGTAATAGCAGGCACTAAGTTGCTGTTAAAAGTGCAAAAGTTATTTGCAAGACCACAAAAGAAATTGTAAATTTGTAAAAGACCCTACTATAAATCTGTAATTAATTACAAATGGTATTTATAGAAAAGTTGTTTATAATGAATATTTGAGATGTTTATGTTCCTAAAACGGGTACATTATAAATGAATAATGACTGAGGGTTAAGGTGAGATTAAAATGGATAAAATCAAAAATAGAATTTTACTGAGTAGAGAAGCGATGTTATTTGATTCGCCACTTTATATTTTAAAGAGTTTTATGAGTATGATGACAGCATATCTTCTGTTTCACAATCATTCGATCATCGGTAAAGATATGATTTCTTTATTGTTTGGTATGATGCTTACACTTGAACCTGTAACTGTATCAGGAATTAAAAGTGGTATTTCTCAACTGAAAGCGTCTTGGCTTGGTGGTGTGACCAGCGCAATTATTCTTGCGCTATTTGGTGTAAACTGGATAACCGTACCGCTTGCTGTCGCCATAACTATTTATGTTTCATTACTGGGAAACTGGAAAGAAGTATCTGCAGTATCTATATTTACAGCAATTTATATGACACAGTATATTCAATACAATGAGCTTGGAATGCCCAGTGTTGTATTAACCTTGAGATTGAGGTTAATGGCATTGACAGCAGGTATTATTATTGCGGTGTTTTATAACTATGTGTTCTCTAAATTTTTTTATAAGAAGATGATGCATAAGCGGTTAACTTATGTCCTAGAAAAGATGTACACTTTTTTAAAGATTTATCAAGAAAGTCCGGATTTTAACACGCTCAATAAGATTAAGAATGAAGCAATGAGTCTTTATAAAGATATAGATGTTATATTTAGCCACACGCCTGATCTTAGAACGAACTCAAGTAACCAAGTTAGATTGATTTCAGAGATTAAGAATTTAAATCACTATATTATTGAGATTATACTCTATTCAATGACACCGCAAAATAAGAGGGTCTCTATTGAAGAGGTGATTGTTGCTTATGAAAATCTGATGAAATCGCATGACAATTTGCTTGTGGCAGAATATGGTGGTAATATTATAGAAAAGGCACATAGTAGCAGAGATGCTTATTATATTGAAGTGTTGCTTTTAACAATTGAAAAAATAGAAAGCGTTATTAAAGCATAGCGCATTGACTTAATAAGGAGGCTATTTAATGGTTTGGGATGAAAGTTTAGCAGTTGGAAATGAGATAATTGATCGTCAACATCAACAATTGTTTAATATAGCAACTCAACTTGAGACGTTGTTTGAAGAGTATACAGAAACAGATTATAACTATGATGAAATTATTCGTATTTTAGTGAAACTGCACTTATACACAATGAAGCACTTTGAAGCTGAAGAGAAAATTTTAGAGGCAATCAAATTTCCCGGTCTTGAAAAGCATAAAAAAGAGCATCAACAATTTATCAACTTTCTTAATCGCGTAAAAACGGAAGAAATCGAGAATGATCGTTATCAAACGTTACTTGATTTGCTAGCGTTTGTTGTAAATTGGATTATGTCGCATGTAAAAGGGACGGATTCAGCTTATATCCCTTATTTGCCAAGTGGCGTGGAGCATAAGCATGAGAATATTTGATATGGACAGTCCTTTTTCACAAATTATGACTTTGCTGTATGAACTGATCATGCTCAATATTTATTTCTTACTAACGTCTTTTTTGACTTTGGGCGTTGGAACTGGTGTGGCTATTACCGCTATGATCTATGCGATCTATCATGGGTTGCGACGTGAAGAAGGCAACATAAGACAACTTTATTTTAAAAGCTTAAAGATGAATTTTAAACAAGTAACGCTCTACTGGGGCGGTGTTATGGTCATCGCATTTATTTCCTATTTTAATCTTTTGAATATAGAGATTTTAAAGCAACTCAGTTTTGTCTTTGTCGTGTTTCAATACATTGTTTTGTATGAACTTATTGTGGTCAGTTTGTATTATTTTGGCATACAGTCTAAATTGACACTAAGTAACAAAGAGGCTATAAAAAGTGCTTTTATTATGGCGCATAAACATGTCATAACTTCTATTTCAATGATTTTCACACTTCTATTATTTTATATTCTAGGGCACTATATATCGAGTTTTTTCATTTTGATTATGTTTAGTGCATGGGCATATATCCTTGAGCGTTTTATTTTAGAACGTGTCATTATCGAAAAATATGTTAGTGATGAAGTTCGAGAGGAACTGAGTATAAAAAAATAAATATCAATTCAAGCGCATTCAGATTTTTTAACCACATTATAATAAAACTTGAAATTTATAAAATTAAATGTTTTTATAAGCATTTGATTACAAAATTTAAAGTGACGCTATACTAAAAGGGATATTGCATTTATGGCAATATCCCTTTTAGTATAGCGTTATTGTGTGTTCTCAAAATAGAGTATCAAGATAAGCATTTAGAGGATAAAGGCTGGTTATTTTTAGCGCATTTGATGTGATATAATAACTTAGGGGGTGAATTTATGGGAAGTCAGAAAATTGTTGAATTGGTATTACATAATGCATTAATTTTAAATGTATTTTCAAAACAATGGCATTTAAGTGATCTCGCAATTGATAGTGGCGTTATTGTTGGCTTTGAGGGATATATTGGTAAGAAAATCGTTGATTTGAAAGGCGCTAGAGTAGTTCCTGGGCTTATTGATGCACATGTACATATAGAATCTTCAATGGTTACACCATATGAATTTGAGAGATTAGTGTTGCCCTTGGGCACAACCACTGTTATTTCAGATCCTCATGAAATCGCTAATGTGCTTGGGATGGAAGGCCTCAGGTATATGATTGAAGCCTCAGAGAAATGTTTGCTTGATATTTATATAAACTTACCTTCTTGTGTTCCTGCAACACCTTTTGAACATTCCGGTGCACAGCTTAACGCGAAGGATCTCGCGTTGTATGCACATCATAAAAAGGTCATAGGTTTGGGTGAGATGATGAATTTTAATGGTGTCTTAGCTTCTGACGAAGATGTTTTAGAAAAAATTCATTTCTTTAAAAGTATTAATAAGAATATTGATGGACATGCCCCAGGACTTACAGGAGTAGATTTAGATCACTATATTAGTGCAGGGATTCGAACAGATCATGAGTGTGAAACCGCAGAAGAGCTTAGAGAAAAAGTAGAGAAGGGTATGTTCATAATGATCCGTGAAGGTTCAGCAGCGCGAAACTTTGATGTGTTGATAAAAGGCGTGGATTCAGGGAATCTAAATCGAATTCTTTTTTGTACTGATGACCGTCATCCTCAAGATATCTTGAAAGAAGGACACATTGACAATCATGTTCGTAAGGCTATATCAAGTGGATTATCCCTTGAAGATGCCGTTCAAATTGCAACGATTAATGCAGCGAATTGTTATCAGTTGGAAAATGTAGGTGCAATCGCTCCTGGATACCAAGCGGATTTACTGATATTGAAATCAGCGGCTCTTTTTGAAGTGGAACAAGTTTATAAAAAGGGACTTTTAGTAGATGAGGTATTTTCTCATAAAAATCGACCAAAATCAGATAGTAAACTTGCTCTAACCATGTGTAATTCTATGAGAATGAAACCTTTTCCCATCTCAGAATTAGCAATAAAGGGAGAAGGGGCTTATATCAACTCAATTGAAATTCTAAAAGGTTCTCTAATAACGCCTCTTTTAAAGTGTCATAATTCAGAAGCTGTAGTTGATAAGCTTTTAAAACTTGTAGTTGTAGAGCGGCATCATGCTACTGGCAACATAGGTAAAGCCTATGTAAGTGGCCTTAAATTGGTTGATGGTGCAATAGCGATGACAATTGCACATGATTCACATAATATAATTGCCATTGGAAGTGATGATAATAGTATTTATACTGCGATAAAGGCGATCGAGCGTGTTGGTGGTGGTATAGCATTAGCAAAAGGCATGTGTCTATTGGATGTTTTACCCTTAAAAGTGGCCGGATTAATGAGTGAACAACCTGCTGTGAAAGTTGCAGAAAAGCTCAAACATCTTATGACACTTGTACACTTAGAATTTCAAATGGAAGAGGATGTCGATCCTTTTTTAACGCTTGCATTTTTAGCATTACCTGTTATTCCAGAAGTTAAGCTTACGGATCAAGGTCTTTTTGATGTCGAAAAAAATCGGTTTCTCCCAGTTTTTAGTGGATGAAATCGATTAATCCATAATGTCTGCAATAAGAAAAATTTTGTTGGCAATTTTATAAGAAAAGACGGACCATCTGATGGTTAGGTAATCGCCATCAATGCCTAGATATTGATTCTTAAAAAGATATAAATCATGGCCTTTGGTTAATACACTGAATGCTTTTTGAGTTCGAATTTGATCTTCAGGATGAATAAAATCCAAAAAACAATTATCTTGAGCTGTCTCTGTATGTCCTTTTAATTTTTTTGTCCAAGCGTTATTGACCTTTAGTATTGTACCTTTAAAATTAGAGATACACATAGGCGATTTAGAGATGTTAAATAGGGTTTGTTGATCTTCAGATTTTAGAGTGAGGAGTGTTCTAATTCGAATACCATTAGATAAATATTTTTTTTCTTCATCAGGCTCTAATTTAGGAATATATTTGATATTCTCGAGCATGCCCACAAGATAATTTGAATTTCCAATTTGTATCTGATTCAGATTAACGGTACAAAGAATAGAATTGAAAAAAATATCTGTATGAATCCAACTAAAATCAACATGTCCAAATTCGTATGCTTTATTGATATACTCTATAGCCAATTGTGAAGAAGGGACATGACCTTCTTGGAATTCAGGCGAAAAATCTAAGATGGTTTTTCCAATGAGCAAGTGACCCTCAACTGAAAAAAGCTCAGCTAAGATTTGATTAATAGCAATAACCCTGTGTTTGTCTAAAATGACAATCGGTTTATTTAATTGGGAAAAAAACGAGACGACATCATCTACTTTTTTAAACATGTTATACTCCTTTGTTCTGGATAAACCAATTTGAACTGGTAATTTGATACCATTTCATTTATGCCCTTTTTTTGCGATAATAATCTTATATGCTATAAAATAACGGAGGCTATATGAAAATTCAAAGTATTTTAAATATTTTAGAATCCTATGAAAAAGAGAATATACGCGTTGAGCTCAAGGAAACTTCAAAATTTATAACAGGTGAAGGCAAATTTGATGGCAAGGAAATGGCTTCTATTATTGTTTCATTTGCGAATCGTGAGGGGGGCATGCTCATTGTGGGGGTCAAGGATAATGGTCTGTTTGAAGGCAGTCATATATTTGACAAATTTTCAGATCCCGGTAAAGATGGCTTCGATAAATTTAAAGAGCATATTGAAAATATCTGTAAAGATACCATAAGCCCACAGATTTTTGTGGAATCACATCTCTTTAGGTGGGAAGATCAAGAAATCGGTGTTATCAGTATCCCAAAGAGACTGACAATCCCTCATGCACTTGTGTCTAAACACGAAGGGAGTATCGTGAGGACGCGTGAATATTATATTAGGACAACCCACGGAAAGGGGTT
The DNA here is from genome assembly GCA_965140735.1 of uncultured Fusibacter sp. Lineage (GTDB taxonomy): Bacteria > Bacillota > Clostridia > Peptostreptococcales > Acidaminobacteraceae > Fusibacter_A. The sequence continues at coordinate 1,926,240 of OZ223306.1, read as the reverse complement.
GGTAAGTGACCGTCACTTGGAATGGCTTTTTAATCATACTGACTTACCAAAAGTGACATCGGAAAATGTAATTGAGCTGACTTTGTTAAAAGAGCAGTTAAATGTACCCGATAAGCTCGGCTATTTTGAACGTTTTCCAACACAACCTGAAATTTATCAATCTCTTAATGAATACTTTGAATTGATATCAAATGCGAATCAGGCAATCTTGCAAAAGGCAGTTGCAGATAAAGAAAAATTGCTAAGGGAGATTTTAATCTATGCGATTATTCAATCTGTTGAGTATAAATCAGATCATTACAAATCATTGCCTTTACCTAAAGGAAAAATGACAATGCAAAACTATATTGGTGAAGAGATCAGAAATATTATTCATCAAAAAAATAAGCTTTGGTCCGTACCTTATGGAACGAGCATGAAAATAAAGTCTGGTAAAGATACGACACTTTTAAAATTCGGGAATAAAAATATTCTTGGGACACTTTCAATTCAATTAGTGGATAGAATGGGTGGCCTAAGTGATTTAAATCCATATGCTCAAATATTAAAAACATCTAATGCTTTTGAAACTTATACTTTTAAATGTCAATATCATGTGGATATCAAGTATCCAGAAGATTTTGATGAAACCTATGATATGATGATTGAATTTGCAAATTCGCTACAAGAAACCATAACAGATAAATGGGATATTGTGGAACATTTTAGTAGACTACCTCATTACAAACTACTATATGAAATGGATCATAAATTGGATCTTTTATTAAAAAAAAAAAAAATAATATAAAGTTTACAATTTTATTCTTGTGAACTTTGTTCAAATATGGTTTAATAGTTAAGGAATTGTGTAAAAAAATGTAAAGATAGGAGACTGTATGTCGTTAACACTCACTGCCTTTGTGTTCATTTTAGGACTTTGCATAGGTTCGTTTCTTAATGTTTGTATTTATAGAATTCCAGCGGGAATTAGTATTGCTACGCCGCGCTCCAGATGTGGGCATTGTCATGTGGATTTAAAACCATATGATATGATTCCAGTATTAAGTTACTTTTTATTGGGTGGAAAGTGTCGGTTTTGTAAAACACCATTTTCTATTCGATATGCTTTGATAGAGTTGTTAACAGGTTTACTTTATGTTGCATGCTATATAAAATTTGGATACACAGGAACCACTTTTGTTCTTTTTTTCTTTATTGCCCTTCTGATTGTGGTCTTTTTTATAGATTTAGACCATATGATTATTCCGAATCAAATCGTTCTATTAGGATTGATTACAGGTGCCATGTTGACAATATATCAGCTTTTTTTCAGCTATGCAGTATATGAATCGCCTTCTTATATAAACGCCCTTTTAGGGCTGATGGTTGGTGGTGGGATTACATTTGCAATTGCTGAAATATCAGCTCGATTTGGTGGTGGTTCTGCCGGACTTGGGATGGGTGATGTGAAAATATTCTTAGTAATAGGTCTGTTTTTAGGCTGGAAGTTGACCTTACTTACACTTTGGCTGTCTTTTGTTTTTGGTGGTATTACAGGTGTTTTCTTGCTAGTGATCCTAAAGAAAGATCGGAAAACGGCGATTCCATTTGGTCCTTTTATAGTACTCGGCACATTTACATCACTGTTTTTTGGATGGCAGATCATTGAATTCGTACTAAAAGGGTAAGGCGGTTACTAAAAAAAGAAATTGATTATAAGTACCTATTTAAAATAGGACTTAAGCACTAATAAATCTTAAAAAATCTTTTAAACCAATTTACATTGAGCTGTTAATTGTGTATAATTAATGAATATAATATATGTGGCAAACTGCTTGAAAGAGTAGGACGCAAAGCATGAAGTCTAAGGTGTTTTTACTATGACGGTTCAGCTGCAGTTTTTATAAACTGCAGCTTGTGTTTTTTGTATAGAGAAAAAAAGAGGCATTCCATTATGATGAAATTAAAAAAAAGGCTGGGTGATGTACTGGTTGAAGATGGCATCATTACAAGTGAACAACTTTATGATGCCCTTGATGCACAAAAGATCACTGGTGGGAAATTAGGTGATACACTCATCAAGAATAAAGCTTTGACGGAGGATATTTTATACAAGGTTTTGGAATCACAGTATAATATCCCTTATGTGGATTTAAACAGCATTTACATCGATCCCAAGGTACCTAAGCTGATTCCTGAGGCAGTTGCGACTAATCACCAACTTATTCCTATAAAACTAGAAAAGGGTAGGCTCTTAGTTGCAATGGCAGATCCGCTAGATGTGGTTTCAAAAGATGATATAAGAATTATTACAGGCCTACAAGTTGATTCTGTGATTGCTGCGCCAAACGACATTCAAAAGTGTATTAGACGCTACTATGATGTTACTGAATCTGCCGAAAATGCGGTCAAAGAATATAATATGCAGGATCAAAATGACTATGAAGATATTTATGAAGAAGATGCTGATGTTACTAATGCGCCAATGGTTAGATTGGTCAATTCCATCATAGCGCAGGCCGTTAGATCTAAAGCAAGTGATATTCATATCGAACCTTTTGACAAATATGTGAGAATACGTTATCGGGTTGATGGCGACTTAAGAGAAGCTATGAAACCTTCTAAAAATACGCATTCCGCAATTGTCACCCGGATCAAGATCATGGGTAAAATGAATATTTCGGAAAAACGAACACCACAAGATGGCCGTGTGGAAACTGTGGTAGAAGGCATTCCAATTGATATGAGGATTTCCGTTCTTCCTACTGTATATGGAGAGAAAGTTGTTATTAGATTGCTTGATCAAAGTAATCTGGTTATGAGGAAAGAGGAGTTAGGATTCACACCAACGAACTTAAGTCTTTTTGAAAGAATTTTAAAAATTCCAGAGGGTATTATACTTGTGACGGGTCCAACTGGTAGTGGTAAAACGACCACGCTTTATTCAGTACTTAAAGAAATGAACAGCATTCAGAAAAATATCATCACAGTGGAGGACCCTGTGGAATATAAGCTTGAAGGAGTTAACCAAGTTCAAGTCAATAACAAGGCTGGATTGACTTTTGCCTCTGGGCTTCGATCAATTTTGAGACAGGACCCTGACATTGTTATGGTTGGTGAGATAAGAGACCCTGAAACTGCTCAGATTGCAGTTAGGGCAGCTATCACGGGACACGTGGTTTTATCTACACTTCATACTAATGATACAGTGAGCACACTCTCTAGACTGATGGATATGGAAGTTGAAAAATATTTGATTTCATCAGCTGTAAAGGGTGTAATTTCTCAGCGATTGGTTAAGAGGATTTGTATGAAGTGCCGAACATCATATGAGCCTACCGTGAATGATTTAAAAATACTAAATTTGGAACCTTCGAGTTCTGTGCTGTTATACAGAGGAACCGGTTGTAACGCTTGTAATCATACGGGTTATTCAGGCAGAGCTGCGATCCACGAGGTACTTGTGATAGATAAAGAGATTCGTAGGGCTATTTCATTGGAGTTGTCAAATGATGAAATCAACGAAATTGCACAAAAAAATGGATTAGTGCCCATCAGCAAGGTTTGTAAAGAAATGGTCCTAAAAGGTGAGACGACTGTTGATGAGATGTTGAAAATGACGTTTAGTTTTGATGATTAATAAATGACGAGGGGGAACACTTTGGAAATTGTAAAAATTTTAAAGACAGCGATAGATGCTGGTGCATCAGATGTACACATAACAGTGGCATCGCCTCCGATTATGCGGGTCAACGGTAAACTCATACGAATCAACGATGAACGTTTAATGCCGGATGACACCAAGAGAATCATAAAAGCCATGCTAACGCCGAAGCAAATTGATGCTTTTGAAGAAAAGGGTGAACTCGATTTTTCCTTTTCAAATCCTGGGCTGGGGCGGTTTAGGGTGAATATCTACAAGCAAAGAGGCAGTTATTGTATGGCACTTAGGGTGGTGGCGCTGAACATCCCCACGATGGAAGCTTTGAAATTACCAACGATATTAAAGGAATTAGCTCAACAGCAGAGGGGGTTAATTTTGGTAACAGGCCCTACTGGGAGTGGTAAATCCACCACGCTGGCGTCTATGGTGGATTTTATGAATAAAAATCGAAACGAACATATCATGACTATAGAAGACCCTATTGAATATCTGCACAAGCACGATCAGAGTATTGTCAATCAAAGAGAAATTGGTCATGATTCAAATAGTTTTGCTCATGCACTCAGAGCTGCTTTGAGGCAAGATCCAGATATTATACTGGTTGGCGAAATGAGAGACTTAGAAACTATCGCCACGGCAATAACTGCTGCTGAAACAGGTCACTTGGTCTTATCTACTCTGCATACCATAGGCGCGGCTAAAACCGTAGATAGAATTATAGATGTTTTTCCGCCACATCAACAGCAACAAATTCGAATTCAATTGGCCTCTGTGCTGGTGGCAGTAATTTCTCAGCAAATTATGCCTAAGGCAGACGGTTCAGGTAGGGTTGCCGCTTTTGAAGTGATGATTGCCAACCCAGCTATTCGAAATTTAATTAGAGAAGGTAAAACGCATCAAATGCAAACCGTAATCCAGACCAGTAGCAATCAAGGGATGCAAACGATGGATGCTTCTTTAATTAAACTCTTTAAAAATAGAGAGATAACTCAAGCCACTTTAAAGAAGTATGCCGTAGATACAGATATGGTAATGAAGCAGATTGGCTATTATTAGGAGGCTAAAGCGTGGCTTGGACTTATAAGTGTAAGGAAATGGACTTAAAAGGGCAGATTAATGAAGTTTTTTATAGAGCTGAATCCAAAGAAGAGGTAATTCAACTCGTTAAAGCAAAAGGCAATGCACCTCTTAAAGTAACACAAGAAGAGGAAAGCTCTAAAGATGTGTCTGAAATCAAGTTTTTTACCGCAAAAGTAAAGCTAAAAGACATTGCGATCTTTTGCAAGCAGCTCAGTACAATGCTAGGAGCAGGGATGCCTTTGCTGACTTCGCTTGAAGTGCTCGTGCAACAGTCTGATAACGCTACACTCAAAAAAAACATCAAAGAGGTGGCAACTTATGTTCAAAAGGGCGATGTCTTTTCCGTTGCCATGGGGAGATTTCAAAAGGTCTTTCCTGTGCTCTTGATCAATATGGTGGAAGCGGGTGAGATGACTGGTAATCTGGATGGCGTTTTATCGAGAATGGCTGAACACTACACCAAGGAAAATAAGATCAATTCTAAGATAAAAAGTGCTATGATCTATCCTATGGTATTGGGAATCATGACGATTTCAGTGGTGATATTTATGTTGACTTTCGTCATGCCGACCTTTATTAGTATGTTCGAAGCATCTGGTGTAGCGCTCCCAGCACCCACACGTTTTTTAATCGGTGTCAGTGATGCCTTAAAAACTTACTGGTATCTTTTTATTTTAGGTGCTGTGGCGGTGATATTTTCTTTTAGAAGTATTTTAAAAACAGAACAGGGTAAAAGAACTTTCGATAGAATTAAGTTAAAAATACCGATTATGAAAACCAATATAGCCAAAATTGCCACTTCAAGGTTTACGAGGACGCTTTCAACCTTGTTAGGAAGCGGCATTCCGGTTATACAGGCACTTAATTCGGCTGCCAGAGTCACCAATAACATGGTGGTGATAGATGGGGTTGAGAGAGTACTTGAGGAAATAAAGAAAGGGATTAAATTAAGTACTCTTTTAAAGGAGATTGGCGTTTTCCCCCCTATGATGATTTCCATGGTAAACATTGGGGAAGAGTCTGGTGCACTTGAAACCATGCTTGAGAAAACCGCCGATTATTACGATGAAGAGTTAGATACTGCAATCCAAAAAATGATTGCACTGATTGAACCAGTCATGATTATCGTCATGGCACTTATTGTGGGTTTCATTGTAATTGCAATGCTGCTTCCAATGTTTGATATGATTAAGACTGTTGGGTAGTAACAGAGATTACATGAAAATAGATTATACTAAACTTAATAGGAGGACATCATGTTTAAGAAAATGAAAAAAAAGAAAAAAGGGTTTACGTTGGTGGAACTTGTGGTTGTAGTTGCAATTTTGGGAATACTGGCGGGTATTGCCATACCTAAATTTGGATCTATTCAAACGGATGCTGCTAATGCAGTTCATAATGCGAATATAAGGACACTTCAAAGTGCGGCGATGATGTATTTGGCTGCCAATGGAAATCCAGCTGCGGAAAAAACATATGATAAAGATAGTACTGATGGCGTATTGGACTATCTCCAATCATGGCCTGTTGTTCCTGTAGGTGCAAAAGCAAAGGCTGCGGTGATTGATAAGGCTACTAGAGAGGCTGGTTACATTGTAAAAATAGATGAAAACGGTGTTGTAACAATTACACCTGAGGCAGCTACAATAAATAAATAAAAATCTATTTAATAATAAATAACCCCATGGCTACTTAATACAACCTTGGTTGCAAGAGTAGCCATATACATATTTTTCGTATTGAAAATCTGTGGAAGGAGGCGACTATGATTGCTAGAAAAAAACACAATGATGAGCAAGGGTTCGTTTATATTGTCACTCTGTTTATCTTTGCTGCACTGCTGCTTATCTTTACTGCGGTCATGGTGCTGACAGAGAACAATACGAAGCAACTGGATACTCAAGAAGATCATATGAGAGCTTACTACTTGGCGCGATCAGGCGTGGAAATTGCGTTTGCAGCTTTAATGGAAGATCATGAACAGCAGATGAAGCTTCTAATCAAGACTCCTGGAAAGACCTTTGAAGCGGAGAATCTTAATCTGCCAAATAAAGACAATAGCGTTGGACAAGTCAACTTAGAAGCCACTTTGGTAGGCGATGAAATTCGAATTAAGTCTGTGGGCAAATCCAAGGGGAGTGAAATTACCGCCACGTTGACGTTTTATATTGACAAGACAGACTTTAATAAGACACGCTGGGGGAGAGAGTAAAGCGATATGAAAAACTCAAAGGGCTTCACGTTAATTGAATTAATCATTGTGTTGGTAATCGGGACTATGATATTAGGCATTGTGTATACAATTTATTTCACTGGTATTAAGGCCTATGAAGGGACCAGTGATTCTTTTGAATATCAATCCAGTGTTCGAAACGCCATTGAGATTACCAACAGCAGCATCCGATTTTCCACAGTGGGTTTTGCCGTAACGAAAGATGACTATGATCCAGTTATAACAATGTCTGACGATGGTAAGACGATTGTGGGTGTTACGGGGCTTGTAAAACCTTGGGAGTACATTGGACTGTCTCCTGACAGGACTAAGCTATTACATTATGTATACGTGAAATCCACAGACAGCTATAAAGTGGAGACTTTACTAAATGAAACAGAAGGCCTTACCTTTGACTTGAAGCTCAACAAGATGGACTTCTCCGCATCAGATAAAATGATACACTATGATCTAAGAGTGTTCAAAGAGGGCATTGAAAAAACGCATTTTTCAACAGAGGTCGAAGCACTAAATGCGCTTCAAATATTCGACTGGGGCGATAAAACAAATCCTGCAATTGCTTTGGCATTTCGTACTGAGGAGACACCTAGGGTAGATGAACTACCTGTCGGCGCTATTTCTGTTGTATTAGACACCTCTGGGAGTATGCTCTGGGGCCTTAAGGGCAATGGAACAGCTGTTACAAGTGTTGATGGCGCGAACCCCCAGCGTCTTTCGCTTCTCAAAAATACGCTTACTGATCCAAATTTTGGATTACTCAACTTACTTGAAGGTACAGATTCTTTTGTTTCTTTAGTGCCTTTTTCAGACAATGCTAACATGCCTCATTCGAATTACAGCGGTATATGGGGCATAGATACTCAGAAATTTTATAATGTTTCACAGCCTTCCGATCGGGTACCACTTGAGGAACTCATCAATTCATTGAGTGCAAATGGCGCTACAAACACAGGTGATGGCATGAGACGTGGCTTTGGCCAATTACTTGATTTTGAATCGAATAAGGATGATTATGGCATAACAGATAAACAGGAAATTAAAAGTTTTATGATCGTTTTAATTGATGGTGTTACCACTGCTGCAAGTGCCAATATCAAGGTGAAAACTTATTGGAACTTTGGCAGTGGCTATAGATATGAAGGGGCTTTTAGTAGCTTTGTAGAGCTACCTGATGTAGATGTTGGCGATGATCTTTTTACTTCCAGAACCCCTGATTATGGCTATTACACTCATCAATTGGTACCTTATGTAGATGGTGGTTCTTCATGGATTTCCCCTATAGGTGACGGTTCTGTTTTAGACGAGCCTTATGGAGAGACTTATGTTCGAAAAATTGGTAATTGGATTCAAAATTCTAAGAAAGTAGACCAGTGTTTTGTGATTGGATATTCTGATTACATTGAAGGTGGCGTATATACTGAACTGGAAAGTGTGGCAAATGTCGCTAAATCTTTAGGGATAACTGTTGGCGCTGGTGAGGCATCAGAGCAGTTTATTCATAACGATCATGTGTTTATTGCAACGGATAAAGAGAGCTTGGCAAATGCCTTTGAAGATATTGGAAATTCCATATCTGAAGGGATATGGCAAATTGTGGGCCCCAAAGTTAGATAGGAATTATGAAAATGAGGGTGAATTATGAGACCTAAAAATGCATTTACACTTGTTGAAGTGATTATATCCATTGCACTCCTTGGTGCAATAAGCATATTTATCATAAATATGACACAAGGTTATCTTATGATGAGCAAGGGGGTTGATTATACGGTATTAACTTTTAATGCTCAAGATGAAATGGAAGAACTTCTCGTGTCAGAAAAACAAAAATTTGTGGATGATAAAGATGATCTGGGCACTGAGATTACGGTGTTTGGCAAAACTGTCAATATAAAGGGTGTTTCTGTGAGCGTTTTGAAGGATAGTAATAGGACCTATGCGGCCTATGTAACCAAATATGTGTTGCCAGAGCCACTTGCGCCTGTCCTTGACGATTTTAAAGTGAAGGTGTATTTGCAAGGCACCGAGACAGAGGCCTTTCCGTGGTATGAGGATTCAATTGAGATATATGCGAAGTATAATATAAATCCAGAACCGGCCATATATCAATCTAGAAATAGATGGTACATCTCCAGTGACGGTGAAAAGAATCCGGTATTTCCATCGAATTATGAAGTTTATTCAGAAGAAGTTGTAGATAACCCGAAGATTAAGTATGAAGATACATTGGCTAAAAACACAACTGGAACACCTCTGTTGCCCAAACGGTTTTACTATTTTGAGGCGAGACCTTTTACAATTGAGGGGAAAATAGCTTTGGAAAGAAATGAAGATCGTATTTTAGTCCTCAATAGGAATGGAAGTGATCTTTGGCAAGATTTCATTGAAAATGCTCATTTTGAGCGTGTGAAAGCACTTAAACCAGATACTACAGTGGATGTTATGCAAAATCCCGATTGGCCCACACTTGATCTGGGCTGGGAATCCAGAAAAGATCCTGAGGGTGCCATGCTCTCTACGAGTATTCCTGCTTCAATTGGAAATAAGGCTTTTAAATCAAGGATCTCGTTTGAAATGGACAAAGATGCACTTGTTAAAAACACCACGGTGCTGGGGGCAGGCGTTTCACTGCAAGATGATTCCAATAATGGTTATATGCTCACCTTTGATGCCATTAACAACAAAATTAACTTGAATAAGCTCCATTCTGGCGAATATGATGGTGATCAGCCCCTCAAGACCATAGATGTACTAACAGATCCTGCACTTGAAAAGTTTCGAGTGACCGTTGCAGGCAAGGCTGTTTTTGACTGGACTAAGTCATTTTATACAACGCTGATCTATAAACCAGAAGAAAAGCAATTAGAGTTTCAACTTGAATTTATGGACACTGGTGATAAATTGGTCTCAAGTGATCTCGTTTCAATTGATTTGGTAGAACCTTTAGTTGAGCCAAAACAGATAGGCTTTAAAGCCTATTCAGGCCTAAAATATACATCTGACCAGCAATTTGAGATATCTGATAAGTATGAGCGCAATTATTCAGCTCACTTTTATAATCTGACAGTGAATACATTAGATGCACCACCAGAAGATGATGTGGTTGACATTATTATCAAAGAAAATATTTTTGTATATGGAAGTAAGATTGATTTTAATGGTGATGAAGTCATTGGCGTTGACTCTGCAGTATTCATCAGTGACGAAGGTGGCACTTTGGAATATGCCAATCTTAATGGCGGTGCCATCATCAATGTAAGTAACATTTACATCCAAGGTAAGGTTGATCTTGATTTTGGTGGTGCTGATTTAGGCTCACCATTACATCCAGGTGAGATTCATGTGGATAATGATGTGCGTTTTGGACATGGTGGACGTGATATTTATGGTGATATGTATATCCACGGTGACTTTAGGAATGGTCATGCAACCATACATGGGGATGTCTTTGTAGATGGCGATTTTGGGCTTGGCAGTGGCATAGGCAGAAGTTATTACGACTTTCTTAATCAACCTGGACATGTTTATTATACAGGTGATCTTATTGAAATGCCGTCGTATTTTGATTTATCTAGGATTGGAAAATTGGCTACAAAAGTGGATTATGTGAAACCAGCAGAAATTCCACCTTTGGAGATGCCAACTTATCATGATAGAGATTGGTATTTAAGTAGAGGGTATACAGAAAATTCAAGCGTGAGACTTGAAGATAATATGAAGTTGTATGTGGATAGCTTTAATACAACATGGTCGTGGCTTCCAACGACTAAAAATGTTATAATAGTAGCTAAAAGCGGTGATATTACAATTCAAAATATGGGTAACAGTACTTTAACTGGGATTCTCTTTGCGCCTAACGGGAAAGTGACTTTTAGCGGGAAGCGTTTTGAAGGCCTAGTCATTGCCAAAGATGGGTTTTATGTACCCTCTGGCGGGACTGTTGTCGAATTTATAAGTGCACTTAATTTTGTAAACTCAGAAGATGTTCCATTGAAAGCACCAGACAAATAAAGTATTTGCAAATGGGGAAATTATGCGAAAATCTAAGAGAAATAAAAACGTATTGGCGATGGACTTTGGGAGCCATAGCCTTAAGATTGTAATTTGTCAGAAAAATAATCAAAAATTAAAAGTGATTCAGATGTATTCTGTTGATTTCGATTCCGATGTCTATGAAAACGGCTATATAAAAGAGTTTGATAAAATTAAAACTTTAATTACAGAGAATCTAAAGAAAAATAAGATCAAGATTAAACAAGTTGTCGTGTCTGTGGAGAGTACGGATATCATAAAGAGAGAAATTGTCATTCCACATGTTGCACCAGAAGATCAAATGGACCTCATCAATTATGAAGTTAATCAGTACCTACCGATTGATCTCGAAACTTATATTATACAATATGAAATTTTGAGAGAATTTGAAGAAGATGAACGTCAATTTTTAGAAGTTAAGCTTGGCGCAATGCCAAAGGATATGGCTCAAAAACATTATGATCTTTTGATACAGTGCGGGTTGTCGCCTCAAGTACTGGACATTCATAGCCATACAATTGAATCTTTTGTAAAATGGAATTTTGAAGGGTTGGATATTCTCGAACAGAAGACAATTGCATTCATTGATTTTGGGTATTCAATGATCAGCATTAATTTGATTGAAAAAGGTTCATTTGTCTTTAATCGTATTATAAGTATCAACGGACATGAAATCATGCGTGTGGTCTCAGAACAACTAGAGCTAACGCAGAGTGAAGTTGAATCCAGACTTGAGAAAATAAATATTGTTGATCTTCAAATAGAGAGAAGGCGACGTCTGAATGGCGATGGGTCCATTGAAGTATATACACCTAAAGAACTTCTTGTCGATCAGTTTGGTGCTTATATGGATGAATGGCTAGATGAATTGTCAAAAGTCTTTAAGTACTATACGAGTAGAAGCATTGATAATGTTATAGACTGCGTCTATATATATGGTGGGAACGCCAACTTAGAGGGATTAACTGAATATATGAAGCAAAGATTTGAATTAGATATACGTGTACTGAGACCACTCAACAAGATTGAATTTTCACCAAAAGTAACGGATTATAGATTTCAAAAGTATGTACATGCTTTTGGAATTTATTTGAGCTGGTAAGGGGGAACTATGACAGAATTTAATTTTTTTAAACCCTTTCTACCGGTTAGAAAACGCAGAAACTACAAGAAGCTTATTTCTTTTATTTTGTTGTTAGCTTTTACCATTCCGGTAGGGTATTACCATTGGACGATGCTTTTACAACTCAATTCTACGCGTATGGAAATTGAGACGGTGAATACTTTTTTAAAAGAGCCTAATAATCTAAAGAAAATTGAAGAGATTATTCAAAAACAGAATACCGTGGATCGTTATTTATCAATAAGAGATCAGTTGTTAAAGTCAAAGGCTCAAATTAACTCAGAGTTTAAAGTGGCTGCTTATTTATTAGATTTGATTAATGATCAAATCCCAAACAAATTATTTTTAACTAAAATGACATTGAGTAATGGTGAACTCAGTATTGAAGGTTATAGTGAGTCCTTTGAGACGATTGCACAGTACGCTTACAATCTCAGAATGACAGGTATGTTTAATGAAGTATTGATCCCGACTGTTACAAAAGAAGATCTTGTGACCTCTTTTACAGTTAAATGCAATATAAAATGGGAGGGTATGGATGAAGCTGAGTAAAAGAGAAAAAAAAATGCTGATGCTTCTTGGAATTGTCATAGTACTATTTTCATACTACTACTTTTCCTTTAGAATTCTAGAGAATAACCTAAAAACTGAAAAGGAGACACTCTTAGAGCTAAATGATCAGAAGCAAATTATGCTAGCTAAACTCTCAATAGATAAACGACTTGATGTGGATATTTCCAATTTAGATGAGGAAATCACAGCTGAAAGTAATCTTTACTACGATAAAATCGATCAAGAAGAAGCTATGATGATTCTCGTCAATTATGCAAAGCGTGCATCTCTCGAACTCTTGAGTTTAGATTTTGTGCCTGAAGGAAATCAGGATGAATATAGACAAAAGATAACAGCGAGTATTTCATTTAGTTCAAATTACAATGAAGTCAAGAAATTTATGAAGTCCATAGAGAATAATAAAAAATTTATCAAAATCAGTAATGCATCCTTTAGTGGCAATGAAGATGGTACAATAAAAGGTAAACTGAATCTAGAGTTTAATGAGTTCAATCAAATTACGCCATTTTCAAAGTATGAAAACTCAGAAGTGACATTACAAGATAATTATAAAGCCGCTAGTGTAGATCCGTTCATGCCTTTTGATGGTTTTATATTGCCAAATCAAGATCAACAGAATATTGATCCTACTGAAGAAGATCCCGATTACAAACCTAAAACACTTCTTTATGGCTTTGAAAAAGGCAACACTTTCTTCGTGGGGAACAGCGATAAAATATATGGCGCTGTAGGTAGAAGCGAAACAAGGAAAGAAAGTAATTATTCAGCTTATCTGGAATTTGATTTTGTAAATGAGAGGATGTTCAATGAAGCTAATGTCGTTTTCGATGCTGAACCAGTTATGCTGCAAAAGCAAGCGGATACCATTAGCATGTGGGTATATGCCTATGAGCCTTCTGACCACAACATCGGACTTGAAATTTTGGATTCAGCAGGTAGAGATTATCGTCTGGAGCTGACGAGAGGCGTGGATTGGACGCAGTGGGAAGAAGTCGAAGCGACACTTCCTAAAGAAATCACCTATCCGTGCATTATCCAGAGAATTTATGTGGAAGGTACCGGCTATGAACATAAACTCAAAGGCCGATATCTATTTGATCAATTACAAGTCACTTATCCAATACAATAGGGAGGTACTATGCACTCGTTATTTTCAAAAAAAATGATAGCAATTTTCATAGGTATAATTCTAACCGTAGGATGCTCCTTCGCTGAAGACAGCGCCACACCATTGACTCCCGAGGAAATGAATGTACAAGAAGGCCTAAGTTATGGTCAAACTTTTGGAACATATGATGGGACTCTGGATGGCAGAGCACATCAAGAAGCTGGTATTGACATAGGTTATTATCAGAGCATGCCCAGTGAAACGGCCATTATAGAAAAGTATAATTTATCCAATGAAGACCTCTTTTACAAGTTGAATTTTATTAAGGCCTATCAGGATTATTATGAAATTGCCTACAATTCTGCTTATAGAAGTGCCAACTTATCGAAAAAGTCTGTTCCCATCAGCAACGGATATGGCAATGGGATTAAAGCGGGAACTGTAGAAGGTAAAGCTGCAGCCATGAGAGACTACTATCAAAATAGATTTACAAATTGGGAAAGAGCTTTGACTGAATTTGTAAACGAGAGGTCATTGAATATACGTTATGCGCTTGATGGGGAGATGACTGAATATGGTGAGAGCTTTAGATCTGGTTTCAATCAAGCCTTTTTTGAAGCTTACACGGATGCCTTCCAAAATACAAAGCTAGATGCAGCCATAAGAAATCGAACCTCAGAACTCGTCACGACTAACAGCAGTAGATTAGAATTCAAAGATACATTTGTGGATTACAACAGTGGTGAAGAATTAGTAAGCAATAAAACCCTTGTTAGGATTGAAATTCCAGATGCTGCAGTTTATAGTCCCACTTATCTCAGCCTCTATAAAGACAAAAACGTTAATTCAAATTATATCCAATTTGAAACCGTGAGTCCAAAGTATGTTGTAAAAGTTGACAATGTCAAAGGGGGCATGGAACTCAATAAACCGCTCAAACTTGTCTTTAAATTTAATGGTTCTGAAAATGCTGGAATTTACAAATTAATGAACAACAAATGGTTTTATCAGATAACACACTTTACTGAGGAAGAGATCTATACGGAAATACCCGATGGCTTTTTCACAGGTGGGGAGTACATGGTCATGATTGATCCTGAAAACAGTGCATTTACGGATATGAGATTCAATTGGGCTAGAGATGAGATTAACGCACTTAAGAGAAGAGGTTATCTTGAAGATAAAGATTTGTTTAGACCGACTAATTTTATCACAAGAATAGAAATGGCTAAGATGCTTTATAATGTTTATTCAAATGGAGAGGAAGATACAATTGCTTGGAATTATAGCATAAAGGATGATCTTATAAATCCAGATGATATGAAATATATGAACTACGTGATTGGAAGAGCTTATATGAAATTAGATGCAGATGGCAAATTCAATCCAGATGAAACGGTGAGTTATAAAGAAGTAGAGGAGATCATGTCTTCCATACTGATGGATGACTTTAAATGGGAAGACGTAGCCAATAAGATGTTACGTGATAAGTACAAGCGATCAAGAGGGTCGGAAAGTTTGTCAAGGCCGATCTTCAGAGATGAATTTGCGTATATAATGTATTTATATGATGATTTAAAATAGAAAATAAGCTAAGATTAATTTCTTAGCTTATTTTTAACTTCTACTAGAAAGATAAAGGAAGTGCTGTATGATAATTGTGAATAGAATACTCATGCTTGTTATGACATTTGTAATACCTCATGTTATAAGTCTTTATGTGCATAAAAAGGGTGCTAAAGGTCTGGTTATAGGTGCTATTTTGTGCTATTGGTGTGGTGCGCTTTTTTTCTCTGTAAATGAAAAAATGCTTTTAATTTCTATTATTTTTGGCAGTATGATCATAGTTGAAATATTCATAGATTATTGGACTCAAGATATTATTCCAATCTACATATATGGGGCTATGGTCCTGACTAGTGCTATATATATCCTCTTTAACGAGAATATATTAGCTCATCTTTTCAATTCAGTTTTAGTTTTTTTTGGATATTATGTTTTATATATATTGGCGAGATGGTATTATAAAGAAGAAGCTTTTGGCTTTGGGGATGTTTTACTTATATTGGGAATTGGTTTTTTTATACCAAAAGATCTCTTAGTACTATCGTTACTTTTACCGTTTTATTTGGCGTTAATTCATCTTATAATTTTAAGAATAATGGGTAACAAATTAGAGGGATCGTTGAGAATTCCTTTTGGGCCCTATATAGGTGTATCTGCAATAATTTTGCATTTTATAGGAACTCAAATTTTAGAGTGGGTTAATTTTTTGTTTATGCGATAATGGGTTTGGAATGACTAGGATGATATATCCTCTTTAATGCATTAATCTAGTGGAGGTTTTAAGTGAGGCTAAAAAGTATAGAACGTGTTGAACCAGGAGACATATTAGGAAAAGCTGTTTATGATGATAAATGTCAACTTTTACTAGCACGAGGGGTAAATTTAACATTTAATTATATAGAAAGGTTGAAGCAATCCAGCATTCATTGTGTTTATATAAATGACGAGCTATCAGAAGGATTAGAGTTTGAAAATGTAATATCCGATGATATAAAAGTCAAATCAATAACTGCAGTAAAGAGTGTTTTTAAAGAAGTTACAGAGCGTAAAGATGTTTCTTTATCGCCTAAAGGTGTTAATTCTATAAAAGATATAATAGATGAAATGATGGATATGATTTTTCAAAATAGGGATACATTATATGTCATGACTGAACTTATGGGTTCTGATATGTACACTTATAATCATTCTGCAGAAGTTGCTATTTTGTCTATGCTTGTTGCAAAGAGTCTAGGGCTTAATGGACAATATATTCAAAAGGTTGGAATAGGTGCAATGCTTCATGATGTTGGTAAGATGAAAATACCAAATGAGGTTCTTAATAAAAGAGAACCACTAACTGATTCTGAATTAGAACAGGTCAAGGATCACGCAAAACTGGGGTATGAATTGCTAAAAGATTCACTGGAAATTTCACCGATTTCACGTCAAATTGTTTTGCTTCATCATGAAAAATTAGATGGAAATGGGTATCCTATGATGTTAGATGCTGAAAGGATACCTGTTCATGTACGGATTGTGACGATGTGTGATATATTTAATGCCTTAGTCTCTAATCGTTCATATCGGGAGAAACTGAGTGTTGATATGGCGCTTGAGATTTTAAGAACAGAGGCTGTGTATCAATTAGATAGAGAAATTTATTATCATCTTATCAAGGTGGTCAATATATATCCTGTAGGTACTATTGTTGAACTTTCAAACGGTGAACAAGGGATTGTAATTAAGGAAAATAAAGATGCACAGACTAGACCTATTGTTCAGGTGATTAAAGACAAGAAAAAAGCAGAAATTTTGAATTTGCTGAACGATTTGACACTGTTTATATCTAAAACATTAGATTTATAATACAATAGGGGGTAACTGTGGTTTATATCTTAGTTATCGTAAAAATAATATTAGAAATTGTAAGTTTTTATAAACTTATTAAGAATAATGTTAAAAATAGAGGTGATAGATATTATTTTATCTACTTGCTTTTATTTTTGATGTTAATTTTCGACATCAAGATACTGGTGAGCAGAGATACTTCTCTGCTTTTATTAAATCAGCTATATGTGATGTCAATTTTATTTTATGCATTATTCTATTTTTCTAAAAGTAAGATGAGTGTGAAAGCGATCGTAAATAGTTTCATGGAAACACAAGATTTAGCACATTCAGAAATTTTAAATCATGTTGATGAGGCAGTGGCAGTTATAAAAAAAGATGACTTGGATATAGTGAGCTATAATGCTCTCTTCGATGAACTGATCATAGCCAATCAACACTTTGTAAATTTAGAGGATATTATCAGCTCTGTTAAAAGAGGTGAGAATGCATTCGAAATCAAAGATTATAACAATGTTAAACTGAATATTAGAGTTAGAATTCTAGATTATGGCACTAAATTTGTTGTGATGTACGTTAAAGATATTAGTGAACAGGCTATGATTAAAACGGATTTAAGACTTCAACATCAGAGTTTTCAAGAGCTATGGGAGACAGCACCTTATGCTGTCGTTGTCCGGGAGCTATTTGGTAGAATTGTATATATGAACAAAAAGGCAGAACTTTTTTTTGAAAGAAGAGCGAAGGCTGCTGAAGGAAAACCTTTCTATACGTTATTTTCTGATGAAATAGTACCAAAGTGGCATACAGAACTTGAACAAGAACTGATGAATAGCGAAACAAAGACAGTTGTGAAAACAGAGACTTTAATCAATAAACATAGTGAAAAGAAATTTTTCCAAATAGAAGAAAAAATAATCCATTATCAACACAATAATCATATCTGCACAACTTTGTATGACTTAACAGAACTCTATTATGAGCGACTTAAGAGTCAAGCTTTTAATATTATTTATCGGAATAATGAAAACATTAGACAATCTAATTATATTATTGTGGACCTAATCAATGATGATCTAGTATACAACGAAAATTTGGAGATGAAATTTGGAAAATCCATTAAAAAATGGCATTCGTTTTATGATTTATTGGATCTAGAAGCCCAAATCTTCATTAAGAGTATACTAGAACAACCAGAGTTATTTGCAGCAGAACGTATCAAATTTAAAGCAGGACAACAATTTATTGTTGAAGATTATATCATAAGTGATCAACACAATGTAACTGGACTTGTCCTAAGTTATGTTGATCTCAGTGCAATTCATTATAGTCCGGAACTTGTTGGTAAAAACATATTAAATCATATTAGAGAAGGTATCATTATTATCAACTTTGAAGGTAAAATTGAGTACACAAATGATTCGATTTGTCGCGTATTAGGTTTTGAAGATCGAGAGCTATTGAGCAAGAATATCATTGAAATTACAAAAGCATTAACAATAGATATGGTAAAAACCAACTGGGAAGTGACACGTACCCATAAATCGCACAAATTTGATCGTATTTATATCCATAAATCTGGAACTGAAATTCCAGTTGAAATTATAGGCAAACATATTGAAATTGAAGATTCTGAGAAATTAATTCTAATCAGTCGAGACGTCTCCGAAAAACGTATCTATAAACGTAAATTTGCGGATTCGCAGATTAAATTTACTCAGCTCTTTGACGCTATTCAGGATGGTATTTTTGAAATTAAACTGCCAAGTATGAATGTTAATTTTTACAAGCAATTTGATATGGAAAAGGGTTTTATTGGAGTTGAAATAAGCTATTTGCAATGGATTAACAATATATATGAAGATGATCGTTCAGTTGTCTATGAGTCCATTGATATACTAACTTCTGAAAAGAAGAATGAAGTGCAGTTTGAATACCGTTATCAAAATGGCAATGAATGGGAGTGGATGAGAGCAAGAGGTCGTTATTTAGAAGATGAAGAAGGTGCATCTATTCTATTGATCAATAGAAATATTTCAGAAATTAAGACTATGGCATTGAAGTTAGATGAAAGTAAATATATATTGACAGAATCTGAAAAAATTTCACATATGGCACATTGGCGTTATGATGTATCGCGAAGTGTTTTTGATGTTTCAGAAACGTTTGATGAAATGTTCAGAATTAAAGATGTAGGCAACGAAATTACATTTGAGCAGTTTATGGAAATTGTACATCCAAGTGATCGTAATTATTTTGAAATTAAATTTACAAGATCTATTTGGGCAGCAGAGTCGCTTGATGTTATTTTTAGAATTACAAATGCAACAAGTATCAGATATATTCAACTATTCGGCAAAACTTACTATAGTCCAAACCAGACACCTCTCTATATAATTGGCAATACGGTGGATATAACTGAAAAAATGATTGCAGCAAGACGACTGGAAGATTCTAAAAAATTACTCGAAGGGATTATTGATCAATCTCCGACAGGGATTATTGTTACAAAGAGAAATGGTCGATTAGAAGTTATTAATGAGGAAGCAACGAAACTATTAAAAGTACATGAAGATTTTGAAATGACATTTGATAAGATTAGTCAACTCATCGTTGAAAAATACGAAACGGAAAGAGGGGGCTCTATTCATGATCTGCTTC
Source organism: uncultured Fusibacter sp. (assembly GCA_965140735.1). GTDB lineage: Bacteria > Bacillota > Clostridia > Peptostreptococcales > Acidaminobacteraceae > Fusibacter_A. The sequence continues at coordinate 1,906,394 of OZ223306.1, read as the reverse complement.
AAACGATACAAAATGGCCATACAATAAATGCGATAATCAAAGGGAATGAATATAATTTTAATCAGTGGTTGATGCTCTACGCATCTCCAATGCACGATGAAGAAGGAAGATTTACAGGAACGATTATCATCATTATAGATATTTCCGAGAGAACGATTATGCAAGCTCAGTTACTAGAGCAAACTTCAAAACTTTTAAATGCAGAGAAATTGGCAAAGCTTGGGCATTATGAATTTTACGATGATTTTGATAACCTATTTGCTTCGGAGGTTATTTATAATATCTTTGAGATTAAAGAGCCCACTTCATTTAATTTTGAAACACTGGTTGAGATGATAGAGCCAGATGATGTTGAACGCATTCTAACAATAATCGATGTTATAAAAAAACATACTGGATATTATACTTTAGAGTTTAAAGTGAAAACAGCTCATGGACATATTAAACATGTTCAAATAATCTTAATTAAAAGCATAAAAAATGATCGAAATTACTATGAAGGAACTGTTCAGGATGTTTCTGTTGTTAACAGTATTATGGAACGGATTAGGCAGTCTGAGCGAGAAAAAGACACTCTAATTAGTAGTATTAGTGATCAAATCACATATTATAATACAAAACGTGAAATTGTAACGCTGAATCATACAAAGTATAAAAGAATAGCTGGTGATGATAAGAAAATAATTGGAAAACCTTGTGAAACTGTTTTCAGTCCAAGTGGCGATGAATGCGAAAAATGTATTGTTCAGAAAACTCTAGAAGAGCATAAACCTCTTTCAAAGGAGTATTACCAAGATCACCAGTGGTATGAACAAAAGACTCATCCTGTTTTTGATGATCAAAATAGAATTGTGGGAGTTGTAGAAATCATCAGAGATATCACACAAGAAAAATTCATCAGAGATAAACAGACCTCTCTAGATAAAATACAAGTATATGATCAAGTTTCAAAAGGTATTGCCCTTGATTATAATAATAAATTGATGGGCATTGTAGGATATTTAAATCTGATTAATGATTTTAAAACGCTTCCTAAAACAGTTAGAGAGTACATTGAAATTATAAGTAAAACAGCGCTTACGCTTCAAGAAACAACGGATCATTTACTTATGATGAGTAATTCTCAAATTGCAACACAGTCTATCATGACTCTTATAAAATCGGTTGATAATGCAATTAAATTTATAAATCATATGTATGATATGAACACGAAGCTCGTTACCGATTTTCCAGATGATCATATCCTTGTGATGGGAAATGAAGATATGTTCTTCAATATGATTGTAAGTTTATTATTAAATGCCATTGATGCTACTAAAACTATTGAAAATCCTATGATTAAGGTTTTGATTGAACACGATTTTGAGGCACATTTAGTTCAAATCAAGATTATTGATAATGGTATCGGTATTCCTGAGGCCTTAAAGGAAAGGATATTTGAACCCTTCTTTACGACTAAAACGGATACAAGCAAATCTGGAATGGGATTGACCACAGTAAAATCCATCGTAAAAGAAATGAATGGCCAAATTGACTTTACAAGTAAAAAAGGACATACAGAATTTACGCTGACTTTTAAAAGTCTTGAAGAGACCTCAAAGAAGCAGATTTTGAATGAGAAATTACCAGATAAAAATCATAAAAATGGGATCTTAATCATAGACGATGAGGAAATTGTGAGAATGCTGTTCGTAAATGTATTATCGGACCAAGGTTATCTTATCTTTGAGGCGAGTAATGCCTTTGATGGTATGACGCTTTATGAACAGAATCAAGAACAGATTGAGTTGATTATACTGGATATGGTGATGCCTGAAATGAGCGGTAGAGAAACATTTGAAGCGCTCAAAAAGATCGATAAAAATGTGAAGGTTATTGTCACTACAGGTTACAGTAATGATGATGATGTCCACTATGTACTTGAAAATGGGGTATTAGATCTTCTTAAAAAGCCAGTTAGTATTGCTTCAATCAAAAAGAGAGTGGCACAGTTTTTCAGCCATACCATTGTATTGGAGCAACTTGATGAAATGAAACATGTAATTGATGTCAAAGAAGCCTTAAGAAAACTTGAAGGCAATGAAAAACTATATGAGAGAATTTGTACCAAGTTTTATTACAAATACAACTCATTGCCCGCTCAAATAACAGAAGACTTAGAAGCTAACAATTGGCAGGACATTAGGAACAGCGCTCATAACATAAAGGGGTTAGCAGGCAATATAGGTGATAAAAGGCTTGAAACAGTTTGTTATGACTTAGAATTATCCATACGAAATGGTGATCATGACATTGTACTTGTGGATACTTTTCTAAACGCCCTTAAACTCCTTTTGGCGTATCTTGAAACAACGATAGAGTTGCAGGATAAAATTGAATCTGAATAGATTATCTTTATGCTAATTTTTTTCTAAGATAGAAAGTAAAACTACCAAGCAGCCTGAAGCATCCAACGATGATTAGGGCTGTTTTTATATTGGTCACATCCTTAATTGCAACACCAATGATGGGTGCAATTGTGGCAGAGACAGCTATAAGCGTATTGTAGATGGAAATGATTGTAGTTCGGTTTTGATTTGGTGTAACTTCAAGAAGCATATTGAAGAGAACCAGTATAGTCCCAGCAATAGAGACACCGATAATGACATTAAATACAACCAACATCCAAAGTGAATTGCTCAGCGCATATAAAATAGGTGTAATACTCATGCCAAATGTGGCAATGACAATCGTTAATGTGTTGCCGTATTTATCTGCAAACTTTGCCCAAAGTGTTGAAGTTAGAATAGATGACAAGCCAGAGGCAATTGAAATCGCACTTAACCAAGCTTCGTTTGCACCTAAGGTTTTGATTAAATAGATATTAAAAAGGGGCCATCCCATCTGCCATCCAAAATAAAAGGTCAAGGAACAGGCTAAGAAAATTTTGAACTCACGATTGCCGCGCACGAAAATAAATGCCTCTCTAAATGAATCTTTAAAAGAACGCTTCTGGATGTTGTGATCAGCAATTAGTTTGAATTTATTAAAACTGATGACTTCTAAAACACCAAATAGAAAAGCAATTAAAAAGAAAATTTGATATAAGAGAATGACTTCTTGATTATTTTGTGAAATTCTTGAGAGCAGCTGTCCAGCAATTAACGTGATCACTAATCGAAAAAGATCTGAATATCTATTTCTAAGGCCCATGGCATGGCTTCTCTCTCGTGGAGAAAACAAATCACCAATACAGGTTTGATAGCCCATAAGGTAGACCGAGCCTGGAAAATTCATTAAACCTACTAAAAAAACAAAGAGCCAAGGTTTTGAAATGTGATTTATAAAGGGAACGGTGGCTAGGCTTAAGTAAAATAATTTATGAGCAAACATTATTAATGCTGTAGATTTCTTTTTATTCCCAAGCACTTCAATTATAAGCGCCCCAGGAATTAAAGCAAAAATGCTGACAAAAGCAGGCCATGAATTTAGAAAAGCAAGTTCATAATCACTAGCACCTAATCTTTCTGCAAATTTAGCAAAATAGGGATTGACTAGATTGATTGCAATTGCATAAAAAATGCCATTATAAATATTAATCTCCAAATTAGGATTCTTGGGTTTTACTCTAAAAGATCTCTTTGAAAAAAGCATAATTACCTCCAAATTTCGGCATACGAAAGACATTACAATTATAACCGAAATTAATCAAAAAACAAGCAAAATAAAGTTTGACAAAATGTAAAAAAATGGTAAAATAAACTTAATACCATATTATGGAATACTCAAGGAGGTTATTATGAACAATGTAAGTTTGGTTGGACGAATTACACAGGTTCCAGAATTGAAATTGATTGGTGAAGAGCGGTTTTGCACTAAATTCAATTTGGCAGTAGAACGCTATCTCGGCAGTTCTCAAAAAGACGAAAAGAGAAGCGAAGGTAAACCTACGGCTGATTTTCCAAGAATTACAGTCTGGGGAAAAAATGCAGAAAATTGTTGCAAGTATTTGGATAAAGGTGCTTTAGTAAGTATAACTGGAAAAGTGAGCACAAGTAGATTTGAAAAAGAAGATGGTGATATTGTTTATATGACAGAAATTGTAGCAGATCGAGTACAATTTTTAGATTCTCTAAATTCTGATAATAAACACTAAAGCGAGTGTTTGAAGGTCCTCGCATAGTAATTTGTCAAAAAATGACTGGTTTTTTTTGCTACGAACGTTTATAATACAAGTGGGGCACTAGAAATCAATTAACGGGTGGTTAAATGACAAAAGTAGATGTTATGCAACTTGAGGCTGGCATGGAATTATTAGAAGATGTCTATGATGATAATGGAGTTGTACTTATAGGAGCACACTCTCTTCTTAGTGATGTTCATATTCAGTATCTTAAACGAAAACAAATTGAATTTGTTAGTATTAGAAGCGCTGATACACAAACAGATTTTGAAAGTGCATCTACTCAAACAGCAGCTTATAATCGATTAGATGGACCTTCAGATGTTGAAGAAAAATATCAAAATACAGTTCATAAGTTCAAAGGGATTTATAATGAATTTAAACTGGGACGTGTGCCTGTTTATGAAGAAATTCAGGAGACATTAGAACCCATGTATGAAGCAATTCTGAACGATGAGTCATTTACTCAAAAAATGTGGCAGATTCATACGTATGATGATTATACATTTGATCATTCTGTGAGAGTTTCTATGATTTCGGGTTTACTTGCGAAATGGTGCAAATTAGATGTTAAGGGGATTAAAGATGCTGCTTTAGCTGGTTTATTACATGATATTGGAAAATGTAATATCCCAGATAATATTTTGAATAAGCCTGGACCTTTAAACTTTGAGGAATTTAAAGTCATTAAGACTCATGCAACGTTAGGTTATATTTTAATTAAAGATATTCCAAACATAAATTATGATGTCATGTTGGGTGTTTTACAACATCATGAAAGAGTTGACGGCACTGGATATCCAAATGGTATAACGGGCAATCAAATGAGCTATATCGCAAAAATTGTATCAGTTGCCGATGTCTACTGCGCAATGACGGCAGATCGGGTCTATAAACCGGCAATGCATCCTTTTGAAGTTGCTAGTTTTATTTTAGAGAAATGCTACAGCTCGTTGGATTTTTCAATGTCTAAAACGTTTTTATCAAATATCTCACATTTTTATATTGGGCATAAGGTGCGTTTAAACAATGGACAAGAAGGCGAAGTTATTATGACATATAAAGATGATCCTGCGAGACCTTTGATTAAAGTAGGTGAGTCGTTCTTTGATTTAAGAAGACATATAGAACTTGAAATCGAAAAGATGATGGATTTTTAAATGAAAAAGTCAGTATAGATCAGTTAAGTTAAGAAATCTTTACACACAGAACTTTATTGAGGTTTTGTGATTGTGAAGATTTTTTATATTATAAAAAAACAGATTTTTACTTATACTTTTGATTAAAAGTATAAATGAACAGATGTTATAAAATTCGAATGTATGTTCTGAATAAAACACTTGCAATACCTTGTAGTCATTTGATATGATTAGGATTGGAGAAAAAGTAACATGCATAATCTAGATTAAGAGGTGTGGAATGAGTCAACAAAAATATACAAATGAAAGTATCGTTGCTCTTAAGGGCGCAGATCGTGTAAGAAAAAGACCTTCAGTCATATTTGGTTCAGATGGATTAGAGGGATGTCAGCACTCATTTTTCGAGATACTCTCTAATTCTATCGATGAAGCAAGACAAGGCTTTGGAAATGAAATTAAAGTGATTAGACATAAGGATCTATCCATTTCAGTTATAGATAATGCCAGAGGTATTCCTGTTGATTACAATCAAAATGAAAAGAAATTTAACTGGGAGCTCATTTTTACTGAGTTATATGCTGGTGGTAAATACAACAATAATGATTCTGATGTTTATGAATATAGTTTAGGACTAAATGGATTGGGGTTATGTGCCACACAGTATAGTTCTGAATATATGGATGTCATAATTCATAGAGATGGATTTGAGTACAGACTTAATTTTAGAAAAGGTAAGATTGCTAAAGATGGGTTTGTTAAAGAAGAAAAAAAATATAGGAAAACTGGATCTCAAATTAAGTGGAGGCCAGATTTAGATGTATTTAAAGAAATAAATATAGACATTGAGTTTTTCCAGAGTGTTTTAAAAAAACAATCCATTGTAAATCCAGGCGTTAAGTTTATACTTCATGATGAGGAAAATAATCTTTATTTTGAGTATGTATATGAAAATGGTATCAAAGATTATATAGATGAGATTGGAGAGACAAAATCAATTTCTGAAGTTTATTATTTTGAAGAGCAAGGGTCCGGTAGAGATAGAGAGGATATGCCAGACTATAAAGTTAAAACTCAAGTTGCGTTTGCTTTTAATAATGAAGTCAACTTATTGGAATACTTTCATAATTCTAGCTATTTAGAACATGGTGGGTCACCTGATAAAGCAGTTAAAAATGCTTTTACCTATGAGATTGACAAGTTTATGAAAACTGAAAATAAATACAATAAAAACGAAAAGAAAATATCCTTTATTGATATTCAGGATAGTTTAATTTTGGTGACGAACTCTTTTTCTACAATAACGAGCTATGAGAACCAAACTAAAAAGGCGATCACAAATAAATTTATTCAAGAATTTATGACCGATGTGATTAAGAAAAATCTAGAGATTTATTTTATAGAACATAAAGAAGAAGCGTTAAAAGTCGTTGATCAGATTTTAATCAATAAAAGATCACGTGAAAAAGCTGAAAACACGAGGTTAAATCTCAAGAAAACATTAAGTGCAAAAATGGATTTTACTAACCGTGTGAAGAAATTTGTAAACTGTAGAACTAAAAATACAGATATTCGTGAACTCTATATTTTGGAAGGGGATTCTGCCCTTGGTGCATGTAAAATGGCAAGGGATAGTGATTTTCAAGCATTAATGCCTATTAGAGGGAAAATCTTAAATTGTCTTAAAGCAGATTATGATAAAATATTTAAATCTGAGATCATTACAGACCTTATAAAAGTATTAGGTTGTGGTGTTGAAATTAAAACACGCCATAATAAGGAATTAGATACTTTCAATTATGAAAATTTAAAATGGGATAAAATTATCATATGTACAGATGCCGATGTGGATGGATTCCAGATAAGAACTCTAGTACTCACTATGATTTATAGATTAATTCCAACCTTAATTGATAAAGGCAATGTCTATATTGCAGAATCTCCTTTATTCGAAATTAATACTTCTGATGGCAACACTCTGTTTGCCTATAGTGAAAGAGAAAAAAATGAGCTTATTAAAGATCTCAATAAGAAATTTACAATACAAAGATCAAAAGGACTCGGCGAAAACAATCCAGATATGATGTGGCAGACAACCATGTGTCCAGATACAAGAAAACTTATCAGAATTTCATCAGAAGAAAATTTCTTTGAAATACAAAAAATGTTTGAAGTTCTCTTGGGAGATGATTTAGATGGTAGAAAAGAATTTATAGAAGAGAATGGTGAGCATTATTTGGAAATGCTTGACTTAAGTTAATTCAAAATAGGAGTGTCATGATGGATAGCGATTTAATATTAGATCAAAAAATTACAGATACACTTGAACAAAATTATATGCCATATGCTATGAGTGTAATCGTTTCAAGGGCAATTCCCGAAATTGATGGCTTCAAACCTTCACATAGAAAAATTCTCTATACGATGTATAAGATGAAATTACTCAAAGGGCAGAGGACAAAGTCAGCCAATGTTGTAGGTCAAACAATGAAACTCAATCCACATGGAGATCAAGCCATCTATGCAACACTTGTAAGGCTTGCTCATGCAAACGAGTCTCTCCTATTGCCTTATATCGATTCAAAAGGTAATTTTGGTAAGGTGACTTCTAGAGATATGAAATATGCAGCACCAAGATATACTGAAGTAAAACTAGCAGAGGTATGTGAGGAAATCTTTTTTGAGATCGATAAGGACAATGTTGATTTTGTAGATAATTACGATGGCTCCATGAAAGAACCATCTCTTTTACCAATAACTTTCCCGAACATTTTATCAAATCCCAATAAAGGCATCGCAGTGGGAATGGCGAGTAATTTCGCGAGTTTTAACTTGAAAGAACTTTGTCAGGCAACGATAGCCTACATTAAGAATCCAAACGTTGATTTGCTTTCTCTAATGCCTGCACCAGATTTTCCCACAGGAGGAGAATTGGTGTATGTCCCAGAAGAAATGCAGAAGATATATGATACTGGACAAGGCAGTTTCAAGATTAGAGGGAAAGCTGAATATATAAAGCAAAATAATATGATTGAAATATCAGAAATACCTTATACAACAACTATAGAACAAATCATTGATAAAATTATTGAACTTGTAAAAATAAATCGAATAAAAGAAGTTAGTGATGTTAGAGACGAGACTGATTTAAAAGGTTTGAAAATTGCCATAGACTTAAAGCGTGGTACAGATCCAGAAAAACTCATTGCGAAGCTTTTTAAGTATACGCCTCTAGAAGATAGTTTTTCATGTAACTTTAATATGTTGATTAATGGAAGACCAAAAGTGCTTGGCATTAAATCCATTTTACATGAATGGTTGATTTTCAGGAGAGAATGTATTAGACGTAGCGTTAGATATGACATTAAAAAGTTAACAGATAAACTTCATTTGCTGTATGGTTTAAAAGAAGTCCTATTAGACATAGATCTGGCGATCAAAATTATTAGAGAAACAGAACGAGATAAAGAAGTTGTGGGCAATCTTATGAAAGCTTTTGGAATAGATGAAATTCAAGCTGACTATGTTGCGGATATAAAGCTAAGGTATCTAAATAAGGAATACATCATAAACCGATTAAGTGAAGTGACAGAGCT